>CAVQQI010000014.1:0-273720 GCA_963714875.1 uncultured Microthrixaceae bacterium | reverse complement strand
CGGACGGGTCGGGAGCGATTGAGCCCGGATTGGTGCGTGGGGCCCGCCCTGAAGTGGTCGACCTCGCTGCGGTTCGTCAGCCGGTCATCGCAGTAGAAGCAGCGCCCGTCCTGGAGCTCGCGCAGCCCGGACCGCAGAGCCGGCGGGAAGGTGGTGCGGTTGGCGCCGAACAGGTGCGCCCGCAGCCGCTCGCCCTCCAGGTCCAACCCGTTCATCGAGGCGACCATGCGAACCCAGTGCAGCTCGATCAACGGGCGGAGCAGCGGTGCGAGTCGCAGCAGTTCGTCGCTGGCGCCCGGCCGGAACCGCACCATGCCGCCGCCGTCGGCGTGCAGCGTCCGCAAGGACACCGACTCGGCCCAGTCGATGTCGTAGAGGAACGGACGATCTTCTGTCCCGATGACCTGGAGCAGCCTCAGCGGGTAGCGGGCGAAGGTCCGCTCGACCTCGTCGAGACACTGCTCGACATCGTCCGGGTGGTGCAGTTCGAGCGATCGCAGGGTGCGGTGGCCGCTCGTCTCGCCGATCATGTGGAGTCGCACCACTGCGCCCAACACCGCCGAGTTCCTGTTGGTGATCTGGCGCAGCGTGACGGGCTCGGCGTGCTGATCGGCCAGGTACGCCCGAGCGTGGGGGAGGTAGAGCCGCAACACGTGACGGGCGATCTCTCGCGTGTGCAGCGCTGCCGGCGCTCGTCCCGCCGCGTCGGAGTTGGTGGCGCACGCGTCGATCAGCGCCATCAGCAGCGCAAGCTTGTAGGTGGCGGTGCGGCGCTGGCCGCGCACACGGAGTGTCGGGGCGCCACGGTCGAGGAGCGCAACTTCGACCTGGCCGTCGCGCCCCGGCACCGATGGCGAGCCGTGGCGACTGCACTGGAGTCCCACCACATGGGGGACGTCGCCACCTGTGGAGGACTGATGCGCGGCGGCGGAGTTGCCCTGAGCCCGTGATCGCTGCGGGTGCGGCGCTGGCCACAGCACAACCGGGATACCCCACCCTGTGGCAAAATGCGGTGATTACGCTAGCATTGTGCGACATGAAGACCCTCTACCTCCGCAACGTTCCTGACGAGGTCGGCGAGCGGCTCGAACGACTGGCTGCCCGTGAGGGGTTGTCGGTCTCTGCGTTCGCGACCCGGCAACTCGCGCTCATCGCCCGTCGGGCGGACAATCCCGCGTTGCTGGCGGACCTGCCTGACCTGGGTCTCGATGCGGCGGTCGTCGTGGGCGATGTCGAGGCCGGACGCTCCGAGCGGTGATCGTGATCGACGCTTCGGCTGCGGTCCTCGGTCTGCTCAACGATGGCGACGCCAGAGCGACGCTCCGCGAGGATGCGGTCGTCTGCCCGCACCTCGCTGACTCCGAAGTGGCGCACGCCCTTCGTGCACAGGTCCTGCGGGGCGAGGTCACGGCTGCGGACGCCAGCAGCGCCATCGACACGTGGGGACGCCTCGGCATCGAGCGTGTCGGGGTCAGGGGTCTGCTGGCCCGCATCTGGGAACTGCGCGACAACGTCAGCGCCTATGACGCGACCTATGTCGCGGTGGCCGAGGCGCTGGAGGCGCCGCTGGTCACCGCGGATGGTCGTCTGGCTCGTGCTCCGGGACCGCGGTGCACGGTCACGGTCGTTCGTCGCTGACCAGCGCATCGCGTGTCGATGCCAACCTGTGTCCGTGAACAAGAGCGCTCAGCCAGACGAACCAGCAACGACCGGGATGCCCATCGACCTTTTCCTTGTCCGCCACGGTGAGAGCGAGGGCAACGTCGCGCTCAACGCTGCGAAGGCCGGTGACATGTCGTTGATGACCGAGCAGTACCGGTCCCGCTCCACAGCGGACTACCGCCTCTCCGAGCTGGGCCGCGAACAGGCGCACGGCGCGGTGAGTGGATCCGGTCCTGGATGGCGAGCGCCGGTGTCGCCGAGTTCGACCGGCTCTACTGCTCCCCGTACGCCAGGGCCAAGGAGACCGCAGCCCTGCTCGCCTCCCCGATGCCGGCTGGCAGCTCGACGCGCTGCTGCGTGAACGCGACTTCGGTCTCTGGGAGGGCATGGACCGCCCCGCGATCGAGCGTGACTACCCGCGGGCCGTCGCAGATGAAGGTGCGCAACAAGTTCCTGTGGCGCCCCGAGTGCGGGGAGAGCGTGCCGGACCTCGACCTGCGCGCACGGGAGGTGCTCGGCACGCTCGCACGTGAGCTGCACCAGCAACGCGTCCTGTGTGTCACCCATGAAGACGTGATGTGGGCCTTCCGCTCCCGCCTCGAGAAGATGACCATCGAGGAGTGGCTGACCGCCCAGGACGAGGACCACCACGACATCGCCAACTGCGGGATCCTCCACTACACCCGCACCGTCGCCGACGAGCCGGGCGCGCCCGTCGCCGCGAAGTTCCAGCGCGTCCGACTGGTCGACCCGAACGACGCCGACCGCCAGCCCGACTGGCGCGAGATCGTGCGACCCCGGTTCACCGACGCGGAGATGCTGGAGCAGGTGAACGTGATCGAGCCGCTGCAGGGCAGGTGATAACGCACCGACCCCGGAGGCGCAGCGTCGATCACGCACCGGCGGCGCGGTGACGGGGGCCTCGGCCCACTGTCACACCCGGGCGGGACAATGGTCGTGCGGACCGAGCCGCAGCGACAAGAGGGGCGACGATGAGCAGAACCGGAGAGGTTCCTTCGGACAAGGTGTCGCCGGGTTCACTCGCACGGTCGTCGTAGGTGCCCTCGAAGACCGGTGGCGGAACCTCCAACCTGCAGCCCGTGCAGCGTGCCCTGGTGGTGTTGCCGTGCACCTCGATCGTGGTGGTCGGATCAGATCCGGCAGCGACCCGCGGACTGGAAGCATCGTATGGGATCATCTCTTGAGCGAGACCGGAGCAGCACCGTGGTGACCAACGCCCGAAGCACGCTGAGAGTTGGCGACCTGGTACTCGTCCCTTGGGGAGCGTCGCAGCTCGAAGCACAGATCATCGAGATCTGGGGTGACCCGCCCGCGCATGTCCGCGTCTCGCTGCAGATCGAGGACGGCGACGAGCCGGAGTACCTCCTGCTCAACCCGGCGATCATCACGCCGGTTGCCGCCTGAGCACACTCCTCGCAGCGGAGGCGGTCAGTCCGCGGCGAGCGCCTCGTCCAGCAGGTCGAGTGTGTCCTCGTCGAACGCCACCAGGACGCATCGCTGCACCGAGACCGGTTCGAGCGCCCGCAGCGCCGCGACGGCGGTCTGCGCCGCGAGCTGCTGCGGGAACCCGTAGATCCCCGTCGAGATCGACGGGAACGCGATCGATGTGGCACCGAGTTCGTCGGCGACCTCGACCGAGCGTCGGTACGCGGACGCCAGCAACGCCACCTTGTCGTCCCCACCCGAGCCCCAGCGGGGACCGACCGCGTGGATCACCCAGCGTGCCGGCAGCTCGTAGCCGCCGGTCGCCTTCGCGTCACCGGTGCGACACGGCCCGACCAGGTCGCACTCGTCGGCCAGCTCCGGGCCGGCGGCATCGTGGATCGCCCCGCACACCCCGCCGCCCTCGGCGAGCTGCTCGTTCGCCGCGTTGACGATCGCGTCCACGTCCAGCTCGGTGATGTCACCCAGCCATGTCTCGATCTCCATGCCTGATCCTCCTCGGTCAGCGACAGTTCCCGAGCTCGGCCGGTGCGGTCAGGTCCTCCAGCGGCCAGCAGTACGCGAAGTCCTCGCCTCTGCCGAGGCGGACCTGGTAGTTCGCGGGGTCGAAGTCGGCCGGTACGAACGCGGAGCTCATCGCTGCGAACTCGATCGATTCGACCGGTTCGGCCAGGTCGGTCGGTTCCCAGCCCTGGATGGGGCACTCGGTCCCGGCGTCGGGCGGGGCGGGGCGCAGCGTGGTGCTGGGTGTCGATGTCAGGATCCGACTCTGCGGGCTGATGCCGACGAACCATGCATCCGACGCCGTGTCCTCGGCGCCGACGCCGACCAGCACGATCTCCGGCAGCTGCGACACGTACGGGATGGGCGTGGGCTCGTCGTCGCGGGTGACGTTCGGGTCGGGGGTGGCCGATGGCACGAGGTAGGCGGTGAGATCGGCGGCGAGCCGTTGGGTGTTCGCGGGCTCGCCGCCGGGGCAGGTGACCGGGTCGCCGGCGTCGGTGACACGCAGGTTGCGGAGCTCGTAGACCGCGGTCCCCCCGGCGACGCCGGGGACCTCGATCGCCCCGTCGTCCACGATCGCCGGCCCCGAGGCCGCGACGGGGGCCGTCGTCACGGTCGTGGTCGACACCGGATCATCTGACCCGGTGTCGGCCGGGGTGGTGTCGGCCGGAGCTGTCGCTGCTTCGCCGCCGGAGGAACAGCCGGCCGCTGCCATCAGCACGGCGAGTGCGACGAAGCGCACCGATCGACGTCGACGCATGTCCGCGGTCCTTCCGATCGGCGCAGGGTGACGCACCCTAACGGAGTGGCGGTGTCACATCTCGGCCCGCTGCGACTCGGTGAGACACGTCGCCACCGAGCGCATCACCCACCACCGAGGAGGTACCCGCCATTTCCGACCACACCGACACCATCACCAGCAGTGAGTCGGCACCCCGCCGCCGCCCTGTTCCCGTTCCCGCGGAGGACTACACCGGCGAGCCCGGCACGTTCCCCTACGACACCGCGGCGCTCGAACGGGTCCGGATGTGCCTCGCCGAAGCCGGCTACGACCCGTCGTTGGCCCACCCGCCCCCGTCGAAGGGCTACTCGTTCCTCGTTCCCCACGGTGCCGTCCCACCCGAGATCTGCTGGCGGGCCCGGGAGCTCGCCGAGACGGGCAAACCGAAGTGCCTCCGCTGCACGCTCGCGCAGCGCCAGGTCCTCCTCGACGACGGGATCGCCTGCCGGGCCACCCGCCGCCACATGCTCGACTGCGGGGCCCACGACCACCTCGACCTCGACCACGATCCGGAACTTCAGTGCCCTCCGGCGGTTCGCACGGTCGGTCCGGACTCCCGGACGTGCACGACGCGGGAGGAGCGATGACAACGACTGACGCGACGACCCCGCGGGACCGAGCGATCGGCGCGCTCGTCGGCCTCGCGGTCGGCGATGCCGTCGGCACGACGCTGGAGTTCAAGCCTCCGGGCTCGTTCACGCCGATCGACGACATGGTCGGGGGCGGGCCGTTCGGGCTCGAGCCCGGTCAGTGGACCGACGACACGTCCATGGCGATGTGCCTGGCCGAGTCGATCCTCGACATGGGCGATCTCGACCCCGCCGACCAGCTCCGCCGGTACGTGGCCTGGCGGCGCGACGGCTACTGGTCGTCGAACGGCGACTGCTTCGACATCGGCGGCACGACCGCAGCAGCGTTGTCCCGCTTCGAGCGCACCGGGGCCGTCACCGACCACGACGTCGACCAGGAGAGCGCAGCCAACGGGTCGCTGATGCGCCTGGCCCCGGTCCCGATCCGCTGGCACACCGACACCGGTGCAGCGGCCGAGCGTGCGGGCGAGTCCAGCCGCACGACCCACCCGGCGTCGCGACCGGTCGACGCGTGCCGCGTGCACGCGGCGATGACCGCCGCACTGATCCAGGGCCGCTCGATCGACGACGTGCTCGACCCGGGCTTCTGGCAACACGGCCCACTCGACCCTCGCATCGAAGCCGTCGCCCGTGGCTCGTGGCGGGCGAAGCAACCGCCCGACATCCAGGGGCGCGGCTACGTCGTCGACGCACTCGAAGCCGCGCTGTGGGCGGTCGGCGGAGCGAACGACTTCCGCGACGCGATCCTGCGCGCCGCGAACCTCGGTCACGACGCGGACACCACCGCAGCCATCGCCGGCCAACTCGCCGGTGCCCGCTGGGGTTGGTCGGGGATCCCCGAGGACTGGCGGGATCGGATCACCGACGGCGAACGGATCGCCGCGATCGCCGGCCGCCTCTTCGACCAGGGGGCCGGGGTGGAGCCGACTCACCCCTGGCCGCACGACGACTTCGTCCACGGCTACTGGGTCGAGCCCGGGAAGATCCTCGCCGGCGAGTACCCGGGCACTCCGAACTCCGTCGAGCGGGCTCGCAGCAAGGTCAACCTCCTGGTCGATCACGGCATCCGCACCTTCGTGGACCTCACCAGGCCCGAGGACGGCATGACGCCGTACGAGCACCTCGTCGTCGACGCCGCTGAGCGGCGTCGCCTCGATCTGCGACGGATCCACCACCCGATCCCCGACATGGGCACCCTGGCCGCCGACGACTACGACGAGATCGTGACCTCGATCCGGACAGCAACGGAGCGAGGTGGCGTCTACATCCACTGTTGGGGCGGCATCGGACGCACCGGCACCGTCGTCGGCTGCCTCCTCGTCGACGACGGCTTCGGTGCGGACGCAGCGTTGGATCGCATCGACGCGCTCCGTTCGGTCACCAAGAAGCGACACATGCCCGCGCCGCAGACCGGCGAGCAGATCGACATCATCCGTCAGCGCAGTCGCTCGGACTGAGCGACGAGTCGCCGGGCTGAGGGCCAGCCGCTCGTCGTCGAGGTAGTCGTGGATCGCCCGCCGCTGCTCCTCTTGGTAGGGCAGCCAGACGAGCGTCGGGCTGCCCCGGACAGCCTCCAGGAAGGCGGCGGCATCGAGGTTGTCGTCGGTCACGCTGAACGTGAGCTCGAGCGGCGGCTGGACCACCTCCATCCGGTCGGCCCACGGTTGTGGCCCCACCGGCTCCACACCGAACATCCACGTGTCGTCCTCGGGGCATTCTGCGCCCCAACGCTCGGCGAACGCCTCGTTCCCGCGTGTGTCCCAGCCGGCGAACAGACGGTCGAACGCAACCCTCGCCGCGAGACAGCGGTGGTTCTCGAGTGCGCGTTCGATCCCGTCGAGCACGGACCGACTCACGATGCGAAGCTCCGGCGACGAGCACGTGCTGCCGGGAGTGGGGGGAGGGAGGTTCTGTGGTTCGTGGGAACCTCCCGCCGGTCGCTGTTGATCTTTTCGTAGGTGCCGGTCAGCAGACCGACGACGCCGCCGCCGGCGTGTCCGCCAGTGGTTGGAGGTGTTCGGCCCTTGAACGCGCGACAATCGCGGTCATGGCGATCGCATCGGTGTTTGCTCTCGACGGCCATGAGATCGACGCCGCCAGGCTCGCTGAGACGTGCGAGCGCTACGGGGTTGCAGAGTTGTCGGTCTTCGGCTCGGTCGCCCGGGGGGAAGCAGGACCTGACAGCGACGTTGACCTCTTGTTCACCCTGGCTCCAGATGCCCGGCTCGGGTTTGCGTTGTTCGACCTCGAGGACGAACTGGCCGAGGTCTTCGGGCGGTCGGTCGACCTTCTGTCGAAGGACTCGGTCCACCGCCTGATCCGAGACGAGGTGTTGGCACAGGCCAAGGTGCTGTATGCGGCGTGAGCTGCTGATCATTGCCGAACTCATCGATGCTGCAGAACGGATCGTGGAGCTGACCGACGGCGCCACCGTCGCATCGCTCGATCGGGACCGCGACCGTCGGGAAGCGCTGTTGTGGAGCTTCACCGTGTTGGGGGAAGCGTCGAGCCAGCTCGGTGAGCAGGTGAAGTCGAGCTATCCGCAAGTGCCGTGGCGGGCGGCATCGTCGCTGCGCAACCGCATTGTTCACGGCTACTGGCAGATCAGCACCTCGATTCTCCTCGCGACCGCCCAGGACGACATCCCGGCGCTTCTCGAGGCTGTCCGAATTGTCGGGGCCTCCCTGCAGGCAGCGCCCGGCGAGTAGGCGCATCCGAACGGAGCGCCCGACCGCGATCCTCGTCGCGAGACGGCGGTGATCCTCCAGAGCGCCATCGATCCGACCGAACACGGATCGGCCCCGGCGTGCCATTGGACCCTGGGCGGCCAGGTCCGGGTGGCGCGACGATGACGCCATGGCATCTGCCGCGCTTCACCACGTCACCATCCACGGTCACGACGTCACGTACCGCAAGGGTGGTGAGGGCTCGGCGATCCTGCTCATCCACGGGATGGCCGGCTCGTCGCGCACCTGGAAAGAGGTCACCGAGCTCCTGGTGCCGAACCACACCGTGATCGCTCCCGACCTGCTCGGGCACGGGGAATCGGCCAAACCCATGGGCGACTACTCGCTCGGCGCGTTCGCCAGCGGCCTCCGCGACCTCATGGGGGTGATCGGGGTCGACCGCTGCACCGTGGTCGGCCAGTCCCTCGGCGGCGGGGTGGCGATGCAGCTCGCCTACCAGCACCCCGAACTCGTGGAACGCCTCGTCCTGGTGTGCAGCGGCGGCCTCGGCCGGGAGGTCAGCTGGCTGCTACGGCTGCTCACCTTGCCGGGAGCCGAGTTGGTCATGCCGGTGATCATGCCCCGGGTCGTGGCGGACAAGGGCAACGACGTGAACCGGTTCCTCCACCGACGCGGCATCCGGGCTCCCCACCTCGGCGAGATGTGGCGGGCCTATGCCTCGCTGTCCGGCGCCGAGAACCGTGGCGCGTTCCTACGCACGCTCCGGGCAGTTGTCGACCCTGGCGGCCAGAGCGTGTCGGCGCTCGACCGGATCTACCTGGCCAGCGCCATGCCCACCATGATCATCTGGGGCGAGGACGACCCGATCATCCCCATCGAGCACGGCTACGCCGCCCACGAGACCATCGCTGGTAGCCGCCTCGAGATCATGCAGGGATGCGGCCACTTCCCCCACGTGGAGGACCCCCGCCGGTTCGCCGAACTGCTGGAGGACTTCATCGCCACCACCGAGCCCGGCGCCACCGAGATGGACGACTATCGCGAGTTGCTGACGGCGCACACCAAGGGGCCCGAACTGGTCGAGTAGCTGGCGTCGCCTCCGTCGAGACCGACGCTGCCTCCAGCAGGGCGGGCACAAGCTGTTCACTGCGCCCAGTCGAGAGAACGGACTCACCGCCCTCGAGTGCGACAGCCGGCCCGGTCGAGCCACCGTTGCTCGCGCCTGAGCTCCCTCGATGAACGTGCCTCGAACACCAGGCCGGATTGAGGGTTCTACGCAACCAGCCGCCAACCGGCGGCCTCTTCGCAATTGACGGACCGGCCGGCGAATTGTGGCTAGATTGCCAGTGTCAAAAGCGCCATACTCGGTGAATGGAAGCTGGAGTGCGGGAGCTGCGAGACCATCTCAGTCGCTACCTCGACGTCGTCCGTGATGGCCAGGAGGTCACTGTCACCGACCACGGGAAGGCCATCGCACGTCTGGTGCCGCTCGACCAACCCCGTCCGCTCGACCGGCTGATCGCCGAGGGCCTCGCCACCCCGGCCCGGTCCCCGAAGCGTTCCCGCTCCGCCGGAACCATCGACACCGACGGCACCGTGAGTGACCTCGTGGCCGAACAGCGTCGGTGATCTCCTACTTCGACACCTCTTCGGTCGTGCCGCTCATCGTCAACGAAGCATCGACCGAGCTCTGCAACCGGGCGTGGAACGAGTCGACACGAGTGGTGTGCGCTCGTCTGCTGTACCCGGAGGCCCGAGCCGCACTGGCCAGAGCTGAGCGGATGGGCCGCCTCGATCGGAGCCAGCTCCGTGACGCCGTCGCAGAACTCGACTCCATCGTCGCCCAGGTGGACCACATCGAGGTGACCGCTGCGCTCGCGCAGGAGGCTGGTGAACTCGCCGAAGCTCACGGGTTGCGCGGGTACGACGCCGTGCACCTCGCGGCCGCTGCAGCAGTGCACGACGGCGACCTCGTGCTGGTGACCGGCGACTCGAGTCTCGCTGCGGCGGCTCGGGCGATGGGCCTCGGCGTCCTCGACACGTAGGCCTGACGCTCGAGTTCTCGTACACGGTCGTCACCTCGTCGACACGGACCGAGTCCCGGTCGTCCGTTCCAGGCACGCTGGTGACAAAGACCGTTCGGTTCGACGAGGTCGTCGCCATTCCACCCAACTGCGGCCACGATCGTCATGGCGGATCCGGCATGGGTGCGCCGCAGTCCAGCTCGAGGCGCTGCACCGAGCGGCACCGCCGCACGACAGCATGGGCGTATCGGTCCAGGCTCGTGCACTCGAAACACTTCGGCTCGCCGATGCCGACCAGCTCCCGTGCCTTCCAGCAGACCTCTGGGGGAAAGCTCGGGTCGCTGGTGAACGAGAAGCCCTCGACCTCGCTGGCCCGGATCAAGCTCGGGTCGTAGCCGGCCTCGGCGACGCACATGCGGACCATCTCGATCTGCAGGTCCTGTTCGGTCCGGGCGGCTGCCAGCAGGTCGAGCGAGCTCATTCGCCCACCTCCCGGTCCTCGGGCCACCCGAGCGGCGGGGTGGCGATCCCGAAAGCGGCGAGCGCCATGGTGTTGAGCGCCAGATTGGTGTTCAGGTTGGCCAGGTGTGCTTCGAGCAGGTCGACGATCTCGGCCGGGTCGAGATCGGGTGGTTGGTGGGCCTCGCCGGGCCCGTTGTGGGTGTCGGTTCGGATGGTGATGTCCTCTCAGTGGCGGGTCGGGTCGGTCGTGGTCAGGGGGTCGAGCAGCATGCCGGCGAGATGTGACACCGGATCGCTGCAGCAGGTCGCGGAGAGGGCCGGACCCGGCGGGGATGGGGCGATTCCCGCCGGGTCCGGCTGCGCCGAGGCGCTCTGTGGTGCCGAACGGGCGGCACTGTCCGGCCGCCGCCCTCCGGCGACGGGCTCAGGCGCCCTTACGCCGGCGGCGGTCCTCCTCGGCGTCCTTGTCGACGAAGAAGTCGCTCTTGTCGTGCTCGACCGCCCGACGGATCAGGTCGCGCTTGGCCGATGTCGAGCGTGACAGCGAGGCGAACGCCGCGGTCGAACCGACGCCATCGGCGGCGAAGGACTGCACGGCCCTGGGGTCGTAGCCCAGGCCGCCGGCCTCGCCGTAGACGTCGAGCGCGGCGCCGAGGAACACGAACGTCCAGCCCGCCGCGGTGTGCGCGTCGATCAGCTGACGCACCGCGGTCAGGGTGAACTCGCGGCTCGCGTTCTCGTGGCCGTCGGTGATGGAGACCACCACGAGCTCCTCGGCCGGCAGACCGTCAGCGGCGCGCTGGGTGACCCGGGCGGCGGCCCGGCCCAACAGGATGCCGGTGGCGTCCAGCAGGGGAGTGTTGCCCCGGGGCACGAACGTGGCCGCGTCCAACGGGGTCATCTCGGCGATCGGCACCGCGTCGGCGATGACCTCCTGGGGGTCGCCGCCGTCGAACTGCACCAGGGTCATGCGTGCGTCGTTGCCGTCGGCCTGCTGCTCGGCGAGCAGATGGTTGAACCCGCCGATGACGTCGTCGGCCATCGAGGCCATCGACCCGGACCGGTCCAACAGGACGTACAGGTGCACCTCGGGGGTGGGCTGGTCGGGGGTCGGGGTGTCGGGGGTGATGTGCTCGGACACGATGGGGTTCCTCTCGTCGGGGACGGTGGGGCGGTGGATCCGCCCTGCATCGGTCACGAGTCAGGTGCGAGCCAGATGTGACATCGGCGGTCGGGGTTGCCTGCGTCGAGCGGTGACCGCTGCATCGGCGGTGATCCGGTGCAGCCGAGCCACGTCGACGAGGGTGAACGTGGCGCTCTTGTAGCCACCGGCCAGGGCGAAGGCGACGGGTGCGCCGATCGATGCCGCCCGCCAGGGCGGCGCGGGCGGCGACGACCAGTCCGTTGAACGTGGCGTAGCCGCGACCCGATGCGGTGCGGGCGTGGTGCAGCCCGCTCGACAACGTCCCCGACACGCCCTCGCTGAGCGCGGTGAGCGCAGCGTCGCGCATGCCACCGGTCGATGACGCGACGGCGTCGAACAGTCGCTCGTCCCACGACAGCCCGTTGGAGGCCGCCAGGTGGAGGGGCTCACCGGTCCGCACCGCGTGGACGTAGCGCTGGTCGTGGACCTCGGTCAGTTCGGCGAGCGTCGCCGGCGCTGGGGCGCGCAGCCTGATCGCGGCGTCGGACTCGAGGAGCTGTGCGACCAGCTCCGCCTTCGCCAGGGTGTCGAAGCCCTCCGGGATCACGTAGGAGGGGGAGTAGAAGACCGACATGGGTCGGCGGTCGTCGCGGGGACCAGAGGTGGTGTCGGGATCTTGGTGTGGGTGCATTGCAGGCTCTTCTCGGCGTTGGTTCGGGGTGTTCGAGCGTGAGCGCCCAGAGATGTGACAACAGCGGGTGACGGCCGGTGTCACATCTCCGGGTGGTGCCACTCGAAGGTGCGGAGGGGCAGCTCACGCCCCGCCCAACCCCTGAGGAGAGGCCCCATGCCCGCACCATCCGCCCCTGCCCCGCCCCGGTCGCCGTGCTCGAGCACGCAGCGGTCGGCGCGCCGATCACCCGGGCCGGGGTGTCGCTGTTCCCCGTCCACCTGTTCCAGCCGCTGTCGAGCCCGGTCGTCACCGGCACCCCCGGAGCGCTCGAGATCGCCGAGGCCGACGCCGAGTCGGTCCCCACCCTGACGGTGACCAGCGTGATCGACGACCCGTTCCTGCTCGTCGAGGGCGAGACCGTCGCCGGCGGGCTCCAGCAGCGCACCCTGAACGTGAGCGTCCTGGTCCCGCCCCGTCAGCGGCTCGACATCCCCGTGTCGTGCGTCGAGGCCGGCCGGTGGGGTGGCGCCCGCACGTTCTCGGGCAGCTCCGGTCACGTCAGCCGCCGCGTGCGGCGCGCCAAGTCGGCGACCGTCGCGGAGAACCTGCGCCGCACCGGCCAGAAGCGCTCCGACCAGGGTGCGGTGTGGGAGACCGTGGGTTTCGAGCTGGACCGGCTCGACGTCGACTCGTCGACCTCCAACTTCGCCGCCACCGACGACCTGCTCGACACAGGGCACGGCGCTGGTCACCACGACCACGCCCGCCTCGCCCGCGCCGCGGAGGACCTCGTCACCAGGGGTCCGTTGCCCGGTCAGTGCGGCGTCGTCGTCGCACACGGCTCCCGGATCGTGGCCGCCGAGGTGTTCGCCACCCCCGAACTGCTCGCCGGGCAGTGGACCGCGATGGTCCGCGCCCACGTGCTCGACGCCCCGAGGCAGGTGTCGGGTCGGCCGTCGGCGTCGAAGGCGCTGCGGTTCCTCCGCCGTCTCGCCACCGGCGACGCGATCGAGGCCGACGGGGTCGGGCTCGGCGTCGAGCGCCACGTCCGCACCCGCCGGATGGTCGGCCAGGTCCTCACCTGGGACGACGCCATGGTGCACGCGAGTGGCTTCGCGCTCGCGGCGTGACCGGTGTCTGCCCGATCCGTTGTCACAGCCGTCTGGGACACTGAGTGCGAGGGAAGGGGAAGACCATCACGCACTCCACCACCACTGACGCCACATCCAGCGGCGCGTCGTTCACCGGTGACGACGTACTTGCCTGGCTCGGCACCGACGACGCACGACGTCAGGCGAGCCGGCTGGCCAGACGCCGCGGGCTCCGCGGGTACGACGCCATGACCCAGAACGTGATCGCCGAGGCGCAGATCGCGGTCTGGCACCGCATGCAGTCCGATCGGGCACTGCATGTCGACCGCCCCGCCGCCTACGGCACCACCGTGATCCGATCGGTGCTGCGCCAGATGGCCGAGGGTCGCGACGGCCCGGTGCGCCCGGTCGACGACCCCGACGCGATCGGCCGTGTGCCCCAGCCCGACGACACCGACCGTGTGTGGGCGGGCCTCGTGCCGATCGCCGATACCTCCGGTGACGACGTGCGGGTGCACCTCGAGCGGCTCGACGACGATCGACCCTGGGTCACCTCGGCGGCGCTCACGTACCTGATCCTGCTCATGGAGCCGACCGCCCGGCCCGAGGACGCGCCGTGGCCGGTGGCGGGGGCCAAGGAGGACCAGGCGCGCTGCTGGCCGGGCCTCTGGTACGCCGGTGAACGCGAGCTGTTCGACGGCGGCGTCGACCCTGCGGACCGCGCCCGTATCCGCCGCACACGGGCCCGGCGGATCCAGGTGGTGCTCGACCGGGTGCAACGGGCATTCACCCTGCACGCGCTCGAGCTGCGCTCCGACGGTGCGGGGGCCGACCATGTCTGAGGCACCCCCGAACGGCCTGTTCTGGTTCGCCGCTGACGAGGCCGCGCGTCGCACGGAGCTGCACGGCGACCGCGTGGTCATCGATGTCGCGCCCCATGGGCCCGCCGGCGTCTCGTCGGTCGACCTGCCCGGCGGCGACCTGCTCCAGGTCGACCACCTGGACCCGACCCGCCTGGTCGGGGTGGAGTCCGAGTTGACCGAACCCGGGGGCTCGCCGTTGCTCGTCGCCCTGTTCGGCGGTGACGGGGCGCTACGCATCGCTGACCGCGACGGGCCGGTCGCCACGACCCGCCCGGACCCGGACGCGGCGGACGAGGAGCCCAGGCCCCCGCGGCGCACCCGGGGCCGCGCGGTGCAGCTCGACCAGAACGCGCAGCGCGCCGGGCGGCTGGTGGTGCTCGCCGACCTCGCCACCGACCCCGCCGCCGAGCCCCTGGCCCGCGCGGTCGCCGCAGCCGAGTTCGTCGCCGGGCTCGACGCCACCCCCGGCAGCGACCTGTTCCTCCCCGTGGTGCCCGACCTGGTCGCTCACGCCGTGGCCGCTGCCTCGCAGGTGGACGACGACACGCTCGCGGCGCTCGACCGGATGCTCGCGGTCCAGCTGACAGCGGCGCTCGGTCCGCTCATGGCGGCAGCGCCGACGGGAACCGCCCGGTCCTTCCTGTTCGAGTTCCTCCAGCGGATCGACGAACTGGGAAGCCGCGATGACGACGTGGTCGCGATGTCCATGGCGCCCTCGACGGAACCGTCCGTCCACGACCTCCCAGAGGACGAGATGGGCTCACCGACCTTCGCCGACGCCGCCCGTGACCGGGTGTCGGCACCGACGGTCCGCTCCCTCCGCCGTTCACCGTCCGTGCTCGAGGTCACCGCCCCACGCTCGGATCGGCCCCGCTGGGTGCGGGCACTGCGCGCCGACGGATTGGTCGCGGTCGCCTTGGCCCCGCTGCTGCGGGACGGGCTGATGGATGCCGCCGAGCTGGTGGTCCCGCCCGACACCCGCACCGACGATCTCGCCCTGCACCTCGTCGAGTCCGACGACCTGCACCAGCTGTCGGGTGCCCCGGCGGACCTGGTGCGTCGGGCCGTGCGCGCCGGACGGGCCGCGGCCAGCGCCGAGCGCAGCGGCGACCGGTTCCGGGCGATGCAGCGCTGGCAACGTTGCGCGGAGCTGTGGCGCCGCGTCGGTGACGACCGGCGGGCCCGCCAGGCCGTGGAACGGGGCACCTCGCGGGGTGGCCGGGTCATGGTCGGTCCGACGCTCGCCGACGAGCTCGACCCGTATGGCGTCGACGCCCACCTCGAACACGGCGACGACCGATGACGCCGACCGAGATCCAGCTCCTCCGAGCGCTCGCCATCGCCACCGAGGCCCACGCTGACCAGACCGACAAGCTCGGCGCCCCCTACATGCAGCACGTCCAGCGTGTGGTCGGCCGTGTCGCCGTCCTCGCGCCCGACGGGATCGCCGTGGAGTGCCAGGTCGCAGCGGCGCTCCACGACGTGGTCGAGGACTCCCCTGTGACCTTCGACGGTCTGCGGTCCGAGGGCTTCTCCCAAGAGGTGGTCGACGCCGTCGACTCGGTCACCAAGCGCACGGGCGAGGACTACTTCGACATGGTGCGCCGTGCCGCGTCCAACCCGATCGGACGCTGGGTCAAGCTCGCCGACAACCTCGACAACGCCGACCCCGAACGCGCGGCGAATCTCCCACCCGAGGTGCGGGCCCGTCTCGCCGACAAGTACGCGCAAGCCCGCCGGATCCTCGCCGAGCACGGCGCCGCCGACACTCGGGAGACCCGATGAACGGCGGCGACCCCGACGCACTTCGCGTCGAGCTCGACGCGGCACTCGCGGCGGGAGCGCCCGACGACGAGATCCTCGACCTGCGCGCCGACCTTGCCGCCGACCTGGTCGCGAACGGCCAACCCGGGTCGGCCGTCGCTCAGCTCGAGCTGGCCGTGCGGGCGCGGATGGTCCGGACCGGAATCGACGACGCCGCAGACGCTCGACCTGCTCGGGATGCTCGGCCGTGCCCTCACCGAGGCCCGCCGCTACTCCGAGGCCGAGTCGGTCCTCACCGACGTCGTCCGCGGGCGCACCAGGGTCCTCGGAGCAGAGCATCCCCAGACCCTCGTCGCCCGCGGGAACCGGCTGCGCGCCCTCGGCAGGTGCGGCCGCCCATACGAAGCGCTCCAGCTCGCCGATGTCCTCATCGCGGATCGCGAACGCCTGCTCGGCGTCGACCACCCCTCCACGTTCGACGCCCGCGGGCACCGCGCCCAGCTCCTCGACGATGCCGGCAGGTCCGACGAGGCGGCCGTCGAGATGCAGCGGCTGCTCGACGACCGGCTCCGCACCCTGGGCCCCACACACCCGGTGGTCGTCTCGACACGGCACAACCTCGCTGCGGTCCGCAGCCGATCGGCGGTCACCGACCCGGTCGACGCGCTGTGGGAGCTGGAACAGAACGCCGTCGTCCTCCCGACTCGAGCGATTCCCGCGACCCCGCGGTCGCGGAACGGCTCGACACAGCTGCCCATCTGGTCGCCACCGCCGACGTGAGCGGCCTCGAGCCCGCCGACCCGGTGCGGCGGCAGGTCGAAGCCGTCCGGGCGGCCGATCCCGGTTGAGGATCGGCCCCGCCTGGGTTCGTCGATCCGCCTACAGTGGCGGGATGCCGGCGCCCTAGCCACCTCGCAGCAGCGCCCCACCGCCACGCCGCGGACTGTCGCTCACCCCGGTGGGTCCGGAACGATCGCGAACATCTGCCACGACGGCTGGTCGTCGCTGCTGCTGAGCAGCTCGACGACACCGCCGTCGTCGCCCAGGTCACACACGATCAGCATCGCCAGCTTCGACGGCGGAGTGGCGGGCCCGGTCGCCACCGCCAGCACGCCGTACCGCTCGTTGACCATCACGAGCGGCTCACCGCGGCAGCCGGCACAGGTCGTGGCGGTCGAGCACAGCGGCGAGCCGGTCGCCCTGGTGCACCCGGACGGTGTGCTCGCTGCCGTCGAGCCCGCGCAGCTCGACGCGGTCACCGTCGACCGAGCGCAGCAGCGCCGGTCGTGCCTGGTCGTTGTCGGTCAGGAACGCGAGCCGTACCTGGATCGGGTGCACCTGTTCGGCGCGCGTGGTCAGGAACTCGGGACGTGGTGACATGGATGCTCCTCATCGGACCCGGCTGGGGCACCGTCCCGACGGAATCGGGGGTTGCCAGGCCGTCACGGAGCCGGGACTCTCGGGCCTTCTGGATGCAGCACCGCCGACGCTATCGGTGGGGTCCGACACTGGGGCCAGCGAATTCGTGGTCCGACTGCCGTGTCACATCTCGTCTCCACTCCACTCGTGTGTGTCGGACGGAGGAGTGCGGGTGGAACTGATGCACACGGACGACGACGTGATGGCGATCAACACCGAGGAGTGGGACCTGGTGGCTCGGCTGCTCGTTGCGGTGTCGCCCCGCGAGGACGGCCCGTACCCCGGCGCGCAGCTGTCGCAGTCCCGGGCCGGTCGGATCTGGACTCTCACCGACGGCACCATGACCGTCGACGTCCGATGCGGCGGCTCGATCCCCGGGCTGGGCGGGCCGGTCTGGATGACCGCGAGAGCGGTGTGGTTCGCGGTGGAGACCGCCGGGGAGGACGGGCCGTTCTGCCGGGTCACCATCGACGATCGTCGAGACGAGAACGGCACGGTCGCCGCAGTGGTCGCAGGGGATGGCTGCGACGCCCGGTTCGATCTGCCGTACCGGGACCCCATCCCCACCCTTTGTCCGCCGGCTCCGGCTGCGGTGCTCGCCACCGTCACCACCGACATGACCGCGCTGCGACGCGCCCTGACAGCAGCCGCACTCACCCCGGTCGGCGTCCCGGTGAGCGGCCCACCCGTCGGGACCTTCAGCATCTGGGGTGAAGCGTTGGTGCTCGCCGGCACCGACCGTCGCGGCGTCGACCGTGCAGCGGAGGTCCGGCTGCGGGGCGATGTCGCGCGAACTCGACTCCGGCATCGAGGTGCAGCTGCGCATCGAGCTGGCGCCGTTGCTCGCCATCATGGATCAGCTCCCGTGGGGTGAGGTGATCGTGAGCCTGACGAGTTCTGGTGAGCTCTGGTTGGTCGCCGGACCGTGCAGGGTGGTGCTGCGGGGCGAGCTGCGTCAGCTCGATCCGTTCGACAAGGACGGCGTCATCTTCCTGGTGGGTCGCGTGGAGGGCACCGACGAGCCGGTCCTCAGCCTCCACGGCGGCTGCCCCGTCGACGACACCATCGTCTGGCTCGAATCCGAACCCGACGACCACGGCAGGCTCGATCGCATCGAGCAACTCCACCTCATCGTCTGGTACGCCGAGCCCGAGCCCTACGGAGTCGGCGCCGTCGACGACTGAGCACAACCGCTCGGTGCGAGTGCCTGTCGGACCGGTGGTCGACCCGCAGCGCGGCGCGGCCCGGACGCGCCTGCACCGCTGTCCGAGGAGGAGCCGTTCCCGCAGATGTCCGGCCGGAGCCGCTGGCGGGGCGACGGCTACCCTCGTCGCATCGTCGACGTGCGGGGGAGGTGTTGTGGCGCAGGACCAAGGGGCTGGCCGGTCCCGGCCCGCCCACCAGCAGCGCTCGGCCCGCCGGCGCGAGAACGTGCTCGCCGCCGTCGCCGCGCTGCTGGCGAGGGGAGGTTCGGTGACCACCATCACCATCGACGAGATCTGCGCCGAGGCCGACGTCTCCCGCAGCTCGCTCTACCTCCGGTGGCCGTCGAAGGACGCGCTCGTGGGCCGATGTCGCCGTCGCTTACCTGGACGATGCAACTGCGACCGTCGAGCGGACCCGTGCCGAGCTCGCCGACGTCACTGATCTCGGCGAGTTCGTCGAGGCGATGGGTGTGGCCTATGCAACCTGGATGTTCGACCGTCGCTGGGAGGCGGTCGCGTTCGCCGACCTGGCCGGCAGCGACGCGCGCGTCGCGGCGACGATGGCGCAGTTCACCCACATGATGCTGACGACGATCGGCGCCGAGGTGGCCGAGCGGCTGCCCGACGGTGGACCGCTCCCGTTGCCCGCCCAACAGGAGATGGCGAGACTGGTCGAGGTACTCCTGGGTGCGGTGCGTCGGGCCGTCGATACGACGGTGCCCAGCGAGGCCCTCGGGTCGATGCCCCGCGACGAGTTCGTGCGGTGGTTCGGCACGATGTGCCGCGAGATGTCGGTGATGCTCGAAGCGGCGGTGGACCACGACCGGTCCCCGTGAGCGGAGGTGGTCGAGGCGCCGACCGGGCCTCCGACCGCCCCTGCCAGCAGCGACCGGTTCGGATCGGACTGCGCGTTCCCGTTGGGTGGGGCATCCTCGCCATGGACAGCGACGCTCGGGGGGCGAGGTGCGGGACATGCGACGGTGGACGACGAAGGGGACAGGCTCAGGCGCGACGAGGACCACGGTGAGCCGGGGCATGTGGGCGGTCGCGGCGACGGTGGTCGTGGGACTGGCCGCAGCCTGCGGCCCGCCGCCGGCTCCGACCGCGCCGCTCCAGCGGGTGGACGTGGCGACGGGCGGTGCCGCTGCGAACGACGGTTGCTGCTGGGTCGACGGCTACGCCACGCAGTCCGCCGACGGCCGCCATGTGCTGTTCAACTCGGTCGCGACGAACCTGGTCACGGGGGACACGAACGCCGGTGCGCCGATGACCCTGGACGGACTGGACTGGTTCGTCCGGGACCGGGTCGCGGGTACCACCACCCGCGTGTCGATCCGACCCGGGGGCGGTGAGTTCACCACGGCCGAGCCGGTGGTGCCCTTCGCCGGCGGGATGTCAGCCAACGGCGACCACGTCGTGTTCGTCGTCGACGACCAGTCCCAGCGTCATCTGTACCGCTGGGACCGCAGCACCGGTCAGACCTCGCTGATGGTGGCCTCCGGGCCCGGCGACCCGTGGGCATCGGGCCCGCTCGAGGTGTCCGACGACGGCACCGTGGTCGCCTTCGCCGCCGTCGTGCCACCGGGCTCCGCCCGTCGGGCGGTGGTGTTCGTGGACGGTCAGGGTTTCTCCGACCTGGGCACGGCCGAGAACTCCCAGGTCCGCCTGTCGGCGGACGGTCGCTACGTCGCGGCCGACGACGTGGTCCACGACCGTCAGGGCGCAACGGCCACGCCGCTGGTGGCCGGCGGTCCCGGCACCGACGTCGTCATCGCCATGAGCTCCGACGGCAGGTACGTCCTGTTCTCCACCGACCGGGTCGGCCTGGTGGCGGCGGACACGAACGCCGCCGACGACCTCTACGTGAAGGACACCGTGACCTCGACGTACCGGCTCGCGACCACCGGGGGCGGCGCGGCCGGGATCACCCCCTCGGGTGGGTGGGCGCTGAACTCGTTGCCGTTCGGCCCGGGTGTCACGAACGTGCGGTATCCGCTGGGGTCGATCAGCGACGACGGCGACACCGTGGCGTTCCTCACCGACGCCGACGACGTGGTCGCCACCGACCAGAACGGCGGGTGGGACCTGTTCGTCCGCGACCTGGGCACCTCCGCGACCGACCGGGTGACCGACGACTACGACCAGGTGCCGTTCGCCCGGTGGCAGGTCTGGGGCGGCCGGTTCCTGTCCGCCGACGGTTCGCGGGTCGTGCTCACCGGCCGCCGTAGCGGTACCGCCGGCCTCTGGTCCCAACCGGTCTGACCCCGACCGCGGGGCCGGCCCGGGACCGACCGACGGCGTGGTCCGCCGGGGTGCGCTCGGGACCATCCTGCGGCTCAGCGCACGGGGGTGGCGCGGTCGGCAGGACCCGGGACCCACACGCTTGGGTACCCTCTCCCCGTGTCCGATCTCGACGTTCCCCACCACTTCCGGGCCGGCGCCTGGTGCGTCCTCCGATGATGCTCACCGACGCGACGTACCCGGTGGAGTTGGGCTTCACGCCCGACTCGCTGGCCATCGACGATCCGGACCATCCGGGGCTGCGGCGCGCGGGGCCGAGGGCTGGAGCGCCCTACGGCGGCGAGGGCGTGGAAGCACACGTCTGCCCGGCCGTCGACTGCGCCGCCGGCGGCGCTGCACAGCCCGACCTGGCCGGGTACGGGTTCGACACGGTGGACCTGTCGGGGTTGGACGAACTGCAGTCGGTCTGCGCCGAGGTTCGCCTGGCGGG
The DNA here is from genome assembly GCA_963714875.1 of uncultured Microthrixaceae bacterium. Taxonomy (GTDB): domain Bacteria; phylum Actinomycetota; class Acidimicrobiia; order Acidimicrobiales; family Microtrichaceae; genus JBAOHV01. The sequence continues at coordinate 252,656 of CAVQQI010000014.1, read as the reverse complement.
TCGGATCACCGACGACCAGGCGGCCGCCGTCAGGGCCGCACTCGACGGGTCCGTGCTGCCGACCTCGGGCGGGGGATCGTTGCGGGTGCAGTACCTCTCCGAGGAGGGGTTCATCATGCGCACCGCCGGGCCCAACCGCATGTCGCTGGTGGGTCCCCGGTCCGCGGGGATGAACGACCACGGCGGCGCCACCTCGGTGCACGCCGACCAGGACGTGTACGGCACGCCGATGACCCAGCTGATGGACGGCCGGGCGCCCGACCTGTTCGTCCACGACTCACCGGACGGGCACAACCACGACGCCTCGATGCTGTTGTTGAACCTGTGGATCCCGCTGCAGCAGATCACCCAGCCGCTGGTCCTGGCCGACGGGCGCAGCGTCGATCGTCGGCGTCACCAGCTCCGCTACGGGCTCGCGACCGACTCGTTCCTCGAGCGCGACGACGACCTGGCCATCAACGACATCTGGACGTTCCTGCACGACGACGACCAGCGGTGGTACTTCCGCTCGGAGATGGACCACCGCACCGGCTACGTGTTCAACACCCTGAGCACACCGCACGGGTCGGGGGTGCTGCCGGGTGAGGACGTCGCGGAGTGGTGCTACCGGGCGTTGGAGGATGCCGAGTCGGCGGTCGGAGCGGGTGACGTCGACGGGCTCGTCGCAGCGGTGACCGCAGCGGGACGCCCCGAGCTGTCCGTGCCGACGACACCGGCCCTGCGCGACGCGGTCGGTGCCATGACCGCCGCGCTCGACGACGCAGCAGCGAATCCTGCGAGCGTGTGCGGCGACCGCTCCGAGGAATGGTTGGCGGCCTCCCGGGCAGCCCGCCGACAGGTCGTGCGGATGTCGCTCGAGATGCGGCTCGTGGTCTCGGTCGAGGACGAGGTCCCCGGCCGCTGAACACGGTCGATCCCCCAGCTCGCCGTGACCACGGCGCTGGAGTCCACCGCGACGGATCACATTCGACCTGCCGTCGCCGCTGAGCACTGCCTGCCCACCGCACCGTTGGATCGGCGCGTTTCGGGACGTCTGGCCCTCCCGTCGCGGGTCGGAGGCCGTTTACCGTCACCACATGGACCCATTGGATGACGATGTCGTCGAGATGCTCGACCGTGCCGCACGGTCGACCGGTGCGGTGCTCCAGCGGCTCGGGCCCACGAACCGGGACCGGCCCAGCCCCTGCCCGGAGATGACCGTCGCACGAGGTGGCGGCGCACCTGATCGGTGGGGTCCGGGCGTTCGCCGAGGTGGGCGAGGGCGGCGAGCTCCGCTTCGATGCGGACCTCGACCCGGATCTCGACGCCGAGCCGGCCGACGTGGCCCTGCGCTCCTCGGTCGACCGGCTCCTGGCAGCGTTCGGCGAGCCCGGCCGCCTCGAGTCGACCTACGCCATGCCGTGGGCACCGACCACCGGTGTCCAGCTCGTCGGGTTCGAGCTCATCGAGATGGTCGTGCACGGCTGGGACATCGCCCGCGGCCTCGGGGTCGAGATGGACGTCGACGACGAGGTGGTCCGCACGACCCTGGCCGGTGCTCGTATGTGGGTCGACGACTCGGTCCGGGTGCCGGGGATGTTCGGGCCCGAGGTCCACGTCAGCGACGTGTCGCCGCTGGACGAGCTGGTCGCGTTCCTCGGCCGCGACCCCGGGTGGTCCCGGTGAGGCCCTCGGGACCGATGACCGTTCCACGACCACAGGGAGGTCGATGATGCGATCCGACAGCCGTCCGACCAGCGGTCGTCCGACCGACGCCCGTCGGCGGAGCATCCGTCCGGCGCGGGCCGTGGTCGTCGCGATGCTCGTGGCGGTCGCCCTGGTGGCGATGCCGTCGACCGCCTCGGCGCACACCCCGATCCAGGACGGCCAGCCCCATGACAGCGCCGAGACCGCGCTGGTGGTCACCGACCCCGATCTGTCCCAGGTCGCCTATCAGGACATGGCCGGGCGCACGTCGTTCTGGCTCGCGGTGGACCTGCGCGCCGGGCAGTTCCTGTACGCGCAGCTCGGCACCCCCGACATCGCCCGCCTCGCGGCGTACCGCCCCCAGCTCGCACTGGTCGGCCCCGGCCTCGGCAACGACGACGTGCCCTTCGAGGTGCCCGCGGGCGCCGGGGTGACCGTGCTCGATCCCACCGGTCCACCGACCAGGTTCAACGAGGAGTTCACCGGGACCCGCGACAGGATCTGGGTCACGAGCCTGCGCCCCGTGCCCGCGTCGGGGCGCTACCACCTGGTGGCGTACGGGCCCCCCGACGTGCCCGGCAAGCTGTTCGTGACGGTCGGGCTCCGTGAACAGTTCGGCCTGAACGATCTGCTCACCTACCACGACACGCTCCTCGGGGTCCGTGCCTTCCACGAGGTGTCCTCCGAACCCCTGCCGCCGCTGCCCGCGTTCTTGGACCTGGTGTCGCGGATCCTGCGCTGGTTCAACCCCGGCTACCCGCGGCCGACGCCCGGGATGTGGCCCGCGTTCTGACCTGGCCCGAACGTCGCCTGACGACTCACCGGGTCCCGGTGGGCGACCCCGGGTCCAACTCGGTGGGGCGGCCCGAGCGCGTGAGCTCACGTGCCACGTTCACCAGGTTGACCAACGTGGCGATGGCTGAACCGACTGCCGCCACGATCACCACGACACGCGCGATCGTCGACCAGTCGACGGCGTAGGACGAGAAGTCGAACGGGAACACCTGCCAGGTCCGCACGGCCACCGCGAGCGAGATCGCCGAGGTCACCACGTTGCACAGCGACTTGAACCACGGCGGATCCGCGACGACGAACAGCGCGTTCACCACCATGCTCGCCACGAGCGACAAGGTGATCACGGGCAGCAGCTCCTCGAAGTCCTCGGTCAGGAAGCGCGGCCACCCCCAGTCGAGCAACTGGTGGCTGACCCACAGCAACACCGCGTTGATCGCCACGGCGATCACGTAGCCGGCACGGCGTCCTTGTTCGGGTGCTCGATCCATCACCTGTTCCCTGTGTCCGGCTGTTCAAGGATCGCAGGGTGCCGCTGTCGGAGTGAAGGGGCCAAGGTCCCTGCCAGCACCGTCGGGTGTGTGGGGTTCGAGCCCCTCAGATCAGCCGGCCACGTCCGCGACGTAGATGGTCGGAGGGCTGGTCACACCGGCCTCCTGCATCTTCGCCGCGCGCTCCGGGTCGGACATCATCGTGCCGATGATCGCGGGGTCGCCCTCATGCACGCCCCACACCGAGTTCGGGTCGTCGGCATCGCGCAGGATCGCGACGTCGGTCACTCCCGCCGCCGCTCGCCCGGGCTGATCGGCCTCGTAGACCGGTCGCCATGCGTCGAAGTCGGCAACCTGATGCTGAATGATGATGTACGCCATGTGAGGGCCTTCTCGTCCTAGGAGTGGTGGTTCCGAACCGTAGCTGTGGACCCTGTCGGCATGCGGCGGGAAACGGCGGGACCGGTTGCGTCGATCGACGGCGGCGCAGCAGCGGATCCTGCCGACCCCTCGCCGGCGTGGGCGCGAGACTGAGGTGACCACGAGACCAGGGAGCACCCATGTCGAACCGCACCTACCGGATCACCGAAGTCGTCGGGACCTCGCCCGACTCGGTGCAGCAGGCGATCCGCAACGGCGTCGCGCGGGCCGCGTCGACGCTGCGTCACGTCGAGTGGTTCGAGACGACCGAGATCCGCGGCCAGGTGGTCGATGGTGAGGTCGCCCACTTCCAGGTGGCCATGAAGATCGGATTCCGACTCGACGACGAGATCTGACCGCGCCCGCGGCTCGGGCATCGCTGGCGCCACGACGCCACGTTCGAGCCGCGGTCCGAGCGAGAGCAGGGCCACGGTGGCCCGGTGACTTCGTGCCCTAGCCGTGTTCCCCACGCCCACACATGCTGGGCGTGAAGGGAGGCGGTGCATGGTCGCGGTCGCTGCGCTCGTGCTCTGGTTCGGGGTGGTCGTCATCGGTGCCGTGCTGCGCGCCCGGAGTGGGTCGGCGACAGCGCCGACCCAGCCCGTGACGGCGAAGCTCGCGACGTGGACTCGAGCTCGGCCTGATCGACGAGGAACAGGCCGAGCGGATCGCGGACTACGAGGCGACCGCTGCACCGGCGGGTGTCCCGGTCGTTCACGCCCCCGCTGCGGCGAGCCCGGTCGCTGGGCCGGTGCCCGAACTGCACCGGCGACCCGCCCTGGTCGCGATGATCGAGATCCTGGGCTACCTCGGCGGCGCACTGGCCGTGACCGGCGTGGTGTTGCTGGTGGCCCACTTCTGGGCCGATCTGGCTCGTGGGCGCCCAGCTCGCCCTCAGCGGCCTGACCGCCGCGGCGCTCATCGGTGCCGGTCTGGCGGTGCCCGAACGCCGCGACGCGGCGATGGCGCGGCTCCGCGCCTTCCTGTGGACCCTGGCGACCGCAGCGGTCGCCGTCGCCGCCGCGATCGCAGCGATCGAGCTGCTCGGCTCGCGACCCGGCGGGACCCGTGGTGGCGTGCACCGCTGCTGCGGTCGCCGTTGACGAGCGGACTGATGTGGCTGCGGACGCTCCCGCCCGGTGCAGCAACTCGTGGCGCTGGTGGCCGGTGGTGCTGGCGGTGGGCACCGGGCTGGCCGAACCCGCGGGCACGACGATCGCCGGACTGGCGGTGTGGGTCGCGGGCGCGGGGCTCCTGGCGGTGGGGGTCCGCAGGCTCACCACCTTCCCCGTCCTCGAGGTCGTCGTCGGAGCGATCGCGGTCGGTGTCGGCAGCTTCGTGGCGATCGGCGACGACCCCGGCTTCGCGTTGGTGTTCGTCGTCGCGTCCGGGCGCCGCTGTGGTGACGCTGGCGCTGCTCCGCCACGTGGTGTCCGACGTCGCGTCCATCGTGGTGCTGTGCGTGATCGGTGCGATCACCATCTTCCAGTCCCTGCCACCGCTGGTCGGGATCATGGCCGCCGACGCCGCCGTGGCGACCGGCGCCACGCTGTGGGCAGTCGGACTGGTCGTCACCCTGGTCGGCGTCGGTCGCCTCACCCGCGCGCCGATCGTGCTCGAGGTCCTCGGTGCAGCCACGATGCTGGTCGCCTGTGCCGTCGTGGCGATCGAGTCGCCCGGCGTGGCGACGATCTCGGGTCTCCTCACCTCGCTCGCCCTGCTCGGTGTGTCGATGCTGCGCGGGCGGGTGGCGCTTGTCACCGGTCGGCGCGCGATCGGTCTGCTGGTCTTCGTGCCGTGGGCGATCGGTTGGTACTTCCCCGGAGAGGGGCGCGTGCCCCTGCTCATCTCGGTGTCGGGGCTGCTGATCATCGGCGTGGCGGTGCTGATGGCCCGGTCCGGGCACCGCTTCAGCACCGAGCTGTGACGTCCCGGCAGCGTTGATGGTCGCCGGCAGCGCTACTCCGCGACCGACCTGGCGGTCTCGACGACCATGTTGTTGAACGCCTCCTGGCCCTCCGGGGTGAGCACATGGCCCCCCGGCACCACGGTCAGGTCGGAGGTGTAGCCGGCGTCGACGAGCTTCGGGTGGTACTCGCGGTTGACGTCGGTGATCGGCCAGCCGCCCGGCGGAGCGAAGGGTCCACCCTGGTCGTCGTCACCGACGAAGAGGTTGATGACCATCGTCGGGTTCTCTCCCACCAGGAGCTCGGGGTCGGACCGGTCGAGCTGTTCCGGCGTCAGCGCGGTCCATGCGGGAAGGGGGAGCCTGCCGTCCCGTGCCCACTCGGCGGCGAACAGTGGGGTGCCGCCCACCGCAACCGCCGCGGGCGGGCTCACCACCGGATCGACGAGCGCAGTCGGTCACCGGGAGCGGCGGATCGTCGGCCATGTAGCCGTGGATGAGCGCGGTGTACCCACCGGTCGAGTAGCCGGCCAGGGTCACCGCGTCGGCGTCGCCACCGTGGTCGGCCGCGGTCGCCTCCGCGAAGGCCACCGCGCAGACCGAGTCCTCGGAGCCGCCGGCGGGCCCGTTCGAGCGCCAGTCGGGGGCGTAGACGACGATTCCCTGTTCGGCGATGGCGGACAAGGTCTCGGGACTGGTGCGGGCCCCGGGGGCCGGAGGCCCGCCGTGGAAGTAGACGACGACCGGCCAGTCCGATCCCTCGGTGGGCTCGTAGATGTCGAGGCTCCGCTCGCTCGTGTACGGCACGTCGGTCGTCGTCTCGACGGCGACCGGGAACTCGACGGGTGGTGCCTCGGGCTCCGTCGTCTCGGTGACGGCCTCGCCATCGTCATCGCCGCCGCATCCGGCCAGGAGGAGCACACCGACCGCCAGCGCGGCCACCCCATGTTTGCTCGTAGAGATCGACATCGCGCCCTTCCGTCCGGGTCGGACCGACCACGACGGACCAGCCCGAGCCAACCAACACTTCGACCACATCTTGTTGCGGACGAAGCGATCCGAGAAGGGCACAAAGTCACGGTGAGCGAGTGGACCCGGTGTGAACCGCCCAGCCGATCAGTCCCGCACGGCGAACACCTGCCAGGACGGTTGATCGTCACTGCCGCTCAGCAGCTCGACAACGGCGCCGTCCGCATCGAGCTGGCTCACGATGAGCACTGTGAGGTCCGGCGGCGGGCTGGCCGGGCCGGTCGCCACCGCGAGCACCCGGTACTGCGGGTTGAGCAGTGCCAGCGGCAGCCCGCCGACCCGGCACAGGTCACCCCGCTCGAGTACCTCGGCGAGCCGAGCGGCGGCGTGGACGCGGATCGAGGCGACGGCGCCGCCGAGCTCGCGCAGCTGCACGAGGTCACCGTCGACCGAGCTGATCGCCACCGGACGGGCCTGGGTGCTGTCGGTCAGGAAGGCGAGTTTCACCTGGATCGGATGCACCTGGTCGGGGCGCGTGGTCAGGAACTCGGGACGTGGTGACATGGGAACTCCTCATCGAACCCGGCGGAGGCACCGTCCCGACGAGTCGGGGGTTGCCAGGCCGTCACGGAGCCGGGACTCTCGGGCCTTCTGGATGAAGCACCACCGACACTACGCCCGGGGTCCGACAGCGAGCCCGACGAATTCCGCCCGCGGTGTGCTGTCACAGCTCGCAGGCACCCCGACGCGGCGTTCAGACCAGCCGGATCGCCAGGTTGAGCGCCACGGTCAGCGCGACGGAGACGAGCAGCATCGCCCGCCAGGGAACGACCACCCGCACCTGCCGCTGCCCATCTGCGCCGGTCGGCTGCTCCGCTGGCCGGTCGTCGAGCTGTCGCGGCCCGTGCCCGCCGGCACCGGGCCACCATCGGATCGCGAGGTTCGCGGCGACGGTGAGGATCACCGAGGCGATGAGGGAGTACCAGAGCCACTGCACCGCACCAGCTTGCCGCTCGAACCCGTCACGAACTCGACGATGCGTGCCAGCGCTCACCGTCGACTCCGCGGTCACCGGATTCGTCAGAAGCCGGCGCCGTCCGGCTCGTGAGTCCCAGTGGTCGCGGCCGAACCCGGGCTGCCGCCCGGGCGGACCCGTCAGGCTCGGCCACCACCGACAGGCGTTCCCCGCTGGGCTGGCCGCATGGAGCCGAGCCCGATGGCTGCCTCGGGCGGTTCACCGAATCCCACTCAGATCGCTTGGGATTCCGGCCAGATGGTGCAAAGGTGATGCGGCCAGGCGGGTGTCGGTACCCGGTCGGGCGCAGAGGGGGCGTGTCATGGCTGGGAACGAGTGGACGGGTCGTCGTCGCGGCGTTGGTGTCGGCGTTGTTGGCGATCGGGTTGGTGGTCTCGCGACCGGTGTCGGCCGCGGATGGTCCGACGCTGAGCGTCGGTGACCAGTCCGGGTCTGGAGCGTGATCTGGTGACGGGGTCGGTGTTCGTGCCGATCTACCTGTCGGCTCCCGCTGCTGCGCCGGTGGTCGTGTCGTACTGGACCGTGGACGGCACCGCGACGGCGGGGAGTGACTACCTGCGGTGGGGTACACCGGCGAACCCGCGGACGGTGACGATCCCGACCGGTGCGGTGCAGACCCAGGTGAACGTGCCGGTGTTGACCGATGACGACACCGAGGGCGATGAGACGTTCACGCGTGGTCGCGACCGCGACCGGTGGTGATGTGGTGGTCGGTGACGACACCGGCACCGCCACGATCGTCGATGCCGATGCCGTGTCCGCGGTCGAACCCGGTGATCACCGTGTCGAACCCGACGGTCGTCGAGGGTGATCAGGGCGAACCGTCTCGCCCAGTTCCTGATCCACCTGTCGCGGCCGCCGGCGACGAACGTGACGATCACCTACAGCACCGCGGATGGGACCGCGGTCGCGGGTGTGGACTACCGGGCGAAGCTGCCGGGCACGGTGGTGTTCGCGCCGGGTCAGATCTCCAAGACCGTCGACGTCGCGGTCCTGCCGAACACGACCGCGGACGGGGCACGCGATCTCAGCTTGGAGGTCGCGCGTGACCGGCGGCTCCCCGGTGGAGGAGCTGAACATGGTCGGTGTCGCGACGATCGTCGATGACGACACCGCGGCGGTGCAGTGTGCGCCGGGGACGTTCAACACCACGGACGGCAACGAGCCGTGCACCCCGCCCCGCCCGGGATCTTCGTCGACACCGCGGGTGCGCTGTCTGCGACCCCGTGCCCGCCGGGGAGGTTCCAGGACCAGGCCGGCCAGACCGAGTGTCTGCTCGCCGCCCCCGGGACGTTCGTCGACACCGAGGGTCCGACCGAGGCGACTGCGTGTGCGCCGGGGTCCTACCAGCCGCTGTCCGGGCAGATCGAGTGTCTGCTCGCCCCCATCGGCAGACTACGTCGAGACGTCCGGTTCCACCACAGCGACCGCGTGCCCCGTGGACACCACGACCGCAGCACCCGGCGCCACCTCGCCCGACGACTGCGTGGCGGTGACACCGCCGCCGGTGATCGGCACCTTCTCGCGGTCACCCCCTCCGGTGCTGCACCCGTCACGACCGCGCTCACCTGGACCATCTCCGATCCCGGCGCGAATCCGCTCACCTGTCAGCTGGACCTGGACGATGACGCCACCTACGACATGTCGATCAGCGACTGCACCTCGGCGTCGCTGCGCACCGCGACGTTCACCGACGTGGGCACGAACACCGTCACCCTGATGGTGAGCAACGGTTCGTCCTCGGCCACAGCCACCACCACGGTCACGGTGGGGGCTGCCAGCACGGACGTGTTCGACATCACGCTGCGGCTCCATCCGCCGTTCTCACCCGCAGACGCATTGCGCGTGGATGCCGCCGCGACCAGGTGGGAGAACGTCATCACCGCGGGGCTTCCCGCACAGGCGACCACGGTGGGTGCGGGAACCTTCTTCGCCAGCGTTCCTGCGCTGAACACCACCGTGGACGACGTCTTCATCGACGTGACGGTGGAAGCGATCGATGGCCCCGGCGGCGCAGTCGCGCTGGGCGGCGGCGGCCGCTTCCGTCCTGATGGGACGGCGGTCTGGGGTGCGGTCGCGATCGACACCGCCGACCTCGCGACCCTGCTGGCCAACCCGCCCGCCTTCCTCGACACGGTCACCCACGAGATGGGCCACGTCCTCCTGGGCGGGTCGGCCTTCACCTTGCTCAGGGACGACACGATCCCGTCCGACCCCCGCTTCATCGGCGCGGCCGCCAACGGGATCTACCAGGAGCTCGGCGGCACGGGAACCATCCCCATGAACGGCGGCTCCCACTGGAGCGAGACGGCGTTCGGCACCGAGCTGATGACACCGTCGTTCACCATCGGTGTGCCATCGCAGCTGAGCGCCATGACCGCAGCGGCACTCGCCGACATGAACTACGGCGTCGACCTCGCAGGGGCCGAGCCCTACTCGCTGCCCGGCCCCGTGCCCCCCGCCCTCAGGGCCGGCCCCACGGCCCTGCAGCGCTGACGAGGACCGTCGGGCCAGCCCCGTGGTGTCGAGGAGGCTGGCCGCCCGCCGGTCAGGGCTGTCGACCGGAGTACGCGACCAGCCGGTCGAGCCGACTGGCATAGGCCGCCACCGTCACCGGCTCCGCACACAGCAGGTCGTTGCGGGGCACGGCGCCCAGCACCACGTGCGCGAACGAATCGATCTGAGCGAGCAGATCGTCGGGGAACTCCACCTCGGCGCCGGTCACCGACGCCACGTCCCAGGTGTGCACGGCCAGGTCGAACGCCACGAACCGCAGGAACGTGCGGCCCGTCATCGCCCCGAACGGCAGGTCGAGCACCTTGTCCATCGCTCCCGGCTGCTGGGTCGCCTCGCCGAAGCGACCCGCTGCACGTTCGAACGCTGCCATCGGGTCGTCGCCGATGACGTCGGGCAGCCGACCCGAGATGTCGCGCAACGGCGCGCCGCCGAACGCATCGGCGAACATGTCCGCCCCACCGATGATGTGGTTCAGCAGGTCGCGGGTGGTCCATGCGTCGCACGGTGTGGGCAGGCCCAGGTCGGCGGTCTGCACACCGGCGATCGCCGCCCCGAGCCGGGGCACGACCTGCTGGAGCTGGGCGCCACCGTCGATGCCGTCGTCCAGCTCGAACCGCAGGGTGTCGGTGCTCATCACGCCACCCCCAGCTTCTCGGCCATGTGGTCGACCACGGCACGGTGGGTGCGGTGGGGGCTGAACAGGATGACCTCGGCGTCGTCGGTCACGCGCACCGAGTGGTGCGGCGGCCAGAAGAACAGGTCGCCACCCGACAGCTGCTCCTCGGGCTGGTCCGCATAGGTCAGCACCAGGCCTCCCGACATCACGAACCCCCAGTGCGGCGAATCGCACAGGTCCTTCTCGAGACCCTCCAGCAGCGGCGCGATGTCGGTGCCGGCGCCGAGCGAGAACCACTCGCCGGCCATGGCCCCCATGCCGGGCACCTCACCGAAGCCCGCCCAACTGGCGGGCGGTCGCCCCCGGCACCTCCATGATCACCGGGATGTCCTCCTTGGAAACTCTCATGACGTGCTCCGTTCGCTCTGCGACCCGCAGGACCGGGTCGTCCCGACGATCATGCGGCCCGCTCCTGTTGGTGCGTCGGTGAGCTGTCGGTCATCCGACGGTCACCTACAGACGGCTGCCCGTCGGGTGGCTCATGATGGGGAGATGGAGTTCCGTGTGCTCGGCAACGTCGAGGTGTTCGACGACGCCGGCCCCGTCGCGATCGGCGGACCTCGCCAGCGGCTGCTGCTGGCGGCCCTGCTGGCAGCGCGACGTCAGGTCGTCTCGCTGGACACGCTGACCGAGGCGCTGTGGGGCGACGAGCCGCCATCGACCGCCCGCTCGACCCTGCAGACCTCGGTGTCCAAACTCCGCCGACTGGTCGCGTCCGGCAGCGGGGTGACGCTGGACAGCCGCCCGCCGGGCTACCTGCTCGACGTGCCGCCCGAGGCGGTCGACGCCGATCGTTTCGAGCTGGACCTGGCGGCGGCCAGGGCCGTCCTGGAGGAACGGCCCGTCGAGGCGATCGCACTGTTGGATCGCTCGCTCGGCTGCTGGGCCGGTTCGGCGTTCGCGGGGTTCGAGGACCTGGAGTGGGCACAGCCCGAGGCCATCCGACTGGAGGAGCTGCGGCTGCAAGCGGTCGAGGACCGCAACCAGGCACGCCTTGCGCTGGGCGACGACGGCGCGGTCATCTCCGAGCTGGAGGGGCTGACCCGGGCGGAGCCGCTCCGCGAGCAGCTGTGGCGCCTGTTGATGGTCGCGCTGCACCGCAGCGGACGACAGGCCGAGGCGCTCCGGTTGTCGGCGGAGTTCCGCCGGCACCTCCGTGAGGAGCTGGGCCTGGATCCCTCGCCGGCGTTCAACGAGCTGGAGCGCACCGTCCTGGAGGGCAACGTCGAGGAGGGCGAGCGCAGCATCCGACCGCCCCCGACCGCCCCGCCGTCGCGGCCATCACCGCCCGTTGCTCCGGCACCTGCGCTGGTGGGCGGACTGGTCGGACGCGACGCCGCGCTGGGCGAGGTGGAGCAGGCCGTCGGTCGCGCCCGACTCGTCACGCTGACCGGCCCCGGAGGTGTCGGCAAGTCCGCGATGGCCGCCGAGGTCGCACGACGCCTGGGGTCATCGTTCAGGGACGGGGTCCGCGTCGTGGAGCTGGCGCCGGTGTCGGACCCTGCCGCGGTGGTCGCCGCGGCGGCGCAGTCGGTGCACGCCGAGCGCCGCTCCGGGCGATCGCTCACCGACGCCGTCGTCGACGTGCTCGGCCCGCAGGAGCTGTTGCTCGTGATCGACAACTGCGAACACCTCATCGACACGGCCGCCGGGCTCATCGCCGAGTTGATCCGCTGGTGCCCGTCGGTCACGGTCCTCGCGACCAGCAGGGAGCCGATCGGGATGGCGGGCGAGGTGGTGCAACTCGTCGCGCCGCTCGAGGTGCCGGCGGACCCGTCCGCGCCGCTGCGCGAGCTGGCTGCCACCGCATCGGTCGAGGTCTTCGCCGCGCGGGCCTCGGAGTCGTCGCCCGGCTTCGAGCTGAACGACGCCACCGCGAGCGCAGTGGCCGAGCTGTGCATCCAGCTGGACGGGCTACCCCTGGCCCTCGAGCTGGCCGCGGCGCGGATGGCCTCGATGTCACCCCGCCAGCTCGCGGACCGGCTCACCGAGCGCTTCGCCCTGCTGGGCAGCGGGCACGGACGCGCCGAACGCCACCGGTCGTTGCTGGACGTGGTGCAGTGGTCCTACGGCCTGCTCGACGCCACCGAACGCACGCTCTTCGCCCGCCTCGCGGTCTTCTCCGGCGGCTTCGACCTGGACGCCGCCGAGCGGACCTGCGGCGGCGGTGACCTTCCCTCCGGCGGCGTCGCCGGTGTGCTCGGTGGGCTCGTGGACAAGTCACTCGTCGTCGCCTCACGGTCCGATGACGAGTTCCGGTACTCGCAGCTCGAGACGCTGCGTCGTTTCGGCGCCGAACGACTGGCCGAGCAGCCCGACGGACCGCGCATCCACCGTGCGCACATGGCGACCTTCGTGGAGCGGGCGGTGACCGGCGGTGCGGCACTCGACGGTCCTGAGGAGGGCGTGTGGTCGGCCCGCCTCGACCGCGACATGGACAACCTGCGGACGGCGCTGTCGACAGCCATCGCCCTCGACGACGCAGGGTCCGCGCTCGCTCTGGTGGTGTCGATGAGCGAGGCCGGGTTCCGGGCGATCCGCTACGAGGTGGTCGGCTGGGCGGAGACGGTCGCGGCGATGGATTCCGCCGAGGCGCATCCGCTCCGCCCGACGGCCCTGGCCGTGGTGGCCTACGGCGCGTTCGTCCGCGGTGAGCTCGACCGAGCGGTGCAGCTCGCCGAGCGGGCGATCGAGCTTCGTGCATCACTCGGCGTGGCGCCGTGCGGCCTGCCCGAGCGTGTGCTGGGCAACGCCCGCTTCTACCAGGGGCACCGTGACGGTCGCTCTGGGGTGGATCGACCGCATGATCGAGGTCACCCGCTCCAGTGGCCGCACCGGTCGGTTGGCGCACGCGCTCTACATGCGGTCGGTGGCGCAGACGAGCATCGGTGATCCCGACGGCGGGGCTCGCCTGGCCGAGGACGCCCGGAAGGCCTCCGCGGTGAGCGGCAGCCCGACCGCGCTGGCCCAGGCGGCCTACGCGGCAGGTCTGGCAGCGGCGCACCACGACGCCGACGAAGCGCTGTCGCTCCTGGACGAGTCGGCGGAGCTCGCCGACTCTGTGGGCAACCGGTGGATGCGTTCGTTCGCCAGGACCGAGTCGATGTGGCTCCGGGCCCGGCGCGGCGAGCTCGAGCCGGCCCTGGTCGGCTACCGCGAGATCGTCGACACCTGGTTCCGCGGCGGGGACTGGGCCAACCAGTGGCTCAGCCTGCGCCACGTGGCGGGCATCCTCGCCACGGCCGGACTCGACGATGACGCCGCGCTGCTCTCCGGTGCGGTGCAGGCCGCCGGAGCTGCCGCAGCCCTGCCGTTCGCGCCCCTCGATGCCGATGAGCTGGCCGAGCTGACCCGTGGGCTCGCCGAACGACTCGGCGACGAGGCGCTGGCGACCGCTGGCCGGCGCGGCGCGTCGATGCGCGATGACGCGGCGGTCGCGCTCGCCCTCGGAGCGATCGAGTCCCTGCTGGCCCCGTCGCCGGCGTGACTCCCGCGTCGAGCGGCGGCCGCAGCGCCGCTCGCGCTCAGCTCAAGGTGATGGAGTACGAGGCCGGGCCCTCGGTGACGATCAGACGGACCGTGGAGCCGGCGGCCACCTCGATCGTCTCGACCGCTTCTGCGCCCGGCTGCACCCGGAACGCCCCGACCCTGCTGCCGCTGTCGTCCTCGAGCGTGACGAAGAACCCGCGTTCGCTCGATGCGTCGGCCGAGGCGGTCACGGTGACGGTCGCGGCCGGAGCGGTGAACAGATAGTGGTCGCCCTCGTCGCGACCGCCGACGTTCCCGGTGACCGGTGAGGCCGGATCGACGGTTCGGGCATCGGCCAGCTCGGCGGGGGCATCGCCGGGGGAGCCGCCCTCGTTCTGCTCGCCGAAGTCGACGGTGAACGAGTAGTCGGCCGGACCCTCGGTGACGATGATGTCGAGGGTGCCCTCGTCGGTGTCGCTCAACAGCAAGGAGAACGTCGTGTCCGCTCCCGGCTGCACCCGCTCGGCGAACAGCCGCTGTCCGTCGAGCTCGACGGTGTAGAAGGCCCCGCGTTCGGAGGACCGCTCGACCGCGGCATCCATGGTCAGCTCGGTGCCCGGCTCCAGATCGATGGTGTAGTGGTCGGTCTGGTCGAGCCCGCCGAGCAGTCCCGTGACCTCCTGGCCGGCATCGACGGCGAACGAGTCGGCGAACTCGCTGCCGGCATCGCCGCCCTGCCCGGCATCGTCCTGGATGCGGAGGCCCACCTCGAAGGTGAACGCGGCGGGGCCTTCGGTGAAGATCAGGTCGAACGGTGCGCCGCCGTCGTTGGCCAGGATGATCGTCTCGGTCTCCGTCGCACCGGGTGCGACACGGAACGAGGCGATACCGTTCGCCCGACGACTCGAACGTGGTGAACACCCCGCGCTCGCTGGCCTCGTCGTTGCTCACCGTCAGGGTCATGATGGCCCCGTCAGGAGCGTCGAGGGTGTAGCGCGCCTCGGTGCGGGTGCCCTCCAGCGCGTCGTCGTACTCGGTGTCGAACTCGATCGGGCCCGTCGTTCGCCAGTTCGCCGGTGGCGTCGCCGATGTCGGGCTGCTCGGTGGTGGCCGGGCCGTCCTCGGCGTCGTCGTCGCCGGTGAACAGGACCACCCTGCGATGACCGCGGCCACCAGGAGCAGCACGGCGATCACGATGGCGATGATCGTTCCCCTCCCCTTGCCCTGCTCGTCGTCGAGGTCGGTGCCGTCGGCCGCGCCCGGAGGCTGCGCCCCCAGCGGTTCGGGGCCAGGAGCCTGGGTGCCGGAGGCTGCGCGCCGGGCGGTCCGCCGGTGCCCTGGGCCGGCGCTGCGGCGGGTGCCGGGGTGGTTGCGGCGGCCGCGGTGGGGTGCTGCTCAGGTGGGTACCACTTGCCGTCGCTCGCCTGCCACCAGCCGTCTGCCTGCGGTGTGTCACTCATCTGGCCCCCCGATGTTGCGTGGCCCCACCGTAGTGAACGAGCTCGTCGGGACCCGGCGACCACCCGCGACGCCCGGTGGCAGGGCCGTCCCCGGGTGCCGCCTACCATCGAGCGGTGAGCTCCGAGACCGACACCGGGACGGGCGACGAGTCGCTGCGGCCCCACGAACCGCCCCCGCCGACGCTGGTCGCCGACGGCCGGTACCGGTTCGGCACCTACGACGGCCCGATCGGCGTCATCAACCCGCTCGACGTCGTCACCGCCGCCGGCATGCCGGGTCGCCTCCAGCGGGCGGGTCGCAACCTGCGTCTGAAGGAGTGGGAGGCGTTCCAGCTGGGCGACGACGACGTCTTCGTGCTCGGCGCGGTCTACGACACCAAGTCGATCTCGCTGTTGCAGGTGCTCGTGGTCGACAAGCACGCGGCCACCATCCGACGTTGGGAGCAGAAGCTGCCGACCTCGATGGTGCACGTCGCCCGCGGACTGGACCACACCCGCTCGCACGGCCGCGTCGGGCAGGTTCTCGGTGCAGCTGACCAACGAGATGGGCGCCGGACTCATCGCAGTCGACGCCAGCCACCCCGGCCGCCGGGGGCTGGACCCGCTCGAGCTGCACGGCGCCGGGCGGTGCGGCGACGGCGAGGCCGGGCACCTGGTGATCTGCCACCCGTTCGCCGACGATCGAGCCCTCTACTCTCACAAGACGATGATGCCCTTCGCCGGCACCTGCGCGCCGGTGCCGAGCAGACAGTGTTCGACCCCGACCGCTCGTTCATGATCCTCGACGACCATCACGGCGACTACCCCGCACCCATGCAGTACGACTGGGTGACCGCGGTACGACGCGGTGCCGGCGGCCGCGTCGAGGGCTTCAACCTGACCGACAACCAGATCCGAGACCCGCAGCGGTTCAACGAGAACGCGGTCTGGTCGGGAGACCGCGTGCATCGCCTGCCGGCGGTGCACGTCGAGCGACCCCAGGGGCCATGGGGCACGTGGATCGTCCGCGACACCGACGGCTCCGGATCGGTCGACGTGCGCTTCTCACCGACGGTGCGTTCCGAGATGCACGTCGGTCCGCGCCGCTCCCTCGCCGAGTACTACGCCCCGTACGGCTGGTTCGAGGGCCGGATCCACACCGACGCCGTCGACCTGGCCGTGGACGGCATGTTCGGTGTGGGGGAGCAGAAGCTCATCCGGGTCTGACCGATGTGTCGTCACGGCCGCCCTGTGTCGCCGGCACTTCGTGGCACCCCCACGGAGCTGATGCGCTGAGGTCCGGACGGGTGCGGAACTAGGACCGATGCAGCTGCTGCCGTTGGCAGTGCTCGCTCCGTACGACGGCCAGGAAGCGGTCGATCGCCCGCAGGGTGTGGAGGGTCCGTACCGACGAGAAGATGTCGAAGCCGTGCTGGGCGCGCGGGAGTTCGGCGTAGACGACGGGCTGGCTCGACGCCTCTCGCAGCATGCGGGCGAACGACCGGGCCTGCTCCACCGGCACCAGGCTGTCGTTCTCACCGTGCGCGATGAAGAACGGTGGGGCATCGGGCCGGACCCAGCTCATGGGACTGGCCTGCTCCCAGACCTCGCGGGCGTCGGTGAGCGTCGACTTGAACAGCGCCCTCGACAGCATGTCTTCCATGTCCGCTCGACCGGTGCGGTCACGATTGGTGAAGTCGTAGACCCCGTACATCGGCACCACGGCGCGGACACTGGTGTCGGCGTCCTCGAACCCCTGCTGGAACGCCGCGACACCCGGGGTCAGCCCGGCCAGTGCGGCGAGGTGCCCGCCGGCGGACCCACCGGTGATGACCACGAAGTCGGGGTCGCCCCCGTACTCGGCGATGTGGTCCTTCACCCAGACGATCGCCCGCTTCACGTCGACGATCTGCTCGGGCCAGGTGCTGCGCGGCGACAGCCGGTAGTTGAGCGCCACGCTCACCCAACCCCGCTCTGCCAGGTGCCCCATGAGCGGGGCACCCTGCTGCTCCTTGCTCCCGGTCATCCACGCCCCGCCGTGCACCTGGATCAGTACCGGCGCCCCGGCGTCGTCGCGGAGATCAGCTCGACGCCAGATGTCGAGGTGGTTCCGTCGACCGAACTCCCCGTAGGGGACATCGCGCGTCGTCGCGTAGCGGCGCCGCAGCGGCGGCAGGGGGTTCGCCACCTCGCGCCGGGAGATCCGGGCGTCCTCCGGCGGCGCGAAGCGGTCCGTGATCCTGCGTCGGTAGTCCGCCCCGAGCCCGTCCACCAGCGCGGCCTCCAGGACGTCATCGGCGCGCCCCGCGACCCGTTCCAGCCCCAGCAGCCCCGCCCAGGAGGCTGCAGTGAGCGCCAGACCGGCCCGGCCCCAGCGCGACCGGAGCGCCCCCGCCGCAGCGAACCCACCGGTGGCGGCCGCCTGCCAGGCGAGTGAGTGCAGCGGCATCTCCGACACGGTCAGGCCCCCGGGGAAGGCGAGGACCGAGGTGCGTCCGGTGCGGCTGACCGGGCGCCAGGCGTTCAGGGTCCGCGCCGCACCGATCGCGCTCGCCACCAGGAAGGTCCGGCCGACCACCACGTCGCGCCGGTCCGATCGTGTCGGTGAGTTGGTCGTCACGCCGCAGCTCAGTTCCGCCCCGACACGGGGAGGAATGCCATCGGTGCTGGATTCGCCCGCTCGTCCGTCACGCAACCTCCAGTCGGTCAGGGGCATCCAGTGTCGCGCCGCGCCAGGAGCGCGCCGAAGGGTCGAATGTCCCGAAAACCCTCCGGCCAGAGGTCAGTCGCCGTCCTCCGTGGTGTGGACCGCCGCCGTCTCGGCGGTGCCGGCGGTCAGGCTGGCGGCTGCGTAGAGCGCCATCGACTGCAGCCACAGCACCACCAGGATCGCGATCGGCAGTGCGAACGATCCGTACTCGGGTTTGTCGACCGACCACGAGATGATGGTCGCCATCAGCGCCTTCAGCAGGCCGATGGCCACCGCACCCACGACTGCCCCCACGAGCAGTGACCGCCGCGACGGTGCAATCCCGCCGAGCCGGCCGAGCAACAGCGCCACGATCCCCACGTCGAGCGCGAAGGTCAGCAGGGTTGCTCCGGCCAACACCAGCGTCCGGGTCGCGGCGTTCTCGATGCCCCACTCGTCGAGCAGCCGGGCGCCGAAGCCGCTCACGGCGGTGGACAGCGTGTAGGACACGACGACCAGCGGACCGATGACCACCAGCCACCCCATCAGGTGGCCGCGACGTGCCAGCACGTTGCGGCCGTCCGGAGGGGCGCCGTACAGCTGGTGCAGGGCGTTGCTGGCAGCGGTCATCACCGCGGAGCCGCTCCACAGCATCAGCGCCAGGCCGATGAGGGACGCACTCCGTCCGATGCTCGCCAGGGTGTCGGGGTCGATGCCCTCGTCGCCGACGAGGCCGGGCAGCCCCTCCTCCAGGGCGTTGGTCAGCCACTTGGAGAGCTCGTCGGCCCCGAGGATGGCCACGATGCCGTAGGCGAACGCCAGCAGCGAGAACATGGCCAGGAACGCGTAGTACGCGGTGCCGCCGGCGATGAGTGGCGATTTGGCCGCCTGGAACCGGCTCACCCCGTTCCATGCCGCGGTGAACCAAGGGCTGCGCTGCTCGAAGCTGGTCACCACGTCGGGCTTGTCCTTCGGGGGCTTGTCGAGCGACCGGCCGGGGATCGGGGTGAGCACGTCGGCCGGTGCCTGCGTCGTGCCCTCCTGCTGCTCCTTCTCCTGCTCCTCACCGTCGTGCGCGTGGACCGGGTCGGGAGTCGGGCGGTCGTGCTCGTCCGTGTCGCTCATGTGGCCTCCGGGCGCAGGTGGCCGTTCACCGTAGTGCTCGCATGCGGCGCGCCACTCGGCCGGTCCCTCCGTGACAGGAACGCACGCGCGTCGTTCCGGGGTGGGGGCCACGTCATGGATGAGCTGTCGAACAGGCCGGTGATCCGCAGGTTCGTCGCGGACCCGCCCCGCTCAGCCCGTGCGGATGTTGCCGGTGATCCCGGTGCGGTACCACTCGTCGTAGTGCAATGCCCCCGCCGTGGTCGGGCGACCCGAGTTCTCGATGCCGATCGATGGGAAGACGGGCCGACCCGCGTCAGCGGACGGTGACCGTGCGACAGCCCAGCACGACGTTGTCCCCGCCGAAGTTCCCGTAGTCGGCGTTCAACGCCGTGACGCAGAGATCGTGGCGCCCCGGGCCGGCATCCACGGTGAAATCGAAACCGTAGGCGTTGCCCGGCTGACGGCGGCTGAACTCGCCGACCGCGATGATTGCCGCGTCAACGTCGTCCCGACGGCGGTCGGCCTGGAACACGCCCGGGACCCACTGTCCGTCCATCAGCACGACGATCCTGGTCGGCCCGGAGGGGAGCCTGTTCGGACCCACCGGCCCACTTGCCGCCCACCCTGCGATGCGGATCTCGCCCCGCCCGCCACTGGCGACGTCGAGCACTCCGACGGGGTCGGCCAGCGGACCCTCGCCCAGTCGTGCCACCGGGCGACACGCTGCGCCCAGCGCCACGACGGCCGCGAGGGCGACGGCGATCATCAAGGTCCTGGTAGGTGTGCGGTGCCGAGCACTCATGGATCCTCCTGTCATTGGCTCCGCAACGATGCTGACAGAGGTTGCAGGGGACCCGTAGGGCCCAACGTCCCGACGCACCACATTGGTTGCCCGGTCGGGTCCACCTGGCGGTGAGTGCAGGTACGGCTCCTCGAAGGCGCTGGAGGGCAGCGGCAACTCCGGCTCACCCGGGCGTGGGGCCCGTTCCTCGCATCGAGCGCAGCGCCTCCAGTCCGGTCCAGCTCGGCGACCATCCGAGCTCGCTCCGGGCCTTCGTCGTGTCGACCACCGCGGGATGGCTGAGTGCCTGGACCCATCCGGTGACCGGTGGCAGGAAGCTCGGCGTGGGTGCCGCAGCGAGGGTCGCTGCCACGCGCTGCGACGCGGCGAGTGGCAGCGCCAGCGGGTGCAGGCCGAGCTCCCGGGCGACGTCGTGCAGGGTGAGCACTCCCTCTCCGGCGATGTTGTAGGCGCCCGGTGGTCCGGCGCCCACCACGCACAACCGGAGTGCCTCGGCGACGTCGTCCTCGTGCACGAACTGCAGCGGAAGCGCCGGGATCGGCACCGGGACCGGGAAGGGCAGCAGGCGTCCGGTCGCGGCGACCGCCCGACCCGCCACGCGTGCGTACGGCCGGATCAGCTCCGGCAGCGGGTTCTTGGTGCCGACGGCATGCGGTCCCAGCACGATCGGCGGCCGTAGCAGGTACAGGTCCAGCCCGGGGTGCTGCTCGGCCTCTGCCCGCAGCAGCTCCTCGAGCTCGGCCTTCTCCTCGGCGTAGAAGAACCGGTGGTCGGGTCGCGTCGGCCAGTCCTCGGTGATGCCCACCGGGTTGTCGGGGTGGAAGCCGTAGGCAGCGGCCGATGACGCGTAGACGAACCGCTGCGCCCCCGCCTGCGCAGCGGCTCGCAGGGCGTTCAGCGTGCCGTCGACGTTGATCGCCGTCGTGACGTCGCGCGACGCCGTGCCGGTGACCAGGAACGCCAGGTGCACCACCACCTCCGCTCCCGAGAACGCCTCGGCCAACGCGTCGGCGTCGCGCACGTCCCCTTCGCGGAACGTCGTGGTCGCCCAGCCCAGCTCGGTGGGGTCCACGGCGCGTCGTGCGATGCCGACGACCCGACCGATCTCCTCGTCGGCCTCGAGCAGGGGCACCAGGGCACGGCCGAACGTGCCGGTGGCACCGGTGACCGCAACGGTCAGCTGGTCGGAGTCACTCATGGGCACCTCCGTGCCGACGTCGGCTCCCATGGCGACGCAATGGGAGATCTCCAGCTTCGTCCATCAGATCCACGCGCGGACAGCCCTCGGCCCGCTGTTTGACAGATGGATCCAGATGTCTCAGGATCACGACGATATGACTGATCTGTTGCAGGCTCCCGCGTTCGTGCCGTGCTCGGGTCCGACGTGGCGTGACCCGTTCCCGATGTACGCATCGCTACGGGACCGGGACCCCGTGCACCACGTGCCCGACGGCGACTACTGGGTGCTGTCCCGATTCGCCGACGTGTTCGCCGCGGCGCGCGACACCGCCACCTTCTCCTCGGCGAAGGGGCTGACGTTCCGCTACGGCGACATGGACGCCGCGGGCCTCGCCGACGCCACCCCGATGGTGATGCTCGACCCGCCCGAACACACCACGTTCCGGCGCCAGGTCGCCCGTGCCTTCACCCCCCGGCGAGTGCAGTCGCTCGAGCCGGTGATCCGCGACTTCGTGGTGGAGCGTCTCGAACGGCTCCGCGACGACGGCGACATCGTCGCGAGCGTGTTCAAGCCCCTGCCCAGCATGGTCGTCGCGCACTTCCTGGGTGTGCCCGCGGCCGACAGGGCCCGGTTCGACGACTGGACCGACGCGATCGTCGCCGCGAGCGCCGAGGGCGACGTGCTCGCCGCGCCACACGCCGTCGCGGAGCTGTTCGAGTACTTCACCGACCTGATCGAACGCCGGCGGTTGCAGCCCGGCGACGACACCATCAGCCAACTGCTCTCCGACGAGGGCGACGGGGGAGCGGTGTCCGCCATGCGCATCCTGGGGTTCGCCTTCACGATGGTCGCGGGCGGCAACGACACGACGACCGGCATGCTCGGCGGCTCGGCCGAGCTGCTCATGCAGCACCCCGACCAGCGGCAGATGCTGATCGACGAACCCGGGTCGATCGGCGATGCGGTCGACGAGCTGCTCCGGTTGACCAGCCCCGTGCAGGGCCTGGCCAGGACGACCACCCGCGACGTCGAGCTGCACGGCGTGACGATCCCTGAAGGGCGCAAGGTCCTGCTGCTCTACGGGTCGGCCAACCGTGACCCCCGCGAGTACGGCGACGAGGCCGAGGTGCTGCGGGTCGATCGCCGGCCACGCCAGATCATGAGCTTCGGCTACGGGGCCCACCACTGCCTGGGTGCGGCGGTCGCCCGACTGCAGGCCCGGGTCGCGCTCGAGGAGCTGCTGGCAGCGTTCCCCGACTTCGCGGTCGACGCCGCTGCGGGGGAGTTCGCCCCCGGCCACTTCGTGCGGCGCTACCGGTCGTTGCCCTTCTCCCCGACGGGCGCGCGGAGGTGAGCTCCGACACCTGGCTCGCCGATGCACGCGCCGAGCTGGCCACCGACCGGATCCTCGACGCCGCGGGCGCGCTCTTCGCGGAACAAGGAGTCCGGTCGGTCGGCATGTCCGAGGTGGCGGTCGCAGCGGGGTGCTCCAGAGCGACGCTGTACCGCTACTTCGACGGACGCGATGCGCTGCGCTCCGCGTTCGTGCACCGCGAGACCCGCCGCCTCGGCGCCAGGGTGGCAGGTGAGGTCGACGGTGTGGCCGACCCGGGCGATCGGCTGGTGCTGGCCATGGAGGCCTCGTTGCGCCTCGTGCGCGCCGACCGCACGTTGCTCGCCTGGTTCACCTCCGGGGACGCCGGGGTCACCGTCGCGCTGGCACAGTCGTCCGCGGTCATCGAAGGGCTCGTCGCAGCGTTCCTCGGTGACTCCGCCGACGTCTCGGTCCGGCGTCGAGCACGATGGGTGGTGCGCATGCTGGTGTCGTTGCTGGTCGACCCCGAGCCCGACCCCGACGAGGAGCACGCGATGATCACCGAGCTCCTCGTCCCGAACCTCGTCGGCGGGAGCTGAGCGACGTGCGGCACCGGAGTGCGCGTCCAGCGGGTCCGAGCACGTCGCTCGTCGCGATGCTCCTTGCGGTTGCCCTCGTCGCCACAGGATGCGGGCGGGCCGACGAGCAGGTCACGACGTCCACGACGCCGGTCGACGACGCGAACCCGTTCGAGCCGTCACTGCCGCCGAACCCCCACCTCGGCCCGCACGGGACCGCCACCTCGCACGGCGACAGCGGATCGTCGGACACGTCGCCGCTGGCGGGGCCGGGCACCGGGCCCGTCGACGTCGATGTCGTCGACACGGGATCGGTGTGCCCTTCGATCCTCATCGGGGACGACGGTTATCTGGTCGCGCTCTGCACCCGGGTCGCGGACGTCCATCCGGTGGTGCTGCTGCTCGACCCGCTGACCGGCGAGCAACTCGCGTCGATGGACCTGGTCCCCGGCTCGCTCTTCGGCGGGGTCTACGGCTATCTCGACGACGCCGACCGGATGGTGCTGGTCGACGGGGCGGGTGACCTGCTGCGCATCGGACACCGGCGCGACGGCGACGACTGGTCGCTGACGGTGGACCAACGGACGCCGCTGGCAGACGTCGTGGCGGCGGGCGACGGCGTGACCAGCGTGACCCCCGGCTACGGCGGTGAGGTGTGGTTCGCGACCGCGGGCGGGACCGTGGGCGCGGTCGACCCCGATGGCGCCTCGGTGGCGACCGTTGCACTCGACCCGGGCGAGCGCGTCGCCAACAACATCTCCTCGGCGCCCAACGGCACCGCGGTGGCCAGCGACCACGCGGTCTACCTCTTCGAGCTGGACGGCGACGGCCGACCAGCGCTGCGGTGGCGCCACGCCTACGACCGCGGCCCGTCGCGCAAGCCCGGTCAACTCAGCTGGGGAACCGGATCGACCCCGACCTTCTTCGGCCCCACCGACGGGGCCGACTACGTCGCGATCGTGGACAACGCCGATCCCGAGGTGCACCTGGTCGTGGTCGCCGCCGACGGTGCCCGCGCCGGCGAGCGCGTCTGCGAGACCACGGTGTTGGAACGCGGCGGACCGGGGTCGGAGAACTCACCCATCGGCGCCGGCCGCACCGTGGTCGTGGCGAGCACCTACGGCTACGCCTACCCCCGCCTCCCCGACGACGCGGGTCCCAGCCAGCCCGCGTCCGCAGCGTTCGAGGGTGGGATGACCCGTGTCGACGTGCGAGCCGACGGCAGCGGCTGCGACGTCGTGTGGGACGCCGAGGTCGCGTCGGTGGCGGTGCCGAAGTTGTCCACGGAGGACCGCACCATCGTCACGGTCAGCCGACCACCCGTCGGTGTCGACGACTCCGACGCCTCGCAGCCGCCCGTGTTCTCGAGCGCCGTGATCTCGGCCGAGGACGGTCGGGTCCTCGCCGACCGCCCGCTGCCGGCCGAGGTGAACGACCCGCTGCAGCTCGCTGGCACGATCGGTCCCGGCGGGGTGCTGTACCAGGGCACCCTGGGTGCGATCGTTCGCATCTCTGCGCAGACCTGAGCCTCAGAACTCGAAGAGCCAGACCTCGGTCGCATCGGGATACACGGTCTCGCACGGGATCCCGTTGCCGTCGGCATCCATCCGGGCGGGGGAGCCCTCCCAGATGAAGTACGTCAGCGCGCCGTAGACGTCGATGCCGCGGGCCTCGAGGTCCCGGCACAGCAATCCGGACGGCAGGCCGTAGGAGGGGATCGCCTGGTAGGTGGACGCGGGCCAGTACGCGACCACATCGGAACGCGGGAACACCGTCTCGCACGGGATGCCGTTGCGATCCTCGTCCATCCGGTTCGGTTGGCCGTGCACCCGCCAGTAGTCGACCGCCGCCGAGTACGAGTAGCCCTGTGCCTCCAGGTCCCGGCAGAACAGACCGTCGGGCAGCGAACGCACGTCGCCGACCGCCGGTGGTGGTGGCACCGTGGTGTCGACGGTGGTGGAGCTCTCCGGCGCGGTGGTCGTGCTGGTGGTGCTCGACGTGGTGCTCTGCGTCGTGGTGCTGGTCGTCGCGTCGTCATCGCCGCCGGAGCGCCCCAGGAAGAACGCGCCGCCGATGAGCGCGACTGCTGCCAGCGTGGCAGCGACGGCGATGGCGACCGTCCGCCCCTGCCCGTGTGGCGGCGGAGCCCCCGAGGGTGATCCGGGTGGTGGTGCTCCGGGGGGCGGGCCGCCGGCCGGACCGCCCGGCGGCACCGCGGGTTGTGACGCGGTCGGCGGTGGGAACTGGGGCGGTTGTCCCGGTGGGTTCCAGTCACTCATGTGGCGCTCCGATCTGATCCGGTGTGTCGTCGGTCACGACAGGGCACCTCAGCACGATGCCGTGTCGGGCAGGTCCGACGGGGATCGCTGGCCCCCGTCGGCCCAGTCGTCGAGGAACGGCTGGGGCCAGAACTCGCCCCGTCGACGCAGCACGTCGCCGGGCCCGCACGGCGTCGAGATCCCGAAGTGCAGGTGACACGGGGTCCCCGCTGCGTTGCCGGTCCGTCCCACCTCTCCGAGTGGCGCGCCCGTGGCGACGCGGGCGCCCGGAACGATCGAGGGCTCCAGCCGCGCCAGGTGGCTGCCGTAGTACCGCACGCCGTCGTCGCCGACGATCGCGAACGAGATCCCACCACGCGTCGCCGGGTCGTTCTCGGCCGACGACCACAGGTCGACCAGCGTCACCTCCTGGACCGTTCCCGGCGCTCGGTGCGACCACCGCGCTGCCGCAGGCGGCGAAGATGTCGGCGGCGGGGTAGTCGTGGTGGGAGCTGGGGTAGTCCGCCACGTCGGCGGGCTGGATCGGGAAGGTGTAGGAGACGGGTCGGGCCTCGCTGGGCGGCGGTGCGGCCGTCGCGGCGACGGCGGGGGCCGACGTCGACTGACGCCGCAGCCGATGTGGTGCTGGGGGCCGACGTGGTCGGCCGGGCGGTCGACGTGGTCGTGGGGCCGCTGCGCGCGTCGGCGGGTTCCTGGTCCCAGTTGCGCCCGAGCCCGAACGCGACGAGCGCGGCCGTGGCGACCGCGACCGCCGCACCGGCCCACACCCGTCGTCCTCGAAGCGGTCCGCTCACGCACCTCTCCTTGCGTCCGCATGAAGTTAGCCCCGCGCCCACTGCCCGGGTGACACCGGGTCCGCATCCACCGGCGACCCGCGCCGTCGTTTGACTCGTCCTGCGGCGCCCTCGCTACCCTGCTTCCCGGGTGGAGTCGGCTGTCGGATCCCCCTCGGCGTCCGGAACCTCGGATGCGTCCGGCAGCGCTCCTGGCGGAGGCGACGATGCGGACGACGTCATGGCGGGTCATGCCACGAGCGGCGGCGGCGATCGCCGTCGCCGGAATCCTGCTCACCGCAGCCTGCGTCCCCGGCGCCGAGCGGCCCACCACCCGGTGGCACGCGCTTCGACGACCACCGGTGGTCCCAGGTGGCCGACGGGGCCCCGTGGGGCGGACGCGCCGGGGTCGAGGCGGTCAGCCTGGACGGCTCGTTCTACCTGCTCGGCGGTCGCACCCCGAACCGCTTCACTCCGTTCCCCGACGGCCCGATCCCGGGTGACTCGACCATCTGGGGCGACGTGTGGCGCAGCGACGACAGCGGAGCGAACTGGACCGAGGTGGAACCGACCGCTGGCCGGCCCCGTTGGCCGGCACGCTCGTACCACGAGGTCGTCGTGCAGGGAACCCGGATGGTGCTGCTCGGCGGCCAGAACTTCATCCTGGAGCCGAACCCGGCCTGCGGTGGCAGCTTCTTCTGCTTCCCACGGTTCCTGTCGCGCTCGGAGTTCTTCAACGACGTCTGGGCCAGCACCGACGGTTCGCACTGGGAGCAGCTGACCGCCTCGGCCCCGTGGGAGGGCCGCGCCGGGCTCAGCGCGGCGGTGCTCGGCGACGAGATCTACGTCCTGGGCGGCTCGGTGAACGACGATCCGGGCATCGTCGGAGGACCTCCGACACGGCAGCTCTTCAACGACGTCTGGAAGTCCGCCGACGGCGTGAACTGGGAGCTGCTCACCGCATCGGCCCCGTGGGCCCCCCGGGCGGGCGCTGCGGTGGTGGTGAAGGACGGCTACCTGTACCTCCTGGGCGGCGAGTTCGCGTTCCAGGGCAACCCGCCCCCGTACTTCAACGACGTGTGGCGGACCCGCGACGGCGTCGACTGGGAGCTGGTGACCCCGTCCGCGGGCTGGTCGCCCAGGCCGGGGCACACCTGCGACGAGCTCGACGGCGCGATCGTCTGCTTCGGTGGCTACGGGCAGAGCCCGTTGCCGTGGGACGTGTTCGGACGGTCGAGCCCGACCGACGCCTGGGTCAGCGAGGACGGGGCGTCCTGGGTCGAACTCGAGGGCGCCCCCTGGAACGCCCGGTCGGAGGCCGGCATCCGCTACGACTACGACACGCTGGTCGCCCCCGGTGGACCCGGAGCGACCGGCGACGCGATCTTCACCTTCGGTGGGGACCGCGAGACGTTCAACTTCTTCGATCCGACGCAGTGGCGCAACGTCGACGACGACGTGTGGCGCTTCGCGTTGGAGCCGCCGCCGCCCTGACCGTCGCGGGTCAGGGCGTGCTGAACGCGGCCACGACGTCATCCAGCACGGCGGTCGCCGTGGCCGGGTCGGCACCTGCACTGTCCAAGGGCCAACTGACGGTCGCGACGATCAGGACGTCCTCGACGCGGAACGCAGCCTCGTAGGAGATCCCACCCTCGATGCCCTCGATGTCGGGGTCGCCGTCGATGGCGGTCAGCACGTCGTCGGTCGGTGTCGCCAGGTCGAAGTCCGACCGGCTCACCTCCAGGTCGTCGGGGTCGACCGCGATGCGATCCTCCGGCCAGCCGTCGCAGTGGGTGTCGCGCAGGCCGATGAACAGCGTCGTGGCCCAGAAGTAGCGGCGGGCCTCCTCCACCGAGCCGGTCTGGACGGCGATGACGTAGACGACCTGGCGGCCGTCGAGCCACACCGCGGCGGCCGCCCCGCGCACGGTCAGGTCGTTCATGATCACCCGCAGGCACTTGGTGGTGTCCAGGCCGTTGGTCGCGGCGTAGTCGAGCCGTGCGGGGAGCCGACCGAAGTCGAGGTCCTCGCCGTTCAGCTCGCGTACCGGCCCTGCCGTCACGGCGGGGACGTCCGAGGCCGCACCGAACGCGTTCAGCTTGGACCGCAGGATGCCCGACGTGTTGTTGATGTCGGGGTCCTGGACGAACGCCGCGTTGTACACGCCGTCGGGCAGCCGTGGCTCGGGCTCCGCCGGTGCGGTGTCGGTGGTGCTCGTCGTCTCGCCGCCGGGGTCGTCGCCGTCGGCTGCAACCTCGGCGTCCTCGGCCGCGGCGGCCCACAGGGCGACGGCGCCGACGAGCAGTGCCAGCACCGCCGCGGCGATCAGCACCGGGCGCCGACGTGACGGCGATGCGCCGTCCGCGCCGTCGGCGGAGTCCGAGCCGTTCGAGCGGTGGGTCCGTCGGCGGCGGCCCCGTCTCGGGGCCGCTGGTGGGGGTGATCACCGGCCGGGTCGCGTCGGGCGGGGGTGTCACCGCGGCGTTGTCCGAGGCGAACTGCTCGAGCACCGCCACCACGTCGCCCAGCTCCGGTCGGTCGGCGGGTGCCTTGGCCATCGCCGAGCGCAGCACGAGATCGAGCTCGGGCGAGTGCGTCGACTGCGGCGAGCGACGTGGGGCACGGCGTGTCCTTCACCCGTTGCATGAACGTCAGGGGGCCTTCGTCGTCGCTGCGGGCGAACGGCGGGTGCCCGTCCATGAGCGTGCACAACGTCGAGGCGAACGAGTACACGTCGGAGGCCGCGACGGTCCGGGCGTCCTCGAAGACCTCGGGCGGTGCGTGCTCCGCGGTGAAGGCGCCGATCGAGGCGCTGGCGCCTGCCCCCGGCAGGCTGGAGATGCCGAAGTCGGACAGCGCCGGTTCGCCGTAGCGATCGATCAGCACGTTGGCCGGTTTGATGTCGCGGTGCAGGATGCCCCGAGCGTGTGCCTCTGCGAGTGCCCGTCCGATCAGGACGCCCACGGCGCACACGTCGCCGACCGGCACCGGCCCCTCGAGCAGACGGTCCTGCATCGAACCCCGCATCAGCTCCATGACCAGGAACGGGTGCTGGTCCTCGGTGATGCCGCTGCGGTACACCTGCACGACGTTGCGGATGCCCGAGAGACGGCCCATGGCCTGGGCCTCGCGCTCGAAGGAGTCCCGGTCGGCGTCGCCGACCCGCGACCGGAACACCTTGACCGCCACGTCGCGGCTGAACGCCGGTTCGTGGGCGGCGAAGACATCGGCGAAGCCGCCGCCGCCGATCAGTCGGAGATGCTCGAGTCCCTCGATCACGGGCATGGCCCGACATGTTGCCCCGCGAACGACTGCGGTGTCGCCTCGGCGAGCGTGACCGACTTGCCCGACCGACGGTCACGCTCGTAGTCATGTGGCATGGGTGAGCTGCAGGTGCGGGCGATGGGACAGCTCATCGTGTTGGCCGACGGCGACCGGCTGGGGTTCGGTCGGGTCAACTCCGAACCCGACAGCACCCGGGGGTGGGGCTACGACGGGCGCTTCCTCGAGCTCTCGGAGCAGTCCTACGTCCACCGCATCTGGGGCGAGATCGCCAGCGACGCGGGGGTGTGGCGGGTCCGATCGCTCGGCACACGTCACCCGGTCACGGTCGTGCCCGAGGGACACCGCCCGATGGAGCTGGCACCCCGCCGCGACGACGCGGCGCCGAGTGAGTTCGCCGTGACCCAGCCGGCGTTCGACATCGTGCTGAGCGTCGCAGCGCAGACCTTCCGGCTCGAGTGCACCCGATCGATCCCGGCCGGCGAGATGGCCTCGGTCGGCGCACCGGCGCTCGGGAACCGCACCGTGACCCTGGGCGAGGAGATGGCGGACTGCGTCACCGCGACCGAGTTCCGGGTGCTCTGGGTGATGTCGCGCCAGTACCGCTCGGATCCTCCTGCGGCCCAGCCCGCGCCGCTGTCCTACGCACGGATCTGTCGGGCGCTGGGCCTGAGCGAGAAGCAGGCGGTCAGCGCCGTGGCCCGCGTGGTGCGGCGCTTCCGCTCCACCGGGTTGATGCCGGCCGAGGTGCCCGCAGCGTCGCAGCGGGACTGGATCTGTCGCCAGGTGGTCGCCCACGCGGTGCTCGCAGAGCTCGAGCGCCGCCACGGTACGCCGCCCGCCGACTGAGCCGGATCGTCGGCTCGGCCGCGTTCCGACGGGGAGGGAACCCCTTCCCCTCCGACCGGGTCGGATCCGGTGTCCACTGTTCACGGGCTGGGAGGTCCCCTCGTATCGCCCCATCCGGGGGGACCTTCCGTTCCGTTCGTCCTCGCGTGCGGCGCCGCTCGCCGCACGCCATCATGATGTGGGGCGGGTTGGGCCCGCCGGAGTAGCCGGGTGGACT
The DNA here is from genome assembly GCA_963714875.1 of uncultured Microthrixaceae bacterium. Lineage (GTDB taxonomy): Bacteria > Actinomycetota > Acidimicrobiia > Acidimicrobiales > Microtrichaceae > JBAOHV01. The sequence goes on along the minus strand of CAVQQI010000014.1, from coordinate 222,185 downwards.
ACTTCGGCGGCAACGACCCGACGACGTGTGGTGACCCCTGCGCTGCTCCGTGGGGTGCAACATGGCGGGGACCGAGGAGGACGCAATGACGGGGAACGGGGCCATCGACGAACAGTGGGACGTGGTCGTGGTCGGCTCCGGCCCGGGGGGCCTCACCGCCGGCGCCTGCCTGGCCGCGGCCGGTCGCCGGGTGCTGGTGCTCGAGGCCCACGACCTCGCCGGCGGCAACACCCAGGTGTTCCGCCGCCACCACACGGGCGACGACGGCACGGTCGCGGAGTACGAGTTCGACGTCGGCGTGCACTACATCGGCGACTGCGGTCCCGGCGGGCTGTTCCCGACCATCTTCGCCGGGCTGGGCGTGGGGGACCGGATGCACTTCCGGCCGCTCGACCCCGACGGCTTCGACACGCTGCACTTCCCCGACCTGGAGCTTCGTCGTGCCGGCCGGCTGGGACCGCTACCGCGAGCGGCTGGTCGAGGCGTTCCCGGACGAACGCGCCGGGATCGAGCGTGTGGTGGGCATCCTCGACGCCGTGGCCGAGGAGGGCCGCGCCCGCAGCATCCCCGGCGTGGAGACCCCGACGTTCGACCGGTGGGCGTTCCGCCCGCTGTCGGAGCTGTTCGACGAGGGTGAGCTGTCGGAGCGCAGCGCAGGCGGTGCTCGACCACTGGTCCGGGCTGTACGCGGGCAGCCCGTCGCAGACCGCGGTGGCGATGCACGCGTCGATCATCGACCACTACATGCGCGGTGCGTACTACCCCGAGGGTGGCGGCCAGATGATCCCGGCCCGCCTCATCCAGGTGATCGAGGCGTTCGGCGGAGAGGTCCGGACCCTCACGCCCGTGCGGCGCATCATCGTGGAGGACCGGCGGGCCACCGGGGTGCGAGCTGGACGACGGCACCACCATCGCCGCCGAGGTCGTGATCTCGAACGCCGACCATGCCCGCACCGTGTTCGACCTGGTCGGCGAGGAGCACTGGGACCCGGCGACGGTGAGGTGGACCCGCGAGGCCGAGATGACCCTGGGCCTGGTGTGCGTGTACCTGGTGGTCGACCTGGACCTGTGCGACGGGCCGAACACCAACCACTTCGTGTTCCCGACCTACGAGACCGACGAGCTGTACGCCGAGCTCGACCGCGGGAGCTCGGCGAGCTCGACCGCGACGACACCGACGAGAACGATGGGTCCGGTGGCGGCGACGTCTTCGCCTACGTGGCCATGGCCTCGCGCAAGGACCCCGACAACGAGCGCCTGTGCCCGCCGGGACAGACGAACCTGCAGATCATGACCCTGGCGCCGCGCGGCCTGCAGTGGTGGGGCGTCGAGACCTCCCCGGCCGATGGCGGCCGCTACCGGCGCAACGAGACCTACCGACGTCGCAAGGCGCAGCTGACCGAGGCGCTGATCGACGCGGCGCAGCGGGTGCTCGCCGATGAGCTCGACGGCGAGTCGTTGCGCGACCACGTCGTGCACTGCGAGACGGCGACCCCGCTGTCACAGGAGCGGTACACCAGCGCGACGGGTGGTACGAGCTACGGCTACCTGCACTCACCGGAGCAGTCGGGCATGCACCGGCCCCAGCACCGCACCGAGATCGACGGCCTGTGGTTGGTCGGGGCCAACACCGCCTCGGGTCACGGTGTGGCGGGCACCATGGTCGGCGGGGTCAACTGCGCCGGGATGGTGCTGGACCGCCCGTTGCTCGTCGAGATGATGATGGGCACCACGCTGGCCGAACCCGACGCCATCCCCGCCGATCCCGCCGGGCTTCGACCCGATGGAGTGGAGTCGCGGTGAGCGACTGCGGGAGCGTCGAGCCGCCGGCCGGGCCGCACGCCTCACGCCGTGACTGCCACCGCGACGACGTAGCCGGCCAGCAGCAACACCGCGGCAGGCCGCCCGATGCGTCGGCCCCCGGCCATCGACACCCGGGCGATGACCGCGACGGCGACCATCACCGCGACTCCACGGGTCGCCAGCGCGGTATCCGCGATCGGACCGGGGGCGATCACTGCGATCGTGCCGCCGGCGAGCAGCGAGTTGAACACGTTCGACCCCAGCACGTTGCCGAGCACCAGTTCGTCCTCTCCACGACGGCTGGCCTGGACGGCGGTCATCAGTTCGGGCAGCGACGTCCCGATCGCGACGACGGTCAGGCCGACCAGGCCCGAGGCGAGCCCGGTCGCAGCGGCCAGCCCGGTGGCGCCCCCGACGACCAGCTGGGCGCCGATCGCCGTGCCGACCAGACCGACCGTGGTACGCAGCGAGAGACGAGCGGTGCTCACGCTCTCGGTCCGTTCCTCGAGCTCCTCGACCTCTTCGATCAGCTCGGCGTCGGAGGGCAGGGACGCGGGTCCTGACCGCGAGCACCAACAGCACCACCAGGGCCACCAGCAGGACCACCCCTCCGGCGAACGGCAGCCCGACGGCGACCACGATGCCGAACGCGACGACCGCCGCGAGCGACACCGGCGCCTCACGGCGCAACGTCGAGCTGGCCACCGCGACCGGGGTCAGCAGCGCGGCCACGCCGAGCACCAGCGACAGGTTGGCGATGTTCGACCCGACGATGTTGCCCACGCCCAGCTCCGCATCGCCGCCGATGGCGGCGAACGTCGAGATCAGCAGCTCCGGGACGCTGGTACCCAGCCCGATGACCACCGCCCCGACCAGCACCGGGGCGACGTCCAGTCGGGCCGACAACGCAGCTGCGCCGTCGACGAAGACGTCGGCGGCCTTGACCAGCACGGCCAGGCCCACCATGGTCATCACCAGATCCAGCGCCACATCCACCCCGATCAGTGAACACGCTGCAGGCCCGACCGAGTGCCGTGTGGACCGTCACGGTTCGGTCACGATCACGTCCCGACCGGTCCGCCCGGCTGTCGGCCACCTACCGTGGGGCACATGAGTTCGCCGTCGACCACGCTCCGTGTGCCTCGCGCGCCGCTACGGACTGCGTGCCCGCGCCGGTGCGGCGATGGCGGTGGGCGGGCTCATCGTGTCGTTGTCGCTCGGGTTCCTCGCCTACGAGTTGTCGCGCAACTACCTGCTCGACAAGCGGATGGAGCTGATCCGTCAGGAGGCGTTCCTCAACGCTCGCCTGGCCGATGACCTGGTGGGCGCCGACACGACCACGCTCATCTCGTCCCTCGGAGCGATCGGTGGCCCGAACGACCCGGTCCTGGTGAGATCTGGGGGCGAGTGGTTGGGCTCGGTGGTCGGAGTGGGGCCGCAGGTGGTCCCAGAGGAGCTCGTCACCGAGGTCGACGGGGGCGATCCGGCGCTCGCCATGACCAGCGTCGACGGCGACCCCTTCGCCGTGGTCGGAGTGCCCCTGCCCGACGACGACCGCTCGTTCTACCAGCTGTTCTCGTTGGTGGAGCTGGCCGGCACGCTCGACAGCATCCGCAACGCCCTCGTCGTCGCTGCGCTCGTGACCACCCTCGGGTCCGCCGGCTACGGCGTGTTCATGAGCGGCCGCATCCTGCGCCCGCTGCGTGACACCGCAGGCGCTGCACAGCGGATCGCCGCGGGCGACATGTCGGCCCGACTCATCGATGTCGGCGACCCCGACCTGACCGCCCTGGTCGAGTCGTTCAACGACATGGCAGCAGCCCTCGAGGACCGCATCGAACGGGAGCGTCGCTTCGCAGCCGATGTGTCCCACGAGCTGCGCACCCCGCTGACCGCGCTCACCTCGGCCATGCGGATCATCGACCGGCGCTCCGCAGAGCTCAGCCCCGCGGGCCAGGAAGCGGTCGCCGTGCTGCAGAAGCAGTTGGACCACTTCAGCCGACTGGTGCTCGAGATCCTGGACCTGTCGCGTCTCGAGGCGGGCATCGCGGATGTGCAGATCGAGACCGTGGATGTGCGCACCGTCGTCGCCGGGCTCGCCGCCGACGCGGACCTACCGGCGGAGCGCGTGATCGTCGGCAGCGGGATTCCGGAACGGGTCGAGGTCGACCCCCGCCGACTCCGCGTGGTGGTGCGCAACCTGGTGGAGAACGCCCAGCGGTACGCCGGCGGATGCACCCGGTTGACGGTGTCGTGTTCCGGGGACCACTGGTCGGTCACCGTCGACGATGCCGGACCGGGGGTGTCCGATGAGGAACGCGATCGGATCTTCGAGCGGTTCCACCGGGGCGACGCCGGCACCTCGCCGGGGGCGGCCAAGGGCACCGGCCTGGGGCTGTCGCTGGTCGCCGAGAGCGTCCGGGCGATGGGCGGTGGCGTGTCGGTCACGACATCGCCCGACGGTGGCGCGCGGTTCGTCGTGGAACTCCCTGTGCGGGGCGTGCGGCTCGACCCCGACCCGCAGGGCGACACAGAGGTTCGCGCCGGAGCGGCGGCCCCCGCCGAGTTCGGCACGGGCCACGCCATGGCGCAACTGACCGGTCCCGAGGAGCCCCGGCCATGAGCGGGTCGGCCGGCAACGTCGGTCGAGCCGGGAGAGCGCTGCGGGCCCACCGGACCCGCAGCAGATCGGCCGTCGTCGGCGCGCTCGCAGCCATCCTGGTCGCCACCGCGCTGGGGTGCGGCGTGCCCGAGGAGGGCCTGGTGACCATCGATCGCAGCGAGTTGCCGGCGTCGCTGCGCGAGGAGTCCACCACCACCACCACTCCCGAGGGGCCCGATGTGGCGGTCGCCGCGGTGCACTGGATCCGTGGTCAGGAACTGGTGCAGGAGTCCGTGTTGTTCGAATCCGGCCCCGATGTCGGACGGCTCCTGGCGTTGCTCGAACGGGGGCCGTCGAAGGACGGGGACGGGGCCACCACCAGGTCAGCCATCTCGGGCTCCGATGCGATCGTCGACGCGGTGCAGCGCGACGACACCGTGGTGGTCGAACTGGCCGAGGTGACCGGGCCCGACCAGGTGCTGGCCATCGCCCAGGTGGTCATGACGCTGACGTCGCTGCCCGGGGTGGACTCGGTGCGGTTCGTGCGCGATGACGAGACCGTCGAGGTCCCGTTGCCCGACGGCACGTTGGTGCGTCGGCCGCTGACCGCGGCCGACTACTCGTCGTTGTTGGTGTCGCCGTAGGGGACCAACCGGTACCCGCTGCCGCGCACGGTCAGCAGACGTCGCGGGTTGCCGGCGTCCTGTTCGATCTTCAGACGCAGCCGGTGCACGTGGGCGTCCACCACGCGGGAGTCGCCCAGGTAGTCGTAGCGCCACACCCTGGCCAACAGCTGCTCGCGCGACACGATCTCGCCGTCCGAACCGGCCAGGACGGCCAGCAGGCGCAGCTCGGTCCGGGTCAGCTCGATCGCGGAGCCGTCGATGGTGACCTGTCCGGTGAGCGGCGCGACGACCAGATCGCCGACGGTCAGCTCCCGGCCCTCGTCGGGACCCGCCGGGCTGCGACGCAGGTTGGCCCGCACCCGGGCCAGCAACTCCTCGATGACGAACGGCTTGGTCATGTAGTCGTCCGCACCCGCCTCGAGCCCGGCGACGACATCTGCGCTGTCGGTCTGGGCGGTCAGGATGATGATGGGGATGTCGGAACGGGCACGAATCGCGGCGACGACGTCGTAGCCCGACATGCCCGGCAGCCGCAGATCGACGATCGCCAGATCGGGGTCCCACAGGTCCAGTCGCGCGAGCGCAGCTTCGCCGTACTCGTGGCCCTCGGCATCCAGATCCTCGTCCTCCAACAGCTGCAACAGCGTGGAGCGCAGGTCGGCGTCGTCCTCGATCAGGATGATCCGGCGTCGTTCAGCGGGTGCGTTCGACATGGCTGACGGTGATGGTACGTGCTGCCCCGACGGGATCGGGACAGGGTCTCAGAGCTGGGTGATGGTCGGTTGCACCACGCCGGGCGTCGCGGTGAAACGCACCTTCGGGGTCGGCGTGGCGGAGCGGAACACCGGCGTGAGCTGGTGGTAGGTGACCGTCATCTCCGAGGGGGTCGCCTCGACCAACCCGTAGCCGTTGCGTCGGATCTCCATGTAGTCGAACGGCGGCTGCGTCGTGTACGAACCGAGCCCGCCCGCGAGTGCCGCCTCGGTGATGCCGCTGGGCGAGGTGATCGACCCGCCGGTGTACTCATAGGCCACCGCAGCAGCCGACGGGTCGTCGAAGTCGGGAGTGAGCGCAGCTGCCATGAAGGTGTGCTGGTCGCCGGTCAGGAACGACACGTCGGCCACAGCAGCGTCTCGGAGGTGCGCCAGGATCTGGTCGCGCTCCCAGCCGAACCCGTCCCACGAGTCGGTGCCCAGGTACAGCCCTGCGTGGGTGGGCAGGTTCGGGTCCAGGTCGCGCAGCTCGGGCGAGTCCAGGTCGCTCAGGCGGATCGGGGCGATCATCGACGGGTTGCCGATCAGCTTCCAGCGCACGCCCTCGGCCTGAGCGAGGTCCAGCGAGTCGAGCAACCACTGCCGCTGGGTCGAGCCCAGCAACGACCGTCCGACGGCCTGCAGGTCGTTGGTCATCACCGACAGGCCCAGCAGCCCCAACAACGAGGTGCCCAGTGCCTCGTCGCGGTACTGGCGTCCGTCGAGCAGGAACAGGTCGGCCAGGTCGCCCCAGCGCAGGTCGCGGTAGATGCGGGTGCCGTCGATCGGCATGACCGGCATGTACTCGAACCACGCCCGGTACGCGGCGTCGGCACGTTCGGTGTCGGTGGTGAAGATGGTCCGGTCGTAGTCGTTGACGATCTCGTGGTCGTCCCAGATCGGCACCAGCGGGTGCGCCGCGTGCGCGGCCTGCAGGTCCGGGTCGCCGCGGTAGAGCCGGTAGGTGGCGCGGTACTCGTCCAGCGTGTCGACGTCGTTGGTGGGTTCGTCGCGCACCTTGCGCAGCAGCTGGATCGCAACCGACTCGTAGATGTAGTCGCCCAGGAACAGCACGGCGTCGAGGTCCTGGGTCGCGATGTCGCGCCATGCGCCGTAGTAGCCGCTGGCGTAGGACTGACACGAGCAGAAGGCCAGCTTGAGCGACGAGGGGCTCGATCCAGGTGCCGGCATGGTGCGTGCCCGACCCGTCGCCGAGGTCGCGGTGGAACCGGTGAACCGGTACCAGTAGGACGTGTCGGGTGCCAACGAGCCGACCAGCACCTTGACGCACCCGTCGTTCGAGGGGCTCACCGGCGCAGTGCCCGACGCGACCACGTTGGCGAACGACGGTGAGTCGGCCACCTCCCACCCGACCGATGACGTGCCGGGCGCGTTGGCCAGCTCGACCCGGGTCCACAGCACGACCTCGGTGGCGGAGTGCAGCCCCGATGCCACACCCAGGCTGAACTCGCCCGGCAGCGTCTCTGGCATCGGCGAGCACGCGGCGAGCGACCCGAGCGCCGCGGCGCCCAGCGCCGTGCCACCGGCCAGCAGGAAGTTCCGACGATCGACCATGGTGTCCCCCGACCCGTCGGCCGCCCCGACACCGGCCGACCCGGTGCCGTCCCAGACCGACAACAGCTGAACGCAGGGTAAACGATAGGTGGCGCGAGGTCGCTCCCGATCGCACCGCGGGCGCGGGTTCGCTAGGTTCTCGGCCGGCAGGGGCGTCATGTGGACCAGTCGTCGGGTGTGCGGCATCCGCGGCGGGCAGGAGCATCACGGTGGGAACGACTCAGCAGCGCGTGGCGGACGGTGGTGTCGCGGCCGGTCGGGCGGCCCGCTCCGCAGGGGCACGGGGGGTGGCACCGCGGGTGCTGCTGGTCTCCTCGAGCGGCGGGGTGCTGACCGACCTGCTGGGGATGCGCGCCTTCTGGGAGCGCCTCGACCGGCGCTGGGTGGCGGTGAGCGCCGCGGACACCAGGGAGCTGCTCGCTGCCGAGTCGGTCGACTGGGCCGACGACGTGACGCCGTCGCACCCCGGGCAGATGGCCGGCGCCGTCCTCGCCGCCGGACGTGACCTGCGCCGGCGCCCGGTCGATCTGGTCGTGTCGGCGGGAACCGCGGTCGCCGTGCCGTACTTCGTGGCTGCTCGTCGCCTGGGTGTGAACAGCTGGTGGGTCGAGACCTGCAACCTGGTCGGCGCGCCGGGCCGGGCGGCACGGGTGTGTGCGCAGCTGGCGACGCGGACGTTGGTGCAGCGCGAGGACCTGCTCGTGGACCGTCATCGCTCGGTCGTGGTGGGGGAGCTGAGCTGATGGCGTCGGTGGTCGTGACCGTCGGGATGGGTCGCTGGCCCTTCGACCGGCTCGTGCGCGCGGCCGACCGGCTCGGTGACGACCACGACGTGTTCATCCAGACCGGGACGTCGCAGCTGCGTCCCCGCTGTGAGCACCAGGCATGGGTCGCGCCCGACGAGCTGCAACGCCGGATGCTCGACGCCGATGTCGTCATCACCCACGCCGGCAACACCGTGCGCTGGCTCCAGCGTCGGGGGCGCACCCCGGTCGCGGTGGCGCGGCACGGGGACCGCGGAGAGATGGGCAACGACCACCAGGTGACCTACCTCCGCGCCGAGCAGGAGCGGGGACGCGTCATCGCCGTCTGGGACGTCGAGGAGTTGGCCGACGTCGTGCAGCGCCACGGCGATCTGGCAGCGGCCGTCGCACACCGGCCGGTGCCGGAAGTGGTGGATCCATGCGAACTGGTCGACCGTCTCGACGCCCTGGCTGCGCTCGATGCGCCCGACGAATCGGGCGGACCGTTCACGACGCATCCGACGCGCCGCTACGACTTCGCCTGGCACCGCCTGTGCAACGCCGAGGGTGCGCATCTCGAGCTGGGATGCAACACCGGCGAGTTCCTCGACGCGCTCCTGTCTGGCACCCAGCTGCGCGCGGTCGGTGTCGACACCAACGACGAGGTCCTCGCCGCCGCTCGGCGAGAGGGGCTGCCCGTGGTCCGCACCGACCGCTGGGGGCGCCTGCCGTTCGCCGATGGCACGTTCAGCTCGGCCACCGCGCTCGACGTGCTCGAGCACGTCCCGGACGAGTCCCGGATGCTGGCCGAACTGCATCGCGTTCTGGCGCCGGGCGGCACGCTGATCGCGGCGGTCCCGGCCGCGCACGCGCTGAGCGTGTTGGATCCGGACAACGTGAAGCTGCGGTTCCCCCGCCTGCACGGCGCGGTCTACCGCGCCAGATTCGGTGAGCGTCGGTACCGTGAGCGCTTCGTCGAACTCGACGACGGCTACCGGGGAGACCTCGCAGTGGAACGCCACGACCACACGAACTACCGACCTGCGGACTTCCTGTCGCTGCTGGACCGTGCGGGGTTCACGCCCACCGAGCGCTCGGGGGCCAACCTGCTGTGGCGGCTCTGGCACCCGCTGTCGTTGCTGGGCGGCCACCGCCTGGCGCGCATGGCGGACCGGTTGACGCTGCTCGACGGTCGGATGTTCTCGAGTGCGCAACCTCTTCGTCGTGGCGAGGGCACGATGACCGCCGTGCCGCCGTTGGACCCCGCGGCCGACGCCTCGTCGTCCTCGTCGCCCGCCCCGCCCGGCGCGGTCCCCGTGCAGCTGTCGTCGCGCGGGTCGCGCAGCGCACTCGACGGGTTGCCGCCGGTCGACCTGCCCGACGGCGTGGTGCACCGCGCCCGTGAGCGTGCTCGGCTGGCGGCGTTCTTCGCCCGGTTGACGCTCAAGGAGCGCGTCGCCCCCCGACTCCACGTGGCGCCGCTCGTCGCAGAGCTGTTCGTGACCGAGAACTGCAACCTCGAGTGCGTGTCGTGCAACTGCTGGCGTGAGACCACCCGCGACGAGCTGTCCACCGACGAGTGGTTCGACGTGATCGACCAGCTCGGCGCGGCCGGCATCATCAAGGCCAACTTCACCGGTGGCGAACCGCTGCTGCGGGCCGACACGCCGCTGCTGATGCGGCGAGCGGTGGCAGCGGGCATCAGCGACCTGCACCTCAACACCAACGCGATCCTGCTCGACGAGCGCCGTCTCGACGAGGTGCTGTCGGCGGGCGTGCGCAGCTTCAACATCTCGGTCGACGGCGCCACCCCCGAGCTGCACGACCGACTGCGCGGCAAGGAGGGTGCGTTCGAGCTCACGGTGTCGCGACTGCGGCAGCTCGTGTCGTTGCGGGACCGCCACGACCTGCGGGTGCGGCTCAACTTCACCGTCATGCGCGACAACCTGGCCCAGGTGCCCGACATCGCCCGGTTCGCCACCGAGCTGCAGGTGCAGCTCTACCTGAACCTGGCCACCGACACGACCTTCCTGTTCCGGGCGCCCGGGGTGGACGACCTCGCCACGGTCGACCCGACCGAGCTGCGTGCCGCGATGCGAGCCATGGAGTCCCTCGCCCGCACCGACCGCCGTTGGCTGCCCAGGTACTCCGACCTGCGCTACGTGCGTCGGCACTTCACCGAGCGGATCCAGCGTGAGCTGCCCTGCGCCGAGTCGCAGCTGAAGCTGATGGTGCACTCCAGGGGCGAGATCGGCGGGTGCTGGGGCGAGGACCCGCACGACAACGTGCGTGAGGTCCCGATCGCACAGGTGTTGGCCTCGGATCGCTACCGCGACGACCACCAGCGCTTCTTCGACAAGGACTGCGTCGGCTGCGGTTCGAACTACAGCCTCAACCTGCGCTGGCGCCCGACGACCTACCTGGCCGACCTGCAGTGGCGGCTCGGCCGGCGGACCCTGGACGAGCGGTGAGCCCGATGCGCTCGTCGATCCCGCTGTACGACGCGCTGGCCGATGACTACGACGACCACTTCTCGGTGCCGCACCGCAACGCCTACGACGTCCTCGCCTGGGACGCGGTGCAGGCTCGGCTGGATCCCCCGTCGCCCGGACATCCGGTCATCGATGCCGGCTGCGGCGTCGGTCGATGGGCGGAGCGGTATCTCGCGTCGGGGCACCGTGTCGTGGGCATCGAGCAGTCGCCGCGGATGATCGCGGCGGCGCGCCGTCGCGGCCTGGGCGCCGAGTTCGCGCTGGTCGAGGGATCGATGGAGCACGTCGAGCTTCCTGCCGACACCGGTGCCGCAGCGGCGATCGTGGCGATGGGCTCGTTGCAGTACGTGGACGATCCGGTCGAGACGCTGATGCGGTTCAGGTCGTGGGGTTCACCGGGTGCCACCGTCGCCGTGCTGGTCGACTCGCTGGGCTCGTTGGTGGTCGAGCTCGCCCGCGCCGGTCGGCTGGAGGAAGCCGAACAACGCCGGGTCAGCCGTCGAGGTGTGTGGACCGCCGAAGGTCGAGTTGCGGATCTGCACCTGTTCGATGCCGGTTCGCTGGCCGAAGCGCTGCTCGCTGCGGGCCTGGTCGACGTCGAGGTCCGAGGCCTGCTGTGCGGCTGGACGATCGTGGGACCTGACCAGCTGATGGTGGATCTGGCCGACGCGCTCGACGCCACGCTCGCTCGCGAGGCCCGCTGGTCGACCGATCCCGCGCTGGCGGACATGGGCAAGCAGCTGTTGGGCATGGCGCGCGTCCCGGGCTGATCGCCCTGGGGACTGGTCGCTGGTACGCGTGGCTCAGCCGAGCACCCGGTCGAGCACGATGCAGATGCGGTCGATCGCCTCGTCGTTCAGCTCCGAGGACATCGGCACCGCGAGTGACTGGTCGCCGAGCTCGTCGGTCACCGTCAGCTCGGGCCCCTCGACACGCACACGGTCGAAGGCCGCGTCGCGGTGCAGCGGGTCGAAGTAGGCCTTGGTCCCGACCCCCAGGGCGGCGAGCTCGGCCGAGACCCGGTCCCGCCGCTGCGTCCCGCCCGGGATGCGCAGCACGAAGTGGACCCAGCTGTGGCGCGCTCCGGGCCGTGTCCGCTGGTGATCCAGACCCAGGCGTGCAGCCGCTGCGCTGTACAGCTCGGCGTTGCGGTTGCGGCGATCCACCAGCTCGCCGAGGACCTCCAGCTGGTCGAGCGCGACGATCGCGTGCAGCTCGTTCATCAGCGCCGAGCGCGTCCATCCGTACGGACCGTCGGTCTCCACGTCCGCCGGGAGCACCACCGCACCGCCGGCGCCGCCTGCGGAGAGCACCTTGGCGAAGCTCATCGAAAAGGAGTGCCCGACGGCCTGCGTGCCCACCGGGTCCTCACCGATCCGGCTGCCGAGCGCAGCAGCGGAATCGGCCAGCAGCGGAACTCCCGCCAGGTCGCACTCCTGCTGCAGCGCCGCATAGTCGACGGGATTGCCGAAGGTGTCGACCGCGACCACCGCCGCGACGTCGCCGGGAGACAGTGCCGCGGCCAGCGATGTCGGGTCCATCGTCCAGTGGATCGGGTCGACGTCGACGAAGCGGATCCGGTAGCCCAGCTGGGCGACGACCTCGGCGGTGGCGGGGAAGGTGTACGACGGCAGCGCGACGACCTGGCCGGGAGCCGCCGGACCGCACACCGCGCCGCACATGATCCGCAGCGCGTCGGTACCGCTGGTGGTGGCGAGCAGCTGACGGTCGGCGCCGATGGCCAGCTCCTTGGTGAGTCGTTCCTCGAGCTCGGTCGACCACTGGTTGCCGTGCTTCACCGCGCCGCTCCACAGCGCCGACTGCTGACGGCTCGTGACGACATCGGGGCTGACACATCGGGGTGGCACCACCACCCCGACCGGAGGGTGGATCTGCACCGCGGCGGGGTCCAGGATCGACTGCACGGCGTCGTCGATCCAGGTGGACCAGGGCCCGACTCCGAGTCCGAGGGGGTCCAACGCCGTGGCCTGCACCTCGCCACAGCTGTCCTGCGGGCCGACCTCCATCGCGACCACGGAGGGCCGCCCCTCGCCGACGGAGTCGACCAGCTGTTCGGCGATCGCCATGAGCTCGACCGACGCCGATCCGACGATGAAGGTCCCCGGCCCCGGCGCGCCCAGGAACACCCGGGCCACATGGTCAGCCGGCAGGAAGCTGCGGACCACGGGATGGCTCACCTCCAGGGTGCGTCCGGCAGCGGCCCTGCGGGCCAGCCGGGACACGACCCGTTCCTGGCCGGCACCGACAGTGTTCGCCAGACGCAGCACCGTGAGCCGGTCCTCGCCGACGGCCTCGGTGACGAGGAGCTCCTGGGCGCGCTTGGCCAACCCGTACACCCAGCGGCCGGTCGGGTCCGCAGCGAGCAGCTCCCTGCACCACCCGGCCGCGGTCCACGGCGGGCAGGGCCGATCGAACAGCGGCCGACCCCGCTCGAGCCAGCTCCAGAGCTGCTCGTCGTTCCACGGCAGCACGTGGGGGCTCTGCTCGGTGAGCGGTGCGGGTGCGGCCCCGTAGACCTCGAGCGTCGAACACAGCGTCACGTTGCGGCCGGCCAGGCTGGGGCCCAGTCGCCCTGTGGTCACCACCGTCTGCAGCGGCTGGTGCCACTGCCAACGGGTACGGGGGTCGCCGTTGCCGACGAAGAGCACGACGTCGCCCGGGGGCAGATCGATGTCGTCGACCAGCAGGTCGCATCGTCGCCATTCGGCACCGGCGTCGAGCGCACGATCGGGGGGCGGAGCGACGTCCACCACGGTCACCGCGCATCCGGCGTCCCGCAGCGCCGCTGCGGTCGCCGAGCCCACGAACCCCGACCCGCCCACCAGCACCGCCGCCCGCGGCGGGGTGCAGCCCAACGTCCTGCATCCTCGTTCCTCCGCCATGTCCCAGCGGCCAGAGGGTACCCACCCGTGGAGCACCGTGCACCGGCGTCGTGGGGTCCCGGCCGCGGTGCGCCCGGGGCGCGGACTGCTCATCACCGCCCGCTCGATGCCGAATGGAACATGACGCCGACCGGGGGGTCGGCGCACAGGGGGTGACACGATGGGCAATCTTCGACGTCTGGCGTTGCTGGGTCTCGTGTGGAGTGCGAAGAAGGGCTTCGAGGTCGGCGACCAGATCCACCACGGGTGGCTGCTCGCCAACTCCGACCGCGACATCCGGATCTGATCTGATCTGAGCAGTCGCTGCTGCTCGGTGCCCGCGCCACGGCGCATCGGTACGATCTGCCCATGCCGATCGTCCCCGATCGCTCGTTGCGACTGGCACCGGCGTCGGTGCGAGACCACCGAGAGCTCGCCCGCCGCCGCCTTCCCCGACAGCTGTTCGACTACATCGACGGCGGGGCCTACGAGGAGTCGACGCTGCGCGGCAACGAGGCCGATCTGGCCCGGATCGGACTGCGTCAGCGGGTGCTGCGCGACGTGTCGGAGCTCCGGACACGCACCACGGTCCTCGGCGAGTCGCTGGCCATGCCCGTGATCCTGGCGCCCGTGGGGCTGTGCGGCATGTTCGCCCGACGGGCCGAGGTCCAGGCGGCCCGTGCGGCCGAGGCCTTCGGCGTGCCCTTCTGCGAGTCGACGGTGTCGATCTGCTCCATCGAGGAGGTCGCTGCCGCCACGACGGCACCGTTCTGGTACCAGCTGTACGTCATGCGTGACCGCCGCTTCGCCGAGGGTCTGATGGACCGCGCGGCCGCAGCGGGCTGCGAGGTGCTCGTGCTCACCGTCGACTTCCCCGTGGTGGGGGAGCGCTACCGCGACACGCGCAACGGCATGACGATCCCCGTCGGGCCGTTCGGCCGGGCGGTCAAGGGCATCGACATGGTCCGCCACGTCGGGTGGGTGCGTGACGTTGCCCTGGGCGGCAAGCCGCTCACCTTCGGCAACCTGGAGGATGCCGTCCCCGGTGCCACGACGCCGGAGGCCTTCAAGTCGTGGGTGGACTCCCAGTTCGATCCGTCGGTGACCTGGGACGACCTGGCGTGGGTGCGCGAGCACTGGCGGGGCTCGATCGTGCTGAAGGGCGTGCTCGACCCGGAGGACGCGCGCCGAGCGGTCGCCGAGGGCGTCGACGCGTTGGTCGTGTCGAACCACGGCGGGCGTCAGCTCGACGACGCGACGTCGACCGCACGAGCCCTTCCGGCGGTCGTCGATGCGGTGGGTGACGGGGCCGAGGTGCTCGTGGACGGCGGCGTGCGCAGCGGGCTGGACGTGGTCAAGATGCTGGCGCTGGGTGCGCGGGCGTGTCTGATCGGTCGGCCGTGGGCCTGGGCGGTCGCCGGCGGAGGGCAGGGTGGGGTGACCCACGTGCTCGACACGATGCACAAGGAGCTCACGGTCGCGATGGCGCTGTGCGGTGTCACCGATGTGCAGGAGGTGGACCCGACCGTGCTGCTCGATCGCTAGCCGCACGGCCCCCCGGCGTCCGCGGTCGTCACCTCTCGACAGAGCTCGGGCGCAGTGCCGACAGCTGCTGTCGCTGCGACGCTCCTCATGTCCCGGACGGTCGTGTCAGGTCCGGTCCAGGGCGATGACCGGGATGACGCGACCGCCCGCCGCCCGCTCGTACTCGGCGAACTGTGGCACCTCGCGCTGCTGTGCCTCCCAGATCCGCTCCCGATCGGTACCCCGGAGCTCGGTGGCGCGGACCGCGACGCCGACCTCGGTGCCGATCTCGATGGTTGTCTCCGGGTGGGCCATGAGGTTGTGGTACCAGTCGGGGTTCGTCGTCGCCCCGGCCTTGGACGCGAAGACGATCACGCGGTCGCCGTCGGGTCGGTACATCAGCGGTGTGACGCGCTCGGTGCCGCTCCTGGCTCCGCGATGGTGCAGCAACACCATCGGCGCTCCCTCGAACGGCCCGCCCACCTTGCCGCCGGCGGCCCGGAACTCGGCGATGATCTGCGCGTTCCAGTTGTTCATGTCATCGGTCTCGTTCGCCATGATGGCCCCCTCGCTGCGTCGTACGGGGGGTCAACTCCGTCCGGCCGCGACGCATTTCTTCGGGAGCGGGGTCCTGGGGTGATCGGGGGTCGACCTCGATGAGTTCGTGGTCGGGGGACGCCCGTGACATCGTGGCGCCCAGGTCGCGAGTCAACGAGGAGGACCCGATGTCGGAGCGTGTGGTGGTCATCGGCGGTGATGCCGGCGGCATGAGTGCGGCGGCACAGGCACGTCGGATGCGCCCGGTCGACGAGCTGGAGATCGTGGCGTTCGAGCGGGGGTCGTTCACGTCCTACGCGGCGTGCGGTCTGCCGTACCTGGTCGGCGGCGAGGTCGGCGATGTCGAGGACCTCGTTGCTCGCACCCCCGAGGAGTTCCGTGCCACGGGGGTCGATGTCCGCACCCGGCACGAGGTGACCGGCATCGACACCGACGCACGAGTCGTGTCGGTCCGCGACCTGGACGTCGGGACCGACGCCAGCGTGTCCTACGACGAACTGCTGATCGCCACGGGGGCGGTGCCGGTCCGGCCGCCGTTCCCGGGCATCGACGCGACCGGCGTGTTCGACCTGCGGACCATCCCCGATGCCGAGGCCGTGTCGGCCGCGGTGCCCGATGCCCGACGCGCCGTGGTGGTCGGCGGCGGCTACATCGGACTCGAGGTCGCCGAGGCCTTCGCCCTGCGCGGGCTGGAGGTCACCGTGGTGGAGCTCGCGGAGCAGCCGATGGTGACCCTGGACGCCGACATGGCGTCGTCGGTGACCGAGGCGCTGGAACGGCTCGGGATCGAGGTCCGCCTGGGCGAGGGCGTGCGGTCCTTCGACGTGGATGCCGAGGGCCAGGTCACCGCGGTGGTGACCTCTGCCGGTTCCGTTCCCGCCGATGTGGTGGTGGTGGGCCTGGGCGCACGACCCAACGCGGCGCTCGCCGCAGCAGCGGGCATCCCGGTGGGCGACAGCGGCGGGATCGTGGTCGATCGCCGTCAACGCACCCCGGTCGACCATGTGTGGGCAGCGGGGGACTGCGTGGAGTCGTTCCACCGTGTGTCGCGTCGCGGCGTGAGCATCGCACTCGGCACGCATGCCAACAAGCAGGGTCGCGTGGCGGGCACGAACCTCGGTGGCGGGTACGCGACCTTCGGTGGGGTGCTGGGCACCGCCATCACCCGCGTGGGAGATCTCGAGGTGGCCCGCACGGGCCTCAACGAGCGCGAGGCGACCGCGGCCGGGTTCGCGTTCGTCACGGCGACGAACACCTCGAAGAGCCGGGCGCACTACTACCCGGGCGCCGAGCCGGTGACGGTGAAGCTGGTCGCCGAGCGAGGGTCGGGGCGGCTGCTCGGTGGGCAGATCGTCGGTGGTTCCGGGGCGGCGAAGCGCATCGACGTGGTGGCCACGGCGCTGTGGAACGAGATGACGGTGGCCGACATGGGCGGCATGGACCTGGCGTACTCGCCGCCGTTCTCGCCCGTGTGGGATCCGGTGCTCCTGGCCGCCGGACGAGCGGCCGGCGCGGTCGACAAGGCCCGCTGAGCGGTCCGGCGCTCCGGGCACAGATCTCTGGGTGGCATCACGACGGCGGGCGAGCATCGTTGCCACCCAGAACCGGTGATCGCAGTCGATGAGTCCCGACAGTCAGCCCCGCCGCACGGCGGACCGACGCCTCCGTCAGCGTCGGATCGAGGACTCCGCCGCGACACGACGCAGCTGCGTCGCGTCGGCATCGAGCAGGACCCCGGCCGTGACCGCAGCATCGACCGAGCGGTTCCACTCGGCCACGAAGCCGGCGTGGTCCGGGTAGCGCTCGGCCAACTGCTCCGCCGAGAACGGCACGGTGGTGCCGAACAGCGAGCAGAAGCTGCCGTCGGTCTGCCCCAGCCCGGACAGCGCAGCGATGGGCACGTCCACCTGTGGGGTGCGGATGCCCGTGGTGGCGTTGCCGTCGGGGCCGCGCACGACGTCGTTGCCGCTGTCGTCCAGCTCCAGCTGTGGCATCGCCGGTGGTGCGACACCGGTTCGAGCCCAGGTCGCCAGGGATGCGAGTGCGGTACGGGCAACATAGGTGTGCGGTCCTGCATTGATCGGACGGTCACAGCTGATGATGTCGAAGTACACCGACGCCGGCGGATCGATCATGGCGGCGAACAGCGCGTCGTCGCCTGCGCCCGACCCGTCGTCGCTGTCGCTGATGCCCAGGTTGTAGGCATCGGCGTGCGCGGTGCCGGCCACCTCCCACCCGGCGAACCAGTCCGTGTCGGGTTGGCGGGCCTCGGCATAGGCCAGCCGGTCCCCGACCAGGTCGGTCTCCGCGGACAGCACCAGCACCGGCACCTCCAGGTCGGTGCGCGACAGGGTCGGGCGGGGTGGCTCGACGTCGGCCGACAGCGGCGCGCCGGCAGCTGCACGGCTGTGCACGAAGTACCCGTCGTACATGTCGGCGTCGAGGGCCAGCGCGTCCACGTAGGTGGTCAGCCGGAACGCGGACTGCGACTCGCCAGCCGCCAGGACCATCTCCGGTTCGAATCCACCGAGGACCTGGTCCGCAGCGAACCACACCGCAGCGCCGGCCTGGGTGAAGATGTCGTAGCTGAAGTCGTCACCCGGGTGGCTCAGCGGTGCGTAGCGCTCGGGGTCGTTGATCTTGAGCGCGAGCGCTGAGCCGAGGGAGTTGCCGCCGCCCTCGATGCCGACACGCTGGGCGGACACGCCGACCCAGGCGGAGCCGGATCGGATGATCTCGTTGTGGGTGTAGGACCAGTCGGGGCTGGCATCCAGTCCGCCGGAGACGTTGAGCCACTCGACCACCACGGTGCCGTCGAAAGCGCCGGCATCGGCAGGTCGTCTGACCACGATGCGGGTCGTGTAGTCCGCCGAACCGTCGGTGCGCACGTCCCAGCGACCATCCTCGGTCAGCGGCTCATCCGAGGTGTACGACGACGCCCGCCCCGTCAGGAAGTACTCCTCCTCGGTGTAGCCCACCGTGGTCAGGTCGAACCCGGGCGGGCCGAGGACGATGGCGCCCGCGCCCGATTCGATCGGCCCCGTGACGTCGGGGACGGTGGCGGCATCGCGCTCGGGTGGCCCCAGGCGAGGCGCCACGTCGACCTCGGTCGTGCTCGGCGCAGCGTCCTCCACGGTGCCATCGCCTCCTTCTTCGTCACCGGAGCACGCGGCACCGAGCAGCGCGAGCGCGCAGAGCACGGTGATGGACCATCGCAACGCTGCGCTGGTCGAACGTCGTGGTGTTGCCATGGTGACCCCCTGTACGGCGCCCGGTCCGCGGTCGGCCTGCACGCCAGCTCGTCCGACGGACATCCCGGCGGTGCTCAGGGGAGCTTCTCACCGATCGCTGCTCCCGATCGACATCGCAACTCGGGTGCGATCGGTGGCAGCGCCGGCCTCAGTCGTCGGCCGGGGTGGCGGCGCCGGTGATGACCTCGACGTCGATCGGGTCGGTCACGCCGAAGACGTCGCAGAGCACAGCCGCTGCGAATCGGCTCGCTTCGTGAATGTCGCGGGCGCTCACGCGGTCGACCGGGCGGTCGGGCGCAGGGTCGTCGTTCGCTCGCTGCCGATCGTCGAACGGCCGGGACCCACCGATCCCGCCCTGGGCATCGAACCAGCCGGGGCCCTGGTCGACGTCGTCGACCTCCTCGCCCCAGTCGACCCAGTAGTTGCCGCAGTCGTCGCCGTGGCTGTCGGGTGGGTTCCACCCCAGGGCGCACAGCGACTCGTGTTCGTCGTCGGTCAGCGGCGCGTGTCCCTCCAGGTAGCGGGGTCCGACGGTCTCGCCGCGCAGCCAGGCGCCGTCGTGGGTCAGGAACTGCACGTAGCGGCCGCTGTGGGACACCTCCAGGATGAGGTACGTCCACCCCTCGGTGAGCATGCGTCGCAACCAGCCGCCGACCTGCAACTCCAGCTGCTCGCGTTCGGTGCCGACCAGGGTGGGGCGTTCGTCCTCCAGCCGTGCGGAGGACTCCGCAGGGACCATGGCCCCGAGCACGTCCAGGTCCGGATCGAGTCCACCGACCAGCGCGGCGAACTCCCGGTGGAGCTCGGCGTTGTACTCGAAGAGCTCCTGGCGGGTCCCGTCGGGGAACCGGACGAACGGCACCACCATCATGTGCAGGCCGTCCGACGGCAGGGCGGTCCGTTCCAGCGCAGCGGTCGAGAACACCCATCCGGTGACCAGCTCGCCGAACTCGTCGGTCCGGGTGACTGCGACGTCGACGGGCTCGCCGAAGCGGCCGAAGACGTAGTCCTCGACGTTGTGGGCCTCGACCGCGGGCGGGACCTCCAGCCAGTCCTCTGCGACCGCTCGGTCGGCGCGTTCGTCCCACGCGACGACCTTGATGTCGATGCCGACGAAGCTCACCGATTCCACGAGCCACCTCCAACGATCCGCCGACGCGGAGCATGCCACGTCGCCGCGTGCCCACGTCGGGTGAAACGTCACCGACCGGTCCGCGGCGCGGTCGCGGAGTCCGCCGGCGCGAAGTCGTCGGGCTGCGGTCGCTCTGTGGTCGGGCAGTCGTCGGGCTGCGGTCGTGCCGTGCTCCGGGCAGCGAGTTCGATAGCGTCGCCGTGACGCAGTGGGCCGGGGGCCCGGGTGCGACAGGGGGAACGATGACGCAGGCGACGATGTCCGAGATCGGTCGACGACTGCGGCGCTCGCGCAGGTCGCAGGGCCAGGGCCCACCCGGACGACCGTCACGGTCGGCGGCTCCAAGAGCGGGGGTGGCCGGCATCGCAGCGGTCTCGGTGCTCCTCCTGGCGGTGATCGCTGCAGCCTGTGCGCCCATGCCGGGCCCGCCGGCGCCTCCGGGTCCGCCGGTCATCACGAGCTTCACCGCCCGTGCGCAGCGCTCCGTCGCTCCCGTCCTGGCCACCTACCAGTGGCGGGTGAGCGACCCGAACGGCGATCTGCTCACCTGTCGCCTCGACATCGACTCCGACGGCGTGGTCGACCGCGAGATCGTTCCGTGTCGATCGATCGACACGGTGCTCGAGCAGTTCGACTCGCCCGGGACGCGCACGGCGACCCTCGAGGTCAGCGACGGCAGCTTCGACGCCGTCGTCGCCAGCGCGGCCCTGCCGGTCGCCGCCGGGCCGCCCGAGCCGTTCGACATCACGCTGCGACTCGACCCCGGGATGCGCCCCGAGTTCCGTCAGGCGTTCGAGGACGCAGCGACCCGCTGGGAGCAGGTGCTGGTTGCCGGTGTGGCTGATGTGCCGCTCCAGCTGCCCGCCGGGCTGTTCGGGTGGGTGCCCGGCTTCGACGGGGTGGTCGACGACGTGTTGATCGACGCCCGTGACGTTGCCATCGACGGTCCGGGTCAGGTGCTCGGCCGGGCGGGCGGGCTGCTCATCCGCGAGCCCGACTGGCAGCCGTACTGGGGCCTGATGGAGTTCGACACCGCCGACCTGGACCAGCTGGCAGCGAACGGCCGCCTCGGCGACGTGATCCTGCACGAGATGGGCCACGTGCTGGGTCTGGGCGCCAGCTGGGCGCTGAACGGTTTCGTCGCCGACCTGCTCACCGATCCCAGCTACATCGGTCGCGCCGGTGTGGCGGCGCACCAGGAGCTGGGTGGTGTGCGCAACGTGCCGCTCGAGAACGAGGGCGGGCAGGGCACCGTCGTGGGGCACTGGCGAGAGGCGGTGTTCGGCGACGAGCTGATGACCGGATTCCTCGGTCAGGGGTCGGCGCCGATGAGTCGCCTGACCATCGCGGCGCTCGCAGATCTGGGCTACGGGGTGGATCTGGCCGCGGCAGACCCGTATTCGATCCCTGCCGCGCAACTGCTGGGACCCCGGCTCCTGGCTCCGTCGGCGCCCGAGCTGCACACCGAACCGTTGCCACCGTTCCCCGACGGCCTGCCGGCGCAGCTGCCCGGCGCGGGCTGAGCGTGGGTGGTGAGGCCCGATATCGCCGCCATCGCCCCTGAACGACACCTACAGTTCATCCGGGCGTCGCTACCCGGCGGCGGTCCGAACCAAGAGGGTCACGGGAGTACACCATGCGAAGAGTCCAACTAGCGCGAGTCGTGCTGGCCGTCGGTGCGTTCGCGCTGATCGCCAGCGCCTGCGGCGATGACGACGAGAGTGCCGACGAGTCCACGACCACGACCGAGGCCGCCGAGTCAGCGGACCGCGGCAACGTCGACGACCAGCTCGTCCTGGGCACCCTGGTTCCCCAGTCCGGTGACCTGAACGTCATCGTCGACTCGCTCCAGACGCCGATCAACATCGCGGTCGAGGAGATCAACGCAGCCGGCGGCGTGCTCGGCGAGCCGGTGCAGGTCGTCGAGGGTGACGACGGCACCGACGCGACGGTCGCCCAGGCCACCTACTCGAAGCTGATCAACACCGACAAGGTCGACGCGATCATCGGTCCGGCCCCGTCGAGCGTGGCCAACAAGCTCGTCGAGACGCTCGGCACCGATCAGGTCCCCACCTGCTCGGGATCCACGACGGCGGCCAACCTGACGGGCACCGGTGACGGCTACTTCCTCCGTACCGCCCCCGGTGACTCACTCCAGGGTCCGGCGCTCGCCGAGCTGATCGCCGGCGACGAGAACGCGAGCGTGGCGATCATCGCCCGCAACGACGACTACGGCAAGGGCTTCTCGGAGTCGCTCGAGGCTGGTCTGAAGGAGTCCGGCGTCGAGATCACCACGGTGGTCCTGTACAACCCCGACTCGCCCAGCGGTTACTCCGCGGATGTGCAGAAGGTCATCGACTCGAGTCCTGAAGCAGTCGCTGTCATCGGCTTCAACGAGGACGGCGCGAAGATCCTCAACGAGATGATCGGTCAGGGCGCAGGCCCGTCCGACATCCCGATCTACACCGCGGACGGCATGAAGAGCTCGGCCTTCGGTGAGACCGTCGACCCGGAGGACCCGTCCAAGGTCGCCGGCATCAAGGGCACCGCCCCCGCTGCTGCTCCCTCGGGCATCGAGCACCCGTTCACGGCGAAGTTCGCCGAGACCGGCATCGACACCATCTTCTCGTCGTACTACTACGACTGCACCAACCTGATGGCGCTCGCCGCCGAGGCTGCGGGTAGCGATGCCGGCCCGGACATCCAGGCGGCCTTCGCGGGCAACCTCGAGGGCGACAACGACTGCCAGACCTACGCCGAGTGCAAGGAGTTCCTCGACGCTGGTGAGACGATCCACTACCGGGGTGCTTCGAGTGCGTTCGACACGTGGGACGTGATGGAGCCGGGCGAGGGCGTCTACGACGTCTGGGAGTACGACGCCGAGGGCGCCGACACCACACTCGAGGTCGACCAGATCAGGGTGTCCATCTGATCGGTCGTCACAGCTGAGACCGGTCGGTCCACGACCGACCTCGACGACGGGGCCCGGAGCGATCCGGGCCCCGTCCCGCGTCCGAGTTGGCAACAGCCCGCCCCCCTCCGGAGTGCTGGAGGGGGCTGGACGATCCCTGTTCAGCGCTTGCGCGCCAGCGAGCCCAGGTAGAGCTCGATCACCATGGGGTCGGAGATCAGCGCTGCGCCGGTGCCGGTGTGGGCGACGACGCCCTGGTCGAGCACGTACCCGCGGTTGCAGATGCGCAGCGCCTTGTGGGCATTCTGCTCGACGATCAGGATCGACACGCCCTCGGCGTTGATCGCAGCGATGCGTTCGAACACCTCGTCCTGCATGTTGGGCGACAGCCCGGCGGACGGCTCGTCCAACAGCATCAGGGTGGGTTCCATCATGAGCGCCCTGCCCATCGCCAGGACCTGGCGCTGGCCGCCCGAGAGCGACTCGGCGCGGTCGTTGCGCTTGTCGGCCAGCACCGGGAACAGCTCGAACACCGCATCACGACGGTCCTCGAAGCGTTCGGGGCGGAGGAACACCCCCATGCGCAGGTTCTCCGACACGGTCAGGGTGCCGAACACGTTGCGCACCTGGGGCACGTAGCCCACTCCGCGCTTGACCAGCTCGAATCCGGCGGTGCCGATGATGTCGGCCCCGTCCAGCTCCATCGTGCCGCCGCGCACCGGCACCAGGCCGAAGATGGCCTTGATCAGTGTCGACTTGCCCGCGCCGTTGGGTCCGATGATGCCGACCATCTCGCCGTGCCCCACGTGGATCGACGCGCCGCGCAGGATGTCCACGCCGGGGACGTAGCCCGCGACCATCTCGTGGATCTGGACCAGGTTGGTGGCGGCGTGCGCGGTGGGCCGCGGGTCGGCATCGGTGGTCATGCGCCGGGTTCCTCGCCCTCGATGCCGGTGACCGGGTCCACGACCTCGTCATCGACCGAGATGTCCTCGGCCCCCGCACGTGGCGGGCGTGTCGAGGGGGTGTCGCGCAGGTCGCCGCTCGACGCTCCCAGGTAGGCCTCGATCACCCGCTCGTCGGCGGCGACCTCACCGGCGGTGCCCGAGGCGATGATGGATCCCTCGGCCATGCACACGACACGTTCGGACACGGCGGAGACGACGTCCATGTCGTGCTCGACGAACAGCACGGTGATGCCCTCGCCGGGCAGTTCGCCGATCTTCTCGAGCAGGGCCTGTCGCAGGGCCGGGTTCACCCCGGCCATCGGTTCGTCGAGCATCAGCAGCGCGGGCGAGCTCATGACCGAGCGAGCCAACTCCAGCAACTTGCGCTGCCCTCCTGACAACGAGCCGGCGAAGTCGTCGGCCTTGGGTCCCAGCCCGACCCAGTCGACCAGTTCGGCGGCACGGTCGGCCAGCTGCTCGTCCTGGGTCCGCCACGTCCACGGCCACGGTGCGCGCGACAGTCGCTCGCCCAGCTGGCCCTTCGCCCCGAGCCGGACGTTGTCGGTGACCGACAGCCGCGGGAAGACCCGCGCGGACTGGAAGGTGCGCACCATGCCGGCACGGGCGATCGAGTACGCATGTCGGCCCGAGAGGTCCTGACCCTGGAACTCCCAGCGTCCGCCGTCGGCCTTCTCGAACCCGGTCAGGACGTTGAAGAAGGTGGTCTTCCCGGCGCCGTTGGGGCCGATCAGGGCGACGATGGAGCCGCGTTCCACCTCGAAGTGGTCGACCGACACGGCCCGGACGCCACCGAAGGAGCGGTGCACGTCGTGCGCGGTGAGGATGACGTCAGTGGTCACCGATCATCGCCTCCTCCTTGTTGCCCAGGAGGCCCTGTGGGCGGAAGACGAGGAGCACGACGATGGCGATGCCGACCACGACGAAGCGCACCGCACCCGTGTCGGTCGAGTCGATGATCCACCAGCCGTCACGGCCGATGGCCTGCACCAGGATCGAGTTGAACGCGGAGATGAAGAACCAGAACACGATCGCCCCCAACGGGGGTCCGAACACGGTGGCGATGCCGCCGAGGATGACGACCAGGTACCAGTTGAACGTCGTCTGGGCCAGGAAGAACGTCGGGCTCACGAACCCGCCGTCGAAGGTGAACAGGATGCCGGCGAAGCCGCCGATGACGCTGCCGATGACGAAGGCCTGGAGCTTCATGCCGAACACGTTCTTGCCCAGGGCCCGCGTGGCCTCCTCGTCCTCCCGCACCGCCTTGAGCAGCCGACCCCAGGGGCTGCGCGCCAGTGACCAGATCAGCAGGCACGCCAGCGCGACCAGGGTCCAGCCGACCGCCATGGTGAACAGGGTGTTCTGGTTGAACGAGAACGCGCCCCACCCGTAGCGACCAGCGGGGATCGGGTTGATGTCGTAGAAGTCGTCCGCGACGCCCGTGATCCCGATCGGACCTCCCGTGATGCTCTGGACACGGGCCGAGTTGGTCACGACACGGAGGATCTCGGCGACCGAGATGGTCGCGATCGCCAGGTAGTCGGCCCGGAGCCGCAACGTGGGCATGCCCATCAGCAGACCCAGCAGGCCCGCTGCCAGCACGCCGACGGCGATCCCCAGCCAGAGCGAGCCCCCGCTGTCGACCACGATGGCTGCTCCGTAGGCGCCGACCAGCGCCGAGGCGACGTGGCCGAAGTTCAACAGCCCGGCGTAGCCGAACTGCAGGTTCAGTCCGATCGCCGCCAGCGCGTAGTAGGCGGCCTGGACGCCGACCGCCTCGCGCAGTCCGTCCACCAGCGCGGCGCCAGCATCCAGTGCCAGCACGCTCATGCCGTCCTCGCCCTCACGCCGAACACACCCTGGGGTCGCACCAGCAGCACCGCCACCAGCGTGGCGAGCGCCACGATGATCTTCAGGTCCGCGTCCAGCCACAGGGTCGACAGGTCCGAGACGATGCCGACGAAGAGACCTCCGAACATGGCGCCGAACGTGGTGCCCAGGCCGCCCAGCAGCACGGCCGCGAACATGACCAGCAACACCCGCTGGCCCATGTTGAACGCGACGAACTCGGTGGTTCCCAACATGACGCCGGCGAGGCCGCCCATGGCGCCGGCCATCGTCCACACGATCAGCACGACGCGCTTGTCGTCGATGCCTGATGCGATGGAGAGGTCGCGGTTGTCCGACACCGCCCGGATCGCGGTGCCGAGACGTGCCCGTTGCAGGAACACGCCGACCAGGATCAACGCGATCGCCGCGACGACGGCGACGATCACGTCCTTGGGGCGCACCAGGATCGGGCCCAGCTGCACCGACGGTGCCTGGGCCGCGTACTGCGAGTACTGCTGTGCTCCGGCGCCGAAGACGATGCTGAACAGGTAGCGGAGACCGAACGCCAGTCCGATCGACACGACCATCTGCGTCACGATGGGCATCCCGCGGCGCCGCAGCGGTCGGTAGATGCCGAGCTCGAACGACGCACCGAACAGGCCGGCCGCGATGATGCCCCCGAGTGTCGCGAGCGCGAGCGGCAGCCCCAGGCCGCCGCTGCTGGAGTTCAGGTACCAGGCGGCGAGCGCGCCGAACGTGAGGAGTTCGCCGTGGGCGAAGTTGGTCAGGCCGGTCGTGCCGAAGATCAGCGACAGCCCCACCGCTGCGAGCGCGATGACCAGACCGAAACGGACGCCGCTGGCCAGCAGGCTGGCGAAGCGCTCCACCCCCGAGGTGCCGGTGGCGGCGGTCTCGCCGTCGGCGACGAGGCGGAAGATCACCGAGCGGTCACCGGTCGCCTGCACTCTGGGCGACAGTTCGGTGGGTGCGTCCTCGGCCAGGGCGATGCCCTCGGGGAAGCTCGACGGGTCCAGGGTCACGTCGTACTGCCCGGCGCCCGGCACCTCCACCGCCACGACGCCGTCGGCATCGGAGGTGGCCGAACCGACCACCTCGCCGTCGATGCTGACCTCCATCACCACGCCCTCGACCGGCGCGCCGTCATCGCCCGCAGAGAGCGTGGCGACGATCCGCGGCCCGGTCGGGGCCGGTTCCGCCGCGTCCGGCACTTCGGTGGTCGGTGCACCCCCGGCCGGGGCGTCGGTGGTCACGGGTTCGATGGGGTCGTCCTGGGCGGCTGCGAGACCGGGCAACGACAGCGCGAGCACCACGCCGAGCACCACGACGACGAGCGCGGCGACCGCTCCCGTCCTCGTCGGCCGGTGCCGGCTCCGCTGTGTCATTGCGCCGCAGTGTAGGAAGCGCGGCCGGGCCGCGCATGACGAACGAGCACGGGGCGGTTCACTGCGGGCGGACGGCCCGCCCCTGTGTGAAGTACACCAGCGGTTTCGGGCCTCGGACGTAGCGGCGGTCGAGCTCGACGATCTCGAATCCGGCGTCGCTGACCAGCACCTCCGGGTCCCGTGTCAGGTGACAACCGCCGGCGACGCGACGCTGGATCGGCTCGAGTCGGCGTTGCCAGACCCGTACCGACTCGTCGGGTGCCCGGCCGTGCTCCAGGAAGTGGAACTCGCCCCCGGGCTTCACCACTCGGTACAACTCGGCGAGGGCGGCCTCGACGTCGGGGATGGTGCACAGCACGAAGGTGCACAGTGCGCCGTCGCAGCTGGCGTCCTCGAGCGGCAGGCGTTCACCGTCGAGACCCACGAACTCGATCGAGGCGTGGGTGGCCGCCGTGTGGCGGGCCGACCGCTCCCGTGCCAGCTGGCTCGGCTCCACGGCCATCACCCGGGTCACCTCCGGTGGGTAGACCGGAGCGTTCAGGCCCGATCCGAAGCCGACCTCGACGATGGTTCCCGAGAGCCCCTCGGCGGTGCGGGCGCGGAACCTCTCCATGTCCTTGCCGCCACAGGTCAGTTCCACGAGTCGAGGCAGCACCCGCTCCTCGTAGATGCCCATCAGGTGGAGCCCCCCTCGGACGTGGTCGTCGCCAGCTGGTCGCGGAAGTAGTCGATCACGGCGGGAAGACCCTCGCGCAGCGACACCGTCGGCGCCCAACCGAGCCGATCGCGCGCCAGGGAGATGTCGGGCTGTCGCTGGGTCGGGTCGTCGGCCGGAAGTGGCCGGTACTCGATCCCCGAGGTCGAGCCGGTCATCTCGAGCACCAACTTGGCCAGCTCGAGCACGCTGAACTCGTCGGGGTTGCCGAGGTTGACCGGCCCCGGCTCGTCCGAGTCGAGCAACGTGATCAGACCCCTCACCTGGTCCTCGACGAAGCAGAAGCTCCGGGTCTGGGAGCCGTCGCCCTGGATGGTCAGGGGCTCACCGCGCAGCGCCTGCACGACGAAGCTCGACACGACGCGGCCGTCATCGACGCGCATGCGGGGGCCGTAGGTGTTGAAGATGCGTGCGATCGAGCAGTCGAGACCGAAGCTGCGGCGGTGTGTCGACACGACGGCTTCTGCGAATCGCTTCGCCTCGTCGTAGCAGGCACGTGGCCCGGTCGAGCTGACGTTGCCCAGGTAGGTCTCGGGCTGGGGGTGGACCAGTGGTTCGCCGTAGACCTCGCTGGTCGACGCGAGCAGGTAGCGGGCGTCGGAGGCCTGCGCCAGGTCGACCGTTGCGAAGGTGCCCAGGCTGCCGGCGCGGAGGATCTCGAGCGGCTTGGTGGCGAAGTCCTTCGGCGATGCGGCCGACGCCAGATGGCAGACGGCGTCGACCGTGCCGATTCCGGCCAGCGTCGCGGGATCCGAGACGTCGCCCCGCACGAGGCGGAACCCGCCGAGGGGTTCCAGCTCGCTCGAGGTTTCGCTCGGTGCCGGTCAACAGGTTGTCGACGCCGATGACCTCGTCGCCGCGTTCGACCAGTTGTTCGGTGAGGTGCGAACCGATCAAGCCGGCGCACCCCGTGACCACGACCCTCATCCCCGCTCCCAGATCACGATGGTGCGGTCACGGTACCAGCGGGTCGCGGTGCCCTGCGGTGCGTCGGTGGGTCCGGGTCGCCAGCCGCCGTCAGCGAGTCGTCGTCAGCTGTCAGCCGGTGCGGCGTCGGCCGCTGCGCCGCCGTACCTGGCCAGCACCTTGGCCCGCTTGGGCGGGTGGATGTTGGCCCGGGTCACATCGCCGTCGTAGTGGGCCAGCACCCGGTGGTCCATCACCGCACGCCACACCGGTGGGAGGTAGGCGAGGCCGAGCATGAGGCCGTAGCCGGAGGGCAGCTGTGGCGACTCGTCGAAGTGGCGCAGCGCCTGGTAGCGCCGCGTCGGGTGGGCGTGATGGTCGGAGTGGCGCTCGAGGTTGTACAGGATCACGTTCGACGCGACGTGGTTCGAGTTCCAGGAGTGCTGGGGTGTGCAGCGCTCGTAGCGGCCCTGTTCGTTGCGCTGGCGGGCCAGCCCGTAGTGCTCGAGGTAGTTGACGACCTCGAGCAGCGAGAACCCGAACACCGCCTGGACGATCAGGAAGGGCAACACGGACGGGCCGAACACGGCGGTGAGCCCGCCGAAGAGCACGACGGTCAACGCCCACGCGGTCAGCACGTCGTTGTGGTGGCTCCACACCGGCTTGCCCTGGGCAGTGAGGCGCTTGGCCTCGAGCGCCCACGCCGAGCGGGCGCTGCCGATGACCGAGCGTGGAAGGAACGCCCAGAACGACTCCCCGAGCCGGGAGCTGGCGGGGTCCTCGGGTGTGGCCACCCGGTTGTGGTGCCCGCGGTTGTGCTCGACGTAGAAGTGGCCGTAGCCCGACTGTGCGAGCGCGATCTTGGCCAGCAGTCGCTCGGAGCGCTCCTTCTTGTGGCCGAGCTCGTGGGCGGTGTTGATCGCGACCCCGGCGACGGTTCCGACCGTCAGGGCGTAGCCCAGCTGCTGCCACCACAGCAGATCGTTGGTCGACACGACCCAGCAGGCGTAGAGGAGACCGAGGTACTGCAGCGGCAGGAACAAGAAGGTGCACCAGCGGTAGTAGCGGTCCGCCGCCAGTTGCTCCACCGCCCAGTCCGGCGCGTTGGACCGGTCGGTGCCGAAGATCCAGTCCAGCAACGGGATCATCACCAGGATCCAGATCGGTCCGGAGAACCACAGGACCTGCGCCCAGCCGCCGTAGTCGACCCAGTTGGTGGCGCCGAACGGCAGCAGTGGCACGACCAGGCCGAACAGCCACAGGTAGCGCTTGCGGTCCCTCCAGGTGACGGTCCGTCCGTCGATGGTGGTGGTGAGGGTGCTGCTCATCGGGAGGCCTCCGTGTCGAGGTTGTCGGATGTCGTGGCGGGGATCAGGAACGTCGAGAGGTAGTGCGCGACCACCTCCGGCGGGTCATCGGGTGCGCTGATGGCGTAGGAGATCAGGAGCCGGGCGATCACGTCGGCGAACCGTCGCAGCGCGACGTCATCGTCGAGTCCCGGCGGTCGCCGCTCGATGACGAGCAGTTCCACGATCCCGCGTACCTGGACCATCGCAGGGCTGCTCTCTGCGGTGAGCAGGGGCAGCAACGCCTCGGGTTCGGTGCGCACCAGGCGGTCGAGCAGTGGGTGGTCGCGCACCACCCGGAGCGCTGCCAGGAGCCCGGCCTCGAGCGAGGCACGAGGGTCGTCCAGCTCGCGGGCTGCGCCGACGACCTGATCGATCAGCTGCGTCGTCTCGGCCGTCACCAGGGTGGCGAGCAGCGCGTCCTTGGACGGGAAGTACCGGTAGACGGTCTGACGTGACAGGTCGGCTCGTCGGGCGACATCGCCCATCGAGAGCTTCGCGATGCCGTGGATCGTCGCTGCTTCGAGCGCGGCGGCGAGCAGTCGCTGCTCGATGGGGCTCGTGTTCGGGGCCATGAGTGACAATCTAACGTGATCTGTAACTTCGTCAACCCGATGTGACGTCCGACCCGCCCCTCCCCGGGACCGTTTCCGCAGATCGTCCCGAAAAACGGGACGATCTGCGGAAAAGTGCCGGGCTGGTTCCCCGCAGATGCCGAGGGTCACGCCGGGCCGGTTGACGCTCCGGACACCCGAGGCGTCAGACTGACCGGGTGAGCTCGGTGCAACGACGTGACCTACTGGTGATCGGCGGTGGCCCCGCCGGCGCGGCCACGGCGATCCGAGCTGCGCGAGCCGGGGCCACGGTGACGTTGTTCGAAAAGGGCGCCCCCGGTCGCGACAAGATCTGCGGCGACGGGCTGACTCCACGAGCGGTGAAGGCGCTCGACGAGTTGGGGATCGCGCTCGAGGACGCGCACCGCATCGACGGCCTCCGCATGATCGCGAACCGCACGGTCCGCCAACTCGAGTGGCCGGGTATCGCCCCGTTCCCAGATCACGGCGCGGTGTGGCCGAGGCGCCGCCTCGATGCCCGCCTGATGGAGGTCGCCGCGGAGGCCGGTGCAGAGCTGTTGTGGGAGCACGAGGCACTGCCGATCATCGACGGCGGCCGAGTCACGGGGGTCCGGGTCGGGGATCGGTCATGGTCGGCCGACCTGGTCGTCGTGGCAGCGGGCGCTCCCGGCAAGGTCGCCCGCATGCTCGGCGCCGAACGCGACCCGGCCGAACCGTTCGGACTGGCGATCCGCACCTATGCCGAGTCGCCCCGGCACGCGGAGCGCTACCTCGAAGCCTGCCTGACGCTGCGCGACGAGCAGGGCATCGCGGTGCCCGGCTACGGCTGGATGTTCCCCTGCGGCGACGGAACCGTGAACATCGGCGTCGGCGCGCTCTCGACCATGAAGGGGTTCAAGCAGCTGAACCTGAACCGGCTGCAGGACAGCTACCGGGCGCTCGTCGGCCGCGACTGGGAGCTGGGCCCGGACCTGGAACGCCCCCGTGCGTGGCGTCTTCCGATGAGCACCACCCGCCGTCACGGCCCGGGATGGGTGGCCATCGGCGACGCGGCCGGGCTGGTCAACCCGATGAACGGCGAGGGGATCGACTACGGGCTCGAGTCGGGCATGCTCGCAGCCGACCTGTTCGTCCAGGATCCGGTCACCGCGCCGGCGCGCTACGACGCAGAGATCGGCGAGCGTTTCGACGCCTTCCTGCGGACCGGTCGGCGATTCTCGTTCCTGATCGGGCACCCGTGGATCCTTCGCAGCGGCCTGCGGTTCGCGGTCGGCACCCACGGCATCGCCAACATCACGTTGCAGGTGATGGGCAATCTCGTCGATTCCTCGACACCGGGCGCCGGTGGGCTCGCCATGCGCACTGCAGACCGTGTGCTCGGCGTGGCCGACCCACTGCTGCGCCGCACCCGCGCCGCTGCGTGAACCCAGGGTCGTCGGTGAGCCCAGGGGCTCAGACGTGCAGGTCCTCGACCTCGTCGTCACTGCTGCGGTGTTCGAGTCGCTTGCTGACCTGATCGATCGCGATCACGACCAGGAAGCCCCCGACGGCGAGCAGTACCGGCACGACGATCGGGTCGCTGGGCGTGTCCAAGCGGGTGCTGTCCACCCCGAGCGGCCACGGCCACAGCACGCGCAACGACCCCAGCATCAGGCCGATCAACACCGCCATCACCGTGTCGTAGTGCTCCGACAACGCCCAGTGCAGCAACTGGGAGAACAGCGCCAGTCCGACGACGCAGCCGAGGGCGAACACGCCGACCGACAGGACGTCACGATCGTTGACGGCGCCGAGCACGGCGCCGTACATGCCCATGGTCACCAGCAGGAACGAGCCGCTGACCCCCGGCAGGATCATCGCGCAGATGGCGATCGCGCCGGACCCGAAGAACACCCACAACGCCGGGCTGTCCAGCTGTGAGACCGACTCCTCGGTCGTGCCGGTCGTCAGGCCCATCAGGAAGAAGATGACCACTGCACTGGCCACCATGATGGCCAGCCGCTGTCCGTCGCGCCGCTGCAACAGGCCCCACGCGATCACCACCGACCCCATCACGAGCCCCATGAACAGGCCGGCCATCTCCACCGGGCGGTCGGTCAGCAGCGTCTCGATCAGGTGCGACAACGCGAGCACCGCCGTGAGGATGCCGACGAGCAGGGGAATGAGGAATCCCCACTCGACCTCCCGCAGCAGGCCCACGCCGCCCTTGATGTCGCCCTTGAGGAAGCGGCCCAGGGCTGACGAGCCGTGACGGATCGCATCGATCAGGCGCCGATAGATGCCGAACACGAGCGCCACGGTGCCGCCGGACACCCCGGGAACGATGTCGGCGGAGCCCATGGCGAAGCCACGGAGGAAGGTGAAGGGGATCTCTCTGCCGCGCATGATCCGCTGATGCTAGCGATGGATCGCGGGTGTCGGTGAGTTCCGCTCAGCCGCAGGACCGGGCGCAGGTCCGCGGTTGCCCGCGGTGCGCCGCGCCGCCGGTCAGCAGGATCCGCCTCGTCCGAAGTTCTGGGTCCAGTAGGGCGTGCCCGACCCGGAGCTGGCGAGCCCGAGTCCGACGTGTGTGTAGGACGTGGACAGCAGGTTCCTCCGGTGCCCCGCCGAGGCCATCCACGCATCCATGACGGAGCCGACCGTGGGCTGCCCGGCGGCGACGTTCTCTGCCAGCGCGTTCCAGCCGACGTAGTTCGCAGCAGCCACACGCTGCTGCATCGACGAACCGTTCGAGCCGGTGTGGCTCATGTTCGAGTGCGCCGCCTGGTCCCAACTGTGGCCCTGCGCCGCAGTCATCAGCGTGCCGCAGAGCTGCACGGGTGCGGCGCCGGCGTTCGCCCGCTCCGCGTTGATCCGCACGAGCATGTCGCCCACCCAACCGGTCGCGCCGCCCGCTCCAGCAGGGCCTGGGCCGGGAAGGGGGGCGCACCCCACGGCGAACACGAGCGAGAGTGAGACGAGAGCCAGAAGTCGACGCATGTGGGTGCATCGACCGATCAGGGGGCTCGACTTGAGTCCGAATCCGAGCACGTAGCCTCTCGGGATCCGCAGTGGGTGCGGGTCGACGGGAGGCATGTGCACTTCGAGACGCACCATCATCGGCAGCGTCGTGAACGCCTTGCCGCAGGATTCCGGCCGGAGTGGCGCGACCTGCTGGCACAGCGATCGAGGACCTACAGGCTCCTCGGCGACGGCGAGCGCAACCGACACGAGTCCCTCACGGTGCAGCTGCTGGCCGAGTTGCGCTGGGAGGCAGCACACGGCTTCGAGCTCACCGACGACATCGAGGTGACCATCGCCGCGGAGGCTGCGCTGCTGCTGCTGGGGCTGCCGGACGACTCCTTCGCCCGTGTCCGCACGGTGCTGGTGCACCCCTCCACGGTCGTGCTGCAGGGCGAGCACTCGCAGGTGTCAGGGATCGTGTCCGACGGCCCCATGCCCATCCTGGGCCAGGCCGACGCACATGGTCCGGTGCTCATCGTCTGGGACGCGGTGCTGGCCGAGGCTCGTCACCCCGGCAGTGGGCACAACGTCGTCGCCCACGAGTTCGCCCACCGTCTCGACATGCTCACCGGCGCCGCCGACGGCACGCCCCCCATGGCCACCGTGGCGCAGAGCGAACGGTGGGTGCAGGTCTGCACCGACGTCTACGACCGGGTGGTCGCCGGCCGTGGCGGGAAGGTGCTGCGGTCCTACGCCGGGGTCAACCCTGCGGAGTTCTTCGCAGTGGCGACCGAGGCGTTCTTCGATGCGCCGGTCGCGCTGCGCTCCGAACACCCCGATCTCTACGAGGTGCTGATGGGCTACTACGGCCAGGACACCGCCGCCCGCTGGGCCTGACCGGCGCTCGGTCCGACCGCAGGCGCGAGCGAGGCCCGGGCGCAGTGCCCGGGCCTCGCTCAACTCCATGTCGGGACCAGGATCAGTTCTTGGTCACGGCGTACTCGTAGGTGTGCGTGCCGCCGGCACCCGAGTAGGTCTGGGTGAAGGTGGACGGACCGCCCAGGGTGAAGAAGCCGCCGCCGACGATGTCCGGCGGGAGGTCCAGCAGCGGGATGGCGAAGGTGATCGGCGGGGTGCTGCCGATCACGCCGTCGATGATGTTGGCAAGATCACCCTTGGCGCCGATGCCGAGGTACAGACCGCCACCGAGAACGTCGTCACCGAGCCCGAACAGCGGGATGTTCTGGGCCAGCAGGCCGAGGGACCCCAGGACGTTGTCGAGCACCAGGTCGAGGATGAGGCTGGCATCCGACGGCAGCGAGCTGGTCGCCAGCGTGGCGTTCAGTGCGTCCTCGAAGATGTCGGCGACGGCATCTGCGGCGACGCCGTTGCCCACCAGGTCCTCTTCGGAGGCCCAGCTGTAGACGCCGATGACCTCGAGCTTGTTGGTGGAGTTCAGGATGTCGATGACGTCGAGTGCCTTGACGTTGTTGAACACCGCGGCGTTCTCCTGGTTGCCCACCAGGTCGACCGTCGAACCCTCGCTGACGCTGGGTGCGTCGGTGCGGTTGTTCACCACGAAGGCCTGGGCCGAGCCGGCCTTGCCGATCTTCACCCGGAAGCCGATGTTGAGCGTGTAGGGCTCGTCGTCGCAGTTGGGGATGGCGATGCAGAGATCGAAGAAGGGATCGCGGATCTCATCCTGGCTGTCGTTGATGGTGACCTTGTCGGCCCGGAAGGTCCAGGTCTCGTTGCTCGGTGCGGGCGGCGGGGCGCAGGACGCCGCGATGCCCATCACTCCGAGGACGGCGACCGCTGCTGCGAGTCGTGAACGTGTTCTGTGCATGTGTGTCCTTCCGGCGCACGGCGTTCTCCCACCGACGCGTCTGCTCGTGGAGGTGCCTGCCGGCACCACTTCGACGACCAGCCCCCCAGAGGCAGGTGACGGCCGCTCTCGCCTGGTCGCCACCTCGCTCAGCAAGCGCGATGACGTTGGTCACGGTACCGGTTCAGGTTGTGGAAGTCCACAGATCCGAACGACGTTCGCCGATCCTGG
This sequence comes from uncultured Microthrixaceae bacterium, assembly GCA_963714875.1. Classification (GTDB taxonomy): domain Bacteria; phylum Actinomycetota; class Acidimicrobiia; order Acidimicrobiales; family Microtrichaceae; genus JBAOHV01. The sequence continues at coordinate 186,595 of CAVQQI010000014.1, read as the reverse complement.
CGGCCCGGTCGCGCCGTGCTGCGCTCAGCCGGGCTCGAGGGCCGCGGCGGCACCGCAGGATGCCGGGGTGGTGAGCACCGGATTGCAGCGGGCGGAGACCCGGGTCCCGAACGACACGACGTAGCCCGAGCCCAACTGCGACTGGCCGGCGGGGAAGTCGGTGTGGACGATCTGCGCCCCGGAGCCCAGTGCGATGTCGCGTTGCACGGGATCGGGCGAGATGACGTCCGCGTCGGCCCGGGTGCGGACCAGATAGCCCTGCTCGACCAAGGAGCGCAGCTCGCTGCCGTCGCCCGGATCGTTCAGCTTGAGCACCGCACCGTCGGGCTGGCCCTCGCCGGAACTGGTGAACATGACCCGACCCGCCAGGGACGGGTGGTCCTGCAGGTAGAGGTCGCGCTTGTCGGCGTTGTCCATGAAGAACAGGAACCGGCCCCGGGACGCAGCGACGGTCGGCCATCCACCGGTGGTGATCGCCGTGCGCAGGTCCGCGGCGTCGCCACGGACGTCATCGGGAGTGATGAGTCGGTCGCCGAGCACGCTGCGGATCTCTGCGTCGACCGCATCCAGCTGCTCGGCGTCGAACGGCGTCACCTCGGTCAGGTCGAACGGTGCCGGCAGCTGATCGCCCTTGAGCTCGATGTTGATCACCACGGGCAGGTGGCCGGGCGTGGCATCGGACCATGCCTTCATCTGGTCGAGGCAGGCGATCAGCGTCGGACAGGTCGATCGGTAGTCGATGTCCTGGATGTGGAGGACCTTCATCCCGGGATCGTCGATGCCCTGCGGCCGCGGTAGCCCCAGGTTCAGCAGGAGGTTGAGCGCAGGCCGGGAGAACGCTCCACCCTCGGGATCGGCGAAGACGTCCAGTTCGAACGTCCGCAGGCCGCGATCGAGCTGCACCGGCAGCGGCGGGTGGGCATAGCTGAGCTGTGCAGGGTCACCGAGTGCCTGGCCGATCTGGGGAACTGCCGCCGCGCCGAACTGCAACCAGTTCAGGATGGCGGTGTCGGGCGCAGCCTTGTAGCTGTTGTGGGAGCCGATGAACTGCAGCTCGTTGAGTCGCACGTCGTCGCTGCCGGAGGGCTCTCCGGGAGTGCCGTCCACCGTCCCGAGGCCGCCGTCGCCGGAGTTGGGCGGCGGCATCGCGCACGCCGAGATGCTGGCCGCCGCCAGCACTGCTGCAACAACAGCCGTCGCCCTGTGTCGCCACGATCCCATGTCGTCCCCCGGTCTGCGGGCCAGCCCGACCCGCCGTGGCATCGTGTCAGGAGTTCACCCGGCGTTCAACTGGTCGTTCCCAGCGGCACCGACGTGTCCGAGGTCGTTCGCCGAGCACGGCCCCGGGGTGTCCGACCGATCTGGGACCATGTGGGATGACCGTCGCCACGTGGCTCGACTCGTTGGAGGACGTCGAACCGGTGGATCCCGGCGCGGTGGCGCAGCTGCGCGACGAGTTGGAGCACGCGGTCCGCTGCGAGGTCGCCGCCGTGGCGGACCGGATCGATGCGGACCTGTGGCCGATCCGTTTGCCGAAGCAGCGCCTGGCCGACATGGAACGATGCCCGCGCAGCGCCCTCGCCCGCTTCGTCGACGCCGCCGATGCCCCTCGTGGTGCAGCGGTGCTCCGGGGTACGGCGTTGGACCAGTTCGTCGCGCACCAGGTGGTGGTGGGCCGTGTCCGTGAGCCGCTGGCCGATCTGCGCTCGATGCTGCGCGCCGGAGCCGACGACGAGTCGCTGCAGCTGTTGGACGACCTGGGTGCGCAACGCGCCGGAGAACTGCTGGGTCCGCTCGCCGGCGCCGCAGCGGACGCCTGGGGTGGGATCGACCCCCGATGGGTGCCGCAGGTGCAGAGCCGCGCGTCGATCGTGCTGGCCGACGGCGCCGTCATCTGCTCGGGGGTGCTCGACGTCGAGCTCGGCGGGCGCGGTACCGCTCGACCCGGGGTGATCATCGAGGTGAAGTCGGGGGCGACGTCGGCCGCGCACCTGCAGGAGATCTACCTGTATGCGTTGCTCGTCACGCTCCGCGACGGTGCCTCGCCGGCGGTCGTGGCGCGCTGGTACCCCGGTGCGGACCCGTCGGGCCTGAAGGTCACCCTGGGGGTCCTGGAGTCGGCTGCGGCACGACTGGTCGCCGGGCTCAGGACCTGGACCGACCTGTTGGCCGGCGGTCCGGCCCAGGAGCGTCCCGGTGGGTGGTGCTCGTGGTGTCCCGACGAGTCCGTGTGCAGCTCGGCCCGTTCGGTAGCCGACCGGGACGACCGCTTCGACGACCGGGTCGCCGACAGCCCTGCGAAGGACGGCTGGTGATCGGCCCGGCCGATCAGGCCGCCCCAGCTGGCCCGGCCGAGCGGGAGGAACGATGGCGCCTCGCGTCGGCACTCCGTGAGCGGCTCGTCGCGAGCTTGTCCGAGGCGCTCGGCGATCGGCTGGTTCCCGAGCCGGGTGTGCGGCCGAACTACTACGACGACGGCATCGTGGTCAGCCCCTTCGGCCTCATGGAGCGTTGTCCGCGTCGAGCTGCACACCCGCCGCAGGACTTCGTGGAGTCCGTCGCCACCGCACGGCGACGGGTCGGGCTGGCCGCGCTGCGGCGGATCGGCGACGATGCGAGCCCGGCAACCCGCGTGGCGGGCGCGGTCGACGAGGTGCTCGCCGATCGCAGCGACCTGGGCCTCCGGTTGGCCGAGTGGATCGACCAGCTCGACCGGGCCGGGCGGGCCGCGGTGGCTGCAGGTGCGATCACCTGGGCGGCGTCGGTGCTGCGCCTCGTCGGCCGCCACCCGAGCATCCGCTGGGCGGACCCGTCGTCGGGGTCGAGCTGGAACGTGCCGAACCGCCTGGTGCGGGTCACAGCGTCGCACGACGCCCGCATGGGGTCGGTGCGCGACGGGGAACGGCTCCTGGTGGTCGCCGACGGCACCGGCGGCGCCGGTGATCGACTTCGAGCGGGCTACGTGGCACTGGTGCGCTCGTTGGGTGCCCGGCACACGCCGCTGCGCGTCACGCTGGCGGCACCGTCGCGGGGCACCCTGGAGCGTGTCGAGGTCGATGACGCGCTGCTCACCCTTGCGGTCGACCGGTTGGTGGAACACGTGGCGCAGCGAGCAGATCCAGCCGCAGCTCCGCCGGTCCCGGGGCGATGGTGCACCCACTGCCATCTGCTCGAGGTCTGCGACGAGGGTCGGGCCAGCCGCTGGACACGTCCGTCCACGGAACCCGACGGCTAGTTTCGGTCGTCCCATGAGCCAGCAGCACGCCACCGACGCCACCCGCCGAGTGCTCGACGCCGCGGCGTCGAGCCTGCCGGTGGAGGACACCACCGACTTCGACGACGCCCGGCGGGGACTGATCGCCCCGCTGCCCGATGGTGGGGTGATCACCAACGCCGCAGGCGGTGCGGTGTGGGACGTCGGCCAGTACGACTGGGTGAACCAGGGCGAGTGCCCCGACACCGTGCACCCGAGCCTGCGCCGCCAGACCCAGCTGCTCACGATCCACGGCCTGTTCGAGGTGTGCGACCGCGTCTTCCAGGTGCGTTCGGCAGACCTGGCGAACATGACGATCATCGAGGGTGACACCGGGGTGGTCCTCGTCGACCCGCTCACCGCGCCGGAAACGGCGCGTGCGGCGCTCGATCTGTACATCGAGCACCGCGGCGAGCGACCCGTGGTCGCGGTCATCCACACCCACAGCCACGTCGACCACTTCGGTGGGGTGAAGGGGGTCATCTCCGACGCCGACGTCGCCGAGGGTCGGGTGCAGGTCATCGCGCCGGAGGGCTTCGCGGAGGCGGCCCTGTCGGAGAACGTGCTCGCGGGCAACGTGATGCTGCGCCGGGCCAGCTACATGTACGGACCGCTGCTGGCGAAGGGCCCCACCGGCACCGTCAGCCCCGGTCTGGGCCTGGGGATCCCGTTGTCGTCGCCCACCTTCATCGTGCCCACCGTGGAGATCACCGACGACGTGCAGTCGATGACGATCGACGGTGTCGAGTTCGTCTTCATGCTGGCGCCCGACACCGAGGCGCCCGCCGAGATGCTGTTCCACCTGCCGCAGTTCCGCGCGCTGTGCTCGGCGGAGGACGCGACCCACGTGCTGCACAACCTCTACACGCTGCGCGGCGCGAAGACCCGCGACGCCAAGTCGTGGGCGTACTACCTGGACCGGGCGATCGACCTGTTCGGAGAGGACTCCGACGTCGTCTTCGCCCAGCACCACTGGCCGACCTGGGGCCGTGAGCGCGTCATCGACTTCCTCGAGGTCCAGCGTGACGCCTACAAGTACCTGCACGACCAGGTGCTGCGGCTCGCCAACCACGGCGAGACCATGGTCGAGATCGCCGAGCAGCTGGACCTGCCGCCCGAGCTCGGTGACCGGTGGTGCAACCGCAGCTACTACGGATCGGTCAACCACAACGCAAAGGCCGTCTACAACCTCTATCTGGGCTGGTTCGACGGCAACCCGTCGACGCTGCATCCGTTGCCGCCGGTCGAGTCCTCGACCCGCTACGTGGAGTACATGGGCGGTGCGGACGCCGTGGTCGATCGCGCCCGGGGTGACGTCGAGTCGGGCGAGTACCGCTGGGCGGCCCAGGTACTGAACCACGTGGTCTTCGCAGAACCCACCCACGCCGGGGCCCGGGAGCTGCTCGCGGACGTGCTGGAACAGCTCGGCTTCCAGACCGAGAACGGCGTGTGGCGCAACTTCTACCTGACCGGTGCCCAGGAGCTGCGTCACGGCGTGCTCGACCTGGGGCCGCGCAGTGGCGTCGGTGCCGACACGCTCGCCGCCATGCCGGTGTCGATGCTGCTCGACTACCTGGCGGTGCGGCTGAACGGACCTGCGGCCCAGGGCCTGCACGTGTGCATCAACCTGGATCTGACCGACCCTGCCGAGCAGCGGGTGCTCGAACTGCGCCGGTCGGTGCTGCACCACCATGCCGACCGCCAACGGGGCGACGCGCACGCCACGCTGCGGACGTCGGTCGCTGTGTTCAAAGACGTGCTCTCGTCCAACTCGACCCTGTCCGAGCAGATCGAGCTCGGGCGGGCCAGCGTCGACGGCGACCAGGCCGCGTTCCCGACGCTGGTCGGCGTCCTCGACGACTTCCACACCTGGTTCCCGATCGTCGAACCCTGACCGGCTCGAGGGTGCTCGGACGGTTCGCTCGCCCCGTGCGCCACCGGTGGGCTCGAGCGGTGGAGCGGTGGGATCAGGCGGTGGGGCTGTCCGAATCGACCACGTAGATGCTGTTGCCGGTCGCGACCTTGACCGCGGCTGCGGTGCGCACCTCGACCTCGCAGAACACGACCCGGCGGCCCCGGCGGGTCACCCAGCCCTCGGCGACCAGGTCCTCCTGGCGCACCGGAGCGAGGTAGCGCACCGACAGCTCGATGGTGGAGAAGGGCCGCGGGTCCTCGTACGCCGTTCCGATCGCCGGCACGACGACGGTGTCGATCAGCGTGGCGATCGCTCCGCCGTGCATCAGCCCGGTCGGCTGGTTGAGCTCCGCCCGCCACGGCAGGCTCATCCGCGCGTAGTCGCGGCGCAGCTCGTCGACCTGGACGCCGACCAGACCGGAGAAGTACGTCTGGTCGGGCCACGCTCCGAAGTTCGACCAGCGAGCTGCCACGGAGTGCGGCAGGAGGTCGAAGTTCTCGGCGCGCCATGACGTCATCGGCGAAGTGTTGCACCTGCGGGCCCCGCCGTGCCGCCTCGCTGCGGACTGTCCGCCCCTCGGGGCCGACGGTACGGTGGTCCGGTCCGATCCACGAACGGTCGCCGATCGGCGATCGCCCCCGGAGGTTCCCATGGCCGAGGCCTACATCATCGATGCCGTTCGCACCCCGGTCGGTCGCCGCGGCGGCGGTCTGGCGGGCGAGCATCCGGCCGACATGGGTGCCCACGTCCTGAACGCGCTCATCGACCGCACCGGGATCGATCCCAGCACCGTCGAGGACGTCGTGTTCGGCTGCCTCGACACCATCGGCTCGCAGGCGGGCGACATCGCACGCACCTGCTGGCTGGCCGGGGGACTGCCCGAGGAGGTGCCGGGCACCACCATCGACCGTCAGTGCGGCTCGTCGCAGCAGGCGGTGCACTTCGCGGCACAGGGTGTGATGTCGGGCACCCAGGATCTGGTCGTCGCCGGCGGCGTGCAGAACATGTCGACCATCCCGATCTCCTCGGCGATGTTGGTCGCCGAGCCGTTCGGCATCACCGACCCGTTCTCGGGTTCGACCGGATGGGTGAAGCGGTACGGCACCCAGGAGGTCAGCCAGTTCGTCGGAGCCGAGATGATCGCCCGCGACTGGGACATCTCCCGTGAGGACATGGAGGCCTTCGCGGTGCAGTCCCACGAGCGTGCCATCGCGGCGCGTTCCGAGGGTCGGTTCGACAACGAGATCGTGGCGTACGGCGAGGTCACCCAGGACGAGGGGCCGCGTGAGCCGAACCTCGACAAGATCCGCTCGCTCAAGCCCTTGACCGAAGGGGGCAGGCTCACCGCGGCGGTCGCGTCGCAGATCTCCGACGCCGCAGCCGCGATGCTGATCGCGTCGGAACGTGCGGTGGAGCAGTACGGGCTCACCCCTCGTGCTCGGGTGCATCACCTGTCGGTGCGTGGTGAGGACCCGATCCGCATGCTCTCCGCGCCGATCCCCGCGACCCGCTACGCGCTCGACCGCGCCGGCATGACCCTGGCCGACATCGACCTGGTCGAGATCAACGAGGCGTTCGCCTCGGTCGTGTTGGCCTGGGCCAAGGAGCTCGACGCGGACATGTCGAAGGTGAACGTGAACGGTGGCGCCATCGCGTTGGGTCACCCCCTGGGCGCGACCGGGGTGCGGCTGATGACCACGATGCTCAACGAGCTCGAGCGCACCGGTGGCCGCTACGGCCTGCAGACCATGTGCGAGGGCGGCGGCCAGGCGAACGTCACGATCATCGAGCGCCTGTAGTTCGACGGTGAGCGCTCCGGCGGAGCCGGGGCCGGTGTGATGGCGAACGTCACGATCATCGAGCGCCTGTAGTTCGACGGTGAGCGCTCCGGCGGAGCCGGGCGGTGTGAGGCGAACGTCACGATCATCGAGCGCCTGAGTCAGCTGCCGGGTCGGAGCGCGGCCCGGACGCGTCGCCGACCTGTTTGCGTCGGATCGATCCCGGGTCGCGCAACAGCTCGCCGCCGTGCTCGCGAGTCATCGCTGCCAGCTTGCGGACCGGGCCGATGGTTCGCTGGGTCGTTGCCAGTTCGGGTTCGTAGCCGAGTGAGCGCATCTGATCGAAGCAGTACTGCTCGATCCGGCGTTGGCGTGCGGGTTCCAGGCTCTGTCGCCAGTTGTCGAGTCGGCCCGGGTCGCCGGGGAACCGTTCGACCAGGTCGCCGATCGGCGCGGTGTCGAGTCCCACCGAGCTGAAGGCCCACTCCAGCGCCGGCCGGGGATCTCGAGCCATCTCGACGAGGTCGACCACGTAGTGGTGCGTGTCGTGCTCACCGGGGCGCAGGCCGATGCGGGTCCGGACGAACTCGGCGTGGGTGTTCCAGTACATGGCGCTGTACTCGATCGTGTGGCCGAACTTCTTCGACTGTGACGCCATCACCCCTCGGGGGTCACGTGTCAGCACCAGGAACCGTGCCTCGGGCCACTGCTCGCGCAGCGTCGGGGTCAGCTCGACCCGCAGCAGCTTGTTGCCCCAGTGGCTGGTGTCCTCGAGCGAGCAGACGATCGCCTCGCAGATCGCGGGCCATCCGGGGTCGTCGTCGCCGGCGACGGCGGCGACGGCGCGATCGATCACCTCCGGCCGGGTCAGGCGGCTGGCCAGTTCTGCGCTCGAGGGGTCGTCCACCTCGGCGTGGAGGGCGGTGAACAGCTCCGACATCGCCTGTCGTCGGGCGGGGCCGGTGTCGCGGAGGCGCTCGCTGAAGCGACGCGTCACCTCGATGCCCTCGACAGGGAGCTTGGACTCGTAGCCCATGGACATGTCGGGATGTGAGGCGCACAGGTCGAACGCCCAGCTCGTCCCGCTGCGCGACGTCCCGACGATGAACAGTGGCGGTGGCACCTGCTGGACCCCCTGTGGTCGCCGCCAGCATAGGACCGCTGCGAGCGCCCGCTTCCGCCTCGGCGCGGCGACCTGGAGGTTGCCGGCGTTCGGTGATCGTGGAACGCAACGCTCAGGGTTGGCCGACGTGTGGCCGATACCGGAGAGGGCCGGCGCCATGTCGGCTCCACCACAACATGTCTGATCTCGAACCAACCCTGCACCCACCGGTCCTCGAGGACCCTGCGATCACCCGTCTCATGCTCCGCGACCCCCGTGGCGGGCATCACGCCGATCTGCTCCGTCGAGCGGGCGCGGTCGCCACGAGCATGTCGGTGGTCCTGACAGGTCCCGGCGAGGCAACCCCGGCGGTGCTCTCGTCGCTGGCCGGATGGCACCCCGGACACGTCCGGGTCGAGCTGCTGGCGATGGACGGCGATGGCGATGCGGGCCGGTCGGCCCTGCGCGAGCAACTCGCGGAGGTCGGGCGACCCTGGCGTCGGGTCGAGCGGCCGCTCGGCGGTCAGGCTGCGGTGCTGGCTGCTGCTGCGCGTGCAGCCGAGAACGAGTTCGTCCTGGTCGGCGTCCGAGGGTGCCCCGCGTTCGCACTCGTGGAACCGGCGCTGTCGTGGATGTGGGCAGAGGGCGCTGATGTGGCACTGCTCGGCGATGCCACGGTCGACCCGGCGAGCGACGACGAGACGGGCGATCCGTCGCGGACGGTGGCTCGTTGGCTGGGCCTGTCGGGCCCCGTTCCCGAGGGTGCGTCGGTGCTGATGCGTCGCTGGGTCGCCCGATGGCTGTTCAACGAGATCACCAGGGCGATCTCACCGGGGGACGAGGTTGCGGACCGGGCACGGCTGCTCGGCATCGGTATCGTCCAGGTCGCCTCGTTCCCGTCCGACGCGCGGTTGCCGGACTGCTGATCGCGCCCACCGAACTGGAACGCGTTCCAGTTCGGTGGCCTACGCTGCCGCGGTGGATTTCGAGGACTCCCCGCAGCTGGCGACCTTCCGGGAAGAGGTGCGCTCCTTTCTGGATGCGAACGCCGAACCGAAACGGGGAGACGACCGTGACTGGTCGCGCAACGGCGCCTCGACCGACCCCGAGGTCGCGTCCGACTTCCGGGCCCGCTGCCAGGCCTGGCAGCGGCTGCTGTTCGACTCGGGATGGGCGGGACTCGCCTGGCCGGTGGCCTTCGGCGGCCGGGGTCTGAGCGCTGCGCACCAGATCGTGTTCAACCAGGAGTTGGCCCGCTACGACGCGACGGCCGGGTTCATCACCGCTGCGCAGGCCCTCGTCGGCCCGACGCTCATGGCGCACGGCACACCGGAGCAACAACAGCGATACCTGGGACCGCTCCTGTCCGGCGAGGAGTCGTGGTGCCAGCTGTTCTCCGAACCGGGCGCCGGCTCGGACCTGGCGGCGTTGGCCACACGTGCGGAGCTCGACGGCGACGAGTGGGTGGTCAACGGCCAGAAGGTCTGGACCTCGAGTGCACAGCATGCCGATTTCGGCATCCTCGTGGCGCGCACCGACCCCGAGGTGCCCAAGCACAAGGGGCTGACCTTCTTCATCGTCGACATGTCCGCGCCGGGCATCGAGGTGCGACCTCTCGTGCAGGCCCAGGGCGTGGCGCACTTCAACGAGGTGTTCCTGTCCGACGTGCGGATCCCGGCGGCCAACGTCGTGGGTGCGGTCGGCGAGGGGTGGACCGTGACGCGCACCACGCTGCGCAGCGAGAGCTCGATGATCTCCGGTGCCAGCCAGGCGACCGGGTTCAGTGCTGTGCTCAACACCGCTCGGCGCATGGGTCGTACCGATGAGCCGCTGGTGCGCCAGGAACTCGCCCGCGTGGCGAGCAACGAGATGATCCTGAAGTGGATGGGGTGGCGGACGCAGACCGCGGTGATGACCGGCCGCCGCGAGCTGGCCCTGCACGGCTCGTTGCTCAAGAACTTCTTCACCCGCTCGCTGGCCCACCGGGTCGATCTGGCCATCGAGCTCGAGGGCGCCGAAGGGATGCTCTGGCACGACGCCGAGGGTGACGGGTTCTGGCAGTACCAGTGTCTGAATCAGTTCGCCTCACGCATCGGTGGCGGCACCGAGGAGGTCCACCGCAACAACCTGGGTGAGCAGGCACTGGGCCTGCCGCGTGAGCCGACCTCCGACCGTGACGTTCCGTGGAACAAGAGCGTGCGGTCGTGAACGACCGGTGTCGTGATCGCCGGCGGCCACGCCCGCTCGAAGATCATCGTGCCGACCAACCGACCCACCGACCTGACGACGAACTGAGGAGACCGGGATGATGCTCGAGGGCAGGACTGCGGTGGTGACCGGTATCGGTCCGGGCATGGGGCGCGACATCTCGCTCGCGTTGGCGCGGCGAGGGCGCCGATGTCGTGCTCGTGGCTCGTTCGGACAAGGTCGTCCCCTCGGTGGCCGAGGAGATCGAGGCGCTGGGCCGGCGGGCGTTCCCCGTGTACGGCAACATCGCCAAGCGCGACGAGTGCGAACGGATCGCGGCCGAGACGCTGGCGGCGACGAGCACGTTGGGTGTGGAACGCTCCGGTGTGGACATCCTGGTCAACTCCGCGTTCCACGGCGGCGAGCACGTGCGGTTCGAGGACGCAGACCTGGACCGGTGGCGTCGCCCGGTCGACATCAACTACTTCGGCACGTTGCAGCTGACCCAGTCGATGCTGTCGCAGCTCAAGCTGGCGGCGGAGCGCACCGGCGACGCCCGCATCGTGATGATCAACACGATGTCGACCCAGCACCTCGAGGAGAAGGCCGGGTCCTATGCCGCGTCGAAGGCGGCGCTCGGCGCGGTCACCAAGACGCTCGCGAAGGAGCTCGGTGAGTACGGAATCCGGGTCAACGCGGTGCACCCCGGGTACATCTGGGGCGACAGCGTTCGGATCTACTTCGAGTGGCAGGCCTCCGAGCGCGGCGACGGAGCGACCTGGCAGGACATCTACGACGAACGAGCAGCCGAGACGGCGCTCGGCTACCTGCCGCACTCCTCGGAGATCGCAGGCGCGGTGGTGTTCTTCGCCTCGCCGCTCGCGAAGTGCGTCACGGGCACTGCGCTACCGGTGAACGCCGGGCACTGGATGCCCCCGAGCGCCTGAGCCGGTCAGGCTCGGCGGGCCTTGCGCTTCTGGCGTCGGGCGAAGACGCCGGCACCGGCCGCAGCGCCGAGCAGCGCGGTCACCGTCAGGACGATCCACTGGCTCGTCTCGAACGAGACGGTCAGGAACTGCACCTGGACGTTGTCGGTGTTCTGCACGATGAACACGAACAGCACGATGGCGATGACGATGGAGGCGAACTGCTTGGGGTTCAGCCGGAACCCGTGGTTCTCTCCGGTCGACTCCAGGTCCTTCTTGCTCGGCAGGTCGTTCACCGCCCCAACCTACGTCGCGCGGGTGTTCACCGTGTGATCAACCGGGCCTGTTCGTCGAGTATCGGCAGCACCACCTCGGCCGGGGCCGAGGGAAGCCGGAAGACGCACTCGGTGACCCCGATGCGGGCGAAGTGGGCCAGCTTCTCCGGGGCTCGGATGGGATCCGAACGGGATGATGCGCAGCCCGTCGGGATCGCGGCCGGCATCCGCGAACGCTGCGCGCAGCGCCGGGATCGACTCGGCCAGTCCGGCGCCGCCGATCGGGATCCATCCATCGCCGTACTCGGCGATGTGGGCGAACATCTTCGGCCCCGCCCCGCCACCGATCAGCACCGGGACCGGCTCCTCGGGCTTCGGCCAGGACCACGTCGGCGGGAACGACACATGGTCACCGGAGAAGGAGGCGACCTCGTCGTGCCACAGGGTCTGCATGGCCAGCACGTGTTCGCGGGCGTGGGCCCGGCGGGTGCGGTACTCGACCCCGTGGTCCTGCATCTCGTCGACGTTCCAGCCGAAGCCGATGCCCAGCTCGAAGCGGCCTCCGGCGATGTTCTGCAGTGTCGCCACCGCCTTGGCGGTGACGAGCGGATCGCGTTGGGCAGGAAGCATGACGCCGGTGCCCAGCGCGATGGTGGAGGTGACCGATGCCGCTGCTGCCAGCGCGACGAGCGGATCGACCGAGCGCTTGTACTCCTCGGCGAGCTCGGCATCGCCGGTCGGGGGCGGTGTGCGGCGGCTGGTCGGGATGTGGGTGTGCTCCGGGATCCAGATCGAGTCGAAGCCGCGGTCCTCGGCCGCGCGTGCCAGGTCGACCAACGGCATCGAGGTGTCCGTGGCGAAGATCGTGACGCCGAAGCGCATGGTGTCCCCCTGGCTCGCCGGTGGCGTGTCCACCAGATCGTGCCACGACAGTTTGTGTCCTGACCTGACGGGGTGTCAGATTCTCGGTCATGGCTCTCTGTGACGGACGTGTGGTGATCGTGACCGGATCCGGGCGCGGGCTCGGGAGAGCCCACGCGCTCGAGTTCGCCCGGCAGGGCGCCCAGGTCGTGGTCAACGACCTGGGTGTCGCCCAGGACGGTTCGGACCCGTCCGACACGCCGGCGCAGCAGGTCGTCGACGAGATCGTGGCCATGGGAGGTGCGGCGGTCACCTCGTCCCATGACGTCGCCGACTGGGATGCGGCCGGTGAGATGGTGCAACTGGCGATCGACGTCTTCGGCGGGCTGGACGTGGTGGTCAACAACGCGGGCATCGTGCGTGACCGCATGTTCGTGAACTCCGAGCAGGCGGAGTGGGAGGCCGTGCTGCGGGTCCACGTCCTGGGCCACGCTGCTCCTGCACGTCACGCCGCGGCCTACTGGCGGGCGAGGTCCAAGGCCGGCGAACAGGTCGATGCCCGCATCATCAACACGTCCTCCGGTGCAGGTCTGATGGGGTCGATCGCGCAGGCCGCCTACTCGGCGGCGAAGGGTGCGATCGCGAGCCTCACCCTCGTCCAGGCAGCTGAGCTGGGGCGCATCGGGGTGACGGCCAACGCGCTGGCGCCCGCGGCGCGCACCCGCATGACCGAAGCGGCGTTCGCCGACATGATGGCCGAGGTCGGCGAGGGTGCCTTCGACGCGATGGATCCGGCGAACGTGTCGCCCCTGGTGGTCTGGCTCGGTTCGTCCGAGTCGGCCGAGGTGACCGGGCGGGTCTTCGAGGTCGAGGGTGGCATCATCGGACTGGCCGAGGGGTTCCGTCACGGGCCGCGCGTCGACAAGGGGGCCCGCTGGGATCCCGCAGAGATCGGCCCGGTCGTGGCCGACCTGCTGGGCGAGGCCGCGACCCCGACCCCCGTCTACGGCGTCGGCTGAGCTGCGGCCCGAGGTCGTCCCGGTCCGGCTCGGGTCGCTGCATCCGACGCGGCAGCTCGCATCTCACGCACGGCTCTTGTCACGCCCGGCACTTCTCGCGCACGGCACTTCTCACGCACGGCACCGGCCTCGGTTGCGAGGCCCGTGCGCGACGCAGGGGTCCTCATCGACATCACGTGTCGATGAGGACCCCTGTGTTCGCAGAGGATGACGGCGGTCGGTCAGCTCAGGCGCTCGACCACCATGGCCATGCCCTGACCGCCACCGACGCACATGGTCTCGACGCCGAAGGTGGCGTCGGACTCCTGCAGGTTGTGGATCAGGGTGGTCATGATGCGGGCGCCGGTCATGCCGAAGGGGTGGCCCAGGGCGATCGAGCCGCCGCGGGTGTTCAGCTTCTCCATCGGGATGCCGAGCTCGCGGGCCGAGGGCAGCACCTGGGCGGCGAAGGCCTCGTTGATCTCGAACAGGTCGATGTCCTCGACCGACATGCCGGCACGACCGAGGGCCTTGCGGACCGCCTCGACCGGGCCCAGGCCCATGATCTCGGGGTTGAGTCCGGTGGCTGCGGACGCCACGATGCGGGCCAGCGGGGTGAGGCCGAGCGCCTTGGCCTTCGTGTCGCTCATGACCACGACGGCTGCGGCGCCGTCGTTGAGGGGGCAGGCGTTGCCGGCGGTCACGGTGCCGTCGGGCCGGAAGGCGGGCGCGAGACCGCTCACCTTCTCGAGGGTGGTGCCGGGCCGGATGCCGTCGTCGGTGCTGACGGTGCCGTCCGGGGTCACCACAGGGGTGATCTCGGACTCCCAGAAGCCGTTGTTCAGGCTCTCCTCGGCCAGGTTCTGGCTGCGCACGGCGAACTCGTCCTGGTCGGCGCGGCTGACGTCCATGATCTGCGCGACGTTCTCGGCCGTCTGGCCCATGGCGAGGTACATGTCGGGCAGGCCGTCGCGCGGCGTCCAGGTGGCCGCTCCGCCCTCGGCGCGTTCGGCGGAGCGCGCCTCGGCCTCGGCGAACACCGGGTTCTTCGGTCCGTCGGCCATTCCGAAGAAGAAGCGGCTCGCGGTCTCGACGCCGCCGGCGAGGAACACGTCGCCGTCGCCGGCCTTGATGGCGTGGGCGGCCATGCGGATCGTCATGAGCGACGACGAGCAGTAGCGGTTGACGGTCGCGCCGGGAACGTCGTCGAGCCCGGCGAGCACCGCCGCGACCCGGGCGATGTTGTGACCGGACTCACCGCCGGGCTGGCCACAGCCCCACAGGACGTCCTCGATCTCGGTGCGGTCGAGCGAGGGGACCTTGTCCAGCACGGCGCTGATGACGACTGCGGACAGGTCGTCGGGGCGCATGTCCTTCAGCGAGCCCTTGGCCATGCGGCCGATGGGTGTGCGGGCGGTTGCGACGATCACGGCCTCGGTCATGTGTCCCCCTCAGGGCATGCGGAGACCGCTGACGGCCTCCGGTGTGTGGATTGCTGGTCCGGCTCGGGTGCCGGCCACGGTCGGCAGGTTACCCACGGGTAACAACATGGGCCAGCTGAGCGCCCACGGTCAGGGGAGGAAGCGGCTCACCGTGTCGGCGATGCAGACCGGCTTGTCGGAGCCCTCAGCCTCGACGGTGACCCGCACGGTGACCTGTACGCCGCCCTTCGCCTCCTGCACCGACACGATCTGGCCGCGGCCGCGCAACTGCGAGCCGACCGGTACCGGCGCGGGGAACCGCACCTTGTCGAGGCCCACGTTGACGCCCATGGACGCGCCCTGCACCTCCAGCAGTTCGGGCAGGAACAGGTTGACCAACGACAGCGTCAGGTAGCCGTGGGCGATGGGCCCGCCGAAGGGTGATTCGGCGGTGGCTCGGGCGACATCGACGTGGATCCACTGATGGTCACCGGTCGCGTCGGCGAACAGGTTCACCTGCTCCTGGCTCACCGTCGACCACTGCGTCACGCCGAGGTCGACGCCGTCGAGCGAGAGCAGGTCGGCGGGGGACGACACGGTGGTGGTCATGGATGCTCCGTTCGTGGAAGTCGGGGAGTGGGTGCTCCGGGCCATCAGCTCGCCCGGTCGTGGCGGGACCGTCAGGCGTGCTGGCTGGAGACCGGGACCACTTCGCCGGTCATGTAGGTCGACAGGTCGCTGGCGAGGAAGACCATGACGTTGGCGACCTCCCACGGCTCGGCGCCACGTCCGAACGCCTCGGCGGCCTTGAGCTCCTCGAGCAGTCCCGGCGGTGTGACCTTCTCCAGGTTCGGGTGCATCGCCAGGCTGGGTGCCACGGCGTTGACGCGCACGCCGTGCTCGGCCGCCTCGACCGCCGAGCAGCGGGTGAGTGCCATCACGCCGGCCTTGGCAGCCGCGTAGTGGGCCTGGCGGTCCTGCGCCCGCCAGCCGAGCACCGAGGCGTTGTTGACGATCGCGCCCTGTCCACGCTCGTACATGTGCGGCAGCACGGCTCGCAGGCAGCGGAAGGTGCCGGTCAGGGTCACGTCGAGCACCTTGTTCCACTGCTCGTCGGTCAGCTCGGTGACCAGCCCGTTGCCGCCGAGGCCGGCGTTGTTCATCCAGACGTCGATGTGGCCCAGGTCGTCGATGCGCGGTCGACATCAGCGTCTGCACGTCGTCCTCGGAGGTGACGTCGCAGCGCAGCGCGGTGGGTCGGGTGCCGAACTCCTCGCCGAGGGCGTCGGCGGTCTCGCCGACCCGGCGCTCGTGGGCGTCGGAGATCACGATCCGGGCGCCTTCGAGCAGGCATCGTCGGGCGAGGGCGCCGCCGATGCCCGAGCCCGCAGCCGCGGTGATGACGACGGTGCGGTCCTGGAGCAGGCCGCGTCCGGGCGGCTCGGTGGGTGCGGGTTGTGCCATCGGAGTGTCCTGTCGCTCGTGCGGTCGGTCTGATCGGGCCGGGTCAGCGGGGTTCGCGGGGGAGCCCGAGCGCACGTTCGCCGATCACGTTGCGCTGGATCTCGTCCGAACCGCCGTAGATCGTGTCGGAACGGGTGAAGAAGAACAGCTTGTGTGCTGGTCCCATCTCGAGCTCGCCGGCGTCGCCCTCGTCGGCCTCGGAGTAGCGGGTCAGCATCGACGCGGCGCCGAGCACGTCCATCGCCAGCTCGCCCATGTCCCGGTGCAGGTTCGCCCAGTACAGCTTGTTGATCATCGCCTCGCGCGGCAGCGCGACGTCGTCGTCGACGCGCAGGGCTCGCAGTGGCGTTCCAGCGCATGATCCGGAGGCGTGACCAGACCGCCGCGAGTCGCTGGCGCATGATCGGGTCCGAGGTGCGTCCGAGGGAGCGTGCCGTGTCGGTGATCTCGGTGAGCTCTCGCTCGAAGGCCATCTGCTGGCCGAGGGTGAGCACGCCGCGCTCGAACGCGAGCGTGCCCATGGCCACCTTCCAGCCGTCGCCGGGTTCGCCGACGCAGAGCTCGACCGACGTGCGCGCACCGTCGAAGAACACCTCGTTGAACTCCGCGGTGCCCGTGATCTGTCGGATGGGGCGGATCTCGATGCCCGGCTGGTCCATCGGGACGAGCAGGTAGGACAGTCCCTTGTGGCGCTGCGAGCCCTCCTCGGTGCGACAGACGACGAAGCACCAGTCCGACCACTGTGCGAGCGAGGTCCACACCTTCTGGCCGTCGATGACCCACTCGTCGCCCTCGCGACGAGCCCTGGTCGAGACGTTGGCCAGGTCCGAGCCGGCGTTGGGCTCGGAGTACCCCTGGCACCAGAACTCGGTGCCCGACACGATGCCGGGCAGGAAGCGCTGCTGGATCTGCTGGTCGGCGAAGTGGATGAGCGTCGGGCCCAGCAGCCCTTCGCCGATGAGTCCCGCCCTGCCGGGGCCTCCCGCCCGGGCGTACTCCTCGTGGAACGCGACCTCGAGGTGGATCGGGAGCCCTCGCCCGCCGTGCTCGGTGGGCCACCCGACGCAGGTCCAGCCTCCGTCGGCCAGTTCGCGTTCCCAGGCCATGCGCTCCTCGACGAACGCGTGCTCGTCGCCCGGTCCACCGCGGTGGCGCAGGATGGCGAACTCGCCGCGCAGGTGATCGACCATCCAGTCGCGGATCGACTCGCGGAAGCTCGACTCGTCGGGGATCTCGGCGCCGGTCACGGTCGATGAGGTGGAAGCACTCACGAGGTCAAGCTAACGCGAACTGACGACCCGTCAGAAACGCGGTCGTTGGGCCGACGGGACGGAAGTGGACCCCGCAGAGCCACCCACGACACGGACCAGCGGGTCGCCCCCCGTACACTCCGTCGCACGTATCGGGCCGCCTCATCGGCCGTCGGGACGAGAGGGAGCGGGTGTCGGACTCAACGCTGCGGACCAAGTGGGTCGTCGCCGGCCTGGCGCTGGGCGGTGTCGTGGTGATCTCGCTCATCGTGTTGGTGGCGTCGCTCGGCGGCGACGGCGGCACCGAGCAGGTGGACACCACGACGTCGACCACATCGACCTCTGCAGCGCCGACCACGACACCGCCCTCATCGGGTCCCGATGAACCCGATGACATCGAGGTCTCCGAGCTGACGCTGCAGGTCGGCGGGGCCGAACGAACCGCCATGGTCATCGCTCCCGCCGAGGTGGGCCCGTCGGAGCGGCTGGGTTCGGTGGTGGTGCTGCACGGCCTGGGCGTGAACGCGATGGGGATGTCACGCACCGCCGACTGGCGTGCCGCGGTGGCCGAGGACCGGTTCATCGCGGTGTTCCCCCAGGGTGTCAACGATTCGTGGAACATGGGTCCGTGCTGTCCTCCGGCGAACCTGCTCGGGGTGCCCGACACGGCCTTCATGGATGATCTGCTCGCGACGTTGACCGCACGCGACGACATCGATGCCGCCCGCATGTACCTGACGGGGTTCTCCAACGGCGCGTTGTTCGCCTATGCGTACGCCTGCGATCACCCCGACGCGTTCGCCGCGATCGCGCCGATGGCGGGAACCAACGTGAGTGGATGCCGGCCCGAGCGTCCCGTGTCGTTGCTGCACCAGCACGGCGATGCCGACCTGGTGATCCCGTACCAGGGGGGAATCGCGCTGGGCTCGGTGCTGTCCGCAGCGCCGTTCCCGCCGGTGCAGGACTCGGTCGCGGCGTGGGCCCGGGCCGACGGCTGCGGCGCTGCACCGGTGGTGACCACCGAGGCCGACGTGGTGCGCACGATATGGGCCGACTGCGCTGCAGGAACCCGTGTCGAGCTGGTGACGGTGCCGGGCAAGGGCCATGTGTGGCCGACGAACGGCCAGTTCGACCCGCTGGACGAGCTGCTCAGGTTCTTCGACCTGCGCTGAGCCGCACGGCTCGGCATCTCGCCGGCACGAACCGGCTGTTGCGGTTCAACAGATCGGCAGCACCGGAGCACCCTGTGATGATGCGGGGTGCCGGGAGCGACTGCGGGCCGGTCCGGGTCGGTGGTCCGCCACCGAGCGGCGCAGCACCAGGATCGCGTCGGAACCCGGTGCGAGGGATCGGTGTGCCGAGAGGTAGCGCAGGTAGGTCCCGAGCGTGGTGGCCAGGTCTGCAGGCAGATCGATGTGGTGTGCTGCGCACCACATCGGCACTGCGGCCCACATGACCTGTTCCACCTCATCGACGTCCCATCGGTGGTCGAGTCGGCCCGTGACCGGGTCGGCACGAACCGCGACGATGGCGGCCAGCGCGTCCCGCTCGATCGGATGGCCGTGGGCGAGTGCCCAGCGGGCCACGTCGGACCGGTGGCGGCGGAGGGGGGCGTGCATGGGCACGGCGTGTGCCCGACGGGTGGGGACGGCGGTCGAGGTGGACATGGCTGCATCATCTCGGACCGCTGTGACAGTGAGCAGCGACAGGTCGGCGGCGGTGCACGTGACGCGGCTCGGGGTGTGTCCTGTGGGACACACCCCGAGTGTCGGTGGAGCTGCTCGTTGCGTGATCGGCCGGATGGGCGCCGTCGGGGGCACCGAACCGATCGGCCGGATCAGCCGACGAACCCGATCGGCTGGGTCTGCGCGGTGCCGGCGACCTGGGTCCCACCTGCCACGTCCGATCCCGGGGGCAGGGTGGTCGCCGATGCCACCTCGACGACCGTGACGTCGATGATGCCCTGTGCGCACAGCGGCTGGGGCGGCGTCGGATCCTCGCCCTCGGTGGTCGTGGAGGCTTCGGCCTTCGTCGGGAAGAGGTTGGTGATGAAGGCGATGATCTCCGGTGCCGAGGCGATGATCGGGTCGATCAGGCGGAACGCCAGGTAGGCATCCCACAGTTCGGGCAGCGGGATGCGCCCCGCAGCGAACTCCTCGGCGAAGATGGCGTCGCCCGCACGCTGATCGGCGGGGACCCGTGCGTCCAGTCCCTCGAACGGTGAGGCAGGAGCAGGGGTGTCGCCGTCGGTTCCCCCGCCGTCGCCACCGGGGAGCAGCTCGGTCAGCGTGCCGAGCAGACGGTCCAGCGCCTCCTGGGGCGGCACGGCGTACCACTGGCCCAGGCTGATGTTGGGCATCTGCTGCTCGGCGCGCTCGTTGATGTACTCGATGGCGAAGCCGGTCAGCTTGCCGGACTCGTCGAGCACCTCGGTGACCTCGACGTTGCCGGCGCCGATGGCGGGCACGGCCTCGAGTGCCCCGCGCACCTGGGCTGCGGTGGGGCGGGCATAGGTGGTGGCGAAGGCATAGGCGCCGACGTCGCCTGCCCGGTTCTCCGGCGCCCAGTTCTCGGGTGTCGGCTCGGGGAGCAGGAGTGGCTTCTGACGACCGTTGATGGTCCAGATGAGCGGGGTCTCCGCGTCGTCGCCGACCTTCAGCGAGAAGGCGACGGGCCGGGCGGTGAGGCCTCCGGAGCCGCTACCGGCCCAGTTGGCGCCCAGGGTGATCGCCTGCTCCTCGGAGACACCGGGGATTCCGGAGTCCGGCTTGGGAGCACCACAGACCTGCACGGTGGTGGAGTAGGTGCCGGGCTCGGTGGGAGCGGCGAAGGAGAACACGCCGCCGGTGATCGACGCCGTTCCTCCGGCGGGCGGGTCGACGATCTCCAGGGTCTCGGGCAGCAGCGGCGTCTTGCCCGGCGTGATCACGTCGTTGAGGAGGTCGGCGGTCACGGTCTGGCCGGGATCGGCCTCGAGCGAGAGGACCTCGGGAGTGAACGTCGGTGCGTCCGGATCGCGCACCGTGGTGCGGGCGATCAGGTTCGAGCCCTGCACCGTGCACCGCAGCTTGAGGTTGAAGTTCAGTCCCGCTGCGGGGACGGCCAGGGTGGAGTCGAACTGCACCGAACCGACGCGGTAGGTGATGATGCCGCCGCCGGTCGTCGTGATCGGTCCGCCGACGGTGCCGAGGTTGACGTTGGCCGGCTGGCCGGCGACCGGGCTCAGGACGGTGTTCGGCGCCGAGACGGGGAACGAGCCCACCGAGCTGGGCCCGTTGACCAGCAGCGTGCCGCCGATGTTGCTGACCGGGATCGAGGGGATGAGCGCGGCTGCCCCGTCGATGAGCGCCTGGTCGAGCGTGGCGCTGACGTTGAAGCGGGCGTCGATCTCCTGGTCGAGGCCGGCTGACTCCGGGATGTCGTTGGCGGTGATGTTGAGCTGGAGGGCCAGCCGGTTGGATCCGATGATGAGCGCGGCCTGGTTGAGCGCGTCGATCGTCGCCGGGTCGCCGTCGCGGGCGCCACAGCTGGTGTTGATCGTGGCGTTGACCGGCGCAGCAGAGGTCGCGGTGCCGCTGGTGACCGCGACCAACAGCAGCGACAGCACTGCGGTGACCAGGATTGCTGCACCGCTGCGGCGTCCTGGTGAGGTCCGCCTCATGGTTCGATCTCGCATCGCCTGTTGTCTCCCTGTTCGCTCGGATCTGCCGGCGCAGGACGCTCCAGCAACCACCCCCCGGGGAGGTGGTTCACTTCGTTCAGGAGTCGATGCCCGTGGCGAACCACGGTGACCTCCCCCTTCTGGCGCCGTCGACTCCTGCGCCTGGGGGCGAGGAATGACGAACATGTCTTGAGTAGTGCTGAAAGTGCCGTGGACGCAAGCAGAACTTCGTCGTCGGGAACAATTGCCGACGCGTTTCGCGCGTAGAGGGACTGATCGAACGCGAGTCGCGCGCGATCCAACTCGTTCGAGCGCCGTTCGGCCAGCGGGACCGTCCGAGACCGGGTCGGTTCCGATGTCGGAGGCGCCGACTACCCTCGCGGTGATGCTGGGGAGCATGGCGCGTTGAAGTCCGACCACGATCCACGATCCCCCGCGTCCGAGCCCGACGACGCCGTGGTCCACATGTCGTCGCGTCGCGCTCCCCGCGTCCCCGGAGTTGCCGACGGTCCCACCGTGGCCGCCCACGATGACGCGGCTCGGGACGACGCCGCCCACGATGACGCAACTCGAGATGACACGGTCGTCGATCTGCGTCCGCCCGGCGCGTCCACCGGTGCGCCGGTCTCGGTGTCCTCCACGGCCCCGACCGTCGAACGGCGTTCGCCCGAGGTGGCCGCTGCTGCCCCGCCGTCCCCGCCGTCCCCGGCGCCCTCCGGGGCGCCGGCGGCCCCTGGCCATGGCGACGTGCCGGCAGCACCGCCTGCGCCCGTGTCGCACCGGGTGCTCCGTGTCGTCAGCCCCGCCCTCGTCGTGCTCGTCGTGACCCTCGTGCTCGCCGGCATGGCGGTGGCCCGTTCCAGCGTGCTGCAGGCGCGGGCCGACGACTGGCAGGCCGTCGCGACGTTCGAGGAGGGACGCGCCGACGCGATCGATGACGTGTGGGCCTCGGTGCTGGGCGCCGTCGCTGCCGGGGTCGGCCAGCGCGTCGACGCCGCTGATGCGCTGCCGGCGTTGGTCGGCGATGCAGCCGGCGAGCGCTCCGCTGCCCCGCCCACCGACGATGTGGAGGACGCGCTCGACCGAGCCGCTTCCGCACGCCGGACGTTCGTCGACCAGATCGACGGTGCGATGGACCGCTCGGGTGACGCTCCGATCGAGCTCGGCAACGAGCTCAGCGCCCTCGAACGCTCTCACGCCGATGCGGTCGAGGCGTCCGCCGCCGCGGTCGGCGCGAGCGAGTCGCAACGCGCCGACTCGAGCGACTCGGCCGCTGCGGCCCGCTCGCTGGCGCTCGTGGTGCTGCTGGTCGGCTCGGTGGGAGCGCTGGTGGCAGCCGAGCTGTCCCGGCGACGCCTGCGATGGGGGCTCGACCACCCGGTGGCCGACCTGCGCGTGATGCTCGATCGACTCGGGGCGGGTTCCCCGATGCAGCAGGTGGTGCCGCGGGGCTATCCCGAGCTGACGTGGCTGGCGGTCGAGCTGCAACGTCGGTCGGTGCTCATCGGCGCCGAGCAGGCCGAGTTGCGGCGCCGCGCCGACTGGGGTGAGCAGAGTCGTCGGATCCTCGAGGCGCTCGAGCTGGCCGAGGACGAGCCGTCGAGCCACGCGGTGCTCGAGCGCGCCCTCGGGGAGCTCGGCGGTGGTCGCCGTGTCGAGCTCCTGCTGGCCGAGCGGGGCTCCACGGTGCTCCAGGAGGTTGCGGCCAACCCGACGGTGCCGTCGCCCGGTTGCCCGGTGGACACCACCGTCGCCTGCGTCGCGCTCCGGCGTGGTCAGGTGTCGGTGTTCGACAGCTCGGAGTCGATCAACGCCTGCCCGAAGCTCAGGGATCGCCCCGACGGTCCGTGCTCAGCGGTGTGCGTGCCGGTGACGGTCGCCGGGCGCCCGGTGGGGGTGGTCCACATGGTCGATCGGGACGGCTCGCCACCGGGGGCCCCGGTGGTGGAGCAGTTGGTGGGCCTCGCCACGCACATCGGCAACCGCTTCAGCGCGCTCAGGACCCTGGAGAGCAGCCGGCACGAGGCATCGACCGATGGACTCACCGGACTACCGAACCGCCGCACCCTCGAGGCTCAGGTCGCCGAGCTGTTCGAGCGGGACACGCCGTTCGTGATGGTCCTGGCCGACCTGGACCGGTTCAAGCGCCTCAACGACAACTTCGGTCACGAGACCGGCGACCGGGCCCTGCAGCTCTTCGCCGGTGTGTTGCGCGACAACGTCCGGGGCAACGACGTCGTGGCGCGGCTCGGGGGCGAGGAGTTCGTGCTCGTCTACCCGAACATGTCGGTGGAGATCTCGATGGAGGCGATCGCACGTGTCCGCGCCGCACTGGCCCGGACGCTGGAGACGACGACCCTGCCACCCTTCACCTGCTCGTTCGGCATCGCCCATTCCAGCGTCGGCAGCGATGGCGACGCCGTGCTGCGCGTCGCCGACGCCGGCCTGCTCCAGGCCAAGGACCTGGGTGGTGACCGTGCGGTCGCTGCGGACGAGTCGCTCGCGGCATCGATCTTCGCCGACGATGCCCCCGACCGGAACGGTCACGGCGACGGACGTTGATCCGACCCCCGGACGCAGCGTCGGGGCTCAGTTGCCGTTCGTGCTCCAGTGCCACGGCTCCGACGGCAGGTTGAAGAAGCCGTAGCTGGCAGCGTTGGCACGCAACCAGGCGAACGCAGAGCTTCCACGGTTGAGCGTTGATCCGTTCTGGACGAAGTCGATCGCGAGCCCTCGTTCGTGCATCGACGAACCAGGTCGGGCGGTCGGCGGTCGGCACGACGAGGCCGGCATCTCGTAGATGGCGTAGTTGGAGCTACCGCAGTTGTTGCGGCGAACGGCGATCTGGCCCGCCGGGTCGCGGTAGCCGCCACCGCTCAGGTTGATCCCTGCAGCCGAGGCCGCGGCCAACATGCGCTGGAGGTTGCCGGCGATCGACTGGTGCACCCGGATTCCGCCGACCGACACGATGGATCCGCTGCCGGTGATGCTCGGCGGAGTCCCGCCGCCACCGCCCCCACCACCGGACGACGGGGCCCGGCCACCGGAGGACCCGCCGCCGCTGACGACCGCGGTGGCCCGTGAGGCTGCAGCGCTCCTGGCGGCACGGGCCTCCTGTGCGGCGCGCTGTGCCGCCGCAGCACGAGCGATCTCGGCCTGCTTGGCGGTGATGGACGCTGACAGACCCGCATCCAACGAGGCGAGCGAGGCGGCCTCGGACAGCGCTGCGTCGAGACGCTGCTCGACCTGGGCAGCGAAGGCCTGCTGCTCTGCGTAGGCGGAGTTCAGGTCCTCGAGGCGGCTCTCGACCTCGGCCTTCTTGGTGCGGGCACGCTCGGCCGCGTCCGCGGCCGCGGCTCGTTGGATCTCCAGGTCTTCCTGCACCGACCGGTAGCGCTCGGCCAGATCGATGTCCTTGCTGGCCCGGACGCTGAGCAGCGTCCGCTTGTTCACGGCGTCGTTGATGTTGCCCGAGCCGAGCGTCGAGTAGCTGTCACCGCTCCCCGCCGAGACGTAGGCCTCGACCGCGGACTCCTTCATCTGTGCGGTGATCCCGTCCAGCTCCTTCTGCTTCTGTGCCTGAGCGGACTCTGCAGCCTCTTGTTCCGCAGTTGCCTGGGCGACTGCACGCTCGGACTCCTCCACGCGGTCCTGCTGCACGCTCACGTTCGACGACAGGGTCGCCAGCGCAGCGGTCACCTCGGCGTCGGAGGCCTCGAGCGCATTCACCTGTGACGCCTGGGCGGCCTTCTTCTGGCGCACCTCGTCGCGCTCGCGTTGCAGCTGCTGGATGCTGCCGCCTTCCTGGCCGCGCGCCGCGCCGGCGGGCGCAGGCGACACGGGCAGCATCGACACCGCGACTGCCGCGGCAACGGCTGCGGTGGCCCGGAATCGGATGGTCGAACGTGTGCGTCGCGGAGAGGAAGTCATGACGTGGGGAGTGTCGCCTCGGATCTGGTGATGATTCGTGGGAGGACGCCCACAGCGGGAGCGTCGATGGCTCTACGGCAGGACCGCCAACGGAGCGGATTCGTAACGGAAATGAAATCTAACATGATCTCCGGGTGCCGTTCCATCACCCGGGGCAGTTCCCCCGGTCGGTCCCCGTTTCGGCGCACCGGACGGTCCCGTGTCCATCAGCTCACCCGCCGCGTCGCTGGCACTCGGGGCAGTGCACGGTGGCCCGGGCATCGATCACCGTCCGGCGCAGGATCGTGGAGCACCGGCTGCAGGGCTCCCCGGCCCTGCCGTAACAGTCCAGGTAGCGCTGGTTGGTCCCCTCGCCGCCCTCGGCGTCGCGGTAGTTCCTCAACGTCGTGCCACCGTGCTCGATGCCCTCGTGCAGCACCGCGCGAATCGCATCGCGCAGTCGCTGCGCAGCGGCGCGGGTGATCCTTCGGGAACGCGGGTGGACACCCGCGCGCCACAACGCCTCGTCCGCGTAGATGTTGCCGACCCCGGCCACCAGGCGCTGCGACAGCAACTGGGTCTTCACCGCCCGCTCGCTGCGGTTCACCTGTGCGCGGAGCTCCTCGGGTGAGAACGCATCATCGAACGGTTCCGGCCCCAGCGCCGCCAGGGTGGGCAGCGATCGGTGCGCCCCTGCGGGCACCACCGCGATGCGACCGAAGCGCCGCACGTCGTCGAACAACATGGCCCGGCCGTCATCGAGCGTCCAGCGGGCGCGTAGGTGTGCGCCGTCGGGCTCCGTGGCGTGGGTCGACCTCGCCCATGTGGACCCGTCGGGGTCCTCGGATGCCCGGCCCGTCGATGCTGTGTCCGCGGCAGCGAGGTCGACGCACCCGTGGTCGACCGGGGTCCGCGTCCGTCACCGAGAGCCGTCCGGTCATGCCCAGGTGCACGATCAGCTCTTCGGGATCGCCGTCGCGGTCGAGGTCGATGAGGAGGTACTTCCCCCGCCGTCGGACGCCCTCGACGCGAGCGCCGATCGCATCGAGGGCGGGGGTGAACTTCCCCGAGGGGAACGCCCACCCGTCCACGAACACCGCTCCGGCGAGCCGCGGTGCGAGCTGGCGTCGGATGGTCTCGACCTCGGGCAGCTCGGGCACGCGGCGAGTGTGCCATGACCGTGCGAGAGGAGCCGGTCGGGGCCGATCCAGCAGCGGCGGTGTCCCTGTCCCACCGCGGTCCCGCGGGGCCACGTGGCCGGGTTCGACCGTGCGTCGCCCGGTCCCGGGCCGCCCGTGTCGCGCTCGGATCGCTGTTGGAGGTGGTGCCGGTTGGGTAGCGTGCCCCCATGGGCGTCACCGCGATCGTGAACCAGAAGGGCGGCGTCGGCAAGACGACGGTCAGCCTCGGGCTGGCCGCTGCCGCAGCGACGGGTGGCCGCCGCGTCCTGGTGATCGACCTGGACCCGCAGGCCAATGCGACCACCGGGCTGGGGATCTGGGACGCTGCGGCCACGGTGGACCAGGCGCTCGAGTCCGAGCGGCCCGGTGCTCTGCGGTCCGTGATCCGCCCGTCGGGTTGGTTCCCCGACGACGGGACGACCACGGTGGACGTGGCTCCCAGCTCTCCCGCACTGGCCCAGCGCGAGCACCATCTGGCCATGGACGTCATCGGCGCGCAGGACCGACTGGCGGTCGCCATCGAGGGGGTGGTCGCCGACTACGACGAGGTCATCGTGGACTGCCCACCGTCGCTCGGCCTGCTGACCGTCAACGCCCTGTTCGCGGCGGACAGGGTGCTGATCGTCGCAGAGCCCGCGGCGTGGAGCTCCGACGGGGTCGAGCAGATCCTGCGCAACATCGCCCGGATCGCCGAGCGCCGCAGCGGTCGGCCCGCTGTCGCCGGCATCGTCGTGAACCGTCTCGGCCGAACCCGCGACGGCAACTACTGGAACGGCCAGCTCCGTGAGCTCCATCCCGACCTGGTGCTCGATCCGGCGGTGCGGCTCCGAGCTGCGGTCGCCGAGGCGGCGGCGCAGTCGGAGCCGGTGCATGCGCTCACCCGGGACGGCGCCGCCGAGGCAGCCAGCGAGTTCGATGAGCTGGCCAGGTCGCTCGGCGTCCTGCCGGCGCGCACCGGCCTGACGGCTGCAGCGTCGCCCACAGCACGGTCGGGCCCCGAGGTCGACGGGTCGCCGGCGTCGGACGCACCGCCCGTGCCGGAGCCGGACGCTCGACCGCAGTCGGCAGCGCCGCCGGCTCCGGCGACGGTCGCGCAGGTGGGCCCCGTGTCGACCGACCCGCTGCGTCTGTCCACGACCACGGGAGATCTGTGATGGCCGCCTACGATCCGAAACGCCCCCGCCCGTCGGGCGGCGGCGCCGAGGAACCTGCACCGGTGGAGGCCCTGTTGGATCCGCCGCCGAGCACCGGCTCGACCGGGACGGTCGAGGTCGATGTTCCCGTGTCGGCCGGAGCGGACGCCATCGAGGTCGACCTGCGTGACGCCGCTCCGGCGACCCCGTCGAGTCCCGGACAGGTGCCGGGTTCCGAGGTGCCGGTCGCCGCAGCGCCCGACGAGGGAACGGCGAACCGTGCGGTGATGATCGCGGCGTTGACCGCCGCCGGGCTGTTGGCCCTGGTGGTCGCGATCGTGCTGCTGCGACGCCGGCGCGTGGACTGAAGCCCGGCTGCGCAGTACCGGTGGCCGCCGCGGTGCCGCGGACGCGGCGGCGCGACGTTCCACCCGCTCTGCGGTCGCGCGGATCGAGTCCTTGAGTCACGGTGCCGAGGTGCCGATGGAACGGTGACGTTGTCGTTACGTGACGAACGCGTGACAGACTCCGTCCCCGTTCCCCGGGTCGGTGTGCTCAGAAGCGAGCCGCCGACAGATGGCCAACGCTGCGAGTGACCGTGCACCACCCCGACCATCACCCCACCGACCGCCCCGACCGCGCCCCGACCGAGCTGTCGTCGCGGCGCGGTCGCCCACGTCGCGGCCCCGCCGCGAAGATCCTCATCGTCGCCGTGGTCGGTGCTGCGCTGCTGCTCGGCTCGATCGGTCCGGCATCAGGTGCCGACGGACCGGTCGATGCGGCGCAACGAGAGCTGGCGGCCCGCACCGCCGATCGTGAACAGGCCGAGCAGCGGGTCGCCGCAGCTGACGCAGCGCTCGTCGCCGCCACAGCTGAGGTCGAACGCCTCGGAGGCGTCGATGCCGAGCTCACCTCGGAGTTGACCGAGGCGCGCCGCGACCTGCGTGAGTACGCGGTCGCCGCCTACATCGACGGCGGTCGCGCCGAGCTCTTCCGATCCACCCTCAGCATCGAACAGGCCCAGGTGTTGGCCTGGCAGTCGAGCCTGCTGCTGGGCCAGTCGGTCTCGGCCGACGAGGCAGCCGACCGCTACGAGTCGCTGAAAGCGGCCAACGCACCAGCGGCGCTCGACGCGGCGATCCAGGTCGACCGCGCCCGGGCCGACCTCCAGGATGCGCGTAACGACCTGATCCAGGCCGCTGCGTTCGAACGCGATGCCGAGGCCGGGCTCGCCCGGGCGATCGAGGCCGCGGCACGTGACGCCGCAGCCCGACGTGCAGCCGATCGCGCCGCTGCTGATGCCGCCCGTGCTGCGGCAGCGGCGTCCGCGAACGGTGATGGTGCAGCTGTCGGTCGTGGCGGATCGGCCGGCACCACCGCCGCGGGTGCCGGTGGAGGAGCGCAGGGCGGAGGCGCCCCGCTCGCGCCCGCAGCGGGCGGACCCAGTGCTGCTGAGTCCGCGACGCTTGCACGCATCCGGCAGTGCGAGTCCCGCGGCAACTACTCGATCGTCAGCCGCTCCGGTCGCTACCGCGGCGCCTACCAGTTCGACTTCGCGACCTGGCGCGGGGTCGGAGGCGCCGGTGATCCGGCGGCTGCCAGCCCGGCTGAACAGGACTACCGGGCGCTGTTGCTGCTGCGGATGCGCGGTACCCGGCCCTGGCCGGTCTGCGGTCGCTGACCCGCTCGCGCGGGTCGTCGGTGGGTCCGGCGGTGCGTGTTTTCCTGCTCCGGACGCCCACGGCTAGGGTCGACATCCGTCATGAGTGCGCAAGACAGAGGAATGCCGTGAACGCTCGACTTCGTGTGCCCGTCCTGATCGGTGTCGTGGCGCTCTTCGCGCTGGCGTGCGCCCCCGAGGAGAACCAGCCGGCGTTCTCCGGCGACATCTCGCAGGGGAATCCGACCGCCGAAGAGGCCGCCACCTGCGACCGCCATCGGAGAGGCTCCCGAGCCGGTCGACCTGACCGACGAGGAGTCGTCCCAGCTGCAGACGGTGCTGGAGCAGTCGCCCACCGGGTGCGACCAGCTCGACACCCGCAGCTGCCTCCTGCCGTTCCCCAGCGACGTCTACACCGTCGAGGACGAGACCACCGGCACCGGCCGTCGGGTCGATCTCCCCCAGGGTCTGCTGCCCAACGTCGGCGGCCAGACGCTGGATCCCGCCGCGTGGAACCTGAACGACGGCTTCAGCCCCAACACCCCGATCCTGGTGCACATCCCCGGGATCGATCCCGCCCTGACCGCGCTCCCGACCGAAGGTGACATCGGGTTCTCGGTGACCGAGGACTCGGCGACGGTCATCGTCGATCTGGACACCGGTCAGCTGGTTCCCCACTGGGCCGAGATGGACAGCCGTGCCGAGACCGACGCCGACCGTGCGCTGATCCTGCGCCCGGCCATCTCGCTGATCGAGACCCATCGCTTCGCGGTCGCGCTGCGCGACATCCGGGACGCCAACGGGCTGCGCATCCCTGCTCCCGTCGCATTCCAGGTCCTGCGCGACAACAACCCCACCGATTCGCCCGAGATCGAGGAGCGCCGGGAGGACTTCGACGTCGTCTTCTCCGAGATGGCGGCCGCCGGGGTGAACCGTGCAGATCTCTACCTGTCGTGGTGGTTCACGGTGGCCTCCGACGAGTCCCTCGCCGGCAACGTGCTGGCGATGCGTCAGGACGCGTTCGGACGCCTCGACGGCGGCGCGCCGAGCTTCGAGGTGACCGGCACCAGCACCGACGACCTCGAGCCGGGGATCGCGAAGATCGTCGAGGGCACCTTCGAGGTGCCGCTCTACCTGACCGAGCGGGGCCGTCCGGGTGGCGTGCTCGACATCGATCCCGCGACCGGCGAACCGGTCGCCAGCGGCACCTACACCGCGTCGTTCGTCTGCTCCGTGCCCGAGGAGGCCGAGGAGACCGGCGAGGCGATTCCGGTGGTGTACGGCCACGGCCTGCTGGGTTCCGCGGGCGAGGCCGACTCGAGCCAGGTCCAGCACACCGCTGCGGAGCTGAACGCCCTGTACTGCGCGACCAACTGGATCGGC
The DNA here is from genome assembly GCA_963714875.1 of uncultured Microthrixaceae bacterium. Classification (GTDB taxonomy): domain Bacteria; phylum Actinomycetota; class Acidimicrobiia; order Acidimicrobiales; family Microtrichaceae; genus JBAOHV01. The sequence goes on along the minus strand of CAVQQI010000014.1, from coordinate 156,238 downwards.
CTGTCGGCCGAGGACGTCAGCTACGCCATCGAGGCCCTGTCGGACATCTCCAAGTTCCCCGCGGTCGCCGACCGGCTGCAGCAGAGCCTGATCAACACCCTCTACCTGGGTCGGCTCATGGTGCACCTGGACGGTCTGGGGAGCGCACCGGAGTTCCAGACCACCGGTGGCGCCAACATGATCAACACCGAGACCGCCTACTTCGACGGCAACAGCCAGGGCGCCATCATGGGGGGTGCCGTCACGGCCATCGCCCAGGACTGGACGAAGGCCTCGCTGGGTGTCGGCGGCATGAACTACTCCACGTTGCTGAACCGCAGCGTCGACTTCGACGAGTACGCAGTGATCCTGCGTGGCGCCTACCCCAACGCGCTGGACCAGCAGCTGGTGTTCGGCATCCTCCAGATGCTGTGGGACCGGGGAGAGACGGGCGGGTACGTCCAGCACCTGACCGATCGGCCCTACGACCTCACGCCGCCGAAGGAGGTCCTGTTGACCGTGGCCTTCGGCGATCACCAGGTCGCCAACGTCACCGCGGACAACATCGCCCGCACGCTCGGCATCCCGATGTACCAGCCGGCGCTCCCGGTGGGCTCCACGATCGTGCCGCAGCCGTTCTGGGGCATCGACCCGATCCGCGCCTTCCCGCTGACGGGTTCGGCGATGTTCTACTGGGACTCCGGCACCCTTGCGCCACCGTCTGGCAACATCACGCCGACCATGTCGGCGCGGTACATCGCCGACTGCACCGGCGACAACTCCGACCGGTCCGACTCGCCCCGCTGCGCGGACCCACACGAGGACCCGCGCCGCCAGCCGGGTGTGATCGAGCAGAAGCGGGCGTTCTTCCAGCCCGCCGGCACGATCATCGACCCGTGTGGCGAGGAGCCGTGCTTCGCGAAGCCGGCCGAGGACTTCGACTACTGAGTCGGGTCGGCCCGGCGGGCGCTGACGCCGTCACGCCGGGCGAGCTCGATCATCGACCGTGCTGAGCGGCCTCGTCCGGGCCGGGCCACCGCCGGTGAACGACCCCGGGGTCGCTACCCCACGGTGAAGGCCGCGAGGTCCTCGGCCAGTGCCTCGCGGAGCCGAGCCGCAAGATCCCCACGGAGCGTCGAGCGGGTCATGCGGAACGGGCCCGAGTGCACGTTCGTCGCCAGGTCCGCAGCGATCTCCTGGGCACGGGGCCGAACCTGGTCGAGCTCGACGACCTCGTCGAAGAACCCGGCCTCCAACGCCTGGCGGGGGTCGAGTCCCTCTCCCAGCTGCACCGCCCGGTTGAACCACCGGGGGCTGAGCCGATCGCGGCACAACTCGACGGCGAACGCCGGCACCGGCATGCCGATGCGCACCTCCGGCAGGCCGATCTTGTAGGGGCCGTCGGCCCCGATCCGCACATCGGCGCAGCACTGCAGGATGCCGCCCATGGCGAGCGCGTGGCCCGTGACCGCGAACACGACGGGGACCGGCAGTTCGTAGAAGCGGAGCCCGAGCTCGGCTCCGCGGCCGAGCATGTCGCGTGCCTCGGTCGGGCCCGAGGTCATGACCGCCAGGTCGAAGCCAGCGGAGAACTTGCCGTCACGGCCCTCCACCACGACTGCTGCCACGTCGGCATCCAGCGCCCGGTCGAGCGCCGATTCGACCCCTTCGAGCACCGCATGGGACAGCGCGTTCGCCTTGCCGTCGTCGATCGAGATGGTGGCCACACCGCCGGTGATGTTGCAGGTGACGGCGGGAGTTGCATCGCTGGGCGTCGAGTTCATGGGTGCTGACGCTAGGTCCGGGGAACCGTGTGGGCCAACGGCGCGCGACGTGGCTCCGGTGGACCGCTGGCGTCAGTAGGGTTCATCTGACGACGACCTCGGGAGCGACCATGGGATTTCTCGACAAGGCCAAGGGGCTGGCCGATCAGGCGATGGCGAAGGCCGACGAAGCGATGAACAGCGCGACCACCGGTGGATCGCCCGGCAAGCAGGGCGACGCCTACCTGCACGATCTGGGTGTGCTCGCGTACCTCGAGGCCAACGGTCGTCCGCCGGCGGACATCGATGAGCAGCGCCAGCGGTGCCTGACCGGGCTCGGACAGCTCGAGGGCCAGGGCCCGCTGAACCTGCAGATGACCTCCATCGCACCGCCGCCCCCGGGTGCGGCCGGCGGGCCGAGCGCACCCCCGCCCCCGCCCGGCGCTGCAGCTGCGGCCCCGCCCCCGCCGGGATCAGCAGCACCCCCGCCGCCGCCCGCACCCGGGCCGACGCCGCCGTCGGGTGGGGCCGTCGCTCCGCCCCCACCCCCCGGCACCGTGGCGCCGCCGCCTCCGCCGGGCAGCGCCTGAGCACACCGACCTGGTGACGACACGGGCGTCGTCGCTCCCCACGTGGGTGTTGGCCGCACGAGGGGTGCTGTCCTAGCGTCACCGCTGTCAGCTGCTGGGGCACCGGCGCTGATGCGGACAGGGGAACGGATCCGAGGGGGACTGGACATGCGGGGACCGCACTCTCAGCGACGTGTCATGGCGGCCGCGCTCGTGCTCGCAACTGCACTGCTCGCCAGCGCCTGCGCGTTCGTTCCGGTGGTCACCTCGCCGAGCGAGCTGCGGTTGGCCCCCGACCGGCCCTGCACCGCGGTGGCAGCAGGATCCTGTGCGCTGCCCTTCCCCACCGACGAGTTCTCGGTCGCTGATCCGACCACGGCCACCGGTCGGCGACTGAGCGCCCCGGACGGGGTGATCGACGACCGTCTGTTGTCCCGGCTCGGTCCGGGTGCCTCCCAGGCCGACGCGTTCGATGGAGCGGACGGCTACTCGGCGGTCACGCCGATCATCTTCGAGTTCGCAGCGCCGGTGGTGCCCGGTTCGGTGCCCGCCGACGGTGGCGACGTGGTGGTCCTGTTCGACCTGTCGACCGGCGAGCGGGTGCCCCTGAGGGCGAGCGTGCCTGCGGATGCGGCCCGCCACGGTGCGCCGGACACCATCGTGATGGCCTGGCCCCGAGGGCGCCTCGACTACGGACGCACCTATGTGGCGCGGGTCGGCGACGGCTTGCGTGCCCGCGCCGGTGGACCGGTTCCACGCTCGCCCGGCATGTCGAGGGTGGACGACGCCCACGTCGCCTCGCTCCGCCGGGACCTCGCCCGCCTCGAGGGTGACCGCTGGGACGAGACGCTGAGCGCGACGCGCTTCACGGTGAGGAGTGCGCGGAACGCGACCTCCGAGCTGGACGCGATGAACCAGGTCGTCCGCTCGAGCGACCACCCGGTGCGGAACCTGCGGGTCGACCCGGCACTGCTGATCGAGAGTGCGTCGGCGGTGGTGACCGGCGAGGTGCTGGTGTCGGACTTCCGCGATGCCGACGGTGTCGCGCGGGTGGCGAACGGCGCGGCTCCCGGATGGGAGAGGTTCGTGCTGGTCCTGCCCGAGCGTGCCGCTGGGCCCGCGGGCGCTCCCGTTGCGATCTACGGCCACGGCATCACCGCGGCCAAGGAGACGATGCTGTTCACCGCGGGCACCAACGCTCGCCTCGGCGTGGCGACGATCGGCATCGACGTGCCGAACCACGGCGATCGCCAGTGGGGCGACGGCGGCTACGTGCTCGACATCGCCCGGTCCCGGACCTTCGGCCGCCTCGCGTCCATGCCGCTGCAGGGTGTGGTCGACCACGTGTCGCTGCTGATGGCGGTGCAGCAGCACCTGGGTGACCTGCGGGTCACCGCTCCGGCGACCTTCGAACGGCCGGCCCGACCAGCTCCGCCGCTGGACACCGACACGGTGCTCTACCAGGGGACCTCCATGGGTGGCGTGCTCGGTGCAGCGTTCGTGGGTCTCGCCCCGGAGCTGGACGGCGCCTTCCTGCAGGTCACCGGGTCCGGCATCGCGGACATCATCATGAACTCGCTCATCTGGCCGCTGTTCATGGGTGTCGTCCCCGCCGGTGCCTCCACCGGCGATGCGTACGCCCTGATGGGTGCTGCGTCACTGCTGTTGGACCACGCCGAGAACACCAACCTGCTGGAGCGCATCGCGACCCAGGGCACACCGGTGTTCGTGACCCAGGGCGTCGGCGACGGCGTCGTGCCGGGCACCACGACCGACCGGCTGGTGTCGCTGCTGGACCTGCCGGTGGTCGGCCCGGAGCTGGCCAGCATCTCGTTGCCGCACCGGTCGAGCGGCGGCGAACAGGTTCCCGCCGACGGCTCCGGCGTCGCCCAGATCTGGCCGAACAGCTCCGCCGAACTGCAGTCGTTCGCCGCGCACATCTCGTTCGGCCAGGCCCGATCGGTCCGACTGCTCGACGAGTGGGTCGCCGGGCGCCTCGCCGCCGGGGGCGTCACCGGCTGACACCAGCCAGCCCCTACCGTGGAGCGGTGATCCTCCTCGATGTCGACGGTGTCGCGGCCAGCCGTCCCGGACGGCCGCTGTTCGCCGATGTCTCGTTCACGATCGGGGACGCCGACCGGTTGGGCATCGTGGGGCTCAACGGCTCCGGCAAGTCCACCCTGCTCCGCATCATCGCCGGAATCGACCTTGCCGAGGAGGGCAGTGTCCGGCGTGGCCGGGACGTCCGCGTCACCATGCTCGAACAGGACCCCAGGTTCTCGGGCACCACGGTGCGGGCTGCGGTGACCGAGGGTCACGACGAGCAGGCCTGGGAGGCAACAGCGATCGCGGACCGCCTGGGTCTCGGCTCACTGCTCGACGAGCCGGTCGAACAGCTGTCCGGCGGACAGGCCAAGCGGGTCGCCCTCGCCCGGGCGCTCGTGGCCGAGTCGGACCTGTTGATCCTCGACGAGCCGACCAACCACCTCGACATCGACGCCATCGCCTGGCTCGAGAACCGCCTGGCCGAGCACCGGGGCGGTCTGGTGCTGGTCACCCACGACCGACACTTCCTCGATCGCATCACGACCCGTGTCCTGGAGCTGGACCGTGGTGCCGGATACGTCCACGAGGGTGGCTACGAGGCCTATCTGGAAGGTCGCGATCGTCGCGAGGAACATGCGGCGAAGGCCGAGGACCGGCGTCGGAACCTGGCCCGAACCGAGCTGGCCTGGCTGCGGCGCGGCGCCCCGGCGCGTACGTCGAAGCCGAAGGCCCGGCTCGAGTCGGCCCGTGCGATCGTCGACGGACGTCCCGCAGCTGCTGCTCGTTCGGGCGATCTGCCGCTGCACGCGGGCACGCCACGGTTGGGTGATCGTGTGATCGAGCTGCGCGACGTGGGACATCACTACCCCGACGGGCGCGAGCTGTTCGCCGATGTGGAGCTCCTGCTCGACAACCGCGAGCGGCTCGGCATCGTCGGCGCGAACGGCACGGGCAAGTCCACCCTGCTCGACATCCTCGCCGGGCGTCTCACCCCCACGTCGGGCACGGTCGAGGTCGGATCGACCGTCCGCCTCGGGTACTACGACCAGGTCGGTCGAACGCTGGATCCGACCCAGCGGGTGCGGGACGCCGTGACGGGCGGGCACCGGGAGGCGGACTGGACCGACGCCGCGTTGATGGAGGCGTTCTGGTTCGACGGGGATGCCCAGTGGGCGCCGATCGGGATGCTGTCGGGCGGCGAGCGACGTCGACTGCAACTGCTGTTGACCCTGGCCGAACGGCCGAACGTGCTGCTGCTCGATGAGCCCACCAACGACCTGGACCTGGACACGTTGCGCCAGCTCGAGGACTTCTGCGACGACTGGCCGGGGGCGCTGGTGGTGGTGAGCCACGACCGTGCCTTCCTCGAGCGGACGGTCGCGGACGTCGTGGTGCTGGACGGCGCCGGGACCGCGGCGCGTCGGCCGGGCGGCTACGCCGCGTACGAGGCCGAGCGGCGTGCGGGCCGGTCGGGTCGGCGGCTCGCCGAACCCGGTGGTGCTCCCCGCTCCGGCGGGTCCGGCTCGGCCAAGGGTTCTGCAGCGTCGACACGCCGCGCTGCGGCCTCGCAGCCGGCGGCCGGGTCGGGGGCTGCGCCGCAGCGGAGTCCGTCCACGCTGCGCCACCAGTTGCGCGCCGCGGAGCGGGCGCTGGCCGAGGTGCAGCAGCGTCACGATGAATGCAGCTCCGGGCTGGCCGATCCATCGACGTCGAACGACCACGTCCGACTTGCGGAGTTGGGAGCGCTGCTGGCCGAGCTGACCGTCGAGCGTGACGCAGCCGAGGAGGCCTGGCTCGAGCTCGCCGCCGAGGTCGAGGAACGGGGCCTGACGCTCTGAAGGCCCGGCCCGTCCTGACCCCGGGCGGGTTCGGGTCAGGCGCCCGTGATGCCCGGCATGGGTTCGGGTTCGACGATGACGTAGCCGCCGGCGGAGAACTCCAGCTGCATCGCCTCGCCCGACCCTCGGCCGATGAGCGCGCCGGCGGACACCGACGAGCGGGGGGTCACGGTCAGCCCGGCGGTCCAGGCCACCACGGCGTTCGGGTCAGCGAGCGTGCGGGCTTCGGAGGTGTTCAGCACCACCGGCCAGTCGGAGGCCAGGATGACCGTGCCGGGCCCGGTCAGGGTGACGTTGAACAGCCCACCGGCGGCCATCGCGCCGATCCCGCCCTTGATCATCTGGATGTCGTAGGAGATGGTCGCGTCGAATCCGAGCAGCGAGCGCGACGAGGCGGACAGCTGCTCTCCCTGGGCGAGGTCGAGAAGGTGCAGCTTGTGCCCGCCCCGCGACACGAACAGCTCGCCCGAGCCCTCGCACCGCATGAGCTTCATGCCCTCACCCGTCGTCGCCGCCTTCAGGTACTTCCCGACCCCGCCGGCGCCCTGGTAGGCGAAGGACACATCACCCTGATAGGCGATCATCGCACCGCGGCTGACCAGCAGCGGTGTTCCCGTCAGGGTCGCCTTGATCACCGCGGGGTTCTGGCGGGTCATGCGGCCGGTGGTGCCGACCTCCTGGTTGTCGGTGAACAACGTGGAGGCCGCCAGCCCTGCCGGCATCGCTGCGTGACTCGCCCCGGCCGGCGCCATCGCGGTGGAGGATGCATCGCCCGCAGTGGGTTGGGGACCCGCAGCAGTTGGATCGGGTGCGGTGTGCTCGGTCCATGCCTGCCCGTCCCAGTACCGAAGGGTTCCGGGTTGTTCGGGGGTCGGGATACCAGTTGGCGTCCATGTCGCTCCTCAGCTCCGTCGTCCGGTCCTGGTCCGGAATGCACCGGCGATCTGGTCGTGGGTGAAGCCCTGCGGCTCTTCGCCGAGCACGGCGAAACGGTACAACGCCGTCTGGAACACTCCGCTCAGGGCTGCGGTGAACACCGAGACCAGGATCATCCAGATGATGAACAGCGCGATGCCGCCCACGACCATCGCCACGACGTCGCTGGTGATGCCCACCGCGACGATGGGTCCCGCGACCACGAGTCCGATCAGGGCCCCGACGACGCCCACGAGCCCGATGCCGGCGTTGCCCACGACGTTCTCACCCCAGGTGCGCTTGAACGCGCCGGCGGATCGGGTCAGTGCGTCCTTCACCCCGGTGCCCTCGATCACCAGGATCGGGAGCACCAGGAACGTCACGAGCGTCCAGGCCATGCCGACCAGTCCGATCACGATCCGTCCGAGGAAGCCGCTGCGTTCCTGGATGGCGCGCAGGATCATCGACACCGTGGCGCTGATGATGGCCCACGGCAGGATGGCCCCGGCGTGCTGTGTCGCCGCGGACAGGGCGGAGCCGAGTGTCGGGTTGCCGCCGGAGAGGCGTTCGTTGGCGGCCAGGATCAGCGCTGCCTGGAAGAAGATCGTCACGTAGGCCCCGACCAGGTAGCCGAGGAACATGAGCACGTAGCCGAGGGGCCCGATCTGTGCCTCGCCGCTGGTGGCCGTCGAGGTGGTGACGAACGCCCCGATGACGAACGGGGCGACGCACACGAGCGAGACGACACCCGAGATGGCGGGTAGTGCCATGAGTTCCTTGTCCTGGGACAACACCCCCCACGACGACTTCACGAGCGAGATGGAGTTGGAGATTCTGCCCATGTCGTCCAGTGTGCCCCCAGACGGTCGTACCGCCTCGGATCGTTGTCACGCGCAGCAGCGCGACGGCGCCGGTCGATGTGTGACCCATGCGCCATGGGACGCGGCAATTTCTCCTACTACGCTGGTGTTAATCATGGCTATGGACACCGAGACGACGGACGCATCGACGAAGGACCCGGCCGCACTGGCGAAGGACCCGGGTGCTCCGGCGGGAGATCCGGCGACGACCGGTTCGGGTGCCGACTCCACCGCCCACCGACGTGGTGCTCGCGGTGTCCGAGGCGGCGATGTCGACGGTGCTGGGCATCCGTGGCGAGGAGCCGGATCCCGATGCACTCGGGCTGCGGGTCGAGGTGACCGGCGCACAGGGGTCGGAGTACACCTACGACCTGTGCTTCCACGAGCTGTCCGCGCTCGACGACGACGATGTGACCTATCGCATCGACGACCTGACGGTGATCATCCCGGGAACCTCGGTGGACAAGCTCCGCGGCGCCGAGCTCGATCTGCCCCGGGCGAACGGTCAGGGCGGGCTGGTCATCCGCAACCCCAACCGTGCCGATCCGCTGGCCGGGATCGACGTCGAGCTCAGCGGCGATGTCGCCGAGCAGGTCGCGCAGTTGCTCGAGCAGTCGATCAACCCGGCGCTGGCGTCCCACGGCGGCTATGCGACGTTGGTGGGTGTCGACGAGGACGTGAACGTCTACGTGACGATGGGTGGCGGCTGCCAGGGGTGTTCGGCCAGCGCCGCCACGCTGAAGGACGGCATCCGTCACTCGATCATGGAGCGCATCCCCGAGGTCCGTGAGGTCATCGACGCGACCGACCACACCGCGGGGGAGAACCCCTTCTACAGCTGAGGCACCAGCGCCCCCTCGGGTGCCGGGCATCGCGGGCGCTGCGGGGTCGGTGTCGTGTGCGGAGGTGGTCCGCAGCAGGTCAGACCGAGTGGTCCGACGAGGAACGGACCCAGGCGAGGACCTCGTCGGTGATCCCCTCGGCGTCGAGACCGAGCCGGGACAGGATGACGTCCGGCTTGCCCTGTGCCAGGTACACCGACGGCACGCCGAGCACCCGCACCGCCGGCCCGCCCACGGGCGCCAGCTTGGACAGCGAGTCGGCCACCGCCGCGCCGATCCCGCCGTCGCGGAGGCCGTCCTCGATGGTCACGACGAGCCGGTGACCGGCTGCGTCGGTGAGCATCTCGGGATCCAGTGGTTTGACCACCCGTGGGTCCCACACGGTGACCTGATGCCCCTGCTCGGCCAGCCGGTCGGCGGCCTCGTCGGCGGCGCCGAGCATCTTGCCGACACCGATCAGGCAGATCTCCGAACCCGAGCGGACCTTTCGGGCCTGCAGCCCGGTTCCGGTCGTGGTCACCTCCGCCGGCGGCATGGTCTTGGAGAAGCGGATCGCGGCGGGACCGTCGGTGCACAGCTCCAGGGCGTCGTGGAGCATCTGGCCGACCTCGGCGTAGTTGGACGGCGCGAAGACGGTCATGTCGGGCACCTTCGACAGCAGCACCATGTCCAGCACGCCGTGGTGTGACGCTCCGTCGTCGCCGGTGATCCCTGCCCGGTCGAGCACGAACACCACCGGCTGCCGGTGCAGGCCGACGTCGAGGTTGACCTGGTCGATCGCCCGGGTGAGGAACGTCGAGTAGACCGCGACGACAGGCCGGAGCCCGCCCATGGCCATTCCCGCAGCGGAGGTCACTGCGTGCTGCTCGGCGATCCCGGCGTCGAACAGGCGATCGGGGAACTGCTCGCCGAAGGGCAGCAGTCCGGTGGAGTCCGGCATTGCTGCGGTGACGGCCACGAGCTCGGGCCGTGCCGCGCCCTCCTTGACGATCGCCTCGGAGAAGGCGGCGGTGTACGAACCGTCCTTCAGCTCCGAGGTGTCGTGCATGTTCTTGATCGGGTCGTTCTCCGCTGGTGCGTAGCCCCGGCCCTTCTGGGTCAGGCAGTGCACGACCACAGGACCGTCGACCTCGCTCGCGTTGCGGAACGCCTCTTCGAGCGTCGCCAGGTCGTGGCCGTCGTAGGGGCCCAGGTACTTGACGCCGAGCTGCTCGAAGAACGCCGGCGGCTCGAACATCTCACGAATGGCGGCCTTGGCGCCGTCGACGCCCTTCTCCAGGTAGTTGCCCAGGGGGAGCTCGCCGATGATGCGTTCGATCCGTGCGCTCTGGCGGCGGTACGTGCTCGATGAACGCAGCCGCGACAGGCTCTCGCCGAGGCTCGATGCGGTCGGGGCGTAGGAGCGGCCGTTGTCGTTGAGGATGATGATGGCCTTGCGCCCCGAATGGCCCAGGTTGTTCAGGCCCTCGTACGCCATGCCGCCCGTCAGTGCGCCGTCGCCGAGCACTCCGACGACCTGGCGGTCGTCCTCGCCCTTCAGGTGGAGCGCAGTTGCCAGGCCGTGCGCATAGGACACCACCGTGGAGGCGTGGCTGTTCTCGATCCAGTCATGGTCGGACTCCGCCCGGGAGGGGTAGCCCGACAGCCCGCCCTCCTGTCGGAGGTCGCCGAAGTCCTCGCGCCGACCGGTCAGCAGCTTGTGGACGTACGCCTGGTGGCCGGTGTCCCACAAGATGACGTCGTGGGGCGAGCGGAAGACCCGGTGCAGTGCCATGGTGATCTCGACCGCACCCAGGTTGGACCCCAGGTGACCCCCATGGGTCTTGACGGCGTCGACGATGAAGTCACGGATCTCCGCCGCCAGCTGCAGCAGCTGCGCCTCATCGAGGTCACGCAGGTCTGCAGGGCTGTCGATCGTGCTCAGCAGGTTCGTGGGTCGGTCGGTCATGGGCAGTGCACAAGCTACTGCCGCGACCGCGGAACGTCAGGTCTCCCTGCTGCATCGGTGCCCCCGCGGGAGTTCCGGCCGATGACGAAGCTCGGAGCGCCGGCCAGACTCGCGGCGACGAACACCAGGTAGACGAGCAGGCCCAGCGCGATCGCGCTGGAGTCCGCAACCCCGAGCGCCCCGAAGAAGAGCACGAAGGCAGCCTCTCGCACACCGAGCCCGCCGAGCGCCAGCGGCACGTTCTGCAGCACCGCGGTGGGTGGGAAGAACGCCATCGCGGCCAGCAGCGTCACCTCGGGGATCTGCAGCGCGCGTGCCGCTGCGACGACCGAGACGCACTGCAGGAACTGGAACCCCATGCCGGCGGTGAGGACCTCGAGCACGCGTCGGGGGTGATGGCGGAACGCGATGATGCCCAGGTGCACCGCGGCCAGGTAGCGCCGCCATCCGCTGGAACCGATCAGGCGCCCGGCCAGTCGTTCGTGCCCGGCCGCCCACAGCAGCGCCACCAGGGCGAGGACCGTCACCACGTTGGTGATGATGGCGACGGTGGTGGCCGCTCCCAACTGCAGCAGGTCGGGCGATGCGATCAGCGCGATGCCCGACAGCAGTGGCAGCACCAGCCACCCCGTCAGTCGCTCGAGCGCGGTCGCAGCGAACGAGTCGGCGAAGTCGCCCGAGTCCTGACCCTGCCGCACGACACGTACGACGTCGCCGCCGAACGAGGTCGGCAACGCGTTCGAGACGAACTCACCGGCCAGCAGGTGCGAGACCATGCGTCGGAACGGCAGGTGGATGCCGAGCGTGGCCGACACCGTCGACCACCGCAGCGTCTGCAGCAGGTAGGCGAGCATGTGGATGACGACCGCCGCCACGACCCAGCCGAGCGCGGCGGCGGTGAGCTCCGGCAGGACGTCATCGACCGAGACATCGGGGAGCCGCCAGAACAGCACACCCAGGAACGCACAGCTGACCACGACGCGCAGCGCGGTGCTGCGCCAGTTGTTGGCAGGCAGCCGATGCGGGAGGTGCTCCGCGTCGATCTCCTCGAGCACGCCGGCACGTTCGCCCTCGACGTCCGCCGTTCGTGCCGGATCGTCGGAAGGGCGGGGCGCTCCGGCCGAGGGGTCGTCCTCATCCACCATCGGTGGGTCGGACTCTACCGGGGTCACCTCTCAGCGATCCGCACCACCGGTGCCGCTGGGCCGGATGCGACGCCGGGCCGCCGGCCGGTGGATTCGGCGGCGGGGTGGCTTCAGCGGGTCTTGTCCAGGAAGCGCTCGATGTCGATGAGCACCCTGGTGACCTTGCCCGCAGCGATCAGCCCACGTTCGTCGCGCGCTGACACGTGGAAGACCAGCCGTCGGCCCTCGACCTTCTCCAGGGTCGCCTCGGCGGTCACGTTGCCGCCGACCGGCGTCGGTGAGATGTGTTCGATCTGGACGCGCACGCCCACGGTCGAACTGCCCTGCTCGAGGTCCGGGTGCACCGCAGCGACCGCAGCTTCCTCCACCAGGGCCACGATCCTCGGCGTCGCCAGCACAGGGACCTCGCCGGAGCCGAGCGCGATCGCCGTGTCGGCGTCGGTCACCTTCAGTTGGACGCTGGCGGAGGCTCCTGGTCGGATCGGCACCCGGCCACGATAAGCACTCGGCCGCACTCCCGGCACATCCGCTTCGCCCGACCTGCTGGTCGCCCGCCGAGTGGTGGTGGGTCGCCCGCCCGGGTGCCCGGGAGTGCGGGTGCCCGAGGACGTGTTTGACTCATGGGTCACTGCCGTCGTCCGCCGCGGCCGTTGCACCCTGGAAAGGAACGACCGTGTCCCACAGCCCGGCCTCCGAGCACGACATGCCCCTCCTCGACGATGCCATCGTCCGACGCGTCGTGGCCGAGGGCCTGACCCGCGGCGCAGATTTCGCCGAGCTCTTCGTCGAGGAGAAGCGGTCGTCGTCCGCGATGCTGGACGATGGCCGGGTCGAGGAGCTGACGTCCGGTCGCGACCGGGGCGCCGGCGTGCGCGTCGTGGTGGGTGAGTCCACCGGGTTCGCCCACACCTCGGATCTGAGCGAGTCCGGTCTGCTCGCGGCCGCTCGCACCGCTGCAGCTGCTGCTCGCGGTGCAGGCTCGGGCACCTCGGTGGTGGAGCTCGAGCGTGTCGAGTCCGCCCGGCCGAACGTCGTGCAGATGCTCCCGGGCGATGTGCCCAAGGCCCGCAAGGTCGAGTTGTTGACCACGGCCAACGAGGTCGCGCGCAGCGTCGACGGGGTCATCTCGCAGGTTGCCGCCCGGTACGCGGACTCTCGCCGTCGGATCCTGGTGGCGAACAGCGACGGTGTGCTCGCGGGCGACGACCAGGTCAAGACGCTGTTCTCGGTGTCGTGCGTGGCGACCGGCGACGCCGGCATGCAGACCGGTCGCGAGTCGGTCGGCCGCACGGTCGGGTTCGAGCTGTTCGACGAGTACGACGTGGGCGATCTGGCCCGTGTCGCGGCGCAGCGCGCGGTCACCAAGCTCAGGGCGCGACCTGCTCCGTCGGGGGAGATGACCGTCGTCATCGGCCCCGGCGGTGGCGGGGTGATGTTCCACGAGGCATGCGGACATGGCCTGGAGGCCGACCTGGTCAACAAGGGGGCATCGGTGTTCGCCGGCCGCCACGGCGAGCAGGTCGCCTCGCCGTTGGTGACCCTGGTGGATGACGGGACGATGGGCGGTGAGTGGGGTTGCTTCGCGGTCGATGACGAGGGGCGACCTGCCCAACGCAACGTGCTGATCCGCGATGGAGTGCTCGTGGACTACATGTGGGACGGACTGCGTGCGAGGGCCGAGGGCCGGTCGAGCTCCGGCAACGGGCGTCGCCAGAGCTACCAGCATCTCCCGATGGTCCGGATGACCAACACCTACCTGCTCGGCGGGGACTCCGACCCCGATGACATCGTCGCCGACACGCCCAACGGCGTGTACATCAGCCACCTCGGCGGTGGTCAGGTGAACACCGCGACGGGCGACTTCGTGTTCGGCATGACCGAGGCCTACCTGATCGAGGACGGGCGGATCACCGAGCCGTTGCGCGAGGGCAACCTGATCGGCAACGGCCCAGCGGTGCTCGCCGCCATCGACGCGGTGGGCAACGACTTCGCCATGGGCTCACCGGGAACGTGCGGCAAGGACGGCCAGGGCGTCCCCGTCGGCGACGGCGTGCCGACGTTGCGGGTGGCCAGCGGCCTGACCATCGGCGGCACCGCAGCCTGAACCGGGGTGCCGCCCCACTGCGGCCGGACGCGACACGGGCCGGGCCGGTACGTGCTCCCACACGGACCGACCCGACCCGTCGTCGGTCGAGTTCTGCTCAGGCCTCGGCGTCGAACGCCGCGCTCATCCAGTCGATGCGCGTCCGGAGCCAGTCGCTGAGGAACGCCGACTGGTCCTGCGGTCCCCGCGTGTAGCTCCAGCGGGCCTCGTCGTTGGGCATGGCCGGCTCGATCGTCGCGGCGACCGCGTCGAGCTGGGCGGGCAGGGTCGAGAAGACCGGTGCCAGCTGTTCCCACCGGGTCCGGACCTCGGTGGCGAACGCAGGGTCCTGGAAGAGGCGCTTCGTCCAGGCGCCGCGGTCCCGGGCGTACCAACCCTCGGGCGGTTGCGGCCGGAAGGTCACCGGGCTGCCCATCGAACGATCGAAGTCCCACATCGGGCCGAAGCGCAGTCGGTCGTCGCCGCGCTCCTTGGTGAAGTAGGTGCTCGACCAGTACGAGTCGCCGTTGCGGGCGAGCTCCTGGACGGTCCACAGATCGATGAAGGCGTTCACGTCGAGATACGGCCGGTAGCCCAGCACGGGGTCGGTGAAGTCCTGCCCCATCAGGCGGTTCTCGAAGGTCTGCACGTGGTTGCGGATGTAGTTGCGCTGTTCGGGGGCCATCGGGTCGGGGTCCTTGACCACCACCGGCACGTTCTTCCCGGTGCGGAAGCCCGGTTCGTCGTTCTCCTCGAGTCGATCGTCGATCTCGAGCAGGTACCCGCCGGTGACCTCGTTGCCGGCGATGTCGGTCGGCTCCATCTCCTCGATCTCGACACGGTCGTCCTTGACCTCGACCTGCTCGGTCAGGTTGTACACACCCTGGTACTCGCCGTTGAGGATGACCTCGACGTGGCGGAACGTGGGCGTCCAGTCCAGATCCGTCGCCCGGGAGATCTCGCCGGCGGTCCAGTTGCGCATCTGCGACCGGTCCACCCAGTTGGCCAGCAGCACCCAGTCCTTGTTCTTGGCGATACCCATGAGGGAGGCCTTGGAGTCGAGCTTCAGCTTGTAGGGCTTCTTCGGGTAGCCCCAGGTGGAGTTGCCGCGACCTCGCATCTGCAGCGTTCCGCTGTATGCGTCGAAGCCCGACCCGTTCGGGTCGAGGGTCATCGACCCGGCGACGTAGTTCTCCCTGTCCAGGATGGGCTGGCGGTCGACGGTGTCGATGCGCAGCGTCGGCAGCGTCGGGTACGACGAACCACGAGACGACCTTCGGGCTCCACTCGTTCGGGGTGGCGCCGGGCGCCACGCGGGAGCGGACCCGGAAGTTGTACCTGGTGCGCGGCGTCACGTCGGTGAAGCTGAACTGGGCGTCGGTGCCGGTGGGCAGTGCGGTCCAGGTGCCGCCGTCGGGCAGGACCTGCAGGTCGTACCCGTTGGCCTGCCCGGCGGCCGTCGGCGTCCAGGCGAGCTCGATGGCCGAGTTGGTGAGCGTGGCCTGCAGCCCCGCGGGGTTCGGCGTCGGGGCCGTCGGCGGCGGTTCGACACAGCCGGCGACCACGAGGGCCGACATGACCACGGCGGCAGCAGACAGCACGAGTGAGCGTCGTGTGAACATTGAACAGGTCCCTTCCTCGGAGCCCCACTCCCATCGGGCCCAGCCACCCGACTCGTTGAGTGTAGAACGACCACTACGTGCGCGGTCAAGGATGTAGATCCCCCATGGAGCCTGTGGAAGGCTGCCGACCGATGGGCGAACGAGCATGACCCCCGACGAGCTCCAGCACCTGGCGGACCGTGTCGTGTCCATGGCGGCTCCCGGTGAGCAGCTGGAGGCGGTCGTCGCCTGGAGCCGCGAGACCGAGGTGCGCGCCTATGACAGCGAGGTCGAGCACTTCGTGTCCGCGGACTCGGTGGGCGTCGGCATCCGGGTGATCACCGACGGGCGCCAGGGCCTGTCGTGGGCTGGGGTGCTCGACGATGCAGCGCTGGTCGCGTGCGTGGCCGAGGCGCGTGACAACGCCACCTTCTCCACACGCGACGAGTTCGCCGGCCTGGCGGAGCCCGACGGCGTGGAACCGATGTCGCTGGATCTCTACGACTCCCGCATGGAGCAGGTGTCGCCGGAGGAGAAGATCGCTCTGTCGCTCGAGCTGGAGCGGGCGGTGCTCGCCGGAGACCCACGGATGACCGGCATCGAGTCCGCCGACTACGCCGACGCGATGAGCGCCAGCGCGATCGCCACCACGACCGGTCTGCGCCGCTCGAGTGCCGAGACCTCGGTGTACCTGGGCGCCTATGCGCTGGCGGGTGAGCGGGATGCGGCGACCACCGGGTTCGGGTTCAGCGTGGCTCGCTCGATCGAGGGGTTGGATCCTGCCGCCGCGGCAGCGGATGCAGTGGAGCGATCAGTCCGGATGCTGGGTGCGAGCAAAGCGCCCAGCGGCCGCCTCACCGTGGTGTTCGACCCCTACGTCACCTCGCAGTTCCTCGGGGTGATCTCCGAGATGCTCTCGGGTGAGGCCGTGCTCAAGGGACGCTCGCCGTTCGGCGGACGCTCGGGGGAACAGGTTGCCGCTGCGTCGGTGACCGTGCTGGACGACGCGACCGATGCGAACGCGTTGTCCGCCTCGGACGTCGACGGGGAAGGCCTCGCCTGTCGACAGGTGCAGCTGATCGAGGACGGGGTCCTGCGCGGGTTCCTGCACAACTCCTACACGGGGCGGGCGAGCGGACAGGGCTCGACCGGCTCGGCCCAGCGGGGCTCTCACCGCACGGTCCCGGGGGTGGGGCCCCACGTGATCACGCTGGTACCGGGGAACACGTCGCCGGAGCACCTCGTCGCCGGCATCGACGACGGCCTCCTGGTCGTGGAGCTGGCGGGCCTGCACTCCGGTGTGAACCCCGTCTCCGGCGACCTCTCGGTCGGCATCGAGGGACTGCGGATCCGCGACGGCCAGGTCGCCGAGGCGGTGCGCGAGGTGACGATCGCCTCGACACTGCAACGGATGCTGAACGACATCGTGGCGATCGGTGACGATCTGACGTACTTCCCCTGGGAATCGACCGGGGTCACCCTGGCGATCGCGGATGTGACGATGTCGGGCCGATGACGCACCCCCACGACGCCGGCCGCGGGGCGGGAGCGGGATGACCGACGATCTGATCCAGCTGGCCACCGGACTGGTCGAGCGCGGGCTGCCGGGCGAGCAGGTCGAGGTGCTGGTGTCGCGGGCGACGACGACCACGGTCAAGGTCTACGACGGTGAGGTGGAGTCGCTGACCTCGGCGGACTCCTCGGGCGCCGGCATCCGGATCATCCGTGACGGCCGGCTCGGCTTCGCCCACTGCGGCTCGTTGGATCCCTCGGTGCTCGCCGACACGTTGCTCGAGGCCCGCGACAACTGCCGCGTTCGGCGAGGTGGACGAGTTCACCGGCCTGGCGGAGCCCGACGGCGTGCCCGTCGTGGCCCGGGACGCCTGGTCCGACGCGGTGGTGTCCAATCCGGTGGAGCACAAGATCGACGCTGCACTCGAGCTGGAGCGTCGGGTGCGCGGCATCGACCCGCGGGTGACGAACGCTCGCAGCACCGTGTTCTCCGACGGGTGGGCCGAATCGGCGATCGTGTCCAGCACGGGCATCTCCGGTGTGGACCGGAGCGCCTCGTGCTCGGTCGCGACCCAGCCGTTGGCTCGCCACGACGGAGCGACCCAGACGGGGTTCGCGCATGACGGTGGACGCGACCCGAAGCTGCTCGACCTGGAACGGGTGGCGTCCGAGGCGGTGGACCGAGCGACCCGTCTGCTCGGAGCCACCAAGCCCGGGTCGGGTCGTCTGACCATCGTGTTGGAGCCGCGCCTGGCCCTCACCCTGCTCGGCATCGTGTCGGGGATGCTCTCGGGCGACGTGGTGGTGAAGGGCCGCTCACCCTTCGGTGACCGGGTGGGGGAGCAGATCGCGTCGCCGCTGCTGACCCTGACCGATGATCCCACCCGCTCCGAGTCCCTCGGCTCCGAGGAGATCGACGGCGAGGGTCTCGCCTGTCGGCGCAACGAGCTGATCGCCGGCGGCGTGCTGCGGGGGTTCCTGCGTGACAGCTACATCGGTCGCCGCACCGGGGAGGGGTCGACCGGCTCGGCGGTCCGAGGCGCACGCAGCCTGCCCGGTCCCGGGGCGCAGGTGCTGGTCATGCAGCCCGGGGAACGCAGGCTCGAGGAGCTGATCGGCTCGACCGATCTGGGGCTGTTCGTGAACAGCTTCGCCGGCCTGCACTCGGGAGTGAATGCCGTCTCGGGGGATTTCTCGGTCGGCGCCGATGGGCTGATGATCCGCGACGGAGCGCTGGCCGAACCGGTGCGCGAGCTCACGCTCGCCTCCACCGTGCAGCGCCTGCTGCTGGACATCGCCGAGGTCGGTGGTGACCTGGAGTGGCTGACCTCGGGCCATGCGGCGGCATCGCTGGTGATCCCCGACGTCGCGGTGTCCGGCGCCTGATCCCACGATCTCGGCCGACCGCTGACGAGCGGGGTCAGTCGTCGCCCAGCACCACCAGCGCCACCACGCCGGACAGCGCGGCGCCGGCGGCCCGCTCCGCCTGGGCTCTGCGGACCGCCAGGCTGACGCCCTCGTGGTCGGTGCCGATCACCCTGGCGCCGGATGCCACCACCTCGACCCGGAGCGTCGACGCGATCCCCGACAGGTCCGACGCCGGTGCGTCGGCCGCGGCGACCAGGTCGACGCGGTCGCCGGGTGCCACCCTCGGTGCGGTGGGCGACGGTGGGAGTTGCACCGCGACCTCGCCCGGAGCCAGCTGGGCCGAGAGCTCGCCGGAAGCGCCGTGCGCGAGCCGCGAGTCGACCAGCACCTCGCCGTCGACCACTGCGGCGGCCAGACGCCCTCGGTCGGGCAGGCGACGCAATGCATCGGCCGGGACCAGCGCTGCGGGCCAGCTCACCAGATGTGCGTCGCTCGAGGTGACGGTGCCGCCGGCGGGCAGGTCCCTCCTCATGACGGCAACCCTGACCTGTTCGCCCCACTGCTCACGGGCGTGGTCCGCTGCGCCGACGCGACCTGCGACCGCCGTCGCGACGAGCGCGGCGACGAGCAGCGCCAGGACGCGGGAGCGCAGCGCCCTGCGGACCGCGGGTGAGGACAGCGCGGTCCCGATCTGGTCGACCGATCGGACCCGGGCAGCGACCGCACGGCCGAGCGACCCGGCAACAGCGAAGGGGCGACGCCGCGCCGCCCTGTGACGGGCTGGCCGCGTGATCGCCGCGGTGAGTGGGGGTGCCGCACCCACCTGGCCGCCGGCGGCGGTCGGGTGGTGTTCGGTGTCGTCGTGCACACGTCCGTCCTCGATCAGTCGAACCGCCGGGGAGTCCTCGGGTGGTTCGCCGTGGGGGAAGCTGGGTGCAGAGGTGGGCCGACTCAGTCGGCGGGGGTTGCCGCGGTTGCCGCGGCCGCAGCGGCCTCGACGGTGCTGCTGGCGAGCGCACCGGGGGTGCGGGCCTCGGCCGGGATGCCGTCGGCGGGCACGGTGAGCAACTCGAATCCGTCGGCGGTGACCAGGATCGTGTGTTCGAACTGCGCGGTGCGCTGCAGGTCACGGGTCGCCACGGTCCACCCGTCGTCCCACATCTCGAGCCGGTTGGACCCCAGGTTGATCATCGGTTCGATGGTGAACGTCATGCCCTCGAGCAACATGCCGTCGTTGCGCGGGTCGTAGTAGTGGGGGATCTGCAGGCTCGTGTGGAACTGGTCGCCGATGCCGTGCCCGATGAACTCGCGCACGACGCTGTAGCCGTAGGGGGCGACGCTCTGTTCTATCGCCCGTCCGATCTCGTGGATGCGTGCCTCTGGACGGACCACCGAGATGCCGGCGTGCATGGCCTGCCGTGTGCGCTCGACCAGATCGGCCGAGGCCTGATCGACCTCTCCCACCAGGAACGTGCAGGAGGTGTCGCCGTGGACGCCCTCGATGAAGGCGGTGATGTCGACGTTGACGATGTCGCCGTCGAGCAGCCGGCGCGAGTCGGGGATGCCGTGGCACACGATCTCGTTGACCGAGGTGCACAGCGACTTGGGGAAGTTCCGGTAGTTGAGCGTGGAGGGGTAGGCGCCGGCGTCGACCATGAACTCGTGGCCGATGCGGTCCAGTTCGTCGGTGGTGATGCCCGGCCGGACGTGCTCGCCGACGGCGATCAGGGCCTCCGCGGCGACACGCCCCGCGGTGCGCATCGCGACGATCTCCTCGGGTGTGCGGATGGCGCGGCTCGCTCGGCTGGACGGCTCACCGGTGGCTGCGTACTCCGGGCGCTCGATGCCCGCCCGCACGGTGCGCATGGGCGACACGAGCGCGGGTGCGACCGGCGGTGAGGGTGGCTCCGGAAGTGCGTTGCGACGCTTGCGTTTACCCATCGGGGCCTCAGTGTAGGAGGTGGTGTCGGGAGCCGTCTGGTCGGCGTCCGGGGCCCGCGACCCGCCGCCACAGCGGCGCGGGACGGGCTGGTGCCCCGAGGGTCGACCTGATCGACGGGCGCATCAGGCATTTCCTCAACTCGGGGTGACGCCGTGTCGATCCCTCCACCGATGGCACGGCAGCGAGATGACCAAGTGAGCACCTCTGCACGGATGGGCATCGGCCCGCGGCTGCAGCTCGTCCTGGCGATCCCACTCACCGCATTGCTGGTGGTGAGCGGCTTCGCGGTCCACCGCGGAGCGACCCAGGCCCGTGAGGCCACGGTGTTGCGTGAACGCACCGACCTGGCGCTGGCCTCCTACTCCCTGGTCGAGGCGCTGCAGACAGAGCGGGGGTCGCTCGTCGCCGAGGACCTCACGACCCCCGAGCTCCGCTCGGACGTGACCGCTGCCGCTGACCAGGTGGCCTCGCTGGCTGCGCAGGTCGGCGGACCGCTGCAGGCGGAGACGGTCGAGGCGCTGGAGCGCGTCGACGCCGCCGGCAGCATCGCGGAACGCGACCTCGGCGGTGCCGTGGCGCTGCGGGTGCACTCCACCGCGATCGCTGCGCTGCTCGATGTCGCCGCCGTCGCCATCGATCCTGGCGACGCCACCGACGACGCTGCCGCGACGACCACCGACTACCTCGCCCGTGCCCAGGCGGCCTCGGCGGAGGAGCGGGACCTGGTGGTGCTGCTGAGCGAGGCGGAGGAGTTCGATGCAGCGGCCTTCCAGGAGGTCATGGGCCTCGCATCTGCCCAGGAGTCCTACGTGGAGCTGGCAGCGGCGTCCGCGCCGCCGGCGCTGTCGATCCGCATCACCCAGGTGGGCTTCGCCCAGTCAGCGGCCGACCAGCAGCGCCGAGAGACCTTCGAGGGCGTGACCGACCGCACCGCGGTCTGGGTCAGCGGGCTCGAGGCGCGTACCGACGACCTGGCCTCGCTGCAGCGCACCGCCGAGGTCGGTGCGGTGGCAGCAGTCGACTCGCTCGCCCGCGACAGCCGGCTGCTGTTCGTGTTGTCCGCGCTGGCCGCCATGGCCATCGTGCTGGTCAGCATCCTGCTGCTCCGACGTGCCATCCGCTCGATCGCCCGACCGCTCCAGCAGTTGGCCACGCAGGCCGACGACGTGGCCAGGACGCGACTGCCCGAAGCGGTGGCCGCCCAGCAGGTCGACGGCGTCGCCCAGGTCCACCTTCCCGCGTTGCGCGCCTCCGGCGCAGCCGAGGTGCACGACGTCGCCGGAGCGTTCAACGCGGTGCAGACCACGGCGCTGCGTCTCGCCGGCGAACAGGCCGCGCTGCGGCGCAACCAGGGAGAGGCACTGACCAACCTGGGTCGGCGCAACCAGACGCTGCTCGCCCGCCAGTTGGACTTCATCAGCTCACTCGAGACCAAGGAGACCGACCCGAAGTTCCTGGAGCACCTGTTCCGTCTGGACCACCTGGCCAGTCGCATGCGCCGCAACGCCGAGTCCCTCCTGATCCTGGCCGGGTCCGAGACGCCCCGGCGGCGTCGCACGCCTGCGCCGATCGCAGAGATCGTGCGAGCAGCGATGAGCGAGGTCGAGGACTTCGAGCGCGTACGGATCGGCAACGTGCGTGACGCGGTCGTCACCGGACCGGTCGTGATCGACCTGATCCACCTGCTCGCCGAGTTGATCGAGAACGCGCTCGGCTTCTCTCCGCCGGACACCACGGTCGAGATCGATGGCCGGGCACTCGGCCAGGGCGGCTACCAGTTCGCCATCATCGATCACGGGGTCGGGATGAGCGACGTCGAGCTGCTGGCGGCGAACGAGCGGCTGCGCGGCCAGGACGAGCTCGAGGGCATGCCGACCCGCTATCTCGGTCAGTACGTCGTCGCGAAGCTCGCGACGAAGACCGGGACGATGGTGCGGCTCCAGCCCACGACCGGCGGCCGCGGCGTGACCGCGATGGTCATCCTTCCGTCGACCGCGCTCGTGGGCGGGCGCGACAAGGCCGCAGTCGCACAACCCCTTCCCGGGTCGCGCAAGGCCCGTGAGCAGGGACCCGTGCCCTTCGCTCCCGGTGCAGCGATGGCCCCCGCGGCTGAAGCGGTGCTCGCCGACCTGACCGCGGGCCTGGACAACCCTCCGCTCGAGATGGACGCTCCGTTCGAGGCCGCCGAGCAGTTCGACCCGGTGGCGCAGATCGACGCTCCGCCTGCTCCCGCGGATCCGCACGGGTTCGATGTGCCGGTGGAGAGCGCTGACCCGTTCCGCGTCGACGTGCCGGCGGAGAGCGCTGATCCATCCGGGGCGGGTGTTCCGGTCGAGCCCGCCGAGGCTGCGTTCGGGATCGATGCAGCGACCGAGCACGGCCAGGGTGTTGCATCCGACGCCGACCCGTTCGGGTTCGGCTTCTTCGAAGCAGCGCCGGAGCTCGATCCGGACCCGAGCCCTGCAGCGCCGGCTGACGGCGCTGAGGTTCCCGTGTTCGACCGTGCTGAGTTGATGGATCCCGATCCTGCGGCGTCCGCTGCGGACCCCTGGAGCGGCTTCTTCGACGACCCGGACACCGCGGACCCCTCGGTGGACGCGGCGGCGCCGTCGGCATCGCAGCCACCTGGTGGCCTGCCGTCGAGCGACATGTCGCCCCCGGCCCCGCCGCCCCCTGCACCCTCGACCGCTCCGGTGCAGGCCGACTGGGTGCCGACCGAGCCGACTCCCGCGTCGGCAGGTCACCACCCGGATGCCCCGCCGCTGCCGCCGTCCGGACCGTTCGAACCGGCTGGCGAACCAGAGCCTGCGCCAGAGGCGGCGCCGCTCGCACCGAGTCGGGTGGGCGGCCTCGCCCGTCGCGTCCCCGGTGCATCGCTCGCGGAATCGCGCGGCGACGAGATCGGTGCGGTCGCGACCCCCGCCGCCGCTCGGTCGGCGGAGGGCGTCCGTTCGATGCTCTCGTCGTTCCAATCAGGTCGACAACGCGGTCGTGGTGATGGCGCAGATGCGTCTGCCGCCGATCTGCATCCCTCTTCCGGCGAGCCCTTCGCCGGGGATCCATCCCCTGACGATGTCCCTCCCGGGCATCCGTCGTCCGCCCACAACTCCGTCCCCGACGGGAGGTTCCCGCAGTGATCACCGACACCCACGAGCAGGTCCAGCAGATCCCTTGGCTGCTGACACGCTTCGTCCAACAGACCTCCGGGGTCACCGACGCTGTCTGTGTCAGCTCCGACGGCCTGCTGATGGCCATGTCGACCGACCTCGACCGTGGACGGGCCGACCAGTTCGCCGCGATCGCGGCGGGGCTGACCAGCCTCTCCCTCGGTGCGTCGCGTTGCTTCGGCTACGGCGAGGTCGAACAGGTCATGGTCGAGATGTCGACCGGGTTCCTGTTCGTCGCCTCGATCTCCGACGGCAGTTGTCTCGGGATCCTGACCGACAAGTCCGCCGACGTCGGCCTGGTCGGCTACGAGATGACCATGCTCGTCGACCGCTTCGGCGACGCACTGACTCCGCAGGTGCGCGCCGGCCTGCGCTCCGCGCTCGCGGTCGGCTGATCCGACCACCTGCCCGTGAACGCGTGGGATCCGACTCCCCAGCACGACCCGACGGCGGACCGCGCCGCGGACGGTGCGCGGTCGGACGCGGATGACGACGGCGCCGACGAGGCACTGGTCAGGCCGTTCGTCATCACCGGCGGTCGCACGCGCCACGCAACTGTGCACCTGCGGGTCGAGGCCCTGGTGGTCTGGACCGGGCTGGAGCCCCCCGGCGGACTCCAGTTCGAGCATGCCGCGATCCTCGCGACCTGCCGCCAGCCGGTCTCGGTGGCCGAGGTGGCGGCACGCATCGAGGTTCCGCTCGGCGTCGCGCAGATCCTGGTCGGCGATCTGGCCGACGCAGGATTGGTCCGAGTCCACGAGGCGACGCCGAACGCGACGCCAGCACTCCTGTTGAGGATGATCGATGCAGTACGAGCACTCTGAAACCAACGAACAGGTCGGCGGTGGGACCCCGCAGCCGGTGAAGTTCCTGGTCGCGGGCGGCTTCGGCGTCGGCAAGACGACACTGGTGGGCGCGATCTCCGAGATCGAACCGCTGACCACCGAGGCCACGATGACGGCGTACTCCGAAGGGGTCGACGATCTGAGTCAGGTGGACCGCAAGACGTCGACGACCGTGGCGATGGACTTCGGGCGCATCACGATCGACTCGGAGATCATCCTGTACCTGTTCGGCACGCCCGGTCAGGAGCGCTTCTGGTTCATGTGGGACGACCTGGTCGACGGCGCGATCGGAGCGGTGGTGTTGTTGGACACCCGGCGCATCGAGCAGTGCTTCGCCGCGGTGGACTACTTCGAGAGCCGCGGCGTGCCCTTCGTGGCGGTGGTGAACCAGTTCCCCGATGCCGGGTCGTACTCGCTGGAAGAGGTCCGAGATGCGCTGGCGCTGCCGGCGCACGTGCCGCTGGTTCGCGCGGACGCCCGATCACGCGAGTCGGTCAAGATGGTGCTGGTCGCGTTGCTGGATCACCTGATCCAGCGGGCCACCGCTGGTGTGGAGACGACCCGGACGGTGGTCTGAGTCCCTCAGCTCCGGGTGCCCGGCACCGTGTGCCGGGGCCCCTGGGCCCGCAGGGGCTGCGGGCTCAGTCCGACGAGCTGGACCCCGAACTGGTCGAGGTCGACGTCGTCTCCTTGGAGCCGGCGCCCGATGTGCTGCCGGACGACGACTCTCCGCTCGAGGAACCCGAGGACTCCTTGTCCTTGGACCCGCCGCCGCTGTCGGTGCCGGACGACGGTGTCGCCGAGGTCGACGAGGACGACGAGGAGGAGGAACCGCGGCTGTCGTTCTTGTAGAACCCCGACCCCTTGAACGAGATGCCGACGGGGTTGAAGACCTTGCGCAAGGCGCCTTCGCACTCGGGGCAGACGGTCAGGGCGTCGTCGGAGAACGACTGCTGGATCTCGAACTGGTGGTTGCAGTTCCGGCAGCGGTACTCGTACAGGGGCATCTCGACTCCAAGATCGTGTGCTGGCACTCGCGAACGACGAGTGCTAATGCTACCGCTCCGATGCGGCCGCCCCAAAGCGCACGAGCGGCCCCCGGTGGAATCCGCCCGATGACTGGGTACGCTCGACGGGGTCGTCATCGAGGAGGAACGCTTCATGGGCAGGGTTACGAAGGCGGTCATTCCAGCCGCCGGTCTGGGGACGAGGTTCCTCCCGGCGACGAAGGCGCAGCCGAAGGAGATGCTGCCCGTGGTCGACCGGCCCGCCATCCAGTACGTGGTGGAAGAGGCGGTCGCCGCGGGGATCGACGACATCCTCATCATCACCGGACGCAACAAGCGCAGCCTCGAGGACCACTTCGACCGGAACTTCGAGCTCGAGTACCAGCTGCAGGCGAAGGGCAAGCTGGGCGACCTGGCCGAGGTGGTCGACCTGGCCGAGCTGGCCGACATCCACTTCGTCCGCCAGGGCGAGCCGCTGGGGCTGGGCCACGCGGTGTCGGTCGCGCGCAAGCACGTCGGTGACGAGCCCTTCGTGGTCATGCTCGGCGACGACATCATGGACGAGCACTCCACGGTGCTCACCGACATGATCAAGGGCTTCGATGAGCACGGCTCGTCGGTGGTCGCGCTGATGGAGGTGCCGCCCGAGTCGATCTCCGCCTACGGCTGCGCAGCGGTCCGGAATCAGGATGGGCCCCTGTGTGAGATCACCGAGATCGTCGAGAAGCCTGCACCCGAGGACGCGCCGTCCAACCTGGCGGTCATGGGTCGCTATCTGTTCACCCCGGCGATCTTCGACCAACTGATCGACATCGAGCCCGGGGTCGGCGGCGAGATCCAGCTGACCGACGCCATCGCCGGACTGCTCTCCGCCGAGCAGGTGTTCGGCTACGTCTTCTCCGAGGGCCGCTTCGACATCGGCAAGAAGATCGACTACCTCCGTGCCACCGTCGAGCTCGCACTGCGTCGGGAGGACCTGGGACCTGAGTTCCGGGAGTTCCTGACCGAGGTCGTGCGGCGCGAGGGCATCGGCTGAGTCGCGGAGCCCGCTCGCCTAAGCTCCTCCCATGTCTGAACGGGGTCTCACCCATCTCGATCCGCTGGGTCGGGCACGCATGGTCGACGTCACCCCGAAGGAGCAGACCCATCGCCGGGCCATCGCCCGCGGGCGTGTGCACATGACCACCGAGACGACGTCGCTCGTCGCTCGTGGTGCCGTGGTGAAGGGCGACGTGCTCTCGGTGGCCAGGGTCGCCGGGATCCAGGCGGCGAAGCGTGCTGCTGATCTCATCCCGTTGTGCCACCCGGTCATGGTCGGGGCGATGCTGGTCAACTTCCGCATCGAGGACACCTTCATCGAGGTCGAGTCCCAGGTCGAGACGGTGGACCGCACCGGCGTGGAGATGGAGGCGCTCACCGCTGCGACCGTCGCCTGTCTGACGATCTATGACATGTGCAAGTCGGTCGACCGATCGATGGTGATCGGCGACGTGGCGCTGTGGGAGAAGACCGGGGGCGCTCGGGCACCTTCCGTCGGCAGCAGACCGCCGGTGACGACGATTCGTCGCCCACGGTGCTCGACGACATCTGAGCGTCATCTGCGCAGCGCTCCCGGCGGCAGTCGCACCGCCGTGGTTCACCAGCGATCCACGCCGGAGGAGTACAGTCCTGACGAATGACATGGGTGTCGTTCGTCAACGACTTGTAACAATTCGTCACGCGACTCTACGATGCCCCCGCGACACCGCCGGCCCGCGATGCGCGTACCGGCACCTCTGGACGAACTCGAAGGAACCCACCCTCGATGAACATCACCACCTTGGTCTTTCTCGGTCTTGCCGTGGTCTGGGCGATCGTGTTGCTGCCCGAAGCGGTCCGCAAGCTGGCGGGAACCCGCAACTCCGACACGATCCGGTCGTTCAACCACCAGCTGTCGGTGCTGAACCGCTCCGAAGGCCGCTCGACCGCCGGACGCTCGAACGTGATCGACCTGCGCAGCCGCCGCTCCGGTGCGGATCGGCCTGCTGCGGCCCCGCCGGTGCCGATGTCGGTGCGCAAGCGCCGCCAGGAGGTGCTGACCGTGCTGGGTGCAGCAGCGGTGCTCACCCTGCTCTGCACGGTTGCCTTCGGGAGCATCTTCTTGGTCCTGCACCTGCTCGCGGACGTGCTGCTGGTCACCTACGTGGTGCTGGTGAACCAGGCGAATCAGGCAGCTGCCGCCCGCGCAGGGTCCTTCACCGCCGCCCCGGTCCGCCGGTCGGACCTGGGCCAGGGCGTGGCACGAACCGCCGCGGTCGGTCGCACCACGCCGGTTCCCCGCCGCATCGCCAACTGACCGCAGGTTGCGTTCCGGCCGTTTCTGATCGCGGCGCCGGGACGGCTACAGTGCACGTCCTCCGGGGGTGTAGCTCAGCTGGCTAGAGCGCTTCGGTCGCATCGAAGAGGTCGTGGGTTCGACTCCCATCACCTCCACCCGGAATGAGGGCCCCGACCATCGGTCGGGGCCCTTCGTTCGCGGTCGGGCGATCGAGTGGAGGCGTCGGAGCAGATGTCGGGAGCAGCCAGGCGTTGCGCTGCCCCGGTCGTCAGGTGACGTCGCTCGTCACGTGGATGCCGACCGGGTGCCGCCGGCGGGCGAATATGGTGGTCGGCCACGGATCGCGCACAAGGAGCACCACCATGTCCTCGGAGAACCTGCACGAAGACCCTGAGCGGCTCGGGCCCGACGTCATCGACCGGCACCGGGCGATCGCCTCGATCATGGAGGAGCTCGAAGCCGTCGACTGGTACGACCAACGTGTGGCCGCCACCACGGACCCCGAACTCGCCGAGATCCTGGCGCACAACCGCGACGAGGAGAAGGAGCACGCGATGATGGTGCTCGAGTGGCTGCGGAGGAAGGACCCCGTGCTCGACCGTCACATGCGCACGTACCTGTTCACCGAGGGCTCGATCCTCGAGCTCGAAGAGGCCGCTGAGGGCGACTGAGGCGGCGGGGGTCGTTCCGTCCGCTCAGTGCGGGGTGTCCGCGTCCGGCAGCAGGCCGAGCGCCCGGCCTGCGGCGAGCCTGACGACCGGGCCGAACCAGGCACCGTGTCCCATGTGGTCGGTGAGCCACTGTCCCAGGCGATCGTCGTAGCGGTCGGGGACCGGGGACGCGGTCCCTGCGGCCAGATGGGCGAGGCTCTCCCGCACCGGGTCCGGGACCGACAGATCGCAGTCCTGCACCGGCCGGGCCGTGAAGGGGATGCTCCACAGGTCGGGCCCCTGCAGCGCAGGGTTGCCACCCGGGATGGTTCCCGGGCCGTCCGGGCAGCGGATCGATGCTGCGCTGGAGTCGGGTGGGCGGGCGTTGAGCAGTGAGATGGTCAACGACGCCTGACGCCGGGCGAGCTCGGTCCGGAGTCCGCCGAGGGACGGGTCGCCGGCCAGCAGCCAGGTGTGGGCCGCCGCGAGGAGGCCGTGCAGGGTCGCCTCCTCGGCGTTGGACGCCAGCTCGCCATGGTGGCAGATCGCGTGCGCGAGCGATGGTGCGATCACCGCCGGGTGCTCCGCCGCGTACCGCTCGTTGAGCACGCGGCGGGCGGGGTCCCGATCATCGACCGCCGTGCCGATCACGCGCCCTTCGCCGGCGGTCGTGCCCACGCCGAAGCGGAGCACCGGGCTGGTGCCGCCGAGGAAGGCATCCAGCACCGGCGCCGCCGGGCCGTCGCCCAACATCACCAGCGCAACCCGGACCTGTGGGTCGGGGACCCGGTCACACAGCTCCGCGGACGCGAAGCGATCGAGTGCCCTGGTGAGCTGACCCGGCCCCATCACGTGGCGCAGCACCTCCTGGGCGTCGTCGGCATCGAGCATCGGTCCGCTCGCCGGCACCATGGCCGGTCCCGCGGGATAGATGCCGGGCTGACCGAACAGGGTGTTCGAGCTGAACGCACTCGGATCCGACGGTTCGCGGGGTGGCTCGCGCAGCAGCGCGTCAGCCACGTGCGGCGTGTCCATCGATGCGGCCGGGGACCCGACGGGTCCGGAGGTGATCGGGGAGCTCATCGGAGGAGTCTGACAGAGCGCTGCCTAGGCTGATCGACAGTGTCTGATCGTCGCTCGGCTCCGGTGTTGATCGCGGTCGCCCTGCCGCTGGTCGTGCTGAGCATCGACTTCAGCGGCGTGGCGGTCGCGCTGCCTCAGATCGGCGACGACCTCGGCGTCAGCGCCGCCGCGACCGGGTGGGTGATCAACGCGTTCGCGCTCGGCGCGGCGGGACCGCTGCTGGTCTCGGGACGCATCGCCGACCGCTTCGGGCGGCGACGCATGCTGCTGATCGGCGTGGGGCTCTTCTGTGCAGGAACCCTGGGCGCAGCGATCGCTCCCACCTTCACAGCCCTGGTGCTCGCCCGGGTCGTACAGGGCCTTGCGACGTCGCTGTTCATGACGGCGTCGCTGTCCACGGTGAGCACCACGTTCGCCGGCGAGCGGCGCGCCTGGGCGATCGGCATGTGGAGTGCCATCGGCTCGACCGCCGCGGCCGCAGCACCGGTGGTCGGTGGCGTGGTGGTCGACGCACTGGGGTGGCGCTGGTTCTTCGCGCTCAACGTGCCGCTGCTGCTCCTGGCGATGGTCATGATCATCCGGGAGATCCCCGAGAGCTACGGCGACCGACAGCCCATCGACGTCACCGGTGCGGTGCTCGCGACGGCCGCGGTCACCCTGGTGGTCTACGGGTTCCAGGAGGCCGGGACCCAGGGCTGGCGCGACGTCGCTGTGGCGATCAGCATCGGGCTGGGTGCGCTCACCCTCGTGGCGTTCGTCGTGCAACAGCGGCGGGCGCCGCACCCGTTGATCGACGCCGCCATCCGACGTGCGCGTGCCTACCGACCGCCGGTCGCAGTGGCATTCCTCGCCAACTGGGGCTTCGGCGCGATCAACATCGTGCTGACCTTCTGGCTCCAGGACGTGCGTGGCCTGTCGGCCGCGTGGACCGGCGTGGTCTTCCTGGCCTACTCGGTGCCCTTCGCGATCATGGGCGCGCTCACCGGGCGGGTCGTGCGGCTGGGCGGCTCACGCCTGCCGATGGCCGCGGGCATGGTGCTGGTCTCGCTGTCGTTCGTCCTGTTGACGACGCTCGGTGCCACCAGCGGGATCTGGGTCGTGCTGATCGCCATGGCGTTGTCGGGGGTGGGGCAGGGGCTGGCCTACAACGTCTCGACGACCGCGGCGATGGCAGCGGTGCCCGACGAGGACGCAGGTGTTGCGTCGGGGTTGCTGACCGCGCTGCGCAACGTCGGTGTCGCTGCGGGCGTCGCGGTCGCCACGCTCGCCACCGCTTCCCCCGACAGCACGAGCTCCAGCAGCACCTCCGCCGCTGCGGACTTCACCGCCGGCATCGCGGGTGCGGCCTGGGTGATCGCCGCGGTGTCGTTGCTCGGCGCAGCGGTCGCGTTGCGGGCGGCGCCGCGGGGTGCGTCACAGCAGGCGGCGGTCGCCACGCCGTGAGCTCGGGGTGGGGGTCGCACGGTTCGTGCACCGGTCGGGGCACGGCCGCGTGGCTCAGCGCGACTGGTGATGACCCGTCAGGTCGACACGCACCGATCGGCGAGCGCCCGGGTCGAGTGCTCCGGGACCCGGCGTGGTCCGGGGCGGAATCCGCCACCGGTCCCTGAGCTCGTCGAGCGGCGCGTCGGCCAGCGCGAAGTGGTCGACGCCGCCCATGACGTCAGCGGTGCACTTCGATGCACGCCACAACGACTCGACGAGCCGATCCGCGGCGCCGGCCTCGTCGAGGGTGTCGGCCCGGGCGATCGGGATCGGGATGCCGCCGACGGTGTCGACAGAGGCGTTCTGGAACAGCGCCAAGGTGAAGATGAACTGCACGAAGCCCCGTGGGTCGGCCATGGTGCCGGCGATGAACGCGAAGACGTCGATCTCTCCCTCGGCATCGGTGGAGTAGTCCGCCAGGACGTGCACCCAGTCGTGCAGGGCGCCGACCTCGTAGATGCCGTGGTGCTCGCCGGGGTACGGGAAGTGGTGCACGCGGTAGAACTCGGCGACGCCGTGTCCCCACGATCCGTCCGGGCAGTCCTCGAGGGCACGCCACCGTCGGGCGATCGTCTGGTCGTTGCCGACCGCGTAGTAGGCGAGCTTGGAGCGCACCAGCTCGCCGAGGTGCCCGGAGAAGATGCCGTGGATCGTCTGTTCGGTGTACCACGAGTTCCGGACCAGGTCGGCGTGCAGCCGACGGATGTGGTGCCGGGCGGTGTCACGGGTGATCGAGACGTAGGGCGAGGCCACGCCCACGTCGCGCAGGTAGTGCTCGACGTGGGTCTCGAGCTCGGGCGGCAGCGGGTGGACCATCAGCTCCAGCGCGACCACCAGGTGCGCGAGCAGCGTCAGCTCGTCGGGATCGGTGACGACCGCCGCCACCTGCGCAGCGGTCCACGGTTCGATCTGGCCGACCCTGGGTGCGTCCGACGGACCGAACCGGGCGATCACCGCGTCGAGGACCGCCGCCTGCACCGGTGCGAGCGATTCCCCCGGCAGCGCGAGCGCTCCGAGTGCTCCGCCGATCACCGCAGGTCCGGACGGTCCGGACGGGATGACGAATCGGCTCATCGGCGCCGGTCGCCCCAGCGCTCACGTGCCAGCTCGGGCGGCAGCGGCTGCACGAGGCAGAACTCGTTGCCCTCCGGGTCGGCCATCACGTAGTGGTGGTCGCCCTTCATCTCCTGGATGGTCCGGACGTAGCTGGCTCCGAGCTCGATCGCACGGTCCCGCGCCCGGTCGATGTCGGTGACCTCGATGTCGGGTCGGGCGACCATCGACGTCGGACGGGCCGCGTCGGTCGGCTGGAACGCCATGAAGGTGCCACCGGGGTCGGGTGAGAGCTGGACCCAGTCCGACTCCTCCTCGACGATCTCCACGTCGAGCGCTGCGCACCAGAAATCGGCGAGCCGCCGTGGGTCGTGGGCATCGATCACCACCGAGCGCATCCAGCCGATCGCTCCCGTTCCGGTGCCGGTGGTGGTCTCGTCACTCATCTGCTGCCCCTGTCGTCGTGGTCCGTGGTGCCGGGAGTTGCATCCTTGCGCACACGCGAGCTGGCTCGTCCCGGTCACCTGTTCACATCGGCAGCGGGTGCGGGGTGTTGAGCGTCATGCACCGGTCAGCGGGCCCGGTGCATCGAGCCAGCGTTGCGCCCGATGCCCCGACGTCGCGGTCGTCGTGACCGCGACGGTCGAACGCCGACGAACTCGCCCACTGAGCCTCCCCCCGGATGCCACCGTGCTCATCGGTGGGGAAGGTCGGGCCGGGTCACCCCCCGGTTCGCCGGCTGACCTCCACCTCCGATGGGGTGACATTAGCCACACCGTCGCGACCACGCCGCAACGGTGTCACCGGTCGGGAGATCGGCCGCCACTACGCTGCGTCGCCGCAGCCCCGCCCGCCCCGAAGGAGGCCACCGGCGTGCTCTTCCCGACGATGACGTTCGCGCTGTTCTTCGTCGTCGTGGTCGGGGTGAGCTGGAAGCTGAACGACCGCCCCGTGCAGTGGAAGCTGTTCGTGCTGGCCGCCAGCTTCGTGTTCTACGGCTGGGCCGACTGGCGGTTCTGCTTCCTGCTCGCCGGTTCGACGGTGTTCAACTGGCTGGTCGCTGCTGCGGTGGGTCGGTCCGATGCCGAGCGGGCCCGCAAGGCCTGGATGCTCTTCGGCGTCGCGGGCAACCTCGCGCTGCTGGGGTTCTTCAAGTACTACGGGTTCTTCGTCGACTCCGTGCTGGCCCTGCTCCAGCCGCTCGGTCTGGCACCGACGGCGCTGTTGATCAAGGTCCTGTTGCCCGTCGGCATCTCGTTCTTCACGTTCTGCGCGATCAGCTACGTCATCGACGTCTTCCGCGACGAACAGGAGCCGGTGCCGTTCCTGGACTTCGCGGTGTACCTGTCGTTCTTCCCCCATCTGGTGGCCGGGCCGATCGTGCGCGTGTCGGAGTTCCAGCCCCAGCTGCGTCGGCGCCGCAACCCCGACGCCGTCGACGCCACCCGTGCCGCACGACTCATCTGTCGGGGACTGTTCAAGAAGGTCGTGATCGCGAACTACCTGGCGACCGCGATCGTCGACCCCGTGTTCGTCGCGCCGTCCCAGCACACCAACTGGGAACTGCTGGTGGGAGCGTGGGCCTACGCGGTGCAGATCTACGCGGACTTCTCGGGCTACACCGACATCGCGATCGGCATCGCGTTGCTGATGGGCATCAAGTTCCCCGACAACTTCGACCAGCCGTACTCGTCGCGCTCGATCCAGGAGTTCTGGCGTCGCTGGCACATGACGCTGTCGCGGTGGCTGCGGGACTACCTGTACATCCCGCTGGGAGGGAACCGGGGTGGGCCCAGGGCCGAGTACCGCAACCTGTTCCTGACGATGTTGTTGGGCGGGCTGTGGCACGGCGCGAGCTGGAACTTCGTGATCTGGGGTGCGTTCCACGGCTGCGGGTTGGCGCTCGAGCGCCGCCACGCGATGCGCGAGCAGCAGCCGGCCTACGTCGACCTGGGCGCGGTTGCGAGCCTTCCGCCCGAGCAGCGCGGCGCCGCGACGCCCACCCTCGGGTGCGCGGCCCGGGTGGAAGGAACGGCTCGGTCTGGCCGGCACCCCTCCTCCCGGGGGCTCTGGCGGGGCGAGACGCCGCCGGCGACGAGCGGGGCGTCGTCCCGTACCGACCGGACGACGCCACGATCGTCATGGCCCAACCCGCCGAGGTGGAACGCCGGACGCTGAACCCGTGGCTGGCACGTCTGTGGGTGTTCCACTTCGTGGTCGTCGGTTGGATCTTCTTCCGGGCTCCCGATCTGGGCACCGCCATCAGCTACCTGACCGGGCTGCTGACCAACTGGGGGATCGGCACCCTGGTGACATGGACCGTGCTGCTGGCCATCGTGGTCGGCATGGTGGGGCAGTTCGTGCCCCGCCGCCTCGGTGACGCGATGGAGTACCGCGTCTCGCGGATGCCGCCGATGGTGCTGGCGGTGGGCATCGGTGTGTGGCTGGTCATCATCAACCTGCTCGGCCCCCAGGGGGTCGCGCCGTTCATCTACTTCCAGTTCTGATGGCTCGACCGACGGCGCCCCCTCCCACTGCTGCGACCGGCCCCAGCTCGTCCGCACCTCGCCGTCCGCGGCGACGGCGCAAGGTCCGCGCCACGCAGCCCGCCACGACGGTGTGGAAGGGCACGGTCGTGGCACTGGCGGTGTTCGTGGTGCTCGCCTCGGGGAACATGGTCAGCTCGGCACGTGGCATGCCGCTGGGCTGGCAGCGCACCGTCGCCCTGGGTGTCGCGGAGTCGGTGGACCGCGTCGCCAACTTCTTCTCGCTGAACCGACCGTACGACTGGGCGGCGGGGCTGCTCGGCATCGAGGAGGACGACGAGGACTTCACCTTCCCCGAGGCATCCGACCCCGCTCTGCCCGCGTCGCCGGACGCGACGGTGACCACCACGACCCTGGTGCCGTTGCGGGTACCGACCGCGGCGGCCCCCCTGAAGGTGGTCGTGGCCGGCGACTCCACCGCCAAGTCCCTCGGTGATGCGCTGATCGGTGCCGCGGGCGGCAACGCGGAGCTGACGATCAGCAACGAGGGGAAGGTGTCCACGGGGCTTGCCCGGTCGGACTACTTCAACTGGGGGGCGCGGATGTCGGAGATCGTCGCGGTCGACCAACCCGAGGTCGTCGTGTTCATGGTCGGCGCCAACGACGGCCAGTCGATCCTGGAGGGCGACGGCACCGTGGTCGCGCAGTTCGACACCCCGGAGTGGACCGAGCAGTACCGGCGTCGGGTGGCGGGGATCATGGACCTGGTCGAAGGAGACGGTCGGCGAATGGTCTGGGTCGGCGAGCCGAACGTGGGCACGGGCAACGTGCAGCAGGCCGTCGAGATCGGCAACGCCATCGCGGCGGAGGAGGCGGCCACCCGACCCTGGGTGACCTACGTCGACGTGGCCGCGATGCTCGCGGGCCCTGATGGAGGGTTCTCGGAGTACATCACGATGCCCGACGGCTCGACCGCCCGGTGCTACGCCGGCGACGGCGTGCACCTGACGGTGAAGTGCCTGGACAGGGTGATGGACGATCTGGTGCCCACCCTGACCGGTCTCTACGACTCGGCGACGGCCGACGCTCCGCCGACCTCGCCCGGGGCGACGGACTGAGATGGCGATGCCCTCGCTCGACACGCTGTTCAGCCCGATGCTCGCCACCGCTCTCGACCCGGTGCGGACCCACGCGATGCGGGTGTGTCCGGTGCCCGAGGACCTCGCCTCGGTGACTGCGGCCGGTCCCGAGGAGGATGCTCCCGCCGAGGAGTCCGACGTGGATGCGGTGTGGTCGAGGGTCGAGGGGTTGTACCGCTCGGGTGTGCACCCGTGCATCCAGGTCTGCATCCGCCACCGCGGTCGCGTCGTGCTCGACAGGGCCATCGGCTACGCCCGAGGCGTGTATCCCGGCCGGGCCCTCGACCCCGACCGGGCCGTGCCCATCACGCCCGAGACGCCGGTCAACCTCTTCTCGGCCGGCAAGGCGGTGACCGCGATGCTGATGCACCTGCTCGAGACGCGGGGCCTGGTCGACCTCGATGAGCGGGTGGCCCATTACCTCCCTGCGTTCGCCGCCAACGGCAAGGCGCACATCACGCTGCGCCAGGTCCTCACCCACCGCGCCGGGGTGCCAGCGCTCCCGCCCGACGCCGTCGACCTCGACCTCCTGGCCGATCCGGAACTGGTCGAAGCACTCATGTGCGGGCTCGACATCACCGCAGCGGTGGGTGATGCGCCGGCGTACCACACGCTCACCGGCGGCTTCATCCTGGAGAGCGTGGCTCGACGGGTCAGCGGCGAGAGCCTGCGCGACCTGCTGCAGCGCGAGGTGAAGGACGCGCTCGGGCTGCGTTGGTTCGACCTCGGCGTCGATCCCGGGCAGACCGGGCTGATCGCCACCAACACCCACACCGGCGTGCCGATCCTTCCGCCGCTGTCGTGGATCACCGACCGACTGCTGGGTATGGGATGGGACGATGCGGTCCGCCTCTCCAACGATCCTCGCTTCCAGGCCGGGGTGATCCCGTCGGCCAACCTGATCGCCACCGCCCGCGACACCGCCGCCTTCTACCAATCTCTCCTCGACAGCGAGGACAGGTCGGACGGCTCGGGCAGCCCGTTCGACCCGGCGACGATCCGCCGGGCGGTCGAGGCCGACCGCGGCGGCATCGACCTCGACCGGCGGATCCTGCTCCCGTTCCGCTACAGCGCCGGCTTCATGCTCGGCAGTGCGACGATCAGCATCTACGGGTGGAACCATCCCCGTGCGTTCGGCCACCTGGGCCTCGCCAACTCACTGACCTGGGCCGACCCCGACCGGGACCTCGTCGTCGCGCTGCTCAGCACGGGCAAGGCCGTCGTCGGCCCCCACCTGCCGGCCACGGTCCAGTTGCTCGCAGAGATCCACCGTTCCTTCCCGTCGACCTCCTGAACCACGGTCCGGCGCAGGCCACGACAGGACCCCCGGCGTCAGCTCAGCCGAGGCCCGCCAGGATCGGCTCGTGGAACCACACGGCGACCATCGACCCCAGCGCGAGTGCCGGGCCGAACGGGAAGCGGCTGTCGCCCCGGGCGAGCATCGCCGCCAGTCCCATGACGAGACCGAGCACTGCGCCGAACAGCAGTCCGTAGACCGGCAGGATCGGATGCATCCAGGCCAGGAACAGCCCCAGGAGCAGCGCGAGACGCACGTCGCTGAACCCCAGCTTTCCGGGCGCGGCGATGAACAGCACGAAGAACAGGAGAAAGGTGCCGATGGCGCCGGCGACGGCCACCATGATCTGCCCCGGCGCGCCGATACCGACCGACACGACGCTGATGAGCACCAGGCCCACTGCTGCACCCAACCACGGCATCCAGTAGGGGATGAGCCAGATGCGCAGGTCCACCAGGGCGATCGCGGCGAGCACGACGACCAGGAACACATACGGAAGGGCCACCCAGCTGCCGGGGAGCATCACGACGGTGATCAGCATGGCGACCGGCAACCCGACCTGCAGCAGCGGCACGGTCGCAGGGAGGCGGTTGCCGCAGTTGGGGCAACCTCGCCACCAACTCAGCAGCGGCGTGACATCACGCCACGTGCACACGTGGTGGCACGTCGCACAGCGCGCCTGGCGATACGTCGCGCGGATGACCGGCGGGAGCTCGTCGTCGTCGCCGACCTCGGCGGCGACATCGCGCGGCGTCATCGGTCGCAGTTCCTTGTACCGGTGCAGCGGCACCGTCAGCGCCCACGCGATGACGGCGCCGACCAGCAGCGTGAGGAGTGGGATCAGGTCGTCCACCCGACCCCATCGGCACCAGCGCCCCGGTCCTGAACCTCGCGGCCGGTGCGCTGGTCGGCTCGAGGTTCGGGTGACTGCTCCACCATCGTTCGCGCCGCGCGCCGATCGATCTTCTGTGCGCCGGTGAGGGGGATCTCTTCGACCAGCACCAGGGCCTCGGGCAGCTTGTGGCGCGCCAGTCGATCGCGGGCATGCTCCCGTAGTGACTCCAGCGTCGGCGGTGACCCCCCAGGGCGTGGCACCACCAGCGCCACGCCGATCTCGCCCATCACGTCATCGGCACGGGGTGCGACCGCCACGTCGAGCACGTCCGGGTGATCGGCCAGGACCGACTCCACCTCGCTCGGGAAGATGTTGTAGCCGCCCCGGATGAACATCTCGGTCCGCCGGCCGGCCAGCACGACGCACCCCGAGTCGTCCTGACGTGCCAGGTCCCCGGTGCGCAGCCAGCGGTCGGGGCTCAACGCCGCAGCGGTGCTCTCGGGATCGCCCCAGTAGCTGTCCATCACAGCGCCGGACCGGAGTTGGAGCTCGCCGACCCGGCCGGTGGGCACGGGCTGGTCGTGCTCGTCGACGATGCGGATCTCGACGCCTGGCCGGGGACGTCCGACGGTGTGCAGGGCCTCGCTGTCGGGGGCGTCGAAGGCCGTGCCCAGCCCCACACCGCCGGACTCGGTCGACGAGTAGCGGATGGAGTACTGCGCCCCGAAGCGTTCACGTGCTGCAGCCACCAGTGCCGGAGGCGACGCCGCACCGCCGGCGATGATCCGCTGGACGCAGGACAGGTCGAGCTCGTCGATCAGCGTGGACCTCAGCATCAACGCCAGCTGCGGTGCGACGGCGCCGACGGTGGGCATCTGCTCGGCAGCGATCAGGCGCAGCGCGTCGTCGGGGCGCCACCGTGCCATGACGTGCAGCGTCGCCCCGACGCGCAGGTACCACGGGAACTTGGTGGTCATGCCGACGTGCGCGAACTGCGTCGAGGCGAGCATCGGGGCTCCTCCACCCCAGAGCTGGTCGGCGTCGGGGCCGAGATCGATGGCCTGGACCGCCCGCAGGTGACGCTCGCGGAACATCGCTGCCTTGGCGCGCCCCGTCGTTCCCGAGGTGAAGCAGATCGCCGCAGGCCGCTCGTCGTCACGGGGCAGCGTCGGGGGTCGCCCGTCGGGCCGCGCGAGTTCGGCGCACCGGCCGCCGGGCGCAACCACCGCGACCGGGGTGCGCAGCGGCAGACCGTCGACGTTGCCGGCATCGGCGATGACCAGTGTCGGGGTGACGAGCTCGACCAGATCGTGACGTTCGTCCTGGGTGATCGCGGTGCTGATGCCGGCCACCACCGCACCGATCCGGGCCAGGGCGACCGCCGCGACCAGCCAGTCGCCACCGGAGGGCAGCGCCACCGCGACCACGTCGCCCTCGCCGATGCCCCGCTCGGCGAGCCCGGCGGCCAGTTCGTCGGCGACGCGGTCCAGTTGCTCGTAGGTGAGCGCGCCCCCGGGGTCCACCACCACCGGACGCTCCCCGAAGCGATCGGCTGCCTGCCTGCGCGATCTGACCGAGCACGGCGCGCAGCGTAGGGGACCCCGTGCGCATTCGGGTCCGCCGGACACGCTGGCATAGAGTCCTTGACCGCTGAAGGAGTGACGTGTGCAGCGCCACGTGACGGGACCTAGGGACTTTGTGCCCTGTCACGGATCGGGGTCGCTGGGCAGACTGCGGTCGACGGTCCCCGAGGTCTGGGGTGCGTCGGTCCGTCGGGTCACGTGAGACGGCATTGCCGAAAGGGGCATGAGTGAGTTCTGATCAGACAGGATCGTCGACAGCGCTTGTGGACGGTACCGATGGTGACGGGTCGGACGAACGGGCGCAGAACCCGTACACGACCATGCTGGCCATCCTCGGAGGGGGTTTGGCGATCGCCCTGGTGGTCATCGCGATCGGGTTCGCGGTCGGTGGTGGCGACGGTGGTGGCGAAGATGCCGCCGGTGGCGGTGCCCCCGTGCCGGTCTCGCTGACCGAGTTCGCCATCTCCGGCGACCTGCAGGTCGCACCCGGCGGGACGCTCGCGGTCACCAACGACGGCAGCCAGATCCACAACCTCGTGATCGAGGGTGACGGGCAGACCGCGGACCTGGGGTCGGGCGAGTCCGAGAACCTGGCCGTCGATGTGCCCGAGGGCGAGTACGTCGCCTTCTGCTCCATCCCCGGCCACCGTGACGCCGGCATGGAGGCGCCGCTGACCGTCGCCGCCGGTGTCGAGATCGCCGCCGGTGCCGAGGGCGAGTCCGGCGGTGCGTCGACCGCCTCCAGCGGCCCGCACGACCACAACAACCTGACCCCGGAAGAGGCCGAACAGCTCGACACCGCGATGACGACCTCCTTCCAGCCCTTCGTCGACCAGCTCACCAGCGGTGAGCTGAACACCGAGGGCCTGGGCGGTCAGGACATGGAGTTCACCATCGCCGATGACGGCGCGAAGGTCTTCGACCTGACCGCCAAGACCGTCGACTGGGAGGTCTCGCCCGGCGAGATCGTGACCGCGTGGACCTTCAACGGCACCGTGCCCGGTCCGACCATGCGTGGCGAGGTCGGTGACCGGATCCGGATCAACCTGACCAACGAGCTGCCGCTCGCGACCGACCTGCACATGCACGGCATGATCCTGCCGAACGACCAGGACGGCGTGTCGCCGATCACCCAGGACGCCATCGAGCCCGGTGAGACCTACACCTACGAGTACCTGGTGACGGATCCGGCGGTCGCGATGTACCACCCGCACATCCACGGCATGCAGACCATCCCCGACGGCATGTGGGGAGCGATGATCTTCTCGCCGGCCGGCGGCGGTGGCACCTCGGAATACACCATTCCGCGTGGCAGGACCATCTCGGGTGTGGAGATCCCCGCCGACCTGGAGGTGGCGCAGGAGCACAACATGGTGCTCAACGACGCCGGCGCCATCGGCCTGTCGCTGAACGGCAAGTCCTTCCCCGCCACCGAGCCGTACTCGATGAAGCAGGGCGAGTGGATGCTCTTCAACTACTACAACGAGGGCCTGCAGTATCACCCGATGCACCTGCACCAGTTCCCGCAGCTGGTCGTGGCCCGTGACGGCATCCCCTTGGACTACCCCTACTGGGCCGACACCGTGTCGATCGGGCCGGGCGAGCGCTACACCGTGCTCTTCCAGGCGACCCAGACCGGCGCCTGGGTCTGGCACTGCCACATCCTCACCCACGCAGAGCGTGAAGAGGGCATGTTCGGCATGGTGACCGCCGTCGTGGT
Source organism: uncultured Microthrixaceae bacterium (assembly GCA_963714875.1). Classification (GTDB taxonomy): domain Bacteria; phylum Actinomycetota; class Acidimicrobiia; order Acidimicrobiales; family Microtrichaceae; genus JBAOHV01. The sequence continues at coordinate 115,160 of CAVQQI010000014.1, read as the reverse complement.
CAGCCAGTAGCGACCACACCGCCGCAGTCGCCGCACCCACGACGTGGCGGCGCTGCTGCACCAGGAACGTGGCACGGACCCGGGCATCTGGCCCGGGTCCGTCCGCGTTCGGGCGGTAGGTTCGCTCGCGATGAGCGACCCCCGAGCCACCTCGTCCGCGGCCGACCCCTCGCTGGGCGGAGCGGCACCGTCGCATTCCCCTCCCTTCGAGCCGTCGCCGACGTCGATCCTGTTGGACGGGCGTCGCGCCGTCGTCACCGGCGCGGCTCGCGGGATCGGACGGGCGATCGCGCTCGCGCTCGCCCGGTTCGGTGCACAGGTGGCGGTGTGCGACCGCTTGGAGGACGAGCTGGCCGACACTGTCGCGGATCTGGCGACGTTGGGGCTCGATGCCCCGTTCGGTGTGCTGGATGTTCGCGACGGCGCAGCGGTGGATGCCTGGGTGGGCGAGCTGGAGCTCGACTGGCCCTCGATCGATCTGCTGGTGAACAACGCGGGTGGCGGGTTCGTCTCGCCGGTCGCCGAGCTCACGAGCAACGGTCAGGCCGCGCTGATCGCCGAGAACTTCACCCAGGTGGTCGACGTGACACGCCGGTGTCTGCCCCTGCTGCGTGCGTGCGGCGCTGCAGGTGGAGCATCGGTGATCAACATCACCTCGGTCGAGGCACATCGTGCCGGTCCCGGGTTCGGGATCTACTCGGCGATGAAGGCTGCTGTCGCGAACCTGACGCGCACGCTCGCACTCGAGCTCGCCGAGGATCGCATCAGGGTCAATGCGATCGCGCCCGACATGATCCCGACCCCGGGCGATCAGGGGTTGGTCGCCGACTCGGGTGCGATGTCGGCGACCGACTGGGCGCCGACACCCTGGCCCGACACCGGGCGAACCGGGCGATGTCGCCGCCGCTGCGATCTGGCTGGCGGGGCCCATGAGCCGCTTCGTCACCGGCACCACGGTGCACGTCGACGGCGGCACGTTCGCCGCTTCTGGGTGGAAGCGCGGCCTCGGTGGCGGCCCCTGGGTCCTCTGAGAGATCTGACGTCGGTGGCCCGGAGTGCACAGCCGGGACTGCTGGAACCTAGATTCTGACGACCCGTCAGATCCGCAGCGGCATCCGCCGCCCAGAAGGGACCAGCCATGACCGAGTCGAACCCCACCGCAGGCGCCGGACCGCTGTCCGGGCTGCGCGTCATCGAGTTCTCCCTGCTGGGACCTGCAGCGGTCGGCGTGCACCTGGCCGATCTGGGCGCAGAGGTCATCAAGGTCGAGTCGCCCCAGGGTGACTACGTGCGTCAGATGACCTGGCCGATCATCGACGGATCGTCGCTGCTGCACTGGCACATCAACCGGGGCAAGAAGTCCATCACGCTCGACCTGCGCACCGACGAGGCGAAGGACGTCTTCCGCGACCTGGTGCGCGACGCGGACGTCGTCATCGAGGCCATGCGACCGGGCGCACTGGCGAAGCGGGGCCTGGGCTTCGATGACCTGGTGCAGATCAACCCGAAGATCGTGTTCTGCACCATCTCGGGCTACGGGATGACCGGGCCGTACGCCAACCTGCCGAGCCACGGGATCGCGTACGACACCTGGGCCGGACTGGTGAACGTGCCCTACGACGACGAGGGGTTCCCCTACATCCCCGAGCACCCCTCCACCGGCATCCACGCCGGTCCGTTGTTCGGTGCGTTCGGCATCCTGGCCGGCGTGGTCCGAGCCCGCGAGACCGGTCAGGGTTCCTTCCTGGAGATCGCACAGTCCGACGCTGCGGCGTCGATGGACTGGTACCGCAGCGAGACCTGGAAGGCCTACGAGCGACCCGAGTCCGAGGTGACCGGCAACAAGGCCGACAACTACGAGCGTCGCGCCCCTGGCACCGCGGGCATGCGCGACGGTGTGCGCTACCAGATCTACGACTCGGCCGACGGTCACGTGCTGTTCATGGCCTCCGAGCAGGAGTTCTGGAAGAACTTCTGCGACGGTGTCGGTCGTTCCGACATGTTCGAGAAGTGGCCGGGGTCCAAGTTCGGCGATCACGCGAAGGGCAACACCGAGATGCGCCACGAGCTGGTGCAGATCTTCCGCACGAAGACCACTGCGGAATGGGTGGCCTGGTCGGGCGAGCACAACACCACCATCGCGCCGGTCAACACACCCAAGACCCTGGCCGACGACGCGCAGTTCCAGGACCGGCTGGGCTTCATGGACCACGAGACCCACGGTGCCGACATGTTGCCGTATCCGGTGAAGTTCGTCGGCGAGGACCAGGTCGACCCCACTCCGGCGCCCACCGTGGGCGAGCACACCGACGAGGTGTTGACCGAAGTGCTCGGCTACGACGCCGATCGCATCGCCGCGCTCCGTGCGGCGAACACCTTCGGGACGCCCGCCGGCGAGTGACTCCGGAGTGGTGCTGACCGGCCCGGTCGCGTCCGCGGTCTCGTCGTCACTCGCGGCACCTGCGGACAGGTCCGGGACCTTCCCGTAGCATGCCGGATCTGACGGGCCGTCAGGTCCGGAGCGGGTGTGGAACAGGGAGTGGTGATGGGGGCCGACGAGCACGCGACGGACGAGGGGACACGGGCCGACCTGCGTTTCGGCACCATCCCCATGATGCTGCGCACGGTCGCAGCGGAGCGTCCGGACGACGAGGCGGTGGTCGATTCCTCCGGTGACACCACGGTCCGGCTGACCTATCGCGAGGTCGTGACGCGCGCCGACGCAGTCGCAGCAGCGGTGATCGCCGCCGGCGTGCAGCGGGGCGACCGCGTCGCGATCTGGGCGCCCAACTGCTGGGAGTGGATCGTCGCGCTGCTGGGACTGCAGAGTGCCGGCGCAGTCCTGGTGCCGCTCAACACCCGCTACAAGGGCACCGAGGCCGCCGACATCCTGCGTCGCAGCAACGCACGACTGCTCTTCACCGTCGAGGGCTTCCTCGGCAACGACTACGTGTCCATGCTGCGCGACACCGGCGGCGATCTGCCCGAACTGGAGCAGATCGTGCTGCTGCGAGCCGGCGGTGACCGACCCGACGGCGTGCAGACGCTCGATGAGTTCGTCGCCACCGGTGCAGCAGTGACGCCGGAGCAGGTCGATGCCCGTGTCGCCGAGCTGCGAGGCGACGACCTCTCGGACCTGTTGTTCACCTCCGGCACGACCGGGGCTCCCAAGGGCGTCAAGCTCACCCATGCCCAGACGTTGCGGGCCTTCGGCGACTGGGCCGACATCGGCGGGCTGCGTGCCGATGACCGCTATCTCTGCATCAACCCGTTCTTCCACGCCTTCGGGTACAAGGCCGGCATCGTGGCGGCGTTCATGACCGGGGCGACGCTGGTGCCGATGGCCGTGTTCGATCTGGACGAGGTCGTGGAGCTCATCGAGTCCGAGCGCATCAGCGTCCTGCCCGGTCCGCCGACGATCTACCAGAGCTTGCTGAACCACCCCGGGTTCGACCCGGCTCGCACCGCGACCCTGCGCCTGGCGGTCACCGGTGCGGCGGTGGTGCCCGTCGAGCTGGTGGAACGGATGCGCACCGAGCTGGGCTTCGACACCGTCGTGACCGCCTACGGCATGACCGAGGCATCCGGCTGCGCCACGATCTGCCGCGGTGAGGACTCCGCCGAGACCATCTCGACCACGTCGGGTCGCGCGTTCCCCGGTGTCGAGGTCCGCGTCGTCGACGATGCGGGTGAGACCCTGCCCGCCGGTTCGGCCGGCGAGGTCCTGGTGCGCGGCTACAACGTGATGGACGGCTACTTCAACGACATCGAGCAGACCGCCGAGACCCTCACCGCTGACGGCTGGCTGCACACCGGTGACGTGGGGGTGATGACCGAGGACGGCTACGTCACCATCACCGATCGCAAGAAGGACATGTTCATCGTGGGTGGGTTCAACGCCTACCCTGCCGAGATCGAGCGCCTGCTGCTCGGCCATCCCGAGGTGGCCCAGGCCGCGGTGGTCGGCGTGCCCGACGACCGCATGGGTGAGGTGGGCTACGCGTTCGTGGTCCCGGCCCACGGGACCGCCCCGGACCCCGACCAGATCGTGGCCTGGGCACGTGAGCACATGGCCAACTTCAAAGCGCCCCGGGTCGTCGAGGTGGTCGATGCCCTCCCGCTCAACGCGAGTGGCAAGGTGCTGAAGTTCGAGCTGCGCGATCGGGCCGTGGCGGCCCGCAGCGCACAGACGCCAGGAGACCGCACATGAAGTTCGCCCAGGGAATGATCGGCGCAGCCCCCAGGGACTGGCCACGGTTGGCCAAGGTGTGCGAAGCGGCGGGGTTCGACTCCGTGGCCATCTCGGACCACGTCGTGTACCCGTCGTACCTGTCCTCGCAGTACCCGTACACGCCTGACGGGACCCCGTTGTTCAGCCCGGACGAGGACTGGCCCGATCCCTGGGTTGCGATCGGTGCCATGTCCTCGGTGACCTCGAGGCTGCGGTTCATCACCAACGTCTACGTGTTGCCGCTGCGCAACCCGTTCGTGGTCGCCAAGGCGGTCGGCACCGCCGCGTACATGTCCGATGGTCGCGTCGGACTGGGGATCGGTGCGGGCTGGATGGCCGAGGAGTTCGAGCTGCTCGGCCAGCCCTTCGCCCGTCGCGGCAAGCGCATGGACGAGATGGTCGAGGTCATCCGGGCGCTGTGGGCGGGCGGCATGGTCGAGCACCACGGCGAGTTCTACGACTTCGATCCCGTCGAGATGCGTCCCGCCCCGCCCGCACCCGTGCCGATCTACGTCGGCGGTCACTCCGACATCGCGTTCCGACGGGCGGCCCGCCTCGGGGATGGCTGGCTCGGGGTGCACTACCAGGTGGACGAGCTGCTCGGGTACTGCCGCACGTTGCAGCAGGCGCGCGAGGACGCCGGGACCGCGGACCGGCCGTTCGAGGTCATCGCGTCGCCCTTGGCCGCCCCACGTTCGGACCTCATCGAGGAGCTCGAGGCGGCCGGTGTCACCACCATCCTCACCTCGGCGTGGATGGCAGCGGGGCTGAACGCCCCCGAGGTGGAACAGGCCGAGGAGATGATCCGCAGCTACGGCGAGCGCTTCATCCGCTAGATCGCTGCGATCGCACGGGGAGCATCGATGCTCCCCGCTGCCCGCGACGGGCACCGCTGCCGGTGCGGTCAGAATGTCGGTCATGAGCAGCGTGCCACGGGACGTGGGTCCCATCGAGGGTCGTGAGGTGCACCGCGATGCGCCGGCTCCGTCGCGCGCTCCGGCCAGCCCGCCGCCGGCCGCTCCCGCCGCTCCCGCCGCTCCGGCCAGCCCGCCGCCGGGCGCAGCCCCGCCGTCCTCGGGCGTTCCACCCGCGTTCCGACCCCCGGCCAACCCGCCGAACCTGCCCGTTCCCCGCGATGGACCGCGTTCGCCTGCTCACGCCTGGCGCGAGGTGCGCCGCAACCGAGGCAGGGACGTTCCCAACTCACGCCCGCTGCCACTGTGGGTGAAGCGCTTCTCCTGGGTGCTCGATGATGCGTTCGCCGTTCCAGGGCTGCCCGGTCGACGGGTCGGTGTCGACGGGCTCATCTCGCTCGTGCCCGTGGCGGGCGACATGGTCGGGATCGGCCTGTCGCTGATCATCGTGGTGGTCGGGATCGGCGCAGGCGTCACCGTCCCGACCGTGTTGCGGATGCTGCTGTACATCGGCCTCGAGGCACTCGTCGGGCTCATCCCGGTGGGCGGCACCGTGTTCAACATGGCGTTCAAGGCGAACAACCGCAACGTGGCGCTCATCGAGGCCGACCTGGCCGACCGACGCCGTACACGACGCTCCAGCCTGGGCGTGCTCGTGCTCAGCCTCGCGGTGCTCTTCATCGGGATGCTGATGCTCATCGCGCTCTTCGTGGCGAGCATCGCGGTCCTGGTCTGGCTGTTGTCCAGGGTGTTCTGAGCTCTGCCGGACCGCTGCCGGACCACCGCCAGCCCTACCGCCCGCCCCACTTCGGGCCGGCGCCGGTCGGTGCCGGTAGCGTCATGGCGTGGCAGCAGAGCAACGAACCCCGTCGACTGCACAGCACGCAGAGGTCGACGCCGGCGCACCGGACATCGGTGCCGACGGTGCGGACGCCCCGAGCGACCAGGACCTGCGGGCGGTCGACGGTCGGGTGCCCGGCCGCCGTGGCATGGCGACCCGCGAGCGCCTGTTGGACCACACCAACCAGCTGCTCGCGACCACCTCGTACCGCGATCTGAAGGTCGTCGACATCGCCCGCGAGGCCGGCGTGTCGCCCGCGACCTTCTACCAGTACTTCCCTGACGCCGAGTCGGCTCTCCTGGCGTTGGCCGACCGCCTGATCGGCGAGGGCGGGGAGCGGTTGACCCAGCCGTTCCGCCGCGCCACGTGGGAGGGTCGCGGCGCGTACGCCGCGTGCGAGGACGTCGCCAGCGCCTTCCTCGACTTCTGGACCGACCACTCCGCGCTCATGGCCGTCATCGACCTGGCTGCGCTCGAGGGGGACCAGCGCTTCCGGGACTGCCGGACCCACCTGCTGTCGCGCTTCACCATCTCGGCCACCGACGTCATCGCCGAGCAGCAACGACTGGGGTTCGCACCGGCCGAGCTCAATCCGCTGGCCACCGCCGTGGTGCTGGTGTCGATGCTGGCCCACGTCGCAGCGCACCAGTACGGCATCGGGGGGGCCGGTGTGAGCAACGACGAACTGCGTGACGCCATGGCCCGGCTCATCTACACCGGCGTCACCGGGTTGACCCCGCCCCCGGCGCCCTGAGCCCCGCCGGCTGGGCACTGTGCGGCACGCTCCGTCTAGAATCTGACGGGTCGTCAGATAACGAGTCGGAGTGACGGATGGATTTCGAGTTCTCACCGGAGCAGCAGGCGTTCTCCAAGGAGGTCATCGCCTTCTGCGACGACCACGACGACATCGACATCTTCGATGTCACCCGGGAGAACATGGCCCAGATCGTCGACACGCCGAAGCGGCGCGCCTTCATGAAGGAGGTCGGCCACAAGGGCTGGCTGGGAATGACCTGGCCGGAGGAGTACGGCGGCCAGGAGGGTGAGGGCGTCTACGAGTACATCCTCAACGAGGAGCTCGCCGGTCGGGGTGGGCCCCAGATCGGCAAGGGCGTCGGCATCATCGGCAAGACGTTGATCGCCCACGGCTCGGACTACCTCAAGGACAAGTTCCTGCCGATGATCCTGGAGAACGACGTCGAGTTCGCCGTCGGCTACTCCGAGCCCAACGCCGGCTCCGATGCCGCCTCGATGCGCCTCAAGGGCGAGCGTCACACGACCGAGGACGGCCGCACCGGATGGCTGTGCAACGGTCAGAAGACCTGGACCACCTCTGCGCACTTCGCCGAGTGGTACTGGTGCGGCGTTCGCACCGATCCCGACAACAAGCACATGGGCATCACCTTGATGCTGATCCCGATGGACGACCCGGGCATCACCATCAACGGGATCTGGACCATGGGCGACGAGCGCACCAACGAGGTCTGGCTCGACAACGTCTTCGTCCCCGACGAGTACGTCGTGGGCGAGGTCAACCACGGGTTCCGCTACATCTCCCAGGCGCTCGACCTCGAGCGGTTCACCATGTTCACCTACGCGCCCATCAAGCAGCGCCTGGACGTGCTCACCGAGTACGTCCGCACCACGCTGCGCGACGGTCAGCCGCTGAAGGACGACCCGGTCGTGCGTGCCCGCATGGCCAAGCTGCACACCGACGCCGAGGTGGCACGGGTGATGGGACTGAAGTTCGTCGCCCAGGCGGTCAAGGTCGAGGCGCTGGTCCGCGAGGGCAAGGACTACCAGCCGCCGACGGTCGAGGCCTCGGAGTACAAGCTGTTCGCGACCGAGCTCTCCAAGCGCCTCGCGGATGCGGCGATGGACATCGGTGGTCCGGGCACCCAGCTGCGGGTGCGCACCGAGGACGCCCCCATGGCGGGTCGTTCCGAGTCGACGTACCGCTACACCGTGATCGACACGATCGGCGGCGGCGCGTCGGAGATCCAGAAGAACATCATCGCCCGGCGCGGCCTGGGCCTGCCCAAGAACTTCTGAACGCGAACCGTGACGCAGGACGAGTCGATCCCGACGCATTCCGCAGCACCGTTCGCGCCCGGCGGGTGCCCGCGGTGACGACCCCTGCGCTCGACGGCGTGCGCGTGCTGGACCTGGCCTCGGTCGGGCCCGGCGCCCGAGCGTCGCGGACGCTGGCCGACTACGGCGCCGCGGTGGTGAAGGTCGGCGCGGTGCCCCGGGCGGGCGCGGTGCAGATCACGCCGCCGTACTACGCGTACTCGGGCAACCGCGGCATGCAACGAGCGTCGTTCGACCTCAAGTCCGACGACGGCCGCGAGGCGTTCCTGTCGCTCGCGGAGCGCTCCGACGTCATCATCGAGTCCTTCCGTCCCGGTGTGGTCGATCGCTTGGGGATCGGGTTCGACGCGGTGGCCGCACGCAATCCCGGCATCGTCTACTGCTCGACCAGTGGGTTCGGTCAGACCGGACCGCGCAGCTCCTGGGCCGGCCACGACGTCAACTACCTGGGCGTCAGCGGCTTCCTCGACTGCACCGGCCGACAGGGCGACGGTCGTCCTGCGCTGCCCGGCGCCACCGTGGCCGACATCGCCGCCGGCGGCATGCAGGCCGCCATGTCGATCATGGCCGCGCTGCTGCGCCGTGAGCGCACCGGTGCGGGTGAACTGCTCGACGTCTCGATCGCCGACGGCTCGTTCGCGCTGATGTCGTTGTACGTCGACGAGTACCTGGCGACGGGGACCGAGCCCGGCCCGGGGCACTACATCCTGACGGGCCGCTACGCCTGCTACGACACCTACACCTGCGCCGACGGACGCCACGTCGCAGTCGGCGCGATCGAGCCGCAGTTCTGGCGCAACCTGGTCGGGCCTCCTGGGCCTCGAGCAGTACGGCGACGCGCAGCTCGACGACGACCGCCAGGACGAGATCCGCTCGGCCATGGGGGCGAGTGTTCGCCACCCGCACCCGTGACGAGTGGGTCGCCGAGCTGGGCCCGGCCGACACCTGTGTGAGCGAGGTCAACTCGGTCGCCGAGGCCGTGGTCGACGAGCAGTACGCCGCTCGTGGCGTGGTGGTCGACGCCGTGTCGGACACCGATGGGCCGTTCCGTCAGTCGGCCCCCGTGTGGGCCGGCACGGTCGCACCCGACGGCCCGTACCGGATTCGTGACGGCTCGGTCAGCGACACCACGCAGCTGCTCGCCGAGATCGGCATGGACCTGGATCGCGTCGACGACCTGGTCCGCACAGGAGCGATCGCATGAACGACACCACGCCGACGAGCAGCGCCGAACTGCCCGAACAGGTCCGGTCGATGATCGGCACGCCGATGTACGAACAGACCGCGACCTTCCCCGCCGAGCGTTCCTACGGCTACAACACCCTCGCCGCCACCCAGAACGCGAACCCGCTGTTCTGGGACGACGAGGTCGCCACCGAGCTGACCGGCGGTGTCGTGCTGGCGCCGACGACGCTGTCGCTGTGGATGCGCCCCCACTACTGGGAACCCGGTGCCGAGGGTGAGCAGGTGGCGCTGAAGGTCCACTTCGACCTGAAGGAGATCTTCGGGCTGCCCGAGGCGGTGATGACCGACAACACGATCATCTTCTTCGACCCGGTGCGCCCCGGAGACGTGATCTCGAACCGTCAGGTGCTCAAGTCCGTGTCGGGACCGAAGACCACCAAGCTGGGCAGCGGTCGGTTCTGGGTGATCGACGTCGAGTTCCACAACCAGCACGGTGACCTCGTCGGCATCGAGTCCTACACCGGATTCGGCTACGTCCGCGGAGGTGTCTCGTGACCGCGCCGGCTCCCGTCCTGTTCGACTCGGTCGCCGTCGGCGACGAGCTGCCCCCGCTGTCGGTCGAGGTCACCCCGACCACGGTCGTGCTCGGTGCGCTGGCCAGTCGCGACTGGCGACCCATGCACCACGACTTCAAGTTCGCGACCGAACGCAACGGCGTGGCCGACATCTTCCTGAACACCCCGAACCAGGCGGCATGGTTCGAGCGGTACGTCACGGACTGGGCCGGGCCCCGCGCCCGTCCGGGCAGGATGACGTTCCGGATGAAGACGTCGATCTTCCCGGGCGACCGCATGGACTTCGCCGCCACGGTCCGCGAGGTCGACACCGACGAGGTCGGTCAGGGATGGGCGACGCTCGACGTCACCCTCACCGCGGTCGCGACCGACGGCCGTGATCCCGCACCCCGCATCGCCTCGACCTGCACCGTGCGGGTCGCCCTGCCCGCAGCTGCCACCGACAACCCCTGGTCGCGGCGGGGCGACCAGTGGGTGCCATGACTCCGCCGGCCACGACCCCCACGGACCGTCAGAGCGTTTCCCCGAATCCCATCGATCACACCGAGAGAGACCACAGATGCTGAACCTCGACTTCACCGAAGAACAGGACATGCTGCGCGAGATGGTGCGCGGCCTGCTGAGCCAGTACGCCTCCAACGAAGCGGTACGCGCCGCCGAGGACGACCCGGTCGGCTACTCGAAGGAGCTGTGGTCGCAGCTGGCCTCGCTCGACCTGCTCGGACTGCTGTTGCCGGCCGAGTACGGCGGCTCCGAGATGTCGATGCTCGAAGGCGTCATCGTCTACGAGGAGATGGGCCGAGCGCTCGCCCCGACCCCGCACCTGGTCAGCTGCGTCGCCGCTGCCGGAGCGCTGGTGCGTGCCGGATCCGATGAGCAGCGCAGCGAGTGGCTGCCGCGGCTCGCCAGCGGCGAGGTCATCATGACCCCGGCGTGGCTCGAGCCCGAGAACAGCTTCGGACCGCGCGGCGTGCAGTTGCGCGCGGTCGCCGACGGCGACGGCTTCACCCTGTCGGGCACCAAGCAGCATGTGTACTTCGCCGCTGCTGCGGACCGCCTGCTGGTGCTGGCCCGCACCGGCGACGCCGACGACGCGGTCGACCTGTTCCTGGTCGACCCGTCTGCGGCCGGCGTGACGCTGACCCAGAAGATGTCGATCAGCTCCGATACGCAGTACCGGGTCGATCTGGACGGCGTGAAGGTCACCGTGGCTGACCGCATCGGCGATGCCGGAACCGGCTGGTCGACCTGGGAGCGCGTGATGGAGGAGGTCATGATCCTCGCCGCGGCGCTGGCGACGGGCGGTACCGAGCATGCCCTCGACATCACGGTGCAGTACTCCAAGGACCGCGAGCAGTTCGACAAGCCACTCGGCGCGTTCCAGGCGTTGTCCCACAACATGGCCGATGCCAAGACTGCGCTCGACGGCGCCAAGCTCATGGTCTACGAAGCAGCGTGGGCGCACTCGCAGGGGCGTTCGCTGTCGAGCCTGGCGCCGATGGCGAAGTCCTTCGCCTGCACGACGTACCGCGACACCACTGCGATGGCCCAGCAGATCTTCGGTGGGGTGGGCTTCACGCTCGAGTACGAGATCCAGCTGTACTTCCGTCGTGCCAAGCAGCTCCAGATCTCGTGGAACGACACCCGCCGTTGCGACGATCTGGTCGCCGCAGCAGTCCTGGACGCACCCGCCGCCTGAGCTCGTTCAACCGCAACTGTGCTGCGGAACGCGTCGATCTCGACGCGTTCCGCAGCACAGTTCGCGTTCGCGGTGCACGTCGGTGGTCAGGTGATGACGCCGTCGGCGCGCAGGGACGAGAGCTCGGCCTCATCGAGTCCCAGTTCGGTGCGCAGCACCTCGTCGGTGTGCTCACCGACCCAGGGAACCCGCGTCTCGGGCCCCTCGGCGACAGCGCTCATCTTCACCGGGTTGCCGGGAATCAGCACCGGCTCGTCCACCCCGTCGACCCTGGGCATCTCCACCATCATGTTGCGCCGCTCGACGTGGTCGTCGTGGATGATCTCGCCGGGGGTGTAGCAGGGCCCGGCGGGGATGCCCGCACCACCCAGCAGGTCACAGACCTCGAGCCGGGTGTACTGCTCCGCCCACTGCTCGACCGGCGGCCGGATCACGGACTCCAGGTGCTCGGCCCAGCCGGCACGCGTCGCCAGGCGCTCGTCGGACAGCCACTCCGGTCGGCCGACCAGCTCGGCGAGCTTGTCGAACTGGTGCTCGCGGACGACCTGCACGGCGAACCAGCCGTCGGCCGACATGAAGCCGGTCATGATCCCCTCGAGGCGGTTCTCGCGCACGCCGAGCGACCAGAAGTTGGTGATCACGTCGGTCATGGCCAGCATCGAGTCGAGCATGGCCACGTCGACCTGCTGGCCCCGCCCGGTCATCTCGCGGTGACGCAGCGCTGCTTGGATGCCGATGACGGTGAACAGCGCCGAGCTGATGTCGCCGAGCGCTCCGGCCGGGATGACCCGAGGTGGTTCGTCGGGTCGACGGGCGTACTCGTACAGCCCCGACATGGCCTCGGGCACCATCGCGTACGCCGGCCACGTGCGATACGGCGAGTCGCCCAGGTTGCCGAAGCCGGACACCGAGACGTAGATCAGCCTCGGGAGGGCCTCGGACAGGGACTGGTAGCCGAGCCCGAGACGGTCCATCGTGCCGGCCTTGAAGTTCTCGCCGACCACGTCGAAGTTCGCGGCCAGTGCGACGAACAGCTCGCGTCCCCGAGCTGACTTCAGGTCCAGTCCGAGCGAACGCTTGTCCAGGTTGTTGCGAAGGAACGTCGCGCCGACGCTGCGTCCCTGCGGGTCGGCCATGGCGGGCAGCGCGCCGCGCCCGGACTCGCCGTGCACGGGATGCTCGACCTTGACCACCTCGGCGCCCAGGCGGGCCAGCAGCTGCGTGGCGAAGGGCAGGGCCTGCATCTGTTCGGCGGCCAGGATCCGGACCCCGTCCAGGGGCTTGCCGTTCTCGATGGCGTCGGCGTTGGCGATGTCACCCAGCTGCATCGCGACAGGATGCCAGACCGATCGACGATCCGGTCAACCGTGCGACGTGGCACGCATCGATCGGGTGGTCAGTCGAGCACGATCCCGTCGGGGCCGGCTCCGTCGTCCGCTCCGTCGGTTCCCGGCAGCACGCGCTCCACCTGTGGCAGCAGCCGGTCACGGGCGGCGAGGTTGCGAACGAACTCGTTCGCGGAGGCGAGCGTCAGCGGCGGAGCTCCCCATCCGAGCAGCATGTCCTGGGCCAGGGCGATGGCCAGCCGTTGCCCGTCGAGCTCATCCTCGCTGAGCCAGGCGGGATTGCTCGTGGCGTTGGACACCAGCAGCGCGCCGTTGAGCCCGCCGACCCACCGCAGCGTGCGGCGCAGTGTCTGCTGCTCGGACACCTCGCCCACCTCGGAGCGGTCCGACAGGGCGCCTGCGGCAAGGGCGTCATCGATCATCTGGTGCAGTTGCGCCAGCAGCGCCAGGGCGTGGGGCACGACCGTGGGCGTGTCCTCGTCGGTGAGCTCCCGCTTCGCGGAGGAGATGTGGACCTGGAGCAGCTCGAACTCGCGGGGGTGGAGGGTCGGGTCCGGCCACGAAGAGGTGCCCGAGGGCGACCAGGCGGACCAGCGCCGCGGAGGCCTCGTCGAGCCCGGCGGCGTCGATCTCCTCGTCCCACATGACCCGACCCTGCTCGACGGTGCCGATGAGGGTCGTGATGGCGCCGACCTGCAACTCCGCGAGGAGTGCGCTCTTGGAGGAGAAGTAGGTGTAGATGGTGCCCACCGCGCAGTTGACGCGTTCGGAGACGGCCTGCATGGTGAGCCCGCTCAGCCCCGACTCGGAGATGATCGCCGTGGCGGCCGTCAGGAGCTGGTCGTGTCGAGCCAGCCGGTTCGCCGCACGGCGTCCAGTGGGTTGTGTGGTCATGTCTGCCTCCGAACGCGTCCACACGACCGTAGAACACCCCGATTCTGACGGGTAGTCAGTTGGCCCTAGAATCGACTGCTCCGTGTGCCCGGCCCGAACCGGCGCAGCGGATCCAGCAACACATCCACGACGGCCGGGACCGCAGCGCGGAACGGCGAGGGGGCTCTCCATGCGAGGCATCATCGGTGCCGCCGGCTACCTGCCGCACTGGCGGCTCCAGCGATCGGCGATCGCCGACGTGCTGGGCGCAGCGACGGGAAAGGGAACACGGACGGTCGCGTCCTACGACGAGGACTCCCTGACCATGGCGGTCGAGGCCGCCAGGCGAGTGCTCGTCGAGGGGTCGTCGCCCTCTGCGCTGTGGTTCACCACCACGTCGCCCACCTACATGGAGAAGACCAACGCCACGATCGCGCACGCTGCGCTGCGACTCGGTGGCGACGTGATGGCCGCTGATGCAGGCGCCGGCCTCCGTGGCGCTGCGGCCACGCTGCGGTCCGCGTTGCGGTCGGCAGATCCCGCGGTGCTGCTGCTGGCCGGGGACGTGCGCACGGGACTCGCCGGCTCCACCGACGAGGGCGGCGGCGGCGACGCCGGCGCCGCACTGCTGATCGGTGAGGAGACCGCCGGGGCCCCGGTGGTCGCGGAGTACCTGGGTGGGGCATCGGCCACCCGCGAGTTCCTCGACCGTTGGCGTGTGCCCGGCGAGGCCCGGACCAGGGGTTGGGAGGAGCGCTTCGGCGAGCAGCGCTACTCGGCGTTGGCCTCGCAGGCCTGGGACGCCGCCCTGGCGGACGCCGGGGTGGACGTGGACCAGGTGCGATCCGTCGCCATCTCGAGTCCACATGCCCGAGCGACGGCTGCGCTGTCCAAGCGGCTGGGTGCCGCCGGGGTCGACGTGATCGACCCGCTCGCGACCGAGGTGGGCTTCACCGGCGCCGCGCACCCGTCGCTGCTGTTGTCGTCGATGCTCGACCGCGCCGAGCCGGGCCAGGTCGTCGCGCTGGTGTCGATGGCCGACGGCGCGGATGTGTTCGTGTTCCGGTGCACCGAGGCGATCGCCGGCCGCAACGCGGCGCAGGCCGCCAGCGTCGCCGAGCAGATCAGCGGCGGTGACGACTCGTTGCCGTACGCGAAGTACCTGTCCTGGCGCGGCGTGCTGCCGTTGCAGCCGCCCAACCGTCCTGAGCCGGCGCGCATGTCGGCCGCAGCTGCTGAACGTCGCCTGGACTGGAAGTACGGCTTCGTCGGTTCCCGGGACCGTGAGACCGACGCCCTGCACCTGCCTCCGGCCCGTGTGTCGTTCGTCGGCGGGAACACCGACGACATGGAGCCCGCCCCGATGGCGGATGTGCCGGCGACGGTTGCGACCTTCACCGTCGACTCCATGGCGTACTCGCCGTCACCGCCGACGGTGTTCGCCGTGGCGGACTTCGAGGGCGGCGGCCGCCTGCCGGTCGAGGTCACCGACGTGCGCCCCGCCGACGTGTCCATCGGCATGACCGTCGAGATGACGTTCCGTCGGTTGAACACCGCGGATGGCATCGCCAACTACTTCTGGAAGGCTCGACCCGTGCGCGGCACAGCGAGCACCGACACCCACACCGACACCGGGAGCGACTGACATGGCGAGTCATGGGATCAAGGACCAGGTGGCCATCGTCGGCATGGGCTGCACCCAGTTCAAGGAGCACTGGGACCGCAGCACCGACGACCTGATGGTCGACGCCGTGCTCGAGACCCTGGCCTCGGCGGGCGTCGCGAAGGACGACATCGACGCGTGGTGGCTGGGCACCGCCCAGTCCGGCATGTCGGGGGTCACGCTCGCCGCACCGCTCAAGTTGCAGGGCAAGCCGGTCACGCGCGTCGAGAACTACTGCGCGACCGGGTCCGAGGCGCTGCGTCAGGCGTGCTACGCCGTGGCATCCGGTGCCTACGACATGGCTGCGGCGGTCGGCGTGGAGAAGGTCAAGGACTCCGGCTACCAGGGACTGAACGCGTTCCCGATCCCGACCGACGGCACCCAGCGGACACTGACCGCGGCGGCGATGTTCTCCCTGGTCGCTCCGGCGTACGCCGAGCGCTACGGCGTCGATCCCAAGGAGCTGCGCCGCACGCTGGCCCGGATCGCCTCGAAGAACCATGCCAACGGGGCCAAGAACGAGCGCGCGCAGTTCCGCCGTGAGATGTCGGTCGACGCGATCTGCAAGATGCCCGAGGTGGCCGGGATGCTGTCGGTGTTCGACTGCGCCGGCGTCGCGGATGGCGCCGCGGCGGCGATCGTGGTGCGCGCCGAGGATGCCTACGACTACACCGACAAGCCCATCTTCGTGAAGGCGCTGTCGATGGTCGCCGGCAACGGGTCGGGGCTGCTCGACCCGGACTTCGACTACACCCACTTCGAGGAGTGCGAGGCCGCCGGGCTCGATGCGTATGCCCAGGCGGGCATCACCGACCCCCGGCGTCAGCTCGCCATGGCCGAGGTGCACGACTGCTTCACCCCGACCGAACTGGTGCTCATGGAGGACCTCGGGTTCTCGAAGCGGGGTGAGGCGTGGCAGGACGTCGAAGCCGGCGCGTTCGACCTGCACGGCGACCTGCCGGTCAACACCGATGGCGGGCTGAAGTCGTTCGGTCACCCCGTGGGTGCCTCGGGGCTGCGGATGCTGTTCGAGTGCTGGTTGCAGCTGCGCCGGGAGGCGCCCGAGGACCGCCAGATCGACACCGTCGATCGTGGTCTGGCGCTGACCCACAACCTGGGTGGGTACCCGGGCGAGATGGTCAGCTTCGTGGGCATCTGGGGCAACCAGAAGGGGTGAGTGCGCTGCGGACGGGCTGAGCGCCGGGAGGACGCCGGTCCGTTTGTTTCACCCGGGGCGCCGGTGTGCCGATGCTCCGGTCATCACCATCCGAGGGCCGATGCCGAACATGGAGCTACCAGACAGAGCCGCGCTCGTGGACCATGTTGCCGCGCTGTTGTCGGCCGACCACGAGGGACATGACCACGGTCGGGCCAGCGACGCACGCACGGCGGTGTGTGTCATCGACGTCGGCGGCTACGGCGCCATGTACGAGCGCGACCCGTCCGGGACCATGCAGGTGATGGGCGAGGTCGTGCGTCGTCTCGATCGTCTGGTCCGTGCCGGCGACGTGCTCGGCGCGCTCGGGCCGGGGCGTCTGGCGCTGGTGGTGCGGATCTCGCCGGTCGTGGCCGGGTCGCTGTCGGGCCGGATCGAAGGGGCGGTGGCGATGCCGCTCGAGGTCGGCGGTGAGCTGGTGTCGCTGTCGGTGCTGGTGGGATCGGCGTTCGCCCCGGTGGGTAGCCCCCACGAGCCCGACCGCCGGGCGGGTGACCCCCACGGATCGGGCCGGCCGTCAGCTCCGGAGGCCTTGATGGCGGCCGCCGAGCGCGACGTCGAGCTGCAGCTCGCTCGACGTCCTCGGTGACGGCGCTCGACTCGGACATGGCGACCGTCGAGTCCGACGCGGTGGTCATGGCCGGCAGTGACGGCCATGATCTGGTGGCCGGGCGTGGCTGTGGCCGGGAACGCACGGCGGTGCTGGCCGCGTTGCTGGTCAGCGTCGTCCCGGCAGCGGCGGTCGTCGCTCGCGGCGTGTGGAGGGGCGTCGACGGCGCGCTGCACGCCGCGCTGTTCGACGACGCGATGATCTCGATGTCCTACGCCAGGACCGCCGCCGGTGGCGGAGGTCTGGTGTGGTTCGACGGCGCCGACCGGGTGGAGGGGATCACCAACCCTGGTTGGACCGCGGTGATGGCGGCGGTGCACGGGACCGGTCCGGGCCACACCGGCGCTGCGCTGACCATGATGGCGATCGGGCTCATGTGCGTCTGGGGTGCCGCGCTGGTGGGACACCGGTGGCTCCGCGGTGTCGGCCTGTTGCCCGCAGGTCGGATGGCGGCGTTCGCCTCGGTCGCGGCGGTCACCCTCAACGTTCCACTCCTGTTCTGGTCCGTTCGCGGCATGGAGGTGGGCGCCATGGTGCTGCTGACCGTCGCGGCGTGCGCGATGACCTCTCGCGCCGCCACCGCACCGCGGTGGCCGGTGGGTGCGGCGGTCGGGTTGGCGGCGGTGATCGGCGCCGGGGTGCTCGTGCGCAACGACTTCGTCGTGGTTGCCGCAGCGGCGGGGGCCTGGCTCGTGCTGGCACCGGGCCTGGTGCGTCGCCGTGCTCCGTTCGTGGTCCTCGGCGGCGCAGCAGCGACGACGGTCATCGTGGTGGGGATCGCCCGCCTGGCGTACTACGGGCAGCTGCTGCCGAACACGTACCACCTGAAGGTGGAGGGCGTCGATCTGGGGACTCGCCTGACTCGTGGTCTGGTGGTCGACGTGATCACTGCGGCTCCCTACCTGCTGGCGCCGCTGGTGCTGATCGCGTTGTCGTGGGCGTCGCTGCGCGGTGCCGAACGCAACCTGGTCGCTCTGGTGCTCACCGTCGCCGGCGCGCTGGTCGCCTACTCGACCTATGTGGGCGGCGACGCCTGGGAGCAGTTCCTCATCCCCAACCGCTACCTGACACCTGCGGTGGTGCTCCTGGTGCTGGTCGCGGTCTCGACGACCTTCGCTGCGTGGGCCCGCTCGTACCCCGAGAGGGAACCCTTGCGTGCTCGTTGGCGATCCCGGTGGTCGTGGTGTGCGTTGGCCATCGGCGCAGCGCCGATGCTCGCAGCTGCGAGCTCGGTCGCGCTCGGTCGGCTGGTCACCCGCGTCGGCGGGCTGGAGACGACCGTCGATGCCGCACTGGTGGTGCCGGCGGCGATGTGCCTGATGCTGGGCGTGACGGTCGCAGTGCGCCTGTGGGGCGGATCGACCGAGCTGCCGGCCGGAGCCGCCGGTCCCTTCCGTGCGGCCGCACTGATGGCCGCGTTGCTGATGCTCGTCGTCGGTGCGCGTGCGGTCGGTCTGGGCCAGGACCGCAGCGTGCACTTCGCTGCCCTCGGAGAGCATCTGGGCGCGGTGACGCTCCCCGGGGCGACGATCGCCGCGGGTGGTGTGGGCGGCGTGCAGTACTGGTCGGACCGACCCGTCCTCGACGTGTTGGGCAAGTCCGACGAGCACATCGCACGATCGGCGCCGGTGGCTGAGCGATTCCTCCCCGGCCACGACAAGTACGACACGGCGTACACGGTCGATGAGCTGCAGCCCGACGTCGTCGCGCAGGGCATCCCCGCCGACGAGTTGCTGCGACGCGGCTACGTGCCCGCCCGGTCGACGCTCGCCCCCTTCAGCGAGGGTGTGGGGTACGGCGAGGAGTGGGTGGTGTTCGTGCGGCCGGACTCGCAGCTCGTTCGGTGGGACCTGCTCGAACGGCTCGACTGAGCTCGGGGGATGCCCCGACCGGCGGGCGGTAGGTTCCTCCCATGCTCTTCGGTCTGTTGCCACCGTACCGGTCGGGTGTCGTCGCGGATCCGGGGTGGATGACCCGGTTCGCGCAGCACGCCGAGGCGTGCGGTTACGAGTCGCTCTACACCGTGGAGCACGTCGTGGTGCCGGGGCGCTACGACGAGAGGTACCCCTACAGCGACTCGGGGCGCATGCCGCTGCCGGTCGACTGCCCGATTCCCGACCCGCTCGACCTGCTGGCGTTCATCGCGGCGCGTACCGAGCGCATCCGACTCGGCACCGGCGTGATGGTCGTGCCGCACCACCACCCGCTGATCCTCGCCAAACGCCTGGCCACCATCGACGTGCTCTCCGGTGGCCGGATGCTGTTGGGCGCCGGTGTCGGGTGGATGCGCGAGGAGCTCGAGTCGACCGGGGTCGACTTCTCCCGTCGCGGACGTCGGCTCGACGAGACACTCGCCGCCATGCGGGCGCTGTGGGACCTACCGCCGTACGAGCGGGGTTCGGGTCGGCCGGGGGCCAGCTTCCACGGCGAGTTCTTCGACTTCGACGACGTCTGGAGCGAACCGCGCCCCGTGCGCCCCGGTGGCGTGCCGATCCACATCGGTGGCCACAGCGAGGCCGCCGCAAGGCGCTGCGGCCGTCTCGGTGACGGCTTCCATCCCCTCGGTCTGGACGACGAGTCGCTGGGGCAGCGCTGGCAGCTCGCCCGTCGGACCGCCGAGGATCTGGGACGCGATCCCGACGCGCTGGAGCTGTCGGTCACGGTCGGGTTGGGCTCGGTCGATGTGGGCATGGTCGAGCGCTTCGATCGACTCGGCGTGCACCGCATGGTCTGTTCGACCGCCGTGGCGGATCTGGCGCAGCTGCGCGACGAGATGTCGAGCGTCGCGCAGGTCGTGGGCCTCTCCGGCAGCTAACCTGACGACCCGTCAGATCTGGTCCTCCGGGGCCGCAGGGGGGAGCATCGATGGGGGCCATCATCCCGGCGGGAGAGGTCGTGTGGGGACTCCAGCTGCCGATCCAGTCGCAGAGCACCAGGTACGTCCAACCGTGGGAGGCGGCTGCCGGGCCCGACGAGTTGGCGGCGATCGCCCGGGCAGCCGACGAGGCGGGTGCCTTCTACGTCGCGGTGTGCGACCACGTGGCGGTGCCCCGACCGGCCGACGAGGCCATGTCGACCACCTGGTACGACACGGTCGCGACCCTCGGCTGGCTGGCCGCGCAGACCACGCGCACCCACCTGCTGTCCCACGTCTACGTGCTGCCCTACCGGCACCCGCTGGTGACGGCGAAGGCGTTCATGACCCTGGATCGGCTCAGTGGCGGCCGGGCGATCCTGGGCGCGGGTGCGGGCCACCTGGAGTCGGAGTTCGCGTTGCTGGGGGTCGACCACGACTCGCGGGGCTCGGCGGTCGAGGACGCCATCGGGCCGATCCGCGCGGCCTTCGCCGACGAGTACCCGGGCGTCGGTGGCCCGGGGGCCGAGGTCGGCGTCGGGATGTCGCCGCGTCCGGTCCGACCCGGCGGTCCGCCGATCTGGATCGGTGGCTCGTCCAAGGCGGCGATCACCCGTGCCGCCCGGCTCGCCGACGGTTGGTTGCCGCAGGGCCCGCCGAAGATGGGCATGTCCAACGCGATCGCCCACATCGCCGAGATCCGCCGGGCCGAGGGTCTGCCCGCGGCGTTCGACCTGGGCGTCGTGGCCGGCCCGGTCTACGTCGGCACCCCGGAGTTCGCCATCGAGCCCTACGCCACGGTGGGCAGCGCGGAGCAGGTCGCGGAGCGACTGCGGAGGTTCCCGCCGAAGGGCATCAACCAGATCCAGCTGGGCTTCCGCGGGCGTGACGCCGCCGAGATGGCCGACCAGGTCCGCCGATTCGGCGCCGAGGTCGCCCCGCTGCTGACGGGCTGACCTGCGCGGAGTTCGGTCGGCGCAGCCGGTCGGTGCTCGTACGGTCGGCCGGACCATGTTCGACCGGTGGGGGTGGTCGTGTCGGCCACGATGAAGGGTCCGGGCGTAGCACCGACGGCGCTGCGCCCCGGTGTGCGCGCCGACATCCAGGGGATCAGGGGCCTGGCGGTGCTGCTGGTCGTCGTGTTCCACGTCAGGGACCTGGTGCCCGGTGGCTACATCGGCGTCGACGTGTTCTTCGTCGTGTCGGGCTTCGTCATCACGACCATGCTGCGAGCGCAGCTCCGCTCCACCGGATCCGTGCCGATCCGGAGCTTCTTCGCACGCCGGGTCCGTCGCCTGCTCCCCATGCTGGCGCTGACCCTGACGCTGACCTCGGTGCTCGGCGTCGCACTGCTCAGCCCGCTGGGCGCATCGGCGGTGACCTCCAAGACGGCAGTCGCCGCCGCGCTGCTGAACGCCAACACGTTCCTCGCCCGTCAGGCGAACGACTACTTCGCGCTCCCGGCGGACGCCAATGCGCTGCTGCACACGTGGTCGCTGTCGGTCGAGGAGCAGTTCTACCTGGTGGTGCCCTTCGTGCTGTTGGCCGGAACGGCGCTGGTCGGGCCGTCGAGCCGGTCGCGTCGCTGCCGCTCCGGCGGGTCGGCTTCGTGGTGCTCGGCGTCGCCGGTCTCGGATCGTTCGCCTTGTTCGCCGCGACGCTGGCCGGACGCTTCGAGGGTCCGGTGACGGCGCTCGGGTTCTCCTCTCCCGCAGCGGTCGGCTTCTACAGCGCCCCCACCCGCGCCTGGGAGTTCATCGCCGGGGCTGCGCTGGCGCTCGCGCGCAGAGCGTGGCCACCTGGCCCAGGGCGGTTCGTTCGATCGCTCGGGCGCGATCGGCCTGGTGTCGGTCGTGGCCGCCGCGGTCCTGTTCACCGAGTCGAGTGGTCTGTCCGCGGCGCTGATGCTGGTGCCAGTTGTCGGCACGGTGATGCTCATCGCATCGGGCACCGGCGGAGCACCGCCGCAGGCGGCCTGCTCGGAACCCGACCGCTGGTCGTGCTCGGGGACCTGTCCTACGGCTGGTACCTGTTCCACTGGCCGCTGATCGTGTTCGCCGAGTCGAACATCGATTCGATCTGGGCGGTGCTCGCAGCGGCTGTGCTGTCCCTCGTGCTCGCAGGGTTGGCGAAGCGCACGATCGAGGACCGGTTCCGCTACGACGACCGGTGGCGTGGCTCCCGTGTGCTGCTGCTCGCTGCGGTGTGCGTCGCAGTCCCGGTCGTCGCGGGTCTCGGATCGGTCTTGCCGATCGCGCCCTGTCGGTCGATGATCTCGAGCTCGCCGGACAGCGCCACATCGACTCCGAGGGCTGCAACCGACGCTTCGACGAGTGGGTGCCGATCGACGACCCAGGGTGCACCTGGGCGGTCGAGGACTCCCGCGGCACCATCGTGCTCATCGGGGACTCGCACGCCAGCATGTGGTCCGAGGCGACGATCGCCGCGGCAACGAGTTGGGCTACGACGTGAGCATCGCCACCATGTCGGGCTGCCCGATGGTCGGCGCGACCGTGCGCCGTGCCGACGGCGAGGGTGACGTCGAGTGCCAGCAGTTCATCGAGCAGTACGTCGACGAGATCGCAGAACTCCAACCGACCTGGTGCTGATCGGCACCGGCTCGGTCGGCGTGCTCGGGGTCGAGGGCGGTGATCCATGGTTGGACCCGGACGGCGAGTGGGTGAACGACCCCGAGTCCATCGGTCAGATCTGGGAACGGGGACTGGGCGACACGCTCGACCGACTCGGAGCTGCCGACGTCCGCGTCGCGCTGTTCAACGATGTGCCCTACCACCAGTTCACCAACGCCACCTGTGGTCGTCTGCGGTACATGATCGATCCGGCAGCGTGTTCGTCGACCCGAGCGCTGGCCGACGTCGAGGCGGACCGGGCGGCCTCGCTGGCGGTCGAGGGCCGTCTGGACGGCCGCTTCGAGCTGGTGTCGACCATCGACCCCGTTCCGTGGCTGTGTTCCGACGACGAGTGTTCGACCTATCTCGACGGCACGTGGATGTACCGCGATGGCGACCACCTGAGCGTGGCGGCATCGACCGCGTTGGCCGATCGGCTGCGTGACCAGTTGGTTGCCGAGGGACTCTGAGCCTCGCCGTGCATGGCGGGCGGCGCGTGCTTCCCGGCGATCAGTCGAGCAGGTCCGCAACGACGTCGGCGACGTGGTCCAGGTCGACCCTCGGCTCGTCGAACCGGCGGATGTCACGGAACGTGCGGTCCCTCCCTGCGTCGTCCATGAACCACCGCCGCAGTCGTCGAGCCACCTCGTCGGCGAGCACCCCGGGCATCGAGTCGAGCTGCGGATCGTCGGGCGGGACCACCAGCAGCAGTCGAGCCAGGTCGTAGAGATCCGAGCCCCGCTTCTCGGGTCGGGTCGAGGCCCGCAGCGGTATGGCGGTCGCCTTCATGGCCACGAGCCCCGATGTCGTGGCGACCTGACGATCTGCGGCCCACGCCAGACGTTCGCCGCTGACCTCATCCACCGCGACGAGGTCGACCGCCGTGGCGGTGTCGTGTGCCCAGGTCAACGACACGATGTTCAGCTCCAGGTCCGACAGGCCGTCGCTGCCATCGCCGGTGTCGGAGCACAGCTCCCGGGCGAGCTCATCAGCGGCGGCGGGAGCGACGTCGATGACGTCCAGGTCCAGGTCGCCTTCGAAGCGGTACTGGCCGCCGCCGGCCGACGTCATGGCCAGGCGCGCCAGGGACGCGTGCAGCCCCTCCAGGTCTCGGGCAACCGCATCCAGGTCGACCGTCGTGCGATGCGGTGACCCCACGCGACACATGACCGCCAGCCCGCCGATCAACCGCAGCTCGCTCGGCAAGGACGCGAGCAGCTCGACCTCGCGGTGGGTGGTGCCGTCGCGTCGACCGGACAGGACCACCACCCGGGTCATGTCGCGTCGTCCTCGATCGCCCCGGGCACGATGCCCCAGTCCTCGACGATCTCACGGCCACGGGCCGGGTCGGCGGCGAGGCGCACCGCGCACAGCATGGGGTGCGCCACCGACCACGGGTGGTCGCCGTCGGGCGGGTGTGCCGCATTGAGCGGCACCCAGTCGACCGGTGCCGGACGCACCCAGCACCGGGTGGGCGCATCACGGTCGACCGAGCCCCTGAGGCGGCGCAGGGCAGCGGGGGACCCGACGTAGCAGCGGGCGGGGAGTTCCCCCGCAGCGGCGATGCGTGCGCCGCCCAGCGTGGCCGCGCGTTCGTCGGCCCGGACCAGTTCTTCGGCGTCCACGCGGGTCGCGACCTCCTCGATGGTGATCGGCAGTGGTAGCCAGTCGTCATCGGGCCAGTTGGCGGCGGTCTCCCAGAACAGGTCGGGCAGCAGCGGCAGGTGGGTCCGTCGACCGATGAGCCCCGCCGCGCTGAACCGGCCGATCATCTCGTGGGTGGCACCGACGCTGCGTCCGATGACGGGGGCGAGTCGACGCGCCGTCACCGGCGCGGACGCATCGACCAGCGCATGCAGGGCCACTTCGAGCCCGACGGTGGTCCACAGGTTGCCGCCGGTGGGGCGTCGGGAGTCGCCGCTCGGCAATTCGCTGTCGAGCCGCAGGCCCTGGGACCAGATCCGCAAGTGGCCGCGACGGTCCAGCCAGCCCCACCCCCCGGACCGCAGCACCGCACGCCCCGCCTCGCTGATCCGGTCGGCGATGACGATCACCGGCGCGTCGGCGCGACCGGACCGGACCAGATCGGACAGGTCCGCGGGCGTCGGGTGCGCCCGCGCGATCAACAGGGGTGCGCGCCTGGTCCCGTCCGCGAGCAGCGCGCCGTCCTCGGAACGTGCGTCGATGCCCAGGCTGCGCAGACCGTCGACCAGCTCGGCCAGCAATTCCTCATGTTCTGGTGTACCTGCCGTCACGAACACCGAACACACGGTACAGGCAGCTGATTCAGGCGGCAACCCTCTACGTGTCTGCCATTCGTGCCGTCACGAACACCGAACGCCGTACTGGGCGGGGCCCACTGCACCGGAGCTGGAGTGTTGAACGGGAACCGGCGGGTGCACAGCAGCCCCGAACGCTCAGGTCAGAGTGCGTCGTCCCAGATGTCGATGGTGCCGCCGTAGTTCGCCACCCAGACCCGACCCGTCAGGTCGTCATAGGCGATCCCGATCGGGTGGTACCCCGTGGAGACCTCCTGCAATGTCGACATGTCCTCGGTCGCCAGCTTCGTCATGGTGCTGCTGTCGTAGTTCACGACGTACACCGCGGTGCCGTCGGTGGAGATGTCCATCGAGCGTGGCTGCGATCCGGTCGAGACCTTCTGGACCACCTGACCGGTGGCGGTGTCGATCTTGGCGACCCGACCCTCGGCGTTGAGCGTCACGTAGGCGTAGGCGTCGTCCGGACTCAGGACGATGTGGCGGGGGCCCTGGCCGACCCCGCGTATCCAGCTGATCGAGCCGTCGGTCAGGTTCACCCTGGCGACGTCGGTGGTGCCCATCACCGCGATGTAGGCGGTCGAGCTGTCCTGGGTGACGGCGATGCCGCGGGGATAGCGCCCGATGTCGATCGTGTCGGTGACCGCTCCGGTCCCGGTGTCCGCGACGGTCAGGTCCCAGGTGCACCAGTTGGTGGCCAGCACCTTCTCCCCGTCGGGTGTGACCGCCACGTACTTCGGCACTGCCCCGGCGGGCACGACCTGGTCGATCTCCCAGCTCTCGGTGCTGATCCGGTAGAGGAAGCTGGGCGGCGTGCCATCGGCGGGGGAGCACTTGTCGCTGCCCTCACGGAAGCCGGGGCCGTACATCGAGTAGTTCGACACGTAGACGTGCTCGGCGTCGGGCGTGAACGCAGCCTCGACCGGCGCACCTTGGAACTCGCCCTGCTTGTCGATCCCGAAGTCGCTCAGCGTCACGGTGTCGGGGATGGTGGCGAGCAGCTCACCGTCGGCGTCGTAGGCGGTGACCGTGTGGGTGTACATCATGTTCTGCGCGGTGACGAGGCCCGTCCCCGATGCGACGACCGACTTCGGTGAGATGTCGCCGGACACGGTGCGCAGCTTGGCGAGCTCGAGGGTGTTGGCCGGCGGCCGTGGGGCGGCGGTGGTCGTGGTGCTCGTGGAGGCGGTGGTCGTCGATGCCGAGGGGTTGTCGTCGGCCACGACCTCGACCCCGTCGTCGGCTGCGTCCACGCTGGTGGAGCCCGTGCCGACGCACGCGGTGGCGACCAGCGCGAGCGCGACGACCGACGTCAGGGGGAACAGCGCTCGACACGCAGGACGGAACACCGGGACAGCTTTCCACCCGGTGTGCCGCGGGGCGAGGCAGGGCGTGCCCGGGCGCCGTCTCTGGGTCCGCCCCGGGGCCGACAAGTACGATCGACATCATGGTTGAGCACTCCGACGCGGCGCCCCAGCAGGCACACCAGATCACCGGACCCGACGGCGAGGTCACCCGCGACCGGCCGTGGATCATCCGCACGTACTCGGGGCACTCCAGCCCCAAGGCGTCCAACGAGCTGTACCGCTCGAACCTGGCCAAGGGGCAGACCGGCCTGTCGATCGCGTTCGATCTGCCCACGCAGTGCGGCTACGACTCCGACGACCCGATCGCCCGCCCCGAGATCGGCAAGGTCGGCGTGCCGATCAACTCCCTCGACGACATGCACGTGCTGTTCGACGAGATCCCCGTCGAGCAGATGAACACCTCGATGACCATCAACGGCACGGCCATGTGGTTGCTGGCGTTGTACGTCGGGGTGGCACGCGAACGAGGGGTCGACCTGGCCGAGCTGACGGGCACCACGCAGAACGACCTGATCAAGGAGTACCTGGCGCGGGGCACCTACATCTTCCCGCCCGAGCAGAGCCTGCGGATCATCGCCGAGATGTACGAGTTCTGCCTGGAGGACATCCCCAAGTGGAACGCCTCGAACATCTGCAGCTACCACCTGCAGGAAGCCGGCGCGACGCCCACCCAGGAGCTGGCGTTCGCCCTGGCCAACGCAATCAGCTTGTTGGACCTGATCAAGGAGCGAGGCCACTTCACCGACGAGCAGTTCGAGCGGGCCGTCGGACGCATCAGCTTCTTCGTCAACGCCGGCATCCGGTTCGTCGAGGAGATGTGCAAGATGCGCGCCTTCGGCGAGCTCTGGGACGAGTACACCGCGGAGCGTTTCGGTGTGACCAACGAGAAGTACCGCCGCTTCCGCTACGGGGTGCAGGTCAACTCGTTGGGGCTGACCGAGTCCCAGCCGGAGAACAACGCGTGGCGCATCCTGATCGAGACGCTCGGGGTGACCCTGAGCCGTGACGCCCGGGCCCGAGCGGTGCAGCTGCCCGCATGGAACGAGGCGCTGTCGCTGCCCCGCCCCTGGGATCAGCAGTGGTCGCTGCGGCTCCAGCAGATCCTGGCGTACGAGACCGACCTGTTGGAGTACCCGGACCTGTTCGAGGGCTCGGTCGTGGTCGAGTCCAAGGTCGCCGAGCTGAAGTCCCAGGCTCGTGAGGAGATCGACCGGATCCTGGGGATGGGCGGCGTGATCCCGGCGATCGAGTCGGGCTACATGAAGTCGGCGTTGGTGCGGTCCATGTCCAACCGGGTGAGTGCGATCAACACCGGCGAGCAGATCGTGGTGGGGCTCAACAAGTGGACCGACGGGCTGCCCTCGCCGCTGCTCGGCGGCGAGGACGGCGGCATCTTCGCCGTCGACGAGTCCTCGGCCCGCGACGCGATCGCCAGCGTGGAGCGCACCAGGGCCGAACGTGACGACGCCCGAGCCGCCGCGGCGCTCGACGCGCTGAAGGACGCCGCTCGCAGCGGTACGTCGATGATGGAGCCGTCCATCGAGTGCGCTCTGGCGCGGGTCACCACCGGCGAGTGGGCCGGCGCGCTGCGCGACGTGTTCGGCGAGTTCCGTCCCGCCACCGGCGTCGACGGTCAGCAGCTGGGGCTCGAGGGGGATCGTGTCGAGGCGCTGCGTGGTCGCGTCGGTGCGCTCGCCGAACAACTCGGCCACAGGCCCCGCATCGTCATCGGCAAGCCCGGCCTGGACGGGCACTCGAACGGCGCCGAGGTCATCGCGGTCTCGGCCCGTCACGTCGGCTTCGACGTCATCTACTCGGGTATCCGGCTGAGCCCCGACGAGATCGTGCAGTCCGCGGTCGAAGAGGACGCGGACGTGATCGGCGCCTCGGTGCTGTCGGGTTCGCACCTGGAGCTGGCCGAGCAGATCTTCGACAAGCTCACCGAGTACGGCGCGGCGGGGCGCATCGACGTGGTGGTCGGGGGCATCATCCCGCCCGCGGACGTGGCGAAGCTGCAGGCGCTGGGTGTGCAACGGGTGTTCACCCCGTCGGACTACGAGCTGATCGACATCATGGAGTCGATCGTCGACGTCATCGAGGCCCGCACCGCGCCGACCGCTGCTGCGTCGTGACCCCGGCCCGACCCGGGCCCGCCCGTCCGCCGGCGAGCGGACTCGGGCGATGAGCTCGCTCGAGCGTGGGCCGGGGGAGCTGGCGGAGCTGGTCGAGGCAGCACGGCGACTCGACAAGTACGCGGTCGCCCGCTGCATCTCGCTGTTCGAGGATCGGCGCCCCGAGGCGCCCTCGCGACGCGAAGCGGTGCTCGAACAGCTCGACCGTGACACGTCGCGCGTACCCGGCACGTTGCTGGGCATCACGGGGACGCCGGGATCGGGCAAGTCGACGCTGTTGTCACGTCTGAGCACCGACCTGCTCGCAGCCGACGACACGCTGTCGATCGCGGTGCTCGCCGTCGATCCGTCCAGCCAGGTCTCCGGCGGGGCGCTCCTGGGCGACCGCACCCGCATGCGGTTCACCCCTGACGAACGACGGCTGTTCTTCCGGAGCCAGGCGTCCGAATCGGACCTGGGCGGTCTCGGCCCGTCGAGCTTCCAGGTGTGCCGGCTGCTGACGCGCCTGTTCGACGCCGTGCTCATCGAGACCGTGGGCATCGGCCAGAGCGAGGCCGACATCCGCCACCTCGCCGACCGCGTCTACCTGGTGCTGCAGCCGCTGGGGGGCGACGAGGTGCAGTTCCTGAAGGCCGGCATCATCGAGGTGCCCCACGCGTTCATCCTGAACAAGTGCGACGAGCCGCAGTCGGACGCGAGCTACCACCACCTGCGCTCGTCGATGTGGCTCGCCCGTCCGTTCGACGAGGACGAACCGCCGATCTTCCGCACCAGTGCGCTGACCGGCGAGGGCATGGACGTGCTCGCAGCCGACATGCTCTCCCGGGTGCGGGCCGCGGGAGGGAGCGGGCTGGCGGAACGTGAGGCCTACTTCTTCGAGCGGTGGGTCACCGAGGAGTGGGGCCGGGTCGGGCGACGGTTCCTGATCGCCGAGCTGGGCGGAGCGCAGAGCTGTCTCGACGCATGTGGCGGCTACGAGGGTGCGCAACGCTCGTTCGGGCCATTGGTCCGTGCCGCGGTGTCGAGCGGGTAGCCGGACGCTGCAGCGGCAGTGGGGCCGGCGGTGGACGGTGCTGAGCTGATCGACGCGCACACCCGACGGTCGCGAGCGCTCGGGGTGTGGGGAGTGGGAGTCTGGGGTCGATGACCGAGACGCTCGACCACGAGGTCCTCGTGACCGCCGGACCGATCGAACTGCGACGGTACGCGCCCCACCTGGTCGCCGAGGTCGAGGTGTCGGCCGACTCGGTGCGCGCCGCAGCCGAAGTCGGATTCGCCCCGCTGGCGGACTACATCTTCGGCAACAACGTGCCACGCGAACGGATCGCCATGACGGCGCCGGTGACCGCTGAGGCGTCGGGCGAGCAGATCGCCATGACCGCGCCGGTCACCTCGTCGTCGAGCGGGGCGGGCACGTTCATCGTCCGGTTCTCGATGCCTCGCGAGTCGACCTTCGAGACCTTGCCGGAACCTGGGAACGACCGGGTCCGGGTCGTGCAGATCGACGAGCACCTGGTGCTGGCTCGGCTCTTCCGCGGCGCGAGCGATCCGACGAGGATCGACACCGGCGGTGCGGAGTTGCTGGACTACGCCGCCGAGCACCACCTCGACGTCGAGGGCCCACCAGTGTGGGCCGGCTACAGCGCGCCGTACGTGCCGACGCCGCTGCGGCGCTGGGAAGTGCTCGTGCGCGTCGCTCGCGGTGCTGCCCGCTGAGATGGCCTCGTGGACGACCGCGACGTCGGATCTGCGGTGCGGGGCTGCCGCCGGTCAGGCCTGCAGGTCGAAGTGGCCGAGGTGGTGCGGATCGCCGTTGATCAGCAGGTCGATCCGGTGGCGCCCGGGATGGTGCGTCCGGGTCGAGAGCTGTCGCACCGAGACCACCTTCGAGACGGTGCCGGAGGCGCCGGGGTCCAACGTCAGTTCGGTGCCCTTGAAGACCTTCGCGCTGGTCGAGCCGTTCGCCTTCACGAACCAGACCCGCAGGTCGATCATCGCTGCAGCCGGCTGGTCGCCCACGTTGCGCAGCTGCGCGCTGACACGGACGGACCCGCCGATGCGCGGCGATGGCGGGTCGACCGAGGCAGTGGTGACGCGCAGCTCGACGGGAGCGCCGTAGCCGATCACCTCCAGCGCGCGCGGATCCCCAGCCTTCACGAGGGTGCGCAGGGCGTGGCGGACCAGCTGTCGGCGGGCGACGGTGCCGGGGGCCGCTGCCTGGGCCGGCCACCACCGTCGTGCGACGTCGATGGCGAGGTCGGGATGATCCTTGGAGATGTCGTTGAGGTTGTTCGCGACCGACCGGCGGACGTACTCCGACGGGTCGTCGCACAACTTGTCCAGCAGTCGGATGACCGGGGTCGGGTCATCGATGAACGCCGTCAGTCGCGACGCCCAGGGGAGTCGCGGGCGGGTGCCCTCCGAGACGAGGCGCCGGACATGCTCGTTCGGGTCGCTCGTCCAGTGCTCGAGGCGCTCCAGTGTCGCCTCGGTGTGGACCTCCAGGAACCGGCGAATGCTGAACTCGGCGGTGAACCGCTGCGTCAGCTCGTACTGCGCCCGCATGGACGCCTCGAAGTGGTCGAGGCCGTGCTGTCCGACGAACTGCACGAGCGGCAGGTAGCGGAACGGCTCGACGCCGCGCTGTTCCGGGATCTCGCCACATCGGTCCGTCTCGCTCGCCAGTGCCTCGATGATCACCTCGACCGCCCGACCCCGGTCTGAGGGCAGGGTCGCCGCGAGCGCGTCGGCGATCAGCTGGGACCGCGCCATCAGTTCCGCGTCCTCGAACCCGTTCGAGCACGCCACCACGAACGCCGTCTGATCGATCGGGTACACGGCGGAGATCAGCTCGGCCACATAGGTCGCCTTCTCGAGCCCGAACGACGCCTTCAACGGTGTTGCCACAGATCTCCAGGCAAGCATCAGTTCGCCGGTCGAGCACGGCGACGACACCGGTGCTCGGAACGATGTCGCCGAGGGTGGCTCGCTGTCCCGACACCGGTCGGGTTCAGTCCTGGCTGCTCGGGCCCTCGACAGCTGGTGCGATGAGTGCCAGGGCGGCAAGGTCGCGCAGCGGTCGGCCGGTTGCAGCCGAGGCCGCGGCGACGTCGTCGTGCTCGGCCTTGGCGCCGTGCGGGCCGATCTTGCGGCGGATCCGATGACCGTCGACCTCGACCACCTCGGTCCGGCGTGGCAGCTCGAACTTGCCGATCACCCGCTGACGCAGCCCGAGCGTTCCGGTCTCTGCCGCGACCAGCTCGCGCAGCGCACCAGCGAGCTCGGGTCGCGCCAGGACCGACAGCAGGTGTGCGGGGCGGCCCTTCTTCATCACGATCGGGGTGACCCACGCGTCGTCCGCGCCCAGCTCGAGTGACCGCCCGATGACGTGTGCCAGCACCTCGGGGGTCGCATCGTCCAGATTCGTCTCGATCACCACGGCCCCGACCGCGCCGGCCGCCGGATCGCCCGGCGCGACTGCCGCCTCGCCCGGCTCTGTCGCCGCAGCGGTGCTGTCGAGCAGCACGGCGGTGACCACGTTCGGGTGCGTGGCCGGATCCCAGGTGCCTGCCCCCCGCCCCGAGCCCAGCACCGTGCCCGACGGCGGAGGACCCCAGCGTTCGACCATGGTCACCAACAGCGCAACGCCGGTGGGGGTCGCGGTCTCGTGGGTCGTGTCGACCCCGGCGGTCGGCGTGCCGACCAGCAGCTCGAGCACCGCGGGCGCCGGCACCGGCACCCGGCCGTGGGCCATCTCGGCGGTCCCGGCGCCGAGCCCGATCGGCGCGGAGTCGACCCGGTCGACCTCGAGCGACACCCGTGCCGCCCAGCAGCCCACGATGTCGACGATCGCGTCGACCGCGCCCACCTCGTGGAAGTGCACCTCGTCGATGTCGACGCCGTGGACGGTGGCCTCGGCCTCTCCCAGCGCGCGGAACGTGCGCCGTGCGCCGGCTGCCACCTCGGGGTGCAGTGCGGCGGTCCCGAGCAGCGCGTCGATGCGCGACCAGGGCCGGTGGTGGTCGTGGTCCGGCGCGTCGACCTGCACCGAGGTCGCGACCAGGCCGCGCCGGGTGGTGCCGGTCACGTGCAGCGCCCAGCCGTCCAGCTCCAGCACATCCAGCTGCGCCCGCACGAAGGACTCCTCCGCGCCCAGATCGAGCAGGGAGCCGAGCAGCATGTCGCCCGCGACCCCGACCGACGGGTTGCACCACAGGACCCGGTTGCTCACCGCGACGCCCCGAGGATCCGCAGCGTCGCGCACGCGGCGCCGTACCCGTTGTCGATGCCGACGACCGAGATGCCCGGCGCGCATGAGCTCATCATCGACAGCAGGGCGGTCAGCCCGTCGAAGGTGTTGCCGTAGCCCACCGAGGTCGGTACCGACACGATCGGGGTGGGCACCAGTCCTGCCAGCACGGTCGGCAGCGCAGCTTCCATCCCCGCGATGGTGACGATCACCTGCGCCCCGTCCAGCTCGTCGAGCGCGCCGAGCAGTCGGTGCAGTCCCGCCACCCCGACGTCACGCACGACCCTCGCGGTGACGCCCATCGCGCACAGCGTGCCGGCGCACTCGTCCAGCACCGGCTGGTCCGATGTGCCGCCCGAGACGATCGCGACCGTCGCCTGCCGAGACGGCGCGTGGCGCCAGGTCAGGGTGTCGGACCAGGTGCGCTCCGGTGAGAGCGCCGACAACGCGTCGTGGTGCGGCGGGCCGCAGCGAGTGACGATCACGGGGTCGTCGGACTCCTCGAGCATCCGCTCGACGATCTCGGCGCACTGCGCCGGCTGCTTGCCCGCGGCGAAGACCGCTTCGGGCATGCCGAGGCGGGCGCTGCGCGACAGGTCCACCCGACTGTGACCCAGGTCCGCGATGCGCCCGCTCGGGGTGTCCGGTCGGCTGCTCTCGGTCCGGTGCGCGGAGGTCGGCGGGTCGGGGTTCACCTGTTGCTGTCCGCCCGGTTGCTGTCCGCCCGGTTGCTGTCCGCCCGGTTGCTGTCCGATTGTCCGACGTCGCGCAGTGCTGCGTTCAGGTTGCCCGATCGCAGCCCCGCCAGGTCGAGGGTCACGTAGCGGTACCCCAGCGCGGTGAGCGCCCTGACCAACTCCTGGGCGTGGCCGGCCGCGGCAGCGAGCTGGCCCACCGGCACCTCGATACGGGCGGTGTCGCCGTGATGGCGGACGCGGACGTCATCGAAGCCGAGTGACCGCACTGCCGACTCCGCCCGGTCGATCCGACTGAGCAGATCGACGGTGACGGCGGTGCCATAGGGGATGCGCGACGACAGGCACGGCATCGCTGGTCGGTCCCACACCGACAACCCACGCTCGCGGGCCACGGCGCGCACGTCGGACTTGGTGAGCCCTGCATCGACCATCGGGAAGCGGGCACCGACTGCGGCAGCAGCCTCCTGGCCGGGCCGGTGATCACCCAGGTCGTCCAGGTTCACGCCCAGCACCACCGTGGCGTCGAGGTCGGCTGCGATCGGACCGAGTTGGTCCATCAGCGCGGTCTTGCACCTGGCGCACCGGTCGGCGGCGTTGGCGAGGTAGCGGGAATCGGCCATCTCTTCGGTGCGGACCGACCGCCATGGCAGCCCCCAGGCCTCGGCGAGGGCCCGGCAGTGTTCGAGCTCGCCTGAGGCGAGCGACGCGGAGTCGGCGGTCACCGCGGCGACTCGTCCGGCCCCGAGAGTCTCGAGCGCGACATGGGCCAGGACCGACGAGTCGACGCCGCCGGAGAAGGCCACGACGACCCGACCGTGGTCGAGCAGCGCGCTGGAGAGCCGTTGGGCCGGCGGCGCGGCGAGATCGATCACGGCCGCCGATCGTAGGCGTCAGTCCTCGTCGCCGCCCGACGTGAGCGGCGCCTCGTTCGGGCTGGGCTCGCCCTTGCGCTCCACCGAGTAGTCGAAGGGGAAGAGCGCCAGCTTGGCCATCGAGAAGTTCTTGAGGCCGAACGGGATGCCGAGGATGGTGATGCACAGGACGACGCCGAACAGGATGTGGCCGATCGCCAGCCACAGGCCGCCGACGATGATCCAGATGATGTTCATGACGCCCTTGGAGAAGCGGGCTCCGGGCGACTCGACCAGCTCCCGGCCGAAGGGCCACATCACGTAGCCGGCGAGCTTGAAGGACTGGATGCCGAAGGGGATGCCGATCAGCGTGAGGCAGGCGAGCAGGCCCGCCACGATGTACGCGAGGCCCAGCCACACGCCGCAGAGCACGAACCACAAGATGTTGCCGATGGTCTTCACAGGGGCCTCCTCGACCGGTTGCGTCAGACCGCGGGTTGCGCCGACGTGGGACTCACCGTACCGGGACTCGGCACCGGATGGACTCCCTGTGCCGGGTTCGGCGGTGTCGGGTCCGCCGACGCCGGGTGGTGGCGGTACGGTCGCGGCGGATGGGTTCGGTCGGCACGCTCCTCATGGCTTCCGCGGCGAGTTCCACGGACCTGTTGCAGGCCCGCTGGTTGATGGCGATCTCCCTCGGATCGCACATCGTGCTGTCCTGCCTGGGTGTCGCGCTGCCCACCGTGATCTTCATCCTGCACCGGCGGGGTCTGCGCGACTCCGACGCTGATGCGCTGGCGTTGGCACGGCGGCTGGGCAAGTGCGCCGCAGTGCTGTTCGCCGTCGGTGCGGTGTCGGGCACGGTGCTGAGCTTCGAGATGGGCATCCTCTGGCCCGGGATGATGGGCACGTTCGGTGACGTGATAGGTCTGCCCTTCGCACTCGAGGGCATCTTCTTCTTCCTCGAGGCGATCTTCATCGGGATCTACCTGTACGGGTGGCGTGGACTGCCGGCCAAGGTCCATCTGGCCACGCTGATCCCGATCATGATCTCCGGCGCAGCAGGGACGTTCTGCATCGTCGCGGTGAACGCCTGGATGAACAACCCGGCGGGGTTCGACCTGGCGGCGTACGCGGCCACCGGCGAGGTGCTCGACGTGGACCCGTGGGCCGCCATGTTCAACGGCAACACGTGGATCCAGTTCGCGCACCTGCTGCCCGCGACCTACGTCGTCACCGGCTTCCTCGTCGCATCGGTCTACGCCGTCGGATGGGCGAAGGGTCGCCGTGACCGGCTGCACCGCCTGGGCATGGGCGTCGGACTCCTGGTCGGGTGCATCGCAGCTCCGCTGCAACTGGTCACCGGCGACCTGATCGCCCGCAACGCCGCCTCGGTGCAGCCCTCGAAGTTCGCTGCGATGGAGTTGATCCCCGAGACCGACAGCGGGGTGCCGTTGACCCTCGGCGGCCTCTACATCGACGGCGAGGTGCGCGGGGCGATCGAGATCCCGTACCTGACGTCGCTCATCCTCGAGTTCGACCCGAACGCGAGCATCGCCGGGCTGGACTCGGTGCCGCCCGAGGACCGCCCCCCGGTGAACGTCGTGCACATCAGCTTCCAGCTGATGGTGGCCATCGGCACCGCACTGATCGCGTTGGCCGGGTGGACCGGGGTCGTCTGGTGGCGTCGAAGAGAGCTGCCCGCCTCCAGGTGGTGGTTGCGCGCGGTGATCCTCTCGGGTCCCGCAGCGGTGCTGGCGCTCGAGGCCGGCTGGACCACCACCGAGGTGGGACGCCAGCCGTGGATCGCCTTCGAGGTGCTCCGCGTCGCGGACGCCGTCACCACCCAGCCGGGCGTCGGCGTGGTGCTCGTGGGACTGATCGCCATGTACATCGGGCTCGCCCTGAGCCTGTGGTTCGTTCTCGCCCGCATGAGCGCCCGCTGGCGCGAGGGTGGCGAGGTGTCCACGCCGTACGGGCCGTCCCAGCACGAGACCCCGCAGCTCGCGACGGTGGGGTCCCCCGACGACACGGGCGCCGAGATCGATGGCTCGGGCCGTCCCGACGGGTCGCCCCGATGACGCTGGCCGGTGTGGTGCTGGCCGTCACCTGGGTCGGCGTGGTCGCCTACTCGGTGTTCGGGGGAGCGGACTTCGGCTCCGGGTTCTGGGACCTCTTCGCCGGAGGTGACCGCAGGGGAGCGCGGCCGAGGGTGCGGATCGAACGATCGATCGGGCCGGTGTGGGAGGCGAATCACGTCTGGCTGGTCTTCGTGCTGGTCTACCTGTGGACCGCCGTGCCCGAGGCGTTCGCCGCGATCGCGACCACGCTGTACGTCCCCCTGCTGCTGGCCGCTGCCGGGATCGTGTTCCGTGGTAGCTCCTTCGCCTTCCGGAAGTCCTCGACGACCCTCGGCGAGGCGCGCTACTTCGGAGCGCTGTTCGCGCTGTCGTCGCTCATCACGCCGTTCTTCCTGGGTGCTGCGGCGGGCGGCGTCGCCTCGGGTCGGGTCCCTCTGGCCGGTGACGGCGACCCGTGGACGAGCTGGGTCAACCCCACCTCGTTGCTCGGCGGCATCCTGGCGGTGGCGGTCTGCGCGTGGACCTCGGCGGTGTTGCTGACCGCGGATGCGGACCGTGACGGTGAGACCGATCTGACGGCGTACTTCCGTCGGCGGGCGCTGGCCACCGGCATCGTGGTGGGGGTCATCGCGCTGGGCGGTGTCGTCGCGATCGAGACCGATGCTCCGACGCTGGCGTCGGGCCTGCACGGTCGGGCGCTGCCGTTGGTGCTCGCCAGCGCGGTGTTCGGTCTGGGTGCGATGTGGTTGCTACACGGGGGACGACCGGGAGCGGCTCGGGTCCCTGCGGCTGCGGCGGTGGTGGCGATCGTCGTGGGCTGGGGGGTGGGGCAGTACCCGTGGGTGCTGGTCGACGAGGAGACGATCGCTCAGGCGGCGGCGCCGCCTTCCACCCTGTGGGCACTGCTCGTCGCTTTCGCCGGCGCCGCGCTGCTGGTCGTCCCGGCCCTCATCTGGATGCTGGTCCTGACCGGCGAGGGCGACCTCGAGGGCCGCAGCGGGCGTTCAGATTCCTCCCAGGCGATGCTCGACCGGCTCGAATCGCAACGCTGACCCGCTGTCCCGTCGGCTCGGGCTCCGCTGTCCCGTCGGCTCGGGCTCCGCCGTCCTGCCGCGCAGGGGTGACGGAATCCGTCGTTTCTGCCGCGCAGCCTGGATGACTCGGTGCGATCAGCTCGCAGCTGCGGCGCGGAGGCGTTCGTTGTCCGCCTCGAGCTCCGCCATGCGGTGCGCCACGCCGGACAGCAGTGAGCGCGACAGCTTCGGCAGGTCGTCCAGCAGGGTGTTGAAGCCGCGGCGATCCAGGACCTCGAGCACCATGTCGGTGGTGGCGACCACCGAGGCGGTGCGGGTGACCGAATCGAGCAGTGCCACCTCGCCGAAGTAGTCGCCCGGGCCGAGCGACGCGACGGTCACGCCGTCCTTCACGATCGCCGCCTCGCCCTCGATGATCAGCGCGAACTCCTGACCCAGGTCGCCCTGCTGCAGGATCGTCCGTCCAGCGGGCACGCTCACCGCGTCGGCGAGCCGGTCGATCTCATCGAGCTCGTCGGGCCTGCAGTTCGCGAAGAGTGGGAGTGCCCTGAACATTTCGTGGCGGTCAGACCTGGAGTTCACACGACCACCATAGCCACGGGGTCGTGCGCCCCGGCGACCCCGGCGCTGTGCCACGATGCGCCGGTGCAGACCTGCTCGAGGGGGCGATGATGGTCAAGTTGTTCGCGTTGCTACGGCGCCGCACCGGTATGTCGACCGAGGAGTTCGTCGAGCACTGGCGGGACCGCCACGGACCGCTGATCGCGGACGAGCCGACGCTGGCCCGACACATCCGACGCTAC
The DNA here is from genome assembly GCA_963714875.1 of uncultured Microthrixaceae bacterium. Taxonomy (GTDB): domain Bacteria; phylum Actinomycetota; class Acidimicrobiia; order Acidimicrobiales; family Microtrichaceae; genus JBAOHV01. The sequence goes on along the minus strand of CAVQQI010000014.1, from coordinate 76,941 downwards.
GAGCAGCATGTGCGTCATCGTCCGGATGGGTTGTCGGGAACCGAGGACTGCGACGGCGTCGCGGTCCAGTGGTTCGACACGATCGACGACTTCGTGGGCTTCATGTCCGAGCCGAAGTACGCCGAGCTGATCGCTCCCGATGAGCTGCGGTTCCTGGACATGGAGCGCGTCGAGTTCATCGTCACCGAGGAACCGACCGTCGTGATCGACGGCGACGTCCCGCGATGAGCAACGTCGGCACGTCCGGATCGCCGCCCGGTCGGGCGGGTTCGAACGGCGCATCGGTGGTCACCGGGGGAGCGTCGGGCATCGGTGAGGCGATCGCCCGTCGACTCGCCGCTGGTGGCGCAGCGGTCGCGGTGCTGGACCGCAACGACGACGGGGCCCGGCGCGTGGCCGAGGACATCGGCGGCCTGGCGGTGGCGGTCGACGTCGGCGACCCGGTCGCGCTGACCGCAGCGATCGAGCAGGCGTCGGACGAGCTCGGTGGGCTGCGGTACCTGGTCAACAACGCGGGTGTCGGCAATCTGAAACCGCTCGCCGAGTACACCGACCGCGAGGTCGATCTGATCTGGAGGGTGAACGTCTCGGGGACCTTCACCGCGTTGCGTGTCGCCGCGCGGCTCATGGCCGACAGCGGCGCCGCGGGAGCGTCCGGAGCGATCGTCAACGTGGCGAGCGTGTCCGGCGTGCGCCCGACACGAGGAGAAGCGCCGTACTCCGCGGCGAAGGCAGCCGTCGTCGCGCTGACCCAGGCAGCAGCGTTGGAGCTGGCGCCGTCGATCCGGGTCAACTGCGTCTCGCCGGGGTTCATCCGCACCCCACTGAACGAGGTGCTCGCGGCGGACGACGGGCTGCGGACCCAGATCGAGTCGGGCACACCGATGCGTCGCGTCGGGCAGCCCGCCGAGGTCGCCGAGCTGGTGGCGTTCCTGTTGTCGGACAGCGCCGGGTACATCACCGGGCAGAACATCGTGATGGACGGTGGCTCCATGCTCACCTCGGCCCAGATGGACCCCGTGCTCGGTCCACTGCTCGAGCAGTTCGGCTGAGCGTCACGAACGGTCCGGCCGAGCCGCTCGGTCCGCCGGATCCGTCCCGGGCGGCAGCCGCCGGGCGGAGCACCGGCGGATCTGGCACGATGTGGGCCTGTCCCGGTGGCTGGCCGGGACGGGCAGCGGCCTTCCGGCGGGTGGGCCCATGGCGAAGGCGGGCGAGATGGGCGAAGTGCTGGGTTCGTTGCGGTTCACCGACACCACGGTGTCGGCCCGGCGGCTGTGGCTGGCCGGCGGTGTGGTCGCGTTGAACATCGCGGACGTGGTGTCGACCAAGGCGGTGCTCCACCACGGCGGGGTCGAGGCGAACCCGCTGATGGCTGGGTTGATGAGCGGGCTCGCTGCGCCGCTCGGGCTGAAGATGCTCGTGGCCGGCATCGCCGGTCTGCTGCTCCTGTTGTGCCCGCCGGAGGCGCGACTGGGCGAGCGGGCGGTCACCGCGGTGGTCGCGCTCTACTCGGTCATCGTGGTGTGGAACGTGGCGATGCTGACGATCCTCGCACTGCGTTGACCGGCCACCGCTGACGGTCGGACATCACCCGGGGTTCGAGCGGCCCTCGGCCCTCCACAACGCGGGTCCGAGCCACTCCTGCCACAGCCACGCACCGTCATGGGGGTGGTGCTCGCGCTTCCACGCGATGTCCTTCGCCGGGGTCGGTGTGCCGTCGGGGTCGCCGTCCACACACACTGCGTCGGTCGCTCGGATCACGATCGATCCGGGGGTCGCTGCGCTCGCGTCGGCCAGGATCCGGTTGAACCACGTCGCGTAGCCGTCGCCGAAGCGAAGGTCGCTCTCACGTCCGGGGCAGACCCACTCGGGCCACGCGATGCGTGCCCCGGCATCGGTGGCCTCGGTCCCGCGGTCGATCAGCTCGGCCAGGATCGCGGCGCGCAGCTCCGGCGAGCGTGCCTCGTGGAACTCGCCGTCGGGGTCGACGAACGACGTACCTTCCCAGCCGCCGGCGAAGTGCACGACCCAGTCCGCTCCCCCTGACAGTCCGATTCGCTCAGCCTCACGCTGTTGGGCGCACAGGGGGCCTGCGGCCTGGAGCTGATCCTCGGTGTTGAACGCCGACCACCCGTCGCCGGACAGCACCCAGCATGCGATGAGCCCGCGCCCGTCCGCGACCTGGATGCCGGCGCGGTGCAGCTGCTCGGGGGTCGAGACGAAGCCCGCGGCGAACGCCACCGAGTCCCCGGTCAGCACCAGCCGGAGGCGCTGGGACGCACCCGCGGTGTCCACGACCGGCGGCGGCGCAGTCGGAGCGCCGGGCTCCGGGTCGATCGCCGCGGCGTCGCTCGGCGGCGGTCGCAGGGCGAGCTCTGCGGACCGCTCGGCCGAGACCGTCTCGAAGCCGGTGGCCGGCTCGGTCACCGACACCAGCAGTGCCACCACCGCAATGGCAGCGATCGTGCCGCCCGCCCACGCGGCACGTCGGGGTGCCGGCGATGCGGCCCAGCCGGAGCGGAGCCGCATCGGCCGCTCGACCAGCCGGAGCGACCCTTCGGCGAATGCCAGCGAGCCGGCGATGGTGCAGACTGCGACCGTGCTGCGAGGAGTGCTCGGCCACTGCTGTTCGATGACGACCTGCAGCGGCCAGGACCACAGATAGATCGCGTAGCTGCGGGTTCCGAGCCACTGCAGTGGCGACGGGCTGAGCACGGTCGCGACCGGTCCGGGAGCCGATGCGGTGATGGTCAACACCACGGCTGCGACCGCAGCGAGGGCCAGGCCCCACAGGTAGGTGGCCGGTCGTTCGACATCCAGCCCGAACACCGAGGCGGTGAGCACCACGGCTGCGATGCCCGCGGCGACAGAGCCGGCCCGACCGACGCTCGCCCGGTGCCGGCCGTGGAGCGCCCCGGCGGCGCAGCAGCCGATCAGCAGTGCGCCGACCCGGGTGTCGGTGCCGAAGTAGATCCGCGACAGATCCGCTCCGCGGGCCGCCAACCATGCCGCCCACGCGAACGACGCCACGGCGCCCGCCGCCGCAACCGCCACCACACCGTGGCGAGCCGGCCGGCCGCTCCTCCGGGCCAGGGCCAGGGCGCCCATCAGGATCGGTGGCCACAGCAGATAGAACTGCTCCTCGATGGCGAGCGACCACGCGTGGCGAAGAGGTGACACGTCGGTCGACCAGTAGGACACGTCGCTCAGCACCAGGTGCCAGTTCTGCCACCAGGTCAGGGTGGCGATCGCACCGACCGCGAGTGAGCGGGTCGCGGCGTCGATGGCGACGAAGGTGACCGCGGTCGCCACCACGACGACCGCGACCGCAGGGGTCAGGCGGCGGATGCGGCGGCCCCACCAGGCGCGCAGTTCGACCGCCGAGCCGGGTGGACGGTCCAGCAGCAGCGTCGTGATCAGGAACCCCGAGAGCACGAAGAACAGGTCCACGCCGACGAACCCGCCGGCCAGGTAGCCCAGGTGGTACAGCACCACGAGCGACACGGCGACGCCGCGCAGGCCATCGAGCCCCGGTAGGTGAGCCCGCGCTCCGTCGCTCATGGGACAGCGACGATATCGCGCGGTCTCGTCGGGACCCGGGCGGCAAAACTAGAACCTGTTCCAGTTCCTGCCTGACAGGTCGTCAGGTCGGGGGTTACCATTCGACCATGAGCGCACCCGCGGACAGCAACGTCACCCGTACCCGGGATCTGGATCCCGACGACGTTCCCAAGATCGTCTCGGTCGACGACCACATCATCGAGCCGCCCGATGTCTGGACGTCGCGTCTGCCGTCGAAGTACGCGGACGTGATGCCGCGTTCGATCCGCCAGAAGGGCACGATGAACTTCGTCGGCGGGGTGTTCAGCTTCGAGCACGACGAGGACGGCGAAGAGGGCGACTGGTGGGTCTACGAGGACGGCCAGTACCCCGTCACCCGGCTCGAGGCCGCCGTCGGCTTCGACCGTGACGACGTGAAGGTCGTCGGCATCACCTACGAGGAGATGCGCAAGGGCTGCTGGGACCGTGAGGCCCGCCTGGCCGACATGGATGCCAACTGGACCGAGGCATCCATGTCCTTCCCGTCGAGCTTCCCCCGCTTCTGCGGCCAGCGGTTCTACGAGGCCCAGGACAAGGTCCTGGCCGACCTGTGCGTCAAGGCCTACAACGACTGGCAGGTCGAGGAGTGGTGCGCAGGCACGAACGGTCGCCTGATCCCGTGCATCATCGTGCAGCTCTGGGACCCGCAGCTCGCCGCTGCGGAGGTTCGTCGCAACGCGGCGCGCGGGGTGCGCGGGATGACCTTCTCGGAGATCCCGCCCTACCTCGGGCTGCCGTCGATCCACGACGCCAGCGGCTACTGGGACCCGCTGTTCGAGGCGTGCGCCGAGACCGGCACCGTGGTCAACATGCACATCGGGTCCAGCTCGAAGATGCCGTCGACGTCGGCCGACGCGCCCGCAGCGGTGGGGTCGACGCTGACGTTCAACAACGCGATGGCGTCGATGACCGACTTCTTGTTCTCCGGGGTGCTCGTCCGCTTCCCGACGCTGAAGCTGGCCTACTCCGAGGGTCAGATCGGCTGGATCCCCTACATCCTGGAGCGCGCCGACAAGGTGTGGGAGGAGAACCGCGGCTGGGGTGGCATCGGTGACAAGGTGCCCGAACCGCCCTCGACCTACTACTACCGACAGATCTACGGCTGCTTCTTCGATGACGTCTACGGGCTGGAGAACCTCGAGAAGGTGGGCGTGGACAACGTCTGCTTCGAGACCGACTACCCGCACTCGGACAGCACCTGGCCGCACTCGCGTGAGGTCGCGATGAAGCTCATGGGCGACCTGCCCCCCGAGACCTTCCGCAAGCTGGTGCGCGGCAACGCCATCGACCTGCTCGGCCTGGACCTGGCCCCCTGATGAGCGACTCCACCTACCGCTTGACGATCGGCGGTGAGTCCGTCGAGGGCGCCGCTGGCACCTACGACATCGTGAACCCCGCCACCGAGGAACTGGTGGGTCGTGCGCCCGAGGCCTCGGTCGAGCAGGCGAATGCTGCGGTCGAGGCCGCAGCCGGAGCCTTCGACGCGTGGTCGCGAACCTCACCCGAGGAGCGCTCCGTGCTGATGGAGCGAGCTGCGGACCTCATCGACGCCCATGCGGACGAGATCGTCCCGGTCCTCCAGGCCGAGACGGGCGCGACCATGCGCGTCGCCAAGACCATCCAGTTCCCGCAGGCGTCGGCCCGGCTACGGCGCTACGCCAAGGGTGCGCTGCAGTCCAACATCGTGCCCTTGCCGCCGGCGGCGATGCCGACCACCGCGCTCGCGCCCGGCGGGCTGATCTCCGCCGCGGTGCACCGTGCTCCGGTGGGTGTGGTCACCTGCATCACGTCGTACAACTTCCCGATGACGAACATGGCCGGCAAGATCGGCCCGGCGTTGGCCATGGGCAACACGGTCGTGGTGAAGCCGGCCCCCCAGGACCCGCTGGGCGTCATCCGCATGGTCGAGTTGATGAACGAGGCGGGCTTCCCGCCCGGCGTGGTCAACGTCGTCACCGGTCAGGACATCGCGCCCTCCGAGGCGGTCGTCGCCAACCCGTTGACCGACATGGTGTCGTTCACCGGCTCGACCCAGATCGGCCAGCGCATCGGTGCCGTGTGCGGTTCGCAGATGAAGCGCCAGCTCATGGAGCTGGGCGGCAAGGGCGCCTGCATCGTGTTCGACGACGCGGACCTGAAGGCAGCGATCGGTGGCATCTCGTCGGTGTTCGGCTTCCATTCCGGTCAGATCTGCACGTCGCCCACCCGTGTGATCGTGCACCGCTCGATCCATGACCACCTGGTCGGTGGTCTGCAGAAGGCGATCGGCCACATGAAGGTGGGTGACCCGACGGAGCGCGACACCGTGGTGGGGCCCGTCATCACCGCAGCGCACCGCGACCGCATCGAGGGCTACATCGCGACGGGTGTGTCCGAGGGAGCGACGATCGCCGCCGGGGGTGAGCGTCCCGAGATGGAGCGCGGCTTCTACGTCGCACCGACCCTGATGGTCGACTGCACCAACGAGATGACCCCGGTGCGAGAAGAGCTGTTCGGGCCGGTGGTGGTCGTCGTCCCCTTCGACGACGAGGACGAGGCGATCGCCATCGCGAACGACTCGGACTACGGCCTCTACAGCTACGTCTTCTCCGGCGATACCGCCCGTGCCTGGAACGTGGCCCAGCGGCTGCGGTCCGGCAACGTCGGCATCAACACGCTGCAGCGCAACCACGAGGCGCCGTTCGGTGGCTTCAAGCAGTCGGGCGTGGGTCGTGACGGCGGTGACTACGGTCTGCACGCCTACTCCGAGCTGCAGTCGATCGTCTGGCCGGGCTGACGCCGGTCAGATCTGCGAGCGCCGATCAGTGACCGACGACGGCTGGGACGACGACCAGCGCGGAGATCGGGCGCCCATCTGCCGCGGCATGCGGTGTCACGGCCCTTCCGGCGGACCCCTCACATGTCGTCGACACCCGCTTCGTGTGCGAGAACCCGGACTGCGACGCGTTCGGGGAGGAGATCTGACGCCCCGGCGGCGCCGAGCCCGGTGTGTGGCAACCTGAGCGGATGGTGGACGTACCGGACGTGTTGGACCTGACCGCACCGCAGTCGCGGGTGCTCGGCTGCCTGATGGAGAAGCAGGCCACCACCCCCGAGGCCTATCCGCTGACGCTCAAGGCGCTCACCACGGCGTGCAACCAGACGTCCAGCCGTCACCCCGTGGTCGACTACGACACCCAGCTGGTCGAGACCACTGCGCTCGCGCTCAAGGGGAAGGGCCTGCTGCGGGTGGTGCACCCGGTCAGCGGCGAGCGGGCGACGCGGTACCGGCATGTCGCGGACGAGGCGTTGGGGCTGGACGACCCGGCCAGGGCGGTCATCGCGGTCCTGTTGCTGCGCGGTCCGCAGACGGTGGCTGAGCTGCGAACCCGAACCGAACGGCAGCACGACTTCGCCACTGTCGAGGCGGTCGAGTCCACGCTTGCCCGACTGGCGGTGGGGGATCGACCGATGGTGGTGCAGCTCGAGCGTCAGCCCGGGCAGAAGGAACCCCGCTGGATGCAGCTGCTCGAGTCCGACGCCGAGGGGCGCGCCGCTGCAGCAGCGCTCGTTCCGGCCGGTGGGGGCGGGTCGAGGTCGTCGCGCGGGGTCGAGAGGGTCGAGCCGTCGAGGGTCGACGACCTCGAGCACCGCGTGCACGTCCTGGAGACACAGCTCGCTGCGCTGCTCGTGGAGCTGGGCATCGAACCCGCCAGCATCGAGCCGGTCGGCACCGAACTCACGGGTGGGTCCGGTGGCAGCCCCGAGGCACCCGTGGCATCGCCGGGTCAGGCGTCGAACACCCAGAGCCCGTCGTAGTAGCCCCCTCGTCCGCTGACACCGGACAGCAGGTCGGGGAATCCGGTCGGGGGTTCATCGACCAGGACCGCTCGGAGCCAGCGGCCCGCCAGTTCCGCGGCCGCGTCGCTCACGACGTGGCCGGTGTCGACCTCGGCGTAGGTGACCGACATCCCGGCATCGGCCAGGGCTGCCGCGCCGCCGCGTGACATCTCGATGGGAGCGAAGTGGTCCTGGTGCGCGCTCACCAGGAAGCACGGGCGATCCACGGCGCCGTTCGGGTCGACGCGGAAGCCGTCGAACGCCGGAGGGAAGCTGCAGATGCCGAATGCCGCCGCCGGTCGGTGGGTGATCCCGGCGCCGAGCATCAGCCCGAACGACAGGCCGCCGCCCTGGCTGAACCCACCGACGATCGTCGCGCCGGGGTCCAGGCCGGTCTCGTCACCGAGACGGCCCAGCAGCGCGTCGATGCTGCGCAGTGAGATCGAGTACTGCTCGGCAGCTTCCTCCGGCGCGGTGACCAGTCGCGCGGTGCCAGATCGGGCGACCCCGGCGCTCGAACGGGGCCTCGGGCACCACGACCAGGCAGGAGCCGGTCGGGTCGAGCAACTCGAGTCGGTCGGTCAGTGGCGCGGTGGGCTCGGCGTAGCCGTGGAGCAGCACCAGCAGCCGCTCGGCGGGGCCGTCGCGGTCGAGGATCCGGTAGCTGAGGTCGACCGGGTCGGGTGACACCGGGTCGAGGCAACCACAGGTGCGTCGCGGGCGCCAGACGGAACTGAAACGAGTTCTAGTTCTCGGCTACCGTCGCTCCCATGAAGGCGATCGTGTGGGATGGCGAGCAGGCGAAGGTCGAGACCGACGTGGAGGTGCGGGATCTGCGCCCCGGCGAGGTCCGTGTCCGCATCGATGCTGCGGGGTTGTGCCACAGCGACGTCTCGGTGCTGAACGGCACGATCATGTTCCCGCCGCCGGTCGTGCTGGGTCACGAAGGTGCCGGCGAGGTCGTGCAGATCTCGAGCGACGTCACCAACGTCGCGGTCGGCGACCACGTCGTGCTGTCCACACTCGGCAACTGCGGGCAGTGCGCGCAGTGCGACCGGGGCAGGCCGACGTTCTGCCGCCAGTCGCTCGGAAAGCTGTCGCGACCCTTCACCTGCGGTCACGGCGACGACACGAAGAAGGTCTTCCAGTTCGCGAACCTGGGCGTGTTCTGCGAGGAGACGGTGGTCAAGGCCACCCAGGCGGTGAAGATCCCCGACGACGTCCCGCTCACCTCGGCGTCGCTGATCGGCTGTGGTGTGCTGACCGGGGTCGGCGCGGTGTTCAACCGGGCCAAGGTCGCCCACGGCGAGTCGGTGGTGGTCATCGGTGTCGGCGGCATCGGGCTCAACGCCATCCAGGGCGCAGCCCTGTCCGACGCGTTGCCGATCATCGCGGTCGACACCAACCCCGGCAAGGAGTCGTTCGCGAAGGCCTTCGGTGCCACGCACTTCATCTGCCCCGACGGCCCGGACTTCGATCTGGTCGAGGCCGTCAAGGAGATCTGTCCCGACGGGGTCGACCACGTCTTCGAGTGCGTCGGCTCGACCGCGCTGATCCGCACCTCGACCGACCTGTTGGACTGGGGCGGCAACCTGGTGATGCTCGGGGTGCCCAAGATGGGCTCCGAGGCCAGCTTCGTGGTCAACACGATGTACAACGACAAGACGATCATGGGCTGCCGGTACGGCTCGGCCCGTCCGCAGTACGACATCCCGCTGATGGTGAAGCTGTACCAGGCCGGCCGGCTGAAGCTGGACGAGCTCGTCTCGCAGACCTACCCGCTGGAGGATTTCCAGCTGGCGCTCGACGAGTTGCACGAGGGCAAGTTGGCCCGCGGCGTGCTGACGTTGGACTGACGAAGCCGTGCCGCTTCCCGGAGATCTGCCCGAACTGGCCGCCCGAGTGTCGAACTGGGGTCGCTGGGGCGACGACGACGAGTTGGGCTGCGGCAACCTGCTGACCGCCGAAGCGGCGCCGGCGCGGTGCGGCACAGGTGCGGTCGGGTCGACGTGTGTCGCTCGGGGTGGACCTGCGGGCCGACGGCATCCAGGTCGGCCAGCCGGCCAGGCGCTACAACCCCATCCTGACGGTGACGTCGCTCAACGAACGTGACCAGTACGCGCCGGGCATCTGGGAGGGAACCGACGACCTCGTGATGATGTCGACCTGTGCGGGGACCCACATCGACGCGCTGTGCCATGTCTCCTATGACGGCCTGCTCTACAACGGCGTGTCCGCCTCGACGGTCACCGCGCAGTACGGCGCATCGAAGCTCGGCGCGGAGAAGCTGCCACAGATCGTCACACGGGGTGTGCTCATCGACCTGCCCCGACTGAAGGGCGTGGCCGGTCTCGACGAGGTGGACCAGGGCTACTCGATCACCGCGGATGATCTGGACGCGGCGGTCGACGCGGCGGGCATCACGATCGAGTCGGGTGACGTGGTCTGCGTTCGCACCGGAGAGATGCGCCACTACCGAGCCGGTGACCGCGTGCGGTACGCGACGGGCAAGGACTTCCAGCTGCCGGGTCTGTCGGTGCACTCCATCGAGTGGCTGCACCGCCACGACGTCGCCGGCGCGTTCGTCGACTCGTACGCGTACGAGGCGTTCCCCCCGACGATGGCCGACTGGTCCGACTGCCTGTCGGTGCACATGATCCAGTTGCGCGACATGGGATTGATCCAGGGGCAGAACTGGGACTTCGAGGATCTGGCGGTCGCGTGTGCCGACGAGGAGCGCTGGTCGTTCCTGCTGTGCGCGGCGCCGGAGCCCCTGGTGGGGGCGTCGTCCGCGCCCGTCGCCCCGGTGGCGACGTTCTGACACGGTGGGCCGGCGCTCGCGTTGCGCCGGGCTGCGGTCGCACGCCACGCTGGTCCCGTGCGTGGTGACGAGGGCGAACGGAGCTACGGCCTGTGGGGCCCGGTGGCGGTGTTCGTGCTGCTCGCGGTGGTCGGCATCGGCCTGCTGATCTTCGGAGGCGGATCGGACACCTCGACGGTGCAGGTGCCGGTCCGCCAGACACTTCCCGAGGACTCCGACGGCGATGTGGCTCCGGGCGGCGACGCCGACGGCGCCGATGCAGCCGATCAGGATGACGCCGCACCGCCGGGGAACACCCCGGCCGGAGGAGCCCCGCCGCTGCCCGACGGGGCGACCGAGGCGCTCCGGGACGGCACCAGCACCTCCTATGCGTTCAGCCCGCCGCCGGGCGTCGACGGCGCCGGCACTCGACGCGGTGGTCGCACCGCTGCGCGTCAGTGTCGGCGCCGATGATCGAACTGCCGAGCTGCTGGTGGGCTGTGCCCGGTCTGCCGATGAGTTCCTGGCGCAGGTGGTGGTCACCGAGGATGTCCGGTCGGTGAGCTTCGCTGCGATCTCGGTGGTTCCGCCGGACTCCCTGCCGTGCGGTGACGGCGCCGAACCGCGGCGGGTGGAGCTGCAGCTGCTGGAGCCGCTGGGCGAGCGGTCCGTGGTGGTGGTGCCGGCGGGGACCGAGGTGCCCGAGCTCGTGCCCGGCTGAGCCGGGCGGCATCGCAGGCCGGCACCCGCGCCGTTCGCCCTTCCCTACACTGCTGGCACGGCGTGCCGAACCGCAGGCACCCGGGGGAGTCACATGCAGTACGCACGCACACTGTGGGAGCTGATGGACCGGCGTGTCGACGCCACGCCGGACGCGCTCATGGCGGTCGACGAGGACATGGGCACCCTCACCTTCGCGGAGTTCTGGGCCGAGGCGGAGCTGGCCGCGGCCGGGCTGGCGGCCGCTGGGGTGGGCGCCGACGACATCGTCACCTGGCAGCTTCCGACCCGGATCGAATCGCTCGTGCTCATCGCAGCGCTCAGCCGGCTGGACGTGGTGCAGAACCCGCTGCCGCCGTCGCTCGGTCCGTCGGAGCTCGAAGCGATCACCACCCGGCTCGGCACGTCGCTGCTGGTGACCCCGACCGAGCTGCACGGTGTCGACCACGAGGCGATGGCGACCGAGGTGGCTCGTCGCCACGGGGCGATGCGCGTGCTCCTCGCCGACCGCGCGCTGCCCCAGGGAGATCCCGCCCTGCTGAGCCCCCGGTCGGTCGGCGCACTTCCCGAGGACCAGGAGGTCCGCTTCCTGTTCGCCACCGCCGGCACCACCGCCGGACCGAAGATCGTGCAGCACACCGATGCATCGTTGCTGGCCGCGGCCCGTGGCCTGGGTCGCCGGCTCGGGTTGATCGACGGGGACCGCATCGGGTTCGTCGCGCCGGTGACCCAGGTGGCGGGGATCGTGTGGCTGCTCGCGAGCCTCGAGTCGGGCTGCGCCAGCATCGTGTGCGACACCCTCGACACACGACGCATCGTCGAGGTGCTCGCCCGCGAGGGGGTCACGCTCGCGGGATCCGACAGTGAGCTCAACGCCATGTACCTGGAGCGCCAACGCCACCAGATCGAGCCGCTCTTCCCGACCGTGCGTGCCTTCGTCGGCAACGGTGTCGACCGCTCCCAGGACCTCGCCGACGAGATCCGGTCGGTGTTCGGGGTGCCGGTGCTGTGGGGGTACGGATCGACCGAGGCCCCGAACGTCACGATGGCGTCGGTGACCGACCCGGACGACGTGTTGAGCGGCACCGACGGCGCGCCGGTGCACGGAGTCGAGCTGCGGTTCGTGGGCATCGACGGCAAGTTGTGCGATCCGGGGGAGGTCGGCGAGATCCGCTTGCGCGCGCCGCAGCTGATGCGCGGCTACCTGGACCCCTCCCTCGACGGGACGGCGTTCGACGACGACGGGTTCTTCTGCACCGGCGACCTCGGGTTCCTCGATGTCACGGGCAACCTGGTCGTGACCGGACGCACCGAGGAGATCGTGGTGCGCGGCGGCGACACCGTGTCGGTCAAGGTCCTCGAGCAGCTGCTGCGCGACGACCTCTCCGGCTGAGCGGTCCGAGCACGGCCAGCAGCCCCGGGCCGGTCGCGTCCGGTGACGTGTCAGTCCAGGGCGGCGAAGCGTTCCACGGTGGCGACCTCGCCGGCGACGAGCAGCAGGCTGCCGGTACCCAGCACGGTGTCGGGGCGGGGGTGGGCGAACGATCCGCCGGGCTGCTTCACCCCGACGACGTTCACCCCGTGGTCGTTGCGGATCCCCGACTCCAGCAGCGTGCGGCCGGCGAGGCCGGCCGGCACCGTGGTCTCGACCAGCGCGAACGACTCGTCGAACTGGACGTACTCGAGCATCTTGCCGGTCACGCGGTGCGCCACACGACGACCCATGTCCTGCTCGGGGAAGATCACGTGGTGGGCGCCGACCCGTTCGAGGATGCGCGCGTGCTGTGCGGTCTGGGCCTTGGCCCAGATGTCGGGTACGCCCAGGTCGGCCAGGGTCGCGGTGGCCAGGATCGACGCCTGGATGCTCTGTCCGATGGCGACCACCGCGTGGTGCACCTCGTGCACGCCGAGCTGGCGCATGGCGGCCTCGTCGGTCGCGTCGGCCTGCACCACGTGGGTCATGTCGCCCGACGCGACCTGGACCAGGTGGTCGTCGGTCTCGATGCCGAGCACCTCGTGGCCCAGGTCCTGGAGCTGGTCGGCGAGCGCGGAGCCGAACCGGCCCAGGCCGATCACCACGATCATCTCGGGGCGGATTCGTCGGTCAGCCAATGAGTGGACCCTCCTCGGGAAGCCGGTAGCGGCTCGGTTGTGCACGGAGCACCAGCGCGGCGCCGAGTGTGATCGGCCCGACTCGACCGATCAGCATCAGCGCCATGAGCACCAGTTGATCGCCTGCGGGCAGGCCGGGGGTGATGCCGGTGCTCAACCCGACCGTACCGAACGCGGAGACGGCCTCGAAGAACGCGTCGCCCAACCCCGACTCCGCGGAGATGAGCAGGAAGCCGGTGGCGCTCACCACCAACGCCACGGCGAGGAGCGACACGGTGATCGCCCGGCGCTGGGTGGCGTCGGGGATCCGACGGTGGAAGCCGGTGACGTCGGCGTCGCCGCGCAGCTGGCTCCAGATCACCAGCGCCAGGATGGCGAAGGTCGAGACCTTGATGCCGCCCGACGTGCCTGCCGAGCCCGCGCCGATGAACATCAGGCCGATGGTCGCCAGCTGGCTCTGCGGTTGCATGCCCGCGGTGTCGATCGAGTTGAATCCCGCCGTGCGCGGCGTCACCGATGCGAACGCGCCGTTGAGGGCCTTGTCGGCCAACGGCATGGGTCCCGAGGGTGGCGGGGTTGCCCCACTCGAGCGCGGAGAGCAGCACGACGCCGAGCACCAGCAGCGCGCCGGTGGCCGACAGCGTCACCTTGGAGTGCAGCGTCAGGCCGCGCCACTTCCCCCGGACGCGGCGCAGGTCGACCAGGACGGGGAACCCCAGCCCGCCGATGATGACCGCCCCCATGATCGGGACCAGCACGAACCAGTCCGAGCTGAAGCCGATCAGGCTGTCGGCGTACAACGAGAATCCGGCGTTGTTGAACGCGGTGACCGCATGGAAGGCCCCGCTCCACGCAGCGGTGCCGATGCCGACGTCGTAGCCCCACCACAGGCGCAACGTCAGCACGACCGCCACGAAGCCCTGCACCGCCACGGTGATGATGCCCACTCCCAGCAGGACGTCACGCAGGTCGCCCAGGCTGAACGTCTCGCGCTCCTCCTTGGTCACGAGTCGTCGGCGGAGCCCGAGCTGACGTGAGATCAACAGCACCAGCAGCGACGAGACGGTCATGAAGCCGAGTCCCCCGACCTGCACCATCATCAGGATGATCCCCTGACCGAGGCCGCTCCAGTGCGCACCGGTGTCGACCACGGCGAGCCCGGTCACCGTGACCGCCGAGGTCGCGGTGAAGACGGCCTGGAGCGGTGAGGTGGTGGTGCCGGCCTGGGTGGACCAGGGCAACATCAGCAACGCCGATCCGACTCAGGATGACCACGACGAAACCCGCCACGACGTAGCGGGCCGGATGGTCGAGCAGCGATCGACGTCGTGTCCGGCTGCCCATCGGGGCCACGTTAGGGGTCCGTCCGCGCTCCCGGGTGCAGTTGGTCCGCTGCGCGGTACTTCCCGGCTGTTACGTTCCGAAGAAGTCGATCCCGTGGCCGATCCGGTGGAGCGATCCGCTGGTCGCCCGGCAAGGTCGGCAAGGGTGTGAGGAGGCTGAGATGATCATGTCCAAGAAGCTCGGTGCAGAGTTCATCGGCACCTTCCTGTTGGTCCTGGGAGGCTGTGGTTCGGCCATCTTCGCCGCCGCGGCGCTGGGCACGACCAAGGGCGCGGTCGGCGTCGGCGGCATCGAGTTGCCTGCGGCGGGGGTCGTGAACAACGGCATCGGCTACCTGGGTGTCAGCCTGGCGTTCGGTCTGACGGTGCTGTGTGGTGCCTACGCGCTGGGCCACGTCTCCGGTGGCCACTTCAACCCGGCGGTGTCGGTGGGCCTGGCCACCGCTGGTCGCTTCGCATGGAAGGACCTGCCCGCCTATGTGGTGGTGCAGTGCCTGGGCGCGATCGGTGCTGTGGCGGTGCTGTGGTCGATCCAGACCTCGCGACCCGGCGGGTTCGAGATCTCCCAGGGTGCGTTCGCGTCCAACGCGTACGGCCAGGAGAACGGCCGGGTCTTCTACGACCTCCCCGGTGCGGCCATCGCCGAGGTCGTCCTGACCGCCCTGTTCGTGATCGTGATCCTGGGGATCACCACCAAGGCGGCGGCGAAGGCCCAGGCCGCCATCGGCATCGGCCTCATGCTGACCCTGATCCACCTCATCGCGATCCCGATCACCAACACGTCGGTCAACCCCGCACGCTCGCTCGGACCGGCGCTGTTCGAGGGTGGCACCGCCCTGACGCAGCTCTGGCTGTTCATCGTGGCACCGGTGGTGGGCGGTGCTCTCGGGGCCGTGATCTGGAAGCTCGCCACCGGCGGCGACGACATCCAGACCGGTGAGCTCGAGGCCGAGGCTCCGGACCCGGACCGGGCCTGAACGCCCCACCACGCCACTCCACCCCACGTCACACCGCGCGAGACCCCCGAACCTGGGGCGTTTCTGCACGTCGGGGTGTGTGTTTCTGCACCCGGTATCGCGAGACCCCCGAACCTGGGGCGTTTCTGCACGCCAGGGCGTGTGTTTCTGCACCCGGTTCGTGGTGGACGGGCGGGCGCTCCTAGGATCTGACGACCTGTCAGGTCGCAGCGGCGCTGTGATCCGACCATTTCTCAGAGAGGCAGCACACCATGGGCATGTTGGACGGCAAGGTCGCGATCGTCACCGGGGCCGGCCACGGCATCGGCCGCGGGCATGCGCTCGAGCTGGCCAAGCACGGCGCCAAGGTGGTCGTCAACGACCTGGGTGGCTCGGTGAAGGGCGAGGGCGAAGGCCGCGACGCCGACCTGACCGTGGACATCATCACCGGGCGCGGCGGCGAGGCCGTGGCCAACTACGCCGACGTGTCGGACTACGACGCCTCGGGTGAGATGGTCGCCCAGGCGATCGATGCGTTCGGTCGCCTGGACATCCTGGTGAACAACGCCGGCATCGTCCGTGACGGCTCCATCTTCAACATGGCGCCCGAGGACTTCGATGCCGTGATCAAGGTGCACCTGCGCGGCACCTGGGCACCGTGCAAGCACGCCGCGGTGCACTGGCGCTCGGTCAACAAGTCCACCGGCGAGAAGGTCGGCGGCCGCATCATCAACACCGTCTCGGGCGCAGGGCTCACCGGCAACTTCGGCCAGACCAACTACGCCCCCGCCAAGGCGGCCATCGCGAGCCTGACCCAGACGCTCAGCCTGGAGCTCTACAAGATGGGCGTCACCGTCAACGCGGTCGGCCCGGCCGCGGCGACACGGATCACCGGCACCATGCCCGGCGCGCCGGCGGTCATCGAGGCCGATGAGGTTCCCGAGGACCAATGGAACCGCATGGACCCCTCGGTCTCCTCGCCGCTGGTGGCATGGCTCGCCTCGGACGAGGCCGACCACGTCACCGGGCAGATCATCCGTGCGGTGGCCGAGAACATCATCTTGATGAAGGGCTGGACCGACGGTCCGACCATCAACAACGGGGAGCGCCGCTGGGACGCGACGAAGCTGGGCCAGCAGCTCGCCACCGACGTGTTCTTCACCCGGGCGCCGGGCCTTCGCTACTGAGCGGCGCGGGCTCGCGGCTGTCACTGCCGCCCCGTAGTCTCTGCGCAGTGAGCCCCACCGATGTGACACCTCCGAAGCGGCGGCCGACCGCCACGTCGGAGTTCGGTGTCGGGCGCCGGGAGGGCCACGACTCGTCGGACTTCTACGCCCGGTTCCAGCCGCCGGAGATCTCCGCCGACGCAACCCTGGCCGACGACCCGTCGGTGCGAGCAGTGGACCGGGTGTTCCACGGATCGTCGGCGGACATGGCCCAGGTGGCCGACGGATCGGTCGCTCTGGTGGTCACCTCTCCGCCGTACTTCGCGGGCAAGGCCTACGAGACCGAGCTCGACGCCGAGCATGTTCCCGCCACCTACCTCGAGTACCTGCAGATGCTGCGCGACGTCTTCGCGGAGTGCGTACGTACGCTCGAGCCCGGAGGGCGCATCGCGGTCAACGTCGCCAACCTCGGTCGGCGTCCTTACCGTTCGCTCGCGTCGGACATCACCGCCATCCTCCAGGACGACCTCCGCCTGCTGCTGCGTGGCGAGATCGTCTGGGTCAAGCAACGCGGCGCATCGGGTTCGTGCGCCTGGGGGTCGTTCCAGCGCGCCGCCAACCCGGTCCTGCGCGACCTGACCGAGCGGGTCATCATCGCGTCGAAGGGTCGTTTCGACCGGGCGGTGCCGGTGGCCGAGCGGCAGCGCCGCAATCTGCCCAGCACCAGCACGGTGCATCGCGACGAGTTCATGGACGCCACCCTGGACCTGTGGGAGATCCCCCCGGAGTCGGCTCGCCGGGTCGGGCATCCCGCACCGTTCCCGGTGGCGCTCCCGCAGCGGTTGATCCACCTCTACACCTACGCGGGTGACCTGGTGCTCGATCCGTTCATGGGGTCCGGCACGACCGGCGTTGCGGCGGTGCGCTCCGGTCGGCACTACGCCGGCTACGACACCGACCCCGACTATGTGCGAGCGGCCACCGAACGCATCGACGCCGCTCGCGGAGAGGTGGCTCACAGCGATGCGGCTCGTCCGGAAGCCGTACCTGCCGATGCCGATGATGATGCCGGCTCCGGCATCGATGCCCCGGGCGCTCCCAGGGTGCCCTCCGAGCCGATCGATGGCGAGGACGTCTTCGCCCGTGCTGCGCGGGAGGGCTCGAGTGCCAAGGAGCTGGCGCGAGAACTGCTGGAGCAGGCGGGGTTCGCCGAGGTCGAGTCCGCACCGAAGGTCGCCGGGGTGGAGATGACCTTCGCCGGGCGTGATGCGGATGGACGGCGGCTGGTGTTCGACCTGTGCGGTGCGTTCTCCTCGGCCCGACCGGGCCTGAAGCGGCCCGAGACGGTGTGGCGCAGCATCGGGCGCGCCTCGACGGTGCGACTGCTCGCAGCCGACGACGACTCCGACGCCGTGGTGCTGCTCACCACGGACCTGCCGGCCAGGGTCAGCTCTCCGGGACGAGCACTGCGCGCCGCGGTCGGCGCCGGCGGTCCGGTGCTCGAGGTGGTCACGCTCGACCCCGCCGGCTTGTCGGTGCTGGAACAGCTCGCCAAGGGTCTCCGCCCCGGGTCGCCCGGGTGGGACGATCGGGGCTGGCCGTCCGGCGCGTCGAGCTCCCCGTCGCCGTCCCCGTCGTCCTCGCGGGGTTCGCCGAACTCGTCTCGGTCCTCGGCGAGTTCGGAGCAGCGATCGACGGCGAGATCGAAACGGGCGCAGCGATGAGCGGCGACGACCCCTACGGCGACATCCTCGAGGACCGCTCGGTGGGTGGCGTGGCTGGTGCACGGCGTCTCGCGGACACCTACAGCAAGGTCGTGGCGCGTCCCGACATGGTGCTGCTGCACCGCCCCACCGGGCTGAGGGGCCGGTTGCGCAAGTTCACCGGCCAGCTGGTGGTGTTGAAGGACTCCTCGGGGCGCCAGCACACCTTCGAGCACCACGCGGGAGCGTTCGCCCATCAGGGCGAGACGGTCACGCTCGTGCAGCCGTCGACGCCGACCGTCGACCGCGCCGGCGACGCGCCGCTCGGCCGCCGGTGGGATCGTGGCCGAACAGCAGGTGGCGCGGGTCGCTCGTTCGTCTCGCCTGTGGGTCGAGGGCATCCACGACGCCCGTTTCATGGAGCGGGTGTGGGGCGACGAGCTGCGTGAGCTCGGCATCGTCGTGGAGTCCATGGACGGTGCGGATGATCTGGCGGCGCTGGTGGCGTCGTTCGGCCCGGGACCGGGTCGCTCGCTGGCGGTGCTGCTCGATCACCTGGTTCCCGGGTCCAAGGAGACCCGACTCGCAGCGCAGGTCCAGGGTCCCCACGTCCTGGTCGTCGGGCACCCCTTCGTGGACATCTGGCAGTGCGTGCGACCCAAGGCGGTCGGCATCGAGGCCTGGCCCGACGTCCCGAGGGGCGAGGAGTGGAAGGCCGGGGTCTGTCGTCGTCTCGGCTGGGGAACACCGGCGCAGGGGTGGAAGCGCGTGATCTCCTCGGTCGACACGTTCGCCGACCTCGAACCAGAGCTGATCGGCGCGGTCGAGACCGCGCTCGACGCCCTGGCGCCGATCGAGGAGCAGCCGTGAGCAGCACCCGCACCGTGCTGCAGGTGCTCGAGGATCGACTCCGCCAGCTGGGCGTCATGCGCGTCTACGGCGCCGCCCTGGGCGGTCTGCGCCACATCGCGGTCGACGACGTGGACCTGGCGGTGCTGTTGGCGGACGCCGACGGCCGACTCGGTCACCACGACGGCAGCGGCAGGGTGGGCGCAGCACTGCTCGACGGACCGATCCTGCACCTCTCCTCCCAGCCGGGCGGACGGGCGCCCCTGCAGCAGGTGAGCACCGTCGAGCAGCTGGTCGAGGCGTTGTCGGACCCTGCCGGCATGATCATCCCCGGCGTGGTGGCGTTGCACCTCGATCTGGATCTGGACGCACCGGTGGGCGACGACCTGACCGTCGCGGGCGCCTCGGAGCGGTCGCCGGTCCTGGTCCTCGATCCGTCGATGGCCGAGCTCGACGTGGTCGCCGTGGTGGGACCGGGGGTGGTGCGCGCAGCGGCGGTCGACGATCTTCACGAGATGGCGCGCAAGGCCGGCATCGGCGTGGTCAACACCTGGGGAGCCAAGGGCGTCGAGCGCTGGGACAGCCCCTTCCACTTCGGCACCGCCGGCCTGCAGGGTCGTGACTTCGAGCTCGCCGGTGTGGCGGCGGCCGACGTCGTCATCACCAGCGGACTCGACCCCGACGAGTCCTCGCCCGAGCAGCTCGGCAACTGGGTCGTCCAGGATGTGCCGCCACACCAGCTCGGCGCCCTGTGCCAACGGTGGACCGCTGCCACCTCGCTGCCTGAACGGCCTCCCCTCTACGCGACGATCGCGGCGGTCGTCACGCCCCTCTACGAATCCGACGCCGTGCCGCTGACCGCCCCACGCGCCGCGCTGCACCTGTCGGGCGCGCTCCCCGATCGTGGGGTGGTGGTGGCCGATCCGGGCCCTGCGGGGTTCTGGATCGCCCGGACCCTGCCCACGTCCTTCCCGGGGAGCGTGTGCGTGCCCGCGACCGGGTCCCAGGGTTTCGCCGCCGCCGCGGCGCTGGTGTGCGCGCTCGAGCAGCGGCCCTGCCTGGCGGTGTCGGACCAGATCGGCGGTGTCGACGGCATCGACGAGATCTCCGCTGCAGTGCTCGAGTTGGCCGAGACGCTCGAGCTGGGGGTGGCGTTGCAGCTGTGGGGCCCGGAGGGGTCGCTCGACAGCTCCGCTGCCCACGTCGAGCTCCTGGCGGCGTCGCTCGGGACGCCGGTGGTGCGCATCGACGAGGTGCCGGTGCAGCTCGAACGGACCGCCGAGTTGGAACGGGTCGCCGGACCCCTCACCGCCTGGTGAGTCGGGCAGCAACGGGCGCCTGATCGGAGCGCATACCTCGAAGTGGAACGCGTTCTCGTAAGCTCGTCCGGCGGGTCCGCCACCGGGCCGCCGGGAGGGACGAGGAGCAGGTGAGCGAACGTACGACCACGCTGACGCAGTCCCAGCAGGACCGACGTGAGCGCATGCTCGAGGCCACCGCCGAGCTGGCCCACGAAGGCGGTTGGGACGCGGTCCAGATGCGCGAGGTCGCGCAGCGCTCCGACGTGGCGCTGGGAACGCTCTACCGCTACTTCCCGTCCAAGGAGAACCTGCTGGTCTCGGTGATGATCGCCGACATCGAGGGCCTGGCCGACCGGCTGGCGGTCCGCCCGCCTCGCGGTGAGGACCCGGTCGAGCGGGTGATCGACGTGCTGCGGCGGGCGAACAAGGCGCTGCAGCGCGAACCGCAGGTGACCATCGCGATGATCCGCGCCTTGGTCTCGGGCAACTCCGACATCGCTCCTGCGGTGTCAGAGACCAGGGTCCTCATGCGGCGCATCATCAGCGACGCGCTCGGGGTCGACGGTGAGCTCGACGCCGCGGGCGACGACATCATCCAGTCGATCGACCTGCTGTCCGACGTCTGGATGGCGGCGCTGGTGGGGTGGATCTCCGGGGTGGAACCGCCCACGGCGCTCGTGCCGAAGCTGGAGACCGCCACCCGGGTGCTGCTCGGCTGACCTCAATCCCGCTCGACGTGGATCGCCTGACCACGGACCGACACCCCTCCGCCGATGCCGACCCCGGTGGTCAGCCCTGCCCTGGCCGAGCCGCCCGACACCGATCCGGTGGCAGCACCCACTTCGACACCGGCGATCTGTGGCTCGATCTCGGAGAGCTTGCGCAGGGCTCCCGCCACGTCGCCACGACCGAGACCGTCGACCGCTCGACGCAGTTCGCCCACCGACCGCTCCGGGTCGGGGCCACCGAACGTCACCCGTGCCGCCACATCGTCGATCGTCGCGCCGTCGCCCGCTCCGAGCCGGACCAGCACGTGCGGTGGCGGTCCGTCGGGCGCGGGGTCGGGCACCTCGAGCCGGACCAACACCTCGCCATGGAGGTCGTTCGGCAGCGCCACCCCGAGCCGCCGCAGCAGGGTGCTCGACAGTTCGCCGCCCGCGGAGCTCTGCACCTCCAGCACAGAGGACCGGGTGGGCGCGGTGCCGGCACCAGCAACTCCGCGGTGTTCGACGCCGCCGACGCGTAGCGAGGTGACGCCGTGCAGTCGACCGCTGAGCCCGGCGAACGATCCCAGGCCGATGCCCACCGAACCGGCCAGCTGCACCTCGGTCAGCGTCTCGGTCGAGCGTGGCGCCGGGACTCCGGTCGCAACCTGCGCGATGACGTCCCATCCGGGGTCATCGCCGGTGACCCAGCCGACGACGTCGTCGACCGCTGCGCCGACCCGGACCAGCGGATCGGCGCTGGTGGTGACGGCACGACCGGCACGTTCGAACGCGAGACGTGACAGCAGCTCGTCCAGATCGGCCTCGTCGATCTCCCAGGACTGACGATGCACCAGGCCCGCTCGTGCCCGCCCGTCGGCCGACGCGCCCGAGGTCGGTGCGCCGGCCGCGTTCGGCCCGCCGATGCCGACGTCCACCGATGACCCGACGCCCACTGCGGCACCGACGCCGACCGTCTCGGTCAGCACCACCCGGCGGCGCCCACCGACCAGCTCGGCGATGGTCAGGCCCCCGACGAACGCCGACGTGATGGGTCCGACCCTCAGCTCGACGGTGCCGGCGAACCGATACTCGGCCCGTGGCCAGGTGAAGATCCCCGCTCGCGGTCCGGGCGCCGGCCGACGCCCGAGCAGCGGGATGGGTGTGGGCCGTGGCCCGAGCAGCGCCCCGGGCGCCGGGCGAGGCTCGAGCAGCGGGACGGATGGGCGGGGGCTGTCCGCTGCGGAGGCCCGGACCTGCTCGGTGGCCTGGCGCTCCACCCGACGGGCCAGGTCGGACAAACCGGAGCTGGACGCGTGCAGCGCCGGTCGATGACGTGAGTGCCAGCTCAGCTCGAACGCATCTGCATCGGACCCCCGCCATCCTGCTGAACGGGTGCGGCGGGCCAGCCCGATGGAGAGGTCATCGAGTTGGCCCGCCGCGGAACGCAGGGCTCGCGCCAACGCCCGGAGGTGTTCGGGGTCCGCACCGACCTGCGCCATGGACGCCGACGGTACGGACACCATGCTGTGGTGTCACCGGGTCGCGCGACCCCGGGCGACGAGCCCGTCGGAACCTGAGCTCGTCACACCTCGACCCGGCGTCGACCGTGTCGCTCCGATGCTGGAGGTGGCTCCGCCCCAGCGCTCAGGTGTCGAGGCCCAGCACCTTGACCGCGTTGCCGCGGAGGAACTTGGGCCAGACGTCGTCGTTGAGCGCCACGTTCGGCAGCTCCGACATGATGCGCTCGTAGGTGAGCCCGGCAGGGAAGTAGCCGGCGTAGATGATCTTGTCGGCGCCACGTGTGTTGGCGTAGCGGATGATCGGCTCCGGGTAGTGCTTCGGGGCGAACGCCGAGGTCGAGTAGTACAGGTTGGGCCACTTGAGCATCAGCTTCACCGCGAGCTCGGTCCACGGGTCAGCGCCGTGGCGCATGACGATGGTCAGCTCGGGGAAGAACCAGCAGACCTCGTCGAGCAGTTCGACCTTCTGTGGGGCGAGCGGCACGCGGGGCCCGGGGACGCCGGCGGTGAGGAAGATGGGCAGACCGAGCTCCGCGCACGTCGCGTAGATGGGGTAGTAGGGCGCCGAGTTGATGGGGGTCATGCAGCCCGACGGAAAGCTCGAGACCGCGACGATGCCGTACTCATCGTGGAACTGACGGATCTTGCGCACTGCGTCCATGCCCTCGCGGGGGTCGACGTCGACCATGCCGAGGAACCGGTCGGGGTGGCTGCGGATGGCGCGGCGGGGCTCGTCGCGGACGGTCGACCCCACATTGATCAGGCCCTGGGCCACCCCGTGGCGGTCCATGTTGTC
This sequence comes from uncultured Microthrixaceae bacterium, assembly GCA_963714875.1. Taxonomy (GTDB): domain Bacteria; phylum Actinomycetota; class Acidimicrobiia; order Acidimicrobiales; family Microtrichaceae; genus JBAOHV01. The sequence goes on along the minus strand of CAVQQI010000014.1, from coordinate 53,546 downwards.
CAACGTCACCGCGACGGCGTCGACGCCCTCGCCGATCTCGCCCGGGATGTCCTTGAACATGTACTGCGCCGGCATCTTGAAGTCGTCGCGGCTCTCGCTGTCGCGCAGGCTCGGCGCCAGGAACTTGTAGACCTCGCGGCGGTCGGTGCTGGGGAACCCGATCATGGTGTCGATGATGGGCACGTTCGTCGGCATGGCCATCGGGTCATCGTAGGTCCCGGAACTGGAACACGTTCCAGTTCCGCCGGACCACTCCGGTCGCCAGTCGTTGAGCCGACGGCTCCCAGCAGCAATGCTCGTGTGATGCACCTGTTCCGGCCCGGATCGCGCTCGCCCTGGTGGCACCACCGCACGGTGCGCGGCTGATGCCCCCGGCGTGGTGGCAGCGGCTTCTGGGAGTGACGGGAGCGGCCGGCACGACGGGCGCACCCAGCACCGCTGGGCCGGGTGTGCGGACCGAGGGGCTGCCGACCTCATCGAACCGGGCGTCGTCGTTCCACCTGGGGTGGGGCGCGACGTCGGCGGCGACCGGGGTGTCGGTCACCCTCGAGATCCTTGATCCACCGGTGGTGCCGCGCCTGTACTTCTGGGCGCTCCAGGCCGACATGGGCGCCGCGGGCCGGCGAGCCGGTGGTGCACACCTGGGACTGCAGTGGCACCCCGGGCATCCGGGGTCCACCGCGGTCAACTGGGGCGGCTACCGGGCCTCGGGGCAGGAGCTCCACGGCAGCGACTCCGTGCTGCGCTCTGCGACCGGGAACCCCAACACCCGCGACTTCGCCTGGTCGCCGGGGCGTCCGTACCGCCTGTCGATCGAACGCTCGGCAGCCGACCCGGGCCGTCCGGTGCCGTCGGGCATGACCGCCTGGCGGGGATCGGTGCAGGACCTGCACACCGGTGAGATCCAGGTCGTGCGCGACCTCTACATGGACGGCGACTCCATCGTCGGGGTGACCATGTGGTCCGAGGTCTTCGCCCGTTGCGACGACCCCACGGTGAGCGTCCGGTGGTCGCGTCCGGTGGTGCACCTGCCCGACCGGGACGTCGAGATCGCCCAGGTCTCGGTCAACTACCAGTCCGTCACCGACGGCGGCTGCACGAACACCGACTCCACGGCCGACGGGGTGGGCGTGGTGCAACGCACCGCTGTCGGACGGAGCACACCTCAGGGAACGCGGCTGGCCCTTCCCGAGCTGCCTGCGCCCTGACGGTCCGCGCTCCGCGGGCGGGCCGGTGTCGCGGCGAACGCCCGCAACACCAGCACCACGATCACCGCGACGAGGGCGACACCGATGAACAACGGCGCCGTGGCCGTGCGCACCAGGGTCGCAGGTCCGCCGATCGCGGGCACCGAGGCGACGACCCGGCCGACCATCGTGTCCGACGACACCGCCCAGTTCTCACTCGAGCTGTTGGCGTCGCCCCGGGTCTCGACCTCGGTCGTGCCGTCCGCGGTCCGGACCTCCCGCACCCGGTGCGTCAGCCCTTCGCCCACATCGGGGAAGTGCTCCAGCGAGGCAACGTCACCATCTCGGAGCTCATCGGCACGGACCTGGCCGACCAGCACCACGTCGCCGACCTCGTAGGTCGGCATCATCGAACCGCTGCGAACGACGAGCGGTCGAAAGCCCAACAGCACCAGTACGAGCGCCGCGATCGCGACGACCGAGCACGCCGCGACGAGCGCCATGGCGACCCGGTCGACGAGCTGCGCGCCGCGGCCGGTCCGCGTCCCGGTCTCGTGGGCGACGCTGGTGGGCCGATCCTTGTCGGGCGCGGCCGAGGCGCGCAGCAGCTGAGCGCTCCAGTGGTCGAGCGCAGCCGTGCCGGGATGGATCTCCAGCCCCAGCAGGTCGGCTCGATGGTTCCGTCGGCGGGAGGCGATCACCGCTGGTGCCTCGATCGTGGTGTCGTCGTCCAGGTCCACCCGGACGACGACCTCGGTGCCGACGGGGTGGGTCTCGGCAGGGAACCGCCCGCGTACCGCCAGCCCGCCCGGCGAGCCGTCGACGGTCCGTCCGGCTGCGCTCGCCCACCCTTGCCGGCAGATCGAGACGCACGCGGTAGCTCGCCCGGCTCCAGTTGCGCTCGACGATCGCCCGGATGGTGAAGGCCCAGAGGAGGCCGAGCAGCGCGAGGCTCAGCGCCACCGCCACCCGTGATGTCGGCTCCCCGGGCGCCTGTCGCAGCACGCCGTCGGCGGCGATGAGCGTGAGCAGCATCCCGGCCCACACCAGGGGCCGTGTGGGGGTCGCCCGTCGAGCCGTTCCGATCCGGCGGCGAAGAAGCGCCACCGGGGCTGCCAGCGATCCGGGTGCGTGGTACCAGGCGGCGGTGAGATCGGCGCCGGGCATCGGTTCGACCCCGAGCGCAGCTCGCAGCGACCACCAGCGCAACACGGCCAGGACGCCGAGCGTCGACACCGCGAGCCAGGGGTCGACGTCGAACGCAGCGCCGCCGTGCAGCAGCGCCGGCATCAGGAGCCACACGATCAGTGGGTAGGCGTACAGCTCCCGGGCGACCAGCAGCGCCGCCAGCAGGCGGCTCCTCGGCGGCCCCGTGGTGGTGGCGCCGGCCAGATCGAGCACGCCGGCACGCTGGCGTGCGAGCGCATCGGGCCAGTACGACGCGGCCGCCACGGGCGCGGCGCGCAGCGACAGGGCAGCGTCGGTCCGTGCGCCTCGGTACCCCTCGGCGGCACGCGCCCTCAGCCAGCCCCCCCAGGGTCGCCCCGGAGTCAGCGCGTGCCGGGCGAGCAGATCGGTGCGAACGAGCGTCGCGTCGTTCTCCCACAGATCGACGCCTGCGGGCGCAGCACAACTGCGCAGTCGTGCTCCCACGACCTCACGCCGGTCCGAGCTGAAGCGATCGCGGTTGAACGGCAGGGTCGTTCCCGTCACCCAGCCGGTCCGGTCGTCGAGGAGCGCCGCAGCGCGGCGACACGCTTCCACCTCCGGCACCGCACGAGCAGAGATCACCAGCACCGCATCGGTGGTGACGCTCTGCACGGCACGCTGCAGAGCGGTTTCCACCGTCGCGGCGGTGTGCACCGAGTCGGCCAGCCGTGGTCAGGTCGTCGGCGAGGTCGTCCCGGCGCGAGACGATGATGGTGGGTCCGGCGCGGCGGGCGAGTGCCACGCTGGAGCGGGCGATCTCGGTGGGTTCGTCACCGACACGCACGATGGTGGTGAACGTCGGCAGGGCCAGGGCCGGGCCATCGGGTGTGTCCTGCCCGAAGGCCCCACCGAGGTGGAGCTCGCTCGCGGGCGGCGTCGAGTGGCGCGGCCGGCGGGGAGAGATCCACACGACCAGCGGCCCGGCGCACGCCCAGACGAGTGCGACGGCGACCGTGGCGCCCACGAGCCGGTGTTCAGGACGGACCTGCGACACCGCGACCGTCGCGGCCGCGACCGTGCCGGCGATGGTCAGCGCCCCGGTCGACACGGCCGAGGCGCTGACGCACCCGGTTCGGTTGTGGTGCTCGGTTCAGGTGACGGCCTGCCGCTCACGGGAGCGGGCCACCAGGGCGATCGCTGCACCGCCGAGGAGCAGGACGACCCCGACGATGACCAGGATCGTCGAACTCCCGCCGGTGTAGGCCAGGACCCGGGATGCCCCGTTGGCGCCGACCGCAGCGTCATCGGGCGTCACCTTGGTCTGGATCACGACGGTGCCCTGCACCTGTGGGTTCGTGGTCGTGGTGGTGGGTTCCACGGTGGTGCTCGGCGCGACGATGCTGGTCGGCCCGATGGCCGTGGTGGTGGGTGCGGTGGTCGTGGGTGTGATGGTCGTGGGCGTGGTCGTGGGTGGGTGGACGGTGGTGGTCGGCGCGATGGTCGTGCTGGTGGGTGCGACGGTGGTCGTCGGCGCGATGGTCGTGCTCGTCGGCGCGATCGTCGTGGAGGTGGAGGTACTCGTCGTCGAGGTCGTCGACGTGGTGCTGGTGCTCGTGGTGCTGGTGCTGGTGCTCGTGGTGCTGGCACTCGTCGTGCTGGTCGGCGGCGGGGTGGTCGGGCCGCAGAACTGGATGTTCGAGATGTCGGGGGTGTTGCCCTGCCCGACCGGCGGCAGGCCGGTGTTGGAGAAGGTTCCGGTGCTCTGCGGCGGCTCGAGCGTGGTGGTCTTGGACCCGGGTCCCCCCTTCACCACGATGGCTGCGATCGGGACCTGCGACGCCCAGACCCCACTCTTGGCGTCGGCATCGCTGATCACGACGACGCTCTGGTTGCCCGATGGCTTCTCGAAGACGTACGTGCCGCCCTGGAACTCGAACTTGGCCACCAGTTGGGTGCCGTCAGGGCACTCGGCGTTGCCGCCGCCCGATGCGGAGGTGGTCGAGAGCATGCCCACCAACAGCACCAACGCACCGACGAGCATCATCGCCACGCCGGAACGCAGCGGGGTCACCCGTCGGTGGTCGTCGTGCTCGTCGTGCCCGGCGGGGTCGTCCTCGGATGGAACAGGTCCACCGTGGGTCGGCATGTCGAACGATCCCGCCGCGTGGGCCTCGGGGACGGGCTGATCCTGCGTCGGATCGTGGTCGTGGTCGGTCGTCTCGTCGTGCATCTGGTGCTCCCTGGCGTTGCGCGGCATCGTCGGAACGCGCTTCTCACCTTCGTCGGCTGCTGCATGCAGGACTTGAGCCGTCTGGACCGGTGCAGCGTGGTCTGACGTGCTGTCAGACGACCTCGGAGGGCGACTACGGTCACTGCCCTATGGGGGACCAACTGACCTACAACCTCGCCGACCAGTGGGAAGCCGTGTCCGACCGTGTGTCGGAACGGGAAGCGCTGGTGTGCGGTGACCGGCGGCTCACCTACGGCCAGCTCGAGGACCGGGCCAACCGGCTCGCCAACCACCTGAGCTCGGTCGGGGTCGGTCCCGGCGACTTCGTCGGGTGCTACCTGACCAACGGCACCGAGTACATCGAGGCCCTGCTCGCGTGCTTCAAGATCCGGGCGGTCCCGGTCAACATCAACTACCGCTACGTCACCGAGGAGTTGCGCTACCTGCTGGTCGACAGTGGGTGCGTCGCACTGGTGTGTGACGAGCAGTTCCTTCCCCGCGTCGCCGAGGTCGCGCCCGCGGTGCCGGCGTTGCGCCACACCTTGGTGGTGTCCTCGACCCAGGGTACGCCGGCCCAGCTCTCCGACCCGGGTGTGCCCGATGCGGTCGACTACGACGCGGCGCTCGCCGCTGCCGAAGCTGACCGCCCGGTCGTGCCCGAACGCGGTGACGACGACCTGTACGTGCTCTACACCGGGGGCACCACTGGCATGCCCAAGGGTGTGGTCTGGCGGATGGGCGACGCATTCTTCGGATGCATCGGTGGTGGCGACCCGATGCGTCTGTCGGGCCCGGTGACCTCACCCGAGGAGAACCTGGAACGCATCATCGAGTTCGACTTCGTCTTCTATGCGCTCGCGCCGCTCATGCACGCGGCTGCGCAGTGGGTGTCGTTCATGTGGTTGCTGTGTGGCGCCAAGGTCGTGCTGCACTCCGGCCCGTTCGATGCCGTCGAGATCTGGGAGACCGTCGGCCGGGAGTCCGTCTCGGTCATGACCGTGGTCGGCGACGCGATGGCGCGGCCGCTCGTGGACGCCTGGGACGAACACGGCCCGTTCGAGGTCTCCACGATGTACACCATGTCCAACGGTGGCGCGCCGCTGGCGCCCTCGCTGCGGGAACGTCTGCGGGAGATCGCTCCGACCGCACTGCTGACCGACGGTTTCGGCTCCTCCGAGACCGGGATCCAGGGCAGCCGTCGCCTCTCGCCCGGCGAGGATGCCGGCGAAGGCGTGCGCTTCGACAACGTCGAAGCCGGCACGGTGGTGCTCGACGAGTTCGGCGGACGTGTCGAGCCGGGATCCGGCGTCGTCGGCCGGATCGCCCACACCGGCTACATCCCGCTGCGCTACCACAACGCGCCGGAGAAGACCGCCGAGACCTTCATCGAGATCGACGGGACCCGGTACGTGATGCCCGGTGACATGGCCACGATCGAGGCGGACGGTTCGATCGTGCTGCTGGGGCGTGGGTCGGTCAGCATCAACACCGGCGGCGAGAAGGTCTACCCCGAAGAGGTCGAGGGCCTGCTCAAGGCCCACCCCGGCGTGTACGACGTGCTGGTCGTCGGCGTTCCCGACGACCGCTGGGGCGAGCGGGTCACCGCAGTGGTGCAGCCGACCGAAGGTTTCGCCCCGACCGCCGAGGAGCTCGCGGAGCACTGCCGTGGCCAGCTCGCCGGCTACAAGATCCCTCGAACCGTCGTCCTGGTCGACCAGGTGATGCGCTCGCCGTCCGGCAAGGCCGACTACCGCTGGGCCAGGGCCGCCGGATCAGCTGGCTGATCCGGGCCTGTCCCGGCGTGCCGAGGTCAGGACCAGCAACAGCACGCTGACGACCAGCACCATCGTCGCCAGCACGTTCACCTGGGGCGGGAAGCTGACGCGGAACGCGTTGTTGACCTGGATCGGGAAGGTGATGAACTCGCCCTTGGTGAAGTCGGTGATGATGTAGTCGTCCATCGACAGGGCGAAGCTCAGCAGCGCGGCGGCCAGGATGCCCGGCACGATCAGCGGGAAGGTGATCTTGCGGAAGGTGCGCAGCGGCGGGGACCCGAGGTCCAGCGCGGCGTCCTCCAGGGTCCAGTCGAAGCCGCGCACCCGTGCCTTCACGGTCAGCGCGACGAAGCTGACGCAGAACATGATGTGTGCGATCAACACCGTCGAGAAGCCGAACGTCACGTCCTGGCCCAGGAACAGCTGGTACAGCGAGGCGCCCAGCACGATCTCCGGGGTGGTGAGCGGCAGGACCAGGAAGATCTCGGTGAACTTCGACCCGGTGAATCGGTAGCGGGCCAGCGCGATGGCCATGAGCGATCCCATGACCACGGCGACGCCCACGGCGATCACGGCGATCTGCAGGCTCCTGATGAACGCGTCGGTCAGCTGCTGGTCCCGGAACGGATCCGCCCAGTTCTCCAGCGTGAACTGCTCCCACGCCAGGTTGTAGCGGCCCGCCGGCTTGTTGAACGTGAAGACCACGATGTTGATCAGCGGCAGGAACAGGAACAGGTAGACCAGCATCGACACGGCGAACAGGATGCGGCGACCCCATCCGGATCCTGCGCGTTGGGGCTTGATCGAGCCGCCGCCGGTGGCGTCATCGAGCTCCTCGAACACCGGTGGCGCGGCGCCGGCGGACATGGTCATGTGCTCACCGCCGTCATACTGCGAGCCCTTCGGTGCCCAGGAAACGTGAGTAGATCAGGACCATGACGGTGATGATGACCATCAGGACGACCGACAGCGCGGCTGCCTGGGGGAAGTCGAACTGCACCAGGAACTTGTTCTGCACCACCGTGCCGATCATCGTCGTGCGCGGTGAGCCCAGGTAGCGGGCGTTCAGGTAGTCGCCCGCAGCAGGGATGAACACCAGCAGGCTGCCGGCGAAGACCCCGGGCATCGACAGCGGCAGCACCACCTTGCGGAACGACGTCCAGGCGTTGCCGTACAGGTCGGCGGCCGCCTCGGTCAGACGGAAGTCGATCTTCTCCAGCGACACGTAGATGGGCAGGATCATGAACGACATGAAGTTGTAGGTCAGCCCGCCGATCACCGCTCCCGGGGTGGCCAGGATCCGGAAGTCGTCGCCGAGGAAGTTCTGCAGGAAGCCCACCAGTGGGTTCTGGTCCTGGAGGATCGACGTCCAGGCGATGGTCCGGATCAGGTAGGACGTGAAGAACGGAACGACGACCAGTCCGATCAGCACGTTCTTCCAGCGTCCGCCCCGGGTCGCGATCCAGTAGGCGAGCGGGTAGCCGATGAGGATCGCGAACACCGTCGCCAACCCGGCATAGATGAAGGATCGCACGAACTCGTCGCCGTACTCGCTGAAGGCGGACGAGAAGTTGCTCCAGGCCCAGTCGAACTCGGGGTTCTCGAACCTGCTCGGCTTGGTCGACAACGATGCCCGCACGAGCATGAACACCGGCACCAGGAAGAACAGGAGCAACCAGAGGATGCCCGGGCTGAGCAGCCCGTACGGCACCCATCTGCTCTTGCGAACACCTCGGTCGTCATCGACCGGTGCGGCCTTCGCCATGCGCTCCTCCGTCTCTCGGTGCCGGTGTCCGTCGGGTCGATCAGGCGCCGGAGATCCGGGCGAACTCCTCGTCGAAGAGCTGCTCCTCGTTCTCCTCGAGGTTGCCCCAGCTCTGCAGCACCGCCAGCGTGGAGGCGTCGGGGAACAGCAGCTGGCTGTCGGCCAGCTCAGCGGCCTCGCCACCCATCTTGCGCAGCTCGTCCTGGACGCCGTCGACCGGCGAGATGTACTGCACCTCGGCGGTGATCCGTGCCGCGTTGACCGGGTCGTAGACGAAGTTCATCCACTCGCCGACGGCGTCGATGTTGGAGGCCCCCTTGGGGATCACCATCGTGTCGAACCACTGGGTGCCGCCGGACTCGGGCACCACGAAGCGGATGCTGGGGTTGGACTTGGCGAGCTGCACGACGTCGCCGGACCAGCCGATGCACGCGGCGTAGTTGCCCTGCTCGAGGTCGTCGACGTAGTCGTTGCCGGTGAACTGGCGGATCTGGCCGTTCTGCACTTCTTCGTCGAGCTTCTCGAACGCAGGTGTGAAGTCCTGGAACGCCGGCTTGTCCAGGTCGATGCCGAGCGACATGGCGATGATGCCCATCGTGTCGCGCATCTCGGTCAGCATGCCGATCTTGCCCCTGAACGCGGGGTCCCAGAGGTCGTCGACCGTGGTGATCTCGCGGCCCGTGACGTCCATGTTGTACGCGATGCCCGCGATCCCGGCCTGCCATGGCAACGAGTACTCGCCAGTGGGGTCGGACGGGGGCTTCTGCAGGTTGGTGACCAGGTTCGAGGCGTTCGGCACCTTGTCGAGCGGCAGCTTCTCGAGCCACTCCAGTGCGAGCAGCCGCCCGGCCAGCCAGAACGTGGGTGCGATGACGTTCGGCCCGATCGGCTTGCCGGTCGACAGCAGCGGCTGGATCTTCGCGAAGTACTCGGTGTTGTCGTTGTAGCCCTCGGTGTACTTGATGTTCAGCCCGGTGGCCTTCTGGAACTCGTCGATGGTGCCGCCGGCGCCGTCGATCTCGCCGTCCGGCTGATCGATGTAGAGCGTCCAGTTGTCGAACCAGATGTCCTCCCCGCTCGAGCTGCTCCCGTCGCCACTGCTGCTCTCATCGTCGTCGCCACACGCGGCGAGCAGCTGTGGGCCGAGTGCCAGGCCGCCCACGGCCAGACCAGTCCTGGTCATGAACTGCCGTCGAGTCACTTGATTTGCCATGTGGAGCTCTCCATCGCTCTGCCGGATCGTTGTCCGGTCTGTGTGTGGGTGGGTGGGTGTCGTCGGCGCCGTGAGGGCCGACGGTGAATCAGGACGGCGCAAGCGCTGCGACATCGGTGTCGGCCGTCTCGGTCGCGTCGTCGGGGAGGGTCTCGGGAACCAGGTAGGCGCCGTCGAATGCCCATGTCATGGTGATGGGCGAGCCGACCGAGATCCGCGCCGGGTCGTCCTCGGGGCCCAGGTGTGCGACGAGTTCGCTGCCCGTCGCTGTTCTGACCTGGCACCGCACGACGGGGCCCTGGAACACCAGCGAGGTCACGGTGCACTCGATGGTTCCGGCCGCTTCGCCGCCATGCAGCGGCGCTCCCGCGGGCACGAGCCGTTCGGGGCGCACCATCAGGGTTGCCGCCGAGCCGGTCGGGTGGTCGTCGTTGCCGGCCGGGACACGGAACTGGTTGCCCAGCCGGGAGTCGACGGTGATGACCCCGCCCTCGCGAGACCGGACCGTCACGGGAATCAGGTTCGCCGTACCGATGAAGCCGGCAACGAACGCGGTGGCGGGCTCGTGGTAGATCTCGGTCGGGGTGCCGATCTGGTCGACACACCCCTTGTTCATGACCGCGATGCGGTCCGACATCGTGAGGGCTTCCTCCTGGTCGTGGGTCACGAAGATGAAGGTGATCCCGACCTCGCGCTGGATCCGCTTCAGCTCCAGCTGCATCGTCTGGCGGAGCTTCAGGTCGAGCGCGCCGAGCGGCTCGTCGAGCAGCAGCGCCTTGGGGAGGTTCACCAGCGCACGGGCGAGGGCGATCCGCTGCTGCTGACCACCGGAGAGCTGGTTCGGCCGTCGATCGGCGAACTCCGGCAGCCGGACGACCTCGAGCAGTTCGTTGACCCGCTCCTTCACCGTGTTCTCGGGAGTCTTCTTGTTCCGTAGCCCGAACGCGACGTTGTCGAACACGCTCATGTGGGGGAACAGGGCGTAGTTCTGGAACACGGTGTTGACGTCCCGCTTGTGCGGTGGCGTGCGCGACACGTCCTCGCCGTGCAGCAGGATGCGACCCGAGGTCGGCTGCTCGAACCCGGCGATCATCCGCAGCGTCGTGGTCTTGCCGCAGCCGGAGGGTCCCAGCATGGAGAAGAACTCGCCCTCGGCGATGTCGAAGTCGGCGGCCTCCACCGCGACGAAGTCCGCGAACCGCTTGGACACACGGTCCAGGCGGATGACGGTGCCGGCCGCCGGCGCGGTCTCCACGCTGTCCCGAGCTGTGGATGTGCTCTCACTCATTCGCCGGCGACCCCTCAGAACGATCGAATTCGTGCCCAGACAGCAGTATTGCAAGTGATCCGTGTGCCGAGCCCCCCGGAAACACAAGAATCATCTGTTGGAAACGTGGCGTCAGCCTAGATCGCGGACGTCGCGCGGTGTTGGTCCACCGTCGTCGATTCTGCCATCGGGGTTGTCCGACCCGCTGCGGGTGTCCGTGCCGGGTGCGACCATGTCGGGGTGACTGCATCTGTTGCACCGTCCTCCCTGCCGCCGCCGACGAGCGAGATGGCGGTCGCCGCCGGCGAGGTCCTGGTCGAGTTGGCGGGCGCCACCGCTGAGCTGCGACCCGACCAGTTGGCCGCCATCGACGCGCTCGTCACGCACCAACGCAGGGTCCTGCTCGTGCAGGCCACCGGGTGGGGCAAGTCGGCGGTGTACTGGATCGCGACCCGCTTGTTGCGCGAGCAGGGGGTCGGGCCGACCCTGGTGGTCTCGCCGCTGCTGGCGCTCATGCGCAACCAGGTGCAGGCGGCGAACCGAGCCGGCATCCGGGCCGTCACGATCAACTCCGCCAACATCGACGACTGGCACCAGATCGAGCAGCAGATCGACGCCGACGAGGTCGACGTGCTGCTGATCTCACCCGAGCGACTGAACAACCCGCGCTTCCGCCGGGACGTGCTGCCGGCGCTCGCCGAGAGCGTGGGACTGCTCGTGGTGGACGAGGCCCATTGCATCTCGGACTGGGGCCACGACTTCCGGCCCGACTACCGACGGATCGCCGATGTGCTGGCGGGACTCGGCGCTGACGTACCGGTCCTTGCAGCGACGGCGACGGCGAACGCTCGTGTCGAGGCCGACGTCGCGAGTCAGATCGGCCTCGACACGCTGACCTTCCGGGGTTCGCTCGACCGCCCCTCACTGCATCTGTCGGTGGCCCGCATCGACGGCGCCGAGGCGCGGCTCGCCTGGCTCGCCGGGTGGGTGGGGCGCCACCAGGGTCCGGGGCTGGTCTACTGCCTGACCGTGTCCGAGGCGGAGCGCACCGCGGAGTTCCTCGCAGCAGCAGGTGTCGCCGCGGCGTCCTACACCGGAGCCACCCCCGCTGCAGACCGTGAGCGCATCGAAGCAGCACTCGACGAGGGGTCGCTGTCGTGCGTGGTGGCCACCTCGGCGCTCGGCATGGGTTACGACAACCCACGGCTGGCCTACGTCGTGCACGTCGGGTCGCCGTCGTCGCCGATCGCGTACTACCAGCAGGTCGGACGCGCAGGCCGGGGCACCGTCGATGCCCAGGTCGTGCTGCTGCCCACCTCGACCGAGCGTGACATCTGGGCGTACTTCGACGCGACCGCCATGCCGCCGGAGTCCACGGTCCTCGAGGTGCTCGACGCGCTGTCATCCGCGGGCGGGGCCTCGGTGGTCGAGCTCGAGGGGATGGTCAACCTACGGAGGGGTCGTCTCGAGGCCTTGTTGAAGGTGCTCGACGTGGACGGCGCGGTGGACCGAGACGGCAGTCGGTGGATGCGCACCGAGAACTCCTGGTCCTACGACACCGAGCGGTACCGCCAGCTGGCCGAGTCCCGGGCGGCTGAGCAGGCCGCCATGCGGGAGTACCAGGCCACCTCCGCATGTCGGCTCCGGTTCCTGCGCGAGCAGTTGGACGACGCCGATGCGCAGGACTGCGGTCGCTGCGACAACTGCCGTGGCGCCTCGGTCGACACCGCGATCGACGAGTCGGCGGCCGGCTCGGCCCGTCAGTTCCTCTGGTCCGCGCCGGTGGTGGTCGAGCCGCGCAAGCAGTGGCCCAAGGGCCTGGACGGCCGCTCGGGCAACATCGCCACCGAGCTTCGGGCGCACGAGGGCCGTGCGCTCGCGTTCGGTTCCGATCCCGGCTGGTCCGAGGTGGTCGCGACGTTGTTCAGGTCGGCTGATGCCGCCCCCGACGACGCACTCGTCGGCGGCGTGGCGGCGGCGCTCAAGGCCTGGCCCTGGCAGCAGCGGCCGGAGTGGGTGACGTGGATCCCGTCCCGGTCCCGTCCGCTCCTGGTCGAGGGTCTGGCCCGCCGACTTGCCGAGCTCGGGAAGCTGGAACTGGTTGACGCAGTGCGCCGGCGGAACGCGGCGGCGCCCCCGCAGGCGCAGATGGAGAACTCCGCGGCGCAGGCGGCCAACGTGGTGGACGCGTTCGAGTTCGCTCGGCTCGACGGCGCGCCGATGCCGACCGGGCCGGGGCTGGTGGTCGATGACGCCGTGCGGTCGGGGTGGACCATGACCGTGGTGGCCGAAGGGCTGCGCTCGGCCGGATCGGGACCGGTCCTGCCGTTCGTCCTGTGGCGCCGCCCCTGATCGGTGCTGTCGGTCAGCCCGGCGTTCCGCTGCGGTGCTGCGTGCGGGAGCACTGCCGTCGAACGGTACGTGCAGTGCCGGTAGCGTGCCGGGCCGATGATCACCGTCTCCGGTCTGTCGAAGTCGTTCGGTGGGCGAACACTGTTCGAGGGCGTCACGTTCAAGCTCGTGCCCGGCCGCCGTGTCGCCCTGGTGGGGGGCAACGGGGTCGGCAAGACGACGTTGCTCGAGATCATCGTCGGCGAGCAGGCCGCCGATGCGGGCGAGGTCCACATCGGCCGAGACACGCGCATCGGCTACCTGCCCCAGGAGCTGACCGAACAGATCGACGGGTCGGTCATCGACGAGGTGTTGCGGGGCGCCGCGCACCTGACCGACCTCGAGGAGCAGATGTTGCGGCTGGCCGACGACGTCGCCGCAACGGGTCCATCGGGGTCAGGGCCCGATCCGGATGCACACGAGCGGGCGCTCGAGTCCTACGGCGAGGCGCAACACCGGTTCGAGACGTTGGGGGGCTACGGCGTCGAGTCCGAGGCCCGTCGCGTGCTGGCTGGACTGGGGTTCGGTGACGCCGACATGGACCGACCCGTCGCCGAGCTGTCCGGTGGGTGGCGCATGCGGGTGGCGCTGGCCCGGCTGATGCTCTCCGCTCCTGATCTGCTGGTGCTCGACGAACCCACCAACCACCTCGACGTGGAATCCGTCGCGTGGCTCGAACAGCACCTTGCGCACTGGCCCGGAGCGATCCTGTTCGTCAGCCACGACCGGGACTTCCTGGACGCAGTGGCAGAGCGAGTGGTCGAGGTCGCGCACGGACGGGCGATCGAGTACGTGGGTGGTTTCGAGGAGTTCGTCATCCAGCGCGAGGAACGCATCGCTGCAGCCGAGGCGGCCGCCGCTGCACAGCAGCGCCAGCTGGCGTCGACCGAGCGGTTCATCGAGCGGTTCCGCTACAAGGCGACGAAAGCCCGGCAGGTCCAGAGCCGCGTGAAGGCCCTCGAGAAGCTCGAACGGCTCAAGCCGCCCCCACGCGCCGACCTGGTCGCGAAGTTCGCGTTCCCCGACCCCCGGCGTTCGTCGCGGGTCGTCGTCGAGGCCATCGACGCCTCGGTCGGTTTCGACGGCGTGGCGGTGCTGTCGGGCATCGACCTGGTGGCCGAGCGCGGCCAGAAGCTGGCGCTCGTCGGGCCCAACGGGGCTGGCAAGACGACCCTTCTGCGGCTGTTGCTGGGTCGACTGGCCCCGATGGGCGGTGAGGTCGTCGTCGGCAACAACGTCGACATCGCCGAGTTCGCGCAGCACCAGGTCGACTCACTGCGCTTCGACCGGACGGTGCTCGAGGAGTTCCGCGCCGTGGTGGCCGACGACAAGGGGCGCAACCTGCGCACCATCCTGGGCAGCTTCGGGTTCCGCGGTGACGCCGTCGAGCGTCGGGTCGGTGATCTGTCCGGGGGTGAGCGCACCCGGTTGGCGCTGGCCCGGATCATGGTCGACCCGGTCAACCTGCTGGTCCTCGACGAGCCCACCAACCACCTGGACCTGCCCAGCTGTGACGTGTTGGAGGACGCGCTCAACGCCTACCCCGGCACGGTGCTGTTGGTGACCCACGACCGGTACCTGATCCGCTCGGTGGCCGACGCGCTGGTCGAGGTGCGCGACGGGACCGTCGTCTACCACCCCGGGGTCGATGAGCAGGTGCTGGCACCGACGGGGGCGACCACCGCGGCGGGCCGGGCGAGCGCATCGCCGGCGCCGGCCGCAGATGGGGGCACCACGGGCGCAGGTGGTGGAGCCCGTCGGACGAGCAAGGCCGAGACCCGTCGACTGAGTGCCGAGGAACGCCAGGCACGACAGCGTGCCACCAAGGAGCTGAAGAGCACGGTGCAGCGATTGGAGCGCCAGATCGCCAAGCTCGAGGCGAGCGCGGCCGAGCTGGCCGAACAGCTCGCAGACCCGGAGATCTACGACGACCACCAGAAGGTCCGTGAGCTGGCCGAGGCCCACGAGGCCGCAGAGTCGAAGGTCGGCGCACTGCTCGCCGAGTGGGAAGCGGCGCAATCACGACTCGAGACGGTCCTCGCCGATCGACAATGACGCCCGACGGCCGTCGGGCATGCGCTCTGCCGTGCTCGTCCAGCCGTCCTGGTCGGGCTGTGCTCGTCGGGCTGTGCTCGTCGGGCTGTGCTCGGTCGGCGGCGTCCTGTCGGCTGTTGCCCGGTCAGCTGTAGAGGTCGACGTCGCGCAGCAGGATCCGCGTCGAGCTCTCCAGTGCGCCGCCCTCGATCCGCCAGGTCGACAGGAGCCGATCCAGGGTCGCCACGTCCGGGCAGGCCAGCATCAGCACGTAGTCCAGGCTCCCGGTGACGTGGAACGCGAGCTGGACCTCGGGTGTGGATCGCAGCGTCGCCTCGAACTGCTCGTAGGGGGTGTCGGGGGTCAGGCGGAGCTCGGTGATCGCCCGGAGCCCCATGCCGAGTGCCGACAGGTCGACGTCCGCGTGGTACCCGCGCACGACCCCGAGCTGTTCCAGCCGCCGCACCCGGTCGGCGGTCGCGGTCGGTCCCAATCCGACCCGCTCGCCGAGCTCTCGCCAGCTGACTCTGGCGTCGCTGCGCAGCTCAGCGATGATTGCATGGTCGAGAGCGTCAATTGCCGGGGTTTCCATGGTCACAGAGCCTATTGCCACCCGAGAACCCTCTGAAACCCGGCCGCCTCGACGACATACTCGGTGCATGACACTTGCCAACGTGCTGCTGGGGATGGCCATCGGCTTTCCGATGATGATCGCCGTCGGCCCGATCTCGGTGCTGCTGTTGGACCAGGGGCTGGAGCGCGGGGTCCGAGCCGCCGCCCCTGCCGTGGTGGGGGTCGCTGCTGCGGATCTGTCGCTGTCGAGTGCTGCGGCCGTGACCGGCGCCACGGTTGCCGCCGCGCTCGCGCCGGTGACCGGTTGGCTGACCATGGTCGCAGTGGCGGTGTTGGTGTGGCTGGCGGTGGACCTGGCCCGATCGTCCCTGGGTGGGGTCCGGGCTGCGAGCCCGACCGCGGCACCCGCGATCGGGCTACCCCGATGGCGGTGCCCCGGACTGGCGGTGCCCCGGATGGCGGTGCCCCAGGAGGATCGATCGATGGCCGGCGCCGGTTCCGGGGTCCCCTCCGCTCACCACGGAGCGACATCCGGAGCCGACGGTCTCGGCGCTGCAACGGTTGCGGTCGACGGTCTCGACGGTCTCGGCGGTCTCGACGGTGCAACGGGTCCTGGTATCGGCATGGCGAGGTGTGCAGGGCCCGGCGACGTCGGAGCTCGCTCCTCGTCGTTCGGTCACCTCACCGGCGCCCGGTTGGCCGTGGCGTTCTTCGGTCTGACGCTGGTGAACCCGCTGACGCTGGTGCTGTTCGCCAGTGTCGTGGTGGCTGGTGGTGCCGGCGTCGGCACCGCAGGGTGGGCGGTCGGGATGGCGGTCGCATCGCTGGTGGCACACGGGAGCTTCGTCGTCCTGGGCGGGGCCTTGCGCACCACGCTGAGTCCGGTCGCCAGCGCCCGCCTCCGACTGGGCGCCGCGGTGTTCATGGCCGGCCTGGCGCTGCACTTCCTGCTCGAGCTCTGAGGCCGGCCGACCGGGCTCCCAACTGTGCCGCTGATCGCGTCGGATTCGGCGCGTTCGGCAACACGGTTGGGCGGCGACACGCGAACTGTGCTGCTGATCGCGTCGGATTCGGCGCGTTCGGCAACACGGTTGGGCGGCGACACGGCCGTGGGTTCGGGCGGCGCAGTCCCTCAGCGTCGCAGCGAGCTCATCCGGAGGTGAGCGCCTCGCCCGACTCCGCGAGCTGCTTGGCCCACCGGTAGTCGGGCTTGCCCGAGGGTGACCGCACGATCGTGGTCACCACGTGCAGCTCGCGGGGGACCTTGTACCCGGCGATGTGCTGGCGGGCATGGGCCGAGAGGTCCTCGAGGGTGACCGTGGTGCCCTCGGTGACCTGGATGACCGCCGCCACCCGCTGGCCCCAGCGATCATCGGCGACGCCGACCACGGTGCAGTCGAACACCGCGGGATGTGCCTTGAGTGCCTGCTCGACCTCTTCGGGGAAGATCTTCTCGCCGCCCGAGTTGATCGAGACCGAGCCCCGCCCGAGCATCGTCATCTGCCCGTCCTCGGTCCACTGAGCGGAGTCGCCGCTGACCGCGTAACGGCGGCCGTCGGCGGCGATCACGAACGTCTCGGCGGTCTTGACGGGGTCGTTGAAGTAGCCGAGCGGGATGTTGCCGCCCCGGCCGAGCTTGCCGATGCGCAGGTCGCCGCGCTCGATCGGCCGCAGTTCGTCATCGAGGATCACGACATCTGCGCCGGGGTTGACCGTGGGGCCGCCGGCGGTCGCCTTCGCTCCCTTCGCTGCGTAGGTCAGGCCGTTGAACCCCGACTCGGTCGACCCGATCGAGTCGGTGATGATGAGGTTCGGGAAGTGCTCGAGGTAGCGATCCTTGAGCGACTGCGAGAACAACGCGGCAGAGGAGGAGACCGAGACCAGGTTGGACAGGTCCCACCGGTCCGGCTCGGCGTCGAGCGCGTCCATGAGTGGCCGCGCCATGGCATCTCCGGTCAGCAGCACCGAGTTGACCCCCTCGGATTCGAACAGGCTCCAGACGAGCTCGGGATCGAACTTGCGGACCAGCACCAGCGTGCTGCCCAGGAACCACTGGCTCAGTGTCGCGATCTGTGCCGCGCCGTGCATCAACGGCGGTATCACGCAGAACACCAGCCCGGTGGGTGAGGCGGCTGCCTGCTCCGCGCGGCTGTACTCCGAGGCGACCCGCTCGCCGGTGAGGGCATCGATGCCCTGGCCGAGCGCGAAGAAGATGTCCTCGTGGCGCCACATCACGCCCTTGGGCATCCCCGTGGTGCCGCCGGTGTAGATGACGTAGATGTCGTCGCCGGAACGCTCCGGAAAGTCGCGCTCCGGTGATCCCTGCGCTGCTGCATCCTCGAACGCGACCGACCCCAGCGATGCGGTGTCGGCCCCGGAATCGTCCTCGATGTGGACGAACGTGGTCAGCTTCGGCGAGCGGTCGGCGACCGCCGAGAGCCGACCGGCGTACTCCTGATCGAACACGCAGGCCACCAGCTCGGCGTTGCCGATGAGGTACGAGAGCTCGTCCTCCACGTAGCGGTAGTTGACGTTGATCGGCACCGCTCGGATCTTCAGGCAGCCGAGCATCGCCTCGAGCCACTGGTGGGAGTTCTGGGCATAGATCCCGACGTGATCGGCGGGCTGAACGCCCTGCGCCGCGAGGTAGTGGCCGATGCGGTTGCCGCGCTCGTCCATCTCCCGGTAGGTGAGCCGATTCGGTCCGTCGACCACGCAGAGCCGGTCGGGCACCACGTCGACGGTGTGTTCGAACAGGTCTGCGATGTTGTACGCCACGGGGGAGAAACTAGAACAAGTTCCATCCGCCATGACGGCGGTCACGTGGTGGGTGTCACCTGCTGATCGGTGCGCTTCGTGGCCTTCTTCGCCGATCCGGTGCTCTTCTTCGCGCCCTTCTTGGCGGCCTTGGTCTTCTTCTTGGCCGGCGCCCTTTTCGTGGTCGAGGGTGTCCCGGTCGCCGCTGAACCGTTGCGCGTCACCCCGGTGCCGGGACGGGAGGTCACCGGAGCGGCCGACTTGATGATGGTCGGGTCCGTCGCTCCTGCCAGCTGGCGGAGCTCATCGAACGCGGGACCCACCTGATCCGCGACCTCCCAGATGTCGGGCACCAGATCGGCGTCGGCCAGGAACCCGATGTCGATGTGGTCGCGGTAGGACAGCACGGTGATGTTGAGCCCGGCACCGTCCATGATCGGACCCATCGGGTACGCGGCGACGAGCTCGGCACCTGCGAGGTACAGCGGGAACGGCGGGCCCGGCACGTTGGAGATCACCAGGTTGTGGATCGGGCGGTGCTGGTTGGCCAGGTTCATCGAGCTGTACAACCGCGAGGCCAACCCGAAGGTGCGTGGCGCTGCCCACTCGGCCCAGTCGGTCAGCGTTCTCGCTCCGACGGCGTTGTGGTCCTCCTTGGCCCCCTCGGTGCTCTCGCAGATCGCGCTGAGCCTGAGGGCGGGGTCGTCCAGGTCGGTGGCGAGCGACGCGAACATCGCAGAGACCTTGTTCCCGCCTGCGCCGCTCTCCTCCTCGATGCGCACCGAGACCGGGCACACCGCCAACAGCGGTTCGTCGGGGAGCGCGTCGTGCAGTTCCAGGTAGCGGCGCAACGTGGCAGAGCACAGCTCGAGCACCACGTCGTTGACCTTGACCCCGAGTGCTTCCTTGATGGCCTTGGTCTCGTCGAGCGGGACCCGGGCGAACGCCACGGTGCGCTTCGGCCCGATCGACTGGTTGAACGGCGTGCGCGGTGCGGTCATGGGGACCGCACCGTGCTTCGAGTCGTCGTCGAGGATGCTGCGCACCAGGTTGGAGACCGACCCGACGGTCCGGCTCACCAGGGGCACGACGTCGCGGGCCCGTCGCAGCTTGGACATGGTGGCGTAGGACAACAGCTCGACGTCGGTCGGGACCCGCTCGGCGGGAAGGTCGACGGGCTCGACCGGCGGCGCGTCGGCGGTCAGGTCGTAGAGCGACGTCATGATCTCCGCTCCCGACGAGCCATCGATCGCCGCGTGGTGGACCTTGACGACGAAACCGACCCGGTCGTGCTTCAACCCCTCGATGACCCACGCCTCCCACAGGGGGCGTGAGCGGTCGAGCGGGACCGAGGCGATCTCACCGGCCACCGCGCCCAGTTCCCGCCGGCCGCCCGGGGCGGGGCAGGTGATGCGGCGCACGTGGTAGTCGAGGTCGAACTCGGGGTCCTCGATCCACACAGGGTGGTGGAACTGGAAGGGGACCTCGACGAGGCGGCGTCGGAACGGCGGGACGACGTGGAGCCGGCTGGCGATGTGCGCCTTGAGCTTGTCGAACGAGTAGCCGCCGCTCATGGTCGACACGTCGTAGATGCCGACCATCGCCACGTGCATGTGGCCGGCGTCGGTCTCCAGGTAGAGGAATGTCGCGTCCATCCCGGACAGGCGTTCCATGTGTGTGTTCCTTCCGTCGTCGGGCGGTGCCGACGGCGACCATTCTTCCCCGTCCGGCTTGCCCGTGCCGAGGAAACCCAGCGGGTTGTGGCGGGCCGGATCCGGCACAAGACTCCACGGTCATGCCACGCCGCCGCCGCACCTCCGACAGCACGCCGAATCCCTGGACGGGTCCGGGGTTCTTCCGACAGGGCGTCGTGCGAGCGGGTCTGGTCGCCAACGCGTACCGGCCGTCGAGCGGCATGTTCACCATGGCGCCGTCCTTCTTCTCCTCGTGGTTGACAACCGAAGGTGCGCCAGCGCTCTTGGCTGTGTGGAAGGTGCGCACGGCGGTGGAGCTGCTGCGACGTCGCCGCAGCGGTGAACCCCTCGGTGTCGCCGACGTGGCTGGTCTGGCGCTCACCGTGGGAGCGTCGATCGGTGCGCTCGGACTCATCCGTGACGCGATGCGTTCCAAGGAGGAGTACGAGGCTGCCCTGAGCTCCCTGGTGCCCGAGGTCGAGATGGACGAACGCCCCGCCGCGTTGCGAGCGGGGGCCGTGGTGCCGTTGCTGACCGGCAACCGACGGCGCCGGCGCACCCGCAACGTGGTGTTCGCCGACAAGGATCCGTCCGATGCGCGAAGTGTCCGTCTGCAGCTCGACGTCTACACGCCGCTGCACGACCCCGAGCCCGGGCAGCGACGACCAGCGGTGCTGCAGATCCACGGCGGGGCCTGGGTGCTCGGCTCGAAGGACGAGCAGGGCGTCCCGTTGCTCAACCACCTGGCGTCGTGCGGGTGGGTGGGGTTCAACGTGAACTACCGACTCAGCCCGCTCGCGAAGTTCCCGGACCACCTGGTCGACTGCAAGAAGGCGCTCGCCTGGATCCGCGACCATGCCGACGAGTACGGGGTCGACCCCGATTTCGTCGTCGTCACCGGAGGGTCGGCCGGCGGACACCTGTGCGCGCTGATGGCCCTGACCCAGAACGACCCCGAGTTCCAGCCGGGCTTCGAGGACGCGGACACGTCGGTGCAGGCGGCCGTGCCGTTCTACGGCGTCTACGACCTGACCGACCGTGACGGCAACTACCACTCCACCTTCGTCCGGCTCATGACCGACGTCGTCATGGGCGTCGGACTGGGCGACTCGCCGGAGTCCTGGGCCTCCTATTCGCCGCTCGACCGCATCACCGCCGATGCGCCGCCGATGTTCGTGATCCACGGCGACCGTGACGTGCTGGTGCCGGTGGCCATCGCGCGCAGCTTCGTGGCGAAGCTGCGCGAGGAGTCGACCCAACCCGTCGTGTATGCCGAGCTCCACGGCGCGCAGCACGCGTTCGAGGTGTTCCCCAGCTTCCGCACGGTGAACACCGTCGAGTACGTCGAGCGATTCCTGCACCACGTCCACGCCGAGTACCTGGAGCGCACAGCGTCGCCCGAGGCCGTCGAACCGGTCCCGGACGACGAGCCGTCGGAGGGGCAGGGCGAACCTGTCGCTCCGACGACTGCGCCGGCCGGGGCCTCGGCGTAGACAGAGCGGAACAGCCGCTCTTCGATGCGGCCCTGGGAGCGGTTCAGCCCTGGGGCACGATCGCCTGGACCTCCAGGAGGATCTTGATGTTCTTGCCGACGACCAGTCCGCCGGTCTCGACCACCGCGTTGAAGTCCAGGCCGAAGTCGGTCCGGTCGATCTCGGTCGACGCCGAGAACGCGATGCGCTGCAGGCCGTAGGGGTCGGTGATCGAGCCCTCGAACTCGGTGACCAGGTCGACGGTGCGGGTGACGCCCTTGATGGTGAGGTCGCCGCTGACCACCCAGTCGTCACCGTCGGCCTTGACGTTGGTGGAGCTGAACGTGATGGTCGGGAACTGCTCGACATCGAGGAAGTCAGGGCTGCGGACGTGCTCGTCGCGCTTGGCATCGCGCGACTCGAACGACGCGGTCGAGATGGTGGCGGTGACCGTCGATGACGTGGGGTCGTCCGCGATGACGATCGCGCCCTCGACGTCGGTGAACTCGCCGCGGACCTTGGACAGCCCGAAGTGCTTCACCGCGAAGCCGGCGTGGGTGTGGCTGAGATCGATGACGTAGGAGCCGGGGGGTGGCGTGGTGCTCATGAGGTTGCCTCTCGTGGAGTGGTTTGCTTGGTGAGCAGAAACATATAGATCAATATCTGACTTGTCAATCATCAACGCCTCAGGCAATCGGGTACGCTTCCTTCATGGCACCCACAGGGACAGCTCACCCCGGCTCCGACGCCACGCCCGGCAGCGCGTCGCCGTGCGGGGTCGACGACCCCCGGATCCGAACGTTCGGTCTGCTGCTGGAGGCCCACGCCCAGCTCACCCGTCAGCTCGACGCCGACCTCCAGGACACCGATGGCATCTCGCTGCAGACGTTCGAGGTGTTGCTGCGCATCGCACGCTCCGAGGACAGCCGCATGACGATGTCGGAGCTGGCGAGTGGTGTGTCGCTCACCACCGGTGGGGTGACGCGATTGGCCGATCGGCTCGAATCCGACGGACTGGTGCAGCGGGTGTCGTGTCCGACCGATCGCCGAGTGGTGTTCCTGGCGCTCACCGAACAGGGCGACGAGACCTTTGCCGCAGCGCTGGAGCACCACCTCGCCAGCCTGGACCGCCGTGTCGCCTCGCGGGTGTCGGCAAGAGAGACCGCGACCATGGACCGGGTGCTCGATCGCCTGCGACAACCATCGGACTGATCGCCCCGGACGCTGCACCGCCCCCGCGGTCTCGGGCGGTGCAGCACGACCACCGTTCCGGCGGGCTGCGGGTTCATCGCCTCGGTCTGCGGGGCTGCGTGGTAGAAGCGGACACATGAGCGGCCCGCTGTGGACACCTCCCGATGCCCGAGTCGCCGAGAGTGAACTCGCGCGTTTCGCCCGTGCGGTCGGACGCGACGTCGCGTACCCGGAGCTGCATCGGTGGTCCGTGGAGTCGCCGCAGGAGTTCTGGGCAGCAGCGTGGACCTACCTGGTCCCGTCGGTGCCGCTGACAGGACCGTCAGTGATCGACGCGGAGGAGATGCTCGGAGCCCGTTGGTTCCCCGAGCTGCGCCTGAACGTCGCCGAACGGATCCTGGTGGGCGACAGCGACCCCGCAGCGGTCCCTGCCGATGACGACGTGATGCTGGTCGCGGTGGACGAGCGCGGCAGGCGTCGGGAGCTGTCACGCCGCGACGCGGTGCAGCGCACTGCGCAGGTGGCTGCCGCGCTGCGTGCTGTCGGCGTCGGGCCCGGTGATCGGGTCGCGGCATGGATGCCCAACACACTCGAGACGGTGCTGGCGATGCTGGGCGCTGTGTCGGTCGGCGCGGTGTTCTCGTCGTGCTCACCGGATTTCGGCGCGGATGGCGTGTTGGACCGATTCGGTCAGATCGGGCCGACGGTGCTGGTGGCAGCGGACGGCTACACCTACGGCGGGCGGGCGCTCGATCGTCGTGAGGAGTTGGCGCGGATCACCGCAGGCCTTGCGTCGTTGCGGCAGCTGGTCGTCGTGCCGTTCCTGGAGGACGCCCCGGACCTGTCCGACCTGTCGGACGTGACCGATGGGTCGGACCTGAGCGGTGCACCCGGGCCGTCGGGTACAACGAACGGGGCACGGGTGCCGGTCCAGCTGTGGTCCGACTGGCTGGCTCCGCACGCCGACGCCGCACCCGACTACGAACAGGTTGGTGTCGATCACCCGTGGTACGTGCTGTTCAGCTCGGGGACCACCGGCGTGCCCAAGTGCATCGTGCATCGCACCGGCGGCGTGCTCCTGCAGCACCTGAAGGAGCATCGCCTGCAGCTCGACATCCGGTCCGGGGACCGGGTCGCCTACTTCACGACGTGCGGGTGGATGATGTGGAACTGGCTGGCGTCGGTGCCCGCATCGGGTGCCACGGCCGTGCTCTACGACGGCAACCCGTTCCACCCGGGGCCGCAACGGTTGTGGGACCTGGTCGCGGATGAGGAGCTGACGTTCCTCGGGGTGTCGGCGAAGTACCTGGAGGCGGTGGAGCAGTCGGGGTACCGACCGGCGGACTCCGCCGACCTGTCGACGCTGCGCACGCTCGCCTCCACCGGCTCGCCGTTGGCGCCCGAGTCCTTCGAGTGGGTGGCCCGGACGGTGGCTCCGGGGGCGTCGGCCGACGGGCTACACCTGGCGTCGATCTCGGGCGGCACCGACATCTGCGGGTGCTTCGTCTGCGGCGACCCCACCAGTGCGGTCCATGCGGGTGAGATCCAACGACCCGCGCTCGGCATGGCGGTCGACGTCTGGTCCGATGCCGGCGAGCCGGTCGGAGCAGGGGAGCGCGGCGAGTTGGTCTGCACCCGCGCGTTCCCCTCGATGCCGGTGGGGTTCTGGGACGACGGACCCCTGGGTCAGGTCGGTCCGCGGTACCGGGCCGCCTACTTCGAGCGCATCCCCGGCGTCTGGGCCCAGGGTGACTTCGCGACCTGGACCGAGCACGGCGGCATGGTGATCCACGGCCGGTCCGACACGACGTTGAACCCCGGCGGTGTGCGCATCGGCACCGCCGAGATCTACCGGCAGGTCGAGCGCATCCCGGCGGTCGTCGAGTCGTTGGTGTTCGGCCAACAGGTCGACAACGACGTGAGGATCGTGCTCCTGGTGCGGCTGGCCGAAGGTGCCGTGCTCGACGACGAGTTGGTCGCGTCGATCCGTTCCCGTGTCCGAGAGGGCTGCACCCCGCGACACGTGCCCGGACTGGTGGTCGCGGTGGATGACCTGCCGCGCACCCGCTCGGGCAAGCTCGCCGAGCTGGCGGTCGCCGACGCGGTCAACGGACGTGAGGTGCGCAACACCACGGCGCTGGCCAACCCCGAGACGCTCGACCGCATCGCCAGCGTCGTCGCAGCCGCGGGATAGCGGCACCGCGGGGTAGCGGCACGTGGCCGCCGACCCATTCCCAGCTCTCCCTCTCAACTGTGACGCTGAGCGCGTCGGTATCGGCGCGTTCCGCAGCACGGTTCCCGCGCGTCGCCGGTCACCTGTCGTTCCTGCGAATCGCCTGCGACCTCGAAGGGTCGGTGCGAGTTCACGCCACCCTGCCAGCTGCAGCCGTATGACGCCGTCGCGGTCGGCCGACTCGGCGATCCCGTACTCGGCGGTCGCTGCGACCGGTGCGGGCGACCACGTTCCGGCGAGTCGATCCCAGATGGTGAGCACCGACCCCAGGTTGACCCCGCCGCCGTCGACGCAGTGGTGGCGACGGTGGGTGCCAGGGGTCATGCACACAGCGGCGACCCAACGGGGTGTTCGCACGGGCAGCGAGGTGTGCACCAGGGCCTGCCACGTCTTGGAGACGGCTGCACAGATGACGATGCTCTCCAGGTCGAACCCGACGAGGGCCACAGCGGGGGCCGATGACCAGCGCCGGAAGCGGGAGCCAGCTCTGACGCCACGCGAGCGTCAGGTCGTACTCGGTCCCGGTGTGGTGCACCCGGTGCGAGGCCCAGCCGACCCGGGTGCGGTGACCCACCCAGTGGTACGCGAACCCTGCCGCGTCCCAGACGACGAACGCCGCGAGCAACTCCAGCGCGCCGTGTCGGTCCCAGAACCCGGTGACGGCGTCAGGGGCAACCGCGCGTATCGCTGCCCACGCATGTGCGTCGACGTTCGCCACGACGCTGCCGGCGATCACTGCGCCACAGGCCATGGCCGCCACGGTCGGCAATCGTGCGATCCGTGCCCGACCCGAGGTCCACACGAGCCACGCCGACTCGCCGAGGACCCCTGCGATCACCACGGCAGCTGCGACGTTGACCACGATCTGTGCCGCCGTCATCTGGGGGATCAGCTGGATGGCGATCACGGTGCCGGTGGGTCCGTTCGGGCCAGCCAGCGTGCGGCGACCGAGCTCGCGAGCGCTGCCCATGCCACGATCAGCACCAGGACCGGCGCCATCGTGACGGTGGCCAGCAGCGCCACGGCGGCTTCGATGGCGACACAGGATCGCCAGGCGATCAGCGGACGGCGGAGGTCGGGAGCACGAGCCGAGCGGACTCCCGAGACGATCGCCGACCACGACGACCGCGATCGCGCCGGCGCACACCAGGAGGAACACGAGGAAGGCGGCGACGACGAGGCCCGGGTCGAAGGTCACGGCCTCCGCCAGCAGGACTCCGGATGGTGGCGACGACGTGGAGCGGAAGGGCATGGGTCCAGCGTGGCTGAGCGCGGCGAGGGTCACCACCGGGGTTCGCCCCCAAATGATGCTGGGGGGCAGACCAGGGACCTGCCCGACCCTGGCGCCTCGGTCGATCCCCGCAGTTGTAGAGCGGGACAGGGCAGGTGAGCTGTGCTGCGGAACGCTCCACGATCGGCGCGTTCCGCAGCACGGTTCCCGCTCGTCGTCGAGGTGTGCCGCAGAACGCGTCGGAGCCAGCGCGTTCGGCAGCACAGTTCGGCAGCACAGGTCGTCAGGAGGTCGTCAGGGGGTCCGGCTGATCGTCGTGGGGTCGGCTGGTGCTGGCCCGAGCGGATCTGACGTATCGTCAGATCCGCTCGGTCACGGGATGCCGGGCTCCGGGGAGCCAACCAGACAAGGGGGCGTCGCCATGACGCAGACGACGATCGATCCGGCGCAGGCCGCTGCCTACCAGTTCGGCGGACAGGACATTCCCTGGCTGATCGACCACTGGGCCGAGCACCGCGCCGAGCACGCCTTCCTGGTCTGGGAACCGAAGGACGGCGCCGAGCGCACGTGGACCTACGCCGAGTTCGCCGAGGCCACGAAGCGTGTCGCGGCGGGGCTCGTGGCACGCGGCGTCGGTGTCGGCGACATGGTCCTGATCCACGCCGAGAACTGTCCCGAGGCGGTCATCGCCTGGTACGCGTGCGCACGCGTCGGTGCGGTCGGAGTCACCACGAACACCCGCAGCGTCGCGGCCGAGGTCGAGTACTTCATCGCCCACACGCGCTGCGTCGGAGCGATCACCCAGCCGAAGTTCGCATCCCTCGTCGCCGAGGCCGGCCCGGACCTGGGGTGGATCGTCGTCACCGACGACAACTCCGGGATTCCCGCCGAGCTCGCCGAGCTCGATCACGGCCGGGATCCGTTCTCCTCGCTCGAGGGCGACGCCGCGGACGCGCCGCAGCGCGACGCCGATCCGATGCTGCCCGCCGGGATCCTGTTCACCTCCGGCACGACCTCCAAGCCCAAGGCCGTGGTGCACACCCACGCCAACGCGCTGTGGGCGGCGAAGGTGAACCCGACCAACATCGAGATGGGCTCCGAGGACGTCTACCTGGCGTCGCTGCCCTTCTTCCACGTCAACACGCAGAGCTGGGCCATCTGGTCGACCCTGGGCGTGGGCGGGACGGTCGTGCTGCAGCCCAGGTTCTCCGCCAGCCGGTTCTGGGAGGTCATCGCCAAGCACTCGGTGACCCACATCTCGCTCATCCCGTTCGTCATCAAGGCGGCGTTCGAGCAGGGCATCCCCGAGGACCACACCGTCAGGATCGGCGTGTTCGGGCTGATCATGCCGGTGCTGGACCAGATGATGGGCATGCGGGTCATCGCTGCGTACGGCATGACCGAACTGGTCACCCACTGCATCCACTCGAACCCCTACGAGCAGTACCCCGACCTGGCCATGGGCAAGGTGTCGCCCGGCTACGAGTTCCTGATCGTGCGGGAGGACGGCGGGCTCGCCGAGGTCGGCGAGATGGGCGAGCTGTGGATCCGCGGCGTCCGCGGCGTGTCGGTGTGCCTGGAGTACTACGGCAACGACGAGGCCAACGAGAAGTTCTTCACCGACGACGGGTGGGCCCGCACCGGCGACGTCGTCCGGCTGCTCGAGCACGGCAACATCCAGTACTGCGACCGCGACAAGGACGCGCTCAAGGTCGGTGGCGAGAACGTGTCGGCCCGCGAGGTCGAAGATGCCATCCGTGCTGCGGGAGCGCCCCTCGAGGACGTCGCCGTGGTCGCGAAGTCCCACGACATGTTGGACATGGTGCCCGTGGCGTTCGCGATCCTCGCGGACCGCAGCGCCGATCAGTCAGCGATCAGCGAGCAGATCCTCGCCGCGTGTCGGGAGAACCTGGCCGACTTCAAGGTGCCCCGTGCGGTCTACTTCGTCGATGAGTTCCCCACCGCGGAGCTGGGCAAGATCTCCAAGAAGGACCTGCGCGAGCTGGCCGACACCTTCCCCGACGTCTGACGTCCGGAACTGGTGCGGCTGGTCGCGTGCTGAGCGTCAGGCGATCGTCAGCACGCCGTAGGTGATGCACAGACCGAGCGCGTTGATGACCAGGAACGCCACGATGACGACGGCGATCACGCTGCGAGCGCCCCGGGGCGCTCGCACCCCGCTGGCGGGTGCCGGCATGTACCACGACGGCAGGAGCTCAGGTGATCCAGGGCCGGCGAGGACGCTCACGGCGTCGGGCCCGAGCGCCGGCTCCGGATCGGCGGCCAACGCCTGCTCGGTGAGCTCTGCCAGGGAGATCTCCTGCTGCGGGTGCGGCGTCTCGCCCCGCCCGTCGGCCGGCGGGTCGATCGAGTCCGCCCGATCCGCGCCCACAAGGTCGCCGTCGGCATCTGTCCTCGCGGAGTGGCGTCGCGTCTGCTGGGCCGGCATGGCGCAACGCTACGTCGCAGCGGCCACGGGCGGCCGTCGGGACTCAGGTCGTTCAGTCGGCGAGGGCTCGCCCGAGCGCCTCGATGATCGAGGTCGGCCCGCCGACGGTGGCGAACCGCGCTCCGACGGCATCGGCCAGCGCTCTCGCATCGTCACTGTCACCCTCGGGGGCGATGATCGCCAGTTCGTCGAGCGCGGCCGCCGCCGGTACCGGGTCGCCACCCGAGGTGCACCGGCAGTCGGACAGCAGCACGGTCAGACGACGGGGTGCGCTCGACCGATCCAGCTGCGCCGCTGCGGCGCGCAGTGCGAGCGACACGTCGGTGACGCCGAAGCCCCGGAGGCGCAACAGATCACCCACGAGTGCCTCGGGGTCGCGCTGCGCCCCCTGGGCGCCCACCACGATGGCGTCGTGGGCGAACGCCACGACCGAGCAGGCGGTCGGCGCCCGCAGTGCGACCGCCGCTGCAGCCAGGGTCGCGGTCGCCAGCCGCGCGCCGTGCATCGAGCCGGATCGGTCGACCAACAGGCACACCGCGGTCTCGGGCCGTTCCCATGTGGCGGCGACCAGCGCCGACGGGTCGGGCGCCCGTCGTCCGCGCCTGGCCGCGACCAGTTCGTCGAGCGAGGCGTCCAGGTCGAGGTCTCCCTGCGAACGCTCCAGCGGCCGCCGTGACAGCCGCCCCACCGAGCGTCGTCCTGCCAGCCCCTGGCGTGCCAGGTCGACCATGATCCGACCGGCCAGGCGCCGGGCGAGCGTGCGAAGGCGCTCATCGGTCGCAGCGTTCATGTCGGCGAGGAGCGCGAGCGCCTCGTCGGGGTCGATCGAGAGCAGCTCGTCGAACGCGGATTCGTCGAGCTGCCCCAGGTCGGGGGAGATCTCGGCGAAGTTCCGGTGCCGGGAGAGCTCCCGGCGAGCAGTCGTGCGTCGGGAGGCCGCTGCCACCGCGGCCTCGGCGTCGTCGCCCTCGAGCACCTGGTCGGGGCCGGCCGGCCGCCCCCCGCCCGGCGGCGGGTTCAGACTTTTCCCGAGCTGCTCCGCTCCCCGCCGGAGCGATCGCCCGCCTGATCGTCCCGGCCGGACGAGTCGTCCTGACTGTTCGCCCGGACGTCAGCCGGGTCGGCCGCGGCAGGGAAGTGTCGTTGCCAGAGCTCGGTGACGATCTCCTCCGCGCTGCGCCCGCATCCCTCGCGTGGGCGGATGCGACCCGACAGGGCCAGCAGCGCCGCGTCCAGGGTCACCGACGCGTCCATCACCTCCAGGCTGCGAAGGTCGGCCAGTTCACCCGCCACCAGTGCCAGGTCGATCGCACCGCGCACCGAGGAACCGGTGCGCACGTCGGGGTGCTCCCGGCTGTCACGAACGATCGCCACCGCGGCGCGCAGCCCGGTCGGTCCGAGCGCGGCAGCGGCATCGGGGGCGCGGCGATCGACGATCGCCCGCTCCTCGGCAGCGTCCTGATAGCCCATCGCCAGACGGCAGCACCGGTCGTAGACAGCGGACGCGATGCGGGCGGTGCCCACGGCGTCGAAGGGGTTCATCGCGGCCACCAGGCGGAATCCCGGGGCTGCGCCGACGCGTCCCAGCCGGGGCACGTGGACCTCGCCCTCACTCATCACGGTGATGAGCACGTTGAGCGTCTCCTCGGGCACCCGGTTGAGCTCCTCGAGGTAGAGCAGCGATCCCTCCCGCAACGCGCAGAGCAACGGTCCGTCGACGAAGGCATCGGGCGTGTAGCCATCGGCGAGCACCGCGGCGGGGTCGAAGGCCCCCACCAGTCGCGCCGGGGTCAGCTCTGCGTTGCCCTCGACGAACTCGAAACCCGACCCGCTGGCCGCGGCGATGGAGCGCAGCACGGTGGACTTCCCGGTTCCCGGAGGCCCCTCGAGCAGCAGGTGCCGGCCTGCGGCGAGGGCCGCCACGATGGACTCCAGCTCCCGTCGGCGCCCCACGACCGCGGTCGCCAGGCGGTCCAGCAGCGCGGACCCGTAGCCGTTCGACACCACCGTGACGGGGGCGAAGAGGTCAGCCGAACTCGATGACGCCACGGAGGTTCTTCCCGTCGCGCATGTCGGCGTACCCCTGGTTGACCTCGTCCAAGGAGTAGCGGCGGGTGATGAGCTCGTCCAGGAGCAGCTCGCCCTCGCGGTACATCGACAGCAGGTTCGGGATCATCGCACGCGGGTTGGTCGAACCGAACACGGTGCCCTTCACCTCCTTGTTCATCATGGAGAACATGAACAGGTTGATCTGCGCATCCTGCTCCAGCATGGGCGCCAGGCCGGTCACCACGACCGTGCCGCCCTTGGCGGTCAGGCCGAGCGCAGGTTCGATCATGTCGCCGTGGACCACGCCGGGGCTCAGGATCACCCGATCGCACATGTCGCCCCAGGTCAGGTCGGGCACCTCGGCCATCGCGTCCTCCATCGAGGCGTACGTGTGCGTGGCGCCGAACTCCATGGCCTGCTCCCGCTTGAACTCGACGGGGTCGATCGCGATGACCCGCTTGGCGCCGGCGGCCCGGGCGCCCTGCACGGCGTTGATGCCGATGCCGCCGATGCCGATGACCGCGACGTTGTCGCCGGGCTTGGTGCCCGCCCGCTCGGTCGCCGAGCCGAATCCGGTGGCCACGCCGCACGAGACCAGCGCCACGACGTCGAGCGGCAGGTCGGGGTCGACCTTGACCACCGAGTTCTCGCTGGCGAGCACGTACTCCGAGAAGGTGCCGAGCTGGGCGTAGCGGCCGACCGCGTCGCCGTTGATGTGGTGTGCGTTGCGGCCGTCGCTCATCATGCCGATGTCGAACAGCTTCGCTCCCTCGTTGCAGAGGAACTGCCGCCCGCTGGCGCACCACTTGCAGCGACCGCAGCTGGGGATGAACGACATGGACACGTGGTCACCGACCGCGACGCTGGTGACGCCTTCGCCGACCGCCTCCACGACGCCGGAGCCCTCGTGGCCGCCGATCACGGGCAGGGGGAGGGGGAGGTCGCCGGTCGTGGCGTGCTCGTCGGAGTGGCACATCCCGGCGAACGCCATCTTGACGAGCACGTCGCCGGCCTTCGGGTCATCGAGCTGGACCTCTTCGATCTTCCAGTCCTCGCCGATCCCCCACAGCACCGCTGCTCGTGTCGTCGTCGCCATCGTGATCCCCCGTGGTCGTGCGCCCGAACCGGATCGAGCCGTCGCGGCCCGGTTCTACACGATGCAGATGATGACTGTTGGTCAGTTGCACTCCCGGATCCGAGCCCCGCCCCGTGGACCCGGGGCGCGCGGCGGGGAGGGTGCCCGGCAGTACCCTGTGGCCGTCGACCCCCGGCCGCACGCGGCCACGAGGACTGGAGCGTTGCCATGGCCACCGAAGTGATGACCGACCCCGTCGCCACCGTCAGCGAAGCACCTGTCGCCACCGATCCCTCGGTCGAGGACCCCGCCGCCGTCGGCGCTGCATCGTCGGAGGAACTGGTCGAGAACGAGCTGCTGGTC
Source organism: uncultured Microthrixaceae bacterium (assembly GCA_963714875.1). Lineage (GTDB taxonomy): Bacteria > Actinomycetota > Acidimicrobiia > Acidimicrobiales > Microtrichaceae > JBAOHV01. The sequence continues at coordinate 21,448 of CAVQQI010000014.1, read as the reverse complement.
GAGGAGGTCTCGATCGACGGCATGTGCGGTGTCTACTGACCACGTTCGGTCGGCCCCGGTGAACCCCGGGGGTGGCACACCCGGCGCGACCCGGGTCGTCGCACGCCACGTCGTCGCTCGCGAGGCGGTCTATCGGCTGGCTCCCGACGTGTCGCTGCGCCCGGAGCGGTTCGGGGCGCTCGCCTACAGCTTCGACACGCGCAAGCTGTCGTTCCTGAAGCACCCGGACCTGGTGTCGGTCGTGTCGTCCTTCGACGGCACCGCGACGGTGCAGGAGGTCCTCGACGCCGTCGGGGTCGACCCTCGTCGCCATGCGAGCTTCCTGTCGGCGCTCGCCACCCTCGAGACCTCGGAGATGATCTGCCATGTCGATGACCCGGCCGCCTGAATCCGCCACCGTCGCGCTGCGACCGTCGGTGTCGGCGCAACCTCCCGCGGCCACCCGGAGCCTGGTCGAGGAGTTCGCCGAGGGGCTCGATGCGCCGATCTGTCTGACCTGGGAGCTGACCTATGCGTGCAACCTGTCGTGCGTGCACTGCCTGTCGTCGTCAGGTCGGCGTGATCCGCACGAGCTGAGCACCGAGGAGTGCTTCGCCGTCATCGACGAGCTCGAGCGGCTGCAGGTCTTCTACGTCAACATCGGCGGCGGCGAGCCGATGCTGCGCCCCGACTTCTTCGAGATCCTGGAGTACGCAGCAGCGCATCACGTCGGGGTGAAGTTCTCCACCAACGGCACGTTCATCGATGCTGCAGCAGCGCGACGACTGGCCGCGATGGACTACCTCGACATCCAGATCTCGGTCGACGGCGCCGATCCCGACGTCAACGATGCGGTGCGTGGAGCGGGCTCGTTCGCCGCGGCCCGAGCGGCGATGGACCACCTGCGCGACGCCGAGTTCGGCCCGTTCAAGATCTCGCTCGTCGTCACCCGTCACAACGTCGGCCAGCTGGACGGCTTCAAGGCCATCGCCGATGAGTACGGCGCGCAGCTCCGGGTGACGCGCCTGCGCCCATCGGGCCGGGGTGCGGACACCTGGCACGAACTGCACCCCACCCAGGACCAGCAGCGCGAGCTGTACCACTGGCTGATGGGCCGACCCGACGTCCTGACGGGCGACTCGTTCTTCCACCTCTCCGCCCTGGGCGACCCGTTGCCCGGGCTCAACCTCTGCGGCGCTGGCCGGGTGGTGTGCCTGATCGACCCCGTCGGCGACGTCTACGCCTGTCCGTTCGTCATCCACGACGAGTTCCTGGCGGGCAACATCCGCGACACCGGCGGCTTCACCCGGGTCTGGCGCGAGTCGGAGCTGTTCTCGTCGCTGCGTGAACCCGGCAGCGAGGGCGCGTGTGTCAGCTGCGGCAGCTACGACGCATGCCAGGGCGGGTGCATGGCGTCGAAGTTCTTCGTCGGACTCGAGCTGACCGACCCCGACCCGGAGTGCGTGCTGGGCAACGCCGAACCGCTCCTGGCTGCCATCGCAGCGGATGCTGCCGGCGGGCCCGGGCTCCCACGTCCGGGAGCGGACCATTCGCGTCCCGGGGTACCGGTGCCGTCACCGGTCACGTTGCGGCCCACGCGCCGCGGCCCGCGGCTGACGTGGTGCGGGCGGTCGACCGGACCAGCCCGGTCCCGCTGTGGTCACAGGTGCTCGACGACCTGCGCGAGCGGCTGCGGGCGGGAGAGTTCGCCGGGCAGTTCCCCACCGACCTGGAGCTGATGGACAGCTACGGCGTGAGCCGTCACACCGCCCGGGACGCGGTGCGGCGTCTGTCCGACGAGGGTCTGGTCGACCGCGAACGCGGTCGGGGCACGTTCGTCCGAGCTGACGCGATCGAGCAACCACTCGGCGCGCTCTACAGCCTGTTCCAGTCGATCGAGGCCCAGGGGTTCGAGCAGCGTTCGCAGGTGCTGCGACTCGTGGAGCGCACCGATGCCGAGGCCGCCGGGGTGCTCGGTGTCGGCGCGGACGACCCGCTGGTGTTCCTGGAACGAGTGCGCCTCCTCGACGACGAACCCATCGCGGTCGACTGCTCGTGGTTGCCGGCGTCGTTCGCCCGTCCGCTGCTCGAGGTCGACTTCACCCACACCGCGCTCTACGAGGAGCTGCACACCCGTTGCGGCGTGCGGCCGTCGAACGGGTGGGAGCGGATCGAGCCCTGTCTGCCGAGCGATGCCCAGCGTGAGCTGCTCGGGCTGGCGCCCGACGTGGCGGTGTTCGCGATCGAACGGCTCGCGAGCGACGACGATCGGGCACTCGAGTGGCGCCACAGCGTGGTGCGCGGCGACCGGTACGTGTTCGTGGCGCGCTGGTCGGGTGCCGCGGTCGCGACGGGGATGGAGCCCGCCGAGGACTGAGCCCGCCGGTGCATCCGTGCTCGCCGGTGCATCCGTGCGGGTCGGGCGTATCCGACCGGGTGTCGGGGCTCTGGCGGACGGATCTCGGCGGTTCCGAAAGTTCCCGGAATATGTCCGGACATTCGGAGTTATAGTGGTGTCCGTCGCCCTACGAGCAGAGGTGCCGCCATGAAGATCGACCAGTACTACTTGGAATGCCTGTCCCAGGCCTCGTACCTCATCGCCGATGAGGAACACGGTGTCGCAGCAGTGGTGGACCCCCGCCGCGACGTCGAGGTGTACCTGCGTGACGCAGCCGCTGCGGGCGTGCGCATCGAGTACATCATCGAGACCCACTTCCATGCCGACTTCCTGTCCGGGCATCTGGAACTGGCCGAAGCGACCGGTGCGGAGATCATCTTCGGCGACGCAGCGAGCCCGAACTACCCGGCCCGGCTGGTGAGCGACGGCGAGACCATCCAGATGGGATCGGTCGAGCTCGAGTTCCTCGCCACGCCGGGCCACACGCCCGAGTCGATCTCGGTGGTGGTGCGCGACCTGTCGACCGCCGAGGGCGACGAGCGCCCCGAGCCCGCCGCGGTGCTGACCGGCGACACCTTGTTCATCGGCGACGTCGGTCGGCCCGACCTGCTGGCCTCGGTCGGCGTCACCGCCGAGGAACTGGGCGCGTCGCTGTACGACTCGCTGCACACCAAGCTGATGACCCTTCCCGACCAGACGCTGGTCTACCCGGCGCACGGGGCCGGTTCGGCGTGCGGCAAGAACCTGTCCACCGAGACCGTGTCGACCATCGGAGAGCAGAAGCGCACCAACTACGCGCTGGCGCCGATGAGCGCCGAGCAGTTCATCGACGTCGTCACCGACGGCCAGCCGTCCGCACCCGCCTACTTCTCACACGCCGTCGCGACCAACAAGGGCGGCCACGAGCTGCTCGACGCGGCACCGCTCGAGCGGGTCGACCTGGACGCAGCGGACGCGCTCGCACGAGACGGCGCGGTCCTGCTCGACGTGCGTGACTCGACGATGTTCGCAGCAGGTCACCTGCGAGGGTCGGTCAACGTCGGCCTGGACGGTCGGTTCGCCGAGTACGTGGGCATGATCGTCGGGCCCCGCGACCGGGTCGTCCTGCTCGCCTCGACCGAGGTCGAGGTCGACGAGGCCCGGCTGCGCATGCGCCGCATCGGCTTCGACGAGGTCGTCGCCGCGGTGACCGACGTCGAAGCGAAGCTGGCCGCCGCACCGGATCGCGCCGAGCGCGCCTCTCGGGTGTCGGCAACAGCGCTGGACGAAGGCCGTCGCGAGCTGCCCTCGCTCGTGGTCCTGGACGTCCGCAACTCCGGCGAACGTGCGCTGGGCGCCATTCCCGGCAGCGTGCACATCCCGCTCGCCGAGCTGACCCGGCGCGTCGACGAGCTCGACCTGTCCCGGCCGATCGTCGTGCACTGCGCCGGTGGCTACCGCTCGTCGGTCGCCGCCAGCTGGCTGCGCACCCGCGGGGCAGCAGACGTCAGCGATCTGCTGGGCGGCATCGCCGCATGGGACGCACGTCCCCTCAGCACCGTCTGACCGTCGCAGTCCCGTCCGTACCACCCGTCCCACCCCACGAGACCGCCGGACCGTTTCCCCCGGGCCGTCCCGGCCCCCGACCAGAACTGGACCACACCAATGACCTCGACCATCTCCTCCGTACCTCCGAGCACGACCGACGCCAACTCCGGCGAACCGTCCATCCCCGCGCACCTGGATGCGGTCGCACTCGATGAGCTGCTCGAGGCCGACATCGACCTGCGGCTGCTCGACGTGCGCACACCCGCTGAGTTCGGCACCGCGCACATCCCCGGGGCCTACAACGTCCCCCTGGACACCCTCGCCGAGCACTCCCATGAACTGCAGCGCCACCTGGAGATGCCGGTGGTGGTCATCTGCCGCACGGGCAACCGGGCGCGACAGGCAGAGCAGCGCCTGGCGGCGGCGGGGATGGCCAACGTGCACGTGCTGCACGGCGGCATGGAGGCGTGGGACGACGGCCGTCGCGAGGTGCGCCGGGGCTCGGAGAAGTGGGCACTGGAGCGCCAGGTCCGCCTGGTCGCCGGCTCGATCGTGCTCGGTGGGATCCTCGTGAGCCTGAAGTGGCCGAAGGCTCGATTCGTCTCGGGCGCCGTCGGCGGCGGCCTCACGTTCGCGGCGTTGACCGACACCTGTGCGATGGGCATGGCGCTGGCCAAGCTGCCCTACAACCGCGACGACTCCTGCGACGTCGACCGGATCGTGGCCGAGCTGACCGCGTCCTCGGGCTCGGGCTCGGGGGCCGTCACCGGAATCGCGAGCTGACGTGCGGGCCCTGCTCGCCAGTCCGCTGGGGTTCCTTGTCGGCCTGAGCCTCGGTGCCCTTGGTGGCGGAGGCTCGATCCTGGCTGTGCCGGCCCTGGTCTACGGCGTGGGTGAGTCCCCGCAGGCTGCCACGGCGACCAGCTTGCTGGTCGTGGGGTTCGCCGCGATGGTCGGGGTGATTCCGCACTGGCGCAACGGCAACGTGCGCATGGGTGCCGGGGTGCTGTTCGGCCTGGCGGGCGTCGGAGGGAGCTTCGTCGGCACGACGCTGAACGGCGGCGTCGACGGCGACGTGCTCCTGCTCGCATTCAGCGGATTCATGATCGTCGCGGGTGCCGCCATGTTGCGGCGGAGTCGCCGGGCTGAGCCGGCGGATGTCGAGCCCGCTGACGCCGCAGTTCCATCCGTGCGATCTGCGTCCACCGCCGCGTCCGCGGGCACTTCGTCCGTGACCGCTCCGGCCGCCGGCGTCACTTCAGACGCTGGGGCAGCCGCCGGCGACCGCTCGCCGATCGGTCCGCTCACCGATGTTCCGATGGGGCCGGTGGCCGAGGCCACCGGCCCGGCGGACGTCGGACCCAGCTGGGACGTCGCGACGGTGGTCAAGGTCGTCCTCGCTGGTTCCGTCGTCGGACTCCTGACCGGGTTCTTCGGCGTGGGCGGTGGATTCGTCATCGTGCCAGCGCTCGTGTTGACACTCGGGTTCACGATGCCCCAGGCCGTGGGGACCTCACTGGTCGTGATCGCGATCAATGCGGCGGTCGCCCTTGCGATGCGAGCCGGCTCGAGCACGATCGAGTGGGCCGACGCCGCGCCGTTCCTGGTCACCGCGGTGGCCGGCACGATCGTCGGCGGCCGGATCGCCGGGCGCATCGATGCTCGCAGGCTCACCGGCGCCTTCGTCGTTCTGCTCGTCGGTGTGGCGCTCTACACCGGCATCACTGCGCTCGTCGCGATCGTCGGCTGAGCTCACCAGCGGTCCCGCGGGTTCGGGACATCGCGGACCTTTGGGGCAGCATGGGAGACGTGGGCGCACCGTCACATCCTTCGCTGCTCGAACCGTTGCGCGTCGGCACCCGTGAGGCCCCGACCCGCGTGGTGTTCGGTCCGCACGAGACCAACCTCGGCCGCCGACGGTCGATATCTGATCGGCATGTCGCGTACTACCGGCGTCGTGCGGCGGGCGGAGCCGGGATCATCACCATCGAGGAGGCCTCGGTCCACCAGTCCGACTGGCCCTACGAGCGGTCGCCGCTGTGGTCCGACGCCGAGACCGGTTGGGGTGAGGTCGCCGCGGCCTGTCACGCCGAGGGGTCGCTCGTGCTCGCCGCGCTCGGCCACGCCGGGGGACAGGGCACCTCGCACTGGAACCAACGGGAGCTCTGGGCGCCGTCGCGTGTGCCCGAGGTCAACAGCCGGGAGGTCCCCAAGTCGATGGAGGCTCGCGACATCCATGCGGTCGTCGCCGGGTTCGCGGCCGCAGCACGCGCCGCGGTGCGCGCCGGGTGCGACGGGGTCGACATCAACGCCGGCCAGTACTCCCTGGTCCGCCAGTTCCTGTCGGGGCTGACCAATCAGCGTGGCGACGAGTGGGGCGAGGATCGCACCCGCTTCGCCCGAGAGGTGCTGGTCGCCGTGCGCGACGCCGTGGGCCCCGACGCCGTGATCGGCCTGCGCCTGTCGTGCGACGAGCTCGCACCATGGGCCGGGATCACGCCCGAGCAGGCACCGGAGCTGGCTGCGTCGTTCGCCGCTGATGACGGGAGCAGGCGCATCGATCTGCTCACGGTGGTCCGTGGCTCGATCTTCTCGGTCGCCTCGACCCGTCCCGACGGCCACACCCCCACGGGGTTCAACCTGGAACTGACCCGAGCGGTGCGGGAGGCGGTGTCGGCGGCCAGCCATGGTCGGGTACCGGTCGTGGCCCAGGGCTCGATCGTCGATGTCGATCAGGCGCACCGGGCGATCTCCGAGGGCATGGCCGACGCGGTCGAGATGACCCGGGCCCAGATCAGCGATGCCGACCTGGTTGCCAAGGTCGCATCGGGGGAGCCTCGGCGGATCCGGCCCTGCACGCTGTCGAACCAGCGGAGCCAGGTCCGCGACAACCGCAATCCCATCGTGTCGTCGACCGGTGACCCGTCCGCCGGCCACGAGACCGAGGACGAGCCGGTTGCCGGGACCGCACTGCACCCGGTCGATCTCACGGTGGTGGGTGGCGGACCCGGCGGGCTCGAGGCGGCCAGGGTGGCGGCATCGCGTGGCCATCGAGTGCGGCTCATCGAGGCGTCCGGCAGGTTCGGCGGCATGGTGCGGACCGCAGCACAGGGCCCCGGGTGGGAGCGATTGGGGCTGTTGGTCGACTGGCTCGAGCAGGAGTGCCGGGTGCTGGGCGTCGAGATGGTCACCGACCACCGATGCACCCCGGGCGAGCTGACCACCCCCGGCGCGCACCTGATCGTCGCCACCGGTGGCATGCCGGGACGACGCGACTACGACGTCACCAGAGCTGCGACGGTGCTGCCCGCGGCAGCGGTCCTGGACGACCCCTCGGTGCTGCCCGATGGGACCGGTGCTCATCTGGGATCCGATCGGTGGGCCCATCGGGGTCTCGGTCGCCGAGCTGCTGGCCGCGACGGGCCGCCAGGTGCACCTGGCGACTCCGGACAACGTGGTGGGCAACGAGCTGGCACGATCCGGCGACCTGGCCCCCGCGAACGCCCGGCTGCAGCAGGCAGGGGTCGAGCTGCATCGTCGCTCGCTGCTGCGAGCGGTGAAGAAGGCAACGGCGACCCTCGAGGACCGCTTCACCGCGGCACGCCACGACCTGGCGGTGGTCGCGGTCGTCGATGCGGGGCACCGACTGCCCGACGAGTCGCTCTGGGACGAGCTCAGCGCGCACGACGACCTGCACGTGCAGCGCGTCGGGGACTGCGTGGCGCCCCGCTCCATCCATGACGCCATCCTCGAAGGACGTCGCGCGGCGCTCGCGCTCGGCTGAACCCGACCTGCGAAACACTCAGGTGGCGACAGCCCGGCTGGCATTGCGGGTTGACCTGTGGCTGACTGTGGTTACCCTGACGTCGCGGGGCGGCGTTCGGGGGAGCGCGGCAACGGTGCCGCACAGGAGGCAACACCATGGCAACCACGATGGAAACTGCGCCGGTCAGCAGGCTGACCGACACGATGAACTCTGCCGGCGCGGTGCTCGAACGCACGATCCAGAACGCGATCGACATGGCGAACTCGGCCAACTCGGTCTTCCGGCGCCACGACGACGTCGCGGTCGCCCTGCCGGGTGGCATGTTCGGCCACGTCCACAAGGGAAAGCTGGTCAGCTTCGGTCTCGAACCGATCGGCGACGTCCTGGTCGACTCGCAGCGCAAGGTGAGCGAACTGATCGACGGCAGCAAGGGCCACGTCCTGTGGGGTCGGGTTGCTGCGATCGCCGGCGGTTCCGCCGCGGCGGTCTCTTCGGTCGCCGGTGTGGCCACCGCGGTCATCGTCGGTCGTCGTCGACCCGCAGCCTGAGGCTGCGGGCCCGGCAGCCCCGCGCAGGCATCGGCTGATTCGGAGTCGTTGGGCCGCGGGCGTAGGTTGACGCCATGAGCGAGCTGCTGTGGTCGCCCCTGCAACTCGGACCCGTGACGGTCCGCAACCGGATCGTGTTCTCCGCGCACCTCACCAACTACGCCGAGGACGGACTCCCGACCGAGCAGCACGCCGCCTACTACGCGGCGCGTGCCGAGGGCGGTGCGGGGCTCATCATCACCGAGGAGCACTCGACCCACCCCACGGACTGGCCCTACGAGAAGCTCATCCACGGTTTCAACCGCGAGGTCATCGCCGGCTACCGCCGGATGACCGAGGCGGTCCACCGTCACCGCGTGCCGATCTTCGCCCAGATCAACCACAACGGCGGCCAGGCCAGCTCGATGTACTCGCGGCTGCCGGTGTGGGCACCCTCGGCGGTCGCCGACCCGCTGTTCCGCGAGGTGCCCAAGGCCATCGACCACGCAGAGATCGCCGAGATCGTCGCGTCCTATGCGCTGGTGGCCGGGCACTGCGCCGAGGGTGGCTTCGACGGGATCGAGCTGCAGTGCTCGCACTCGTCGATCGTGCGGGGGTTCCTCTCACCCGCCACCAACCGTCGCACCGACGACTTCGGCGGCACCCTGGCCAACCGCGCCCGGCTCCTGCTCCAGATCGTGGCGGCGGTTCGAGCCGAGATCGGCCCCGACCTGGCCCTGGGCGTGCGCCTCTGCGGTGACGAGCTGATCGAGGGCGGCACGACGATCGACGAGGCGGTCCAGGTCGCGCAGATGGTGGAGGCGACCGGCCACGTCGACTACATCAACACCTCGATCGGGGTCGCGACGGCATCGCTGTTCATGATCGAGGCATCGATGCACATCCCGCCCGGTTACGCCATGTTCATCCCCGCGGCGATCCGTGAGGTGGTGGAGCTGCCGGTCGTCGGTGTCGGACGTTTCAAGGACCCGCTCCAGGCCGAGCGGGCCCTGGCCGAGGGGCACTGCGACCTGGTCGGTGTGGTGCGTGGTCAGATCGCGGATCCGGACTTCGCCCGCAAGGCCCGTGGGGGCTTCACCGATGACACCCGCCTGTGCTTGTCGTGCAACCAGGAGTGCGTCGGTCGCATGGGACTGAACCGCTGGCTGGGCTGCATCGAGAACCCCGCAACGGGTCGTGAAGCACTCGGCGTGGGCGAGTCCAGGCCCGTCACGCTCGGCCGGCGGGTCCTGGTGGTCGGCGCCGGACCGGCGGGGATGCAGGCGGCGATCGCCGCGGCGCGAAACGGCCACCGCGTGACGGTCTGCGAACGCGACGCCGCGGCCGGCGGACAGGTCCTGCTGGCGGCGTCGGTGCCCAACCGCGCCGAGTTCGGCGACCTGGTGCGCAACCAGCTGCACGAGTGCCGACGGCTGGGCGTCGAGTTCGAGTTCGGCGTCGACGTCACCGCGGACGAGGTCGAACGACGCCGCCCCGACACGGTGGTGGTGGCCACCGGGTCGCGCCCGGCGCGGCCGTACTGGGCACCGGGCGACGCGGAGTGGATCGTCGACGTGCGCGACGTGCTCGACGGGAGTGCCCACCCGACCGGATCGGTGCTGGTGATCGACGAGATCGGTTTCCATCACGCGACCTCGGTCGCGGAGCTGCTGGCCGACCGTGGCTGCGAGGTCGAGGTGATCACCCCGGGCATGGTCGTGGGTCAGGACCTCGGCATCACCTTGGACATGGAGAACTGGTGGATCCGCGCCAGCTCGAAGGGCATCGTGCAGACCACCGACTGCGTGCCGATGTCGGTCGACGGACGGTCGGTGGTGTTCCAGCACCACCCGACGGGCACCGATCGGGTGCGAACCCCCGACTGGTGCGTGCTGGCGGTTCCGTCGGACCCGGTCGAGGAGCTCTACCTGGAGCTGGCCGGGCGTGGGATCGACGTCGTGCGTGTCGGCGACGCGATCGCCCCACGTCGGGCGCATGCCGCGGTGATCGACGGCGAGGCTGCCGGCGCCGCGATCCCGGCCGCGGACCGCGCGGCGGTACCCGCCTGAGCGTGCTCCGGCGGGCGCCGCACCCCTGCCGGTCGGAGGACCGGGGGCCGTTGGGGCTGCGCCGATGCCGGGAGGTACCGTGCACGCCATGACGTCCCTGCTCGCGATCGTGGTGGTGCGCGCCGCAACGCTGCCGTCGGGCGGAGCCGAGGCGGTCGCCGAGGCCGGCGGCCGGGTGCTGGTCGTCGGTGAGGGCGCCGCTGCGGCTGCCGAAGAGCTTGCCGGGGTGGCCACCGAGGTGCGCATCTGGGACACCGAGGGGTTCGCTCCCGCCGCGTGGGCCGAGCAGATCGCGCCGCTCGTCGCCGCCGAGACGCTGCTGGTGCTGCCCGCATCCCCGGATGGGCGGGATCTCGCCCCACGCCTGGCCGCGGTGCTGGAACGCCCGCTGTTCGCCGGGGCGATGGAGCTGGACGAGCACTCGGTGACCACCATCGCACAGGGCGGTCGCGTGCTGGCCGAGCACTCCCTGACCGGGCCCGCGGTCGTGACACTGCAGCCCGGCGTGCGTTCGGTGGTGAGGTCCGACGCCCCGGCCCCCCGGCCCGAGCGCGTCGAGCCGGCGATGGTGTCCGCCGTTGGTTCGTCGACCGCTGGCTCGTCACCCGCTGCCTCGTCGATCGCGGTCGACGCCACGGTGGACGCACTGGTGGGCCCGGACGTGTCCACGATGGACCTGTCCGAGGCGCCCCGCATCCTGGGCGGGGGCGCCGGTCTGGACTCGGCGGAGCGGTTCTCCCAGCTCGGCGACGTCGCCGCCGCGCTGGATGCGTCGATGGGCGCGACGCGGGTGATCACCGACCGTGGGTGGATCGAGCACAGCCGTCAGATCGGCACCACCGGCGTCGTGGTCGACCCGCAGCTGTACCTGGCGTTCGGCATCTCGGGTGCGGTGCAGCACACCGCTGGCCTGGGCGATCCGAGCCACATCATCAGCGTCAACACCGATCGGTACTGCCCGATGATGGAGCTCGCGGACCTGGCCGTGGTGGCGGATGCGAACCAGACGCTCGACGCGCTCGCCGAGCTGCTGGGTCTGCGCGCGGCACCCGGCTCGTCGGCCGGACCGACGCCGCATCCGGGGGTGGGTGCTGATGCCTGATTTCGACGTCATCGTCGTGGGCGCCGGACCTGCCGGCGCAGCCGCCGCGATCGAGGTCGCCGACGCCGGCCGGTCCGTCTGCCTGCTCGAACGCGGCCCGTACCCGGGCTCGAAGAACATGTACGGCGGTGTGGTCTACGGGCGCATCCTCGACACCCTCGTGCCGAACTGGTGGGAGCAGGCACCGATCCAGCGATGGGTCACCCGTCGTTCCACGATGATCATGGACGGCAACCGGGCGTTGACCGTCGACTACCGCTCCGATGCGTGGGGGCACCCGCCCTACAACGGCGCCACTGCCTACCGGCCGGACTTCGACGCCTGGCTCGCCGGCGTCGCCGAAGCACGCGGCGCGACGTTGGTGTGCTCCACGACCGCGACCGGTCTGCTGCGCGACGGCGACCGCGTCGTCGGCGTGCGCACCGACCGCCCCGACGGTGAACTGACCGCCGAGGTGGTGATCGCATGCGACGGGGTGAACTCGTTCCTGGCGAAGGAAGCCGGGATGTACCACCACGGTGGGGCAGAGAACTTCACCCTGGGGGTCAAGGAGACCATCGCGCTGCCCCGGGACGTCATCGACGACCGCTTCGGGGTGCGGGGCGACCACGGCGTCGACTTCGAGATCCTCGGCTGCACCGGCGACGTCCCCGGTGGCGGTTTCCTCTACACCAACGCCGAGAGCCTCTCGGTCGGGCTGGTGCTGAGCCTGCCGAAGCTCGCAGCGAGCGGTCGTCGACCCGAGGACCGGATCGCCGAGCTGAAGTCGCATCCCGCCATCGCGCCGCTGGTCGACGGTGGCGAGGTCAAGGAGTACTCGGCGCACGTCATCCCCGAGGCGGGCTACGACATGATGCCCGAGCTGATCACCGACGGGATGCTCGTCGCGGGCGACGCCGCGGCGATGTGCCTGGCAGCGGGCATCTGGCTCGAGGGTGTCAACTTCGCGATCGGCAGCGGCGCCGCAGCGGGACGAGCCGCGGTCGGCGCGGTCCGACGCGGTGACACCTCCGCCGCGGGGCTCGAGGGGTACCGGTCGCGTCTCGAGTCGAGCTTCGTGCTGAAGGACCACCGCAAGCTCCGCGATGCCCCGCACCTGGTCATGAGCGACCTGGCCCAACGCCAGCTCCCCGCGCTGGCGTGTGGGGTGGTCGAGCAGATGTTCACCGTCACCAATCCCGACCCGAAGCCTGGGGTGTCCAAGATCGTGTGGTCCGAGATCCGGCGCAACAACCTGAAGCTGCGCGAGGTCGCCTCGCAGAGCTGGCGAGCACTGAAGAGCTTCGGATGAGCGCGGACGCCTACCCCGAGCTGAGCTTCGAGGCCCGCATGGGGTCGGTGGAGTTCCGCATCCACGACCAGCCCCACATCGTCGTGGACGACCGCAAGTGCGCCGACTGCTCGGTGCGCGGCTGCATCACCGCCTGCCCCGCGAACCTGTTCGTCCCGACCGCAGATGGCGGCATCCTGTTCAACTACGAGCAGTGCTTCGAGTGCGGCACCTGCTACATGGTGTGCAACGAAGAGGGTGCGATCACCTGGGCCTACCCCGAGGGAGGCCACGGCGTGGTCTTCCATCGTTCCTGAGCCGCCGCATGATCGCCGCGTGTGTGAAGTGGACCGACCTGCGACCCGAGATCGACCCGTTGGTCGGCACCGTGGAGCACGCCAACCACGGTGCGGGCTTCTCCGAATCCGACCGCGCTGCGGTCGAGGTCGCGTTGCGTCTGGGCGAGGCCTGGGGCCAGCCGGTGCGGGTGGCCTGCGTCGGGCCTGCCGCAGCTGACGCCGGTCTGCGGGAGCTGCTCGCCGCCGGCGTGGACCGGGTCGTGCGCATCCACGGCGACGGCACCGAGTGCAGCCAGGACGTCGCCACCCGGTTGGCCGTGCTGCTGTCCACCGACGCCACCGAGGCCACCGACGTCACCGACTCCGTCGGCGCAGCAGCGCCGGACGACGCCGCCACAGAGCTGTTGGTCGTGTGCGGGGACCTGAGTGCCGACCGGGGTTCGGGGTCGGTGCCGGCGTTCCTCGCCGGTCGACTCGGCGCAGCCCAGGCGTTGGGCCTGGTGGGCGTCGACGTGGATCGAGCAGGTCCCGAGCACGGACTCAACGGCAACGGCACCGGCAACGGCACCGGCGACGGCACCGGGAGCGCGGCCGACGCACACCGCGTGCTGCGCGTCGTGCGTCGGCTCGACGGCGGGCGCCGCGAACGGCTGACGGTGCGCACGCCGGCGGTCATCTCGGTCGAGGGTGCGGTCGCGGATCTCCGTCGGGCTCCGTTGGCGGCGGTGCTGCGGACCCAGGACGCGCCCATCGAGGTGCGCCGGATCCGCAGTCAGCACCAGAGCGATCGGCCGCGCCTTCGGCCCTGGCGACCCCGCGCCCGCGTCGTGCCACCGCCGCACGGCGACACGGCATTGGATCGCATCGTGCAGCTCACCGGCGCGCTGGTCGAACGCACCCCGCCGGTGGCCGTCGAGCTCCCACCCGATGCGGCGGCCCGGGCGATCCTGGAGCAGCTGCGCTCCTGGGGCTACCTGGACGAGGCGGCGGAGTGATCCGCCGGTGACCGCGCCGTGACCGTCCGCCACCTGGCCGACCTGGCCTGGCCAGAGGTGCCGACCGGTTCGCTGCTGGTCGTGCCGATCGGCAGCTGTGAGCAGCATGGTCCGCACCTGCCGATGGACACCGATCTGCGCATCGCCGCGGCCCTGTGCGCAGCACTCGCCGCAGCTCGCGACGACGTGGTGATCGCGCCCGCACTCACCATCACCGCGTCGGGCGAGCACGAGTCGTTCCCCGGCACCCTGTCGATCGGCACGGTCGCGACCGAGGCGGCGATCGTCGAGCTGGTCCGCTCCGCCCTGCCACCCGTCGGGTCGTCCCGGCCGGCACCGTTCAGCGCGGTCGTGCTGGTCAACGGCCACGGCGGCAACGTCGAAGCCCTGCAGCGCGCCGAGCAGTTGCTGGTCGACGAGGGCCGTGACGTCCTGGTCTGGCATCCGTCGGTTCCCGGTGGCGACTCCCACGCAGGGGCCACCGAGACCTCGCTCCTGTTGCACCTGGACCCCGACTGCGTGCGTCGCGACCTGCTGGAGCCCGGCAGCACGGCCCGCTGGCGCGAGATCGCCGAACAGGTCGTGGCAGGAGGCCTGGCGAGTGTGACCCCCAACGGCGTGCTCGGTGACCCCACCGGCGCAACGGCTGCGGACGGCGCACAGGTGTTCGTCGCGCTGGTCCACGGGTTGACCGATGTCGTGGCCCAACGGTTCGGCAGGTCGAGCAGCGTCGACCCCTCCGGGTGAGCGACCTGCTCGGCCCCTTCGAGCTCGACCACGGCGCGCGCCGCTGCGGACCCGACGGTCGGCTGCTGATCGGCGGGTCGCCGCTGCGGCTGCTCCGACTGAGCGCCGCAGGTTCGGAACTGCTGGACCGACTCGGCGACGGCGCCGTGGTACGCGCCACCACCGGGGTACGTGACCTGATCGAGCGACTCGTCGACGGTGGCGTCCTGCACCCCCGCCCGGTCCCGCGTGGCGGCGTCGTCGCGTCCGAGGTGACCGTCGTCGTGCCCGTGCGCGACCACGCCCCAGCGCTCGAGCGCCTGCTCGGGTCCCTGGCACGTGCCCGTCCGCGTGCTGGACGCATGGTGATCGTGGACGACGGTTCGACCGATCCCGACCGGGTGGCCGACGTCGTCGCCCGGTGCGCGCCGGGTGCGGCGACGCTCGTCCGCTCGGCGCGTTCGGAGGGCCCGGCTGCGGCGCGCAACGTCGGGGCGAGTCACGTCGAGACGGACGTGCTCGCGTTCGTCGATGCCGACTGCACGGTGGGGGAGGACTGGCTGGGGCCGCTCCTCGCGCAACTCGACGGCCCGATGGTCGATGCGGTGGCACCCCGTGTCGTCGCTGCGACCAGCAGCTCAGCGGGCCTGCTCGAACGCTACGACGCCGTGCGCTCACCGCTCGACCTCGGGCCGCGACCGGCGCGCGTCGAGCCGGGGACGCGGATCGCCTATGTGCCCTCTGCGGCGTTCGTCGTTCGGGCGGACGTGTTCGAACGGTCCGGTGGCTTCGACGAGTCGATGCGGGTGGGTGAGGACGTCGACCTCGTCTGGCGCTTGACGGAGCAGGGGTTCCGGGTCCGCTACGAGCCGCGTGCGGTCGTCGCGGACGAGGTCCGTGGCGACCTGTGGGCGTGGGTCCGCCAGCGCACCGACTACGGCTGCTCGGCCGCGCCGCTCGATCGACGCCACCCGGGCCGCGTCGCCCCGGTCTCGTGCTCCCCGTGGAGTGCGTTGCTCTGGCTGCTGGTCGCCGTCGGCCGCTACGAGAGCGCGGCGATCGTCGCGGTGGGCACGACCGTGCGGCTCCGGTCGACGCTCGGCGGGTTGGACACGAAGGACGTCGTCCGTCTCGTCGGTACCGGCCACCTCGGGGCGGGAGAGCAGCTCGCCCGCGCGATGGTCCGGGTCTGGTGGCCGATCGCGCTCGTGGCGTCGACGGGCAGCAGACGTGTGCGCCGGGTGCTCGTGGTGTCTGCAGGGGTCACCGCCGTGCTGGCCGCAGCTCGGGCAGGTGCTGCAACCGTCGGGCCCAGCGGCGCCGCGGACCGCCGACGCTCCGCCCCGCTGGTCGCCGTGCTCGCCCTGCTCGACGACCTCGCCTACGGCGCAGGGGTCTGGCGTGGATGTTGGCGAGAACGCTCCTGGAGGGCGCTCGCTGCCGCGCCTCAGCGGCAACGCCGCGCGATCAGCTGAATGCCGAGCACCGGGACCGGCTCCGAGAGGACCGACGTCCGCCGGTCCGCCGACGTGAGCGGCCTGACCGGGGGATCATCCGGCCAGCTCGGCTGCATCGGTGCGTCGGCGGCGACGAGCTCCGTGCCGTCGGTGGAGCGGTGCACCGACCGGATCGTGGCGCCGTTGTCGATCGAGTAGACGACCGTGCCGGAGTCGTCGACGGTGTCGATCCGGATGCCGGGCCCCTGGGCGACCAGGGAGATCTCCTGGGTGGAGTTGTCCCACCGCACGTAGGTCGCCGGCGACTCGAACGGCCGCTGCAGCACGGTGAACCGGCCGTCGTCGCTGCTGATCTCGGGACGGAACCCGCCGCCGGGGAACGCGACCTGTGCCGCGGCGAGCGCCGGGGTCAGCGACGTCGACGTGTTCGTGTCCACATCGACCACCCGGTGCTCTGATGATCCGATCCACGTGGTCGTCTCGGAGCGACCCCCGGTGGAGAAGCGGTTCGACGAGGAGGTCTCGGACTCGTACTGGGCGATCACGGCGTCGGTCCCGGTGTCGGTGACGGACCGGAGATGACGGAAGTCTCCCCCGCCCTGGTAGAAGGCCTGGGACCAGATCGCCCGCGCGCCATCTGACGACAGATGTCGGAGGTTGGTCGGGTAGGGGATGCCCGGTGGTGGTGACGTGGCCACCGGAGGGTCGACCGTCTCGACCACACCGGTCGACCGGACCCAACGGAACACCGGCGAGGTCGGGGAGTCCGGGAGCGGGGCGAAGACGTTGCCGGCCCACAGCACGTGGGATCCGTCGGTCGCCACGGACACGCGCGGTGGTCGGTTGTTCATGTCGGCGTAGGGGATCGAGCCGAGGACCTCCGACGGAGCACCCGCGTCGGCCCGCCGCAGCGACAACACCACGTCGTCGCCGATCACCCGGGACAGCGCGACCCATGTCCCGTCGGGCGACACCGCCCGTGGCCGCGAGAAGTTCACCGGGTCGGGTGCCTCGAGCTGGACATCGACCCTGGCCGGACACGCGGGGATCGTGGGCGCAGGGGGTGGCACGCAGGCGACCAGCGCCGTTCCCAGCAGTGCGAGTGCTGCAGCAGCGGCCGTCCTCGACCGGGTCGCGAGCAGCGCGGGGCGGACGAACCCCGAGCCATCCGTGTTGCGCCTGTGGTTGCCGAACGCCGCCATGCTGCCCCTCCGATGTCTCGTGCCCGGTCGCGACACCGTGCCGGGATCGTGACCGGTCCCCACGTGCATCATGGCTGGAGGCGGGAGCCTCCGACAGGGGACTAGGTCCCGTTGGTGCCGTCACCTCGCCTCGATGCACCGTTCGGCCGGGTCGACCAGACTCGGGCCATGCGCGTCCTGCACGTCCACCACGACGCGAACTCGCTGCCCGGACTCGTCGGCGAGGTGCTCGCCGACCGGGGGACCCATGCCACGGTCCACCAGGTGTGCCAGGTTCCCGGCTCACCGACCGGGTCCCCGGAGTTCCCCGAGCCCGCCGGGTTCGACCTGGTCGTGGTCTACGGGTCGCGGTGGTCGGTGTACGACCCCGAGGTGGCCCACTGGGTCGAGCCCGAGCTGGAGCTGCTGCGGGTCGCCGACGCAGCCGGGGTGCCGGTGCTGGGGCTGTGCTTCGGCGCCCAGATGCTGGGAGCGGCGCACGGCGGGTCGGTGGTCGCGGGCGCATCGCCCGAGGTCGGCTGGTTCGAGATCCAGTCGCATTCACCGCAGATCGAGCCGGGCCCGTGGCTCCAGTGGCACTTCGACGTCGTACAGGTGCCCGAGGGGGCCGAGGTGCTCGCCTCGTCGCCGGTGGGTCCGCAGGCGTTCCGTCTGCGGCGCAACCTCGGGCTCCAGTTCCACCCGGAGGCCGACCGGTCGGTGATCGAGAGCTGGTTCGACGACGACCTGGATCAGATCGTGGATCTGGGGCTCGACCCCACCGATCTGCTCATCGAGGCGGACCGTCAGCGCGCTGCTGCGCTGCATCGTGCGCGGCGGCTCGTCGACCTGGCGATGACGCAGCCGGGTCCATGAGAGCGTCATGCGCTCGAGGCTCGATCGCGGTGGCGCAAAACGAGAACCTGTTCTAGTCTCCCGGCGGCAGTCCCGGACCGGATCGGGGCTGGATGCCCAGGGGGGTCAACGTGAACGACGTCGCCGCAGGCGATGACCTGCTGCATGCGCCACTCGTCATCGAATACGGGTTCATGCGCACCACCGGGCCGGTCATCGGCGCCTTCCTGACCGCACTGCAGGAGCATCGAGTGCTCGGCATCCGTGGAGCTGACGGTCGAGTGGTGTGCCCGCCGGTGGAGTACGACCCGACCACCGGAGCGCCGCTCACCGAGATGGTCGAGGTCGGCAGCGAGGGAACCATCACCTCGTGGAGCTGGGTGTCGCAGGTGCGCGACGGTCAGCCGCTGGACCGGCCTCATGCGCTGGCGCTGGTGCAGCTCGACGGTGCGGACACCTCGATGCTCCACGTCGTGGATGCCGCCGGCCCCGATGCCGTCGCCACGGGTGCCCGCGTGCGCATCCGTTGGGCCGACGAGACCGAGGGCACGATCACCGACATCGCCTGCTTCGAGCTGACCGGAGGTGCCGCATGAGCCCCGATCCCGACACCACCGAGGTGGACCGCACCATCTCGACGTTGCCCGACGGGCTGTGGACCCAGCCCCAGCCGACCGTCCCCGATCCCGGTGCCGGCGAGCCGGTGCAGCGACTGCGGATCCCCGCGGCCATGACCTACGACTACTCGCCGGGGCTGGCGCAGTCCCGCTTCCTGCGCGGTCTGGCGGACAAGAAGATCCTGGGCGAGCGGTGCCCCGCCACCGGCGAGGTGTACGTCCCTCCCCGCGGGGTCTCGCCGGTCTCCGGCCTGCCCACGACCGAGCAGGTCGAGGTCGGTCCCAGGGCCAGCATCACGGCGTTCTGCGTCGTGCACATCGGGTTCGGTGTGAACGCGCCGCCGACGCCGTTCGTCTCGGCGCTGTTCCTGCCCGACGGGGCCGCCGTGTCCCTGTACGGCACGGTGCAGGAGATCCCCCACGACCAGGTTCGCATCGGCATGCGGGTCGAGCCGGTGTGGGTCGACGACGACCAGCTCACCACCTCGATGGAGAACATCAAGTACTGGCGTCCGATCGACGAGCCCGACGTGCCCGCCGAGCAGCTGAAGGGACACATGTGATGGCAGCTCCCACCCGTTCGGTCGCCGTCGTGGCGACCGCGCAGACCACCCACCGCAGGGCGGCCACCGAGATCAACGAGGTCGAGCTCATCCAGCCGGTCATCCGTGAGGTGCTCGACCGGGTCGGCGGCATCTCGGAGATCGGCTTCACCTGCTCGGGCAGCTCCGACTACCTCGCTGGTCAGGCGTTCAGCTTCGTGATGACCCTCGACGCCGTCGGCGCATGGCCACCGATCCAGGAGAGCCACGTCGAGATGGACGGCGCCTGGGCGCTGTACGAGGCGTGGGTGAAGATCCAGGCCGGCCATGCGGACACCGCCCTGGTGTACAGCTACTCGAAGGCGTCGCCGGGTGACCTGCCCCGCGTGATGTCGCGACTGCTCGACCCCTACTACTACGGGCCGCTGTGGCCCGATTCGATCGCCATGGCCGGGCTCCAGGCGCGGGCGATGCTCGATGCCGGGCTCATCTCGCACGAGCAGATGGCCGAGATCGCACGGCGGAACCGCGAGTCGGCGCTCGACAACCGCCACGCCCAGCTCAAGGGATCTCCGTCGGTCGAGGAGCTGCTCGCCACCGAGATGATCTCGGATCCCCTGCACCTCCACGACTGCCCGCCGATCAGCGACGGTGGTGTCGCGGTCATCCTCGCTGCCGACGACCGGGCTCGTGAGTGGTCGGACCGTCCGGCGTGGATCACCGGGATCGACCACCGCATCGACAGCCACAATCTGGGTGCACGGGATCTGACCCGCGCCCCGTCGATCGCCGTGGCGGCGCAGCACTCGGGGGTCGGCGATGCGCCGGTCGATGTGGCGGAGCTGACCGCACCGTTCACCCACCAGGAGCAGATCGTGCGCACCGAACTGGGCCTGGGTGACGACGTGGCGGTCAATCCGTCGGGCGGCGCCCTGGCCGCCAATCCGATGATGGCCGCCGGCCTGATCCGCATCGCCGAGGTGGCGAACCGGATCATGGACGGCTCCATCGGTCGCGGCGTGGCCCATGCCACGAGCGGCCAGCTGTTGCAGCAGAACCTCGTGGCTGTCCTGGAGGGTGAGTGATGGGTGCCAACCGAGTCGCCGTGGTCGGCGTCGGCCAGACCAAGTACGCCGCGGTCCGCGGTGACGTCTCCCTTCCGGGCCTGCTCCGGGAGGCCGTGTTCCGGGCACTCGCCGATGCCCACATGACGATGGACGACATCGACGCGATCGTGGTGGGCAAGGCGCCGGACTTCTTCGAGGGCATGATGATGCCCGAGCCGTACCTCGCCGAGGCCCTGGGGGCGGTCGGCAAGCCGTTGTTCCGTGTCC
This sequence comes from uncultured Microthrixaceae bacterium, assembly GCA_963714875.1. Classification (GTDB taxonomy): domain Bacteria; phylum Actinomycetota; class Acidimicrobiia; order Acidimicrobiales; family Microtrichaceae; genus JBAOHV01. The sequence continues at coordinate 804 of CAVQQI010000014.1, read as the reverse complement.
ACACCGCAGGGTCGGTGGGTGGATCGACCGCAGTGGTCGCGGCGTCCCACGTCCAGGCGGGCGTGCACGAGCGGGTGCTGACCATCGGTTGGCAGCAGCAGTCCGTGTCCGAGGCCATGTGGGCGTTGTCGTTCCCGATCCCGTTCCAGCAGCAGTTGGTCGCTGGCGCGGGCGGCTACTTCGCCCCCTTCATCCGCGAGTACATGCGTCGGTCGGACGCACCCGAGGACATCGGTATCCTCGTGGCGCTGAAGGACCGGCTCAACGCGTTGAAGAACCCGTACGCGCACCTGCACGAGCCCGAGATCACCTACGACTCCATCAAGGAGTCGTTCATGCTGTGGGAGCCGATCCGGTACGCGGAGACGTGCCCGTCCTCTGACGGCGCGATCGCCCTGGTGCTCGCCGGCGAGCAGGCCGCCGAGGCATCCGCCGCGGCATCAGGTGTGCCGCCGGCGTGGATCCACGGCACCGCCATGCGCTCGGAACCCGCGACCGCGTCGGGCCGCGACCAGATCCTGCCCCAGGCCAGCCTCGACTGCGTCGACGATCTGTACCGCCAGGCCGGCATCACCGACCCACGGGCCCAGATCGATGTCGCGGAGATCTACGTGCCGTTCTCCTGGTACGAGCCGATGTGGATGGAGGGTCTGCGCTTCGCTCCCGAGGGTGAGGGCTGGAAGATGACCGAGTCGGGCGCCACAGCCATGACCGGCGACCTTCCGGTGAACTGCTCGGGCGGCGTGCTGTCGACCAACCCGATCGGCGCATCGGGCATGATCCGCTTCGGCGAGGCAGCCCTGC
>CAVQQI010000013.1:0-14026 GCA_963714875.1 uncultured Microthrixaceae bacterium | reverse complement strand
TCCGTGCCGGTATCGACGACTGAACGCTGATCGGGTCAGTTCGTCGGGCAGTCGGCCTCGTCGATCGCACGGTTCAGGCGATCGACGCCGGCGGCCTGCCGGCGGGCAGCTGCGGCATCGTCGCCGGCGCCCGCTGCTGCGACGGCGGTGACCAGCTCACGTCGGGCGTTCACCAACTGCTCCAGGATCCGATCCCCCCAGTCCTGATCGTCGGCTGGGTGTCGACCTGCAGCTCGAACTCCTCGAGCGCGTCGATCAGCTCCGGACTCGGTAGCTCATCGGCGACCGCATCGCGGTACTCGCCGATGCGCACGAGGATCGCCTGGCACAGCTCGGCCTCGGTGTTGCCCGCAACCGGGGTGAGATCGACAGGGAGTGGCGCCGGGTCGGCGTCGGGGTCGCCGGGGGGCGAGGTCGGGGCGACCGACGACGCCGTGCGCCTCGCCCTGCCCGTCATCGGTCAGCTCGGCTGGTCGTCGAGCTGCCTGCATCCGCGCCGGCGCTGGTGACCGGATCGGCGTCGTCGCGCAGCACCAACGCCAGGACGACCGCTGCGACGACCGCCACGAGGCCGACGCCGATCAACAGCGTTCGGTTGCGGCTGGTGTCTCGGTGACGGGGTCGCCTGGTGCTCGTCGTCCACCTCAGCCGACCGGGCTGAGGACGATGGACCAGAGGACGCCGCGCCGGCTCGAGGAATCCGCGGTCGCGGTGAACCCACCTGCGGTTCCCGCAGCGAGCGAGCCGGTGTCTCCCAGCGCAGCGGTGATGCGTCCGCCGCCGCTGCCGACGCTGAGGTCGCGCAGCTCCACCTGCGGCGGCAGCGACCAGGTGCTCGTGCCGCCGGACTTGTCGGCCCAGTAGGACACCAGCAGGCTGCCCGACTCGGTGACGGGCACCTGGGGCGTGGTGTGGGTGTTGCGGTTGACGGTGTCGAATTCGAGCGCATGGGCGTCGATACCGTCGGTGCCGGAGTAGGCGGCCAGCTGAGTGGCCATCTTCGACCAGCCCGATGCCACGATCGTGACGTCGGACCCCGCATCGCCGGCGACGGCGGTGCGGGTCCACAGGTACGACTGGGTGCTGGTCGTTGCGTCGTTGGCTCCATCGACCAGCGTCCACCCGGTCGGGCCGTTGATGACGGCGCCCGGGTTGTTGGAGGTGGTGATCAACACCATGGCGTCACCCGGCTGGACCGTGGCGGGCACCGTCACGGTCGACAGCAGCGAGTTGCCGTTGGTGCCAGCAGCGGCCCGGAAGGCGACCGTGCCGGCAGGTGCCGGTGCCACGGTGATCTGCCGGGTGGTGGAGTTGGTGGCGCCGGCGTTGTCGGTCACCGTGAGGGTCACCAGGTAGGTGCCGGCTCCCGTGTAGACCTTCGACGGAGCCGGACCTGCAGCAGAGGTGCCGTCGCCGAAGGACCAGTCGTAGGACACGATCGTACCATCGGCATCGGTCGACGCCGAGGCGTCCATCGAGCAGGACAGTGCGGTGCAGTTGGTGGAGAAGGCGGCGACCGGTGACGCTGTTGGGCGCCCCCGTCTCGGGTGCCACGACGACCGACCAGACCATGCCGCGTCGGTTGACGGATCCGGAGCTGGCGGTGAGACCGCCGGCGGTACCGGCACCGACCGGGGCGGTGTCGGCGAGTGCGGCGACGATGCGCCCGCCGCCGACGCCCACGCTCGTGTCGCGTCCGGTGACCTCGACCGGGAGAGACCAGCCGGTGTTGTCGCTGGACTTGTCGGCCCAGTACGACACCACGGCGCTGCCGGGAACCGCGACGGGAACCGTCGGGGTCGTCCGCTGGTTCGTCGAGGTGGTGTCGAGCGAGACCTGGTGTGCGCTGACACCGGCGGCGCCGTCGTAGGCGATGAGCTGGAGCGCCGTCTTGGTGGAGCCCGAGGTGGACACGGTCACGGCGGACCCGGCGTCGGCAGCCGTGGCGGTCCTGGTCCAGGCGGACGTCTGGGACGAGGTGGTCGTGCTGGCCGCTGCGTCGAGCAGCGTCCATCCGGCCGGACCGGTGGTGGTCGCCACGCCCGAGTTGGACGTGGCGAACAGCACCATGACGTCGCCCGGGCGCACGTCGCCGGGGATCTCGAGGGTGGACGAGGTCGGAGTTCGAGTTGGTGCCCGCTGCGGCACGGAAGACCACCGACGGGCGTCGACTGCGGATCGATGACCGACACCCCGGTGGTGCTGGTGGCGGTGTGCGCCGCGGTCGTCGGTGACGGTCAGCGTGACCGTGTAGTTGCCGGCCTCGGCGTAGGTGTGGCTCGGCGAGGCATCGGTCGAGCTCGAGCCGTCGCCGAAGTCCCACTGGTAGGACTCGATGGTGCCGTCGGGGTCGGCTGCTGTTCGACGAGTCGAAGGTGCAGTCGAGCCCGGCGCAGTTGGCGCTGAACGCCGCCACCGGCAGCTGGTTCGGCACCGTCACGGTGACGTCCTGGCTGAAGGTCGCGGTGTCGCCGCGGTCGTCGGTGACGGTCAGGGTGACCGTGTAGGTGCCGCTCGCGGCGTAGGTGTGGTTGGCGAGCACGCCGGCACCGGGGCTGGTGCCGTCACCGAAGTCCCACAGGTACGACTCGATGGTGCCGTCGGCGTCCGAGCTGGCGCTCGCATCCAGCTGGCAGGTCGCCTCGGTGCAGGAGGACGCTGAACTCGGCCACCGGCAGGGCGTTCGGTGGCAGCACGCCCTCGGCGGCCAGGACGAAGGCGTCACGGGCCCACCAGTTCTGCCCGTCGATGCCGGGGCCGCTGACCGTGGTCGCGGTTCCGGCGACGGGCAGGCCGGCCGACGGAGTTCCAGTTCGCGGCTGACCAGGTTGCCGTTGGTCGAGGAGGTGTAGAGCCGGCCGTCAGCCATGAACATGGTCTGCACCGAGCTCCAGTCGACGCCGCCGGCGCCGGAGGTGCTGGAGATGCGCTGACCGCCGACGATGCGGCTCTCGGGGGAGAAGCTGCGGTAGTGCAGCGAGTTGGAGCCGGACTTGGTGAAGTACAGACGTCCGGTGCCGGCGTCGTAGAACATTCCGGTGATCGAGGAGAGATCCTCGGTGGCGAAGCGGTTGAGGGACAGCGAGTCACCGTGGACGAGTGCGAGCGGGATGGTCGACTGCGGGCCGAACGTCGTGCCGTCGTAGTCCTGGACCCGGAACGTCGAGTCGCTCCAGCCGGTGTAGAGCTTGCCGTCGATCATGAACGAGCCGCGCAGCGAGCTCCAGTCCTCGGTCCCCTCGGCGGTGACCGGTGTGCCGGTCACCTCGGTGCCGGTGAACGTGCGGGTGGTGGTGCGGTCGAGGACCGACCCGAAGAAGCCCTGCATCAGTCCCAGCGAGACGACCTGGCCGGGCAGGATGCCGGTGAACTCGGTCGGCATGGTGGTGGAGGAATCCGTCGGCATGAACGCCAGACGGCCGCGGTACTGGAAGCCGGCGATGCGGTCGGTGTCGCTGCCGATCCACAGTCCGGCGTCGGTGGCGACGAGGGAGTAGACCGCGACGCCACGGGTGCGTCCCGGGTTCCAGGTCAGGGTCGCCCCGCTGCGGGGGTCGAGTGCGGCGAGGCCCTCTCGGGGCACGGCGCCGGCGCCGACGCGGTCGGCGGCGTAGGGGTTGTTGGCCCAGCGCTGGTGACCGCCGATGTAGATCGCGGTGTCGGTCCAGGCCACGGCGGTCAGGGTGTCGCCGCCGGAGTAGTTGACCCACTCGGGCTGCAGGTTGGTGCCGGTGGCGGTCGCGTCCCATGCGGCTGCGGTGTCGCAGAGGAACGTCGTGTTGTAGGCGCCGGTGGTGACCACGGCGAAGCTGGTGCCGTCGGGGGAGAAGTCGACGTCTCGCATGTAGGTCTTGAACGCGTTCGCGCAGCCGTCGCCGTACAGGCCGGTCTGCCAGTCGGCGACCGACACCGGCGAGGTGGTCAGGTCGAGCAGGGCGATCTGGTAGCGGTCCTGGCCGTTGATCTTGGTGAAGTTGCCGGTGACCACCATGCGGGTGCCGTCGGGGGACACATCAGAGCTGTTGATGGTCAGGAAGCTGTCGCGGCGGGGTTCGGTGAAGTCGGCGCGGACCTCGGGGTCGAGCGCTCCGGTGGTGGGGTCGACCGCTGCGAGCAGCGTGCGGGGCTCGCCGCCGGCCATGGTGAAGCGACCGGTCAGGTAGAGCTTGCCGTTGCGCAGCTGCAGGTCGTGCACCCGGCCGTTGAGGGCCGGCGGGTCGAACTGGGTGACGCGCAGGCCGGTGGCCAGGTCGACCTTGGCCAGGTTGCGCACCGTCTCGCCGTTGAGGGTGTTGAAGCCGCCGGCGATCCAGACGGTCTGGCCGTCGCCGGTCGGCAGCAGTGCGGTGATCTCGCCGTTGACATCCGGGGAGAAGTTGGTGTTGATCTGTCCGGAGCCCTTCTGGAACGAGAACAGGTAGGGCCGGTCGATCGCGGTGTTGCGGTCGGCAGCAGTGGCGATCTGGCTGAAGTTGCCACCGATCACCATGGTGTTGCCCACTTCAGCGATGGCCTCGACCTCGCCGTCGAGCACGTGGGGGGTCCAGTTGGCGGGGCTGGTGGAGCTGACGAGCTCCCCGTCGTGCGAGCCGGGCTGGACCGCGCTCGACCGGGCCGGTCAGGAGCGCCCCGAGCGCGAGCAGGGCGGCGGTCAGCGTGGCGATCAGCTTCGTGGAGGCGCCGACCCGACGGGTCGTGTGCGGTACTGCGGTGGACTGCATCGTTCCAGCCTTCTCCGGGGGGGACCCGGATGTTCTCGTGCGTACAGACGTCGGCCGGATACGACAGGTCGCCCGCCCGTCGATCAGGACTCTGGTACTCGCTCGCCCCAGCGAACTGCTCCCATGATCGTCGTTCAGAGATCGCCCCGCAAGGGGGTCGAAGTCCCCATCCCACGGTCCGTGAGGACTACTCCACCCTGCGTGTCGGCGCAGGCGTCCGGCGCCCGTCGAACGGTGTCGGAATCGGCACGCTCCGACCGGGTCGCGGGGCCCGGGTCGTCGTCCGTCGCGGATGCTCGTAGGCTCGGATCCGTGGCGACGACGACTGCCGGGTCTCCGGGCTGGAGCGCCGCGGTGCTGCGGCGCCGTGGAGGAATCCCCTCGCCGTCGCAGTGGCCCGAGCACTGGCCGCTGACGGTCCTGCTGATCGGCTACCCTCTGTGGTGGGTGCTGGGGATGTCGGCGTTCATGCCGCTGATCGTCGCCGTCCCGATGCTGTTGCAGATCCTGCGGCGTCACCCGATCCGCGTGCCGGACGGCTTCGGTTGGTGGCTGGTGTTCCTCGCCTGCGTGGTGCTGAGCGTGACCATGCTCTTCGTCGACGCTCCCGGTGCCGTCCCCGGTGGCGGGCCGTCGCGGTTGATCGTGTTCACCTACCGCGTGCTGTGGTACCTGGCCTGCACGATCGTGCTGCTCTGGGTGGTCAACCTCGACGAGACCGCCCTGCCGACCCGTCGCGTCATCCGGCTGATGTCGTGGATGTTCATCGTGACGGTCCTGGGGGGCGTGCTCGGCGTGGTGCTGCCGAACCTGGAGTTCACCTCGCTGGTCGAGGCGCTGCTCCCCGGAGCGCTGCGCAGCAACAACTTCGTCCGCTCGCTGGTACACCCCCAGTCCGCTGCGGTGCAGTCGATCCTGGGCACCGATTCGCCGAGGCCCGTCGCTCCGTTCTCCTTCGCCAACTCGTGGGGAGCGAACGTGTCGATGTTCCTGCCGTTCTTCCTCGTCGGATGGCTGGGCAAGGACGCAGGATGGCGCCGCAGCGTCGCGCCGGTGGTGCTGGTGGTCGCCGTCGGTGCCGATCGTGCTGTCGCTCAACCGTGGTCTGTGGCTGTCGCTCGCGCTGGGCGTGGTGTACTACGTGTTCCGTCTGGTCCTGACCGGCCGGATCGTGGCCATCGTCGGCGCGGCGGCGGTCGTGGCCGTCGCCTCGGTGACGTTCCTGGTGAGCCCGCTGGGCGACATGGTGTCGAACCGGCTCGAGACCCCGCACAGCAACGAACGCCGGGGCGAGCTGTTGACCGACACGGTCGTGTCGACCGCGATCGGTTCGCCCGTGCTGGGGTTCGGCAGCACGCGGGACGTCCAGGGGAGCTTCGCGTCCATCGCCGGCGGATCGCGACCCGACTGCCCTGCGTGTTCGGTGCCCGCCGCTCGGGACCCAGGGTCAGATCTGGCTGGTCATCTTCGCCCAGGGTTTCGTCGGACCTCGGCGCGTTCGCTGCGTTCTACCTGTCGCAGCTCGCACGCCACTGGCGCAGTCGCACCACCCTGGAATCGGTCGGGGTCTGCCTGCTGCTGTTCTTCCTGCTGCAGCTGTTCGTCTACGACACGCTCGGCATGCCGATGTACACGTTGATGATCGCCATCGGCTTGATGTGGCGGGAACGAACCGCCATCGCTCCACAGTCCTGGTCGGGGGTCACGATCGAGTCCCTGTGGGCGCGACTGCGCCGTTCGGCCCGGCTGATCCTGGTGCTCTCGCTGATCGGTGGAGTGGTGGGCGGGATCGTCGCTGCTCCAGTGGACCCCGCGGTACGACGCGAAGACGGCGGTGCTGCTCGAGCCCGCACCGGTCTACATCGATCCGAGCTCCGGCGAGCTCGACGATCTGCCGCAGGAGATCACCATCGACACCGAGGCGTCCATGGTGTTCTCCGAGGACGGCATCACGGCGATCCGCGAGCGAGCTCGACCTGCCGGCGTCGTTCGACCTGCGCGAGGCGATACGCGTGACGGCGCCACCGAACTCCAAGGTGCTCGAGATCACCGCTCGGGCCGACGACCCGGTGCAGGCCGAGGACATCGCCGACGCGGCGGCCGATGCCTACCTGACGGTGCGCAACCAGTACCTGGAGCAGCGTCGGGAGCAGGTTCGGCGCCAGCTGGAGGCCCGACTCGACGCTGCGTGATGGGGTCGGTCGTCACGACCACCGCCGGCGACCGCGGAGCGTCGAACGTGACCCCGCTGTCGGCGGCCGCGACCCAGGAGGAGATCCGCCAGGCCCTCAGCTCGCTCGAGCTCGAGTCGCCCAGCGCCGGCCAGGTGTTGCGCACCGCCGAGGCGAGGACGGTCCGCAAGCAGATGGAGGTGCCGATCGTCTCGGGGATGCTGCTCGGCGGGCTGCTGGGGCTCGCCGTGATGGGATGGCAGGAGGCGGGGCGTCGGCGACCGCCGACGGGAACCCGGGCCGGCAGCGCCCGCGTGCACCGTCGTGGCCCGGTGCCCGCTCAGCCGGGCGGAACCGCGGTCGACCGCTCGATAGGCTCGTCCCGATGACCCAGGCCGCCGGCACCCCCGCCACCGACGCGCTCGCCGAAACCGTCCAGCGGCTCTGGCCGGATGCCGCCGACGTCCGCCTCGTCGAGCGCGGCAAGGGGCGTCGAGGCCCGGATCGGGGTGGGAACGACGACGATCTGGTGGAGTTCGCCGTCGTGCCCAACGCCAGGTCTGCTCGACTCCTGGTGCCCGTCGGGCGCCGTGCGGGCGCTGCGGCGCTTGCTCGCTACAGCGCTGCGCTGTCGGTCAGAGAGGTCGCTCAGCGCGTGGTGGTCGGTGCGGCGACCGCGGTGATGGGTCCTGCGCTGCTCGGAGATCGGATCCAGGTCAGAGCGCCGGGATCGGATCATCTGGGTGCAGTCGTCGCCGACCTCGTCGGTCAACCAGTGCAGCTGAGTCTGGGTATCGGCACCGCCCGTGCGAACCGCAAGCCGGTGCTGGGAGCTTTCGCTGGTGATGGCCGTGCGCTGGCCTTCGTGAAGGTGGGCGACACGGAGGTCTCGGCCCGGCACGTTCGGCGCGAGGCCGAGTCGCTGGCCGAGCTGGGTCGCCATGACTGGTCCGGAATCGTGGTGCCGTCGCTGCTGGGAATCGTCGAGTGGAGGGGACTCGTCGTGCTGGTCATGAGCGCGCTGTCGGCGTCGCCGTGGCAGGGGCTCGACGGCCGTTGGCCGATCCCCGCCGCAGCGATGGATGAGCTGTGCGAGGTGTTCGACCTGGGATCCGCCGAACTGGTCGCCACGCCGCTGTGGGCCCGGCTCGACCGGGGAGCCCGGGCGCTGCGCGACCTCGATCGTCGCGAGCGCCTGCGTGCAGCGCTCGATCGTGTCGCCGCGGCAGCGGGAAGCACCGAGGTGCCCATCGGCGCATGGCATGGCGACTTCACGCCATGGAACATGGCCCGGACCGGCGGGCGGTTGCAGCTGTGGGACTGGGAGCGGTTCGAGACCGGAGTGCCGAGGGGACTCGACCGGTTCCACTACGCGGTCAACACGGTTGCGCGGGAGCGAGGGTTCGACGTCGGCTCGGTGCTGGAGGGGCTCCGACGCGGCGCCTCGGGCGACGCGGTCCGCGACCCGATCGTCGCGGCCGTCTACCTCGCTGCGCTCGCGGAGCGCTACCTGAGTGACGCACAGGAGCCCGGTGGCGATGTGATCAGCGCACGGGCCGACGAGGTGCTCGACATCCTGTTCGAGCTGAGCCGACATCTGGGTACGACACGACTCGAACGAGGGCGATCATGAACACCCGCACACTGACACGCAGCGTCGCCGATCGTCTCCCTGCCGGCACCTCCAGCGCGCTTCGCACAGCGGCGCTGTCGTGGGGGAAGCTCACCGCGGGCGCCCGGCTGGAGCCGCGTGTGATCGTGGTGGGCGCCCAGCGCTGCGGAACCACGACGCTGTACCGGGTTCTGTCCGAGCACCCCGACATCGTGCGGCCGACGTTGTCCAAGGGCATCTTCTACTTCGACATCAACTACGCAGCAGGCCCACGGTGGTACCGGGGGCACTTCCCGTTGGCCGCTGTGGCACGTCGGCGCGTGCGGGGTGCCGAGCCGGTCGCCTTCGAGTCGAGCGGCTACTACAGCTTCCATCCGCTCGCCGCGGGGCGCATCGGGGCGGACCTTCCGGGTGTGAAGCTGGTGCTCATGGTCCGCGATCCCGTCGAGCGGGCCTATTCGGCCTACAAGCACGAGTTCGCCAGGGGCTTCGAGACCGAGTCGTTCGAGCGTGCCCTGGAGCTCGAACCTGAGCGGCTGGCCGGCGAGGTCGAGCGCATGGTGGCGGACCCCGGCTACGAGAGCTTCGATCACCGGCACCACGCGTACGTCACCCGCGGCCAGTACGCCGAGCAGATCGAACGGCTCCAAGGGGCGGTCGGCGCGGATCACGTCCATGTGATGGACGCCGATGACTTCTTCGCCGACCCGGCCTCCGAAGTGGCTGCGCTGTTCGATTGGTTGGGTCTGACGCCGTGGACGCCGTCCAAGGTGGAGCAGTGGAACGCCCGCCCCGGCGACGGTCTGACCGATGAGCTGCGCGCCCGCCTGCGGACCCACTACGAGCCGTACGACCTGCGTCTGGCCGAGCTGATGGGGCGCACACCCAGCTGGCGTCGCTGAACGAGATCCGACCCGTCGTGGGCCCGGACGTCGGGTGCTGGCGCTGATCGGCTCGGCTCAGTAGCGGGAGCGCCGGCCGGCCGGGAGGAGCGCACCGAAGGCCGCCAGAGCGAGCCGGTCCCGCTCGAACCACAGCACCACGGCATACAGCGCACTGCCGGCCAGCACCGTCGGAATCAGGTTGGCCACCGTCACCTCGCTGGTGGCGGTGATGACCAGCAGCGGCGCGGCGAAGCACACGACCGCACCCAGGGCAACGACACCAGCGGCGCGGCTGAAGGGCGTGACACGGCTGATCCGGTACACCTGCACCAGGGTCATCGCGTTGCGTACCACCACCGATGCCGCCCAGGCGACGGCTGCGCCGGTGATGCCCCACATCGGGATCAACAGGAAGCACAGGCCGACGTCGATCACAAGAGCGGTGACCGTGTTCCACAGGCTGGTGGTGCTCCCCCCGGCCATCAGCAACAGGGTGTCGAGCGGTCCGGCGGCCATCGCCAACATCATGCCGATGGCCATCACCACGACGACAGCGACGCCGTCGGCGCGGTAACCCGAGCCGAACAGCTGCAGGTAGAGAGGTGCGGCGACCGCGGTCACCAGGTACAGCGGCCAGGACAACGTGATGCTCCATGCAGTCGAGACCTTGAACACGTCGCGGACGGTGTCGTGCTCGTCCTTGGACAGCATGGCGGTCAGGCGGGGCTGCAGCACCCGCTGGATGGCCAGCTGGGAGAACTGGCCGAGCACGACGAAGCGCGTCGCCGCGGTGTAGACCGCGGCGGCCGCGGGGTCCAACAGCACCGCGATGATGATGATGTCGGCGCGTTGGATGGCGATCTGGCACAGCCGGGCGATGGCGCGTGGCCAGGTGAAGAGCCAGAACTCACGGCGGACCGCAGGGCGGTCGCCGGGGCCGTGTTCCGGCCAGCCGCTCGCCCTGGCGCGCAGCATCCGGATCATCACCACGGTGGCCAGCGCCGCGGTGAACAGGTAGGGGAGCGTCCATGCGCCCGCGAGGGCCACAGCGCCGGCCCCCAGGGAACCCACCAGCACCACGGCGCCCAGCTGCGCCGCGCAGCGCAGGATGCTGTCGATCATCACCGTCGGTCGCATCTTCGAAAAGGCCCGGGTGACCGACAGCGCGACGTCGTTGAGGGTGGCGAACGGCAGCGCGATCGCCGCGACGCGCAACATCTGCTCACCGCCCTGGTCACCGAGCCCGACCCGTGGCGCCAGCCACGGTGCAGCGACGAAGAGCACCGCTGCACACATCAGGCTCGCGGCCGCACTGGGCCACAGTGCGACCCGGACGGCACTGACCACGTCGGCGAAGCGAGAGGCCGACTCGTAGCGCAGCACGAAACGGGCGAGCCCCGTGTCGGTGCCCAGTCCGGTCAGGGCCTCCAAGATGATGAACAGGGAGGTCGCGGCGAACAGCATGCCGGCGGTGCTCTCGTCGAAGTAGTTCGCGACCGCGACCACCAGCAGGAACGACGAGACCGCCGAGACGACCGATCCGACCAGGTTCAGCGTGCCGCCGCGTGCGATGCGCCCGAGCTGCGCGTGCGAGTCAGCGCTGACGGATCCGCTCACTGGGAGTCAGGCGCAGGTTCGTCCGATCTGTTCGGCGAGGTGCTCCGCGACCGTGAACGGGACGAGCCGTTCGCCGGGCGCGTGGTGGAGCCGTTCGCCGGACGCTTCTTCGAACGCGTGGTGCCCGACGCCGGCGGGGCCGATTCGGGTGGCACCGAGGTGGTGGTCTCCGTTCGGGGCGGCGACGGTTCCTTCTGCGACTCGGCGTTGCCCGCCGCCGACGGCGGCACGCTGGCCATCTCCGCATCGGACGGTTCGCCGGAGGCGCTGGTGCCCTCCAGCGGTGGAGGGGCGGTGTCGCCGGTCGGCCCGAGCGCGGCGAACGGCCCCGCGGGCAGCTGGCGCTGGTTGAGCGCCAGGTGGGGGCGGAACTGCTGGGGCCGCTTGGCTGCATCGCGACCGATGAACACGGTGCCCAGCAGGGAGCAGCGGAGCAGCTCCATGGCGCGTGCGGTGCGTTCGAGCTCCGAGCGCGTCGTGACGTCCTGATCGGTCTCGACGATCACCGCCTCTGCCATGTCGGCCAGCGACTGCGCCACGCCCTGCTGGAGGGAGTCGGCGGCGACCACCACGACGTCGCAGTGGTCCTTCGCCGCATCGAGGAGGCGGGACATCTCGCCGCCGACGAACAGGTCGGCGACGGTGTCGATTCCCTGGCCGGGAGGCAGGACCCACATCAGCGGGGCCACGGGAGAGAGGGCTTCGGTGAGGACAGCGTCACCGAGCAGGACCTCTGCCAGGCCCGTCTCGTTGCCCGGATCGAGGACCTTGGCGGGCCCCGTGCCGTGTGATGTCGCATCGACCACGACGGTGTCGAGCCCGGACCTGGCCAGCGATGTGGAGAGATCGACCACCGAGACCGGCCCCGTCGATCCTGCGCTCGCGCCGGCGACCAGCAGGGTGAACGGTCGCCGCTTCTCCATCGCGAGCACCGCGACGCGCAGCTTGCGGAACTCGTCGTCCTGGGCGGCATCGGCAGTGGTGGGTGCCACTCCCTTGGAGGTGGCTGAAGGGTCGGTCCAGCCGATGGTGCCGATCACGGTCAGCCCGAGGTCCAACACGTCGCCGGGGTCGCGGAGGCGGTCATCAGCCCGAGTCCTGATCAGTCCGATCACCACGCCGGCGCCCGCGCCGATGAGGAGCCCCAGCAGTGGCAGGAGGACCTGCGGGGTCACCGGTCCGCCGGCATCGACCTCGGCCGGTGTGACCAGCTGACCGGGGTCGGTCGAGCGCGTGGTCAGATCGGTCCGGGTCGCGTTCAGTGTCGCGAGCTGCGAGGACAGCGTGCTCAGCTGCTCGCGGATGAGCGTGGCCTGGGGGGAGTTGTCCGACACGCCGGCCAGAGCGTTGGACTGCTCGGTGAGCTGTGCGCTGACGCTGTCGATCTGCTCGTCGAGATCGGCGACCTGATCGTCGATCAAGGCGGTGGCGTTGGCCCGGCGGTACTCGAGGTAGCTGTCGGCGAAGGCCTGCGCACCGGCTGCCGCGGTGTCGTCGTTGCCGGCGGTGTAGCTGACCTCGAGGATCTGCGTGTTCACCGGGACCGAGACGTCGACCCGCCCGAGCTGCTCCGCAGGCGTCATGTCGCCGGGGATCTCAGGGGTAGCGAGCTCTGCGACCTGGGTCGAGCGCAGCGCCTGTGCCTCGGTCTCGAGGTTGACCAGCTGCTCGCCCCGGCTGGAGGGATAGAAGGGGTTGCCCTCGAGGGGGGTCAGCAGGATCTTCGCGGTCGCCGTCGACTGCGGGGTGATCTGGGTGCTGGCACCGATTCCCAGTCCGAGGCCGACGAGCGCGGTCAACACGATGATCCACAGGTTCGAGCGAACCACTTCGCCCAGCCGGATGGGCTGCACGTCGACGTTCTGTCCTGACACGCTCAGGTCCTCCGGGGGATGGTCACCGCCGCCCACCCTATCGGTGGATCGGCGCAGTCCACCCACACCCGGGTAGTTGATCCCGCCGGTCTCCACAGCTGTCGCGTCGGGGTGTGACCGAGGTAACGCCCACAGGGTGCAGCGCCATGGATGGGCGGAGGGCACACGTGTCGCGCGGAAGCCTCAAGTGATGGGTGAAACTACCGACATGAGTATTGCGAAACAGTTACAGTTTCTTGACCGCTCGGTCATCTCTAGTCATTCGGGGGAAATCCAGATGTCCACAACCGCTGAATCCCAAGGGATCCGACACGGATCCGAACGCCGACTCAAGTTGGCGCGGCAAATGGGTCGATGGACCTATCGAGCCGGACGGACACGCCGTTCTGCACCGTCCACCACAGGAGCCACCAGCGTGACGTTCCGACCAAGGGTTCTCGTACTCTTCTCCGCCCTCCTGCTGCCGGCGCTCGGCGCCAGCTGCGCAGCCTTTCCCGAGATGCAGACCCCGCCCGCCGACACGGTGCCGGTCGGCGTCGACCGCGTCGACCCGGGCTCCGGAGCGCTGGTGCCCGCACCACCCGTCGCTCCTGCACCCACCCCTCGCCCCAAGCCTCCAGTGTCCGATGGCAGTGTCGCCGCAGCCTTCCCGGGCGATGTCGCACCCGGTTCGGTCCGCTGGGGTGCATCCATCGGTGGCAACTCGGACCCGGCCCGTCACGAATCGGTCGCCGGGACCCAGATGGGTCTGCGCCGCACGTTCTTCCAGTGGCGCCAGCGGACGGGGTCCATGGTCCGCACCGCGGCGGTCGACCTGGCAGCCGGTCGGGTCCCCTGGGTGTCGGTGAAGCCCCCGTCATGGGCGGCGGTCGGCGCCGGTGCGCACGACGGCGAGATCGACGAGATGCTGCGAGCGCTGGATGCGCTCGACGGACCGGTCTGGTTGACCGTGCACCACGAGCCCGAGGGGGGCGGCGGCCGGAACTTCGCCGACGACCCGGGTGGTGCGCCGGCATGGCGTGCCATGCAGGCACGGTTCCGGATGCGCATGGATGCGCTGGGCACCGACAACATCGCCTTCGCCCCGATCCTGATGGCGTGGACCTTCAACCCCCGTTCGAACCGTGACCCCGCTGACTGGTGGGTG
>CAVQQI010000012.1:0-317463 GCA_963714875.1 uncultured Microthrixaceae bacterium | reverse complement strand
ACGGCGCCGGCCCGGAGCCGCTCGGCTTCGACGGTCAGGTCGCCGTGGTCACCGGGGCCGGCGGCGGTCTCGGTCGGGCCCACGCGCTCGTGTTGGCCGAGCGGGGCTGTCGGGTCGTGGTCAACGACGTGGGCCTTCCTCACGGGGACGACGTACCTGAAGCCGACGCGGTCGTCGCCGAGATCGTCGCTGCCGGTGGGGAGGCCGTCGCCGATGCCCACGACGTCGTGAGCGAGGGCGCAGGCGTGATCGGGACCGCAGTGGCCGCCTTCGGGGGTGTCGACATCGTGGTGAACAACGCCGGCATCGGCGCCGGCGCGCCGATTGGCCCGGAGTCGGCCGAGACCTGGCGGCGCACGATCGACGTCACCCTGCAGGGGTCGATCGCCGTCACCGGAGCGGCATGGGGGCACCTGGTCGAGGCCCCTGCCGGGCGGGTCGTGATGACGGCGTCGGCGGCGATGTTCGGCACCGCCATGACCCCGCCCTACTCGGCGGCCAAGTCGGCGCTGTACGGGCTGACCCGTTCGCTGGCCGGACAGGGACGGCGCCAGGGCATCGGCGTGAACGCCATCATGCCGGCGGCATGGACGCGGCTGCTGCGCACCAATCCCGAGGGTCCCATGGCCGAGATGTTCGAGGCCCGCTACCCGCCGGAGGTCGTCGCGTCGTTCGTGGCCTGGCTCTGCCACCCGCGTTGTGAGGTGTCGGGCGAGTCGTTCTCCGTCGGAGGCGGTCGGGCGGCCCGGGTGGTCCTGGCCGAGAACGCAGGGGTGGTCGTCGACGACCCCCTCGAGCCCGCGTCCTGGGCGGATCGGGTCGACGAGCTCATGGCCACCGACCACGTCGTCTTCCCCCGCTCGATGAACGACGAGGTCACCTGGCAGGCCCACACCCTCGGCGGTGCCCTTCCCGACGAGTTGGCGCCGGGCGGGTCCTTGCACTGGGATCGCCACCCCCGTTGACGGCGAGCGGTCAGGCTCCTGGAGGTCCTCGACGGCCGGGCCGCGCTGTCGACTGTCAGCTCAGCGCGGCGACCACGTGGTCGATGCAGGGGGTGAGGGCGGCGACGTCGTCGGGGTCGATGGCCGGGAACAGGGCGATGCGGAGCTGGTTGCGGCCGAGCTTGCGGTAGCGCTCGGTGTCGACGATGCCGTTGGCCCGGAGCACCTTGCGACACGGTGGTGGCGTCGATCGACGTCGTCGAGGTCGATGGTGGCGACGACGTGGCTGCGCTCGGCGGGGTCGGTCGACGAACGGGGTGGCGTAGTCGGACGGCCTCGGCCCAGCCGTAGAGGATCTCGGCCGAGCGGTCGCAGCGGACGGCCGAGAAGCTCGAGGCCGCCGTTCTGGTTGATCCACTCGACCTGCTGGTCGGCCAGGAAGACCGTGGCCAGCGCCGGGGTGTTGTAGGTCTGGTCCTTGCGGGAGTTGTCGAGGGCGATCGCCGAGGTCGAGCGAGGCCGGGATCCAGCGGTCGGACGCGGCGATGCGCTCGATGCGCTCGATGGCGGCGGGCGAGCAGGCGGCGAGCCAGAGGCCGCCGTCGGAGGCCAGGCACTTCTGCGGGGCGAAGTAGTAGACGTCGATCTCGGTCGGGTCGAAGCGCAGGCCGCCGGCGGCCGAGGTGGCGTCGACGGCGACGAGGCGCCGTCGGCGTCGGCCCTCGGGGCGCGCGATGCGGCATCGCCACGCCGGTCGAGGTCTCGTTGTGGGTGAGGGCGTAGACGTCGACGCCGGCGCTCGGCCACCGGCGTCGGGGTGGGTGCCGGGTCGGCGCGCGATGACCGTCGGGTCGTCGAGGTACGGGGCCGCGCGTCGCGCGCTGCGGCGAACTTCGACGAGAACTCGCCGAAGCTGAGGTGCTGGCTGCGCTGCTCGATGAGCCCGAACGTGGCGGCGTCCCAGAACACGGTGGTGCCGCCGTTGCCGAGCAGCACCTCGTAGCCGTCGGGCAGGGCGAACAGCTCGGCCAGCCGCGTTGCGGAGCGCGGCGACCATGAACTGCACCGGCGCCTGGCGGTGGCTGGTGCCGAGGTAGTCGCGGCCGCGGCGGCCAGGGCCGCGACCGCCTCGGGGCGGACCTTGGACGGCCCGCAGCCGAAGCGGCCGTCGGCCGGGCAGGAGGTCGGCGGGGATGGTGATGTCGGGGATCGCGGGCTCATGGCGCCAGTGTCGCAGCCGTCGCCCGTCGGCGTCGAAGCCGTTCGCCGGCGGCGACTCGACCGGTTCGAGCCACGTCCGGTAGCGTCGGCCCGCCGATGCCACCGATGGCCGCCCATGGCCTCGACGAGTCTCCGACCGCGTCGCCGCCATCGCCGCCTCGGCCACCCTGGCCGTCGACGCCAAGGCCAAGGCGCTGAAGGCGGCCGGCGAGCCGGTGATCGGCTTCGGTGCCGGCGAGCCCGACTTCCCGACGCCCGACCACATCGTCGAGGCGGCCGTCGCGGCGTGCCGCGACCCGGAGAACCACCGCTACACGCCGGCCGGCGGGCCTGCCCGAGCTGCAGGAGGCCATCGCCGCCAAGACCGACGCGCGACTCGGGCTACGAGGTCGACGCCGGCCAGGTGCTGGTCACCAACGGCGGCAAGCACGCCGTCTACAACGCCTTCGCCGCCCTGCTCGACCCCGGCGACGAGGTGCTGCTGCCCGGCGCCGTACTGGACCACCTACCCCGAGCCGATCCGCCTGGCCGGCGGCGTGCCGGTGGTGCTGCCCACCGACGAGGCGCACCGGGCTTCCGGGTCACCGTCGACCAGCTCGAGGCGGCCCGCACCGCCGCGCACCAAGGCGCTGGTGTTCGTGTCGCCGTCGAACCCGACCGGTGCGGTCTACCCCGCGCGACGAGGTCGAGGCCATCGGCCGAGTGGGCCGTCGAGCACGGCATCTGGGTGCATCACCGACGAGATCTACGAGCACCTCACCTACGGCGACCACGAGCTTCACCTCGATGCCCGACGCTGGTGCCCGAGCTGGCCGACCGCTGCGTCGTGCTCAACGGCGTGGCCAAGACCTACGCCATGACCGGCTGGCGGGTCGGCTGGATGATCGGCCCGACCGACGTCGTCAAGGCCGCCACCAACCTGCAGTCGCCACTCAGACCTCCAACGTGGCCAACGTGTCGCCAGCGGGCCGCGCTGGCCGCGCGTCGTCGGGCGACCTCGACGACGTCGGCCGAGATGCGGGACGTCGTTCGACCGCCGCGGCGCAAGATCATGCACGCGCTGCTCAACGCGATCGACGGCGTCACCTGCCTCGAGCCCGCAGGGCGCGTTCTACGCCTTCCCCATCTTCGAGGGCGTGCTCGGGCGCACGATCGGCGGGCCGCACCGCGCCGACCACGCTCGAGCTGGCCGACCTCATCCTCGAGGAGGCCAAGGTGGCCATCGTGCCCGGCGAGGCGTTCGGCGCGCCCGGGCTACGCCCGCCTGTCGCTTCGCCCTCGGCGACGACGACCTGGGCGAGGGCATCGCGCCGCATCGCCGACCTCCTCGCTCGACGGCGGCCTGACGTCGGACGCGAGGTCGCCGACCGCTCCGTACGGCTCGTGGCCGTCGCCGATCACGACCGCCGAGCTGGTCGTCGGCGCCGTCGGCGCTCGGCGAGGTCCGGCGTCGACGGCGACGACGTCGTGGTGGGCCGAGCTGCCGGCCCGACCGAGGGCGGCCGGGTCGCAGCTGGTGCGCGCAGCGGCCCGACGGCGAGCCGCCGACGACGTGCCTGCCCGACGGGGTTCTCGGCCCGCACCCGGGTGCACGAGTACGGCGGCGGCGCGTGGTGGCGTGCACGAGCGACGTGGTCTGTTCGCCAACTGGGCCGACCAGCGGCTCTACCGGCGTCGACCCCGGGCGGCGCGCGCCGGTGCCGATCACCCCCGAGCCGGCCGTGCCCCGGCGCTGCGCTACGCCGACGGCCGACGTCAGCCCCGACGGCCGACTGGGTGGTCTGCGTGCGCGAGCGCCACACCGGCCGACGGCGCGCGAGGCCGCGCAACGAGATCGTGGCGCGTCGCCGCCGACGGCCGGCGGCCGCCGAGCCGGTGCGTGCTGGTCAGCGGGCCCGACTTCGTGGCCGCACCGCGCGCTGTCGCCCCGACGGCCGCTCGCTGGCCTGGCTCGCAGTGGGACCACCCCGACATGCCGTGGGACGGCACCGAGCTGTGGGTGGCCGGCCATCGATGCGGGCCGAGCGCCGGCGACCTGCGGTCGGCCGGCGGCGGCGTGGCCGGCGGGCCCGACGAGTCGGTCGTCCAGCCCGAGTGGGCCGCCCGACGGCGTGCTGCTGTTCGTGTCCGACCGCACCGGCTGGTGGAACCTCGTACCGGCTTCGCCGACCGGCGCCGCGGTCGCCGCCGGACCGGCGCCCGAGCCGGTCGACCGTGGCGGCGATCGAAGCCGAGATCGGCGCGCCGCAGTGGGTGTTCGGCCAGTCGCGCTATGCGCGTGCTCGCCGACGGCCGCGTCCTCGTGGCCGTCGACCGCTGACGGCGCTCGACGCACCTCGGGCGTGGTCGCCGGCCCGGCGGCGGCTCGCGTCGCGCCGCTCGACACGCCGTTCACCGCGCTGGTCGTCAGCTTGCGCGCCGTCGGCGACGGCGCGGTCGCCGTCGGTGCCTCGCCACCGGCGCGAGCCCGCCGTGGTCGCCGCTCGACGTCCCCGCCGATGCCGGCGCCGACGGCACCGACGCCGTGGCCGAGGTCCTGCGGCCGCCGCGCGACCTCGGGCTCGAGCCCGAGTGGTTCTCGCGTGCCCGAGCCGATCGACCTTCCCGACCACCGGCGGTCGCACCGCCCACGCCCTGTTCTACCCGCCGACCAACCCCGACGCGCCGTCGGCCCCGACGACGAGCGCGCCGCCGCTGGTCGTCATGATCCACGGCGGCCCCACCTCGGCGGCCCGGCCCCAGCTGCACCTCGGCATGCAGTTCTGGACGAGCCGGGGCTTCGCCGTGGTCGACGTCAACTACGGCGGCTCCACCGGCTACGGCCGGCCCTACCGCGACCTGCTCCACGGGCGAGTGGGGCGTCGTCGACGTCGACGACTGCGTCGGCGGCGGCCCGCCACCTCGCCGCCGACGGGCGGGTCGACGGCGACCGGCTGGCCATCCGGGGCGGCAGCGCCGGCGGGTTCACGACGCTGGCCGCCCTCGCCTTCCACGACGTCTTCGCCGCCGGGGCCAGCCACTACGGCGTGGCCGACCTCGCGGCCCTGGCCGCGCGACACCCACAAGTTCGAGTCCCGCTACCTCGACGGCCTGGTCGGCCCGTGGCCCGAGGCCGCGGACGTCTACGAGGAGCGCTCGCCGATCCACCACACCGACGGGCTCGACGTGCCCGCTGATCGTGCTGCAGGGCCTCGAGGACGAGGTCGTGCCGCCCGACCAGGCCGAGATGATCGTCGACGGCGCTGGCCGGCAAGGGCGTGCCCCACGCCTACCTGGCCGTTCGAGGGCGAGCAGCACGGCTTCCGCCGGGCCGAGACCATCGGGCGGGCGCTCGAGGCCGAGCTGTGCGTTCTACGGCCAGGTCTTCGGGTTCGAGCCGGCCGACGACATCGAGCCGGTCGCAGATCGTCGACCTCTGAACCTGGCGCCGCTCGAGGCCGCCCGACCGTCTGCCGACGGGCTCGAGCGTGGAAGGTCCGCGGCGACGCTCCGGAAGACGAGGCCGTAGCGGTCGTGACCGACCAAGGCGCCGCTCGCCCGGTGATCGAGGCGCTGCTGCTGGCCGGACTCGGTCGCTCGACGCGACCCGGCGCGTAGGGGATGGTCGAGGCGACCGTCGGCGCCGGTCAGGGCGAGCGGGCCCGAGAGGTCGTCGGCGCCCGGATCCCGCCGGGGCCGTGCGCCGACGTCGGCGATCCGGCGGGCGCCGTGCGCCGGCCGAGCGTCGTCGCGGCCGGCCGGCACGACGGCTCGAAGCCGCTGCAGTCCGTCGACTCGACGACGGTGCCGTCGAGCAGCTCCGCCATCGTGCTCGGTGCTGATCGTTCGCCCTGGCGATGGTCGTCATCCCGGCGCGACCTCTGCATCAGCTGTCGGGCGTCGGCGGCTGACGGTCGGGCCCGGCCGACGACCGTCAGGATCGACGCCATGGCTCGAATCCTGGTCACCGAGAAGATCGCCGACGGCGGCCTCGACCGGCTGCGCGACGCCGGCCACGACGTCGACGTCCAGCTCGGCCTCAGCGCCGAGGAGCTGCTCGCGACGGTCCCGGGCGCCCACGCGCTCATCATCCGCTCGGCCACCACGGTGACCGCCGAGGTCCTCGCGGCCGGCACCGACCTGGTCGTGGTCGGCCGGGCCGGCATCGGCCTCGACAACGTCGACGTCGACGCCGCCACCGCGCGCGGGCGTGATGGTGGTCAACGCCCCGCAGTCCAACATCCTCTCGGCCGCCGAGCACACCATGGCGCTGCTGCTGGCCCAGGCCCGCAACATCCCCCAGGCCCACGCCGCGCTGGTGCAGGGCCGGTGGG
Organism: uncultured Microthrixaceae bacterium; assembly: GCA_963714875.1. Lineage (GTDB taxonomy): Bacteria > Actinomycetota > Acidimicrobiia > Acidimicrobiales > Microtrichaceae > JBAOHV01. Next base: position 310,985 of record CAVQQI010000012.1, on the reverse strand, counting down.
AGCGCTCGCAAGTGGGACGGGCGTCGAGCTGTCCGACAAGACGCTCGGCATCATCGGCCTCGGTCGCATCGGCAAGCTCGTGGCCCAGCGGGCGCTGGCCTTCGGCATGCGCCTCGTCGGCCTACGACCCGTTCGTGTCGGCCGAGCGGGCCCGGCAGATGAACGTCGAGCTGCGTCGACCTCGACGAGCTGATCGCCCGTCGCCGACTTCGTCACCCTCCACGTGGCCAAGACCCCCGAGACCATCGGGCTCATCGACGCCGAGCTGCTGGCCAAGGCCAAGCCCGGCATGCGCATCATCAACGTGGCCCGGGGCGGCATCGTCGACGAGGACGGCCTGGCCGACGCCATCGCGAGCCGGGCACGTCGGCGGTGCCGCGCTCGACGTGTTCGCCGAGGAGCCCACCACCGAGTCGCCGCTGTTCGAGCTGGACGAGGTCGTCGTCACCCCGCACCTCGGGGCCAGCACCCGCGAGGCCCAGGACAAGGCCGGCGACACCATCGCCGAGCAGGTCGGGCTGGCCCTGGCCGGCGAGTTCGTGCCGTTCGCGGTCAACGTCGACGCCGCCGAGGCGTCCGAGACGGTGCGCCCGTTCCTCCCGCTGGCCGAGCGGCTGGGCGGCGCTGTTCGCCGGGCTGGCCGGCGGGCGTCGGCGCCGCTCGAGATCGAGTACCAGGGCCAGATCGGCCGACTACGACACCCGCATCCTCACCCTCTCGGTGCTCAAGGGCTTCTTCGGCCGGATCAGCGACGAGCCGGTGTCCTACGTGAACGCCCCGCAGCTGGCCGAGGAGCAGGGCATCGAGGTCCGCGAGACGTCCACCATCGACCAGCCACGACTACGTCAACCTCGATCACGCTGCGCGGCGGCGACCACTCGATCGCCGGCACCCTCGTCGGCCTGCGAGGCGCGAGCCCCGCCTCGTCGCAGGTCGACGACCACACGCGTCGACGTGCCGCCGGCGCGCCACATGCTCGTGGTGCGCAACGACGACCGCCCCGGCGTGATCGGCCGGGTCGGCACCATCCTGGGCGACGCCGGCGTCAACATCGCCGACATGGACGTCGGGCAGTCCGCCGTCGGCGCGTCGGCGCTCATGGTGATCGCCACCAGCGAGCCCGTCGCCGACCGAGGTCTGCGACGCCCTGCGTGCCGCCGACGGCATCGTCGTCGGTCGCGTCGCTCACCTGAGCGACGCGGCGAACCTCTCCCGCAGGGTTGACGATCTTCGATGATCCCGGCACACTGGCACCCGTGACCGCTCCGGACGACCTCTCGAGCTTCTCCTTATGTAGGGCGAGCGCCCCGATATCGGTGCTCGCCGAACCTCCTGTCGCCGACCGGGCCGGGAGGTTCTTGCGTTCGCACCGACGCACTCGCCCGCCCCTCCCGCTCGACCCCTCGCGATCGCAGTGAGCGCCCGCCCTGCGAACCCACCCCGCTGCGCACCGCGAAAGGCACGCTGATCCGCCATGAGCACCCCGCCCGCCCCCGCCCGACAGGTCGCCGACGACCCGAACCGGCTGATCATCTTCGACACCACCCTGCGCGACGGCGAGCAGTCGCCGGGCATCTCGCTCGACCAGGGCGAGAAGCTCGAGATCGCCGAGCAGCTGGCCCGCCTCGGCGTCGACGTCATCGAGGCCGGCTTCCCGATCGCCAGCCAGGGCGACTTCGAGGCGGTGCAGGCCATCGCCCGGCCGTGCGAGGCCCCGTGATCTGCGGGCTGTCCCGCACGGCCCGCAAGGACATCGACCGCTGCTGGGAGGCCATCGCAGCACGCCGGCCGCGCCGCGCATCCACGTGTTCATCGCCACCAGCGAGACCCACATGAAGCACAAGCTGCGGATGACCCCCGAGCAGGTGAAGGCCGAGGCGCGGCGCCGCGGTCGCCCACGCCCGCCAGTACACCGACGACGTCGAGTTCTCCCCCGAGGACGCGTCCGCGGTCCGACTTCGACTTCATGTGCGAGGTGCTGCAGGATCGCCGTCGACGACGGCGCCACCACGCTGAACATCCCCGACACCGTCGGCTACGCCATCCCCGAGGAGTTCGCCGAGCGGCATCGCACGACATCCGCGACCGTGGTCACCGGGCGACTACGTCATCTCCACCCACTGCCACAACGACCTGGGCCTGGCCGTGGCCAACTCGCTGGCCGCGGTGCACGCCGGCGCCCGCCAGGTCGAGTGCACCATCAACGGCATCGGCGAGCGCGCCGGCAACGCCGCCCTGGAGGAGATCGTCATGGCCCTGCGCACCCGCGCCGACTACTTCGGCGGGGTCGACACCGGCATCCGGTCCGAGGAGCTGGCCCGCACCAGCCGCCTGGTCAGCCGGCTCACCGGCTACCCGGTGCAGTACAACAAGGCCGTCGTCGGGCGCAACGCCTTCGCCCACGAGGCCGGGCATCCACCAGCACGGCGTGCTCAGCGAGCGCACGCACCTACGAGATCATGGACCCGGCCGCGGTCGGGCAGGGCGAGAGCCAAGATCGTGCTGGGCAAGCACTCCGGCCGCCACGCCTTCGCCGACACGCTCGAGAAGATGGGCTACGACCTGCACGGCGACGCGCTCAACCAGGCGTTCACCCGGTTCAAGGAGCTGGCCGACCGCAAGGTCCAGCTCACCGACGCCGACCTCGAGGCCCTCGTCGCCGAGGAGCTGGGCGACACCGTCCGCTACGCCTTCCAGCTGGTGGCCATCGACGCCCGGGGCGGGTCGAGCACCACGCCGACGGCCACGGTCGTGCTCGAGCCCGACGGCGAGAAGCTGCGAGGCCACCGCCGAGGGCGACGGCATGGTCGACGCCGCCTGCAAGGCCATCAAGGCAGCCACCGGCATCGACGGGCGCCTCACCGACTACACCGTCACGTCGGTGACCGGCGGCGTCGACGCCCTCGCCGACGTGGCCCTGCGCTTCGAGGTCGACGGCGTGTCGATGCCCGGCCGTGGGCTGTCGACCGACGTCGTCGAGGCGTCGGCCCGGGCGTTCCTCAACGCCATCAACCGCATCGTGCGGGTCGCGCGACTCGGGCGAGGACCCCCGCGGTCGACCGTCCCGGTTCCCTGAAGCAGTTCTAGAGGCTTCCGCTACGGTCCTCCCGGACCCGGGTGACGACGCCCGGGCCGGGGGGAACCGTGGACGACGACGGCATCGACACGACGAAGGTCCTGCTGGGCGACGTGCGCGTCGTCGATCTGACCGACGCCTACGGCGGCTTCTGCGCCAGGGTCCTGGCGGACCTCGGCGCCGAGGTGGTGCGCGTCGAGGCTCCCGGAGGTGGGGGAGGCCGCCGGCGGGCGCCGGCCACGGGCGACGGCACGAGCCTGCACCACGCGCACCGCAACGCCGGCAAGGCGATCGCCACCCTCGACCCCTCGGTGCCCGCGGATCGGACGACGGTCGACGGGCTCCTGGCCGGCGCCGAGATGGTCGTCGTGTCGCGAGGATGGGGCGGCGATCGCGACGACCTGCGACCGGAGGCGTTGGCCGAGCGCCACCCCCATCTCGTCGTGGTGGCCCTCACCCCGTTCGGGCTGAGCGGTCCGGCCGCTGGGTGGGCCTGCACGGAGCTGGTGGCCCAGTCGATGGCCGGGGTCGTCTACCGCTCGGGGGTGGCCGAGCTGGCGCCGGTGGCCGCGCCCGGGAGCTACTGCGAGGACGTGGGTGCGGTGGTGGCGGCCATGGCCGGCCTGATGGCCCTGCGCCAGGGACGGGTCGACGGCATCGGTCAGGTCGTGGACGTGTCCGCCATGCTGGCGTTGGCGCAGTGCACCGACATGGCGCTGCCCCTCTGGAGCCTCCTCGGCTTCGATCAGGTGCGGGCCGGTTCCGGGCTGTACCCCTTGTTCGACTGTGCTGACGGGCAGGCCCGCATCGTCCTCCCCATGACGCCCGGCGACTGGCGCAAGCTCATCGGGTGGATGGGGTCGCCCCCGGAGTGGCAGGGCCCTGGGTGGGACGGGGCCATGTTGGGCGATGAGCAGCGCGAGGCCGTGCTGGCCCGCCTCCCCGAGCAGTTCGCCGGGCGGACCCGCGAGGAGGTCACCGAGGAGGCGGAGGCCGCCGGCGTGAGGGTGACCCCCGTGCTGACGCCGGCCGAGGTCCTGTCGAACGAGCACGTCCTGGCTCGGGCCACGTTCGTTCCCGCCGCGATGGACGGTCGGGTGGGTTCGTTGTTCGCCGGGCTGCACTCCGTGGACGGTGCGCGTGCCGAGACCGCGGGCCCGGCCCGCCCGCTCGACGGCCCCCCGGCCTGGCCGCGCGGCCGAGGACGGCGGAGCCTGCGTCCCCACCGGTCCCCGTGGCCCTCCCCCTGGCCGGCCTGCGCATGCTCGAGGTGGGCACCGGGCTGGCCGCGCCCGAGGCCGGTCGCGTGTTCGCCGAGTGGGGTGCCGACGTGATCCGCGTCGAGAGCCGCCGCCACCCCGACTTCCAACGCATGGTGATGGGTGGGGACATGAACCCCGCCTTCGCCACGGCCAACCGGTCGACTCGCACCATCGCCGCCGACCTCTCCACCGAGGCGGGGCGGGAGTTGGTGCGCAGCCTGCTGCCCCACGTCGACGTCCTCGTCGAGAACAACGCCACGGGCGTCATCGACCGGCTCGGTCTGGGGTGGGACGAGGTGTCGGCGATCAACCCGGCCCTGGTGATGGTCAGCACCCAGCTCTACGGCGACAGGGGCCCGTGGGCGCGACGCAAGGGCTACGGACCCAGCGCACGGGCGGTCGGGGGGCTCACGTGGCTGTGGGCCCACGGACCTGATGCGCCCAAGGGGATCATGACCATCCACCCCGACCACCTGGCCGGTCGGCTCGCCGGCGCTCGGAGCACTGGCCGGCCTGCGGGCCCGGGAGCGCACCGGTGTGGGCTGCCGGGTCGACGTCGCGCAGTTCGAGGTGGTGGCGGGCCTGCTCGGCGATCTGCTCCTGGCGGAGAGCCTGGAATCGGGGGCCGCCCGGCCCCGAGGGAACCGCAGTGACCGCCATGCGCCGTGGGGCCTGTTCCGGTGCCGCGACGACGAGGGCTCCGAGAGCTGGTTGGCGCTCTGCGTCACGACCGATGCTGCATGGACGGCGCTGTTGGGGGTCGCCGACGGGGCGGTCGAGGACCGCGTGGCCTGGCGCACCCAAGCCGGCCGCCTCGCCGACGTCGATGCCGTGGAGGGGGCGGTGGCAGCGTGGTTGGTGGCTCGGGACGCCGGTGTGGTGGAAGGAGCGCTCCAGGCCGTCGGCGTGGCCGCCGGACAGGTGTTGCACCCGCGCCTGCAGGCGAGCCACCCCCACTTCCTGGCCCGGGGGTGGCCGGTCCCGGTCGAGCAGCCCGGATCAGGACCGGTGCTGTTCGAGGGTCCGGCGTTCGTGGGGACCCGCATGGGTGCGCCGCGTTGCGGACCCGCCCCACTGCCCGGGCGAGCACACCGTGGACGTCTGCCGCGGCCTGCTCGGATTGACCGACGACGAGATCGACGCGCTGGTGGCCGACGGTGCCGTGGATCCCCTGCCCGAGAGCTGAGGCGGCCGGCGGCGGTCAGGCCCGGGCCAGCACCTCGCCGTGCACCAACACCATGAGCCCGGCGTCGCCGGCCGCCCAGTCGCGCCAGGCGTCGGCGATCGACCTGAGCTCATCCGGCGTGGCCAGGCCGTACTCGACGGCCTGCTCGGCGAACGCCGACGCCACGGCCCGTTCGGCCCAGAGGTCCCCCCACCACGCCCGGTCGGCGTCGTCGGCGAAGGTCCAGGTCGAGCTCGACACCACGTCGTCGGTGAAGCCGGCGGCGCGCACCCAGGACCGCAGGTGGCGCCCGGCGTCGGCCTGCGCCCCGTTGCGGGCCGTGACCTGGTGGTACAGCGTCAGCCACCGGTCGAGCCGGGGGTCGAGGGGAGACCACGTGAAGGCCCCGTAGTCGCTGTCGCGCACGGCCAGCAGCCCGCCGGGGCGCAGGACGCGCCGCATCTCGCGCAGGGCGGCCACCGGGTCGGTGAGGTGCTGCAACACCTGGTGGGCGTGGACCACGTCGAAGGAGTCGTCGTCGAAGTCGAGGGCGTAGACGTCACCGACGTCGAACGACGCATTGGCCACGGCGGCGTCGGCCCGGGCCTGCTCGGCCGCGGCGACGACCTCGGCCGCCGTGTCGATGCCGACCACCTCACCGGGATCCACCGACCGGGCCAGGTCGAGCGGTGATGGTGCCCGGCCCGCACCCGACGTCGAGCAGTCGCTGGCCCGTCACCAGGTGGGCGAGCAGGTAGCGCGGCGGAGTTCTCCGCCGTGCGCCAGCGATGGCTGCGCAGCACGGAGTCGTGGTGGCCGTGGGTGTAGCGGTCGGCCATCGCTCAGCTCCCGGCGGGCGTGCTCCTGCGGCATCCAACTCGGGCGGGTGGCCTCGTAGGCGGTGATCGCCGCCTCGTTGGCCAGGGTGATGCCGATGTCGTCGAGGCCGTTGAGGAAGCGGTGCTGCGTGGCGTCGTCGAGGGGGAACTCGACGTCGAGGCCGATGGCCGGTGCCGAGAGCCGCTTGGTGCGCACGTCGACGGTGATCTCGAGCGTCGGGTCGGCCTCGACGGCGCGCAGGAGCTGCTCGCCCACCTCGTTGCTCACCACCACGGGCACGAGGCCGTTCTTGGTGGCGTTGTTGCGGAAGATGTCGCCGAACCGAGGGGACATGACGGCCTTGAACCCGTAGTCGGCGATCGCCCAGACGGCGTGCTCGCGGGACGAGCCCGTGCCGAAGTTCGCGCCGGCCACCAGGATCGACGGCGCCGCCGAACTGGGGCGAGGTTGAGGACGAAGTCGGGGTCCTCCCGCCACTCCGAGAAGAGCCCGGCGCCGAAGCCGGTGCGCTCGACGCGCTTGAGCCAGTCGCTCGGGATGATCTGGTCGGTGTCGACGTCGGAGCGGTCGAGCGGGCAGCGCCGTGCCGGTGACGATGGTGACGGGTTCCATTGCGGGGCCTTTCAGTCGAGGTCGCCGGGAGCGGCGAACGTGCCGGCGATGGCGGTGGCGGCGGCGACGGCGGGCGACACGAGGTGGGTGCGCCCGCCCTTGCCCTGGCGGCCTTCGAAGTTGCGGTTCGAGGTGGAGGCGCAGCGCTCGCCGGGGGCGAGCTTGTCGGGGTTCATGGCCAGGCACATCGAGCACCCGGCTCGCGCCACTCGAAGCCGGCGGCGATGAAGACGTCGGTCGAGCCCCTCGGCCTCGGCCTGGCGCTTCACCTGGAACGAGCCCGGCACGACCATGGCCCGCATGCCGTCGCGCACCCGCCGCCCCGCGGCCACCTCGGCGGCGGCCCGGAGGTCCTCGATGCGCGAGTTCGTGCACGAGCCGATGAAGACGGTGTCGACGCTGATGTCGCGGATCGGCGTGCCGGCGGCGAGGCCCATGTAGTCGAGCGCCCGCTGCGGCGGCTCGCGGCCGGGCGGCGTCGTCGAAGCTGGTCGGGGTCGGGCACCGCGCCGCCGAGCGTCGACGACCTGGCCGGGGTTGGTGCCCCAGGACACGTACGGGCTGAGCGTCGGCGCGTCGATGGTCGACGTCCTTGTCGAAGGTGGCGCCGTCGTCGGTCGGCAGGCGTCCGCCAGTGGTCGAGGGCGTCGCTCCCAGTCGCTGCCCGGTCGGCGCGTGGGCCCGCCCCTCGAGGTAGGCGAAGGTGGTGTCGTCGGGCGCGATCAGCCCGGCCTTGGCCCCGGCCTCGATGGACATGTTGCACACCGTCATGCGGCCCTCCATCGAGAGCGCGCGCGATGGCCGCGCCGCGGTACTCGATGACCGAGCCGATGCCGCCGCCGGTGCCGATGCGGCCGATGATGGCGAGGATCGACGTCCTTGGCGGTGACGCCGGCGGGCAGCGTCGCCCTCGACCGTCGACGGCCATGGTGCCGGGCGACGTGCTGGGGGAGGGTCTGGGTGGCCAGGACGTGCTCGACCTCGCTGGTGCCGATGCCGAAGGCCAGCGCGCCGAAGGCGCCGTGGGTGGCGGTGTGGCTGTCGCCGCACACGATCGTCATGCCCGGCAGGGTGAGGCCCTGCTCGGGCCCGATCACGTGCACGATGCCCTGACCGGCGGTCGCCCATGGGGTAGCTCGACGATGCCGAACTCGGCGGCGTTGGCCCGCAGCACCTCGACCTGCTTGCGCGAGATCGGGTCGGCGATGGGCTGGTCGATGTCGAGCGTGGGGACGTTGTGGTCCTCGGTGGCGACGGTCAGGTCCGGTCGGCGCACCGTGCGCCCGGCCAGGCGCAGGCCGTCGAACGCCTGCGGGGAGGTGACCTCGTGGACGAGGTGCAGGTCGACGTAGAGCAGGTCGGGTTGGCCCTCGCTGCGGTGCACGACGTGGTGCGTCCCAGATCTTCTCGCTCAGGGTTCTGGCGGCCATCGGTGGGTCCCTTCGTGATCCTCGGCGGGTCGTGGTGGCGTTCGGCCGTTCCGGCGCCTTGTTGTGTCTCAGCGCTTGTGTCAGGTCTTGTATCTCAGTATCTGGGACGATAGTCTCGGCTCGTGGGATCGAGTGTAGGTGGTGTCGGCGTCCTCGACAAGGCGGTGTCGTGATCGACGCGGTCGAGGCGGAGCCCCGCTCGTTGGCCGAGCTGGTGACCGCCACCGGGTTGAGCCGAGCCACCGCGCATCGACTCGCCGTCGCCCTCGAGAGCCACGGCCTCGTCGCCCGTGACGCCGAGGGACGCTTCGTGCTGGGGCCCCGGCTGGTCGCGCTCGGGCGGGCCGCCGGCCGCGGGCAGTCGCTGGTCGATGCCGCCGGCCCGGCCCTGGCCGAGCTCCGCGACGCAACCGGGGAGAGCGTGCAGCTCTACGTCCGCGAAGGCGACAGCCGGGTGTGCGTGGCGGCGCTCGAGTCGCCCCACGGTCTGCGCACCATCGTGCCGGTGGGGGCCCGCCTGGACCTGGGCATCGGCTCGGGTGGTCGACTGCTCGACGTCGGGGCGGTGGTCCCTCGTCGTGGCTGGATCGACAGCGTCGGTGAGCGCGAGCCCGGCGTGGCCTCGGTGAGCGCGCCCGTGCTCGACCGCGACGGTGCGGTGCTCGCGGCAGTCAGCGTGTCCGGACCGATCGATCGGACCTCACGATCGCCCGGACGTCGCTACGGCGATGCCGTCACGAAGGCCGCTCGCGAGATCGAGCGCGCCGCGGGCCTGCTGCTCTAGGCAGGGCCCTCGTCCTCTTGGAGACCGCGGCCGGCGCCGACAAGAGTGAGGGCGTGGAACAGGACCAGGAGCGACCGCTGGCGGCGATCGACATCGGGACCAACTCGTTCCACATGGTGGTCGCCCGGGTCGGCGACGAGGGCCCGACCCCCGGCGTGGGGGCGTTCGAGGTCATCGCCCGCGAGAAGGAGATGGTGCGCCTCGGATCCTCCTCGGGCGACATGAAGCGGCTCGCTCCCGAGGCCATCGAGCGGGGTGTCGCCGCACTGGGGCGGATGGCCAGGATCGCCGCCATCCACGACGCCGCCGTGCACGCCGTCGCCACCTCCGCGGTCCGGGAGGCGGAGAACGCCGAGGAGTTCATCGAGCGGGCGCGGCGACGAGGCCGGTGTGGACGTCGAGGTGATCTCCGGGGTGGAGGAGGCCCGCCTCATCCACCTCGGGGTGCTCCAGGCCGTGCCCGTCTACGACGAGCGGATGGTGCTCATCGACATCGGTGGGGGGAGCACGGAGATCCTCGTCGGGGAGCGCGGCGAGACCCTCGCCGCCGGCAGCCTGAAGCTGGGGGCCATCCGCCTGACCCGTCGCTTCTTCCGCTCCGAGTCGCTGCACCCGGGCGCGGTCGACAGCTGCCGGCGCCACATCCGCAGCGCGCTGGCTCCGATGGCCCGTGAGGTCGAACGCACCGGGTTCGCCGTGGCGGTCGCGTCCTCGGGCACCGCGGAGGCGATCTTCGCCCTCGCCGACGCCCTCGACGACGACGAGCCGACGCCGCGATCGTTCAACGGCTCGCGGATCAGCGCGCGAGCAGGTGCGGCGGTGGTGGCCCGCCTCGTCGGCGCGCCCACGGTGAGCGAGCGTCGCCAGCTCCCGGGGATGGACGCCGGCCGGGCCGACATCATCCTCGGAGGAGCCCTCATCCTGGAGCAGGCGGTGGCCGCGCTCGGGATCGAGGAGCTGGTCTTCTCCGACAACGCGCTGCGCGAGGGCGCCCTGCTCGACGCCCTGGCTCGTCGTCGAGGGGCCACGCTGCACCATCTCCGCGACCTGCGCCGACGCAGCGTGCTGCACCTGGCCGTGGCCATGGACGACGAGCCGGAGCACTCGGCTCGCACCGCGGCGTTGGCGCTGGAGCTGTTCGACGGCACGGCCCGCTGGCACGGCCTCGACGACTCGTGGCGCGAGCTCCTCGAGGCCGCCGCGCTGTTGGCCAACGTGGGCCAGGCCGTGTCGCACTCCGAGCACCACAAGCACAGCTACTACGTCATCCGGCACTCCGATCGCCTGTCCGGGTTCACCGACCGGGAGGTCGAGCTGATCGCCCTGGTCGCCCGCTACCACCGCAAGAGCGCCCCCAAGGCGAAGCACCCGGAGTTCGCCAAGCTCCGGCCGGACGACCAGTCGGCGGTCCGCACCCTCGCCGGCATCCTGCGCGTGGCCATCGCCCTCGACCGCTCCCACCGCGGCCCCGTCGAGGCGGTGCGGGTGACGAGCGCCAACGGCTCCGGGCCGTTGCGGGTGGTCGTGACACCGCGTCCGGGCGCCGACCTCAGCCTCGAGCTGCACTCCGGCACCGAACGCAAGGACCTCCTCGAGCAGGTCCTCGGCCACCGCATCGACGTGGTCGCGGGCTGAGCCGGCAGCCCTGCGCCGGGCCCACGGCGATCTGCTTCAGCGGGGCGAGCCCGATGTCGATGAAAGGGCAGTGAACCGGCCTTCGACGATGACCGGGTTTCGGAGGATCTCCGCGGTCGTCGCGCTGGCGGCCGGGATGCTCCTGGGCGTCGTCGTCCCCTTCGGCCAGCCACGGGCCGAGGGCGAACCGGCGCAACCGGCGTACGTGGGTGCGCCGTACTTCGCCCCTGGGGCCGTGTACACGCAGAACTTCCCGGACCCGTCGATCCTGTTCGATCCGGTCACCGACCTCTACTACGCCTACGGCACCACCACCGGCGGGGTGAACGTCCCGGTCATGACCTCGCCGGATGGGGTGACCTGGACGGCGCGGTCGCGTCACGCCATCCCCAACCCCAACGGCGAGTACCACGACGCCCTGCCGGATCCGTCGCCGCCCGGTTGGCCCTGGCAGAGCGGCGACGCCCGCTTCCCCGACGACCTCTGGGCGCCGGGGGTCACCAAGCTGGGCAGCCGCTGGGTGATGTTCTACGCGTTGCGCGAGAACCAGGCGGGCCGGCGTTGCATCGTCTACGCGACCAGTGCGTCTCCGGCGGGTCCCTTCGGTGACGCCAAGCGGTTCAGCTGCTCGAGCGACCCGTTGGGCAGCATCGACCCGCAGCCCTTCACCGACCCCGTCAGCGGGGTGACCTCGTTGGTGTGGAAGGACGAGGGGCTGGTCGGGAGCCACGGCCAGCGCATCTGGGCCAGGGCGATCACGTTGGTGGACCCCACGACGGTGGCGTACGCGTCGGGCAGCGAGCTGCGGTTCCTCCTCGAGTCGCAGAACACCTGGGAGGCCTACGTCGCAGAGAGCCCGACGCTGGCGCGGCTGCCCGACGGCTCCCTCGGGCTCTTCTACTCGGGGAACCGGTGGGACTCCGATCGCTACGCGACCGGGTTCGCCGTGTGTCCCGACGTGGGCTTCACCTGGACGCCCCAGTGCAACCGCACCTCGAGTGGCCCGCTCATGGCTCGACGCGCCGGGCGGGTGGGGATCGGGGGGCCGAGCGCGACGCGGGGCAGGAACGGGCAGCTCCTGCTCGCCACCCACTCCTGGGGCGAGGGCGCGCCCGCCAGCTACCCGGCGAACCAGCGCCGATTGGCCGTCGAGCAGGTGAGCCAGGTCGACGGCCGTCTGGTCATCAGCGGTGAGCCCGGGCCGGGTGGCCCGGCTCCTCCGGCCACCTACGTCCCGGCCACGCCGGTCCGCGTCCTCGACAGCCGTAGCGGACTGGGCACGGCGTCGGCGAGGATGCTCGAGGCGGGGGAGGTGCTCGCCCTGGATCTGTCCGGCCGTGTTCCTGCGACGACGAGCGCAGTGGTCCTCAACGTGACCGTCGTCGCGCCGGCGTCGGGGGGCTTCGTCACGGCCTACCCGTGTGGGACGCCACCGAACGCCTCGAACGTCAACTACGTGCCCGGGCAGGTCGTCGCCGACCTGGTGACGGTGCAGGTCAGCCCGGCGCGCAAGGTGTGCCTCTACACCTATGGGGCCACCCACCTCGTGGCCGATCTGCAGGGGGCCTACGACACGTCGGCCGCGGGCGGGTTCACCGGCGTCGTCCCCAGTCGGTTGCTCGACACGCGCACCACCACCACCCGTCCTGGTGCCGGTGGCGTGGTCGAGATCCCCGTCCGAGGTCGCGCCGGGGTCTCGGCGGAGGCCACCGCAGCGGCACTGAACATCACGGCGACCGGTGCTGCCCGCGACGGCTGGCTGATGGCGTGGCCGTGCGCTGCGTCGCGTCCCCTGGTGTCGAACGTGAACTTCGCCGCCGGTGCCACGGTCGCCAACGCCGCGATGGTTCCGTTGTCGGCGACCGGTTCCGTGTGCGTGTACGCCCCGTCGCCCACCGACGTCGTCGTCGACGTCTTCGGGTTCACGGGTCCGACCGGAGCGCTGATGCGGGCCCGGTCCCCGGTTCGGCTGCTCGACACCCGTGCCGGGGGGCCGCCCATCGCCGCAGGTCGGACCATCACCCAGTCCGTGGTGGGAGGGGCCGGTGCACCGGCCGGCACGACCTCGGTCGTGCTCACCCTCACCGCCACCGACGTGCGGGGTCCGGGCTGGCTCTCGGTCTTCCCGTGCTCGGCCGCCGGCTCACCGGGAGAGCAGACCTCCAACCTGAACGTGGTGACGGGCGACACGCGTGCCGCCCACGTCACGATGCCGGTGTCGCCCGATGGGACGATCTGCATCTACACCCGCTCGGCGAGCCACATCATCGTCGATCTCGCCGGCAGCTCCGGGTGAGGGGCCGCCCAGGTTCCTGACATCGAGTGGGCCCTGTCAGAGGCCGGCGACGTGGCGACAGCCGTCGACCAGATGCGGGACGAAGGCCGGAGGATCGGTGGCGCACACGTCGTGGGCGCCGTCGATCTCCCAGAGGCGTGCGCCGGGGATCGCCTCGGCCAGCGCCCGTTGGCGGCGAACCGGCACGGTGGTGTCGAAGCGGGTGAGCAGCACCGCCGTCGGGACGTCGACCGCTCCGATCCAGCTCTTCGACGAGAAGCCCGACAACGCCCGTCCCGCCTCCAGGATCGAGCGCACGTCGTTGAGCCGGCTCTGCTCCCGGGCCCACCGGCCCAACGGTGTGTCGTCGTAGCGGGCCACGACCATCCGATCGGCCACCCGCTTGCGCACCGTCGGCGGGGTGGCTCGGGCCGCGACGGTCAACCCGGCGATCACACCGAACGCCGCGTGCTCGCTGGGGTGGCTCTTGAAGTTCCGGGCCGTGGAGCACAGCACGAGGCCGGACACCCGTGCTCGGTGGCGATGCCACACCAGCTGGGCGATCGGCCCACCCATGGAGTAGCCCACCGGCACGAACGACTCGATCCCGTAGACGTCGGCGAGGGCTGCCACGTCGTCGGCGCAGTCCTCGAGGCGAAACCTTCGCCAGGTGCGCAGGCCCCGGCCGTGGCCCCGGTGGTCGAGGGCCAGGACCCGGAAGTGGCGCGAGAGAGGCGCGTAGACGGGGAACCAGTTCAGCGCAGAGTTGGCGGTCCAGCCATGCAGCAGGATCAGCGTCGGTGCCCCCGGAGGACCGGGCGCCTCGCGCACGAAGGTCGTGCCGCGCCCGGGGAGCTCGACGAAGTCGCCGTCGGGCAGGCCGGGCGTGGGGAACGGCGCGGCTTCGGGATCGAGCGGCGGTGGCGGAGAGGACTCGGCGGTGCTCACCGGCGGCCGACGTCAGTTCTCGATGTCGACGATCTCGACCTGCAGTGGGCCCCCGGGCGCCTCGTAGCTCACCACGTCGCCGATGGCACGGCCCATGAGCGCCTCGCCGAGGGGGGAGCGGGGAGAGATGACCTCGACGTCGCCGTGGCGCTCCTCGATCGAGCCGATCAGGAAGCGCTCGGGGTCGTCGTCGCCCTCGTAGCAGATCGACACCACCACTCCGGGTGCCACGGAGTCGGTGCCGCCGGCCTCGACGATCTGGGCGTCGAGCAGCAGTGCCTGGAGATGGCGGATCCGGCCCTCCATCTTGCCCTGCTCCTCCTTGGCGGCGTGGTAGTCGCCGTTCTCCGAGAGGTCGCCCAGCTCACGTGCCGCCTGGATCTTGCGGGCGATCTCGACCCGGCCGTGCGTGGTGAGCTCCTCGAGCTCGCTGCTCAGGCGGTCGTGGGCGGTCTGGGACAGGTGGTGGACGTCGGGCACGGCGGCATCGTACCCAGCCCCACGGCTCCGAACACCTCACGCACCCCGGCGGCGGTGGGGGTACACTTCCCGCCGTGCCTCGTGCCCTCACGACCCTGGTAGCGATCATTCGGTAGCGCACACCTCTGTGGTGTCCGCGTCTCAGGCCGTCCACTTGGTGGGCGGCTTTGTCGTTGTGGGGACCCGTTCCACCCGTGCGGTACCGGTCTCGTCCCTCTGTTCGTCCCTCTTCCCCGGAGTCCACGTTGAGCCACACCATCGGAGTCATCCCCGGCGACGGCATCGGCCTCGAGGTCATCCCCGAGGCGCTGAAGGTCGTGCGTGCGGCCGGGGTCGACCTCGACACGGTCGACTACGACCTCGGCGGGGCCCGCTACCTGCGCGACGGCGTCGTCCTCGACGACGCCACCATCGAGGAGTGGCGGGACCTCGACGCCCTCCTGCTCGGCGCCGTGGGCACGCCCGACGTCCCGCCGGGGTTGATCGAGCGGGGCCTGCTGCTCAAGATGCGCTTCGATCTCGACCTGTTCGTGAACCAGCGACCCTTCCTCGCCCCCGACGGCTCGCACGACTTCATCGTGATCCGCGAGAACACCGAGGGCACCTACGCCGGCGAGGGGGGCTTCCTGCGCAGGGGCACGCCTCACGAGATCGCCACGCAGGGCTCGGTCAACACCCGCTTCGGGGTCGAGCGCTGCGTGCGCTACGCCTTCGAGCTGGCCCGCAGCCGCGAGGCGCGCCACCTGACCCTGGTGCACAAGACGAACGTGCTCACCTTCGCCGGCGATCTCTGGGAACGCACCTTCGACGCCGTGGCCTCCGAGTACGGAGACGTCACCACCGCCTACAACCACGTGGACGCGGCCTGCATCTACTTCGTCGAGGACCCCTCACGGTACGACGTCATCGTCACCGACAACCTCTTCGGCGACATCCTCACCGACCTCGGTGGGGCGGTGTCGGGGGGCATCGGCTTCGCGTCGTCCGGGAACCTCAACCCGGCGCGCACCGGCCCCTCGATGTTCGAGCCGGTCCACGGGTCGGCCCCCGACATCGCCGGGCAGAACCGGGCCAACCCCGTGGCCGCCATCTTGTCGGCGGCCATGATGCTCGACCACTTGGGCGAGGCCGATGCCGCCGCCCGCATCCGTGCCGCCTGCGCCGACACCTCGACGCTCACCGGCTCCACCACCGAGGTCGGCGACGCCGTCGTCGCCCGCCTGTAGCCAAGGGGAACCCCGTGCCCATCACTCCGACCGAGAAGATCTGGATGAACGGCGAGCTCGTCGACTGGGACGACGCCCGCATCCACGTGCTCACCCACACCCTGCACTACGGCATGGGCGTGTTCGAGGGCGTGCGCGCCTACGAGACCGCCGACGGCCCCGCCGTGTTCCGCCTCACCGACCACATGGCCCGCCTGCACAACTCCGCCAAGATCATGGGGATGGACCTGCCCTACTCCGTCGAGGAGCTGGTCACGGCGACCAAGGACGTGGTGCGGGCCAGCGGTCTGCCCTCGGCCTACATCCGCCCCATCGCCTACTACGGCTACGGGGAGATGGGCCTCAACACCCTGCCGTGCAGCGTCGACGTCTCGATCGCCTGCTGGCCGTGGGGCGCCTACCTCGGGGAGGACGCCGTCACCAAGGGGGTGAGCATGAAGATCTCGTCGTGGACCCGTCACGACCACAACACCATGCCCCCGGCGGCCAAGACCACCGGGAACTACGTCAACTCCTCGTTGGCCAAGGTCGAGGCGCTGAAGGCGGGCTACGACGAAGCCATCATGCTCAGCCCGCAGGGGTACGTGAGCGAGTGCACCGGCGAGAACATCTTCGTGGCCCGCGACGGGGTGCTCATCACCCCGCCCGTCGCCGCCGGCGCCCTCGAGGGGATCACCCAGGACACCGTCATGGCCATCGCCGCCGACTTCGGCTTCCCGACCCGCGTCGACCTGTTGACGCGCAGCGACCTCTACGTGTGCGACGAGATGTTCGTCTGCGGCACCGCCGCCGAGGTGTCCGCCGTCAACTCCGTCGACGATCGCGCCATCCCCTGCCCCGGGCCGATGACCACGGCCATCGCCGCCGAGTACGCCCGCACCGTGCGCGGCGAGGTCGACCGCTACAAGGACTGGCTGGAGCATGTCAACTGATCGGGCGCCGCTGCGCGACGGCGCCACGGCGTCCGGGACCCCCCAGATGCCCGAGGCCGTCGAGATCTTCGACACCACGCTGCGCGACGGCGCGCAGTTCGAGGGCATCTCGCTCACGGTCGAGGACAAGCTCCGCGTGGCCGAGCAGCTCGACTGGCTCGGGGTGCACTGGATCGAGGGTGGGTACCCGCAGGCCAACCCCAAGGACGAGGAGTTCTTCCGGCGCGCCCCGTCGGAACTGAGCCTGTCGAGCGCAGAGCTCGTGGCCTTCGGCTCGACCCGCCGCCCGGCCGGCAAGGTGGACGTGGACCCGACCCTGGCCGCCCTCGTCGGTGCCGGCACCGGCACCGTCTGCATCGTGGGGAAGAGCTGGGACTTCCACGTCACCGAGGCCCTGCGGACGACGCTCGACGAGGGCGTGGCCATGGTCGGCGAGTCCGTGGCCTTCCTCGCCGGGGAGGGCCTGCGGGTCTTCTTCGACGCCGAGCACTTCTTCGACGGGTACAAGGCCAACCCCGAGTTCGCCCTCCGCGTCCTCGAGGCGGCGGCCGAGAACGGCGCGGCGGTGGTGGTGCTGTGCGACACCAACGGCGGCTCGTTGGCCCACGAAGTCCAGCAGATGACCACGGAGGTCACGACCCACTTCGGCGACGACGTGGCGGTCGGCATCCACACGCAGAACGACTCCGGCTCGGCCGTGGCCAACTCCGTGGCCGCTGTTCTCGGCGGCGCGACCCAGGTGCAGGGCACGGTGAACGGGTACGGGGAGCGCACCGGCAACGCCAACCTCATGACCGTCATCCCCGACCTCACCCTGAAGCTCGGCGTGGCCACGCTGCCCGAGGGCCGGATGGACCGCCTCACGGTGGTCAGCCACCGGGTGGCCGAGCTGGTCAACCTGCCGCCGCAGCCCTCGGACCCCTTCGTGGGGATGTCGGCGTTCGCCCACAAGGGCGGGCTGCACACCTCGGCACTCGGGCGGGCGGGGGGCGCCACCTATGAGCACGTCGACCCAGCCGTGGTCGGGAACCGCACCCGCGTCCTCGTGTCCGACCTCGGCGGGCGCGCCGGCATGGCCATGAAGGCCACCGAGTTCGGCCTCGAGCTCGACGACCGGGCCGCGGCCGCGGTGAGCGACGACCTCAAGCGCCTCGAGAGCGAGGGGTGGCTGTTCGAGGCCGCCGATGCCTCGCTCGAGCTGCTCATGCGCCGCGCCGCCGGCTGGGAGCAACCGTTCTTCCAGGTCGAGGCCTATCGCGTCTCCAGCTACCACCGCGAGGGCCCCGTGATGCCCGACGGCGAGGTCGAGGTCTCCGTGGAGGCGACGGTGAAGCTGTGGATCGACGGGCGTCGCGTCGCCGCCGTGGGGGAGGGCAACGGGCCCGTGAACGCCCTCGACGCCGCCGTGCGGCGGGCGCTCAACGGTCGGTTCCCGGTGCTCGATCGCATCCATCTGACCGATTTCAAGGTCCGTGTGGTCGACGGTGGCGCCGCCACCGGGGCGATGGTGCGGGTGCTGGTGGACTCGACCGACGGCGAGCGGGTGTGGACGACCGTCGGGGTCGACAGCAACGTCATCGAGGCCTCGTGGCAGGCGCTGATGGACTCGATCGAGTTCGGCCTGCTCCACGGGGACGGCTGAGCGGTCTTCGGCGCCCACTATCGTGAGCGGCGATGGCTGCCCCCGAGTACGTCCCCGCCCCGACCGACGACAACGCCCGCGTCTACGTCTCGCCGCCGTGGCGGCCGGATTCGTGGATGGCCGACCGACCCGCCGAGCTCGACGGACGCCAGCCGTCGGGTCCCCGCCTCGGCAGCCCTGGTCCCGATCAGGGGTACGCCATGAAGCTGGCCGGCCAGTTCCGTGGGCGCCTCGTGCTCACCCCCGGGGAGCACGAGGAGGATGCGCTGGCGGGCTGCCTCGCCATCGCCATGCGCCGTGCCGCCATCTTCGGTCGGGCCCCGATGATCCACGACCTCACGGTGGCGCTGTCGCTGTGGAGCTACCTCGTCGAACCGCCGGCCGACCTGGCCGCGGTGCGCAAGGACGTCTTCGCCGGTGTGGCGTCCACGCACCACTACCAGGAGCGTCGCGCCATCGTCGACGGGGTGCCCGACGACATCTTGCGCCTCACCCCGGCGGCGGTCACCGAGCTGACCCGCACGGATCCGGAGCGGGTGCTCTCCGTGGCCCGGTCGATCCGCGACGGCTCCACCGCACCCGGAGTGGCCGCGCACTGACGCCGTGCCCGGGTGGTCCCTCGGTGGCCTCCGGGACGCTCAGCCGTCGACGACGGTCACCGGGGTGCCCGCCGGGAGGGTCTCGGCCAGCCGGGTGACGACGTCGTTGGGCATCCGGATGCAGCCGTTGGAGGCCTGCGTACCGATGAGCTCGGGCTGGTTGGTGCCGTGGAAGGCGATGACCGGCAGGCCGCCGTCGAACGTCTCGAGGGTCTCGCTGTAGGCGCTGGTCGACAGGATCCAGGGGCCGAACGCGCCACCCGGGTTGGACTGCGGGATCATCTCGTTCAGGAAGTACGTGCCCACGGGGGTCGGGGTGGCGTCCTTGCCGATGACCACCTGGGTCTGCTCGATGAGCTCCTCGCCGTCGTAGACCGTCAGGTCGAACTCGGCGAGATCGAGCTCCATGCGATACGAGTGCGAGGTGAGCTCGACGTCGTCGGCGCGCACCCAGCCCTCCATCCCGTTGGGCCGGGCGTGGAGCTGGACCCGCAGCCAGTCGCCGGAGGTCTCGGTGACCACCATCACCAGCGGGTTGTCGAAGTAGGTGGGGTTCTCGAAGGTCCAGCCGACCTCGGTCTTGGCGCTGCCGGCGGAGTTCAGGCCGACCCGGGGGATGGGTTGCACGCCCGTCGCGACCGGTGCGGTGGTGGTCGGTGAGGAGGCCGGTGCGTCGGTGCCCTCCGGGAGCTCGGCGAAGACCTCGACCTCCGGGCCCTTCGCCGTGGCGACGACGGTGACGTAGGGGTCGGGGGCGGCCGTCGTCGTGGTCTCGACGACCCCGACGACCTCGGCGTTGCCGCTCGAGCACGCTGCCGCTCCGGCCGCGAGGCCCAGGACCACACCGAGCGTGGCCAGGAGTCGGAGCAGCTTGCTGTCACGGAGGTTCACGGGCGCCGACGGTACCATCGCCGGGTGAGCTCCCTTCGCGCGCCCCAGCCACCTTCCGAGGGCCTGGTGCGGGTGCGCTTCGCCCCCTCGCCGACCGGCTACCTGCACATCGGCGGGGCGCGCACGGCGCTGTTCAACTGGCTCTTCGCCCGCCAGCAGGGCGGTGAGTTCCTGCTGCGCATCGAGGACACCGACGCCGAGCGCTCGCGTCCCGAGCTGATCGACGTGATCTTCCGGGCCCTCGAGTGGCTCGGCCTCGACTGGGACGGCGTGCCGGTCCACCAGTCCGAGCGGGCCGATGCCTATGAGTCGGCCATCGACCGGCTCCTGGCCGAGGGCGGCGGCCTACTGGTGCGACTGCACCCCCGAGGCGGTCAAGGCCCGCGCCGAGGCCCGTGGCGGCACGCCCGGGCTACGACGGCCACTGCCGCGAGCGGGGCCTCGGCCCCGGCGAGGGGCACGTGGTGCGCTTCCGGATGCCCGACACCGGCACCACCGCCTTCGACGACGTCATCCGGGGCGAGGTCTCGTTCGAGAACGCCAACCTCGACGACTTCGTGATCCGTACGCTCGAGCGGCACGCCCATGTTCCTCCTGGCCAACGCCGTCGACGACGCCGACATGGGCATCACCCACGTGGTGCGGGGCGAGGACCTCATCAACGTCACCCCCAAGGTCCTCCTGCTCCGTGAGGCGCTCGGCACGTCCCGGGTGAGCCGGTGTTCGCCCACCTCCCCCTGATCGTCAACGAGCAAGCGCCAGAAGCTCTCGAAGCGGCGCGACGACGTGTCGGTCGGGGACTACATCGACCGGGGCTACCTGTCCGAGGCGATGGTCAACTACCTCGCCACCCTGGGCTGGGGGTCGCCGGACGGCGTCGAGATCCGTCCGCTGCCCGAGATCGTCGAGCCTTCCGGCTCGACGACGTGAACAGCGCGGGGGCGTTCTTCGACATCAAGAAGCTCCAGCACTTCAACGGCGAGTACATCCGGGCGCTGCCGACGGCGGAGTTCGTCGACCCGGTCCACGCCCTGGCTCTTCGCCACCGACGTCCCGTGGCCGCCGGAGCGCTTCGACGTGGCCAGCTTCGAAGCGATGGCGCCGGTGGTGCAGGAGCGCGTGAAGCTCCTCTCCGAGGTCCCGGGGTACGTCGACTTCCTGTTCCTCGACGAGCCCGAGATCGACGAGGCGTCGTGGGCCAAGGTGATGGGGAAGGGCCACGACCTCGCCGTCGATGTGCTCGATCACGCCGTGGCGCGTTTCGCCGCGAGTGCGAGTGGGACGTGAAGAGCCTCGACGTCGCCCTCTTCTCCGACGTCGGACGAGCACGAGGTGGCCAAGGGGAAGGTCCAGGCCCCGGTGCGCGTGGCCGTCACCGGGCGCAGCGTCGGGCCTCCGCTTGTTCGAGTCGCTCGAGGTGCTCGGCCGCGAGGAGACCCTCCGGCGGATCGCCGGCGGCCCGATCCCGGCTCTGAGGGTCGTGACGCGCTCGTGATCCGATGGGGCTTCCGTCTGGTGCTGGCCCTCGTGGCCGCGGCGGCGCTCTACGTGGGGGTCACCTTCGTCCAGGTGTGGCACGCCTCGAACCAGGACGACACCTCGCCGGCCTCGGCCATCGTCGTGATGGGCGCGGCGCAGTGGAACGGGCGACCCTCGCCGGTGCTGAAGGCCCGCCTCGACCACGCCGCCGAGCTCTACGAGGCCGGCGCGGCGCCGATCGTGGTGGTGACCGGCGGCAAGCAGGCCGGTGACGCCGTCACCCAGGGGCAGAGCGGCTACCAGTACCTGCGTGACCTGGGTCTCCCCGACGCTGCCATCAAGGTCGAGGTGGACGGCACCAACAGCTACGAGGAGCTGTCGGCGTCGGCGCTGCATCCTGCGCCAGTCGCAGGCTCGGCTCCGACGTGATCGTGGTGACCGATCCGTACCACGCCGAGCGCGTGGCGGCCATCGCCGACGAGGTCGGCCTCGACGCCCACGTGTCGCCCACCGACTCCACCACGACGCTGCGGGGCCTGGCCCGGGAGACCGCCGCGGTGGCCGCCGGTCGGATCGTGGGGTTCCGCCGTCTCTCGGCCTGGCTCTCCTGAGGTTGGTCGCCCCATCGGCCAGCCGGTACCCTCACCGTGCCCTTCGGGGGTGGTGTAATTGGCAACACGACTGGTTCTGGTCCAGCTGTTGGGGGTTCGAGTCCTCCCCCCCGAGCAACGTGGTCACGGGCGCCGGCTCCGGTCGGCGCCCGTGTCGCGTCCACTCCGATGGGGGATTTCGCGGCGGGTCGGGCGAGACTCTGGGCCATGGAACGGTGCGATGTCGCAGTGATCGGGGCCGGCCCGGCCGGCTCGGCCGCGGCCACCTGGGCGGCGCGCGACGGCGCCGACGTGGTGTTGTTCGAGAAGGCCGAACGGGGCCGCGACAAGTCGTGCGGTGACGGGCTCACGCCGCGGGCCATCGCCGAGCTCGAGCGCCTGGGCGTCGAGATGGACGGCTTCCACCGCATCGACGGCCTGCGGGTCCAGGCGGGGCGTGCCGAGCGAGAGGTGCTGTGGCCCGACGGAGCGTTCCCGCCGAGGGGGGCGGTGGCGCCACGGGCGCAGTTCGACGCGCTGCTCATGGACACCGCGGTGAAGGCGGGCGCCGATCTCCGCGAGCACTGCGCGGCCGAGCCGGTGGTGGAGCGGGGCCGGGTCGTCGGGGTGCGCACCCCGGCGGGCGAGGTGCGGGCCGATCTCGTCGTGGTGGCCTCGGGGGCAGGTTCTCCCGCGGCGCGGGCGCTGGGGGCCGTGCGTGTGCCGACGTCGCCCTTCGGTCTGGCCATCCGGGGCTACGTGCCGTCGACGCGGGCCGACGACCGGTACATGGAGGCCTGCCTGACCGTGAAGGGCCCGGACGGCGGCATCGTGCCCGGGTACGGATGGGTGTTCCCCGCCGGCGACGGCATGGTCAACATCGGCGTCGGTGCGCTGTCGACGATGCGGAACTTCTCGGACCTCAACCTGAACACCATGCTCGACGCCTACACCGAGCAGGTGCGCGAGAGCTGGGGCCTCGGCGAGTTCATCGCCCGTCCCCGGGCCTGGCGCCTACCCATGCACGTCGAGCACCGCGGTGGCCCGGGTTGGGTGGTCGTCGGCGACGCCGCCGGACTGGTGAACCCGTTCAACGGCGAAGGGATCGACTACGGGCTCGAGACGGGTCGCCTGGTCGCCGAGTGCTTCGCCGCCTCACCCCGCCACGCCCACGTGGCCTACCTCCATCGCCTCGAGGCGGAGTACGACGAGTTCTTCGCCACCGCCCGGCGCTTCGCCTGGGTCATCGGACGACCGCAGCTCCTGCGGGTGCTGCTGGGCTTCGCCCTCTCGACGGGCTTCACGATGCGCCTCGTCCTCGACATCATGGCCAACCTCGTGGAGCCCGAGCACCCGGGCCTGGCCGGACGGGCCCTCTCGATCGGCGGTCGAGGGTTGGCGGTGCTCGATCCGGTGCTCTCCCGTTCCTCCGCGGCCTGACGGGGGCCGGCGGGGGAGCTCGCCAGCCACTGCGGGGCGGCTCTGCGACGGGGTGCACCCGTTCGGGTCCGGGGGCGGCTATATTGCGATTCCGTTACGGCATTGCTGCGATGCCTGTCACGGAGCGGTCTCGGAGAGCCTCTTTCATGTCCTTGCCATTGCAACACTCACGCCGCACCCGGTTGGTCGGTGCGATCGTCGCGGCCGTGGCCGTGGTGTCGTCGGGTGTCGTGGTGTCGAACGCGGCGGGTGCCGACACGGCCGCCGAGCAGCGGGCGGTGAAGCAGCAACGGGCCGAGGTGGCGGGTCAGATCGACACGCTGCGAGCCAGCGATGCCCAGGTGAGCCAGGCCCTGGCCGACCTCGAGGCCAACGTCCGGGCCACACGGGCCCAGGTGGCGGATGCGCAGCGGTCGGTCGACGAGGCCGAGGCGCGTGCCGCCCAGGCCGAGCGCGAGGCGCGGGCGACCGAGGGGCGGATCGACGAGCTGCGCACCCAGGTCGTGGCGGCGGCGGTCGATGCCTACGTCCGTCCCGGCGGCGATCAGCTCCTCTCGGTCTTCCAGGAGGACACCGCCAACGAGGCCAGCACGAAGCAGGCCCTGCTCGACGTGACGAACGGCAACAAGCTCGACGCCGCCGACGAGCTCAGCGCCGCCAAGCGGCTGCTCGAGGACCAGCGTGACGAGGCCGAGGTGGCCAGAGCCGAGGCCGAGGGCCGTCGACGGTCGCTGAGCGAGAAGGCCGCCGGCTTCGAGTCGGCGCAGGCCGAGCAGCAGCGGGTGGCGGCCCAGATCAGCGACCGCCTGAGCGATCGCCTCGCCGAGTCGCAGTCGCTGGCCGCCCTCGACTCGCAGCTCGCGTCACGCATCGCCTCCGAGCAGGCGGCCATCGCCGCGCAGCTCGCCGCGACCCGAGCGGCCGAGGCCGCGTCGTCGTCGTCGAGCGGCTCCGGCGGCGGGAGCACGGGCGGTGGCGGCGGCGGGGGTGGACCGGTGACGGTGATCCCCCGTCCCGGTGGACTGACGACCGTGGGCGGCATCACGGTGGCGGGCTCCATCGCGTCCAACCTGGCCGGCCTCCTCGACGCGGCCCGCGCCGCCGGGTTCAATCTCAGCGGCACCGGCTACCGCGACTCGTCGGCGCAGATCGCCCTGCGGCGACAGCACTGCGGGACCAGCGACTACGCCATCTACCAGATGCCACCGGACCAGTGCCGTCCGCCGACGGCCATACCGGGGCGCTCGAAGCACGAGCAGGGCCTGGCCGTCGACTTCGCCTCCAACGGGCGGATCATCCAGAGCCGGAGCGATCCCGCGTTCCAGTGGTTGGCGTCCAACGCCGGGCGCTGGGGGTTCGTGAACCTGCCCAGTGAGCCCTGGCACTGGTCGGTCGACGGCAGCTGAGCCCCGGCGGCTCAGCTGAGCGCAGCCGGCAGGGCTTCCATCTCGGCGACCTCGGGATGCTGCCGGTAGGGTCCGGCGAGCCGAGATCGAGAGGGGTGGCGACATGGGGGACACACCGGTTGCAGTGGTGACGGGGGCCAGTCGGGGGATCGGCAAGGCGTCGGCGTTGGCGCTGGCCGAGGCCGGGTTCGACGTGGCCATCACGGCGCGGACCGTCCACGAGGGCGACGGGCGCACCGAGCCCAACTCGGTGCGGGGCGACGAACCGGTGGTGGCCGTGCCCGGGAGCCTCGAGTCGACGGCGGCGGAGATCGAACGGCGGGGCCGCCGGGCGTTGTCGATCCCCATGGACCTGCTCGACCTCGCCGCCGTCGAGGCCGTCCCGGGAGCGGTCCTCGATGCCTGGGGCCGCATCGACGTGCTGTTCAACAACGCCATCTACCAAGGCGCCGGCACCATGGACCGAATCCTCGACATGCGCCAGGGCGACCTCGACAACCTGATGCGAGGGAACTTCTCCCACCAGATCCGCCTCATCCAGTTGGTGGTGCCGCACATGCTCGAACGGGGTGAGGGGCGGGTGATCAACATGGTCTCGGGTTCGGCCCGTCACGATCCGCCCGGTCCGGCCGGCGCCGGTGGCTGGGGCATCGCCTACTCGGCGTCGAAGGCGGCCTTCGGCCGGGTGGCCGGCGGCATCGAGGCCGAGTTCCGGGACCGGGGCGTGCGGGCCTTCAACGTCGATCCCGGCAACGTCGCCACGGAGAAGCGCCGGGCCCTCAACCCCGACGACGACTTCGAGGCCGGCTTTGGCTCTGCGCCGGCCGAGGCCACCGGGGCCGTGGTGGCCTGGCTGTCGACCGACCCCGGGGCGTTGCGCTTCGTCGGCAAGTGGATCTACGCACCGAAGCTGTGCGCCGATCTGGGCCTGCTCCCGGACTGGCCGCCGGAGGGCGTCGAGGCATGAGCGGGCCCTCCTCGGACGTGGTCTCGGATCTGGCCGATCGGCTGGCCCTGCGCGGTCTGGTCGATGCCTACGCCCTGTGCGTCGACGGCGACGACCCCGGCTCCGCGGCCGAGCTGTTCACTCCGGACGGAGAGCTGCGGATCTTCAACCGGGGCGTGAGCGACGCGGTGCGCGAGCGGATCGGCCGGGAGGCCATCGCCACGGCCATGACCGGGCTCGGGCGCTACGACACCACGCTGCACGTGGTGGCCAACCACGTGGTCGAGCTCGACGGCGACACGGCCACCGGTGAGACCTACTGCCTGGCCCACCACGTCCGCGACGTCGAGGGACCCGACGGCGTGACGGGCCCGTCCGACTACGTGATGGCCATCCGCTACCTCGACCGCTTCGAGCGCACCGACGAGGGCTGGCGCATCGCTCGGCGCCACCTGCAGGTGGAGTTCACCGAGGACCGGCCCGTCACCGGCCCCTGACGCACGTCGGCGGCGGACTCAGCCGGCCTCGGGCCAGGCGTCGACGGGCCGATGCGGTAGTGGTGGCCGCTGTCGGTGGTGGCGGCGGACGAGGTCGACGACCCGGGCTCGGACCATGCGGGCGGTCTCGTGGTCGCTGGGTTCGTCGGGCGCACCGGCTTCACGGCACTCGGGGGGTTCGGCATCAGCGGGCGGCGGGTCGGGGAGGTCGGGGACGAGGTCGTGGAGGTGGGGGTGGTGCAGTGGCAGGGGTGGTGGTCGGTGTCGTCGTGGGGGTGGGCTGGTGAGGGTGTGCCCGTCGGGTCGTCGGAACACCAGGGTGCCGTCGTCGTGTCGGGACAGACTCCACCCGTGGCGGTGGATGACCCCGTGGTGGGTGGCGCACAACCCGACGAGGTTGGCCAGGTCGGTGGTCCCGCCGTTCTCCCAGTGGTCGAGGTGGTGGGCGTGGACCCACACGGCGGGGGCGTCGCAGTGCGGGAACCGACAGCCCCGGTCGCGGGTGATCATGGCGTCGCGCAGGTTCGCAGAAGCCAGGCGCAGGCTGCGGCCACGGTCGATGACCTGTCCGTCGGCCAGCGACAACCGGTGGATGAGGGTGCCTTCCGTGAACAGCCGGGCCAGGCTGGCCGCACTGAGCGGGTGCCCGTCGTGATCGACCGGGAGCCCGGCGGCGTGCGCCAACGCGTCACGGAACAGGCCCTCTTCGAAGATCCCCATGGGGCGGGCGGCGAGGAGGCGGTCCAGGTCGGCGGCGGTGGTGATCCCGAGGCCCCGCAGTGACCCGGCGATCAGGTCGTCGGCGTCGATGATCGCCGCGACATGGGGGTGCTGGCGGCCCGGGCGTGACCCGGGTTCGGCGTAGTGGTCGCAGAAGAACCGCACCACCGTGCCGAAGGCGTCACCGCGTCGTTCGGTGGCGGTGCGGAACTCACCCGGCGCGTCGGGGTGTTCGGCGATCCGCAGCGCGGTCTCGGCCAGGGCTGCGGTGTCGGCATCGAGGTCGGCGTCGAGCACGGCGCGCCCGTCGAGGGTGCGTGACAGGCGCACCACCGATCCGGTGGCCTCGGCTCCGGGATCGGGCGGATCGTCGATGACGGCCTCGGCGCGGGCCACCCAGTGGCGCACCGCCCGGGCGGTGTCGGCCGCCGACAACCCGACGAACAGCGGCGACACCTCGGCGTCGTGGGTGCCGTACAGATCGACCAACCGCTTCGGCACTGACGCCACGACCGCATCGACCTGCGCCCCCGACAGTCGGCCGTCGAACCACAGCCGGGCCAAGGTCGGCCACGCCGTGAGCCGAGCACTGCGCACGGCGAGGCGCTTGGCGTCCGGCTCCGACAGCCCCTGAGCCTTCAACCACCCCACCGGCGACGACCACCCCTCGACCTGGTGCAGGCCACGGGTCAGGAACCCGGCCAACGCCTCGCACACCCGCGCCTCGAGCCGCTCACGTGCGACCAGAAGCTTCCCCACGACCGACGACATCGGCTGCGGGTCGACCGCCGCAATGGTGTCGATCAGTCGGTGGCGATCTGCCTCGGAACCCATGCGGGAACCCTACCAAACACACGTACGATACGCAACAGATAATCCAGAAAATACTTGACGAATAGCGCCTGTCTGGTGCCCACCTGGGCGGCGGGTTAGGCGTCGGTCCGAGTGGTTGGAGGGTGGGTGCCACCGGCACGTCCACGGCAGGTGCGGCCCAGCCTCGGGAGGCCGGCCACACCGCTCGAGCGTCAGTGGCGCTTGACGCCGCCGTACTTCATGCGGGTGTCGCTCATCGAGGCCGCGCGGTTCTCGTCGTCGTTGATGGCCGGCATCGACGACCTCGCCGACGAAGAGGGTGTGGGTGCCGAGGTCGAGCGAGTGGCGGACCTCGCAGTCGATCCAGGCGATCGCCTCGTCGAACACGGGCGCCCCGGTGGTCTCGGCGTGCACCGGCCGCCCGTTGAGGGTGTCGCCCTCGTCGGTCGGCGGGCTTGGAGAACTTCACGAACACCCGGGTGTCGTCGGCGTCCCAGAGGTTCACGGTGAAGCTGCCGCCGTCGGTGATGAGGCGGTGGGTGACGGCGCTGTTGTCGACACCGACCCCGATCAGCACGGGTTCCATCGAGAGCTGGCGTGATCCAGCTGGTGGTCATGGCGTTGCGTTCGTCGCCCGCCCGTCGACCCGACCAGGGCCAGCGCGTTCGGGATCTTCCAGGTGACACGGTTGAGGAGTTCGTCGTCGATGGCCATGCGGTCGATCCTAGGGAGGGCCTCGATCGGTGTCGTCGCGCCCGCCGACCCCAGCGGTCGCCGGTGGGGCGTACCCTCGCCCGCATGGCCAGGACCATCGCCACCAACCGCAGGGTCGACCGTTCCGAGCTGGAGGCGTTCGTGCGACCCCGACACCACGGGGTGCTGATCACCACCCGGCCCAGCGGGCGTCCCCAGTCCTCGCTGGTGACCGTGGGCCTGGCCGCGGACGGAGATCTCGTGATCTCGACCTACCCGGAGCGGGCGAAGGTGGCCAACGTCGAGCGCAACCCGCTGGTCTCGATGGTGGTGATGTCGGATGACTTCGGCGGGGAGTGGGTGCAGATCGACGGTCGGGCCCGGGTGGTCCGGTTGCCCGATGCCGTCGACGACCTCGTCGAGTACTTCCGCTGCATCAGTGGCGAGCATCCCGACTGGGACGAGTACCGCCAGGCGATGGTCGACCAGGGGAAGTGCCTGATCCGGATCGCCATCGAGGGCTGGGGTCCGATCGCCAAGGGCGGCTTCCCCGCTCGGCTGGCCGAGACCGGCTGAGCGCCGTCGTGAGCCGTGCGAGCGACGTCCCGGTGGCGCTGGTCACGGGAGCCAGCCGAGGCCTCGGGAAGGCGATCGCCTTGGCGCTGGCCGAGGCCGGCTTCGACGTGGCCGTGACGGCTCGGACCGTCACCGAGGGCGACGGGTCGGCCGAGGACGACACGGTGAAGGGCGCGCCTCCGATCCCGCTCCCGGGGAGCCTCGCCACGACCGGTGGCGGAGATCGGCACGACGGGGCCGTCGTGGGCTCGCCGTCGCGATGGACTTCCGCGACCTCGCGACCGTGGAGGCCGTTCCTCGGGCCGTGCTCGACGCATGGGGCCGCATCGATGTGCTCGTCAACAACGGGCTCTACCGGGGACCGGGGACCTCTGACCGTCTCCTGGATCTCCGCATGCAGGACCTCGACACGCTGCTACGGGGCAACGTGAGCTATCAGATCCGCCTCGTCCAGCTCGTGGTGCCGTCGATGCTCGAGCAGGGTCGCGGGCGGATCATCGACATCGTGTCGGGCTCGGCCCGCCAGGACCCACCCGGCCCGCCGGGAACCGGTGGGTGGGGCATCGCCTACTCGGGGTCGAAGGCGGCGCTCGGCCGCCTCGCAGGGGGCATCAACGCCGAGTTCGCCGCCTCGGGCATCCAGGCCTTCAACGTCGATCCCGGCAACGTGCTCACGGAGCGGCGCCGGGCCCTGCGACCCGACGACGAGTACACCGCTACGTTCGGGGCTGATCCGGCTGACGCCACCGCCGGGGGTCGTGGCGTGGCTGGCGAGCGATCCCGGCGCAGCCGAGTGGCTCGGCCGCTGGGTGCTCGCTCCTGTGCTGTGGGCCGACCTCGGCGCGGACCGTGCCCCCGGGCCCGAGGCGTGACCGCCCACCCCGGGGTAGGTTCGCCGAGCCACCGAAGGGGTCGATGGTGACGGGGGACCGATGGGCGACATGAGAGGTGCCGGATGACGGCCGAGTCCTCGACCAGGCTCGAGGTGGCGGGCCACGGTGGCGTCAACCTCGTGGGGGAGGTGCGGGGGATGGCCGACGCCGCACCGGTGCTGCTCCTGCACGGTGGCGGCCAGACCCGCCACTCCTGGGCCGGGACGGCGGACGCCCTCGCCGACGACGGCTGGCGTGCCATCACCCTCGATGCCCGAGGCCACGGCGAGTCCGACTGGTCCGTCGACACCGACTACCGCCTCACCAGCTTCGCCCATGACGTGCGATCGGTCGTGGCCACCCTCGACCAGCGGCCGTTCCTCATCGGTGCGTCCCTCGGCGGGCTCACGTCGATGCTCCTCGCCGGTGAGGTGGAGCCGGGCATCGCCCGAGGGGTGATCCTCGTCGACATCATCCCCGACATGGAGCAGGCCGGCGCCGACCGCATACAGGCGTTCATGGCCGGTCACGCCCTCAGCGGCTTCGGTTCCCTCGACGAGGTGGCCGACGCCATCGCGGCGTACAACCCGCACCGCCCTCGGCCCACGGACCTCGGCGGCCTGGCCAAGAACGTGCGCGAGCGCGACGGCCGCTACTACTGGCACTGGGATCCGGCGTTCATCGGAGGCACGGCCGACCTGCCCCCGACGGAGATCGCCGATTCCGAGCGCCTCCACCGAGCCGTCGCCACGATGGTGGCGTCGGGGCCCGTCATGCTCGTGCGGGGTCGGGTGAGCGACCTCGTCAGTGCCGAGGGTGCCCAGCGCTTCTGCGCCCGCTACCCCGAGGTCGAGTACGTCGACGTGGCCGGCGCCGGGCACATGGTGGCCGGAGACCGCAACGATGCGTTCACCGCCGCCGTGCTCGACTTCCTCGACCGGCACCGGGACTCCGCCACCGTCGAGGTGTGATCACCGCAGGAAGGCGTCGCGAAGGTCAGCCGCGGCCGGCTCGCAGCCCAGTGACCGTAGACGCAGAGGCCCGGTCGAGGGCCAACTGGGCCAGGGCCTCGACGGTGGGCTGGATGCCGGCGGCCCGATCCGGGTCTCGCTCGGCGATGCGGGTCTGGTTGCCGGCCACGATGACGGCGATCTTCACCGCGGCCAGCACGCAGTAGACGTCGATCCGGTCGACGTCGCGGCCGCTGGTGGCGGCATAGCGCTCGACCAGGTGGTCGGCGGCGGGGAACCCGGGGTTCACCCGATGGGGCTGGGGGCGCGTTGGCGCCAGAGCAGCGCCCCCATGTCGCCCCAGTACATGACGACCATCCCGAGGTCGGTCAACGGGTCGCCGAGGGTGGACATCTCCCAGTCGAGGACCCCGATCATCCGGGACGGGGGCGTCGCGGCTCCACATCGTGTTGTTGAAGCTGTAGTCGCCGTGCACGATCGATGCGGCCGACTCCGGTGGGATCGATCGCTCGAGCCTCGCCAGCACCTCGTCGATGCGCCGGGATCTCGGCCTGCTTCGACGCGTCCCACTGCGTCTGCCAGCGGGCGACTTGCCGGGCCAGGAAGCCCTCGGGCCGGCCGAAGTCGTCGAGGCCCACCGCCGAGGGGTCGACGGCGTGGAGGCGGGCGAGCACGTCGACCAGCTCGTCGGCCGCCGCCGCGGCCTGGGCCTCGTCGAGGTGGGCCACGGCGTCGGCGTCGTCGTAGACCACGCCGTCGAGCCGCTGCATCAGGTAGAAGGGCGCTCCGATCACGTCGGCGTCGTGGCACATCGCCACCGTCGATGCCACCGGCACGTCACCACCGGCTAGGGCGGTCTGCACCGCGTACTCGCGTCCCATGTCGTTGGCCGTGGCCAGCAGCCGACCCATCGGCGGGCGACGCATCACCCAGTCGTTGGCGTCGTCTCGCACGTGGAAGGTGAGGTTCGACGAGCCCCCGGACAGGTGCTCGACGATCAGCGGCCCGGCTGCGCCCTCGACGTGCTCGTGCACCCAGGCGGTCAGCGCGGCGTTCGGCGCGGCTTCCTCGACGGGGAACGGGTCGTCGGTCACGTCAGCGGATGGTGTGGCCGGCCGGCACCAGGATCGGTTCCGGGTGGTCGACGATGCAACGGCTCCCGGAGTAGATCGTGGGCATGCACCGGTTGCAGTGGATGCAGTTGCCGGCGTCGGTCTCACCGGCCTGCATCCGCTGGAGCAGGTCCGGTTCGCGCAGCAGGGCTCGACCCATGGCGACGAACTGGAAGCCCTCGGCCATGGCCAGGTCGATCGTGGCCCGGTTGTTGATGCCGCCCAGGAGGATGAGGGGCATGCCCACGCGCTCGCGCACCGCCTTGGCCTTGTCGAGGAAGTAGGCCTCCTCGAAGGGATAGGCCGGCATCATCTTCTCGCCGACCAGCTTGAAGCCGAGGCGCTGCAGCGGAGGGAGCGTCGCCGCGAAGTCCTCGCGTGGCGCGTCGCCTCGGAACAGGTACATGGGGTTGGCCAGCGAGCTCCCGCCGGTGAGCTCGAGGGCGTCGAGGTGCCCGTCGGCCTCCAGCAGCGCGGCGAACTCGGCGCTCTCCGGTGCCTTGAAGCCGCCGGGAACGCCGTCGTCGAGGCTGACCTTGGCCGTCACCGCCATGGTGTCGCCCACGGCCTGGCGCACGGCGCGCACGACCTGGCGGGCGAACCTTGCCCGGTGCTCGAGGCTCCCGCTCCAGTGGTCCTTGCGCTTGTTCAAGCGGGGCGAGAGGAACGACGAGAGGAGGTAGTTGTGGGCCAGGTGGATCTCGATGGCATCGAACCCGGCTTCGGCCACGAACCGGGCTCCGCGCTCGTAGTCGAGCGTGATGCGCGTGATGTCGTCCTCGGTCACCGCCTTGGTCACCTTCATCGACACCGGGTTGAACGAGCGCGAGGGTGCGAGAGCGGTGGAGCGGTTGCTCTTGGCGTTGGCCACCGGACCGGCGTGGCCGATCTGGGCCGACACCAACGCGCCCTCGCTGTGCACGACGTCGGCCAGGCGGGCCAACCCGGGGACGGCCTCGCGGCGCAGCCAGATGCACTCGGCGTGGGTGCGGCCCTCGGGGGAGACCGCCAGGTAGGCGACGGTCGTCATGCCCACCCCGCCGGCCGCGGGACGGCGATGGAAGTCGATGAGCTCCTCGGTGACCAGTGCCTCGGGGACGACGCCCTCGAAGGTGGCGGCCTTGATGATCCGGTTGCGCAGGGTGAGCGGTCCGAGGGCTGCCGGCGCGAAGGGGTCCGGAGGCGTTGCGACGTCGATCGTGGTGTCGGGCACGGGAGGGCCTACCAGAGCTCGTCGGCGTAGGTGTCGGTCCCGAGCACCGTGCGCAGGAACGGGGCCACGAGGCGGGTGTCGGCCAGCCCGGCGGCCTCGACGGCGTCGGTGTAGTCCCTCACCCCGGCGAGAGCTTCGGTCACGTCGCCGTGGAGGAAAAGGATCTGGCAGAGCCGCTCTGGCCCTCCGGCGGGCGTGCCGAGGTCCATGGGCTGGTCCTTGGCCGGGTCGGCGTTGGGCCGGAACGACGCCGCGATCTCGATCCCCGAGCCCTCGAGCAGCGCGGGCAGCGGACCGTGGCGCAGGCCCTCGAGCAGCGTCGGGGCATCGGTGCCGTCGCGTCCGTCGAACCACACCAGGACGATGGCGTCGTAGCCGTGGTCGAGCGCGACGAGCATGGGCACGGGGTCGTCGTCGCGGTAGTCGCTGTCGACGTAGTCGTACAGCACGGTGTGGGTGTGGCGCCGTTCGGCGAACCCGCGCCCGTTGCTGTAGAGCCAGGCCACCTGGTCCTGACCCCACTTCACCCATTCCTCGTGATGGCCCGCCTCGACCCAGTAGATGGCCACGTAGGAGCCGGCGTCGGTGGGCGAGGCGATGGTCTCCTCGCCCGCCGGCCAGCGGAGGTCCTTGAGCGATCGCGGTGCCACCCAGCGGCTCCCGGCCAGCTGCCACGGTCCGGTCATGCAACCGGCGTAGAAGTGGTCGCGCTCGTACCACCGGTTGTAGGCCTTCTCGAACCCCGGGTTCGGGTCGACCATCGTGAGCAGCATGCTGCCGACCTTGACGGCGTAGTCGTCGGCGCCGCCGACCTCGAGCGGGTAGGTCATCTCGTCCCCCTGTGGTTGACCTCGTTCAGCACCGTGACCGTAGCCGTCCGCCTCGCCCCCGGCCTCAGCGCTCGTGTGTGCCGATCACCGACACGCGGTACATCACGCGGTGCCCGACGAAGTCGGTCAGGACCATGTGCATCGTCGCCCGGTTGTCCCAGATCAACAGGTCGCCCACTTCCCAACGGTGCCGGTAGGTGAACGCCTCCTTGGTGGCGTGGCGGTAGAGGAAGGCCAGCAGCATGTCGCTCTCGTCGGGGGGAAGGCCGACGACATGACGGGTGTAGGTCGGGTTCACGAAGAGCCCCTTCGCGCCCGTCTCCGGGTGGATCCGCACGATGGGGTGGGCGTGGCGGCGGGCGGCGGCGATGGCCCCGGCGTAGTCGTCGGCGGTGGCGGAGCCGAAGCGGTAGCGCAGCTCGGTGACCCGGCTGAGGTCGTGCATCGCGGTGAGGCCCTCGAGGTAGCGCTTCATGGGTGCGGAGAGGGCGTCGTAGGCCGCGTCTGCTGCTGGCGAAGAGCGTGTCGCCCCCGACCTCGGGGAGCACCTTGGCGTGGGTGAGGGTCCCCATGGGTGGGTACTGGAGGAACGTCTCGTCGGTGTGCCACATCGATGCGGTGGTGCCGTCGTCGGAGTCCAGGACGCTGACCTGTTCGTAGCCCTCCCCGAGGTTGGGGAAGAACGCGTGCACCTCGATCTCGCCGAGCTGGCGGCCGAGGGCCATGTGCTGCTCGGGTGACATCGTCGGTGCGCGGAGCAGGATGACCTTGTGATCGAGGAGCGCCTCGTGCACACCTGCCAGCGTGGCGGCGTCGAGGGGGCCGGCGAAGTCGACTCCCACGATCTCGGCCCCCAGGGCGCCGGCCCGCCGCACGATCTCCATCCTGCTCCTCCTCCTGGTCGAGAGGGACGCGTCGGCCGGCGCCCCGGGCTGATCTTCACACGTGCCCGGCCCGATAGGTTGGCCGACGCTGTTCCACACGACCTCCGGGGGAGTCACATGTCCAACCTGTTCGGCTACGAGGGCAAGCGCGTGGTGGTCACCGGTGGTGCCACCGGCATCGGGGCCGCGCTGGTGGACCTGCTGCGTGCGCTCGGTGCTGCGCACATCACGGTGCTCGACATCAAGGAGCCCGCGGGGCCGGTCGACGCCTTCATCGAGGTGAACCTGGCCGACCCGGCCAGCATCGATGCCGCCTGCGCACAGCTCGACGGTCCGATCGACGTGGTGTTCTCCAACGCCGGGGTGGCCGCCAACGCCGGCGTGCGCACCTGCATGGCCGTCAACGTGCTCGCGTCCCGGCGCCTGGCCGAGAAGCTCCTCGATCGCATCCCATCCGGCGGCGCCATCGTCTACACGGCCTCGATGGCCGGGAACGGCTGGCCGGCACAGGTCGACGAGATCAACGAGCTGCTCGCCATCGAGGACTGGGACGAGTTCCTCACCTGGTGCGACGATCACCCCGAGGTCGTGGCCGACGTGTACGCCTTCTCGAAGATGTGCATGCAGGTGTTCACCATGCGGAGCTCCAAGGTCACGATGGCCAAGGGCGTGCGCACCAACAGCATCTGCCCCGCGCCCGTCGACACGCCGCTCATGAAGGACTTCCGCGAGACCATGGGCGACAAGGTCATCGAGTGGAGCGTCACGCAGCAGGGTGAGCAGCGTATGGCCGTCGCCGCCGACATCGCCCCCGCCCTGGCCTTCATGGGCAGCGACGCCGCGGCGTTCATCAGCGGCGTCAACCTGCTCGTCGACTCGGGCTTCAGCGCCAACATGGCCACCGGCCAGGTCGACTTCAGCGGCCTGGCCTGAGCGCTCGGCACCCACCGATCCGTCGATGATGCCATCACCCACGGCGATGGTCACCGGAGCCAGCCGAGGCATCGGCCGGGCCACCGCACTGGCCCTGGCCGACGCCGGCTTCGACGTGGCCATCACCGCTCGCACGGTCAAGGAGGGCGACCCCACCGCCGAGACGCGCGATCTCGGGCGTCACGCTGCCGGGAAGCCTCGAGTCGACCGCCGCCGAGATCGAGGCTCGTGGTCGTCGGGCGGTGCAGGTGCCGCTCGACCTGCTCGACCGGGATGCGCTCTGGCCGGCGGTCGACGCCGCCATCGCCGGGCTCGGGCACCTCGACGTCTGCGTGAACAACGCCATCTACGTCTCCGGCGACGGACCCAAGCCCTTCCTCGACACCGATCCCGAGGACATCGTGAGGTTGGTGTGGGGTGACCTCACCGCACAGCTGCTGTTGTTGCAGCGCATGGTCGCCCACATGGTCGACCGGGGCGGCGGCATCGTGGTGAACATCGGCTCCGGCTCGGGTCACTACAAGCTGCGCCGGCCCATTGGCAAGGGCGGCTCGGCGCTCACCTACGCCGCGGTCAAGGCGGGCTTCCACCGCGTGGCCGATCGCCTGGCCAACGAGTACGGGGCGGCCGGGATCAGGGCCTACACCGTCGACCCCGGCTACGTGGCCACCGAGCGCACGCAGCTGCTGTCGAACCTGTCCGACGTGGCCAGCCGCGGCGTCGACCCGTCCGTCGTCGGTGCCGCCATCGCCTGGCTCGCCACCCGTGGTGTCGACGAGGTCGACAACGGCAGCTACCACGAGGCGCAGGACATCGCCCGCGCCCTCGGCCTGCTCACCCCGGGCGAGGCGCCCGGCGGCTGATCCGCGTCGGCGACTCCCTGATCGGTCCCCGGACGGGTCAGGTCGAACGCAGGGCGGGGGCGACCTCGGTGCACAACAGCTCGATGTGACGTTGCACGAGCTCGTCGGGCATGCCGGCGATGCTGGCCCACAGGTAGACGTGCTCGACGGGCGCGTCGTCGGTGGCCTCCCGGATCGCCGCGGCCGCGTCGGTCGGCGTCATGACGCGCAGACCCGGGATCCCGTGGCGGTGTTCGGCCCCGCCGCGCAGCTTGTCGACCGTGATGACCTTCGGCGCGGGTCGGCCGCTGCCCGCCACGGCCGCCTGCCGGTAGCTGTTGAGCTGGTGGGCGTAGTGGGGGAGGATCCGCTCGAAGGCGGACGCCGGGTCGTCGGCCACCACGATGTCGAGCACCCCACCGGTGCGGGCCCCGTCAGGGTCGTGGCCGCCCTCCACCATCCCCTCGCGGTAGGGCTCGAGCAGCTCGCGGTGCAGGCTCAACAGACCCACACCGAGTCGCCCGGCGCGTCGGGCGCCCTGCGGGCCCTGGTACCCCAGCCAGAGCGGGAACGGCCGTTGCGCCGCAGGCGGCGTGGTCACCCCGTCGTCGAGGAGCCGGCGGATCTCGGTCACCGCGGCATCGGTGAGCCCGTAGCGGCGGGTGATGTCGGTGTCGTAGGCCTCGTACTCCGGGATGCTGTACCCGGCGCCGATGCCGAGGGTCAGGCGGCCGCCCGAGAGCTGATCCACGATCGCCGCCTCCTCGGCCACGAGGATGGCGGGCCTCAGGGCGGCCAGCAGCACCGCGGTGCCGATGCCGATGCGGCTGGTGCGCGCCGCGATGGCCGCAGCCATCGTGAGGGGCTGAGGCAGGTAGCCGTCGCCGAACAGGTGGTGCTCGGACAGCCACACCATGTCGGCGCCGAGGCGTTCGGCCTCGACGACGAGGTCGAGCGCTCCGCCGTAGACCGCGGGCCAGGGGCGCGCCCACGGCTCGGGGTTGCGCAGGTCGAGGTAGATCCCGACCTTCATCGTCGGCTCACTCGCCGGTCGGGACCGGTGCCTTGGCGACGAGGGCATCGTGGCCGATCGCCGGCTCGATGAACGAGGTGAAGATCGGGCCGCGGCGCAGGTGGTGGCCGCCGTCGCAGTTGATGGCCGTACCGGTGATCCACCGGGCCTCGTCGGACAGCAGGAACCGGACCAGGTTGGCCACGTCCTCGGGTTCGCCGACGTCGCCGAGCGGGGTCTGCTCGATGTAGGAGTCGTACACCTCGCCGTCGCGGGGGATGCCTTCCATGATCTCCGTGGAGATGAAGCCGGGGCGCACCGAGTTGAAGCGGACCTTGACCTCGCCGTACTCGTCGGCGGCGTTCTTCATCATCTCCTCGATGCCGGCCTTGGCCACCGTGTAGGCGCCGAACATCACGTGGGTGCGGTGGCCGGCCAGCGACGACATCCCGACGAACGAGCCGCCGCCGGCGGCGACCAGGTGGGGCACGGCGTGCTTCACCGACAGCATCGTGCCGAGCACGTTGAGGTGCAGCACGCGAAGGAACTCGGTGGTGTCGAGCAGGTGGTACGGGCCCATGCCGCCGCCGCCACCGGCGTTGGCCACGAAGCCGTCGAGGCGCCCGAAGGCCTCCACGTGACCGGCCACGAGGGCGGCGACGTCGTCCTCGACGGTGACGTCGGTGACCTGGTGGCGCACGGTGCCCGAGGCACCGGTGGCGGTGATGCGGGCCACCACGTCGGTGAGCTTGCTCTCGGTGCGGCCGCAGATCGTGACGGCGACGCCGTCGGCGGCGAGGCGCTGGGCGCACGCGGCGCCGATGCCGGTACCGCCCCCCGTGACGATGGCGGTGCGGGACGCGTCGGAAGGCATGGCTGGGGTTCCCCCTGGGTGTGTCGGAGCGGTGGGTGCGCGTCGAACGACGCTGGCGACGGCACTCTAGGTGGCGCCGCCGAGGTGGTGGGTCAGCGGGCGCCGCGGACGAGCCGGCCCGGACGAGCCCCCGTGTCGACGCCGTCACGACGGGTCACGACGCCGCTCACGATGGTGT
Organism: uncultured Microthrixaceae bacterium; assembly: GCA_963714875.1. GTDB lineage: Bacteria > Actinomycetota > Acidimicrobiia > Acidimicrobiales > Microtrichaceae > JBAOHV01. Next base: position 272,307 of record CAVQQI010000012.1, on the reverse strand, counting down.
GGGTGTAGCCCGTGGCGCCCTGCAGGAGCCGCTTGCCCTCGGCGGGGAGGTCGTAGGCCATGTGCGGCCGGCCGATCTCGAGGGCGTCCATGTCGATGACGTTGATGTCGGCCTTCTTGCCCTCGACCAGCACGCCGCGGTCGGTGAGCCCGTAGAGCTGCGCGGTGTCGTGGGACTGCTTCTTGACCACGTACTCGAGGGGGAGGCCCTCGCCGTGGGTGCGGCCCTTGGCCCAGAACGACAGCAGGTAGGTGGGGTAGGAGGCGTCGCAGATCATGCCGCAGTGGGCTCCGCCGTCGGAGAGCCCGGCCACGCCGGCGGGGTGCAGGAGCATCTCGCGCACCGCGTCCTGGTTGCCGTGGCTGTAGTTGAAAAACGGCACCATGAGCATGTTCCCGGCGTCGTGCTCGCAGTACAGGTCGTAGAGGACCTCGAGCGGGTCACGGCCCTGGGCCTGGGCGAGGGCGGCGACGGTCATGTCCGGCGTCGGCTCGTAGTCGACCGGCGAACCGAGCGGGTAGGTGCGGTCGACCATGCCCTGGGCCAGCTGGTTCATGCCGTCGAAGAGGACGGTCGGATCGGGCTCGACGTCGGCTTCCGAGAGGATGGCGGCCTTCACGGAGGGCTTCTGCAGCTCGGTGGCCAGCTCGGCGGGGGAGAGGCGGGCGGCGAGGGCCATGTAGGTGGGCCGCTTGGAGAAGGCGTGGTGGCCGGGGAAGCCGAGGAGCATGCCGAACGGGCGGGCGGCGACCTGCGGGTAGATGGGCGAGCCGGCGTCGTGGGCGGCCATCGACTCGCTCATGATCTCGCGCCAGAGCTCCGGGGCGGGATCGACCTGGATGAGCGCGAACGACACCGGGCGGTCGATCTCGGCGGCGAGGCGGCGCATCCACTCGACCTCGGTCCTGGGGGCGACGATGTCCTCGCCGGCCGCGCCCATGGGCGCCAGCTCGAACACGGAGCGACCCCCGGCGGCCATGGCCTTGCCCAGGCCGAACAGCTCGTCCTCGGCGGCGAAGGTGCCGGGCACGGGCTCGCCGTTCATGGCCCGGTGGCCCAGGGTGCGCGACGTGGAGAAGCCCAGCGCGCCGGCCTCGATGGCGTCGGTGACGTGCTTGCCCATGAGGTCGATGTCCTCGGGGGTGGCCGGCTCGTTGCGCGACCCGCGATCGCCCATGACGTAGGTGCGGACGCTCCCGTGGGCCAGTTGGACCCCGAAGTCGACGGCGAGCTGGCGTCCGTCGAGCTTGTCGAGGTATCCCGGGAAGCTCTCCCAACCCCAGGTCATGCCCTCGTGGAGGGCCGTGCCGGGGATGTCCTCGACGCCCTCCATCAGCTCGATGAGCATGGTCTCGTCGCCGGGGTGGACGGGTGCGAAGCCCACGCCGCAGTTGCCGCTCACCAGGGTGGTGACACCGTGGGCGCTCGACGGCTCGAGGAGGTCGTCCCAGGTGACCTGGCCGTCGTAGTGGGTGTGGATGTCGACGAACCCGGGAGCCACCACCTTGCCGGTGGCGTCGATGGTCTGGGTGGCGTCGCCGTCGAGGCCGCCCCCGCGCTTCACCGCCACGATCCGCCCGTCCTTGACGGCGATGTCGCCGACGAAGCGGTCCTGGCCGGTGCCGTCGACGATCGTGCCGCCGGTGATCTTGAGGTCGTACATGGGTGCCTCCCGAGAGCGTGTCTCCCGTCACCCTAGAGGATCGGGTCCTCGGCTGCGTAGCGGTGTTACAGGAAGTCGAGAACCGGTGTACGGGACGCGCCGGACGGCAGGCCCGTCGCCGGGCAAGATGAGGGGGAGGGCGGACGAAGGGGGAGGTGTCGGTGAGCGACGCGACGAAGGGGACGACGGAGCTTCCCGGGGAGGAGGCTGCGGAGCTCGGCACGGGTGCCGAACTGGACGTGGTCGTCGTGGGGGCCGGCTTCGCCGGCATGTACCTGCTGCACCGCCTGCGCGGTCAGGGCCTCACCGTGCAGGTGATCGAGGCCGCCGCCGACGTCGGTGGGACCTGGTGGTGGAACCGCTACCCGGGCGCGCGGTGCGACATCGAGTCGATGGACTACTCCTATTCGTTCTCGCCCGAGCTCGAGCAGGAGTGGGACTGGACCGAGCGCTACGCCACCCAACCGGAGATCCTGGCCTACGCCAACCACGTGGCCGACCGCTTCGACCTGCGCCGCGACATCCGCTTCGAGACCAGGGTCACCGCCGCGACGTGGGACGCGGCCTCGGCGCGTTGGACGGTGGAGACCGATGCCGGTGATCGGGTCGACGCTCGCTTCCTCGTCATGGCGGTCGGCTGCCTGTCGGCGGCGAAGCTCCCCGAGATCGACGGGATCGACTCCTTCTCGGGACCGACGTACCACACCGGCCGGTGGCCCCACGAGGGCGTCGACGTGGCCGGGAAGCGGGTCGGCGTGATCGGCACCGGGTCCTCGGGCATCCAGTCCATTCCGGTGCTGGCCGAGCAGGCGGCGCACCTCACCGTCTTCCAGCGCACCCCCAACTTCGCCGTGCCGGCGAAGAACGCCCCCCTCGACCCCGAGTTCGTGCGTGAGCGCAAGGAGCACTACCGCGACCACCGGGTGGCCCAGCGCACGATGACGAGAGGAGGCGTGCTCGCCCCCGAGCCGACCGAGTCGGCCAAGGACGTCGACGACGCCACCCGCCAGGACCGCTTCCAGGCCGGTTGGGAATCGGGTCAGCTGTTCGGGCTCCTCGGTTCCTTCAACGACCTGATGCTCGACCGCGAGTCGAACGCCATGGCGGTGGAGTTCACCCGCCGCCAGATCGCGTCGATCGTCCACGATCCCGAACTGGCCGAGAAGTTGACGCCGAGCACCTATCCCTTCGGCGCCAAGCGGGTGTGCCTCGACACCGGGTACTACGCCACCTACAACCGCATCGAACGTCGACCTGGTCGATCTCCAGGAGACCCCGATCGAGGCCATCACCCCGGCCGGCGTGCGCACCACCGAGCGCGAGTACCAGCTCGATGTGCTGGTCTTCGCCACCGGGTTCGATGCCATGACCGGGGCGTTGTTGGCCGCCCGACATCCGCGGCGTCGGCGGTCAGCTCCTCCGTGACGCCTGGTCGGCGGGTCCCCGCACCTATCTGGGGCTGGCCAGCGCCGGGTTCCCCAACCTGTTCATGATCACCGGCCCGGGGTCACCGTCGGTGCTGACCAACATGCTGGTCTCGATCGAGCAGCACGTGGAGTGGGTCACCGACTGCATCGAGACGATGGACCGTGAGGGATGGGCCACCATCGAGCCGGAGCTCGCCGCCCAGGACGAGTGGGTCGACCACGTGAACGAGCTCGCGTCCTACACCCTCTTCGGGGAGGGGAACTCGTGGTACCTCGGGGCCAACGTGCCCGGCAAGCCACGCGTCTTCATGCCCTATCTGGGTGGGGTGGCCGGCTACCGCCAGATCTGCGACGGCGTCGTCGCCGACGGCTACCGGGGCTTCGTGCGCACCCGGCGCGACGACGCCCGCCACCGTGGGTGACGGGCGTCGTCGACGGAGCTCCCCGCAGGGGCTAGACCGCAGCGAGCGGGGCCGGGTTGCGCCGGGCGCCCGCGGTGTAGGTCACCGGCATGTGCTTGACGCCGCCGATGAAGTTGGAGCGCAGCATGTCGACGTCGCCGGCGAGGGCCATGTCGGGGATGCGCTCCATGATCTCGCGGAAGATCAGCTTGAGCTCCATGCGGGCCAGGTTGGCGCCGAGGCAGAAGTGCGGTCCGCCGCCACCGAAGGCGATGTGCTCGGGTTGGGCCGCTCGATGTCGAAGGTGAAGGGGTCGTCGAAGACGGCCTCGTCACGGTCGGCGGAGATGTGCCACATCACGACCTTGTCGCCTTCCGTGATCTGCTGTCCGCCGATCTCGGTGTCGGCGGTGGCGGTGCGGCGGAAGTGGTACACGGGCGTGGCCCAGCGCAGGATCTCCTCGATGGCGTTGTCGAGCTTGCCGTCGAGGTCGTCGCGCAGCAGCGCGTACTGGTCGGGGTTCTGCATGAGCGCCCACATGCCCCACGACGTGGTGTTGCGGGTGGTCTCGTTGCCGGCCACCGTGAGCAGCATCATGAACATGTCGAACTCGAGCTCGGAGAGCTTCTCGCCGTCGATCTCGGCGTTGAGCAGCTTGGTGACGATGTCGTCGCGGGGGTCGGTCTTGCGTTGCTTGGCCGAGCTCGTTGGCGTACATGAACAGCTCGACCGCGAGGCGGCGGCGCCGTCCTCGCCGGCGTACTCGGGGTCGTCGATGCCGATCATGCGGTTCGACCAGTCGAACAGGATGCTTGCGGTCCTCCTGGGGCACGCCCATGATCTCGGCGATGGCCTGGAGGGGCAGCTCGGCGGCGAGATCGGTCGACGAAGTCGCACGAGCCGCTGCTCGATGATGTTGTCGACGATGAGGATGGCGCGGTGCTTGCAGGTACTGCTCGATGAGCCCGATCATGCGGGGCGTGAAGCCCTTGTTCACCAGGAGCCGGTAGCGGGTGTGCTTGGGCGGGTCCATGTAGAGCATCATCAGGCCGCGGGGGTCGGTGCCGGAGCTCGTCTCGTACTCGTCGGGCGTGATGATCGAGATGCCCCCGACCTCGGACGAGTAGAGGCCGGTGTCGCGGTTGACCGTGATGAGGTCCTTGTGGCTGACGACGTTCCAGAATCCGGCGGCGCCGGGAAGGTTGTGGTCCTGCCAGGCGACTGGTGCCTCCTGGCGGAGCTGCTTGAACATCTCGTGGTGCTCGAGGCGTTGGAAGCGGTCGAGGTCGAGAAGGTCGATTCCCTCGGGTACGACGGTACGCATGGTTCCCCCTGGTGAGCCGACGGCGTCGGCATGGCGAGTCGCGCCAACTCTAACGCCCGTTCGGCCGCAGTCGATTGCGGCCGAACGAGCATCGTGAGGCCTCAGAAGGTGAAGACCGTCGTCGGGGACTCCGTCAGCGCGAGGCTCCCGGAGCTGCCGGCGACCTCGACTCCGTTGACGAAGACCTGCATCGAGTAGTCGCAGGCCGAGGAGGAGTAGCCCCCGAGATCGCGGACGAAGGCGCTGTAGGTGCCCCTCGGCGCACCACCGGTCGGCCAGAAGACGTTCTCGACGTGGGTGCCCGTCTGGCCGGGGTCGGGGATGTCGTCGACGTCGAGCTGGCCACCTGACGGTGACGAGGGGTCGCCGTAGGAGATCTCGAACCCGGTCGGATCGACGACGTGCAGATCCAGGTCGCAGTCACCCGTCCAGGTGAGGGTGACCCGGACGTCGCCGGTCCCGAGGGGGGCCGGTGTGACCGGAGGTGCCGTGGCCGGTGGCACCGTGCCGGGGGGTGCGGTCGCCGGCGGCGTCGCGGTCGACGGCCACGTCCTGCCCGTTCGCGCCGGCGGAGCGCTCGATCGTGCCGGTGCCGGTGAGGTTGACCAGGACGAACACGTCGATCTCGATGCTCGACTGGTTGACGACGACCACGTTGGCCGGGCTGAAGCCCGGCCAACGGGTCCCCGTGTAGGTCGGGGTCGTGGAGACGGCCTGCGGCGCGGTCAGGGGGTTCCCGCAGTTGCACTTGATGCGAGGAACGCCGTAGCGGTCGACCATGACCGTGGTGCCGGCTTGCAGGACTGCTTGGCGGGGCGTGGCCCGACCGTTGCGGTAGCCGTAGTTCGTCACCCGGGTGTCGTTCGCCAACGTCACCGAGGTCAGCTCCCGGATGTACTGGGGGAGCTGCGCGGTCGTCACCTGGTTGCCGCCGCTCCAGCGCAGCGTGGGGTCGCGGTTGAGCGCCGACGCGAAGGCGGAGGCCAACGAGGGGTTGGCGGCGAGGAAGGTGATCTGACCCTCGGGGTCACAACGACCGCCGTCGAGCGAGCCCCCGTAGAGGCCGCGCTCACCGCCACTCACGCTGCGCGTCGCCACCGAGGTCGGTGCCGTCGTGGCCGGCCCCGAGGTGGTCGACGTCGCCGAGACGGGGATCACCGGACCGGGCAGCGAACCGAACGGGTCCTGCCCCGCGCTCCCGGCTTCCTCGAGGAAGATCTCGCCGCTGGCGGTGTCACCGCCGTCGTCGCGGAGGACGAGGAAGGCGACGACGCCGCTCGTGATCAGTGCCATCACGGCGAGGACGGCCACGATGATCAACAGCGGTGAGGACCGCCGTGGCGGCGGTTGCGGTCCCTGGGGCGGTGGTTGCCACCCACCCGGCGGCGGCTGCGGGGGCCCACCGGCCCAGCCGCCCGCGGGCGGGGGACCCTGCGGAGGGGGCGGGCTCTGCGGCGGGGGCTGCCACCCGCCCGGCGGCGCGGGGGGTGGTGGAGGTGGCGTCGGGGGCGGCGACGGGGGTCCCCCGGGTGGTGGTGGCATGGTCATGGTGGAGCCTCCTCGTGGGGCGCTCGACGACGCGCTCCACGTGAATCGTCCGCCCGGCGACACGGCGTTCGAAGGGCCTTCCGTCACCAGTCGGCCGGGAGCATGCGGCTCCCCGGGCCCGTCGCCGCGTAGCGTCTCGGGAAACGACCTGGAGGAGGGCCCGTGGCGGGCGAGGAGACCACAGAGCCGAGACCGAAGCCGGCGGTGAAGCGCAAGGCGGTGAAGCGCTACCTGTTGGAGCAGGAGCTCAAGCCGTACCAGGTCGAGCTGCTCAAGCTGCAGCGCCACCTCGAGCAGCACCACCAGCGCATGATCGTGCTCTTCGAGGGTCGCGACGCGGCCGGCAAGGGCGGCACCATCCGCCGGGTCACCCGCTACATGAACGAGAAGCACTACCGGGTGGTGGCCCTCGGCAAGCCGACCGAGGAGCAGCGCACGCAGTGGTACTTCCAGCGCTACGTCGCCCAGTTCCCCCGCGGCGGCGAGATGGTCCTGTTCGACCGCAGCTGGTACAACCGGGCCATGGTCGAGCCGGTCTTCGGCTTCTGCACCGACGAGGAGTACCGCAACTTCATGCGGGGCGTCGTCGGGCTTCGAGAAGGACCTCGTCCGCCAGGGCACGATCCTGGTGAAGCTCTACTTCAGCGTCACCAAGGAGGAGCAGGCGCGCCGGTTCGACCGGCGGCGCGACGATCCGCTGCGGCAGTGGAAGCTGAGCGAGATCGACGTGCAGGCCCAGGAGCACTGGGACGAGTTCACCGACGATGAAGTACGAGATGCTCAAGCGCACGAGCACCGCCGACGCGCCGTGGACGATCATCCGCTCCGAGAACAAGCACCTGGCCCGGCTCAACGCCATGCGGGTGATCCTCAACGCGGTCGACTACGAGGACCGCGACCCCGACGCTCGACTTCGTGCCCGATCCCGAGGTCGTGATCTCGGGCGCCCACGAGCTCGAGATGATGGAGGCCGAGCGCATCCGCAGCGGCCGCTTCATCGGCTGAGCGCCGGTCACTGCGCGGCGATCGCGGTCTCCACCTCGTCGGGATCGACGTGCGGGGCGCCTTCCACGGAGAAGGTCACGGTGTCGATCGCCCCGGTGAAGGTCCGACCGGCGGCCGGGTCGGCGCTCACGGGATACGGGTCTCCACGTCCGATGTGGAGGCCCGCCCCGGTGATGGACACGCTCGTGGCGATGGTGAAGCCGACATCGCCACGGGCGACCTCGTCACCGTCGACCAGCAGCGTCGCCACCCCCTGGAGCTCGGCGGTCTTCGTCGTAGCGCAGCTCGACGGTGTGGCGACCCGGCCCGAGGTCGGCGGAGCCGGTGACGGTGGTGTGCTTGCGGGTGGCCACGTTGAGGTGCCACGTCACCGAGTCGCCGTCGCAGTAGAGCACCCATCCCGAGAGCCCCGAGCCCTGGCCGGCCAGCACGCCGTGCGCCCCTTCGGTGCCCACGTCGAACGCCGCCACGATCGAGTGGGTCCGGTTGCGCAGGTCCGGGGCGCTGACCTCGGGGACCATCCCGCGGCTCGGGCGCAGCACGACCGTGGCCGGTGTGGGGGTCGAGCGGGGTCGGCTGAGGGTGAACTCGCTGAACGGGCGGTTGTCGACCGGCGAGCACGTGGTGGGCCTCGGCCTGGCGCCACCACTCCTCGACCATCTCGTCGAGCAGACCGGCGTGCTCGGCGGCGAGGTCGTGGCACTCGCTGGGGTCGACCCTGACGTCGTAGAGCTCCCAGTGCTCGTCGTCGGGTCGGGGCTCGTCGACCTGGATGGGCTGGAAGGTGACGGCCTTGTAGCCGTCGCGGTACAGCGCCCGACAGCCGAACATCTCGAAGTACTGCACGGTGTGCACCTCGGGGTGGTCGACGTCGCGGAGCACCGCCGCCAAGGAGACCCCTTCGATGGGCGACTGGGGGATCCCGCCGAGCGACCCCGGTGGGTCGATGCCGCAGAGATCGAGCACGGTGGGGGTGAGGTCGATGGCGTGGCACGTACTGGTCGGCGCACGGTGCCGGGGTCGTCGATCCCCGCGGGCCAGTGCACGATCAGCGGGTCGGCCACCCCACCTTCGTGCACCTCGCGCTTCCAGCGTCGGTAGGGCGTGTTGCCGGCGACGGTCCAGCCCCAGGGGTAGTTGTTGTGGATGGTCGGGCCGCCGATCTCGTCGATGCGCTCGAGGCTCTCGCGCAGCGACGTACCGAGGCCGTTCCAGTGCCGGACGTCGTTCAGCGAGCCGCCGACGCCGCCCTCGGAGCTGGCGCCGTTGTCGGACAGCACCATGAACACCGTGTTGTCGAGGTCGCCCGTCGCGCGGCGAGGAAGTCGACCAACCGGCCGACCTGCTCGTCGGCGTGGGTGAGCATCGCCGCGAACGCCTCCATGAAGCGGGCGTGCACCCGCCGCTCGTCGTCGGAGAGGTCGTCCCAGGCCGGCACCCATTCGGGGCGGGGCGACAGCTCGGTGGTGTCGGGGATCACGCCCAGGGCCTTCTGGCGGGCGAAGCACCGCTCACGCCACTCGTCCCAGCCGGCGTCGAAGCGACCGCGGTAGCGCTCGAGGTGCTCCGGCGGCGCCTGGTGCGGCGAGTGGCACGCCCCCGGGGTGAGGTACAGGAAGAACGGCTTGTCGGGATCGGCGTTGCGCAGATCGGTGACCTGCTCGATGGCGTGATCGACCAGGTCGGCGGTCAGGTGGTAGCCGTCGTCCATCGTGCGTCGAGGCGACTCCTGGTGGTTGTCGTGGAAGAGGTTGGGGCCGAACTGGTGGGTCTCGCCGTCGAAGAACCCGTAGAAGCGCTCGAAGCCCCGGCCCAGCGGCCACGTGCGACCGCTCCGCGCCCAGGTGCTGGAGGTCGCGTCGGTGTCAGGTGCCACTTGCCGGTGCCGTACGCCGCCCACCCCGCGGGGTGAGCATGGCGGGCAGGAAGCCGTGGCGGGGCGAGATGTGCCCGTCGTAGCCGGGGAACCCGGTGGCCAGGTCGGTGATGCGGCCCATGCCGACGCTGTGGTGGTTGCGACCGGTGAGCACGCACGCCCGGGTCGGCGAGCACAGGCCGGTGGTGTGGAAGTTCGTGAACGTCAGCCCACCTGCCGCGAGACGGTCGAAGGTGGGTGTCTCGATGTCGGAGCCGTAGGGGCCGAACTGGGCGAAGCCCACGTCGTCGAGCAGCACGATGACCACGTTGGGCGCACCTGCCGGCGCCCGGTTCGGTTCGGGCCACCACGGCTCGGACTCGTGGTACCACCGGCCGACGCGACCCTGGAACTCCTCGGCCTCCACGGGCTCACCCCCTCGACACGCGTCGGCCCCTCCGCCCACGCGTGGGCGAGGTCTACCACGACGCCCCTGCGGGCCGCCACGTCGCGCGGCTGCCCGCGTGGTACCCCCAACGGGATTCGAACCCGTGCCGCCACCTTGAGAGCGACCCCTGGGCCGACTTCTACGGATGGTGACGAACGCAGACGACTGCAATTCCGGGGTTCTCGAGCCCGACCGGACGGTAGCGAACACCCCCGGATCGGGGCGGCCGCGGGTTTTTCGCGGGGCGCGGATGCCGGCCGCTCCCCGAGTCCGCTCGACCGATCGGCGTGCCTGCCCCCTAGCGGCACACATCCGGGAGGGTGCGTGGGGGTTTCGCTCGGCGAACCGAACCGACTCAACTCACCCCGAGTGGCGCCTCACGAGCTGAACGGCCCTCGTCGTTGCGGAGCCGGCGCAGCGCCGCTGGACGGCAAGGGCAAGATCGGAGGACCCCCGCGGGGTCACCGACCAGCGCCGTCAGCTCTGAAAGTAGTCCTGCTGTGAGGACAGGAATGCCTTCCCCATGTTCCGCGAGCCGAACTTGGTGTAGAGGAACCCGAGCACGCCGTCCGCCTCGACATCGCTCACGACGCAGCGGTACTGCACGCCACCGGAGTCCGATGCCGTGTACGCGTCTTCGAAGCGGGATCTACCGGTGACCTTCCCGGTCTCGTAGACCTCGTCGTATCGAAGGGTTACCTCGTCATCCGCCACCGAGCGCTCGATGTTGCGTCGCCTCATGACGCCCTCGTTGGTTCGGATCGTGACAGAGCCGGCGCCCTGTTCGAGCAGCTCCACCTCGGTCATGCCCGGCATCGACTGCACCACACCGACGAAGTGCGCACCGAGGTCCGCTACCGACGTCTTGACCGCCTGAAGATCACAGTCGATATGGGTCGTTCCTTCGAACCAAGTCATGGCACGACCCTATCTGTGGCTCCTCGGGTCGATGCGGTTCGGCGCCGAGGTGTGATGTACGGGCGCACGCTCTGCAACACAGCACCCGCAAACTGCGTGGGGTTCGCCGTACTCGCATGAGCACGCTCGGCCCCTCTTGCAGCGGGCGTGACGCTCGCCTGAGAACGCTCGGCCCTAGCCGCCGACCCGTCGCCATCCCGGCGATCTGGGGCAGGTCCTATGGTCGAGCCTGTGCTGGACCGGACGCGAGGTTTGTGGGAGAAGCAGGACCAACACGTCGGCGACCGCCAGCGGCTCTTCACCGCCGTTGCCGAGACCGTCGACGCATCAAAGGTGCTGTATCCAGGCTCGTTCGTCGACCTCGCCCCCTCGTTCGTCTGGCCGTCGGTCACCTACGTCGACATCGATCGACGCGCAGCGCAGTTCTTCGGCGACGGCGACGGTGTTCAGCAGCTGCTGATCGAACACGGCGTCGACGCCGTGACGCATGTGGTGCGCTTCATCGGCGCCGACTACGCCGACGCGCTATGCCTCGATGACGGTGAGTTCGATCTCCTCATCTCGCTGTACGCGGGTTTCATCTCCGAGCACTGCACTCAGTACCTGCGTGTCGGCGGCACGCTCCTGGTGAACCCGAGCCATGGCGACGCCGCGATGGCATCGATCGACCCCCGGTATCGCCTCACGGCGGTCATCACCGCTCGCTCGGGCCGGTACTCGGTGACGTCGCGTGAGCTGGACACCTACCTCCAACCCAAACGCCACGTCGATGTCACGAGGGAATCCCTCCACGCCAGCGGCCGTGGAGTCGCCTACACGAAGTCGCCGTTCGCCTACCTGTTCGAGCGAATCGCCTGACCGCCATCAAAGTGCCGCTAGGGGGCACCCGTTGGGGCGGGCCGATGAGCATTCCGAATAGTCCTTCACGGCCGGCTATCGGGAGTCGTTGACCGAGCGGGTCACATGCCGATGTCTGCTCCGTCATCGGGCTCCGGCTGTGTTCGGGCTTGGTCGATGGCGAGTTGCTTGGCGATGCGCTGCGGCGAAGGGAGTCGGCGACGAGGTCGAGCGGGTCGGCACGTTCGCCGGCTCGGCCGTGGTGTTCGAGTTCGTCGGCCGGCTTCGTCGGACACGAGGTACATGCGGTTGGATTGCTTGCCGCGGCTGAGGCCGACGTAGCCCATCTCGCGGTGCAGGTCGTCGCTGGCGAGCAGCAGCCCGTGGTCGCACGTGCGGCCCTGTGCCTTGTGGACGGTGACGGCGTAGCCGTGGCGCATCGACCCGGCGGCGAGGTACTCGTCGTCGAGACGACGGGTCGCCGTCGTCGGTGGCGATCGTGACGGCGGTGCGCTGGTGGTCGATGTGCGGTGATCGTGCCGGTCGGTGCCGTTGCGGATCCCGTTGGGGTAGTCGTTGCGCGTGCAGATCACCTGGTCGCCGATCTGGAACGGCCGGCCGTTCACGACGAGCGGCTCGCCGGAGAGCTCGCCGGCGGCGGCGACGTGGCGGCGGGCCCGCCGGTTGAGGTCGTCGACGTCGGCGTTGCGTCTCGCCATCATCAACGCCGACGTCGCCGGCGGTGCGGTGTTGCCACCAGTCGCCGACCATCCCGTCGCGCACCGTCTCGGCGTTCGGTGCGGTCACCACGTCGTCCGTGCTCGCGCAGCGATCCCGATGGCCTGGTCGACATCACCGGTGCGGAGCTGGTCGAGGGCGTCGCGTTCGACGGTGTCGTGCTGTCGCCGGTTCTCGGTGAGCGTGAGGACCGGATGGCGACGCGCCAGGGAGCCGAGCACTCCACCGGCTTGGATCTCGGGCAGCTGCTTCGGGTCACCGACGAGCACGACCTTCGCCCCAGCGGCGCATCGCAGCGTGCAGCAGCGGCGCGAGGGTCCGGGTGCCGACCATGCCGGCCTCGTCGATGACCAGCACCGTGCGCGGGTCGAGCCGCTGGCGGTCGCTGGTGGAGGTCGAGGTTGAGCATCGCGATCGTGTGTGGAGCGGATCCCGGAGCCGCCCTGGAGCTCGTGCGCGGCGGACGCCGACAGCGCACAGCCGATGACCCGGTGGCCGCTGCGCTGCCACGCCTCGCGTGCTGCGTCGAGGCTGAACGTCTTGCCGGTCCCGGCGGCGGCGACGAGCACCTCGACCGCTCGGCCGGACGTGCACATCTCGGTCACGACCGCGTGCCTGTTCATCGCTGATCGACGGTCGTGTCTCGACCGCACCCTGCGACAGCGCTCGTCGACCGCAACCGCCCACACCAGCGCTCAGCCGTTCTCGGCGAGGTCGACGACCGGTCCTGTTCGAGGTCGATCAGCTCGGTCGGTCGAGAAGCGTCGTGCCGGTGCGTTCGTTCCAGCCGACCATCACGACCTCGGGTCGTCGCAGGTACTGCGATCGCCAGGTCCTCGACGGTCTCGACCGGTACGGCGGCGGGGAGCTCGTCGATCAGCCGCACGCAGCACGTCGCGATGGTCGAACGTCGAGCGGTCCGTCGGTCAGCCCCTCCGGCGAGGACAGCCGGTCGAACAGCGGCTCTTGTCGCTGCAGCGTCAACGACGGCACCGGATGGTCACCGGTGACCGACTTCAGCACCCGGCTGTCAACGCCGATGGTCAGGGCCTCGGTGCGCCAGCGGTCGATCTGGTCAGACACCCGTTCAGAGCTGACCGACCTTCGCCCGCCGGGTCTGCAAGGTCGACACCTGCGCCGCCTTCGCCGAGGTGAGACCCCACTCCGCCATGGTCGGCCTCGATCTGCTCGCGACGCTTCGAGAACAACCCGATCAGGTCCTCATCCACACCGACGATGTCGGCGAGGCCGTCGTGGACCGGCGTCCAATCGACGCCGAGACGTGCGGTGAGCTCGTGGCGGAGCTGCGCCTGGTAGACGTATCCGCCGGTCTTGGCGTGGTCGTACAGCGCGATGGCGTCGATCGTTCGCCACCGTCCGTCGTCCGCGCGCACCGAGTTCGCGACCAGCACGTGGGTGTGCAGCAAGGATCCCGGTCACGCGACGTGCGATGCCGGAACCCCGCCGCGATGAACCCGTTCGCCTGCTCCCGGTGGATCCCGTTGCGGCCCGTCCTCGTCCACGCCGCAACCTCCTCCATGTACGACACCGCCCGGGCGACCGCAGCCTCGTGCGCTGCGACGACCTCGCGAGCGATCCTCTGGTTCGCCGAGGGCCCAGAGGATCGACACCGACTTCGGCGCACGAAACGTCAGATCCCACCCCGGGACCTTCCGGTTCTTCGCCCGATGCAACCGCTCCCCGGTCGGACGGATCGACCCCGGAGAACACGGCCCGGAGATCGTCGGGTCGGACGAGCCCCTCGAGGCCGAGCTGCTGCGACGACGCGAGCCAGTAGCCCGGACGCCTCGCCGTGCCTCGGCGTAGTAGTCCTCGAGCCCCGACACGACCTGATCCAGGTAGTACGACTCCGCTCCGGGCGAGAGCCGGTGGAGGTTCAACACGGGCACCCCTCGACCGCTGGCGAGGGTCGGCGGTGAGGGTCCCGGGCATCTGTGATGCAAGTCTGTGAACCCCCTCTCGCCTCGTTGACACACCACGAGAGCGGCCCACCATCGACCGACGCGACCGACAACGGGCGAGGGCCGAGCATCGACCCCTTCGATACACACCACCAGATCGTGGGCCTCCACCAGATCGAAACAGGAAGCAGTACCGCTGCGCGCATTGCCGCACCTCCAGACCACCGACCCCCGCTCCCGGAATCTCCGGACGGCGCCCGCGTCAACCGCCTAAGCGCGCGCACCCGACCCGGGACCGGTGCGCGCGCTTAGGAGGGCATGGACCAGCCATCGCTCTTCGACCCCGAGCCGATCCTGCTCACCATCCCGGAGGCGGCTCGAAAGCTGCGTATCGGGCGGACGCTCACGTACGAGCTGATCGCCGACGGCGAGCTCGAGGTCGTCCACATCGGGCGCGCCGCTCGTGTCCCCCTCGAAGCGGTGGCACGACTTCGTCGAACGGCGTCGGGCCGGCCACGACGTCACCGCAAGCCGGTAGCGTTTCGACCATGGCGTCGATCCGACGACTCACCACCCCGGCCGGCTCCGTCCGCTACGAGATCCGCTGGCGGCCGGCACCGGGGCAGACGCGAACGCTCCCGCCGGTTCGCCACGCTGGAGTCAGCCAAGGCGTTCAAGTCCCAGACCGAAGCTGCCCAGAGCCGTGGCGTCGCGTACGACCCGAGCGGTGGACGTGTTCTGTTCCGGCGCTACGCCGAGCAGTGGCTCGAGGGTCGCACCCTCGCCGCCACCACCCGCGACAACTACGCGCGAGACACTCGAGCGTCACGTCTACCCGACCTTCGGCGACACGCCCGATCGGCAAGCTCACGCCCGGACGAGCTCCGCCGCTGGCACCGACCGCTGCGCGAGCGCATCCCCTCGACTGCGTCCCGCGCCTACCGGATCATGCACGCCATCCTCGCCACCGCTGTCGACGACGACCTGATCCCTCGCAACCCGTGCCGCATCAAGGGGGCCAGCTCCGACCCGCACAGCGAGCGACCCTTCGTCCCCGCCGAGGTCGTCCTGGCGCTCGCCGACATTGCCCACGCCCGGATCCGCCCGATGATCCTCGTCGCCGGATTCGCCGGGCTCCGCTACGGCGAGCTGCGGGCACTGCGTGTGCGCCACTACGACCGCCTGCACGGCACCGCTCACCGTGCGCGAGTCGATCGACAAACGGTCCCGTCGCAAGACGACCAAGACCGACTCGAGCCAGCGGACGGTTACGCTCCCCCGCTTCGTGCTCGACGCCATCGACGAGCACCTGGCGACCTTCGTCGGCGGCGACCCTGACGGCCCGCTGTTCCCCGGAGCGGCTGGCGGCATCATCAGCGACGGCTGGTTCCAGCGTGAGTGGCGAGCCGCCCAGCGAGCGCTCGAGCTCGACGAGGTCCACTTCCACGACCTGCGCCACGCCGCCGGCACCATCGCCACCCAGCAGGGGGCGACCATGCGCGAGGTCATGGCCCGCCTCGGCCACTCGACGACGTCGGCTGCGATCCGCTATCAGAAGGCCGCAGCCGACCGTGACCGGACGCTGGCGGACCGGCTCGACGACCTCGTCGCGGGCATGCGGACACTCGGCGAACACCGACGAATACGAGCCCGATCCGGTCGAGCACCCCGCGGCGCGTCGCGGGTTCTTCGCGGGTTCTCCCGAGTGGCCCGTCCGGACGTCCGCCGCCGGAAACCGAAGAATCCCCTGCCGTTGCAGGGGATTCCTCTGGAGTACCCCCAACGGGATTCGAACCCGTGCCGCCACCTTGAGAGGGTGGTGTCCTAGGCCGCTAGACGATGGGGGCTGGTCACGCCGGACGATTCCGCGGAATCGTCCGGAGATCTTGTGTGCAGCGGTAGTGCTGCAGTTGCTCGGGGGGGAGGACTCGAACCCCCAATGTCTGGACCAGAACCAGGTGTGTTGCCAATTACACCACCCCCGAAGGCGATGTCGCCCCGAGGGCGCCGGCCGACTTTAGCCGAACCTCGCCGCAGGGCGACAAACGCGATCCCGAGGCGTGCGTCGAGCCAGCGACCCGCAGTCCGTCAGCATCAGTGGGTCTGGTTGAACAGGCGGCGGTAGCCGATGATCTCACCCACAGCGACCCGTCCCGTCTCCCCCACCACTTGCCGGAACGTCGAGGACGAGTCGGTGGGCACGACGAAGGGTTCCATGCCCAGCTCTCTGGCGATCCCCTGCAGACGACGGTTGTGGTAGCCGTCGGACACGAGCAACACCCGGTCGGCGTCGCGCTCACGCAGCACACGGCGCACCGCCGCCAGCGACTCATAGGTGCTGACGCCGTCGTCGACGATGGTCAGCGCAGCATCGGGCACACCCTGCTCGGCCAGGTAGCGGTACCCGGCGTACGCCTCGGTGAATCGGTCGCCGCGCCGCTTCGATCCGGTCAGCACGATCTCGGGAGCGAGGTCCTCCCGGTACAGCTCGAGCGCCCGGTCCAACCGGCCCTGCAGCGCCGGCGACGGCGTCCCGTCGTACTGCGCGGCGCCCAGCACCACGATGGCGGCGGCCTGTTCGCGCTGGTCCTGTCGCGACGACGAGACCACCTGGACCGCGATCACCGCCACGTAGGTGCCGACCGCCGCGACCAACAGCCCGGCCAGACGGAGCAGCCACCGACGCCGACCCGCCCGCTCAGCCACCGGACCACCCAGTCACCGGACCCCCAACCGCCCGGCCACTCAGTCCACCGGACCCAGCCGCCCACGTGCGCTCTGCAGGCGTGACAGCACCTGGTCGCGTCCGAGCACCACCATCGACTCGAACAGCGGCGGCCCCACCGACCGCCCGGTCAATGCCACACGAACCGGTGCCTGGAACTTGCGGCGGTTCGCGCCCAACTCCTCAGCCAGTGCCATGAACCGTTCGTGGAGCTCCTCGGCACTCCACGGCCACTCGGCAGCCGCGGCGATCACGGCATCGAGCCAACCGGCCGCATCAGGCACCATGGCCTTGGTCCATGCCTTCTCATCGATCGCCGGCTCATCGACGAAGAGGAAGTCGACGTAGCCGGGCACCTCGGAGAGCGTCTCGACCCGGGTCTGCACCTCGGGCAGCAGTGCCCGGAACCGATCGCGGTTCGTCGGGTCGGCCGACGTAGGCCGGCCCGACCGGTGACGCCTCCAGATACGGCTGCGACGCCGCATCCAGCTCGTCGACCGACATCGCACGCAGGTGCTCGGCGTTGACGAACAACAGCTTCTTCACGTCGAAGAACGCCGGCGACGAGCTGACCTCGGCGATGTCGAACATCGGCGGGAAGCCGTCGGTCATGCTCAGCGGGTCCAACCGGACCTCCTGGCCGTCGGGCGGACCCCAGCCGAGCAGCGCCAGGTAGTTGACCATCGCCGAGGGCAGGAAGCCACGGTCCCGGTAGTCCATGAGCGACACGTCGTCGCGCCGCTTGGACAGCTTCTTGCGCTGCTCGTTGACGATCAGGGGCATGTGGGCGAACACGGGATCGGCTCCCCCGATGCCCATGGCCCGACGCAGCAACAGGTACTTCGGCGTCACGTTGATCAGGTCCTCGCCACGGATCACGTGCGTGATGCCCATGTGGGCGTCGTCGCTCGCGTTGGCCAGGAAGAACGTCGGCGAGCCATCTGACCGGCGGATCACGAAGTCCTCGATGTTGGCGTGCTCCACGCTGATCTCGCCGCGGATCAGGTCGTCCCACGAGGTCGCTCCCCCGTCGTCGGGCACTCGGAAGCGCACCGCGCCCTCGGACTCGTACGCCGAGCCGTCCCTGATCAGCGTCTCGATGGCCTCCTGGTGTGCCTCGTCCCGGGTCGACTGGGCCAACGGCTCCTCGTCCCAGTCCAGTCCCAGCCACTCGAGGCCCTCGTAGATGACGTCGATGAGCTCGGGGCGGGAACGGTCCTTGTCGGTGTCCTCGATGCGCAGCAGGAACTTGCCGTCCATGTGCCGGGCGGCGAGCCAGTTGAACAGTGCGGCCCGGGCGCTGCCCAGGTGAAGGTAGCCGGTCGGTGACGGCGCGAATCGGACGCGTGGGGTGGTGCTCACCGACCCGAGGCTACCGGTCCCGACAGGGCTGCTCCGCTGACGCCGAAGCGCCGTGGACCGCCTCTACCATGGAACGACACGAACGGTGCGGGAGGAGGAGCTGATGAACGACGACGGACCGATCGGCTCGTTCGACCCACCCCTGGACCGGGCGGGCCAGTCGCCGGGCCGCAACCGGATGATGGCGATCGGCGCCGGAGTGGTGGCGTTGCTCGTCATCGGACTCGCCGTGGCGCTGTGGCCGAGCGACGACGTCGCCGCGCCCCCCACCACGGCACCGGTCGCCTCGACGACCTCCACGTCGACCACCATTGCGGTGCTGCCCGGCGGCACCGTCGAGATCGCGACTGCCAAGCCCGAGGTGACCGAGCTCCAGGTCCGAGCGGATGCACCGCCTGGTTGGGACGACATGGAGCCGGCACTGATCACCTCACCGGGACCCGAACCCCCCGCCAGCCAGCCGTCCATCCCCGCGCGCGAGCCCCTGCCCTCGGCCGAGGTCCCGATCACCGGACGCTTCGTGACCGACAGCGGCTGGTCGTTCACCAACCCCGGGCCCTACGAGCCGCGCCAGCCGTTCACCATGCTGGTGCGCGAGCGCCGCGGTGAGTGGGCCGAGGTCCTGTTGCCCGTGCGCCCCAACGGCACCACCGGGTGGGTGTCCACCGCAGACGTGGACCTTTCGACCACCGCCCATCGCATCGAGGTCAACCTGACCGAACGCATGCTGCGCGCCTATGACGACACGGCGCTCATCGTCGAGACCCCCGTCGTCGTCGGCACCGCGTTCACGCCGACGCCGACCGGCACGTTCTTCGTCACCGACATCGTCCCGCAGAAGAGCCCGTCCTTCGGTCCCGTCGCACTTGCGACCGATGGCTACAGCGAGGTGATGGACGAGTTCGACACCGGAGCACCGGTCGTCGCCCTCCACGGCACGAACGCCCCCGAACTCGTCGGCCAGGCGCGCTCCAACGGCTGCATCAGGGTGCCCAACGAGCTGATCCAGCAGCTGGCCGACACGGTGCCGGCGGGCACCCCGGTCTACGTCTTCCCCTGACGGGCCTCCCCTCGGCGCGATCGGCGGTCCGTACACGACGCCCGGTCAGGCCGATCCGGTTCGATCAGGAACGACCGGGGCCGGTCGGTGTGATCAGGCCCTGTCCAGGTCCAGACACGCTCGCCAGTCGGTGCGATACCGCTCGATGACCCGTTGGTGGGTCAGCCGCAGCACCGGCTCGGGTGCAGCGTCGACGATCTGCTGCAGCGCGGTGTAGTGCATCGGCAGGTGGACCTCTTCGAACCACTCGCGCCGCAGCTCCACCAGCTCCGGCGCAGCAGTGGCATCCAGGAAGCCCCAGATCGTGAGCCCGACGGTCATGTCGTGGATCACCGGCGCACGCCCGAACAGCGCAGAGCGCTTCATGGCGATGCCCGCAGCTCCAGCCAGCGCGTCGGCCTCGTGCTCACCCTCGCTCAGGGCCAACCGACCCGAGAAGCGCTCCGCCAAGGTGAGTGCATACCCCTGGTCGGGGCCGGGAGTTCCCAGCTGCTCACCCACCGGCTGACGGCCTCGCAGCTCGCCGGGTCGGTCCGCCGTCCAGGACCCTGCCCGCCGTGGCGGCGAGGAGTAGGAACGAACCTGCTGCAGGGTCGAGACGGGGACGTGTTCCGGTGCGGCCATCAGCGCGTCACCGTACCTCTCGGCGCTGCTGGCGCAGCAGCCCGAACACCAGGGCGTCGATCAGCGCCATCCACGACGCCTCGATCACGTTCGGCGACACGCCGATCGTCGTCCACGTCTCGTCACCGTCGGTCGAGTCGATGAGCACCCGCGTGACCGCGTCGGTATCTGCGGTCGAGTCGAGCACCCGCACCTTGAAGTCGGTCAGGTGGATGCGCTCGAGGCCCGGATGGTGCGGCTCCAGCGCAGCTCGAAGCGCAGCGTCCAGTGCGTTCACCGGGCCGTTGCCCTCCCCCACCGACGCGATCCGTTCGTCGCCCACCCACAGCTTCACGGTGGCCTCGGTGCTCAGGTCGATCTGGCCCTCGACCGCAGCGATGTTGCCCTCGCGGTGATACGCCGACACCCGGTAGGCCTCGACGCGGAACATCTCGTTGCGCCACCCGTTCGCCTGGAGCATCAACAGCTCGAGCGACGCGTCGGCTGCTTCGAACACGAAGCCCTCGGACTCCAGCTGCTTGAGCCGCTCCGACAGCTGTCCGGCGGCACGGTCGTCGAGCTCGACGCCGAACTCGGTCGCCTTCATCGACATGCCGGCGCGGCCCCCGAGGTCGGAGACCAGGACTCGGGTCCGGTTCCCCACCTTCGCCGGGTCGATGTGCTCGTACGATGCGCCGCCGACCCGGCCCAGCGCCGAGGTGTGCAGCCCACCCTTGTGTGCGAACGCGGAGGACCCGACGTACGGGTCGGCCGGGTGCGGAGGCAGGTTCACCAGCTCCGCAACGTGGCGCGACACCGCGGTCAGTCGTTCCATGTGCCCGTCGGGCAGCGTCGCGATGCCCATCTTCAGCGTCAGGTCGGGGATGACGGTCATCAGGTTCGCGTTGCCGGTGCGCTCGCCGTATCCGTTCACCGTGCCCTGTACGTGGGTCGCCCCGCCGACCACCGCCGCGACGGAGTTGCCGACCGCGCAGCCCGTGTCGTTCTGGGTGTGGATCCCGACCGTCACTCCGTCGAAGTACGACACGATCTCCCGGGTGACACGCTCGACGTCGTGTGGCAGCGAGCCACCGTTCGTGTCGCACAACACCAACGTCTGTGCACCGTTGGTCGCCGCGGCCTCGAGCACCCGCACGGCGTACTCGGGATTGGCGGCATAGCCGTCGAAGAAGTGCTCCGCATCGAAGAGGACGCGCAGCCCCTCGGAGCGTAGGAACGACACCGACTCGGCCACCATCGCCACGCCCTCGTCCAGCGTGGTGCGCAGGGCCTCCGTGACGTGGAAGTCCCAGCTCTTCCCGACGATGCAGACCGTGGAGGTGCCGGCGCCGACGAGCGCCCGCAACGTGGCGTCGTCGTCGCTGCGGCCCAACGGGCGGCGGGTGGACCCGAACGCCACCAGCGTCGCGGCGCCAAGTGCCAGCTCGCCCGCAGCTGCGCGGCGAAAGAACTCCGCGTCCTTGGGGTTGGCCTGCGGGTAGCCGCCCTCGATCCAGTCGACGCCCAGCCAGTCCAGTTGTTCCGCGACCCTCAGCTTGTCCTCGACCGACAGCGAGATGCCCTCGAACTGGGCCCCGTCGCGCAGGGTCGTGTCGAAGATCTCCACTCGCTCGGGCAGCACTGCGCCGCTCATGCGACGAGCTCCACCCAGTCCTTGTACCGGTCGACCTGGCCGCGCACGACCTTCGCGTACTCGGTGGCGATCGCCGTGGTCATCGGGCCCGGACAGGGGATCTCCCGGTCGTCGACCGAGTTGACCGCCGAGACCTCGGCCGCGGTGCCACAGACGAACATCTCGTCACAGACGTACAGGTCCGAGCGCGTCAGGTCGGTGACCGCACACTCGATGCCCAGGTCGTCCGCGATGGCCATGACGGTGTCCTGGGTCAGGCCTTCGAGCGCTCCGGCGGACCCCGGCGGCGTCAGCAGCATGTCGCCGCGGGAGATGAAGATGTTCTCGCCGGTGCACTCCGAGACGAGTCCCTGGGGGTTCAACATGATGGCCTCGTCGTAGCCGGCGTTGAGCGCCTCGACCTTGGCCAGCGACGAGTTGACGTAGTTGCCGGTCGTCTTCGCCGCTGGCGGCATGGAGTTGTGGTCGTGGCGCAGCCAGGTGCTGATCTTCATGCGCACGCCCTTGGTGGCCGCGTCGTCACCCAGGTAGGCGCCCCACGGCCAGCACGCGATCGACACGTCGACGCTGCACGGCAGGGTGTTGAGCCCCATCTCGCCGTATCCGTAGTAGGCGATCGGCCGGATGTACGCCGACGGCAGTCCCGACTCGCGCACCACGAGCCTGGTCGCCTCGACCAGCTCGTCGGCGGTGTACGGGATGTGCATTCCCAGGATCTTCGCCGAGTTGAACAGCCGCTCGATGTGCTCGGTCAGTCGGAAGATCCCCGGTCCTTCGGGCGTCTCGTACGCGCGGATGCCCTCGAACACGCCCATGCCGTAGTGCAGGGTGTGGGTCAGCACGTGGATCTGGGCATCGGCCCAGTCGACGAGCTCGCCGTTCATCCAGATCTTCTCGGTGGGCGTGATGGGCATCTCGGTGTCTCCTGGTGGGGCGCTGGGCGCAGGGTGGTGAGGGCAGCGGTGGTGAGGGCAGCGGAGGGTGGGTGAGCGGCGGCGGAGCTGTCTCAGGCGCTCGTGACGGCTGCGGCGATGGCGTCACCGACCTCTGCGGTGGTGCCGCTGTAGCGCTCGGGCGACTCGCACGCGGCGGCGACCTTGGCCGCGGCGTCGGCCTCGCCGAGGAACTCGAGCATGAGCCCTGCAGAGATGATGGCGGCGGTCGGGTTGGCGATGCCCTGCCCGGCGATGTCGGGCGCGGTGCCGTGCACCGGCTCGAACATGGACGGACCGGTTCGCGCCGGGTTCAGGTTGGCCGACGCCGCGAAGCCGACCCCACCGGCGACCGCGCCGCCCAGGTCGGTGAGGATGTCGCCGAAGAGGTTGTCGGTGACGATCACGTCGTAGCGCTCGGGTCGCTCCACGAAGTGGATGCACGCGGCGTCGATGTGGTCATAGGAGGTGGCGACCTGCGGGTACTCCTCGGCGACAGCGTCGAACACCCGCTGCCAGAGATCGCCGGCGAACGTCAGCACGTTCTTCTTGTGCACCAGGGTCAGGTGCCGGCGCTCGGTGGTCGCGGCACGCTCGAACGCGTACCGGATGCAGCGCTCCACGCCCATGCGGGTGTTGACCGATCCCTGCGTCGCGATCTCGTGCGGGGTGCCCTTGCGCAGGAACCCACCCTCGCCGGCGTAGGTGCCCTCGGTGTTCTCCCGGATCACCTCGAAGTCGCAACGCGGCGGCAACCGGAACGGACGCAGGTTGATGTACTGGTCCAGCTCGAAACGCATGCGCAGCAGGATCCCGCGCTCGACCAGACCGGCGGGCGCCGAGACACCCACCGCCGGGTCGCCCACCGCTCCGAGCAGCAGGGCGTCCAGCCCACGCCACTCCTCCATGACCTCGTCGGGCAGCACGGTGCCGTCATCGAGGTAGCGGTGCGCGCCCAGGTCGTAGTCGGTCCGCTCGTACTGCACGCCTGCCGCGTCGATGACCTTGAGTGCCTCTGCGGTGACTTCCGGGCCGATGCCGTCGCCACCGATCACGCCGATCCTGTGGGTCATTGGGTGCAACTCCTGGGTGGTGGCTCGGGGTCGGATGGTGGAACACGGGTGCAAAAGAAAACCGCCCACGACGGTGGACGGTGAGCTGCGCACGTCGGTTGCACGACGTGCGCTACTGAATGATCTCTACCCGGTCGATGTCCTGCGACATGGCAGGGATGCTACCAGCAGCCCGCGACGCCAACGACTGCATTCGGCGCCGCGCCGACCTCCCGAGGTCCTCGGCGCCGGGGACGCTCTGCCTATCCTGTGCCGATGGCGAAACCGCACGAGCTGTCACAGGCCGCATACGACCGACTCGTCGCCGAGCTCGAGGAGCTGCGCACCCACGGCCGCATCGAGATGGCCGACCGCATCGAGCGGGCGCGGGAGCACGGCGACCTGAAGGAGAACGCCGAGTACCACGCCGCCAAGGAGGAGAAGGCGAAGATGGAGGGGCGCGTCGCCCAGCTCTTCGCGATCCTCGAGGACGCAGTGATCGTCGACCCCTCGGGCGCGCCGCACGCTCGCTCGGGATCGATCGTCACGCTGAAGTACGACGGTGACGATGACGACGAGGCCGAGCGCTACCTGATCGGATCGATCGAGGAGCGCCACGACGACCTGCACGTGGTGTCCCCCACCTCTCCTCTGGGCGAGAAGCTGATCGGCGCCGCTGTCGGCGACACCGTCACCTACGAGTCCCCCGGCGGCGAGCAGACCGTCATCGTGCTGGCCATCGAGTAACGCCGCCGACGTCGGTGGGGTTGGCGCCTTTCGATCGCTCTGACCATCTTTCGATCATCTTCGTTCGTTGTCACACCCCCTCACTACGGTGGAACACATGTTCGACACCGACGTGCTCGAGGGCGACCCGAACGGGACCACACGAGCAGATCCCCTCGTCCGGCTCCGGGACGCCGTCGACATCACGGCCGACTCGTCCACCGACCGGGAGCTGATGGACGCCGCGCTCGCGCTCGAGTCGGCCCGGCGCACGCTCGACGCTGCATCGGTCCGTGTCCTCGGTGAGCTCGACGCCCGGAGCGCGACCGACCTGGACAGCGGCATGCGCACACCTCGTTGGCTCGCCCATCATGCCCAGCTCCCGGCCTCAAGGAGCTCCTCGAGAGTTCGCTCGGCGCGGGTGCTGCGTGCTCACCTGCCAGAAGTCGCGACCGCCCTCGACGAGGGCAGGATCACCTTCGACCACGCGCGAGTGCTGACCGACGCATGGAACCCACGAATCGCTGACAGCTGGCCGGTGGCGGCGGCCGTGTTCTCGGAGAGCACCGAAGGCGTCGTGTTCGAGCGCTGGCGACGAGAGGTGCTCAACGCCGCAGCGTCGCTCGACGCCGACGGATCCCACGACCCCGCGGAGGACGAGAGCCGCAACCGGCTCCGCAAGGCCGACACCATCGACGAGACCTACGTGCTCTCCGCAACCCTCGTCGGACCCGACGGGCTCATGGTGCACCAGACCATCGACAAGGTCGCCGACCAGCTGTTCCACCGACACCTCGCCGACGAGGCGCTGTCACCGGTCGAGCTGCGGCTGCCGAGTCGTTCGACGCTCGAGGCGCTCGCCCTCGCCGAGATCTGTCGGCGCGCCATGGCGACCGATCTCGAGTCGAGCGGGGCACCGCTGGCCGACATCACGGTCGTGATCAACGCCGACGACCCCGAGGTGCTCCACTCCCCCCGCGGCACCCGCCTGGCCGATGGCAGCTCGAGGTTCCTGCTGTGTGATCCCCGACTCCGACCGATCGTCACGACGAAGCTCGGCGTCCCGCTCGACATGGGTCGTGATGCCCGCTTCGCCACCGCAGGCCAGCGACGAGCGATGGCCCAGCGCGACGGCGGCTGCGTGTTCGCCGGGTGCGCCAGCCCGCCCAGCTGGACCGAGGCGCACCACGTCGACGAGTGGGGTGAGGGCGGCTGCACGGATGTGGGCCGCTTGGGGTCGTTGTGCCGGCACCACCACCGGGTCGTGCACCGCGCCGGCTGGCAGATGCACCCCGAACCGGACGGCACCTTCTGGTTCACCACCCCGGGCGGCCGTTCGTTCTGGGGTCAGCAGCACGGCCACCAGACCCGGGGGCCCACACCGGACTCGGGTTGACAGCAGGTCGTGCATCACCGACCGACACCCACCCTCACGTCAGAGGTGCTTGGTCGCCTCCTTCACCGACAACGACGAGAGCTCCTCGCCGTGCGCTGCGACGAACCCGCGCACCTCGTCGGGGAACGAGCGCGCCAGGTCACGTAGCGCCCAGCCGATCGCCTTGCGGATGAAGAAGTCGTCGTCGGCACTGCGCGCTCGGCATGCGGCGAACAGCCACTCGGGGTCGGCCGCGTCCTTCCATCCGAGCTGGTGCAGCAACGCCACGCGGACCAACCAGCGATCGTCGCCGGTCAGCCACCGGTCCATGACCGAGCGCAACTCCAGGTGGTTCAGCACCAGCACGCCGATCACGTGCGCCAGCGGGTCGACGGTGTCCCACCACGACCGGCTGCAGACGAGAGCCTGCAACCGGGGCAGCGCGTCTGGCGACAGCATGCGCCACTCGGTGCGCAACAGGTCGGTCGCCGTGTAGGCGTACTCACGCTGTGGCAGCGTCCAGAGCTGTTCGGCCGCAGCCAGCAGTTCCGCTTCGGATCGTCCGTGGAACGCCCGCATGAACGGCGCTGCAAGTTTGCGCCGTAGCGGGGCTGGTAGGCCCCAGAACTCGAACTCGTTGCGCATGTAGGCCGACATCGCGTCGGCCCTGGACGGGTCGGCTGCGCCGTCGAATGCTGCCTGCAGGTCGGCGAACGGGTCGCCGACGACCGCTGACCCGGCAGCCACGGGAGCAGCGGCTGGGGCGGCGGCAGGGTCGGCAGGGGCGGTCGGCCCAGCAGCCTCGTTGCCCTTCCGGCGTCGTCGGATCACGTGGTCCTCAGCCGCGGACCTGGCCGTCGCCGCGCACCACGTACTTCGCGGTGGTCAGCTGCGTCAGGCCCATCGGTCCGCGTGCGTGCAGCTTCTGGGTGGAGATGCCGATCTCGGCGCCGAAACCGAACTCCTCGCCGTCGACGAAGCGCGTCGACGCGTTCACCAGCACCGCTGCTGCGTCGACCTCGGCCAGGAACCGCTCGGCCGAGCGAAGGTCCTCGGTGACGATCGCCTCGGAGTGCCCCGAGGAGTGGTCGTTGACGTGCGCGATCGCCGCATCGAGCGAGTCCACCACCCTCACCGACATCTTCAGGTCGAGGAACTCGCGGGCGAAGTCGTCCTCGGTGGCTGCGCCGATGCGCTCGAGCATCGAGCGGGCACGTTCGTCACCCACCAGCTCCACCGCGGGCATGGCCGAGTCGACGCGTGCCAGGAACTGCGCCGCCACCGACTCGTGCAGCACCAGCGACTCGGCCGCGTTGCACACCGAGGGCCGCTGGGTCTTGGCGTTGACCAGGATCGCCTCGGCCATGTCCAGATCCGCCGCCGAGTCGACGTAGACGTGGCAGTTGCCGTCCCCGTCGATCACGAACGGCACCGTGGCGTGCTCCAGGATCGACGCGATGAGCGACGTCCCTCCTCGGGGGATCAGGCAGTCGACGAGCCCCCGCTGCTGCATGAACTCGACGGCTGCCTCGCGTGAGGTGTCATCGACCAGCACCACCGAGTCCTCGGGCAGTCCGCTCGCGGCGAACGCCTCCCGCAGGGTCGCCGCGATGGCCGTGTTCGAGTGGAACGCCGAGGAAGAACCGCGCAGGAACGCAGCATTGCCCGACTTCAGGCACAGCGCTGCGGCGTCGGAGGTCACGTTCGGACGGCTCTCGTAGATGATCGCCACCACGCCGAGCGGCACCCGCACCCGCGAGATGCGCAGCCCGTTGGGGCGCACCCAGCCGTCGAGCACCTCGCCCACGGGATCCGGCAGCGTCGCGACCTGTTCCAGCCCCGCGGCCATCGCAGCGATGCGCCCCGCGTCGAGTCGCAGCCGGTCGACCAGTCCCGCCCCGATGCCGGCCGCCTCGGCGGCCGCCACGTCGAGCTCGTTCGCGGCCACCACGTCGGCGCCGCGCTCCACGAGCAGCTGCGCCGCAGCGCGTAGTGCATCGTTCTTCAGCGTCGTCGATGCGGTGGCCAGGGCCCGTGACGCCGCCTTGGCACGACCGGCGAGCACGGGGACGGGTGTGGGCTGTCGAGTCACCGCCGCAAGGCTAGTGCCGCCCCGTGGGTAACCTTCCGCCGTGCCCGCCCGTGCCCTCGACGCCGTCGTGACCAGCTTCATCGACGACGTGACCGACGCGTTGCTCGCCGCGACGCGGGACCTGGACGACATCGATCCGGAGTGCTCTCGCCGTGACGTCACCAACGAGGCGTTCAATCTGTGCGCCGCCATGATCGACGCGGATCTGCGCCACACCGTCGATGAGCTCGAGGCGCTGATCGACGCGTTCGGACCGCGGTTGCCCGACACGCAGATGCTCTATGCGACACCGGCGGACCTTCGTGGCAGCTCGCTCGTGGTCGACCGCCGCACCTGGCTCGATGAGGACTCCGAGCTGTTCGCCATCCTGGTTGCCGCCGACCGGCGCGACGACACGGACCTGGCCCAGCGGTACTACGACCGTGCACTCGACATCGCCCACGTCGTGGCGTCACTCGACGTCGTGCCCTCCCATGCAGAGCTGGCCGCGATCTCCCGGCTGCGGACCAGGCTGCTCGCCGGGCTCCGCCACCGCGGTGCCGGGACCGGCCGCGCAGCCGGCGCACGGGGGCCGGGCCGCGGAACCGGACCGGCAGGACCGGGATCGGACGCAGGATCAGGATCGGACGCAACCGGCGGGGTCGCCACCGCAGCGGACGCGGCTCGGGCCGAGGCGGACGGTGCCGCCGAGCACGACCCGCCTGCACGGCCGCTCGAAGAGCTGCTGGCCGAACTCGACGAGCTGATCGGTCTGGACGAGGTCAAGGCCCGCGTGCATCTGGTGGCCGACACCCTCGAGGTCCAGCGGCTGCGCGCCGAGCGGGATCTCCCCACCATCGAGACCTCGCACCATCTGGTGTTCACCGGCAACCCCGGCACCGGCAAGACCACCGTCGCCCGGCTGCTGGCGCAGATCTACCGCACACTCGGCGTGGTCGAGCGTGGACACCTGGTGGAGACCGACCGTTCCGGCTTGGTGGCGGGGTTCGTGGGTCAGACCGCGCCCATGGTGACGGCCCGCTTCGACGAGGCCGACGAGGGAATGCTGTTCATCGACGAGGCCTACACCCTGTCGCGGGGCACCCAGTCGGACTTCGGGCGTGAGGCCATCGACCAGATCGTGAAGCTGATGGAGGACCGCCGCGACCGCGTCGTGCTGGTCGTCGCCGGCTACCCGGCCGAGATGCAGGAGTTCCTGTCGACCAATCCGGGCCTGCGGTCGCGCTTCCCCACCGTCATCGAGTTCCCCGACTACTCGACCGACGAGATCGTCGAGATCGTCGACGCCATCGGAGCGAAACAGCGCTACGTGCTCGACGATGCCGCCCGGGAGAAGCTCTGCGGGGTGATCGATGCCGCACCTCGCAGCAAGGGCTTCGGCAACGCACGTGTCGGTCGGAACCTGTACGAGGCCGCCATCAGCCGCCACGCCTCCCGCGTGATGCGCCTGGACGAGCATGACGACGACGTCCTCACCACGCTCACGGCGGATGACGTGCCCGACACGGTGGACCCGTGAAGCGCCTGGGGGCCCTGGTCGCAGCCGTCGCGCTGATCGCCGGGGCGTGGGCGATACGGGACGCGATCGACGGCGACAGCGGCACCAACGGTGGCGGCGGTGGCGGCTCGGACGCACCGGAGCAGCTGCGCCTGATGTGCGCCACGGAGCTGGAGCTCGTGTGCGACCGGATCGCTGAGGGGCGTGACGATCTGGTCGTCACTGTCGAGGATCCGGGCGTCACCGCGGACGTGGTGGCAGAGCTGCCCTCGGGTGAGGATCCCGGTTTCGACGCCTGGCTCGCCGACGGGCCGTGGGCCGCCATGGTCGCGAACGACAGAGAGTTCTCGGGACTCGAGGCCGATGTGCTCGGCGCGCCCTCGGATGTGCTCGGACGCTCGCCCGCGGTGCTGGTCATCCAGACGGGTCGCGAGCCTGCGCTCACCGACGCGTGCGGCGGCACGATCACCTGGCGCTGCGTGGGCGAGCAGTCCGCGACGATACGGATCGGCCTCAGCTCGCCCGACCGCGGTGACGGCTTGGTGCCGCTGGCCGAGGCGGTCGGCGGATACTTCGGTACGACGGACTACTCGGCGAGCGACTTCGACGAGCCCGGGTTCGCCGGGTGGTTCGACTCCCTCACGGACCTCTCCCGCTCCACACGCCTGGGCGACCGGTCGGCGCTGGCAACCGCCGTCGTGCAGGTCGGCACCTTCAACGTCGTCGGTGCCCTGGAGGCGCAGTCGACGACGCTGCTGCGCGATGGTGAAGCCTGGTCGACCATCTACCCTGATCCCATGACGACCGCAGACGTGCAGCTCGTACCCCGCGGAGGCCTCGACGCCGGCGACCTGCTCGACCGGCTCGACAGCGGAGAGGTCGATGTCCGCGCCGCCCTGGTCGAACTGGGATGGCGCCCGACGACCGGCGAGGGCGACCCGTCGGCGGCGATCCCCGAGAACTCGAACCTGCCGTCCGCCGGCGTGCTCAACGCCCTTCGGGACCTGTGGTGAACCCGCTCCGCACACATCAGCTCCGCACTCGCCGACCGACCCGACGGGGCACGGTGGCAGCCGTGCTGTTGTCGGTCGCGGCGCTGCTCGCAGCGGCCTGCAGCATCGGCGAGGACACCGACACCGCGAGCGAGAACACCGCCGACCCGCGCCGAGAGGACTGCGTCACCGTCGACACCGCGGTCAGTTCCGAGAAGATCGAGCTGCTGACCGAGCTCGCAGCATCGTTCAACGACTCCGACGAGGCCCTGATCGACGGAGAGTGCGTGTTCGTCGACGTCCGCTCGAAGTCCTCCGGCGCAGCGACGACCGCGCTCGCCGAGGGTTGGGACGAGGCCGCCGACGGGCCCCGGCCCGGTCATCTGGTCGCCGGCGGCCAGCAGCTGGGGACAGATCCTCAACCAGCGACTCGCGGACGCCGGCGAGGCCCCGATCGCGGCAGAGGACCCCACGCCGTTCATGCTCACGCCGCTTGGTGATCGCCATGCCTGAGCCGATGGCCGAGGCCCTCGGCTGGCCCGACACACCGATCGGCTGGCGCCAGATCCTGGACCTGGCCAACTCCGAGGCCGGCTGGGGCGATTTCGGCCACCCCGAGTGGGGGCAGTTCCGCCTCGGCAAGACCAACCCCAACTTCTCCACCTCGGGCCTGTCGGCGCTGATCGCCCAGACCTACGCGGCGACCGGCAAGACCGAGGGGCTCTCGTCGGAGGACCTGGCCAACCCGGCGGTCATCCAGTACGGCAGCGACCTGGAGTCGTCGGTGGTCCACTACGGCGACATCACCATGACGTTCCTGAACAACTGGTTCCGGGCGGACCGGCGCGGCACGGCGCTGACCTATGCCAGTGCGGTGGCCGTCGAGGAGAAGTCGGTCATCGACTACAACCGCGGCAACCCCGACGGGGTGCTCGACCAGGGCGAGGAGCCACGCGAGCCCCGCATCCCGCTGGTCGCGATCTACCCCGAGGAAGGCACGCTCTACTCGGACAACCCCTTCTTCATCCTCGATGCCGACTGGGTCTCCGACGCCCAGCGGGCGGGCGCCGAGGCCTTTCAGGAGTTCGTCCAGCGCCCCGCCAACCAGGAGAAGGTGCTGGAGTCGGGCTTCCGTCCCGGCAACCCCGAGGTGCCGCTCGGCGCGCCCATCTCCGAGGAGTTCGGCGTCGACCCCGACCAGCCCACGACGCTGCTCGAGGTCCCCTCGGGGCAGGTGATGAACGACCTGCTCGACGCGTGGGCGGTACAGCGCAAGGGCGCCCGGGTCCTGATGGTGCTCGACGTCTCGGGTTCGATGGGCGAGCCGGCCGACCCTGCCGACTCAGGTGGGCCGACCCGGCTGGACCTGGCGAAGGAGGCCGTCGTCGAGGGCCTCGGCGACTTCAAGCCCGACGACCAGGTCGGGCTGCGCACCTTCACCACCGACGACGCCGGCGCCACCGTGGTGCAGGACCTGGAACCGATCGCTCCGATCGGCGCCAACCGCGAAGGACTCATCCGCCGGGTCAACTCGCTCATCCCCCAACGCGGCACCCCGCTGTACGAGGTCACCGAATCGAGCTTCACCGAGATGCTCGACGGCTACGACCCCGAGCTCATCAACGCGGTCATCCTGTTGACCGACGGCCAGAACGATGACGGCGATCCCAGCGACGACGAGGAGCAGCTCCAGTCGCTGCTCTCGACCATCACCGACAACGCCGAGGGCGAGAACACCCGCCCGGTGCGCATCTTCACGGTCGCCTACGGCGCAGATGCCGACACCGCGAAGCTGCGTGAGATCGCCGAGGCGTCCAACGCCACCGCGTACGTCGCAGCCGATGCCACCACCATCCAGCAGGTCTTCACCTCGGTGGTCAGCAACTTCTAGCTCCGCTGGTCCGGAGCCGGGTGTGTGCCCGGCTGACGACCCACCGATGCGTCGCTAGGTTCTACGGACTGCACGGAGGTGGCTGATGGGTCGTGAACGAGCACGGGCGACGGGTGACGTCGACATCGAAGCAGAGATCCGCTTCACCGAACACGGCGTGCCGCACATCCGCTCGGACTCCTGGCGGGGCCTGGGGTTCGGCCAGGGCTGGGCGATCGCCGGTGACCACCTGCCGACCATCTCGGACCAGATCGTCAAGGTGCGCAGCGAGCGGGCGCTGTTCCACGGCGCCGGTAGGGGCGAGCACCACCTGGCATCAGACCTGGGGTACCGAGCCCTCGGCGTCGTCGAGCACGCCCGGGCGTTGCGCGACGCCCAGCCGGAGTGGATACGCGAGCTCGTCGCCGGCTACGTCGGCGGCTACAACGAGCGCCTCGGCGAGCTGAGCGCCGCTGGCTCCCTGCCGGCGTGGTGCGCCGGCGCTGAGTGGATCCGGCCGATCGACGAGCTGGACCTGTACGCGTTCCTGGGCGACGTGGCACTGATGGGCAGCGGCCGCAACCTGGCGCACCTGATCGGCTGGGCACAGGCACCGGGGCCCGACGGACCCCACCCGCCGGCGTCGATGGACTCCCTGAGCGGTTCGGGGCTCGCGTCCAACGGGTGGGCCGTGGGCGGCGACGTCACCGCGTCCGGCGGCGGCATGGTGCTGGCCAACCCGCACTTCCCCTGGGGTGGCGAGGCACGCTTCTGGGAGTGCCACCTGACGATCCCCGGCCAGCTCGACTGCTACGGGGTCGCGTTGTTGGGAGCACCGGGCATCCAGATGGGCTTCAACCGTCACGTCGCGTGGACCCACACCTTCTCCAAGGGACACCGCTTCACCCTCTACCAGCTCCGCCTCGCCACCGGCTCGCCGACCTCGTACCACTACGGCGACGAGGTGCGAGAGATGGACGCCGTCGAACAGACCGTCGACGTGCGCGGCGCCGACGGCTCGGTGGCGCCGGTCACCCGGACCATGTGGCGCACCCACCACGGCCCCATGCTCAACATGCCGCTGCTGGGATGGGGCGAGGAGGTGGCGTTCAGCTACCGCGATGCGAACGTCGACAACACCGCGGTGCTCGAGCAGTTCCTGGGCATGTGCATGGCCGACGACCTGAGCGAGTTCCGCCAGGTGTTCCACCAGGTCAAGGGGTTGCCGTGGGTCAACACCATGGCCGTCGACGACACCGGCGATGCCTGGTACACGGACCAGTCGGCGACACCGAGCCTGTCCGATGCCGCGACCGAGCGGTTCATGCGACGGCTGGACGAGGACCTGGTCGCTGCGCTCGCCTTCCAGAACCGCATCGCCATGCTCGACGGCAGCGAGCCCGACGACGAGTGGGTGGAGCATCCCGGTGCGCGCTCCCCCGGGCTCGAGCCGCCCGAGCGACTTCCCGAGCTGTTCGTACGTGACGTCGTGATCAACGCCAACGACTCGCACTGGATCTCGCACCCGACGCGCACGCTCGAGGGCTACCCGGTGCTGTGCGGTCTGGAGCGCACAGCACGCAGTCTGCGCACCCGGCAGAACCTGCGCCTCGCGACCGCGCTCGCCGCACGTGGCGGGGTCACCCCACAGGACCTGCTCGACGCGGTGTTCGACAACGCCAGTCTGACCGCCGTGCTGCTGCGCGACGCCGTCGTCGAGCGGTGCCGGCAGGCCGGTTCTGTCGACGTCGGCGACGAGCGGGTCGACCTGGGCCCAGCTGCCGAGGTGCTCGCCCGCTGGGACGGCGCAGCCAACCTGGACTCGGTCGGCGTCGTGTTGTGGCGCGAGCTGCTGTGCCGCTTCGACGATGCCGAATGGAAGTCCGCCGGCGCGCTGTTCGCGGTGGACTTCGACCCCGACGACCCCGTGGCCACCCCCCACACGCTCGCCGCGGTGCCCGACGACGGCCATGACCCGATCACCGTCGCGGTCGCCGCTGCCATGGCGGCGCTCGAACGGGCGGGCGTCGCCCTCGACGCGCCCCTGGGCGAGGTGCAGTGGGCCATGCGGGGCGAGCACCGCATCGCGGTGCACGGCGGCGGCGAGGCCGAGGGTGTGCTCAACGTGCTCGCCCCCGTCGGTGCACTCGCGTCCAGCACCGTGGAACCGCCACAGGAGAGCAACCCGCTCAACCCCGGACACGAACGCACCGGCCTCGCCGACGGCGGCTACCAGGTCAGCTACGGCACCAGCTTCCTGATGGTCGCCGAGATGACGCCCGACGGCCCGAACGCCGTCGGGCTGCTCGCGTACGGCCAGAGCGGTGACCCGCGGTCGCTGCACCATCGGGACGGCACGTCGGCCTACGCCCAGGGGCGGGTGCGGCAGTTGCGGTTCACCGACGACCAGATCGACAGCGATCCCCAGCTCCACCGCATCGTCGTACGACCGGCGGTCGACACGTGAGTACGGGCGGGATTCACCCCCCGGGCCCCGGACTGCAAGCATGGGGCGACCATGGCCTCGTTCCGTGATCGGTTCCTGACACCCGGCGTCGCCCGGGCCATCACCTCGCCCTCGGCCATCCTCGCCACCGGTGCAGGTGCTGCGGTGGGGATCCTGGCGTTCGGCAACCCTGTGGGGGCGGTCGCGCTGGGCATCGGAGCGTTCGCCGTGCGGGTGCTGGCAGCGGTTCCCCGCGCGCCACGACGCGAGGGCGTCGACCTGCGTCAGCTGGGCGATCCGTGGCGACCGATCATGGAGGAGATCCTGGACGCTGATCGCCGATTCGAGCGGGCGATCGGCAGCATCCGCCCCGGACCGCTCCGGGACCGGATCACCGAGTTGGGCGATCGCCTCGGCACCGCGGTGGACGAGGCATGGAAGACCGCAAGCGCCGGCCAGGCGCTCAGCTCCGCCCGCAACCAGATCGACGGCGGACGCATCCACGCCGAACTGGCAGCAGCTCGCGGTGCGCCACAGACCGCCCGCTCCGCGCAGACCATCGCCGCGATCGAGGCCCAGCTCGCGGCTGCGCAGCGCATGGACCGCACGATCGCAGACGCCTACGACCGCCTGCGGCTGCTGGATGCCCGGATCGATGAGACCGTCACCCGCACCATCGAGCTCTCGGTGTCGCAGACCGACGCCGATGCGCTGTCGATGCTCGGCCACGAGGTCGACTCGATCGTCGGCGACATGGAAGCGCTGCGCCAGGCTGTGGAGGAGACCCACTCCGCCGGCCAGACCATGCCCCCACCCATGCCGGGGACATCTGCTCAGTGAACGTCGAGGACCGCGGCGACGACTGGACCACGGTCATCGATCCAGATGACCCGGAGTGGGCCGAACAGGTCATCGTCGACGAAGCCGTGCTCGACGAGCCCACCGGTGCGGGCCGCAGTCTGCTCGCGGCGAGCGCCGCGCCGGCGATCGGCACAGCGCTGTCGCGACTCACCGGCCTCATGCGCGTCGCAGCGCTCACCTCGGCGCTCGGTCTCACCACCGTCGCGGACGTCTACAACCTGGCGAACACCGCGCCCAACATCCTCTACGAACTGGTCATCGGCGGAGTGCTGTCCTCGACGCTGGTGCCGCTGTTCATCCATGCCAACGACGCCAGGGCCGACGACGCCGAGGACGACTCGGCCTCGGTGATCGTCACCGTCTCCTTCGTCGCCATCACGCTGCTCAGCCTGGTCGCGGTGCTCGCGGCGCCGCTGATCAACCGGGTCTTCTCGCTCTCGCTCGACGGCGCCGAGCGGGCACGTCAGGCGGCCATCGGCGACGACTTCCTGATCCTGCTGCTCCCGCAGGTCTTCTTCTACGGGATGATGACGCTCGGCACTGCGCTGCTGCACGCCAAGCGACGCTTCGCGGCCCCTGCCTTCGCCCCGGTGCTGACCAACGTCGTGATCTCGGCGGCCGCGCTGTCGGTGTACTTCTTCCTGGGCACCGAGAACACCGGCCCGAACGCACTGCGCACGGTGTGGGTCCTGGGACTGGGCACCACCGCCGGGGTCGCGGCAATGGCCATGGTGCTGATGCCCGCCGTCCGACGATCCGGGACCGAGCTGCGGTGGTCGTTCCGGCCCCGTCACCCGGCGATCCGGTCGGTGCTGCGGCTCTCGGGCTGGACGGTGGGATTCGCGGTGGCCAACCAGATCGCGCTGGTCATCGTGCTGACCCTGGCCCGGGGGGTCGGGGTGGGCGCCGTGTCGGCCTACCAGTACGCGTTCATCTTCTTCCAGCTGCCCTACGGGCTGATCGCCGTGTCGTTGATGACCGCGGTGCTGCCAGAGCTCGCCACCGCAGCCAGCGAGGGCGACGACCAGCGGTTCGCCGAGCGGTTCCACGAGGGTCTCGGGCTGCTGCTGACCTTCATGCTCCCCGCTGCGGGTGCCTACCTGTTCATCGGTCGCCCGCTGGTCGAACTGCTGCTGCAGCGCGGGGAGTTCGACGCAGCAGCAACCGCCACGACCTCGGAGATGCTGGCCGGGTTCAGCATCGGGCTCCCGGCGTTCGCCGTGTTCCTCTACTGCGTGCGGGCCTTCCACGCCCGACGCAACACCCGCACGCCGTTCTACATGAACCTGTTCGAGAACGCCCTGAACGTGGCGCTCGTGCTGCCGCTGGTCGCGCTGTTCGACTCCACCGGGCTGTCCATGGCGTACTCCATCGCCTACTGGGTCGCTGCAGCCATCGCGCTGCTGATGGTCAACCGGCACGTACCGGGGATCATCGCGTGGCGATGGCTGCAGCCCCTGGGCCGCAGCGTCCTGGTCGCCGCTGCGGTCCTGGTGTGGGTCGCTGTCGCCGCGACCTACATCGACGTGTCGGGCGCGATCGCGCAGGTCGCAGTCACCGTCGCGGTCGGGCTGGTCGCGTTCGTGGCAGCCACGTTGTTGGCCCAGCCACCCGGATTCGAGTCGATCACCGAACGGGTCGCGGGTCGAGCGCGTCGCTTCGCCCGGCGCTGAGGTCTGCGCACAGCTCGCAGGAGTGCTGACCTAGGCTCGCCGCCATGTTCAAGTCGCTGAAGAAGTGGTGGAAGTACATGGGGGCCAAGGTCTCCAGTGTCTTCAACGAGAAGGCCGACCCGAAGGTGCAGCTCGAGCAGGCCATCACCGAGGCCCAGGACCAGCACCGTCGTCTGAAGGAACAGGCGGCCAACGTGATCGCCAACCAGAAGCAGACCGAGATGCGGCTCAACGCTGCGATGGACGAGCTGGAGAAGTACAACCGCAACGCGCAACAGGCCGTGATCATGGCCGACGAGGCGGCCAACTCCGGCGACGCGACCAAGGCGGCGGAGTACACCAGCGCCGCCGAGGCGTTCGCGAACCAGCTGATCTCGAAGGAGACCGAGATCGAGAACCTGAAGACCATGTCGCTCCAGTCGACCCAGGCCGCCGACCAGGCCAAGGCTGCGGTCAACCAGAACGCCCGTCTGCTGCAGGAGAAGCTCGCCGAGAAGCAGAAGCTGCTCTCACAGCTCGACCAGGCGAAGATGGCCGAGCAGATGAACACCGCCATGTCGACGCTGACCGAGACCGTCGGCGGCGACGTGCCCACCCTGGCCGAGGTGCGCGACAAGATCGAGACCCGCTACGCCAAGGCCAAGGGCATGTCCGAGATCCAGGGCATGGGTGTCGAGACCAAGATGCTCGAGGTCGAGCAGGCCTCGGTGAACTTCGAGGCGCAGGCCAGACTCAGCGAGATCCGCTCCAAGCTGGGCATCGGCGACACCGCGGCCGCTGGCGAACCTGCAGCTGCCCAGGCCACCGGTGAAGCCGCTGCTGCACCAGCGACCGAACCAGCGGGCGAACCGGCGGGCGAGCCCACCGCAGAACCCGGGAACTGATCCCGGTCGATCGGCACGACGACCGGCGGGTCAGTCGGTCAGCAACACGAGGTCGTCGCGGTGCACCACGGCACCCTCGCCGTCGAACATGTCCGCCGAGCGTCGACCCGCCATCGTCCGCAACGCTGCGGCATCGACCCGGCTCAGCCCCTTGGCCACCACCCGGCCGCCCGGCTCACAGATCTCCACCGCGTCCTCGGCGGCGAACCCGCCGCGGACCTCGACCACACCGGCGGCGAGCAGCGATCGACCACCCGCGATGAGCGCCCGCGCCGCACCGGCGTCGATCTCGACCTGGCCCCGGGCGGGCAGCGCGAACGCGATCCAGAGTTTGCGTGCAGGGAGCCGGTGGTCCCGCGGAACCACCGCGGTCCCCACGCCCGCCACACCGTCGACCGCGTCGCGCACCACATCAGGCCGAGATGCCGCGGCGATGACCGCGCGCACACCCGACCACGACGCCATCTTGGCCGCAGCCAGCTTCGAGGCCATTCCCCCACTGCCCCGCTCGGTGCCCGCACCCCCGGCGAGCGACTCGACCTGGTGATCGATCTGCACGATCTCCTCGATCAACGAGGCCGCGTCGGACACCCTGGGATCGGCATCCATGAGCCCGGGGGTGTCGGTCAACAGCACCAGCAGATCGGCGCCCACCAGTTGGGCCACCAACGCGGCGATGCGGTCGTTGTCGCCGAAGCGGAGCTCGTCATCGGCGACGGCGTCGTTCTCGTTGACCACGGGGACGACGCCCAGGTCGAGCAGCCGTTCGAGGGTGCCGCGTGCCTGCAGGTACTGGGCACGCAGCATGAAGTCCAACGGCGCCAGCAGCACCTGACCGACCACCAGTCCGTGCGCCCCCAGCAGCTCGCCCCAGGTCTGCACCAGCCGCGCCTGGCCGACCGCGGAGACGGCCTGCAGGGTGCGTGCATCCCTGGGACGTCGAGAGCCGTCCCATCCCAGCACGGGCAGCCCGGAAGCGACCGCTCCCGACGACACCACCACGGCCTCGATGCCGCGGCCGCGCAGCTCGGCGATCTCGTCCGACAGCTTCGCCACCGCCGAGACGTCGATCGAGCCGTCGGCGTCGGTCAGACTGGAGGTGCCGATCTTCACCACGACGCGCACGATCAGTCCGCCTCATCGAAGGGCTGCACGTCCAAGCGGACATCGGATTCGTAGTCGAAGCTCATCCCGGCGATGTGCACCGTGTCACCGTTGCTCGCGCCGGCACGGGCGAGCGCACGGTCGACGCCCAGCTTGGCGAGCCGCTCGCGCGCCACGTCCAGCGCCTCGTGGTTGGTCAGGTCCGACAGACCCGACGGCGCGGGCCGCCTCCCGGCCCAGCACCTCGAAGCTGCCGTCGTCGCGGCGCCCGATGCGCACACCCTCGCTCGCGGGACGCAGCGTCACGAAACCCTCGGGCTCCGGCTCCTCGCTGCGGGCGGACTCGACCGCCGTGCGCAGCTGGCCCAACAGCCGATCGACGCCTGATCCGGTCACCGCCGACACCGCGGCGCCCTCGAACGACTCGAGCGTGGCGTCGGTGGCGAGGTCGGCACGCGAGCCGACCACCACCCGTGGGCGATGGAGCAGGTCGGGGCGGTACTGGCCGAGCTCGTCGAGCAGGATGCGCTCCTGCTCCCGGGGCGTCGAGGACGCCATCTCCGCCAGGTCGAGCATCAGCAGCAGCACCCGGGATCGTTCGATGTGGCGGAGGAACTGCAGACCCAGACCGCGCCCCTCCGCAGCACCTTCGATCAGCCCCGGGATGTCGGCAACGACCATCTCGAAGGGCTCACCGCCGTCGTCCATGCGCACCACGCCCAGGTTGGGCACCAGGGTCGTGAAGGGATAGTCGGCGATCTTGGGCCGGGCGGCGGAGATGCGTGAGATCAGCGTGGACTTCCCGACGTTCGGGAACCCCACCAGGGCCACGTCGGCCATCAGCTTCAGCTCCAGCACGAGCCAGCGCTCCTCGCCGTACTCGCCCTGCTCCGCGAACCCCGGGGCACGTCGCTTGTTCGACAGGAACCGGGCGTTGCCCTTGCCGCCCTGGCCGCCCTGTGCACCCAGCCACCGGTCGCCGTCGTGGACCAGGTCAGCGAGCACCTCGCCGTCCTGGGTGCGAACCACGGTGCCGACGGGGACCTTGACGATCAGATCATCGCCGCTCGACCCGTGCTGCTTCTTGCCCGAGCCGTGCGAACCGCTGGTGGCCTTGCGGTGGGGATGGTCCCGGAACGCCAGCAACGACGCCACGTTGCGGTCCGCCACCAGCCAGATGTCGCCGCCGTTGCCCCCGTCACCACCATCCGGGCCGCCACGGTCGACGTGCGCCTCACGCCGGAACGACACACATCCCGCACCCCCGTCGCCACCCTTGAGGTTCAGGCCACACTCGTCCACGAAGTTCGACACCGGGCAAGGATACGGCCACCAGTGGGACCCGGCCGCGACCGTCGATGTCACACACGGCTCCTACCATGGCCCGATGCCCGAACCCACCGGATGCTCCCCCCGATGACCGATCGACGTGTCGAGTGGGCCAGCACCATGCGCGGCAACACCGAAGCCGCAGGTGTCGTCGTCGCGCACCCGGATGCCGCCCGGCTCCACATCACGCCGCAGTCCGTCACACGGGAGCAACGAGAGCTCGCCGAGGACCTGATGATGGTCGCCGGAGCCACCAGAGCCGAGGGATCCGGGAACCGGCTGACCCCCGAGGCCCCCGACCCCTACCGCACGTGCTTCGAACGAGACCGCGACCGCATCCTGCACGCCAGCGCCTTTCGCCGGCTTGCCGGGAAGACGCAGGTCTTCGTCTTCCCGGACGACCACCAGCGGACCAGGCTCACCCACGCGCTCGAGGTCGCCCAGGTGGCCACTTCGATCTCACGGGCGCTGGGGCTCAACGTCGCGCTCACCGAGGCCATCGCCCTCGGGCACGACTGCGGGCACGGGCCCGGTGGCCACGCGAGCGAGGACGCATTCGACCTGTTCATCCCCGAGGGGTATCACCACGCCGTCTGGGGAGCCGATGTCGCCCTGGCCCCGCTCAACCTGTGCGCAGAGACGCTCGACGGGATCCGCAACCACTCGTGGTCCCGTCCGACTCCCGCGACGCCCGAGGGCGAGGTCGTGTCCTGGGCCGACCGGTTCGCCTACTGCGCGGCGGACCTGGACGACGCGGTCTGTGCGCACATCGTCTCGCCCGACGACCTCCCCCCGTCGGTCACCACCGTGCTCGGCCGCGGCCAGTCCACCCAGCTGCGCAGCCTCATCACCGGGTTGGTCACCAGCACCAACGAACAGGGGCTGATCTGTCTCGACGCCCCGCACGCCGAGGCACTGGCCGACCTTCGTGCGTTCAACTACGAGCGTGTCTACAACCGGCCCGACTCCGTCGCGCAGGCCGAGTCGGTCGTGGCGGTGCTCAAGGCGCTGGTGGACTTCTTCGTCGCCGAGCCGGAGCTCATCGACGGGTTCTCCCCGGACGAACCCGACGTCACCAGAGCAGTGGTGTCCTATGTCGCCGGCATGACCGACCGCTTCGCCTTCGGCACGGCCGTCGCCCTGCTCGACTGGCCGGTGGACCGTCTGCCCGTGGGCATCGATTCCCCCGCGGCGCACCGGACTGGACCCCGCCCGCGGTGCGGCGCACCTGGACAGACGTCGCCCGTCCCTGACGCGACTCGACCCGCTCGAAGGAGCGGGTCGAAGCGGACATCTGACGTGCGGGGTGGCTCAGTCGGCGACCGGGAACACGTTGACGATCTTGCGGTTCCGGCGGGAGCCGAACTTCACCTGGCCGTCAGCGGTGGCGAACAGCGTGTCGTCGCCGCCGATGCCCACGTTCTCTCCGGGGTGGATGCGGGTTCCACGCTGACGCACGATGATCGACCCGGCATGCACGACGCCGCCGTCATAGACCTTGACGCCGAGGCGCTGGCTCTGGGAATCGCGGCCGTTCCTGGTGGAGCCGCCGCCCTTGGTCTTGGACATGGTGTGGTTCTCTTCCTGCGGGGGTGGGACCGGATGAGCCTGAGCTCAGCCCTTGGAGATGCCGGTGATCTCGATCGACGAGTACGTCTGGCGGTGACCCCACCGACGCCGGTT
The DNA here is from genome assembly GCA_963714875.1 of uncultured Microthrixaceae bacterium. Taxonomy (GTDB): domain Bacteria; phylum Actinomycetota; class Acidimicrobiia; order Acidimicrobiales; family Microtrichaceae; genus JBAOHV01. Next base: position 230,300 of record CAVQQI010000012.1, on the reverse strand, counting down.
GTTGGACTTGTTCTTGTAGGTGAAGGCGTTGATCTTCGGGCCCTTCACCTCGTCGAGCACACGCGCCGACACCGTTGCCCCGGCCAACTGGTCGGGGGTGGCGAGCACCGTCTCACCGTCGACCAGCATCACCGGGACGAGTTGGACCTCGCCGTCGGCCTCGCCAAGGCGCTCCACCTGGAGGCGCTGGCCCTGCTCGACGCGATATTGCTTTCCACCGGACTTCACGACTGCGTACATACGGCTCGTCATCCTAGGGGGTCGGTGCTGTCGGGGGAAAGTCGACGGCTCATTCCAGGAAGGTCGGATCCAGGATCAGACCTCGCCGGTCGCAGTGCTCACAGCCGGTCGACACGGACTCGACCAGGCCCTCGCCGATGCGCTTGCGGGTCATCTCGACCAACCCCAGCTCGGAGATGTTGAACACCTGGGTGCGCGTCTTGTCCCGGCTGAGCGCCTCACGGAACACCTTGATGACCTGCTCCCGGTTCGACTTGACCTCCATGTCGATGAAGTCGATCACGATGATGCCGCCGATGTCGCGCAGCCGGAGCTGGCGAGCGATCTCCTCGGCTGCTTCCAGGTTGTTGCGGAACACCGTCTCCTCGAGCGACGACGAACCGACGTTGCGGCCGGTGTTGACATCGATCACCGTCAGCGCCTCGGTCGCCTCGATGATCAGCGACCCGCCGGAGGGGAGCCAGACCTTGCGGTCCACGGCCTTCGCGACCTGCTCCGCCACGTGGTACTTCTCCGACAGCGGCAGCGGTTCGGTACGGGTGTCGTAGAACTGGACCCGCTCCGCGAGTGCCGGGGCGACCGCCTCGACGTAGTCCTTGACATCCGCGTACAACGCCTCGTCGTCGATCACGACCGCCCGGTACTCGGAATTGAACTCCTCGCGGATGAACCGGACCGCCATCTCGGGCTCCCGGTAGAGCAACCCCGGGCGGTTCTGCTTCGCTGCCAGTTCCGCGATCTGGGTCCATTGCCGCACGAGACGGCTGACGTCACGCTCGATCTCCTCGGTGGTGACGCCCTTTGCCGCGGTGCGCACGATGATCCCGTGCTCCTTGGGCTTCACGCGGTCCAGCAACTGGCGCAGCCGCTTGCGCTCGTTGTCGGGCAGGCGCTTGGAGATGCCGTAGGTGGACGAGTTGGGGACGAGCACCACGAAACGTCCCGCCAGCGAGACCTCCTGGGTCAGGCGGGCCCCCTTGTGGGCGATCGGGTTCTTCGTGACCTGGCACAGGATCAACTGGCGTGCCTTGAGCACGTCCTCGATCCTGGGTTCACCGCCACCCTTGGACACGATGTCGTCGGGGTCGTACTGCACGTCACCGCGGTACAGCACGGCGTTCTTGGGGGTCGCGATGTCGATGAACGCAGCTTCCATCCCCGGCAGCACGTTCTCGACCTTGCCGATGTAGATGTTGCCGTGGATCTGGGTGACGTCGTCGGTGGGCCGCGACACGTAGTGCTCGACCAGCGAGCGGCCCTCGAGGATGGAGATCTGGGTCGCCTCGGGATGCACGTGGACGTTCATCTGGTACCGACCGACCGCCCGACCCTTGCGGCTGCGCCCGGAGCGCTCCTTCAGCGTCTGCTCGTCCAGCTCGAGGGGCTGCTCGTCGGCGAGCACCGCTTCGACCGGGGTCGGTCGCGCCCCTCTCTGGCCGCCCTGGCCACCGGAGTTCTTCCGACCGCCCTGGCCGCCGCCGGAACCACGCTGACGGCCGCCCTGGCCGTTGCCGCCCGACTGCTTGGCGTTCTGGTCACGACCGGTCCCCGCCGACTGCTGGTCGTTGCGGGCCTGGTTGTTCTGGCCCTGGTCGTTCTGACCACCGCCACCGCCACCGCCGCGCCCGCGACGGCGTCGACGCCGGTTGCGTGGGTTCCCCGACCCGGGTTCACCGGGCTGCCCCGACCCCTGGCCGTTCCCCGACTGCTGACCCTTGCCGGACTGCTGGCGCTGGCCACCCTCCTGAGCGCCTGCGGATGAGGCGGGGGCCGGCATGGTGTCGCCGATCTTCGGCTTACGTGGTGGTGCTGGTGTCTCGGTGGCCGACGGTGCTGGCCCGGCCGCACCGGTCGACGACGGCGTGGTGGGCGATGGGCTGTTCGGAACCCGGGGGGCCGCAGGTGCGTCCTTGCCCGGGGTCGGTTCTGTGTCCGACATGGGACGGTCCTCTCGTACTGCACGCCCGCGGGCGTGCTCGGACGGCGCAGCGAGCCCGAGGGGCTCTCAGCAGTCGCCGTCGGTCGTGGTTCATGGGACGGCGCCCCGGTGCCTCGCACCGTGCGCCCGTACGTTCCAGGTCCGTCGTCGAGGCCGTGGTGGCGAGGATCGTGCTCAGCGCAGCCAACAGTTCGGACATGGTGTGCCCGAGTGTACCGGCGACCGACCGTTCCGCCGGACCACCTGCGGCGGTGTGAGGCCGTGGGCCCGGTGCGGTGGGGGCGTCGACGCTCAGCTGAAACGGTGCATGTGGACCGACTGCACCAGACCCAGGGCGACGAACGACGCCATGACCGCCGATCCACCCTGGGACACCAGCGGAAGTGGAATGCCGGTGATCGGCATGATGCCCAGGTTCATGCCGACGTTCTCGAAGATGTGGAACAACAGCATCGACATGATGCCCACGCACAACAGCATCCCCATCGGATCCGCCGCGAGTTGGGCGATCCGCCAGATGCGCCAGATCATCACCCCGAACAGCAACACCAGCGTGCCGGCACCGAGGAAGCCGAACTCCTCTCCGGCGACGGTGAAGATGAAGTCGGTCTGCTGGGCCGGCACGTAGCCGAGCCGGGTCGACGGGCCGTTCCCGAATCCGTAGCCGGTCAGCCCGCCCGACGAGATCGCGGTCTGGGCCTGCCGGACGTTGTAGCCCGCTGCCTCCGACACGCCCTCGGGATTGAACGCCGCGGTCAGGCGGTCCCTCTGGTAGTCGTCCAGCGTGTCCGAGCTGAGGATGCCGAACACCGCGACCACGCCCAGGAGCAGCAACACCGCGAGGTGGCGCATTCGCACCCCGGCGACGACCAACATGCCCAGACCCGCGACGATGAACACCAACGCAGATCCCAGGTCGGGTTGGAGCAGCGTCAGGACCACCGGTGCCCCCATCAGCCCCAGCGCCATCGCAAGACGGCTCAGGTCGACGCGATCGACCTGACCGAGGAACGAGGCCACCGCGATGATCGTCGCCAGCTTGGCGAGCTCGGCGGGCTGCAGCACGACCGGACCGAACTGGTACCAGCCCCTGGTGCCGTTGACCGTCGAGCCCAGCGGCGTCAGCACGCCGATCAACAGTGCGAGCCCGGTCACGTAGATCACGGGCCACCAGTCGGCGATCCGCCGATAGTCGACTCGGGAGATCAGGGCCATCGCAACAACCCCGAGCCCCACGAACAGCGTCTGGCGTGCAACCACGCCGGTACCGCCGTCGAAGCGGCGCGTGGCGCTGTAGACCATGACCAGACCGATCGCAGCGATGACCAGCGACACGACGAGCAGGGTGATGTCGACGTGGCGCCAGGGGGCGGACAGGTCGCGGGCGGTGAATCGTTGGTCCGTCGGGCGTGACCTGGTGGACGGCATCATCAGTCGCGACCGCCCGTGGAGTCGCTCGCCGCCGCCTGGGCAGCGGCCGCCGCTGCCAGGTCACACGCTGCCTGGTCCGCAACGGTGCAGGCCGGGGGCACCGTGCCGTCGGATGCAGGCGCCAGGATCCGGAACGCGAGCGGTGCCGCCACCACACCACCGAAGCCGGCCTCGGGGATCACCACCGCCACGGTGTAGCCCGGCGGCACCCCCGGCTGCGCTGGGCCCCACCCGACGAACAGTGCGGTGTCGGCCTTGTCGTTGACCTGGGCCGTACCGGTCTTGCCGCCCATGGGCCACGCGGTGGGACTGGCGTTCCACGGCGCAGATGCCGTGCCCGCCGCGTTCTGGGTGACACCCACCAGGCCCCTCCACAGCTTGTCGTAGTGCACCGGATCCATGGCGACGGTGCCCGACACGACCGGCTCGATCTGGCGCACCACCTCGAAGTTCCCGACCTGGCCGGGTGGCTCGGTCGCGTCGATGGTCCTCGTCACCTGGGTCACGATCTGCGGCTGGTAGCGGGTGCCACCGTTGGCGAAGGTCGAGTAGGCCTCGGCCAGCTGCAACGGCGTGGCCAGCACGTCGCCCTGACCGATCGACATGTTGATGTTGTCGCCCGAGCTCCAGTCCCCCGTCATGAACAGGTCCGGGCGTGCCTCGAAGGCGTCCTTGCGCTGCTGCGGGCTCGGGAGCCTGCCGGGGTTCTCGCCGGGCAGCTCCACCCCGGTCTTCTGACCCAGGCCGAACTCGCGGGCTGCGTCCTGGATGGGCGTCTCGCCGAACTCGCCGCGGCGGTTCCAGAACTTGTCGCCGATCCGGTAGTAGTAGACGTCGGACGACACGGTCATGGACTCCGTCAGGTCGACCGAGCCGTATCTGTTCTCGCCCGCGTTGCGGAAGATGCAGGTCTCGCCCTCGCAGTTCTCGGCCTCGTAACGACCCTGGTCGTTGAACACCTCGTCGCCACCCGGCAGCAGCCCGGTGCGCTGCGCGGCCACCGCGGTGAACAGCTTGAACGTCGAGCCGGGCGCATAGGTACCCTGCAACGCCCAGTTGACCAGCGGCTGGCCGCTGTTGGGATCGTTCAGGTTGGCCCACAGGTCCTGGCTGATGCCGTTGACCACCGAGGTCGGGTCGTAGTCGGGGTACGACGCCATGGCCAGGAGCTGACCGTTGGTCGGGTCCTGGATGACGACGGAGCCCTGCGGCGCGTTGAGGCGAACGACCCCACGGACCACGCTGCCCACCCGGTCCGTGGTCGTCTGGCCGCGCAACGACTGGATCTTCGTCGCCAGCAGGCGTTCGGCGTGGGCCTGCAGGTCCACGTCGATGGTGAGCCACACGTCGTCGCCCGGCTCGGGAGGGTCGAGCGACACCACATCCACCAGGTTCCCCTGGGCGTTGACCTCGATCGTGCGCTTGCCCGGCACGCCGCGCAGGTCAGCCTCGTAGGAGCGCTCGACGCCGGTCTTGCCGATCGAGTCGCCCAGCTCGTACTCCTTGCCCTCCGGCACCGCGACCTGCGCGTCGGGCGCTGCGGTCGTGGTCGTCGTCGCCTCGGTGCCGGGCACCACCCCGCCACGCTCGACCAGCTCGTCCTCGTTGATCTCGCCGACGTACCCCAGCAGGTGGACCGCGACCTTGCCGTAGGGATACACCCGCACCGCGGTGCGCTCGACCACGACCCCGGGGAACCGATCGGCGCGCTCCGCCAGGTAGATCTCGGCGTCCTCGCTGACGTCCTCGCTGACCGGCACATAGGCCTGCGGCGCGTACCGCTTGTCGGCGTACGCGGCCTCGATGTCGCTGAGCTTGGTCGGAATACCCGAACGACACCATGGTGTCGGCCAGGTCGACGAAGACATCCCGGCGCTGCTCAGGTTCCATCTCCCGCAGCGGCTCGCGGTCGAGCGACACGACGATGGACGTGCGGTTGTCGACCAGCACCTTGCCGTTGCGGTCCAGGATGCGGCCGCGTGGGGCCTCCTCATGGATCACCCGCAGCCGGTTCGAGACCGATGCGGCTTCGAACTCCTGGCTGTCGATCCCCTGCAGGAACCAGAGCCGCACGAACAGGGCGAGGAACAGCGAGACGGCGACGATGCCGATGGCGCTGAGCCGCACCTGTTTCGAGTCGGTGTCCATGTCAGTGAGCTTCCGTCGTCGACGTGGCTGGTCCCGGGAGCCGGTCACCCGGGGCCGGCAGCGGTGCGGCGGTGCCGGTCACCGGACGCGTGCCCGATGCTCGTCACCCTCTGCCCAGTTGCTCGCGGCGAGCGCCGGCACGCTCAGCACCGCGTTGAGCAGCTGCGACGATACCGACGATCCGCACCAGGCGTGGATCGCTCAATGAGCGTTGTCCCAGCAACTCCGCCAGCAGCGCGTAGAGCAGCACACCCAGCGCGCTGGCCACCGCGGTGAACAGCACCGACATCGCGCGGGTGGTCGACAGGACCGCCTCGTTGACCGAGCCCACACCCCATCCGACCACGGCGAAGGTCAACGCCGAGATCCCCAGCGTCCCCGGCAACATGACGTCCGCGAGCAGCCCCGCCACGAAGCCGACGATGGCGCCGCGCCCCGAACCACCTGCGATGCCCGCACAGATGGCCAGCAGCAGCATCGCGTCGGCGTGGACGCCGAACGGCTGCAGGTCGACCAGCACCCCGATCTGCAGGGTGAACGCGACCATCACCACGATCGTCCATCGCCACAGCTGCCCGGATCCGCCGTTCACCGGGGCACCGGACCCGCGCCACGGTTCACGTCTCGATCCATCGGCTCACGACTCCGGCACCCACTTCACGACCTGCACGACATCCAGCTCGGCGAAGTCCACCGAGTAGTCGACCTGCAGGATCTGCACGCGCGCCGCTTCGTCGGGGGTGACCTTGTCGACCGTGCCGACCGGGATCTGGTTGCCCGGCGGCATGATCGAGCGCTCGATGCCGCCGGTGGTCACCAGCTCGCGAGGCTCGACGGGCGCCCCGGTGTCCAACGAGACCTCGCCGATGAACGTGCTGTCGTCGCCACCACCGTGCCCCTTGCCGATGACGCCGCTGCGCGACAACCGGATGCCGATCCACATGTCGGGATCGGTGATGAGCTGCACGATCGAGCGCGAGTCGCTGACGCGGGTGATCCGCCCCACCAGGCCGTCGCGCTGCACCACCGGCATGCCGACCTCGAGCCCGGAGTTGCGGCCACGATCCAGCTGCAGCGTGTGATCGGTGAAGTTCGAGAACGGCCCGGTGGTCACCCGGGCGATCTGGCTGTCGAGACCGCTCAGGTAGGAGATGCCCAGCTGCTCCTCGAGGCGCTCCAGTTCCTCGGCCGCGTCCCGGTCGGCGTAGCGCTCGCCACGCAGCTCCTGGAGCTCGCCGCGCAGCTGCTCGTTCTCGGACTGGAGGTCCTCGTAGCCGGTGATGCCGTTCCAGGCGTTGCGGAACGGCGTGGTGACCCACCGGGTGGCACCGCGCACCGGCGAGAACAGGTCGATCGCTCCCTCACGGGCCGAGGACAGCGCCACCACTCCCCGGGCGTCCAGCGTGATGAGCGTCACCGCCGCCAGCGTGACGATCAGCAGCACGTAGTAACGGGATCGTCGCCGCTTCGGACCCGACGGGGACAGGGGACGCATGTGCGCGGCCGGGTCAGCCGCGGTCGGACGAGAACAGCACGCCCTCGAGCGCCTCGAACTCCTCGAGTGCCTGTCCGGAGCCCAGCGCCACCGCTTCCAGAGGTCGCGGAGCGATCTGGATGGGCATGCCGGTCTCCTGCGCGAGCCGCTCTGGCAGACCCTGCAGCAGCGCTCCGCCGCCGGCGAGCATGATGCCGCGCTCCATGATGTCGGCTGCCAGCTCGGGCGGCGTCTTGTCGAGCGTGACCTTCACTGCGTCGACGATGGAGGACACCGGCTCCTCGATCGCCTCTCGGATCTCGGGGGTGGAGGTGACCACCGTCTTGGGGAGCCCCGTGACCAGGTCACGCCCGCGGACCTCGGCCTGGAGCTCCTGACGCAGCGGCCATGCGGAGCCGAGCTCCATCTTCACGACCTCGCTGGTGCGCTCACCGAGGGCGAGGCTGTACTCCTTCTTGATGAACTGCACGATGGCCTCGTCCAGCTCGTCGCCGCCGACGCGGACCGACTGGCTGGTGACCACGCCACCCAGCGAGATGACCGCCACCTCGGTGGTGCCGCCGCCGATGTCGACGATCATGTTGCCGGTCGGTTCCTGGACGGGCAGCCCCGAGCCGATGGCTGCGGCCATCGGCTCCTCGATGATGCGTGCGGGCTTGCGGGCACCGGCGAACTCCGCCGCGTCCTGCACCGCCCGCTGCTCGACGCCGGTCACACCCGACGGGCACGCAGATGATCATCCGTGGCTTGGCGAAACGGCTGTTGTGCACCCGCTGGATGAAGTAGCGCAGCATCGTCTCGCAGACCTCGAAGTCCGAGATGACCCCGTCCTTCAGCGGGCGGATCGCCTTGATGTGCGCCGGCGTACGCCCGATCATCCGCTTGGCCTCGGTGCCGACCGCCACGGCGCGGCCGTCCTGCTCACGGATGGCCACGACCGACGGCTCGGACAGCACGATGCCCTCACCTCGCACGTACACCAACGTGTTGGCCGTGCCGAGGTCGACCGCCATGTCACGGCTGAGGAAGTTGGAGTTGAACCGTGCCATAGAGCGCCCTCACGCTAGCTCGCAGCGGCCACCGGTGGGCATCGCAACGAAACCGTAACAAACCTTATCGACGGCCGGACCGGGGCTCCAGCGGTGTGACAGGAGTCCTGAGCCCGCCCTTCTGCAACCACGAACCCGTGACGCAGGGGATCCGCCCCCCAGGGCAGGGAACAGCGATCAGCTCGGGAACCAGAGCGAGATCTCGCGGGCAGCCGACTCGGTGGCGTCCGAGCCGTGCACCAGGTTCTCGTTCGTGGTGGTGGCGAAGTCACCGCGGATGGAGCCGGGCTGTGCATCTTCGACCTTGGTCTTGCCGATCAGGGTGCGCATGATCGAGAAGGTCTGGTCGTCGGGCCCCTCGACCACCATCGCCACCACCGGGCCGCGGGTCAGGAAGTCCACCAGCTCACCGAAGAACGGCTTGTCACGGTGCTCGTCGTAGTGCGCCTCGGCCAGCGCACGATCGGGGGTTCGCAGGTCCATCGCAACGATGCGCAGCCCCTTGCGCTCGATGCGGGCGATGATCTCACCGACCAGGCCACGCTCGACGGCGTCGGGCTTGCACATGATGAACGTCTGTTGGGGAGTGGGAGTCTGGGTCACGGGCCGACAGTACGACCCGCCGCGCCACCCGGGCGAACCCGCCGGTGACCTGTCCCTGCAGTCTGCTCAGCCCCGCGCCGCCAGGGCCCGTCGCGCGGGTCCCAGCAGCCGGAACGAGCCGGTGATCACCACCGAGTCCTCCTCGGCAGCGATGGCCAGCGCCCTGGCGACCGCAGCCGCGGGATCGGCCACGACCTCACGGGCCAGACCTGCTCGGTCACATGCGGCGGCGAGCACGGGGGCGGGTACGCCGCGATCGCCCTCGAGCGACGTGCAGACCACCAGGTCGGGCCGCATCACCGTCAGCGCCGCGACCGCAGCGTCGGGATCGCGCCCGCCCAGCTGCCCGAGCACCACCAGGCGGGATCCGACCGGGTGGAACTCCTCGTCCAGCGTGGCGCTGACCGCGCTCGAGCGCGTCGGGGTTGTGCGCTCCGTCGAGCACCACCAGCGGATGGTGGCCGACCACCTCGAACCGACCCGGGATCTCGATGCCCGCCAACGCCTCGCGCACCAGCTCGGCCGAGAGCTCCCGGTCGAAGAAGGCCTCGACCGCGCCCACGGCGACCACTGCGTTGTCGATCTGATGCGCACCGTGCAGCGGCACGAAGACCTCGGCGTACCTCCCGTGGCGGCCCGACACATCCACCATGTGGCCCCCGACCGCCAGCTGGTCGGACTCGACCCACAGGTCCGCGCCCACCTGCACCAGTTCTGCTGGGCCCTCGGCGCTGAAGACCGCGACGAGCTCGGGAGCGATGCGACCGAGCACCGCGATGCTCCCTGGGCCGATGATCCCTGCCTTCTCGCTCGCCACCGCCTGTTCCCAGCCCGGAGCGAAGTCGGTGTGGTCACCGCCGATCGACGTGACGACCGCGACCTGTGCCGCCGCGACGTTCGTGGCGTCGTAGCGACCCAACAGACCCACCTCGACGACCGCGACGTCCACCGGCGCCTCGGAGAACCAACGGAACGCGGCTGCGGTCATGACCTCGAACCAGCTGGGTCGTGCGTCGAGCAGCGGTTCGACCGCCGCGATCCCCGACAGCACCTCGGCCAGGTCCTCATCGCTGATCGGTTGGCCGTCCCGGCTGATGCGCTCGTTGATCCGCTCGACGTGGGGGCTGGTGTAGGTCCCCACCGACAGCCCGTGGGCCATCAGCAGTGCGGTGATCATCGCCGCGACGGTGCCCTTGCCGTTGGTGCCGGTGAGCTGGATCACCGGCACGGTGTCCTGTGGGTCGCCGAGCAGCGCCATCAGCTCGCGCATCGGCCCGAGCGACACGCCGTCGAGCTTGCCCGCAGCGATTCCCGATCCGGCCGAGGTCTCGTGGTCGACGCGACTGTCGAGCCATCCGAGGGACTCACCGATGTTCATCGTGGGCGCCCGGGGACCGAGCGGTTCAGGACGCGGCGCGGCGCGGTCGGCTGGAGCGGGCCTTCGCCGAGCGGGGAACCAGCGTGGGGCTGACCTGTTCGAGCACGACGCGATCATCGATCACGACCTTGCTCACGTCGTCGCGCGACGGCAGCTCGTACATGACGGTCAGCAGGACCTCTTCGATGATCGACCGCAGGCCACGGGCACCGGTGCCACGCTCGAGTGCCTGGTCGGCGACCGCTGCGAGGGCGTCGTCGGTGAACTCGAGCTCGACCTCCTCGAGCTCGAAGAACTTCTGGTACTGCTTGATCAGCGCGTTCTTCGGCTCGACCAGGATCTGGATGAGCGCTGCACGGTCCAGGCTGTCCACCACTGCGGTGACCGGCAGACGGCCCACGAACTCGGGGATGAGACCGAACTTCAGCAGGTCCTCGGGGAGGACCTTGGCGAACAGGTCGCCCTCGGAGCGGTCATCGGCCGCGCGGATCTGCGCGCCGAAACCGACTCCCTTGCGGTTGGAGCGCTGCTCGATGATCTTGTCGAGTCCGGCGAAGGCACCGCCGCAGATGAACAGGACGTTGGTCGTGTCGATCTGGATGAACTCCTGGTGCGGGTGCTTGCGGCCACCCTGGGGCGGCACCGACGCCGTGGTGCCCTCCAGGATCTTCAGCAGCGCCTGCTGCACGCCCTCGCCCGACACGTCGCGGGTGATCGAGGGGTTCTCGGACTTGCGGGCCACCTTGTCGATCTCGTCGATGTAGATGATGCCGTGCTCGGCCTTCTTCACGTCGAAGTCGGCGGCCTGGATCAGCTTCAGCAGGATGTTCTCGACGTCCTCGCCCACGTAGCCGGCCTCGGTCAACGCGGTGGCATCCGCGATGGCGAAGGGCACGTTGAGCATCTTGGCCAGCGTCTGGGCCAGCAACGTCTTGCCGCAGCCCGTGGGGCCGATCATCAAGATGTTCGACTTGGACAGCTCGACGTCGTCAGCGCCACTTCGGGTGCCGTGCTGCACGCGCTTGTAGTGGTTGTAGACCGCGACGGAGAGGATCTTCTTGGCGCGCTCCTGGCCCACGATGAAGTCGTCGAGGAAGTCGAAGATCTCGATGGGCTTGGGAAGCTCCTCGAGGCTCAGCTCGCCGGTCTCGGCGAGCTCCTCCTCGATGATCTCGTTGCACAGGTCGATGCACTCGTCGCAGATGTACACGCCCGGACCGGCGATGAGCTTCTTGACCTGCTTCTGGGACTTCCCGCAGAAGGAGCACTTGAGCAGCTCTCCCCCATCACCGAACTTCGCCACGCTGCATCCTCACTGACGGAACCATCGCCGTCGACTGGTCACGGCCGACCATTCTGGCCGATGGGTCAGCTGACTGCAGTGATCGCCTTGGTGTTGTCCACGATGTCCCGGGCGTCGATGACCTCGTCGACGATGCCGTACTCCTTGGCCTCCTGGGCGGTGAGCACGTAGTCACGGTCGGTGTCGGCGGAGATCTTCTCGATGTCCTGACCGGTGTGGCGGGCCAGGATGGTCTCGAGTGCGGCCTTGAGCCGCAGGATCTCGTTCGCCGCGATCTCCAGGTCCGACACCTGTGCGTAGCCCGACTGCGCGTACGGCTGGTGGATCAGGATGCGGGCGTTCGGCAGCGCCATCCGCTTGCCGGGGGTTCCGGCGGCCAGCAGGACCGCTGCGGCCGACGCGGCCTGACCGAAGCACAGCGTGGCGATCTCGGGGCGGATGTACTGCATCGTGTCGTAGATCGCCAGCAGGGCGTTGATGTCGCCCCCCGGGCTGTTGATGTAGATGCTGATGTCGCGGTCCGGGTTCTCCGACTCCAGGAACAGCAGCTGCGCACAGACGAGGTTCGCGACCGTGTCATCGATCGGGGTGCCCAGGAAGATGATGTTCTCGCGCAGCAGGCGGGAGAACAGGTCCGAGTAGCGCTCGCCACGACTGGTCTGCTCGATGACGTTGGGAACCATGTAGTTGGTCACCGACGTGCCAGCGGTGGGGCCTGCGGCAGGGAGCATGTGGGGTGCGGTCATTCGGCGTCCTCGTGATCGTGGTCGGCGTGATCGTGATCGTGATCGTGCTCGGGCGGGGCGAGGAACTCGTCAGGAACCGCGTTGCCGTCCTCATCGACGATCTCGCTCTGGGTCACCAACCACTCCAGCGCCTTGCGCTTCGAGATGTCCGATCGTACCGCCGAGAGCTGTCCGCCGGTCCTCAGCTCCTCCATCGCCTCTTCCACCGACAGCTCGGCGTCGCCGATCAGGTGGACGACCTCCTCCTCGAGCTCGGCGTCGGACGCGCCGAGCGACTCCCGCTCGGCCACGGCCCGCAGCGCCAGATCGACCTTGACCGCCTCGAGTGCCGCCTCACGGAGCTCGGCGGTGAAGGACTCGGGGTCGCGGCCGGTGATCTGCAGGTAGTCCTCGAGCTGGATGCCGCGACCCTGCAGGTTGTACGCCAGGTTCTGCAGGCGAGCCTGCATCTCACCGGAGACCATCGCCTCGGGCGGCTCGATGTCGACCAGCTTGGCGAGCTCCTGGCCCAGGTTGATCCGGATGGCGTTGCGGGTCTGCTCGGCGCGCGACTCGGTCAGGTTCGATCGGGTCTCGTCGAGCAGCTCGTCCACCGTGTCGAACTCGGTCGCCTCGGCGACCCAGTCGTCATCCAGGTCGGGCAGGACCCGCTCCTTGACGTTCTTGACCGAGACGCGGAACTGCACGCGGCCCTGCTCCGGGTCGGGGTGATCCGCGTCGAACTCCAGCTCGTCGCCGGCACTGGCCCCGGTGAGCTGTGCGTCGAACTCGGGGGCGATCAGGCCGGAACCGACCAGGTAGAGGTAGTCATCCGCGGTCAGGCCCTCGACGGGCTCGCCGTCGGCACGACCCTCGATGTCGATGGTGACGTAGTCCTGGTCGGCCGCAGCCCGCTCGATCTCGGTCAGTTCGCCGTACTGTGCACGCAGCCGGTCGATCTGCTCGCTGATCTCGTCGTCGGACGCCTCCGGCCGCGGCACCTCGACCCGAAGCCCGTTGTACCCGGCGACCTCGACCTCGGGGCGGACCTCGACCATGGCGGTGAAGCTGACCGGGCCGGACTCCTCACCAGCGGTGATGTCCAGCTCGGGTGCTGCGATCACGTCGACATCGTGTTCGATCACCGCCTGGCTGTAGAAGTCCGGCAGGGCGGCGCGGAGTGCCTCGGAACGTGCGTAGTCCGAGCCGAACTGCTTCTCGAGCAGCTTGCGGGGTGCCTTGCCGGGACGGAACCCGGGAAGGCGCACCTCCTTGGCGATCTCTTTCCACGCAGCGACGACTGCGGGCTCCAGCTCGGCCTCGTCGACCTCGACGGCGACCTTGACCTTGTTGCCCTCTGCGGGCTCGACCGTTGACTTCATCAGGCGGGCAAGCGTAGTGCCTCGCCCTGACAGCTCTGTCATCGACCACCCGGGGTCCAGCTAGGGTGACCGGCACGGGACGTGGCGCAGCCTGGCAGCGCACCTGCTTTGGGAGCAGGGGGTCGGGAGTTCAAATCTCCCCGTCCCGACTGTGCGGCGGTGACCCCCGGGTCCCGCCGCCCCGATGCATGCCGGAGCCTCAGCGGCGCACCCGTCGCCACTCGGCGAGCACGGCGTCACGGATCGACTCGCCCTCGGGTCGAGCACAGGTGATGTCGCCCGCCACCGAGACCTCGCCGACGCGCTGCAGGCGCACCACGTCGCTCCCGCGGGCCGCCGGCAACCACGCCCCGAAGCAGCAGCCCAGCTTCTCCAGACCATCCACCGCCCACGGAGCACTCGGGTCGCCCAGGTCGACATCGACCTGCACCACCGCAGGCTCGTACGCCACCAGGGCGTCGAGCTCATGGGCGACCCGCTCCACCAGATCAGCGCCGATGGACTCGATGCGGATCCGTCCGACCCCGGCGGCGACGTCGTGGGTCGACCGGAGGTGCGAGTGCGCCGATGGCGGGACGGCGATACCGGCACTCAGCTGCCGGTCGAGTCCACTTCGCCCGACGAGCTCCGACACCAACAGCTCGTGCTGGGGCGCCACATGGATCCGGGCAGCCGGTGGTCCGAGCACCGGGGTCCACATCGCGAGCAGCGAGTGGCGCCCGCCGGCGGCGTTCTCCAGTCCCGCCATGGTCAGCGCCGCCGGCGTCGCCCCGATGAGCAGCCCCGTCTCGATCCCCCCCAACGCCACGACCTCCTTCTGGCTGAACGGGTGGTTCGTGACGCACTCCGCCCAGATGCCCTCCAGTCCGAGTCCCCGGGCGACCTCGAGTCGTGCGGTGGCCATCCGCTCCGCCAGGTGGTGACCGCGGTAGCGCGGATCGACCACGAGCTTGCCGGCCTCGGGCAGCGGCGCCCCGGCATGGTCGAAGGTGAGCGCAGAGTGCCCCACGACCTCGCCCGACGGCGTGATGGCGACGATCGAGCGCAGCACACCGGAGCGGAGCCACGCCCTCAGGCTCCGGGGGCGGTACATCCCTGGATCCAGGTAGGTGTAGCCGTAGCAGCGGTACACGCACTGTGCGACGCCGAGGGCATCGGCGTCGCACATCTCACGGATCTCCAACGACGCCGCCTCCGCATCGGTCGCACGCGGCGCATCCCCATCCAACACCTCACCGCCGATCGCAGGGGCGTCGGGGTCGTCCAGGTGCACCGAGACGGTCGCGACGTTGCCCTCGGCGCCGCGCGAGGCGACGTGGAGCTGGTCGACGAACCCCAGTGCCGCCAGCCGGCGCGACATCAACCGTCGTGCACCCCCGGGAGCGATGGGCAGCCGGTGGTCCACGACCTCGACGGTCAGGAGGTGCTCGTCCGAATCGACCCGCACCTGCAGATCGCCGGTGCCGTCGACGAACTCCCGCGCGCACGCCTCGCCCAGGAGTTCCTCGACCGTTGCCCGCACGCGGGTGGATCGATCGGCGCCCAGACCTGCGTACGACGCCGCGGCGTGGACAGCGGCGCCGGCGGCATCCACCGGGGCCCCCGGGCGCAACAGCACCTGCAAGGAGTTGTCATCGAGGCCTGGCGACGTTCCCATGACGTCCAGCCTGCCGGGATATCGGCCGAAGCGGTGCGTGGCCGGTCCACACGGTTGTCCGACACATTTCGGTGCGCAACGGTCCGCAGCGGGGGAGACTGTGGAGATGAGCCAAGCGTCGACCTCGGATCTCCACCACGTCACCGTGCACGGCCACCGGGTCGCCTACCGCACCGGGGGCGAGGGTCCGGTGGTGCTGTTGGTGCACGGCATGGCCGGCAGCTCGGACATGTGGCGGCCGACGATCCCGCTGCTGTCGCCACACGTCACCTACGTCGCCCCCGACCTTCCGGGTCACGGCCGTTCCGACAAGCCCAAGGGCGACTACTCCCTCGGCGCCCAGGCCAGCTTCCTGCGCGACCTGCTCGTGGCGCTCGGCCACGAGAGTGCCACCGTGGTCGGTCAGTCGCTCGGCGGCGGAATCACCCTGCAGTTCGCCTACCAGTACCCCGAGCGGTGCGAGCGCCTGGTGCTCGTCTGCGCCGGCGGCCTGGGCCAGGAGGTCAACCCGCTGCTGCGGGCGCTGACCCTGCCGGGTGCCGACCTGCTGCTGCCGATCGCCTTCCAGCCCTTCTACCGCAACGTCGTCGACGGAGTGGTGGGGCTGATGCGCCGGGTCGGGTTGCAGCCCACCCCGGTGGCGATGGAGACGTGGCGCAGCTACTGCTCGCTCATCGAGCCCGAGACCCGCCGCGCCTTCCTGTCGACGCTCACCGCCGTGGTGGACGTCTCGGGACAACGGGTGAGCGCACACGACCGGCTCTACCTCGCGACAGCGCTTCCGACGTTGATCGTGTGGGGCGACGCCGATCCGATCATCCCGGTGGAGCACGCACACGAGACCCACGAGGCGATCCCCGGCAGTCGGCTGGAGATCTTCGAGGGAGCGGGGCACTACCCCCACTGCGAGGATCCGGTGCGCTTCGCCGAGGTGCTGTTGGACTTCCTGGAGACCACGACCGCGGCCCGCCTGACCCACGAAGAGCTCGCCAGCCAGCTCATCGAGGCCGACTGAGCTGGGCTGAGCCGGCCTCGAGCTGAGCTGGGACCGAGTTCGGCGACGCCGGCTCAGGCCAGGATCTTCGCCTTCTGCGCCGCGAACTCGTCGTCGGTCAGGATGCCCTGTTCCTTCAGCGCTGCCAGTTCCTTGAGCTGCGCCACGACGTCGACCTCGGCCCCCTGTGCAGGGGCCGGCTGTGCAGCGGCCTGCTGTGCAGCAACCTCTTGCGCGGCCTGCTGGGCCATGGCCTGCTGCTGTGCGTACGCCTGCTGCTGCTCGTAGGCCTGAGCATCCTGGGCCTGGGCGGCCTTGCCCTGCTGGCGGCGCGACACGCCGCCCGCCACGGCGCTCGCAGTACCCGCGACCACTGCGGTCCGCGCCATCGTGCCGACCAGTCCCGGTCGGCCACCCCGCATCATTCCTCGTCGCCGCATGCTGTGCTCCTTCGTGCTGTGGTTCGGTCGTGCTGTGGTGCGTCGCGGCGCGACGGGTCAGAGCTCGCCGTCAGCGATGCTCTGTGCGATCGCCTCGGCCACGATCTGATGCGGAATGCGCTCCCCGGCGATCAGCGTGCCGCCGGACTCGCGGACGGCCCGGGCGAACGGCGCCGCCCACAGGTCCTCGAAGACCAGGAACGCCGCAGAGCTGTTCGGCTCGAGCACCTCGGCGGCCATCTCGATGTCCTCGTCGTTCAACAACCCCATCGACTCGTTGGTGGCGTCGCCGAGTCCTGCGAGCTCGTCCAACTCGTCGTACTCGAACGCCAGAAGGTCACCCGCAGCGTCCTTGCTGATGAACACGAGGTCCAGGATCCGGATCTGTCCGCTCTGCACCAGGGCGTTGAGCTCGGGCACGATCCGGCCGTTGAACTCGTTGCCCTCGAATCCGACGATGATGTACTCGACGGGTCCGATCGTGTCGACGTCGACGGTCATGTGCAGCCTCCGGTGTGGTGCGGCGTCGCCGGTGTCCACCGGCTGGACCGGAGCGTACCTGCGTCCGCAGCAACGTGGTGGGTCAATCGGTCCGCAGCAGTCCCGCTCCCGGCACCAGGGGCAGATCGGTCACCGACAACAAGCCCGGTCGTGCGCTGCAGACGGCGGGGATCGCGTTGACGATGCGCGCCGCGGTGCCCACCAGACCGGCGGTGTTGTGGTCGCCGTCGTCACCCATCATCTGCAGGTCGACGGTGTAGTTCGGGTTGCCGCGCACGACGACCCGGTACCCGGAGTGCCCCGCCGGCTGTGGCCAGTCGGGGGCCAACGCGTCGTCGAGACGGGTCACGTGTTCGAGCACCACCCGCTGCGTGCCGCCGATGATGCCCTGTACCTCGAAGCGCATCGCGGCGGTGGTACCGGCCTCGACGACACCGAAGCCCAGGTCGATGTCCACCGGCGCGGGCAGTCGCTCGTGCACCTCCACCAGTTCGTCGATCTCCGCGCCGAGTGCAGCTGCCATGCCGCGCACCACGCCTCCCCAGGCGAAGGACAGCACCCCCGGGGTCAACAACAGCGGCGTGGCGTCGAGCGGCTGGCCGAACCCCATCGTGCCGAACAGCACGTCGGGCTGTGCGTACGTCGCGTAGTTGACGATCTCCATCATGCGGACCGAGTCGAT
This sequence comes from uncultured Microthrixaceae bacterium, assembly GCA_963714875.1. Taxonomy (GTDB): domain Bacteria; phylum Actinomycetota; class Acidimicrobiia; order Acidimicrobiales; family Microtrichaceae; genus JBAOHV01. Next base: position 212,333 of record CAVQQI010000012.1, on the reverse strand, counting down.
GTACTCGCAGTTCCCGGTCAGCACCATGGGCAGCAGGTCGTTGGCCCAGCCCGGGTCGATCCCGGAGGTGAAGCACGACGTCCCGCCGGTCGTGCAGGCATCCTCGAGCGGCGCCCGCATCATCGGGTCGACGTGGGGCGGGTAGATGAGCGGCACCACCGACGACGACACCACGTTGACCCCCGCTGCCAGGATGCGGGCCATGTCGTCGATGGCCTCGGTGGGGCGGAGGTCCGCGGTCGCCGTGTAGCTGACGCAGTCGGCGCCGAGCGCGAGCAGTTCGTCCACGTCGTTCGTCGCGGTGATGCCGAGCGGCTCGATGCCGATCAACTCACCGACGTCGCGACCGGCCTTGTCGGCGCTGTGGACCCACAGCCCCACCAGCTCCAGATCGGGATGGCGTGCGATCAGTCGTGCGGCGTGGTGCCCGACGTTGCCGGTACTCCACTGGATCACCTTGTAGGTCATCGATTCCCCCTGTTCGCGGCTGCTACCGTCTCGCACTGCCGCGGGTGTAGCTCAATGGTAGAGCCACAGGTTTCCAACCTGTTGACGAGGGTTCGATTCCCTTCACCCGCTCTCCGGTGCGGCCGCTCGGCCCCGCCACAGATGCAGCTCATCGACACGAGGTGGCGGTGAGCCACCCGGCACGGAGGGGCTCAGAGCCCCGGAAGCCCGTCGATGCTGCGGGCATTGCGGGTGGCGCGGTACTCCTGCAGATCCTCGTCGGTTCGTGCCTCGACCCAGTCGTCCAGGCGGGTGCGCTCGGCGCTGAAGTCCATCAGCGGCACCGAGTAGCCGCACGAGTCCGACACCCGCTGCGCGGTCACCTCGATGATCGCCCGTGCGCCGCGATGGGCCGGGAACGAGCCCGACAGCTCGTCCCACCTGTCGTCCCCCGGCGTGACGACGCAACCCGTGCCGTGCACGCGCACGATGCGCGCCGGTCCCTCGAACGCGCACCACATGAGCGTGATGCGCCCGTTGTCCCGAAGGTGGGCCACGGTCTCGATACCGCTGCCGGTCAGGTCCAGGTAGGCACACCGCCGCTCGTCGAGCACCGCCAGTGTGCCGTCGGTGCCCTTCGGCGAGACGTTGACCGTGCCGTCGGTGCCGCTCGCCGCAGTCGCGACGAAGAACACGTGCTGTCGGCCGATCCAGTCCGCGAGTGCTGCATCGATGCCGTCGTGGACCTTGCCCATGGGCCGAGAGGCTACCGGTGGCGCCGGGCGGCCTCAGGCAGCCACGGGCTCCCAGGTCAGATCACCCGCGTAGCGCTGGGCGACCGCCCCGGTGTCGTCGATCGCCAGCAGGTGGATCCAGCCGTTGTCGACCAGATCACGCACACCGGGATGGTCGGTGAGCACCTGGTTCATGGCGTCCAGCGGTGCTTCGATCATCACGTTGAGCCGCACCGGCTCGTGCTGGTAGTCGGTCCCGTCGTGCACCGACTGCCACGGCAGTCCGGTCCGCAGGTCCCCGGCGGTCCCCTCCAGCACGCCGAGACGCCCGACGACGTTGTGCAGCGTCTTGTTCCCCGACCCGAACAGACGGTTCTCCACCGTCGAGCCGTAGTACTGCAGGCTGATCCAGCTCGCGACCACCATCGGCGCGGTCATCAGCAGCTCCAGCACACCGAAGCCGTCATCCGAGCGCCAGTCGTAGGAGTGCAGGAAGGCCTGCCCGGCAAGGTCGGTGCCCGTGGTGCGCTCCCGGGGGGCGATGACGAACGCCCGGCACCCTGCCAGGCCCCACTCGGGGCGCACCTGGGCCCAGTCCGTCGAACGACTGAGCACCGCTGCATCGACGTCGCTGCTGGCGGGATCGATCCCCATCCGGCGCGCCCGTTCACGGCGGGCGCCTGCACCTGCTGCGGCAAGGTCCTGCGCGACCGCGTCCAGCATCGAACGGTGCGACGCCGGCACCGCGGACTCGTCGAACCATGAGATGACGTCGGTGGTGGTGTCGTGCAGCGCGGCGACGAAGACCGTGTCGTCGGGAACCTCGATGCCGCGCTCGGCAAGGCCGGCGCGAACTGCGGGGTCGTTGAGGATCATCACGGCGACGCGGGCGTTGGCCTCACCGGTGTGGCCGCCGCAGGCACCGCAGTCCAGGCCGTTGTCGTAGGGGTTGTTGACCGTGGACGAGCCGTGACCGGCGATGATCACCAGCGGTGCGAACCCGCTCGTCAGCGACATGGCCCGCAGCGCCCCCTCGGCCAGGTCGACCCGGTCCGACGCCGCGATGCCGGCCCCGGGCGAGGCTGCGTCGAGCTCCAGCGTGGGCGCCAGCTGCAGCGCCGCCGCGGTGTCGATGCCTTCGATCTCGGCCCTCCGGACGGGGCGGGTGCGCCCGAACCCGTCGGTGAACAGCTTCGGCAGGTAGATGAGCCCGACGGGCCCGACGAAGCTGAAGCAGGAGATCGCTCCCATCTTGAACGACTTCCATGCTCGCCGCACCGTGTGCGACAGACCTCGTTGTTCCACCGCCGCAGCCCGCAGCTGCGGATCCGCGATCGACTCCTGCACGGTGTAGCCGGGACGCAGCAGCACCGGGCACTGATCGGTGCCGGCCGCATGCGCGAGCGGGACGAACTCGACCGGGATGCCGAAGAAGCCGGCGAACCCGATGGTGTCGACGTCGGGTGCGACCGACTCCAGGTGACGTCGGAGGACCTCGGAACGCACGTCGATGCAGAACACCGTCTGTGCTCGCGGGCGGTCCGCCGAGGGAGTGCCGTCCGCAGCGACCGGCACCACCTCGGTCGATGATCCGCCGGCGTTGGCGCCGACCTGGGCCACCAGCCGGCGCTGCTCCGCGATGTCGAACGCCTCCTGCAGCACCAGGGCCAGGGCGGAGGCCGACGACGGTGCGGGCGCTGCGTCGGGGCCGATCGCGGCGAACTCGGCTCGAGCAGCACCCCAGGCCCGATCCATCTCGGGGGACGACAGCGCGGTGAACAAGGAGGCCTCCCAGCACACCAGCACCGCCAGCAGTTCGACCAGCGTGTCGTCCTCACGACCGAGGAGTTCGGCGTCCCACACGATGCGCGCTGCGTAGCCGGACCAGCCGGCGAGCCGCAGCAGCAGGGCGTGCAGGTAGAGCTCGGCGGTGGTGGCGTCGATCCCGAGTCGGCCGAGCGCGGTTGTCGCGGCGTCGACGGGGTCCTCGGGCAACGACCGGACCGTCGAACGGAACCCACGCAGCCCGAGCACGTCGGGCGTGCGGTCGACCGCAGCCTCGGCGCGCCAGGCGCTGAACGGACTGGCGGAGGCATCGACGCTGCGCCACATCGCCTGCCCACCGTCGAAGTACGCAGCAGCCCAGGCCGCCACGCGCTCCACCATGAGGGTCGTCCAGTCGGTGTCCGTCACCGCGGTGGCGACGTCGGCAGCGGTCCGCAGGCAGGTCCCCGACCCCTTCTGGCCGGAGACCACGTCCGAACGGTTCGGGTTCGAGCCGTTGCCGACCGCTGCCGCGAGCCGGGTCAGGAGCGCGTCGACGTCGGCCGGCTCGGAGGTCGAGCGACCGATGGCCTCGGCCAGATCGCTGCGGGCGATGCGACCGCTGTCGATCGCGTCCCGGTAGAACACGAGCGGCAGCGTGTGGCGTGCTCCCGCCACCGACTCGAGTCGACCTGCGGCCTCGGCGAAGGTCAGATCGGTCAGACCCAGGTAGGGGTTCACTGCGACGAAGCTCTCCAGCTGCCACAGCGGCGCGATGCGCCGCGTGGCGGTGCGCATCGCCTCACGGGCCTCGACGCGGTCGAGTGCCGGCTCGAGGACTGCGGGTGTGGCGCTCGTGGTGCCGGCGCTCGTGGTGCCGGCGCCCATGTCGGCGGTGTGAAGTGGGTCGGTGCGCATCGAGGCTCCTGGGTCGGTGGGAACAGTGGGGTCGAGTTCGGTTGGTGGTGCTGCGGCGACAGCGGTCGCTGAGGTCGTGGGACGGCCGCCCCTCACAGGGCTCATCGATCGACCCGGACCGGCTCCGGGGAGCGCCACGCGCCGACCATCCGGTCGAATGCGGCGTTGGCGTACAGACCGTTGCGCAGATGCACCGCCCACCGACGCCGGCGGGCGGTGGTGCCGTGGGCGGGTTCGAGGATCTGGAACGTCACCACGGTGGCGAACGAGACCAGGACCACTCCCAGCAGCACCATGTGCGCAGCGCTGCGGCCGGTGTCGTGAGGGGCGGTGTTGTACATCAGGTGGTGCACCCCGGTCTCCAGGGCGAAGAAGGCCGTGGTGACGCTCAGCGCCAGCAGGGCGGTGCGTCCCATGGCCCGAGCAGTGCCGGTGGAGTCGATCGACGGTGCCAGCAGCTGGGTCGTGCCCATGACCAGGATCGCCCCGATGGCGAGCAGCACCACGTCGCTGCCCAGGTCGATGCCCCAGACGACCGCGAGCGGCAGGTAGATCACCAGGGCCAGTCCCAGACTGGCGGCCACCCGCCACAGGCTGCCCAGGCGGGTCGGCAGCGGCACCTTCGCGGCGCGCACCTCGTCGATGACGCTGCCCGAGGACAAGAAGGCATGCGCCTTGTAGAACGAGTGGGCGACCAGGTGCAACAGCGCTGCGGGGTACACACCCAGTCCGCACACCATGAGCATGAATCCCATGTGCGCGACGCTGGAGTAGCCCAGCACGACCTTGATCGAGGGCTGCGTGAGCAGCACGACCGAGGCGAACAGCGCCGTTGCTCCGCCGGCGACGATGAGCATCGCGTTCGCGAGCTCCGCACCGTCCATGACGAACGCCATGCGCAGGATGAGGAACGGCCCTGCGTTGAGGATGCCCGCGTGCAACAGCGCAGAGACCGGGGTCGGGGTCTCCATCACCTCGACCAGCCAACCGTGGGCGGGAAACTGCGCGGACTTCAGGATCGCTGCCCCCGCGAGGCAGATCGCCGCCAGGTCCGCTGCGCCGAGCCCCCACGACACGGCGAGCGCATCGGGCGCCTCGGCGAAGATGGTGGCCAGGTCGCCGGTGCCGAACTCCCGCCAGAGGAGCACGACCGCAGCGACCAGGAGCGCATCGCCGATCCGGGCGGAGACGAACTTCTTGCGGGCGGCGATCACCGCCCCGCGCCGGTCCTTGTAGAACAGGAGCAGGCCGTGCAGCGCGAGGCTGGTGGCGACCCATGCGAGCAGCAGCATGACGGTGTTGCCCGACAGCACCAGCACCTGCACCGCTGCGATCGTCGCCGCCAGCCGCCCGAGGAACTGCCCGTGTCGGGCGTCGCCGTCCAAGTAGGTGTTGGAGTAGCGCACGATGACCACCGCCAGCAGCGCCACCATGGCGAACATGATCGTGCTCAGGGCGTCCAGTCGGACCGACAGCCCGAGCCCGTCCCAGCCGAGCGTCGGACTCTGCACGGGGCCGCCGATCGCGACCGCCAGGCCGGCGCCGATGGCGACCACGACACCGAACCAGCCGGCCAGGGCACCTGCTCGCTGGACCGAGACGGGGTTCCTCCCCGGCTGGCGACGGGCGATCAGCCACACCACCAGCGTGGCCAACGGAGCAGCGAGGACGAGCTCGGCGAGGGATGACGTCATGGGGGTTGGCCTTTCTGCGTCGACCACTTCGTGTGGAACGGGAGAAACATACGATGTCTAGTTCGGGTATTGCAACTCATGATTTAGGAGTCTTTCGTTCAGCGGTGACACTCCGATCGACCGCCCCGGGTGGCTCCCCGGCGCCGGGGGCCTGACAGACTCATCCGATGTCTCACCTCCTGGTGCTGGGTGGCGGATGGGTCGGCTCGGCGGTCGCGCACCGTGCCCGCACCGACCCGGGGGTTCACCGCGTGTGGGTCGTGGACCCGATCGACGACCCCGAGCTGCTCCGTCGCGATCGAGGCTCGACCGACGCGCTGCGGGCCCGCATCGCACGCGACGGGATCACCGCCGTGATCAACGCGTGCGGACGGGTCAGGGGAAGCGACGACGAGCTGGCCGACGCCAACGTGGAGTTCGTCCTCTGGCTCTGCGACGCGCTCGACCACACGGGGGTGCGGCTGGTGCACGTCGGGTCCGCATCGGAGTACGGCGACCCCGGCTCTCCCGATCCGGTCGACGAGTCGGCACCCGCAGCACCCAGGGGCGCCTACGCCGTCACCAAGGCGGCAGGCACCGGCGCCGTGCTCGCCGCGGCCGACCGGGGCGTCGCCGCGACGGTGGCCCGGGTGTTCAACATCGTCGGGTACCCGGTCCCTGCGGTGTCACCCGTGCACCAGTGGCTCGCTGCACTGTCGGCGCTGCCGGCGGGCGGTGGCTCGGTCGAGGTGTGGTGGCCCCCGACCACACGTGACTTCGTCATGATCGAGGACGTCGCCGCTGCCCTGGTCGAACTGGCGACGGCGTCCGCCGCGCCGCCACCGCTGGTCAACATCTGCTCGGGAACCGGGCTCTCCTTCGGCGGGATCGTCGAGGCGCTCGCCCACGCACTCGGCGTGCCCGCGACCATCCAGTCGCTCGACCGGCCGGGCATCGAAGTGGTCATCGGTGACCCCACGCTGCTGCGCAGCACACTGGGTTGGGCCCCGCGGATGTCGGTCGAGGCCCTCGCGGCGCGGGCCACCGGATCGGACGCCGGCTCCGGTGGGGCCCCAGATGCCAGCCGGTAGCATCGCCGCCATGCACGCAGTGATCCTGGCGGGCGGGCGCGGGGTCCGGTTGCGGCCCTACACCACCGCATTCCCCAAGCCGTTGGTGCCCATCGGTGATGAGTTCGCCATCATCGAGATCGTGCTGCGCCAGTTGCAGGCCCACGGCTTCACCGGAGTGACGATCGCGATCGGCCACCTGGGTCAACTCATCCGCGCGTACTGCGGCGACGGATCGCAGTGGAACCTGTCGATCGACTACTGGCCCGAGGACACCCCGCTCGGGACGATGGGGCCCGTCGTGTCCAACCTGGACTCGCTGCCGGAGCACTTCCTGGTCATGAACGGCGACGTGCTGACCGACCTGGACTACCGCTCGCTGCTGCAGGGCCACGCCGACTCGGGTGCGCCGCTGACCGTCGCGGCGTACGACCGGGTCGTGAAGATCGACTTCGGTGTGCTCGAGATCGGCGGCCCGACCAACGATCGCATCGTGGAGTTCCGCGAGAAGCCGGTCGAGCACTTCTCGGTGTCGATGGGCGTGTACGCCGCATCGCGCGAGACGCTGCGCGACTACCCCGCCGGCCAGCCACTCGGGTTCGACGAGCTCGTGCTCGACCTCATGGCTGCCGGCGACCCACCACGGGTGCACCACTTCGACGGCTACTGGCTCGACATCGGTCGGCCGGATGACTACGACCGCGCCAACGAGGAGTGGGAGTCGCTGCGTGGGCGTCTGCTCCCCCGGGTGTGAGCCCCGAGTTCCACCTGGCGGTGTACTCCGACGCCACCGCGCTGGGCGGGGCCGAGGTCAACCTGTCACGCGTGCTCACCGCCCTTCCCGATTCGATCCTGGTCACGGTGATGGGTGTCGACCCAGAGGTGGTGCAGTGGCTGCGCGACCATCGCCCGGGCTCCCAGGGCATGGTCCTGCCCCCGATCACCGGCCGTGACGACCTCTTCGGCATGTGGCTGCACCGGGCGATGCTGGTCCGCCTCGGGGCACAGGTCGTCCAGTTCAACCTGTCGACCGCGTCGTCGTGCCAGTGGGCCATCCTGGCCGCGTCGACCGTGCCCGGCATCGAGCGGGTCGTGGTGGAGAACTCGCCGATGGGCGTCTGGTCCGCCACCTCGGGCGCACTCAAGCGCCTGACCTCACAGCACCTCGCGGCGCACATCGCCGTCGGGGACCGCACCGCCCGGCTGATCGAGGAGTCCTCCGGACTGCCCGCCGACTCGATCGGCACGCTGTACCACGGCGTGCCCGACGTGGGACGCGCCGCGGTCGAGCGCGCCGACGCCCCGACGTTGCTCACCGTGGCCCGTCACGACCCGGTCAAGGGCGTCGACGTCCTCCTCGACGCGCTCGCGCTGACCCGCGACCCGGCCAGGGTGGTCCTCATCGGCGACGGCACCGAGAGCGACGCGCTCCGGCAGCAGTGCCACCGTCTGGGCCTCGACGAACGGGTCGAGTTCCGGCCGCTGCCATGGGACGAGCGGGCCGCGGACCTCATGTGGGCCTTCGACGCGCTGGTGCTGCCGTCGCGGCTGGAGGGCTTCCCGGTCACCATCGCCGAGGCCATGCTGGCCGGACTGCCCGTCATCGCCACCGACGTCGGCTCGGTCCGGGAGGCCGTGCTGCCCGGCGAGACCGGCTGGATCGTCCCGCCCGAGGACCCCGCGGCACTGGCCGCGGCGATCGACGAGCTCGTGGCGGACCCGGACGCCGCACGCCGGATGGGAGCCCGGGCCCGGCAGCTCGCAGCCGAGCAGTTCCGCATCGATGCCACCGTGGAGGCCTACCTGGCCCTCTACCGACGCATCCTGGCCTGAGCCCCGCCCGACCACCGACCGCCGCCGGGCGGCGCAGCCGGTCGGGCCAGACTCGTGCCGGTCAGGTCAGATCCGTGCAGATCAGATCTGGTAGCCCGACGTCGCCAGGTCGGCCAGGTGCGTCCGGACCCAGTCGGCGGTCCGTGCCAGGCCCTGTTCGAGGCTCACCTGGGGACCCCAACCGGCGATGCGCTCGGCGACCGAGTAGTCGCACAGCAGCCGGTCGACCTCGGAGCCCTCGGGGCGCAGGCGGTCCTCATCGGTCACCACGGTGGCCGGCTGACCGGTGATCTCGCAGCACAGCTCGACCAGGTCGCCGATCGAGATCTCCCGACCGGACCCGATGTTCGTGGCACGGCCCAGTGCGTCGTCGCAGTCGGCCAACGCCACGAACCCTGCCGCGGTGTCGGTCACGAAGTTGAAGTCACGCCGAGGGCTGACCGCCCCCAGGTGGATCTCGGTGGCACCGGCCTGGAGCTGGGCGAGGATCGTGGGGATGACCGCCCGGGTCGACTGGCGCGGCCCGTAGGTGTTGAACGGACGCACGACCGCGACCGGCACCTCGTGCGCGTGCCAGTAGCTGAGCGCCATCATGTCGCCGCCGATCTTCGACGCGGAGTACGGCGACTGGGGCTGCAGGGGGTGCTCCTCGTCGATCGGCACACGGATGGCCGTGCCGTAGACCTCCGAGGTGGACGTGTGGACCAGGCGCGCGCCGTGACGACGGCAGGCTTCCGCGACGTGGAACGTGCCGGTCACGTTGGTCTGCACGTAGCTCTCGGCCGCGTGGTAGCTGTACGGGATCCCGATGAGCGCTGCCAGGTGGAACACCGTGTCGGTGCCGGCCACGGCCTCGTCCACGCGACGCCCGTCACGCACGTCACCCGGCAGGATCTCGACCGCGTCGCGGACGTCGGCGGCCATGTCGTCGAACCAACCCCAGCGGCCGAACGAGTTGTAGTAGACGAGCGCGCGGACCTCGGCGCCGTCGCTGACCAGCCGCTCCACGAGGTGGCTGCCGATGAAGCCCTCGCCGCCGGTCACCAGCACTCGTCGTCCTGACCAGGTCCCCATCGCGTGCCCATCCTCCGCCTGCGGCCGATCCGCACAGCCGGATCAGGATACGCGGCTCCGGGCGACGCGACGCGTCCGGACGCACCGCGCGCGTCAGGATGGACCCCATGGACGCCGAACCCGACACCTCCGCCCCCGCATCGACTGGATCGTCGGCATCGACGGGGCCGACCGATGACCCCTACTCGGCGGGGAGCTACGTGGAGCCCGGCGAGTTCCGTCGGGACCAGAACTACCTCACCACCCGGATCACCGCGGATGGCCGCGACGGGTACCCGGTCGAGCCGGGGCGGTACCGCCTGGTCGTGGCCCGGGCGTGCCCGTGGGCCAACCGGGCCATCATCGTACGGCGGCTGCTGGGGCTGGAACCGGTGCTGTCGATGGGGATGTGCGGACCGACCCACGACCGGCGCAGCTGGACCTTCGACCTGGATCCGGGCGGCGTCGATCCGGTGCTCGGCATCGAGCGACTCCAGGAGGCCTACTTCGCCCGTGTCCCCGACTACCCCCGGGGAATCACCGTGCCCGCCATCGTGGACATCGCCTCCGGTGAGGTCGTCACCAACGATTTCGGCCAGATCACCCTCGACCTGTCCACGCAGTGGACCGAGCACCACCGACCGGGGGCGCCGCAGCTCTACCCCGAGGAGCTGCGCAGCGAGATCGACGAGGTGAACGCCCGCGTGTTCTCCGAGGTCAACAACGGCGTGTACCGATGCGGGTTCGCCGGCACCCAGGACGCCTACGACGCCGCGTACGAACGCCTCTTCACTGCGCTGGACTGGCTGTCCGAACGCCTGGCCGGGCAGCGGTACCTGGTGGGCGACACGATCACCGAGGCCGATGTGCGGCTGTTCACCACGCTGGCCCGCTTCGATCCGGTGTACCACGGGCACTTCAAGTGCAACCGCTCCAAGCTCACCGAGATGCCGGTGCTCTGGGCGTATGCCCGGGACCTGTTCCAGACCCCCGGGTTCGGCGACACCACCGACTTCGCCCAGATCAAACGCCACTACTACTGGGTCCACACCGACATCAATCCCACCCAGGTGGTGCCGGACGGACCGGACCTGTCGAACTGGCTGACCGACCACGGCCGCGAGGCACTCGGTGGCCGCCCGTTCGGCGACGGCACGCCCCCGGGCCCACCGGTGCCCGGGGAGGTCGTCGTCGACCAGCTCGCCTGACGTCGCCGCCGGCCGGGGCGGCTCGATCCGGCCGGCGAGGGCCGCTGCAGATCTGCAGCAGCTGCGGTCCGGCAGGATTCGAGGTACCCGCAGGACTCGACGTGCCGACAGGACTAGATGTACTGCCGGAGGTGCGTTCCCAGCGCCGTCGCCAGATCGCTGATCGTGGACGCCGCGACACCGGAGGATTCCTCGGGGCGCCCGGCCTCGTCGTCCGCGGGATGCGCCTCGAGCGCAGACGCGCAGCGCGTCGACCTCGGCCACCAGACCACGCCACTGCTCGGGCTCGAACCCGAACGGCAGCGCCACGCGGGCGATCAGCTCGGCATCGTCGACCATCGACACCGTGGCTGCCGGATCTGCGGGGTGCTTGACCAGACGGGAGGCCGCCATGAACAACGAGTCGAGCAACTCGTGCACCGCGACCCCGTCGTCGGCAGAGATCTCCTCCCCATCGGCGTCGACGACATCGGGCTCCGGCAGCTCGTCGAGCACCGCTGCCACTGCGTCCTCGTCGGACTCCGCGACCACCAGGTCACCCCGCTCGTCCCACTCGTAGACGATGTCGGCCACCGTCAATGCATCCGCCAGCTCGGTCTGCAACGCCACCGGCCACGAACCCACCTCGTAGACCAGACGGACCTCGGTGGGATCGAGCGCCGGACGGGCCGAGGCGAGCACCTCGTCGACCAGCTCGTCGACCGAGGCCTCGTCCTCTTCACGTACGGTCAGCATCGTGCCCTGCCATGCATGAGCCACCCCGGTGGTCGTGAGCAGGCTGGTCAACATCGAGCGGGACTCCCCCGCCCACGCGGCGCAGTCGTAGGCCAGCTGACCGTCGCCCAGGTCGGTCTCGACCGGTCCGTCCGCGTCCTCCGCGGTCGCACCGGTGGCCTCGGGCCCCTCGACGTCGACGTCGGCGTCGGTCTCCAGGTCGAGGTCCAGGTCCAGGTCCACCTCGAGGTCCAACTTGGGCAGCTCGTCACGATCGGTCACCGCTGCATGATCGCACGGGTTGCGGTCCCCCGGCCGCCCGTCGCTATCGTCGTGCCATGACCAAGAAGGCGCCCGACCGCAACCTCGCGATGGAACTCGTCCGCACCACCGAAGCCGCTGCGCTCGCAGCTGCGGAATGGGTCGGACGCGGCGACAAGGAGACCGCCGACGGTGCCGCTGTCGATGCGATGCGGCTGATCCTGGGCACCGTGCAGATGACCGGCACGGTCATCATCGGCGAGGGCGAGAAGGACGAGGCGCCGATGCTCTACAACGGCGAGGTCGTCGGCGACGGGTCCGACCCCAAGGTCGACATCGCGGTGGACCCCATCGACGGCACGACGCTGACATCCATGGGTCGAGGCGGGGCGGTCGCCGTGATCGCCGTGTCGGCCGAGGGCACGATGTTCGACCCGGGACCCTGCATGTACATGGAGAAGATCGCCGTGGGCCCCGAAGCAGCGGGTGTGGTGGACATCCGAGCCTCGGTGAGCGAGAACCTCCACGCCGTGGCCAGGGCCAAGGGCATCGAGGTGGGCGAGGTCACCGTGATGATCCTGGACCGCCCACGCCACGACGAGATGATCGCCGAGATCCGGGCGACAGGGTCCCGCATCCGCCTCATCGGTGACGGCGACGTCGCCGGAGCGATCGCCACCGCCATCCCCGAGTCGGGCGTCGACATCCTGATGGGCATCGGTGGAACGCCCGAGGGCGTGATCACCGCGGCCGCGATGAAGTGCATGGGAGGCGAGCTGATCGGACGCCTCTGGCCCCGCAACGAGGGAGAGCGCGATGCGGCGGTGGCAGCCGGCTACGACCTGGACAGGGTGCTCGGCACCGACGACCTCGTCGCCGGTGACAACTGCTTCTTCGCCGCCACCGGCATCACCGACGGCAACCTGCTCAAGGGGGTGCACTACGACCGCACCGGCGCAACCACGCAGTCGCTGGTGATGCGGTCGCGTTCGGGCACCGTCCGCCTGGTGGACGCCCAGCACCGCCCCCACAAGCTGGAGCTCTGACACCGGACGGCATGTGTGGCGGCGTCGCCGCACGGGCGTAGCCTCCGTTCCCATGTCACCCATCATCCTCGTCGAGGATCTCCACAAGAGTTTCGGCGAGACCCACGCGTTGGCCGGCGTCAGCTTCGGCGTCGCCGAGGGCACCGTCCTCGGGCTGCTCGGCCCGAACGGCGCCGGCAAGACCACCGCGGTCCGCGTGCTCGCCACGCTGCTGCGGGCCGACAGCGGTCGGGCCAGCGTCGGCGGGTTCGACGTCCACGACCAGCCCGACCAGGTGCGTGCCATCATCGGGCTCACCGGCCAGTACGCGGCGGTCGACGAGAAGCTGACCGGGGTCGAGAACCTCCGCATGGTGGGCCAGCTGCTCGGCATGTCGAAGGCCGAGGCCGTGGCCCGCGCCCGGGCGCTCCTCGAGCGTTTCGAGCTCGCCGACGCCGGCGACCGACAGGTCGGCACCTACTCCGGCGGCATGCGGCGCCGGGTGGACCTGGCCACGAGCCTGGTCGGGCGGCCGACGGTGCTGTTCCTGGACGAGCCCACCACGGGTCTGGACCCCGCCAGTCGCCTGGAGCTGTGGAGCATCGCACGCGAGCTGGTGGCCGACGGCACCACGGTCCTGCTCACCACGCAGTACCTCGAGGAAGCCGATGAACTGGCCGACCGCATCGTGGTCATCGACCACGGACGGGTGGTCGAGGAAGGTACCGCCGACGAACTGAAGGACCGCACCGGCGGACGTTCGCTGCACATCGAGGTGCTCGACACCGAGGGGCTCGACGCAGCTGCCCGCAGCGTCGCGGCGACGACCGGCAGCGAACCCGATGTCGACCGGGCGACCCGCACCCTGACCGTCGCGGTCGGCGCCGACACCGAACTGGCCGCAGCGGTCATCACCGGACTCAATGCTGCCGGGGTCCACATCGATGACTTCCGTCTGGAGCGCCCGAGCCTGGACGACGTCTTCCTGAACATCACCGGTCACACCACACCCACCCAGGAGTCATCCCGCAGATGAGCGACACCACGACCACGACCGGGACCGACACCCTCTCCCCCACCCACACCGCACACGTCCGACCGCACGGCATCGGTGCGATCATCCACGACACACGGATCATCGCCTGGCGCAACCTGATCCAACTGCCACGCACCCCCGAACTGGTGTTGTTCACCCTGATCCAGCCGGTGATGTTCGTGCTGTTGTTCAACTACGTCTTCGGGGGCGCCATCGGCACGGCCCTCCCGCCGGGCATCAGCTACGCGCAGTTCCTGATCCCCGGGATCATGGTGCAGACCATCGTGTTCGGCTCCTCCGCCACCTCGGTGGGCCTCGCCGACGACCTGCAGAAGGGCATCATCGACAGGTTCCGGTCGCTGCCCATCGTGCGCTCAGCCGTCCTGGGTGGCCGCATCAGCGCCGACACCGTGCGCCTCAGCGCTGTTGCGGTGGTCCTCGTCGTGGTGGGCTACCTCGTCGGGTTCCGCTTCGAGGGCGGCGCACTGATGGGACTGGCGATGATCGTGGTCGCGGTGGCGTTCGGCTCGTCGATGTGTTGGATCATGGCCAACATCGGCATGGGCGTGAAAGACCCCGAGACCGCGCAGACCGCCGGGTTCGTCTGGTTGTTCCCCCTCACCTTCGTCAGCTCGGTCTTCACCCCGATCGCCACCATGCCCGACTGGCTGCAGGCCATCGCCCGCAACAACCCGGTCACCCTGGTGGCGAACCTGCTGCGAGCGCTCTCGCTCGGCACCCCGATCCCCGGCACCACCTGGGGGTCCATGGTGGTGCCGGCGGTCGCCTGGATCATCGGCATCACCGTCGTCGCAGCGCCGCTCGCCGTACGCCGCTACCGCCAGGTCTGAGCTGTCAGCCGGCGAGTCGGCGCACCTGGCCCGTGAGCCACCGCTTGGGCCGCCCGGGCAACATCTGTGCGGCCCCGACCAACGCCTTGTAGCCGGCGCCGGGGACCACCCGGGCCCTCCCCCGTGCGGCGCCGTCCAGGGTCGCTCGGGCCACCTCGTCGGGTGACAACCACGCTCGCTCGGGCACGTTGTCCTGCTCGGTCCAGTCCGATCGGGCCTGGAACTCGGTCCGGGTGAACCCGGGGATCGAGGCGGTCGCCGTCACGCCCGTGCCCGCCAGTTCATCGTGCAGCGAATCGGTGAACGAGCAGACGAACGCCTTGGTCGCGGCATAGGTCGCCGATCCGGGCGCCGGCACGAACGCAGCGACCGACGCGACGTTGACGATGGTGCCCCGTCGACGCTCGATCATCGGCGTCGAGTGCAGCAGCGGTCAGGCGGAGCACGCCGATCACGTTCAGCTGCACCTGCTGTTCCTCGCGAGCCACGGGGAGCTCGGCGAAGTGCCCCGAAGTGCCGAATCCGGCGTTGTTGATGAGCAGGTCGACGGGTCGGGAGGTGTCCGCGAGGCGATGCTCCACCAGCTCACGTGACACCGGCGCCGACAGGTCGGCGGTCAGCACCTCGACCTCGACTCCGTGTGCCTCACGCAGGTCGGCTGCAAGGGTCGCGAGGCGTTCGCCGTCGCGCGCAACCACCACCAGGTTGGTTCCGTCCGCAGCGAGCAGGCGGGCGAACGACTCGCCGATGCCGCTCGAGGCACCGGTGACCAGCGCTGTGGACCACCGACTCATGTCGGCGAACCTAGCCCGTCGAGCGTGCCGATCCGGCGGCACCACGTCGTGGCGTCGACCTGGCTGAACCCGAGTGCCACCGCCAAGGGCTCCGCGACATGGCGAGCCGCCACCACGCCGGCTCCCCGCCGAACCGCAGCGGCACACCAGTGCGCCACCACGTGCCGTGCCACACCCTGACCGCGGTGCTCCTCTGCCACAGCAAGGCGTTCCAGGACAGCGCCGCGCCCGTCGGCCCGCCCGAGGGCTGCGCCGACCGGCACTCCGGGTCGCCCGGGCGTCTCGGCGATGGTGACCAGCCACGTGTCGCCGTGTGGCAGGGGCTGCGCCAGGTCGAGCGCCAACAGGTCTGCCACCGCCGGCTCGAGCGTGTCGATGCTGCGCAGCTGCAGCTCGACACCCCCACGACCCGACGACATCGGGACCGCCGAGCGGCTCAGCAGCCACCGGGTGCCAGACGGGTCCCGTCTCGGGCCGCAGCCGCTCCAGCAGCACCAAGGTCTCGACGGTCCAGCTGCCGAGCGGGTCGACGAGCAGGTCGAGTCCCGCGTCGATCTGACGTTGCGTCGCTCTCGACAACAGCGTCACGTGCGGCACGAACCGGTGCTCATCGGGACGGTCCCACGGCTCGGTGCGCAGCGCCTCGCGTAGCGACGCCAGCTGTTCGACCTCGCCCTGCACCGCGAGGTGCAGGGTCGCGGTGCGGGGCGCGAAGGTCGCTGCGGGGCCGAGCTCCAGGCGGAACGGGGCGTGCGCGGCGGCAGCCGACCGCAGCGCGGTGCGAGCCTCGGTGCCGGAGGAGTGCTCCAGTGCGATGGGCGGGACCAGCGTCAGATGCGGTGGGAGATCGAACCGGCGGGGGTCACCCATCACCGATCGGAGCCCCTGGAGCGTCTGGGACAACTGCAGCGGCGGCAACAACGCCACCGCGACGAGTCGGTCGGTCACGATGCTGCTCCGGCAGTTCGGACTGCTCCGGTGAACCCCGCGGTGCCGGTGCGGCGACCGGGGCGGATCCGGAGACGGATCAGGCCGTGGCGACCGACAGGCGGACCTCGGCGCGCTCCATGGCGGCGAACGCCTCGACGTCGTCGGGATCGGCGGAGATCTGCGCCTGTGCTCGTGCGAGGGCCTCCTGGGCACGCGCCACGTCGATCGTCTCGGCGAGCTCGCACACGTCGGACAGGATGGTCACCCGGGTGTCGCCGTCCTCGGGGGGCGACACCTCGACGAACCCCTGGTGCACCGCGATGACCTGCTCGCCGCCCTCTTCGAGCAGCACCCGCACCGTGTGGGTGGCGAGCACGCCGATGAAGGGCACGTGTCCGGGCAGGAAGGCGATGTCGCCCGTCGTCGTGCGGCAGATGACCATCTTGGCCTCACCGGTGTAGGCGACCCGCTCGGGCGAGACGAGCTCGACGACCAGCGCCATCAGCTGGACTTCTCCAGTTCGGCCGCCTTGCGGATGGCGTCCTCGGCGCCGCCGACGTTGAAGAACGCCTGCTCGGGCAGGTGGTCCAGATCGCCGTTGATGAGCGCCTCGAACGAGTCGACGGTCTCCTCGACGCTGGTGAAGATGCCGGGCAGGCCGGTGAAGACCTCGGCGACGAACATGGGCTGCGCGAGGAACTTCTGGATCTTGCGGGCACGGTCGACGGTGATGCGGTCCTCCTCGGACAGCTCGTCGATGCCGAGGATGGCGATGATGTCCTGCAGCTCCTTGTAGCGCTGCAGCATCTCCTGCACACGGCGTGCCACGGCGTAGTGACGGGCACCCACGACCTCGGGGGTGAGGATCGACGAGGACGACGCCAGCGGGTCCACCGCCGGGTAGATGCCCAGCGAGGCGATGTCACGGCTGAGCTCGGTGGTCCCGTCGAAGTGCGTGAAGGCGGTGAAGGGGGCGGGGTCGGTGTAGTCGTCCGCGGGCACGTACACGGCCTGCAGCGAGGTGATCGACCGACCGCCGGTCGAGGTGATGCGCTCCTGGAGCTCGCCCATCTCATCGGCGAGGGTCGGCTGGTAACCCACCGCTGCGGGCATGCGGCCCAGCAGGGTGGAGACCTCCATGCCGGCCTGGGTGAAGCGGAAGATGTTGTCGATGAACAACAGCACGTCCTGGCCCTGGACGTCACGGAAGTACTCCGCCATGGTCAGGGCGCTCAGCGCGACGCGCAGGCGCACGCCCGGCGGCTCGTCCATCTGGCCGAACACCAGTGCGGCCTTGTCCAGCACCGAGCCGGACTCGCCGAGCGCGGTCTCACCCATCTCGATGAAGAGGTCGGTGCCCTCACGGGTGCGCTCCCCCACGCCGGCGAACACCGACACGCCACCGAACTGGCTCGCCACACGGTTGATCATCTCGGTGATCAGCACCGTCTTGCCCACGCCGGCGCCACCGAACAGACCGATCTTGCCACCCTGCAGGTACGGGGTCAGCAGGTCGATGACCTTGATGCCCGTCGGGAACATCTGCGCCTTGGGCTCGAGCGAGTCGAACGCGGGGGCGGGGCGGTGGATCTCCCAGCGGTCCTGCACGTCCACCGACGGCACGTCGAGCGGCTGTCCCAGCACGTTGAACACGTGGCCGAGCGTGGCGTCGCCGACCGGCACCGAGATGCCGGACCCGGTGTTGCGCACGGCCGTGCCACGCACCAGGCCGTCGGTCGGCTTCATCGCGATGGCTCGCACCCGGCTGTCGCCGATCTGCTGGGCCACCTCGGCGGTGACCACGATGTCCTCACCCTGCACCGAGATGGTGAACTCGAGTGCGGTGTTGATCTCCGGCAGCGCGGCGGGCGGGAACTCCACGTCCACGACCGGTCCCGCGATGGCGACGATCCTGCCGTCGGCGAGTTGGGTATCGGTGACCGTCATGATGTCTCCTGGTCGATGTCGAATTCGATGCCGGCGGTTCAGCCGGCGGTGTCGGAACGGGGGACGTGGGTCGCTCGGCGGCCCAGGGTGTGCGGGAACGGATCGGAGTCGAGGTGGTCGAGGAGCAGGTCCTCGGGGCTCCCCTTGTCATCGGCGAGCGCCTCGGCGCCGCTGATGATCTCCATGATCTCGGTGGTGATCGCGTCCTGGCGGACCTGGTTCATCTTGCGGGTGTACTTGATGATGAGGTCCTCCGCGTTGTCGGTCGCGGACTTCATCGCCCGCTGACGCGAGGCGAGCTCCGACGCTGCGGCCTCGAGCAGCGCCGAGAACAGCCGGGACTCGACGTAGCGCGGCAGCAGCGACTCGAGCACCGCTCCCGCCGAGGGCTCGAACTCGAACCCTGCGGTCGCACCCGCATCGCCACCGGCGGCCATCGTGGACTCGTCTGCGAGCGGGAGGAACCGCCGGACGGCGACCTCCTGGGAGCCGATGGAGATGAACCGGGTGTACACCAGATCGATGCGGTCACAGCCCTGGTTGACGAACAGGTCGGTCACACGCGCGGCGATGGCGACCGCGTCGTCGTAGGAGGGTCGATCGGTGAAGCCGCTGTAGCTGGCCGCGATGTCGTAGTTGCGGAACTTGAAGTGGGCCTCGGCCTTGCGGCCGACGGTCACCAACGCGTACTCGCGGCCCTGCGGCGCGGGCCGCGTCGACCTCTCGCTCGGCGGCACGGATGACGTTGGAGTTGTACGCCCCGGCCAGACCACGGTCGCCGGCGAGGACCACGACGCCGACCTTGGCGACGGCATCGACTGGTCGCAGCAGCGGATGGTCGACGTCAGCACCAGCTGCTGCGAGGTCCTGGATCACCTGGGTGATCCGCTCGGAGTAGGGACGAGCCTCATTCGCTCGGGTCTGTGCCTTGACCACACGGGTCGCAGCGATCAGCTCCATGGCGCGGGTGATCTTCTTCGTGTTCTGGACGCTGCGCGATGCGGCGTCGGAGGACTCGTTCCTGTGCTCCCGGCATGGATCAGGCCTCGTCCCGCGAGGACTCCTGCTCGGGCAGGTGCACCGGCGCCTTCTTCACGGTCAGGTCGGCATCGGGCTGCGCCTCGGGGTCGGGGGCGCTGCCACCGCTGCCGGAGGTTCCCTCGAACTGCTCGGCGAAGGCCTTGATGGCCGCCTCGAACGCGTCCTCGTTGCCGATCTTGCCCGTGGTGCGGATCGTCTCGAGCTGGTCGGCGTGACGGGTGCGGAACCACTCGAGCAGACCGGCTTCGAACGCAGCGACATCGGCCATGTCGATGTCGTCCAGGTAGCCGCGGGTGCCGGCGAAGATCACCACGCACTGCTCCTCGACCGACCATCGGCGAGTTGATGCCCTGCTTCAGCAGCTCGGTCAGGCGGTAGCCACGCTCGAGCTGCGCCTTCGACACGGCATCGAGATCGGAACCGAACGCAGCGAACGCCTCGAGCTCACGGAACTGCTGCAGGTCCGACTTGAGCGTGCCGACCGAGCTCTTCATGGCCTTGATCTGGGCGGCGGAACCCACCCGGGACACCGAGATGCCCACGTCGACCGCAGGGCGCACACCGGACTTGAACAGGTCGTCCTGCAGGAAGATCTGACCGTCGGTGATCGAGATCACGTTCGTCGGGATGTAGGCCGAGACGTCGCCGGCCTTGGTCTCGATGATCGGCAGGGCCGTCAGGGACCCGGCGCCGTTCTCGTCGGAGAGCTTCGCGGCACGCTCCAGCAGGCGGCTGTGCAGGTAGAACACGTCGCCGGGGTAGGCCTCGCGGCCCGGCGGACGGCGCAGCAGCAGCGACACCTGGCGGTAGGCCTCGGCCTGCTTGGAGAGGTCGTCGTAGACCACGAGGGCGTGCTCGCCGTTCTCCATCCAGTGCTGGCCCATGGCGCAGCCGGCGTAGGGGGCGAGGTACTTGAACGGCGCCGGATCGGACGCCGGGGCGACCACCACGACGGTGTACTCCAGCGCGCCGCGCTCGTCGAGGGTGGCCACCGTCTGGGCGACCGTCGAGGACTTCTGGCCGATCGCCACGTAGATGCACTTCACGCCCAGGCCACGCTGGTTCAGGATCGTGTCGATCGCGACGGTGGTCTTGCCGGTCTTGCGGTCGCCGATGATCAGCTCGCGCTGGCCACGGCCGACGGGGATGAGCGAGTCGATCGCCTTGATGCCGGTCTGCATCGGCTCACCCACGGGCTGACGGCCCATGATGCCCGGCGCCTGGATCTCCATGCGGCGGTCCTGCGACGTTGGACAGCGGCCCCTTGCCGTCGATCGGCTCGCCCAGCGTGTTGACCACCCGACCGAGCGACGCCGTCGCCGACGGGGACCGACAGGATGTTGCCGGTGGCCCGGACCGTCTGGCCCTCCTCGATCGAGTCGACCTCGCCGAGGACCACCGCGCCGATGGACTCCTCGTCGAGGTTCAGCGCCAGGCCGACAGACGCCGGACTCGAACTCGAGCAGCTCGTTCACCGCTGCGTCGGGCAGGCCCGACACGCGGGCGATGCCGTCGCCGACCTCGACGCACGCGGCCGACCTGGGTCAGTTCGACGTCGGGGGTGAAGCCCTCGAGGTTCTTGCGGATCGCGGCTGTGATGTCGGCGGTGTTGATGGTGAGTTCTGCCATGTCGGGTGTCTCCTGGCGGCGGTCGTACGGGTGCGTGGGCGAGGATCCGTGAGGATCAGAACGCGTCGCGGAGCTGGTTCAGGCGGGTGCGGACGGAACCGTCGAGGACGGAGTCGCCGATCTGGGTGACGACGCCACCCATGACGCTCGGATCGACGACGTTCTTGACGGTGACATCGAGGTCGGTCCGGGCCTTGAGTGCAGCCGACAGACGTGTGATCTGCTCGTCGGTGAGCGCGACCGCCGAGCGGACCTCGGCGACGACCTCTCCGCGGTCGGTCGCAGAGCGCTGCGACCAGATCCTGCGGCGATCTTCGGAAGATCAGCGGCACGTCCGGCGCCGACGATCATCGAGACGATCGCCACGGTCGTGGTCGTGGCCTTGCCCTCGAGCAGGTCCTCGACGATCTGCTGGCGGCGTGCGGCCGGCAGGTGGGGGTCGGTCAGCGTGGAGCGGAGCTCGTCGCTCGGACTCGAGGACGCGGCCGAGCCGGAACAGCTCGTCCTCTACCTCGCCGAGGTTGCCCTCGGCACGGGCGATGCTGAACGCAGCGTCTGCGTAGGCGGTGATGCGGGTGTCGCTCATCTTGTGGCTTCGCTTCGTTCGGTGCGGTCGATGTCAGTTCTGGGTGCCGACCTGGCTGATGTACTGGTCGATCAGACGCTGCTGTGCGTCGTCGTCGAGCGAGGTCTGCACGACCCGCTCGGCGGCGCCGAGCGAGAGCCGGGACAGTTCGCCGGCGAGATCGGACTCGGCCTGGGCCCGGGTGGCGGCCAGGTCGATCGCGGCACGCTCTCGCATCTGGGCCACTCGACGCTCGGTGCGCGCCGCGATGTCGACCGCCGAGCTGATCGGCGCTGCGACGGGCTTCCTCGATGATGCGGGCGGCCTCGGAGTCGGAATCCGCGAGTGCTGCCTTGATGCGGTCACGCTCGGCCTCGGCGGCAAGACGCTGCTGCGCGGTGGCGTCGAGCTCGCCCGAGATGGTGGTGATCCGGCTGCTGAAGAACTCGCCGCCGGCTTGCGGGCGAACTTCCACAGCAGGAAGGCCACGACGAAGAACGCCAGGCTGCCCCAGTAGACCTCGTTGATGTCGTCGGGCAGCCAGAACTGGTTCGGGCCCTCAGCTGCGAGCAGCGACGGAAGTGATGTGCTCATGATGGACTCCACCCTGCTCAGCGGTTCCCGCTGGACTCGTTGACGTAGGTGTCGACGGTGGCCTGGTTGCCGGCCAGGTCGAGGTCGGCCTTGACCACCTTGGAGGCGGCCGACACGGCGAGCTGGGCCACGTCGCCCTTCAGCTGACCGAGCGCTGCCGCGCGAGCGGCATCGAGCTCGGTCATGGCCTGCCTGGCGCTGCTCGGCGAGCTCGGTCTCGAGCTCGCGCACCGCGACGCTGCGGCGCTCCTCGGCAGCGACGCGTGCCGCCTCGACGATGGCGTTGGCCTCGGCCCGGGCCTCGGCGAGGGTGGCGTCGTAGTCGCGGCGCACCTGTTCGGCCTGCGTCTCGGACGCCGACGCCGCTTCCTGGTCGGCCAGCATCTGCTGGGCCGCGCTGCTCGCGGATCTTCATCAGCGGTGGCAGACAGACGTAGCGCAACAGGATCCACAGCGTGAAGAACGCCGACCGCACCCCAGAAGATCTCGCCCGAGCTCGTCGGGGACGACGGGGTTGATCGTCTCGGTCTTCTCGGCTGCCTCGGCTGCGAGCACGCTCAGTGAGAGCGAGCATCAGGATCTCCTCCGGTCAGAACGGTCGGGACGGTGTCAGACGAACTTGAGGAGGATGAACACCACGAAGCCGATGAGGGCGAGCGCCTCGGTGAAGGCGATGCCCAGGAACATCGTGGTCTGGACCTGGCCGGCCGACTCGGGCTGGCGGGCCATGGCCTGCACGGCCTGGCCGACGAGGTAGCCGATGCCGATGCCGGGGCCGATGGCGGCGAGTCCGTAGGCGAAGCCGCGCCGAGGATGCGCCGAGAGCGGACTTGGCTTCGTCGCCGGTGAGCCCCTCGGGGATCTGGGCGAGAACGGTGTTGGCGGTGTTGATGATGGCACTCATGTTGGGTTGGTACTCCTGTTCGTGGCCGGGTCCGCCGGCCATGTGGTCAGGTCTTGTGGTGGATCATGTGCTGGAGTGTCCAGCGGTGGTGCTCCGGGGTCAGTGCGCCGGGTGCAGTGCCCCACCGATGTAGACGGCGGTCAGCAGGCGAAGATGAACGCCTGCAGGAAGGCCACCATGAACTCGAAGCCGGTGAAGGCCACGAGCATGGCGAACGACAGGCACCAGCACGACCGCCAGCGCGCTGGCCTGCCAGAGGGTGATGCATCAGCACCCTGAAGGTCACCAGCAGGATGTGGCCGGCGAGCATGTTGGCGAAGAGACGCACGGCGAGCGAGAAGGGGCGGATGATGAAGGTCGAGAGCAACTCGATCGGGGTCACCAGGAGGTAGAGCGCCTTGGGCACGCCCGGGCGGGAACAGCGCGTCCTTGAAGTAGCCGAGGCCGTTGTGCTTCACGCCGACGCCGATGAACATCACCCAGGCGACCATCGCCAGCATCAGCGGGTTGGCCATGCGGGCGTTCGCCGGCATGTGCGACGGTGGGGATGACCTCGAACAGGTTGCCGATCCAGATGAAGAAGAACATGACGGTGAGCATCGGCAGGTAGCGCATGCCCTCCTTGCCGATGGCCGGGAGGATGACCTGCTTCTCGACGAAGTCGATGGCGACCTCGGCGGCGTTCTGCAGCTTGCCCGGGCACGACTGAGGCCTTGCGACCGGCGAAGCAGGAAGAACAGCACGGGCACGATCATGGCGATCAGCGAGATGAGGGCGATCTTGTTGAACGCGTACCACTCGCCCTCGCCGAACGCGGCGGGCCAGTTGACGATCAGGTTCTCGATCGGGCGGGAACTTGACTCCGCCACCGCCCTCGCCTTCGGCGGCGAGCACCATGAGTTGACCTGCGACGGTCTGGAAGCCTGACATCCGGATGGGCTCCTTCTACTGCGCGTTCGGCGCCGACGGCGCGACGTTCGAGGGTGGGACGGAGCTCGACGCATCGGCGTCGTCCCCGTCGGAGGACGGAAGATAGGGGTTGGGCGTCGGCTGGGGCTTGAGACCCGGGAACGCGAGCGTTCCCGACACGTAGCGCATCTCCCAGAAGAGCAGCACCAGGTGCGCCACGATCAGGGTCAGGCCGAGCGGTACGAGCTCGACCCACCAGGCGCCACGGACCAGGATGCACGGCGAGGAAGATCAGCCCGAGACGCAACAGGAAGCCGAACAGCGCCGCGCCGGCCATGAGTGCTGCGTTGATGCGACCGGTGACGGCCAGCAGGTAGGCCGAGCAGCAGGAAGTTCGCCACCACGATCAGCAGGGCGTACAGCGTGGAGTAGACGCCCTCGATCCCCCAGATCGCCGCGGAGCCGAACACGATCACCGGCGCCAGCCACAGGCTGCGCTTGGCCAGGTCGAACGCGACCGACAGGGCGGGCGAGGGACCCTCGATGCGGACCTGCATCGGGTCGGTGGGGGTCGGACCGCTCATCGATCGCCCTCCACCGGTGTGGCGAGGCGCTCCGCACGGGCACGCGCCTGCGTCCGGAACTCCTGGGAACGGGCGTGACCCACCCACGGAGCGTTCGTCTCCATCTCCGCCATGGAGTTGCGGTACTCGAAGTACACCTTGGTGAAGGAGCCCAGGATGCCGACGATGGCGAACACCAGGGTGAAGAGCGGCACCGTGCCGATGGTTCGATCGAGCCACAGCCCGAGCAACGCAAGGATCACGGGGGCCAACGCCAACTCGAACGAGCCGTGCGAACGATGCAGCGAACGCGTCGCCTCTTCGGCGACGGACCTCGGTTCGGTGGTCTCGTGGGAGTCAGCAGGCATGAGGTGTCGGGTCATCGCGGTCAGGGACGTGGCGCCGCTGTACCGCTTGTGAAACCGTTCGCAATCTATGGGGTGCTCCGGGGGCGGGCAAATCCGTCGGGCGCGGTCGTCAGCAGCGGCAACAGGTGGCCGTGCTCAGTGGTCCGACGGCGGCGCGACGCGCTGGTTCACCGGCGCGTCGAGCGTGCTCGGCAGGCCGGCGGCGCGCTCGATGGCGTCGACGACACGATCGGTGTTGGCGCGGCTCTCGAAGGTGAGTCGGATCAGCCAGAAGCGCATGAATCGGGCCAGGGAGTACCTGACGAACAGCGCTGCGCCCGCGATGATCAACGCAAGACCCATGAACGAGCCCTGCGCCATGAAGGCGCGCTGGTCGGCCGGGTTGCCACCGCTCGTGCCGACCTGCACCGCCCCGAGCACCGCGAGCCCGATGCCGATGACGGTCAGCACGATGCCGAGGACGAGGAGTCGCTGCTCGCCCTGACCCGAACTGCCCTTCAACTTGAGGCCGTCCACCTCGGTCCTGAACTGTTCGATACGTGCTTCATTCTCATTCACAGGGGTCACCCACCCAGATAGGCAGCGGATAGTTCATGTTCGACGTCGGCAGGGGTGCCGACCTTTCGTACCAGACCGTTGACCATGATGGCCGCGACGTCGGCCACGCCCAGCACGGTACGGGCGAACTGCTCGACGACCAGGATCGACGTGCCGCCGCGTGCGATCTGTCCGACGATGCCGTACAGCTCCTCGACGACCAGCGGCGCCAGCCCCATCGACAGTTCGTCCAGCAGGAGCACCGCCGGGTCGACCGCCAGGCCGCGGGCCATCGCGAGCATCTGCTGCTCTCCACCCGACATGGTTCCCGCGACCTGGCTGCGCCGTTCCTTCAACCGGGGGAAGCGCTCGTAGGAGATCTCCTCGACGTGACGCATCGTGACACCGGCATAGGTGGCCATGAGCAGGTTCTCGCGCACCGTCAGGTTCGGGAAGATGCCCTTGCCCTCGGGGATCGTCGTGACCCCGCTGCGAGCGAGGTCCTCGGCCTTGACCCCGGTGACGTCACGCCCTGCGAGCAGCACCGAGCCGGAGGTCGGTGGGATCAGGCCGCATGCGACCTGCAGCGTGGTGGACTTGCCGGCGCCGTTCGGCCCGAGCAGCGCGACCACCGTGCCCGGCGCCACCGCGAGGTCGACACCGTGCAGCACCTCGATCGACCCGTAGGCAGCGCGGATGCCGCGCAGCTCCAGCAGGGGCTCCTCCGCCGATGCCGTGGTACCCGGTGCGACCGTCACGACGGCGAGCCGCCGTCGACCGGTGCCGTGCCCAGGTAGGCAGCCAGCACGGCCTCGTTGGCCCGCACCACGTCAGGGCTGCCAGATGCGATGACCTGACCGAAGTCGAGCACCGAGAGGTGCTCGCACACCCGCATGACCAGCGCGACGTCGTGCTCCACCAACAGAATGCCCAGACCGTTGGCCGCCAGCGCCACGAGCAGGTCGCCGAACGCCTCGGTCTCGTTGTCGTCCAGACCGGACGCCGGCTCGTCCAACAGCAGCACCGAGGGACGGGCCGCCAGCGCGCGGCCGAGCTCGACCAGCCGGGCATGACCGGTGGGCAGCGAGCCGACCTGCTCCTCGGCCAGTCCCCGGAGATCGAGCCGGTCCAGGATCAACTCGATCTCTGCGTCGTGGCCCGGGTCGCCGCCATCGGCCAGGTACTGCGGGAGGGTGCCCTTGCGCCGTGACCAACTCCGGCGGATCTCCAGGCCGACCTGGATGTTCTCGCGCACGGTCAGCGAGGAGAACACCTCGAGCCGCTGGAACGTCCGGCCGATGCCCAGGCGCGCCCGCTTGTGCGTGCCGATCCGGGAGATGTCACGTCCATCGAGTCGAACCTGCCCCGACGACGGCTGGACCACGCCACAGATGGCATTGAACGTGGTGGTCTTGCCCGCACCGTTCGGCCCGATGAGTCCGCTGACGCGACCGCCCTCGACCCGCAGCGAGCACTCGCTCACCGCCAGGTGGCCGCCGAACCTGACCGAGACCCGATCCACCTCGAGCACGCTCATGCCGGAACCCCCTCCCGGGCCGAACCGTTGCGTCGACGGAGCGCTCAGCAACTCCTCATCCAGCCCCAGGGCACGCCCGGCGTCCAGGGCATCGGCCTTGGTCAGCGGGGACCACAGGCCCAACTCGTCGGGCGAGGGCCCCTCGGGGACCGCCTCTCCGGTGGCGAGCTCCGCTGCACCATGGAGGCCCATGGCGACCCGGGCGACCAGGAACGTGTAGACGAAGATCAGCACCACCCGCATGCCGTTCGAGGTGATCGCGGTGGCCCACGGGATGGCGGCCGCGCCGAGCACCCCGACTGCCAACCAGATCTCCATGGCCCACCGGCGACCCGGCAGCGGAGAGAAGAACAGCGGGGTCAACGGCACCATCGCCATGACGAACACGACGATCGCGGCGAAGAAGGACCACTTGTCGAGGTGGTCGAGTCGCGTCACGAGCCACAGGCCGGTGGCACCGACCGCGGTGACCGCGAGCGACGGCACCGACTGGCCGACCGCCCGGAACCCCGCACCGATCTGCGGGGCGGCGCCGTCGGGGTTGCGCCCGAGACTGATCCCCATCAGGCCGGGGGAGAACGCCAACATGTCCTTCACCGACAGCGAGGCGAAGGCGAACACGCCGATGGCGTTCGCTGCGAACAAGGTCGAGAAGATCGGGATCACGCCCAACAGCAGACCGCCGAAGAACGCGCCTGCGACCGAGCCGATGCCGCCGACCACGGCGATCATGGTGATCGACAGCGAGGACGGCAGCGCAAGGGTCTCGGCCAGGAACGTCCGGCCCGAGGTCGCCCCGGCGGCACCAGCGATGGCTGCGGACAGTGCGAACACGCCGACCTTGGTGGCCGTCAGGTTGAGACCCAACGTGGCGCACGCGATGGGCGAGTCCTTCATGGCGGTCAGTCGGCGCCCCCATGAACTGCGTCGCAGCACGATCAGGCCGGTGCCGATGGCGGCGAAGAGCGCCGCGGAGAAGACGAGCTGGCTGTAGTCGCTGGTGATGGCCCAGATGCCGAAGTCCAGCTGGGGCACCTGCCGATTGGCCCCCGGCATGATCGCGGTCTGGTTGAACACCATCGATGAACAGAACATGGCGAACGCCGCTGTGGCCAGCGCCAGGTAGATGCCCTGCAACCGCAGCGCAGGGAACGCGACGAGCACGCCGACGAGCGCGCAGAGCCCGACCGACAGCAGCACCGCCCACGGCTCGCCGTTCGCACCCCAGCTGGCCATGGCCACCGCACCGATGCCGGTGAAGGTCAGCTGGGCGAGCGAGATCTGTCCGGCGTAGCCGGTGAGCGGGACGAGCGAGAGCGTCACGATCGCGGTGAAGAACCCCGTCAGCAGGAGGTTCAGGTTGGGCCCCGCGATCAGCGAACCGAGCGCTGCGACGACAGCGACGAACACGACGCTGCTGATCAAGGCGAACCGCAACGTCGGCGGGCGGGTCGGGACGCTGCGGCGAGCGGTTCCCTTGGCGGTCAGCCGGTCCTGGGGCTGCAGCACCATGACGACGAACAACATGATGGGGGGCAGTGCCTGGGTGACCGCCCGCAGGCTGATGGGCCCGATCGTCGTCGACTGGTCGAGATAGCCGATCACGTAGGACTGGGACAGACCCAGGATCACCGCGCCGAGGAACGCCCCCGGCAGGCTCCGCAGTCGCCCGACCACCGCAACGGCATAGGAGTTGATGAAGATCAGCGTCAGCGTCGTCGCGCTCAGGGTCTGCTCCGGAGCGAGCAGCACGCCGGCGATGGCCGCCATGCCCGCACCGAGCGCCCACGACATCATCGACACGCGACCGGGACGCCCACCGTTGAGCATCATCAGCGAGCGGTCGTCGACCACCGCTCGCATGGCGATGCCCAGACGCGTGTAGCGGAACATCAGTGCGAGTCCACCGGCGACGGCGACCGCGACCGCCAGGGTCATGAGCCGCTGGTAGGTCACCACCACGCCCAGGATCTCGGTCGTGGCACCGTTGAAGAACGGCGGCACCGGCCGCCCGACGTTGGGGTCCCAGATCACGTTGGCGAGCCCGATCAGGGCGATCATCAACGAGATGGTCACGACGATCTTGACGACGTCGGTCGTGCCCTCGATCCCGCGCATGATGACGCGCTCGACGATGGCGCCGAACAACGGTCCGATCACGAACACCACCAGGATGATCGCGGGCACGACCGGGACACCCCAGGCGATGTGGACCTGCCAGAACATGAACGCGGCCATCATCGAGAACGCGCCGTGCGCGAAGTTGAAGATGCCCGACGTCGTGTAGGTGACCACGAGCCCGGACGCCGAGATGGCGTAGATCGCCGCGGTCGCCAGACCGCCGATGGTGAAGACGAGGAACTTGTCCATGGAAGCGCTGTGCCCGGCCCGGCGGAGTGACCGTCGGACCGGGCGTCGCAGTCAGATCAGTTGGGGCGGTCCGGGTCGACCTTGCCCTCACCGAGTTCGGAGACGTCGACGTCGACGATGCTGTCCTCGGGGCAGCTGAACCCGTCCTGATCGTCGCCCTCGCCACCGATCTCGGGGTACAGGCGCTCGAAGCCGCCGTCGGTGACGACGAGCAGCATGCCGCACTCGGGCGGGTTGCCCGATCCGGGGTCGGTGGGGACGTGCAGACCGCCAGCGGTCCAGTCGTCCACCGCTGCTGACTGCTCCAGGATGCACTCACGATCGATCACACCGTCGTTCGCGTCGGCGCACTCGTTGGCGGCGACGGAGAACAACAGCCACGCCGACATCGCCTGCACGCCCAGCGCTGCGACCTTCGCGTCGGGGACCTCGGAGAGCATCTCCTGGAACTTGCGCCACCGCCGGCCACTGGTCGGCCTCTTCGAAGGGGTGGAACGCGGTACGGATCACCGAGCCCTCGACGCCCTCGTCACCGAAGGAGAACAGCACGTCGTCGTAGGTGTTCGTCTGGTGCAGCACCACGCCGTCCCAGTTCTTCTCGTTGAGCTTCTGGCTGAGGTTGGCAGCGTTGGACGGCTCACCGATCCAGTACAGCGAGCCGGCACCCGAGTCGATCACCAGGTCGGCGTACGGCCCCCAGTCATCGGCTCCGATGATGGGGTACGAGATGGGGTTGACCAGCGTGATGCCCGCGGTGTCGGCAGCCGCTTCGAACTGCGCCTTCACCGTCTGCATCGACGGCAGCTCCCCGTAGACGACGACCATCGTCTCGGACTCCTCGGGGTACAGCTCCCTGTAGTCGGTCACCCACTGCGTCGACTGCTTGTTCGCGGGGTTCGGCAACGGCTCGATCTTGCCGTTGGACAGGCTCTTCTCGATCGACACGGCGAAGGCCGGGATGTCGATCAGGGCGCACTCGTGGAAGTCCGAGCCGCTCTTGCCGGAGAACTCCAGCTGATCCTGGGCGAAGCCGCCGGCCGACCATCGCGAACACCTCGGTGCAGGCCTTGGTCATCGCAGCCTCGACGTTGGTCACCTGACCGTCGAGGTCGACCAGCTCGATCGGCAGGCCCTGGATGCCACCCTGGTCGTTGCACCACTTCTCGTAGGCCTGGGCGGTGTCCCAGAACTCCTTGTTCAGACCGGGACGGATGTCGGCGCTGCGGTCGTTGGCCACACCCAGCAGGAGCTTGTCGGTCGCCGGACCCTCGCCCTCGGCGACCGAGGCGTCGCCGTCACCGCACGGCGAGGGAAGATCGCCGAACGACGCATCGTCGCCGGAGGCCACCGTCGTTGCGGTCTCGCCCTCGTTCTCGGTGACCTCCTCGTCGCCCGACGCTCCGCAGGCCGTGGCCACGAGCGCCACGGCGCACACGAGGATTGCCAGAGTTCGCTTCACAACTTCCCCCTGTCTCTCATCCCGACCACGCAGATGGTGTCGGGATGAAGGTCTCGGCGCCGATCTGACACGGCGTCAGGTCGTGTTTCTAGCACGTCGAGCAGCGCCGGTGGCCCGATTGCGGCCGGATCTGCGAGGATCTGACAGAGTGTCAGATACCAGAGCACCAGCCCCGCTCGGCGTGCTCCCGCACCCCGGCCGGACGGGCTCCCCGCCCCCGGACACAACTCCACCGAAGGACCCGACATGGACCTGGCCATCCGCAACGTGACGATCATCGACGGCACCGGCGCACCGGCGCGTACCGGAGATGTCGGGGTCCGTGACGGTCGGATCGCCGCGATCTCGGGCGACGGCTCGGACGCCGTCCCCCCGGCCGCCACCGAGGTGGACGGCACGGACCTCATGCTCAGCCCAGGATTCGTCGATCCGCACACCCACTACGACGCCCAGTTCTTCTGGGATCCGACCGGCTCGCCGTCCAACCTGCACGGGGTCACCACCGTGATCGCCGGGAACTGCGGGTTCACCCTGGCGCCGCTGACGCCGGGCGACGGCGACTACACGCGACGGATGATGGCCAAGGTCGAGGGCATGCCGCTCGCCGCGCTCGAGAACGGCATCGAATGGGACTGGACCTCCTTCCCCGAGTACCTCGACCGGCTGGACGGTCGACTCGGGCATCAACGCCGGATTCCTGGTCGGGCACTGCGCACTCCGGCGCCGGGTGATGGGCACCGCGGCGGTCGAGCGCGAGGCCACCCAGGATGAGATCGACGAGATGTGCAGGCTGCTCGCCGAGGGCATCCGCTCGGGTGGGCTGGGGTTCTCCACCACGCTCGCCCGCACCCACTCCGACGGCGACGGCAAGCCGGTCGCGTCGCGCTGGGCCAGCGAGGACGAGCTGCTCCAACTGGCCGCGGTGGTCGCCGAGCACCCGGGCACGACGCTCGAGTTCGCATCCGACGGCTGCCTCGACGGCTTCGAGGACGCCGAGGTCGACTTCATGATCAAGTTCTCCACGGCCGGCAACCGTCCGCTCAACTGGAACGTGCTCACGATCGACTCCCACGCACCGGAGCGCTACCGCAACCAGCTCGCGGCGATGGACCGCTGCGCAGCGGCGGGGGCCAAGGTGGTGGCACTGACGATGCCGGTGATCGTCGGGATGAACATGAGCTTCCTCACCTACTGCGCGCTCAACATGATGCCGGACTGGGGTCCGATCCTCGGGCTGCCGGTCGAGGAGCGGATCGAACGCCTGCGCGACCCCGAGACACGGACGCTTCATGCAGGAGCGAGCAGCCTCGCCCGAGACGGGGGTCTTCGCCCGCCTGACCGGCTGGGACACCTACGTCATCGGCGACACCTTCAGCGACGACAACGCCGGCCTGACCGGTCGGCGGGTCGGCGACATCGCCGCAGAACGCGGCCAGGAGCCGTTCGACACGCTGCTCGACATCGTCGCTGGCGGACGACCTGCGCACGGTGCT
This sequence comes from uncultured Microthrixaceae bacterium, assembly GCA_963714875.1. Taxonomy (GTDB): domain Bacteria; phylum Actinomycetota; class Acidimicrobiia; order Acidimicrobiales; family Microtrichaceae; genus JBAOHV01. The sequence continues at coordinate 180,106 of CAVQQI010000012.1, read as the reverse complement.
GTGGCCGGGAGCGACCGATGCCGACCCCGAGTCCTGGGAACTGCGGCGTCAGGCCTGGGAACACCCCTCGGTGATGCTCGGTGGGTCCGACGCCGGCGCGCACCTGGATCGCATGCAGGGCGCCAACTACCCCACCCGCTTCATCGCCGACTGCCTGCGTGGTCGGGAGCTGGCAGCGGTCGAACGAGCCGTGCAGATGCTGACCCAGGTGCCCGCAGAGCTGTTCGGGCTGCGCGACCGTGGGGTCATCGCCGAGGGAGCCCACGCGGATCTGGTGCTGTTCGATCCGGCGACGATCGACTCCGAGCTGCTGTCGATGGTCGACGACCTGCCGGGCGGGACGAGCCGCCTGTACGCCGGCTCCGTGGGCATCCGCAGCGTCTGGGTGCAGCGGCGTCGAGACCGTCCGCGACGGCGTGTCGACCGGTGAGCTACCCGGCTCCCTCGTCCGGTCCGGCACCGACACCGACACCGTCACCGCCGGCTGAACCGTCGGAAGTCGGTCCGAGAGCGTCGGCCGGCCGGAGCTCGTCCGCCGCCACCGATGTCGCCCGGCGGAATCGTCGGCGCGAGCAGCGTGAACAACAGCAGCGCCAACGCAGCCAGCCCGATCGGGACGATGCCGTTGCCGCGGCTGGTGAACGCGGGCACCAGCACGAACCCCGACAGCACAGCGGTCCAGGCCCACAGGATCACCACCGTGCGTCGATGGCCGTGGCCCAGGTCCATCAACCGGTGGTGCAGGTGCTCCTTGTCGGCGGTCGCGACGCCGCTTCGCGCGTCGTCGCTCGCCGCACGACCGCGAAGACCAGGTCGATCAGCGGGACGCCCAGGATGAACAACGGGATGACCAGCGGAGCGAAGAAGAACCAGGACTGACCCGAGAACGGGTCGTCGGACTGCCCGCCCACGGCCACCGTCGACGCGGCCAGCAGCAGACCCGAGCAGCAGCGCTCCGGCGTCACCCATGAAGATGCTGGCCGGGTTGAAGTTGAACGGGAGGAACCCGATGCAGATGCCGGCGGTGACCACCGCGAGCAACGGGCCCACGTTCGCCGGGTCGATGCACCCCGACGTCGAGCAGTCGCCAGCCGTACAGGAAGAACGATCCCGCGCCGATGGCCACGATCCCCGCGGCCAGACCGTCCAACCCGTCGATCAGGTTGACCGCGTTGGCCATCCCGACGACCCACAGCACCGTGATGAGCGCCGACATGTCCGGTGGGAGCACGGTGAAGCCCAGGAACGGCACACGGAAGTAGATGATCGTCAGTCCCACCAGGGTCAGGATCGAACCCGACAGCACCATGCCGGCGAGCTTGGCGGGGGCGGAGACATCACGGAGGTCGTCGATCAGCCCGGTCAGCCAGATCACGAACGCGGCGGCCACCACTCCCGCGACGTTGCCCGGTGAGTCGAACACCGGCTCGAACTCGACCATCTGCGACGCGACGCCGAGCGCCACCAGCAAGCCGAACAGCAGCGCCGCGCCACCCAGGATGGGTGTGGGCGTCGCGTGCACCGTCCTGTCACCCGGCTGGGCGAGCGCACCCGTACGACGTGACAGCACTCGAAGTGGCGGCACCGCAGCTGCGGTGGCCGCCACGGCGACGGCCATCACGAGGAGGTAGGGGCCCACCGACGAGACGCTACCCGCTCCCGACCGGGCCGAGTCCTCATCTGCGTCGCCGGGCCGCCGACAGGAGAGCACCCGAATATGACAGGACGATGAACAGGGAGTTTTGCTGGGTGTTCACCCAGCAGCCATGCTGTATACCTAGAGGAAGACATCCACCGTGCCGAACTGGGAGGCGGGGTGGGCAGCTGCAGGCGGGGCTGGGCGATTCTGCCGGCGGCTGAGAGGGATGGAGCTGTATGCACACGGAGCGGGCTAGCGCGCCTATTGCCCCAAAGGCGGGGGCGTCGGCAGGGACCATCAGGCCACGACGGACAGCTGCGGCGATCGAGCGCAGCGCAGCGCCGCCCTCCGCAGACCGTCGAGGCTGTAGCGACAACCCAGCGGCTCCGGCGCCACCCCCGCCCCGCGGCGCCGTCGGATCGGACTCAAGGCGACCATGGTCCTGGCCGACACCGCCACCACGACCGTCGCCCTTGCGCTGTCACTGTTGCTGTACACCCCCCTGACCGGCTTGTCGGTGAGTGGCTGGGCCGTCGTCATCGCCGCCGTCTCCATCCCGTTCTGGCCGGCGATCTACGGCCAACAGGGCCTGTATGCCGCTCGCCACCTGTCGCGCCGCATCGAAGAGCTGCGGCGGCTCGTCAACGCAACGGTCATGGGCGTCATCGTGCTGGCCGGCATCTCGGTGGTGCTGCAGGTCTCCCTGTCACGGGGATGGCTCCTCGCTGCCGGTCTGACCGTGTTCTCGCTGGTGGCACTCGAGCGCGAGATCATCCGCCAGACCGTCGCACGCCGGCGTGCCGAAGGCCAGCTGTCCAGGAAGGTGGTCCTCGTCGGCGACAACTCCGAGGCCGACGAGCTGGTCACGATGCTCCAGCAGAGCAAGGAGCTCGGCTACCGGGTGGTCGGTCGTGTCAGCGACGACGTCCAGGACACCGACGAGCCCCTCACCCCGTCGCACCGGCTCCCCTACCTGGGTGGCACCGAGGACATCCTGGACATCGTGCGGACCGCTGGCGCCGACAGCGTCGTGGTCGCCACCACCGGCATCTCCCTCGACAGCGCCAACCGACTCGTCCGGGACCTGACCCGCGAGGGCATCTACGTCGAGCTCTCCTCCGCGATGCGTGACATCGCCACTCGGCGGGTCACGCTGCGCCCGCTGGGACGCTATCCGGTGATGTGCGTCGAGCCGGTCACCAACACGTGGCGCTCGGTGGCCAAGCGCGGCTTCGACATCGTCGCGTCATCGCTCGGCCTGCTCCTGATCTCGCCCATCCTGATCGCTGCGGCGCTCGCGGTGCGGCTCACCTCGGGCCGCGGCGTGCTGTTCACCCAGACCCGCGTCGGCCGCAACGGCGCCCCCTTCACCGTGTACAAGCTGCGCACCATGGTCCACGGTGCGGAATCGATGCTCCCCGAGCTGATGGACTGCAACGAAGCAGCGGGCCCCATGTTCAAGATGGCCGACGACCCCCGGGTCACCACGGTCGGCAAGTTCCTGCGCAAGACCTCGATCGACGAGCTCCCCCAGCTGCTCAACGTCGTCAAGGGCGACATGAGCCTGGTCGGGCCACGCCCGGCGCTGCCCCACGAGGCGATCCAGTGGAACGACGACCTGAAGGAGCGCCTGCGGGTCAAGCCGGGCATGACCGGCAACTGGCAGGTGAACGGCCGGTTCACGGCGTCGCTCGAGGACTACGAGCGTCTCGACCTCTACTACGTCGACAACTGGTCGCTCGTGACCGACCTGGTCATCCTGGCCAAGACGATCCCTGCGGTGCTGCACCGCAACGGTGCCGCCTGACCCTCTGGTCGGCCCGCCCGCTCCCCGGGGTCAGCCCGGGTAGGGAGTGAACCCGGAGCACAGGGCCCGCACATCGGCGCGCACCGCGGCCAGTTCTGCGTCGTCGGTCGGGGCTCGCAGGACACGGGTGATGAACTCCGCGATCTGTGCCATCTCCGCCTCGGCCATGCCCTGGGTGGTGACCGACGGGGTGCCGAGCCGCAACCCCGAGGTGACGAACGGCGAGCGCGGATCGTCGGGCACCGTGTTCTTGTTGCAGGTGATGCCGGCACGGTCCAGCGCCAGCTGGGCCTCCTTGCCGGTGAGCTCACTGTCGAAGCTGCGCAGGTCGACCAGCATGAGGTGGTTGTCGGTCCCCCCGGAGACCAGACGGAACCCGTTGCCGGCGAGCCCGGCGGCGAGGGCCTGCGCGTTGGCCACGATCTGGTGGGCATAGGTCGAGAAGCTCGGGTCGGCCGCCTCGCGGAACGCCACGGCCTTGCCCGCGATCACGTGCTCGAGCGGCCCGCCCTGCAGTCCGGGGAAGATGGCCTTGTCGATCGCAGCAGCATGCTCCGACGTCGACAGGATGCAGCCCCCACGGGGTCCGCGCAGCGTCTTGTGGGTGGTGAAGGTGACCACGTCGGCATGCGGCACCGGGTTGGGGTGCGCGCCGCCGGCGATCAGCCCGGCGATGTGCGCCGCATCGAACAGGAACAGCGCACCCACCTCGTCACAGATGGCCCGGATCGGCTCGGGGTCGATGATGCGCGGGTAGGCGGTCGCTCCTGCGACGATGAGCTTCGGGCGGTGCTCCCGTGCGAGATCCCGGATCTGGTCGTAGTCGATCCGCTCGTCACTCGGCGTCACCTGGTAGGAGACGAAGTTGTAGAAGCGCCCCGAGAGGTTGACCGGCGAACCGTGGGTGAGGTGCCCACCGTGGTCGAGGCTGAGGCCCAGCACGGTGTCGCCCTGGTCCAACAGCGCCAGGTAGACCGCGACGTTCGCGTTCGCCCCCGAGTGCGGCTGCACGTTGGCGGCATCCGCGCCGAAGAGGGCCTTCACACGTTCGCGGGCAAGGTCCTCGATGTCGTCCACGACCTCGTTGCCGCCGTAGTAGCGCTTGCCGGGATAGCCCTCGGAGTACTTGTTGGTCAACACCGAGCCGACCGCCGACATGACGGCCGGCGACGTGAAGTTCTCCGACGCGATCAGCTGGATGCCGGTGTTCTGCCGGTCGACCTCGCGGTCGATCGCATCGAAGAGCTCGGTGTCGGGATCGGTGGGCCAGGGCATCTGGTGTCCTTCGGGTTCGTTGCAGGAGGATGTGGAGAGGTCCGACGCTCGGGCCGTGCAGCTCGTCGCGCTGCCGGCCCGCACCCGACGGACCGGCGGGTCAGGTGGGCGGTGACACGGCGTCGAGCTTGGCCACACGCCCGGCGTGGCGACCGCCTTCGAAGCTGGCGTCCAGCCATGCGTCGAGTGCTTCGACGGCCACCTCGACGCCGATGAGCCGCTCGCCGAAGCAGATGACGTTCGCGTCGTTGTGCTGCCGCGTCAGTCGCGCCGAGGTGACGTCGTGCACCGGAGCGGCACGCACACCGGCCACCTTGTTCGCGGCCATGCAGATGCCGAGGCCGGATCCGCACACCGCCACGCCCAGATCTGCTCGACCCGACACGACGGCGGTGCCGACGAGGGTGCCGAAGTCCGGGTAGTCGACACGCTCGGTCGAGTTCGTCCCGAGGTCGAGCACCTGGATGCCGCGCCCGGCGAGGTGCCGTGACAGCTCCTCCTTGAGCGCGAACCCCGCATGGTCCGATCCGACCGCCACGGTCGTCGGGTGGCTGGTCGGGGTCGGCCGGGAGGGCTGGTCGGTCACGTCCTCATCCTAGTGAGCGTCGGGGGGTTGCTCCCACGGCAGTCCCGCCAGGTTCGGAGCAGCGTGGGGGCGACCCGTAGTCTTCGCGCCATGTCCGGCAAGCTCCCGCCCAACATCGACCCGCGCACCCCCGTCGTGGTGGGGGTCGGTCAGCACCTCGTCCGAGAGGGCGAGGCCCCTGAACCGGCGGAGCTGATGGCCGAGGCGGTGCTGCTCGCCGCTGCCGACACCGGCCTGGCCGGTGACGCCCGCATCCTGGCCGGCGCCGACGTGGTGGCCGCCGTACCCACGTTCTCGTGGCGGTACCGTGACCCGGGCCGCATCGTCGCTCGACACCTCGGCGCCGAGCGAGCGGCCACCTGGACCGTCACCGTGGGCGGCAACTCCCCACAGCTCCTGCTGAACAGGCTGGCCGTCGAGATCAGCGCCGGACGCATCGAGCTGGGCGTGCTCTGCGGGGCCGAGTCGGGGCGCGCCAGGTCCGCGGCCAAGCGCCGCGGGGAGGACCTCCAGTGGTCACGCCAGGGCGACGACGTCACGCCGGACTGGGAGGACGGCGCGCCGTTCCTCATGGCGCACCCCGCGGAGGTCGAGCGGGGCATCGTGTGGCCGACCCAGACCTACCCGCTGTTCGAGAACGCCCTGTGGCACGACTCCGGCCGCTCGTTGGAGGAGCACCTGGCGGTCATCGGTGAGATGTGGGCGGGGTTCTCGAGGGTGGCAGCGGACAACCCGTACGCATGGAACCGCCAGGCGTACACCGCTGAGGAGATCACCACTGCCACCCCCGAGAACCGCATGGTCGGCTTCCCGTACACCAAGCGCATGGTCTCCAACCCCGATGTCGACATGTCCTCGGGGCTGATCGTGTGCTCGGCGGCACGTGCCGCCGAGCTGGGCGTGGAGCGGAGCCGTTGGGTCTTCCTGCACGCCGGGACCGATGGGACGGACCGCACGATGTCCGAGCGCCAGGACTTCACCTCGTCCGTGGCGATCCGTGTCGCCGGTCGACGCGTACTGGAGCTGGCAGGCACCGACGTCGACTCGGTCGCCCACCTGGACCTCTACTCCTGCTTCCCCTCCGCGGTGCAGCTGGCACTGCGCGAGCTCGACATCCCCATCGACCGACAGCTGACCGTCTACGGCGGGCTGCCCTTCGCCGGAGGTCCCTGGAGCAACCCCGTCGGACACGCGCTCGCCGCCATGGTGCAGGTGCTGCGCGACGACCCCGGCAGCCTCGGGCTGGTGACGGCCAACGGAGGAACCCTCGACAAGCACGCGTTCGGGGTGCTGTCCACCGAGCCGCCAACAGGAGGCTTCCGCTACGAACACCCCCAGGAGCAGATCGACGCGCGGCCCGGCCGGAGCGTCGACGGCGACCACGTGGGCGACGCGACCCTCGAGACGTGGACCGTCGTGCATGAGCGCGACGGTTCCATGAGCCGGGCCATCTGTGCCTGCCTGACCCCCTCCGGGTCGCGCACCTGGGGGACGAGCGAGGACCAGGACCTGATGGCCCGGTTCGAACGCGAGGACGTCACCGGACTCGCCGTGACGCTGGACGAGTCCCACACCGTCCGCGTGAGCTGAACAGGGCGTCCTGGGGCCGCACCCGGTCGCCGTCCCCGCCGACTCGGTCGCTCCGGGCTCAGCCCTGGGTCATCCGCGTGCGCAGCAGGGTCATGACCCGCTCGGACGCCTTGGGCATCTCCTCCAGGACCTTCCCGAACGCGGTCGAGTCGAACCGCAACAGGTCCAGATCCGTATCGCCCACCACCGTCGCGGACCGCGGTCGATGGTCGACCAACGCCATCTCTCCGAGCATCGAGCCTGGGCCGCACGAGGCGACGTGCTCGCCCCGCACGTACACGCTGGCGATCCCCTCGAGGATGACGTAGCAGTGGGTCCCGGGATCTCCCTGATCGATCAGGACGTCGCCCGCCTGCACCTCGACCTCGTCGGACAGCTCCACGACGCGCCGCAGGTCGTCGGCGGAGAACCCGTCGAAGAACTGCACACCTGCGAGCAGCTCCACCCGTTCCGCCGGCTTCCTTCGCAGTGCCATGCCATCCCCTCACGGACCTGCCGGGACACCCCGGCGACGACATCATTCCACGGTGGGCACCGCCGCGTCGGGCTGACGCCTCAGCGCCGAGCGATCTGCGCCACGAGGGCTCGGGGGCGCCCGGTCAGATCATCGTCGACCCTGGCACGTTCGAAGTGGCTCAGGGCGTGATCGATCAACGCGGGTGCCTGCTCGGGCGAGAGCTCGCAGACCAGCACCCCGTCCGAGGTCAACCAGTCGGGTGCTTCGGCGATGATCCGCCGCAGGTCATCGGTCCCGTCGGGACCCGACACCAACGCCGATGCCGGTTCCCATGCCGCCACCTCATCGGGCAGATCCGCGTGCCCTGCCACGTACGGAGGATTCGAGACCACCAGGTCGAACGTCTGGCGCAGGTGCGCAGGCAGCGCACCGAACCAGTCCCCCGACGCGGTGCGGACCCGTGCGCCTGCTCTCCCCACGCCGGCGATGTTCGCCCGCGCCACGGCCAGGGCATCGGCGCTGACATCGGTGGCCCACACCTCGGTACGGACCCGCTCCACGGCCAACGACAGCGCGATCGCGCCACTGCCGGTTCCCAGGTCGACCACACGCGTCGGTCGCTCGCGGCCGCCGAGGGCGTCGAGCTCACCGAGGGCGACCTCGACCACCGACTCGGTCTCGGGCCGTGGGATCAGCACCCGGTGGTCGACCATCAGGTCGAGCCGGCGGAACCCCCAGGAACCCAGCACGTACTGCAGCGGCTCACCCGCAGCGCGGCGCGCCACCATGTCGTCGAAACGGGCCACTCCCCGCTCGGTCGCCAGTTCGCCGAGCGCTCCCGACAGGGCCGCAGATGAGATCTCCAGACACTCCGCGACGATCCAGCGCGCATCGACCTCGGCCGACGCCGAACCGGCCGACGTCAGCCGCTCGACGGCGTCGGCCAGCAACTCCCGCCAGGAGATCGTGCCGTCCGGTGCGGGGCTCACGATGCCGGGCTCACGGGGTCGCCGCCTCTCCGACGACCTCGGTGAGCCGGCGGGCGCGGTCGTCGGTGATCAGCGCGTCGCTGATCTCGTCGAGCTCACCGCGCAGCACGCGGTCCAGGTGGTACAGCGTCAGACCGATCCGATGGTCGGTGACCCGGTTCTCCTTGACGTTGTAGGTGCGGATCTTCTCACTTCGACCGCCACCGCCGATCTGCGCACGCTTCTGGCCCGCTGCGTCGTCGGACCGCCGACGGCGTTCCAGCTCGAGCAGGCGGGCACGCAGCACCGTCATGGCCTTGGCCCGGTTCTGGATCTGACTCTTCTCGTCCTGCATCGACACGACCAGACCGGTCGGCAGATGGGTGATGCGCACCGCCGAGTCGGTGGTGTTCACCGACTGGCCGCCGGGACCCGACGAGCGGAACACGTCCACCGAGAGGTCGTTGGAGGCGATGACGACCTCGACGTCGTCGGCCTCGGGCAGCACCGCGACCGTGGCGGACGACGTGTGCACCCGACCCTGGGACTCGGTGACCGGCACGCGCTGCACCCGGTGGGGCCCGGCTTCGAACTTCATGCGCGACCACACGCTGTCGCCCGCCACTCGAAACGTGACCTCGCTGTACCCGCCGAGCTCCGACGGCGACGCCGCGAGCGTCTCGAATCGCCAGCCCTGTCGCGCCGCGTAGCCCCGGTACATCTCGAACAGGTCACGGGCGAACAGATTGGCCTCCTCTCCCCCCTCGGCGCCGCGGAGCTCGACGATCACGTTGCGGTCGTCGAACGGGTCGCTCGGCACCAACAGCAGCTTCGAGCGCGTCCTCGGTGCTGGCGATCGAGTCCATCAGGTCGCCGATCTCGGACCGCAGCGACTCCCGGTCGCCCTCTCCCGCCGATTCCGCCAACTCTCGCGCCGCGGCCAGGTCGTCGGCCAGATCCCGCAGTTCGGCGGTCCGCTCGACGATCGCCCGGAGCTCGCCGTACCGACGGGAGAGCTCGACGTAGCGTCGTTGGTCCGCGACGACCTCGGGATCGGCAAGTCGTGCCTCGCACTCGCCGTACTCACGCTCGAGGTCGGCCAGTCGGGCGACGAGCGCCTCGGGCAGCACCTCAGCCCCAGCCCGGTGACACGTCGACCAGCTCGGCGGATCCGCGGAGCATGCCGACCAGCGTGCGGGTCGCGCTGTGGTGATCCCGCTCCGGCAGCGCCAGCACCAGACGGGCATCGGGGTCGAGGCGCTGCCGGGTGTCCGCGGCGAGCGGCACCAGTGACAGGTCCACGCCCGTGGAACAGACCACCACGACCGGGCCGCCCTCCGCGTCGACACCCAGCGCGGCAGCCGGATGCACGTCACGCAGCCCCGTCGCCTCGGTGGTCATCTCGGTCGCGCTCAGTCGGGCTGCGCCCACCAGCTGTGGATCGGTCACCACCATCGATCGGAGCCACCGCTCGCGCACCAGCAGCTGCACGGGGTGCACCGGCGCACCCGGGTACCGGTGCGCCCGCACCTGTTCCACGGTGCGCGCCAGCGAGTCCGTCGGGGACTCGTCCGGTCGAGCTGCGGCGACTGCGTCGCGGTCGAACCTGCCGACTCCTGCCTCGAGGTGCAGCTCGTCGTCACCGCCGACCTCCGCGGGCCACCGCACCAGCCGGGCGACCTCGAGTCCCAGCACCTCGCCACGCACGTGGCCGTGCTCGACCACGATCTCGACGCCCGCAGCGCGCAACTGCTCGAGCAGTTCCTCGGGCGCGTCCGCCGCGTCGACGGGTTCCGGCAGCGGAGCTGCCGTGGCGACGTGCGAGGTCGCACCGTCGACCGACCGCAACGACACCGCCCCGTCCCCGAGCTCGAAGTACCCCGCCCAACGTGCGACCGTGGCCGGGTCGTGCTCCGCGTCGACGAACACCGTGAGCGAGTGCGCACCAGCTCGCTCACACCAGAGCAGCGCACCGGCGAGGGCACCGGCTGCGCCGGAGGCCAGAAGGACCCACGCCCGACCGCCGGCCGAGGATGCGACCGAGGAGCCCACGTCGACGGGTTCACCGGGCTCGTCGCCCAGGTCCCGGACCAGCGCGACGAGCTTGGCGCGCCGTCAGACGCGCCAGTTGCTCGGGCGAGAGCGTCATGGTCGCCCTGGGGTCACGTCAGGTCGCCCGTGGTGGCTGCACACCGCTGCCCGGCGAGCGCCGGAACCCGCGACGTCAGTCCTCGTCGGTCGAACCGGACGCGTCGTCGGCAGGCGCCGACTCCTCCGGAGCTGCCGCGTCGGCGCCCTTGCCCTTGCGGCGGCCGTAGCGACGCTCGAAGCGCTCCACACGACCGGCGGTGTCGACGATCTTCATCTGGCCCGTGAAGAACGGGTGCGTGAACGCAGAGATCTCGACCTTGGCGAGCGGGTACTCGTTGCCGTCGGTCCAGGTGATCGTCTCGGACGGGTTGATCGTCGATCGCGTCAGGAACGTGTCGCCCGAGGACGTGTCCTGGAACACGACGTGGCGGTAGGTGGGGTGGATTCCGGGCTTCATGGGTGCTCTCCGTGATGGCCCCGGTTTCCGTGCGGGGCCCAGATGAGGGGACGGATCAGTATGGCTCGCCCCGCCGCACGGGGCGAACCGGTGCTCAGGTGATGGCCGGCGCCTTGGCGATCTCGGCCAGGAAGACGTCGTTGGTCGGGAACTTGCGCATGCGATCGATGACGAGCTCCAGCCCGGCGGCCGAGTCGCCCTCGGACGCCAGCTTGGACAGCAGGCGACGGAGCTTCTGGATCTGCTGCAGCTGCTTGGCATCCACCAGCAACTCGTCGTGGCGGGTGGAGGATCCGTCGACGTCGATGGCCGGGAACACCCGCTGCTCCGCTGCGGAGCGGTCCAGGCGGAGCTCCATGTTCCCGGTCCCCTTGAACTCCTCGAAGATCACGTCGTCCATCTTCGAGCCGGTCTCGACCAGGGCGGTGGCCACGATGGTGAGCGAGCCGCCCTCCTCCAGGTTCCGGGCGGCGCCGAAGAACCGCTTCGGCGGGTAGAGCGCTCCGGTGTCCAGGCCTCCGCTCATGATGCGACCCCCGTTCGGGGCCGCCAGGTTGTAGGCGCGGGCCAGTCGCGTGATGCCGTCCAGGATGACGACGACGTCCTGACCCTGCTCGACCATGCGCTTCGCCCGCTCGATGGCCAGCTCGGCGACCGCGATGTGTTCCTCGGGTGGGCGGTCGAAGGTCGACGCGACCACGTCACCGTCGATCGACCGACGCATGTCGGTGACCTCCTCGGGCCGCTCATCGACCAACAGCACCATGAGCTCGACCTCGGGGTGGTTGGCCTCGATGCACTGGGCGAGCGTCTTCATGATCGTGGTCTTGCCGGCCTTCGGTGGCGAGACGATCAGGCCACGTTGCCCCTTGCCGATGGGCGCGAGCAGGTCGATGATGCGCCCCGCGACGTCATAGGGGTGGTCCTCACGCTCGAGCCGGAGCCGCTCGTTGGGGAACAGCGGGGTCAGGTCCTCGAACCGGGGGCGATCGCGTGAGCTGCCGGGGTCGGATGCGTTCACCGTGTCGATCCGGAGCAGCGCCGGGTTCTTCTCGCCACGGTTCGCCGGTCGGCTCGCACCGGTCAACCAGTCGCCGCGACGCAGCCCGAACTGGCGGGTCTGCTTCACCGAGACGTAGACGTCGTCGCGGCTCGGCAGCAGCCCGTCGACACGCAGGAAGCCGTAGCCCTCGTCGCGGAGATCGAGGATCCCGGCGACGTCGACCAGCTCGCCCTCCCAGGACTGGTTGTTGTCACCGCCCTCGTCGTTGCGGTCACGGTCGCGCCCGCGGCGGCGCCGACGGCGACGGCTGCCCTCGCCCTCGCCCTCGGAGCCCTGCGCAGCCTGCGCTCCCTGGACGTCGTCGGTCTGACCGTCGTTGGTCTGACCGTCGTTGGTCTGGGCGCCGGACCGCTGGGACCCGCCATCACCCGAGCCGGAGCCCTGATCGGTGCCCTTGGACGGGGCCGGCGACTCGGCACCGGCACCCGCATCGGTGCCACGGTTGCGGCCGCCGCGTCGCCGCGAGCCGGGTGCCCCTTCGGAGGTAGTCGGCAGATCCGCCGTCCCTGCTGCTCGCATCACCTGGTGCGTGCTCGGCCACGAGCGCGTCGCCGGCTGCTGGCGGCTCGCTCGGAATCGGACCGGCGGACGCGAGCGGAGGATCGCTCGGCACAGGTCCACGTGCGGAGCCGGACCCGGTCGACGCAGTGGCGCCGTGACCGTCGGGGGCATCGCCACCGGCGGACCCACCGCCGCTCTGCTCGGCGCCGGTGACGCCGGCGAGCTCGAGGATCATCGTGATGATGTCGGCCTTCTTGGTCCGGGACCCGGGCTTGCCGCCCAGGGCCTGGGCGATGGTGGCCAGCTCGGCGCGGTCCTTGCGCTCGAGGCCGTCGAGGTCGATCGAATCAACACTCACAGGTTGGTTCCCACTTCGTGGTCGGGCAGCAACGCGGTGCTGCGGGGGTGGTTGCGGTCGTCACACCGGGGGGTGAGGTCCGGGTCATCCTCGTGGATCGGTCGTCCTCGTGGATCGGGGCGTCGCTACGGGACCGCAACGACGCTCTGTGCAGACGTGCAGTCGTGCTGGCGGCGAAGTGCCCGACCCAGCCCCTTCCCGAGTCGACATCGCGACTGTACCGGGGGGCTCGGGAACCTCGCAATCCCCGGGAGTTCAGCGCTCGGCGAGGCCGCTGCGGACCACGGCCTGCACCGATGCCAGGTCCGCCGCTGCGGACTCGATGCGTTCGGTGCGCTCGAACAGGTCGGCGAGCCGGGTCGGCAACTCGGGACGCACGCCGGTCGCAGCCTGCACCGCATCGGGGAACTTGGCGGGATGCGCGGTCGCCAACGCGACGACCGGCACCGACGGGTCACCTTCGAGGTCCTCAGCGATGCCGAGGCCGACCGCGGTGTGGGGGTCGACCAGCATCCCCGAGCGAGCGTGGATGCGCCGGATGACCTCGGCCGCCGACTCGTCGTCGACGCGGCCGCAGTCGAACTCCGACCGCAACCGGGCCAGCGCCGCGGCATCGACCGAGACGGTGCCGTCGGATCGGAATCGGCTCATCATCTCCGCGATCTGTGCTCCGTCCTGGCCGAGCACCTCGAACAGCAGGCGTTCGAGGTTGGAGCTGACCTGGATGTCCATGGAGGGGCTGGTGGTGGGGACCACGCCGCGGATCTCCATCGTGCCGCTGGTGAAGAAGCGGGTGAGGATGTCGTTGCGGTTGGAGGCCACGACCAGACGCTCGACCGGTAGCCCCATCTGCTTGGCGGCCCACCCGGCGAGGATGTTGCCGAAGTTCCCGGTCGGCACCACGAAGCTGACCGGTCCCCCGTCGGGGGCCACCGAGAGGTGCGCGGTGACGTAGTAGACGATCTGGGCCATGACGCGCGCCCAGTTGATCGAGTTGACCGCGGAGAGCCGCACCTCGTCGCGGAACCCGGTGTCGGCGAAGGCCGCCTTCACCAGGTCCTGGCAATCGTCGAAGGTGCCGGGCACCGACACGGCGTGCGCGTTGCGGGCACCCAGCGTCGTCATCTGCCGGCGTTGCACCTCGGAGGTCCGACCCTCGGGGAACAGGATGAAGATGTCGACGTGCTCCAGGCCGGCGCAGGCGTCCATGGCGGCGGATCCGGTGTCGCCGGAGGTGGCGCCCAACACGCAGATCCGGCTGCGACGCTCGGTGAGGACGTGGTCGAACAGCCGTCCGACCAGCTGCAACGCCACGTCCTTGAACGCCAGCGTCGGGCCGTGGAACAACTCCAACAGCGACAGCTGTGCACCCGAGGCCGTCACCCCCATCGGCACCACGGGGCAGACCGAGTCGGTGTCGAAGGTGGCGTAGCTCTCGGCCGCGATCCGCTCGAAGTCCTCGCGGGGCACCGAGCCCTCCACGAAGGGCCACATGACCTCGACCGCGACCTCGGCGTAGGGGCGGCCCCGCAGGTCATCGAGCGGTGGCAGCGTGGGCCACTCCGCCGGGACGTAGAGCCCGCCGTCGTCGGCGAGTCCGGCGAGCAGCACGTCGGCGAAGCCGAGCACGGGCGCACCACCTCGGGTGGAGACGTAGTCCATCGGCATGGCTCAGCTCTCCCCCACGACCACGCGCAGCACCGATCCCACCGCGACGAGGCTGTCCAGGGAACGCAGCTCGTGCAGCGTGGCGCGCACGTCGGCCTCACGGGCGGCATGGGTGATGAAGGTCACCCGAGCCACCCCGGTGGCCTGATCGTCGTCGCCCAGCAGAGCCTCCTGCTCCATGGAACGGATCGACACCCGATGATCCCCGAACACGCCAGCGACGGTTGCGAGCACCCCGTGTCGGTCGCGCACCTCGAGGTTGATGTAGTACGGCGACTCGCAGGTCATCAACGGGGCGGACCTGTGCCGGCGAGAAGACTGCCGATGCTGGCGTGCGAGCCCTTCGCGAGGTTCGACGCCGCGTCGACCACGTCACCGAGCACCGCGGAGGCCGTGGGGAACCCGCCCGCGCCCCGCCCGTAGAACATCAGGTCACCGACGGCCTCGCCCTCGACGAACACGGCGTTGAAGCTGTCGCGCACCGCTGCGAGGGGGTGCGCGACCGGGCACCATCGCCGGGTGCACGCGCACCGCCACCGAGCCGTCGTCGAACCGCTCGGCGATGGCGAGCAACTTGATCGAGTAGCCGAGCCGACCGGCGAAGTCGATGTCGGCCGGCGTGATCCCCGAGATGCCCTCGTGGTAGACGTCACCAGCGACGACCTTCACCCCGAACGCGATGGTGGCGATGATCGCGGCCTTGGCCCCGGCGTCGAACCCCTCGACGTCCGCGGTCGGGTCCCGTTCGGCGTAGCCCAGGCTCTGCGCCTCGGCCAGTGCCTGCGGCGTAGGACCAGCCCTCCTCGGCCATCTTGGTCAGGATGTAGTTGGTCGTGCCGTTGACGATGCCCATCACGCGGGTCACCGACTCGCCCACCAGCGACTCGCGGAGCGGTCGCACGATGGGGATGCCGCCGGCGACTGCCGCTTCGAACAGCAGATCGACCTGGGCCGCGTCGGCATCGGCGAACAGCTCGACACCGACGTTGGCCAACAGTTCCTTGTTCGCCGTCACGACCGCCTTGCCGCCCTTGAGTGCGGTGGAGATGAGCTCCCGCGCCGGTTCGATACCCCCGATCACCTCGACCACCAGATCGATGGCCGGGTCCGCCACGACGGCGTGGGCGTCGGTGGTCAGCAGCTCGGCCGGGACCGCGACCGCCCGCTCCTTGGACAGCGACCGCACCGCAACGGCATCGACGCGGAGCCGGACCCCGGTTCGTGCGGCGATGTCATCGCCCCGACGGTCGATCAGCTCGAGCAGCGCGGCGCCGACGTTGCCGCAGCCCAGCACTCCGATGGTCACTGTTCGTTCCACGTCGAGAGGCTACCGGACGCTGTCGGAGCGTCCGCCGGTCGCCGTCGGCGTGAACTGCGCTGCCGATCGCGTCAGCACCGAGCCGTTCGGCGACACGGTCGGACGTGCCGGCCCGGCTCGGCGAGCAGGACGGTCAGGCCACGATGCGCCCCGGCGGCTCGACCGGTCGCAGGTCGATGACGAGCTCCGGTCGGGACTCGAGCCCGCACACACGGACCAGGCGGTCGACCGCAGGCGCGACGACCTCGTCGAGGACCTCATCCACCGCCACATCGTCGGCCACGTCGAGTCGGATGCGGAGCGGGCCGCGATCGTGGAACTCCGCCCGCGCCCGATCGACGTGGCGCGAGGAGACCAGATCCTCCTCGAACGCTGCGGCGGCTGCGCCGCCGGCGAGGGTGCTGGTACCGCGGACCGGACTGCCGTCCCGGACCGGGTCGTCGCTGAACAGCGGGGTGCCGCTGAACAACGCGCTGCGGTTGGAGGTCCCGCTGTCGGGGACCGTGGCGGCGGCGTCCGGCAGGTCGAGATCGTCGTGGTGGCGGATGGGCGGAATCTGCTGTTGGAGCCACGAGACCCCCACGAGGATCAGCAGCACAGCGACCGTCAGGACACCCACCTGCCATGCCAGTTGGTGGTCCCGCACCAACTGCTGGCCCGCGTCGTTCCACACGGGGGTGCCCGGCACCAGTGGATCGGCCAACCGGTCGACCGACTCGGTGGACAGCAGCAGTCCTGTCGCTCCGATCGCGATCAGGACCAGGCCGAGGAGCACCAGGAGCACGCGGGAGACCCGTAGCTGACGGTTCCGGAGTCGCTTCACAGCTCGCCTCCTCGGTACCGCAGCGTCACCGACGGCTCCAGCTGCAGGTGCTGGTCGGTCAGGGCCTCGTCGATCAAGGCACGAGCAGCGTCGCGGACCCGCTCGGGTGCCTGACGGCGGCGCGAGTCGACCCTGACACGCACCCGGCGGCGACCGACGCGCACCCGTGCGCTCGACACGCCGTCCAGATCGGCCAGTCGACGCGACAGCGACGCCTCCAACCCACGTCGCTCGACGGCCACGCCGTCGCGTCCTGCCACCGGGATCGTCAGTGGCGCCCGACGCCACAACCCGGTGAGCAGCAGGATCAGGCCCACCCCGCTGGTGACGGCCATGACCACCATGACCGAGCGGTCGTCCCACTGCCAGCGCGTCGCCAGCGCGGGGTAGTCCGGCGGCAGCACCACAGGGCCGCGCTCGAGCGCGGCAGCGACGACCTCGACCGCTGCGACGACGCCGGCGGCGATCAGGGCGAGCGACGCGAGCGCGGAGAGGATCCTGGTGAGGACGGGGACCACGAGTCGCACGGCGTGGCCCCGTCAGCGCACGCGGGGAAGAACCGTGGGGTCCTGCACCAGTGCATCGACCCGGATGTCGATCCGTTCGACGGGTCGGCCGATCGTCCGGGTCAGTTCGTCGGCGAGCTGGCGACGCAGCGATCCCAGCACCTCGGCCAGCGGGACGTGCGGATAGACCAGGTCGATCCCGACCTTCAGCCGGATCGGCGCGTCGGCCGTGCTCGCCAGATCGACCTTCGGAGTGATCGCCCCCACACCGGCCCGCTCGACGGCCCGCTCCGCGGTGCGGCGGATCACCCGATCCTTGATCAGGAGCGTGCCGCGTGTCGACGACCCGGCCCCGGACGGATCGGGGGCGGCCGAGGCCGGCTGGGACGTCGTGGCGCTCATCGGGGGGATCGGTCCGAGCGATCGCCCGAGCGTCGGCGCAACAGGTCCTCCAGATCCAGCTCGCCGTCGGCGACCCGCATGACGACCCAGCCGATCGCGGCACCCAGGGCGACGATCAACATGTCGCCGAGGCCACCGATGATGAGCGCGAAGCCCAGCAGCGCCCCCAGCAGCAGACCTACGTGTGAAGCTCTCATCGGCTTGTACCTCGCATCGGGATGGCGCTGACGCCATGTCGTTGAACTCGGGTGGGAATCGCTGATCCGTACGTCGATCGTGTGGGCCCGCGGAGCCGAGGGGCGATCGCCGGGACGCCGGGCGGCGACATCAGTTCCATGGGCGCCACCAGGTGCGGCGGCGCACGAAGACCCGCTCCCGCGCACCTCTGCGCTCCTCGGAGTCGGACGCTCGCCCTCCCAGCAGCATCTTGCGTGCTGCGACCGAACGGCTGAACTCCGCCGGGTCGCCTCCACGGTCCGGGTGCGCTTCGAGCACCCGGCGACGAAACGCCGAACTGACCGTGGCGTCGTCAGCGTCCGGCGGCACGCCGAGGGCGTCGGCGGCCTCGGGTCGGGTCATCGGGGCGGCGGCAGGGCGGTCGGTCACAGCGGTGTTCCAGCAGGCCGATCGCTCAACGGCCCTGGCCGGACGTGGACGACAGCGGCTCCGTACCGTGGCCGGATCCAGCGTCTGCTGGGCCCGCCGCGTCGAGCTGCGGAGTCGGCAACGGTTCGATGTCGTCGACGGTCAGGTCGACCGGGCCATCGGTCCACAGACCCTCGACCGCTGCCAGGACCTGGGACTCGACCTCATCGACCGTCGAGCCCCATGCCATGACGACATGGACCTGCAGCCTCCCGTCGGCAGTGACACGGAGCCCGGTGATGCGCTCACCCGGCAGGTACGCCGCGACGGCGCCCGCGGCGCCGCCGCTGCGCCGCACGACCGAAGGGATCTGGTCGATCCGATCGGCCATGTCGCGCAACAACGACGCTCGACCGGCGTCAGTCACTGGACCCTCGGATCCTGCTCCTCGTGCTCCGGCTCGCCCAGGTAGACGTCATCGACGCTGACGTTGACCTCGGTCACCTCGAGCCCCGTCATCCCCTGGACCTTGGTGATGACGTTGGTGCGGATCGCATCCGCGACGTCGACGATCGACGCCCCGTACTCGACGACGATGTCGAGATCCACCGCTGCTTGGAGCTGACCGACCTCGACGCCCACGCCCTGGGTCGGCGAGGGACGGTCGCTCCCGACCGGCACCATCCCCTTGATGGCGCCGAACGTGCGGCTCGCTCCGGTCCCCATGTCGTGCACGCCGGAGATCTCGCGGCAGGCGAGACCGGCGATCTTCGCGACGACGGAGTCAGCGATCGCCGTCTTGCCCAGGTCGCTGACCAGTTCGGAGCGGTTCCCCGTCATCGCCGGGCGCCCGCCCGATCGCTGGGTGCTGCGACCGTTGCCGCTGCCGGCCTCGTCGCCGTCGGGCTGATCGGACTTCGCTGTCGTGGAGGAGGTGGCCACCGTGGACCTGCTTTCGTCGTGGGTCGGACGTCCCCCTGTTCCTACCCCACCTCGGCGTGGGCCACCACAGATCTTTCAGCCCAGGTCGGTGGCGAGCAGGTCATCGACGGTCTCGCGGCGCACGACCAGCCGGGCTGCGCCATCGGCGACGAACACGACGGGCGGGCGAAGGACCTTGTTGTAGTTGGAGCCCATCGAGTGCCCGTAGGCACCGGTCACGGGCGTGGCGATGATGTCGCCGACGTGCAGGTCGGCAGGCACGAGCCCCTCGCGCACCAGCAGGTCGCCGGACTCGCAGTGCTTCCCGACGAGCCGGATCGGCATCTCACGTCGTGACGTCGACGCCCGCGGCAGGAAGGTCTCGTAGCCGCTGCCGTAGAGCACGGGACGGGGGTTGTCGCTCATGCCGCCGTCGACCGCCACATAGGTGCGCACACCAGGGATGTACTTGATGGTGCCCACCGTGTAGAGCGTGACGGCTGCCGCCGCGGCGATCGCCCGTCCGGGCTCGGCACTGATCGTCGCCTCGATCCCCGCGGCCCGGCAGCCTTCCAGGATCGGCGGTACCCCACTCGGTGATCGACGGGGCACGCTCGCCCGCCAGGTACGCGACTCCCAGACCGCCGCCGACGACCAGTTCATCGAGGGCGTGCTGACGCACGAAGGGCGCCACGGAGCGCAGACCCTCGAGGAAGTTCTCGACGCTGAACACCTGGCTGCCGATGTGCAGGTGCAGGCCGACGAGGTCGACCGCAGCGCTGGAACGCGGCTCTCAGCGACCGCGTCGTCGGCCTGCCCGGTCGGGACCGGGAACCCGAACTTCGAGTCCAGGTTGCCGGTCTGGACGTGTTCGTGGGTGTGCACCTCGATGCCCGGGTTGATGCGCAACAACACGGTGGGCGCCGACGCACCTGCGGCGACGAGCGCCTCGAGACGGTCCAGCTCGTCGTTCGGAGTCCACGATGATCCGACCGACCCCGACCGCGAGCGCTCGGCGCAGCTCGTCGGTCGACTTGTTGTTGCCGTGCAGCACGAGCCGGTGCGCCGGCACGCCGGCTGCGAGAGCGATCTCGAGCTCCCCGCCGGTCGCGACGTCGAGCCGCAGCCCTTCGTCGTGCACGAGGCGGGCCATCGCCCGGCACAGGAACGCCTTGGTCGCGTAGATGGCGCCGCCATCGCCGAACACCCTGCGCGCCTCTGCACAACGGGCGCGCAGGTGCGCCTCGTCGTAGACGAACAGCGGCGTGCCGTACTCGGCCGCCAGCTCCAACACGTCGACACCGCCGATCGACAGCCGCCCGTCGGGCGCCGCGCCGGCGGTGTCGGGCAGCAGGTCGAACGGGAGTGCGGTCGCGTCGAGTGCACTGGGGGGCCGGGCGCGGCACGCGCTACATCCGGTCCGGTGTGCCGACCCCGAGCAGGTCGAGCCCGACCCGCAGGCCCGTTCCGGCTGCGTCGGCGAGCCACCAGCGGGCCTGACGCAGGTCCTCGGGGGTGTCGGGCGAGAGGATCGGGCAGTCGTGGTAGAAGCCGTGCACCGCTCCGGCGAGCTCTCGCACCCAGGTGGTGACCTTGTGCGGGGCCCGCTCGCGGGCCGCCAGCTCGACGATCTCGGGCAGGACGAAGAGCTGCCGCAGGATCTCGAGCTCCCGCTCGTGGGTCAGCAGCGACAGCTCGGCGCGGTCCAGTGGCACCTGCTCGATGCCTCGCTCCGCCGCGACCCGTCCGATGGACTGCACCCTGACGTTCGCCATCTGGACGTAGAACACGGGGTTCTCGTTCGACTGGGCGATGATCAGGTCCAGGTCGACGGTCTGGGGCGAATCGACCGACTGCAACAGGTAGGTGAGCCGCACCGCGTCCGCACCGACCTCGTCCAGGAGGTCCTCCAGGGTGATCAGGTTGCCGGACCGCTTGGAGATCTTGACCTCCTCGCCGGCCTGCTCGAGTCGGACCAGCTGGGTGATGACGACCTCGAGGTCAGCCGGGTCGTGGCCGAGCGCCTGGGCGGCTGCCTTCATCCGCGGCACGTAGCCGTGGTGGTCGGCCCCCCACACGTTGATCAGCAGGTCGAACCCGCGGGCGAACTTGTCACGGTGATAGGCGATGTCGGGCAGCAGGTAGGTGTACTCGCCGTCGCTCTTGACCAGCACCCGGTCCTTGTCGTCGCCGAACTCGGTCGAGCGCAGCCAGACCGCGCCGTCGGCGTCGTCGACCACGCCGCGCTCGCGCAGCGTCTGCGAGGGTGCGGTCGATCGCGCCGGTCGCGACCATCGCACGCTCGGAGAACCACTCGTCGAACTCCACGTTCATCCGGGCCAGCACCCTTCGCTGCTCCGCCAGCGCATGGGCCTCTCCCCATTCGAGCGGGTCGACACCATCGGGCATCTGGGCGGCCCAGTCGATGATGTACTGCCCCCGGTAGCCGCCCTCGTCGGGCTCACGACCCTCGCGGCGCGCCAGCAGCGAGGCGGCGAAGGTCTGCATCTGCACGCCACGGTCGTTGATGTAGAACTCGCGGACGACGTCGTGGCCGGTGAACTCGAGCAGGCGGGCCAGGCTGTCGCCGTAGGCGGCGCCGCGTGCGTGGCCGGCGTGGACGGGGCCGGTGGGGTTCGACGAGACGAACTCCACCATCACCCTGCGGCCCGCACCCAGGGTGCTGCGCCCGAAGTCCGATCCCGCCGCCAGCACCGCGGGAACCATGTCGTGCAGCCAACCGTCGTCGAGCCGGAAGTTGACGAACCCCGGCCCGGCCACCTCGGCGCCCGTGACGTGTGGGGGCAGGTCGGCGTCGATCACGTCGACCAACTGCTGGGCCAGCTCCCGCGGCGGCCGACCGGCGGGCCTGGCCAGCTTCATCGCGACGTTGGAGGAGAAGTCACCGTGCTCGCGCCGTGCCGGCTGCTCCAGGTGGATCTCGTCGGGCGCGGTCAACCCGAGCTGGCCGAGAGCGTCTCGGAGTGCAGTGGTCAGGACGTCACGCATGGGATCCCAGATCGGCCGGAGGCGGGGAGGTCGGCGCTGCGATGGTAATGTCCCGGCCCCGGGAACCCGTACACGAGTTCCCGGACAGTGCGCCCTCGTAGCTCAGGGGATAGAGCATCGCCCTCCGGAGGCGTGTGCGCAGGTTCGAATCCTGCCGAGGGCACCATCACACTGCCGGGGGCACCCTCGACGGGCCGATCTCAGACCGGGATGAGCGCCCAGAGGTCCAGGTCCAGCAGGACGTGCGGCAGGTACTTGCCGTCGTCGCCGCGCAGGGTCATCGACTCGTCACGCCCCTTGGTGGCGACCAGCCGCAGACGCAGGGCTCCGACGCCGGGCGCAGCGGTCTCGGCGGTGTCGAGCACCTCGGACCATGCGTAGACCGTGTCGCCCGAGAACGCCGGGTTGGTGTGCGCACCGGAGTTGATCGCCGCGATCAGCTGGGCGTTGGCCAGACCGTTGAACGACAGGGCACGCGCCATCGAGATGATGTGGCCGCCGTAGATCAACCGTCGGCCGTCCTCCCGGGCCTCGGTGTTGAAGTGGACCTTCGCGGTGTTCTGCCACAGGCGTGTGGCCAACATGTGCTCGGCCTCTTCCAGGGTCACACCGTCGACGTGGTCGATCTTCTCGCCGACCCGGTAGTCGCCGAAGCGGTACGGCGAACCAGCGAGCGCGTCGTCGTAGTCGGTGAAGTCGAGTCCGGCAGGGATGATCAGGTCGGTCGCAGCGACGTGGTCGGCCAGGTCCGGCACGACCGTCTCGGGGGCGGGGGCGTCCGGGTCGCCCTTGCGCACCATGACCCAGCGGGCCCAGTCGATCGCGACCTCGCCGTGCTGGTTCGTGGCGGTGGAACGCACGTAGACCACGCCCGTGCGGCCGTTGGAGTTCTCCTTCAGCCCGATCACCTCGGAGCTCGTGCGCAGGGTGTCACCGGGGCACACGGGGCGGTGGAAGCGGCACTCGGCGTACCCAGGTTCGCGACGGCGTTGAGCGAGATGTCCGGCACGGTCTTGCCGAACGCGATGTGGAACCCGATCAGCTCCTCGACCGGCGCCGGCGACAGACCGCTCGCTGCGGCGAACTCCACCGAGGACGCCAACTGCGAACCTGGATGGGTACAGCGCCCCGTACAGCGCCCGATCACCATCGGTGACGGTGCGCGGCGTCGCGTGATCGATACGTTGGCCCAGGGTGAAGTCCTCGAAGAAGTTGCCCGGGTTGGTCTTGGTCGATGCGTCCACGGCGAGCAAAGTACCGCGCCGGACCCGCCCCGACGAAGACCACGGCGGCGCTCAAGTACGTCACCGGAGGGGCCGATGCCACCATGATGTCCATCGCACGATGATCCTCGGAGTCGGCCTGGCCGCTGCGGCCGCAGTGGCCGGCTGCGAGACCGCTCCCCCACCGCCACCGGCCCCTCCGACGACGACGGCTCCCGGCGCCGTGCGCCAGCTGACCTTCCCCGTCGACGGCCGGGTGTCGTTCAGCGACACCTTCGGCGCACCCCGCTCCAACGGTCGCACCCACCAGGGCACCGACCTGATGGGCGCGAAGCTGACCCCGCTCGTCGCCGCGGCCGACGGCACCGTGACGTCGCTGCGTCACGACGACTCGGGGCTGTCGGGCAACTCGCTCACGATCACCGACGACGACGGGTGGCGCTACGTCTACATCCACCTGAACAACGACACGCCGGGCACCGATGACGGCGCCAACCGGTTCGACCAGGCCTTCGCCCCCGGGCTCCGCAGGGGCGACGAGGTAGCTGCGGGTGACCTGGTGGGGTACATGGGCGACTCCGGCAACGCCGAGAACGCCGGGTCCCACCTGCACTTCGAGTTGCACCGCCCCGATGGCACGGCGATCAACCCCTACCCCAGCCTGATCGTGAAGTGACAGGGCCGGCTCCGGTGCTCCTGCGAGCTCAGACGCAGACGATGCCCTCGGGCGGCTGACCGGGGGTCCACCCCGGCTGGGTGGTGGTCGTGGTCGTCGTCGCGTCGACTCCCTGACCCGTGACCTCGGGTGCGGTGGTGGCGGTCGTCGCGTCGTCCGGACGGGCGACGGATTCGAAGTCAGCTCCGAGGGTCACCGCGACGTGCGCGGGCGGGAGGTCGTCGTCCTCACGCAGCTCCGCCGAGGGCGACAGCCAGTCGGCGACCAGTTCCGCCATCGCCACCGACCCGCTCGGGTACTCAACGACCGTGCGTGTCGCCGGATCGGGCGCCTGCTCGACGCTCCCGGCCCGGAACTCGCCGTCCGAGCTCAGCACGAAGCTGACACGGCGGGCCTCACCGTCGATGTCGGTGCCGTTGAACACGTCGACGGTCACCTCGCTCATGCTGGGCAGCGGCGCGGTGGTCGTGGTCACCGGCGCAGCAGCGTTGACCCCGCGGAAGATGTCGAGCACCGGCTGCGCCGCAGCCTCGTCGAGCAGCACGACCTCTGCGCCGCCGTCGGTGCGATGACCGACCACGGGCAGGCCGTGGGTCTGCATGCGATCAGGATCCAGGTCGCCGATGCGACCGCCCAGGTCGATCAGGTCGCCCGTGCCCAGGTTGCTGTCCAGACTGACCGAACCCAGACCTGCATCCACGAGCCCCTTGATCCGCCCCACGTCGCCCAGCCCCATGGTCTGGGCCTTGGCCAGCGCAGCCCGTGTCAGCAACTGCTGTCGCGTCATGCGACCCAGGTCGCCGGTCGGGTCCGAGCGCCACTCCCCGTCGACCTGGTACTCCAGGTGACGAGCGCGGGCGAACGCGAGCCCCTCGGCGCCGTTCAGCACCTTGCACCCCGGCACGTCGACGTAGAGACCGGAGTTGCGATCACGGACCGGTTCGGCGAAGTACATCGGCACGCCACCCAGGGAGTCGACCAGGGCGGAGAAGCCGGTGAAGTCGACCTCGACGAAGTGGTGGATCGGGATGTCGAGCGCGTCCTGGACGGTGTCCACCACTGCCTGGGTCGACTGCGAGTAGGCGGTGTTGATCCGCTGCTCCTCGGTGGTGCCCGAGATCGGCACCCACAGGTCGCGCGGCACCGACAGCAGGTCGATGCGGTCGGAGTCGGGATCGACGCGGGCGATCATGAGGCTGTCGGAACGTTGGCCGGCGGGAGCGTCGGGGCCGAGCATGCCGCCGGCGCCGGGGTCGTCCTCGCTGATCGACGCACGGCTGTCGGAGCCGACCACCAGGAAGTTCTGTGGTTCGGTCGGCTCGACGCGGGTCAGGTCCAGATCGACGCGGTCGATGCTGGCGAAGCTCCACAGCCCCCAGAGCGCGCCGGCGCTCGCGACCAGCGCCAGCACGCCGACCGCGGCCACTGCGCCGACCACCACCCGCTTGCGGGTGGACCACCGCGGGTCGCGACGCGGACGCCGAACGACGCGGGGCGTGTCCTCGGTTCCGGACGGGTGGGGGCGGAGTGGTTGGTCAGACATGGGGGGCGTTCACGCGACGGGACGGACCGGACGCGAGCGGGCGCCCGACACCGGACACCGGTCGATGATCGTAGCGGGCGGGGTCCGGTGGACCGCCTCGGCCGCCGCAGGACGAAGGAGGCGCTCAGGCGGCCGGCGGGGACACCTTGGGTTCACGGGGCAGCCCCAGCACCTTCTCCCCCACGATGTTGCGCTGGATCTGTGAGGTACCACCCCAGATGGTCTCGGACCGGGAGAAGAAGAACGCCGACATCATCAGGCTCACCGGATAGGTGGGCCGCCCGTCGCCCCGCATCGCAGCGGGCCACGAGCCGCTGTCGGGGCCGCTGGTCGACAGCAGCGACTCCGCACCCCAGATGTCGAGCGCCAGCTCCATCGCCGCCTTGTGGGTCTCGGACCAGAACATCTTGTTGGTCGCGCCCAACACCGTCACGCCCATGTCCCGCTTGCCCGACACCGTCGCGGTCAGCGAGCGCAATCCGTTGATCCGCATGATCTGGATCCTCGAGTAGTACTCCATCAGCCGCTGGCGGATGGTGGGATCGTCGATCGCACCGTTCTGCGTGGCCTTCTCGACCATGAGGCGGTACTCCTCGGCGAAACGGCGGTACCCGGTCGTCGCCGACATGCCCCGTTCGAAGCCGAGCGTGTCGTTCGCCACCTTCCACCCGTTGTTCAGGCCGCCGACCACGTTGTCGATCGGGCACCGGGCGTCGGAGAAGAACACCTCGTTGAACTCGTCGGTGCCGTCGGGCTGCACGATGCCGCGCACCTCGACGCCCGGCTGGTCCATGGGCACCAACAGGTAGGAGATGCCGGCCTGCTTCTTGACGTCCGGGTCGGTGCGGGCGAGCACGAAGCAGTAGTCGGCGAACTGGGCCTGGGTCGTCCAGACCTTCTGGCCGTTGATCACCCACTCGTCACCGTCCTGCACCGCGGTGGTCGACAGCGAGGCCAGGTCGGAGCCCGAATCGGGCTCCGAGAACCCCTGGCACCAGCGCATGGAGCCGTCGAGGATCTTGGGCAGGAAGTACTTCTTCTGCTCCTCGGTGCCGTTCATCAGGATCGTCGGACCCACCAGCGTGTCGCCGAAGAAGTCCGCACGCATCGGCGCCTTCGCCTTGGCGAACTCCTCTGCGAGCACCACGCCCTGCATGGTGGTGAGTCCCTTGCCGCCGTACTCCTCGGGCCAGGTCGCACAGATCCAGCCCCCTTCGAACAGCGTCCGGGTCCACTCGTCGTTCCAGGCTGCCTTCTCCTCGGGAGTCATCGAGAACCCCTCGTCGAACCATCCCTCGGGCAGGTGCTCGGTGAGCCAGGCACGGATCTCGATGCGGAACGCTTCGGCGTCGGCGGGGTAGGTCAGGTCCATGCCCGTAATCTTGACCGACCGGTCAAGTGACGGCCAGTCAGCGGCGCCGACCGGCCGCGTCCGCTGCAGCGCACACAGCACCCCCGACCGCCTCCCGACCGCCGCACGACGCCGTGGGCGTTAGATTCCCACCATGTCGCTCGCGGAACAGCTCGAAGCAACGGCGTCCACGCGATGGACCAACCAGTGGAAGGAGCTGAAGGCCGAGGTCATCGACACCGGCCTCTGCACCGGATGTGCTGGTTGCGTCATCGCCTGCCCGCACGACGTCATCGGCTACGACCACTCGCAGGGCGGCTACAAGCCCTTCCACCTCGAGGACGAACTGGGGGCCGACAACTGCGTCCACGGCGAGAAGGGCTGCACCAGCTGCACCCGTGCATGTCCGCGGTTCCGGCTCTGGGAGGGACAGGCCGACGAGCACCTCTTCGCCCGCACCCGTGAGGCCGACGAGGTCGCCGGCATCTACCAGGACATCATGCTGACCCGCGCATCGGACCAGACGGTCCACCAGATGGGCCAGGACGGCGGGCTCGTCTCGGCGATCCTGCTGTGGGCGATGGAACACGACTACATCGACGCGTCGCTCGTGTCCTACCTGGAGGGTGACGCGACCTCGTGGAAGGCGATCCCCGGTGTGGCGGCCACCAAGGACGAGGTGCTGGCCGCCGCCGGTAGCCGCTACACGTACTCGGCCAACACGCTCGCGCTCGATGAGGCGCTCGAGGCCGGCCACAGCCGGCTGGCATTGGTGGGCATGAGCTGCCAGTCGTCGGTGCCGCCGGTGATGTGGTCCCGCAAGGTCGGCAAGATCAGCAAACCCATCGTGTTCAACCTGGGGCTGTTGTGCTCGAAGACCTTCGACGACGCGATCTTCGAGGAGCTGTTCCGAGCGAAGTACGGAATCGAACGGGCCGAGATCGTCAAGATGAACATCAAGGGCGTGTTCCAGTTGTGGCTGCGCGACGGCACCTACCGAGAGGTGAACCTCAAGGAGTGCCACGCCTGGACCCGCGAGGGGTGCACCCATTGCCCGGACTTCGCAGCCGAGCACGCTGATGTGTCCTGCGGCGGCATCGGGGAGAACGCCGACTGGACCCTGACCATCGTCCGCACGGACCTCGGTCGCGAGATCATCGGGCGGATGATCGATGACGGCTCGATCGAAGCACGCCCCGGCGACTCCGATCCGGGCGCCATCGCGCTGATGCGCAAGCTGTCGGAGAAGTCCCGCGCCCGGTGGCCGAGCACCGCGGAGCAGAGCGTCCGCGTCGGACTCCCCACGACGAAGCCCTGAGCGCGACCCGGGCCGACCGCGCGGCGCCGTCGCCCGCGGGCGTCGGTCAGGTGTAGGCGTCGACGTCGTCCGCGCAGGTGGTGCGCACCTTGTTGATGTTGGCCGGCAGCTCGATGGTCTCGCCCTCGGGGGCATCGGCCTGCTGCTGATCGAACGCCTCGGCATCGGCGAAGGGCACGGTCTCCTTCATCCCACGGAACACGCAGGTGCAGAAGTCCGGCGTCTCCAACCGGTCGGCCTCCGGCAGCGAGCTCGTGTCGTAGTCACCGTCGTCGTTCGCCTGCACGCCGGTGCAGCCGAACATCAGATTGCCGTAGTACCCGTCGTTGTCCGTGTTGATGTCGCCGTAGCTCGACGGGTCAGGAGGCTGACCGCCGGTGCAGCCCAACACAGCCGTCGACGCGACGACAGCGATGATCAGAGCTCGTGCGGAGCGGGGGACGGAACGCATGGATCTCCTCGGGCGTGGGGCGTCCAGACGCTAGTCCGCCCCGCAGGTCCCGCGGTACGCAGCGGAGTGGCGCACCGCACCCGCGGAGCGCTCAGTCGCCCAACAGCTCTCCGCCCAGCGCCTCATCACCCGCCGGCGCCCCGCCGAGCAGATCGCCGTCGAGATCCAGGGCGAGCGCCGCGTCGTAGTCGAACAGCGAGGGGCACCCCGCCACCAACGAGGTGTCCATCGCCGGTAGTGCGCGACGGGCCAGGTGCGGGGTCGACGCGTCGATCAAGGCCTGCAACAGACCTGTCGGCCCCTTCGGGGTGAGGCTCTTGTCACCCACCGGATCCACCGAGGGGCGGAGGGCGGCGAGGGCCACGGGTTCGTCCCCTGAGCTGTCCGGAGTGATCAACATGAGTTCACCTTCGGCGCAACCGGGGGTCGGGTTGAAGAGTCATTCGGACCAGATCCGCCGAAATGGGCCGATCGGCCCACGTGGTGCCGGCGCGAGGTCGACCATGACGCCCGACCCCGGACCGGCCGAGATGGCGCGGCCACCCGTGACGTCAGTTCGGGTCGACCGCACTCACGACCTGGGAGTTCGCCTGCCAGGTCAGCCCCGGCGCGCTCACTGAGATGACGCGGAACCGGATCTCGTCGGCACGCTCGCGACCACCGCTGCGGTAGAAGCCCGAGTCGATCAGCAGGGTTCCGGTGGCGTTGGTCGTCGCGGCCAGATCGGGAGCACTCGACCAGTTGCTCCCCTTGCGGTACTCGATGCCGATGACGACGGTTGCGCCGGCCACCGGTGCGTCGAGGTCGTCGAGGATCGTGACCGACGACTGCATGGCCCACCGCGTGGGACGGCTGGCCGTCGAGGTCGTCACCGGCCCGAAGGCGCTGATCGACCGGGTGGCGGGTGCGGTCGTGGTCGTCGGCGGCGTGGTCGTGGTGGTGGTCGTCGTGGTCGTCGTGGTGGTCGTGGTGGTCGACGTCGTGGTCGTGGTGGAGCTCGTCGGCGGTGGAGGCGGCTCGGTCGTGGTGGAGGGCACCACCGGGATCGTCGGATCGCTCATGCGATCAGCGGTGCCCTGGGTGGCGTCACCCGCGCCGCTCTCGAGCGCCTGGATGCCGGCGATCGAGGGGACCGCGAGCAGTGCGACCAGCAACGCGTACTCCATCAGGCTGACGCCGCGCTCGCCGCGCCGCCGCCACCTCGGGCGCGGGGGCTGGGTTCGGCCGGGTCCGGCAGGACGTCGCACTGGCATCGATGTCGTGATCGGCACACCGGGAGCACAACCTGATGGTTCGCGCAGAATGGTCGTTTCGTACCAACGTGCCGGAGCGCGCGCCGACGGCCCGCCGCGGTGCACGGACGGGCCGGATCCCCCGACGGGTCAGACCTTCAGGTAGCGCCCCACCGCGATACCCGATCCGATGGCGCCCGTCAGCGCCCCCACGACCAGGATCATGATCACCGACGTCCACAGGTCGCCTGAGGTCCATTTGATCTGGTTCAACAGCTCGAAGGACACCTGGTTGACGAAGTTGGCCTTCCAGAGCGCGTCGAACCCCCAGGTGAGCCCGGCAGCCGCCACCGCGCCGAGGACGCCCTGCACCATGCCCTCGGTCATGAACGGCAACCGGATGAACCAGTTGCTGGCGCCCACCAGCCGCATCACCTCGATCTCGCGCCGACGGGCGAACACCGCGGTGCGGATCGTGTTGAAGATCAGCAGCACCGACACGAAGATCAGCGCGATGCCGAAGATGCGGACCCAGCTGTTCAGCGTCGTGAGCGAACGCTGCACCTGACGGGCGTACTCCTCGGCGTACTCCACGCGCAGCACACCACCCATCTGGGTGAACTCGGCGCCCACTGCGGACACGACGTCGGCATCGGTGCTCGTGGGCTTCACCCGGAAGCTCTGGGGCAGTTCCTCCGGTTTGATCGCCGAGACGAAGTCCGGCTGGTCCTCGAAGAGCCGCTGGAACTCCTCGAAGGTGGCGGCCTCATCGAGGAACTCCACCGAATCGACCTGGGGGTTCTCCTCGAGACTGGCGCCCACGCTGTCGATCTGTTCCTGGGTCGCCGAGGGGTTCATGTAGACGAACATCTGCACGTCGGACCGCAGCCCGAGGAAGCTCTCGTTGATGCCGGTACCGATCAGGAAGCTGACTGCGACGAAGGCGAGCGCGATGGCCACCGTGAGCAGCGACGCGAGGGTCAGGGTCAGGTTGCGGACGAGGTTGGACCCCGTCTCCTTCAGGACGTAATCGAGACGTACAGCCACGCTCTTCTACCCGTCGACTTTCGCTTCGTGGAACGTTGGGACACCACTCATTCGTAGACACCCCGGGCCTGGTCACGCACGATGCGGCCGCGATCCAGTTCGATCACCCGACGACGCATCGTGTCGACGATGCCGCGGTCGTGCGTGGCCATGACCACCGTGGTTCCCGTGCGGTTGATGCGGTCGAGCAGCTTCATGATGCCGACCGAGGTGGCCGGATCCAGGTTGCCGGTCGGTTCGTCGGCGAGCAGGATCAACGGCCGGTTCACGAACGCCCGTGCGATGGACACACGCTGCTGCTCGCCGCCGGAGAGCTCGTCGGGCATGCTCCCCGACTTCCGCCCCAGACCGACCAGTTCGAGGATCTGCGGCACCGCTTCTGAGACCGCCGACTTGGGACGACCGATGGCTTCGAGCGCGAACGCGACGTTCTCGCCGACGGTCTTGTTGGGCAGCAGCTTGAAGTCCTGGTACACCGAGCCGATGTTGCGGCGCAGGTACGGCACCTTGTAGCCGGGAAGATCGGCGATGTCCTTGCCGGCGACGAAGATCTTGCCCTTCTCGGGTGTCTCCTCCCGGTTCAACAGGCGCAGGAACGTGGACTTGCCGGAGCCGGACGGCCCGACGAGGAACACGAACTCGCCCTTGTCGATGTCCACCGACGCGTCACGCAACGCCATGTGCTCGCCCTTGTAGATCTTCGAGACGCTCTCGAGCTTGATCACAGTCCTGCCTCGGCTCGCGGTGGCCACCCCGGCCCGGGGCGGCTGATCGTCGTGTGGACCACGGCGGGACCCGCCACGTTACGACTTCGTGACGATAGTCGTCCCACCGCGAATCGTGGGGTACCCCCGAGGAGGATCCGCGACGCCCTCTCAGCCGCCGCGGGGGTGCTGCGTCGCTGCCGGGCCCGTCCCCGCCGATCAGCCGGCCGGCTGGGCCCCGGCGCGCTGCCAGCGCAGGTAGGCCTCCATCAGGCCGTCGAGGTCGCCGTCGAGCACCGCGTCGGGATTCGTCAGCTCCAGACCCGACCGCAGGTCCTTGACCTGCTGGTAGGGCTGCAGCACGTAGTTGCGGTCCTGGCTACCGAAGTTCACCGCCGACTGGTCGCCGGTGATCTCGTTGATGCGGTCCATGCGCTTGGCCCGCTCCACCTCGAGCAGCTTCGCCTTCAACGTCTTCATGGCCCGGTCCTTGTTCTGGTGCTGGGACCGTTCGTTCTGGCACGACGTGACGATGCCGGTCGGCAGGTGGGTGATGCGCACCGCGGAATCGGTCACGTTGACGTGCTGGCCCCCGGCCCCCGACGAGCGATACACGTCGATGCGCAGGTCCTTGTCGTCGATCTCGATCTCGGAGTCGACGTCATCGATGAACGGGGTGATCTTCACCGACGCGAAGCTGGTCTGGCGTCGCGAGTTGTTGTCGAACGGCGAGATGCGCACCAGTCGGTGCACGCCGTGCTCGGACCGCAGCAGCCCGTAGGCGTTGCGCCCCTTGACCAGCATGGTCGCGGACGAGATGCCCGCTTCTCCGCCCTCGTTGACCGCCTCGATGTCGATGTCGAAGCCGCGGCGTTCGGCCCACCGCTGGTACATGCGCAGCAGCATCTCGGCGAAGTCCTGCGCGTCCACCCCGCCTGCACCCGAGTTGACGTCGATGATGGCATCGCGGTCGTCGTACTCGCCGGTGAACAGCGCACGCAGCTCGAGTCCGGAGAACTCGCGTTCGAGCGCACCCAGCTCTCGGTCGATCTCACCCTCGAGGCTCTCGTCACCCTCCTCGCGGGCGAGCTCGTGCAGCGTCGCGACGTCGGACACCCGCTCCCGCAGCGACTCGAAGAGCTCCAGGTCGTCGCTCAACTCGGCGAACTCCCGCTGCAGCTTCTGGGCGGCCTCGGCGTCGTCCCACAGGTCGGGGCGCCCCAACTCGGCCTCGAGCTGGGGCTGACGGGCGCGCAACTCATCGACGCGGAGGTAGCCGCCGGTCTCGTCGAGGCGTGTTCGGAGTGCGTTGATCTGTGGCGAGAAGTCCTGCATCGATCAGGCCGCGCCGTGACAGGCCTTGTACTTCTTGCCCGAGCCGCACGGACACGGAGCGTTGCGCGGCGTCTTCTCCCAGTCGGTCTTGACCACCGGCTGCTGCGTGGCGGGTTCCGCTGGCGCGCCGCCTGCTGCCGGCGGGCCCGCTGCACCCTGGTCCGGTGACGGTGCTGCAGCCGCGGGGCCCGCGGGAGTCGCCGAGGACGGGTCCTCGGGAGCGGTGTAGGACAGGTTCGCGACCCGTGGCTCGATGGTCGGCTTCTGCTCGCTGACCATCTGGACGTGCATCACGTACTGGACGTACTCGCGTGCGATGGTCGACATGAGCTGGCCGAACATGTCGTAGCCCTCGCGCTGCCACTCCGACAGCGGGTCCTTCTGGCCCAACGCCCGCAGGTTGATGCCCTCCTGGAGGTGATCCATCTCCTTGAGGTGGTCCCTCCATCGGGCGTCGATGACCTTGAGCATCACCTGACGCTCGATGTCGCGCATCTGGTCGGGGCCGACCTCTTCCTCGCGCTCGTTGTAGTGGCGGGTGGCGTCGGACATCAACACGTCGTAGAGGCCGTCGCTCGAGGTTGCCTGCAACAGGTCGTCCGCGGTCAGCGATGTCGGCCAGTAGGTCGTCGCATCGGCGATCAGCGTGTCGCGGTCCCACTCCTCGTTGAAGTCGCTCGCCGCGTGGGTCGAGACCAGGCCGTCCACGGCCTCGACGAGCGCGTCCATGGTCTCGCTGCGAAGGTCGACGCCCTGCAGCACCTCGTCGCGGCGGCGGTAGATGACCTTGCGCTGCTCGTTCATCACCTCGTCGTACTTGAGCACGTTCTTGCGGATCTCGCCGTTGCGCGCCTCGACGGTGTTCTGGGCCTTCTCGATGGCCTTGGAGACCATCTTGGCCTCGATCGGCACGTCGTCGTCCCAACCCTTGCCCATGACCCACTCGATCGCGCCGGTCGCGAAGAAGCGCATCAGGTCGTCCTCGAGGGAGAGGTAGAAGCGGCTCTCGCCGGGGTCGCCCTGGCGGCCCGAGCGGCCACGCAGCTGGTTGTCGATGCGTCGGCTCTCGTGCCGCTCGGTGCCGAGCACGAACAGCCCGCCGAGCTCGCGCACCTTGTCGCCCTCGGCCTTGCACTCGGCACTGAACTTCTCGAGGAGCTCCTCGTAGCGGCGTTGCGCCTCGTCGTCGAGGGCGTCCAGATCGATCACGCCGTCGTCGGTGCCGTCGCCGCCCTCCATGAGCTGCTCCGCCCGCAGCTCGCGCTCGGCCATGCCCTGGGGGTTGCCACCGAGGAGGATGTCGACGCCGCGACCGGCCATGTTCGTCGCGACGGTGACCCCGCCGAGGCGGCCGGCCTGGGTGACGATCTCGGCCTCTCGGCTGTGCTGCTTGGCGTTGAGCACCTCGTGACGAATGCCCCGCTTCTCCAGCTCCCTGGCCAGACGCTCGGACTTCTCCACCGACACGGTGCCGACCAGCACGGGCTGGCCGAGTGCGTGCCGCTCGGCGATGTCATCGACCGCCGAGGCGTACTTCGCCGCCTCGGTCCGGTAGATCAGGTCCGGCTGGTCCTTGCGGGCGAGCGGCCGGTGCGTCGGGATGGGGACCACCTGCAGTTCGTAGGTGCTCATGAACTCCGCCGCCTCGGTGAGCGCGGTTCCGGTCATGCCGGCGAGCTTGTCGTACATGCGGAAGTAGTTCTGCAGCGTCACCGTCGCCAGCGTCTGGTTCTCCTCCTTGATCTTCACCCCCTCCTTGGCTTCGACCGCCTGGTGCAGGCCCTCGGACCAGCGTCGACCGTCGAGCACCCGGCCGGTGAACTCGTCGACGATCTTCACCTCGCCGTTCTGGATGAGGTACTCGCGATCCTTGCGGTAGAGCTCCTTGGCCTTGATCGACACGTTGAGCTGGTGCACCAGGCTCGTGGAGACGTTGTCGTAGAGGTTCTCGACGCCGAGGGCCTTCTCGACCTTCTCGATGCCCTCGGGCAGCGGGAAGACGATGCGCTTCTCCTCATCGACCTCGTAGTCGACGTCGCGGGTGAGGCTGCGAGCCACCGAGGCGAACTTGTAGTAGAGCTTCGCCGCATCGCTGACCCGACCCGAGATGATGAGCGGGGTGCGCGCCTCGTCGATGAGGATCGAGTCGACCTCGTCGACGATCACGTAGTTGTGGCCCCGCTGGACCTTCTCCTCGAGCGACAGCGCCATGTTGTCGCGCAGGTAGTCGAAACCGAACTCGTTGTTGGTGCCGTAGGTGATGTCGCACGCGTAGTTCTCGCGCTTGACCGCCTGGTCGTTCTCGCCAGGCAGGATCATGCCCACGCTGAGGCCCAGGAACTTGTGGATCTGCCCCATCCACTCGCCGTCACGTCGGGCCAGGTAGTCGTTCACCGTGATGACGTGCACGCCCTTGCGGGTGAGCCCGTTGAGGTACACCGGCAGCGTCGACACCAGCGTCTTGCCCTCGCCGGTCTTCATCTCGGCCACCCAGCCGAAGTGCAGCGCCGCGCCACCCATGAGCTGCACGTCGTAGTGGCGCTGGCCGATCACACGGCGGGCCGCCTCCCGGGTGACGGCGAACGCCTCGATCAGCAGGTCGTCGACCTCCTCGCCGTTGTCCATGCGCTGACGGAACTCGGGGGTCTTCGCCGCGAGGTCGTCGTCGGAGAGCGCCTCGATCTCCGGCTCGATCGCGTTGATCTCGGGCACCAGGCCGGCGAGCGCCTTGACCTTCTTGCCCTCACCGGCACGGAGCAGTCTGTCGAAAAAAGCCACGTCGAACACTCTACCGGTGGGTCGGACACCGCCCGGTGGCACCGGCGAGGGCAGCTGCACCCGGCCCCGTGGAGGCCCGTTGTCGGACCTGCTCGGTACGGTCCGATCCGTGTTGGACCTGCTGCTGCCACCCCGATGTGCCCTGTGCGCCACCACCGGCACCGCGCTGTGCACCCGCTGCCTGGCAGGGCTCCCGCCGGCCCCCGACCGCGCTCCCCCACCCGGGTTCGGTGCCTGCTGGTCGCTGTTCACCTACGACGGTCCCGCGAAGGAGCTGATCGCCGCACTCAAGTTCCGCCATCACCGCGATGCGTTCGCGCTGCTGGGTTCCGCCATGGCGGACCTCCTGCCCCCCGCCGAGCGGCGTGCGACACACGCGGTGACCTGGGCACCGACCACGGCTGCGCGACGGCGACGGCGGGGCTACGACCAGGCCGAGGAGCTCGCTCGCTCCGTCGCCGCGCGGCTCGGTCGCCCCTGCGGCCCGATGCTGCGCCGCGTCGGTGGTGGGGCGCAGACCGGACGCACCAGGGCCCAGCGACTCGACGGCGCCACGTTCGAGCCCCACGGTGCCATCAGCGGCCGCGCCCATGGTGCGAGCCGCATGCCCAGAACCGTCGGCACGAGCGCCCGAGAAGGTCCGACCGTGCCGCGGGCGACTCCGACACGGGCGCACCAGACAGGGCCGGTACTGGTCGTCGACGATGTCCGCACCACCGGATCGACCCTGGTCGCCGCCGCCGATGCGCTCCTCGCCAGCGGCTCCGACCAGCTCATGGCGGTCACGCTGGCGGTCACTCTGTGAGGACGATCCGTGGGGCGACCGCTGCGGGCGACGACAGCGGACGCCGGCCCGGGCGGATCAGTTCCCCGGCAGGCTCGCCGAGGGGTTCTCCCCCGAGAGCATCCGATCGACCCTGTCGCGCACCATCCCCTGCCACTCGGGGTGCGTGAGCACGTAGAAGCGACGCTCGCGGATGGCCTCGACGACCAGCGACGCCACATGCGCCGGCTGGAGCCCCTCGGCGATCCAGTTGCTCACCATCTCCTTGATCGCCAGCGTGCCCGGGTCGAGCTCCTCCTCGACCCCACCGGCCACCAGGTCGGGGCGATTGCGTTCGGACTCGTGGATCCTCGTCCGCACCCACCCGGGGCACAGCACGCTCACGCCGACCTCGGGGTGGGTCATCTCCAATTCGGCGTGCATCGTCTCGGACAGCGTCACGACACCGTGCTTCGCCACGTTGTAGGGCGACATCCCCGCGTTGGAGGTGAGCCCCGCCATGGAAGCGGTGTTCACGATGTGGCCGCCACCGCTGGCGATGATCAACGGCGTGAAGGTGCGCACGCCGTGGATCACCCCCCACAGGTCGACGTCGATGATCCACCGCCAGGTCTCCAGGTCGATCTCCCACGACAGACCGCCACCGGAGACCCCGGCGTTGTTGCACGCGACGTGCAACGCTCCGAACACGTCCATCGCCGCGGCGCCCAGTCGGTCCACCTCGGCGGGCTTCGAGACGTCGGCGGTGACCGCGAACACGTCGGCGCCGGCGGACCGCAGCTCCTGGGCGACCGTCTCGAGCGTGTCGGTCTCCACATCTGCGAGCACGACCTTCATGCCCTGCTGGGTCAACGCAGTGGCCAACGCACGGCCGATCCCGCTCGCCGCACCGGTCACCACTGCGACCTTGCCCGAGAACTCCTCCACCTGACACCCCCTGTCGCGGCACCGTCGGCACCGGGCCGCGCACCCTACCAATCCAGCCGGTGCGGCCCGGACGCGACAGGGTCGGCCGACCGGGACGCGAACGTCCCGGCGTCACCTCGCAGCGACGCCGGGACGAGTCGGAGCAGTGCTCGATCCGAGCGGGTCAGTACTTGTAGTGGTTCGGCTTGTAGGGCCCCTCGACGGGAATGCCCAGGTACGAGGACTGCTCGGGGGTGAGCTTGGTGAGACGAACCCCGAGTGCGTCCAGGTGGAAGCGCGCCACCATCTCGTCCAGCTGCTTGGGCAGCACCCAGACGCCGAGCGTGTAGTCCGAGGTCTTGGTGAACAGCTCGATCTGCGCCAGCACCTGGTTGGAGAACGAGCAGCTCATCACGAAGCTGGGGTGCCCGGTCGCGCAGCCCAGGTTCAGCAGGCGCCCTTCGGCCAGCACGATCACCGAGTGACCGTCGGGGAAGACGAACTCGTCGACCTGCGGCTTGATCGTGACCCGCTGGATGTCGCTCTGGCGGAACAGCCCCGCCATGTCGATCTCGTTGTCGAAGTGGCCGATGTTGCCGACGATGGCGTTGTGCTTCATCCGCGCCATGTGCTCAGCAGTGATGATGTCCTTGTTGCCGGTGGTGGTGATGAAGATGTCGGCGGAGTCCAACACGTCCTCGAGGCGGACGACCTGGTAGCCCTCCATCGCCGCCTGCAGCGCACAGATCGGGTCGATCTCGGTCACGACCACACGAGCGCCCTGACCCCGCAACGACTGCGCACAGCCCTTGCCGACGTCGCCGTAGCCGCACACCACCGCGGTCTTGCCGCCGATCATGACGTCGGTCGCACGGTTGATGCCATCGATCAGGGAGTGCCGGCAGCCGTAGAGGTTGTCGAACTTGGCCTTGGTCGTGGAGTCGTTGACGTTGATGGCCGGGAACAGCAGGTTGCCGGCCTCGAACATCTGGTAGAGGCGGTGCACACCGGTGGTGGTCTCCTCGGTGACACCCTTGATGCCCTGTCCGATCCGGGTCCATCGCTGCGCGTCCTCGCCCAGGGTGCGACGCAGGGTGGCGAGCACGACGCGCCACTCCTCGGAATCGGACTCCTCGTCGTCGGGAACGGCTCCGGCGGCCTCGTACTCGGTGCCCTTGTGGACCAGCAGCGTGGCATCGCCACCGTCGTCGAGGATCATGTTGGGTCCGGTGTGGCCCTCGGCGTCCGCCGGCCATTCGAGCACCTGCTCGGTGCACCACCAGTACTCCTCCAGCGTCTCGCCCTTCCATGCGTAGACGGGCACGCCCTTGGGGTCGTCGCTCGTTCCGTCGACCCCGACCACCACTGCGGCCGCGGCCTCGTCCTGGGTGGAGAAGATGTTGCAGCTGCACCAGCGCACCTCGGCGCCCAGCGCAGTCAGCGTCTCGATCAGCACGGCGGTCTGCACGGTCATGTGCAGGGAGCCGGTGATGCGTGCACCCGCGAGCGGCTGGGAGTCGGTGTATTCGGCCCGGATGGCCATCAGGCCCGGCATCTCCTGCTCCGCGAGCTGGATCTGCTTGCGCCCCAGCGGGGCGAGGGAAAGGTCGGCGACCTTGAAATCGGTGAAGCTCATGGTTCCTCCTGCGCGACCGGCTCGGAGAGCGTTCGGGGGCGCGCACATCGGCGTCGGTGGACGTTGGTCGGGCTGGGGTCGTCTGACGCCGGGTTCACTGCAGCCCTCGCAGCGCACGAGGGTACCGCGCACACCGGGCGCCCGAACGAATCCCGCTCCTGCGGTGACCTCGGCGGCTGCGGCCAGCGGCACGGCCACACTGCGGATCTGCGGCCCGGCCACACTGAGGCACGGCGGCACGGCCAGACTGCGGCACGGCGGCACGGCCAGCAGGTTTCGGGAGGCACCACGACGACATACGCACACCCCTGCCACCCAGAGCACCGGCGCAGCCGGCGCCAGCGCCAGCGCCCGCGCCACGCCGGCGATGGCGCAGCACCCGGTCAGCCGAGTGCGAGGCGCTGCTTGATCTCGTCGAGGACCGGCACGGGACCCGGGTCGACGTCTTCGTCGGCCGCCATCTGCAACGTCACCAACTCGCCGATCAGGATCAGATCGAACAGCTGGGCCAGTGCACCGTCGCCCTTCGCTCGGATCTCGACGACGTCGTTGACCACCTCGTCGCAGAACTCGGCCACGAGCTCGAACCGGCGCTGCACCTGCGGATGCTCGTGGTCGTGGCGCAACAACACCATGGTGAACACCTGTCGGGTCACGTCGCCGTGCTGGCCCCACCCGCAGATCTCGTTGTGGGTCAGCTCGGGAATGCGGTTGGCGAACGCGGCGACCTTCGGGTTCTCGTTGAACTGGCCCTTCCACCGCCACGCGGCGACCTCGCCCAACGCACCGCCGCCGTAGACGATCGGCAGTGTGCGACCGATGCGACGGGCCGCCCTGGTGACCAGCGACGGGTCGGCGTCGAGCTCGTCGGTCGCGCCCGCATCGCGTCGATCGCCGTTCGACCTGCTCCCGCGGCGTCATCGAGCAGCCCGAGCTGCTCGAGCACCACGAGTGGGGGCACCGCCACCGCGGCGATGCCCGGCCGCGGCATCGGGATCGACGCGTCCAACTGCACCACCGGCGCACCCCACTCGCGGGCGATCCGCGCCAGGTGCCCGCCCGCGGTGACCGCAACCAGCCGAGCGCCGGCACCCACGGCGCTGTGCACCGCAGCGATGGTCTCCTCGGTGTTGCCCGAGAACGACACCGCGATCACCAGGGTGTCGGGCCCGACGAACCCCGGGCACTCGTAGTGCTTGTTGACCACGATCGGCACCGGACGGTCGCCGCGCCGACCGCGGCGAGCACGTCACCGGCGATGCCGCTGCCGCCCATGCCCAGCACGACCACCGAGGTGATGCCCTCCGCCGGACGGCAGACCCTCGACCGCGTCGCATGTCGCGAGCGCTGCGCGCGATCTGTTCGGGCAGCGCGCCGGCCGCGCGAACATCCCCAGGGTGTCGATCAGAGTTGGCTCCGGTCAGCTCGTCACCGACGAAGGTCGGCTCGATGCCCGTCGGCCGCCGCCTTCGGCCATGCAGCCGCTCGTGCCTCGGCATCGTCGACGGCGGTCGCCTCGTCGATCAGCATCACCGGGATGCCGTCGACGATCGGCGTAGCGTGCGCTGCAGGCGCGGGTTGTACAGGACGTCTCGTCGGCGAAGTACAGCAGCGGACCCTTGTCCTCGGGGCACGCGAGGATCTCGAGCAGTCGTGGATCGATCGGTCCATCGGCCTATCGAACGATGCGACCACACTGTGTCGGGTCGTGATCGCGTCGACATCGACGGTACTCGGCGCCGCCCGGCGATCAGCCCGGATCAGCCGACCATGACCGCACTGACCTCGGCCACCCGGCGCGCGCACGTCGGCCTCGTCGGAGGCCTCGAGGTTGAGCCGGAGCAGCGGCTCGGTGTTGGACGGGCGCAGGTTGAACCACCAGTCCCGTCGCCCTCGACGGTGAGACCGTCCAGCCGGTCCTGGTCGAGCTCGGCGTAGTGCGGCGGCGACCCGCTCGATGACCGCGGCGGGGTCGTCGACGACGGTGTTGATCTCACCCGACGCGGCGTAGCGCTCGAAGGGCGCTGCGCAGCTCCGACAGCGGCACGCCGGCGACGGACATCTGCTCGAGCACCACCAGCGCGGCGATCGAGCCCGGAGTCGGCCCGGTAGTTGTCGCGGAAGTAGTAGTGGGCGGAGTGCTCACCGCCGAACACGGCGCCGGTCTCGGCCATGACCGTCCTTGATGAAGCGAGTGCCCGACCCGGGTCCGACCGGCGTGCCGCCGTGCTCCCGCACCACCTCGGGCACCGGTCTTGGAGCAGATCAGGTTGTGGACGACCGTCTCGCCCGGGTGCTTGGCCAGGATGCCCGTCGGCGATGATCGCCGTCGTGGTCGACCCCGACAGACCGATGCCCTGTCTCGTCGACGAGGAACACCCGGTCGGCGTCGCCGTCGAAGGCCAGCCCGACGTCGGCGCCGACCTCGACCACCCGGGCCACGCAGATCCGCAGTGTTCTCGGGCTGGATCGGGTCGGCGGGGTGGTTGGGGAAGGTGCCGTCGAGCTCGCCGTACATGACCTCGAGGTCGAAGGGCAGCGACGAGAACACCGCGGGCACCACGAGACCACCCATGCCGTTGGCGGTGTCGGCCACCACCTTGAGCGGCGCGAGGCGCGACGACGTCGACGAAGCCGCGCACGTGGTCGGCGAAGGCGTCGAGCAGGTCGAGCTGCGGACCGAATTCCCCGCGGCCGGCGGCGTCCTGGACGACCCGGCGAGCACGCGGCGGCCACGTCGCGGATCTCGTGCAGGCCGGTGTCCTCCCCGATCGGGGCGGGCGCCGGAGAGGCAGAACTTGATGCCGTTGTACTGCGCCGGGTTGTGCGACGCGGTGAACATGGCCCCGGGAGCGTCGAGTGACCCCGCGGCGAAGTACAAGAGGTCGGTCGAGGCCAGGCCGAGGTCGACGACGTCGAGGCCCTGCGACTCATGACCCCGTCGGCGAAGGCCGTCGACCATGCTCGACGCCCGACGGGCGCATGTCCCGGCCGACCAGGACCCGGGTCGACGGCCGGGTCGCCGCCGACCGCGAACGCGGGCGAAGGCGACGCCGATGGCCCGGGCGATGCGCTCGTCGAACTGGTCGGGGACGACGCCCCGCACGTCGTAGGCCTTGAAGATGGCATCGAGGTCGTCACGGGCGGCAACACTAGCGGCGCCCGGGGCGACGAGCTCGTCGGTTCAGCGGGATCGCTCGAGCAGGCGCGAGTCGGCAGCTCGGTGACATCGACCTCGTAGCGGCCGATCCGTGCCCCACCGCACGGATCCGGAACAGGTCCCGGACCAGCCGGCGCTGCGTCACGAGCGACGTTCACCGTGGAGCGGCTGGAGTTCACCACCTCGACGGGCACCTCGATCAGGGTGAGCCGGTACCGCTCGACCAGGTGGAACACCTCGACGTCGAACGCGAAGCCGTCGATGCGGGAATGGCTGAACACGACCCGGCCGACGTCGGACCGCATGGCCTTGAGCCCGCACTGCGTGTCGCGGTACCGGCCCAGCAGCACCATCCCGGTCAGCACGTTGATGACCCGCCCGCCGACCTCTCGCAGACGACCGGCGCGCACCACCGTGCGGGTCTCGACGTGCTGGCGACTTCCCACCACCACGTCCCACCCCGCCTCGACGCCGTCGAGCAGCGCCAGGAGCTGCTCGCGGGGCATAGGACAGATCGGCGTCGGTGAACGCCACCGTGCGACCGTGCGGCCAGCGAGGACCCCCAGCCGCACCGCGGCTCCCTTGCCCCGGTTCGGGTCGAACTGCGCACCACGACGTCGGCGCCGCGGCCTCGGCCTGCGCCGCGGTGTCGTCGTCGGATCCGTCGTCGACGACGACCACCTCGAGATCGCCGGCCCGGTCCAGGCCGCTCGAGCGCCTCGCGGATGGCACGAATCGTCCCGCCGATGCGGTCCGCCTCCCGGTAGGCGGGCACGACCACGCTCAGCCGACGGTTGCCGGGGGCCACCGGACGCCGCGCCGGTTCACCCTGGACGTCGCGCACCGAGGCGAACATCGTGTCGCGGTAGGTGATCATCCGGGTTGCGAACGCAGCCGCCAGCGCCGGCAACTTGATGAGCAGCACCGGCAACCACCAGCCCGGGCGCAGCAGCCAGTCCATGAACGACACCACGGCCACGTCGACCACGAGCGCCAGCGCGGCAGTGGACAGGTACGGACCCAGCCGCTCGAACCAGCGCCGGGTCGGGTCGTCGGGGAACGTGACGAGCGCATGCAGCACCCACGACACCGCCGTCGCGATCGCGACCGCCGCAGCGTCGGCCCACCAGACCTGCCAGCCCGCCCACTCCACCAGCACCACGAACAGCGCGACGTCGATGACCGTCGCGGTGGTGCCGACCAGCGCGATCCGGCGGAGCAGGTTCACCGCAGGTCGGGGGGTTGCTCGGTGTCCGGCGGCTGCGCGATCTCGTGGGACGGACCGACGTCCGACGGCTGGTCGGCGTCCACCTGCTGCCCGGGCGCGGCCAGCGGCTCCGGGTCGGGATCGGGATCGGCCGGCGGAGCCGAGCCGGGCACGCCGACGAGGCGCCGCCGGTGGTCGAGCACCATGAGGTAGCCGACCATGGCGAGCCCGATCAGGGTCGCCAGGATGCCCAGCCACTCGACCGAGGAGCGACCGAAGCTCAGCGTCACCTGGTTCTCGGTGGGCACCACGACCATGAAGTTGGGCGTGACCCGGTAGGGGCCGTCGGCGCCGCTCACGGTCCAGTTGGGGAAGTACGAGATGCGCACCATGACCGGCACGCCGATCTGGTCGACCTCGAACGACACCGAGTCGGTGTCCACCTCGACGTTGCTGACCTCCACCGGCGGGTTGGCCGTGACCGGCTTC
Source organism: uncultured Microthrixaceae bacterium (assembly GCA_963714875.1). Lineage (GTDB taxonomy): Bacteria > Actinomycetota > Acidimicrobiia > Acidimicrobiales > Microtrichaceae > JBAOHV01. The sequence continues at coordinate 136,242 of CAVQQI010000012.1, read as the reverse complement.
TCGGTCGCGGTCGACGGGGCTCGCTGCCAGCTGTCGGGACCCGACGAGGCCAGTGGAACCGCCCATGCGGTCGGATCGTTGTACCAGAGCACCGCCGGCCCAGGACCCTTCGGCGGCTTGGGCTGGCCCTCGACGCCCTCGGGCGGATCCACCTCGTAGACCCATCCGTCGATGTGGTCATCGGCGTCGGAGAGCACCACGGGCTCGTTCTCCATCGGCACGACCAGATCCGTCTCGGCCACCTCGAACACGACCCAGCGTTGCTCGGTCGGCGCACCGGTGTTGGAGTCGATGTAGGCGAAGGACTCGTCCGCGACCTCGGTCAGGCGGTCGTCGGTCCGGGCGGCCTCGATGGCCGCGTCCGTGGTCGCCATGTAGTACTTCACGCCCATCATCTGCAGGTGTGAGATGCCCTGCTGGATGTCGAACTCGCTGTAGGGCAGGTCGCGCTGGGCCCGGGACGGCCCGATGGAGAGCTCGGACTGGTTCAGGAAGTGGAACGGCGTGGTGGTCGAGGACTCGAAGTAGAGGCCCTCCATCGAGCCGATGCAGCCGTCGGTGAAGTACGGCAGCAGCATCAGCGCCATCGGGGTGCCGAACCGCTGCAGGTCGCCCTCGTACTCCCACATGGCGCGACCGCAGCCGTGCTCCTCGCCGACCGCGGACATCGTCTCCATGATGCCGGCGAACTCGGGATAGGCGTCCTTGCCCTCCAGCCCTGCGTAGTTCCACGAGGCCCAGTTGTGCACGATCGTGGTCTCGAAATCGATCCCGCCCCAGCTGTACACCGCACGGTTCGGGTTGTTCGGATCGGTCCCGGCGGTGCCGCCCGGCAACCAGCTGAAGGCACCCATGAGCGTCACCGCGGCGACGAGGGCGACCAGGCCGGCGCCGAACGCGCCGACCCATGCCGGTTCCTCACGCTGCTGCCACCACTCCTGGAGCGCGATCGCGACCGAGCGGATCACCAACGTCAGCGCCAGGCCCAGCCAGCAGGTAGATCGCCAGGTAGTAGAACGGCAGCAGACGTGCGTTCCACAGCCGGTACTGCGGGAAGAAGCGGAAGATCCAGGCGAACGCCATCACCGTCAGGGCGAGGAAGTACCCCAGGCGCACGCGGTGGATGAGCGTCAACAGGACGCCGAGACCTGCGAGGGCGAACACCAGGTTGCGGTACGGCATGCCACCGGAATCGAGGATCGGGTCCGCCAACAGGTAGTCGGTGTAGCGGGTGTACTTCTCCCACCCCATGTCGTTCATGTAGGTGCTGTTCGCGTAGAACGGCAGGAACCAGAACAGCGACAGCAGGAAGCCCACCGGGCCCACCACCGCACCCCAGCGCAGGAGCCGCACGTCCCACCCGGCGAAGACGGTGAGCACCGCGGCGATCGCCACCAGGGTCCACCACCACGGGGAGGACTCCACCAGTCCGAGCGCCATCACCATCACGACCACGCCGACGAACACCAGCCCGGCGCCGATCGCCACACGACGGTGCTCGGGACGCCGCCAGTACTCGAGCACCGCGGGTTGGAACCCGGTGAACAGCGCCAGCCCGACCAGCGACGCGACCGCCGGGAACAGCCACTGGGGGAACGCCGAGTCGATCAGCGAGCCGATGACCGGAACCCGGTCACCCGGGACCACCAGCAGCAGCGTGACCGCGACGAGCACCCCTGCGACCACCCGACCGACGACCGACGCGTCCCACCAGGGGGTGCGGTCCTCGCGGCGCACGAACAGCAGCACGACGGTCGCGATCACCACGAAGATCGCCGGGATCAGGTGGCACAGGATCGTCAACCCGAACAGCACCGCACCGAGGGCACGGTCCGCTCCGGTGCGGATGCCGCGGAACACCACCGCCAGGAACAGGAAGGCGAACGTCAACGAGATCGAGAACGCGAACTCCCCGGCCATGGTCGAGGCGCCGTTGCCCCCGAGGATCGTGAACCCCTTGTCGTAGATGAAGAACAGCGACGCGACGGCCAGGATCGGCGGGCCGGGGAACGGCACCCTGCGCCGCCCTGCCGAACAGGTAGATGGCGATGGGCAGGGTCACCAGGCCGGAGACGGTGACCAGCTTGAACGCGACGTTGTACGGGATGGGCAGGAGCAGCACGGCGACGAACACGGCGCCGACCCAGACCAGGGGCCGGAACCAACGGTCGCCGATGCGCCGCAGCGCCCAGCGGGTGCCCAGCACCACACCGGCCATCAGCAGGATCCGCACCACGACCCCGGCGACGATGGCCGCGGTGGAGCCCTCCCACATTCCCGAGCCCGCTGCCAGCCACACCACGAACAGCGACGGGACCACCATGTAGTACACGTAGGCCGGGAACCCGGCGTACCAGTCGGGCGTCCAACCCGTGACCCGCAGGTCGGGCAGCAGGTGGTCGGTCAGGAAGCGCGGTCCCCAGACGTGCGCGCCCATGTCGCCGCCCGTGGCGGTGGTGTTGCTCAACACCTGCCCCGGGTTGAGCGACAGGAACACCAACAGGCTCGCCCCGGCCACGATCACCCAGCCGACCCAGTTCTGCATCGTCCGCGTCCGCATCGCGCCGTCGCTGGATCTCCGCGTCGTCGAGCACCTCGGCGTCCATCGTCCCCGCCAGCGACGATCTCCGGGTCGGACCCGCCGTCGTCCGGATCGCTGATGTGACCCTCGGCGGGGGGTTCGGGCGCGGAGGTCTCGTCGGGCAGGGACGGCTCGCCGTCCGCCTCGCCGCTGCGGGTCAGGTCATCCATGGGTCCAACATCGTGGCACGGACCAACCCGACGACCATGGCATCGGCCCTGCCGGGGTCACCCTCCCTGGAGCGAGCTGCTCCACCGCTCAGGTGGACAGTGATCGCCGATACCGGGTCGGCACGGCGCTGATGTCGTGCAGCACCCCGTCGAGCGCCACCGACTCGCCGTCACGGTGCCAGCTGCGGGTGTCGCAGATGGAGCACGACCGCATCTTCAGGTCCGATCCGTCGATCGTCAGCGCGATCTCGACCACTTCGTTGCCACAGGACCTGCACGTCGACACGTCGAACTCCACGGTTCACTCAGCATCCGACACCCCCAGAGCGTCGGTGGGATCGCCGTCGGGCGACCCGCCATCCCGTCGGCAGGCGATCGGCGATGATGAGCCGGCGCCCGGAATTGGGCCGAACGGCCCACTCCGGCGTTGCTCAGCTGCCCAGGTAGAGCAGCACCACGGTGGTGAGGTTGAAACCGATGTGCGCCCAGATCGCACCGCCCAGCCGCCCGGTGCGCTGCGCCAGCGTGCCGGCGATCAGCCCGAAGACGAACAGCCCGGCGAACTGCAGGACCTGGAAGTGGATCGCTGCGAAGACCGCCGAACTGAGCAGCACCGCGACCACCGGCGGCATGCCCCGCTTGGTCAGGGACCGCAGGAAGAGACCCCGGTAGAACAGCTCCTCGACCACCGGCGCGCAGATGCCGACGAGGAACGCGAACAACAGCCAGCTGGGCGTCGAGCCTGCCCGGTCGGCCAGTTCGCGGGCGGGTTCGGACAACTCGTCGCCGTCGGCCCCGGTCAGCCAGAAGATCGGGAGGTACAGCACCGGCAGCAGCAGCAGCTGGGCGACGACGCCGATGAGCAGTCCGATCGGCGCATCGGTCCAGCGCGCCCGCAGCCCCAGGTCCGACACGACACCGTCGCCCTTGGTCGACGCGGCCCAGACGGTGACACCGAGGTAGCCCGCCCACAGCGGCACCTGCAGCAGTCCGAGCCCCCAGATCGGCACCTGATCGCTGCTCTCCCAGCCCGCGGCGCCGTAGATCAGCGAACCGATCAGGATCGACATCACGGTCGCCGCCACGATCCCTGCAACCACGTCGCCCAGGCCCCAGCGGGGGCCCCCGGCGGACGCGCCGGCGGAGAACGGGACCGCCGGCTGCTGCGGCGGGAGGGTCACGCCCCGATCAGGTCGAGCTGGCCGGAGGCCGCGTGGTCGGCGCTCCGCTCCGGGGCGGGCCCGGATCGCTCATCGCTGAGGCTCCACCCGCGGGGGACCGACAGGCCGTCGGCGTGCAGGGCGCACAGGTCGTGCACCATCGGATGCGACTCCACCGAGAGATCCTCGAGGACCACGACGCCCTCTGCGTAGGCGTACGAGAGCGTCGCAGCTGCCGCATTGCCACAACTGGGACGAGCACAGCGCCTGTTCACCGCGCAGAAGGTACCGGCGGTCCGGACGATGCATGTGGATACCCGCAACGGATGACCGCTGGCCCGACCCACGGCCGGAGCGGCGGTCCGACCGGCGGGGCCGTGGAACGATGGCGAGACCGATGGTGTTCTCAGAGAGCCGGGGGCCACGCCTCGGCGACCCACCCCCGAGCTTCTAGGCTGTGACAATGCCCTCCGAGCAGAACGAACCTTCACCACCAGGGTCCAGCGGCAAGGGCCGCCTGGGCAGCGGCGGCAGCGGTCTGCCCTCGTGGTTGGTGTGGGTGCTCGTGGCCGTGCTGGGACTGACCGCGATCAGCGCGCTCTCGCTGTCCGACAGCCCCGCCGACAGCATCTCGTTCACCGAGTTCACCCGGCAGGTGGAAGAGGGCAACGTCGACGAGGTCCTCTGGAACAACGTCGACCAGACCGTCACCGGCACCCGCACCAGCGGCGAGGAGTTCAACACCACCGGCCCGTCCGAGGTGCCCCCGGAGCTGCTCGCGTCGATGGAGGAGAACGACGTCGCGGTCGAGTTCTCCACGCCGACGGTCAGCTTCCTGGCCCAGCTGATCCCCTTCATGCTGCCGATGCTGCTCATCATCGGCTTCTTCGTCTGGATGAACCGCCGCGCCCAGGGCCAGATGGGCGGCATCATGTCCATCGGCCGCTCCAAGGCCAAGACGTACACCACCGAACGTCCCGGCACCCTGTTCACCGACGTCGCCGGCTACGAGGGCGTCAAGCGGGAGATCCGCGAGGTCGTCGACTTCCTGAAGGAGCCCGACCGGTTCCTCGAGATCGGTGCGCGCATCCCCAAGGGGGTCCTGCTGGTGGGGCCTCCGGGCACCGGCAAGACGCTGCTGGCCCGTGCGGTGGCTGGCGAGGCCGGCGTGCCGTTCCTGTCGGTGTCGGGCTCGGACTTCATGGAGATGTTCGTCGGCGTCGGCGCCAGTCGGGTGCGTGACCTGTTCGAGTCGGCCCGCAAGCACGGCCGGGCGATCATCTTCATCGACGAGATCGACTCGATCGGCCGCAAGCGTGGGGCCGGGATGGGCGGTGGGCACGACGAGCGCGAGCAGACCCTGAACCAGATGCTGTCCGAGATGGACGGGTTCGAGGGCACCGACGGCATCGTGATGATGGCCGCCACCAACCGGCCGGACATCCTCGATCCGGCGCTGCTGCGCCCGGGTCGGTTCGACCGCCAGGTCGTGGTGCCCTTCCCCGAGAACGACGATCGCAAGGCGATCCTCGAGGTCCACATCAAGCACAAGAAGATGAGCCCGTCGGTCGACCTGGGGCTCGTGGCGCGAGGCACACCCGGCATGTCCGGTGCCGATCTGGCCAACCTGGTCAACGAGGCCGCACTGACGGCGGTGCGACGCGGGCTCGAAGGTCGTCGAGATGTACGACTTCGAGGAGGCACGCGACCGCGTGCTGATGGGCCAGCAGCGGGACTCCATGGTGCTGTCGGACCGGGAGAAGGAGATCACCGCCTACCACGAGGCCGGACACGCCCTGTGCGCAGCGCTGCTCCCGAACGCCGACCCGGTGCACAAGGTGACCATCCTGCCCCGGGGCATGGCGCTGGGTGTGACCCAGCAGCTGCCCGAGGAGGAGAAGCACTCGTACTCCCAGGAGTACCTGGAGGAGTCGATCATCGTCGCGATGGGCGGCCGCGTCGCCGAGGAGCTGGTGTTCAACCACCGCTCCACCGGCGCCAGCAACGACCTGCAGGTCTCCACCGAGCGGGCACGCAGGATGGTGACCGAGTTCGGCATGAGCGACGTCGTCGGTCCCCGGGCGTGGGGCGGTTCCGGCCCGGTGTTCCTGGGCGAGGACTTCGGTCAGCAGAAGGAGTACTCCGAGGAGACCTCCCGTGTGATCGACGCCGAGGTCGACAAGATGCTGCGCGCCGGCGAGGACCGCTGTCGTGAGCTGCTGACGCTGCATCGTCGGGCGCTCGACCTGATCGCACAGAGCCTGCTCGAACAGGAGACGATCTCGGGTCACGACGTCAACCGTCTGATCGGTGTCGCCGCGGGCACCGTTGCCGAGACCCCGGCCGCGACCCCGATCACCCCTGTGCCCGTCCTGCCCGCAACTGCAGCGCCGGCCCCGACTGCGACGGCACCGGCACCGCCGCCGGTCCCGCCACACCTGCGGCCCGACAACCCCGGCAACCCGCCGCCGGCGTTCGGCCCGAATCCCGCCTGAGCCGGCGCCTCGAGTCGAACCGTGCTGCGGATCGCGTCGGTTTCGGACGCGTTCCGCAGCACGGTTCTCGACTCAGCGGCGGCCGTCGCAGGACGATCGCAACCGCAGGTCAGTCGTGGTCGTGGTCGTCCCCGCAACCAGGGGGCACGCTCCCCGGCTCCCGGAGCTCGGCGAGCCCGGCCCACAGGTGCGTGGCCGACACCGGACCCAGGAACGACTCGCGCACGACACCCCGATCGTCGGCGATCACCACGATCGGGACCGCCTCCACCTGATAGCGACGGTGGAGCTCTGCATCGGCGGTGGCCTCGACCTGCTGGACCGCCACCTGGTCGGACTCGAGCACACCGACCTTGGTCCACACAGCTGCGCAGGTGTCACAGCTGGCCGAGGTGAACACGACCACCAACCATGGCGCATCGGGTCGGTCGAAGTCGTCGCGATCGAGCTGAGGCGGCGCCTCGTAGCTGGCACCTCGGCTGGGCGCATCGGGTCGACGTCGTTGCAGTGCGAGCGCCAGCACCACGACCACTGCGGCCAGCCCGACACCGAGCAGCACCCTGTCCACGGCTCGTCGGTCCTCAGCCGCCGACGGGCCTGAGCCCGTCGCGCTCCAGCGGCAACGGTACGGCCAGGCCCATCGACAGATCGTCCTGACGCAGGAAGGTCACCGTGCGCTCCACCACCACCGGCGCCGTCGCCTCGACCAGCACCGTGACCTCGCGCTCTCCGAGGCCTCTGCCCACGGGTGGCCACCGCGAGGCTGTCCCCCGCGGCGATGTCGACCTCGTCGGCCAGCGGTGTGCCGTCGCCCTCCCCGCCGATGACCGTCGCCGTCACCGTCACGCGGTCCGACGTCGGGTTGTGGATCAGCACCGTCGACTCCTGCCGTCCGCCCACCACCAGGCCGGTGGCGGCCCACAGCGTCGCGCCGACCGGGGTGCCGGTGCCGATGGCAGTACCTCGACTCGTGGGTGGGCGGGCGTCGATCTCGGGAGCGGACGGGTCCTCACGTGGCCCGGTGATCGTGACCACGCGGCCGACCACCACCGGCGAGCCGTCGACGGACTCCACCCTGATCGCGTGGAGGCCCTCGGGCGGGATGCGGGTCTCGGCGCTCAGATCGAGCACGGAATACCGCCGCGCCGGTACCTCGACCTCGAACGGCTCCGGTGGCAGCTCCACCCCGCCGAACGGCGTGACCTGCACCACGACCCGGGCCGACTGCTCCCCGGGGTTGAACACGACCAGACGTTCACTGACACCGGGGCCGGTGAACCCGTCGGCGAAGCTCCACTCCGACTCGCCCTCGGGCACCCCCAGCTGGAGGCGCAACCCACGGGTCGCGGGCGCCGGTCCCTCGGCAGGGGTCGAGAGCGTCTGCGCGGTCTCGGCGACCAGCTGCCCGTTGCGGAGCTCCACCGAGATGGCGAACTGGTCGCGCCGTTGGGCGCCGACACCCAGGTCGATCACCCGAGAGGTCCGGGCCGGCACGACCACGCCCTGCCACTCGGGTGGTTCCCGCACGCCGTCGTCCACCGCTGCGGAGATGTCCACCGAGGCATCCTCGGGGAAGGGGTTGAACAGGTGCAGCTGTGCCGTCGTGTTGCGCAGCGTGGTCTGCGACGGGAAGAACCAGCGGTCCGACGAGGACGTGGAACAGGGGACCTGGTCCATCTGCGTCGTGCCGCCCAGGCGGTGTTCCACCACGAGCTGCCCGGCGCTGGACTCCACCACCACCGACAGCCCGGACGCCTCGAAGGCTGCGTCGAGATCGACCTTGGTCGGACCCGGTGCAGGGACCTCGACGGTGGTCTCGCCGACCACGCCCTCGGCGCCGTAGGCGGTGAGCTTGGCGGTCGAGTCCTCCCCGGCAGGGTTCATGAGGAACAGCGAATGCTCCAGCGGCTGCTCGGTGGCTGCCCCGCCCGCGGCGCAGTACCAGGTGGACGACAGCGCATCTGGGCCGCCGGCGGCCGGAACGGGTGCCGGTTCGAGCCCGGCGGTGCTCGGCATGGACGTCCCGTCGAACGACAACGCCAACGCGACGACCGCTGCAGCGGTGCCGGCGAGCAGCAACAGCCGCGAGGACCTCAACTCGCACCTCCGGTTCGATCGCCGCGCCGTCGAACCACCGCGGGCACATCGGGCTGCTCGGGCACCTCCGGCTGCTCGGGAAGGACCATCTCACCGGTCCCTGCGTGGCCATCGCCATCCGGATCACCATCGCCGTCACCGCCGGTGCTCGCCGTCCCGAGGTCACCACCGTGGGGGGCCGGGGTGAGCAACTCGCCGTCGGGGGCGAGCACCACCAGCGGCTCGGCGCGGCCCACACGCCGACGACGCGATCCCGGCGCGACGATGCGGCGGCGCCGTGCCAGCAACAGCACCAACGCGATCAGCGCTGCGAGCTGGACCGCCTGCAGCACCCGAGCGATCGCCGGCGTGGACCACATGAGCTCCGCCGCTCCCCCACCCTCGGTCGTCCACTGCTGCTGCCAGCCGAACAGCGGCGCACGGTCTGCTGGCTGACCGTCGACCGTGAGCGACCAGCCCTCATCCGCGGTCTCGGCCTGGGCGATCTGCCGGTCGGCGTCGAGCTCCGCGGTGAACCGCGTGCCGGTGCCGGTGCCGAACACCGCAGGTGGTCGCTCCAACGCCACCTGGGTCTCGTCACGCAGGGCGATGTCGCCGCGATCGGGCAGTTCGAGCTCGGTGATGTCGGAACGCAGCGGCCATGGCCCGTCGACCTGGAACAGCACGAGCCCGGGGTTGAGCTCCACCTCGGTCAGGTCGAGTTGTTCGCGCAGCGCGGCGAGCGCCCCCTCGGGTACCGGGACCTCACGGACGGCGAAGGGCTGCGGCGCCGGACGATCGATGACGACCACGTTCTGCACGCCCATCGGCGCGAGCAGACGGCCGAGCCGGCTCGTCTGGCCCCTCAGCGCCGCATCGATCGCTGCCCGCAGTGTCGCGATCCCCTCACCGCCGTCCAACCGGTAGCGCTGGGTGACCAGTGGATCCACGCCGATCGACGTACCGACCGACAGCCCCGCCATGGCATCGAGCGGCCAACCGGAGATCGGCAGCACGTCCGGATCGCCGATCCACACGGTGCGCGAGTTGTCGCCGTCGTCGACCAGCTCGAGCACCCGCCCGAAGCCGCCCTCGGGCTGGTACCACCGGCCGTCGACCGCTGCCACACCCACGGGCACCAGCGTGAGCAGGAGTGCGACGACCGCGACACCCGAGAGGACCTGGGGCAGGCCGAAGTCGGACCCGATCACGTCGTGCTCGAACGCCAGCGCACCCATGGCGACCGACAGTGCGAGTCCGAGCGCCGCGGGGACCAGGAACAGCTCCGCGCCGGCGCCGGCGAGCATGCCATCGGCGGCGAGCAGGACGGTCACCGCCCACGACACCAGGGCGAGGGCCCATCCGGCGAGTGCCCAACGCAGGCGCCAGGAGCGCCCGGCGGCCAACGCGTAGCCCGCAGCGACCAGCAGGCCCCACCCGAACAGCCCCACCTCGACGGGTCCCACCGAGCCGGTGATGAGCTCGGTCGCCGCAGGCACCGCTCCCCGTCCGACCCAGAGCCCGGTGAGGCTGGCGGCGTCGCCCCTGCTCAATGCCGCGACGAGCCAGGGCAGCATGATCGGCAGCGCCATCGCTGCCCCGCCGAGGCCCATGACCACCATCGCCCCGCCACCAGGGCGATCGCCGCTGAGCGCAAGGACCGCCCCGACGAGCAGGACCACGAGCAGCAGCACGAGTGCTCCCAGCGGCGTCACCGCAGCGACCACACCGAGCCCGAGCGCGACCCCGGCGACCTGGCGGAGGCGGGGTGGGCGAGGTGCTTCGGGATCGGCGAAGGGCTCGACTCCCGACCCCACCGCGATCCGTCGAAGGATCCAGGGCGCCGCGCCGTAGACCCACAGCGCCTGGAGCCGGCCCTCGGCGACCGCGTTGAGCACCACCGGGTTCAACCCGTAGGCCGCGAGCATCCCGGCCCGGGCGCGGATCGAGCCGGTGTGCACCAGCAGCTTCCATGCCCCGAGCGCCCCGAGGAACAGCGGGGCCAGCACCAGGAGGCGGCGAGCCAGACCGATGGAACCGAACAGGACGGTGCCGAGCGCGCCGAGACCGGGGACCACTCCCGGAGCGACCGCGGCTTCGCCCATCCCCGCCTCGCGCCAACCCGACCACCACTGGGCGAGCAACGCCGAGGCGCTCGTGCCGGCGTCGACGAACTCACGGATCGCGGGGATCGGCCCGGTGAACAGGTCTCGGGCCCCGAGCACCACCAGCAGCGCCGCGACGATGGCGAGCCCGGCGCCGTACCTGCTGGACCCGGACGCCAGGTCCTGGACGTACCCGCGGCCTGCGCTCGCGGCAGCCTGCAGACGGTTCTCGCCGTCGTCCGAACGAACCAGCCCACTCAGCCGGGAGCTCCCCTGGCGCATCAGTGGCAGGTAGTCGGCGTCCCTGGCGCGACGCGTCCTCCGGACCCTCGACCGGGCACCGAACAGCGACGGCAGGTTCCAGAGGTTCCAGAGCCAGGAGGCGACGATGTCGCCCGCCCGGCTGAACCGACCCAGCACCACCGAGCCGAGCAGGTCCATCAACGACAACAACGCCACCACCGGCACGACGCGCAACAGCCGAGGCAGCTCGTAGTTGCTCAACATCGTGCGCGCCTCGTGGCGCAACTCGAGCCGTTCCTGCTTCTCGGCCACGCGGCGTTCGCCGAAACGGGCGCGGTGGCGCACCACGACGGGCGGGTACAGGTGGACCGTGGCTGCTGCGGTGTGCACACGCCAGCACAGGTCGATGTCCTCACCGAAGTAGGGGATCCCGTCGGTGAACCCGCCGATCGTCTCGAAGAGGTCCGCCCGGATCAGCAGGCATGCATCGGACACCGCGAAGACCTCGCGCGAGGTGTCGTGCTGGGACTGGTCGAGTTCTCCGGGCTCCGAGATCGAGAAGCTGAAGCCGTAGGGGTCCACGGAGTAGCCGACCGATTGCAGGACCCCCGGGTCGTCCCACTCCACGAGTTTCGGACCGACGATGCCACCGTTGGCACGGAAGGCCTCGGCCACCAGCGAGGTCACGGCGCCGGGTCCGAGTCGGACGTCGTCGTGGAGGAACAGGTAGAACGCAGCACCCTTCGACCGAGGTCAGCACCTCGTTCGCCGCGGCGGAGAATCCCCGGTCGACGTCGAGGTGCTTCACGAACGCGGTGGGGAGCACCTCGGCGATGCGGTCGGTCGGGTCGGTGGTGCCGCCGTTGTCGATGACGAGCACCGAGAGGCTTCCGTAGTCCTGCGCCGCCAGGGACTCGAGGGTGGCATCGAACCAGTCCCCCGGGTCCGACGTCACCATCACGGCGACGACGGGCGGCGCGCCCCGCCCGATCAACGGCTCCGTGTCGGACGGGGTCGGCTCCTGCACCTCAGGATCGAGGAGCGGATCCCGTGCCCTTCCGGACTCGGGATCAGCGCTCGAATCTGGGTCCGGTGCAGCAGGCGGGATGGCCGGTTCCTTCGTCGGAGGGACCAGCGATCGTAGCCCGCCACCCGGGGCCACCACCGCCACCCCGGCGGCCGCCCCGGTGGCCGCCCCGGCGGTCCCCCGGCCCTACACTCCGCTGCTGTGGACACCGTCGAGCACCGACCCGATCACCACGCAGGAGCCGCATGAAGGCCCTGATCACCGGCGCCGGCGGGTTCGTGGGGCACCACCTGCAGCGCCACCTCGAGGCTGCCGGCGACGAGGTCATCGCCACCGACCGCTCGACCGACGGGCTCGACATCCTCGACGCGGCGGCCCTGCTCGACCTCTTCCGTCGCAGCGCGCCCGAGGTCGTGTACCACCTGGCCGGAGCGAGCGACGTCGGAGGCTCCTGGCAGACGCCGCAGGCCACGTTCCGGGCGAACGCCGAAGGCACCCTCAACGTGCTGTGGGCGGCACGAGAAGCAGGAGCCGATCGGGTGCTGACCGTGGGCTCGGCCGACGTGTACGGCAAGGTGACCGCCGACGACCTGCCCATCACCGAGGACCTCGACCTGCGCCCGGTCAGCCCCTACGCCGCGTCCAAGGCCGCCGCGGACGACGTGGCGCTCCAGGCGTGGCTCGGCTACGGCCAGCACGTGGTGCGGTGCCGGCCGTTCAACCACCTGGGACCGGGTCAGACCGAGAAGTTCGTTGCGCCGGCGATCGCCGGCCGGGTCGCACAGAACGAGCGCAACGGCGAGTCGGTGGTCCGGGTGGGCAACCTCAGCCCCAAGCGTGACTTCACCGACGTGCGCGACGTGGTGCGTGCCTACCGGCTCATGATCGAGCACGGCAGAGCGGGAGAGGTCTACAACGTCTGTTCCGGAACGGCCATCGCGGTGCAGGAACTGGCCGAGCAGTTCATCTCCATGGCGACCATCCCGATGCGACTCGAGCCCGACCCCGACCTGCAACGTCCGGTGGACATCCCCGTGCTGCTGGGCGACAACTCGCGGCTGGTGGCGGACACCGGGTGGTCGCCCGAGATCCCGTTGGCCGACACGCTGCGGGACCTCCTCGACGATCGCCGACGCCGCCTGCGACTCGCAGCGACTGAGGTCCCGCCCACCACCCGGGGTCACGCGACCACGCCGGGTGGGCAGGGCCCGCCGACCGAGTGGCAGGGCCCACGCCCTCCGACACTGCTCCGCCGATCGTCCCGAACAACGGGACACTCTGCGGAGAAGTTCTGGAGGGCTGCGGACTCGTTCAGAGCGCCGCCAGCGATGAGATCGCCGCCTGCAGCAGCGCCCGTTGGCGCTGATCATGGGTCTCGACCCAGCAGCTCCGCGAGGTCTCGACGCCACGTGCACACCACCTGCGCCGCCATCGGCGCCGGCGCGGACTCGAGCCAGCGCAGGTCTCGCTCCAACAACGCCAGCTGCAGCTCCACCTCGGTGTGGCGAGCGGCCACCAGGGGCAGACGATCGGCCTTGGCCGCCGGATACGTCGTGTCGGCGACCAGCTCGTGGGGCTCCATGCCGAAGACCCCGGCCAACAGGGTCACCGTGCGCTCGCCCGGCTCGCTGCGACCGGACTCCAGATTGGACAGCGCCACTCGGGAGATGCCGACGCGGGCAGCCAGCTCCTGCTGGGTGAAGCCCAGCGCCGCCCGACCAACAGCGATGCGACGGCCGACGTGGTGCACCTCGGCGCGCGCTGACAGCGGGGGCGGGCGGGGATGCGGCGGCGGTCGGTCACGAGAAATCCTCGCCGACGTCAACCCAGTTGGCAGACGCCGGCACCGCCAGAGCGTAGAACGGACCCATGACCAAGCGCGCGCTCATCACCGGCATCACCGGCCAGGACGGTTCCTACCTCGCGGAGCTGCTCCTCGACGAGGGCTACGAGGTGATCGGCATGGTCCGCCGCTCGTCGACCGTCACCTTCGAGCGCATCGCGCACCTCCAGGATCGCATCGCCACGGTGCCGGGTGACCTGTTGGACCAGGCGTCGATGATCGAACTGCTGCGCACCCACCGACCGCACGAGGTCTACAACCTGGCAGCACAGAGCTTCGTGCAGACCAGCTTCAGCCAGCCGGTGCTCACCGGCGACGTGACCGGTCTGGGCGTGACCCGGCTGCTCGACGCCATCCGCATCGCCGACCCCGACATCCGCTTCTACCAGGCCTCGTCATCGGAGATGTTCGGCAAGGTCGTCGAGGTGCCCCAGTCCGAGTCCACGCCGTTCTACCCCCGCTCCCCCTACGGCGTCGCGAAGCTGTACGGCCACTGGATCACGGTCAACTACCGCGAGAGCTACGACCTGCACGCGTCGAGCGGGATCCTGTTCAACCACGAATCACCCCGGCGCGGACTGGAGTTCGTGACCCGCAAGATCTCCAACACCGTGGCGAAGATCAAGCTGGGGATGGCCGAGGAGCTCCGCCTCGGCAACCTGGATGCCGAGCGGGACTGGGGTTTCGCCGGCGACTACGTGCGGGCGATGTGGCTGATGCTCCAGCAGGACTCCCCTGATGACTTCGTGGTGTCCACCGGCGAGACCCATTCGGTGCGGCGCTTCTGCGAGGTCGCGTTCAGTCACGTCGGGCTCGACTACCAGGACTTCGTCGTGATCGACGAGAAGTTCTACCGGCCTGCCGAGGTCGACCTGCTGATCGGCACGCCGGCGAAGGCCGGAGCCGTGCTGGGCTGGACCCCCACGGTCGGTTTCGAGGACCTGGTGACGATGATGGTGGACGCAGACGTCGCGCTGCTGTCGGGCAAGCTCAACTCCATCAGCTGAGCGGCGCATCCGCCCGGCGCGCTCGCTGCAGGTAGGGTCGCCGACCGGTGACCAGGGTGACGGTGATCTGCGGTGGTGTCGGTGCAGCGAGGTTCCTGCGCGGGCTGGTCCACGTGGTCGACCCGGCGGGGATCACCGCCGTCGTGAACGTCGGCGACGACACCGTGCTGCACGGGCTGGACATCAGTCCGGACCTGGACACCATCACCTACACCCTGGCCGGGGCGATCGATCCGGAGCGTGGCTGGGGCCTGGTCGACGAGACCTGGCAGGCCATGGAACAGGTACGCAGCTACGCGGCGGCCAACGGCATCTCGGCGGACGACCCCACCGGCAACGACGCTGCGGGCTGGTTCTCGCTCGGCGACCGCGATCTGGGAACGCACCTGTACCGGACGTCCCGGCGTCGGGCCGGAGCGACGCTCAGCGCGGTGACGAGCGAGATCGCCAGGGCGTGGGGCCTGCAGCTGGGCCTGGTGCCCGCCACCGACGACCCGGTGCGCACCGAGCTCACCGCCACCGACGGTCGACGGCTGAGCTTCCAGGAGTACTTCGTCCGAGAGCAGCACAGCGTCGCCGTGCAGTCCGTCGAGGTGGTCGGCGCGGACGAGGCGCGCCCGGCCCCCGGCGTGCTCGAGGCGCTCGAGACCGCTGACGTCGTCGTGATCGCGCCGTCGAACCCCGTGGTGTCGATCGATCCCGTCCTCGCGGTCCCCGGGATCCGCGACGCCGTGGTCGCAGCACGCTCGCGCACGGTCGCGGTGAGCCCGATCGTCGGCGGCGCAGCGCTGAAGGGACCGGCGGATCGCCTGCTGCGCGAGCTCGGCCACGAGGCGTCCGCCGCCGGGATCGCCCGCTGGTACGCCCCGCTCGCCTCCACCCTGGTCATCGACGACGTCGACGCGGACCTGGCCGGCGACGTGGCGGACGAGGGCCTGCGCTGCGTCGTGACCCCGACGGTGATGTCGGGTCCGGACGAGTCCGCCGCACTCGCCCGACGATGCCTGCAGGCGGTCCTCGGATGACCCGCCTCGAGGTGATCCCGGTCGCCGGTCTGCCCGAGATCGATCGTGGCGCCGACCTTGCCGGGCTGATCGCCCGAGCGGTCGCTGCCGCCGGCGAGGAACTGCTCACCGACGACGTGGTGGTCGTCACCCAGAAGATCGTGTCCAAGGCCGAGGGCGCGATGGCAGATGTCGATCCCGAGGACCCGTTGAGCCACAAACCCCTGGTCGAGCGCGAATCGGTGCGCATCCTGCGGCGGCGGGGCGAGCTGATCATCAGCGAGACCCGCCATGGCTTCGTCTGTGCCAACGCAGGGATCGACCTGTCCAACGTCGAGCGCGGCCGGGCAGCGCTGCTGCCCGAGGACTCCGACCGCTCCGCACGACGGATCCGCGACGCGCTGCGGGGCACGATCGGTGCAGATGTGGCGGTGATCGTGTCGGACACCTTCGGGCGCCCATGGCGGCGCGGTGTCACCGACGTCGCGATCGGCTCTGCCGGGATCCGACCGGTGCTCGATCTGCGCGGCACCCACGACGCCTACGGCCGCGAGCTGCAGGTGACCGAGGTCGCCATCGTCGACGAGATCGCCGGCGCAGCGGATCTGGTGATGGGCAAGGCGACCGGGGTGCCGGTGGCGATCGTGCGAGGCGTCGACCCCGCTGCGTTCACCCCGGATCCGGGACGCGCCGGCGTCATCAGCGACGTCGTGCGGTCACCGAACGAGGACCTGTTCCGCTGAACCTCCGTCCACCACACCACGCGGTCGACCCCCGCTGCGTCACCTGGTGGCGCATCCGCGCCGTCACCGTCGTCGTACCCGTCGCCGCCCTGTCGGTCCTGGTCGCGGCGCTGGCGTCGTCCTGGCGCCCGTGGTCGGTGATCGTGGCAGCGGCCGTCGTCGGGCTGGGCACCGCCTACACGGTGCAGATGCCGCGGATCCGGTACCGCATCCATCGTTGGGAGGTCACCGAGGATGCGGTGTACACGAAGTCGGGATGGCTGACCCAGGACTGGCGGGTCGCACCGATGTCACGGATACAGACCGTGGATTCCTCACGCGGGCCCCTCCAGCAGTCGCTCGGACTCGCCACGGTCCGGGTCACGACCGCCTCTGCCGCCGGATCCATCGCGATCTCCGCGCTCGACGCGGACCAGGCAGCTGCGCTGGTCCACCAACTCACCGTGCGGACCCAGCAGACACCCGAGGACGGCACCTGATGGACCCCGAGTGGTCCCGCCTCGACCCTCGGACCATCGCAGTGAACCTGGTGCGGACCGCCGGCTCGCTCGTCCCGCTGTTCATCGGTCTCGTCGTGCTCGGCAACCGATCCGTGACCGACAGCGTCATCAGCCTGGTGCTGTTGGCCGTCGCCACCGTCGTGGTCGCCGCCGCCGACGTCATCAGGTGGTTCCGGACGTCGTACCGGGTGACCGATGAACGCGTCGAGCTGCGGGGCGGGCTCGTGACCAGGACACATGTGACCATCCCCCGCGACCGGATCCGGCGGGTCGAGACCACCGCTCGCCTGCTGCACCGCCTGCTCGGGCTGTCGGTGGTGACGGTGGGCACCGGTGAGCGCGGCATGGGTGAGGGCGACACGCTGCGGATCGACGCGGTGCGCGCCGCACAGGCCGCTGCGCTCCGGGCATCGCTCCTGGGTCCGTCCGAGCGCACCACCGCCGTCACCGGGGCGGTCCCGGGCCCCGGGACGGGCCAGGTGGCCCGCGCACCCGGTGCCGGCGCCGGCCCGACCGGGGGCTGGAGCGGAACCGATGGCGGGCCGGCGCCGCTCGGCGCTCCATCGGAGCAGGTGCTCGAACGCTTCCGCTGGTCCTGGGCGCCCTACGACGTGCTGTCGTACTGGACGCTGCTGGTCCCCCTCCTGCTGCTCAGCGGCCTGTTCCAGTTCGTCTCCGCAGCGGGGGTCGACCCTCTCGATCCCGACGTGCTGGACCAGGGGTCGGGCTGGCTCACCGACGCCCCACTGGGCCTGGCGGTCGCAGTGGTCGTCGTGGGAGGTCTGGTGGTGGGGGTGATCGGATCGTTCGCGCTGTTCGTGTCGACCTGGTGGGGCTACGTACTGGTCCGAGAACCGAGCCGCACGCTGCGACTCCAACGCGGCCTGTTCACCACCCGTGTCACCACGATCGACGAGTCCCGCATCCGCGGCGCGGAGCTCCGTCAGTCGTACCTGCATCGCACGGTGCGAGCAGGTCGGCTGCTGGTCATCGCCCAGGGCCTCAGCGGCCAGGAGGGGGCCACCTCTGACCGCGCGGATGCACTGGCGCCGCCGCTGCCCGTGGCGAGCGCGGACCGACTCGCGGCACTGGCACTCGGGCTGCCGGGCAGCTCTCCGCTCGGCACCCCGCTGGCGTCGCACCCTCCGGCTGCCCGTGGGCGGCGGATCGTGCGAGCCCTGGGACTGACCGCCGCCGTGTCCTTCGCCGCGTGGGTCCTCATCGGCCCCGGACCTGTTCCCACCATGGGCACCGCAGTGCCGCTGGTGGTCGGCGCGGTGGCACTGCTCTACGCCGAGGACACCTACCGCGGGCTCGGGCACAGCGTGAGCGGTTCATTCCTGATCACCCGCCAGGGTGCCGCCCTGCGCCGCACGACCGCCCTCGAGTGCCATGGGGTGATCGGATGGCACGTGCGCCAGTCCTGGTTCCAGCGTCGCCGTGGGTTGGCAACACTCGTCGCCACCACCGCTGCGGGCAGCGGCGCCTACGAGGTGCTCGACGTGGAGCTGTCCACCGCGGTCGCGGTGGCCGATGCAGCGACCCCCGGGCTGCTGACCCCGATCGTCGACAGGTAGGTTCGGGCGGTGCACCCCGACACCATCACCTCGATGCACGACCGCACGGTGGTCATCACCGGCGCCAACACCGGGATCGGGCTGGAGACCGCAGCCGCCCTGGCCGGCGCCGGCGCACGGATCGTGATGGGCTGTCGCAATCCGACCACCGCGGCTGCAGCCGTCGACGAGGTCCGCCGACGCAGCGGCAACGACGCGGTGGAGACCCGCTCGCTCGACCTGGCCGACCTGCACGATGTGCGCCGGTTCGCTGCGTCCCTCGGTGACCTGGACCGCATCGACGTGTTGGTCAACAACGCCGGTCTCATGTTGGACCGCCGGAGCGAGACACCCCAGGGACACGAGACGACCTTCGCCACCAACCACCTCGGGCCGTTCCTGCTGACCTCGTTGCTGACCGACCAGCTGGCAGCGGCCCCCGCAGCACGCGTGGTCAACGTCGCCTCGGCTGCGCACCGACTTGCGCCTCGCGGCATCGATTGGGACGACATCGACCGTCGCCGCAGCTACCAGGCCTGGACGGTCTATGCGCAGTCCAAGCTGGCCAACATCCTGCACGCCGCGGAGCTGGCGCGGCGGCTGGCGGACCGCGGCGTGACCGCCCACTCGTTGCATCCCGGGAGCATCGCCTCGGGCTTCGGACGCGACGGCGATCTGCACGGATTCAACGACCGACTCCTGTCGATGGGGAAGTACGTGCTGCTCTCACCCGAGCAGGGCGCGCGCACCTCGGTGCACGTGGCCTCCTCGCCCGACGCGCTGCGCACCTCGGGTGACTACTGGGTGCGCCGCCGGCGCGCACGTGCGAGCCGAGCGGCCCGGTCGAGGCCGGCTGCAGCCGAGCTCTGGCGGCGCAGCGAGGAGCTGGTGGCCGCCGCGGGCTGACGGCGCAGCACACCGATCACGGCCGCAGCGCGGCCACGACCTCCTCGCCGAACCATGCGACCGACTCCAACTGGTGGTCCAGGGCGTGCACGTCGCCGGGCCGGTAGTACCAGGGGCACACCATCGCCTCGGTCACGCCCATCTCGGCCATCCCGGCGAATCCGCCGCGGTCGAACACGTCGGTGCACAACGCCTTGATGGCGAACGGCTCGTCGGAACGACCGTACTCGCTGCGCAGTTCGGTGAGCCTGGGCAGCACCTCGCTGACCTCGGCCGAGGTGTTCGCGACCGAGATCCAGCCGTCACCGAGTCGTGCCGCGCGCCGCAGACCGGGCTCGGACAGTCCGCCCACGTAGATCGGGATCGGCTGGGTGCCCACCGGCCGCACCATCAGTCGACCGAAGTCGTAGTGCTTGCCGTGGTACTCGACGAACTCGCCGCTGCAGACCAGTCGGATGATCTCGATGGCTTCGTTGGTGCGGGCGCCGCGGGTGCGCATCTCCTTGCCGAGCCACTCGAACTCCTCGGGGATCCACGACAGCCCGACACCCAGCCCGATGCGTCCGTCGGCCATCGACGCGATGCTCGACACGGTCTTGGCGACCAACAGCGGGTCACGGATCCCGAGCTTCAACACGTTGGTGAAGAACGAGATGTGCTCGGTGACCGCAGCCATGGCGGGAATGGCGACGAAGGGGTCCAGGAACGGGGTCTCGGCCGCCCAGAAGCGCCCACCATCGGCGCTGTAGGGGTACTCGGCGGAGACCGTCTCGGGATAGAACACCGACTCCGGCACCGCGATCGACGCGAAACCTGCGGCTTCGGCCGCCCGGGCGAGTGGCAGGAAGTGCTCGGTCGGCAGCATCGGCAGCGCCAGGGCGAACTGCATGGTGGAATCGGTGGGGCTCATGCCAGCGTCCCCCCGTCGACGCGGAGCACCTCGCCGTTGACGTGCGCGGCATCGTCCGAGCCCAGGAAGGCGACCGCCCCCGCCACGTTCTCGGGCCCGCGCATGCGGTCCAGCGGCATGATGCGGTGCAACAGCTTCGGGTCGGCTCCCTCGGGGAGCTCGAAGGCGTTCTGGATGGGCGTGTTGATCGAACCCGGGGCGACGGCGTTGCAGCGCACGCCCTGCTTGCCGAACTCGACCGCCAAGGTCAGGGTCAGGGCGAGCACACCTCCCTTGGACGCCGAGTAGGACGACGTCCAGGGGTGACCGGCGAGGGCAGCGGTGGAGGTGATGTTGACGATGTTGCCCCGCGACGACAGCAGGTGGGGCATCGCGTCGCGACAGGTCAGGAACGTGCCGGTCAGGTTCACCCCGATGATGCGTTCGAAGTCGGCGAGGGTGGTGAGTCGGAAGTCCTTGAACTGCAGGATGCCTGCGACGTTGACCAGCACGTCCAGACCGCCGTATGTGTCGACCGAACTGGCGACCAGCGCGGCGACCGAGGCCTCGTCTGCCACGTCGGAGACCGCCTCGTTGACCGCTGCTCCGGCATCCCGACACGACCCAGCGGTGGCGGCGAGGCCCTCGGCGTCGATGTCGCTGATCGTCAGCCGGGCACCCTCGTCGGCCAATCGGATCGCAGTGGCTCGGCCGATGCCGGACCCTGCGCCGGTGATGAGCACCGACCTGTCGGCGAATCGCTGCACCTTCGCACCCCCTGGGACCTGATCTGACGGAGTGTCAGATCACAGGCCGGTGCATCGTAGATCCGGTTCAACCGCCCTGGGTGCGGAACCAGTCGATGACGGCACCGGTGCCGGTGTCCAGGTCGGTGAACGGCTCCCATCCCAGGTGCAGCTTCGCCCGGGACGCGTCCAGACAGGAGCGGTCCAGCTCGCCCACCCTGGCAGCTGCGTACTCGGGCTCCGCAGCCACCCCGGCGTTGTCGGCCATCGAGCGGTAGAGCTCGTTGACCGAGGTCTCGGTGCCGGTGCCGATGTTGCACAGCAGGCCGCTGCCCCGATCAGCGGCACGCACGAACGCATCGGCGACATCATCGACGTAGACGTAGTCCCGGGTCTGGGCGCCGGTGCCGAAGATGCGACACGGCTCGCCGGCGAGCAGCTTGCCGGCGAAGATCGCCACCACGCCGGCTTCCCCGTGGGGGTCCTGACGGGGCCCGTAGACGTTCGCGAGCGCGAGCGAGGTGTACTCCAGCTGGTGCAGCTCGCGGTAGGCGTGCAGGTAGTCGGTGGCGACCTTCTTCGACACGCCGTAGGGCGCGACCGGATGCTGGGGGTGCGCTTCGGTGACCGGCAGGTCCTCACCGTCCACATCGCCGTAGATGGTGCCGCCCGAGGAGGCGAAGACCACCTTGTCGCTCCCGGCTCGACGTGCGCCCTCGAGCACGTGCAGGGTGCCCAACACGTTGATGCGGGCGTCCAACGCGGGATCGGTGACCGACACCCTGACGTCGATCTGGGCAGCCAGGTGGAACACCACGTCGGGAGCGCGTCGTTCGATCAACTCCGACACCGACGGGTCACAGACATCCATCTGGTGGAACGAGAACTCGTGGTCGCGATTCGCCCGGGCATCGGAGAGGTTGGCGAGCTTGCCGCTGGAGAGGTTGTCGACGACCTCGACCGCATGGCCCTCGGCGAGGAGCCGGTCGACCAGGTTCGATCCGATGAAGCCGGCTCCGCCGGTCACGAGCGCTCTCATGTCAGTGGTTCCCCTTGTCGATGTCGGTCGGGCGCGACGCCCGCAGGCGCAGCGCTCGCAGGTGCATTCGGCCACATGACGTGACCGGTCGGCGGCAGGCGGGGCGGTCGGTCCTCACCAGGACTCGGGTGCCGGGAAGCATGCGCCGCTCACGACCGTGCCCGCCGCCACGTCGTGGTCGAAACCCACCACCGTCTGGTCGGTCAACTCGCAGCCGGCACCGACCGATGAGCGAGCGCCGACGACCGAGCCGGCGACCCGACTGCCCGCAGCGAGCCGCGCGCCGGCCATGACCACCGAATCGATCACCTCGGCACCTTCTGCGATGGTCGCTCCGGCGCCGACGACCGAACGGCTGACACGCGCCGCCGGGTCGATCCGGGCGGTGCGATCGATGCCCGGCTCGAAACCACCCCGCACACCGTCGAGCAGATCCAGGTTCGCCTGCAGGTACGCGGACGGTGTTCCGGCATCGATCCAGTAGGCATCGGACTGCATGGCGAAGAGCGCACCGTCGGCCACGAGCGACGGGAAGGTCTCGCGTTCGATCGAGACCTTGCGATCGGTCGGGATCGAGGCGATCACCGACGGCTCGAGGACGTAGGTGCCCGGCGTTGATCCAGTTGCTCGGCGCCGTGCCCGGGTCGGGCTTCTCGATGAAGGCCTGGACCCGACCCGCGTCGTCGATCGGCACCACGCCGTAGCGCGACGGGTCCTGCACAGGCGTGAGCGCGATCGTGGCCGACCCACCGAAGTGGGTGTGTCGCCGCCACAGCTCCGCCACGTCCAGATCTGTCAGGACGTCGCCGTTGACCGCCAGCACCCGCTCATCGAGTCCCGCGGCGCGAGCTGCGAACGCGATGGCCCCGGCGGTGTCGAGCGGCTCGGGTTCGACCGCGTAGACCAGACGAACGCCCGCGCACATGCCGTCGGGGAACTCCGAGGTGAACGCGTCAGGCTGGTAGCCCAATGAGAGCACGACCTCGTCGACACCGTGGTCGGCGAGCTTCGCGACCACTCGCTCGAGCATCGTCAGCTGCCCGACGGGGAGCATCTGCTTGGGAACCTGCAGCGTCAACGGACGCAGCCGCGTGCCGAAGCCGCCCACCAGCACGATCGCCTTCATGGGATCAGCCGTCGCCGGGCTCGGTGGTCGTGGTTCCTTCCGGGGCGACCGTCGTCGTTGCCTCGGGGTCGGGCACCGACGTCGTCGCGCCGTCACCCTCGGGCGCGTCACCCTCGGGCGCGTCACCTCAGGAGCGTCACCGCCTGCGATCGGTGCGTCGTTGCGGCTGGGATTCTGGAGCGCGGGCAGCGACGGCGGGAGCGTCGGCTCGGCATCTTCGGGGGTGAAGGCCAGCACGAAGGCCTGGCCGTCCTCGGTGAACCGAACCGAACCCAGGTCCTCGGTGACGATCTCGGGCTCGGTGGCATCGGTCGCCTGTGGCGGCCAGACGTACAACGCGACGCGCCCCGCCTCGGAGTTGCCGTCCTCGTCGGTGCACTCGTCGCCGTTCGACTTCGTCGTGCCATCGGCCAGGGTGAACTCGCCGTCGCCCAGCTCCAGGCCGATCTGATCCGCATAGACGCTGAACGTGGCGTTCTCACCAGCTGCTTGCGGCGAGAACGGCTGGATGTGGATGAGGCCGTCGTCGTTGGCGTCGATGCCGAACTCGTTGATGCCCTGGTTCGAGGGGTTCTGCTGGAAGTCGCCGCAGATGTCGATGCCGAACGCCGCGTACCAGTTGTCCTGGTCGAGCACGGGCGCCTCACCGGCGGCGCTGGACTGGTCGTCCCGAGCGAAGAACACGAGCAGAGAGCCCAGCACGATGATGCCGACGATCAGGATCGGGTAGCCGAGATTGCGGCGCTGTCCGGGCGAGCGACTGACGCCGGCCTGCTGAACGCGTTTGATCTTCTTTGCAGATGACGCCTTGCCCATAGAGGTGCACACGGTAGTCGCACCGACCCCCGGAACCGAACCGAGCAGGATCCGCTCCCCCACCGCAGATACCGCCCGTCGGAACGACGCCAGTCAGGAAGGGCACCGGCGCCCGGGGTCGCCCCGTCCCCTGGGCACCGGTCCGTCGGACGACCGGTCAGGACCGGCGAGCAGCGGACCGGCGGTCCAGCACCGCCTCGAACAGGCGCTCGTAGGCAGCACCGACCGCAGCGGGCGACACCCAGCCCTCGACGAAGTGACGCCCGGCCATGCCGAGCGCCGCCATCCGCACCGGGTCGTCGAGCAGCCCGTCGAGCGCCGCGGAGAACGCCGCCGGGTCCTCGGGCGGGACCGAGACCCCCGCACCCGCACGTTCGATCGTGGAGGCGACCTCGGTGCCGGCATCGACGCTCGCGAGCACGGGTCGGCCCGACGCCAGGATCGAGTACAGCTTGGACGGCACGCTGGAGCGGGCCAGGCCGCTCCGCAACGGCACGAGGTGCAGGTCCGCCGCGGCCAGCACCTCGGGGAGTCGTTCACGGGGCTGCATCGGGACGAACCGCAGGTTGTCGAGCCCGGCTGCCTGTTCCTTGAGATCGGCGAGCGCCGATCCGCCGCCGTTGATCACGAACACCAGGTCCTCACGGTGCTGGTGGCGACGAGCCGCGTCGACCACCAGGTCCAGGGACTGCGAGAGTCCGACGTTGCCGGCGTACATCACCACCGTGCGGCCGCTCAGGTCGTACTCGGAGCGATAGGAGTTCTCGCGGTCCGCAGGGACGATGCGCTCGGTGTCGACGAAGTTGGGGATGACCTCGACGCGCTCGGGGCGGTGTCCACGCAGCTTCGCCGCGACGTTGTCACGCAGGTCGTCGCTGAGCACGGTCACGGCGTCCGCCCTGCGGTACAGGAAACGCTCCAACCACGACGCAGCAGCGATCACCCGCGGGTCGCTGATCGCGCCCAGCTCGACCGCGACGTCGGGGAAGACGTCCTGCACGTTGAACACGAACGGGGCCCGTCGCGATGCCGCTGCGAGCCAACCGGCGACGCCGAGCGGGAGGGGCGGGGACATCACCATCACCGCGTCGGGGCGAGCCCGACCGAGCAGCCCCGCGATCGTCGCCAACCCGGTGAAACCGGCGAACGCAGCTGCCCGGGCCGGGATGTTGGTCTTGTCGGTCGGGAAGGGGTGCAACCGGGTGATACGGCCCCACGCTGTGCGTTCGGTGCGCCACAACCGGCCGCCCCACCCCGGCTCGACCCGGTGCTCGCGGTACCAGGGCAGCGCGGTCAGGACGTGCAGTTCGTGGCCGCGGTCCACCAGCGCACCCGCGATCGAGGTCATGACCTCGCCGGTCGGAGCGACGTCGGGCGTGAAGTGTGGGCAGACGATGAGGAGCTTCATGGCAGTCAGCGGGTCATGGGCCGCGGCGTGCGGCCCGGTAGGCATCGAGGAGTCCCGCAGCGGTCCGCCCCGGGGTGAACCGGGCCACTGCCCGCCGACCCTCGGCGATGCGCTCCGATCGGGCCCGGTCCGACAACGTCAGCACAGACTGCATGGCCGCTGTCCAACCTGTCACATCGTCGGGATCCACCAGATCCTCCGGGCGTGCGACCTCCGGCAGTGACCCCGCTCGCGCCGCCACCACCGGACAGCCGCGCAGCATCGCCTCGAGCACCGGCAACCCGAACCCCTCGTAGCGTGACGGCACCACGACTGCGGTGGCGGCGGCATAGAGCGATTCGAGTTGCGCTGCGGTGACCCTGCCGGTGCGCACCACGCGGCCGCCCAGACCCAGATCCTCGAGCCGCGCCCGCACAGCGTCCTCGGTCGACGCTGCACCTCCGGTGAGCACCAGCTGGGCATCGCGAGCTGCCGGGTCCAGACCGGCGAAGGCGTCCAACAGCACCAGATGGTTCTTGTGGGGGTAGGTGATCGCCGGATACAGCAGGAACTGCCCCTCGGGGACCAGCGAGGCCTCGGTTCTGCCGTCGCTGGTGTCTCCGCCGATTCCGACGGCGACCTCGGGGTCCGCTGCCTGGGCGGTGTCCGCGGCATGGGCGGTGTCGGCGGGCGTGGCCGGGACCGGGCGCGGCGACCACGGCACCACCCGCACACGGTCCGGCGCGACGCCGAGCAGCTCGATCACCCGCTGGCGGCTGAACTCGCTCGGCACGCACACCACCCGCGCCGCGCGGGCCGATCGGCCGAGCATGGCACGCAGGTACGTGCGCTTGACCACCGAGAAGTTCTCCGGCATGTCCAGTGGCTGAAGGTCCTGGATGGTCAACACGACCTGGCCCGGGTGCACCAGCGGGACGGTGCCACCGGCGTGGTGCACCACTTCGGCGCCGACCGAACGTGCGGTCCTGGCCAGCCAGGTCTGTTCGGCGAGGACGCGGCGGGCCTTGTCGACGCCGTCGAGTGCACTGACCGAGGTCGGGAACGCGTCGACCAGGTCCGGGTGCGCATCGAGGAACGGGTGGAGAACCGCCAGGTGCAGTCGCAGGTCGGAGGGAGCCTCCTCGGCGATGGCTCGCAGCGCGTCGGTCACCGATTCCTCGCTGCCGCCGACCACCCCGGGCACCAGCCACATCAGGTTCACCAGGACCACCGAGCGACGGCGCTCGTCGCGGTGGAGCGAGCCGGATGTGCGGTGCTCACCAGCCGTGCGGTGCTCGCTATCCGGGACGTGCTCGCCTGAGGCGCAGACCCCGCCGGAGGTCGCTCCACCCTCGCTGCGAGTCATCCCGCCAGCACCTGTCGGTACACGTCCGAGGTCAGCTCCGCCGCTCGCTCCCACCGGTACCCGGCGGCGCGGCGCCGTCCTGCGGCACCGAGGCGTGCTGCGAGCGCGGGGTCGTCCAGGATCTGCACCAGCGCAGCCGCCATGGCAACGGGGTCGTGGGGGTCGACCACCAGCGCTGCATCCCCGGCCACGTCCTCGGTGGCGGTCCCCGCAGAGGTCACCACCGGGGCGCCGACCGACATGGCCTCGATCACCGGCAGGCCGAAGCCCTCCTCGAACGAGGGATACGCGACCACCGCCGCGCCTGCGTACAGCGCCGCCAGATCGGCCCGGGGAACATGACCCAGCCGGGCGATGGGTGAGGCGAGCCCCGTCGCCGCCTCATCGAGGTCGTCACCCCACCCCGCGGGCCCGACGATGACCAGCGTCAGGTCGGCGCGATCGACCCGGGCCATGGCGCCGAGCAGTCCGTGCAGGTTCTTGCGTGGCTCGATCGTGCCGACGAACAGCACGTACGGGCCGGCGATCCCGTGCCGGGACCGCACCGCAGCCATCTGTGCGGGGTCGGGGCCGCCTGCATCGGTCGGATCAGCCGAGGTGTGCCCAGCTCCCGCCCGACCACCTCCGATCCGATCGGCTGGGGTTCGGTCGCCAGCCCCCCAGGGCACCACGGTCACACGCGACTCGTCGACGCCGCGTTCCACGCACGCGGCCGCCACGGTCGGGCTCGGCACCATCAGCGCCCTGGCCGAGCGCAGGACCCAGTCCAGCCCCGAGGACATCAGCTGCGCTCCCCGGGCGCTGAACTCCGCCGGCCGGGTCAGCGGGAACAGGTCGTGCACCGTTGCGACCATCGGCGCGTCGCCGACCCGCACCCGCATGGGCACCGTCACGTGCACCAGGTCCGCCCCGCCGGTTGCCGCAGCGACCGACGGGCCACGACCGCGCGCCCAGGCGTCGTAGAGCACCGGCAGTGGCAGCGACACGATCGCCGCGGGCAGACCGTCGGGCCAGCCGGCCGACCCGCCGACCGGGTCGGGAGCCCACACGGTGCTCGGTCGGCGCAGGTCGCCGCGTGCCACGACACCGACCAGGTCGATGTCGCCCGCGGCCACCAGGGCCCCCGCCAGCTGCAGCACCGAGGTCGCCGTCCCACCCGGCACCCGGTGTGCGGTCTGGGTCAGCGTGAGCGCCACCCGGGGCCTGACGGACATGGCTCGGAGTCTCGCGCAGTGCCGTGGCGCGCCGGCGCCGACCGACCGCCGCGTGCACCGATGACCCCGGTGCCAGGCGGTACGGTTGGCAGCGATGGACAGCTCCCTGGACAACCGACATGTGCTGGTCACCGGTGGCAGCGGCTTCCTCGGTCAGGCAGTGCTCCACACGCTCGGGGCGAGGGGCATCGCCGCGGTCTCCGCTCCCTCGTCGTCGGACTACGACCTGCGTGACGCCGCCGCCGTCGATGCCATGTTCAGCGAGCTCCGTCCCGACGTGGTGATCCACCTGGCGGCCCGGGTGGGGGGCATCGGCGCCAACATGGCGCGCCCCGGCGAGCTCTACCTCGACAACCTGCTGATGGGGACCTTCGTCCTCGACGCTGCACGGCGTCACGGGACCGGCAAGACCGTGATGATCGGCACGATCTGCTCGTACCCCAAGCACACCCCCGTCCCGTTCAGCGAGGACTCGCTCTGGCAGGGCTATCCCGAGGAGACCAACGCCCCCTACGGCGTCGCCAAGCTGGCCCAGCTGACCCAGATGCAGGCCAACCGGGCCGAGTTCGGCCAGTCGGCGATCTACCTGCTGCCGACCAACCTGTACGGGCCGGGCGACAAGTTCCATCCCGGCGTCAGTCACGTCATTCCGGCGCTGATCAAGAAGTGCGTCGACGCGGTCGACGCCGGCGAGCGTCACATCGAGGTCTGGGGCACCGGTTCGGCGAGCCGCGAGTTCCTCTACGTCGACGACGCAGCAGAGGGCATCGTGCTGGCGAGCGAACGCTACGACGGGAGCGAGCCGGTCAACCTGGGCACCGACGAGGAGATGCCGATCAAGGACCTGGTCGCCGTCATCTGCGAGCTCGTCGGCTTCGACGGGGAGGTCCGCTGGGACACCTCCAAGCCCGACGGCCAACCCCGGCGACGGGTCGACCCGAGCCGGGCCCGCGACTCGTTCGGGTTCGAGGCGAAGGTGGACTTCCGCGACGGGCTGCGCCGCACGATCGAGTGGTACCGCTCGAACCGCGAGCTCGCGGAGTCACGCGACCACTGAAACAGCGTCACGGGATCGATCCGACCCGGTCGGTCGCGGCTGCAGCGGTCGATCGCGGCTGCGGCGAGTGGCGGCGGCGGAGACAGCGGCGGCCGCACCGAGCCCCACCGACCCCGGCCTCAGTGCCGGCCGATGCCCCGGTAGGTGAAGCCTCGCCGCTCGAGCGCCGTGCGGTTCACGATGTTGCGGGTGTCGACGATGCGGGGTGCGTCCAACGCGTCCGCCACACGGTCCAGGTCCAGGCGACCGAACTCGGGCCACTCGGTGAGGACGAGCACCGCGTCAGCCCCCTGGCAGGCTGCGTAGGGGTCGTCGAGCACCTCGAGGCCGGCGACCACCTCGGCGCCCTTGTCGACCTCGGGGTCGTAGGCCGCCACCGACGCGCCCGCAGCGAGCAGACGCTCGACGATCTCGACCGCGGGAGAATCTCGCAGGTCGTCGGTGTGGGCCTTGAACGTCAGTCCCCACACCGCCAGGCGGTGCCCCTCGATCGGGCCACCGAGGACCTCCTCGGTCTTGGTGACCACCCGCTCGAACTGCTGGCGGTTGACCGACACGACGTCTTTCAGCAGGGTGAAGTCGTAGTCCGCGTCCTCGGCGATGCGGATGAGCGCGCTGGTGTCCTTCGGCAGGCAGCTCCCACCCCAGCCCGGCCCCGGCTGCAGGAACTTCGCGCCGATGCGGCCGTCGAGTCCCAGCCCCTTCACCACGTCGTCGATGTCGGCGTCGACGGCCTCGGCGACCGCTGCGATCGCGTTGACGTAGCTGATCTTCAGCGCGAGGAAGGCGTTCGAGGCGTACTTGATCAGCTCCGCCGACGCCGGGTCGGTGACCAGCAGCGGGGCTGACAGCCGCATGTGCAGCGCGGCAACCCGGAACGCGACCTCCTCGGACTCCGCTCCCACCACGACGCGCTCGGGGTTGAGGAAGTCCGACACCGCATGACCCTCGCGAAGGAACTCGGGGTTGGACACGACATGGACGTCGTCACGACCGAGCGCGTCGGCGACGACGTCGGTGGAGCCCACCGGGACCGTCGACTTGTTGATGATCACGGCGTCGGGCGCCAGGTGCGGTCCGATCGTGCGAGCCGCGGACTCGATGAAGCTGAGGTCCGCGGAGCCGTCGGACGCCTGGGGAGTGGGGACGCACAGGAGCACGAACTCGGCACCGGCGACCCCTCCGGCGATGTCGGTGGTGAAGCGCAGCCGACCCGCCCCGCGCCCCTCTGCGACGATCTGCTCCAGGCCGTCCTCGGCGATGGGCATGACGCCGGCTTCGATCAGGTCGATCTTCGCCTGGTTGTTGTCGATGCAGGTGACCTGATGACCGAGATGGGCCAGACATGAACCCGTTGTCAGACCGACGTACCCGGTACCCACCACTGCGATCCTGCTGGTCATCTCGCTCGCTCCTCACCCGCCCGGCGCCACGCCGGTCAGGAAGCGTCAAGGGTACCGGCCGGATCCGGCTCAGCGGCAGGTGGCCGCCAGGTCGGGATTGGTCGGGACCACCCCGGGGATCGATGTCGTGGTGGTCGTGGCCTCCGGGTCCTCCACCGATGTGCTGCCGGTGGTGGAGTCCGGGGTCGTGGTGCTCGGCGCGGTCGTCGGGGGAATCAGGTCCGGTGGCAGCTGGTCGACAGGGAGGGCCTCGGCGCGGACCCCGGCGAAGTCCGACCCGATGCCGAGCACGACCCGGTAGCCCGTGATGTCCTCGTCCAGCTCCATCTGCGGCACCGATTCGAGCTGCGCGGCGAGCAGCAACGCCGCGTCACGCCCGTTCGGGCCGTAGGTGATCGTGGTGACGGTACCGGGGCGAGCCTCGAGCTCCTCGGCGTCGAAACCGGCCACGTCGAGCTGGCCGGCGATCTCGCCGAGGCGGACCATGTCGTCCTCGTCACCTTCGACGTCGACGATGACCACTCCCGGCGTGAGCGGCAGGCCGGGGTCTGCGCCGCGGAACTGCTCCAGCAGTGGCTCGGCGGCGTCCCAGTCGATGGACTGGTAGGCGACACCGCCACGAGGGTCGGCGAAGGTGGGGATCTGCTGGGACAGCAACGAGTCGGGGTTGAAGTCCCGGAACTCGGTGACCAGGGTCAGGATCGTGCCGACGTCGAGGGTGTCGTCCATCCGCACCGACGACGCTGCTGCGTTGACGACGCCGACCGCGGTGCTCGGGTTGCGGATGCCCTTGTCCGACGCCCGACGCAACGACCGCTTGATGAAGTCCTGCTGGCGGGTGATCCGACCGAGGTCGCCGCTGCCGTCGACCTCCCAGTCACCGTCGACCTGGTACTCGAAGTGGCGCGACCGGGCATAGGCCAGGGCCTGTGTGGCATCGAGCATCACACAGCCGGCTTCGGGGACGAACAGCCCGGTGTTGCGGTCACGCACCGGGACCGCGAAGTACACGGGAACTCCGCCGAGCACCTCGACCAGGTCGCGGAACGACTTGAAGTCCACCTCGACGTAGTTGTCGATGGAGATGCCGAAGTTCTGCTTGATCGTCTGCACCAGGTTCTGCGGCCCGTCGGGCCCGGCGATCGCAGTGTTGATGCGGTCCGTCCGACCACCGGGGGCGACCGCCACCCTGCTGTCGCGCGGGATCGACAGCAGCTTCGCTGAGCCGTCGCGGGGATCGACCCGCAGGATCATGATGACGTCGGCCAGCTTGCCCAGTTGGCTGCGCCCGTCGGTGACGGGATCGTCCTCGTCCAGGCCGCTCGGCGGAATCGGTGCCGATGATCAGGAAGTTGCGCGGCTCGGTCACCTCGGGCGCTGGCGTCAACGAGGAACCGATGTCGACCACCGGGACGTCCTCGATCGTGGAACGGATCTTGCTCAGCGCTCCCGCGGCGGCGAGACAGGCGATGACGAGCACCACGTTGGTCGCGAGCAGCAGACGCTGGGGCCAGGACCGGTGGGCGCGCCGGGAGTCGGAGCGGGGCACGGCAGCAGACGGTACCAGTGGCGCCCGCGGTGTCGGCGGCACCGCGCCGTACACTCGCCAGCCTGTGACCGCCCACCCGACATCCGTCGCCGCGCGGCTCTCCGCGAGCGAACCGTTGGCAGTGGTGGGTGGCCGTCTGTGCACAGGTCTGCTCGAGGTCACCTCGGACCTCGCAGCGCTGGACGACACGGGCTTCTGGGCCGTGGTCCTGCCGTTCGAGGGGCCGCCCATCTGTGCCCGCTTCGCCGAGGTCCGCCCGGCACGGGCCTGGCCCGGGGCATCCTGGCAGGGCCCACAACCCGACGTCTGGACCTCGAGCCTGGGTCACCGGGGCTTCACCGATGGCGTGCAGTCGATCCGTCAGCAGATCGCGGCGGGCGACGTCTACCAGGTCAACCTGACCCGGCGGCTCCGGGCAACCCTGCCGGTGCCCGACCCGGACCGGTCGGTCGACATCGCGGCGCTCGGAGCTGCGCTCGCGGTCGGCAACCCGGCGCCGTTCTCGGCGGTGGTCCGGCTGCCCGAGCACGGCGTCGCGGTGGCGAGCGCGTCGCCGGAGCGGTTCCTGTCACGCGACGGCCGCACCATCCGCTCCTCCCCCATCAAGGGCACCGCTGCGACTCGCGACGGATTCCTCGCCAAGGACCGTGCCGAGAACGTCATGATCGTCGACCTGGTGCGCAACGATCTGGGCAGGGTCTGCACCTGGGGGTCGGTATCGGTGCCGAGCCTGTTGGCGGTCGAGCAGCACCCGGGGCTGTTCCACCTGGTCAGCACCGTCGAGGGCGAGTTGCGACCCGGGTCGGGCTGGGCCGAGGCCATCGCCGCGACCTTCCCACCCGGTTCGGTCACGGGGGCGCCCAAGCTCGCTGCCCTCGACGCCATCGCGGAGCTGGAACCCGACCCGCGAGGCCTCTACTGCGGGGCCGTCGGGTGGGTCGACGCAGACGCCGTGCGGGGAGACCTGAACGTGGCGATCCGCACCTTCTGGATCGAGGACGGCGAGCTCAACTTCGGCACCGGCGGCGGCATCACCTACGACTCGGACCCCGACGGCGAGTGGGCAGAGACCGAGCTGAAGGCACAGCACCTGCTGCGCGTCGCCGCGGGCACCCGGTCCGACCCCGTGGGAGCCGACCGATGAGCGACGACCGCACCGTGGTGTGGGCCGGTGGAGCGCTCGCCGATCCCGCGACGGCGTCGGTGCACTGGTCCGACCACGGCCTGACCGTGGGTGACGGGGTGTTCGAGACCATCGAACTGCGTCACGGTCGGCCCTTCGCCCTGACCCGGCACCTGGCACGCCTGGCTCGGTCCGCGACCGGGCTCGGTCTGGCGCCGCCGGATCGCGCGGAGCTGGACCGGGCGATCACCGCGGTCGTGGGCGACCTGGGGCGACGCTCCCGGTCGGCTGCGCATCACCTGCACCGCCGGCGCGGGGCCGATGGGTTCGGACCGCGGCGTCGGCGCACCGACCATGATCGTGGCTGCGGCCCCGATGCAGGTGCGGACCCTGCCGACCGACGTGTTGGTCGTGCCCTTCACCCGCAACGAGCGCGGCGCGCTGGTCGGGCTGAAGACCACCTCGTACGCCGAGAACGTCGTCGCCCTGGCCGCAGCGATCGCGGTGGAGTGCTCCGAGGCGATCCTCGCCAACACCCGGGGGGAGCTGTGCGAGGGAACCGGGTCGAACGTGGTGGTCGGCCTCGATGGGCGTCTGGTCACGCCGCCACTCGCCTCGGGCTGCCTGGCCGGCGTGACCCGTGCGCTCATGATCGACGCGGCCGCGGCCGCGGGCGAACCGATCGTCGAGGCCGCCGTGCAGATGAGCGACCTCGAGCGGGTGTCCGAAGCCTTCCTGTTGTCCACCGGTCGCCACGTGCAACCCATCCGGCGGTTCGGCGACCGGGTGCTGCCGGCGTGCCCCGGGCCGCTCACCCAGCGAGCAGCGACGGTGTGGCACGCCGCCTACGACGACGCGATCGACCCCTGACCCGTCCAGCGCCGGCGAGGCCCACGGTCATCGCGCCAGACAGCGCGAGCCGTGCTGCGGAGCGCGTCGATGCCGGCGCGTTCCGCAGCACAGTTCCCGGGGCAGAGCGAACCGTGACGCGGAACGCGTCAGCCCCGACGCCTTCGGCAGCACAGTTCTGACGGTGGGAACGGTGGGAACGGTGGGAACGGTGAGGACGGTGGGAGCGCTGGGTCAGCCGGGGCGCAGGTGCACCACGTCGCCGACGGTGACGACGTGGTCGACCTGCCGGTCGTCGCGCACGACCAGCGATCCGTCCGGGCCCACGCTGACCGCGGTGCCGAGGAGCTCGTCGGTCGGCCGTTCGATGCGCACCCGGCGCCCGAGCGTGACGCAACGGTCGCGGTAGGAATCGACCACGAGCTCGCACGCCACCGCGCTGGACGCCAGATCGCCGGTCTGGCCGAGGGAGCGCAGCAACGCGACCACCAGGTCGGCGCGGTCGACAGCACCGCCCAGCAGATCCACCGACGTCGCGGTGGCGGCCAGCTCCGGCGGGAATCCCGCGTCGCGCCACGCCAGGTTCACCCCGATGCCGAGCACCACACCATCGCCGCTCGCACCGGTGGTGAACTCGGCGAGCATCCCGCCCAGCTTCAGGTCCGAACCATCCTCGCCCGCTCCGGGCGCCACCACGTCGTTGGGCCACTTCAGCCCCACCGACACTCCGGCCAGCGAACGGAGCGCGTCGACGGTCGCCACACCCAGGACGGTGGACAACAGATGCGGGCCGAACGCCGGGAACGGCGGACGCACCAGCACGCTCATGAGCAACGAGGCGCCGGGCGGCGCCTCCCAGCGCCGATCCAGTCGACCACGTCCGGCCTCCTGGTGGTCAGCCACCAGCACACGCTCGCCGCTACCCGTGCGTGCCGCCGCGACGAGATCTGCATTGGTGGACCCGGTGCGCTCCACCAGGTCCACGTCTGCGAATCGCGTGCCTGCGAGGCGTGATCTGACGGCGGCGACCTGCATCGACCGAGACGGTAGTCGGGCCCCGACGCAACGCTCCTGCACGGGGTGCACGTGACTCGCTTTGGCGCGAGCGCACAGCACGGTCAATGATGAAGCGTGTTTTCCAAGGTCCTCATCGCCAACCGTGGAGAGATCGCCGTCCGGGTCATCCGGGCATGCCGCGAGCTCGGTGTCTCCACCGTCGCTGTCTACTCCGACCTCGATCGCGATGCGCTGCACGTGCGCCTCGCTGACGAGGCCTACGCGCTGGGCGGTCAGACCGCTGCGGAGAGCTACATCGACGCGGACAAGATCCTCGATGTGATCCAGCGCTCGGGCGCCGAGGCGGTGCATCCGGGCTACGGGTTCTTCAGCGAGAACAGCGACTTCGCCCGCCGCATCACCGAGATGGGCGTTGCGTTCATCGGACCGCCACCCGAGGCGATCGAGGTCATGGGCGACAAGATCTCGGCCCGGCTCGCGGCGGAGGAGGTCGGCGTCCACGGCGTTCCCGGCACCACCGACCTGATCACCGATCCGGCCCAGATCGTCGCGTTCGGCGAGGAGTTCGGCTTCCCGGTCGCCATCAAGGCCGCCTATGGCGGTGGCGGCCGCGGCATGAAGGTCGTCGCCAGCGCCGATGAGGCAGCCTCGGCGTTCGAGTCCGCGCAGCGCGAGTCGCTGGCCTACTTCGGTCGCGACGAGTGCTACATGGAGCGCTACCTGACCGGCCCCCGCCACGTCGAGGTGCAGGTCATGGCGGACACGCACGGCAACGTCGTGTACCTGGGCACCCGCGACTGCTCGGCACAGCGCCGCCACCAGAAGCTGATCGAAGAGGCGCCTGCCTACGGCATCCCGGACGCGATCATCGCCCAGATGGGCGAGGCGGCCTGTGACGTCGCCCGCGGCTGCGGCTACGTCAACGCCGGCACCGTCGAGTTCCTCTACGAGAACGAGTCCTTCTACTACCTGGAGATGAACACCCGGCTGCAGGTCGAGCACCCCGTGACCGAACTGGTCACCGGCGTCGATCTGGTCGAGCTGCAGCTGCGGGTCGCCTCGGGCGAGGTCCTGCCCTTCGGTCAGGACGAGATCCGCATCGATGGTCACGCGATCGAGTGCCGCATCAACGCCGAGGATCCCGCCCAGGGCGCGTTCCTCCCGTCACCGGGACCGATCAACAAGCTGCACGCCCCGTCGGGCTTCGGCACCCGCTGGGACGGCGGCTACGAGGCCGGCGACGAGATCAGCCAGTACTACGACAACCTGGTCGCCAAGCTCTGCGTGTGGGGTCGCACCCGCGAGGTCGCCATCGCCAGGATGATCCGGGCGCTCGAGGAGATGGAGATCGAGGGCATCGCCACGGTCAAGGATGCCGACCTCGCCATCCTGCGCCACCCGGACTTCGTGGCCAACACCCACTCGACCAAGTGGGTCGAGGACACGTCTGGACCTGAGCGGTATCGGCGGCATGGCCGGTGCGGCCACCGACGCCGACGGCGCAGAGCCGAAGGTGCGCCGCGACGTCGACGTCGAGGTCAACGGCAAGCGGTTCGCCGTGTCGATGTTCGTCCCCGAGTCACAGCTCGCCCCTGTCGCTGCAGGTGGCGCGACGGCGAAGGCACGCCCCAAGCGCGGCGGCGCCAGCAGCGGCGCAGCGGCGATCGCCGGCAGCGGCAAGATCGCGGTGCCGATGCAGGGCACCGTGGTGAAGGTGCTCGTCGAAGCCGGTCAGACCGTGGCCAAGGGCGATCCGGTGGTCGTGCTCGAGGCCATGAAGATGGAGAACAACGTCACTTCCGACGTGGACGGCACCGTGACCGAGGTCAAGGCTGCGGCCGGCCAGTCGGTCACCGCTGGCGAGGTCGTCGTGGTGATCGAGCCCTCCGAGGGCTGATCGTTCCGGGCACCCCGGGCCGGAGGAATCCGGATCTCCCCGCCGTAGCCTCGATCTCATCGCTTCGACCAGTACGCCGCCGATCGCGCCGCGAGCTGCTGCCGGGTCCCCTCACAGAACCGGTCGCGGCCAGCGCGTCGCGAGCCCGGTCGATGCGCCGGACCCGGTTGACCCGCCGGACCCGGTCGACCTGGCGCGACGGCTGACCATCGGTGCGACGGTGCTCTTCCTCGCCGTCCGTGCTGGAGTCGTGCTCGCGGCCGACGTCCCGACCATCACCCCCGACGAGTTCGGCTCGTGGGCGATCGCTCGCCACCTTGCTGGGGTGGGCGGCACCCTGTCGATGGCCGACATGCCCCGCTACCCGCTGGTGGGTGGCGCGGTGCTCGCTCCGGTCGAGTGGGTGGGAATGGGTCCTGCGGCGACCTACCGCGTCGGACTGGTCGTCATGAGCCTGATCGTGGTGGCCGCAGCGCTGTTGCTGCGACGGGCAACCGCGCTCCTGGCTCCGCGCCAACCGATCCTGGCGGCGGCCGCCTACGGACTGACGCTGCTGTTCCCCGCAACCGTCGTCACGACGTCGTTCACCTGGGCCGAACCCACGGTGCTGGCCTGCTGGGCCGTGCTGTGTTGGGCAGCGGTGGCGTTGTGGGTGCTCCCGGCGCCTCCATCACTCGCTCTGGTGTCGGGCGCGTTCGCCGCTGGCCTGGCTCCCTTCGTGCACGGACGCTTCTTGTTCGTGCCGTTCATCTGGGCAGGGATGCTCGGGTGCTACACGTGGTGGAACCGCCGACGTGACGACGGACCCGACCACGATGCTCCACGGGGGGACCGGGCGGACCGACGCCGCCGATCGTTGCTGGTGCCGGGCTCGCTGTTGGTGATGGTGATCGTCGCTCTCAGCGCACGACGCCTCGACGTCGCCGTCGGCGATGCGGTCTGGTCGGGCGGCGCGGCGAAGAACCGGAGCCACCTGATCGATGACCTCGGGACCGCCGAGCTGTGGGGGCGCCTGGCCATGGTCGCCATCGGGCAGATCTGGTACTCGGTCGTGTCGTCGATGGGCCTGGCCGTTGCGGGGGTGATCGGGGTCGCAGCGGTGGTCCGACGTCCTCTCCGGGCGGTGCACCGGCCGCTGGCGCTGCTGCTGCTGGCTGCGGTGTCGTCGGTGTACGTGACCTCGGTGGGAGTGATGACGTCGGGTATCCACCGGGCCGATGGCGGTATCGGCGAGGGACTCCGCGCCGTTCGGTGGGACCACCACCTCTACGGACGCTACGTCGATGCCGGCGTGCTGCTCCTGTCGATCGCCGGGGTCGCGACGCTGTGGTACGCCGCGGGTCGGAGCCGGGCGCTGCGGATCCAGGTCATCGGCGCCATCGCTGCCCTGGCGGGCGGCGTGGCGGTCGCCATCCGGCTGGCGGGAACCCCGGCGACGCCACTCAAGCCGTTCACCATCGCCGGACTGACGGTGTGGACGGGCGACTCCGGATCGCCGAAGGTGGCCGTCTGGACGATCGTCGGCGTCGTCACCGCACTGGCGATCGGTCTCGCGGCGCGATCCGGTCGCGAGCGCCTGGTCCAGGTCACCTCTGCGCTCGTGGTCCTGGCTGCGTTGTCGGGCGGCCGAACGGCGATGCAGCTGCAGCACGACGACTCGGCGCCCGACCTGGTCGCCCGGATCGGCGCTGCCCCGGTGGGAGGTGGCGACCTGGTGATCGCGGCGGACGCAGCGGAGCTGCCGTACCTCCGGGTCGGCGTGTTCGCGCTGCAGTTCCAGTTCCTGCACGCCGGGTGGAACACCGAGTTGTCGGGGCTGGACTCGGAGTCGGTGGCCCGCAGCGCGGTCGATGACGGCCCCGTTCCCGCCCGTGGCCGCCCGACGGTCCTGGTGCTGCACGAGCGGTCGGGGGCTCCCGGCGCCGGCTGGGAGCTGGGCGCCACGTTCGAGGGAGCGGAGCTGTGGCGGCGGGACTGAGTCCGGTCGGCTGAGTGAGCCGAACCTCACCCGGAGATGGCTAGGGTCGTCGTCCATGCACCTGATCCTCGGCGCCGTCGGCGTCACCGACGCGCGGATCGAAGCCCTGCGAGCTGCCCTCGGAGCACTCGGGACCGCCGGGCTGGACGAGCTCGTGGTGGCGCCCGGCGCCTGGCTGGGCCGCAGTGCAGCGCCCACTCCGGTGCTGGAGCAGTCCACCGGCGACCTCGCCGCCGTCGCGATGATCGGCTCGGGGGCTGCTGCTGTGTCGAGCGACGCAGCGCGGACCGAACTCGCCCCGACGGGCCCCGTCCTGTCCGGCCGGATCCCTGACCTGGCAGCGGTGTGGGTCGGTGCTGACGGCGGCTCCGCTGATTGCTGCAGCCGGCCCGGGGAACCAGGGCCTGTTCGTCGCCGACGCGCCGGACGGCGGCACGGTGGTCGGGTCCAATCTCGAGCTGGTCGCCCGAGGCGTCGGCGCTGCCGACCTGGTCGACCGCAGTGCCGAGGACTTCCTGCTGGGCTTCGGGTTCCTTCCCGATGACCGAACGGTGCACCCCGGTGTTCGAGCGCTGCGCGGCACGACACTGGCGGTCGGTCCGGCCACGCCCGGACCCGGAACGACGCCCCAGGCCCCGGCCGCCGCACCACCGGAGGTCGACTCGTTCGACGACGCGGTGGAGGTGCTCCACGACCTGTACATGGGCGTCATCGAGGAACAGGCCGCCGGGTCGACGTCGCACGCCGTCCTGCTCGGGGGGTTCGACTCGGCGCTGGTGACCGCCTCGCTACGCAGACTCGGCCACGATGTGGCCACCTACACGTTCGGCTTCGACGACCCGATCTACGAGCAGCGCAACGTCGCCACGGTCACCCGGATCACCGGCAGTCATGAACACTGGGTGCCGATCACCCCCGAGGTCATCGGTTCGGGGCTGCGCGAGTTCGGGTCGGTGTTCGCACAGCCCGGACCGCAGCCGCACTATCAGCTGCACACGCTCGAAGCGACGCGTCAGGTCCGAGGAGACGGGTTCGACCGTGTGTTCACCGGCGACGGCTGTGATGCGGTGTTCCTGGGCTATCCGACGGTCAGCACCCGGGCCCGCCTGGTACAACGCCTGTCCGGGATACCCGATCCCCTGAGCCGAGCGGCCCTGGCGCTCCTGGCCTCGAAGCCGGCCGACCGCCACCTGGGGCACATCGCTCGGATGTCGCGCAGCACACTGGAGAACATCCGCCTCGGCCCTCCCGCCGGCGGGCACCTTCCCACGCGCTACCTCGATGACACGTCGTTGGCCCGCCTGCGCCTCGGTCCCCCACCCGTCCAGGACGAGCCCGTCGAGGCGATCCGCCGCCGCCTCGCAGCCAGTGCCGGCATCGCGGACCCCATCCGGCTGGCGTTCCACGGCAATGCGCTGACCGGCCAGAGCCGGATGAAGGTGCACGGCACCGTCGGCGACACCGGGGTGGCGCAGTTCAGTCCCTTCACGCACCCTCGCATCAGCGGCTTCGTGTCGTCGCTCCCCGTCGAGTTCCTGCGCCCGGAAGGGACCAGTGCGGGAGCCTCTGGCAAGGCGCTGCTGGTGGAGATGGTGCGGCGCCATCGACTCCTGCCCGACGTGCTGATCGACATGCCGAAGCAGTCGCCCAGCGACTCCCCCATCGACGGGTGGTATGCGGGTCCGCTCCGCAACCTGGTCTTCGAGATGCTGGGAGACCTGCCCTTCGAGTGGGACCGTGGCTACGTCGAGCAGATCATGCTGCCGCGGCGCATCGAGGACGTGTACCGACGTCGCGTCTCCCTCGGGCACCAGGCCCACCAGGCGATCGGCCTGCTGGTCTCCTACGCGGCCTTCCACCGAGGATGACCTCGCCGGCTCCGACTCCGGCGCCGGCGCCCGCGGGCCGCACCCAGGCCCTCCGCCAGATCCGGTGGGTGCTGGGCAACATCGTCATCCCGGTCGGGTTCCTCGTCGCGTTGGTGGCAGTGGTCGTCGCACGCTGGCCCGACCTGCAGCCGGCGTTCGAGAACCCCGGGCGTGACCTCGCCCTGATCGCGGTGCTGGTCGTGATCGGCCACTTCATGAACTCGACCGAGTTCTGGCTGCTCTACCGGGCCCAGGGTCTGGCGATCGGCCTGTGGGAGAACTGGCTGTTGTTCACCGCCGGACAGCTGGGCAACCTGTTGCCGGGCCAGGTCGGCACCCTGTACCGCTTCCGCTACCTCAGGGTGGTCCACGACTTCTCGTACGGTCGCAGCGGTTCGGCGTTCGGGGCCAACCTCGTGCTCACGTTCGCCAGCTCTGCGATCGCGGGACTGGTCGGCCTGATCGGCGTCGCAGCGAGCGGCGGCACTGTCCGTCCGTGGATCGTCGCCGCGGTCCTCGGTCTGGGCGTCGTCTCGATCGCCGTCGTGGCGGTGCCGCTGCCCTCGGTGACCTTCCTGACCGGCGCACCGGCCCGACTGTGGAGGAGCTTCCGGGCAGGATGGGACGACCTTCGACGCCGGCCCGGCACCGCAGCGCTGGTGCTGGTGCTCGACCTGTCGAAGTACCTCCTGGTCGCCTGGCGCTTCCAGGTCTCGTTCTCGCTGCTCGACGTCCATGAGCCGTACTGGTACTTCCTGGTGATCGCACCGGCCGCCGGCTTGGCGGGACTGCTGTCGTTCACACCCGGCGGACTGGGATTCCGCGAGGCACTGGTCACCGCAGCTGCGGTCGGACTGGGGTCGGAGTTCGACATCGGCCTGCTGGCGGCCTCGGTCGATCGGGGGGTGATGCTGGCCACGTCGATCGTGCTCGGCTCGATCGGGTTCGCGGTCACCGTGCCCCGACTCCGACGGGCGACGCGCCGTGGGATGCCCGAGACGATCTCGTAGTTCAGTCGAGCAACTCGACCATGAGGTCGCTGGTGCGCCCCGAGAGCTCTCGCAGTGCCGGCTCCGTCCGGCGCAGGGTCTCACGGATCTCCTGCTGTCGATCCCACAGCTCCGCGGCGACCTCGGCCAGCCGCTCCGGGGTCACGTCCTCGAGGTCGACCGCGAACTCCGAGAGCCCTGCCGCCGCCATCAGACCCGCCGCCTTGTGCTCGTAGGGCACGCAGAGCACGGGCACCTCGGCGGAGACAGCGAACACCGCGGGGTGGTAGCGGCCAGCGAGGACGACGTCAGCGGCACCGAACACTCCACGCTGCTCGATGCTGGAATGCCGCCCACCCACGACCTCCCACGTGACGTCACCCTCCAGTTGCCGACCGAGCCGTCGCAGATACGCCGTGTCGTCGTGCGCCTCGGACTGGAGCTGGGGCACGAAGACCGCGTGCACCGGCCGATCGCTGCGCTCCGCCACCGCGGAGATCGCTGCCACGATCGACCGGTCGTATCGTTGCTTCCTGGCTGCCGGATCGGGATCACCCACATAGGGCCGGTCGATGGCCGACACGGCGATCACGATCGACTCTGCCGCCGGCGGAGCCGTGGACCACTCCGACACCGGCCGGGCCGGCACGCGCTGCTGCAACGCCGAATCGGCGGTGACCTCGGGTCGGATCCGCCCACCGGTCAGCTGCTGCACATGACGTGCCGAGACCTCCTCGCGGAGCACGACCCGGTCGAAGCATCGATAGGTCGCGCGACGGAACGGATTGAACCAGCGGAGCCGGAAGGGTCCGGCCGAGGTTGCGTACAGCCCGAGCGGACGCCGGTTCGCCCTGGCGAGCCAGACGTAGAACCAGTGGACGGGCTCGTGCTGCCAGTAGAGGTCTCCGAAATAGGGACCGCCCGGCGCCGAGACCACCAGATCGGCGCTGCGGTAGGCGTCCACGACAGCGCGTGCGGCCGGGCCGAGCAGCCACCTCGGGCGGAGCCCGACGAGCGATCCGAGCGTGTGCAGGACGAGTCCCAGCGCTTGCACCGGCGGCAGCACGAGGCGCTGCCACTCGATGTCGTGGGGCGTGTCGACAC
Source organism: uncultured Microthrixaceae bacterium (assembly GCA_963714875.1). Lineage (GTDB taxonomy): Bacteria > Actinomycetota > Acidimicrobiia > Acidimicrobiales > Microtrichaceae > JBAOHV01. The sequence continues at coordinate 93,409 of CAVQQI010000012.1, read as the reverse complement.
AACTGGATGCTTCTCTGAACTGGTGGAGGACGGTGAACCTGACCGCACCGATCCGATCCGCGAGCCCGTCGAGCATGGCGCGCAGCGCTGCCTCGTCGCCGGTGTTGTCACCGTGCTGGTTGACCACCAGCACGTGGCGGACGGTGGGCCGGATGTCAGGCACCGGGCGACTGTACCGGTCGGGCCGGTGCCTCCTGACGACCGGGCTCAGACCATGGGCACGGTGGCATGGAGCACCAGGCCAGTTCCTCGACCCGACACACGTCGCTGCACCACCCGGAACGGCCAGGTGACCGCCTGGACCCCGGCGTTGGCCCAGCGTGGCGGCTGATGCCAGGCGCCGCTGCGCTGCGTGCGCTCCGAGGCGCTCTCCTCCTGCGCACCGACGTGCGCCCGGGCCCGACGTGTCATCACGTTGCGGGCGGGCTCCAGGACATACCCGAGGGGAAACCCGTACAGCTCGACCTCGACCCCGCACAGCCCGGCCGCCTGCGCCAGGCCGACCAACCCCTCGGGGGTGTAGCGGCGCAGATGTCCGACCTCCTCGTCGGTGATCGAGAAGCGATCCGGCCAGGCAGGCACCGACAGCACGACGCTTCCCCCCGGCCGGACACGCTCGGTCCACTCGCGCAGCGCCCCGACGTCGTCCTCGATGTGCTCGAGCACCTCGAAGGCACAGAGCAGATCGAACCGCTCCGCAGCAGGGACCTCATCGAGGGACCCGACGACCCGTGCCTGCGCGCCGGCCACGCCGGCGAGCAGCTCGGCGGTCGCAGCCCGCGAGTCGGGCGAGAGCTCGACACCGGTGTAGTCGTCGCCAGCGGCGACCAGGCGAGCGGCGATCGCTCCGCGGCCCGGACCGATCTCCAGCACCCGCAGGGGACCGGTGTGCTCCAGGTGCCGTCGAGCGACGTCGAAGCGCAACCAGGCTGCCGGTGAGAGCGCCGGGCCCGGAGCCAGGTCCCGCGGCGACCGCCTCACAGCCCGAAGCTGCCGCAGCAGCGGTGCCACCACCTCGACGGGCGTGAAGCGCGCCGGTTCGGCCGACGTCGCCGAGACCAACGGGCGGGTGCCCTCGGCCAGCTCGGTCAGCACGTCGGCCAGCGCAACGGCCTCGCCCGGCGGCACGAAGACCGCTGCGTCACCGAGCGCACGACGCTGCGGAGCCGTGTCGGAGGTGACGACCGTCGTGCCGGCGGCCACGCCCTGGTACACCTTCGTCGGCACCACCCGCAGCGCCTTCGGGGTCGTGCCGAAGATGCCCAGGCTGACGTGGTGCGAGGCGACGAACGAGGGAAGGTCGGCCGCGTCGACCCAGTCGATCCAATCGATGTCTGCCGCGGCCGGACCTGCCGCAGCCCGGGTCGCCGACAGGTCCTGTCCTGTTCCGACCATCGACACGTCGATCGGTACGCCTCGTTCGTGGAGGATGGCCAGCGCTCGGCCGATCACCGGGGCGCCGTGCAGCGGCGTGAAGAGTCCGACGAAGCACACCCGCAGCGGCGGCGGCGGCGGGGGTGCCGAGCGCTCGAACCAGATGTGCGCGGCGCCCACCGGCACGACCACGGCCCGACCACGAGCGGCGCTCGGCAGCTGCGCCAGCTGCTCGTCGGTGTCCACCACCACGACGTCGGCCCGACCCAACGCAGCACGGTCCACCAGATCCAGCAGCCGCAGGGTGGGGCCGGTGTCCAGACCGCGGTCCCTCACCGTGTCGGCCAGCCCGACCAGGTGGTCCACCACCAGCTCCGATCGTCGCCAGAGCAGGCGGGCCAGGTGCACGTCGAGGTGTCCCAGATAGCCGACGACCACCACGTCGGGTGCGGGGATGCGGCGCCCCCGGACCAGCAGACGGACCCACGAACGCAGCACGCGACCGATGAACCTCATCGCAGCGAGGGGCGATCTGGCCGCCGCGACCTTGTCCGCTGTCGAGGCACCCAGCGGCTCGTTCACCACCGTGAGATCCCAGCCGGCGTCGATCAGCCCCTCGCGCAGCACCGTCACCCGGGGGTGGCGGTGCTCGTCGAAGGAACCGAACAACACCGCGGTCCGCCGCGGCTGCGCCGTGGCGTGGGACCCATCGGCGTTCATGCAGCGTCCGGACGCTCGAGGTCTGCTCGACGCGACATGACCCGGACCTCCGACAGCAGCCGGCGGTTGGCCGACAGCAGATCAGCCAGCAGCCCGAGGATCCAGAACTGTGCAGCGAGCAACAGGAAAACTGCGGCGGCCACGACGCTGGGGACCCTGCTCGCGACATCGTCGGTGAAGGTCGTGAGGTAGAACCAGCGCGCCACCAGCACCAAGCTGATGACGAACGGGACGAATCCGATGCCGAAGAAGAAGCGGAACGGCTTGTAGAGCGCGAACGCCCGAACGATCGCGGTCGCCGATCTCCAGATGTACCGCGGGATGCTCTTGACCAGACGGGACGGGCGGGTTGCGGGGTTGACCCGGATCGGCACCCCGACGACGCGCATGCCCTCCCAACCGGCCTGGACCAGGGTCTCCATCGTGTAGGAGTACTTGCCGAACACCTGGGTCCGCAACGCCGCTCGACGATCGAACGCACGGAACCCCGAGGCCGCATCGCGCACGGTCGTGCCCGAGAAGGCCCGCACCACGCCGCTGCCGAGACGCTGGAGCCGCTTCTTCAGCGGCGAGAAGTCGTCGACGGACTCGATCGGCCGCTCCCCCACCACCAGGTCGGCTCGACCCTCGACGATCGGGGCGACCAGATCGGGGATGCAGGACCCGTCGTACTGGTTGTCCGCGTCGGTGTTGACGATCACGTCGGCGCCCGCTCGCAACGCGGCGTCGAGCCCGGTCAGGAAGGCGTGCGCCAGTCCCCTGTTCTCGGTGAGCCGGACGACGTGGTCGACGCCGAGTTCGGTCGCGACCTCGGCGGTTCGGTCCGAGCTGCCGTCATCGATGACGAGCCACTCGACCGCCTCGAAGCCAGGAACCTCACGCGGCAGGTCCGCAAGGGTCCCCGGCAGGGTGGCCTCCTCGTTGAAGCACGGGATCTGGATGATCAGCTTCACTCGACGGGATCCTCCACGGCACGCTCGAACAGGGTCGGACTCTACGGCACCGGGGTCGTGCCGATCGTTGTCCGACCGGCGCGGGCGATGTTCGCGCCGGCACTATCGTCGTCCGGATGGCCGACGCGACCAGTCAGGACCTGACGGCCATCCGCACCTCGTCCTCTCTGAGGGACATGCACCCCGTCGTGTGGGCGGCTGTGCTGCTCAGCCTGGTGTTCGGAGTGGCGTACTCCGTCCTGGTCCCTCCGCTGCGAGCACCCGACGAACTGACCCACGTCGACATGGTGCGCCGCCACCAACAGCGCCTCGGCATCGACCCTCCGAACCGAATGGTCCGCGTCGATCCCGACGTGGAGGCTCTCGGTGCGCGTGTCACCTCTGCAGCAGAGCGCCCCCAGCCGCCCTTGCGCACCGGCGACGCCGTGCCCCGACCCGACCGTCCGCGGATCGACGAACTGGCTCCGCCCGGGGCGAGCTCCGACTCGCTCAACCAGATGACGCAGCACCCACCCGCCTACTACGCGGTCGTCGCCACTGCTGCGACGGCGATCGGCAGCGTGACGCCGGCGGGGATGTGGTCCTGGGACCGGGAACTGGAGCTGTACCGCCTGCTCTCGGTGCTGCTGACCGCGCCGCTGCCGCTGCTGGCAGCTGTCGCAGTACGCTCGACCGGGCTGTCGGCCGGGGTCGCGGGCGTCGCTGCGGCGGCAACGCTGCTGGTGCCCCAGGCGACCTTCGTGGGGGCGTCGGTCAACAGCGACGCGCTGGTCATCCTGGGCGGTGCCGTCGGGGTCGCCTTCACGCTCCGGTACATCTCCACCCGACGACCGTCAGACGCGTGGATCGGGATGAGCGGTGCTGCGGTTGCGGCGCTGACGAAGGCGACCGCTGCCCCGGTGTTGGCATGGGCCGCAGCCATCGTGCTGCTCGGCGCACTGCTGCCGTGGCGGCGTGGCAGATCCGCGTCGACGATCGGCGGCGCTGCAGTGGCCCTCGGGGCCGGAGCAAGCTGGTATGTCAAGAACCTGATCACCTACGGCGATCCGCAGGTCTCCGGCCTGACCAAGTCCCCGGCGGTCGAGGGGTTCCGAACCGTCGCTGTGGTCCTTCACACATCGCTGGGTGGACCGACTGTCGGGAACGTTCTGGGGAATGCCAGCACGCCGGACAGGTGTTGCGCTGCCCTGGCAGCTCTTCCACGGACTCACCGGAGCGGCTGTCCTGCTGAGCGCCGCCGCGCTGCTCGACCGGCGCCGGCGCCGGTACACCGCGGCCTTGGTGGCGCTGTGTGCCGCCGAAGTGGGGCTGCTGCTCTTCACGAACTGGCCCGAGCATGTGCGGACTGCGAACCTCCCCGCCGTGCAGGGCCGCTATCTGTTCGGGCTACTGGTTCCGGTCGCTGTCCTGTTGACGATCGGTCTACGACAGGTCGCCGGACTCATGGGCCCGACACGCCAGCGATCGCTCGCCGCTCCGGCAGCCTGGTCGCTCCTCAGCTGCGGTGCAGGTCTACATCTGGCCTTGGCGTGGTCGATGGTGACCGGGTACTGGGGCGGCGATGGCGCAGGTCGGGGGGCTCGCCTGGACGCCGTGATCGCATGGAGCGCGCTGCCGGCTCTTGCCACCCGTGTCGTCCTGGTCCTGCCGGTGCTGGCGACGGTCGTCGTGGTGGCGGTCGCGCTGCGTACCGCTGTCGCCGCGTGCTCCGGGCCGCGTCGCGCCCGGCGGCCGATCGCGGAACCGACCTGACGGGTGCGCGAGCGCGTGGACTCTGCTGCACCGACCGACCGGGCTGCCGACACCGACTCGGTGCGGCCGTTCTACATGGCTCTCGCGATACTCGGTGTGTTCGTGGTGCACCTGCTCCCGGGTCTCGACACAGGTGGACCGATGGTGTTCGAGGACGAGATCGGCTACCTGATGAACGGCCGGGCGCATCGCCGGCCTGGCTGACGGGGTACGGCTGCACCAGATGGGCTTCTACCAGGCGGCTGGTCGCTTGTTGCTCACACCGTTGAACTGGGTGTTCTCAGCGACGCCGGAGTCCAGTATCGAGCTGCCCTGACCCTGACCGCTGCGCTGAGCGGGCTCGCCGGTGGTGCCCCTGACGCTGGCTCGGACGCAAGGTCCTGCGGTCTCGCTCCGATCCCTGCGGTGCTCGGCCGCAGCCGTCGCTGCGCTCTACCCCGGGCAGAGTGCTGATGTCGGGCTACGTCTACACCGAGTCGCTGCGCTGGCCATCAGCTACTGCCGTGGCAGTGGTCGCTGCGTTCTGGCACTTCTGGGAGCGTCGTCGAGCGCCTCGGCCGCCGTGCTCGCTGGGTGCGCTCGTCCGCCTGGCTCTACGCGCTGCACGGGCGGGCGATCGGCATCGTGGCGGTCGCCGTGCTCCTGCTGGCGGTGACGCGGTGCGGCGATCGGGACTGGCGTCCGCTCGCCGGGATGGCTGCGGCCGCTCGTCGTGGTGGGCGTCCGAAGCGCTCAACCGGTGGCTCAAGACCGCGATCTACACGCCACGACGAGCCGGCTCTCAGCGGCAGCTCGGCCGAGCCTGCCCGACACCCGACCCCGTGCGCTGATGGCGACGATGCTCGGTCAGAGCTGGTACCTGGTGACCGCCTCGGTGGGACTGGCTCGCGTTCGGCGTGATCGAACTCGTCCGTCGGACCCTGGACGAGCTCCAGGAGCGGGCCCTCGGGCCGTGGTGCTTCGTGACCGGGTCGATCGCGGCCGTCGCGGCTGTCACGGTGCCGGCGATGGCCAGGGCGCGGGGCGGGGCACTCGTCTCGACTACGTCATCTACGGCCGCTACCTGGATGCCCTGATGCCGGTCGTGCTGCTCCTGGGGGCTGCAGTTCTGCTGCGAGCCCGGTCGCGACCTGGCAACGTCTGGTACCGGTGATCGCTATTCCCGTCCTCGGGCTCGGCACACGGCTGGTCTCGCTGCCCGGGTTCTACGAAGGCGCCCCGATCGCCGCGCTGTCGGTGGCCGGGATCGCAGCGTGGATCGACCCCGCACAACAGCAGATCCCGTTCGTGTGGGCGTCCCTCGGGGCGACGGTGATCGTCGCTGTGGCCGTCGGCGATCCCGGTTCGCCTCGCCCTGTGGCGCCTGGCTGTCGTCGCGGTGGCGTTCGTGTCGCTGTCGGTGGCGGGCGAGGTTCGCACGATGGGTGTCCTGGACACGCCGTGGCAGTCGCTCGTCCAGCTGCACACCCAGGTGTTGGACCTGGATGCGGACGTGCCCCGGATCTCCTACGACGAGTCCGAACAGACGCTCTACGGCCGAAACGGGTACCAGTTCTGGCTGCCGCAGACCCGTGTCGAGTTCTTCGACAGCTCCGAGGGTGATCGTCCCCGTACCGACCTCGTCATCGCTCGTCGCGACTGGCCGCTCGCAGACGGAACTGGACGCAGAGATGATCGCCGCCGAGGAACGCCTGGACGAGGCCCTGTGGGTGATGCCCGGAGCACTGCAGGACCAGCTGCGGGCAACGGACGGCTGGCGCCCGGCGGTTGAGCCTCAGCCGGGCTGTAGTGCCCAGGACCCCATCAGGTCGACCATTCCGTGTGCCGAGAGGTGTCCGCTCTCTCGCACCGACAGCCGCCACCGCTGGTAGTCGTCGACGTAGAAGTGCTGGATCATGTGATCGGTGATCGCCGCGGAGATCATGTAGTCACCAGGGTTCAGGAAGAGCGCCGGGACGACGAAGCGCATGGTCCCCCGCCCCCGGACCTGACCCGTGTCGATTCCCGAGATGCGGGTGTTGATGCCGGTGATGTGGGTGCCGTTGACCGCGTGGACCACCAGGCCGAACACCGGATCGTCGAGTTGCTGGTCGGTCTCGAACTGGATGTCGATCGACATCGGCTCACCAGCGGTCACGGTTGGCTGGGACGTGCCGTCGGGGGCGCTGAACACCACGTCGAGGATGCGCACCGGCGATCGAGCAGTACCCGCGTCACCCCCGGTGTCGGCGTCGCCGTCCTCGGCGACTGCCGCATCGGCGCGTTCGACCAGGTGATCCTGTTCGTTCTGGTTGACCTTCCGGAGGTAGTTCGACGCCACTGCCGGCGCGTCCCCGACCTCCTGCAGGACGCCGTGGTCGAGCCATGCGGCGTAGTCGCACATGGTCTGCACGGTGTCCATGCCGTGGGTCACGACCACGATCGTGACGCCCTTGCGTCGGAGTTCGTAGAGATGCTCGTAGCACCGCCGCTGGAACTCCTGGTCACCGACCGCGATGACCTCGTCGATGATCAGGATCTCGGGGTCCACGTGGATGGCGACCGAGAACCCCAGCCGCACGTACATGCCGCTGGAGTAGATCTTCACGGGCGAGTCGATGAAGTCCCCGATACCCGCGAACTCGACGATCTCGTCGAACACGCCGTCGATCTGCTTGCGCGACATGCCCAGGATGGTGGCGTTCATGTAGACGTTCTCGCGGCCGGTCAGATCCGGGTGGAAACCGGCTCCCAGCTCGAGCAGCGTCGAGATGCGGCCATCGACCTTGACGCTGCCCTCGGTCGGCCGGTAGATCCCCGCGATGCAGCGCAGCAGCGTGGACTTGCCCGATCCGTTGTGACCGACCAGCGCGAACATCGAGCCCTGCGGGATCTCGAGCGTCACGTCGCGCAGCGCCCAGAACTGGTCGACGCCCGCGTTGCGGTCGCGCCGGGTGATGAGCTCCTTGATGGAGTGCGCCCGGTCGGTCTGCAGCCGGAACCGCTTCGAGACGCCTTCGACGACGATCGCACTCATCTCAGAGTTCCTCGATGACGGTCGGGGCCCACCGGCTGAAGATCGCCCAACCACCGACCAGGCTCACCAGCGCAGCGCTGCACATGACCACCCAGTTCAGCGTGGTGGGCAACTCGAGCGTGTACACCGACTGTCGCATCGCGTAGACGAACGAACTGAGCGGATTCAGCTCCAGCAGGCGCTGTGCGTTCTCGGGCACGATGTCGATCGGGTACACGATCGGTGTGGCGTAGAACAGCACCTGCATGCCGATGCCGACCAGGTAGAACACGTCGCGGAATCGGATGTTCGCGACCCCGAGCACGAGCCCGATGCCGAACGCGAAGCACGACATCAGCAGATAGATCGGCAGGACGAACACCACGGTCCACGACACGTTCGCGGCGATGACCATGAACAACATGAGGATCCCCGCCTCCAGCGCTGCCTGGATGAGCACCGTCAGCAGCCCGGCCACCATCGGGCACTCCGGTGGGAAGTAGGTGCGGGTCAACAGGTTCCCCGCGCCGGAGAACGACGCGATGCCGGTGTTGACGATTCCCGAGAAGAGGTTCCACACCACCAGACCGGTGAACAGGTACAGCGCGAAGCTCTGGTTGCCGTTGCCCATCGGGGGCGGGACCGCCTTGAGGAAGTACCCGAACACGACGGTGTACACACCAAGGGTGGCCGCAGGGTTGATCAGCGACCACATCCACCCGAGGAGACTGCGTTTGTACTTCGACTTCAGCTCGCGTTGAGCGAGATTCGCGATCAGGGTCCGGTAGGACCAGACCTCTGCGGGGGTGGACAAACGACGACCTCAACTCGTGGACAGAGCGGCGCCACGATAGCAGGCACGCTCTGATGGTCGGTGGCTCACGCAGCGGTGAAGCGGAAGAGGTTGTTGAGGCCGAACTGGAAGGTCGAACGGTGGTCGGTGCGGAATCCACCGGCTGCGAACACCGGCTCGGTGTCACGCTTCGCGTCGAAGCCGTAGTGCTGGTGGATGGAGTCGTCGACGACCAGCCGGACCTTCTCCAGCACGTCGAGGATCGCGTCGACCTGCTTGGACGGGATCGTGAGCACGACCGAGCCGCCGGGCCGCAGCAGTTCCTTGCAGCGGGCGACGACCTTGGGCTGGTCGTCGGGCGAGATGTGCTCGAACAGCGCCAGCATCGTGATCACGTCGAAGTCACCGACGTCATCGGGGAGGTCGGTGGGGAACCAGCCCGGCACGAGCCGATAGTCGGCAGTGACGATCGGAGCCTCGAGCTCCGGGTCGATCCCGACGCCCTCGCCGAGCGAGTGACCGAGCGTTCGGAACAGCTGACCGTCGCGACAACCGACGTCGAGGACCCTCGATCCTGCGGGGACCAGGCTGCAGGCCTTCTTGATGCGGTGGTCACGGAGTGCGTCGTCGAATCGTGTCATCTGTGGGGTTCCAGTGCTTGCGGTGGATGGACGTGGGGAGGAGTCATGTCTCAGTTCGGTGCCAGGGCATCGGGGAACACCTCGGTGACCCAGACCCGGCGCTCGGGGAAGTACACCACAACACCGCCACCGGGTCGTTCCGCCTCCACCTCGATGCCCTCGTCCTCGAGGTGGTCCAGGAACAGCTGGCCGAACGCGTCCGTCTCGAAGAAGATCCACGGACAGTTCCCGCGGTCCTCGGCCTGGTCCACGTAGAGCGGGTTGCGGTTCTCGAAGGTGGAGACCGCGACGATCTCTCCCTCGCTGCCGAACATGACCCGGTGCCCGCCTGCCCAGTAGTCGCCGATCACGCAGGTGGCACCCCGCTCGCGCAGCAGCTCCACCGCGGCATCCGGGGTGCGGCCCCGCTGGGGCTCCCAGGTCGTCAACCCGGCGAAGGAGATGAGCGGCAGCAACGCCGCGGCGAGCACGGCGTGGAGGTCACGCCGCCACTTCGCGACCACCAGGAGCCCCAGCAACGGCGCGGCGAAGAACACGTAGCGCAGGTTCGCGTACACCGGGCCGGACTGCGCGGTGACCAACAGGAAGACCAGCGGGAAGCACAGCGCGATGGCGGTCAGGACCCCTTCGTTCGGACCGTTGCGGCGGCGCACGGTCTGCACGACCAACAGCAGCGCGATGGCGACGAACCCGACCCGCCACAGCGGGCCGCCGAGCCACGCACCGTTGGTGTAGCCCCCGATGGGCGCCTTGAAGCCGAGCCACCCCGGCACCTGCTCGAAGGCGAAGAACTCGGCCCGCTCGAACAGTGAGAAGCCCCCGCGATCGTCGTAGTTGTTGCGCCGATCCACCCCGAACACGGTCAGGAACCACCAGGGGAAGGACCCGACGGCCACCCCTGCGGCGACGAGCAGGGCGGGCCGCACCGCTGCGACGACCCGGGCTCGTGGTCGGGCGTCCAGCCGCCACCCCTCGCGCAGCACGCGCAGGCCGAGCCACAGGAACGTCGGGCCGCTGATGTACAACGAGCCCGGATTGATCCAGAATCCGACGCCGGCGGCGACACCTGCCAGCACCAGCTGTCGCCGACCCCAGCGGTCCGCCCCCGCGAGCGCTCCGGGCGCCCGGCGGCGCTCAGCACGCAGGACCAGCAGGAGTGCCACGAGACTCCCGGTGACGGCGGGAACGAAGTACATCGTCTCCCGACTCGCGAAGTACACCGCTGCCATCGGGTAGCACCACACCCCGCCGGCCCCCAGCAGCGCACGACGGACACTCCATCCGAGCTGTCGACCGATGGCGAAGGCGAGACCCACGTTGGTCAGCCCGAGCACCACCGTCGGCAGCCGCAGACCGAACTCGTCCATGCCGAACACCCGGATCGACGTGGCGATCGCCACCAACCACGGCGTGCCGCCGTAGGGCTGCCCACGCATCAGCAGCGGCAGCTCGCCGCGCAGCAGCTGCTGGGCCAACAGCGCGAACTCCGCCTCGTCGGAGTCCGGCGACGGCTCGATCCAGGTGGAGTAGCGATACCGCAGCCAGACACCCACCACCGCCGCGGCCAGCACCACCGCGAGCGCAGCGATGGTGACAGGATCGGACAGCCGCTCGGCCAGCATGGCCCGCAGCCGTGCGACCCTGGGCGGTGTTCGGGTCGCGGTGTCGTCGTCACCCGACGCGGGTGGGTCCCCGGCCGGGGCCGACGGGTCGTCGACGAGCTCGGTCATCGGCCCGCGGTGGACGACCCGGACGAGGGTGCCGTTGCCAGGTAGGCCAATCGTCGCTGCTCTCGGCTGACCTGCCGCACCGATGAGATGACGATCCCCGAGGTCGCCAGGATGAGCGCGATGATCTGCAACGAGACCGCCAGGATCGCGGTGGGAAAGCGCTCCACGAGACCCGTCTCACGGAACTCCTCCACCACCGGCAGGCCCAGTACGAGCGCCGCGGCGGTCAACAGCAGCGCTGCGGCGCCGAAGAACCGCTTGGGGTGCAGGTTGCTGAGCAACCGCAGGGCGCTGAACAGGATCTTCAGGCCGTCGCGATACGTCCCGAGCTTGCTCTCCGACCCCTCGGGACGGGAGTAGTAGCGCGCGGGGACCTCCACGACCTCCAGCTTCAACTCGGCCGCGTGCGCCAGCAGCTCGGTCTCGATGTCGAACCCGGACGTGGTGGCCGGAAAGGACTTCACGAACCGCCGCGACATGGCGCGGTAGCCCGAGAAGGCGTCGCCGATCGCGGTGTCGAACATGTTCGAGTAGAGCCAGGAGAAGAAACGGTTGCCGAGGGCATGACCCGAGCGGTACTCGCCGCCGTCGCGTGCGGAGGGCACCCGGGCGCCCACCACCATGTCCAGAGCGTCCTCGCGGAGTCGTCGCAGCATCTCATCTGCCACGTCGACCTCGTAGGTGCCGTCACCGTCCACCATCAGGTAGGCGTCGGCCTCGACCTCGCTGAACATCTTGCGCACCACACTGCCCTTGCCCGGACGGAGCGAGGGCACGACCACCGCCCCCGCGGCGCGGGCCACCGCTGCGGTCTCGTCGGTGGACAGGTTGTCGAACACGTACACAGCGGCACCCGGAAGCGCAGCGCTGAACTCGGTGACGACCGCGGCGATGGTCGCCTCCTCGTTGTGGCACGGGATGATCACCGCGGTCCGTGGTGCACCGCCCTGCTGCGTCTCGGACCCGGCGGTGGGTGGGGTCCGGTCGCCGACGACCATTGCCATCCTCTCGAGCTCCGATCGAGTACCGACCGGGCACCGAACGTATCACCGGGCCTGCGGAGCCTCTTGGATGCTCACTCCGCCGCCTCGGCCAACGCCTCGGCCAACGTGGGGTGCACGAACAGGCTCTCCGCGATGTCGCTCACACGCAGCCGGTTGGTCACCGCGACGGCGATCACCGAGATCAGCTCGGCAGCGTCACGGCCGACGATCGAACCGCCGAGCACGACGCCCGTCGCAGGGTCCGAGATGATCTTGACGAACCCACGGACGTCGTTGTTGATCAGCGCCTTGGCGAGTGACTGGAACGGCACCTTGGTCACTCGGATCTTGCGCCCCTCGGCGAAGGCGTCCGCCTCGGCAAGACCGACGTCGGCGATCTCGGGCTGGGTGAAGATCGCTGACGCGGCCTTCTCGTAGTCGATGTGGCGGTGGTCGATCTTGTGCAGACCCATCACGTGTTCGGCGATCTTGCGCCCCTGCATCGATGCCACCGAGGCGAGCGGCAGCTTCCCCGAGAGGTCACCTGCGACGTAGATGTGTGCGACGTTGCTCCGCAGGTGGTGGTCGAGCGACCTCACCCAGGGCCCGTCCATCTCGACCCCGGCCTCGGCGAGGCCGACGCCCTCGACGTTCGGCACGGATCCGATGGCCAGCAGGGCGTGGCTGCCGGCAGCGGTGCGGCCGTCATCGCAGCGCACGACCACTCCGCCGTCCTCCGAGCGGTCGAGACCCACGGCGCGTGCGCCCTTGTAGAGCCGGACCCCCCTGCGCAGGAAGTCGTCCTCCAGCACCGCGGCGACCTCGGGATCCTTGGTCGGAAGGACCTGTTGGCGCGACACGATCAGCGTCACCTCCGACCCGAAGCTGGCGAACATGTGCACGAACTCGACGCCCGTGACGCCCGACCCGACCACGACCAGGTGCTGGGGCATGACCGGTGGGGGGTAGGCGTCCCGCGTGGTCAGGACGCGGTCGCCGTCGGGTTCCGCCCACTCGGGGATCCGCGGTCGGCTCCCGGTCGAGACCAGGATCGCGTCGGCCTCGAACGTCATCTCCCCGGCCTCGGTGTCGGCCACGACCGTGTGTGCGTCCACCAGCCGCCCCGTACCCCGGACCAGTTCGACGCCCTGACTCTCCAGCAGGGCACGGCCGCTGGCCTCGAGTCGACTCACGATGGACGTGATCCGCTGCTGCAGCGCTGCCAGGTCGACCGTCGGCGTCGCGACCCCGAGACCCATGCCGGCGGCCTCGGTGACCTGATCGAGCGCGCCGCCGGTTGCGATCATCGCCTTGGACGGCACGCAGTCCCAGAGGTTCGCGGCCCCGCCCACCACGTCACGTTCGATCAGGGTGACCTGTGCCCCGAGCCGCGCCGCATAGGTCGCCGCATGCGTACCGGCAGGACCACCACCGAGGATCACGAAGCGAAGGGACATTCGCCGAGGCTAGCGGGATGGCGACGTGACCCGGACGCGCCGGGCGGTCGCCCCGACTCAGCCCAGCAGTCGGTCGACCAGGGATTCCGCGGCGTCTCGATAGGTGTGTGCCGCTGCGTAGGACCGGCCGCGCTCCGACATCGCTCTTCGCCGGGCGGGATCGTCGAGCACGTCCATGAGGGTGGCAGCGAGCCGCCGGGGGTCGATGTCGGGCTCGACCATCACCGCCAGGCCCTCGGGCAGGTCGCGGAACGATCCGACGGACGACACGACCGACGGAACCCCCGCGGCGATCACGTCGTTCAGCGCAGCGCTGGACTCGCCGTTCGACACCATCCGCAGCTGCACCGCGACGTCGGCCCGGGCCAACCAGCGCCGGTACTCCCCGTCCTCCACCGCCCCCGTCAGCGTGACCCGGTCCCCGACGCCGAGGTCGTCGGCGAGTCGGCGGAGGTGCGCCGCGTAGGCCTCGTCGACGTCGCCGACCAGTGCCAGGTGGGTGTCGGGGCGAGTCGCTGCCACGGCCTGCACCAGCAGGCCCGATCCCTTCAGCGGGCTGAGCACGCCGAACGACGCGACCAGCCGATCCCCGCTCGCCGCCACCGGATCCGATGGGTCGGGCCCCATGACCGGGTCCGATTGCTCCGGGAACGGCAGGCCGAAGATGACCTCCGGCCGTCGACCGCAGTCGTGTTCGACCATGTCAGCCGCGTGCTCGGAGTGGACGTACAGCTCGGTGGCGTGTCGAGCCACGAGGCCGACCATCAGGATCCCCAGTCGCACGACATCGTCCTGGGTCAGCTCGTCGCTCGAACGCAGCGAGGCGTCGTAGCGACCCGGGTACATCCCGAGCAGTGTCGGCAGCAGCCCGGGTTCCGGCAGCAGCTGCGGAGCCAGCCTGCTCATCTCGCGGTACAGCCCGACCAGCCGGGCGTCGTGCAGCACCACGGCTCCCGGCCGCCGACGAAGGAAGTACTCCTGTGCGATGTGGTGTTCGCTGTTGCCCAGGAAGTAGACGACCTCGTCGAACGGGCCGTGCACCTGCTCGATCACGTCGAGCGCCTCCAGGGTCTCGACCTGCACCCTGGGGTCCACCTGGACCAACGACGCGTCCGCAGCGGTGAGCAGCGTCACGTCGCACAGGTCGGGTAGGTGCTCGAGCAGCTGCCCCAGGTACACCGCCGGCCCGGCGTGGTTGGGCGGCGCCGGCGACGACAACGCCAGCCGAGGTCGACGGGTCCGACGGCGGCGGGTCGCCCGCGGCGCGGCAGCGAGCGTCGACCGGTAGACCCCCGCGAGCTCGTCCGCCACCGTCGCCCACTCGTAGCGGTCGTCGACCGGGGCGGCCGCCAGCTCGGCCCGGAGGTCCTCATCGGTCAGAGCCCGCACCATCGAGGTGGTGATCGCTCCCACGTCGGTCGCGTCGAAACGGGCCCGAGCGTCGGGTTGCACCTCACGCAGGGACGAGTTGTCCCCGCACACCACGACCGCTCCGCAGCGACGGGCCTCGAGCACCGGCAGGCCGAGACCTTCGTAGACCGAGGGGAACACCACCAGCTCGGCCGCCTGGTACAGCGTCACGAGGTCCTCGTCGGTGACGTAGCCCGTGAAGCTGACCTGCCCGGCGCAACCGAGACCGGCCGCGGCGTCCAGGTGCGGTTCGATCTCGTGCGGCCGCGCTGCGCACTGCACCACCAGGGGATGCCGCTCCCGGAGGTGCGGGTCGATGCGTGCATACGCTTCGATCAACCGTCCGATGTTCTTGCGCGGCTCGATCCCGAGCGGCGCCAGCACGTACGGCCGCTCCCGGACCTGTGGCAACAGCGCTGCCACCCGGGCCCGCAGCTCTGACCTCGGCCGGGAGGGCGCAACGAAGTGAGGTGCCGTACCACCGTGGATCACGTGCACCCGCTCCGGTGGGACCTCGAGCAGGCGGGCGACGTCCCGGCCACTCGACTCGCTGATCGTCACGATGCGGTCCACGACGTCGAGTGCTGCGGCTCGGACCGTGAAGCCGACCCGCACGCGGACGTCGGTCAGATACACCTCGGGGAAGAGCATCGGGATGAGATCGAACACGGTGGCCACGACCGCGGTCCGGCCGGGGACGACCCACTCGGGCAGCAGGGCATCGACCGACACCGTCTCCCACGGACTGGCGATGTGCAGCAGGTCGATGACGCTGCTGTGCAGATCGGGATGGCCCTGCGGGCGCAGCTTTCCCGACGGCTCGAACGCCGACAGGTTGGTGTGGATCGGCAGCTCGGGGTCGAACACGTACCACGTGACCAGTTCCGGGTGACGCCGCTCGAGCGTGGTGAGGCAGTCCAGCGTGTAGCGACCGATGCCGCGCTCCGCGCTCATCGGCGACTGCAGCGCGCGGACATCCACGGCGACGCAAGCGCCGCCGTCGCACCTCATCGAGCCCGGACCGCCGACACCATCGCCACCCGGAACGCGTCGCCGTCCGGCACCTCGATCGAGTCGCCGACGACCTTCCACTCGGTGTCCGACACACGCTCGAGGATGTGCACGACCTCGGGGGTCCAACCGTCGAGCAGCGTCTGCAACCTGGCCTCGTCGTAGGTGCGCTGCAGCTCGTCCTGCGCCGCAGGACCGAACGGCGTGGTCAGCACCAGGCGGGCCTCGGGTCGAACGAGCCCGCCGATGTGCTCCATCACGGCGAAGTCGCCCCGGTCGTCCGCCGCATCGAAGTAGTGACCCAGCCCGATGTGCTCGATCGTCGACAACATGACCACCAGATCGAAACCATCGTCGGCGACGAGGTCCTGGGCCGGCACGGCGGCGACCGAGATCCGCGGATGCTCGAACGCGTATCCCCGAGGATCCACGGCGGTGACGTCGTATCCCAGCGTCGCGAGACCCAGGCTGACCGGGCTCTCGCTGCAGCCGACGTCCAGGACTCGGGCGGGTGGACGGACCTTGCCGGCTTCGGCGAACACGAACGGCAGCTCGGCGATGCGCTCGTTGATGTTGAGCACCCTGACCGCTCCGGGCTCGTACGCATAGTTGATCGCATCGTTGACGTAGACCCCTGCGCGTGAGGCGAAGCCGCGCCACCCGGTGGCCCGGTTCAGGAAGTCCGCAGCCGGCGCATCCAGCTGGGCCATCTCCAGATCTGCAGTGCCGAGGCTGGGGAGATCGATGCTGGACGGCAGGTCCGTCAACGCCTCGAGGATCGCTGACTGGCGCAGCTCGATCGAGTCCAGCGCCAGCTGCTGTGCCGAGAGCGAGCGACCCAGCAGGGTCTCGGTCGTGCCATGCCGCGACAGGTAGGCCTCACTCAGCTCCTGGAGCCGCAGCTGCTGGCTGGCCACCTCGGACACGGAGCGCTCGAGCACGTCCATGCGCTGCTCGATGCCGAAGACCCGGTCCGACAGCCGACGGACCACGGGTTCGGTGGCCCTGCGCGCCAGCGACTGCAACTTCTGCCTCATCATGCTCCTGGGTCGGCTCCCTACGGCCGACGGACGGTACCACTGCCCCTGCGCCGGCTTCACCAGCGGGTCCGCTACCGTGACCACCGATGGCCGACCAGACCCCCGGACCCGACGCCGAGCAGCTCGCCGACCAGGTACGCCAGCTCAGGACCGAGCTCTCGCAGCTCACAGCGGACCTCTGGACCGCACGGGATGCGACGATCGCCGCCGAGGCCGAGACCGCTGCGTTGCGCATCGAGAACAGAGAGCTCGAGGTGCTGGCGTGCCAGCTCCGCGACGCCCTCGCCGCGCAGACTCGCTGGGCGCGCTGGACCGGGAAGCTGACCGGCAACCGCTTCGTCAGCACTGCCATCACCAGGGCGAAGGCGCTGGCCCGGCCCTGACCGCGGTCCCGCCACGACCAACTGTGCTGCCGATCGCGTCGGTTTCGGCGCGTTCCGCGACACAGTTCCATCGCCACGACCAACTGTGCTGCCGATCGCGTCGGTTTCGGCGCGTTCCGCGACACAGCTGAACGGCGAGGCGGACGGTCAGGGTGAGTCCGTCAGGCCGACGTCAGGACGTCAGAGCCCGCACCAACTCGCTCAGCGGCTCGCGGAAGTCACGGCTGCGGGTGAACCCGTGGCCCCGCCAGGCCAGGTCGTCCAGCACCGAGTTGGCCGGCCGGGGCGCCGGGCGAGGCGGGTCCAGCTCGGCGGTCGAGATGGGCAGTACCCGGGCGGGATCAGCCCCGGCCGGCAGCGAAGACCTCTCGAGCGAACTCGAACCAGCTGACCGCGCCCTGGTTGGTCGTGTGGAACACCCCGGGCACCCGTTCGACGGCCAGCTTCGCCACCATCACGGCCAGATCCGCAGCGAAGCGTCGGGTGGCCGACGCTGATCGTCGACGAAGCTGACCTCACCGTCGCCCGCGGCCAGCCGCAGCAACGTCTTGACCATGTTCTGCCCGTGCTCGCCGCACACCCACGACGTGCGGGCGATCGTCCAGCCAGGGTCGATCTCGGACTCGCCGCCCAGCTTCGTGCGCCCGTAGACCGACTGCGGGTTGGGGCGGTCCCACTCCACGTACGGCTCGGCCTTGGTGCCGTCGAAGACGTAGTCGGTCGAGACGTACACGACATGGGCGCCGACCCGTCGGGCACCGTCGGCGACGAACCGGGTGGCCAGGCAGTTGACCAGGTAGGCCAGTTCGGGTTCGGTCTCGCAGCGGTCCACCGCCGTCATCGCCGCCCCGTGGATCACCACCTCGGGGCGCCACCCCGTGATGGCGCCGAGCACGACGTCGCGATCGGTCAGATCGTGGTCCGGCAGATCCAGACCCAGCAGCTCGTGGTGCGCAGCCGCGCCGAGCAGCGCCATCAGCTCGGTGCCGAGCTGACCGTTGGAGCCGGTGACCATGATCCTCATCGTCGCTGACCGCCTCGCCGGCTCATCGGTTGCGCACCCTGGCCCGCAGCGGCTCCCACCAGTCACGGTGCTCCACGTAGAACCGCACCGTCTCCTCGAGCGCCTCGTCGAACCCGCTGCCGGCCCGCCAGCCCAGCGCGGCGACCTTGTCGGTGGCGATCGAGTACCGACGGTCGTGGCCCGAGGCGGTCCTCGACGTAGTCGACGCTGCTCTCGTCCTTGCCCAGGATGGCCAACAGTCGATCGGTGATCTCGCGGTTGGTCAGCTCGTTGCCGGCACCGATGTTGTAGATCTCGCCGGTGACGCCGTGCCGCAGGACCCGGTCGACCCCCTCGCAGTTGTCGCGCACGAACAACCAGTCGCGGATGTTCAGCCCGTCGCCGTAGAGCGGCACCCGGCCGCCGTCGAGCAGGGTCGTCACGAAGAACGGGATCAGCTTCTCGGGGAACTGGTAGGGGCCGAACTGGTTGGAGGAGCGGGTCACCACCACCGGCAGTCCGTGGGTCTCGTGGTACGCCAGCGCGATCAGGTCCGAGCCCGCCTTGGCCGCCGAGTAGGGCGACCGGGGCGACAGCGTGTCGGTCTCGACGAACGACCCCTGCTCGATCGACCCGTAGACCTCGTCGGTGGAGATGTGCAGGAACCGCTCGACGCCGTGCTGCACCGCCAGGTCGCACATGACGTTGGTGCCCGAGCAGTTGGTGCGCACGAACACGTCGGGGTCGAGCAGCGACCGGTCGACGTGGCTCTCGGCCGCGAAGTGCACCACCGCGTCGTGGCCCGGCAGCGCGTCGGCGACCGCGCTCGCGGTCGCAGATGTCGCCGTGCACGAAGCGGAACCGCGGGTCGTCCTCGACGTCCGCGAGGTTCGCGCGGTTGCCGGCGTAGGTGAGTGCGTCGAACACGGTCACCTCGTCGTCGGAGGTCGCCAGCACGTGGCGGACGTAGTTGGAGCCGATGAAGCCGGCGCCGCCGGTCACGAACAGTCGCATGTGTGCTCCTCGAGCCTCAGGTCCGCAGGGCTGCGTGCGGCTGCCACTGCGGGTCGAGCTCGATCGCGGCGCGGGTTGGCCTGGTCGCGGTCCGACAGGATCGGCTCGGCCAGGCCCCAGTCGGCGTCGATCGCCGGATCGTCCCAGGCCACGCCGAGCTCGTCGGCGGGGTTGTAGTAGCCGTCCACCAGGTAGGTGATGGTCATGTCGCGTGAGCGATGCGAACCCGTGGGCGACGCCCGGTGGGATGTACACCCCCAGGTGGTTGTTCGGCCCGCCGTCGACCTCGCCCAGGTCGAGCGATCTGGGTGGCGCCGTCGGTCGGCCCGCCCGGCGCAGGTCGTGCAGCACCACCCGGGCGTGACCGATGGGCACGTACCAGTAGTCGGCCTGGTGCAGGTGGTAGTGCAGCCCGACCAGGCAGCCGGCCACCCGGTCGCCCCGGTTGCCCTGGATCATCTCCCGCCCGCCGGGGATCCACTCGCGCCGGTAGGTCTCCACGAAGTACCCGCGCTCGTCGCCGTGGACGGTCGGGCGTGACGATGTGGACGCCGTCGATCTGCTCGGACGGAGTGACGGTTGCCATGTGGCGGAGCTCCTGGGCTGTCGGATCGACCCGACGGTGGACGGCCGGGACGAAGGTGACCTCCACCGGGGAGGTCGAGGGTCGGTGGCTACTCGAGGTCGATCGTGCAGTCGTCGCCGATCATCAGGCGGGTGGACGAGGGCCGGCGACCGCTGCGGTGGACCCTGGTGTCGCGACCGATCAGCGAGTCGGTGAGACGGGGGACACCGTCGATCTCGGCCCGCTCGAGCACCACGGAGTGCTCGACCTCGGAGTCGGTGACCTCGCAGCCTGCGGCGATCGCGGTGAAGGGCCCGACGTAGGTACGTTCGATCCGGGTCCCCGCCCCGATGATCGCCGGGCCCCGGATGTGTGAGGCGATGATCTCCGCGCCCTCCTCGACGACCACCCTGCCCGTCGATCGTCGAGTCCTCGTCGACCGTCGCCGTCGATGCGGGGCTCCAGGGTCTCGAGCACCCGACGGTTCGACTCGAGCAGCGGGTCCTTCTTGCCGGTGTCGAGCCACCATCCGCTCGAGCATGTCGTGGCGGACACGGTGACCGTGGTCGATCAGCCACTGGATGGCGTCGGTGATCTCCAGCTCGCCCCGCGGCGACGGTTCGATCGCGGCGACCGCCTCGTGGATCGCCGGGGTGAACAGGTAGACCCCGACGAGCGCCAGGTCCGACGGCGGGTCCTCGGGCTTCTCGACGAGCTGCACCACGTGACCGTCCTCGTCGATCGCGGCGACGCCGAACCGGTGCGGATCCGGCACCGGGCACAGCAGGATCTGGGCCGCAGGCGGCTCCACCTCGCCGTCCAGCGTCGGGGTGGCGGCCGCGGCCTTGTCGTGCTCGAACGCGGCGACGAAGTCGCTCAACCCCTGCTGCAACATGTTGTCGCCCAGGTACATCACGAAGTCGTCGTCGCCGAGGAAGTCACGGGCGATCAGCACGCAGTGTGCCAGCCCGAGTGGCTGCGTCCTGGGCGATGTAGGTGACCCGCGCGCCGAACCGGGACCCGTCACCGACGGCCTCGGCGACCTCGGGGCCGGTCTCGCCGGTGATGATGCCGATGTCGGTGATGCCCGCAGCGACCATGTCCTCGATCCCGTAGAACAGGATCGGCTTGTTGGCCACCGGCACCAGCTGCTTGGCGCTGGTGTGGGTGATCGGCCGGAGCCGGGTGCCGGCGCCGCCGGAGAGGATGAGACCCTTCACGACGGCCCGTTCTAGCAGGTGCGGGCCGATGACCCGAAGGCGTCAGCGGGTTGTTCCGACCAGTGTGGCGACCATGGTGGCAGCCGCCGTGGCGTAGCTGTTCGCCGCCGCGTGGGCGCGCCCGGCGGCGGACAGCGCGGCTCGGCGCGGCGCGTCCGCGAGCAGGTCGGCGAGCACTGCAGCGAGCTCGCGCTCCTCGATGCCCGGCGGGACCTTCACGACCACGTCGTCGGGATACTCGGCGAAGGTGCCGATGTTCGTGACGACGGTCGGGATGCCCGCGGCGAGCGTCTCGGCCACCGACGCAGAGGATTCGCCGTTGCTGTGCAATCTCAGCTGCACCGCGACCGACGCCCGGTCGAGCCAACGGCGGTACTGCTCGTCGTCGACCTTGCCGGTGACGGTCACTCGGTCCGACACGCCCAGGCGCACCGCCTCGGACCGCAGTGCGTCCAGGAACTCCTCGCCCGAGTGGCCGACCAGGGCCAGCTCGGCTGAAGGAACCCGAGCCATCGCGGTGAGCACCACCTCGCTGCACTTCGCCGGACTGACGAACCCGAACGATGCGACCAGCGGCACCGCCGCAGATGACCCGGCGGGCAACTCATCGCCGGGGAGCTCGGACCCGGGCACCTCCTGGCCGGATCGCGGCGATGCAGCCACGGTCGGGATGGCCATCGTCGGGCTCGGAATCTGGAAGATGACCTCGGGACGACGGCCGCAGTCGAGCTCGATCAGGTCCGCCGCATGCTCGGAGTGCACGAAGAGCCGCGTCGCGAGGCGGGCGACCTCGGCGACCATGAGCACGCCGAACTGTCCCTCCTCGTGGATCGGCAGGTACTGCGCTCCCCCCATGGCCGCCGGGTAGCGACCCGGATACATCTGGTGCAGCGCGCCACCGAAGCTCTGGGGCAGCAGCTCGGGTCGTTCCCGGTACATCTCGGAGTACAGCAGCGTCAGCCGGGCGTCATGGAGCAGGACCGCCCCCGGGCGACGACGCAGCGCGGCGAGCTCGTCGATGTGGAACGGACTGTTGCCCAGGACGTAGAGGACCTCGTCGAACGGGCCCTCCAGGGTCTCGATCTGCTCCAGGGTGGACAGCGCCTCGACACGTACACCCGGTGGCACCTGTGCGCTGCCCGGTGGGATCGACGTCAGCAGCGTGATCTCGGCGTGCTCCGGGAGGTGTTCGAGCAGCGATGCCATGTAGGCCGAGGGCCCCGAGAGCTGGGGCGGCACCGGCGACGCGATGGCCAGCCGCGGGCGACGGGCGGGCCGCAGGTTCCGTGCAGGCGCATCCAGCAGCTCGCGGTAGACCTCGACCACCGATCGGCCCACCTCGGCCCAGGTGTACCGCGGGTCGACCGCCGCGGCCGCCAGGCGTGCGAGTCGGGTGTCGTCGTTCAGGTACCGCTCGACGGTGCTGGCGATGGATCCGACGTCGAGCGCGTCGAAGCGGGCGTCGGGGTCGGCAACGAGCTCTCGCAGCGACGAGTTGTCGCCCACCAGCACCGGTGCGCCACAGCGACGGGCTTCCAGCACCGGCAACCCGAGACCTTCGTACAGCGAGGGGAACACCACCAGCCGGGCCGACTGCATCAGGGTCACCAGGTCGGCTTCGCCGACCGCGCCGGTGAACACCACCTCGGTGGCGACGCCCAGCTCCTCGCTGCGATGCTCCCAGTGCGCCCGTGTTGCCGGATCCATGTGGCACTGCACCACCAGCGGCCAGCGCACCCGGGAGGCGCGGTCGACCCGGGCCCATGCCTGCAGCATGCGGTCCAGGTTCTTGCGCCACTCCGCACCAGTGGGACACAGCACGAAACCCTCGCTGCCCGGTCCCGGCTCGAACGGCGGTTCCGGCGGAGGTCCGGTCGGCTGCACGAAGTGCTCACTGGCTGCGCCGTGCACCGTCACGACGCGATCCGGGGCAACACCCAGCAGGGTGACCAGGTCTGCGCCGGTCGCGTCCGAGATCGTCAGCAGCCGATCACACGACCGCAGCAACTGCAGGCGGGCTCGGTACTCCGCCGCGACGCTCGGATCGTTCAGGTAGATCTCGGGGAACCTGGCGGGGATCAGGTCGTAGACCGTCGAGACCACGCGGGTGTCGGTGGCGGCCGCCCACGAGGGCAGGATCTGCACGGACCCGTGCCCCTCGACGAAGGGGCTGGTGACGTGGACCACCCTCGGCGGGTCCTCGGCCAGGCTCGGATGGTCGGCTCGGATCACCTTGCCGGTGTCGAGCAGGTCCCGCAGCCGTTCGTGCATGGGGAACGCCGGATCGGCGACGTAGGCCCGCACCACCGCCGGGTCGATCTGTTCGACCGCACGGATCAGCTCGGCGCTGTAGCGCCCGATGCCCCGCGAGGCGTGCTCGTGGGCCTGCAGGGCCCGGACGTCGACCACCACACCGCCGCTGCGTGCCCAGGGTTGCTGCGGGTCGGGTGCGCCGGGTGCGCCGGGATCACCCACCGTCGTCGGACGAGGTGCCGCCGGGCCCAGCAAGATCGGTCTGTGCTGCTGCCGGGTCCGCCTGCGCAGCTGCGGTCGCCAGTTCCTCGCGCAGCGCGCGCACCTCGTCGGCCAGACGGGCCTGTTCGGCCCGCAGCGACTCGAGTGTGGCGGACTGCACCGCCACCGCACGAGACACGACGTCCAATCCGGCGTCGCGCTCCTGCACCGCCTGGCGATTGAACCGGGTCAGCTCGCTCTGCCCGTCGACCAGCAGGTCCAGCCGCTGGCGCAGCTCGTCGAGCTGGCCCGAGACCCAGCGCAGCAGGGGGTCGAGGATCGATCGGAGGAGGCGCTTCACCGCGGCGGTCACGCGTCCTGTACTAGCTCACGCAGACGCCGCACCGCGAGATCCCCCACCGACGCCTCGTCGAAGCCACTGAGCAGTTCTCGTGCGGAGCGCACCAGCTGCGCTGCCAGACCCGGATCGTCCTTGAGCCCGCGCAGGTAGGCCGCTGCGACGTCCAGGTCGGGATCGGCCCAGTGCCCCTCGGCCGGATAGAGCTGGCCGGGCCCGATGAGCACCTCGGTCGACGGGACCAGCAGCGCGGAGCGCTCGTCCATGAAGTCCAGGTTGCCGGAGTAGGCCGTCGCCACCACCGGCGTACCCAGTGCCATCGCCTCGGCCATCGTCAGACCCAACCCCTCCGAACGGTGCAGCGACGCGTAGCAGTCGACCAGCTGCACCAGCGCGAGCCGGTCGCGAGAGCTCAGGTAGCGGTCCCAGACGTCGATGTCGGGGCGATCGGCGGCGGCGTCCATGAGCTCCTCGCGTTTGTCCGGGAACTCGTCGCCGTTGATGCCCTTCAGGATCAGCCGCGCGCCGTCGCCGGGGTCGAACGCGGCGCGGTAGGCCTCGATCAACCCGAGCGGGTTCTTGCGATCGACCACCGACAGGAAGTCGAACGAGAACAGCACCGTGAAGCGGTCGTCCAGGCCCAGCCGCGCCCGGTCCGCCTCGGTGGCCAACGGGTCCTCGAACACCAGCGGGACCGGCACGTGGGTGACCGGGACGCGGTCGGCAGCGGCGAAGACGTCGCACAGGTAGCGGGTGGCGCCCCACACCTCGTCGACCCAGGCGAAGCTCGACAGCTGCCGGGCCGTCAGCACGTCGGTCTCCCAGTACCACAGGCCGATGTTGTGGTGGCCGGCCAGGAACTCCGCGCCCACGTCGGCGACGAAGTACGGCAGCTGGTCGGGAGTGATCACGATCAGGTTGAACAGGTACGGCGCATCCAACGTGCGCGAGGTGGTGCCCGACATCCGGCTCGAGGTGCGGTCGTAGCTGACGGTCGCGACGGGCACACCGGCGGCCTCGAGCGCCGCCTGCATACGGCGCGCCGCGACCCCCAGGCCCAGGTCGCCCGCGAGGTAGCCGACCAGGTTGACCCCGAACGGCCGACGCTCGGTCACCGCGGTGACCACGGGGCGAGGGCCGGGCAGGTCGGGCAGGAGTGCGAGCGACGTCTGGCCCTCTCCCAGGCCGTGGGTCCACATCCAGCGCACCATGTGGTCGCGGTCGGACCAGCGCACCGCAGGGAACGCGTTCGCAAGATCGGGCCGTGCGGCCATGACCAGGTCGGCGTGCACCGAGATGCCGGTCCGGCCGGCAGGGTCGGGTGCTGCGAGCAGCTCGAGGTACTCCCCCACCTGCCCGACGACGTACGGGTTGGGCGGCGGGCGGTCCGCGGAGCGCAGCAGCGACCGGAACCAGCGCCGCAGCTCGGGTGGCTCGGGGACCCCAGGCACGGCGGTGTCGCCTGCGCCGCTCTCCGAGCCGGCGGACGATCGGCCAAGGTCCGTGGCGGTCCAGCCGTTGGCGAGCACCCGGTCGGCCTCGCCGTGCAGCAGCGCGCGCAACGCGGGCGACCCGCTCGCATACCGCTGCGGCTGCTGTCCGGGCAGGGCGAACCACCACGGCCGCTGGGGATCCAGGCCGTCCAGGTCGACAAGGCGCAGCGGCTCGACACCTTCGGGACCGGCCACGGCGACGCGGCTGATCGGTCCACCACCCGGGACATCCCTGCGGCTGCGGTCACCATCGGGACCGTCCTGGGCGAGGAGCTGCAGCTCGATCTCGCCCGAGGTCGCAGCGCCGAACCGCACGCCGGGATCGGCCATCGGCGTGACCGCGGACCCGACCGGCAGGTCACCCCACAGCGCGTCGACCGGGTCGTCCGCGTCGCTGGCCAGCAGCGCACCCAGTCGAGCACGCCACCACGACATCAGCTCGGCGTCGCTCGCTCCGAGCGCGAGCGCACCGGGCAGGCACCCACCCCACCCCAGTCCGGTGGCGGCATCGAGATGCCGCGCCCTCGCTGCGGCCCCGGCGTGCTCCGCCGCGGCCAGCATGGCGTCGAGTGGCTCGTGAACGATGAGGGTGTCCGCGAGCACCAGCACCGGGCCCGCGACCCCGGCGGCGTCGAGCACCCACGGCAACGCAGCCCACCCTGCAGCCCGGCCGCCCAGGCCGAGGATCAGGTCGACCGCTCGGCACCCGGGCGCGCCGGTCCCACCCAACTCGACGTCGACCAGGCGGAGGTCGCCCTCCCGTGCACCGACGGGCCGGCCGTCGCACAGCACTGCCCGCACCGCAGCGTCGGGGTGCTGTGCGAGCACCGTCGAACGGGTGCCGCGGAACCATGGTTCGCGGCGGGAGGTGGTGATGACCAGGACCTGCACGGGGCCATTGTGACAGTTGCCGGACCCCTATGATCCGACCCCATGACGTCCGAGGGGTCGAACCGCAGCGGTGCAGGCGAGCGTTCCCTGCTGGGTGCAGTGCGCGCCGCGCCGGGCATGGCCGGCCGCGTGGCGCACCTGGAGTCCGAGGTGGATCAGCTGCGGCGACGTGTCGATGAGCTCGAGGGGACCGCTGCCGCGCTCGATTCCGTGCGCGACGACGTGCGGGCGCTCACCGAGACCCTGACCGAGGAGCTCAACCGCCTGGCCGCCGACCGTCCACGGACGGCCGACTGAGCCTCAGGGGTAGCTGAGGGGGTACGGGAAGTTGTCGTACCGACTGCCGTAGTTGGGGTTGTAGTACGGGTCCCGGTGCAACGCCGGGGACCAGCGACGGCGCAACGCCGCCAGCTCGTGCTCGCCCACCGTCGGATCCCGGCTGACCGACTCGAAGTGGTACAGGCTCGCCTGGGCCGACACGACGATGCGGTAACCCCGGTGGCGCAGCTTGCAGCACAGGTCGACATCGTTGTAGTTGCCGGCGAACTCGGCCGAGAACCCTCCGACCTCGTCGAACACCGACGACCGGATCGCCAGGCAGGCTGCGGTCACTCCTGCAACCTCACGGTCGAGCGACAGCGCCATGCGGTTCGCGGTGTCGTCCGGCGACAGCCCGAACATCAGATGCCCCGGGTTGCCGCCGAGCAGCACGTGCCCGGCGTGCTGGAGGCGCCCGTCGGAGAACAGCAACCGCAGCCCTGCGGCGCCGACGTCGGGCTCGCGGGTGAACCCGACGAGCACCTCGAGCCAGTTGCGGTCGATGACCTCGGTGTCATCGTTCAGGAACACCAGGTGCTCGCCGGACGCGGCGAGCACCCCGGCGTTGCACTTCTCCGAGAAGTTGAACGGCCGATCCCACTCGACCACCACGAGCCGGTCGCCGAGCAGCTCGGCGAGCTGGCCCATGGCGTGGTCATGCGCCTCGACCGCGGCGGGGTCGGTGGCATCGGGCCGGTCCGCGACCACGACGACCTCGTACTTCGGCCAGGTCGAACGCTCGACGATGCTGCGCACCGCCTCGACCACCATCACCCGCGAGGCGCCCCACACCACACCGCTCGAGCAGCGCGTCGGCACCACGATGCTCACCAACGGGTGTTCTCGATGGGTGCGCACCAACCGGAAGTAGCCACGTGGCTGTTGCTCGACGACCTCGACGTCCAGCCCGATCCGTTCCGCGTGGGCGGCCAGCGCCCTGGCTGCGGAGTCGTACGCGTAGGGCTTGACGTCCTCGCCGGCGAGGACCGAGGTGGGTACCACGCGCCAGTGGTAGAGCACCTCGGGGATGTGCACGATGCGCCGGGCTCGTTCGGTCACCCGCAGCACCAGGTCCCAGTCCTGGGACCCCTCCATCTCTGCCCGGAAGCCACCGACCGAACGCATCAGCTCGGCGCGGAACGCCGAGATGTGGCACGTGTACATCTGGTTGCGCAGCCGCTCGGGAGACCAGTCGGGCTTGTAGAACGGATCGACCCGTTGGCCGTCGACGAGCACGTCCTCGTCGGAGTACACGTAGTCGACGTCGTCGGGGGCCGAGTCGAACGCCGCGACGACCCGATCGAGTGCGTCGGGATGCAGCAGGTCGTCGTGGTCCAACAGCACCACGATCCGGCCCCGGGCCAGCTCCAGCGCCTGATTCGACGCGACGACGATGCCGCCGTTGACCGCGCTGCGATGCACGATCCGGCGCGGGTCCGCGGCGGCCGCGGCATCCAGCATCGCCAGGACGTGTGCGGCCGGCGAGGCGTCGTCGACCAGCACGTGCTCCCAGTCGGTGAACGTCTGGGCAGCCACGGAGGCCAGGCACTCGGCCAGGATCTCGGGATCGGTGTCGTAGACGGGGGTGAGGACCGAGACGGTCGGGATGGCGCTCACCTGGCGGTCGGGCTCACTTCACCACGACGTCGCCGCACGACAGGTAGACATCGCGCCCGTCCCGTGCGTTGAGCGCCACGACACAGGTGGAGTAGGTGCCGGGGGGAAGCTCCACGCCGATCGCGAAGCCGTGATCGTTGCCATAGGTGGCGTAGTGGGACTCCCAGTCACCACGGGCACGGTTGGCGGTCACCTGGTACCACTGGCCGCGTGCGATCAGGATCACCTGGATCGGCGACGAGGTGTCGGGGTCGAACGCCCAGCCGGAGGTCGTGATGACCCCGTTGCCGCCGGTGATCCCGTCGACGCGGCCGACCGGATCACGACGGGCGGCCGTCGTGTCGTACCAGGCCCGGGCGCGGTCACGGATCCACTGCAGCGAACCGTGGATGGTGCCGGGACAGCTGGTGGATCCGACGTCGCGATGTCCCACGACGTTGGACCTGGGATCGACGCCGTAGGCCTCGAGCCGCCATCCGATGACCCGTGCCACCGCTTCGTTCACCGCTGCCGGCGCGGCTGACGCCGGTGAAGTTCCCGATCACCGAGACGCCGACCGAACCGGTGTTGACACCCGCCGCGTGGGCACCGATGACCGCTCGCCCCATGCCCCCGCCACGACCCTCCCAGATCCCGCCGAAGCGGTCGACCAGGAAGTTGTAGCCGATGTCGGACCAGCCCCTGGCGTCCATGTGGTACGCCTGGATCGACCGCAGGATCCCCGGCACCTGGGACTGGGTGTACGAGTTGGAACCGGCGGTGTGGTGCACCACGGCCATCTTCAGCGACGCCGCGGTCGACGTGCTGGTGCTCCGGACGTTCCACGAGGAGCGTGGCCGGATCGGGAAGGGCGCCGGCGCGGCGACCGCATCTGCGAGGGGGGTCGAGTCGGCGACCACCCGCATCGGCTCCTCACGCACCAGCGCGACCTCGGCGCCGGTCTCGTCGCCGTCGGCGACGCTGAGCTGGTAGCCCGTGGCCGAACCCACCCAGAGGGGTTCGGTGGTGATGTTCGTCGGTTCTCCGGTGCCCGGATCCGGCCCGTGCTCGTCCTCGTACTCCAGCTCGTTCCACTCGCCCCAGGACCCGTCGGCCTCCAGGAGCCGGACCATCACCGGTTCGGCGGGTTCGTCCTCGAGCGTGACGCCGATCATGGTGAAGTCCCCCGCGTCGGCCTCCGTGCCGACCACGCGATCGCCCACCAGCGCGGTGTCGACCACCTCCTGCATCTCGTCGAGCTCGGCAGCTCCGACGTCGGTGACGCTCGGGAACGGCGAGAGGCTGCCGACCGACGCATCGATGAAGGTGAACGTGGGGGCGGGCAGGAATGCCAGGAGCACACCGCATGCGACGGCCACCGCGACGCGACGAACCCTTCGTGCCCGTGGGTAGGAGGACGACATGCCGTCCAGCCTACGCCCACCTGCCGCCGAATTGTCACCCACCCAGCTCACAACATCACCCTGAGTGGTCGTTTGTGCGCGGTTGGTCCGGGCCGATCCGACCCGCGCGAGGCAGCATCGCCTCCACCGACAGCGGGATCGGGTACGACCCGCTCCCCCTCGGTCCGACCACCCACCGTGGACACCGCCAGGCGCCCGTCGCCGTCGTCACGGAGCAACGCAGTGTCCGGGGACACCCGGTCGAGCGCCAATCGGTCCGCGGTGACCACGAGATGGGGCCCGGTGACGCCGAGCAGTCGACCCACCTCGGTCGGCGACGCTCGCCGGAACCGACCCGCCTCGAGCTGCACCGCCGGTACGACGTCGAGCCGGTCGGTCGCGCCCGACATCGCTGCCAGCAGCACCGCACCGGCACCGGGGGCACCGGCCGCACCAGGGGCGACCTCACCGGTCAGATCCAACAGCACCAGGATCGGACCGCCGGGGCGTGCGGTGGGATCCCGTGGCGTGAAGTCCGGCTGCAACGCGGAACGCACCCGGTCGGTACGCCGGGCGCCCACGGGCGTCGCAGCACGACGACGCGCACCCGTCGTGGTCGTCGCGCGGACCGCAGCCACTCCCGCCGACGTGCGCAACCAGGCAACGACCAACGCCCAGCTGGGTGCCCGTCGGTGCCTCAGCGGGCTCGCCACGTTGGAGCGCACCGCACGCCGGACCCGCTCACTCGCGGAAGAGAGGGTTCGGCGGCGCTGGTCGGGCTCGCCGTTGCGCAGCACCGTCAGCAGCCAGTTGCGATAGTTCAGGAAGAAGAAGCCAGGGGCACGTGCACCGCCCGAGCCACCGAACGCATGACGGATGACCGCCGCCGGCGCGGTCACGGTCACCCAGCCCGCCCGAGCTGCTCGCCACGACAGGTCGCTGTCTTCGTAGTACGCGAAGAAGCGCGGGTCGAACAGACCGGTCGCTGCCAGCATGTCGGCCCGCAGCAGCACTCCCCCACCGCTGAAGCCGGCGACCTCTCGTGGCGGCCCCGCCAGCTCCGGTACTGCATCGGGGTCGTTCGGTTCGCCGAAGTGCCGGTCGTAGCTCTCGCCCACCTCGTTGCGCTCGGTGCCCAACCCGTTGAGCAGTTCCACGCGCGGCACTGCCGCACCGACCGACATCGACACCGATGTCGATGTCGATGTCGAGTCGACACGGCGGCGGGATGGACCGCAGCGTCGACCTCGGCTGCGGCGGACTCGGTGTGGTCGGCAGCACGCGCAACGTCCGCAACAACCGCGCGGAGCTCGACCTGTCCGGCGACGGTGAGGGTGACCGTGTGATCACCCTCCCCCACGGGCACCATCAGCTCGGCCGGGCCCTGGAGGTGGTGCACCAACTCCATCGGCCACTCGGTGCGACCCTCGGTGTGCACCGATCCGGCGAAAATGGTGCGGGTCGTCGCATCCAGACCGTCCACGTGGACCGATCGCACCTCCGCAGGGCCGCCCGACACGCCCACCTGCACCTTCACGAACGCCGGGTCCAACACCAACCGAGCCGCTGCGGCACCGGCTCGGGGGTGCTGGTCGAGCGCGTCGACCATGGCGACGAGCCACCCGGGCTCGACCACCGCGTCGTTGTTCACGAGCGCGACCAGGTCGATCCCGCCCAGGTCGCGCATCGCCCGGTTGCACCCCTCGGCGAAACCAAGGTTCGCGTCGTTGTGCACCACCGTGACGTCGGGGAACTCGTACCGCAGCCGCTCGAGCGAGCCGTCCACCGACGCGTTGTCGACCAGCACGACCTCGAGCCGGTCGGCCGGGTAGTTGGTGTTCGACAGCGCCCGTAGGCAGCGCCGGGTGAACCACCAGGCGTTCCAGTTGAGCACCACGACGCGAACACGGGGCGGGATCCGCTCGGTCGTGTCGGGCACGCCGCGCAGACTAGCGCCGCGCCCGCCCGCTCACGGAAGGTTCGGCTGCAGCTCGGCCAACAGGATCTCGGCCACCTGCGCACCCGTGTCGGACCACTTCGGGGTCACGTAGTCGGCCAGCTCGCCACGCCGAGCCGCGACCAGCGCGTCATCGCCCATGTACCGCCCGAGCACGTCGACCCACGCATCCACGTCGAGGGCCTCGACCCGATCGACCAGGTCGCCGCCGGCCTCGACCAGGGCACCTCCGTCGGAGGACACGACCGGCACGCCATGGGCCATCCCCTCGATCACCGGCAGGCCGTACCCCTCGGTGATCGACGCGACGGCCACGACCCGCGCATGGGCGTACAGCGTGCCCAGCAGGTCATCGCCGGCCGCCCGGAACCAGTGCAGGCGGCGCCCCAGCTCCGGATGCGACGCCAGGCGCTCGATCACGTCGTCGTTGTGCCACCCCGGCCGACCCACCACGACCAGGTGCGTGCCGGGCTGGTCGATGAGCAGCCGGTCGAACGCGTCGAGCAAGGTCGCGTGGTTCTTGCGGGGCTCGACCGTGCCCACGGTGAGCACGTAGTCCACCCCGACCAGTTCGTCGGGCAACGGCTCGGCGGCGTCGGCCGGAGCAGCACTGGTCGGATCGCTCGCCGGCGCAGCGTCTGCGCCGAGCGAGATGACCCGGGCCTGCGGCGGCCGCAGGCCCTGCACCGAGGCCCACCGGGCGAACTGCGCGGCGGTGTCGGCCGAGATGGCGAGCACCACCTCGGCGTGCGCGGCCTGCGCACGGATCGTCCGATCCGACACGGCCACCAGGGTGGCCTCGAACCACTCCGGGTGCTGTTGGGGCAGCAGGTCGTAGACCAGCGCCGCCAGACGCACGCCACGCGAGCCGAGCTCGCGGTACAACTCGTCCCGATCGACCCAGGTGTTGTTCCAGACGGTGTCCAGCTCGAACAGCACGCTCCCGGGTGCCAGATCGGTCCGCAACGGCACCAGCTCGCGGTCCCGCGTCCGGGCCAGCACCCGTCGTCGCACTCGACGCAGCAACGGCTCGACGTGCGCAGCAACCAGGATGCCGACCACTGCGGCACGCGCCCGTCCGGCCAGTGGGCGGACGCGCCGCAGCGCGTTGCCCACCGCCGTCGCCCGGCCAGCACCACTGGTGCCGACCGGGGGTGGGTCGTTGGTGGCCGCCGGGGCGAGTCGGGCCGCCTCGTCGGCGGTGAGCGTGCGGAAACCGCGGACGGACTCGAGCCAGACCACCGGCACCACCCGCAGTCGGTCATCACCCGACAGCTCGTGCACCAGTTGCGCGACGACCCGCTGGATCCCGGCACGCCAGTGCGTCCCCACCGTGTCGGTGACGTCGACGTGGACGACGAGCGGGTCGTCGGTGGCGGTCGCTGCGGGCATGACCGAATGGTCTAGCCCGCCCCGCGCCCGTGCCCGGTCAGGTGCCCCTCAGGCGGGAGCCTGCAGCGGCGCCGGCTGGCAGTGCCCGTCCAGCTCGACGACCTGGATCTGGTCGCGATGCTCATAGGTGACCTGGTTCGTCGGATCCTTGCGCAGCTTGAACTCCCGGAACTCCATGTCCGCGGCGTCGAAGGTCAGGTAACGCCCGATGAGCGAATCGCCCAGACCGAGGATCAACTTGATGGTCTCGATCGCCTGGATCGAGCCCACGATGCCCGGCAGCACGCCGAGCACGCCGGCCTCGGAGCAGCTGGGGGCCATCTCCGGCGGAGGTGGCTCGGGCAGCATGTCGCGGTACGTCGGGCCGGTGCGCGGGTCGAACACGGTGACCTGACCCTCGAAACGGAAGATCGAGCCGTGCACGACCGGGATGCCCAGCTTCACCGAGGCGTCGTTGAGCATGTAGCGAACCGGGAAGTTGTCGGCACCGTCGACGACGATGTCGTACTCACCGATGATCCGCTCCATGTTCGACGCGTCGAGCCGCACGTCGTGGGTGATCACGTTGACGTCGGGGTTGAGCGCCGTGAGGGTCTTCTTGGCCGAGTCGACCTTGCGCTCGCCGATGCGATCCATGTTGTGCAGGATCTGGCGCTGCAGGTTCGACTCGTCGACCACGTCCATGTCGACGATGCCGATGGTGCCGACGCCCGCCGCAGCGAGGTAGAGCGCCGCAGGTGAACCCAACCCTCCTGCTCCGAGGAGCAGCACCTTCGCGCCCAACAGCTTCTGCTGGCCCTCCTCGCCCACCTCGGGCAGGAGCAGGTGCCGGCTGTAGCGATTGCGCTGCTCGGGGGTGAGCACCTCGGGCCGCTTCCAGTCGCGACCCTCGTCCTTCCAACGGTTGAACCCGCCGGCCATCGACACCACGTTGGAGTAGCCCAGCTCCTGCAACGTGCGGGCGGCGAACGCCGAGCGCACTCCGCCGGCGCACATCACGATCACCGACGCCGACTTGTCGTGCAGCCGACCCTCGACCTGGCTCTCGAGGTGGCCGCGGGGGATGAACACCGAGTCGGGCACCGCGCCCTGCTCGAACTCGTCGGCCTCGCGCACGTCCAACAGCGTCGAGCCGTCGGCCCGCATCTGCTCGGCGGTGGCGGTGTCGACCTCGTTGATGTCGGCCTTGGCTGCGTTCAGGAGTTCCCGGAAGTTGCTCATCTTCTGTCCTCGTCGGTCTGCGGTGGTGAAACCCTACCAACCTGGTCAACTATTC
Organism: uncultured Microthrixaceae bacterium; assembly: GCA_963714875.1. GTDB lineage: Bacteria > Actinomycetota > Acidimicrobiia > Acidimicrobiales > Microtrichaceae > JBAOHV01. The sequence continues at coordinate 59,227 of CAVQQI010000012.1, read as the reverse complement.
GACAGCGCCAGTTGTTCCCGATCGAGTGCCAGCTCTCGGTCGAGCACCGTCAGGTTGCCCATCGCGAGGCGAACCCGGGGCGCGGAGCGCGGCGCGCCGGGCAGGGTCCGGGCGTCGGTACGCAGCGTCACCACCGTGTCGCGAGCAGTCGGGGCCAGGCGCAACTGCAGCTGCACGGGGTCCTCGGCGAGCTGCACGGAGCGCTCGCCCCCGGGCCAGGTGAGCACCACCGTCGACCCCGGTTCCCCCGAGAGCGTCGCGGACAGCTGCAGGAGGCGGTCATCGTCGTCCTCGCGCCGCAGCGTCAGCGTGGCACCGTCCTCCAGGAGGCGGACTCCCGGCGGCGCGGCGGTGTAGGTCGCGGCACCGGTGAAGGTCAGCCCGATGGGTCGCACCACTGCATCGCCGAGCTGGTCCACCCGGGAACGACCCAGCTGCTCGACCAGCTGCCGGCGCAGCGGTCGAAGGTCGAACCACTGCCGGGTCCCGTCCTCGCTGCGCCCGCCCGTCAGCCCCGAACGCTGCAGCTCCGCGGCGACCTCCGCGCCCGAGCGCGGCGTCTGCTGTGCAGCCGGCGTCGCTGCGGCCCGACGGTCCACGTACAACGCGTCGAACCCGGCCGCGGCCAGCCCGGCAGCCATGACGTCGGGCTCCTGGGCCGACCACGACGCCTGCCAGTCGCCGCCGCGGCCCTGCATGGCGCCCCCGCTGTAGTCGAGCCGGTCGGAGCCCGATGCCCACGGACCCAGGTGCGCATACGGTGGCAGGCCCCGGTCGGTCACTCCTCCGGGGAACGCGACCCATGGGAACTGGAACACCGCATCGCCCGGGTCCAGCATCGACTCCATCGCGGCGGCGACCTCCGCGTCGGCCCGGCGCAGCTCGCGGTTCTCGCCACGGTCGGGCAGCGCCCCGACCTGGTCGACCACCACCACGGCCAACAGCGCGACGGCGACGACGTAGCCCATGGTCGAGTCCGCACCGCCACGCCGGGCGAGCCACCGGTCGATCGCCGGACCCAGCCCCACCAGCGCGAGGCACGCGATGACGATCGACATCCGGTCCCACACGCGGATCTGGGTGAACCCGCTGATCGAGATGAGCACTGCGCCACCACCGACGGCACCCATCAGCGTGCAGCCCAGCACCATGACCCCGAGTCGCCGGTACAGCCACTGGTCGTCCGGCGGGTCGGCACCATGACCCCCGCCGGACTCCTCCCCGCCGGCGAGATCGTCGTCGCGGACAGCGTCGCGTCCGGCGCCTCGGCCGTCACGGAGCAGTCGAACTGCGATGACCCCGAGTCCGGTGACGGCGATCAGCCCCAGGTAGCCCCCACCACGACGAGACACCGTCTGGTTGAACTCCGCTCCCAACCGCCCGAGGGCATCGACGCGGTGCCCGGCTGGTGGTACCAGCAACGCCGCCGGCCGCAGCGCATAGGTGTCGCTGTCGGTGACCGGGCGCGACGACGCCTCCTGGTTCGACCCCTGCGATGACGCCGCGACCAACTCCCCGCCCACGTTCGCGACCACCACCGCTCCCACCGCGCCGGCGACGACCAGCGGCACCACGAGTGCACGCCACGACCCACGGCGGATCGCCACCGCCACCCCCACCAGTGCGATCATCACGATGGCGAACGCGGCGTAGTAGGCGCTGGCCGAGCCGACCACCAGGATCCACACCACCGACCACCGACGTCGGTGTGCCATGGCCGGCGATCGACCACCGAACCCCAGCGAACCGTCGCTGGACCAGAGCGCCAGCAGCACCCCCAGCGGTACCGCGAAGTACGCGGCCAGGAACAGGTGGCCGCTGTCGATGCGGGAGAAGTGGTAGGGCGCGAACGCAAAGGCGATCGCCAGCGCACCCGCCACCGGGATCGAGGTCCGCAGATGCCGCAGCAGCCCGTAGGCCGCCAGCGCGACCAGCACGAAGCCGACCAACAGGTAGAGGTTCATCGCCGTGATCGGGTCGGACGTCACCAGCCGCAGTGCCCGCACGGCGATCAGATGGAGTCGGTCGGGACCCAACGGGAAGTCGACCCAGTCGGTCCCGTGGGGCGCCCCGAGCAGCTCGACGCCGCGGGCGGTGCCGGTCCAACCCGCGGCGTCCACCATCGCCAGGACCGACAAGGTGTCGTTGCGGTAGACGAGCGGCGTCGACCATCCGCCGGACCACGGCCGGAACAGCAGCGCGAGCAGCGCCGCGACCACGGCGGTCAGCCCGACGTACTCGGCCGCGACGCGCCCCCGAGCCTGCTCGGTCAAGGCTCCAGCCGACCGTCGCGCACCAACAGCTCGTCGAGGCGGAGGCGCATGTCACCCCACGAGCGCTCCGGTCCCTCCAGCGGCGGCGCGTCGGTACGCATCTCGATCCGTGCGGTCCCGTCGACGCCGAACGGCACCTCGAGCTCGATCGGCACCGGGCGCCCATCCAGCTCGACGGTTCGCGTCCGGCCGGCCGCTCGCACTTCGACGGTCGCCCCTGACGCGCCCATCAGGGTGAAGCTCACGCGCACCGGCGCCGACTCGCCACCGACCGACGGATCACTCAGCACGATCGCGGCGGACCGAGCCAGGTGACGGGCACGTGCATCGCCGGTCGAGCGCGCGCCGGGCGAGCCCTCGACGACGACACCGACGGGCCGCGTGACCGCGGCGCCTCGTGCGCGCACGTCTGCGTCCCCGCTCTGTTCGACCAGCTCGGCCCGCAACGGTCGCAGATCCCACCATGCTCGTGTGCCGTCAGACGTCTCGAACTCCGGTGGTCCGAGCTGCGCGGCCACCTCGTCGTTCAGTCCCGCAGTGTCCTCGTCGAGCCCCCGTCGATCGATGACGACGGCAGCCATGTCCGCCGCCGCAAGATCGCCCAGCATCTGATCGGCCGGCAGGGCCGTGACCGATCGCTGCCAGTCCCCACTGCGCCCACTGAGGGAGCCGACATTCCACCGCAGCGATCCATCGCCGGCAACGGCAGGGCCCAACAGGTCGTTGGCGCTGATCGACCCGACGGGCAGCTCCGCGGGGAACGTCCCCACGGGCAGCTGGAACACCATCGACTCGTCCGGCAGCTCGGCCTGCAGATCCTCGGCCAACTCGACGTCCGCGGCCCAGCGCTGGTCGTTGTAGCTCGGCGGCGGCAGCGACCCCGGCCCGACCTGGTCGAACACGGCCACCAGCACCAGCAGCGATGCCCCGGCCACCCGGAGCAGCGCGCTCGGGAGCGAAGCGACGTGACAGCCCATCGAGGAGCATGGCCAGCACGGTCGCGCCGACGAAGCCGACGAAGATGGCCATGCGGCTCCAGGCCCGGATCTGGGTGACGCCCACGGTGGCCAGCACCATTCCCAGACCACCGACGGACGCGACACCGAGCGATGTGAGTGCCACCACCGACAGGCGCGCGAGCACCCCGGCGCGCCCGGGGCGGTCCGTTCCGAGCAGATCGGTCGCGGTGGCCGGTGCCGAGGTGCGCCCGATGCGACCGATGAACCACACCCCCAGCGCCACCAGTCCGATCAGCATCAGCACGCCGAGCGCTGCTCCCCGGTCACCCGGCGCGTCCACACGGAACGCCCGGTCGGCCCACTCCGAGAGCACGCCGATGCGATGGTCCCGGATCGGCAGCAGCATCTGGGTGACGCGCAGCCCGTAGGCATCCGAATCGAGCGGGACGCGCACGCCGGCGTCGCCGCCGCGTCGCAGCGCCTCTCCTGCGACGTTCGCGACCACCACCGCCATGATGCCGATCGACACCGCGGCCGGTCGGATCGTCGCTCGCCACGAGCGGAGCCGCACCGCCACGATGACGCCGACCGCTCCGATGACGATCGAGCCGAACACGGCGTAGTAGGGACTGGCCGAGCCGACGAGCGCCACCAACGCGACCGGGGCGGCCCAGCCCCGCCAGCCTGGCCGGGGCCGACCCAGGCCACCGCTCGCCCACAGCGCCAGGTAGACCGCGATCGGCACCGCGACGTAGTTGGCCAGGAACAGGTGCCCCACCGAGGCACGGGCGAACTGCGCGGGCGCCACGGCGAACACGACCGAGGCGACACCGCTGGCCAACGGCGAGCAGTCCAGCCGACGCATCACGACGTAGGCCGCCAGCCCGACCATCACGATCGCCAGCAGCAGATAGATGTTGGCGGCGCTGACCGAGTCGCCGGTCACCGCCCGCAGGCCCCGCAGCATGATCAGGTGCGCACGGTCCGCCCCACTCGGCATGTCCACCCAGTCCACCGAGAACGGAGCGCCGAGGCGGTCGTTCGGGGCGGGGGTGCCGGTCCAACCGACGGTCTCCAGCAGCGCCAGGTGTGCCATCGCGTCACCGGCGTGCACGAACGGCGTCGACCACGAACGGTCCCAGACCCGGTACACGACGGCTGCCACGGCCCCCAGCACGGACGCCACGACCGGCAGTTCGACACCCCAGCGGGGGTCTGCTCCGACGTCGCGGTCCCGCTGCACCGGCGGCGCGCCGGGACCGCCGTCGGCGTCCATCGACTCGTCCGAGGGCACGACCGGAGGGTCGGCGATGGCCTGCACCAGTTCAGGCTATCGACGGGTCCCACCGGTCCCACCCGGCCGCCATGGCCCGGCGGTCCGACCGGTCCACCTCGCCGGCGGGTCGCTGCGGTTCGGCTCTCGGCGCTCAGCGCACCAGGCGGGGCAGGACCTCGCTGATGGAACCACGCACCACGGTTGCGGCGTCGTCGAACGGTGTCTCCCCGGCGTTCACGATCACCACCGGCACATCCCGGTCCAGCGCGATCGGCACCATCTGCGCCACCGGGTACACCTGCAACGTCGTTCCGATGCACAACAGCAGGTCGCACGACGAGGCCGCGGCGAACGCTCGCTGCAGATCGAACTCGACCAACGGCTCACCGAAGAAGACCGTCGAGGTCTTCAGGATCCCACCGCACACCTCACACGGCGGATCCGGCTCGCCATTGCGGACCCGCTCGAAGACCTCGGTGGTCGCGCCCCGCCAGTCGCACTGCACGCAGCGCGCACCCCGGATGCTGCCGTGCACCTCGACGATCCGGTCGGGATCGCTGCCCGCGGTCAGATGCAGCCCATCGATGTTCTGCGTGACCAGCAACTCCAGGCGCCCCGAGCTCTCCAGCTCGACCAGGGCGGTGTGCCCCGGGTTCGGCTCCGCGGTCCATGCCGGATTGGCCATGCGGTACCGCCACGCTCGCTCACGCAGCTGGGGGTCGGCCAGATAGTGCTCGATCGTCGAGTACTTCTCGGCATCGGGGTCCTTGGTCCACAGCCCGTCAGGGCCCCGGAAGTCAGGGATCCCGGAGTCGGTCGAGATGCCGGCGCCGGTGAGCACCGCCACGCGCCGGGCCGACGCGAGCGCCGCACCGGCGACCGTCACCGCATCATCGGGCAGGCCGGAGGGAGGAACCATCGGACGATCAGTCTGCCCGCATCGGTCATGATGTGCCCATGGAGACGAACTCGCCCTTGGAGACCAGTGAGCGTCCGTGGGGCACCTACACCGTCCTGGAGGACGCCACCGACCACAAGGTGAAGCGGATCGAGGTCCGGCCCGGTGGCCGACTCAGCTACCAGCGACACCTCCGTCGGGCCGAGCACTGGTTCGTGCTGAGCGGCACCGGGACGTTGGTGCTCGACGGGACCGAGTCACAGGTGGGCGCCGGTTCCGCGGTGGACATCGCGATCGACACCGCCCACCGCATCGAGAACCCCGGGACCGAGCCCTTGGTGTTCATCGAGGTCCAGCACGGCAGCTACTTCGGCGAGGACGACATCGTCCGGCTCGAGGACGACTACGGGCGGGCCTGACCGGGTCGCGCCACCCGCTGACATCCACTGAGTGGCTCCGTACCGTGCGACCCGTATCGCACCACCGTCGGAGGCAACCAATGCACACCACCCAGGACCACCCGGCCCGCCCGCAACTGGCCGCAGTCGGCTCCCTCGCCGGGCAGACCGACCCCGCAGCTCAGGAACCGGCGCCCGACCTGCTGCCGGAGCGCCTGATCGTCCGGCCCTGGTTCGACCCGGGCCTGGCGCTGGCCGGGGTCGAACCGCGCAGCGAGTACGTCGAGCGCTACTGGACCGCCATCGTCGGACCGTCGGTGGTGCTGCTGACCCGGCGTCTCGCTCGGGGACTGGCCGAGCACCCCGCCGGCCTGTCGCTCGCACCGGCCGACACCGCACGCGCGATCGGCCTCAGCGGCGGGCTGGGGCGCAACGCCCCGATGGCACGCACCCTGGAGCGCGCCGCCCTGTTCGGCTTCATGCGCCGCCGTACCCCGGAGACGCTCGAGGTGCGGACGCACCTGCCCCTGCTCAACGCCCGCCAACTGCGTCGACTCCCCACGGCGGTGCGCTCCTCGCACGAGCACTGGCGCAGGACCCAACACCAGCAGAACACCCCGCCCGCTGCGTGAGACCACGCCCGCGGCAGTTGACCGACGCCGCGGTCGCTGCGCTCCAACGGGGACCCGTCCGTCGGATAATGGCGCATGGCGAAGATCATCGAGGTCCACACCCGAACCAACGACGAGCAGGCAGCCGCCGCCCTCTGCGCCGTGCTGGCCGACCGCCGGCAGGCCGCCTGCGTCCACGTCCGAGGCCCGGAACGCTCCCACTTCGTCTGGAACAGCGAGACGATCACCGACACCGAGTGGCACGTCGTCGCCGTCACCACGAAGGAGCGGGCCGAGGACGTGGTCGCAACCTTCCGGGAGATCCACACCTATGAGCTCCCTGCGATCACCTGGAACAAGGTGAGGACCACCGAGGAGTTCAGGACCTGGGTCGAGGCCGAGACCGCCGCTCCCTGAACCAGCCGGAGCTCGACCTCGCCGGATTCGCTCCGGAAGGACCGACCGTGCACGGTCGCGAGATCTCCCCCGACCTGCCCACGACGCCGGGACCGTGGCTGCCGCAAGCAGCGCCTGGGTCTCCGGGCGAGCGATATCGGGCTGCTCAGGACAGCCCGAGCTCCTCTTCGAGCTCGTCCAGCTCGGCGAGCAGCTCCATCTCCTCGCCCCAGGTCTCGAGCAAGGTCAGCAGCGTGCGAACTCCGAACCCGGTCGCACCCTTGGGCGACTCGCCGTCGGCCTCCGACAGGAAGGCCGGCCCTGCGATGTCCAGGTGCACCCACGGCGTGTCGTCGTCGACGAACTCCTTCAGGAACAACCCGGCGGTGAGCGCACCGCCGTAGCGGCCGGCCCCGATGTTCTTCAGATCTGCCACCGACGAGTCCAGGCTCTTGCGGTAGTCCGCCGGCAACGGGAGCTGCCAGACACGTTCGCCGGCAACCTCTGCGGCGTCCTCGACGATGCCACAGAAGTCGGGGTCGTTGCCCATGAGCCCGGCGATCTTGTTGCCGAGCGCCACCATGCACGCGCCGGTCAGCGTGGCCAGGTCGATGATCGCATCGGGCTCCTCGTCGGCTGCCAGGCTCAGCGCGTCGGCCAGCACCAATCGGCCCTCTGCATCGGTGTTGAGCACCTCGACGGTGGTGCCGTTGCGTGCGGTGTAGATGTCGCCGGGGCGCTGGGCCGCTCCGCCGGTCATGTTGTCGGTCATGGGGGTGAACGACACGACCTTCACTGCGACGTCGAGCGCCGGGAGGGCACACATGGCCGCCACCACGGCGGCGGCGCCACCCATGTCGCACTTCATGTCCATCATCGAATCGGCAGGCTTGATCGACAGCCCGCCGGAGTCGAAGGTGATGCCCTTGCCGACCAGCGCAACGGTGTCGACCGCGTCGGCCTCGGCCAGACCACCGTCGACCAGCTCGTCGTCCGCGACGACGGGTTCATAGGTCAGCTTCAGCAACCGTGCGGGCTCGACCGAGCCCTGGTTGACCGCCAGCAACCCGCCCAGACCCGCAGCGACGATGTCGTCGTGGTCCATGATCTCCGCGGTCAAGCCGGCTTCCTCGGCCCGATCCGCTGCCCGCTGGGCGAACACCGCCGGGGTCAGCGAACCACCTGGCTCGTTGACCAGGTCCCTGGCGAAACACACCGCTTCGGCTGCGGCACGCCCGCGCGCCGCAGCCGATCGAACCGAGCGCACCGCATCACCGACGGCGATGGTCGCTGCGGACAGCCCAGGACTGGTCGAGCTCTTGTGCGTCTCGAAGCGGTACGCGCCCAGGATCAGGCCCTCGGTGACCGCTCGCACGCCGGCACCGACCTCCAGGTCGAGCTGGTCGGGATACTCGACCGCGACTCGACGGTGCTTGCCGACCGCTCGGGCGAACACCGCGGCTGCAGTGCGGAGCTCGGACGGCGCCGACCTGTGCCACAGGTCCGAGACCCATCAGCACGCGGACGCGCTCGCCGTCGTTCAGCACCAGGGTCTCGCCGACTCCGCCGCCGAACCCGGACCGCTCCAGCGCTGCCTTGCGTACGCCCGGGACCTTCGTCAGGCGATCGGAGTACGCCGCCTCGGCCACAGCTGTGGCGCCCGCTGGCGCTGCCTTGGCGATCTTGACGGACAGCAGCTCACTCATGGCAGTGCTCCTCGGTTCGGGCGGCGGACTGCTGCCCAGGGTTCGGTGGGTCGTGGCGTTCGGTGGTTCGGTGGGTCGTTCGGACGGTCAGCCGGTGGACGACGTTCAGTCGGCGCGGGCGGTGAGCGATGTGCCCTCCTGCCAGCGTGCGAGCGTCCACAGCAGGTCGGACAGCCGGTTCAGGTAGGCGACGACCAGCGAACCGTCGACCACGGCTGCCAGCGCGGAGCGCTCCGAGCGCCGCACGACCGTCCTCGCCAGATCCAGGAACGCCGAGACGCGCTCCTCGCCGGGCACGACGAACTCGGTCGGCAGTTCCGTCCGCTCGCTGTAGTCGTCGATCGTCGCCTCCACCCGGTCGACCATCGACTGGGTCACCAGTGACACCTCGGGGGTCAGCTTGGAGCGGTTGTCCTCGTCGGTTGCCAGATCCGCCATCAGGACCCAGAGATCCCGCTCGAGTCCGACGAGCACCCCGTCCAGCTCTCCGCCCCGGTCGATGTGCGCCCTGGCCACGCCGATGGCGGCCTGCGCCTCATCGACGTCGCCGTAGGCCGCGGGGGCGGGATCGTCCTTGCGCACCCTGCCCCCGTAGAGCAGACCGGTCGTGCCGTCGTCGCCCTTGCGCGTGTAGATCTTCATCCGGCGGTGAACCTCGGGTCTGGTGCGGCCCTCGTGCGGCCCGGTCCTTCGTCTGGTCGGCGAGTGTACGGCCCCGGCCCGCACGGTGGGCGCCACCGCATGCCCGTTGGCGTGGGGGCACACCGCCCCCGGTAGCCTCGGGCCGCTATGGCTGATTTCCCCTACCTCGATGCCGTGCGTGACCGGGTCGTCGTGTTCGACGGCGCGTCGGGAACCTGGCTGCAGGAGCAGGACCTCTCGATGGAGGACTACGGCACCCCGGAGCTGGAGGGATGCCCCGAGATCCTCAACGAGACCCGCCCGGATCTGATCGCCACCATGCACCGCGAGTACCTCGAGGCGGGCGCCGACGTGGTCGAGACCAACAGCTTCGGCGGCATGCGCGCCACACTCGCCGAGTACGGGCTGGGTGAGCGCACCGAGGAGCTCAACGAGATGTCGGCCCGCATCGCGCGGCAGGTGGCCGACGAGTTCTCCACGCCCGACCGGCCCCGGTTCGTCGCCGGGTCGATCGGTCCGGGCACCCGTTTCGCCTCGCTCGGGCACGTCGGCTACGCCGAGCTGCGCGACCAGGTGGCCGAGCAGTCGCGGGGGCTGCTGCGCGGCGGGGTCGACCTGCTGTTGTTGGAGACCCAGTTCGATCTGCTGGGCATCAAGGCCGGCATGAACGGTTGCCGCGACGCCATGCGTGAGGTGGGCCGAGAGGTCCCCATCCAGACCCAGGTGACCATCGAGCTGACCGGTCGGATGCTGCCCGGCACCGAGATCGGCGCCGCACTGGTGGCCCTCGATGCCATGCGTCCCGATGTCATCGGGATCAACTGCGCCACCGGCCCCGAGGAGATGAGCGAGCACGTCCGCCACCTGTCGGCGCACTCACGGGTCCCCATCTCGGTACTGCCCAACGCCGGACTGCCGTCGGTGGTCGACGGCCACATGCACTACGACCTGTCCGCCGAGCAGTTCGTCGACTTCCACCGGCGCTTCATCACCGAGTTCGGGGTCAACGTCGTCGGCGGCTGCTGTGGCACCACGCCGGAGTACATCCGCCAGCTCGCCGACGCGGTCGCCGAGCTGGAGCCTGCGCAACGCACGCCGCACTTCGAACACGGGGTCGCGTCCATCTACTCACCGGTCCTGCTCGGCGGTGACGCCGACGGCGGGGCGTCGTCGAACCTGCTGATGATCGGCGAGCGCACCAACGCCAACGGGTCGAAGAAGTTCCGGGAGGCGATGCTGGACGCCGACTGGGACACGTGCGTCGCCATGGCCAAGGAACAGGTCAAGGAGGGCTCCCACATCATCGACGTGTGCGTCGACTACGTGGGCCGCGACGGCACCGCCGACATGGACGAGATCGCCCAGCGCTTCGCCACCCAGTCGTCGGTGCCGCTGGTGCTCGACTCGACCGAGCCCGAGGTGCTGGAGGCCGGCCTGCGCTGGCTCGGCGGCAGGGCGATCCTGAACTCGGCCAACCTCGAGGACGGCGAGGCCGAGGGATCCCGCATGGACCGGGTGTTCCGCCTGGCCAAGGAGTACGGCGCCGCGGTCATCGTGCTGCTCATCGACGAGGAGGGCCAGGCCCGCGACGTCGAATGGAAGATGCGGGTCGCCCACCGCATCCACGACCTGGCGATCGAGCGCTACGGGCTCGAGGCCGAGGACCTGATCTTCGACGCGCTCACCTTCCCCCTGTCCACCGGCGACGACGACCTCCGCCGTGACGCGATCGCGACGATCGAGGCCATCGGGCGCATCAAGAGCGAGCTCCCGGGGGTGACCACGACGCTGGGGCTGTCCAACGTCAGCTTCGGGCTGAAGCCCGCGGCGCGACACGTCCTCAACAGCGTGTTCCTCGCCGAGTGCGTCAAGGCAGGCCTCGACTCCGCCATCGTCCATGCGGCCAAGATCCTGCCGCTCAACCGCATCCCCGAACAGCAGCGTGCGGTCTGCGAGGACCTGATCTGGGACCGTCGTGGAACAGCCGGCGCACTGTCCGAGGGCGACGAGAGCTACGACCCGCTGCACAAGCTGCTGGAGATCTTCGCGGACGTCCAGGTGGCCGAGGTCGAGGCCGAGGACCGCAGCGACTGGCCTGTCGACCAGCGCCTGAGCCAGCGCATCATCGACGGCGATCGCGACGGGCTGATCGAGGAGCTCGACGAGGCCCTCGCCGCCGGCCACACCCCGCTGGCGATCATCAACGACATCCTGCTCGCCGGCATGAAGGTCGTCGGCCAGCTGTTCGCGAGCGGCGAGATGCAGCTGCCCTTCGTCCTGCAGTCCGCCGAGACCATGAAGATGGCCGTCGCGCACCTGGAACCGATGATGGACCGGGTCGAGGGCGAGACCGGCAAGGGCCGGATCGTGCTGGCCACGGTCAAGGGCGACGTGCACGACATCGGCAAGAACCTGGTCGACATCATCCTGACCAACAACGGCTACGAGGTGCACAACCTGGGCATCAAGATCTCGATCAACGAGATGATCGAGAAGGCCGAAGAGGTGCGTGCCGACGCGATCGGCATGTCGGGGCTGCTGGTGAAGTCGACGCTGATCATGCGCGACAACCTCGAGGAGCTGAACCAGCGGGGTCTGTCATCGATCCCGGTGCTGCTGGGCGGGGCCGCGCTGACGCGCACCTACGTCGAGCGGGACCTGCGCGAGGTCTACGAGGGCCGCCTGTTCTACGGCAAGGACGCCTTCGAAGGTCTGCGGGTCATGGACCGCCTCGGTGAGATCCGACTGGGTGGTCTCGACGTCGACGACGGCACGGTGCCCTCCGAACGCGAACTGCACCGCCATCGCTCCGGTGATGAGGACACGCCGGCGGTCGACGTCCCCGAACGCTCACCCGACGTGGCCGCGGACAACCAGGTGTTCGTCCCGCCGTTCCTGGGCACGAAGATCGTCAAGGGCATCTCCATCGACGAGATCGCCGGGTTCGTCAACGAGACTGCGCTGTTCCGCAACCAGTGGCAGTTCCGGCCCGAGACGCTCGCGGATGGCACCAAGGAGGACGACGAGCAGTTCAAGGACAGGATCCGCCCGATCCTCCGCGAGCAGCTGGCGTCGGCCAAGTCCGAGGGACTGCTCATCCCCCAGGTCGTGTACGGCTACTTCTGTGCCAACGGCGACGGCGACGACCTGGTGCTGTGGACCGACGAGTCCCGCTCCACCGAGCTGGCCCGCTTCTCGTTCCCCCGCCAACAGGCCGAGCCGTTCCTGTGCATCGCCGACTTCTTCCGCCCGGTCGCGTCCGGCGAGGCCGACTACGCCGCGTTCCACATCGTGACCATGGGCGCAGCGGTCTCGGAGCGCGCCGCCGAGCTGTTCGCTGCGAACAAGTACCAGGAGTACCTGCTGCTGCACGGTCTGGGAGTGGAGATGGCCGAGTCGCTCGCCGAGTACTGGCACCACCGGATCCGCAGCGAGTGGGGCTTCGTCGACGAGGACCCCGAGCCCATCACCGGCTCGCCGACACGTGCGGCGCTGCACGGGCTGTTCCGCCAGAAGTACCGGGGCGGCCGCTACTCGTTCGGCTACCCGGCGTGTCCGGACCTGGAGGACAACCAGCTGGTGGCGCAGCTGCTCGGAGCCGAGCGCCTCGGCATCGAGTGCGACGAGGACACCGGGTTCCAGTACCAGCCGGAGCAGACCACCTCTGCGCTCATCTGCCACCACCCGCGCGCCAAGTACTTCGTGGCCAAGTGAGCACGAAACGCTCCGAGTCCCGATAGACACGAAGGGTGCACATCCTCGTCACCGGCTCCGCCGGCTTCATCGGCAGCCACACGGTCGAGCGCCTGCTCGACGACGGTCACCGGGTGCGCGGCGTCGACTGCTTCACCGACAACTACGAGCCGTCGCTCAAGCGTGCGAACGCCGCGCTGGTGGCCGACCATCCCGACCACGAGCTGATCGAGGCCGACCTGGTCACCGCGGATGCTGCGGCGCTGCTCGACGGGGTCGACGCGGTGCTGCACCTGGCCGGGCAGCCGGGCGTTCGTGACTCCTGGGCGGACGGTTTCGAGACCTACGTCGAGCGCAACATCGTCGCGACGCAGCGGCTGCTGGAAGCCGCCAAGGGCTCGGGCATCTCACGGTTCGCCGCTGCATCCAGCTCGTCGGTCTACGGCGACGCCGAGACGTACCCCACCACCGAGCTGGCGCTGCCCCGTCCCGTCAGCCCCTACGGCGTCACCAAGCTGGCCGCCGAGCACATGTGCACGCTGTATGCCACGAACTTCGACGTGCCGACCGTGTCGCTGCGCTACTTCACGGTCTACGGCCCCCGCCAACGCACCGACATGGCACTGCGACGCATGATCGACATGACACTCGCGGGCGAACCGTTCCCGCTCTACGGCGACGGGACGGTCAGCCGGAGCTTCACCTACGTCGACGACGTGGTCGAGGCCAACCTTGCGGCGCTGTTCCACGAGGCGCCCCCGGGCACCGCGGTGAACATCGCGAACGAGTCGACCGCCACGATGACGGACCTGATCGACATGGTCGGCGCCTCGGTCGGCGAACCGGTGCGGCTCGAGCGGTTCGCCGCAGCGGCCGGCGACGCCCGACGCACCGGCGGATCCTCGGCGCTCGCGCACGAGGTGCTCGGGTGGTCACCCCGCACGTCGCTGCGAGACGGCATCGACGAGATGGTGGCGTGGTGCCGACAAGCGGCTACTTGACGATCTCGCGGCGGAACTGACCGAGCGAACCCCACAGCGCCCCGGGCGTGCTGGCGTCGTCGTAGATGCTGCCGCCGATGGACCTCGAGTCGTGCATCGCCTGGTTCATCCAGAACAGCTCGAGCTCGTCGGTGTAGGCGCCTTCGCCGCCGATGGGATGCACCGCCAGGTCGGCACGCCCGGTGAGTCGCCGGAGTCGGACCACCGTCTCGTAGGTGTAGCGGTACGAGTCGAACCACTCGATGAAGGAGTTCCTGCGATACGACCAGTACGCCATCGGCGCCCAGGCGTCGTAGTACCTCGCCAGTTCGCGGTACGGGAAGTCGGGCCACCAGGAGCGGTTGAGCTCCTCCCAGATCACCGGGGTCACCGGGATGGCGATGAGCGGGGTGTTCGGGAAGGTGCCGCGCAGGAACCGGGTCTGCGCGATCAGACGGTTCGTGCGATCCGCGACGTTCGGGTTGTCGGTCGACTCGATGTCGACACCGATCCCGTCGAAGCCGAAGTTGCCGATCGCGAGCAGGCGGTCGAGATCGAACTTGGCATCCAGGTACTGCGGCAGGTACCAACCGACCACGCGCATGCCTCTGGCGCGGGCCCGGTCGATGATGCGCCGCAGCAGCCAGGTGTCCAGCATCACCGCCGGATGGCGGTAGGTGGCGGTCTGGATGAACAGCGTCTGGACGCGGGCATCGGCCAAACGGTCCACGTCGGCCAGCCCCAGCGGGGGCCGAGCCGACGGGTTGCGGGAACGGATGAAGGTCGGCGACCAGTCATAGACGTCCCACCATGCACCCAGGCCCGTCACGACGCTGGCGCGCACCGGGTCGGGACTCGCGACCGGTGGCGGCGGCGTGGGCTGACACGCGGTGAGTGCCATCGCTGCCACCAGCACCACGGTCACAGCGGACAGTCGGCGTCGTGTCACGTGTCGAGGGTACCCGTGCTGCGCCAGACAACGTTGGCCTCGGCGCCACGTCACGAACCCGGCGTTCCGTGACGCTTCCGCGCAAGCGTCACAGTTGTCGAAATCCCGGTTCTTCGCGTTGCAGGGCAACGCGGAACTCCAGTATTTCGCAGTGGTGGGAAGGTGCCCTCGATGTGCCGGTGGGCGACAGCCCGAACGTTGTCCGACACGGCACCGGCGGCCGAGCGCGGCACCGGTGCCGTCCGTGCGCGACGAACGGTTCTGCTCGCCGGGGTGGATCGCTATCGTGCAACGACCACCCGACCGACCACGGCGGGGCACCATGAGCGATGCCCCGATGAGCGATGCCCCCAGGAGCGATGCCCCGATGAGCGATGCAACCGAGTCCGCCACGAGCAGCGAGCGATCCGAGCGCCGGGAGCGTGGACTCGAGCGCATGGCCGAGGTGTACAGCTTCGAGGTGGCCGACGGCCCCGGCGACTTCTTCGGCTACACCGTCGAACACCTCTTCGGCGACATCTGGGAGCGCCCCGGGCTGTCGCTGCGCGACCGCCGCCTGCTGCTGGTGGGGCTGATGGTGGCCGAGGGACTCGACGGCGTCCTCGGCATCCAGCTCGACTCGGCGCTCGCCAAGGGTGACCTGAGCGCGGACGACCTGCGCGAGGTCGTGATCTTCTTGAGCCACTACGCGGGATGGCCCAAGGGTGCAGCGCTCAACACCATGGTCGAGACCGCCATCACCCGCCACGAGAAGGCTTCTCGTTCAGGCGAGTGACAGGATCGCCCTGGCGACCAGATCGGTGCCGAACGCGGTCAGCAGTGCCAGGTACAGCAGCCCGGTCGCGGCCATGACCGCCGAGTAGTACTTCTCGCGCAGCGCCAGCTTGGTGACGACCACCAGCCCGATCGTGGTCACCGCGCACGCCACCCAGAACCAGCCGAGCATCCCGTTGTAGCCGTCGTCGATCGTCCCGTTCAGCGCGGCGATCATCCCCGGCGGGATGAGCCACAGCGCCACCTCGAACGGCCAGATCCACCCCAGCAGGTTGACCTGCTCCTCGAGCGGCGCCCGCGGCAGACCCGGCTGGGTCAGGTACCAGTGGCCCAGCAGCATCGCGTCGGACACGCAGCCGAGGAACGCCGCTCCCACCACGGCCCTGGCGATGCCGAGCCAGACCGGGCCGCCGGCCACCGCACCTCCGGCGATCACGCCGACCAGACCGATCGCCGGGGCGATCAGGTCCAACCGCGGCTCGAACTCCGGCACCGACTCGTCGAAGGTCATCTCGGCACGGTCGATGCCGGTCATCGCGGACACCCTGGCCGAGCGTGCCTGGACCCGCTGCCGTTGACGCGCCACGCCTGCGCCACGTCGTTGCCAGCTGATCCACCCGACCACAGCACAGGCCAGCACCACGCCGACGGCAGCGACCTCTCGCACCGGTTCGGTGCCGTAGCGCAACCCGACGACCAGAGCGAGCAGCGCGATCGCTGCGTAGGTTCCGCGCAGCAACCAGCCGTAGCCGATCGACACCTCACGGCGTCGCGTCGTGACCCACAGGAAGAACAGGCCGCCGGTGGCCCACTGCAACAGGAACGTCGAGATGTCGAAGCTGACCTGCGTGGCGTCGTCGATCACTCGTTCCCCAGGCCCCGGTAGATCGCGTCGACCAGGTGCACCCGGCGGAACGACAGGGCGGTGTCGGCATCCAGGCCGGCGTTGAACAGCACCGCGAGTGACAGGCCGCGGGCCGGGTCGGCCATGGCGAAGCTGGTGCCACCCTGCCCGGCATGACCGAACGCCGAGGGGCTGGGAGCGTCACCGAAGTGGTGCGACGAGAGCGGCGTCATGAACCCCAGGCCGAAGCCGGCCTCACGGTCGAGCGTCACGTCGTGGGTCAGCGGCAGACGTGCCCGGGTGGCCTCGGCCAACAGGTCGGCCGGCAGCACCAGGTCTGCTCCCGCCAGGTCGTCGAGCAGTCCCTGGTAGAAGGTGGCCATCGCCGCCATGGTGCCGTAGGCCCCGAACGACGGGTTCCACTCCGCTGCGGTCTCGGGCCCGACCTCGGCCAGCAGCGGCAGCGGCTGGTCCATGGTCAGGTCCAGCGTCGCCGAGATCCGCGGCGCCAACCGGGCGTGATCCGCTCGGTCGATCCGCAACAGCAGGTCCTCGGCGCCGACGCCGTAGGGGTCGAGCACGGCAGAACGCACGTAGCGGTCGAAGGGCTGCTCGGTGAGCGCTTCGATCACCCGGCCGAGCAGGAACCAGCCACCGAACTCCGAATACGCCCGGTCGGTGCCGAAGCGCCACCCGTCCGGCGGCGGCGACGCGTCGACCCAGCCCTCGCGGCTGCGTTCGGGCAGGATGCGCGCCAGGATCGTGTTGACGACGTGCAGCCCCGCGGTGTGTCCCAGGACCTGTTCGATGGTCCGGTCCGCGATCCAGCTGGCCGGCAGGCCGTCGACGACGTCACCCAGCCGGTCGCCGAGGCTCAACTCGTCCTCGGCGATCAGGCGCAACACCGCCACGGCGACGACCGGCTTCGCGGTGCAGTACAACGCAGAGAGCGTGTCGTCGGCGAACTCCTCGTGCAGGTGGGTCCTGCCGACCGCGACATCCAGCAGCGTCTCACCGTGCTGGCGCACGACCACCTGGGCCGCGGTGTGGAAGAAGCCCTCGTCGGCCTCGACCACCAGCCGTTCGAGCAGGTCCTCGTAGCGCTCCGTCACGATCATCACCGTGAACGTACCCGCTCCACCGGATCCGGCCCGAACGGGCGGATCGCCGAGATCGGCCCGACCAGCCGGAACTGAGCGCAGGAACCGACCAGCTCGTACGCCGCGATGAACGCCTTCAGCCGGCGTGCTCGGCGAGCAGCGACCTGGCGACCGCCGAGATCTGGATCTCGTCGGTTCCGGCGTAGATCTGCAGCACCTTCGCGTCGCGTGCCAGCTGCTCGACCTCGTACTCGGCCATGTAGCCGTTGCCGCCGAACAGCTGCACCGCCTCGAGCGCCACCTCGGTCGCCGCCTGCGCGGCGTAGAGCTTGGCTGCGGATGCCTCTGCGAAGCTCATGCCGTCGCCGGCCGCGGTCATCTCGATGTGGCGGAAGACCAGGTTCTGCAGGTTCATCCTGGCCACCTCCATCTTGGCGAGCTTCAGCTGGATCAGCTGGAACTGGCCGATGGACTGACCGAACTGCACCCGGTCGTTCGCGTAGGCGACCGACAGCTCCAAGCAGCGGTCCACGATGCCGAGCGCCATCGCGGCGACACCCGCTCGCTCCATGGAGAACGTGGCCTTCGACGCCTCCTTGCCACTGCGGCCGCCGTAGACGTCGAGGGACTCCCCCAGCAGCCGGTCGTGGCCGACGCGCACGTCGTCGAGGAACAGCTGCCCCGTCGGGCTGGAGTGGATCCCCATCTTGCGCAACGGCTTGGACCGAACGAGTCCCGGCATGTCGGCGTCCAGCACGAACTGCACGACCTTGCGCTCGGCGGGCGGGTTGCCCTCGTCCAGCTTGCAGATGAACACGATGGTGTCGGCGTGCGGACCGTTGGTGATGAAGGTCTTCGAGCCGTTCAGCACGAACTCGTCACCGTCGATGCGAGCCGTCGACATCATCGAGCCGAAGGCATCCGACCCCGAGTTCGGCTCGGTGATCGCCCAGGCCCCGACCTTGTCCATCGTCAACAGGTCGAGCGCCCAACGCTCCTTCTGGGCGATGGTGCCCTTGCCCATGATGGCGGCGCCGGTCAGCCCCATCGAGACGCCCATGGCGGTCACCATGCCCGGACACACACGACACAGCTCGATGATCGGGATCATCGTGAACGCGATCGAGTTGGCGTCACGAGGTCCGCCGCCGGCGCTGTCGGCGGACTGCTCCCCGGCCGCAACGGCCTTCTCTCGTTCGATGCGCTTCTTGAAGCTCTCGCGCTGCATCGCGTCCATGCCGAACGTCGCGAACAGCTTGCGCAGCAGGTCGTACGGCGCCATCTCGCCGAACTCGAGCTCCTCACGGTGCGGACGGATCTCACGGTCGACGAAGTCGCGCACTGCGACCCGGACCATCTCCTGCTCTTCGGACCACTCGTACACGGCGCACTCCTGCTCGACGAACTCCGAACTGTGCTGCGGATCGCGTCAGTCCTGACGCGTCCTGCGACACAGTTCGTCGGGTTTCCGGCCGAGGAAACTTGACCGGCCGGTCAAGTTTATGGGCGCGGCGCTGATCAGTCGAACGAGTCGCGCTGCGGGATCCACGGAGCGACCTCGCCCCACCACCCCAGTTCGTCGGGGAACACGGGGAGGTCCCGGTAGATCCCGATGTACTCGGACTCCTGCAGCAGGCCGTGCAGCATCAACAGCAGCGTCCAGCGCGCGTCCACGGTGCCGCCGTCCTCGATCGCCTCGAGTGCGGTCAGCTCGCCGGTGCGCATCTTCAGGTAGTTGCGGAACGTCATGGCGATGTGCATCTCGGGCGCGCCGTGGGCCACCTCACCGTCGGCAGGAGGCGCCCAGTCGTCGATGACGACCGAGACCGGCCGCTTGCCGTCCTGGTAGCGGATGTCGCACGCGATCGGGCCCACCGGCGTGCCGGTCAGCTCGTAGCGCAACCATGCGGTTGCGTGGGGAATCATCGGCAGCTCGTCCCACCTGGGGCTGTACAGGTCGTCCAGCGGCGGCAGATCGACCGTCCGGTCACCGAGCCGCACGTGCGCCGCACGCACCTGCTCGAGTCCGGGGAGCTCGGTGGTGAAGGGAGTGAACGGGTCGCCACGACGCACCAGTGCCCACGGACCGGGCTCGTCGTCACACGCCCACTCGACCAGCTGTCCCGACTCGAACACCTGGTGGTGGTGCACCACCGAGCCGTCGTCCGCGACGGCGTCGTGGTGCACGGTGCCGCTGGCATACGGGGGACGTGGGTTCACTCCCTGGCCGCCGACCTGCTGGCGCACGTACTGCTGTGACCCCTTGGCGACGATCGGCATCAGCGTTGCTCCGTTCCTGGCGTGGCGGACAGAGCAGCTGCGGTGGCACTGCCCGCAGCGTGGTAGCTCGACCGGGTGAAGGGACTGGACTCGACGTGTGCGATGCCCATGGATTCACCGATCACCTTGAACTCAGCGAAGTCCTCGGGTGTCCACCACCGGGCGACGGGCAGGTGGTGCGAGGTGGGCCGCAGGTACTGCCCGATCGTGACGATCGACGTGCCCACCGCCGCCAGGTCGGCCAGCGTCGCGGTGATCTCGTGGCGGGTCTCGCCCATGCCGAGCACCAGTCCCGACTTCACCGTCAGGCCCGCCTCGCGCGCGCGGGCGAGCACGGCGAGCGAGCGTGCGTAGCCGGCCGAGGGTCGCACCGCACGCTGCAACCGGGCGACGGTCTCGATGTTGTGGTTCACCACGTCGGGTCGGGCCTCCAGCACCGTCGCGAGCGATGCTGCGTCACCCTTGAGGTCGGAGATCAGCGTCTCGACCTGGGTGGATGGGCGTGCGGCACGGATCGCTCGCACCGTCGCGGCCACGTGCGCCGCGCCGCCGTCGCGCAGGTCGTCGCGGGCGACCATCGTGATGACCGCGAAGTCCAGGTCCATGCGACGCACCGCCTCCGCGACGTTGCCGGGTTCGCCCGGGTCGAGCGACTCCGGCCGGCGGGTGTCGACCAGGCAGAAGCCACACGCCCGGGTGCACCGCTCGCCACAGACCATGAAGGTCGCGGTGCCCTCGGACCAGCACTCCGACAGGTTGGGGCAGCCCGCCTCCTCGCACACGGTCACCAGACCCAGGTCCCGCACCGTCTGCTTCAGTCCCAGCACGCCGGCGCCGTGGCGCACCGGTGCTCGCATCCAGTCCGGCTTGCGGTCCGAGAGTGCGACCGACTCCGACACCCCGGCCTCGGCGAGACGACCCAACAGCCGCACCGAGGTGCCGTCGCCCTGTCGCCGCGACACCGACGGTGCGACGTTCGCCCCGCCGGTGGGCTCGCCCGGGCCGGCGCCCCGGCTGAACGGTGCCAGGTCGACCTCGGCGGCGCGCCACACGACGTCGCTGCGTTCGGTCCACCCGGGTTGCCAGTGGCGCTCGAACGCGGCGACGAACGCATCGGACGCCGAGCGCATGTCCACCGCGAGGCCTTCGGCCGCGAGGGAGGTGACGCCCTTGTCGGAGATGCCGCACGGGACGATGTGGCCGAACCAGTCCATGTCGGTGCTGACGTTGAGCGCGATGCCGTGCAGGGAGCGCCCTCGTTCGATCCGCACGCCGATGGCAGCGATCTTGCGTGCCTGCGAGGTGTTCGGTTCCACCCACACGCCGGGGCACCGGTCCTGACGTCCGACGTCGCGCAGCCCGAGCGCGCCGAGAGCGTCGATCAGCACCTGTTCCAGCATCTCGACGTACCCGGGGGTGTCGGGGAGGCCCCCCGCCACCCCGCCCTTGGTCGGCAGCGTCAGGATCGGATAGGCGACGAGCTGACCCGGCCCGTGGAAGGTGACGTCGCCTCCACGGTCGACCTCGACCATCTCGGCGCCGACCGACACGGGGTCGACCAGGACGTTCGCCCGGTCGGCGTGGCGACCGAGCGTGTAGGTCGGCGGGTGTTCCAACAGCAGCAGGCGATCCTCACCCGAACCGGCTCGGTCGGCGTGCAGCGCCTGCTGCAGCGCCCACGCCTCGAGGTACGGCACCGACGCGAGCCACCGGACCCGCAGCCCGACCCCGGTGCCGCGCATGACCGCTGCTGTGCGGGGCGCTCACCGCAGTCGGGGCGATGGTCATCTCAGAGCTCTGCTGACCAGTCGCGGGTCTCGAGGATCTCCTTGACCCTGGCCATGAACGCAGCGGAGTAGGCACCGTCGAACGCACGGTGGTCCCATGACAGCGTCAGGTTGCCCACCGAATGGATGCCGAGCGCCTCGTTGCCGAAGTCGTCGGTCAGCACCACGGGCTGACGCGACACACCGTCGGTGGACAGGATCGCCACCTGGGGCTGGTTGATGATCGGTATCACCATCGCGGTGCCGAACTTGCCCGAGTTGGACAGCGTGAAGGTGCCGCCCGAGAGCTCATCGGGGCTCAGCTTGCGGGTCCGGGCCCGATCTGCGATGTCGTGGATGTCGCGTGCGATGGCCCGCAGGCGCTTGTCGTGGGCGTCACGAACCACCGGGGCGAGCAGGCCCTCGTAGTCGAGGTCGACCGCGATCGACAGGTGGACCTCGTCGTGCAGCACGACGGTGCCGTCGCCCATCGAGGAGTTCATGTGGGGGAACTCGTGCAGCGCGTCGACGACGGCACGGGAGATGAACGGCAGGTAGGTGAGCGAGAAGCCCTCCTCGTCGCGGAACTGCTCACGGGCCGCGAGCCGTGCGTGGTCCACAGCCTCGAAGTCCACCTGCACCATCGTGATCGCATGCGGTGCGGCCGCCTTCGAGGCCACCATGGCATCGCCGGTGAGCTGGCGGATCTTGTTCAGCGGTTCGACGCGATCGCCGGTGCCGGGCACCAGAGGAGCGACCGTCGGACGGGACGGCGCCGACGGCGCAGGTGCCGCAGCCGCTCGACCGGAGCAGGCGAGGACGCAGCAGGCGAGGACGCAGCGGGCGAGGATTGCGGCGCACCCGACGACCCCTGCGCTGCACGACGATCGATCTCGGACAGCACGTCGTCGCGGGTGAGGCGGCCGCCGACGCCGGTACCGGTGAGCGTGGCCGGATCGATGCCGTGCTCCTCGACGAGACGACGCACGAGCGGCGACAGCAGCGGTGGGCGCTCATCGGACCCGGAGGTCGTACCGGCGCTTGCGGGTGCGGTCGGGACCGCCGCGGGTCCCGGGGCCGGGGCGGGGGCCGCTGACGGGGTCGCGACGGGCGCCGGCGCAGCAGCGGGGGCCGGCGCTTGCGGCGGCGGGGCTGCGGGTTCGGTGGCCTGCGGCGCGGCGTCGGTGGCCTGCGGCGCGGCCTCGGCGGGCGGTGCGGGTGCGGCGTCGGCGGATCCGTCACCCATGACGGCCAGCACGGTGCCGACGTCGACGGTGTCGCCCTCCGGGACCCGGATCTCGCTCAGCACGCCCGCCTGGGTCGCGGGAACCTCGGTGTCGACCTTGTCGGTGGACACCTCGAACAGCGGTTCGTCCTCGGCGACGGACTCGCCGACCTGCTTGAACCAACGGGTGATCGTGCCCTCGGTCACCGACTCGCCCAGCTGGGGCATCACGATCTCGGCCATTTGTGCCATCCCTTCGATGCGGTCGGGTCCGACAGCGGTACCGACCCCCACGGAGCCGTTCGGCCCCTCAGACTACTTGTCTCGTACTTGTCTCGTGCCCCGCCTCTCGACCCCGCATGCACACCCCGCGGGACGCTGACCTGCGTGGTCGCCCCACCCGAAGGAGCCGGCTGCCCCCGTGGGGCCTGCGGGACCGACCGTGCGGCGTCAGCCGTGCAGCGACCGTCCTGTCAGCGCCAGCACCGATTCGCCGAACAGCTCGGTCAGCGACGGGTGCGGCTGGAGGAACTCGGCGACCTCGTCGACCGTCGCCTCCCAGTTGACCGCCAGGTAGCCGCCCGAGAGCTGCTCGGTCACCCACGGACCCACCATGTGCACGCCGAGCATCCGCCCGCCGGTGCCGTCGGGCAGGCGCTCGGCGATGATCTTCACGAGGCCGTCGGTCTCGCCCAGGATCATGGCCCGGCTGTTGCCGGCGAAACGGTGCTTGGAGACGACCACGTCGTACCCGGCCTCCTTCGCCGAGGCCTCCGAATGGCCGGCGAAGGCCACCTCGGGTTGGCAGTAGATCGCCCACGGGACCCTGGAGTAGTCGATGGCTGCGGGGTGTTCGCCGAGCAGGTCCTTGATGACCATGATCGCCTCGGCGAACGCGACGTGCGCCAGCTGCGGGGTGGCGATCGAGTCGCCGATGGCCCACACCGAGGGCTCCCCCGTGCGGCAGTACTCGTCGACCTCGACGTGGCCGCGCTCACCGACGACCACCGCCGTCCCGTCGCCGAGCAGGCCGTCGGTGTAGGGCACCCGGCCGACCGAGACCACGACCAGGTCGGTCTCGATCGCCTCGCCGTCACCGAAGCTGACCACCGTGCCCGTGCCGTCCGCACCTGTTCCCGGGCCGCTGTGTCCGGTGACGGCCACCCCGCTGCGCACGTCGATCTTCTTCTTCTTGAACGACTGCAGCACCGAGCGGGTCACGTCGTCGTCGCAGCCCGGCAGGATCTTCGGCAACGCCTCGAGGATCGTCACCTCGGCGCCGAGATCGGCCAACGTCGAGGCGAACTCGCACCCGATCGCCCCGCCGCCGATCACGACCGAGCGACGGGGGATGTGCGGGATGTGGAAGAACTCGTCCGAAGTGACGACGGTGCGGCCGTCGGGTTCGAACCCGGGGATCAGTCGCGGCACCGACCCACTCGCCAGGATGACGGCGTCGCCGCTGATGGTCGCACTGTCGCCGTCGACCCCGCGGATCTGCACGGTCCGATCGGCTCCGAGGGTTCCGGTGCCGTTGAAGATCGTCACCTTGCGGTTCTTCAACAACCCGACCACGCCACCGGCGAGCTTGTCGATGACGGCCTGCTTGCGGGCCAAGGTGGTGTCCCAGTCGACCGACTTCGGTTCGACGACGACGCCGAACTCGCCGGCGTGCTTCACGGTGCGCACCACCGCCGCGGTCTCGAGCAACTCCTTGGCCGGGATGCACCCACGGTGCAGGCAGGTGCCGCCGACCTTGTCGAACTCGACCAGCGCGACGTCCAACCCGGCGGAGGCGCCGTAGAGCGCTGCTCCGTAGCCGCCGGGTCCACCCCCGATCACCACGAGATCGAAGTTCTGGGGTTCGGCGTCGTTCGGTGCGTCCACGGGTGCGAGCCTACCCACCGGAACCGACCCGGCCGGGCGCCCGTGCGAGATCACCGCCAGGCCGGCGACAGCGTCAGATCAGGCGACAACCTCAGATCAGCTGCGCTGCCTGGACCGCGAACGCGACGAGGATCGCCACTCCGCACACCAGTGCGAGGATGATCAACATGCGCGTGCTCACCGCCACAGGGTAGGTCCACCGGCCGTGGTGGGTAACCTCGGTCGCCGGTGGCCGACGGGGTCACCCTGCGGATCGAGGGCTGCGGCCCGAGGGGGGACGAAGGTGCGCGACGCACTCGGTGAGGTCCAGTCGGTGCTGGTGCTCGGAGGAGGCTCCGACATCGGCCGCTCGGTGTGCCTGGAGCTCGTGAAGGGTCGCTGCGACACGGTGATCCTGGCGGGGCGACCCGAGGACGACATGGAGAAGGTCGCCGACGACCTGCGCTCCGCAGGTGCCACGGTCGAGCTCCGGAACTGGGACGCGACCGATGTCGCCAGCCACGCCAAGGTGATCGGCGACATCTTCGACGAGTTCGGCGACATCGACCTGGTCTATGCACCCGCGGGCATCCTGGGCAGCCAGGAGGCGTTCGACCGCGACCCGGCGTTCGCCGCGGCGGCCGTGCAGATCAACTTCGGGGGCCTGGTCTCGGCGTCGCTGGTCGTCGCCGATCGTCTCAAGGCCCAGGGGCACGGCGTGCTGGTGCTGATGTCGTCGGTGGCCGGCCTGCGGGCCCGCAAGAGCAACTTCGTCTACGGCTCGACCAAGGCAGGGCTCGACGCCTTCGCCCAGGGTCTGGGCGATGCACTGGTCGGCACCGGCGTCCGGGTCATGGTCGTGCGGCCCGGGTTCGTGCGCACGAAGATGACAGAGGGCATGGACGCAGCGCCCTTCTCGACCACCCCCGATGAGGTCGCGCATCTGATCGTCGACGGACTGACGAAGGGTACAGAGACGGTGTGGGCGCCTCCGGTGCTCAAGTACCCGTTCTTCGTGTTCCGACTGCTCCCGCGTGCCGCTGTGGCGCAAGGTGAGCGAGAGAGGCTGACCTTCACATGGACATCGCCGTCACCGGATCCACCGGCCTGATCGGGACGCATCTGGTCCGAGCGCTGGAGTCCGACGGCCACCGTGTGCTCCGCCTGGTCCGACCCGACAGCTCGAGCGCCCGGGGCGACACCGCACACTGGGACCCGGCGCGGGGAACCATCGACGAAGCGGCACTCGAGGGCATCGACGCAGTGGTGCACCTGGCTGGTGTCGGCATCGCCGACTCGCGCTGGACCGACGAGCAGAAGCGCCGCATCACCTCGTCGCGGACCGAGGGAACCACGCTGATCGCCGAGACGCTCGCAGCGCTCACGCGGCCCCCGAAGGTGCTGCTGTCCGGCTCGGCGATCGGGTACTACGGCGACCACGGCGACGACGTGATCACCGAGACCACCGGACCCGGCGACGACTTCCCCGCCCGGGTCTGCATCAAGTGGGAGCGCTGCGCCGAACCCGCGGCGGCGGCCGGCATCCGTGTGGCGTTCCTGCGCACCGGCATCGTGCAGTCCACCGACGGCGGCGCGCTGGCGAAGCAGCTGCCGTTCTTCAAGCTGTGCCTGGGCGGCAAGGCCGGATCGGGGAAGCAGTGGATCAGCTGGATCTCGATCCTCGACGAGGTCCGCGCCATCCAGTTCCTGCTCGACCACGAGGTGCACGGACCGGTGAACCTGGTGGCCCCGGAGCCGGTCACCAATGCGGCGTACACCAAGACCCTCTTCTCGGTCCTGCGCCGGCCGATGACCTTCCTGCCCATGACCGGTCCCAGGATCCTCTACGGGCGCGAGCTCGCCGACTCGTTGCTGCTCACCAGCCAACGCGTGGCGCCGACGGTCCTGCTCGACGCCGGATTCGAGTTCACCCACCCGGAGCTGCGGGGGGCCCTGGAGTACGTGCTCGCCTGATCCGGCGACCGGGACCGCACGCGTTCGAGCGAGGCCGGTGCACCATCCAGTGGTCGCGTTCGTCGCGCCCGACCCGGCTGGGTCAGGATGGTGCGCCTGCGGCCGTCGTGTCGACGGGTCCCACCGCGATCCAGGAGAGCCCGATGAGTACACCCCCACAGGAACGTCAGGTCTCGGCCAGCCGTGTCATCGCGGCCGACGCCCAGGCAGCTGTTCGACGTCGTCGCCGACCCGTCGCTGCACCACGTGATCGACGGCTCGGGCAGCGTCAAGGGCGTCCGCGGCGGCAGCCGCAAGCTGGCGCTCGGCGACAAGTTCTCGACCACCATGCGCATCGGCGTTCCGTACCTGATCACCAACAAGGTGGTCGAGTACACCGAGGGGCGCCGCATCGCGTGGGCGCACATCGGCGGGTGGCGCTGGCGCTACGAGTTCGAGCCGGTCGAGGAGGGCACCCGGGTCACCGAGACCTTCGACTGGTCCACCTCGAAGGCCGGCTTCTACATCGAGATGATGAAGTGGGCGCCGAAGAACCAGAAGAGCATCGAGCAGACGCTCGGGCGGCTCGAGGCGTTCGTGACGAACACCTCCTCGTCGCTCTGATCACCGCGGAGGGGGCGCTCCGATGAACGGCGAAACGCGCAAGGTCGCGGCGTTCGACTTCGACGGCACCTTGTCGCGGCGCGACACCCTGGTGCCCTTCCTGGCCCTGGCCGCAGGTCGTCGCCGGTTCGCCCAGGTCTGCGGTCAGCTGGGCCTGGGTGGTGTGCGCCGCTCGGTCGATCTGCGCGACCGCGACGGGCTCAAGGAGCAGCTGCTGCGCGAGCTGTTCGCCGGGCGGGACGAGCAGGAACTGCGACACCTGGGCGCCCGCTATGCACGCGACCTCTTGTCGGACCAGCTGCGACCCGACGTCCTGACACGCCTGGAGGACCACCGACGCGCCGGGCACGAGGTCGTGTTCGTCTCGGCATCGCTGGTGTACTACCTGGAGCCGCTCGCCGAGCTGCTGGACCTCCAGGGCGTCATGGCGGTCGAACCCGAGTCGTTCGACGGTCGGCTCACCGGGGCGCTCTGCCGACCGAACGTCCGGGCCGAGCAGAAGGCGGTGCGTCTGCGGGAATGGTTGGGGCAGCCTGCCGCCGGGCCGCTCCACGACGTCCGGCTGTGGGGGTACGGCAACTCCTCGGGTGACCACGCACTGCTCGCGATGTCGGACCACCAGTTCTGGCTGGGACGACCCGGCAAGGCCCCGACCGGCTCGCAGGTGTTCACACCGGGCCCCATCCCCGCCTGACCGATCGAGGCCGCCGGCCGCGGACCGGGGGCCGGGCCCATCCTGCCCGTCGACCGGGAACCGATGCGGCTGCCGTCGGTCCTAGGCTGTGAGCAGTCGACAACGGAGGAACCGTGAACATCTTCGACAAGGATCGCCCCGAGGGCTACGACGACGAGAAGGACGGCAAGGCGAAGATCCACCCCGAGCCGCTCGGCAAGCCCGAACACCTGGCGATGGACGCCAAGGACATCGAGGAGTTCGTCGAGCACTTCGACCAGGAGGGCAATCCCCTCAGCGGCGAGCAGGGCGCTCCCTGATCACACTGGCCCGGCTCGCCACCGCTGATGATCTCGGCGGCCCGGCCCCGCCGGGACGCGCCATCCGCCGAGCCGCTCAGCAGGGTCCGACCATGGTGTAACTGGCACCGTCGGAGCCGTAGATCCAGTTGAGGCGGATCCAGTCCGCCTCGATGAAGACCCCGACCAGGTCGGCGAGGCTCGACGGGTACTGGCCACCACCGACCGAGGCGTTCCACGCCGCGAGCGCCGTCTCGATCGTCCTTCGTTCGATCTCGCAGGCGGCCCGGGTCTCGTCATCGGGCGCCGGGGTGGGCGTGCAGCCGACCCCGAACGCCGAGGTGGCGATCAGCGTTGCCCCCGCCGCGACGGTCCGAAGTGCTCTCATCTGGTGCTCCCCTGATCGACCGCCACCGGCGGCTGCCGCCCCTCGTCAGGGTAGCCAGCTCCCCCACCGGGGGTGCCGAGCCCGAGCACCGCAGAACGCAGACGGCCCGGACCCCTGCAGGTGCAGGTGCCCGGGCCGACGTCGACGAGTGTCAGCTCACTTGGGCTGCATCCGGGTGCCGGTGTCGATGCGCACCGACTCGCCGTTGATGTAGCCGTTGGTCAGCAGTTCGAGCGCCAGCGACGCGTACTCGGACGCGTAGCCCAGGCGCTTGGGGAAGAGGGTGTCCTTCTTCAGGTGGTTCTTCATGTCCTCGTTGCCGCCGTAGATGGGCGTGTCGAAGAACCCGGGGATGATCGTGTTGCAGCGGATCCCTGCAGGGGCGAGGTCACGGGCGATCACCAGGGTCATGCCGACGATGCCGGCCTTGGACGCGGTGTACGCCACCTGACCGACCTGCCCTTCGAGCGCGGCGACGGACGCGGTGTTGACGATCGCCCCGCGAGCACCATCGTCGTCCACCGCGTCGGTCTGGCTCATGGCCGTGGCGGCCAGGCGGGTCACGTTGAACGTGCCGACCAGGTTGATGTCGATGACCTTGCGGAACAGCTCCAGGTCGTGAGCCGACTCGTAGGTTCCGTCACGCCCGATGGTGCGCGATGCCCAGCCGATGCCGGCGGAGTTGACCACCGCACGCAGCGGCCCGAGCTCCTTGGCGGCCTCGACCGCGGCGATGACCTGCTCGGCGTCGGTGACGTCGGCGGGAGCGAACACGCCGCCGGTCTCCTTGGCCAGCGCGTCGCCCTTCTCCTGTTGGCGGTCGAGGTCCAAGATGACGACCTTGGCGCCCTTGGCGGCCAGGGCGCGCACCGAGGCCTCGCCCAGGCCCGAGGCCCCACCGGTCACGATTGCAGATGCACCATTGAGTTCCAGCATGGCCCCGACTCTATTGACCGCACGGTCAAGTGGGCCAACCGGACGGCCGGCGAACCGATGTCCCCGCCGCCCGACGGTGACAGGACTTCTGGGAGGCACCGCGACCGCCGGCGAGCGCGGGTGCCACCCAGAAACCGACCGGACGACTCAGAATCCGTGGGCAGCTCAGGACACGCGCTCAGGACCCGCTCACCCCAGCCGCCACCACCGGGGGTCAGCATCCGCAGGACGTCGCCGGCCGTCAGCTGGATCGTGCACTTGTCGGGAAGGCGCTCGGCCCTCGCCTCGTCGCCACCGGGCAACAGCCAGTTCTCCCCCACCGCTCCGGCCTCGCCACCGTCCAGCCCCCAGGCCGGTGAGACCCGACGCTCGGTGATGAACGACACGGTTGCGTCCTCGAGCACCTGGAGGTCACGTTCGATCCCCTCGCCGCCCGGGGCTGATCCGGCGCCACCGCTGCCCTGCCGCAGCCGGTAGCGGAGCACGCGCATGGGGAACTCGCGCTCCAGGGCCTCGATCGGCGTGTTCAGCGTGTTGGTCATGCCGGTGTGCACGCCGCTCATGCCCGTGCGGGGCAGCGCTCCCTGCTGACCGGGCCGCGATGGCCGCCCACCCTGACCGCCCGCCACCGTCTCGTAGTAGACCCACGTGTCGCCCGGACCGACCCCACCGATCAGCACGTTGTTCATCGTCCCCTGCGACGCCGCCGGCACCGCACCGGGCACGGCCATGGCCAACGCCCGTGCGACCACGTCGGCGACGCGCTGGCTCACCTCGACGTTGCCCGCCCCGACCGCCGCCGGGTACTGCGCATCGACGATGGTGCCGGGCCGGGTCCGCACGGCGACCGGCGCCATGACACCTGCGTTCGCCGGCAGCCCCGGATCGATCACCGCCCGCAGCACGAACGCCACCGCCGACACGGTGACCGCACGCACGGCATTGGTGTTGCCGGGCCGCTGGTCGTCGGTGCCGGTCAGGTCGAACTCGATGTGCTCCCCGTCGATCCGCACCGTGCAGCGCAGGTGCGCCGGCTGCTGCTGAGAGGGAGCGGACCCCGTCGAGTCCATCTGGTCATGTGCGGTCCACTCGCCGTCGGGCATCGCCGCGATCGCCGCTCGGCAGCGTCGCTCCCCGTAGGCCAGCACCTCGGAGAAGGGCGCACCGGCGAGCATCGCCAGCCGGGCCACCCCCACGACGTTGGCTCCGCGCTGCGCGTCCAGGTCACCCGCCCGCTCGGCCGGGGTGCGGGAGTTGGCGAGCAGCAGCTGGCGCACCTGAGGTGTCAGCATGGTGGGTGGGAGACGGAGACCCTCGGCGAAGATCTCGGTCGCGTCGGCGGGCAACGAACCGGGCGCCCCACCGCCGACATCTGCGTGGTGCGCACGGTTGGCCACCCAACCGATCAGCGTGCCGTCGAGCCAGCAGGGTGCGACCACCGTGATGTCGTTCAGATGGGTGCCACCGGCGAACGGGTCGTTGACGATGGCCTGCTCACCCGGCCCCAGCTCGCCCAGTTCAGCAATCACCGCAGCGACCGATGCCGGCATCGAACCCAGGTGCACCGGGATGTGCTCGGCCTGCGCCAGCATCGCCCCCGACGCATCGAACACCGCTGCAGAGCAGTCGGCTCGTTCCTTGATGTTGGGACTGAACGCCCCTCGCCGGAGCACCGCACCCATCTCATCGGCGACGCCCGACAGCCGGGCGATCAGGACGCTCAGCTCTGCGGGACCGAGCGCGCTCACGTGCCGGTCCCGGACCGTCGCAGCACGAGCGAGCCCAGCGGGCCGGGCTCGCCGGACCACCCCGTCGGCACCCAGATCGTGCAGTCCTCGCGGCTGACCACCTGCGGTCCGCGCACCGGGACGACGGCGCCGTCGTCCCAGCGTGCGAGCACGTCGCCGATCGCCGCAGGAGCTGGCGCCTCGGCGACCGCTCGCAGCGCGATCACCTGGACCTGCGTACCGGGCAGGTCGTAACCGTTGCGGGCGCGGTGCTCCTGTGCGAAGTCCTCGATTCGACCGACGCGCAGCTCGTGGCTCTGCCCGGCGTAGCGGCAGTCCAGTGCGGTTGCGGTCGTGACGTCCTCGCCGGGTGCCGCATCGAGCAGCTCGACCGCTGCGGCCACCAACTCGTCCAGCGCCGCGGCCAGGCCATCGGTGTCGTCGGGTCGCGGCCAGGACCTCACCACCTCGCGACGCCGCGGCGAGGTCAGCAGACCAACTGCGGACAGCACTCCCGCCGCGCCCGGCACGATCACCGTCGGGATGCCCGCGGCGTCGGCGAGATCACAGGCGTGCAGCGGCCCTGCGCCGCCGAACGCCACGAGTGCGAGCGTCGACGGATCGACGCCGCGTTCCACCGACACCGCGCGCAAGGCCTGTTCCATCTGGGCGTCGACCACGGCGACCACGCCTGCGGCGTCGACCCCCGTCGCCTCCAGGGCGCGTGCAGCTGCGTCGACATCCAGCATCCCCAGACCGGAGAAGGCGGTGTCAGCAGGGATGCGCCCCAGCACCAGGTCGGCGTCGGTGACCGTCGGCAGCGTGCCGCCACGCCCGTAGCACGCCGGGCCCGGCAGCGCGCCCGCCGACCCGGGACCGACTCGCAACGCACCCCCGGCATCGATCGAGGCGATGCTGCCGCCGCCTGCGCCCACGGTGTGCACGTCGAGCGACGGCAGGCGGATCGGCAGCCCGGCGACGTCGCGCGATGCTGCGGGCGCCGGCTCGCCGCTGAGGATCAGACAGACGTCGGTGCTCGTGCCACCCATGTCGAAGCTGATCGCATCCGGGTAGCCGCAGGCCGTCGCCACCGCTGCCGCAGCACGCACCCCGCCGGCGGGACCGGACAGCAGCAGCGATGCAGGGGTCGCTGCAGCAGCGGCGATGTCGACGAGGCCGCCCGCAGAGGTCATGACCGACACCGACGCAGCGGTGTCCGCAAGACCCTCGAGATACGGTCGACACACCGGCCGGAGGTAGGCGTTGACGACCGTGGTGACCGTCCGCTCGTACTCCCGGTACTCGGGCGCGACCTCGTGCGACGCGCTCACCTCGAACCCGGCGGCTCGGAGTTCGGCCGCGACCTGCTGTTCATGGGCCGGATCCAGGTCGGCGTGCAGCAGGACCACTGCGATCGACTCGACGCCCTCGGGCACCGCGGGCAGCGATCCCGGCACCCACCGTTGCACCGCCGCGCCGTCGGCGGCGAGCCGCTCGGTGACCTCCAACCGATGTCCGCGAGCGACCAGCGGCTCGGGGCGGTCGACCCACGGGTCGTACAACGACGGTCGGGCCTGGCGGCCGATCTCGATGACGTCGGCCAGCCCGGCGGTGCTCACCAGGGCGACGACGGCGCCGGTGCGCTCCAGCAGCGCGTTCGTCGCGACCGTCGTTCCGTGGGCCAACTGCTCCACCGTGCGGTCCCCTGCCAACAGCGTCACGGCCGAACGCACCGCCTGACCGGGGTCGAGCGGTGTGGACGGGATCTTCAGGATCCGCCCGTCGGTGCCGACAACATCGGTGAACGTTCCCCCACTGTCGGCACCCAGTCGCACGTGCGGAACGTACCCGATGTCACGATCCGCGACATCGGGCGCGGAGCGGGCCATGATCGACCTGGTGCTGCGACGGCATCGACCAAGGATGGAGTCCACCGGATGACGACCAGCGAGCAACTCGGAGATGCGACCGGCCAGGACGGCGAGCCACGCACGGAGCGGCGCGCTGCGCGGGTCCGCAGGGCATTCCCGGGTGGAGCGGTACGCCTGCCCCGTCTGAGCCGCCCGTCCGACGCGCCGCCGGAGGACCTGTCCGACGAACCGCTGCGGCGCAACCCCGAGGAGCGCTCGCCGGGAAGCGACCGCGGGTTCGAGTCGTACTACTCCGCCGAGTCGCTGTTCGAGACACCCCCGTCGGGTCCCGCATCAGGCAGCGACGGCCCCTACGGCGTGCTCGGTCTGACCCGCACCGCCTCCTGGGAGCAGGTCTCCAAGGCGCACCGCCAGTTGGTCTCCCAGTTGCATCCCGACCGCTACGTCGACGCCGAGGAGACCGTGCGTGCCGCGGCCGAGAGCCGCGTTCGTGACGTGAACGAGGCGTACGCGACCATCCGCCGTCAGCGCGCCGTACAGCGCGCCTGACCCCCGGGAGCGCTGCGGCGCTCAGACCGGATCGACCTCGAGGGTCCACACCTCGTCCTCGAGCGACTCGGTGAACCGTCGCAGCAGCAGCTCGGCCTCGGCATCGCGACCGTCGGTCACCACGACGGCGCCCCTGCTGACCGAACGCAGCCAGCCGTCGCGGCGCTGCATGGCGGCGCGTCGACCGGCGAGGTCCGACGGACGGCTGCGCTCCAGGGTGACGATCTGTGCTGCTGCCTCGCACGCCCGGTCGAACCACGCACGCTCCGACTCGGGCCACCCGGCGGCAGGGTCCGGATACGGCAGCACCACGGCATAGGCCACCCCGGCATCCGCAGCGGCCAACGCTCCCAGGTGTTCAGCGCCCGGACGCAGACCGGTGAGCACCACCAGGTCGGGGTACAGCGTCGCCTGAGCCCCCAGCACAGCGGCGAGCTGGCGCCGGAGCAGCTCGCCGCGCGCGGTGCCCGCCAGGTCGTCGGACCGCAACCCGACCACGGCCCACGGCGTCCCTGCGGGCACCCGGCCGTCGCGGCCGGCGGGGCCCCGACGGTCCGGGCCCGGACCCTCCACGCGCCCGGCGCCGGCCGGCGTTGCCCCGGCGCGGTCCTCCGGACCCAGATCGGCTGGGGTCGGCGGCGTCGCCGCGGCGTCGCCGCGTTCGCGCTGCGACGCCGCGACCGCGAGCTGGTCGACCAGGTCGTTCATGGGGTCGCCCGAGTGGCCCTTCACCCAGGCGAACGTCACGTCGCGTGCTCGGACCAGTTCGACGAAGGGCTCCCACAGGTCGCGGTTGGCGACCGGCTCCTTCTTCGAGTTCTTCCAGCCGCGTTGGATCCACCCCTCCCACCAACCGTCGCGGAAGCAGTTCACGACGTAGGTGGAGTCCGACACGATGTGCACCGGGCCCTCGAGCGCCTGCACCGCCCGGAACGCGGCCATGATCTCCATGCGCTGGTTGGTGGTCGCGGGGTCGTAGCCGGACTCCCAACGTCCGCCGGGGACAGCCCAGGCCCAGCCTCCCGGGCCCGGGTTCCCACGGCAGGCGCCGTCGGTGTAGGCGACGGTGGCGCCACGGGGTGCCGGATCGGGCTCGGAGCGGGACACGGGCGCACGCTACCCGCCGTACTGTGGGGCTCCGACCGACATGACGGAGGTGCGGATGCTCATCGACGGCTTCGCCCGACAGCTGCCCGACATCGATCCCGAGGAGACCGAGGAGTGGCTCGACTCGCTCGCAGCGGTCGCCCAGACCCGCGGCAGCGCCCGAGCGCAGTACCTGATGGCCCGCCTCGTCGAACGGTCGAGGGAGCTCGGCGTGGGGAGCCCTGCGAGCATCTCGACGCCGTACGTGAACACGATCCCCCGCGAGCAACAGCCGTGGTTCCCGGGTGACTACGAACTCGAGCGGCGCATCCGTGCCTACATCCGCTGGAACGCAGCGGTCATGGTCGTGCGAGCGAACAAGGCCGCCGACGGCATCGGCGGGCACCTGTCGACCTTCGCGAGCTCCGCCGCGTTGTACGAGGTGGGCTTCAACCACTTCTTCCACGGCAAGGAGGACGGACTGCCGGGCGACCACGTCTACATCCAGGGACACGCAGCGCCGGGCATCTACGCCCGCGCCTACCTGGAGCACCGCCTGGACGAAGCCGACCTGGATCGGTTCCGTCGGGAGGTCGAACCGCCCGTCGAGGAGCTGCCCGCAGGAGGGCGAGGGCTGTCGTCGTACCCGCACCCACGCCTGATGCCGGACTTCTGGGAGTACCCGACGGTGTCGATGGGGCTCGGGCCGATCCTGTCGATCTACCAGGCACGGTTCAACAAGTACCTGCAGAACCGGCGGATCGATGACGCCGCCGGCAGTCGGGTGTGGTGCTTCGTGGGCGACGGCGAGGTCGACGAACCCGAGACGCTCGGGTCGATCTCGCTCGCGGCGCGCGAGCAGCTCGACAACCTGACGTGGGTGATCAACTGCAACCTGCAGCGCCTCGACGGGCCGGTGCGGGGCAACGGCAAGGTCATCCAGGAGCTCGAGGCGATCTTCCGCGGCAACGGCTGGAACGTCATCAAGGTGGTCTGGGGCGGGCTGTGGGACGACCTGCTGGCCCGCGACGTCGACGGCGTGCTGCTCAACAAGATGAACTCGACGGTGGACGGCGAGTTCCAGCGTTACGCCATCGAGTCCGGCAGCTACATCCGGGAGCACTTCTTCGGCCCCGACCCCCGGCTGCGGGCGATGGTCGACCATCTGAGCGACGCCGAGCTGCAGACGCTGCCCCGCGGCGGTCACGACTACCGCAAGCTCTACGCCGCCTACTCCGCGGCGGTCGCCACGAAGGGTGTGCCGACGGTCATCCTGGCCAAGACCGTGAAGGGCTGGACGCTCGGTTCGGGGTTCGAGGGTCGCAACTCCACCCATCAGATCAAGAAGATGACCGCGGCGCAGCTGGCCGATCTGCGAGATCGCCTGCACCTGGGTGACGACCTGTCGGACGCCGACCTGGACACCGAGCTGCCGCCCTACATCCGACCCGATCCGGACTCCGAGGTGGCGCGCTACCTGCGCGGTCGACGCACCGCACTCGACGGTCCACTGCCCTCGCGCACCGTCGAGGTCCGCCGAGCGATCCAGCTCCCCGCCGACGCGACGTTCACCGAGCTGCTCAGCGGTTCGGGGAGCCAGGCCGCGT
The DNA here is from genome assembly GCA_963714875.1 of uncultured Microthrixaceae bacterium. Lineage (GTDB taxonomy): Bacteria > Actinomycetota > Acidimicrobiia > Acidimicrobiales > Microtrichaceae > JBAOHV01. The sequence goes on along the minus strand of CAVQQI010000012.1, from coordinate 22,878 downwards.
CCACGACCACCGCGTTCACCCGCCTGCTGCGTGACCTCTGCCGTGACGAATCGGTCGGACCGCGGGTGGTCCCGATCATCCCCGATGAGGCCCGGACCTTCGGCATGGATGCGCTGTTCAAGGAGTTCGGCATCTACGCCTCGCAGGGCCAGCGCTACGAGCCGGTCGATCACGACCTGATGCTCTCCTACCGGGAGTCGACCGACGGGCAGATCCTGGAGGAGGGCATCACCGAGGCGGGCGGGCTGGCCTCGTGGACGGCGGCTGCCACGTCGTATGCACATCGTGGCGTGCCCATGGTGCCGTTCTTCACCTTCTATTCGATGTTCGGCTTCCAGCGGGTCGGCGACCTGATCTGGGCAGCGGCGGATGCTCGTGCACGCGGGTTCCTGATGGGCGCCACCGCCGGGCGGACGACGCTGATGGGCGAGGGGCTGCAGCACCAGGACGGTCACAGTCAGCTGCTGGCGTCGACGGTCCCGGCATGTCGCAGCTACGACCCCGCGTTCGCCTACGAGACGGCGCTGATCATCCGTGAGGGCCTGCATCGCATGTATCCCGATGGCGACCCGATCGCTGGCGAGGACGCGTTCTACTACCTGACCCTCTACAACGAGAACTACCCGATGCCGGCGATGCCAGAGGGAGTCGAAGCTGGGGTGCTGGGCGGGCTCTACCGGTACTGCCCGGCGCCACCGGTGGGCGGACCCAGGGCGACGGTGCTGTTCTCGGGCTCCTCGTGGAGCGCAGCCGAGGAGGCCCAACGAGAACTGGCCGAACACTACGGCGTGGGTATCGAGTTGTGGTCGGCCACCAGCTACCAGCAGCTGCGCATGGACGCGCTCGAGGTGGAACGGTGGAACCGTCTGCACCCGGGTGAGGACGAACGCGTGCCGTGGGTGACCGAGCAGTTGCAGGCCGCGCCGGGACCAGTGGTTGCGGTGTCGGACTGGATGCGGGCCGTCCCGGACCAGATCACCCGGTGGGTTCCCCGGCGCTATGCGACGCTCGGCACCGACGGATTCGGACGCTCCGACACCCGCGAAGCACTCCGGCGGTTCTTCGAGACCGATGCGCCACACGTGGTGCTCGCGGTGCTGTCCGAACTGGTGGCCGAGGGGGCACTGGTGCCCGCCGCGCTGCACGACGCGATCGAGCGCTACGGGATCTCGACGGACCTTCCAGCGCCCTGGTTGCGCTGAGCCTCGGGAGCCTCTCCGTCGGCGCCCCACAGCTTTTCCGCAGATCGTCCCGTTTTTCGGGACGATCTGCGGAAAAGGGCTGAACGTGCCCGAGTTGGTGGTGCCTCGGGAGGCTGTCGGGCCTGCTGGCTGGGGCCGCACGCCGAGGCCGAACTACCGTCTGCGCCCATGTCCCGCACGCTGATCCGTGATGCAGAGGACGCGCTGCTCGAAGAGCGACGCCGACTCACTCCCGACGAGCTCGCTGCACTCGCTGCGCTCCCCGACGAATCGATTCCGGCCCTGACCGCGCTGGCTCACCAGGTCCGCCTCGCCTGGTGCGGACCCGAGGTCGAGGTCGAGGGCATCCTCTCGGCCAAGACCGGCGGCTGCCCGGAGGACTGCCACTTCTGCAGCCAGTCATCCGCGTTCGACACGCCGGTGAAGGCCACCCCGTTCCTCGACACCGACGAGGTGCTCGCGGCGGCACGTGAGACTGCCGAGCTGGGCGCATCGGAGTTCTGCATCGTGCTCGCGGTCAAGGGTCCCGACGAGAAGACGCTGCAGCGGATCCTCGAGCTCGTCCCGGTGGTGGGTGAGCAGACCGGACTGAACGTGGCGGTGTCCGCGGGAATCCTCAGCCGCGACCAAGCAGAACGACTCGCCGCGGGTGGGGTCCACCGCTACAACCACAACCTGGAGACCTCACGGTCGTTCTTCCCCAGCGTCGCCACCACCCACACCTGGGAGGAGCGGTGGGACACCTGTCAGCTCGTGAAGGAACACGACATGGAGCTGTGCTGTGGAGCACTGCTCGGCATGGGCGAAACGGTCGAGCAGCGGCTCGAACTGCTGGACCAGCTCGTCGAGCTGGACCCCACCGAGGTGCCGCTGAACTTCTTGAACCCGCGCCCCGGCACACCGCTGCAGATCCGCAAGCCGGTCAGCGCCATGGAGGCGCTGCGCTGGATCGCGCTGTTCCGCATCGCGCTGCCCTCGGTCATCCTGCGCTACGCGGGCGGTCGCGAGATCACGCTGCGCGAGTTGCAGGTGATGGGCATGACCTCGGGGATCAACGCCCTGATCGTCGGCAACTACCTGACCACCCTCGGCAGGTCTCCCGACGAGGACCTGCAGATGCTCGACGACCTGCAGATGCCGATCGCCGCACTGACCGGCGTGGTCTGAGTCGAGACCATGGCCACGGGCCCCCACTGCCCCGGCTGCGGAGCGACCGGCTGCGCTGGCTGCCTGCCGGAGCTCGATCCGCCGCGCTACTGCAGCATGTGCGGCGGGTGGATGGCGGTCCGTGTGACCACCGGAGGCTGGGTCGCACGATGTCGGGCATGCGACACCGAGCACACCCGGGCCTGATCGGCGCCGCCGGTCAGCGCGTCGTCTCCAGCGCCGAGATGACTCGTGCGTGCACCTCGTCCAGACGGCGGTGTCCCTCGTCCATCCCGCTGGTGACCACGACGTGGACACGACCGTCGGCCAGCAGGAACCGGGCTCGGGTGGTGACCGCGGTGGTGTCGTTCGCGACCACGACGTCGACGGCTCTCCCGTTGCCCACGGGGGTCTGACGACGCATCGTCTCGATCCCGCCCGGCGATGCCACCGGAGCGAGGTCGGACGTGTCGCCGCTCGCGCCGCCGCTGTGCGACGCCGGGGCGAACGGCGAGGGCGAGATCGCCAGCGGGCCGACCATCGAATCGACCAGCATGCCGAACGCTGCCGGGTCGTCGAGCGCAGCGAGCTCTGCGGGACCGCGCTGCGCCGCGTCGGCGACGACGGTCGTCGATCCACCCGATCCCAAGGACGCCGACACCCCGATCAGCCCTGCGGCCTGCGGCCCGAGACCGGCCGAGACGCCATCGGTCGTTGCTGAGCCTGACGGAACCGAGGCCCTGAACCCGACGCCGTCGGGCGAGACGGTCTGCCACGAGCTCGGCACGCTGACCGACGGCGGTGCCACCAGTCCGGCCTCGACCGCAGCCTCTGCGATCGGTCCCTCGCCGCGCATCGCCATGACCGCCAGCGCCGCCACACCTGCAGCCAGCACCACCGACCACACGACGCCCTTCACCACGCGCCGATGACCGCCGGCAGTGCGGTACCTGACGGATTCGGGCAGCGGTATCGGCCCCGCCACGGGACGCTCCAGCACCGCGGTACCCACGCCGACCCCGGGCAGCGGCCCGACCGCCTGCGCCAGCGAGCGGTCGGGCGCCGGCGGACCGGGCGCCAGGCGATCAGACGCCGAGGAGCGCTCCGCGGCGCACGCAGCACAGAGCTGCTCCTCGTCCTCCATCAACATCTGACAGGTCGGGCAGTTCTGCATCGACGGCCGCCCGGATCAGCCCAGCACGCCGATGCTGATGGTCAGCACCATCAGCACGGCGACAGCGACGAGCGCCGCGTCGGCCAGGCGCACCGGTCGGTGTGGGTCGGACATCACAGCTCCATCGATCGGCGGTCAGGGCGCCCTCGGGACCGACCACCACGTGACCGTCCTGCTCAGCGCCTGCGCTGGGCATCGGCACCCCGAGGGGCCCCCTTGAGAACGATGGGCCCTACGAATCACCGTGGTGCACCGGGAGTAGGTTGACCGGCCATGACCACCCCTTCCATCCCGATCACCGGCGACGACGATGCGGACCTGCTGCTGCAGCACGACCCCTTGGCGCTGGTCATCGGCATGTTGTTGGACCAGCAGGTACCCATGGAGTGGGCGTTCAAGGGGCCGGCAACGCTGCGCGAGCGGCTGGGGGGCGACCTGTCCGCCGAGCGCATCGCAGGGATGGACACCGAGGAGTTCGTGGCGATCTGCGCGCAGACACCGGCCATCCACCGGTTCCCTGCGTCGATGGGTCGGCGGGTGCACGAGCTGTGCGAGCGGATCACCGACGACTACCACGGCGATGCGTCGCTCATCTGGACCGGGGCAGCAGATGCGAAGGACCTCCGCTCCAGGATCCGGGCACTGCCCGGTTACGGCGAGGAGAAGACCAAGATCCTGATCGCCATCCTGGCCAAGCGCCTGGGCATCCGTGCCGACGGGTGGGAGGCGGTCGCTGCACCGTTCTCCGACGATCAGCCCCGATCGGTTGCCGACGTCAGTTCGCCCGAGGCGCTCGCCGAGGTACGCCAGTGGAAGAAGGCGATGAAGGCGGCGAAGAAGTCCAAGCAGGACGCCTCGACCTGATCCGACCGGATCGGAGAGCACCTCAGTCGGTGATGCGCTGTCGGCCCTCGGCCACCGCCGCGTCGATCTGCTGGCGAGCGAGCCATCCCAGGAACACAGCGACGGCCCGGGGGTCGTGACGCAGTTCGTGCCCCGCCCCGTTGATCACGCGGAACTCCGCGGCGCCATGGGCGGTGGCAAGTGCACGCCCATCGGCCTGCGGGGTCAGGTCGTCGCTGTCACCGTGCACCACCAGCAGCGGCCGCGGCGCCAGCTGCTGGGCGGCAGCGACCGGGCGGACCGTCTTGATCCCGCTCGCCCACTTCTCGAACGCCGGCGGAAATCCGGGATCCTTGATCACCTGCACGTCGCGGGCGTGCAGCAGCAGTCGACGCGGATGGCGCGCCCAGTCATCGAAGTCCGCCGGCGTGGCCAGCGCAGCGACACCGCGCACCAGCGGGTTGCGGGCACCTTCGCAGACCGCCAGCGAGCCGCCGGTGCCGAACCCGGCCAGCCAGACGCCGCCGACGCCCAGCGAACGCAGATGCGACACCGCGGCGTGGACGTCATCGAGCCAGCCGTCGAGGGAGAAATCCCCCTCGGCGTTGCCGCAGCCCCGGAAGTTCATGGTGAGCACGCACCAGCCGAGCTCCGCGGAGATCCGCTCTGCGAGCTCCGGGAAGGACTTGCCCGACTGGGGCGACTCACGACCCCGGGTCGGGAACCCGTGGCACAGCACCAGGCCCGGAGCGTCACCCAGGTCCCCCGGGGGCCGGCACAGATGGCCGCTGAGGGTCAGCTCACCGGAGCGGAACTCGTAGTCCATCACCGGCGGACCGGAACCGGATGGCGGTCCCGCGCCGTCCATCAGGCGTCGCTCGCCGCCCGCTGCTTCGCGAACAGCCGGTAGCAGCGGTTGCGCGCCTCGGCCTCGGTGTCGGGCCCGAAGCACAGGAAGGCTTCCGAGGCCATCAGCTCCTCGATGATGTGCTCGTCCTCGGGCTCGATCGCATCGATGTCATAGACGACCTGGGTCCGCTTGTCGCCCACGTAGCGGTTGTGCTCGAACTTCACGGGCCGTTCCATGTGCCATTCCTGTCTCGAACGCTGCGGTCACCTTGACCGCTGCCATCGTAGAGGGGTCCGGCCACCTGGTGGCCCGGGACGGGTGGTTCAGCTCTCCCCGACGTCGTCGAGCCGGGGGCCGATGGCCCCGATCGCCTGGTAGTAGGACAGTTCTGCGTCCAGGATCGCGAGCACGTCGTCGTCGCTCAGCTCGAGCCCGGCGTCGCCGACCTTGCCCAGCACGAACGCCGTCGGCTCGTCATCGGGCACGACCACCAGCGCCGCACCGATGTCGTCGGCGGTGCGTCCCGATGCAACTCCCTTGGCCGCCAGGTAGTCGCAGTGGAACAACAGGACGGACCGCACGTCGTCGTAGGAGACGACCGCGGTCATCTCCTCGGGCAGCCGATCAGCGACGAAGTCGACCGCTTCCTCCAGGTCATAGACGCTGCGGCGGGGCCGCCGGGCCAGCGACCCCGTGACGACCCCGATCGAGACCGCGGCGATGACGAACACACACACCGCTGTCGCCAGGAGCCACCACCACATCGGATTCAGCGTACCGCCGGTCCGCGCCGAGGCATGGACGGGTGTTCAGGCGTCGAGCTTGCCGTCGATGATGTGCACCGTACGATCCGCGTAGTGGGTGATGCGCTCGTCGTGGGTCACGATGATCGCAGCGGTCCCCCGCTGGCGCATCTCGGACTGGATCAACTCCATCACCTGCTCGCCGAGCTTGGTGTCGAGTGCCGAGGTCGGCTCGTCGAACAGCACCAGCTGCGGCTCGTTCATCAGCGCCCGTCCGATCGCCACCCGCTGGCGTTGTCCGCCCGACAGCTGCGACGGCAGGTTCCTGGCCCGGTCGGTCATGCTGAGCTCCTCGAGCAGCGTGTCGGCACGAGCTCGAGCCGCCTTGCCGGTCCGGCGGCCCAGTTCGTCGACGACCAGCAGGTTCTCGCGAGCGGTCAGGAACGGGACCAGGTTCACCGCCTGGAACACGAAACCGACCGACTCGGAACGGAACGTCGACAGCTGGCGGGCGTTGTAGTTGGTGATGTCCTGGCCGCCGACCACGACCTCGCCCTCGGTCGCGGAGAGCAGGCCTCCCGCGATGGAGCACAGCGTGGTCTTGCCCGACCCCGACGGGCCGAGGAGGCACAGGATCTCTCCTGCACCCACCGAGAGGTTCACGTGATCGAGCGCGACCACCTCCTCGTCGCCGAGCTGGTAGGTCTTGCGGACGCCGGTCATGCGCAGCGCCAGGTCGCCGTCGCTCGACGGCCGGGCCGTGCCGGACCGGCCGGGCGAGTCGGACTGGTCGGGCGAGGACTGGGCCTGCCCGGCGGTGGTGTCGGTGGAGTTCACGATCCGCTCCCGATGGCTGAGGCCGGGTCGATCCGAAGGACCCGACGGAGTGAGAAGGCACAACCGATGATGGCTGCGATGAGGAGGAAGACGACGCTGCTGATGATCCGGGCGGGCAGCAGCGTGTAGGGAATGCCGCCCGGCGGCACGGCGAGGTCGAGCAGCAGCGCGAGCGTGCCGCCGATTGCCGAGGCCACCAGGGTGACCACCACCGCCTGCAGAACCACACCGCCGAACAGCGAACGCGACGTCGCGCCGATCGCCTTGAGCACGCCGTACAGCGAGGTGCGCTCCACGGTGAGGAGAGCGAAGAAGAGGGCAACCACGATGATGGCGATGATCACGGTGACACCGATGATCTGGTTGAACGTCGACGACTGCTGTTCGACTCCGGGGATGGCGTTGATGGCGTCGTCCAGGGTCAGCGACTCGGTCGCTCCGTCGGTCGCCGCATCGATGGCGGCGGGCAGCGTGGCCGGGTCGGTGCCGTCATCGGCCTGGACCACCAGCGACTGGAAGACCCCGTCGCCGACGCCGGCGCCCGGGCGGTTCTGGTTGACCACATCGCGCCACGTCGCCGGCGCGGCCCACAGCGTGCCCTGCCCGGAGTAGGCCAGATCGTCGACCCAACCGACGATGGTGATCGGGGTGCGTTGCGGGCCCAACTCGATCGTCATGCCCTCGCGAACGCCGCCGGACTCGAGGGATCGGTCCGCGTAGGCCTCACCGACGGCTGGCACCTCCGGAACGCCGTCGGGCGCGATCTGGTAGCCGAACAGCGCCACGTCGACCAGGTCGCGATCCGCGTTGCCGGGAACCCGACCACCGAGCTGCGCGACACCGATCCCACCGACGGCGGCCACCCCCGGAACCGCTTCGACCTGCTCGCGGATCTCGGGCGTCACGCGACTGCGTAGGAACGAGCTCTCGGCGGTGTCGGAGAAGACGATGACGTCGCCCTGCTGGGCCGCCACCGCGCTGGTGGATCCGTCGAGAAGGCCGTCGAGCAGCCCACCGAGCAGCATCAGCAGGGTCGCGATGAGCGTCAGGATGATCGTCGCGGTGGAGAAGCGTCCCGGGCGCCGACGCAGCTCGAGCAGTGCGACCTTCATCGTTCCACTCCTGCGCCGGTGGTGGCTTCGATGGGATCGATCGACAGCACGCGGCGCGCCGACACCAGCGAACTGATCACACCGAGCACCATGAGGGTGACGGACCAGAACACCACCGCTCCGGTCTGGAAGCTCAGCGGGATGCCACCCAGACGCTGGTTGGCCAACGGTGTGTAGAGCGCCACACCGATGCCGATGCCGGCGGCGAGCACCACCACGACCTGGAACAGCAGCGACCGCACCAGCGCCGAGCCGGGGACGCCGACGGCACGCAACAGCGTGAGTGCGTTGGCCTTCTGCAGCGTGATGATCAGGAAGAACAGCCCGGTGATCAGCGGGACGACCAATCCGTAGAGCAAGAAGATGACCTGGAACGACTGGCGGACCTGGGCCACACCGGGGGTCTCCGCGGCGGCGTCGGCGCGAGTGAGCGCATCTGCGTCGGGGGCGGCGTCGTTGACGCTCTGCACGAGTTGTTCGTCGGTGACGCCCTCGGCGGGTTCGAGCGCCATCACCGCCGGCAGCACGCCGGTCGCGTCGGGGTTGCCTGCGCTGACCGCCGCTGCATAGGTCTCGTAGCTGGAGAACAGCGTGGTCGAGGCCTGGTACCCGATCTGCTCGGCGAGACCGACCACGGTGAGCTCCAGCCCGCCCGGTTCGACCGTGACGGTGTCACCGATGGCGAAACCCTCGTCGGCGGCGCTGTCGATGGCGACCACCTCGCCGTCCGCACTCGGCAGGCGGCCGTCGACCATGGTGTCGGGATCGCCGAGCCCCGGTTCGGAGTAGCCGATGATCGCTGCGCTGGTGAGTGCTCCGTCGGCGGTGACGCTGAACGTCCCCTGTCCGATCAACCCGGCTCTGCCGACGCCGTCGACCGCCCGGATCTGCTCCTCGAGCGGCGGGGTGATCACGCTGCCCTGGAGGTTGCGGCGACCATCCACGCTGTAGACCAGCACCGGTGCGGACTGGTTCTCGATGGCGCCGACGAACGAGGTGATGAGCCCGTTCTGCAACGTCTGTTGGAACAGGATCAGGAACACCAACAGCCCGATCGACGCCATCAGCAGCCCGAATCTGACCACGGCACGTCGCATCTCTCGCAACGCGAGGAACATCAGCGTGCTCCGGGCGCGCGCAATACGGAGGTCTCGTGGGGAGTCACAGACCTCACTTCGTAGCAGGCACCCCCGGTGGATGCACCTCTCGGAGAATCGATCCCACAGCCCAGAACGCGCCGCTCGGGGGCGGACGATCAGCCAGACTGCGCTCATGGCACACGATCGACGCTTCCGGTTCGGGGCGCAGCTGCACCAGCCGCTGCCCGACATGAGCTGGGCCGAGTCCGCCCGGCGCCTCGAGGAGCTCGGCTACTCGACGCTGTTCGTCCCCGACCACTTCGGCGACCAGCTCGCGCCGATCGCTGCGATGACCGCCGCGGCGGCGGCGACCACCAGCTTGGTGGTCGGCGCACTCGTGTTCGACAACGACTACCGCCACCCGGTGGTGCTGGCCAAGGAGATGGCCACGATCGACCTGCTGTTCCCCGGGCGCTGCGAGGTCGGTCTCGGCGCGGGGTGGATGCGGACCGACTACGACGCCTCGGGCATCGTGATGGACCGCCCGGGGGTGCGGGTCGACCGGCTGATGGAGGGTGCGGCGGTGATCCGAGGACTGTGGTCGGGCGAACCGGTCGACCACCGGGGTGAGCACTACACGATCACCGACCTGGTCGGCCTGCCCGCGCCGCACACCGCCGGCGGACCGCCGCTGCTACTCGCCGGGGGCTCGCCCAGGATGCTGCGCTTCGCCGGGGCCACCGCCGACATCGTGGGTGTGAATCCCTCGATCCACTCGGGCGAGGTCGATGCCGATGCGGCTCGGGACGGGCTCGCGGACCGGATGGACGCCAAGCTCGGCTGGGTCCGCGAGGGGCGGGCGCCCGCTTCGACGACCTGGAGATCAACGCCTGGGTACCGGTCGTTGCCGTCACCGATGATGCGCACTCCGTCGCGGAGATGCTGGCACCCGGCTTCGGGCTCGACGGCGAGGACCCGACCACCCTGTTGGACTCGCCCATGGTCCTGGCGGGCACCGTGCCGGAGTTGACCGACCGGCTCGAGTCGCGTCGCGAGCGGTGGGGCTTCTCGTACCACGTCGTGCAGAACGAGTCCGCGTTGGAGCTGGCGCCCCTGGTCGCCGAGTTGGCGGGCCGCTGAACAGCGGCTGCGTGTGCCCATCGTGGGGCCGACGGCGGCCCACGGCGGCCCGAGCCGTCGCCGCCCCCGTGGCGAACGCCCCGCTCGAGTGATACCCTGGGGGGTATGTGCAGCAGAATCACGTGCCCCACCTGTCACCGCCCCAGCTACACCGGCTGCGGCCAACACGTCGAGCAGGTCCTCGGCGATGTGAGCCCCGAGGACCGCTGCCAGTGCAGCGCCGGGGCGAAGCCGTCGCTCCGCTCTCGCATCTTCGGCGGCTGAGCTACGCGGGCAGGTCGCGGTCGCGCAGCGCCAACAGGCCCGACCCCGCCAGGACCAGCGCCACCGCGGTCACCGCGACGAACCCCACGGCGTCGAACCCCTCGGCGGGCATCATTGCGAGGTGCTCCAACGGCGAGACCCACCGCAGCGGGTCAGGCAGGCTGAACAGATCGCCGAACAGCCCGATGACGACGACCACCGCCAGGCCGACCCATGCCCCGGCAGCGACGCGTGGCACGGCCCCGACCAGCAGCATCGCCAGCCCCGCCAGCACCAGCACCGCAGGGACCAGGCCCAACGCTGCGCCCAGCATCCGCGGGAGCTGGCCGGGGTCGCCGAGGGCCGCCGAGATGCCGAGACCGATCGCCAGCCCGTAGCTCGCCATCACCACCGCCGAACCACCCACGGTGACCGTCAGGTGCGTCAGCGCCCATGACCGGCGCGACAGCGGCCGTGCCAACAGCAGCTCGGCGCGGCCCGAGGACTCCTCTGCTCGCATCCGCAGCACGGACGACACGGCGAATCCGCCGGCCAGCATCGCCCCCAGGACCATCGTGTAGGCCAGGTACGAGTCAGTCACCGACCCGGCGCCGGTCGGGATGAACTGCTCCAGGTCCGGCATGTCGTCGAACATCTGGGAGATGTCGCTGCCGACCCACCCGTAGGCGACCCCCAACACGGCCAGTCCAGCGCACCAGCCGATGATCGACCCCCGCTGCAGGCGGGCGGTCAGCCCCAGCAGGCGGACGCTGCACCAACCCGCCCGTGGTGGCCCGAGTCGCTGGGGCAACATGCCCGAACCCAGGTTGCGCCGGTCGGACAGCACGACCGATGCAACGCAGCACACCACGACGACCGCCGCGGACAAGCCCAGCACCCACCACTGCTCGCCCGCGAACGGGCGTAGACGGTGCACCCACCCGATCGGCGACAACCACGACAGCGTTCCGTCGCCCATGTCGCCGACCGCTCGCAGCAGGTAGGCAGCGCCCAGAGCGCCGACTCCGAACCCGATCGTGGCTCGCGAGGTCCCGGCGACCTGCGCCGCCACCGCGGTGACGGCTCCGAAGACGCACCCGGCAGCAACGAATCCGCACACCAGGGCGAAGGAGCCGACGGGCGCGTAGCCCGTGGCGAGCAGACCGAGGAACGCCATCGCCCCGACCGCCACCACGAGCGCGCCCACGGTCAGCCCTGCCGCAGCAAGGGTGGCGTGGCGCCCGACCATCCGCGAGCGCAGTACCTCGGTGCGCTCCGCGTCCTCCTCGGCACGGGTGTGGCGGGCGACGCCGAAGATGGCCATCAGGGCGAACGCCACCGCACCCCATACAGCCAGCTCGTTGACCAGCACGACACCGATGTCGGGATCATCGAAGCCGAACCCCGGGCCGTTCATGGCGCTGTTGACCGCCGCCATGTTGGGACTGACGTTGACGAGTGAGACGTACTCGGCGATCTGCTCGGGTGTGGAATAGAGCCCAGCGACGCTGCCGGCGGACACGATGACCAACGCCATGACGGCCACCGCGGCGAGGGGCGCGCGGACGCGGTCCAGGCGCACCCCGAGGCGAGTCAGTTCAGCGGTGCCCTCGACGGTCACGACGGCGGCGGTGCCTCGCGGTCGCCCGCGAGATCGCCGTTGGCGTGTTGCCGGGTGCGATCACCGTCGTCGGGCAGCCCGGCTCCGCTGAGCTCATCGCCGTAGTGGCGCAGGAACAACTCCTCCAGCGTCGGCGGATGGCTGGTGAGCGCGGTGATCCCGTGCCCGGCCACGTAGGTCATCACGTGTTCCAACTGAGCGCTGTCGACGTCGAAGGTCACCCGTCCGTCACCTGCGACGACGACGTCGTACACCCCCGGCCGCTGGTCCAGTCCCGTCAGCGGCAGCGACGTCAGGACCGAGACCGTCGTACGCGTCAGATGACGCAGCTCCTCGAGCGTGCCCGTCTGGATGGTGCGACCACGGCGGATGATCGTCACCCGATCACAGAGGTGCTCGACCTGGTCGAGGATGTGGCTCGACAGCAGCACCGAGCGACCCTGGCCGGCCAGTTCACCCACGCAGTCCTGGAACACCGCCTCCATCAGCGGATCCAGCCCGGCGGTCGGCTCGTCCAGGAGGTACAGGTCGACGTCCGCCGCGAGCGCTGCGACGAGCGCCACCTTCTGGCGGTTGCCCTTGGAGTAGGTGCGGGCCTTGCGCCGCACATCCAGGTCGAACCGCTCGACCAGGTCGTCGCGGCGGCGAGGATCGATGCCGCCCTGGAGCCGGCCGAGGACGTCGATCACCTCGCCGCCGCTCAGCTGCGGCCACAGGTTGAGCTCTCCGGGCACGTACGCAACCCGGCGATGCAGCTCGACCGCGTCCCGCCACGGATCGCCGCCGAGCAGTTCGACGTGTCCGCTGTCCTGGCGCAACAGGCCCAACAGCACGCGCAGCGTGACGGTCTTCCCAGCGCCGTTGGGCCCGAGGAAGCCGTGCACCTCGCCGTGGCGAGCCTCGAGCTCCAGCCCGTCCAGGGCGATGGTCGGCCCGAACGACTTCACCACGCCCTCCAGACGCAACGCTGCGCTCATCTGGCACCACGCGGCGGGAGCGAACCGTCGATCCATGCGCTGAGGGCGTGCGCGGGGAGCGCGCCGACCTGACGGCCCACCTCGACCCCATCCGCGTAGAGGACCATGGTCGGGATGCCCTGGACGCCGAGGCGGGCCGAGACCCCCGGAGCCTCGTCGACGTTGACCTTCGCGATCCGCAGCCGGCCCGCTCGCTGGACCGCCAGGTCTTCGAGCACCGGAGCGATCGATCGGCACGGACCGCACCACGGCGCCCACAGGTCGACCAGCACGGGTACCGGCGAGGACGACACCGCCGCGTCGAAGTCCGCCTCGGTCACCTCGCCCAGCCACGCCAGATCTGCATGGCACTTCGCGCACCGCGGGCGCCCCGCCGCCCTCACCGGGACGCGGTTGCGCACCCCACAGCTCCCACAACGGATCTCCGACACGCTCATGCCACCTCCGGTGGTCGCTCGATGGCCAGTCGCCCGATGGTCGCGACAGCCACAGCTTCGCGGACAACGGGCGCGTCGACCGAGGGTCCAAAGTCACGAACACCGGCGAGGTCATCCCTGCCGCTGCCGAACCCGGCTCCGTGGGCCTGATGCACCAGGGTCGGATCGGTTGTGGCACGCTGCCAATCCGATGAACACCTGCGTCGCCACATGACCTACCTCTTGTTGGTCCTCGGCTTCGTCGCGCTCGTCGGAGGGGCCGAGATCATGGTCCGAGGCGCGTCGTCGATCGCCGTGCGCACCGGGTTGTCGCCGGTGGTGGTCGGACTCACCGTCGTGGCATTCGGCACCAGCACCCCAGAGATGGCGGTCAGCGTCGGTGCCGCCCGTGACGGCCAGGCCGGCCTGGCGATCGGCAACGTCGTGGGCAGCAACATCGCGAACGTGCTGCTGGTCCTGGGCGTGTCCGCTGCGATCGGCGGCGGTCTCCTCGTCGCCCAGAAGATCGTCCGCATCGACGTGCCGCTGATGATCCTGGCGTCGGTCGTCGTCATCGTCATGTCGCTGAACGGGCTGATCGGACGACTCGAGGGCGCCCTGCTGTTGCTCTCGGTGATCGTCTACAGCGGGTGGACGGTGTGGGCGGCGCTTCGCGAGAACGCCGACGTCCAAGCCGAATACGACGAGGCCTTCGGCAGCACCGACAGGGCGCCGCTGTGGATCGACATCGTCTCGATCGTCGGCGGTGTGGTCGCGCTGGTCGTCGGATCGAGGTGGCTGGTCGGCTCCGCGAGCGAGATCGCCGAGAGCTTCGGGGTGTCGGACCTGGTGATCGGGTTGACCGTCGTGGCGTTCGGCACGAGCGCCCCGGAGCTCGCGACCTCGGTGATCGCCGCGATCCGGGGCGAACGCGACATCGCGGTGGGCAACGTCGTCGGCTCGAACCTGTTCAACCTGCTCGCCGTGCTGGGGATCACCGCGGTCGTCGCCCCGGGCGGGCTGCCGGTGAGCGACGACGCACTCCGGCTGGACCTGCCGATCATGCTCGCCGTCGCGGTCGCATGCCTCCCGGTGTTCTTCAACGGCTACGAGCTGAAGCGGTGGGAAGGGGCGCTGTTCGGCGTCTACTACGTGGCGTACCTGACGTTCCTGGTACTCGACCAGACCGACAGCGGATTGCGGGACCCGTTCGCGGTGGCGATGCTCGGCTTCGTGCTGCCCCTGACGGTGATGACGCTCGTGGTCGTCGGTGTCCGGGCGCTGCGGGCACATCGCGCCCGGCCGGTGGAGCCGTCGACCACCTGACGAACCGGCCTGCGACACCCTGCACCAGCGCAGCGGCCGCACGATGAGCCAGGGACGGCGAGAGTCCCGAATCGGATTCATGTGACGAACGACCGACGGTCATATTGCGGTTGTGTTTCGATTTTGCGTCACACTGTTCAGGTCCACATCTCGCACGTGACGCCGCTGGGGCGTCACCATGACCGCTGGAGATCCCGTGACCACCCCCACCCCCCTCCGAAGTACGTACGCGCGCCACCTCGCCCTCCTCGGCATCGTGGCGCTCACCGTGACAGCCGTGACGCTGTTCGCCATCAGCTCCCCACTCGAGGACGCCGACGCCCGACCAGCAACCGAGCTCGAGGACACGACGGCCTCCTACGCAGCCGAACTGCTCGATGCCGAGATCAGCCGTGCAGAGACCGCGGTCGAGGACGCTCGGATCGAGCGGCTCGAGCGCTTCGCAGCCGCGGTCACCGCTGCCGAGGCAGCAGCGACCGCCGAGCGCATCGAGCGCTTCGCAGCCGCTGTCGCCGAGGCCGAGCGGGTCGCTGCCGAGCAGGCTGCCGCCAGGGCAGCGGCCGCCAGCGCCGCATCCACGCAGCGCTCCTCGATGGGCGGGGGCTGGGCTGCCCTCCGACGCTGCGAATCCGGCGGCAACTACTCAGCGGTGTCCTCATCCGGCGCCTACCGCGGCGCCTACCAGTTCTCGCGTTCCACCTGGAACGCCGTCGCACGCCGATCCCACCCCCACCTGGTGGGCGTCGACCCGGCGGCTGCAGCCCCCGCCGACCAGGACGCCATGGCCATGTCGCTGTACCGCTCGTCGGGCTCCGGCCCGTGGCCGCACTGCGGACGCCACCTCTGAGCGACCGGCATCCCTGAGCGACTGGCCGCCCCGAGCGGACGCCAGCTCCGAGCTCGACAGGCCGCCGTGCGGCGGGGCACCCGCCCCTCCGCACGGCGGCCTTTTCTGTCGGGGCAGGGATCCGCTCGCACCGAGCCCGTTGGGGTGAATGGCTCATGGCATCGACCGGAGTCGGCCACCAGAATGACAGCCGATGTCGGTGAAGCACCCGCAGTGGCGGGGCGGGAGGGTCCAGCGGTGAACCACTACCAGGTGCTGGGCGTTTCGGTGGGCGCCAGCAGCCACGAGTTGCGCCGCGCATATGTCCAACTCGCCCGCCAGTACCACCCGGACTTCCATCTCAGCGCGGGGCCGAGCGCGATCGAGTACGCGGAGAACCGGATGCGTGAGATCAATCTGGCCTGGGACGTGCTGCGCGACGACACCAAACGGCGCAACTACGACCGGCGCCTCGGCCTGGCGATGTCCTCCGCGGCCCGGACCTGAGCGCAGAACTGCAGTCCTGAGCCGCTGGGCCCGACGTTCGCGACACCAGCCGATCCCCGCTGTGTCCGGATCTGGTGAACCGAGCGGCTGTCAGCCGACGTCGTCGCTGGACGAGTAGACGCCGACGATGTCGCGCACCGACACGACGCCGACCAGGGCCCCGTCGCTGCCCACCAGCACGTGGCGGACCCAGTTGGACATCATCTCCGCGGCCACCTCCCCGACCGTCGTGTGGGGTTCGACCCATCGCAGCTCGGTGTGCGCGACGTCGATCGCCGTGGTCGTGGCAGGGTCCATGCCCTCCGCGAGTGCCCGCACCAGGTCTCGTTCCGACACCACACCTGCAGGTCGAGGGCCGTCGCCGACCGCCAGCATCCCGATCCCTCGTTCGTGGAGCGCCACCGCCACGTCGATCAGGGTGGCATCGGCGGCGATGCGCTCGACCTCGTCGCCGACCAGTGCAGAAACGGGAAGGTCGTTGGGGCCGGTCGCAGCTGATTGGTCGCTCATGGCCTGATCCTCGGCGATGGCGGCCGTCGGGGCAAGTGCACCACCGCCCCGGTTGACCTCCCACGGCCGGTCGTGTCGACTGGCCCGATGGTCACGCTGTCGCCGGTGCTCGGCAACTCCCAGCGCCTCGACGGTGGAGCGATGTTCGGCAACGCCCCGCGTGAGATGTGGCGCCACTGGGCCGAACCGGACGAGGCGAACCGGATCGCGCTGGCCACCCGGGGGCTCCTCGCCCGAGAGACCTCGGGGCGCATGGTGCTGATCGAAGCAGGTGTCGGCGCGCCGTTCCCGCCCGAGCTCGCCGGCCGCTACGGCATCGTGGAGCAGCGCCACGTGCTGCTGGACCACCTGGCCGATCTGGGCGTCGCGCCGGCCGACATCGACGTCGTGGTGCTGTCGCACCTGCACTTCGACCATGCGGGTGGTGTCCTCGACACGTGGGCACCCGACAGCGAGCCGACGCTCGCGTTCCCCGAGGCGTCCTACGTCGTGGGGCGCCGAGCGTGGGAACGGGCGCTCGCTCCCACGCCACGGGACCGGGCATCGTTCCTGGCCCACCTGCAACCGCTGCTCGAGGCGACCGGCCGGCTCGAGCTCGTCGATGGCGACACCTCACGAACGCTTGGGCGGAGAGTACCGATTCCACCATTCCGATGGACACACCCCGGGGCTGCTCATGACCGAGGTCGACGGTGAGGACGGCCCGGTGCTCTACGCGTCGGACCTGGTGCCCGGGCGACCGTGGGTGCACGTGCCGATCACGATGGGCTACGACCGCTTCCCCGAGCTGGTCGTGGCCGAGAAGGCAGCGCTGCTCGCCGACGTGGCCGACCGCCGGGTCTGGCTCGCCTTCCCCCACGACCCCGAGGTGGCCATGGCCCGCGTCGAGCGGGACGACCATGGCCGGTTCCGTGCTGTTGCGTCGACGCGCTGAACGTCGGGTGGTCACCGCCCACCGGACGGCCGCCGACGGCTCGGCGATGACCCACTGGCGGCGTCTGGGATCCGCGGTGGCGCTGCTGGGGTTGGTGATCGTCGTCGGCACGATCGGCTACCTCGCACTCGGCTTCTCACTGCTGGACGCGACCTACCAGACCGTCACGACCATCTCGACGGTGGGGTTCCGCGAGGTCCAACCCCTCGATCCCGTCGGACGGGTCTTCACCATTGTCCTGATCCTGTTCGGCGTGGGTGCCACGCTGTACGCCTTCGGCGTCCTGATCGAGACGCTCATCGAGGGCCGACTGCTCGACCTGCTGGGAAGGCGCCGCATGACACGCACCATCAACGATCTCGATGACCACGTCATCGTCTGCGGGTGGGGCCGGGTGGGTCGCGCGATCGCCGAGGAGCTCGACACCGCCGGGCGGTCCCTGGTGGTCGTCGACATCGACCCCGAGCTCCTCGAGAGCTGCCCGCATCCCTACGTCGTCGGCGATGCGACCGAGGACGTGGTGCTCAGCGACGCAGGACTGGAGCGTGCCGGGTCGCTGGTCGCCGCGGTGGACACCGATGCGGCCAACTCGTTCATCACCCTGAGCGCACGGGCCACCTCACCCGAGCTGTTCATCGTCGCCCGGGCGCGCAGCGCCAGCAGCGAACCCAAGCTGCGGCGCTCGGGAGCGGACCGGGTGGTCAACCCCCAGCACATCGGTGGCGCCCGGATGGCCGCGTTCGTGCTGCGACCGACCGTGGCGGAGTTCCTCGACGTCGTGGTGCATGACCGCCGCCTGGAGTTCCGCCTCGAGGAGCTCACCGTCACCGCCGACTCGGCCGTCGCGGGGTCGACGTTGTCCGAGGCACGCCTGCGGCACCGGACCGGCGCGCTGGTCATGGCGGTGCGCGACGGTGCGGGGGCGTTCCGCAGCAACCCGTCGTCGGACACGGTGCTGCAGCCCGGCGAGGTGCTGATCGCGTTCGGGACCGAGGAGGAGCTCGCCGCACTCGGCGAGCTGGTGCAGGGCGACTGACCGTCGAACCACCTCCGGCCGCCGATCAGGTCGGTGACGGCAGCGCAGGTGCCGACCGCTGATCAGCCGCCGAACGTGGCGCTCAGGTCCTGGCCTGCGACCGAACCGCCGTCGGCGACGAACTCGGCGCCCGTGCAGTACGACGACTCGTCCGACGCCAGGAAGAGCGCCAGGCGGGCGATCTCGATCGGTCGCCCCAGCCGCGGGATCGGCTGCGTCGCGCCCTGTGCGTCCGATGCGGCCAGCGCGGGGTTCGACTCGAACTCCCCTGGGGCAGGCGGTTCGACCATGGCGGAGACGTCGGTCACGCCGATCATCGGTGTGGTCACCCCGCCGGGGTGCAACGAGTTCACCCGGACGCCGCTCGGGCCCAGCTCGATCGCCGCGGCACGGCTCACGCCACGGAGCCCCCACTTGGACGCCACGTAGGAGCTGATCATCGACATGCCGACGAGGCCCCCGGTCGATGACACGTTGACGATCGACCCGCGCCCCGCGTCGGCCATCGCGGCGCCGACCACCTTCATCCCCAGGACGGGGCCGACCAGGTTCACGTCGAGGACGTGGCGGAGCTCGTCGGCGTCGAGGTCACGCAGTGGCGACGGGATCAGGACCCCGGCGTTGTTCACCAGGACGTCGGGACGGCCGAACTCCTCGGTCGTGGTCGCCACGACGCTGCTCCACCCGGACTCGTCGGTGACGTCGAGATGCGCGAAGCGTGCAGCGTCACCGATGTCGGCGGCGACGGCTGCACCCTCGTCGTCGAGCACGTCGGCCACCACCACCAGGGCGCCCTCGGCCGCGAACAACCTGGCCTCGGCCTCACCCATCCCGCGGGCCGCGCCGGTGATGATGGCCACCTTGCCGTCGAGTCGTCCCATGGTTCCTCCCTCGGTCGCTCGACACCGACGATAGGTCGGGGGCCGGCTCCGGGGAAGGTGTTCTCGTGGTGGTGGCGCGCTCAGCCCGCCGCGGCGGCTTCGTTCAGCGCATCGAGGTGCTCGGTGGCCTCGAGGTACTCGTTGACCCACCGCTCCATGACCGCGGCGGTCTTCTCGACCTTCTCGAACTGACCGACGACCTGGCCGACCGGGTTGAACGCCACGTCGATGGTCTGATCGGGCCACTTGTGCGTCGCCGCCACCGCGACGCCCGACACCATGTACTGCAGTGGCATGCCGAGCGGGTCGGGGGTCTCGGGATCCTCCCAGGCCTCGGTCCACTCGTTCTTGAGCATCCGGCACGGCTTGCCGGTGAAGGACCGGGATCGCACGGTGTCGCGTGAGCCGGCGTCGATGTAGGCCTGCTGCTGCACCGGGGTGTTCTCCGCCTCCTCGACCATCAGCCACTGCGAGCCGGACCACGCACCCTGGCAACCCAGTGCCAGTGCTGCTGCGATCTGCTCACCGCTACCGATGCCACCGGCTGCCAGCACCGGCCGTGGAGCGACGGCCTTGACCACCTGGGGCCACAGCACGATCGAGCCGACCTCGCCGCAGTGGCCGCCGCCCTCGCCGCCCTGGGCGATGATGATGTCGACGTCGGCATCTGCGTGCTTCATCGCCTGGTACGGCGAGCCGCACAGCGCCGCGACCTTGCGGCCCTCGGCGTGGATCTTCTCGATCATGTCCTTCGGCGGCGTGCCCAGCGCGTTCGCGATCAAGGTCATCTTCGGGTGCTGCAACGCGATGTCGACCTGCGGGCTGGCGGTCGCCTCGGTCCAGCCGATCAGCTGCATCGTGTTGTCGTCCTCGTCGTCCTTGAGCGGCACGCCGTGGTCGGTCATCAGCTTGCGGGCGAACTCCAGGTGCTGTTGGGGGACCATGTCCTGGAGCATCTTGGTGAGGTCCTCGGTGGACATGTCCGCGTCCATGCCCTCGTACTTGTTCGGGATGACGATGTCGACGCCGTAGGGGTGATCGCCGATGTGCTCGTCGATCCAGTTCAGCTCGATCTCGAGCTGCTCGGGTGAGTAGCCGACGGCGCCGAGGACACCGAAGCCACCCGCCTTGGACACCGCCACCACGACATCGCGGCAGTGGGTGAACGCGAAGATGGGGAACTCGATCCCCAGGTCGTCACAGATCGGAGTGCGCATCGGTGGTTCCTTTCACCATGTGTACCGGCACCGTGGTGGCGCCGTTGTCGAGATCTTCGTGGGGCTCACTGTCGAGCCTCCTGACGGGCGGTGTCCACTGTCGAGCCGCCTGGCGGACCGTCGGGATGCCTGGCGTGTGGTTCCCTCGACGACGCCGCGCAGGGCGTCGACAGCGAGCTCGTCGGTGACGCGATCGGGGTCGATGCGCCGCATCATCTCCAGCCCCAGCAGCAGGCCGATGACCGCCGGACCGACGTCGCCGGCGTGCTCGGTCGAGCCACCGGCCGCCTGCACGATGCCCCGCCACGCGCCGCGGTAGCGGCGGGTCAGGTGCTCGCGCATGTCGGGGTTGCGCGAGGCGTGGGTCCACAGCTCGAACTCGAGCGTCATCCAGCGACCGTCGCCCACCGCGGGGGCCGAGACGTTGCGCCACAGGACCGCCAAGCGCTCGTCCATCGTCGTGGCGGTGGCCAGCTCGGCACCGATGACCGCGCCGACGTCGGTGACCCAGCTGTCGAGCAGCGCCAGCAGCACGCCGTCCTTGCCGCCGAAGTGGTCGTAGACCGCGCCCGAGGTGCGGTCGGCACGTTCTGCGATCGCGTCGATCGACGTCCCACCCACGCCACGATCGGCGAACAGCTCGGCGGCCGCGGTCAGCAGGCGCTGACGTGTCTCGGCTCGGCGCTCCCCCTGAGTGGCCACCGAAGAAACATAGGACGACTGATGTATATCGGTCAACCTATGAGAACTCGCAACGGCGGCAGCGTCGGCGCTCAACCGTCGAGAGCCGACCCCACCGCGGTCGGGTCGGGGTCACCCTCCGTGGTGCGGGCAGCGTCCGCGGTCGCGGTCGATACCACTCAGAGCGGTCAGGAAGCCCCGGGGGCGCAGTCCCGGGTGTCACACCCCCTTCGTAGGGTCATCGCATGACTCCAGTCATGATGATCCTCTCGCTGCTCGTGGGCCTCTGCATCGGCGGTGGCTATGCACTGCGCGTCCGTGCCACGGCAGCTGCGCAGCACGAACAGCTCCACCGTGCCCTCGCCGATGCGGCCCGGAGCGAGGCCGACCTCCGGGTCGAGCTGGCCCGCGCCCAGTCATCGGTCGCGACCGATCAGCAGATGCTGGACTCGTTCCGGGCAGTGTCCGCCGACGCCCTCGCGACGCAGAGCCAGCAGCTCCTCCAACTCGCCGAGACCAGGTACGGCGCCCTGCAGCAGAACACCGACACGGTGCTCTCCACCCACTCGCAGGTCGTCGGCGACGGACTCGCCCAGCTCGCCGAACGACTGGCCACGCTCGAGCGGGAGCGCAGCAGCTCCAGCGTCGAGCTCCGCACGATGGTCGGCGAGCTCACCCGGGCGACGCAGGCGACGCGGACCGAGGCCGCACGGCTCGCGTCGGCCATGAGCGACAACCGTGTGCGGGGCGCCTGGGGCGAGGTGCAGCTGCGTCGCGCGCTCGAGCTGGCCGGGCTCATCCGCCACGTCGACTTCGCGGAACAGGGCGGGGTCACCAACGGCGAGGTCGCTGGTCGGCCAGACGTCGTGGTGCACCTGCCGAACGGCCACGACGTGGTGATCGACTCGAAGGTGCCGCTCGACCGGTACCTCGAAGCCGTCGACGCCAGCGACCCGCCGCTGAACGTGCGCTGCAGGTCGACCACGCCCGTTCGGTCGCCGGGCACGCCAAGGCGCTCGCCGGGCGCGACTACGCGACGATGCTCGACGCGTCCATCGACCTGGTGCTCATGTTCCTGCCCGGCGAGTCGTTCCTGTCCGCAGCCATGGACGCCGACCCGACCCTGTTCGAGTCCTGTGCCGCCAAGGGCGTGTACCTGGTCACACCGTCGTCGCTGGTTCCGCTGCTGCGTGGCATCGCACTCGGCTGGCGCGAGCGACAGGCCGAGCAGGCATCGGCGGAGATCCACCAACTCGGCATCGAGCTGCACGAGCGCATCTCGGTCTTCGCCGAGCACTACGCGAAGGTCGGCACCCAGCTCGACCGCACGGTGCGGGCCTTCAACACGTCGATGGGATCGTTCGAGACCCGCCTGGTGTCCACCGCCCGCAAGCTGTCCGAACGGGGCGCCGGATCGTCTCGCGAGCTGACACCGCCGACGCAGGTCGAGACCCGACCGCGCCAGCTGCACACCCTCTCGGCCGACCCGGTCGACGGCATCGCTGCCGCCGCGTGCGACGTGCGGCGGTGAACGATCCGGCGGTCGATCATGAGGTGGCGGACGAGACCGAGCTGCC
>CAVQQI010000011.1:0-1498360 GCA_963714875.1 uncultured Microthrixaceae bacterium | reverse complement strand
TGCGTGAAGGTATTCTCACCCAAAGAAGAGGCTTTGATGCGGGTTGAGCCTGATCAGCTAAACCAACTGCTCAGGCCGATTTTTGATACGAAAGCGAAGGACGAAGCAATCAAAACCGGGTCTTTTCTGGCCAAGGGTTTGAACGCTGGCCCTGGCGCTGCGACTGGGCGTGTTGTTTTCAACGCTCCCGATGCCACAGAGTGGGTAAAGAGCGGAGAGCAAATCATATTGGTGCGACTCGAGACTTCTCCTGAAGACATCCGCGGTATGCATGCCTCTCTGGGCATTCTGACAGCGCGAGGAGGAATGACCTCTCATGCGGCTCTGGTCGGCCGGCAGATGGGGAAGGTGTGTGTGGTCGGCTGCAATGCCCTGGAAATCAGCTATCGAGATCGGCTGATGAGAGTCAACGGCAAAGTCGCTCAAGGAGGGAGACTGGATCTCTCTCGATGGAAGCACCGGAGAGGTCTATCCTGGGGAAAATCCCTACCGAGCCATCCGAAGTGCTCCGCGTTCTCTTGGATAAGACGCTGGCTCCGGAAGCCTCGCAGGTCTATCAGGATTATATGTCTCTATTGAGCTGGGCAGACGAGTTTCGCCGACTGGGCATTTGGACCAATGCGGACCAACCCGATCAGGTAGAAACCGCTCTTGCCTTCGGCGCTGAAGGCATTGGGCTGACGCGCACCGAACACATGTTTTTTGAAGGAAACCGCATTGATGCAGTTCGCGAAATGATTCTGGCGGCCGATCTTGAAGGCAGGGAGAAGGCTTTGGCGCTGCTTCTGCCCATGCAGAAAGAGGACTTCAAGGGAATCTTCAGGGTTATGAAAGGAAAACCGGTCACTATCAGAACTTTGGATCCGCCGTTGCATGAGTTCCTGCCTCAGGAAGAGAAAGAGTTAGAGAAACTGGCCGGCAGATGGGGGTGTCGGTAGAGCGGGTGAAAGCAAAAATGCACGGTTTGCATGAGGCCAATCCCATGCTGGGCCATCGTGGCTGCCGTCTGGGCATCGTTTACCCCGAAATCACTGCCATGCAGGCGCGTGCCATCATTGAGGCGGCATGCGAGGTAACCCAAGAAGGCATAGATGTTCATCCGGAAATAATGATTCCTTTGGTGGGACATGTTGCCGAATTGAGGAATCAGCGGAAAGTAGTTGAACAAGCAGTCCGAAGGTCATGGAGCAAGTACGGAGTCAAAGTGGAATACACCGTTGGGACCATGATCGAAGTTCCAAGCGGGAGTGTGACGGCCAATGAAATTGCCCAGGAAGCTGACTTTTTCTCTTTCGGCACCAACGACTTGACCCAAACGGTTTACGGAATCAGCCGTGATGATGCGGCCAAGTTCCTGCCGGCTTATATTGAGTCAAAGATTTGGGAACACGATCCTTTTGATAGATTGGACCAGGTTGGAGTGGGAGCTCTCATGGAAGTTGGTGTCAAAAGAGGCCGCGCCACCAAACCTTATCTGAAGGTGGGTATTTGTGGAGAACACGGGGGGGAACCGAGTTCGGTCGAGTTTTGTCACAGGATTGGCCTGGACTATGTGAGCTGCTCCCCCTACCGTGTTCCCATAGCCCGGCTTGCCGCAGCTCAAGCGACTATACGGGAGAAGAACCCCCGGAACGGCGCAGGACGTGCGCGCGTATCTGCTGCTGCTGCAGTACTGGCTCGCCGGCTCGGATACGAACATCGAGCAGATGATCCGGTATTTCATCGACCGGTTCGCGCAGGGTCCGCGCGCGGCGCTCAAGGGCGCGATGGCGCCGAAGGAGCCGGAGGTCTACCCCGAGGTGGGGCTCTGGCATCCGGCGCTGGCGGGGCGCGGGATCACGGAAGATGTGAGGGCGCTGCCCGGGCGCGAGGCGATCGGCACCGTCGGGGTGCTGGTCGGCCGCTCGTACCTGCTGGCGGACAACACGGCGCATTACGCCGCCGTGGTCCGGGCGATCGAGGCGCACGGCATGCGCGCGGTGCCGGCGTTCGCGTCGGCGCTCGACGCGCGGCCGGCGATCGACCGGTACTTCCGGGACGGGCAGGGGAAGCCGCTCATCGACGCGATGGTCAACCTCACCGGCTTCTCGCTGGTGGGCGGACCGGCCTACAACGACTCGAACGCCGCGCAGGAGGTGCTGCGCACGCTCGACGTGCCGTATCTCACGCTGCAGACGCTCGAATTCCAGACGATCGACGAGTGGCGCGCCGATCCGCGCGGGCTCAACCCGCTGCAGGCGACGTTGCAGGTGGCGATCCCCGAGCTCGACGGGGCGATCGTTCCCACGGTGTACGGCGGCAAGGGGAACAGCACGCAGGGGAAGGCGGCGGCGAGCGAGCCGATTCCGGAGCGTATCGAGCGCGTCGCGGCGCGCCTCGAGCGGCTGGTGCGGCTGCGGCGCACGCCGCGAGCAGCGGAAGGTCGCGATCATCCTCTTCAACTTCCCGCCCAACGCGGGCAACACGGGCAGCGCGGCCTACCTGGCCGTCTTCCCGTCGGTGCAGCGCACGCTGGCGGCGCTCAAGGAGCAGGGGTACGACGTCGAGCTGCCGTCGAGCGCCGACGACCTGCGCGAGCGCATCACGCAGGGGAACCGCGAACGCTTCGGCGCGCCGGCGAACGTGCACGCGCGGTTGCCGGTCGATGATCACGTGCGGCGCGAGCGGTACCTCGAAGGAGATCGAGGCCACGTGGGGGCCGGCGCCCGGCAAGCAGCTCACCGACGGACAGCTCGCTCTTCGTGATGGGCGCCGAGTTCGGCAACGTCTTCGTCGGGCGTGCAGCCGGCCTTCGGCTGGGAAGGCGATCCGATGCGGCTGCTGTTCGAAGGGAACTTCGCGCCCGACGCACGCCTTCACCGCGTTCTACCGCTGGCTGCGTGAGGACTGCGGCGCCGATGCGGTGCTGCACTTCGGCACGCACGGCGCGCTCGAATTCATGCCGGGCAAGCAGGCCGGGCTCGACGCGACGCTGCTGGCCGGAACGGCTCATCGGCGACCTGCCGAACGTGTATCTGTACGCGTCCAACAACTCGTCGGAGGGCACGCTCGCCAAGCGGCGCGGCGGCGCGACGCTCGTCTCGTACCTCACGCCGCCGATCACCAACGCCGGGCTGTACAAGCGGGCTCGCGGAGCTCAAGGCGTCGCTCGACCGCTGGCGCGCGCTCGATGCGATCGCAGACCGAGCGAACGCGGCGACGCTCGTCGCGCTGGTGCAGCGCAGGCCGCGGCGCTAGAGCTGGCGCGGCCGAACCGCACTGGACGCCCGACGAGGACGGATCGACGCGGGTGGCGGCGCTTCGCGAACAGCTGCTGGAGCTCGAGTACTCGCTCATTCCCGTGGGTCTGCACGTGGTGGGTGAGGGCATGACGCCGCCGCAGCGCGCCGACATCCTGCAGGAGATCGCACGCGTGGGCCGCCCGGAGGCGGAGCTGCCGCCGATCACCGCGACGGTCGTCGGCGCCACCAGTCGCCCGACACGCAGCGGCTGGCGACACGATCGCCGCGAGCGGCGGTGGACGCACTGGTGGCGACGGCCGATCCGCGGGCCGCGTTGCGCGCCGGGCGCGAGGCCGCGGCGGCGGCGGGTGTTCGCCTGGCCGACGAGCGCGCCTTCGACAGCATCTGACGCGCTCGCGCCACTCGATCCGCTGCTCCGCGACGACCACGAGGTGGCCGGTGTGCTGCGGGCGCTCGACGCCCGCTACGTGCGCGCCGGCGCCGGGCGGCGACCTGCTGCGCATGCCGGCGGTGCTGCCCACGGGGCGCAACGTCTACGGCTTCGATCCGTACCGCGTGCCGAGTGCGGTGCGCGATGCTCGAGGGGCGCATGCGCGCCGACACGCTGCTGGCGCGGCACCGTGCCGAGAGCGGTCACTGCGCCGGAGACGGTCGCCATCGTGCTCTGGGGCACCGACAACATGAAGTCGGAGGGCGCGCCGCTCGCGCAGGTGATGGCGCTCATGGGCGCCGCACCGCGCTTCGACGCGGTGGGCCGGCTGGTCGGTGCGCGCCTGGTGCCGCTCGCGGCAGCTGGGGCGTCCGCGCATCGACGTGGTCATCACGCTGTCCGGGCATCTTCCGCGACCTGCTGCCGCTGCAGGTGAAGCTGCTGGCCGAGGCGGCGCTGCTGTGCGCGCAGGCCGACGAAGCCGCCGGAGCAGAACTTCATCCGCAAGCACGCGCTCGAGACCATGGCCGAGCACTTGGGGTGCGACCTCGAGACGGCGGCGCTGCGCGTGTTCTCGCAACGCCGACGGGGCGTACGGATCGAACGTGAACCTGCTGATCGATACCGGGCAGTGGGAGACGGAGGACGAGCTCGCCGACCAGTTCGTGCAGCGCAAGTGCTACGCATACGGCGCGAACGGGCCGGCCGACGGCGCATGCCGGCGCTGATGCAGCGCGCCTCGCCGGCCAGCGCTCACGTTCCAGAACCTCGACTCGGTCGAGCTCGGCGCCACCGACATCGACCAGTACGTCGAGTCGCTCGGCGGCGTGAACCGCGTGATCACGCAGCGCGCGGGGTGCGGCGGCCCGGCCTTACCTGGGCGACCACACCGGAGCGCGAGGGGAAGGTGCGGACGCTCGAGCGAGCAGGTCGCGCTCGAGACGCGTACGCGCTGCTGAACCCCAAGTGGTACGAAGCGCAGCTGACGTCCGGGCTACGAAGGCGCCCGCAACCTCGCGGGCCACTCGGCACGACGCTCGGCTGGTCGGCGACGGCGGCGGAAGCCGTGCCCGGCAGTGGGTCTACGACGAAGTATCACGACGACCTTCGTGCTCGACGAGGCGATGCGTCGACCGCATCGCCGAGCTGCCAATCCGGACGCGGCGGCTGGCATGGCGCAGCGCCTGCTGGAAGCGCATGACCGCGGGTATCTGGCAGCCGGACGACGCGACGCTCGACGCGCTGCGCGATGCCAGCGCGGAGCTCGAGGACCGGCTGGAAGGTGTAATCGCCGCGTGAGATCGCTCGCGCGGACGCAGGTCCTCTTGGCGGCGCGCCACGGCGCGCCGATGACGGAGTTTCAATCGTGACCACGCCACCAAGCTTCCGATCCTCACTCGCTGGGCGACGGCGACGGCAGCCTGCAGGTGCACCTCGACGACGGGCAGAAGATCGACAGGCGCGCTCGTCCTGGCCGTGTACGGCAAGGGCGGCATCGGCAAGTCCACCACGTCGTCGAACCTCTCGGCGGCTTTCGCGAAGCTCGGGCAAGCGCGTGCTGCAGATCGGCTGCGATCCCAAGCACGACTCGACGTTCACGCTCGACCAAGCAGATGGTGCCGACGGTCATCGACGTGCTCGAGCGCGTGGACTTCCATGTCCGAGGAGCTGCGACCGAGGACTTCGTGCTTCGAGGGCGTACACCGGCGTGCAGTGCGTCGAGGCCGGCGGCCCGCCGGCGGGCTGCCGGGTGCGGCGGCTACGTCATCGGGCAGACGGTGAAGCTGCTCAACGAGCACCATCTGCTCGAGGACACCGACGTCGTGATCTTCGACGTGCTCGGCGACGTGGTGTGCGGCGGCTTCGCGGCGCCGCTGCAGCACGCGCACTACTGCCTGATCGTGACGGCGAACGATTTCGACTCGATCTTCGCGATGAACCGCATCATCGCGGCGATCCAGGCCAAGTCCAAGAACTACGAGGTGCGGCTCGGCGGCGTCATCGCGAATCGCAGCCGGGACTGGATCAGATCGACCGTTTCAACGCGCGGGTCGGGCTGAGCACGCTGGCGCAGTTTCAAGGACCTCGATGCGATTCGTCGCAGTCGTCTCAAGAAGTGCACGATCTTCGAGATGGACGAGGCCGAGGAGGGGGTCGCCGAAGTCCAGGCCGAGTATCATGAGGCTGGCGCGTACGATGCTCGACCGCCGTGCAGCCGGTGCTGGCCGAGCCGCTGAAGGACCGTGAGATCTTCGACCTGCTGGGTTTCGACTGATGCGCCACGTCTGACGGCGCCTACGTGCCGAGCGGCGGGCGTGGATCGGGGAGTACTTCGATCGCACGGCGGCCGGTGCGTGGCGCGGCGCTCACGAGTGACGAGCCGGTCTCGCGGGTGCGGGCGACGGTGCGCGCCGGGCGCGACCGCATGCGGCACACCCTGCTGAGCTATCTGCCCGCCGATCTGACCGGGTAACGGGTCCTCGATGCCGGGTGCGGCACGGGGATGCTGGCCGTGGAGCTGGCGCAGCGCGGGGCCGAGGTGGTCGCGATCGACCTGTCGCCGACGCTGGTGGGGTACGGCGCGCGAGCGGGCCGAGCGCGGACGGCGTTGCCGAGCGCATCCGCTTCGAGGCGGGCGACATGCTCGACGCGCCTACGGGCCGATCGACGCACGTGGTGGCGATGGACTCGCTGATCCACTACGAGTTGCCGCAGATCGTGGCGGCCCTGGAGGGGCTGGCGGCGCGCTGTGCGGGCCCGATCGTGTTCACCGTGGCGCCGTGGACGCCGTTCCTCGGGACGCTGATCAACGTCGGGCGCCTCTTCCCCCAGCGCGACCGCGCGCCCCGGATCGTCCCGACCGCGGCCCGGCGTCTGCGCGGGGCCGTGGAGCAGGCCCGGGCCCTGCAGGGCTGGACGATGGGGCGTTCCGACCATATCGAACAGGGGTTCTACCGTCGCAGGCCTATGAGCTGCGTCCGCTGGTTTCCCGTCCCGACCACCGTTCTTCTTCAGAATCCCGATGAGCTACCTGCTGCCACCCTCGCCGTGCTGGCCGCGCTGGGGGTGTGGTAGTGCCGCCCGCCGAACCACGGTGCCGTGCACCGTCGATCTCGAGGCGACGCACGATCACTTCCACGCCTACGTCGACCTGGAAGGCGTGGAGGTCGACCCCGGTGACGAAGTGCTGGTGCACAACACCCCCGATCGCATTCCCTACGGCACGAAGCAGGTCTTCACGTCGACCGCGACCGTGCAGCGCGCCAGCTGGCTCAAGCGCCAGCTGGTGAAGCTCGACGGCGGCACGGAGATCCACGAGCTGTACGAAGTCGGCTTCGAAGGCTGACGCCGACCCCTCCTACGAGCACGCCATGTACACGACGACCACCGAGGCCCCGCTGCGAGCGACGGCGGCCCCGAACGACAGCACGCGCGAGGCGCAGAAGGACGCGATCCTCACCCCACGCTTCTACACGACGGACTTCGCGCAGCTCGACCGGCTGGACGTCGACGCCCGTGCGCCGCCAGATGTGGGACGACATTCTGGTACGGAATTCCGCCAGGACCCGAACAAGGACGCACTTCAAGCGCAACGGCGATTTCGACGCCGACTTCACCGAGCATGCCGCCGGAGCTGCGCGACAGTTCATCGACTTCCTCGTGAGCTCGGTGACGGCGGAGTTCTCCGGCTGCATCCTCTACGCCGAGATCAAGAAGCGCGTCAAGAACCCGGACGTGCGCGAGCTGTTCGGCTTCATGAGCCGCGACGAAGGGCGGCACGCCGGGTTCATCAACCACACGCTGAACGACTTCAGCGTGGCGGTGGACCTGTCGTTCCTCACGCGGGCCAAGAAGTACACGTACTTCCAGCCCAAGTTCATCTATTACGCCACGTACCTGTCGGAGAAGATCGGGTACGCGCGCTACATCACGATCTTCCGCCAGCTTCGAGCAGAAGCCGGACAAGCGCTTCCACCCGATCTTCAAGTGGTTCGAGAACTGGTGTCAGGACGAATTCCGCCACGGTGAGGCGTTCGCGGTGCTCATGCGGCCAACCCGAGTATCTCGAGGGGCGCAACAAGCTGTGGATCCGCTTCTTCCTGCTGGCGGTATTCTGCCACCATGTACGTGCGCGACCACGCGCGGCGTCCGTTCTTACGCGGCGATGGGCATGGACGTGGACGAGTTCGACCGGAAGGTCATCACGCTCACGAACCTCATCGCCGGCAGTGTTTCCCGGAGACGATCGACACCGACAACCCGCGGATCTGGGCGCTGTTCGAGCAGATGTGGCAGAACACCGAAGCGGATGGGAGAGATCGAGGCGAAGGGCGGGGCGCTGGCCGGGCTGCGCGTGGCGCGGCTGAAGGCGGCCAACGGCCTGGTGTTCCTGCGGCTGTTCCTCACGCGGCCGCACCGGCAGGCGCTGCCGGCCGACGTCCGGCTGCAACCGGTCTGGTAGGCGGCCGATGGCGATGAGCGGCCCGAAACCCGGTCCGAAACCCGGCGCGGCGGGGCGCGCGGGCCCCGCGTGGGTGCTCGCGCTCGCGCGGACCGGCTCGCGGTTCATGCCGTTCCGCGATCTGGCGAGCGACGATGTCCCGTTGCCGCGCCTGTTCCGGTTGTCGCTGTTCCAGCTGTCGGTGGGGCTGGCGCAGACACTGTTCTTCGGCACGCTGAACCGGGTGATGATCGTCGAGCTGGGGATTCCGGCGAGCATCATCGCCACGATGATCGCCATTCCGCTGCTGATCGCGCCGTTCCGCGCGCTCATCGGCCACCAGTCCGATACGCACCGTTCGGTGTTCGGGTGGCGCCGGGTGCCGTTCATCTGGGGCGGAACGCTGATGCAGTTCGCGGGGCTCGCCATCATGCCCTTCGCGCTGCTGATCCTCTCGGGTGATCAGGCGTGGGGCCCGCGATGGATCGCCTACGTCGGCTCGGGGCTGGCGTTCCTGCTGGTCGGTGCCGGTGCGCACACGGTGCAGACGGCGGGGCTGGCGCTGGCCACGGATCTGGCCGACGAGGAGAAGCGGCCGCGGGTCGTGGCGCTCATGTACGTGATGATGCTCGTCGGCGCGGTGGCCAGCGCGTTCGCCCTCGGGGCGCTGCTGACGCCGTATTCGCCGCTCATGCTCATCCAGGTGATCCAGGGGTGCGCGCTCTTCGCCGTCGTCATGAACGGCGTGGCGCTCTGGAAGCAGGAGGCCCGGCAGACGGGCGTTCGTCCGTACACCAAGGGGGAGACCCGTCCGCGTTTCCGGGAGGCCTGGGCGACGTTTGCCGAGGGCGGCCAGGCGGTGCGTCTGCTCGTGGTGACGGCGCTCGGCATCTTCGCCTTCAACCTGCAGGACGTCCTGCTCGAGCCGTTCTTACGGCGGTGAGGAGATCCTGGGGATGGGCGTCGGGGACACGACGGCGCTGACCGGCATCTATGCCGCGGGCGCCATCGTGTCGTTCAGATGGCCTCCACGATGCTCGATCTCAAGTTCGGGCAGGTGAGTCTGCTCGGGACGGGAAGTGTGCTCGGCATTCTCGGGTTCGGGCTGGTGCTGCTGTCGTCGAGCGTGGCGTTGCCCGGGGCGCCGTTCCGGCTGGGCACGTTTCTGGTGGGCATGGGCGAAGGGCTGTTCTCCGTCGGCACCATGCACATGGCGATGTCGCTGAAGGACAATTCGCAGCACGGCATCGCGCTGGGTGCCTGGGGGGCCGTCGCCGCCACGTCGGAGGGGGTGGCGCTGGCTCTTTCCGGCTTCCTGCGGGACGGTCTGAACGTGCTCGTCGGCGGGGGTTCCGTGCCCGCAGCATGGCGCGGACCTGCGCTCAGCTACAACTTGATATACGGGGCAGAGATCGTCCTGCTCGTGGCGACGCTCGTGTCGTTGCGCCTGCTGGTGCGCATGGTGCAACAAGGCGACGTGGTCCGACAGGAAAAGCTGGAGTTTGCGGATCTCCCTGCCTGAGTCGCGCGCTTTCCCTCCACCTGCCCCCCCCCTCATCGGAGGATGGACATGTACATCGATGGTGCCGCCATCGCGCTTTACGCCTTCTGGCTCTTCTTCGCCGGCCTGATCTACTATCTGCGCCGCGAAGACAAGCGCGAAGGGTATCCGCTCGATTCGCCGCAGGGCCCGCGTGAAGGCTGGCCCAAGATGCCGCGGACGAAGAAGTTCTATCGGCCGCCCGAATTCCTCGACAAGCCGGAGGGGCATTGAGCATGCAGTCCGAATCCAAGGTCGCGGCGCCGCTCAAGGCGCGTCCGGTCGACCGCTACAATGGCTCACCGCTCGTCCCGACCGGTGACCCGATGATCGACGATGGCGGGCCGGCCGCCTGGGCCGATCGCGCCGATCACCCGGATTGGACGGTCTACGGCGAGGCGAAGATCGTGCCGATCCGCGTGACCAACAACCGGTACTGGGTCAACCCGAAGGATCCCAACCCGATCGGACTGCCCGTCATCGCCGTCGACAAGGTCGAAGCGGGACGCGTGCTCGAAGTGTGGGTGGATCGCTCGGAGCCGCAGGTGCGCTACTACGAGATCCAGCTCACCGGCAGCGAGGAGCGTCGGCTCGTGCCGGCGCCGTTCGTGCAGTGGCCGAATTTCGGCCTGTGGGGATACCCGGCACCGGCAAGACGCTGCTGGCCAAGAGCCATCGCCGCCGCGATCGGTGGGCGGTTCGGGCGCGTCCAGTGCACCCCCGACCTGTTGCCGACCGACATCACCGGCACCTCGGTGTTCCGCCCCGACACGGCCGAGTGGCAGTTCCGCCCCGGCCCGGTGTTCGCCAACGTCGTGCTGGTCGACGAGGTCAACCGTGCCTCGCCGCGCACCCAGTCCGCGCTGCTCGAGCCGATGGAGGAGCACCAGGTCACCGTCGACGGCACCACCTGGGCGCTGCCCGACCCGTTCTTCTGCATCGCCACCCAGAACCCGTTCGGCCAGATCGGCACCTTCCCCCTGCCCGAGAGCCAGCTCGACCGCTTCGCGCTGGCCCTGTCGCTCGGGCTGCCCGACCGCGACGCCGAGCGTGAGATCGTCACCGGCGCCGGCGGGGTCGACGTGCTGCGGTCGCTGCACGCGGTCACCGACCCCGGCGAGGTGGCCGCCGCGATCGACGCCACCGCCGCGACCCACTGCGACGCCGAAGGTCGTCGAGTACGTGCTCGACCTGACCGAGGCGACCCGCGCCGAGCCCCGACTGAGCCAGGGCGCCTCGCCGCGGGCGTCGTCGGGGCTGGTGCACCTGGCCCGCGGTCACGCCGTGGTGGCCGGCCGCGACTACGTGACCCCCGACGACGTGCAGGCGGTGTTCGTCGGCGCGTACGCCCACCGGGTGATGGTCGCCGGCCGGGTCGACACCCACGGCCGCGCGTGAGGTGCTGGCGTGGATGATCGCCCAGGTGCCGGTCCCACGGCCGTGACCACCGTCCGAGCCGGCTCCGGCTCGCTCCGGCGGCCCGCTCCGGGAGCGGGACGCACGACGTGCGTCCCACCGTGTTCGGCATGGTCGTGGCGCTGGTGCCTGGTCGTCGCTGCGGCGCTGCGTCCGCCGGTGGCCGACCCGTCGGTCACCGGGCTCGTGTGGGCCGGGCTCGCCGGCGCGGTCGTGCTCGGTGTCGCTCTGGCCGGTGCTCGACGTGCGCCATGATCGGCGTGCGGGTCGTCGCGGCGCCGACCGACCTGGTGGTCGGGCAGCTGGCGACCGTCGAGCTCGAGCTGACCGGCCGGGCGTCGGGGCTGTCGATCGGCGCCACCGGTTCGGGCACCGCGGTGATCGACGTCGTGTCGCCCGGGCGTGATCCGCATCCCGCTCACCATCGCGCACCGCGGCGTCTACCAGCGCATCCGCGTCGACGTCGGCTCCGACGCCCCGTTCGGCGTGCTGTTCGCCAACCGGACCCGGCTGGTCGACCTGCCCCGCCAGCTGCTGGTCGGCCCGAGCCGGTCGCCGCATCCGGCGGTGCCGGGGAGCTGCCGGGCGACCTGCAGGACCCGATGCCGTCGGGGCACGGGAACACCGGCGAGGCCGTGCGCTCGGTGCGTCCCTACGTCATCGGCGACCCGTCGCACCTGGTGCACTGGCCCTCGACGGCGCGCATCGGGTCGCTCGTGGTGCGCGAGCTGGAGCCGCCCGCGACCCAGGGGCTGGCGATCGTGGTCGACCTGCGCTGCACCGCGAGCTCCGTGCGTCGACACCGCGTCGGAGGTCGGCCACCGCGGTGGCTCGACCCGCAGGCGATCGACCTGGCGGTCGAACACACCGCAGGTCGGGCCGCGGGCGCCGCGGCATCGGCGCTGGACGCTGGGCGCACGTGTGCTGTTGTGCACCGTCGAGGCATCGGGCCCGGTCGTCGCCGAGGTCGCCGATCCGCTGGCGGTCGGCCGCCGCCTGGCGCTCGCGGTCGGCGGCGCACCCGCCGGCGCGCTCCCGACGGCTGGCCCACGCTGGTCGGTGCGACCTGCGGCACGCCCACGGCGGAGTCGGTCGCCGGTCGAGAGCGGGGGCGACCGGTCGATGAGTGCTGCGGCGGACCGTGTCCAGCATCTCGACCCAGCGGGTCTGGGTGCTGACCGCGGCGGTCGCCGTGCAGCTCTGGGCAGCGCTGTCGTCGTTGCCGACCGGCGGTGGCCGCAACCTCGCCGCCGAGGCCGCCGCGCTGTGCGCGGTGCTGGCCATGTTCGGGCTGCGATCGGTGCCGCTCCGCTGGATCGTCCGCGGCCTGGCGCTGCTGAGCGGCATGCTGCTCGCCCGTTTCGGCGAGCTCGAGCGTCCCGGCGGCGGCGTCGGCGGGTCCTGGCGGGTGCTGGTCTGGCTGGCGGTGACCGGCGCGGCGCTCGCGCTCGCACCGTCGAGCCGGTCGGTGCCGGGCCGCGACCCCGGGCGTCGTCATCCGCGCCGAGGACGTGGCCGCGCAGGCGGGCGTCGGCGACGGCCCGATGCCGGCGGTCGCTCGGATCGACGGCGCCCGGCGAGTCGCTCGGCGGACCACGTCCGGGCCCCGGGTCGGTGCCCGTCGGCGCTCGTGGTCGCCGCGGTCGCCCTGATCGGCGCCGCGGCGCTGCTCGATCGGGCCGCGCACCGTCGCTCGTGTTCCCCATCGGTGCCGACGCCGGCGACGTGATCGACCTGGCCGACAACCGCGAGGACAACGCGCTCGTCGCCACCGACCGCCTCGACATGACGACCCGCCCGCGGCTCAGCGAGCGAGGTCGTGCATGACGGTGCGGTCGCCGATCGCCTCGTTCTGGCGCACCGAGACCTTCGACGACGTGGGACGGCTCGCAGCTGGACCCGCAGCGACAGGCCGCGGGTCGCTTCCTCACCGACGGACAGGTCGAGCCCGCCGTCGAGGACCTCGCAGCGCTCGACGGCGACGAGAGCCGCCAGGAGTTCCGCATCGAGATCGGGTTCGCCACCGCGGTGCCCACCGCGCCGTCCCCGCTCCAGGTCGACAGCGACCAGCAGCTCGCCCAACGCCCCGACGGCACCCTCGTCTCGCCCGTGCGCCCGCTCAGCCGCGGCACCACCTACACGGTGACGAGCCGCCAGATGCCCGTCAACCCCGAGTCGCTGCGCGCGACCGCCGCGGCGGAGATGCCCCGGGGGTGCTCGACCGCTACGCCGCGACCGCCGGTCGCGACCGAACGGGTCGTCGAGCTGGCCCGGAGCATCACCGCCGGGGCCACCACCGACTACGACCGCATCCGCGCGCTCGAGCAGTGGATGGACGACAACACCGAGTACTCCCTCGACGCACCGCTGTCGCCCCAGGGGGTCGACGTCGTCGACCACTTCCTCTTCGACAGTCGCAGCTCGGTTGGTGCGAGCAGATCGCCAGCTCCCTGGTGGTCATGGCCCGCAGCGTCGGCATCCCCGCACGGCTGACCACCGGGTTCATCCCCGGCGAGTGCGACCAGGCGGGCGGCCGCTTC
This sequence comes from uncultured Microthrixaceae bacterium, assembly GCA_963714875.1. GTDB lineage: Bacteria > Actinomycetota > Acidimicrobiia > Acidimicrobiales > Microtrichaceae > JBAOHV01. The sequence goes on along the minus strand of CAVQQI010000011.1, from coordinate 1,484,751 downwards.
GTCGTGCGCGAACGCGACGCGCACGCCTGGGCCGAGGTGTGGTTCCCCGAGCCCGGCTGGGTCACCTTCGACCCGACCGCCGAGGTGCCGCTCGCCGGCACCGAGGAGGCCACCCCGGGCGCCGCGGCGATCGACTGGCGCGAGGTGATCGGCGCTGGTGCTGGCCGTGGTCGGCGTGCTCGCCGCTGGTCGCCGGACCGGTGCGCCGACGGCTCGCTGCAGCGCTGGACGGCGCGCCGAACGGCGTCGCCGTCACCGCGAGCTGGTCCGCACCGATGGGACGTCGCCGAGGAGGCCCGGATCGAGGCGGTCGGCCGGGCCGCCGGCCGGCCCCGAGCACCCGCGGAGACGCATCAGCGCGTACGCCGCGGCCGTCGCGACCACCGTCGGTGACGAGGAGCTCGCACGAAGTGGTGTCGCGGTGGACTCCCATCGGTACGGGTCCGAAACGTCGATCGACCCCTGACACCACAGCGTCCGCCCGAAGTGAACCGCGTTCGGTCGAAACCCTTGTGTGAACTGGGCGCGAACGCCTTGGCAAGGCCGTTGACGCTCCCCCTGCACTGGTGAAGACTCACCCAGGATCCACGTTGCGTTCTGGGGCGACCCGCAGCGTGAATCACTGGGTGACAGCAGTGTCGGGCCAGGGGCGGAGCCGGACGAACGGACGACCCGCGGTCGGAGGGATTGTGGCGCAGAGGGACTCGAGCGAGCCGATCGCCCGCCGTCGCGTCGCCGTACATGCCCGCAAGCGCTCCGCCCGGAGCGCGCACACCACTCGGGGACCGCAGGGCGGATTCAGCCTCGTCGAGGTGCTGGTCGCCCTGGTGCTCTCGAGCATGGTCGTCATCGCGCTCGCCGCAGGGCTGCTCACCCTGGTCCGCGTCACTGCGTCGACCAACGAACGACAGCAGCTCCAGCTCGCTGCGGGCAACTTCTCGGAGAGCATGAAGGCCTTCGACTACCTGAGGTGCGGCAGCGATGCCGACTATGAGTCCGCCTACGGGGCCTGGGCGTCGAAGTGGAACCCGCCGGATGGTTTCACCGCGGAGATCGTCGAGGTCGAGTACTGGACCAGGGTCACGGGGACCGATGGCCCGGGCGCATTCCAGTCGGCGTGTCCCGACCCCGCCCAGGACGAGGGCACCCAGTTGGTGACCTTGCGGGTCGAGAAGGACAACGGAGCCGACCGCCAGGTCCAGGTCGTGAAGGCCGACCGATGATGACCGGGCCGCAGCGTCGACGTCCCACGCGGACCACGCCCGGTGGGTGTCGGCGGATCGGGCGTGCCCGCGCCGGGCACAGTTGTGACCGACACAGCGGGGAACAGTCGGGCTACACCCTCATCGAAGTGCTCCTGGGTCTGTCGATCTCGGTGATGATCGTGATCCCACTACTGGCGTGGATGACCCTCGCGCTGCGTGAACAGCCGAGGACCGAGGACGGGTTGCTGCGCATCGCGTCGACCGGGTTGTTGGCCACCTACCTGCCCAGAGACGTCGCAGTGGCCGGGGCTGCCGCAGTCACCCAGCAGATGGCCGACGAGAACGACGTCAACTTCGACGACTGCCGCAACAACGGGTCGGGGGACGGCGGCACGGTGTTGGCCGTGCTGATCCGCAAGGCCGAAGCCCCCAGCACGGTGCGCACGCAAGATCGTCTATGCCGACGCCGCGTTGCAGAACGGCACCACCGTGGACGCGAGCCGCCGCAGCGTCTGGCGGCGAGAGTGCGACGCCGACACGGGCCAGGGAACCCGGTCGGTGCAGGCCCTCGAGGACGTCGAGATCGGCTCCAGCGTCGCCGCCTGTCCGGCGACGACGGGCGGGGTGCCGTGTCGGCAGGTCGAAGTCCGCGCCACCCCGGTCGGCGGTGACGAGGTGACGATCCGCGCGGTGCGCCGTGTCGACGAGGCGTCGTTGGACTACCTGGTGACCGGAAACCGTGTGCCCGTGGCAAAGATCAAGGTCATCTCCCAAGCGGTGCGACAGCCCTACGTGGTGCAGTTCTCCTCGGCCGAGTCGGTCGACCCCGACGGCTCCATCGCGTGCTACGAGTGGTCGTTCCCGACCGTTGCGGACGGTGCCGTCGGCGACCCCGAGCGGGTCACCGTCGAGATCGCTCCCGATCCGGCCGCGCCGCCCGGCGACAGCTGTCCGAACGGGCTGGGGCTCCCCGGCGACGACGGCGGGCAGGGCGCACAGGTCCAGGTCCGCACCTTGCCGACCTCAGGGGTCTACTTCGTGGAACTCACCGTCACCGACGACCAGGGTGTGTCGAGCACCACCTACAAACGCATCCAGATCGATCCGCCCGAGCCCATCGCAGCAGCACGCGTGCAGCCGGTGTCGGCTCCGGCGGTCGCCGGTCAGAGCGTGTTCGAGTTCGCTGCGCGCTGGTTCTCCGAGGAGGACGGTCGGGAGATCGGTTCGGAGCATCCCGACGGAGTGATCGCCCAGTACGAATGGGTCATCACCGCCGCCGGCACCGGACCGGACCGGACCTTCATCGCGCTGCGCGACAGTCCCGCCCCGTGGTACCTGGGGCTGCCCGAGTCGATGGCGGGCAGCGTGACCGTGGTCCTCACCGTCACTGACGAGCTGGGTCGCACCAACTCGGCGGTCTCCGGCCTGGTGCTCGCGGCGCCGGACCCACTGTCCGATCCGCCGCCAGCCGCCGTACCCCCCGACGGGACGCACCTACCACCCGGCGGCCCGTCGCTGGCCGATCCTGTCTCCAATACGCCGGGTTCGGCGCGTCTGCAGTGGACGCCCGCGCCCCAGGTCGACCGCTACCTGGTCCAGGTCGAGGACACCGACCCCGGGGGCTGCGTGCGACTGACCACCCGTGTGGTGTCCGCGGCGGCTGACACGTCGGTGCCGCTCACGCCGAACCTCTGCGGCCAGGGCGCGGAGTCACGGGTACGCGTCGGTGCCGAGTTCGCCGGCACCGTCGCGTGGACACCGTGGTTGCCGACCGCGGTGCTGGCGTTCTGGGCACCCGAGGGATTCGGGGAGCTGGGCGGATGATGCCCCGCCGCCAGGGTGGCTTCGCGCTCATGACCGTGCTGGCAGTCATCGCCGCCACGTCGGTGACCATCGCGGCGCTCGTCGGGCTGACGTTGGTCACGCTGCGTCTCACCGCCGACTCCGACCGCAGTGCGGCTGAGTTGCGCTCGCTCGACGCGGCGATGGACACCGCGATCAATCAGATGCGTTTCGACCCGGCGTCGAACAGCTATGACGCGTGCGGGCTGGAGCCCCCGGTGCAGCGGGTCGAGCAGGTCGTCATCGACCAGGGAACCGCCGAGGTGGGTGACGACCTGACCGTCGACGTGGACTGCGACGGCATCGTCAACTCCGAGGCGGAGTCCACCGCCGACCAGGTGCGCCTGGTCGGCAAGCAGGGCTACAGCGGAGCCATCCCATGGTTGACCGACTGCGCGGCGGGGAACCCGGGACCGGCCTGCATGCCGTGGTCCGCCGCTGCCGGCTCGGTGCCGGCAGGGCTCGCGGCGTCCAAGCCCAACCTCGTGCACACCGGCCGTGCGCCGCTGCGGTTCGACTCCGGGGTCACGGTGCGCAACGGCGCGGCGGCACTGCGCAACCCCGTAGCGGACTCCCCAGCGATCGTCACTGCGGGGGAGTACCTGCAGGGTTCGTTCGGCATCAATGGCGACGCCGGCGCCCCGTGCGGCCTGCTCAGCGGCGCTGGGGCGACCGCCGCCGGCCGCATCATCGACCTGGGGGGCTCCAGTGCTCCCGAGTGCGACTCGGCCGCAGCCCGTGCGGTCGACTCCGTCCCCACCGATCCCGTCGCCGGCTTCTCCAAGCCCACGTTGCCGATGCGGCTGGCCGACATCCCGAACAACTGCCCTGGGACCGGCAACGGGTATGCAGTCACGGACCCGGTCACGATCGAGGTCCTGCCCGGGTGGTACAACGCGGCTGCCACCGCGCAGCTCAACAAGGTCCTGACCCAGAAGCCACTCGTGGGCCAGGGCAGCTGCAGGACGAACAACCCCGGCCGGATCCCGAAAGAGACGATCCACTTCCTGCCGGGCGTCTACTACTTCGAGGGGCCCGGGCTGGTCTTCGATGCCGCTGATGCCTACTTCGTCCTGGGTGCGCCCAAGGGTTGGTCCACCTCGGACCCGAAGAACGGGTTCTACCGACCTGGCGGTGTGGCCGGCTCCGCAGGGGCGCAGGACCCCCAGGCCGAGCTGTGCGACGCGGGGCAGTCCGGTGTCACGTTCGTCCTGTCGCCACAGACGGCGATCACCCACACGGCCGGGCGCTTCGCCATGTGCCCGGCGTTCTCTCCGGTCGCAGGGCAGCCGCCGCTGCCGGCGATCTACCAGGAGAGCTCTGTCCCCACCGGCGTCGTCGCCACGTCCGAATCCTCCACCCGCACCCTCAGCTGTGACGTGAACGACCAGACGTCCAAGGACATCGTCGAGTTCGGCGGCGCGCAGCTCGGTCGCGACGCGATGGCGCCCTTCGGCTTCCCCTCGCTGCCCGGTGGGCGGTGCCGCAACGGGCGTACCCACACGGTGACCACGACGGCGCTCGACCCCAAGCCGCTGACCACCGCTCGTGTGCTGGTCACCGGGTACGAGAACAAGTCGACCCCGACGAACCTGATCACCGACCGGTTCTCCATGGCCTCGGTGTTCGGCGCCAACGGCAAACGCATCTGCACCACCTCGGCACAGAGCGGGCTGGCCAACGGCGAGTGGGCCAACTCGATCGACCTGATGACCGGTTCGTGTGCAACTCCTCGGCGGGGATCGTTCCTCAACCTCAGCTGCGACCCACGATTCCCCAACACCCTGGCGCCCAACGACCCGACGCTGCTGCTCGGTGGGAGCTACTGCACGGTCGAAGAACGCCTGACCGACGAGTCCCAGCTCAACGGCGGCCGGATAGAGGTCACCCAGTTCGCCACCTTCGCCTTCCCCATCCCGCCCCTGTTCCAGCAGATCACCGTCACAGGTGTCCAGGTGCAGACCAACCCCGCGGCGGGAGTGGCGTCGGCAACCAACGTGAGCACCGTGCCCGCGGCGGGCGCCGAGACGGCGTTCAGTCGTCGCTGGAACGATGCGGGCAACGTGGTCGACACCACGAACTTCGCCACCCCGTCGATGCCGTGCAACAAGCTCCTGTGCGAGGTGGTCGCTCCGCCGTCGACACGACCGACGCAGCGGTTCGTGCACGAGCTGAACATGGGTGACGTGACCGTGGGGACGCCCACGCAGTACGTGCCCCTGGGGATCGACCCCAACATCTCGGGGCTGCGTGCGCTGATCCAGATCGACCCCAGTTACTGCCCGACCGAGGCGGACCAGCGGTGCCGATTCCCCGACGTGGTGATCGATGAGCTGGGCAACCCGATCGACATCGACCAGTTCCTGCTGCCCAGCTTCTTCGGCAGCGAGATGAACATCCGCCTCGAGCTGGAGACGCCATCGGGCACCGTCTGCACCGAGACCGACGGTTTCGTCAACGCAGCCCAGCAGCTCCAGTTCGACTTCCGAGATCCCTCCTCGGCGGTGTCCTCACCGGACTGTCAGGGCGTGGTCTCGAGCTTCAGCGATCTGGCCTCGGCGAACATGAAGGTCCGCATCGCCATGCCCTGCGTGCGCAACTGGTTGGGCAACGCTCCATGGCAGTGCGTCGGCATCGGTGCCGGCGCCAATCATCGAGTCTTCCAGGTGCGTCCGCCGTCGATCCGGAACATCCAGCTGATCGCCGAGACCGACACCTACGCCGGCGCTCCGGTCACTTCGACAGCGACGATCAACGCCACCACGGCGGCCGATGGCTCCAGCTTCAACGTCCTGGGCAAGCTCTGGATGCCGCTGGGCAACCTGGACATCAACTGGAACGGGGACGTCACCGAGGGCCGGCCGCTGGTGAGCGGCGACCTCGTCGTCGGCGCCCTCGGCAGCAGGATCGACCCCGCGAGGTCCATGACCAGAGCGGCCGACCCGCGCTTCAGCGACGTGGACCGCTACGTCGTGTGTTGTCAGGAGCGTCAAGCGGAGTCGCGCAACGTACGCCTGACCGCATCGATCGGTGAGCGCAGGCTGCGCGCCGACGTGCTGTTCACCGATGTGGCTCCTGATCTCGGTGGTGGTCCGAGCACCTTCGTACCCGGCTACAAGGTCGAGATCCTCGATTGGCAGACCTGTGACCAGGGCCGCTGCGGCCCAGGACCCTGAGGGCCGCTCCAGCAGGCCGGAGCGCCCCATTGACCCCGTCGACCTGCACCGACAAGACTCACGTGCTGAGCCGGAGGCGGTCCAGGCTCGGCGGATGCTGAATGTGCGTGGCGAGCGCAGTGGGTCCGGTGGCAGCTGCACCGGCACACGCGGGGGAGGGTCGAGAACGGGTGGAGGGTTCAGCACCAGTGCTGCTCGCCGGTTTCGCGCGTTCGGCCAACGCCATCCGTCGGTCTCACCGCGCCCAAGCCGGCGTCAGCCTGATCGAGGTCCTCATCAGCGTGTTCCTCATCAGCCTGGTGGTGCTCGGGCTGGCCGCGGGGTTCCTGACCATCGTGCGGGTCAACGCCGACACCGCCGAACGTCAGGTGGTCGACCAGGCCATCGGCAGCTACACCGAGAGCCTGACCACCGCGCAGTACCTGCCGTGTGACGACCCGACCCAACCCGGCGACGTCGGCACCTACACCTCGACCTACCCCGCCGGTTCGTGGACACCTGCCCCGGGGGTCACCGCCAGCATCGTCGACGTGGAGTACTGGGACGGCACCTCGGGATTCGACGATGCCTGCCCCGGCGCTCCGTCCGCAGCTGACCGTGGCGCCCAACGGCTGACCGTCCAGGTCGCCTACCGCGACACCCAACGCCAGGCGCAGATCGTGAAGCGGTCACGATGAGCGCAGCGCTGCGACGTCGCGTCGCCGATCGAACACGCCGGGGCCAGGCGGGAGCGACGCTGCTCGAGCTGCTGCTGGTGGTCGCCATCAGCGGGCTGCTGCTGGGTCCGCTGCTGGCGTGGACGGTGCTGGTCATCCGCGAACAGCCCGTCACCCGCGACGGCATGATCCGCACCGCCCAGTCCGGCATCCTGCAGGGCTACTTCCCCGGCGACGTGCTCGAAGCCGGCGCAGCGGATGTCTACGAGGGCGCCCCCACGGGGCAGTGGGGCACCTGGCGGCAGGACTGTCGCACCGGTGGTGGCCGCGGCGGTCGACCGCTGGTCGTGCTGCTCACCCAGGGCGCAGAGCTGACCAAGACCATCTACTCCGTCGCACCCATGCGTGACGGCACCTCGGTGGTGCCCGGGAAGTCCAGCCTGTGGCGCTCGGTGTGCGGTGCGAACACCGGCGACCTGGTGTCCTCGACCCAGATGATCGAGGACGTCGTCGACGATCCCGCCGACACCCTGGCGTCGTGCTGGTCGCCGACGCTCGCCAACGGCCAGCCCGACGCAGCGTGCCGCCAGGTGCGCCTCCAGGTCCAGACCGCCACGGAGCACGGCCGACGGTGATGACCGCCTCGCGTCGCACCGACGCCCGATCGCTCGAGGTCGACCCCACCGGCAACTTCGTGCCGATCGCCCGGCCCGAGCTGCTCTCCCTGCAGCGGATCGGCCCTGGCCAGGTTCGTCGTCAGGTTCACCTCGGCGGGCTCCACCGACAGCGACGGCTCCATCGTGTCCGCCCAGTGGGAACTGCCGACCGGTCCCGAGGGCTCCGGCGCCCCGCCGGTCGCGCCCGCCCCCGGCCCGCTGGGCGAGATCGAGTTCACGTTGTACCCAGACCGGTGTCTACACGGTGAGCCTGACCGTCACCGACGACGACGGCGCGACCAACACGGGCTACTGGACGTTCGAGATCGAGAACCGCTCGCCGATCGCGCAGCTCGCGGTCACGCCCACCAGCGCCACTGCCGGGCAGACGACGATCAACATGTCGGCCGCCGGATCGAGCGATCCCGACGGAGGCCCGCTCAGCTACAACTGGTTGTTGACCAGCGCCCTCGAGGCCGGCGAGGGCCTGGAACTGTCCTTCACGCGGCGACGTCGCCTCGTTCGAGGTGCCGGCGTGGGCGGTCGGCGGCATCACCGTCCGGCTCACCGTCACCGACGACACCGGCGCGACCGACACCACCAGCCGTCGACGTGACCGTGGTCGACCCGCTGGCCCCGCCACCTGACCCGGGAACGGGCCCCGGTCCTGATCCGGATCCCGATCCCGCCGCGTTCCCGGCGCTCCGGTGGCCGACTTCGTCGCTGCGCCCGCCGGCTCCACGTCGATGTCGTTCGATGCGGGCGCGTCCACCGGGTCCATCACGAGCTTCGCCTGGGACTTCGGCCTGCTCGCCGGCCCCGGCGGCTCCGGCGCCAACCCTGTCCACACCTACCCTGCACCCGGGCACCTACACCGTCACCCTGACCGTCACCGACGACCAGGGCCGCACCGGGCGACTGGTCCGCAACGTCGTGGTGCCGGGTGCTCCCAGCGCACCGACGAACGTACGGGTGGTGGGCCCGGACCTGGTCTGGGACCCACGGCCCGGTGCGCGCAGGTACGTGGTCGACATGGAGAGCACCGGCAACGGGTGCGCACGCTCGCTGCCCGTCCCAGGCCGTGGCCGCCGCGCTCGAGCCCCGCAAGCCGCTGCCGCCGAACCCCTGCCCGGCACCGTCGACCGCACGCGCTCGTGTCGGGGTCGAAGCCGCCGCCGGCGGGCCGATCGCCTACAGCGACTGGATCACCCTGCCCGACGGACCGGTGAAGTGATGGAGCTCCTGACGCCGACGTCCTCGAGAGCGCTCGCGGCGACGGACCGCGCGCCACGGACAGAGCGGGTTCGCGCTCATCACGGTGCTGGCGGTGATCGCCTTCACCTCGGTGGTCATCGGTGCGCTGTTCGGGCTGCTCTACACCACCATGCGGATCACCGAGGCCCAGGAGCGCTCGGCGCGTGAGGGCAGGGCCGCCGACGGCGCCATCGAGTCCGCGATCAACCAGATGCGCGACGCGCCGTGCGATCCGACCACGCCGTACCTGACCGACCAGCTGTTCGACCAGCAGACCGCCGGTTCCGGCGACGACGTGGCGGTCGATGTCGACTGCGCGCCGGCGGGTTCGGCAACCGGATCCAGCATCGACCAGGTGCGCATCGTCGGCACCGACGGCTACCAGGGCGCGCTGCGCTGGACCGAGGACTGCGCCTCCAACGCCCTCGGCTGCATGCCGTGGTCGGTCGCCAGCTCGTTGCAGGGTGCAGCAGCGGGGTCGAACACCGCGCTGGTGCACTCGGGGCCCGAGCCGCTCGACTTCTCCAGCGGGGTGACGGTGCGCACCGGGTCGGTCGGGCTGCGCAGCGATGCGGGCGGCACGCCGGCGATCACGGTCGGGGGCCAGTACGCACAGGGCGACCCGGGTCTGGGTGCGCCAGCAGGGGAGTGCGGTCTGCTGTCGGGAACGCCGGGCAACGGCGCCGGCACCATCGCGGACCTCGACGACAGCCCGGCGTGCGACGAGCGCCGCGGCCCGCCAGCTCGACAGCGACCCCAGCGGTGGTGGCGCAGGACTGGTGGCGTCGTACGAACCCGGTGACCGCCATCCCCACCACCTGCGCCACGCCGGTCATGACCTTCGCCGCTCGGGCCTACACCGCGGCCGAGACCACCGCCATCTCCCGACTCACCGATGGTTCGGTGGCGGCCTGTCGGAACCGGACCTTCCACTTCACCCCCGGTGTCGTGCTCGTTCAACGGTCGACAGCTGATCCTGGGCGACGCCGGCTCGTACTACGTGTTCGGTCAGCCGGCCGGATGGGACCCGGCCGCCGGGGTGCAGGCAGCAGCGGCGGTCGCGGACGATGCCGACGCGCCGCTGTGCGACCCGGTGGCATCGGGGACCACCGTGCTGATCGCCGGGTGGACCGCCATCACCCACACCGCCGGGCGAGTGGGCATGTGTCCGGCACGTCCGGGCGGACCGGGCACCGACCCGCTGCCGGCCATCTACCAGCAGGCGGTGGTGCCGACCGACGTCAGCGCCGCGATCGTCGTGCCGTCCGTGGGCAACAGGATCACCAGGGCGTTCTCGTGCCGCTTCGTCCTGGTTCGGCGTACCCCAGGACGTCCGACATCACCGACAGCGGCAGTGTCAACCCCGCGCACCTACGACCTGTTGCTCAGCACCAGCGGCGAGGCCCTGGTCGACTCGCTGCGGGTCATGCTGACCGGCACCGAGAACGTCGACACACCCAACAACCTGATCCGCAACCGGCAGTCGCGGTTCACCGTGCGCCGTGCGGACGGCACCGAGATCTGTCGGAGCGACTTCGTCACCGGCATGCCCAACGGCGGCCTCACCAGCTCGTTCGACCTGAAGGAGCTGCCCGGCACCTGCTCGACGACCGACATCTACCAGAACGAGCTCAACGGTGGTCGCATCGTGTCGAGCACCAGATGGAGCTGCTGCTGTTGCCACGATCATCCAGAGCATCGACATCACCGAGGCACAGGTCGAGATCAACGCGGTCAGCGGCCGCGCCGCATCGGCGTCCAGCCCGGCCAGCGGCGGGTGGAACTCGCCGGCGAACGTGCTCACGCCCGACGCCGCGGTGGCCACCCCGCAGATGCCGTGCGGCGACTTCGTCTGCCAGGTCGCCGACCCGGGCCGCACCCGGACGCCGGCCACGCCGTTCGCCCACGCGCTGTCGACTCAGCGACTTCTCGTTCCCGGGACTGTTCAGCTCCTCGAACCCCGACCTCGACCCCATCCATCAGCACCCTGCGGGCGGTGGTGAAGGTCAAGCCGTCCAACACCGTGCTGCCGGCGGCGTGGACGTCGCTGTTCGGCAACTTCATCGACATCGACAACTTCCTGGCGCCGATGCGGACCTTCATCGAGCTCGAGACCCCCGACGGCAGCCGCTGCATCACCCAGGGCAGCGGCATGAACTCCGACCAGGAGATCGCGTTCGACCTGCTCTCGGTCGACCTCGAGGATCCGGCCGCACCGCCGGCTGCAACGCGCTGGTGCTGAACAACGCGAGCAAGCCTGACCGACCCCCTGACGCTGAAGGTGCGCTTCGAGATGTCGTGTGTGCCGAACTGGCTCAACAACGTGCCGTTCGAGTGCCTGCGCAGCAACCTGCTCTACAACCCGGCCGACACGTCGCCGATCTGGCAGATCCGGCCACCCGACATCGAACACATCCGGCTCACGACCGTCACCGACACCTACTCGGGTCGACCGCCGACCTCGACGGTCACCGTCGACGCCGCCACGGGCGCCTCCCGTGCAGCGTTCAACGTCGCCGGATCCGCCTGGTTGCCGTTCAGCGACCTGGACATCAACTGGAACGGCGAGGCGACCGCGGCGCCGCTGTTCGGCAGCGACCTGGTGCTGCACGGGCTCGGGAGCCGCATGTCGCCGGGGGCGGAGATGGGCACCGTGTGCTGCTCGCCGCCGGATGCCCGGACCGTCGACCTGATCGCGACGATCGACGGTGTCGAGCGGCTGACCGCCCGCGTGAAGTTCGTCGACGTCCGGATCGATGGTGCCGGGAACCCGGTGTACGAGCCCGGCTACGGCGTCGAGGTGCTGAGCTGGTCCAGGTGCCCGGCGGCGGGCTGCGCCTCGGTGCTCGGCGCCAACCAGAACAGCCCGCCCTGAGTTCGACCCCCCGGTCGCCGCCGGCGAAACCCCCTGCACCCGGAACTGTGTCGCCGAACGCGCCGGTCCTGACGCGTTCCGCAGCACACCTGGGGCTGCGCCCGGAACTGTGTCGCCGATCGCGCCGATCCTGACGCGTTCCGCAGCACACCTGGGGCGGTGCGGTGATCGGGCGGTCGGCGGGGCGCAGCCCTATCGTGCGGCGCATGCAGATCGGCGTCGCACTCCCCACGATGGCTCGTGGCTACACCCGCTCGACCACCCTGGACTGGTGTCGCGGGCATCGACGCCGGGCCGTTCTCGTCCATCTCCTGCGGCGAGCGCATCACGTTCCACAACCAGGAGATGAACGTCACCAACGCTGCGGCTGCAGCGCTGACCGAGCGGGTGCGGGTGTTCGTCAACCTGATCGTGCTGCCCATGCACCCGATCCCGCTGATCGCCAAGCAGATCGCCACGCTGGACGTGTTGAGCGGCGGACGGGTGACGGTCGGGGTCGGCATCGGTGGCCGTGAGCACGACTACCTGGCCATGGGTGCGTCCATGGAACGCCGCCACCAGCGCCTCGACGACGGGGTCGCCGAGCTGCGACGGCTGTGGGACGGCGGCGCGGCGTTCGAGGGGGCGGACCCCACCGGGCCCAGCTGCGTGCAGGAGGGCGGCCCTCCGATCCTGGCGGGTGCGATGGGCCCGAAGGCGCTGGCCCGCGCGGCGCAGTGGGCCGATGGCGTGTCGGGCTTCTCGATCGATGCGAACGCCGAAGGTATGGCCAGCGCCGCGGTGGCGGCCCGCCAGGCGTGGTCCGACGCCGGGCGAACCGAGGCGCCCCGCATCATCACCGGGTGCTTCTACACACTCGGCGTCGACGAGCCCCGCGAGACGTTGCGGGGCTTCACCCATGACTACCTGCGCATCTTCGGTGCTGAGTTCGCTCGGCTGATGGCCGACGACGCCCCGGTCTGGAACGGCGACCGACTGCTGCGAGCGCTCGACGACGCCGAGGCTGCCGGCGTCGACGAGTTCATCCTGGTGCCCGGCACCGTCGACCCCCGGTGTCTCGAGGCCACCGTCGAGCTGCTCGCCGCTCGCTGACCGCAGGGGCTTCTCCGACAGTGGCGAACTGTGCCGCCGTACGCGTCAGGATCGACGCGCTCTGCGACACACCTGTTCAGGCATCGCGAACTGTGCCGCAGAACGCGTCAGGATCGACGCGTTCTGCGGCACAGTTCGAGTCCCTCGCAGACTTTCTCGACGACCGCTCGGGGTTGGGTCCACACCATCGTGTCGGTGACCTCCAGCACGGTGAACCCAGCAATGCGTAGCGCCGCCATCCTCGCCTCGTCGGCGCGTTGGTCGATCAGCGACGAGTGGTAGGCCTCGCTCTGTATCTCGACCACGAACGGCCGATCGATGTGAAGGAAGTCCACCCGCCCGGTCCAGTGCTCGTCGTCCCCGGTGTCGACCTGTCGACGGAACTCGAGGCCGGCGTCGCAGGTGATCTGCTGGAAGCGGCTCTCCAGGCCACTGTCCGGCGGGCGGTAGTCCACTCCCCGGGCATCGAAGTAGCGCCTCAGCGCTGCCGATCCCCGCACCCCGCGGAGTGGGACCGCACGCAGGAACCTGGCGAGCGACGCGCCGGAGAACGTCCGTAGGGACCAGAGTCGTTCGACCAGCCGTTCCGCCCGCTCGAACCGGCTGGTGGAGAACAGCTGGAGCGCCAGCATCTCCGGGCGCACGACCGCCACGCCCCGGTGGGTCGTGGTCCAACCACCGGGCAGGAACCTCACCCGGTGGATGGTCGCCAGCGTGCTGCCGCGGCGGGAACTGCTGGTGCGGGCCACCAGGGTGGGCTCGAGGGCGCAACCGCTGAGTCCCCACCAGTTCCCGGCAGCGCTGTAGGAGAGCACCGCTCCGGGCCCGGCGTCGAGCACCCCGGCGGCGGTGCGCTGGTCGGGGCTGTCAGCGGTGCCGGTGAGGCGGAGCACCTCGTCACCGAGGGGCACCCACCGACCGTGCGGTCCGGTCAGGTTGCGGATCGCGCCACGGGTGGCGCCGTGTTCGCGTAGTTGACGCCGGGCGACGACGCCGTGCTGATGGGTGGCGATCTCTCGGGCGATCCTGTCGGCGCTGCGCACCCGGACACGTTGTCGGCCGGGAGCCGCCACGCCAACGGGCGCCGCGACCCGGTGGGCCGCTTGGCTGCGACACCGATCGAGACCTGTCGCAGATCGCGCCGCTGCTGACGGGTTCGACAGCACAGTTGGGGCGAGCGGTCGAGCCGTGTTGCGGATCGCGCTGGGAGTGACGCGTTCGGCAGCACAGTTGGGCTGCGCGAGCGAGGTGTGCTGCAGATCGCGCTGGGAGTGACGCGTTTCGCAGCACTGTTCAGCTGATCCGGCCCCGGGCTGTGGGTCCGGTCGCGGGGTGGCTCAGCTGCTGGCCATGCGGGCCTGGAGGTTCTCATCCAGGGTCGCCAGGAACTCCTGGGTCGTGAGCCACGGCTGGTCCGCGCCGACCAGCAGCGCCAGGTCCTTGGTCATCGACCCGGACTCGACGGTCTCGACACAGACCGCTTCGAGCGTCTCGGCGAACGCGGTGACCTCGGGGGTTCCGTCCAGCTTGCCCCGGTGCGCCAGACCCTGGGTCCAGGCGAAGATCGATGCGATCGGGTTGGTCGAGGTCGGATTCCCCTTCTGATGCTCCCGGTAGTGGCGGGTCACCGTGCCGTGCGCGGCCTCGGCCTCGACGGTGCGACCGTCGGGGGTCATCAGCACCGAGGTCATCAGCCCGAGCGACCCGAATCCCTGCGCGACCACGTCGGACTGCACGTCGCCGTCGTAGTTCTTGCACGCCCACACGTAGCCGCCCTCCCACTTCATCGCGGCGGCGACCATGTCGTCGATCAGTCGGTGCTCGTAGGTCAGCCCGGCTGCGGCGAACTCGGTGGCGAACTCGGCGTCGAACACCTCCTGGAACAGATCCTTGAACTGACCGTCGTAGGCCTTGAGGATCGTGTTCTTCGTCGAGAGGTAGACGGGGTAGTTGCGCTGGAGTCCGTAGCGGAACGACGCGCGGGCGAAGTCACGGATCGACTCGTCGAAGTTGTACATGCCCATGACGACGCCGCCGCCCTCGGGGATGTGCACCACCTCGAACTCCATGGGCTCGGAGCCGTCGTCGGGGGTGTAGGTGATGGTGACGTTGCCCGCCGTCGGCGCCTTGAAGTCGGTGGCCCGGTACTGGTCGCCGTGCGCGTGGCGCCCGATGACGATCGGCTTGGTCCAACCGGGCACCAGCCGGGGGATGTTCGAGCACAGGATCGGCTCGCGGAACACCACGCCGCCCAGGATGTTGCGGATCGTGCCGTTGGGCGACCGCCACATCTTCTTCAGGCCGAACTCCTCGACCCGGGCCTCGTCGGGTGTGATCGTGGCGCACTTCACGCCGACGCCGTGGGTCTTGATGGCCTCGGCGGCGTCGATGGTGATCTGGTCGTCGGTGGCGTCCCGCGCCTCGATGCCCAGGTCGTAGTACTTCAGATCGACATCGAGATAGGGGAGGATCAGCTGGGCCTTGATGAAGTCCCAGATGATCCGGGTCATCTCATCGCCGTCGAGCTCGACGACGGGGTTCAGCACCTTGATCTTGGTCATGGTTCAACTCCTCGCCCCCATCCAGCGGAGGGCAGTGGTGTGACGGTGACAGTCGCACCCCCATCGGTCGACCCGAGAGTGCAGACAGGTTGTAGACAAGTGAGGCTAGTCCGCTCGGGCGTCGGCCCGGGAGCCTGCTGGGAGTGGCTCAGCTGCGGAGGATCACGAGCAGGTGGGTCACTGCGTAGGTCCCCACCATGGCTGCGACCAACAGGATGGCGACGGTCCGCACCGTCGCGGAGCGTCTGCGGGGTCGCGGCTCGTCCTCGTCGTCGTCCCACGCTGCGTCGTCGTCCCAGCCCGAGGGGGCCAGGCGTTGCGACTCCGGCGCAGCAGCACCCCGGCCACCGGTGTCCTGCTCCAGTCGACGACGCAGGTCCGCTTCGCGCCGTCGTCGATCCTCGGCCTCGGCACGCCGTTGCGCCGCATCGGGTTCGCTGACCGTGGCCGACCGTACGAAGTCGTCGTCCAGGGTCAGCCCGGCGAACGGGTCGGCCCCCGGCGCTCCCTCCGACGCCGTCGTCCCCGCCGCCCGACGCATCGTCGCCGGAGCCGCCTCGCTCGACGTCGTCACCCGCACGGTCGTCCATCTGCGCAGGCTATCGCCGCCGACGCGGTCGACTCCGATCGACCTCGCCACTCCTCGGTGGATCCCGATCGGTTGCGGTCGAGTCCGGCCCGCGCCGGCTGATCGCTCTCGGTCGAACAGTGCCGGCCGCGGGACATCGGCGTGTCTCGGGCGGGTACGATCTGGTCACTTGACCGAGTGGTCAAGACGGTCTGGCGCCGACGGGGTTCGCAGCGCCACCGCACAGCTTCGCCACACAGGGGGAACCATGAAGGTCCTGGACAACTACTACATCGACGGTCAGTGGGTGCCCTCCAGTGGCGACAGCCACGTCGAGGTCGTCGACCCGGCGACCGAAGAGGTCATCGCACGCGTCGCCGAGGGCACCTCGGCCGACGTCGACGCCGCGGTTGCTGCAGCCAAGCGAGCCTTCGCCACCTGGTCGACCACGCCGGTGGACATCCGCGCCAAGTACCTGCGCGACATCGGCGGAGCGCTCACGGGCCGCTTCGAGGAGATCGCGGACACCATCTCTGCAGAGGTGGGCTCGCCCAAGACCTTCGCCCAGATGGTCCAGACCGGTCTGGCGGTCGGCGAGTGGGAGAGCTTCGCCTCGCTGATCGAGGACTTCGAGTGGGAGGAACAGCTCAACAACTCGCTCATCGTGCGTGAGCCCATCGGTGTCGTCGGGGCGATCACGCCGTGGAACTATCCGCTGTACCTCATCGTGTGCAAGGTCGTCCCGGCCATCGCCGCCGGGTGCACCGTCGTGCTCAAGCCGTCCGAGGTCACCCCGCTCAACGCCTACCTCCTGGCCGAGGCCATCGACGAGGCCGGCCTGCCCGCCGGCGTGTTCAACCTGGTCGTCGGCAAGGGCACGGTGGTCGGCGAGGCGATGTCGGCCCACCCCGACGTCGACATGATCTCCTTCACCGGCTCCGGCCGGTCCGGCGCTGCGGTGACCCGCACCGCAGCCGACACGGTCAAGCGCGTCGGCCTCGAGCTCGGCGGCAAGTCCGCCAACATCGTGCTCGACGATGCAGACCCGGCTGCGGTCGCGATGGGCGGGGTGTTCGCGGCGTTCATGAACGCCGGACAGACCTGCCAGGCCCACACGCGGCTGCTGGTGCCCGAGTCGCGCAAGGACGAGTTCGTCGATGCAGTGGTCGAAGAGGCGTCCAAGTGCAAGCTGGTGGACCCGAAGGCCGACGAGCCCGACATCTTCCACGCGTTGGGCCCGATGGTGTCCAAGGCGCAGCAGGAGCGGGTGCGCGACTACATCCGCAAGGGCATCGACGAGGGTGCGACCCTGGTGCTCGGCGGGCCTGAGCAGCCCGAGGACCAGCCCAAGGGCTTCTACATCAAGCCGACGGTGTTCACCGACGTCACCCCGGACATGACCATCGCGCAGGAGGAGATCTTCGGCCCGGTGTTGTCGATCTTGACCTACACCGACGACGACGATGCCGTCGCGATCGCCAACAACAGCATCTACGGACTGCACGGTGGCGTGCAGTCCGCGGACCCCGAGCGTGCCAAGGCCATCGCTCGTCGCATGCGCACCGGCCAGGTCGACATCAACGGTGCAGCGTTCAACACGATGGCGCCCTTCGGCGGCTACAAGCAGTCGGGCAACACCCGCGAGCGTGGCCGCTGGGGCCTCGAGGAGTTCCTCGAGACCAAGTCGATCCAGATCTGACCGGTCCGGGCTTCGGGTCCGGCGTCCGAGCGCGGAACTGTGCTGCGGAACGCGTCAATGCTGGCGCGTACTGCAGCACAGTTCGCGTTTGTGGGAGATGTCCTTGGCGATGACTACGTTGGAACGCCCCCCGACCAGAAGGTGTTGACCCTCCGTTGACCGCTGTTGCCCACCCCTCCGACGCCGCCCCCGAGGACGAGACCCCCTCGGTCGGTGACCCGTCCGCCGCCGCTGCACAGGGCGCGGGCGGCCCGTCGCCGACCCGTCAGGGGTTCGCGCTCATCGCACGGTTCGTGCGCATGCACCCCGCGCCGTTCGTGTTGTCGCTGGTGGGCGGCGTGTCGTGGGCGCTGCTGATCGTCGCCGCGACCTTCGTCCTGGGCCGGATCACCGACGAGGTCATCGAGCCCGCGTTCTCCACCGGCGTCGACGGCTCGACGGTCTGGTGGGCGGTGGGCGCACTGTTCCTGGTAGCGGTGCTGCGCGGCGCATCGGTGGTGGTGCGGCGCTGGTACGGCTCCGTCACCGAGACCCGCATGCAGGCATCGCTGCGGCGCAGCGTCGGCGAGCGCCTGTTGACCATGCCCATGTCGTCGTACCGCAAGCACCCCACGGGGCAGCTGTTGGCGAACGCGGACGTCGACGTCACCACCGGCACCGGGCTGCTCATGCCGCTGCCGTTCTCCATCGGTGTGGTCGCGCTGGTCGTGGTGTCCCTCGCCAGTCTGTTCTCCACCGACGTCATGTTCGCGCTGGTCGCCGTGGTGCTCTTCCCGGCGCTCGCGTTCCTGAGCCGCTACTACACCAACAAGGTCAACGGCCCTGCAGCGCAGGTGCAGGCCAGCCTGGGCAAGGTCTCCGCGATCGCGCACGAGAGCTTCGACGGTGCCCTGGCGGTCAAGACGCTGGGTCGTGAGGACGCCGAGGACGAGCGCTTCCAGGCCGCAGCGAGCCGCCTTCGCACCGACCGGCTGGTGGTCGCCCGCATGACCGCGGTGTTCCAGCCGATGATCGACCTGCTCCCCAGCCTGGGCACGGTGGCGTTGTTGCTGGTGGGGGCCTGGCGTATCGACACGGGCGCCGCGACCGCAGGTCAGCTCGTCCAGGCGGTTGCGCTGTTCGGCTACCTGGCGTTCCCGATGCGCATCGTCGGGTTCATGTTCGAAGCGATGCCCCGCTCGGTCGTGTCCGTACGCCGGGTGGACGCGCTGCTCGCCGAACCGACCGACCCCGCAGCCCAGGGACGGGCGTCGCACCACGATTTCGCCGGCGGCGACAACAGCAACGGCAACGGCGACAGGTCGGACGGTTCCGGTGGCTCGGGCCGGTCGGGCCGGTCGGGCCGGTCGGGTCGTTCGGTGTTGATCGGTCGCGGCGCCACCAGCGGTTCGGCACCGGAGGCCCGTCGCAGCGCTGCACAACGGGCCGCCGAGCAGGACCAGCTCGACGCACACGGCACCGTCGAACTGCCCTCGGGTCCCCTGTCGCTCGAGGTCGACGGCGTGTCGTTCAGCTACGGCCCGACCACGGTGCTGCGCGAGGTCAGCTTCCAGGCCGAGCCGGGCGAGGTCGTGGCGCTGGTCGGCTCGACGGGTTCGGGCAAGAGCACGCTGACCAACCTGTTGGTCCGCCTCGATGAGCCCGACGGAGGGAGCATCCGTCTCGGGGGGGTGCCGATCGACCAGGTCGACCCCGACGACCTGCGCACCGCGACCTCGCTGGCGTTCCAGGAGAGCTTCCTGTTCGCGGCACCCATCGTCGACAACGTGGCGATGGGGCGACCGGTCGGCGCAGAGGGCGTCGCGGATGCGTTGGAGCGAGCGCGTGCTGCTCGTTTCGTCGCACAACTGCCCGATGGTCTGGACACCGTGGTCGGCGAGCGGGGCGTGACGTTGTCGGGTGGTCAGCGCCAGCGGGTGGCGCTGGCGCGTGCGCTGGCCGGCAATCCTCGGGTGCTGGTGCTCGACGACGCCACCTCGGCGGTCGACCCGGTGATCGAGGCCGAGATCCTGGGCGGTCTGCGCTCGGGCGACACCACGATGCTGGTCGTCGCACACCGTCTGTCGACGATCCTGCTGGCCGACCGGGTGGTGCACCTCGAGGACGGCATGGTGCGCGGCACGGGCACCCACGACGAGCTGCTCCGCGACCCCGAGTACTCGGCGCTGGTCACCGCCTACGAGGCCGAGGAGTCGGTCGACCACGACGCCTGCTTCGGCGACGATCCCGACACCCCTGACGACGTCGCCCACGACGGGCTGCTCCGATGAACATCACGCCGCGGGTCGAGGGTGACGAGGACGTCGATGCGGGCGCGATCGAAGTCCTGCGCGCCGGCATCAGGGCGACCCCCGAGCTGCGCAAGGGACTGGGCGTCTCGATGGCCATGGCGCTGGTCATGGCGCTCGGCAAGATGGTCATACCGATCTCCATCCAGCAGATCCTGAGCCGCGGCGTCAGCGACACCGGGCCGGACTGGACCTTCATCGCCGTGACGGGCGCCGCGGCGACCACGGCCATGTTGGCGCTGGCAGTGCTGACCCGCTTCACCTACATGCGGCTGATGGTGACCGCCGAGAACGTGATCTACGGCCTGCGCACCCGGGCGTTCGCGCACGTGCACCGCCTGTCGCTCGCACACCACAACGACTCCAAGCGTGGTGTGCTGGTCGCCCGCGTCACCTCCGACATCGAGACGTTGGCCCAGTTCGCCTCGTGGGGTGCGGTGTCCTGGGTGGTCAACTCCACGATCATCGTCGTGGCACTCGTGGCCATCGCGATCTACAGCTGGCAGTTGGCGCTGGTGACGCTGCTGGTGATCTCGCCGATCATCCCCGTGATGCGGGTGGTCCAGAAGCGCCAGCTCGCGGCCTACGACGAGCTGCGGACCCGCGTCTCGGGCACGCTGTCCGAGATCAGCGAGACGGTCACCGGCATCACTGCGGTGCGGGCCTACGCGGACGTGCCGGCGGCTCGCCGCCGCCTCTTCGACGCGATCGACCACCAGTACCGGGCGCAGCTCCGTGCCCGGTTCTTCTTCGCCATCATGTTCCCCGTCTCCGACGTGTTCAGCGGTCTGACCCTGGCCGCGGTGGTGGGCGTCGGCGTGTGGTGGGGGCCCGAGTGGGGCCTCTCCGCCGCGACGTTGATCGCCGTGGTCTTCCTCGCCAACCTGATCGTGCAGCCCGTGGCCGAGATCGGCGAGGTGCTCGACCAGACCCAGACCGCGCTCGCGGGCTGGCGCAAGGTGCTGAACCTGCTCGACGAGCCGATCGACGTGGTCGAGCCGAGCCCCGGGGTGGTGCTGGCGAAGGGCGCGCTGGACGTGCGCGTCGAGTCGGTCGGGTTCGAGTACGAGCCGGGCCAACCCGTGCTGCGCGACGTCGACCTGCACCTGCCGGCGGGAGTCAACCTGGCCATCGTGGGCGAGACCGGGTCGGGCAAGACGACGCTGGCCAAGCTGCTGTCGCGCCTGGCGGATCCGACCGAGGGTCGCATCGTCGTGGGCGGGGTCGACCTGCGCCAGGTCGCCCGGTCGTCGCGTTCGACCGCGATCCGCCTGGTGCCCCAGGACGGGTTCCTGTTCGAGACGACCATCACCGAGAACGTGCGCTACGGCCGCACCGACGCGACCGACGACGAGGTCGCCGCGGCGTTCGAGGCGCTCGATCTGAACTGGTGGGTCAAGGGCCTGCCCGAGGGCCTGGGCACCCACGTCGGCGAGCGGGGCGATGCGTTGTCGGTGGGGGAGCGCCAGCTGGTCGCCCTGGCACGCGCCCAGCTGGCCGACCCGGGCCTGCTGATCCTGGACGAGGCGACCTCTGCGGTCGACCCCGAGACCGAGCGGGCCCTGGCGATCGCACTCGCCAAGCTGGCCGAGGGCCGCACCACGGTGAGCATCGCGCACCGGCTCTCCACGGCCGAAGCGGCCGACCTGGTCGTGGTGTTCGACGCGGGTCGGATCGTGCAGACCGGCACCCACGACGAGCTGGTGGCTGCCGGCGGCGTGTACGGGCGGCTCTACGAGTCCTGGATCGGCAACACCCGGGCAGCCTGACCCAGCCTGACCGACTGGTCGGACCAGGGATGGGTCCGCGTGGATCGGCAACCTCCGAGCTGCCTGACGAGGCATGATCTGGCCGGCCGAGCAGCCTGATCCGGCGGTTCATCTCAATTGCGCGACGGTGGTGCCGACGTCACCGTCGTGAACCGATTTCGTGAAGCCCTCCGACGATGCGTGCGCCCGGTGCTGGCTGTGGCCGTGCTGTCGATCACGTTCGCGACGGTGCAGGCCTCGCCTGTCGCCGCCGCCGGACCCTTCGTGGTCGATGACCCCGTTGATGCGGTCGATGCTGCGATCGATGGCGTCTGCGCCACGAGCAGCGGGACCTGCACGTTGCGAGCCGCAGTGCAGGAGGCCAACGCGTCCGGTGGGACGACCATCGTGACCTTCGCGTCGAGCGCTGACGAGACGCTGTTGACCCTGACCGGTTCCGGAGGTGCCGAGGAGGGTGATCTGGATCTGACCTCGGGCACCACCCTGCGGTTGCAGGGCAACGTCGTGAACCCGCTCGGCACGACCACCGTGAAAGCCTCGTCCCTGGACGACCGTCTGTTCCATGTGGTCGCCGGCTCCCGGCTGGAGATGAGCTTCGTCGAGCTGACCGGCGGCTCCACCACCGGAGACGGTGGGGCGATCCTCAACGACGGTGAGGTCCTGGTCGAGACCTCGGCCGGTTTCACCGGAGAGGCCTACGCGTTCAGCTCCAACCGTGCCGACGGCTACGGCGGTGCGGTGTCCACCACTGTGGGCGCGACGCTCGAGCTGCGCGACATCTCGACCGCCAGCACAGCGTCGAGCCTGCGGCTCCGGGACAACTCGGCTGTCCTCGGTGGCGGCTCGCTGCACACCGATGGCGGCACCATCACCGCCACCGGGTCCACCACGGGCGCGAGCCACGACGTCTACATCGACGACGGGTCGACCGTCGGCGACGGCGGCGGCATCCACATCGAGTCCGGCAGTGCCCGACTGGAGTGTCGAGCCTTCGTGCGGTTCTCGAACGCCGATCGGGGCGGCAGCGTCTACCTGGCCGACGCACCTGCCCGATTCGAGATGTCGGGCGCGGGCCTCGACCGCGGCGCCGCTGTCGAGGGTGGCGGCGTCTTCCTCGACGGCGACGGCGTCGGGTTCGTCAGCAACCATTTCCAGGTCGACCCCGGGTGCACCACCTCCAGCATCGGCGGTTCGGTCGCGAGCGGTGACGGCGGCAACGTGTACACGGCCGGGGCGGTGAACATCATGGAGGGCGCCGAGCTCGTCATCTCGGGTGGTGACGGTGCCGACGCCCGCAACGGCGGCGGGATGATGCTCGCCCCCGGCGCCTCGCTCGATGTGAGCGGAACGCTGCGTGTCGAGACGACGAGCGCATCGCTCGACGGCGGGGGACTTGCCATCGATGGGGGTCCGGGAGCCGTGCCCGGTGTCGTCGACACGCTCGTCGGCACCAGCGGCGATGGACGGATCCAGGTGACCGACGCTGTTGCCGGCAGCGACGGGGGCGCCATCTCGATGCGTGGCGCCGCAGCCCTGGTGGGGACGGTGGCGCTCGACCAGAACACCGCCGCGCTCCGTGGCGGCGGGCTCTCGATCGTCGAGCCGTCCCAGGCGACGCTGTTCGCCTCGGAGCTCACCCGCAACAGCGCGACCGACGGCGGTGGGCTCGCCGCCAGCGGCGCCGGCGTCGACCTCGTCGTGACGGACTCCACCATCGCCGGGAACACCGCCTCGGGCACCGGTGGCGGGGCGGAGCTCTCCGACTCCACGACGGTCATCGCCTACTCGACGATCGTCGACAACACCCCCAACGGCGTGGACGGTCCAGGTTCGCTGGGTGCGGTCGTCGCCGCGGCCCTGCTGGCCCGCAACGACTCCGCCAACTGTGCCAACGGCGCGCGATCGTTCGGGTTCACCGTGGCCGACGACGACAGTTGTGCAACGGCGCCCACCGACCTGACCGACAGCTCACGCTTCGCCGACGTTGCAGACCGTCTGGCCCAGCAGGGGCCGGGCATCTATCGTGCCAACGCAGGGCAACCCGGCGATCGGCTTCACCGACTGCTCCGATGCGTCATCGACCGACCAGCTCGGTGACCCCCGTCCGAGTGCCGGCGACCCCGATGCTCGCTGCACCGCCGGTGCCATCGAGGCCGATGCTGCTGGCGGCGAGGGTCCTCAAAGGGTCATCTCGGGCACCGTGTACGACGAGGCGACCGGCGCGCCGCTGTCCGGTGCGTGCGTCACCGCCGGCACGCTCAGCGGTGACGACGAGTGGGCCTCGGCCTTCACGTCATCCGATGGCACCTACTCAGCCGAGGTCCCCGCCGGCGACGTCCTGATGGCGTTCTTCGTCCCGTCCGCGCCGGTGTCCTCCGGGGAGGACTGCGACGAGGCGGGCCTCTCGCCGGACTTCCAGCCGGAGTGGTACCGCAACGTTCCGGTGCGGTTCGAACCCGACGGCGAGAATCCGGAATTCCCGGACCTTGCAGCAGTGCAGCTGGTCGACACCACCGACGGCGATGTCACCGGCATCGACGTCTGCCTGGGGGCCGACCCCGATGGCGGCGCAGACGCTCCGTGCACGGCGCCGGTCGATCCGGTCGAGCCCCCGGCGCCGGTCGAGCCGTCGACGCCCGGCGGGTCCTCAGCCCCCGGCCCACCGAGCGCGCCGACGGCGCCTCCAACGCCCGAGGCCCGACCAGCGGCTGCGACCCAGCCCGCCTCGGACTCGGTCGGTGACGCAACAGCGGGTCGGCTGGCCTTCACGGGGTCCTCGACCACGACCCAGCTCATCGCGCTCGGCGCGATCCTGATGTGCCTGGGCGTGATGGTCACGTTCGGCGTCGCCCGGCGGCGACAGCTCGAGCACACAGAGCACACCTGACACGTGGGTTTCGCGGCGCTCTCGGGGCGTGGTTAGGCTCGGTGGTACCCCGTCACCGCCGTGGCCACGACGCTGCGCGGTGCTTCCGAATCGCTCGAAGGAGCCAACGTGTCGAAGACCCCCATTCGTGTCGCCGTGACCGGAGCCGCCGGACAGATCGGCTACTCGCTGCTGTTCCGCATCGCCAGCGGGGCGATGCTCGGTGAGGACCAGCCGGTCATCCTGCAGCTGCTCGAGATCACGCCGGCGCTCGGTGCGCTCGAGGGTGTCGCGATGGAGCTCGAGGACTGCGCGTTCCCGCTGCTGACCGACATCGTCAAGACCGACGACGCCGACGTGGCGTTCGGTGACGCCGGTGTGGCGCTGCTGGTGGGTGCGATGCCACGCAAGGCAGGTATGGAGCGCTCCGACCTGCTCTCCGCGAACGGTGGCATCTTCAAGCCCCAGGGCGAGGCGCTTGGGTCGCTCGGCAGCGAAGGACATCAAGATCCTGGTGGTCGGCAACCCCGCCAACACCAACTCGCTCATCGCGATGAACAACGCCTCGGGTCTCGAACCCGGCCGCTTCACCGCCATGACCCGGCTCGACCACAACCGCGCCAAGGCGCAGCTGTCGCAGCGTCTGGACGTGCCGGTGGCCGACGTGAAGAAGATGACCATCTGGGGCAACCACTCCACGACGCAGTACCCGGATCTGTTCCACGCCGAGGTCGGCGGTCGCAACGCCGCCGAGGCCGTGGGCGACCAGGCCTGGTACGAGAACGACTACATCCCCACCGTCGCCAAGCGTGGTGCTGCGATCATCGAAGCTCGTGGTGCGTCCTCGGCAGCGTCTGCGGCAAATGCGGCGATCGATCACATCCACGACTGGCACCTGGGCACACCCGAGGGCGACTGGGTGTCGATGGCGGTTCCCTCCGACGGGTCCTACGGCGTGCCCGAGGGTCTGATCAGCTCGTTCCCGTGCGTGTGCGTGGACGGCCGCTACGAGATCGTCCAGGGGCTCGAGATCGACGACTTCTCGCGGGCCAAGATCGACGCCTCGGTGGCCGAACTGGCCGAGGAGCGCGACGCGGTCAAGGAGCTCGGCCTGATCTGAGCCGATCGGGGCCCGGTCTCGCGCCTCGCGCATCTCGACCGCCGATTCGCTGAACTGTGCTGCGGAACGCGTCGGAAGTCGACGCGTTCCGTGCCACGGCTGCACCTCCATGGCTCGGACCGACCGAAGTAGCCCGAACGCTTTCCGCAGACCGTCCCGAAAAACGGGACACTTTGCGGAAAGTGTTCGAGTGTGTTGCGTGCTCGTCGGCAGGCCGGGACTACTTGAGGAACTTCGAGGTGGTGTTGTCCGCCAGGACCTTGCCGCCCGTCTGGCACGTGGGGCAGTAGTCGACCTCGTACGCGTTGTACTCGACCGCCCGCACCTCGTCGCCGCAGACCGGGCAGATGGCCCCCTTGCGTCGGTGGACCGCACCCGGCCGGTCGGCCGACTTCGACATCGCGTCCAACGTCCGCTCATGGGCGAGTGCCGAGGCGATCCGCTCGTGGATCGCCATCTCGAGGCGGTCGATCTCGACATCCGACAGCTTCCTGGTCATCGCGAACGGTGACAGCTTCGCGGTGTGGCAGATCTCGTTCGCGAGCATCCGGCCCAGTCCCGCAACCCCGTGCTGGTCACGAAGGAACCCGTGGAGCCGCTGGTTCTTCGCCCCGAGGGCCGACTCGAGCTGGGGGCGGGTGGCCGCATCGGCATCGACCCCCAGTCCGTCGAGCGGCGGTTGGACGAGCGGGTCGCCGGCGACCACCCAGACGCCGGCCTTGCGCTCCTTGCCCGCCTCGGTGAGCAGCAGGGCCCGACCGTCGGCGAAGGTCCACCGAGCCATGCCGTTGCGAGGCTTGGCCGACTGCTTCTCGTCGGGGACGAGTCGCCCGCCCTGCATCAGGTGCACCACGAACGTCAGGTCGTCACCGAAGGGCAGCAGAAGGAGCTTGCCGCGGCGGCCGACCTTGCCGAGCGGGGTGCCGACGGCATCCGCGGGCGCCGGAACTGCCGTCTTGAGCACCGAGAACGACAGCGGATCGAATCGCTCCAGCACGGCACCGCCGAACTGCTCGGTCAACCGCTCTGCGTGCGCCTGGACCTCGGGCAGCTCGGGCACTGCGCCTGCACCCGATCAGTACTCGGTGCGGCTGCGGAGGTCGGCGAGCACATCGTCGAGACCATCGAGCAACGCGTGTTGGCGCACGAGCACCATGACGTCGCCGCCGAGCTTCAGGCTGCCCTGCATGAACGCGGCCTGTGCCGACAGCTCGCCGCGGGCGATCTGCACCGCCACGTCGTAGTCGAGGGTGAAGCTGGCCGAAGCGTCCTTGTGCGTGCCGGGGTCGAGGGTCACTGCGCCGTCGGCGAACACGACCGCGTAGCGGCGCTTGCCGCCCGGACCGCCGGTGACGTCGTACTGCAGCAGGACCCGTTCCTCATCGGTGGGGTCGATCGAGATCGGGTTCGCCGCCAGCGCCGCGTTCGCCTCGTCCATCCATTCGTCGCTCAGGTACTGCACCACGTGAGCACCCTACCGGTGCCGTCCGGCCGCCTCGGACTCCGGAGGTGAGAGACTGCGCTGATGGGCACCCTTGATCCCCTCGACGAGCGACGGCACACCCCAGATGACGCCGAGTTGTGGAACGAGTCCTACTACCTGGACTGGTTCAGCGAGGACCTCTCGCTCGGGGGGTATGTCCGGATCGGCTTCTACCCGAACCTGGACCGGGTCTGGTACTGGGCCTGTCTCGTCGGCCCCGACCGCCCGCTGGTGACCGTGATCCAGAACGACGTCGCGCTGCCCCGGTCGGCGACGTCCCTCGAGCTGCGCCACGACGGTCTGTGGGCCGACCACGTGGTCGAGACGCCGGTCGAGCACATGTCGATCAACCTCGAGGCGTTCGGGCTCCAGGTCGACGACCCGAGCGAGGTCTACCGGGCCGAACCCCGGGGCGAGCGGGTTCCGTTCGGATTCGAGCTGGACTTCGACACCGACCGGGCCGCGTACCTGTGGCCGGCGATCACTCCCCGCTATGAGATCCCCTGTCGCGTGCATGGCGAGATCCTGGTGGGGTCCGAGCGCATCGAGTTCGACGGCTGGGGCCAGCGGGACCACTCCTGGGGAGCTGCTCGGGACTGGTGGTCGATGGGGTGGTCCTGGACCGCAGGACGGCTCGACGACGGCACACGGTGGCACTCCGCCGGCGGCTTCTTCGGCGACGACGACTGGGGCGTCGGCTACGAGTTGCCCCCCGGCGCGGCGGACTTCATCGAGTCCGATTCGGTCCGCGTGGCCGCCGACGAGGGATCGCACGCGCTCCCGACCGACACCCGCACCACGTTCGGTGACCTGGACCTGCGCTTCGAGCCGGTCGCGTTCTCGCCGGTACTGCTGACCCATCCGGACGGGCGCGAGGCCCGGTTCCCCCGGGCGCTGGCCCGTGTGACCGACGCCGGAGGTCGCACCGGGGGTGGGTGGATCGAGTGGAACCAGCCGCCGAACCGGAGGGTGCCGCAGTTCCCTGCGCGCTGATTTCGCGGCGTTGATCAGGCGGAGGTCCCTGAACCGCGCTCACTCGTTGCCTACGCTGCGGTTCGCGAGCACCACGGAAGGGAGATGCCGCATGGAGAGGATCCGCGTGGGCGTCCTCGGGGCGTTGGCAGTCGCCGCGGTGCTGGCGTTCTTCCTGGCGCCGTCATCGGGCCTGTTCGACCGGGTCGCGGTGATGGTGCTGTGCGCCGTGCTCGCGATCATCTGGAACCTGGCTGTGGCAGGTGGACCGCAGCAGCACGCCGTCGTCGCCGCGCCGCACCGCCGGCGAGCACGCGGCGGCTGGCGAGCACTGCCGGCGGCTGGCGGGCACTCGGTGGCCGATGCCGCCCCGGCACCGACCGACGGTCGGCCGAGGTCATCGGACGACCCTGCGACGGTGGCCACCGCCGTCCCGCCGCGCACCTCGGCGCTCACTGCAGCGGAGGTTGCTGTACCTGCGGCAGCGGCGTCCGCCATGTGGGACGAGAACCGGGTGCCGAGCGATGGTGCCGCATCGTCGGTGGGCGGCCAGCGCTGCCCCATCGGCTACCCGAGCCGGACCCTGCCGGACCAGCAGCACGACGACGCGCCCGCCCGCCCCTACTGGTCGCCGAGGTCCACCGGCCCGGGCTACTTCGACCTCGATCCAGGGCCACCGGCGCCAGCCGCGCCGATGGCGTCCACAGCATCTGCAGCTCCGGTGGAGCCGGTGGCGCCACCGGCAGCAACCCCAGCAGCGGCGGTGCCCGAGTCGAGCTCTGCCGGCCCTCCGATCATGCCGATCGAGGCGACCGCATGCCCCGCAACACCCGCCGGGGCTTCCCGGCCTGCCGGTCGACCCCCGAGTCGCAGCGCCCCGACGGGGAGCGACCGCCGCCCAGGTCCGAACGTACCGGGCCGCCCGTGCTGCTCTGGTCGTCGGAACCAGTCGACGTGCCACGGGTGTTTCTCGACGATGCCTCCCCGACGGGAGTCGGATCTGTCGGAGGACACCGTCGTCCCGGCCAGCGACGGCGGTCCGGCCGCTCCACCCGAAGATGCGGTTGGTGGCAGCACCGCGCGCGGCTGGAATCGGCCATGCGGCTGCGATCACGGAGCCGGTTGCGAGCAGCCGAGTCGGCTGCCGCTGCGGTCGTGGCAGGGACCGACGGTCGTGCTGCCAGCAACGATGGTCCGGGCGACACCGAGGTCATCGACGTCGTGGTGATCGACCTGACCGACCCGTGGCTCGCATTCGCCGCCGCGGCGTTCAACACGCCGTCGGACTGAGCCCGATCGGAGTCAGTGGCCGGGCAGCACGCAGGCGGCGTCCAGGCCGAGCACGTGGTTCAGCCGGCCGAACGCCAACCAGGATCCGAGGCACATGCTCAGCTCGACGATCTCGGCATCGCTGTACTCGGACTTCATCCGCGCCCAGAACTCGTCGTCCAGGCCGTGGTGGTCGAGCGCATATCGTTCGGCGTACTCCGCGGCGAGACGAGCCCGCACGTCGAGCGCATCGCTGGTTCGCCACTCGGTCACCGACTGCTCGAAGCCGTCCTCGACCTTCTCGCCGTCCATCTCGGTGCGCCAGTCCTGGCAGAAGATGCAGCCGTTGATCTGCGCGGTGCGCAGTCGCGCGGCTTCGAACTCGCGCAGCCCGAGCGTCGTGTCGTCGTAGACCTTCTGTGAGAACGCGGCAGCAGCGGGTCCGATGCCCGGCACCATCTCGCCCCACACGTACATGATCGGATGCTTGCCCTCGGGCACGTCGATGATCACCGTGAGACCTCCTCAGGGGGTTCGGGACACTGTCAGTTCCGGGTCGCGGTCAGCTTGCCGGCACCGGGGCTCATCGGCACGTCGAGCGCGTCGTAGAGACCTGGAGCCGCAGCCCGCAGCCACGGGATCGCGTTGACGAGCCGGCCGACCGCGGTGGCGTTGCCACCCGCTGCACGGTTGCCGTCCTCGTCGGTGGCCTCGACGTTGAACTCGATCCGGGGGCGGCCCTCGACGATGACCTTGTGGGCGCCGTCGCCGCCATCGGGGGGCATCGGCCAGTCGGTCGCGCACGACGGGTCGATCCGCGTGATGTGCTCGACGACGATCCTGGGTTCGCCACCGACGATGCCCTGCACCTCGAAGCGCAGTGCACCCTGGGTGCCGGCGGTGAACTCACCCATGCCGTTGGTCACGGTGCGCTCGAGCGGCCGCCGCTGGACGACCTCTCGGATCTCGTCCAGCTCGACCTCGAGTGCTCTGGCGATCATGCGCACCTGGCCGCCCCAGACCATGGTGGGCACGGTGGGCGCCACCATCGGCGGGACCTCGTCCATGGGCTGGCCCATGCCGACCAGGTACCGCACCGAGTCGGGCTGGTCGTACGTGGTGTAGTCGAAGATCTCCTGGCACCGGACCTCGTCGATCGTGCCGGCCAGTGCGGTGGCGAACACCGGCAGGATGTCGTTGCCCCACCCGGGGTCGATGCCCGAGACGAACAGCGATGCGCCGCCGTCGACCGCCGCCGCTCGGACCGGGTCGACGAGTTCCGCCGGCGCGTTGCTCGGGTCGTACAGCGGGTAGATCGACGGGGTCACCACGACCGCCCCTGCCCGCAACGCCGCGATGACGTCGGCGACCGCGTCGTCAGGTCGGATGTCGCCCGATGCCGCGTAGACGACCGCATCGGGGGCCGCTGCGAGCACGGCGTCCACGTCGTTCGTCGCAGCGACACCGAGTTGTCGGCCGAGCCCGGCCAGCTCACCTGCGTCGCGGCCGACCTTGTCGGGGTTGCCCACCAGCACGTGGGACAGCGCCAGTTCAGGGTGGGCCGCCACCGAGCGGATCGCCGCTCGGCCCACGTTGCCGGTGCCCCACACGGCGGTGCGGATCGGGCTGCTGGTCGGAGCGGACGTGCCGGAGGACATGGCGAGGGACCCTACCGACTCCCGACCGGCGCCGGGGCTCGGCGCGCACGTGGGGTGGGAAGCGAACCGTTGTTCAGGCGCCGCCGTCGGCGCAGAGCGACGCCAGCCAGTCGACGACCGAGGCGTTCGCGTCGACGAACTCGTCGCTGATCAGCGCACCGGTCGCGTCGATCAACCCGCCCTCGGACGCCTCGGTGACGATCCGCCGCACGACCTCGAGGTCCTCACGCACGCCGGTGGGGGCCGCCGCGTCGAGCTGGTCGAACAGCCCGGGGAGCTCACCGTCGGGGTCGCCGGCGAAGGCGAGGACGACGGTCTTGCTGTAGGCGGAACTCAGCTCGATGCACTGCTGGGACGCACCCTCCAGGCCTGGCACCGTGCCATCGGGGTCGAGCAGCTCGGGCGGGAGCAGATCCTCGAGCCCCGGCTCGGACAGGTCGGGACCGGGCATCCCGGGGTCGGACAACTCCGGGTCGGTCAGCTCCGAGCGCGGCTCGGGTCGAGGCTCGGAGTCCATCGAGGCGCTGACCTCGGCCCCCGGAGCGACGCCGCACGAGCTGAGCGACGCGCCGCAGATGGCCGCAACGGTCACCAGGCACATGGTCACCACGGCACGACGGGCCGTCGAACGGCGACGGGGCCGCGAAGCTCGGCGGGACAGCGCACGCTGCGGCGTCCCGGTGGCGGGCATCGCGGTCAGCCGGCCTTCTTCTGGCCCAACCGACGCCGATTGACCAGCTTGGACTTCACGTAGTCGCGGTTCATCATCGCGATGAAGTCGACCGAGATCTCCTTCGGGCACGCCTCGGAGCACTCGCCGTGGTTGGTGCAGGACCCGAAGAAGTCCTCCATCGTCTCGACCATCGACTCCGCACGCTGGTAGCGCTCTGCCTGACCCTGGGGCAGCAGGCTCAGGTGCTGCATCTTCGCGGCGGTGAACAGGTTTCCCGCCGAGTTCGGGCACGCTGCCACGCACGCGCCGCAGCCGATGCAGGCCGCCGCGTCCATGGCGGCCTCGGCGGTGTCCTTGGGCACGGGGGTGATGTTGGCGTCCGGCGCCGCACCGGTGTTGACCGAGATGTAGCCGCCGGCCTCGACGATGCGATCGAACGCCGCACGGTTCACCGCGAGGTCCTTGATGATCGGGAAGCCTGCGGCACGGAAGGGCTCGATGACGATCTCGTCGCCGTCGGAGAACTTGCGCATGTGCAGCTGGCAGGTGGCGGTGCCCTTCTGGGGGCCGTGTGCCTGGCCGTCGATCATCAACCCGCAGCTGCCGCAGATGCCCTCGCGGCAGTCGTGGTCGAACGCGATCGGTTCGCGGTCGCTCTCGATCAGCTGCTCGTTGACGTAGTCGAGCATCTCGAGGAACGACGCGTCGTCCGCGACGGTGGTCGCGTAGTCCTCGAAGCGGCCGGTGTCCTCGGCCGAGTCCTGTCGCCAGACCTTGAGCTTGAGATTCAGCATCTGTGCCATGGGGAGTTCCTTCTCCGAGCTCGCCGCTACTTGTAGCTGCGCTGGGTCAACTGGACGTTCTCGAACACGAGTGGCTCCTTGTTGAGCACCGCGTCGTTCTGGATGTCGGGCCCGCCGTACTCCCAGGCCGCGACGTAGGCGAAGTTCTCGTCGTCGCGCTTCGCCTCGCCCTCCTCGGTCTGGTGCTCCTCACGGAAGTGGCCGCCGCAGGACTCCTCGCGGTGCAGTGCGTCTCGCACCTTGAGCTCGGCGAACTCCATGAAGTCCGCGACGCGCAACGCCTTCTCGAGCGACTGGTTGTAGCTCATGCCGTCACCGAGCACCTTGACGTCGGTCCAGAACTCCTCGCGCAGCGCGGGGATCTCCGAGAGGGCCTTCTCCAGCCCCGTGCGGTTGCGGGCCATGCCGCAGTAGTCCCAGACCAACTTGCCCAGCTCGCGGTGGTAGTGGTCCACCGAGTGGGTGCCCTTGATCGCGAGCAGCTGGTCGGCGCGCGACCGACACTCGTCGAGCGAGGTGGTGAACGCCTCGTGCGAGGTGGGCAGGGCGTCGGTGCCCAGCAGGTCGGCCAGGTAGCCGGGGACGGTCTCGGGTGCCACGAAGTAGCCGTCGGCCAGTCCCTGCATCAGTGCCGAGGCGCCCAGTCGGTTGGCGCCGTGGTCGCTGAAGTTGGCCTCGCCCAGGGCGAACAGACCGGGGATCGTGGTCTGCAGGTTGTAGTCCACCCACAGCCCACCCATCGTGTAGTGGGTGGCGGGGTAGATCCGCATCGGGACGGCGTACGGGTTCTCGCCCGTGATGCGCTCGTACATGTCGAACAGGTTCCCGTAGCGGGCCTTGATCGTCTCTGCGCCGAACCGCTCGATCGCGTCGGCGAAGTCCAGGTAGACGCCGTTGCGGAGCGGGCCGACGCCGCGGCCCTCGTCGACGACGGTCTTCGCGTTGCGTGAGGCGACGTCGCGGGGGACCAGGTTGCCGAACGCGGGGTACTTGCGCTCCAGGAAGTAGTCACGGGCGTCCTCGGGGATGTCGCCCGGTGCGCGCTGCTCGTCGAACTCGACGGGGGCCCAGATGCGCCCGTCGTTGCGCAGCGACTCCGACATCAGCGTCAGCTTCGACTGGAACTCATCCGCCGGCGGGATGCAGGTGGGGTGGATCTGCGTGTAGCAGGGGTTGGCGAACGCAGCGCCCTTCTTGTGTGCACGCCAGGTGGCGGTGACGTTGCACGCCTTGGCGTTGGTCGACAGGAAGTAGACGTTGCCGTAGCCGCCGGTGCACAGCAGCACGGCGTGCGCGGAGTGGGCCGACATCTCTCCGGTGAGCAGGTCGCGGGCGACGATGCCCTGGGCGCGGCCGTCGTGCACGACGACGTCCTGGACGTCCATGCGGTTGTAGAGCTGCACCGATCCCAGATGGATCTGGCGGGCCATGGCCTGGTAGGCGCCCAGCAGCAGCTGCTGGCCGGTCTGGCCCCGTGCGTAGAAGGTGCGGGCGACCTGTGCGCCGCCGAACGAGCGGTTGTCGAGCAGACCGCCGTACTCACGGGCGAACGGCACGCCCTGGGCGGTGGCCTGGTCGATGATGTTGCTGGAGACCTCGGCGAGGCGGTGCACGTTGCCCTCACGTGCGCGGTAGTCGCCGCCCTTCACCGTGTCGTAGAAGAGGCGGTAGACGCTGTCGCCGTCGTTCTTGTAGTTCTTCGCTGCGTTGATGCCGCCCTGCGCCGCGATCGAGTGCGCCCGCCGAGGCGAGTCGTGATAGGTGAAGACCTTCACGTTGTACCCGGCTTCGCCGAGTGACGCCGCAGCGCCAGCGCCGGCCAGGCCCGAGCCGACGACGATCACGTCGAACTTGCGACGGTTGCTCGGGTTGACCAGCTTCAGGTCGAACTTGTGGTTGTTCCACTTGTCGGCCAGGGGGCCGGCGGGGATCTTGGAATCGAGCGTCAGTGCCACGGTGGGGCTCCTGGTCGTCGTGGGTCGATGGGGGAGTTCGGTGTGTTCGGGTGCAGGTACAGGATGCGCCGCGAGCAGGTCGTTCGACCGGTCAGGACACCACGCCGGCGAGCACCGCGATGGGGAACACGCAGTTGATGCCGGCGACCGTGACGGCGAACCCTGCGGCGAAGATGCGGCGGGCGTTGTTGTAGCGGGGGCTGTTCATCCCGAGGGACTGGAACATCGACCAGCCGCCGTGGAACAGGTGGATGCCCAGGGCGATGTTGGCCGCGACGTAGATGAGCGCGACGGGCCACCGCTCGAAGCTGGCCACGAGGTTGTCGTAGGCCGCACCACGCACGAAGTCCGGGTTGGCGAAGCCCCATGTCAGGTCGGCCAGGTGGAACAGGATGTAGAGGCCGATGATGATCCCGGTCCAGCGCATGGTGCGCGACGCGAAGCTGACTGCGATGTAGTCGCGGGAGGACTGGTACTTGATGGGCCGTGCCCGGTGGTTCATCCGGGTCAGGGTGAACGCCGAGTGGATGTGGAAGGCGAACATGGCGATCAGGCCGATGCGGAAACCCCACAGCACGACGTGGTGCGGCAGGATCGGATAGAGCAGCGTGCGCAGGCTCTCGGCGTAGTAGTCGAACTCGGTGCGGCCGAGGAACATCTTCAGGTTGCCCACCATGTGGACGAACACGAAACCCATCAGCCCGACGCCGGTGAGTGCCATGACCCACTTCTTGCCGACCGCGGTCGAGTAGAACTCGGCCGGCCAGAACTTCGACTTCTTGCGGCTGGGGTTCACCTGCGGGGCATCGGCCCCGGGCCGACGCTCGATCGCTGCGGTCATGCATCTCCTCCGTGGAGCACTGTGGGGCCGAAGCTAGTGCGATGCGCAGGGGGTGGACCAACCACCGCGCGTACGCTGCGCAGCGTGCTGGTGCGCCCGGGAAGACCGTGACCGATCCGTCGGCCGCCGGTCGACGCCGTCGGTCCGCTGCCCCGATGGAGTTCGTGGTGCGCAGCGCCGAGGCGGAACTGCTCGCGGATCGTCTGTTCACGCTCGGAGCATCCGCGGTCAGCGAGCTCCCCGGCGCCGACGACGCAGCGCCCGCAGTCGACCGCGACCGCACCGTGGTGCTCGTCGCCGACGTCGACCCCGCCGACGTGCTCGATGCGAACGGGGTGGTCGCAGCCGGATTCGAGGGCGTGCTGGGGGTGCGTGTCCTGGATCAGGAACCAGGTTGGGACACCGCGTGGCACCGCAGCGCTCGTGCGTGGCCGTGTGGACAGCGACTGCTGGTCCGACCCCACTGGGTCCCGTCGCCCCGATCCGATGTGTCCGGTGCGGCCGGACGCATCGAGGTGGTGCTCGACCCCGGCCCCTCGTTCGGCGCCGGCAGCCACCCCAGTACCCGAGCGTGCCTGGCGGTGCTCGAACCGCTGGCGCCCTCGGCGACGCGGGTGCTGGACGTCGGCTGCGGCACCGGGGTGCTGGGAATTGCTGCACTGCTGCTCGGCGAGAGCACGCTGACCGCGATCGACATCGACCCCGCGGCGGTCATCGCCACGACCAGCGCTGCGGAACTCAACGGTGTGTCCGGCCGGGCCCGTGTCGCCCCGACACCGCTGGACTCGGTCGAGGGCACCTTCGACCTGGTGCTCGCCAACCTGCTGCTCCCGGTCGTCGAAGAGCTCGCTCCGGAGTTGGCCGCCCACACCGCCAGGGGCGGGGCGATCGTCGTGGGAGGGCTGCTCGAGCACCAGCTCGACCGGGCGGTCGCTGCGCTGGGATGTAGGGGCGTGATGTCGGTGCAGGCAGTGCATCGAGACGACGGGTGGGTGGCGGCGGTGCTGCGCGGCGACGGCTCGGCCCCGACGACAGGCGACGCCCCGGTCTGGTGAATCCCTCCGTTTCGTGATCAGCCCGGTTTCGTGAACACCCCCCGTTTCGTGAACGCCGTGTGAACCCGGGCTCCGCGACCTTTCGCCGCGGGGTGCGCGGCCGTACCGTCGCCGCGGTGGGCAACTGGTTCGACGAGTACACCACTGACGGGTTCCACGACGAGGTGATCGACGACGACGGCTCGGTTCGCCCGCACTACCGGCGTCTCGTCGATGCGTTGGGCATGTTGACCCCCGAGGACCTGGCGCGGGCCGAGCGTCGCCGCACCGCGGCATTCCGGACCCAGGGCATCACCTTCACCGTGTACGACGACGAGGAGGACGAGTCCGGAGTGGGCATCGAGCGCACCTTTCCGATGGACCTGGTGCCCCGGATCATCCCGAGCGACGAGTGGGCGCACCTCGAACGTGGTCTGGTCCAACGGGTCACGGCGCTCAACCGGTTCCTCGATGACCTGTACGTCGGCGGGATGGAGATCGTCCACGACGGTGTGGTCCCGCGCTGGTTGGTGCTGAGCTCGGAGGGGTTCACCCAGGAGGCGTTCGGCGTGCCGGTCCCGGTCGGTGCGCGCTGCCTGGTCGCGGGGATCGATGTGATCCGCGACGCCCGGGGCGAGTACCGGGTGCTGGAGGACAACCTGCGGAGCCCCAGCGGGGTGTCCTACGTCATCGAGAGTCGGGCGGCGCTGACCCGGGTGTTGCCGCAGCTGTTCGCCGGTGAGCGTGTGCGTCGCGTGGACGGCTACGGCCGCAAGCTGTTGGATGCCCTGCGGCGGGCGAGTCCACCGTCGGGCGGGGACTCGCCGACCGTGGTCGTGCTCACCCCGGGCATGTTCAACTCGGCGTACTTCGAGCACGCCTTCCTGGCCACCGAGATGGGCGTCGAGCTCGTCGAGGGGCGGGATCTGGTCGTCGATGACCACGTCGTGTCCATGCGGACCACCGCAGGGCTCCAGCGGGTCGACGTCATCTACCGGCGGGTGGACGATCAGTACCTCGACCCGGTCGTGTTCCGGCCCGACTCCTCGCTCGGTGTCCCGGGGCTGATGGCGGCGGCTCGGGCGGGCAACGTCACGATCGCGAACGCTGTCGGCAACGGTGTCGCCGACGACAAGGCCGTCTACGCCTTCGTCCCGGACATGATCCGCTACTACCTGGGCGAGGAGCCGATCCTGCCCAACGTCACGACGTATCTTCTCTGGGACGAGGAGCAGCGCGCCGAGGTGCTGTCCCGCCTCGACGAGTTGGTCGTGAAACCGGTCGGCGAGGCGGGGGGCTACGGGTTGGTGATCGGTCCGCACGCCACCGAAGCCGAGCTCGAGGAGGCCCGCGCCGCGATCGTGGCCGATCCGCGCAACTACATCGCCCAGGAGGTCGTGGCGCTGTCGCGTCACCCTGCGCTGATCGACGAGCACTTCGAGGGACGCCACGTCGACCTGCGGCCCTTCGTGCTGTCCGGCGAACGCGTGGAGGTGGTCCCCGGCGGGCTGACCCGCGTGGCGATGCGCAAGGGGTCGCTGGTGGTCAACTCGTCCCAGGGCGGAGGGGCGAAGGACACCTGGGTGCTGGCACCGGCTCCGGTGCCCGCTGCCGAGGTCGGTCGCGACGATCCCCACGCCGCCGACGGCGCCGACCTCGACGAGGACCTGCTCGACATCGAACCGGCGACCGGGACCGTGGACATCACCTCGATGGTGATGACCGCGGGCGCGGTGGGGGAGGGGACGTGATGTTGGCGCGGACCGCGGAGTACCTGTTCTGGTGTGGCCGCTACCTGGAGCGCGCCGAGAGCACCGCACGCCAGCTCGACGTGACCTACCACCGGTTGCTGGAGGTGACCCCGGCCGAGGAGGTGGAGGCCTGGTCGGACC
The DNA here is from genome assembly GCA_963714875.1 of uncultured Microthrixaceae bacterium. Classification (GTDB taxonomy): domain Bacteria; phylum Actinomycetota; class Acidimicrobiia; order Acidimicrobiales; family Microtrichaceae; genus JBAOHV01. The sequence goes on along the minus strand of CAVQQI010000011.1, from coordinate 1,446,544 downwards.
TGCTCGTGTCGGTGGGACTCGAGGCCGACTACATCGAGACCGGCTACCCGCGCACCGCGGCGCCGGTGTCGGAGTTCCTGGTGATGGGCAGTGACAACCCCGGGGCGATCGTGGCCTCGATCGCCCAGGCCCGTGACAACGCCCGGGGGGTCCGCGACCACCTCGCCCTCGAGCTGTGGGAGTCGCTCAACTCGCTGCACCTCAACCTGGGCGCCCGCGATCTGGCCGACGACCTGGCCGTGCAGCCCTTCGAGCTCTACGGATTCGTGCGGTCGGGGATCCAGGGTGTGATGGGGTGCGCGATGGAGTCGTGGTCGCGTGAGGACGCCTGGCGCTTCTTCATGCTGGGGCTGCTGCTGGAGCGGGCCGAGATGAGCGTCCGCACGTTGCGGGTCCGCCACCCGCGCCACCAGCCCGACGCCGTGCACGAGTGGGCGGCGACCCTGCGCTCGGCCTCGGCGCTGCAGGCGTACCGACGTCAGTACCGGGGGTATTCCGCCGCGGCGATGATCGAACTGCTGCTGCTGTCGCCGACGTTGCCGCGCAGCGTGCTGTTCTCGTTGCGTCAGGCCGAGGAGATCCTCGGCGGGCTCAGCGACCGTCCGACCGGCGCGCGTTCGGTGGGGCTCCGACTCCTGGGGCGGGTGCGTGCCGAGCTCGAGTTCGCCGACGCCGTCGAGCTCGCGGCCGGCAGGTTCGACGACGTGCTGGGCGTGGTCGAGTCCCAGATCAGCGACGTCGCCACCGCCGTCGCGGCGGAGTGCTTCTCGTACCGGGTCGATCTGGACCTTCGCTCGCTGTCGCTGCTGCCGGGCGAGCCCGTCATCCCGGGGGCGGAGCCGACGAGCAGGCTGGTGACCAGGTGAGGTTCGAGATCTCCAACCGGACGCTGTTCACCTACTCCGCGGAGATCGTCGAGTCCCAGAACGAGGTGCGGGCCTGCCCCGTCACCGACGACTGCCAGCGGCTGTTGGACTACCGCTTCAGCGTCACGCCCGCGGCCAGGGTGTTCAGCCACGTCGACTACTGGGGGACCAGGGTCGATTCGTTCGGGATCCGGCGTCCCCACGACTCGATGGAGGTCGTCGCCGACTCATCGGTCGAGACCCGGCCCCGTCCGCTGCCGACCGCAGCACCCCGGTTGGAGGCCCTGTCGATCCCGGGGTTCATCGACGACCACATCGAGTACCTCTCGGTCGACGGCCACACCGAGGCGGGTCCGGGTGTGCGCGCCGCTGCGCTGCGCCAGTGCGAGCTCGCCGGCCCCGACGTGGTGGGCGTGGTGCTCTCGGTGCACCGCTTCGTCGGCTCGACGCTGTCCTACGAGGTCGACGCGACAGAGGTGGGCACCCCGCCCGAGGAGGTCCTGTCGGGGGGAGCGGGGGTGTGCCAGGACTACGCGCACCTGGCGGTCGCGATGTGCCGCTCGCTGGGCATCCCCGCCCGCTACGTCTCTGGCTACCTGTTCACCGACCACGACGCCGCAGGGCTGGAACCAGGTGCGGAGGCCGTGGTCGTGCAGACCCACGCGTGGTTCGAAGCAGCGATACCCGGGTGGGGATGGCTCGCCCTGGACCCGACCAACAGCCAGGTCGTGGGCGAACGGCACGTCACCATCGGTCACGGGCGCTCCTACGACGACGTGCAACCGCAGCGCGGTGTGTTCCTGGGCAAGGCAGAGTCGAAGGTCCAGCCGTGGGTCGAGATCCGTCGGGTCGCGGCCGGCGAGACGTGGCGTCAGCCCTCGCCGCCGACCCGTGATCAACACGTCGTCGCCCCCGGAGTGTTCTCGGCCCCGCCGATCGCGTCGACGCACTCCCTCCGGGACGCGCAGCGCCAGCAACAGCAACAGCAGCAGCAGTAGGCCGCTCGGGGCGATGGCGCCACGACGGACACCGGGAGCCATCAGGGGCCGTCTGCGCGAACACGCCGCCTGATCGGGCACGGGTAGCCTGCGCGCATGTCGCAACCGACGATCCCCTCGCCGCCCACGACCCTGCCGTCCACGCTCGGCGAGCTGCGTGGCTCCGGGTGGGTGTCGTCGTCGGTGAAGGCCGAGATCCGCCGCAACGCGACCGCCCGGATCCGTGCCGGTGAGCAGCTGTTCCCGGAGGTGATGGGCTACGAGGACACCGTGTTCCCCCAGCTGGAGAACGCGCTCCTGGCGGGCCACGACGTGATCTTCCTGGGTGAGCGGGGTCAGGCGAAGACCCGGATGATCCGCTCGCTGGTCGACCTGCTCGACGAGTGGATGCCGATCGTCGCCGGATCCGAGATCAACGACGATCCCTACGCCCCGGTCTCGCCGCATGCGCTGGCGCTCGTCGCGGAGCTGGGTGAGGACACCCCGATCGACTGGGTGCACCGCTCGCTGCGCTACGGCGAGAAGCTCGCCACGCCGGACACCGCCATCGCGGACCTCATCGGCGAGGTCGATCCGATCAAGGTCGCCGAGGGACGTCACCTGTCGGACCTGGAGACCCTGCACTTCGGCCTCGTGCCCCGCACCAACCGTGGCATCTTCGCCATCAACGAGCTGCCCGATCTGGCCGAGCGCATCCAGGTCGGCCTGCTCAACGTGCTCGAGGAGCGCGACATCCAGGTCCGGGGCTACAAGATCCACCTGCCGCTCGACCTGATGCTCGTCGCGTCGGCGAACCCCGAGGACTACACCAACCGCGGGCGGCTCATCACCCCGCTCAAGGACCGCTTCGGCTCGCAGGTGCGCACCCACTACCCGCTCGATGTCGGGACCGAGGTCCGCATCATCGAACAGGAGGCCGAGCCCTTCACCGCCGACGGCATCACGGTGGCGGTCCCCGACCACATGGCCGACATCGTCGCGACCCTGTCCCAGTCGGCCCGCGAGAGCCCTCACATCTCGCAGCGCTCGGGTGTGTCGGTCCGGCTGTCGGTGTCGAACTACGAGGTCATGGTCGCGAACGCTGCACGTCGCACGCTGCTCGCCGGCGAGGACGAGGTGGTGCCCCGGGTGTGCGACCTGGAGGCGCTGCCGGCATCGACCGCGGGCAAGATCGAGATCGAGACGCTGGAGGACGGGCGCGAGGGGCAGATCCTCGACCACCTGGTGCGCAGCGCGATCCTCACGGTGTTCCGCGAGCGGGTCAGCCCCGAGCACCTGGTGGCGGTCGTCACGGCGCTCGAGGAGCGCGGCCCGATCGAGACCGGCGAGGATGTTCCGGCAGCGGACTACTCGACGATCGTCGAGGACGTGCCGTCGTTGAAGGTGCCCGTCGCCGAGCTCGCCGGCGAGTCGCCGTCGCCCGCCGCGGTCGCCTCGGCGGTCGAGCTGGTCCTCGAGGGGTTGCACCTGTCGAAGCGTCTCAACAAGGACGCCGTCGGCGCCCGGGCCCAGTACCGAACCCGCGCCTGACCGACACGACACCGACGAACCGGGTGCGCTTCTGCGTGTCCTGGCGTGCACTGGCGCCCCCGCTTCGGGCCGATCATCGGCGTTCGCTGGCCCGGCGGTGTGGCGCGAGGGCAGGGGAGTAGCCTCGGCGCATGGCGCGACCGAGGTTCCGGTACTCCCCGTGGGACGGCACCCAGCGCGGCTACGACGTCGATGCGCTCGACGTCATGGAGCAGCTGACCGACGACCTGCTCTACCACGGGGACCTGAACTCGGCGCTGCGGCGCATGATGCAGCAGGGGTTCGAGGACCGCAACGGCGAGCGCATCGAGGGCATCCGCGAGATGCTCGACAAGATCCGCCAGCGTCGCGAGGAGACCCTGGAGCAGTACGACCTGGGAGGTGTCTACGACGACATCGCCAAGGAGCTGCGTGAGCTCGTCCAACAGGAGCGCGATCAGCTCGACGCCCAGCTCGAACAGGCGAAGGCCGCCGGCGATCAACGGCGACAGGAGCTGACCGAGGAGTCCGTCGCGGGCAAGCACCTGGAGCTGGACATGTTGCCGCCGGACCTGGCGGGCCAGGTCAAGGGGCTGGAGCACTACGACTTCGCATCGAACGAGGCCCAGCAGCGCTTCGAGGAGCTGGTCGACCAGCTGCGTCAGCAGCTGATGCAGCAGACCGTCGACCAGATGTCCGGTGCGATGGGTTCGATGTCCCCCGAGGACATGGCCGCCATGAAGGACATGATGGCCGAGCTGAACCACATGCTGGAGCAGCGCGCCGCGGGCGAGGAGCCGGACTTCGACGGGTTCATGGAGCGTCACGGTGAGTTCTTCCCCGAGAACCCCCAGACCCTCGACGAGCTGCTCGAGGTCATGGCGCGCCGCATGGCCGCAGCGCAGGCGATGCTCAACTCGATGACCCCCGAGCAGCGTCAACAGCTCCAGCAGCTGTCGGACCAGCTGCTCGAGGACATGGACCTGCGCTGGCAGGTCGAACAGCTGGGGCAGAACCTGCGCCAGGCGGTGCCGGACGCGGGCTGGGACAACAGCTACCGGTTCGACGGGGTGGACCCGCTCGACATGGGCAGCGCGAACGCGCTGATGGGCGAGCTCGGTGATCTGGACCAGTTGGAACAGCTCATGCGCTCCGCACCCAACCCCGGCGCGCTCGCAGAGGCAGACGTCGACAGGGTGCGGGAGCTGCTCGGTGACGAGTCGGCCGCCAGCCTGGAGCGGATGGCCGAGATCACCAAGATGCTGACCGAGGCGGGACTGGTCGAACAGCGTGAAGGCCGCATGGAGCTGACCCCCAAGGGCATGCGCCGGCTCGGCCAGAACGCCCTGGCCGAGCTCTTCGCCAAGCTCGATCGCGACCAGTTGGGCTCCCACGAGCTGGAGTCGCGCGGCACCGGTCACGAACGCAACCACCAGACCAAGCCCTACGAGTGGGGAGACCCGTTCAACCTGAGCATCGGTCGGACGATCCGCAACGCGATCATGCGCGGCGAGACCTCTCCTGTGCATCTGATCCCCGACGACTTCGAGATCGAGGAGACCGAGCACATCGTGCGGTCCTCCACGGTGCTGATGCTGGACCTGTCGCTGTCGATGCCGATGCGCGACAACTTCCTGCCCGCGAAGAAGGTCGCGATGGCGCTGCACGCACTGATCTCCATGCAGTACCCGCGCGACTACCTGGGCATCGTCGGGTTCTCCGAGGTGGCTCGCGTCCTCACCGCCGAGCAACTGCCCGAGGTGAGCTGGGACTTCGTCTACGGAACCAACATGCAGCACGGCTTCCAGCTGGCCCGTCAGCTGCTGTCGCGCCAGCACGGCACCAAGCAGATCGTGATGATCACCGATGGTGAGCCGACCGCCCACATCAACAGCTACGGCGAGCCGGAGTTCCACTACCCGCCGGTGCGGGCGACCGTCGATGCGACGATGCTCGAAGTGGCTCGCTGCACCCGCGACGACATCCGGATCAACACCTTCATGTTGGACCCGGATCGGAGCCTGCAGCACTTCATCGAGCAGCTGACGCAGCTCAACGGCGGCCGTGCGTTCTTCACCACGCCCCAGACGCTCGGCGACTACGTGCTGGTGGACTTCATCGAGCAGAAGCGCCAGATGCTCCGCGCCCGTCGCTGACCCTCGCTCCGCGCCGTGGGCCGACATCGGTTCGGCGCCCGCGACCCGAGGTGAACAGGAACACAAGATCGGCTTGCGTTTCGGCGCCGACAGGGTCAGTATGAATCCTTACATCGATGTAATTACAACGTCGTGACGTTGTGGGTTCCTGCCCGCGGGGCCAACCGCACAGGACCGGGGGAGGCAGACATGATCGACGCTACGGAGGACGACATGGAGAACATGGACGAGGTCGCGGAGGCGGAGAGTTGGCAGATGTTCGCCAACTGCCTCGGCGTCGATCCTGACCTGTTCTTCCCGGAGCGCGGTGCCTCCACCAAGGAGGCCAAGTCGGTCTGCCAGGGGTGCGTGGTACGCGAGGACTGCCTCGAGTACGCCTTGGCGAACGGCGAGAAGTTCGGCATCTGGGGTGGGCTGAGCGAGCGGGAACGCCGCCGCATCCGCCGCCAGCGTGCGCTGGCCCGTGCGGCCCAGCAGACCCGCACCGCCTGAGGGCGCCCTCGGCGTCGTCCGCCCCGCTGTCCGCAGCTCAGCGATCCGGGCGGATCACCCGCGACTCGGTGACGATCACGTCCAGTGGCACGTCCCACGGCGCTGGCTCGATCCGGTCGACGACCTGCACCTCGAACACCACGCCCACCGTGGTCACCTCGCTCGGCTCGGCGAGGGCCCGGTCGTAGTAGCCCGCCCCGAAACCCAGGCGGTGTCCGGAGGGGTCGACCGCCACACACGGTACGACCACCACGTCGAGTTCCGTCGCGTCGACAGGTCCGGTTCCATCGGAGCGTTCCACCGTTCCACCAGTTCCGGCCCGACGGGTCGAGCACCGGCTCGAGGATGCCGAACCTGTTGGGGGCGAGCTGCCCGCCGGGCGGCCACTCGCTGAAGCGCATCGAGTTCGCAGACCCGATGACCGGCAGGTGCACACGCCAACCCTGCAGCCGGAGCGCAGGAGTGAGGGGCGACAGGTCCACCTCGCCGTCCGCGGCGTGGTACGACCCGATACGGCCCGGTTCGCGGAGCTCGTCGAGCGAGAGCACCAGCGCTGCGATCGATGCCTCGGCAGCTGATCGTGTCGTCGGGTCGAGTGAGCGGCGAGCCAGCCGAGCGGCAGTGCGCTGGGCAGCGGCGCGCGGCGCCGGGTCGGGTGCGGACTCCGATGGGGTCACGGCCCGACCTCCTGCGACGCTGTTCCGAGCGATGGGACCTGTAGGGTTGCAGACATGTTCAGTGGCAACGAGTGGATCATCGTCGTGATCGTCGCCCTGGTGCTCTTCGGCGGGTCGCAGATCCCCAAGCTCGCCAAGAGCCTCGGTCAGGCCCAGAAGGAGTTCAAGTCCGGCCTCGCCGAAGGCGCGGACGACGACGAGGGTGACGACAAGAAGGCTGTCGACAAGGGCACCGCAGCGAAGGACACCTGAGTCGGACCACGGCGGATCCGAGCGCGTGGCGCTCGGTCAGCCATTCGGAACGGGTGTCGCCCGGTCAGCTGTGCTGGGCGACCTTCTCGCGCGACCGGGCCTTGATGATGCGCCGCCGTTCGCGTTCCGAGGTCCCGCCCCACACACCGTGATCGATGCGGTTGGCGAGCGCGTACTCCAAGCACTCGGACTTGACCGGACAGTCGGCGCAGACCCGACGAGCGACGTCCACCCCGACTCCGTCGGAGGGGAAGAACAGGCTCGGTGGCTTGTCGGCGCAGTTCCCGACCGACATCCAATGTGTATCGACAGCTCGTGCCTTCATAGTGGTGAGTCTGACGTGTTGACCCGCCATTTTGTTCCCCGGGACATGTCGGGGACTGAGCGTTCTTTCAGAGCACCGCACTGCGAGCCCTCGGCGCGAGGTGACGCTGCTGCGAGCTCCGCGTCGGGGAACCGTTGCCGGCCCGCTCCGTCTGAGGGTCGGCTCACGGGGCTCTGAGAGCGCTCTCGGACTGAGGCCCCCGGCGTGTCGACAGCGACCCTCGATGCCGCATACTCGACCCATGGCGAACAACGAACACCCTCCGGCATCGGATCCGACACCATCCTCCGCACCGCCGCAGTGGAACCCTCCCTCCAGCACGCCCGACCCGGTCCGTCCGGATTCCGTCCTGCCCGACGCGGCCCGACCCACGTCACCGCCGCTCGCCGGCCGCCCGGCCATGCCGCCGACCTCGGGGTCGGCGCCGACCTCGTCGATGCCGCTGGGTGACCACGGGTGGGCGACGCCCGCAGGCTCCGCCACCCCGCCGCCGTACGCGCCGACCTCGTTCGGCCCGCCGGTTGCTGTGGGTGGCAACGGCGGCGCCGGCGGTGCCGGCGGTGCGGCCCCGGAGGCACCGGGGGCACCGCACCCGGCGGCAGCCCGGCCCCTCGTGGTGGTCACATCCGCACGGCGCTCGTCGGCGGACTGGTCGGCGCGATCGTCGCCGGCGGCGTGGTCGGCGCCGCGCTGTGGGACCGACAGGACGCGACCTCGACCCAGGCGACCCCGGTGGTCGCCGAGCAGGGCCGCCCGTCGAACAGCATGGCGGGGGAGAACCTCGACCTGAAGGGCCTGCTCGACAAGGTCAGCCCCTCGGTCGCCTCGCTGCACACCGGCAGTCGCCAGGGCGACGCAGCGGGATCCGGGGTCGTGCTGACCGAGGACGGGCTCGTGCTCACCAACGCCCACGTCATCGACAACGCCCGCACCATCGAGGTGGACTTCGCCGACGGGCAGACCGCCGAGGCCAGGGTCATCGGCGCGGCCCCCGAGTACGACGTCGCGCTGGTGCAGGCCGAAGGTCTGACCGAGCCGGTCACTCCGGCCGAGCTCGGGGCGTCCGGCGACCTGCAGGTCGGCGACGACGTCGTCGCCATCGGCAACGCACTCAACCTGGGCGACACGCCGAGCGTCACCACCGGCATCGTCTCGGCGCTCAACCGGTCGATCCGCTCGCCATCGGGCGACACGCTGTCCGAGCTGATCCAGACCGACGCAGCGATCAATCCCGGCAACTCCGGCGGCCCGCTGCTCAACGCCGCCGGTCAGGTGGTCGGCATCAACACCGCCATCCTCGCCGATGCCCAGAACGTCGGGTTCGCGTTGTCGATCGACTCCATCACGGGGATCATCGACGACCTGAAGTCCGGCCGGGAGGTCGCAGGTGCTCGCCCGGTGCTGGGCGTCGAGACCCTCGACGTCTCGGCGGTCGACCCCAGCGTCACCCAGCGGTTCTCGATCACCGCGACCGCCGGTGCCTTCGTGCAGAAGGTCCAGTCCGGTTCCGGCGCGGCCGCTGCCGGGCTGCAGACCGGCGACGTGATCGTCCAGGTCGACGGTCGGCGCATCCGCACCGCATCCGATGTCGGCCAGGCGGTGCGCGCCAAGTCCGTCGGCGAACAGATCGAGGTCGTCATCGAACGGTCGGGGCAGACCCAGAGCGTCACCGCCACCCTCGCGGGCGACTGAGCCGGCGCAGCATCGGAGGTGCGGCCGGAGCCCTCCGGTGCAGTGACGTGACCCGCCGGCAGTATGCTGGCGGGTCATGTCTGATCACCGAGCGTTCGATGATGCCGCCCCGACCGAGCCCCCCGTGGCGCACTCGACGATCGTGTACCTGGGGCCGGTCGCCCCGCACTGGGAGATCCGCTGGGACTGGGGCGAGCAGCGGGTGGTGGACGAGTTCCGTCCGCGCGTCAACGCCCGTCTGATGCTGTTGCCGCCCCACGATCCGCAGTTCCGACGCAACAAGGAGCGGGTCAACCGCGACGCGGAGCGTGAGCTGATCCAGCTCGAGTGGGACCTGGGCGAGGACGAGTACGCCAACCGCTGAGGCCAGCTCCGCCACCGCGCACACGGATCGGGGGTGCCGTGGGCGCTCGGTAGGATCGGCGGATGTCCGACGTCGAGCGCCGCTACCTCAACCGTGAGCTCTCCTGGTTGGACTTCAACTCGCGGGTGCTCACCCTTGCCGAGGATCCTGCGACACCGCTGTTGGAGCGGGTCAAGTTCCTGGCGATCTTCAGTCAGAACCTCGACGAGTTCTTCCAGGTGCGTGTCGCCGGTCTCAAGGAGCGCGTAGCGGCGGGAGTCACCCGTCGCAGCGTCGACGGGATGACCGCCTCGGAGCAGCTCGAGGCGATCCTGGCCCGGGCACGCGGGCTGACCGCCCGGGCTGACGAGCTGTTCCTGGGGCCCATCTGCAGGTCCCTGGCAGAGGTGGGCATTCGCTTCTCCAGCTGGTCCCAGCTCGACGACGACGACCGGGAGTGGCTCACCGACGAGTTCCAACGTCGCATCTTCCCGGTGCTCACACCGCTCGCGGTCGATCCGGGCCACCCGTTCCCCTACATCTCGACGTTGTCGCTGAACCTGGGCGTGATCGTCGGAGATCCGCACACCGGCGAGCGGCGCTTCGCCCGGGTCAAGGTGCCGTCGTTGCTGCCCCGGTTCGTCGTGCTGCCGGACGGCGAGCGCTTCGTGCCGCTCGAGCAGGTCATCGCGGTGCACCTCACCCAGCTCTTCCCCGGCATGGAGGTGCTCGACAGCGTGAGCTTCCGTGTCACCCGCAACGCGGACCTCACCGTCGAGGACGAGGAGGCCGACGACCTGCTCGCGGCGATCGAGATGGAGCTGCGTCGCCGACGCTTCGGCAAGGCGGTGCGCCTCGAGGTCGAGGACGACATCTCTGCCGAGGCGCTCGAACTGATCCGCGTCGAGCTGGAGCTGACCGACGACGACGTGTTCGCACACGCGGCGCCGGTCGACCTGGGTGGGCTGTTCGCGGTGTACGACATGGAGCGCCCCGAGCTGAAGTACCCGGACTTCGTGCCGGTGACCCAGCGCCGGCTGAGCCACGACGAGGACGAGGGCGAGCGTGACATCTTCGCTGCCATCAGCGATGGCGACATCCTGGTGCACCACCCCTACGACAGCTTCGTCAGCTCGGTCGAGGAGTTCATCCGCCAGGCCGCCAACGACCCGTTGGTCCTGACGATCAAGTTGACGCTGTACCGCACCTCTGGTGACAGCCCCATCGTCGGTTCGCTCATCCACGCAGCCGAGCAGGGCAAACAGGTCGTGGCGCTGGTGGAGCTGAAGGCGCGCTTCGACGAGGAGCGCAACATCGAATGGGCGCGGCGACTCGAGCAGGCGGGTGTGCACGTCGTGTACGGCCTCGTCGGGCTGAAGACGCACACGAAGACCTGTCTGGTGGTGCGCGACGAGGCGGACGGTGTGCGCCGCTACTGCCACATCGGCACCGGGAACTACAACTCCCGCACGGCGCGGCTCTACGAGGACATCGGTCTGCTGACGGTCGAGCCGCAGATCGGTTCGGACCTGAGCCAGCTGTTCAACTACCTCACCGGGTACGCCCGAGACGTGCACTACGAGCGGCTGTTGTGTGCTCCCCACTCGCTGCGTCCGGGTCTCGTCGAGCTGGTCCGACGCGAGCGGGCTGCGCCGGCGGGCACCGGGCACATCATCATGAAGATGAACAGCCTGGTCGACGCCGGGATGATCGACGAGCTGTACGCAGCCTCCACCGACGGCGTCCGGGTCGACCTGATCGTGCGGGGCATCTGCTGCCTGCGGGCCGGGGTGCCCGGGCTGTCGGAGAACATCACGGTGCGCAGCGTGTTGGGCCGGTACCTCGAGCACTCCCGCATCTACCGATTCGCCAACGGTGGGGGCATCGGTGAGCCGGTGCACTACATGGGCTCGGCCGACCTGATGCCGCGCAACCTGGACCGTCGTGTCGAGGCCATGGTGCCCATCGAGGACCCCCAGCTCCGTCATCGCATCGACGAGATCCTGGCCGTGAGCCTGGCCGATGACACCCTCGCCTGGTTGCTGGACGATGACGAGTGGGGTCGGATGCCGCGCCGGGGCACCCTGGAGACCCACGTCGAGCTGCAGCAGCTCGCGCTGCAGCGCGCCACGGTGGAGTTGAGATGAGCGGTTCGGGGCGTGTGGTGCGTGCCGCCGGTGGGCTGGTGTGGCGCCGAGCCGACTCCGGGATCGAGATCGTGGTCGTGCACCGTCCCCGCTACGACGACTGGAGCCTGCCCAAGGGCAAGGCGCATCGCGGCGAACGTGACGAGGACACGGCGCTGCGCGAGGTCGCCGAGGAGACCGGGCTGAGGTGTCGGCTCGGCATCGAGCTCGACACGGTCCGCTACGTGACCGCACGCGGCGAGGACAAGGTCGTCCGCTGGTGGGAGATGACCGTCGAGCACGATGAGGGATTCTCGCCCGACGACGAGGTGGACGAGATCCGTTGGGTGAGCCTCGCCGAGTTCGACCACCTCGGTTCGTTCGATTCCGACCGGTCGGTCGTGCGCTCCTTCGACGTCCCGGACCCGCCCGGGACCCACAGCTGAGGCCCGGATGCTGCGACCGCGCAGAGTTGCGCGGTCGTTCACCTGTCGTTCACCTGAACGCTGCAGGTCGTTCAGGACCCCTGCCTACTGTTCGCACCTGTCGGGTCCGATGCCCGGCACGTCGAGAGTGACGAGAAGTGAACCCGAGGAGGGTGCAATCCGTGAATCCCACTACGCGCCGTTGGCTCAAGATGCTGGCGCTCCCCCTTGCCGCTGTCATGGTGCTCGGCGCCTGCAGCAGCGATGACACCGATGGCGCCTCCGGCGACACGGGCGACACGAGCGCCTCTGGCACCGTGAACGTTTCCGGCTCATCGACGGTGGCGCCCATCTCCACCCGGGTCGCCGAGCTCTGGGAAGAGTCCGGCTCCGATGCCAGCGTCAACGTCGACGGTCCCGGTACCGGCGATGGTTTCGCTCTCTTCTGCGAGGGAGAGATCGACATCTCCGACGCCTCACGCCCGATCAAGGAGGAAGAGGCTGCGACCTGCGAGGAGAACGGCATCGAGTACATCGAGTTGAAGGTGGCGTTCGACGGCATCTCGGTGCTCACCAACCCGGCGAACGAGAGCGTGTCGTGTCTGAACTTCGCCGACATGTACGCACTCGTCGGGCCCGAGTCGCAGGGCTTCGGTACCTGGGCCGACGGTCAGGAGATCGCCTCGGCCCTGGGGTCCGACACCGAGCTGCCGGACGCCTCGCTGGACATCACCGCTCCCGGTGAGGAGTCCGGCACCTACGACAGCTTCGTCGAGATCGTCATCGAGACCGCCGGCGAGGCCCGCGTCGAGTCCGGTGACATCACCGAGGACGAGGTCGCCATGACCCGGCCCGACTACCAGTCCAGCTCGGACGACAACATCATCATCCAGGGCATCGAGGGTTCCGACTCCTCGTTCGGCTGGGTCGGCTTCGCCTTCGCCGAGGAGGCGGGTGACGGCGTCAAGGAACTGGCCGTGTCCGAGGAGCCCGGTGGTGACTGCATCGAGCCCACGACCGAGACCATCGCGGACGGCAGCTACCCCATCTCGCGGCCGCTGTTCATCTACGTCAACGCCGCTGCTGCTGACGACAACCAGGCTGTGGCCGACTATGTCGACTACTACCTGTCCTCCGAGGGCATCGTCGCGGTGACCGAGGTCGGCTATGTCGAGCTCCCCGCCGACCAGCTCGAGGAGACCCGCACCACCTGGACGGACCGGACCACCGGTAGCGCCGAGGCCGGAGCCTGACCGACCCGACGAGCTCGGGTCGTGCCGGGTCCGGGACCCCATGGGTCTAGGATCCCGGCGCGACCCGCTCGATCGGTCCCGCCCGTGAAGGAGCAGTGACACCCCGTGTCGAACCTCACCGTCGACGATCTGCGCGGTGACCCCGGCCGCCAGCGCACCGAGAAGTTGGTGCATGGCGTGTTGTGGATCGCCGGGATCTTCTCCGTCCTGGTCAGTGCGGCGATCGTGCTCTCGCTGTTCAGGGAAGCCTGGACGTTCGTCTCGCAGGTCGACTGGTCCACCGTCATCGGCCCCGAGGCCGAGGGCTGGTTCCCACGTCGGGGCCAGTACGGGGTGATGACCCTGATCGTCGGCAGTCTGATCGTCACGATCATCGCGATGTTCATCGCCGTACCGATCGGCCTGGCGACCGCGATCTACCTCAGCGAGTACGCGCCGCCGAAGGCGCGGCGTGTGCTGAAGCCGGCCATCGAGGTGCTGGCCGGCATCCCCAGCGTGGTGATCGGCTTCTTCGCCCTGACGTTCATCGCCCCCGATCTCATCCAGAACGTCTGGAGCGCCTCGCCCCAGCAGACGTTGATGGCAGCGGGCCTGGGTGTCGGCGTGATGATCATCCCGATCGTCGCCTCGATCTCCGAGGACGCGATGGCGGCCGTACCCGACGCGCTGCGCGAAGCCAGCTACGGCATGGGCGCCCGCAAGATCACCACCGTGCTCCGCGTCGTGCTGCCGGCCGCCGTGTCCGGTCTGGTGGCCGCCATGATCATCGCCGTGTCGCGTGCCATGGGTGAGACGATGGTGGTCTTCATCGCCGCCGGGAGCGCCGGTGGCTCGCTGTTCAACACCAACCCGCTGGAGCCCGGCCTGACGATGACCGCCGCCATGGCGTCGCTGGCCGCCGGGACCGACGCGGTGGTGGGCGAGGGCCTGACGTTCCAGAGCCTGTTCTTCGTGGGCCTGGTCCTGTTCACCATCACCATGACGCTGAACCTGATCGCGGACCGGTTCGTCCGTCGCGTCCGTCAGAAGTACTGAGGTCTCCATGGCACTCACCACACCGCTGAAGGTGGCACAGACCACCACACGAGAGAAGGTCCAACGGGAGCTCACCGGCTCCTCCCGGGACTGGTCGGGCGCCGTGTTCAAGTACGGCCTGCTCGGCGCCCTCCTGTTCGCCCTGTTGATCCTCGTCGTACTGGTCGTCTCGCAGATCGCGCTCGGCGGATCTGTGCTCACGACCCGCTTCTGGGACTTCATCACCGGCACGCTGCAGTCCATCCCGGAACAGTCGGGCATCCACCAGGGCCTCCGGGGCACGTTCTGGATCGCCGTGTTCACGATCGTGTTCGCGTTCCCGCTCGGGATCGCCGCCGCCGTGTACCTCGAGGAGTACGCCCCCAAGAACCGGCTCACGAACTTCATCGACATCAACATCCGGAACCTCGCCGGCGTGCCGTCGATCGTCTACGGCATCCTCGGCTTCACGATCTTCGTCAAGGCGCTCGGCGGTGTGACCGGCGGCAAGAGCGTCATCGCAGCCGGTCTGACCCTGGCGGTGCTCGTCCTGCCCATCGTCATCATCACCGCCGCCGAGGCGATCCGGGCGGTGCCCAACGGGCTGCGCGAGGGTGGCTACGGCGTGGGTGCGAACCGCTGGGAGGTCGTCCGGACACAGGTGTTGCCGTATGCCGCGCCGGGGATCCTCACCGGAACCGTGCTCTCCCTCGCCCGTGCGCTCGGCGAGGCCGCACCCCTGATCCTGGTCGGTGCGGTGACCAACCGCCTGGGTTCCAACCCGCCCATCCTGGACGTCTCCTCGCTGCAGGAGCGGTTCACGGCGATGCCGATGGTGATCACCTCGTGGGCCGGCATGCCCCAGGAGGGCTTCCGCAAGGACACCGCAGCAGCCATCATCGTGTTGCTGGTCATCGTGCTGATCGCCAACACCGCAGCGGTCCTGCTGCGCAACCGGTACGAGAAGAAGAGGTGACCGACGTGACCGACAACGACCTGCTGGCCACCGTCGACGTGACGTCGACGGCCGGCACGGAGAGACTGGTGAGGATGACCGAGACGGCGACCAGCACCGAACCCGATGTCGTGGACCCGGTCGACCACCCCGTGGTGTTCGACGTCGACGACCTCTCCGTCTACTACGGCAGTCACCTCGCCGTACGCAACGTCGACATGCAGATCCGCCAGCACGAGATCACCGCGTTCATCGGCCCCTCGGGTTGCGGCAAGACCACTGCGCTGCGTTGCTTCAACCGCATGAACGATCTGATCGAGATCGCCCGGGTCGAGGGCAAGGTCCGGTACCACGGCGTCGACCTCTACGACCCGAAGGTCAACCCGGTCGAGGTCCGTCGCCGTATCGGGATGGTGTTCCAGAAGCCGAACCCGTTCCCGAAGTCGATCTACGACAACGTGGCCTATGGACCGCGGATCGCCGGTCAGAAGAAGGGCCTCGATGACGTCGTCGAGGAAGCGCTGCAGCGAGCGGCCATCTGGGACGAGGTGAAGGACCGCCTGAAGAGCTCGGCCCTGGGTCTGTCCGGTGGCCAGCAGCAGCGGCTCTGCATCGCCCGTGCAGTGGCCTGCAACCCCGAGGTCATCCTGATGGACGAGCCGTGCTCGGCGCTCGACCCGATCGCGACCACCCGCATCGAGGACCTGATGAAGGAGCTGGCCAGCGACTACACGATCGTCATCGTGACCCACAACATGCAGCAGGCCGCGCGGGTGAGTGATCGAACGGCGTTCTTCGTGACGGAGATCAACGAGACCAGCGACAACCGGACCGGACTGCTCGTGGAGTTCGACCGCACCGAGAAGATGTTCTCGAACCCCTCCGACGAGCGGACCGAGAACTACATCACCGGCCGATTCGGGTGAGCCCGGGGACGAGCAGGGCCACGTCGTGAACGAGCTCCGGGTCGAGTTCCACCAGGAGATGGAGGACCTCCGGGCGGATCTGATCCGCCTGGGAGCGATGACCTCCGAGACGATCGGCCGCAGCACCGCTGCGCTGCTGGACCGCGATCTCCACGCTGCGCAGGAGCTGATCGACGGCGACGACGTCATCGACGACTTCTGCCTGGGGCTCGAGGAGCGGACGTGTCGTCTGCTCGCGCTCCAGTCGCCGATCGCGGGCGACCTGCGCTTCCTGCTGACGAGCCTTCGCCTGATCGGGGAGCTCGAGCGCTCCGCGGACCTGAGCGTCAACGTCTGCAAGGCGTCCCGCCGGATCTACGACGTCGAGTTCGGTCCACAGATCCGCGGCCTGATCGAGCAGATGGGCGTCGAGGCGGCGTTCCTGATCCGCACGGCGATCGACTCCTACGTGGATGCCGACACGTCGCTCGCCGCGGCGCTGGACGACATCGACGACCGACTCGACGAGCTCCAGGTGCAGTACGTCCAAGCGATCTTCCAGTCGCACTCCGAGCTGAACATCACCCTCCAGGGTGCGGTGCAGATGGCGATGATCGGCCGCTACTACGAGCGCATCGGTGACCATGCGGTCAACATCGGTGAGCGCGTGCTGTACATGGTGACCGGTTGGCTCCCCGAGAAGACCGGGTCCGCCCGGCAGCGGCTCCGGGAGGCCGAGGCCGCTCCCGGTCCCGCTCCCGTGCTGGGGGTACCCCAGGTGATCGACGAGATCGACGAGATCGACGTGGCCGACGAGACCGACGAGACCGACGATCCGTCGGACGGGCCCGGGAGCTGATCGGCGATGTCACCGGTGGCGGTGGCGGCGCTCGCTGTGGTGGTCGGCCTGGGCGGGTTCCTGGTCGGTCGCATCCGATCGCGGGCGATGCCCGATGCCGAGTTCCTGCCGCCGACCGAGGACGAGGTGGCGCCCCCGGAGCCGGACTCCACAGCGGGCCCCGACCCACGTGACCTGTTCGCCCGTCTCGCACAGGCGGTGGACGAGATCGAGCACGGCGTCATCGTGGCCGACGCGGCCGGGGCCGACCTGTTCCGCAACCGCGCCGCCCGTGCCTACTCCGAGGCGCGGGACGGTCTGGTCCTGGTCGAAGCAGCGGTGCAGGAACTCATCGGGGAGGCACTGACCGGACTGGGCGCACGGCGAGAGGTCGACCTGTTCGGTCCCCCGGCCCAGTCCTTCGTGGTCAGCGCCCATCCCTTCGGCGGCGGTGGCGGTGCCCTCGCGGTGATCGAGGACCGTTCGCTGCAGCGCCGGACCGAGACCGTTCGCCGGGACTTCGTCGCCAACATCAGCCATGAGCTCAAGACGCCGATCGGCGCGCTCGGCCTGCTCGCGGAGACCATCCGGGACGAGCCCGATCCCGAGGTGGTGGCCCGGCTGTCCGCGCGGATGATCGTCGAGGCCGACCGTGCCAGCAGGACCGTGGACGACCTGCTCGAGCTGAGCCGGATCGAGTTCGGCGACGAGGCCGAGCTGTCGAACCTGCTGGTCAGCGACGTCATCGGCGAAGCGGTCGGTCGCATCGCGCCCGCGGCGGAGCAGGCGGGCGTGCTGCTGCGCGTGGCAGCAGATCCGGACCTGTCGGTGCGCGGCGACCGCCGCCAGCTGGTCTCGGCGCTGTTCAACCTGCTGGACAACGCCGTGAAGTACTCGCCGGTCGGGTCCGAGGTGGTGGTCGAGTCGGGCGCACACGCTCCCGGCGGGGTGCACCTGGCGGTCATCGACGCCGGCATCGGTATTCCGCGCCGTGACCTGGATCGTGTCTTCGAGCGGTTCTACCGGGTGGACCGCGCACGCTCGCGGGGCACCGGGGGCACGGGTCTCGGCCTGGCGATCGTCCGTCACGTTGCCAGCAACCACGGCGGAGAGGTCGCGGTCGAGTCGATCGAGGGCGTCGGAACGACCGTCACCCTGACGCTGCCCGCCGTGCTCGCCGCTGATGTCGGCCGCGTCGCAGCCGGCCAGGACCCGACCTCACCCCTGCAGGGTTCGACCTCGACACCGATCGGTACCGCTCGATGACCACTCCGCCAACTCCGTCCCCTCCGCCCCGGGGGTCCGTCTCGTCGGGCTCCGCCGCGTCGGGCACTGCTGCTGCGTCGTCCTCGACCACCACCGTGCTCGTGGTCGAGGACGAAGAGGCCTTCGTCGACGCACTCACGGTGGGACTGACACGCGAGGGCTTCCTCGTGGCAGTCGCTCGGGACGGAGCGGAGGCGCTGGAGCGCTTCGACGAGATCCGCCCGGACCTGGTGCTGCTGGACGTCATGCTGCCGACGGTGTCGGGCATCGACGTGTGTCGGGAGCTGCGCCGTCGGACCGACACCCCCATCATCATGGTCACCGCCAAGGGCGCCGAGATCGACACGGTCGTCGGGCTGGAGGTCGGAGCGGACGACTACGTCACCAAGCCGTACCGACTGCGCGAGCTGGTGGCGCGCATGCGGGCGGTGTTGCGCCGCCGCCAGGGAGCTGGCGACGCTACCGGTCGATCAGCACGACGTGATCCGCCTCGACGGCATCGAGCTCGACAGCGACAGCCACGAAGTCCGCGTCAACGACCAGGTGGTCAACCTGCCGCTGAAGGAGTTCGAGCTGCTGTCGCTGCTCATGGAGAACGCCGGACGCGTCCTGCCCCGCTCCACGCTGATCGACCGTGTCTGGGGTGCGGACTACGTCGGCGACACCAAGACCCTGGACGTCCACGTGAAGCGGATCCGCTCGAAGATCGAGGACGATCCGTCGGCCCCGACGCGGATCGTCACGATCCGTGGTCTGGGCTACAAGTACGTCACCGCCCGCTGAGTCCGTTGCAGTCCGGACCGTCATCGGGCACTCCTACGATGGCGAAGTGACGTCCGACCCGGTTCCGCCCCGCCATGATGGCCAGCGGGTGATGCGGCCCAACAGGTTCGGATTCGACGCATCGACGCCGTTCGGTCGACTTGCCAGCACCCACGTGCTGTCCACCAGCGGGGATGCGCTGGTGGCGCTGGTGCTCGCCGGCTCGCTGTTCTTCTCGCTGGACCCGGCCGGCGCACGCTGGCGCGTCGCGCTCTACCTGCTGTTCACCATGGCCCCGTTCGCGCTGGTCGGTCCCCTCATCGGGCCGCTCATGGATCGCATGGCCGGCGGACGCCGGATCATGCTGATCGGCTCGTGTGTCGGTCGAGCGGTGGTCGCGGTGCTCATGGTGTCGAGCGCCGGGTCCGACAGCCTCGTGCTCTTCCCCGAGGCGTTCGCCATGCTGGTGCTGTCCAAGTCCTACACGGTTGCCAAGGCCGCCATCGTGCCGACGGTGGTGGTGGGCGACCACGCGCTGGTCGAGGCGAACTCGAAGCTCCAGCTGCTCTCGGGCCTGGCGGCGTTCGGAGCGGGAGTGCCGGGCGCACTGGTGCTGTGGCTGTTCTCGCCCGGAGCGGTCGCCCTGGTGTGTGCCGCGGTGTTCGTCGTGGCGACCGTGGTGTCGCTGCGCGTGCCGGTCACCACGGTCGCCGCCGAACCCGAGGATGCTGTTGAACGCGCCGAGCTCCGCAGCGCCGGCGTGCTGTCGGCCGCGTCCGCGATGGGCACCCTGCGCTGGATCGTCGGCTTCGTCACGCTGCTGCTGGCGTTCGCGCTGCGCGGTGAGGCGCCGGTGGCCGACCTCGGCGCCACCACCGGTCGCGCGCTCGCGGTGCCGGGCGCGCCGGTGGATCCGGCCGAGCTGGTGACCATCGGCGCGCCGCCGGTGTGGCACTTCGGCGTGGTGGTCGCACTGACGGGCATCGGCGGACTCGTGGGTGCCGGGATCGCTCCGATGGTGCGGCGCCGCATCGAAGAGGAGTACCTGCTGCTGGGAGCGGTGTCACTCGCCGCAGTGGCCGGGCTGTGCGGGCTGCTGCTCCAGGGACTCGTCGGACAGGCGCTGCTCGCGTTCGGTGTCATGGTGGCTGCGGCGTCGGGCAAGCAGGCGTTCGACGCCGTGGTCCAGCGCGACGCTCCGGACGCGAACCGCGGCAGGTCCTTCGCCCGGTTCGAGTCGCGCTTCCAGGTGATCTGGGTGCTCGGAGCCGCGGTACCGGTCGTGATCGCCATGTCCACGCGTCTGGGCGGTGCGATCGTCGCGACGCTCGCCACGGCATCTGCGGTGTTCTTCTTCACCGCCAACCGCGCGGTGCGGGCAGGGCAGGCCCCGCCACGCCTGCCCGATGCGCGTACGGTCGGTCGTCACGTGAAGGACCGCTCGCGCCGGCTCCGCAACAACGGTGGCGCCGCCGGCAACGGTGCCGGTGGGGCCGAGGGGGATGGCGGCTCCCTGTCGGACTGAACCTACTCAGTCGTCCAGGTCCGGGAAGTCCGGCACCTCGAAGCTGATGCCGTCCAGATCGAGCTCGTCGCTGTCGATGTCGACACGTGCCAGCCACAGGCCGGGAGCATCCAGTTCCGCAGGCGTGGGCAGCGAGTCGGTGTCGCTCCAGAGCCGCTCGAGCGCGGTGGCCCCGGCCCGTTCGACGATGCCGTCGACGAAGCCGGCCCCACGGTCGAAGGTGGCCTGGGACAGCTCGAGCCCGAAGAGCCCTTCGACGAAACGGCTGGCGGGTCCTGCTTCGACGCGACGGCGTCGCAGCGCCTCGGTCACTCGCCCGTAGTCGGGGATCAGGCGTGCGCCGATCTGGTCCAGCACCCAGTCGACGTACCCCTCGACGGTGGCGACCACGGTCTCGAGACGGGGGACGAGTGCACGCTGCTCGTCGGACTGCATCGCGGACAACAGCACCTCGGGGCTGCCGGCCAGTCGTTGCAGCGCTTCGAGCTCGGGCTCCGAGCCGCCGTCGACGTCCGGGCCGCCGATCCCGAGCTCGGACAGGCGACGCTCGATGTCCCGTGGGTCCTCGGAGAACGCCGAGACGTACTGCGAGAGCAGATCATCGAGGTGCGCTCGCACATGTGGCAGCGACAGCACCTGGTGGTGCGCCACGTCCGAGAGGCAGACCCACAGTCGGATCCCCTCGCGGGGAAGGCTCCAGTCGTCAGCGAACCCGTCGACGTTGGACAGCGCCATGGTCAGCGGACCGCTGCTGGGGCGCGGCAGCGGCAGCTCGTAGTGGCCCAGTGCCCGGGTCGCCAGATGCCCGGCCGTGCTGCCGGCCATCATGCCGAGCAGCATCGGACCCAACATGCCCATCATCTGGCGCAGCATCGCCTCGGGGGGCATGCCCGGGACCTGCGGCAGTCCCAGGTCCGACAGCGCGTCGTCCTCCGCGTCCAGGTCGCCGAGCTGCGCCTGGAGTGCCGCGCCGATGGAGCCCGAGAGCCGTTCCAGCAGCGGTCGCTCATCGTCGAGGAACCGGCGTGCCCACTGGGCACGGTTGAGCGGCTCGAGCCGCACCGGGTCATCGATCGGGCGACCGGTCACCTCGACGATCTGCAGTTCGGCGACCCGCGCCAACTGCTCGATCTCGGCACGGTCGAGCGGGTCGACGTTGGACTCCGAGCGTCCCTCGCCGGCGATCGAACCGGCGAGCTGCGCGGCGCTCTCCCAGCTGCCCGCGGACTGCCCGGAGAACATCCGGGACATGTCCTGCAGGAAGAAGTTCATCGCTGCGAACGGGTTGTCCTCCCCGGAGGGGTCGGAACCGAACGGGCCGAAGTTGCTCACGGACCAATCGTAGGTGCGCGGAGCCGTGCACCGTGCGGCGGCTCACCGCTGCACGGTCGGTCGGGTGCGGCCCCGTCGTGCTACTCGCTGTCGGCGATGATGTCGTCGGCCGCGTCCACCGCGTCGGCCGCTGCGATCATCTGGACACGGTCGACCCCGGTCCCCGAGATCCCGCTGTCGTCGGTGACGATCCCGGCGAGCCGACCCGAGCGGTCGAACACCACCGCACCGCGGAGCCCTCCGTGGGGCCGATCGGTGATCGAGGATTCGACAGCACCGTGACGGACCGTCGCGCTGAAGTGACGGACGGGCGCGGACTCGGTCAGGTTGATCAGACGACCGGACCCCGGTGCCGCTGATGGGTCGACGTCGAGTGCCATGGTCGGATCCGCGCCGCTGTGTCGTGCGGAGAGGACGCGCAGCTCCTCGCCGGACAGCGGAGGTGGGTCGGCAACAGCAACGGGGTCGCCGCGAGGTCGGTCGATGCGCAGCACCACCAGACCGGTGCGGTCGTCCTCGCCGACGATCTCGGCCGGCTGCATCTCGCCGTCAGCGCACTTCGCCCAGACCCGGTCGGCGCCGGACACCGCAGCTGCATCGACCAGCAGGTGACCGCGCTCATCGAGCACCAGCGCACTGGACGAGGTCGCGTCCTCGCCCTCGTAGCTCATGACCAGTGCGACCGACCGTTCGGCGCGCTGCACCGGGAGCGTCGAGGCGGTCGCTGTGGCGGGGCCGCCCAGGTTGCCGATCACCAGACCGCTCAGGAGCATGCCGATGCCGCCGATCAGTACCCCCGACGCGATCATCGTGGTCCTGCGTCGGTCGGCGCGCCCGCGGGTCGCCAGTCCGACCTCGCTCGGGTGCTGCCACCCCCGGCCGCTCTGCAGAGCCCGTTCGTCGGGCTCGTCCTCGGAGCCCCACTCGTCGCCGCCGGTCATGACGACGACGATACCGACGGGTGCTCGCCAAGGTGGCGCGCCCCGACCTCAGCTGCTGTCGAGCTCCGGAGCGACACCAGAAGGGCGCCCGGGACGCGCCGGCGAACCTCCGGTGGGGCGGCCGGGTGGATCTTCTCTACGATGGGCGCGTGAGCAACCTCTGGTACCTGCTGATCGCGATCGGGCTGAGTTGCATCGGACTGGCGGTCCTGTGGGTGCGCAACCGTCCGCCGGCCACCTCGCCGCGGTCCTCGGTCGAGGAGTTCCATCACAAGATGCGTGCGTTGGCACCCGACGACCGACGTGATCGTCGTCGCGACGGGGAGGCCTGAGCTGGCCCGCGACCTGGCGATCGATCTCGGCACGGCCAACACCTTGGTCTACGCGCGGGGCGAGGGCATCGTGTTGAACGAGCCGTCCGTCATCGCGCTCAACTCGCGCACCAACGAGGTGCTCGCGATGGGTCGCGACGCGTGGAAGATGATCGGCCGCACGCCCAGCTACATCGTCGCGGTCCGACCGCTGCGCAAGGGTGCGATCACCGACTTCGAGGTCACCCAGGAGATGATCCGTCTCCTGCTCAAGCGGGTCGGGGTCAATCGCTTCAACCGACCCAGGGTCGTCATCTGCGTGCCGTCCGCGATCACCGCGGTGGAGAAGCGTGCGGTCACCGAGGCGGCGCGCAAGGCGGGTGCGACCGAGGCGCAGTTGATCGAACAGCCGATGGCTGCTGCGATCGGGGCGGGTCTGCCGATCAACGAGCCGATGGCCAACATGGTGGTCGACATCGGTGGTGGCACGTCGGAGACCGCGTTGATCTCGCTCGGCGGTGTCGTGGCGTTGCAGGCCGTGCGCGTCGGGTCGTTCGACATCGACGCGGCGATCATCATCCACATCCGCCGCGAGTACGGCATCGCCATCGGGGAGCAGACCGCGGAGGAGATCAAGATCCTCATCGGGTCCGCCTATCCCACCCCCGACGAGGTGCGCGCAGAGGTGCGCGGACGCGAGCTCATGTCGGGGTTGCCCAAGACGGTGATCCTCTCGGCCGAAGAGGTGCGTACCGCCATCGCGGAGCCCGTCAACGCCATGGTCGACTCCGTGCTGTCCTGCGTGGCCGAGGCGCCGCCGGAGCTGGCCCAGGACCTGATCGAGCACGGTATCCACCTGGTCGGTGGCGGCTCGCTGCTCAAGGGCCTGGACCTGCGTCTGGAGAAGGAGAGCGAGGTGCCGGTGCAGCTGGTGCGCCAGCCGCTCGAGTCCGTGGTGCTCGGCGCAGGGCGGGTGGTCGAGTCCTACGAGGAGCTCCGCGAGATGTTCATGGGTGCGCGCAAGGTCTGAGACTAAGGTCTGGATTCCTCACCGGGGGGTGGGGGCGTGCTCGCCACGTCGAACAGGAGGTGCGCCGGACCCATGTCGTTGCTCGAGGTGCAGGGCATCCGGGTGCAGTTCGGTGGTGTGACCGCGCTCGACGGCCTCTCGTTCGACATCTCCGACGGCCAGATCTGCGCCCTGATCGGCCCCAACGGTGCGGGCAAGACGACGCTGTTCAACGTCATCAGTCGTCTGTACGAGCCGACCGAGGGGTCGGTCGCCTTCGACGGCACCGATGTGCTGTCGTTGCCCCGCCATCGCATCGCGGAGCTCGGCATCGCCCGGACCTTCCAGAACCTGGCGCTGGTGCAGGGCCTGAGTGTCGTCGACAACGTCATGGTCGGTGCCCACGCCCGCACGACCGGCGGGTTCGTCGGTGGCCTGCTCGGGTTCCCGCTGCGTGCCCAGGAACGGCGGGTGCGCGCCGAGGCCATGGAGGTGCTGGAGCGCATGGGGCTGGCGCGGGTGGCCCAGCTCCCGGCCGCCGGCCTGCCCTACGGGACCCTGAAGCGGATCGAGATCGCCCGTGCGCTGGCGGGCCGCCCCCGCCTGCTCATGCTCGACGAGCCCGCCAGCGGCCTGACCCACAGCGAGGTCGCGGAGCTCGGCGGAACCATCCGCGAGCTGCGCGACGAGTTCGGGCTGACCGTGTTGCTGGTGGAGCACCACATGGCGATGGTCATGGGCATCTCGGACAACGTGGTGGTGATGGAGTTCGGCCAGAAGATCGCGGACGGCACTCCCGAGACCGTCCAGAACGACCCGCGTGTGATCGGCGCCTACCTGGGGAGTCCCGCATGAGCCTGCTGTCGGTGACCGGGCTCACCGCCGGGTACGGACCGGTCGAGGTGCTCACCGGAGTGGACCTGCACGTCGACGCCGGCGAGATCGTCGTGGTCCTCGGCGCCAACGGCGCAGGGAAGACCACGACGCTGCGGGCCCTGTCGGGCATGATCGCCGCCCGGGGCGAGATCATCTTCGACGGCGCGGCCATCGTCGGCCGAAAGCCCGAGGACCTGGTGCGCATGGGCATCTCGCACGTCCCCCAGGGCCGCGGGACGTTCCCGGAGCTCACCGTCGAGGAGAACCTGCGCGTCGGCGGCTTCACCCGGCCCCGTGACGAGGTCGACGAGGACATGGCCCGCTGGTTCGAGCTGTTCCCGCGCCTGGCCGAGCGCATCGACCAGGCGGCGGGGTCGATGAGCGGCGGCGAGCAGCAGATGCTCGCGATCGCCCGGGCGCTCATGTCGCGACCCACCTTGTTGCTGCTGGACGAGCCCTCGCTGGGTCTCGCCCCGTTGGTCACCAGGGATGTCTTCGAGCGGATCACCGCGGTGAACGCAGAGCTCGGCACCACCGTGCTGGTGGTCGAGCAGAACGCCAACCTGGCGCTCGACATCGCAGCACGCGGGTACGTGCTCGAGACGGGCCGCATCGTCGCCAGCGGCACCGCGGACGAACTCCGATCCGACGACGTCGTGCGTCGCGCCTACCTGGGGGTCTGACCGGTGCAGCTGTTCATCCAGCGGGTCTTCGACGGGCTCCAGGCCGGGGCGATCTACGCCATCCTGGCGCTCGCGATCGTGATCATCTTCCGCGCATCGGGCATGTTGAACTTCGCCCAGGGCGAGATCGCCATGTTCACCACGTTCGTCGCGTGGAACCTGTTCGATGTCGGCCTGCCCTGGTGGGCGTCCTCGGTGGCATCGCTGCTGATCGGGTTCCTGGTCGGCGCGGTGCTGTACCGATTGCTCATCGTGCGTCTCGGCGGCACGCACGCCAATCCGCTCGCCGTGGTGATGGTGACCATCGGTCTGTTCCTGATGCTGAACGACGGCGCCGGGGTCATATGGGGTACCGACGCGAAGCCGGTGCCGCGCGTGTTCGGTACCGGCAGGATCGAGCTGTTCGGTGCGGGCATCGCCATCCAGGTGCTCGGCATCCTGGCGGTGCTCGCCGTGCTGGTCATCGGCTTCGGCCTGCTGTTCCAGCGCACCAAGCTGGGCCTGGCGCTGCGGGCCGTCACCTCGAACCAGGAATCTGCTGCCCTCGCGGGCATCAAGGTCACCACGACGCTGATGATCGGCTGGGGTCTCGCCGGAGCGATCGGTTCGCTGGCGGGCACCTTCACGGCATCGGCGGTGGCGCTCGACAAGAACATGATGCAGGTGGTGCTCATCTACGCGTTCGCCGCGGCCACGCTCGGCGGCTTCGACAGCCCGTTGGGCGCCGTGGTCGGCGGGCTCATCATCGGGCTCGTGTCCGAACTGGTGGTCGGCTACGTCGACCTGATCGGCAACGACCTGCGGCTGCTGCCCGGGTTCGCCCTGGTGCTGATCGTGCTGCTGGTTCGCCCGCAGGGGATGTTCGGCACCGCCAAGGTCGGTCGAGCGTGACCCGCCCCGTGCAGTGGTGGCGCGTCGCGGTGTGGGCGGTGCTGGCGGTGCTCGCCGTCGCGGCGCCGCAGGTCCTCGGCGCCGGCGAGGTGAACCGCCTCAGCGAGGTCATCTACATCTCGGTCGCGGCGCTCGCGTTGGCGCTGCTCACCGGTTACAACGGCCAGATCTCGCTGGGTCACGGCGCGTTCCTGGGCATGGGCGCCTACATCACCATGATCCTGACCGTCGACTACAACGTCTCCTACGCCATGGCGGGGCTGATCGCCGTGGTGTTCGCCTTCGTGGTCGGTCTGGTGGTCGGGCTCCCCGCGCTGCGCATCACCGGGATCTACCTGGCGCTGGTGACGCTCGCGCTCGCCACCCTCTTCCCCCAGATCGTGGTGCGACTGGGCGACATCACCGGTTCGACGGTGGGGCGCGGCCTGGTGCCCCGTGACGGATTCGGCGACTCCGCAGCCCTCGAGGAGCTGGGTCGTCGGCGGTTCCTGTCGACCCAGGGGTTCCGCGCCCCGGAGTGGTCGGGCCTCGCGGACGACCAATGGCACTACTACGTGTTCCTGGTGCTCGCGGTGATCGTGTTCCTGCTGGTGCGCAACCTGGTCGGCTCCCGCGTGGGACGGGGACTCGTCGCGATCCGTGACAACGAGACCGCCGCCGAGGTCGCCGGTGTCCCGGTGTCCACCTACAAGGTCCTGACCTTCGGCATCTCGGCGGGGATCGCCGCCGTCGGCGGCTGGATGTTCGCGGTGCTCAACAACGCGGTGTCGCCCACCTCGTTCACGATCGTGCTGTCGATCACGCTGCTCGTCGCCGCGGTGCTCGGTGGTGCCAACAGCATCATCGGACCGGTCATCGGCGCCTCGATCATCGTGGCCCTGCGAGAAGCGATTCCTGCGGAGTCCCAGCGCTACACGCAGGTCATCTTCGGTCTGGTGCTGATCCTCGTGATGCTCGTCGCCCCCGGGGGCATCGTCGGGATCTACCGACGCACCCTCGCTCGGGTGCGCCAGACCCGGGCGATGCGTGCTGCACAGGCAGGGAGCACCGGTGGCGCCGCCTCGACCGGTGGCACCGACTCGACCGACAACGCCGACGATCCCGACACGACCGACAACAACGACGTCAACACCCAGGAGGTATGACAGATGAGCACCACACGGAAAAGGACAGGGCTCGCAGCGCTGCTGCTGACCCTCGCACTCGTCGCCGCAGCATGCGGCGGCCGTGATGAGGACAGCGGCAGCGGCGACGGTGGGTCCGACACCACAGCGGCGGGCGAGGAGACTGCGACGCCGCTCGCGGATCCCGAGCTGTGCGAGACCTATGACGGCACCCAGGGCGTCACCGACGACACGATCCTGATCGGCAACTCGCTGCCGCAGTCGGGGCTGTTCTCGGTGTTCGACAAGGTCCGCGTCGGCATCGAGGCGTACTTCACCCTCGCCAACTCCAACGGCGGCATCGACGGTCGCGACCTCGAGCTCAAGTCGCTCGACGACCAGTACCTGCCGGAGCGAACCCGAGCGAACGTCGAGACGCTGGTGAACTCCGACGGCGTGTTCGCGATGCTCGGCAACGTCGGCACCGAGAACAACCAGCAGGCCCAGCAGTTCCTCGAGGAGCAGGGTCTCTGCGTGCCGAACCTTGCCGTGGCCACCGGCTTCCCCGGCTTCGGTGATCCCGAGAAGGATCCGTGGATCATCAACGGTCTTCCCAACTACGCCATCGAGTCGATCGCGTTCGCGGACTACCTGAAGGAGAACCAGCCCGACGCCAAGGTGGCGATCCTCTCCCAGAACGACTCCTTCGGGGAGTCCTACGTGGAGGCCTTCACGACGGCCATCGACGGATCCGACATCACCATCGTCGGCGAGCAGACCTTCGACCCGAAGACCGAGACCAACCCGCAGGGACAGGTGACCACCCTGGCCAGCTCCGGTGCCGATGCGCTGCTGCTCGGCGTGACCTCGCTGCCCTGCCCCAACGCGCTCAAGGCCGTGCAGAGCTCGGGCTGGACGCCGCTCACCTACGTGACGCTCACCTGCTCGTCCAAGGTGCTCATGGACGTCGCCGGTGACGCTGCCGAAGGCACGCTCAGCACCCGCGCCACGTACGACCCGGCCGACCCCGCCAACGCTGATCAGCCCAGCGTGGTGGAGTTCAAGGAGCAGGGTGCGGCCGCAGGGTTGAGCGCCGAGGACCTGGACGACCTGAACGTGGCCGCCGGGTGGAACTTCGGTGCGTACCTCGTGCAGCTGCTCGAGGCCTCGCCGGAGCTCGACCGTGCCACGGTGATGAACACCGCGTGGGACCAGTCCGACGTCACCTTCGGCATGAACCTGGAAGGGCTGGAGTGGACCGTGGACGGCGCCACCGACCCCTTCGGCTACAACCAGCTGCAGTTCATGACCCGCACCTCTGGTACGTGGGTTCCCGAGGGTGAGCTGAACGACTACACCGAACAGCTCTCGGCACAGCTCGGCGAGTGATCGACCCGTCGTGGTGGGCCGGCTCGAGCCGGCCCACCACGACGGCGACCGCGTGCTCGCAACCGTGTGCCGGACGCTCGTTCGGGGGAGCGTCCGATTCCGAGCGCAGGCACCTACACTGATCAGTCCACGCAGTTACCCAGGAGGCAAGCGTGTCGCAGCACATGGTGATCTTTCAGAACCCCGAGGGCGACCCGGGCTACAACCAGTTCGAGTCGATCGACGAGGCGGTCAGCTTCGTCGAGAAGATCCGCAACGAGCAGTCGATCGACAGCATCCGGATCTTCGAGCTGGACGAGGTCAAGTTCGACCTCAAGCCCTACTACAAGGTCGAGCTCCTGGCGCTGAAGTCGGGCGCACCCGCTGCGGCCGCCGCTCCTGCCCCGTCGGCACCGGCGCCGTCGGCTCCCGCCCAAGCCCCGGCCGCCGCGGCCCCGACCGCGCCCGCACCGAGCGCGCAGGCCCCCTCGGCCCCGACCCCGCCTCCCGGCGCAGAGCCGGCCAGTCCGTTCGCGCCTCCCACCGGTCAGCCCGAGCAGTCGTCGGGGTTCCCGCCGCCGTCGGGGAGCCCTGCAGCCCCCACGCCGCCGGCCGACCAGCCTGACGACCAGTCGTCCCAGCCCACGCGTCGGGGGCTGTTCGGTCGCTGAGCCGTTGCTGCGCACCGAGAACTCGCCGTGCCCGGGCCCTGTGCCCGGGCACGGTCGCGTCCGGCGCTCAGGTGATCAGGAGGACCGCGCCCACCAACACGATGCTGGTGATGATGCCGATGAGTGCCGCGAGTCCCGCGACGGTGAGCATCAGGAACAGGGCGGACCGGGCGCGGACCCAGGGCGACAGCGTCACGTCGGCCGCTGGCTGGTGTCCGGCGGACGGCTCACGCTGGAGGACCTGACGCCACCATCCCACGCGGAGCACGCCGTTGGGGTCGTCGGTGGGACGAACCGGCCGGGTGTCGCCTGCCGGCACGCGCATGCTGGGTGACGGCTCAGCGGGGATCGCCTCGGAGTGTGGCCCGCCGAGCGACATGGCAGGCTGAGGGACCGGTCGCCGGCCGAACAGGGCGAGGCCGAACCCGACTGCACTTGCTGCGACGAGCAGCACTCCGACCATCAGCGTGACCATGACAACTCCGATCGTACCGCCCGAGACCGACCACACCGATGCATCCGATGCATCCGATGTGGCGGATCCGGGTACCACCCGCAGACACCGCCGCTGGTACGCCCTGGGCGCGTTCTTGTTGGTGGTCGCGGGGCTGACTGCGGCGGCGTTCCTCGTCGAGCTGCCCTACTACCTCATCCAGCCCGGCTCGGTCCGCCCCGCGGAGCAGCGCGTGGTGATCGAGGGGGCGCCGTCGTTCGAGACCGACGGCGAGGTGCTGTTCACCACCGTCTACCTGTCCCGGGCGACCCCGGCGCTGATGGTGCGTGCATGGCTCGATGACGCGGTGAAGATCCGCACCGAGGAGGAGATGTACCCCGAGGGGGACCGCGACGAGAGCCGGCGGGTCAACCGGCAGCGGATGGACCTGTCGAAGCTCACCGCCACCCGCGTCGCGCTCGATCGGGTGGGTGTCGATGCGTCCTATGACGCTGACGGGGCCAGGGTCCTCGGCGTCATCGATGACGGCCCGTCCGCCGGCGTGCTGCAGCCCTCGGACGTGATCGTGGGTGTCGACGGCGGCGAGGTGGCGATGCCCGACGACATCGGCGACGAGCTCGACGATCGGGCACCCGGCGACGTGGTCGAGGTCGAGGTCGAACGAAAGGGCTCCGACGAGCCCGAGTCGGTCCGGATCGTGCTGGGCGAGTCGCCGACATCGGCCGGTCGGCCGGTCCTCGGCGTCGAGGTCGAGCCCGCGAATCCGCAGGTGGAGTCCCCTGTCGAGGTGGAGGTCGACTCCGGAGAGGTGTCGGGGCCCTCTGCCGGCCTGGCATGGACCCTGGCGATCATCGACCGGATGACGCCCGGTTCGCTCACCGGTGGTGAGCGCATCGCGGTGACCGGTGAGATCCTCGACGACGGCAGCGTCGGCCCCATCGGGGGGATCTCCCAGAAGGTCGCTGCGGTCAAGCGGGCCGGTATCGACCTGTTCATCTACCCGGCGGCCACACCGGCCGAGGAGCAGGCGGAGATGCGCAGGATCGCCGGGGACGACCTGACGCTGTGGGCGGTGGAGGACATCGACGAGGCGATCGACCTGCTCGCGCCCGACGGTCTGACGACCACCGGCTGACCTGCCGCGAAACGCCTCGGGCATTCCGCCACCGAGCGTCGACGCACCCGTAGCATCGGCCCATGACCGATTCGCTGCCTGCACCCCCCGAGATCGACCCCGCAGCACTGGCAGCGAGCGAGTTCACCCGGGCCCGGCGAGGTCTCGAGTCGACCGAGGTCCGTGCAGCACTGGGTCGCGCTGCTGATGCACTGCGGACCTGGTCGGAGCGCGATTCCCGGCTCCGCGAGCGCGTCATCGAGCTGGAACAACGCCTCGACGAGTCCCACGAGCTCGATGAATCGCGCATCGCGACCGTGTTGGGCGAGGAGACCGCTCGCATCGTCACCGCCGCCCGAGATGCGGCTGCAGAGATCCGCACCAAGGCCGAGGAGCAGGCGGAACGTCTGATCCGTGAGAGCGAGGCGACGGCGACGGCGGATGCCCAACGGCTGCGTGGTGAGGCCCAGGTGCTGCGTGACGATGCTGCCCGCGTCGCCGCTGCTGCCGATCTGGCCGCAACGGAGCTCCGTGAGAGCACCGCCACCGAGACCGAGCAGATCCGCGCCGATGCCCAGGCGGCGGCGGCGACGCTGCGCGAAGAGGCCGCTGCGCTGGCGACTTCGACGGTCAGCGACGCGCAGGCCCGTGCTGATGAGCTGCTCGCGGCCGCCGAGTTGGTCCTGTCCGAGCGCACCGCAGAGGCGGCTGACGCTGCTGCAGAGATCACCGCTGCAGCCACGCGAACCGCCGAGGCGGAGGTGGCGTCAGCGACCGAGCTGCGCGAGACGACAACGGCCGAGGTGGCGGCGATGCGAGCCGAGGCACAGGCCGAGGTGGCGGCGATGCGAGCCGACGCGCAGGCCGAGGTCGACGGCCTGCGTTCGCAGGCGGAGGCCGACGCAGCGGAGATGCGCGCCGAGGCCGAGCAGGTGGCCGCAGCCACGATCGAGGATGCCACCATCCGGGGTCGTTCGATGGTGGCCGAGGCCCGCGCGGTGCGGGAACGGATGCTGCGTGACCTCGCCGAGCGTCGCCGGGTCGCCCGGCGGCAGCTCGAGGGTGCGCTCGCCGGGCGCGACCGGATCGCCGAGGTCCTGCGGGCAGCGGGCGAGGAGGTCAACGCGACGATCGCCGGGTTGGACGCAGCTGATCACGAGGCGGCGATCGCCGCCGATGCCGCCGCAGCGACGATCGATGACGACGTCGACGCCGAGCTCGTGGCACTGCAGGACGACCTGGACGGCGACCTGGACGAGGGGCTGGGGGAGGACCTCGGCGGCGAGGTGGTCGAGCTGGAGGGGCCCGACGCCGGCGACGGTGCCGAGCCGGGTTCCGGTGCAGAGGAACCGACTGCGGCAGAGGACGCAGCCGAGGAGCTGGCGTCGCCTCCCGAGGGGCTGGTCGGCTCCGGTCGGGGCGGCTCGCCCGAGGACGGGTCGGCGGACGGCGGTGCCACCGTGCACGACCTGTTCGCACGCATCCGCGCCGAGGGGGTGGACGACGAGGACGCGCCCGCGGTCGACCCTGCCGATGCCGCCGCCGCAACCGCGATCGACCCAACCGCCGACGAGAGCGCTCCCGACGTCGCACCGCCCGACGCCGATGCGTCGGACGCTGCAGCACCGGACGGTTCCGCAGAGGGGTCGACCGCAGAGGGCTCGATCGCAGAGGACGACGACCGGGCACCGATCGACCTCACGGCGTCGAACGACGCCGGCGACGCCACCGAAGAGGGTCCGACCTCTGCGGACCGGGTCTTCGACCGCCGCGATGAACTGCTGCTGCCCGGTCGAGAAGAGCCTCGCCCGCGGTCTGAAGCGGCTGGCCTCCGACGAGCAGAACGAGATGCTCGACAAGCTCCGCCGCGTCAAGCGCGGCCGACCAGACCCCGCAGCGATCCTCCCGTCGTCGGATCCGACGTCGTTCGTCGAGGCGCTGTCGGGGGAGTTCACCCGAGCGGTCGCAGCTGGTGCGGAGTTCTGGTCCGAGCTCGTCGACACCGACGGTCCCTCGGTCGACACCGACGACCCCGAGGTGCGTGGCGCGCTCGAGTTCCGGGTCGCCGAGTTCCTGGCACTGCACCGAGCGCATCTGGAGCGGGCGTTCGCCGAGGCAGATGAGGCAGGACTCGAGACCTCGGAGTTGGCCGACAGGGTCCGCGCCACCTACCGGGATTGGCGTTCGGGGTCCTTGTCGGACCTGGCCGGCGACCTGGCAACCGCCGGATTCGCGCTGGGTGAACAGCGCGCCGCCGGCCCCGACAGCCGCTGGTGCTGGGTGGTCGACCACGGCGGACTGCCGTGTGCGGACGGCGAGGACAACGCACTCGCAGGTGAGGTCGCCTGTGGTGAGGCGTTCCCCACCGGCGACGTGCTACCTCCTGCCCATCCGGGCTGCCGATGCATCCTCGCTCCGGCGCATAGCTAGCCTGACCGCCGTGCGAGTACCGAGTGACATGCCCGATCCGTCGCGGGCAGACGGCGCAGACGGAGCTGGCAGATCCAACCGGGGCAGGATGTTCCTGGGGGTCACCGCGGTCGTCCTGATCATCCTGGCGCTCTCGATGCGCGCGATCGCCACCTTCTGGACCGACTTCCTGTGGTTCGACGCGCTCGATCTCACCTCGGTCTGGAGCCGATTGCTCTCGGCCAAGGTGACCCTCGGTGCCGCCACCGGTCTGGTGTTCTTCGCGTTGTTGTGGTCCAACCTGGTGCTCGCAGATCGCCTGGCTCCGAAGTTCCGCTCCGTCGTCGGGCCCGACGACGACCTGCTCGTGCGCTACCGCGAGGTCGTCGCCGGGCGCCAGCGGCTGGTCTGGTTGGTGCTGTCGGTGCTGATCGCGATCGTGCCGGCGCTCAGCGCCTCGGCACAGTGGCGAGAATGGCTGCTGTTCCGCTACGGCGGCGACTTCGGCACGGCGGACCCGCAGTTCGGTCAGGACCTGGGCTGGTACATCTTCCGCCTGCCCTTCCTGTCGACGGTGGTCGACTGGTTGTTCGCCTTCCTGCTCGTCACTGCGGTCCTCGTCGCGGTGGTGCACTACCTGAACGGCGCCATCCGCCTGCAGCCGCTGGGAGAGCGCGTCACGCCGAACGCGAAGGCGCACCTGTCGGTGCTGTTGGCACTTGCCGCGTTCAGCAAGGCCGCGGACTACTGGCTCCGTCGCTTCGAGCTGGTCATCTCGGGAGGTACCGCGTTCGACGGGGCGGGTTACACCGACATCAACGCCTCGCTCCCGGCGATCCAGCTGATGATCCTGATCTCGCTCTTCGCCGGGGTCCTGCTCCTGGTCAACATCCGACGCAAGGGTTGGGCCCTTCCGGTGATCATCCTCGCCCTGTGGGGACTGGTCGCGATCATCGCCGGTGGCATCTATCCGGCGTTCGTGCAGCGGTTCCAGGTCGGGCCCGCCGAGTTGGCCCGGGAGCGTCCGTTCGTCGAGCTCAACATCGAAGCCACGCGCAGCGCCCTGGGCCTCGACGACGTCGAGCCGATCGACTTCGACTACGAGCCGGTGCTGACCCGCGCCGAGGTCGAGGCCGATCCGGGCAACCTGGAGACGGCCCGGGTCCTCGACCCGACCATCGTCGAGCCGACGATCCAGGAGCTCCAGGTGGAGCGCGAGTACTACACGTTCCGCGATGTCGACGTGGACCGGTACCAGGTCGACGAGGTGACCACGCCGGTCATCATCAGCACTCGTGAGCTCAACGAGGCCGGAGTGTCGAATCCCACGTGGGAGAAGCTGCGTCTGGTCTTCACCCACGGCTATGCGGCCGCGCTCGCGCCGTCGAACACCGCGGACGACCGCGGCGAGCCGGAGTTCCTGGTCAAGGACATCCCCCCCGTCGTCTCCGACGGGCTCCCGCCCATCCTGCAGCCCGAGCTGTACCACGGCGAGGGAATGGTCGGGTACTCGATCGTCGGCACCCGACAGACCGAGCTGAGCGACGACGACCTCGAGGCCGACTACGACGGCGAGGCGGGCGTGTCCATCGGGTCGACCGCCCGCCAGGCCGCGTTCGCGCTGCGCTTCGGCGAGATCGAACCGCTGATCTCGGGCAGCATCACCTCGGAGTCGAAGGTCATCTACATCCGCGACATCCTGGAGCGGGTCCGCCAGGTTGCACCGTTCCTGGAGTTCGACCCGGACCCCTACCCGATCCTGGTCGACGAGCGCGTCAAGTACATCGTCGACGCGTACACCACCACGCCGTTCTACCCGTACGCACAGCAGGTCGATGCGGTCGACGTCGACGCCACCTCCAGCGGCTCGTTCAACTACATCCGCAACTCGGTCAAGGCGGTGGTGGACGCCTATGACGGCACCGTCTCGCTCTACCTGACCGACGAGCTGTTCGGCGAGCCCGACCCGATCATCCGTGCCTACGTCGATGCCTTCCCGGCGTTGTTCGTCGACGAGATCCCCGACAACATCGCCGCGCACTTCAGGTACCCGGAGTTCATGTTCAAGGCGCAGACCTTCATGTGGGGTCGGTACCACCAGGCGGACCCGTCCACCTTCTTCAACAACACCGACCGGTGGATCGTCGCCCGACGGCCGTCGGACATCGGCGCAGGCGGAACCGGCGACAACGACACGACCACCGCGTCGACGTCGACCGATGAACCCATCGACCCCTACTACCAGGAGATGCGCATCGGCACCGCGGAGCGCAGCGAGTTCGTGCTGACCCGCCCCTTCGTGCTGGCCTCGGGCGACAACACCGGCCGCAACCTGACCTCGGTGATGATCGCACGCAACGATCCGGGCAGCTACGGCGAGCTCGAGGAGATCATCATGGTCTCGGTCGACGGCGACGAGGTGACCCGCAACAACACGGTCGACTCGCCGATCCAGGCCAACCGCAAGATGGCGACCTACGACCCGGTGTCGACCTACCAGACCCAGGTGGGGCGCAACGGCTCCCGCGTGCGGTTCGGCAACATCTTGATCCTGCCGATCGGGGACGCGCTGGTCTACCTGCGTCCGGTCTACGCAGCCGAGGAGGGCAGCAGTCGCTTCACGCTGAAGAAGATCGTCGTCACCTCGGGTGAGCTGGTGGGATTCGGCGACACCGTCGAGATCGCGATGGCCGACCTGCTCGACGGTGACCCGGATCGCGCGGTTGCGGGCCAGACCGAGTCGGGCCTCGACGCATTGGAGGAACCCGAGGGGGAGGACGACAGCGGGTCGACGACCCCGACCACGGTGCCCGCTGGCGACCGCAGCGCGACCGAGCTGCTGGCAGAGGCCGACCGCCTCTTCACCGAAGCCGACCAGCGGCTGTCCGAGCGTGACCTGGCCGGCTACGACGACCTGGTCACCCAGGCCATCGCGCTCGTGCGGCAGGCCAACCAGCAGCTGTCGGCCACGGCGACCGAGACCGGAGCGACCGCGACCACGACCGAGCCAGAGGGCTGATCGCCGGCGATCCTCCGAGCTGCAATTGACCCAGCCCTCCGAGCTGCAATTGACCCAGCACCCCCGGGTCCACTGAACTTGCCCGAGTTTGTCATCCGGGCCCCACGGTCCGTCCGCGTCCGAGCACGCTGTGTGCTCCCATCGTCACGAGGTCGTTCATGTCTCAGGTGCTTGCCGCTGAGGGCGGCTACCAGATCTTCACGCTCGGTGGCACCGAGTGGTTCTGGCTCCTCTTCTGTGCTGCGGTGTCGGTCATCGCCCTGATCGTCGGCTGGGTGATGATGCGCGGCGTGTTGTCCAAGGACGCCGGTACCGAGAAGATGGGCGAGATCGCCGAAGCCATCCAGGTCGGGGCGATGGCCTACATCAAGCGCCAGTTCCGCACCATCACGGTGATCGTCGTGCCCCTCGCCGTGATCGTGTTCGTCACCTCGACCGAGATCCTCAGCGAGGACACCGGTGACGGTCTCAGCCAGGTCGAATCGGGCCTCTACCGGACGCTCGCGTTCCTGGGCGGCTGCCTCGCCTCGGCCTTCATCGGCTACCTGGGCATGTGGCTCGCGACCCGTGCCAACGTGCGGACCGCCGCTGCGGCCAAGACCGGCAGCATGGATGCAGCCATGCAGGTGGCGTTCCGTGCCGGCGGCACCATCGGGCTGTTCACCGCAGGTCTCGGGCTGCTGGGCGCCACCGTGATCGTCATGGTCTTCCAGAACACCGCCTCGGCGATCCTGGTCGGATTCGGCTTCGGTGGATCCCTGCTGGCGCTGTTCCTGCGTGTCGGCGGCGGCATCTTCACCAAGGCCGCCGACGTCGGCGCCGACCTGGTCGGCAAGGTCGAGGCCGGCATCCCCGAGGACGATCCCCGCAACCCGGCCACGATCGCCGACAACGTCGGCGACAACGTCGGCGACTGCGCCGGCATGGCGTCGGACCTGTTCGAGTCCTTCGGCGTGGTGCTCGTCGCGAACATCATCCTGGGTGTCACCGCGTTCAACGCCATCGGGCTCAGCGGCGACGAGGCCGTGAAGGGTCTCATCTTCCCGCTCGCGATGATGGCGATCGGACTGCTCGCCTCGATCGTGTCCATCTTCCTCGTCAAGGCGCGCTCCGGCGAGACCGATGCCCTCAAGCCGATCAACCGCGGCCTCAACGTGGCGTCGGCCATCATGCTGGTCGGTGCAGCGGTCGTCGCGTTCGTGTACGTCGGCGATCCCGGCGGCGCATCGATCTCGGGCGTCGGGCTGCGGATGTTCCTGGCGATCATCGTCGGCGTGGCGCTCGGTCAGGTCGCCAGCCGCATCACCCAGTACTTCACCTCCAGCCAGTTCAAGCCGGTCAAGGACATCGCCGAGTCCGGCAAGACCGGCCCGGCCACGGTCGTGCTGTCGGGCATCTCCAGCGGCATGGAGTCGGCGGTCTGGGCGGTCGTGGCGATCGCGGTGGCCATCCTGGTCGGCCTCGGGCTGGGCGACGGCAACGTGCTGTTCGCGGTCTACCTCGTCGCCCTGACCGGTGTCGGCATGCTCTCCACCACCGGCATCGTGGTCGCCGAGGACACCTTCGGCCCGATCGCCGACAACGCGCAGGGCATCGCCGAGATGTCCGAGGAGCTGCACGGCGAGACCGAGACGATCCTCGACGGCCTCGACACCGTTGGCAACACCACCAAGGCCGTGACCAAGGGCTTCGCCATCGGCTCCGCGGTCATCGCTGCGGTCGCACTGTTCGCGTCCTATCGCGAGACGATCGCCGCACAGCTCCCCGAGCTGTTCCCCGGCAACGTCGAAGAGGCGTTCAGCGCCGTGCAGCTGAACATCGCGGATCCCAAGACCTTCGCCGGCGCCCTGGTCGGCGGAACGGTCGTGTTCCTGTTCGCCTCGTTGGCGATCATCGCCGTGAGCCGGACCGCCGGCATCGTGGTCCAGGAGGTTCGTCGGCAGTTCCGTGAGAAGCCGGGCATCATGGATTACACCGAGAAGCCCGACTACGGCCCGGTCATCGACATCTGCACCGGCGCTGCGCTACGAGAGCTGACCACCCCTGCGCTGCTCGCGGTCCTGATGCCCGTGGTCGTCGGTTTCGGTCTGGGCTACCTGGCCCTCGGCGGGTACCTCGCAGCGATCATCATCGTCGGCGCCCTGATGGCCAACTTCCTGTCCAACGCCGGTGGCGCATGGGACAACGGCAAGAAGTACATCGAGGAGGGCAACCTGGGTGGCAAGGGGTCCGAGGTGCACAAGGCGGTCGTCATCGGCGACACCGTCGGTGACCCCTTCAAGGACACCGCCGGCCCGGCGATCAGTCCGCTCATCAAGGTGATGAACCTGGTGTCGCTGCTGATCCTGCCCGCGGTCATCTCGCTGGCCGACAACAACATCCGCTACGTCATCGCCGGCGCGGCCCTGTTGATCGTCCTCGCCTCGGTGGTCTACTCGAAGCAGCAGGCGACGTCCTTCGGCGACGACGAGGCGTCCACCGCCTCGGTGTGACCACGCCAGATCGGACCGGCACTCGGCGGAGCGGGCCTTCGGGCCCGCTCCGCCGCGTTCGACCCGACTGACGCGAGACTGTGTCCATGACCGGACCTCACCAGAGCGCCGACGACGGGTGGCGACTGTCCTATGAGGATCGCGATCAGCTGTCGGCCCGGGTCTTCGCCCTGGTCCTGGAGGGTCTGCTCGAGGAGTTCCGAGAACTCGGCCAGCGCGTGCGTGTCGGCGAGGATGCGGAGGATCTCCACCGGTACCGCGTGGTGCTCCGGCGCACGCGCTCACTCCTGGTCGGCGGCAAGCGGGTGTTCCCCGACGAGGAGCTGTCGCTGCTGGCGGCGATGGTGGC
Source organism: uncultured Microthrixaceae bacterium (assembly GCA_963714875.1). Classification (GTDB taxonomy): domain Bacteria; phylum Actinomycetota; class Acidimicrobiia; order Acidimicrobiales; family Microtrichaceae; genus JBAOHV01. Next base: position 1,407,143 of record CAVQQI010000011.1, on the reverse strand, counting down.
GCAGCTCACCGCGATGACCTCGCCCGTGCGGGACCTGGACGTGCTGCTGGGTGAGCTCGACGAGCACCTCGAGGGTGTGGCCCCGCGGCTGCACCTTGGTGCTCGCGACCTGCGCTCCGAGCTCGAGAGGTCCCGTGCCGATGCTCGCAACGAGCTGGTCGCTGCGCTCGACGGTGACTTCTGTGCGGTGCTGGTGCGCCGGTGGCAGTCGATGGCGAGCGTCTACCGCATCGGCGGCAGCGAGTCCGGACCGGACGCGCTGCGCCCCGCCGGCGAGGTCGTCGACGCAGTGGTGTGGAACACGTTCCGCTCCGTGCGTCGTCAGGGGCGGCGTGCACGGTCTGCGGAGCGGGACGCCGACTGGCACCGGTTGCGCAAGCACCTGAAGCGCTACCGCTACCTGCTCGTCGCATTCGAGGACCTGTACCCGCCGGGGACCTTCTCGAAGGTGCTGCGCGAGCTGGCAGCGTTGCAGGACGGCATGGGAGAGCTCCAGGACCACGTCGCCAGCATCGAGCTGCTCGAATCCGCCGGCCTACGCGCCGGTGGCCGCGCCGCGCTGCTGTCGGGAGCGCTCATCGACGACCTCTGCGCCCAGACTCCTGGCGCTCGGCACGGCTGTGAGCAGGCATGGGACCGGTTCGACCGCAAGAAGGTCCGCCGGCACCTGAAAGAGGCGTTGAGCGGCGACGACAGCTGACGGCCCGACGCGTGCCGTGGCCCGACGGTCGTCCCGGCTGCCCGTCGGCCGGTCGCTGCGCTACTCCTCGTCCTTCTCCAGCGGTGGCAGGAACTCGAAGTTGAGGTCCCCGAGCCGCACCAGGGTCGACGAGATCCACCCGCCCATCGACGAGAAGTGGTCGTCGAGCACGGAGCCGTCGGCCAGGGTCGCCTCGTCCAACTCGTAGCTGCCCTCGTAGCTCACCTCGATGGCGTGCTCGGTCTCGGTCAGGTCCGGGTCGGACACCGCTTCGACCGTCGGGCCCGACCGCGTCAGGGGCTCGGTGCCGATCGACGGGCTCTCGGGTGGCAGCGCATCGAGCACCCTGCGTGGGTCGGGCGACGCCGTCAGGCGCTGGATGCGCAGGACGACCTCGATGTCGATCCGAGGTGGTTCCGGCAGGTCCTCGTCCAGGTACCAGGACCGGTACGCGGTCTGCGACCACGTCGGCCACTCGAGGGTGATGTCCGCACGCACCCGGGGTGGGTGCCCCTCGCCGGGGACGCCGTAGCTGGTCTCCCAGGTCAGGTCACCGAGCAGGACATCGGTGTGGAATCGCTCCTCGAACGCCTGGCGCTCCAGCAGCGCGTTCTCGAGCGCGTCGCGCAGCGCGCCGATGGCATCGGTGAAGACGTGGTCCAGCATGGGATCGGCAGGCTACAGGTGCACTTGGCGGGTCCCGGCCGGTCGGCGACCGAAGGGGGACCCGCCGGCGTGCTCAGACCGAGGCGAGCGTCTCGGCGTCCACCTCGTAGAGCACCTTGGACCCGGCCTGCACCATGGGCACCAGGCCCGCAGCCTGGGGCAGGTGCTGCTCGGCGTAGTAGCGGGCCGTGGTGATCTTGGCCGACAGGTAGCCCTTGTCCTCGGAGCCGGCGTCCAGCTCGCCCTTGGCGGCGAGGGCCTGGCGGGCCAGCAACCAGCCGCCGGTGACCGTGCCGAAGATCTCCAGGTACGGGGTCGCCCCTGCGAGTGCCTCGACCGGGTCGGCGAGGCCGTTGGTCATCACCCAGTTCGTGACCTCGGCGAGCACCTCGACCGACGCGGCCAGCTCGCGGCGCATCGAGTCGAACTCGTCGCCCGCCCCGGCGAGCTCGGCGACCGTGGCGCGCATCCGGTCCAGGTGATCGGTGACCACGCCACCCATCCGCAGGCCGAGCTTGCGGCCCACCAGGTCCATCGCCTGGATGCCGTTGGTGCCCTCGTAGATCGGGGCGATGCGCATGTCGCGGTAGTGCTGGGAGACCCCGGCCTCCTCGATGTAGCCCATGCCGCCGAAGACCTGGATGGCGGTCGAGGTGACCTCCATGCCGACATCGGTGCACCACGCCTTGGACACCGGGGTGAGCAGCTCGGCGACCTCGCGCCAGCTCTCGGCGTCGTCACCGTCGAGCGCACGGCTCAGATCGAGTGCCGCTGCGTTGTACACCAGCAGTGCCCGCATCGCCTCGACGTGGCTCTTCATGAACAGCAGCATCCGACGCACGTCGGGGTGGCGGATGATCGGCACGGCACCGGGTGTGTCGCCACCGATCTCGCTGCCCTGGATGCGCTCGGTCGAGTAGGTCAGGGCCTTCTGGTAGGCGGCGTCGCCGATGGCGACGCCCTGCACGCCGACCGCGATACGCGCGGAGTTCATCATGGTGAACATGGCGCGCATGCCGCGATGCTCCTCGCCGACCAGGTAGCCGATGGCGCCGCCTTCGTCGCCGTAGCTCATGACGCAGGTGGGCGAGGCGTGGATGCCCATCTTGTGCTCGATCGACACGCACCGCAGGTCGTTGCGCTCGCCGGGGGTGCCGTCGTCGTTGACCAGGAACTTCGGCACGATGAACAGCGAGATCCCCTTGGTGCCGGGGGGCGCCTCGGGAAGACGGGCGAGCACCAGGTGGATGATGTTCTCGGCCATGTCGTGCTCACCGAACGAGATGTAGATCTTGGTGCCGGTGATCTTGTAGGTGCCGTCGCCGACCGGGACCGCCTTGGTGGTCGACAGTCCCACGTCCGAGCCTGCCTGCGGCTCGGTCAGGTTCATGGTGCCGGTCCACTCGCCGGTGATCAGTTTGCGGAGGTAGACCTCCTTCTGCTCCTCGGTGCCCCACTCCTGGAGCAGCTCGATGGCGCCGGTGGTCAGCCCCGGCGCCATGGTGAGCGCGCCGTTGGCGGCGGTGGAGAACTCGAGCGCGCAGGCCTGCACGGCCTCGGGGAACCCGGCCCCGCCGTACTCGGTGTGGGCGTTCAGTCCCTGCCATCCGGCCTGGACGAACTTGGCGTACGCCGGCTTGAACTCCTCGGGAGTCTCCACTCCCTCGGGGGTCCACTTCAGCCCCACGGTGTCGCCGATGGCGTTGGTCGGACCGAACACCTCCTGCATGAAGCGCCCCTGCTCCTCGAGCACCGCCGCCACGGTCTCGGGATCTGCGTGTGCGTACAGGTCGGTTCCGGACAGCTGCTCCAACTCGCCGATGTGGCGCAGGGTGAAGAGGGCGTCCTTGATGGGGGCTCGGTACTCGGACATGCCCCTAGGTTACCCACGGGTCACTTGTGGCTCACCAGCGGGTCAGACGTGCGGGCTCATCACGGCGATCGGCACGGAGATGCCGACCTCGCGCCCACGCAGGCCAGCGATGCGCCGTCCTTGCTGCACCGCCGGCCTGGGAGTGCCCAGCAGATCGCCCAGCGACGCCGCGGTCACGTCCAGGTCGGCAGCCACCAGGGCGAGTCCGAAGATCGAGGTCGGCTCATCGGTGCGGGGTTCGCCGTCGTCGGGCGCGACCAGTTCGATGATGACGTCGCCTGCCCACAGGAACGTCTGACGCATGGGGGAGCCGTAGCTGGTGGTGCTCCGCCCGCCCCTCACCTCGAGTCCGGCACGCTCGAACTCGGCGACCGTGCGGTCGTTGTCGCCCGTGCGCACCACCACGTGGTCGATCCGCGAAATGCCGTTCGGGTGCACCGCGCCGTTCGGGTGCACCGCGCACTGTTCGCCGTCGCGCCTCTGCAGCACGGTTCGGGTCGGACGCCGCTTCCCGCTGAACTGTGTCGCCGTTCGCGCCGCTCTCGGCGCGTTCTGCAGCACGGTTCGGGCGTTGGGCGCCCGCGGGTGGGGGAGCGGCCGTGGGGAGTCCGTCGATCGGTGCGTCGACGCCGTCGATCGCCCAGCCCTCGAAACGCCGGCCGGAGCCGGTCAGCCGCACCAGCGTGGACCCCAGCATCACGGCCCCGTCGACCACGGTGAAACCAGCTGCTGCCCAGGCGGCGGGTCCGTCGCCCAGGTCGATCACCGTGAGCTGTCGGTTCGTGGCGTCCACGGTCGAACGGTACCGTGACCCGGGTGGCCGTGACCGACACGCTCCCCTCCGAACAGCACCTGTTCGGGCGCCGGGCTCTGAACTGGCTGCTCGTGGCGACCGCGGGCTACGTGGCGTGCTCGATCCTGGCGAACGTCATGTCGGTGCGCATCCTGCGGATCGGGCCCGACTGGGCCGCCTTCTCGGTGGACGCAGGCACGTTGACCTACCCGCTCACCTTCACGCTGCGGGACCTGGTGCACAAGGTCGGCGGTCGCCACGTCGCCCGCGTGGTCATCCTGTCGACCGCAGCGCTCAACGTGTTCGCAGCCCTCGCGTTCTGGGCAACCGCCGAGCTTCCAGGTGACCCCGCCGTAGCTGCCGCCGCCCAGGACTTCTTCGGACCCGTGCTGTCGCCGCTGCTGCGCATCACCGCGGCCTCGGTCATCGCGCAGGTGATCGCCGAGCTGTTGGACACCGAGGTGTACCACCGGTTCGTGCGGCGATTCGGTCACCGCAAGCAGTGGGGGCGGGTGCTGAGCTCGAACGCGGTCTCGATCCCGGTGGACTCGGTGGTGTTCGTGGTGATCGCGTTCGGCGGTGTGGTGCCCTTCGGTGTGGCGGTGTCGATCATCTGGGCCAACATCGTGGTCAAGGGTCTGACGTCGGTCGCGACGGTGCCGCTCATCTACGCGGTTCCCGAGGATCTGACGCGCCCACCGCTGGACTGAACGCCCTCGGGTCCGCACCGCAGCGCACGGCCCCGCCAGCCTCAGCCCGCTCCGCCACGGCGCCGGATCCGCGCCCTGACGCGACGACGCCCCCGTCACATGACAGGGGCGTGGGGTCGGCCACACCGGCAGGCAGCCGGCGGCATGGGGCGCTCAGCTCGTCAGGAGTTGCGACCCATGTTCGGCTTGCGGCCATGGTTGGCCTTCTTCCGGCGAACGGAGGCCTTCTTCTTGGAGGTGCTCTTCGACATGGTCGTCGATGCTACCGGACCGGGGTCGACCGGCTCCAGACGGCAGTGCCGGCGCAGCGCACGGATCAGCCGTCGAGCCGAAGCAGCATCGTCGGCGAACCGTCGACGTCGCTGACCACGGCGAAGCCCAGCTCGAGGTACCAGCGGGCCGCCGGGTTGTCGGACTCCACACTCAGACTGAGTCCCGGGATCCGGCGACGTCTGGCCTCTGAGATCAGCGCGGTCAGCAGCAGCGTGCCGTTGCCCTCACCCCGGCGGTCGGCCCTGATACCGATCGAGATCTCCGGCACCGTCTCGTCGACGAATCCGTAGCCGGCGGTCGGGCCCGAAAGGAACCGCCACCAGGCGGCCCCCGACCTCGACGCCGCCCGGGGGTGGCCGGCGCCCTCGTCGACCTCCGCGACGAACCCCACGTCGAGGGCGTCGTCCCAGCCGTCCAGGTAGCGGGAGAGCGCCGGTTCCGCCATGACGTCCTCGGGTGACCGGGCGGTGGTCGTACCTCGCCAGTCCGCTGCCACGGCGAGCATCTGCTGGAGGAATCGAGCGTCCTCCGCCCCAGCTCTTCGAATCGTCGGCACCCGGTCAGTCCTCGTTCGGCGCGGCGAGCAGCTCCAGCAGCTTGGTCGTGGTCGACCAGTTGCGGATCGTCATCCGCTGGTACTCGGGGGTGCCGATGATGTTGCCCATCCGGCTGCGGGTCCGCTGAGCGCTGAGTCGTTCGAAGTAGATGACGCCCGATCCCGGCCACGCACGGTCGACGCCGTCGCGCAGCGCGACCACCCGCATGGCCCGACGCGCGGTGAGCGGTGCCTTCAGGAACACCGCGTCGGAGTGGTAGGTGTCCGGTTGCGTGCCGAACCCCTCCGGCGCGCAGCGAACGACGTTGCGGATCTGGCGGTGGGAGCGCACCACGACGACCAGCGGCACACCGAATCTCTCCTCGAGCGCCGTCTCCAGCTGGACCTCGAGGTCGCATCGAGGTCGGTTGCTGTCGAACAGCACGTTGCCCGACTGGATGTAGGTCCGCACCGAGGAGTGGCCCGCCGATTCGAAGGCGGAGCGCAGGTCGGCCATGGCGATCCTGTTGCGACCTCCGACGTTGATGCCACGAAGGAGTGCCACGTACCCGGTGGGACCCATCGCCCGACGGTAGCGAACCCGGGTGGGCGGCCATGTTCCCGTGCTGGTGCCGGCCAGAGTGTCAGTGGGCGTCGCTACGATCGAACACATGTTCGTTCTGGACCAACCGGACCTCGATACCGAGGTGCTGTCGATCACCGCCGGCGACGTCGCGTCATGGGACGCGACCACCGCCACCGACGACGAGCTCCTCCGGCGAGCGGTCGCATTGGAGCGAGTGCGCCGCTCCCTGGACGCAGGGTCGTGTCACGTGCTCGCGGAGCTCGACCGTCGGGGCACCACCGACGAGCGGACGGGGCTGCGTACCGGCACCTGGTTGGCGCGCGAGGCGGGTCTGCCGCTCAGCGTGGCCAGGGGCCGGACCAACACGGCCCGCAAGCTGGCCGATCGGCTGCCCGATGTCGACAGCGCCCTGACCCGCGGCGAGATCACGTTCGACCACGCCAAGGTGCTCGCGGACGCCTGCAACCCTCGCATCGTCGACGAGTTCGCCCTGGTGGCCGGGTTGCTCGCCGACGCGTCCGACGGCGCGCTCTTCGAACGATGGCGTGCCGAGGTCCACGGTGTCGCCGATCGTCTCGACGCCGACGGCGGCCACGACCCGTCGAACGACCTGGCCCGCAACCGGCTCTCGGTGGGCACCACCACCGACGACACGACGGTGCTCAACGGCCAGCTCGTCGGGGTCAACGGGCTGTGTGTCGAGCAGACCGTCAACGCGATCGCGGACGAGCTGTTCCACCGCTACCAGCGCGACCGTGCGATCGACCCCGATCTGCCCATGCCCGACCGCGCCACGCTGCGGGCGCTCGCCCTGGCGGAGGCATGCCGCCGGGCGAACGCCGTCGACCTGGATGCGACCACCGGCCCGGCGACCGACGTCACACTCGTCATCCTCGCGGAGGAGCCCGATGCGGTGCACCGCACGGACGGTGTGCGTCTCCAGGACGGCTCGACCCGAGCGCTGTGCTGCGATCCGCGGATGATCCCGGTCGTGGTCGACCGCCTCGGCGTGCCGCTCGACATGGGCCGGTCCGGTCGGGTGCCCACGACCGCCCAGCGCCGGGCGGCCGCGCTGCGGGACGGAGGTTGCACCTTCCCCGGCTGCCCCGGTCCCGTCGCGTGGAACGATCTGCACCACTGCAACGACTGGGTGCTGGGCGGTCTGACCGACACGCCGCTGCTCTGCGGGCTGTGTCGTCATCACCATGTGGTCGTGCACCGGCCTGGGTGGCTGGTCCATGCAGATCCGAGCGGGTACTTCTGGTTCGAGATGCCCTCTGGTGAGCGGGTCTGGGGACAGCGCCACGGCCGCCAGCGAGCGGTGCCACCTCCATGATCGGGTCCGACGAGCAGCGCTGATCGGCTGATGCCTCGTCAGCCTGCTCTCTCGCCCCTTGCCTTCGCTCGCGCTCGGCTCCGTTCCTGGGCTTCGTCGTCGCGCCCGGACACAGCGCTCCACCGGCCTGCACCCCGCTGATGGTCGGTGCGGGGTCGCGGGCGCCGATGCGCAGACGCAGTCCACTCCGATCCTGGTCAGCAGCCTGCTTCCTGCCCGGGTGTTGGCAGCAGCGGCGGTGGCGGTGCAGATGCAGGCCCTTCGGTTCGAGACCGAGTTCCTCGGGGAGTAGCGGGGAGGCTCGGCGCACTACCGTTGCCCCGGCCGCGGCCCCCGCCGTGGCCCGGACAGCACAGGGACGCACAGTTGGAACGCTTCGGATTCGTCGGACTCCCCAATGCGGGCAAGTCCTCGCTCTACAACGCCCTCGCCGGCGGCGGCGCCCTCGCGGCGCCGTATGCCTTCGCGACGGTCGACCCCAACGTCGGGGTGGCCAAGGTGCCCGACGATCGTCTGGGGAAGCTCGCCGAGATGAGCAGCTCGAAGTCGGTCATCCCCGCCAGTGTCCAGTTCGTCGACATCGCCGGCCTGGTCGAGGGCGCGGCGCAGGGCGAGGGGCTGGGTAACCGTTTCCTGGCCCACATCCGTGAGGTCGACGCGATCGTCTTCGTCCTGCGGGCCTTCGTCGACATCGACGTACCCGGCTCGTCGGACCCGGTGGAGCAGCTCTCGACCCTCGAGGTCGAGCTCGTCTATTCCGACCTGGAGACGCTGGAGAAGCAGTCCGAGAAGCGCCGCAAGGCGGCGCGGGTCGACAAGTCGCTCGCCGGTGAGGTGGCCGCCATGGATGCTGCGATGGAGGCGCTCCAGGCAGGAACACCCATCTACCGGGCGCACCTTGCTCCAGAGGTGCGTGCACAGCTGGGCAGCTACTTCCTGCTCACCGACAAGCCGGCCATGGCGTTGGTCAATCTGGACGAGGAACAGCTCCAGGACCCCGAGCCCGTGCTGGCCCCGGTCCGAGAGGCCTTCGGTGACGTCGATCCGGACCTGGTCATGGGGTTGTGCATCCAGCTCGAGGCCGAAGCAGCGATGCTCGACGAGGACTCCCGCGCCGAGATGCTCGACGCGCTCGGATTGGGAGAGGGAGCGCTGCCCAACTTCCTGCGCACCGCCTACCGGATGCTCGGCCTGCGCACGTTCCTGACCACCGGCGAGAAGGAGAGCCGGGCATGGACCTTCCGCGCCGGCTCCAGAGCTCCGCAGGCCGCGGGAGTGATCCACACCGACTTCGAGCGCGGCTTCATCCGCGTCGAGGCCATCCAGGCCGACGAGTTGTTGGAGATCGGCTCGTGGTCCAAGGCCCGGGACGTCGGCAAGCTCCGTGTCGAGGGCAAGGACTACGAGGTCGCCGACGGCGACGTCGTCGAGTTCCGCTTCAACGTCTGAGCGACTGGACACGTGCAGGTGGCGGCGGGCCGATCCGGGGAGCTGCGCACCGACGGCTGGCTGGTCCACCGCGCCACGGTGCTCGCGAGCGCCGAGATCGCCCGCACGCGAGCCGAACGTCGCCGAGGGCTGCTCGGTCGCGACCAGATCGACGGCGTCCTCGTGCTGCCGGTGCGATCGGTGCACACCATGGGCATGCGCTTCGGCATCGACGTCGCCTTCTGCGACGGGGACGGTCTCGTGCTCCGGCTCGTCACCATGGCCCCGTGGCATCCCGGACGCATCTGCTGGGCCGCCCGCCAGGTGATCGAGGCGCCCGAGCGGTCGTTCGCCTCGTGGGGCGTCGACGTCGGTGACGTCCTCGAGGTCCGAACGTGAGCGCCGGCGCCGGGTCCGGAGGCCGGGTCGACCGACGCCGGATCGGTCGGCACGGGCCGCCTGGTGCTGGTCGGCACACCGATCGGCAACCTGGACGACCTGTCCCCCCGTGCAGCCGCAGCGCTCGGCGCCGCGGCCGTGGTGGCGTGCGAGGACACCCGTCGTACCGGTCGTCTGCTCAGCCATCTGGGGGTTCGTGCCCCCAAGCTGGTCCGCCTCGACGAGCACACCGAGGTCGGCGTTGCGCCCTCGCTGCTCGAACAGGTGCGTGGCGGCGCCCTGGTCGCGGTCGCGAGCGACGCCGGGATGCCAGGACTGTCGGACCCCGGCGCTCGGTTGGTGGCGATGGCCCTGGATGCCGGCCTGCGCGTCGAGGTCGTGCCCGGCCCCTTCGCCGCCGCGGTCGGCCTGGTCGGCAGTGGGCTGTTGACCGAGTCCGGCCGCTTCTGCTTCGAGGGGTTCCTGCCCCGCAAGGGCCAACCGCGCACACGGCGTCTCGCCGAGCTGGTGGGCGAGCAACGCACCGTGGTGCTCTACGAGGCACCCCATCGATTGGTGCGCACGCTCGTCGATCTGTGCGAGGTGTTGGGGCCGGAGCGACGGGTGGCGCTGTGTCGAGAACTGACCAAGCTGCACGAGCAGACCTGGGCAGGCACGTTGCCGCGAAGCGCTCGACCACTGCGAGGTGCAGGCGCCCCGTGGCGAGTACGTCGTCGTGGTCGACGGTGCGTCGGCCCCGGAGGGGGCCGATGATGCCGATCTCCTCGCCGCGCTCGATGCCGCGCTGGCCGGGGGTGCGAGCCGACGCGACGCCGCTGCTGCGATCGCCGAACAGTTCGGCGTGGCGCCGAACCGGGTGAAGCGGCTGCTCACTGATCGTTGACACGGGTCGGGGCGTGGGTGTCGGTGTGGCGTCGGCGCTCCGGCGGCGCGGCTTCGCGCTGTTCGCGCACCTTCACCCGTGCCTCGATGTTCCACACCGCGAGCAGCGCGACCAGCGCGCCCGCCAGGATGGCGATGCCCCAGTAGAACGCTGCCCAGTCCACGAGTGACCCGTAGGGCGGCGAGCCGGGCAGGCCGGCGCGCAGCGTCGGCAGCGCGAAGAGGATCGAGGCGAAGAACGCGAAGACCCAGAACGGGGGATCCTTCGCGAACACCACGATGAACCACGCCACCGCTGCGCCGCCCAGGGCGATGGACCACACCAGGAACATGAAGAAGAGCACCCAGATGATCACCGCGGTCCGACGCTGCAACTCGAGCTCCACCGACACGGCGTTGTCCTGGCGGCGGTCGGCCGCGACCACGTCGAACTGGTCCAGCGCAACGCCCACCTCCAGATCCAGCGTCAGGGGGTCGGGATCCTGTCCGGAGCCGGTGCTGGCGGCTGCTCCGATACCCAGATCGGCCTGGTAGGTGTCGAACGGGTAGCGGAGCTGCGAGCCGGCGAGGTCGACCACGACGGTGGTCGGTTCCATGGCGGATCCGGCCGGGAACTCCCGTATCCCCGATCCGGAGATGTCACTGACGAAAACGGTCACGTCCGAGGTCAGCTCGTTGCCCCGCACGATGTCGCCCGAGGGGCGGAACACCAGTCGGAACGACATCTCCTTGAGCTGCAGGTCGAGTCCCACCGCGGTCGCCTCGACCAGGAGCACCGCGTCGTCGATCTTTCCCTGCGGCTCGATCACCGTCGTGGTGTCCTCCGCTGCGACGTTCCAGAAGGTCAATGCGGTTGCGCTCACCGGCGCCAGCACCAGGAGCACGAGCGCGATCCAGCGGGTGCGTCGGGCCCGTTGCTGGGGCCACGGCCGGATCATGAACTCCTCGAGCTGGCTCCCGCTGCGGGGCTGGCCCGCCACCTCGTCGTCGCGGGTGTCGGGGTGGTCACCGAGGGCCAGGGAGCTGTCGGTCACCGGTCCGTTCGGCTCGTCCGGGTGGTTCGACTCGGCCATGGGGCCACCTTACGGGTGTGCACCGGAGCCGCCGGTGTCCCTAGGTTGGCCGATCGTGAACGACTCCAGCACCGCACCGGCCGAGATCGACGTGATCGGCCTCGGCAACGCCCTCGTCGACGTCATCAGCCACGAGGGCGACGACTTCGTCCGTTCCCTCGACGTGCCCAAGGGCGCGATGACCCTGATCGACGAGGCCCGCGCCACCGAGATCTACCGCCAGATGGGCGCCGGCATCGAGATCTCCGGCGGGTCCGCCGCCAACACCATCGTCGGGGTGGCGGCGCTGGGGGGCACCGCGCAGTACGTGGGGAAGGTGCGCAACGACCAGCTGGGCGCCGTGTTCGCCCACGACATCCGTGCCACCGGCGTGCGCTACGAGATCGGCGCGGCGACGTCGGGCCCGTCGACGGGGTGCTGCCTGATCGTGGTGACCCCCGACGCGCAGCGCACCATGAACACCTACCTCGGGGCGTCGGTGCACCTCGCTCCCGGCGATGTCGATGCCGCCGCGATCCGCAACGCCAAGGTGCTGTACCTCGAGGGCTACCTGTTCGATCCGCCCGAGGCGCAGGAGGCCTTCCGGGTCGCTGCGACCCATGCGAACGACGCCGGCCGTGTCGTCGCCATGACGCTGTCGGACGGCTTCTGCGTCGACCGCCACCGGGCGGCCTTCCTGGACATGGTCGAGCACCACGTCGACCTGTTGTTCGCCAACGAGGACGAGATCCTGTCGCTGTACGAGACCGAGTCCTTCGATGAGGCGGCGGAGCGGGTGCGCGGACACGGCGCAGTGGCTGCGCTGACCCGGTCCGAGCACGGCTCGGTGATCGTCACCGCGGACGAGACCATCACCGTCGCGGCGCATCCGGTCGATGAACTCGTCGACACCACCGGCGCTGGTGACCTCTACGCCGCCGGGTTCCTGTTCGGGCACAGCCGTGGGATGGATCTGGCCACCTGTGGCGCGCTCGGGTCACTGGCAGCTGCGGAGGCGATCTCACACGTCGGTGCCCGCCCCCAGGCGGACCTGGCGGTGCTGGCAGCTGAACTGCTGGGCTGATCCCGCCGCGGTCGACACCGCGGCGCTGCAGCCGGGCGAGTCCTGCTGCGAGTGGATTCAGCTCCGCGGCGAGGTCCTGGCCGGAAGTGGGCCAGAGGGTCATCGGTCGCCGAGCGGCGACGTCCTCGGCCCACCCCACCACCGGGATCACCGACGTGGTCAGCACGATGCACCACGCCAGGACACCCAGCACCGATGAGGTGCCCGGCAGCTGCAGGCTGAGCGCCGCGTAGATCGCGACCATGTGCCACATGTAGATGCTCAGTGATCGCTGCGAGAACCAGTGCACCACCGATCGGGTGCGCCAGCCGCGCAGCATCGGTTCGAGGGTCGGGCGGAGCCCCAGTGCGAGGGTCAGCCAGAACACCCCGAGGAGCGCGGCACCGGTTGCCGCCAGGCGCAACGCGACACCCGACCATTCTGCGGAGCCCTGGAAGGCCAGGAACAGCACGATCCCGACCGGTCCGGTCGCGGCGCACCACCACTTCCAGTGACGCTGCACCAGTGGTTCCAGATTCCCGTCGTGCTGGTGGTAGCCGAGGATCCAGCACGACACGTAGAAGATCACCACGACGACGCCGGCGCCGCCGAGCAGTCCCAGCACGAACAGCGTCGCGAGGGTGGCCCACATGACACGGGTGCGTCGCTGCTGCACCCGTCGCAACCACGGGCCGATCAGGGACAGGATCAGGTGGAACTGCAGGTACCACAGGGCGATCCAGGTCAGCTCCAGGTCGGTCCCGACGCCGGGGCCCTGCGGCCCGTTCAGCGACAGCACGGGGAACAACAGGCCGATCCAGTTCCACGCCTCGAGCTCACCGAGGGTCCCCAGCGCGCCCCACAGCACGACCATCGCCACGATGTACACCCAGTACGGCAGAAGGATCCGTCGATAGCGGTCCCGGATGACCTGGCGTCCGGGGCGACGCTCGAGCGACGCGGCGTAGAGCGAGCCGGCGATGAAGAACATCAGCGGCATGGCGGTGAAGAGCGTGACCCATTCGAGCGACACCGCGTGGTAGATGACCACCCGACACAGCGCGACGGCCCGCAGGGCATCGAGATAGATGCTGCGCTGGGGACGGGACGAGGACCCGCTGGTCGTGGGTGCGTCGACCGCTTCGCTCATGGCGCCACCACGCCCCGCGCCGACGCAGATTGTTGAACCATGCTCGCCCCAGACTCCAACACGACCCATGGTGGCACGCGAGCCCGGTACCGTGCTCCGGTGATCGAGACACCGACCTCTGCCGCCGATCTCGCCGCCCGGATCGACCACACGGTCCTGCGTCCCGAGGCCACCCGGAACGACATCGAGCAGGGAGCGATCCTCGCCATCGAGGCGGGTTGCGCGTCGCTGTGCGTGCAACCCGACCACGTGGCGTTCGTGCACCAGATGTGTGGCGACCGCCTGGTGGTCTGTGCGGTCGTCGGGTTCCCCCACGGGGGGTCCATCGCTGCGGTCAAGGCGATCGAGGCGGCATCCGCGGTCGCCCATGGAGCGACCGAGATCGACATGGTGGTCGGACTCGGCCCGATCGCCGAGGGTGACCTGGCACACGTCGCCCATGAGGTGGCAGCGGTGCGCGAGGCGGCACCCGACGTGGTGCTGAAGGTCATCGTCGAGTCAGCGCTGTGGTCGCCGCCGGTGCTGCGCGACGTGTGCCTCGCCGCGATCGACGGCGGCGCGGACTTCGTGAAGACCTCCACGGGGTACCACCCCGCCGGCGGGGCGACCGTCGACGATGTCGGGGTCATTCGCGACGCCGTCGGACAGCGCTGCTCGATCAAGGCATCGGGTGGCGTGCGCACCCTGGCCGACTGCGCGGCCATGCTGCGCGCCGGTGCGGACCGGTTGGGGCTGTCGGGCACCGCAGCGATCCTGGCTGAGCTGGCCGAACCAGGCTGAGCTGGCCGAACCAGGCCGAGCCGGCGCGCCGGTCCGGGTCAGCCGGCGACGGGGTGGGTGAGCCGGCCGGTCAGGTCGGCCACCACGCGGTCCGCCCGTTCGCCGGCTGCGTGTCGAGCGGAGCTGCCGCTGCCGACGACGGGCTCGATCGCCTCGACGTAGTACTTCACCTTCGGTTCGGTGCCCGACGGCCGCACCACGACCCGGGTGTGGTCCGACAACTCCCAGCGCACCACGTCGGACGCGGGTGCATCCACGTGCACGACGTCGATGCCGCCCAGCTCGGCGGGCGGTCTGCGCCCCAACTCGGCGATCCGTTGCGCCAGGTCGCCGCCCGAGTCGTCCCGCAGCGACCCGTTGCGGGTCACGTGGGCGCCGTGGCGGATCGCGACCGCATCCAGCACGTCCCAGGGGGTGCGGCCCTCGTCGAGCCAACGTGACACCGCGGCGAGCACGGTCAGGGCCGCGGTGATGCCGTCCTTGTCCCGTGCGTCGCGGCCGACCGCGTAGCCGAGTGCCTCCTCGTACAGCAGCAGCTGGTGCCACTCGGGGTGGTCCAGGCCCGGCCGGCACAGCCACTTGAAACCCGTGAGCGTCTCGACATGGTGCGCACCCGCGGCTGCGCACATGGCCGCGACGAGTCGTGATGAGACCACCGTGGAGGCGACCAGTCGATCGGGGCCATCGGTGGTGCTCAACAGGTGCTCCGTCAGCAGCGCACCGACCTCGTCGCCGGTCAGGACGGTCCAGCGCGGCGGGCCACCGCCGGGGAGTCGCCGGGGAAGCGCGACCGCGAGCCGGTCGGCATCAGGATCGAGTGCCAGTGCGACGTCGGCATCGGTCTGTGCCGCCAGCGCGAGCAGACGGTCCAGCGTCGCGGGGTCCTCGGGGTTCGGGCTGACCACGGTGGGGAAGTCGGGGTCGGGCTCGCGTTGTGACGCCACGGCAGCGGCGGTGAGACCGCCCAGTCCGTCGAGGGCGAGTTCCAGCAGTGCGTCACCCACGCCGTGCAACGAGGTGTGGGCGACCCGCAGGGGCTGGGGCAGCGTGTCGCCCACCATGGCGGCGGCCCGGGCGAGGTAGTGCTCCACGACCTCGCCACCGCAGCCCGGGCCGCCGAGTGACCGGACAGAACCGGCGTCGGCGAGGCCGGTGGCGTGCCCGGCCGCGGGCGGCCGAGCGGGTACGACGAGCGGCAGGTCGCGCAGGCGAGCGGCGATCTGCCGGTCCGTCGGCGCCACGATCTGTGCGCCGTCGGCGGCGTAGATCTTCATGCCGTTGTCGGCAGCGGGGTTGTGGCTCGCGGTCACCATCACCCCCGCGGTGGCGTGGCGCAGGAGCACCGCAGTTGCCAGCAGCGGGGTGGGAACGGGTTCGTCGAAGTGCTCGACGTCGATGCCCTCGGCGGACATCACCTCGATGACGTCGAGTGCGAAACGCTCCGAGAGGTGGCGGGCGTCGTGGCCGACGACGACCGAGGGTCGGCGCTGCTCGCCGGGCGCGACCCCGTCGGTTCGTTCCTCGAGGGGATGGGCAGCGAGGAGGTGGCCCGCGAGCGCTGCGGCGGCACGACGCACCACGATGCGGTTCATCCGGGCGGGCCCTGGGCCCATCGGGCCCCGCAGCCCGGCGGTGCCGAACTCGAGCTCTGCGCCGAACAGCTCATCGAGCCGCTCGGTGTCGCCGCGGGCGAGGAGCCCGGTCACCTCGGCGCGGGTGTCGGCATCGGGATCGGCGTCACGCCAGCGGCGAGCCGCCGCCACGAGGTCGGTGGTCACCGGCGATGGCGCCGGCGCATCACCCGGCGGTGCATCGATCGCTCACCGCAGCGCCAGGACATCGCGCAGCACTCCTCGGAGCTCATCGCTCGCCGCATCGCCAGCGGCAAGCACCTCGTGGTGGTCGACGGTGGGCTGGAGCCCGGCTGCCAGGTTGGTGACCAGCGACAGGCCGATCACCTCTGCGCCGAGGTGGTGTGCGGCGATCGCCTCGAGCACGGTCGACATGCCGACGAGGTCGGCGCCGAGGGTCCGCAACATCCGGATCTCGGCCGGGGTCTCGAAGCTCCCACCGAGGAGCCCGGCATAGACCCCCTCGGCCAGGTCGGGTCGGTGATCGGCGAGCGCTGCTCGAAGTTCGGCGCAGTACAGATCGGTCAGGTCGGTGAACCGGCTCGGGAACCGAGGCTCCGGTGCGGGGCCCACCATCGGGTTGACGCCCATCAGGTTGATCTGGTCCGAGATCACCACCACGCGTCCGACGCCCACCTCGGGGCGCAGCGACCCGGCAGCGTTGGTCAGCACGACCCGCCCGCAGCCGCTCAGCACCGCGGCGCGCACCAGGTGGACCACGACCTCGGGGGAGTGGCCCTCGTAGAGGTGCGATCGACCGGCGATCACCAGGACCCGCTGCTCGCCGGTCGGAGTGTCGACACGCAGCGAGTGCAGGGTGCCCCGGTGGCCGGCGACCGTCGGCTCCGGCACTCCCGGCAGGTCGTGTCCGGCGACCTCGGCCTCGATCGCCCCCAGCGCGTTCGCCGCGCCGGCCCAACCGGACCCGAGCACCAGGGCCGTGTGGTGCGTGCCGAGGAGTTCACCGAGCTGCTCCGCGGCCATCGCAGCTGCTTCGTAGGGTGCGTGCGGGTCGGTCACCACCGCAGTCTTTCACCGCGTCGGCGGCTGTCGCGCGCCGTGGAGCGCCGATACCCTTGATCGTCCGTCGCCCGATCGGGCGCTGATCTCCGGGGACACGGTTGCAGACCATCGAACGACCGACATCCTCACCCCGGCGCCCCCCGCCGTGGGCGGGTGTCGCGTGGGTGCTCGGCGGGATCCTGGCGTTGCCGTTGTTGCTGTTGGCGGTCTTCACCCGCTGGGGCGTGCTCATCGCCGTGGTCGTCGCGATCGCGGTGGGACTGGGCATCTGGATCTGGCAGCGGGGGTTCGTCTTCGTCGAGATCGTCGCGTTCCTGATCCACTTCGACGGCCTGGGAGCAGGTCCCATCCGGACCGGTCGCGTCATGGCGGGCATCGCGGCGGTGGTGATCATCTACAAGCTGGTGAAGGGCTGGAAGCCGCCCGCGGTGCCGGTCAAGCACTGGGCGCCGATCTGGGCGCTCACGGTGTGGGGCGTCGTGAGCGGCCTCTGGTCCGCCGAGGCCGGCGGCTGGTTCTTCAACCTCGGGGTCTACGGGTTGGGTCTGGCCTTCTTCTGCATCACGGCGCTGCTGGTGGACAGCCATCGGATGGTCCAGCAGTTCCTGCGTGCGTATTGGGTGGGCGGTCTGTTCGGTTCCGCGGCGGGCGTGCTCGCGCTGTTCCTGGGCACGCGTTCTGTGGGGTTCGGCTCGGATCCCAACTTCTTCGGGTTGCTGCAGGCGTCGATGATCCCGCTGACCGTCTACTACCGGCGACACGCCGCGACCGCACAGGCCAAGCTGATGTACTCCATCACGTTGGTGGTGGTCCTCGCCGGCGCCGCTGGTGCGGGCAGCCGTTCAGGGTTGATCGGCGGCGCGATCGCCATCGTCGGCACGATGGTCACCCGACCACGGCTCCGGGCCGGTCGTCGGGTGCTGGTCGGCTTCGGATCGGTGCTGCTCGCCGGACTCGCGTTCCTGATCGGCTTCGTCGTCAACCCGAACAACCTGGAGCGTGGCTTCTCGGACCGTGGCGCCGGCCGCGTCGACCTGTGGAACGTCTCGATCGCGCTCATCAAGGAGAACCCGATCTGGGGATACGGGTTCGGTCAGCTCCGCAGCATCGTGCCGCCCAACCTGCTGCTGACCCCCGGCAGCCAGCGTCTCAACGAGATGCGCCCAGATGTCTCTGCGCACAACACATGGCTCGAGACCATGGGCGATCTGGGCGTCATCGGCCTGTTGTTGTTCATGTCGGTGTTCGTGGTCGCGATCCTCGCCTTCCTCCGGCCGCGGTGGTTCCAGACCCGCGAGCTGTCGATGACCCTGTTCGTGATGATGCTGCCGGTGCTGTCGGGCTCGTTCTTCCTGCCGCTGCTGAACAACAAGCTGGCCTGGGCGTTGATCGGCCTGTCCGCCGCGCTGCAGGTGCCGTCGAAGGACGCTCGTTGGAGTGGTCTGGCTGCGTCGATGCGCGCCCGTCGTGCCCCGCCGACCGACCTGGTCGTGGTGGGCTCCGCTCCCGGGGTACCAGCGCTCCGGGTGGGCGCAGAGCTGCCCCGCCGTCCGGGGGAACGCGCCGAGGCACCCGGTGAGGAGGTCTGGGAGCCGGTGGAGCTCGCCCGCTGGGACCTGCGGATCTCCCGCCGGTTCCGGTGGATCGTCGTGATCAGCGGCCTGTGCGTGGCGATCGTCCTCGGTGCCTTCGCCGGGACGCGACCGACCACCTACACCGCATCTGCGGGCGTGATCGTGCCGCGGGTCGACGGCAGCATCGGGACCGACCGGGTCAAGTTCGAACGGGAGCGACTGCAGACGGCCCTGACCCTGGCCGTCTCCGGTGCGTTCGCCCAGGAGCTCGCGGCGGTCGCGGATCTGGACATCCCGGTGCAGGAGGTGCGTGACAACCTCGACGCCACCCGTCCCCGCATGGGCAGCTACGTCGAGATCACCTACACCGACAGTGATCGCGCCCGCACCGAGGCGGTCATGCCGCATCTGGTGGACACCTTGGACCTCGTCTTCGCCGAGAGCCAGGAATTCGCCATCGCACAGACCGAGAACGAGCTGCGACCGGTCGTTCCGGGCGAGTCGCGCATCTACACGGGGCCCGCCTACCTGCGTGCGTTCCCCGAACCCGGGTTCTCGGTCGATCCCCCGCGCACGGCCTGGTTCGCCTTCGTCGGGTTCCTGACCGGGGCACTGATCGCCGCGGGTGTGCAGCTCGGTGGGCAACGTCGTCCGCGTGTGACCAACACCGACGACCTGCAACGCCACGTCGGACTGCCGGTCTGGGCGCACGTCGGTGGAGCAGGGCGACGCGGTGCGGCAACCCGTGAGCAGTACGCGCAGATCCTCGCCACCGCCGGCACCGCCGCACCGGACGGCGGCGTCCCCCGGCGGATCGTGGTCGCAGCGCCGCGCCCGGAACCGCTCGCTCGCAACCTGGCGGTGGGGCTCGCAGCAGAGGTCGTCGTGCTGGGCGGACGGGCGCTCCTGGTGGACGCCACCGTCGAGCGCCCCGCGCTGAGTGTCCGGCTCGGCGGCTTCGGCCGGCCCGGCCTGCGTGACGTCGGTGTGGACGTGGAGCTCTCCCAGGTCATCCGGCGGGTCAACCCCCTGCGGCTTCCGCGGATCGCTCGTTCCATGGTCGGTGGTGCCGCGGAGCGGTTGCGGTTCGTGCCGGCAGGGCGCCGCGGGCGGGGTGACCGCGTGGTCCCTCTGACCGCACTCGACCAGGTCGACCCTGACGTCACGATCGTCGTGCTGGCCCCTCCGACGCTGGGAGAGACGCCGACGGCGCCCCTGCTGGGGTGGGCCGACGCGGTGGTGGTCTCTGCCACCGTCGGTCACACAGGAACCCACGATCTGGAGGACGCCTCGGCGCAGGTGGACTCCTTCTCGTCGGCCCCGACCGGTGTGGTGCTCATCGATGGATGAGCACGGCGACAGCCCCGGAGTGGCTGACCCCGAGCAGTGGCGGCACGGGCCGTGGGTGGACAACCACTGCCATCTCGGACTGGCGTCGCGCGATGGTGACGCCCCGTCCGTGCAGGAGGTGGTCGATCGGGCCCGCGACGCCGGCGTGGTCGCCATGGTCACCGTCGGCACCGACGCGGCGAGCTCAGCTGCGTGTGTGGACCGTGCTGCGGCGACCGACGGGGTGTGGGCGACCGCCGGTGTGCATCCCCACGACGCGACCGACGGCACCGCAGCGCTGCGCGAGCTGGTCAGCTCGACGTTGGCCGACAGGGAGGGCCGCGCGGGTGCGCTGGTCGCGATCGGCGAGTGCGGCCTGGACTACCACTACGACCACTCGCCGCGTGCGGTCCAGCGCCGGGCCTTCGCCGACCAGGTCGCCCTCGCGCACGAGACCGACCTCCCACTGGTGATCCACACCCGTGATGCGTGGGAGGACACCTTCGCGGTGCTGGACGAGTTGTCGACCCCCCGTCGCACGGTGTTCCACTGCTTCACCGGTGGCCCGGCCGAGGCCGAGGCGTCGCTGGAGCGTGGCGCCCTGCTGTCGGTGAGCGGCATCGTCACCTTCGGCTCCGCGCAGGACCTGCGCGATGCGGTCGCGATCACTCCGCTCGGTTCGCTGATGGTCGAGACCGATGCTCCCTTCCTCGCGCCGGTGCCGCATCGGGGACGATCCAACGAGCCGGGCTGGGTGGGGCTCGTCGGTGATGCCGTGGCCCGCATCCACGGCATCGACGTCGACGAGGTCGCCCGGGCGACGACGAGCACCGCGGCCGCGTTCTACGGTCTGGTGCTGTCGTGAACGGCCGAACGTGATGGACTCGTGGCATCTCCCGGCGCCGAGGGTCCTGGTGGGGATCGGCGCGACGCTGCTCGCCGTGGTGGTGCTCGGGGTGCGGGCGTGTGCCACGGACCAGGAGCCGGCGGACGACCCGGCGCAGGTCGAGACCACCACGACCGTCGCGGTGGCCGCGCCGGTGGAACCGGCACTGACCACGACGAGTTCGATCGTGATCCTGCCGGACTGGTACCCGAAGCAGAACAGCCGCTACTCCGAGCGTGAGCCTGTCGTCACCGTCACCACGCTGCAGCCCACCTCCTCCACCACATCGACCACCACGACGACCTCGGCGGGCACCGGTACATCCTCAGCATCGGACCGCTCGGGCAGTGGCGGGGACCGCTGAGCGTGCTCGGTCAGAACGACGTCCGCGAACTGCTCGAGCGCCACGGGCTCGACGCGCGCCGCTCGCTGGGACAGAACTTCGTCGCCGACCCGGCGACCGTGGTGCGGATCGCTCGCCTGGCCGGGGTCTCACCCGGCGATCACGTGGTGGAGATCGGGCCCGGGCTCGGCTCGCTGACGTTGGCCCTGGCAGACGCCGGAGCGCACGTGGTGGCGCTGGAGAAGGACCCCGCGCTGGTGCCGGTGCTGCGTGAGGTGCTCGCAGCACACGATGTCGGCTCGGTCGAGGTGGTCGAGGGAGATGCGCTCCAGGTCGACTGGGACCAGCTGCTGGACCCTGACGTCCCGTGGACCCTGGTGGCCAACCTGCCCTACAACGTCGCAGTGCCGATCATCATCTCGGTGCTGGAACGTGCGAGCTCGGTGCAGCGCATGGTGGTCATGGTGCAGAAGGAGGTCGCGGAGCGACTCGTCGCAGGTCCGGGGGGACGAACCATCGGGATCCCGTCGATGCGCGTCGCCTGGTACGCCTCCGCGGAGATGCTGGGCGCCGTGGCGCCCGAGGTCTTCGTGCCCCGGCCCCGGGTGACGTCGGCCCTGGTCGGCATGGCTCGTCGCGGTCCGCCACGCTCCGGGCTGGATCCGGCCGAGGTGTTCCCGTTCATCGAGACCGCGTATCGGCAGCGCCGCAAGATGCTGCGCTCGACGTTGTCCTCGTCAGTTCCCGCCGCGGCGTTCGACGCGGCGGGGATCTCCTCCGCGTCCCGGCCCGAGGAGCTCGACATCGGTCAGTGGGCGGATCTGGCTGCCTCGGTGCGGGCGGGACGTTCCGCGCGGACCGAGGCCGACCGGGCCGACCGGGCCGACCGACGGTCAGGATTAGCCTGAGCTCGTGACCGTCGTGCTGACCGCTCCGGCCAAGCTCACCCTGTCGCTGCGGATCACCGGCGTGCGCCCCGACGGGTTCCACCTGATCGACGCCGAGATGGTGTCGCTCGACCTGGTCGACCGGCTCGAGGTGGAGCCGGACGGCGACGGCGTGACGGTGGTGCGCGACGGCGTCGAGTCGCCGGCGGACCCCGATGACCTGGTGGTGCGGGCGCTGGCACTGGCGGACCGGAGGGCAGGCGTACGTCTGCACAAGCACATCCCCGCGGGAGCCGGCCTGGGTGGTGGCAGCTCGGACGCGGCCGCGGTGCTGCGCTGGGCAGGGATGACCGACCCGGTCCGAGCGGCAGAACTGGGAGCGGACGTCGCGTTCTGCCTTCTCGGCGGCCGGTCGCGGGTGCGGGGCATCGGCGAGGTGCTGGAACCGCTCGAGATTGTCGAACGGACCATCACCTTGTTCACCCCGCCGCTGCACTGCTCGACCCCGGTGGTGTACCGCCGTTGGGACGAGCTCGGCGGGCCGAGCGGACCGCACGGCAACGACCTGGAACCCGCAGCCATCTCGGCCTATCCGGAGCTGGCGGCGTACCGCGACCTGTTCGCCGACGCGACGGGACAGCGACCCCGCTTGGCGGGAAGTGGATCGACGTGGTTCGTGGAAGGAGCGGTGAGCGGCCCCGGACATGTGGTGACACACACGGTGCCTCCTCGCCGGGCCGCCTGAACCGGGGGAGTTACTTCCCGCGGGCCCTGCGCTGATGGCGCGTGCGCCTCAGCAACTTCTTGTGCTTCTTCTTCCGCATGCGCTTGCGGCGCTTCTTGATGAGTGAGCCCATGGCGGAGCGGACTCTAGGGGTCCGGGGCCGGCGCACTCAAACCCACGTGCCGGTCGGGGCTTCAGATCTGCTGGTCGGCACCGGTACACTGCACCGTCGGCCATCGGCCGCACAGCGAGCGGGCACTGCGAGCGACGCGGTGTGCCCGCGGAAGGAGACACCGGGCGATGACCCCGATGGTAACGTCACGCGTGGCTTTGACCCAGCACATGCCGGGGCCCGAGCCGGCGCAGGAGATGCGTCGGACCGCCCGACTGAGCCGCAGCCAGGTGATCATCGTCGTCGTCGCGTCGCTCGTCACGGCTGCCATCGCCGGTGCGCTCGCTGCTGTCAACCCGCCGGTGTACAACACCACCCGTTCCATCATCGTCGTGTCGGGAGCCAACCCGAGCGACAACGAGGTGCTCAACCGGGCCCTGGAGGCGTTGGTCAAGTCGAAAGGGCTGGCTGCAGAGGTCAAGCGCCGCGGCGACCTGCCGCAGTCGATCGACCAGATCAACGCGATGATCGGCACCAGCCGGTCGCCCGAGTCGCCCTACATGGACATCATCGCCACCAACGCCGACCAGGACGTGTCCGAGCAGGTCAGCGCCCAGATCATCCCGGCGCTGGCAGGGGTGTTCGAGTCCGCGCAGACCGAGCTGCCGACCGAGCAGCGCATCCAGGGACCCATCTTCCAAGAGGTCTTCGCCAAGCCCCTGCAGAGCACCTCGACGTTCCCGGTGTGGTTCGCGGTGCTGTTCGGAGCACTGCTGGGCGGCTTGGTGCCGTTCCTGATCTTCGTGGTGCGCAACCTGCGCAAGCCAGTGGTGGAGTCGGCCCAGGACATCACCGATGCGATCGACCTGCCCATCCTGGCGAAGGTGCCGGCGCTCGGTGCGCGTGGGGCCAACCCACAGGACTCCGTCGCGGGAATCGTCACTGCGGTCGAGCGGCTCAGCCTGAACGAGCCGGTGCACCGTCTGGTGCTGGTCGGTTCCGGCAGCGGGGTGGAACGTGCGGAGTTGGCACTGGCGCTGTCGTGCACCATCGCCCGCAGCTTCGGCCAGCCGGTCGCGCTGATCGACGCGGATCTCGACGAGTCGGTCCTGTCGGGCATGTTGCGCACCGACGACGTCGCCGGACTCGCGGAGTGCCTGGCGGGCCAGCTGGATCCGGAAGCTGCGCTGTTGTCGGTGAACGAGGCGCAGGTGCCGCCGCTGCTCGCCGAGATGCGCGCCCCCGACGGGATGGTGCGGTTCCTTCCTGCAGGTGTGGACACCAGCCGCAACATGTTGCGCATGCGCTCGACGTTCCACCGGGTGCTCGAAGGGCTCGCCGGCCGGTACGTCGTCATCGTCAACGGGCCGCGCCTGCCCGGACCGGTGCCGACGTCGCAGTTGCTGTCGCTCGCAGATGCAACCCTCATGGTCGTGACCGAGGGCGAGACGGGGTTGAACGATGCCCGATCCGCCGGTGACACGCTGCGCTCGTTCAGCACCGGCGCGTCGGGCGTGATCGTCCTGCGTCGCTGATCGATGGCCCGAACGGGCGAGGGTCCCCCGGAGGACGACGGCTCCGCCGCGGCAGGAGTCGGGCCGGTCGACGGCAGATCCGCCGGCGCAACACCTGCCGAGGCAGCGCCGGCCGCGCAGGAATCGGTCGGCACCGCGGCATCCCGCGGCTTCCTCTGGGCGAACGTCGGGGTGTTCACCCGGTACGCCTCGGCACTGGTGCTGGCCGCGCTCCTCGCCCGGGTCCTGACCACGACCGAGTACGCGGTGATGGTCACGCTGATGGTGGTGACCTACTACTTCGACAACGCGCTCGACATGGGCATGGGCGCGGCGCTGGTCTACGAGCAGGAGACCGGCATCACCGAGCGGGTGCAGGTCGCGTTCACCGCGACACTGGGCATCACGGTGGTGCTGTCCTCGGTCGCGTTCCTCGGCGCGCCGGTCATCGCCGGCTACTTCAAGATCCCCGACTACGTGAACGTCCTGCGCTGCTTGGCGGTGGTGGTGGTGCTCTCGGGCTGCACCGCGATCCCGTGGTCGCTGTTCGTGCGATCGATGGACTTCCGGCGCCGTGCCGTGGTCGAGGTGGCGCGCGACCTGACGAGGTTCGGTCTCACCGTCGGCCTGGCGCTGGCCGGGTTCGGGGCGTGGGCGGTCATGATCGGCCTGCTGGGCGCCTACTTCGTCTGGTTCGCCATGACCTGGTTCTTCATGCGGTTCCGGCCGACGCTGGCCTGGGACCTGACCATCGCCAAGCAGCTCTTCGCCTACGCATGGCGAATGGCGGGGTCCCGCCTGCTCGGCGTGTTGTCGCTCAACGGTGACTACGTCGTGGTCGGCAACCGTCGCCCCGACCAGTACCCGCAGTACTACCAGGCGTTCCGCCTGCCCGAGTTCGTCATGGGAGCCCAGCTCAATGCGATGTCGGCGGTGCTGTTCCCCATGTACTCGCGCATCCGCTCCGAGGGCACGATGCCGATGCGCGAGGCCCTGTACAAGGCACTGCGGCTGGTCGCGCTCTTCTCGCTGCCCGTGGGCGTCGGCCTGGCCCTGGTCGCACGTGACTCGATCGCCATCATGTACGGACTCGAGGGCGAGACCGCCGAGGTGGCGACCCAGACCATGCAGGTGCTCGCGCTGGCGGGCTGCTTCGCCGGCCTGGGGTTCGCCACCGGCGATCTCCTCTTCGCGCTCGGCCGCCCCGGCGTGATGGTGCGGATCAACGCGGTCATGGTCCCGGTGATGCTCACCGCCATGTGGTTCGTCGCCCCCCGGGGCGTCGTCTGGGTGGCGATCGTCCACCTGGTGGTCGCAGGCGTGTTCACCGTCATCCGCCAGCTCATCGTGAACCGGATCGTGGACGCCCAGCTCGCACAGGTGGTCGCGTCGCTCGTCCCGGGGGCCATCATCGCCACGTGTGTGGTCGCGGTCGGTCTGCCGGTCCGACTGATGACCGACGGTGGACCGCTGTCGTTGCTGCTCATCGTGCTCGGCGGGGCCCTCGGTGGGCTGATCGGCCTGGGCATCAGTGCATCGGCTCGGGCCGAGGCGCTGGACCTGGTCGCCAAGCTCAGGGGCTGAGGTCGCCCGCGGCGGACTCCTCGTCGCCTGCGGCACGTGCCGCTCGGGCGTCGCGCACAGCTCGGAGCCTGACCGCGGCCCTGCCGAGGCCCACGCCCATCACGCATCGCACCAGCTCCCTGTGGTCGGTCGCCCACTCGGTCTTGTAGCTCTCGTCGCCGCGCAGCAGGTCGTACTCGGTGGCTCCCTGTGCGGCGACGGCCTCGATGATCCGGGCGCGCAGCACCGAGCCGCAACCCCGCCACTCCCGCTCGGTGCGGCGGCCCGCCTGGTAGAACGCGACCGGTGCGGTCCAGGACCAGGTCGAGCTCGACGGCCACCGCGCCGCCGTCGACGTCGCGGAGTTGGTGCACGACGACATCGCCGCTGGCGGCGCCGGCCAGCGCTGCGTCGCGGAACCGCTCCCACCCGCGGAGGAAGACCGAGCTGTCCTCCCAGCGGGACTCGTGGAGCCGCGCCAGGTCGTCGAGCGCCGCGTCGATGTCGGTCGCCGACACCGTGACGAAGCTGACCCCGTCGCGGTCGAACCGCTTCGAGGTCCGCTTGATGGTGCTGCGGACCTTGCCGGGTCGCCCCGCCAGGTAGTCCAGCGCCCCGCCGCGGAGAGTCGCGTACGGGGCGCGTACCCGGTCGACCTCGTACGGCGCGAGCGCCGCAGCCAGGGTTCCCCGGGCCGACAGCCCGTCCAGGTCGATCACGCGGTTGCCGCGCCGTCGCAGCCAGCCCACCACGCTGCGCGCCACCTGCAGGTGATGATCCGGCGATGCGATCAGATCGAGGTGGTCGGGACCGAGCACTCCCTGCCCGACGCACCGCACCCGTTCGATCGATGCAGGTCCGCCGCCCACCTGATCCACCTGGAACGCCGCGCCGCCCACGAGCCGACCCGCCGATGAGCACGTGATGATCCGAAGGTCGCCCTCGGCGACGTGGTCGATCCACCAGCTGCGCAGGAACGGGCTCGGTCGCGGCTGCGTGGCAACCAGCGCGTCCCACTCCCGGCGACGGGGGCCGAGGTCGGTGAGCACCTCGGTGAGCACCTCGGGATCGGCCATCGGGCGAGTGTGGCCGACCGCACACCTGCGGGCAACAGCGCCGCGCGGAACGAACCAGGTTCATGTTGCCGGGCGGGCAGTAGTGCCCACGCGCAGCGGTGGGTAGTTCGTCACAGAAGCCTTGACGGTGGCGACGGTCACACGTTTACTAGGTGGTGCGCACGGCGGGGCCGAGAGGGGATCGGCTGGCGTGCGGGACGGCGGAGTCGGTCGCTGATGGTGGCCGTGCTGAAGGAACTGGGGCGCAATGCTGAGGTATTCAGAGGCAGAGGAGCTCTCCGTGGGAGGGCGGGCGGTGAACGTGCAATCGGGTCACGCCCGCGATGCCCGGCTGGCGGCACCGGCCCGCGGCGTGTCCGCGGCCCCCATGCTCATCGATCTTCGTTCCGGCGACGACGGACCTGTGCTGATCCGTGAGCCCAAGCGAACCGTCTCCCAACAGGAACGCCACGCGGTCGGCCGTGTCCTGCGCATGCTGGGCCATCTGCTCGACGGTCTGGCGCTGGCGGCCCCGCTGCTCGCCGCCAACGTGGTGCTGAACTCGGGCATCAGGGGCTCGGTCATCGTGCTGTTCTCGGTGGTCGGCATGGCGCTGCTGTGGCCGACCGCTCGCCGTGGCCGGCTGGTGGTGGTGCCCAGCGAAGGACTGCTCAGCGTCATCGGTCGTGTCGGTCTCGCCCCCGTGGTGACGCTCATCCTTGCCGCCGCACTCGCCGCGCTGTTCCGGATGGACGGCTTCCGCAGCTTCGATCCCACGATCAGCGTGTTCGCCATCGCGCAGATCGTGGCGGCGACCATTCCGCTGATCCTGATCGGACGTCTGATCACCTTCCGACTCGTCGGGGTCGCGCGTGCACGTGGCTACGACCTGGAGGACACCCTCATCATCGGCACCGGCCCGGTCGGGATCGACGTCGCGAGGGCGCTCGAGGACAACCCCGAGTTCGGACTCGTGCCGTGTGGCTTCGTGGACCGGTTCGAAGACGTCGCCCCGCTGCCGGTGGTGGGACGCCCCGAGCACCTGCCGGAGATCCTGCGGCTCACCAACGTCGGCCACGTCATCCTGGCCTTCGGCGCGGCGGATGATCCCGAACTGGTCGGCATCGTGCGTCGCTGTCACGACCAGCCGGTGCAGTTCTACGCAGTCCCCCGACTGTTCGAGCTCGGCGTCTCTGCCGAAGACGTCGGGCACGAGGTGTCGGGGCTGCCCCTGGTCCCCGTGCGCCGTCCAGGTGCCACGGCCAGCCTGTGGCCGGCCAAGCGGGCACTCGATCTGGTCACCTCCGCGCTGCTGATCATCCTCACCTCGCCGATCCTGGTGGGATGTGCGATCGCGGTGAAGCTGACCAGCGCCGGGCCGGTGTTCTTCCGCCAGGTCCGCATCGGCGTCGGCGGACGTCCCTTCGAGATCCTCAAGTTCCGCACCATGCGGGTCAACGAGGACTCGGCCACGCAGTGGTCGGTGCAGGAGGACGATCGCGTCACCCGGGTGGGGCGATTCCTCCGACCGACGCACCTGGACGAGCTCCCGCAGCTCCTGAACGTGCTGCGCGGCGAGATGTCCCTCGTCGGCCCCCGCCCCGAGCGCCCGCACTTCGTGGAGCAGTTCGGCGAGGAGATCGACGGCTACCACTTCCGCCACCGTGTGCCCGTCGGCATGACGGGTTGGGCGCAGGTGAACGGCTACTGGGGTGACACCAGCATCGAGACCCGGGTCCGGCTCGACAACCGCTACATCGAGAACTGGTCGCTGTGGCGTGACCTGGTCATCGGCCTGCGCACCATCCCGACGTTGCTCGGCAAGCGGCGCTGACCCAGCTCGACCTCCGGTGCCGGTGGGTGAGCGGCCCGTGGACTGCGGGTCCCGGTGACCGCCCGGTCGAGCTGACTAGAGTCCGCCCGCCGCCGCACTCGGTGGCGAACCCGGATCCCACGTGAAGCTGCTCGCCGTCACCCCCAGATTCCCCTACCCGCTCGAGAAGGGCGACAAGCTCCGCGCCTTCCACCAGCTGCGGGCCCTGGCACAGCACCACGAGATCGTGTTGGTGGCCCTGGCCGAGTCCCCGGTGCCCGCCGGTGATCTGGCGCGGCTGCAGGAGTTCTGCAGCAGCGTGCACGTGATCACCCGTTCCCGGATCACGATGGCCGGGTCGCTGGCGCGGGCGGTGCTGACCGGCGAGCCGTTGCAGGTCGGCTACTTCCGATCCAGGTCGGCCGAGGAGCAGGTGCGACGCCTGGTGGCCTCCGAGCGGCCGGACCACGTGTACTGCCAGTTGATCCGCACTGCGCCCTACGGCCGAGATCTGCCGGTCCCCGCCACCCTCGACTACCAGGATGCGTTCAGCGCCGCTGCGCGCCGTCAGGCCGACACCTCGGCGTGGTGGCTCGCACCGTTGCTGCGCCTCGAGGCCCGCCGCATCTCGCGCTACGAGCAACGGGCACAGGCGTGGTTCGATCACCAGGTGATCATCTCCGAGCAGGACCGCGATCTGCTCGGGTTCCCGGGCGCGGAGCTCGTCGAGGTGATCGCCAACGGTGTCGACACCGAGTTCTTCGCCCCCACGGACCCACCCGCCGACATGTGCGACATCAGCTTCGTCGGCAACATGGGCTACCCGCCGAACGTCGACGCTGCCGAGACCCTGGTCACCAGGATCCTGCCGCTGGTGCGCGAACACCGACCCGGTGCCAGCGTG
The DNA here is from genome assembly GCA_963714875.1 of uncultured Microthrixaceae bacterium. Classification (GTDB taxonomy): domain Bacteria; phylum Actinomycetota; class Acidimicrobiia; order Acidimicrobiales; family Microtrichaceae; genus JBAOHV01. The sequence continues at coordinate 1,377,559 of CAVQQI010000011.1, read as the reverse complement.
CTGCTCGCCGGAGCGCGTCCGGCGCGCTCGGTGCAACGCCTGGCCGGCGACGGCGTCGAGGTGAGCGGATGGGTGGACGACATCCGCTCGGGCTACGCCCGCGGTCGGATCATGGTCGCCCCGCTGGCGATCGGCGCCGGTCAGCAGAACAAGATCCTCGAGGCGATGTCGATGGGCGTTCCCTGCATCACGACCGAGCTGGTGAACCGTGCGATCGGTGCGGTGCCCGGTGAGCAGATCCTGATCGGAACGACGCCGCAGGAACTGGCCGCACATGCGCTGGCGCTGCTCGATGATCCTGCGCTCCACCGACGGTTGTCGCTCGCCGGACGTTCCATGGTCACCGAGCGCTACAGCTGGGCGGCGGTCGGTGACCGCCTTGCGGGGGTCTTCGCCTCCTGATCCACCCGACCTCGGGGTACCGTTGCAGGTCAGTCGATCGCGGGTAGTTCAATTGGCAGAACGCCTGACTTTGGATCAGGAGAGTGCAGGTTCGAATCCTGCCCCGCGAGCCATGGGGATCCACGACAACAACAGCGCCGAGTCCCACCTGTCCGCGGTGGTGCTCGCCGCCGGCGAGGGCAGCCGCATGCGGTCCGAGCGGCCCAAGCCGTTGCACCGGCTGTGCGGCAGACCGATGCTCACCTACGTCGTCGAGTCGCTGGCGGACGTGCAGGTCGACCGGGTCGCCATCGTGGTCGGCCACAAGGGCGAGTGGGTCACCAAGAAGATGCAGGAGCACGCCCACGACGTGCCGGTCGACTTCGTCGAGCAGCGGGTGCAGCGTGGTACCGGCGACGCGACGCTCGTCGGACTGGTCGGCCTCCCCGACGAGGACGACGAGGGCGATGTCCTGGTGCTCATCGGCGACGCCCCGCTGCTGCTGCCCGCGACCATCGCGACGCTGGTGGAGCACCACCGCAGCAGCGGCGCCGCGGCCACGGTGCTGACGGCGGTCATGGCGGACCCGACCGGCTACGGGCGGGTGCTGCGTGGCCGCGACGACCGCGTGGTGCGCATCGTGGAGCAGCGCGACGGCACACCGGAGGAGCTCGAGATCGACGAGGTGAACACGTCGATCTACTGCTTCCGGCGAAGCCTGCTGGCTCCGGCGCTCCGTCGGATCGAACCCGACAACAGCCAGGGCGAGTACTACCTGACCGACGTGGTCGAGGTGCTCGCAGCCGCCGGGCACCCCGTCGAGGCCGTCGCGGTGGCGGACCCCGCCGAGACCCAGGGCATCAACGACCGGCTGCAGCTGGCGGCCGCGGAGCGCGAGCTGCGTCGGCGGACCAACGAGGCGCTGCTGCGGTCCGGGGTCACCATGGTCGACCCGAGCACCGTCTACGTCGACACCACCGTCCGGGTCGGACGCGACGTGACCCTGTTCCCCGGCGTCATGTTGCAGGGCAGCACCGTGGTGGGCGACGGGACCGAGCTGGGGCCCAACACCCGGTTGGTCGATTCGGAGGTGGGGTCCGACTGCGTCGTGGAGCAGACCACCGGTCGCAACGCCAGGATCGGTGACCGCAGCCAGGTCGGGCCGTACGCCTCGCTCGCACCGGGTGCCGAGGTTCCGGCAGACTCGGTGACGGGGCCGTTCTACACTGCGGAGCCCAGGCTCTGAGAACGACCGCAGGCGAGTCCTGCAGGGGAGGCACACGGTGGAGCTGGTCACCAAGAAGCGACTGACGATCGTGTCGGGGCGGGTGAACCGGGAACTGGCCGAAGAAGTTGCCGACCGCCTGGGCCAGGGACTGGGACCGGTGCAGATCGCCGAGTTCGCGAACGGCGAGCTGCACTGCAAGTACGGCGAGTCGATCCGCGGCGCGGACCTGTTCATCTTCGGCAGCCACTCCAGCACCGCCGAGATGTCGGTCAACGACGCGATCATGGAGCACATGATCCTGGTCGATGCGGCCAAGCGGGCCTCGGCGAAGCGGATCACGGTGGTGGCGCCCTTCTACGGCTACGGCCGTCAGGACCGCAAGGCCGAGGGTCGTGAGCCGATCACCGCCAAGCTGCTCGCCAACATGTTCGAGGTCGCGGGCGCCAAGCGCATCGTGTCGGTGGATCTGCACTCGGGGCAGATCCAGGGGTTCTTCGACGGTCCCGTCGACCACCTGACGGCGATGCCGGTCCTGGTCGACTGGATGGCCCAGAACCTGGGTGACGATCTGGTGGTCGTCTCGCCCGACGCCGGCCGGGTGAAGGTGGCCGAGCGCTACGCGAACCAGTTGCACGCCGATCTGGCGATCGTGCACAAGCGCCGGATCAAGGGCGCCAAGAACCAGGTCGAGGCGAAGGAGGTCGTCGGCGAGGTCGAGGGCCGCACCTGCGTGCTCATCGACGACATGATCGACACCGCGGGCACGATCGTCGCGGCGGCCGAGCAGCTGAGCGAGCGTGGGGCCAGCGCCGTGTACTGCGCCGCCACCCACGGGGTGTTCTCGGGGCCGGCCATCGATCGTCTGAAGAACTCCTCGATCGAGAAGGTCGTGATCACCAACACGCTGCCCCTGCCCGAGGAGAAGCAGATCGACAAGATCGAGGTGCTCTCCGCGGCGGGGATCATCGCCGACGCGATCGATGCGGTGTTCGAGGAGTCCTCGGTCTCGGAGATCTTCGACGGGCAGAACCAGAGCTGAGCGTCTGGCGTCGTTCGGAGCGACGCCGATACACTCGCCCCTCGGTCCGGAAGCGCTCGACGCGCCCGGGACGACGTTCGTTCGACGATCCCCGCCCACCTCAACGAGGCGCGATGTGGCGGGAGCCCCAGGAGTCCTTCCATGTCCGAGGTCACGCTCACCGCCGAGGCCGGCCGCACCACCGGTACCCGTCCGTCCCGCCGTCTCCGCGCCGAGGGCCGTGTGCCCGGCGTCGTCTACGGCGCGGGGCAGCCCGCAGAGACCATCACCTTCCGTCGTTCGGACCTCCGCCATGCGCTCAACACCGACGCAGGGCGCAACGCGCTGGTGCGCCTGGAGTTCGAGGGGCAGTCCTTCCTGACCCTGGTCCGTGAGATCCAGCGCCACCCGGTGCGCCGTGACGTCACCCACGTCGACTTCCTGAAGGTCGACGAGACCAAGCCGGTCGAGCTCAGCATCCCCATCGCCCTGGTCGGCGAGGCCAAGCAGGTCAACGTCATGGGCGGCATGACCGAGCAGCGGCTGAACTCGGTGCGGGTGCGGGTGCGTCCGGACCAGATCCCGAACGCGATCGAGGTGGACATCTCCGACATGCGCCTCGACCGGTCGATCCTGGTCAAGGACCTGAAGATGCCCGAGGGCGCGGTGTCGTTGTCCAAGCCCCAGCAGGCGGTCGTGACCGCCGAGCTGACCCGTGCCGCGGTCACGACGCGTGCCGACGAGGACGAGACCGACGACGAGGACGCTGTCACCGAGTGAGTCGGGACCTGTTGGTCATCGGCCTCGGCAACCCCGGCGACCGCTACACCAACACCCGTCACAACGTCGGTCTCGATGCGCTGGAGCTGCTGGCTGCTCGCTGTGGCGAACGGCTGCGGCCCGATCGTGGCAGCTCATCGCTGACCGCTGAGCTGCGGATCGGCTCCTGCCGCGCCGTCGGGGCGTTCCCGACGACGTGGATGAACGAGTCCGGCCGGGCGGTGGCGTCGCTCGTGCGTCGCTACGGCCTGGAGGACTGGGCCCAGCTGGTGGTGCTGCACGACGAGCTCGACCTGCTGCCGGGTCGTATCAAGGTGAAGCTGGGCGGAGGTCTGGCCGGTCACAACGGTCTGCGCTCCATCACCGCGCACCTGCACACCCAGGACTACGCACGGATCCGCATCGGCGTGGGTCGACCGCCCGGTGGGCCCGGACGCGGCGCCGACTGGGTGCTGTCCAAGGTCCCCTCGGCGCAACGCGCCGAGCTGGACGTCGCCTGTGAGCTCGCGGCCGACGCGGTCGAGGTGATCGCCGCGGACGGGATCGAGGCCGCGATGCAGCGGTTCAACCAGTCGCAGTGAACCGTCGAGGCCTCACGCTGCGGCGATGAGTCCGACCGCGAGGGCAGCGACGCCCATCCCGATCAGCTGGTGGCGCGCCAGCCGCTCGCCGAGCACGAGTCGTGCGAGCACGACGGTGGAGGCCGGGTACATCGCTCCGATGACGCCGACGAGGCTCAACAGCCCCTGGCGCGAGGCGAGCAGGTAGAACACGTTGGCGGTGACGTCCAGCGTTCCCGCCAGCATGGCCAGCCGCACGCCCACCCGGGCTGCGGCGCCCGAGGGCCGCGTCCGGGTGATCACGACCGCCAGGAGCGCGAGCACGACCGCGGTGCTGCGGGCGCTCGCGATCGGCCACAGGCCGCTGTCGTCGGAGGTGCCGGCGAGGATGGTGAAGAAGAGCCCGAACCCGACGCCCGCGGCCGCCGCGGCGATCACCGGCGGCCCACCGAGGGAGGAGAGCCAGTCCGGTGAGTGCACGTGCAGGGATGACTCGACGGCGGCCTCGGTCGTTGCCGCCTCGGTCGGGGTCGGTTCGCGGCTGATCGCCACGATCGCGGGCAGGGCGACGGCGATGCCGACCATCGCCAGCGGGCTCGGCCGTTCCCCGGTCAGCACCCCGGTGCTGACCGGCACCAGTGCCGACATCACCGCGGAGACGGGGGCCACGACGCTCATGGGCCCCTGCGACATCGCCCAGTAGAACAGGACGAGGCCGGACGCACCCGCCACACCGGCCGCAGCTCCCAGCACCAGGTCGGTGCCCGTCGGCGACCCGCCGATCACCGCAGCCACCGCGACCACGAGCACCAGGCCGGTGATCTGGGCGGCGAGGGTGGTCACCTGGGCCGCGACCCGGCGAGCGGAGAGCCCGCCGAAGAAGTCGCCGACGCCGAACGAGAGCGCCGACAGCGTGGCGAGCAGGACGGCCATGGGCGCAGAGCCTCGCGCACCTCACGGCCGGGGCGGACCCACAGATGATGGTGTCGGTCCCCCGGGGTAGGTTCCGTGCGTGACCGACACGACCCCCCAGGCCGTCACCGGCCCCGTTGCCGCGCCGCGCCGCAGGTCGGCGCCGCCCCCGCTCGCAGCGACGGCGTCGCTGCTGCGCGAGGAGCCCGGCCTGGTCGGCGCCCTGGGTCGCTCATCGACGGTGCTGGTGGTGCCCGAGGCAGCTCGGGCGGTGTCCGTGGCGGGAATCGTGGCGTTGTCCCGTCGGCGACCGGTGGTCGTCGCGGTGCCGACCGCCGCGGAGTCCGAACGCCTCGCGGCAGACCTGGCCGCGTTCCTGCCCGCGGACGGTGTCGAGGTGTTCCCGGCATGGGAGACGCTGCCCTTCGAACGGGTCAGCCCCTCGATCGAGACGATGGGTCGGCGGCTCCGCACGATGTGGCGACTGCGCGAGCGCGACGAGTCGCTGTCGGTGGTGGTGTCGACCGCACGTGCGCTGGTGCAGCGTCTCGGCCCCCACGTCGAGGATGCGGAGCCCGTCGTGCTGCGTCCCGGTGACCGGGTCGACTCGACCGAACTGGTCGAGCGTCTGGTCGGTCAGGGCTACCGGCGCGAGTACCAGGTCGAGCACCGTGGCGAGCTCGCGGTGCGGGGCTCGATCATCGACGTCTTCCCCTCCACCGCGGAGGTGCCCGTGCGCATCGACCTGTGGGGCGACGAGGTGGAGCGGCTGGTCGAGTTCTCCGTCGCTGACCAGCGCAGCACCGCCGAGATCGACATCGGTGCAGGTCTTCGGTGCCCGTGAACTGCTGCCGGGCCCGGAGGTGCGCGAGCGTGCCGAGCGGCTGGTCGCGGCCCAGCCGTGGGGTCGCGAGCAGTGGCAGCGCCTGGCCGACGGCGAGGTGTTCGAGGGCATGGAGGCCTGGCTCGCCTGGCTGGCCGACAGCGAACACGTCCTGTTCGACCTGGTCGATGACGACGCACAGATCCTGCTGGTCGACCCCCGGCGGTTGCGCGACCGCGCCGGCGACATCGCGGCCGAGGAGGCGGACCTGGGAGCATCGTTGTCACGGACCTGGGGTCTGGTGTCCCGGGACGACGAGTCCGGCGTGGAGCTGCCGAAGCTGCACGTCGGCTTCGATCGGCTCCTGCAACACACCGAGGCGCCGGTGTGGTCGGTGGCCAACGTCCCGGACTCGCCCGACAGCCCGACCGTCGTCGCGCTCGGCTGGCCACCCGCGGTGGGCGAGGCCCAGGGGCTGCTGACCCAGCTCCGATCGGTGCTCGCCGACGGCTACCGGGTGCAGGTCTGTGCCGACAGCGAGGCATCCGCCGGGCGTCTCGATGCGCTGCTGAGCCAGAACGGCTTCTCCTTCCCGGTCGTCGATGCTGCGACGGCTCCCTCGGCGTCCGAGCTGCGGACCCCCGGCGGTCGCATCGTGGTGGCCTCCCTGGACCGGGGGGTGATCCTCCCCGGAGTGAAGCTCGCGCTGCTCGCCGAGGCCGACCTGACCGGCCGCCGACGCACGCATCGACCTGTCAAGGCCGGCCGGCGTGATGCCCAGCACTTCTTCGAGGACCTCAAGGTCGGCGACCACGTCGTGCACCAGGTCCACGGCGTCGCCCGCTTCGAGGGCATGGTCACCCGAGCCATGGGCGGCGTCGAGCGGGACTACCTGCTGCTCGAGTACCGCGGCGGCGACAAGCTGTACGTCCCGTCGGACCAGATCGACGCGATCCGGCTGTACTCCGGCGGCGAGACCCCGAAGCTCAACAAGATGGGCGGCTCGGACTTCAGCCGGACCAAGGCCAAGGTGCGCTCGGCGGTCGCCGAGATCGCACAGGAGCTGGTGGTGCTCTACCAGACACGGGTGGCCACGCCGGGCCACGCGTTCGCTCCCGACACGCCGTGGCAGCGGGAGATGGAGCTCACCTTCCCCTACCAGGAGACGCCCGATCAGCTCTCCGCGATCCAGGCGGTCAAGGCCGACATGGAGCTCGAGGTCCCGATGGACCGGCTGGTCTGCGGCGACGTCGGATTCGGCAAGACCGAGGTGGCGCTGCGCGCCGCGTTCAAGGCGGTGCAGGACGGCCATCAGGTGGCGGTGCTGGTGCCCACCACGCTGTTGGCGCAACAGCACTTCCAGACCTTCACCGAGAGGTTCGCCGGCTTCCCCGTGAAGGTCGAGGTGCTGTCGCGGTTCCTCACCGCCGCCCAGGCCCGCTCGGTGGTCGAGCGTCTCGCCACCGGCGAGGTCGACGTGGTGATCGGCACACATCGCCTGCTGTCGGGCGACATCACCTTCAAGAAGCTGGGGTTGCTCGTGGTCGACGAGGAGCAGCGGTTCGGGGTGTCGCACAAGGAGTCCATCAAGCAGTTCCGGGCCGAGGTCGACGTCCTCACCCTGACCGCCACCCCCATCCCCCGCACGCTCGAGATGAGCCTGACGGGCATCCGTGACCTGTCGCTGCTCAACACCCCGCCGGCCGCCCGCCAACCGATCCTGACCTATGTCGGTGAGTTCGACGAACGGGCGGTCACCGAAGCGATCCGACGGGAGCTGCTGCGCGAGGGGCAGGTCTTCTACGTCCACAACCGGGTGCGCGACATCGAACAGCAGGCCGCCCGACTTGCCGAGCTGGTGCCCGAGGCGCGGATCGCGGTGGCCCACGGGCAGATGGACGAGGGCAGCCTGGAACGTGTGGTGGTCGAGTTCTGGGAGGGCCGCTACGACGTGCTGGTCTGCACCACCATCATCGAGTCCGGCATCGACATGCCGACGGTCAACACGCTGGTGGTGGAACGAGCCGATCTGTTGGGGTTGGGCCAGCTGCACCAGCTGCGAGGTCGGGTCGGACGCGCCGGTCAGCGTGCGTACGCCTACCTGTTCTTCCCCAAGGACCGTCAGCTGTCCGAAGAGGCCTATGAACGGCTCAAGACCATCGGCGAGGCCACCGAGCTGGGCTCGGGGTTCCGCATCGCCATGCGCGACCTGGAGATCCGAGGGGCGGGCAACCTGTTGGGCACCGGCCAGTCCGGGCACGTCGCCGCGGTGGGCTACGACCTGTACGTCCAGATGGTCAACGAGGCGATCGCCGAGCTGAACGGTGAGCCGGTCGAGGCACCCGACGAGATCGTGCTCGAGCTGCCGATGCCCGCCTACCTTCCCCCCGACTACGTCGAACGCGACGATCTGCGCCTGGATGCCTACCGGCGCCTCGCATCGGTGCGGAGCCACGCGGACGTCGACGACATCGCCGAGGAGTGGCACGACCGGTTCGGGCCCGTGCCCGACCCGGCTGCGGCGCTGTTGCAGGTCGCCCACCTGCGGGCGGAGTGCGTGCGCACCGGTGTGCGCGACATCACCGTCACCAAGAGCCCGGCGCTGTCCGGTGGCGGGTTGCTGGCTGCCATGTCACCGATCACGCTGCCGCAGTCTCGCCAGATGCGCCTCGCCCGGCTGTTCAAGGGCGCGACCTACCGCGAGACGGACAACGAGCTGCGACTCCCGGTCAAGGGTGGGGCGACCCTGGCGTCGGACCTGGTGGCCGCGCTGGTGGAGCTGGTGCCCGACCCGACCCCCGCCGGCGGCGACGGTGGTTCTGGCGGTTCTGGCGGTTCTGACGCTGATCCTCGCCCGACCTAGCATCTCGGCCATGCGTTCCATCCGCCCCCTGCTCCTGGCCGCCAGCGCGGGAGTCGCCCTGATCGCGTCGGCCTGCGGTGTCACCGCCGACACCACCGCCGCCACGATCGAGGGGCGCAGCATCTCGATCGACGACGTCGCCGAGCTGTCGGCGGACCCGGTGTTCAACGGCGGGACGCCCGCGCCGAACGAGAGCACGCTCGACGGCGACGTCGCCCGTGGTGCGCTGATGTTCCTGATCGAGCGCGAGGCCTGGATCGCCGAGGCGGAGCGGTGGGGGCTCGACATCGATGACGGTGACCGTGAGCGGTTCGGTACCCAGATCGACCAGCAGATGGCCCAGCAGGGCACCGGCACCTTGCGACCCCGCACCCGCGAGCTGCTGATCGACTACAACGTGGCGGGTGCGGCGGTCGCGCAGCGCTTCGCCCAGCTCGACCCCGACGACGATGACGATCTGCGGCTCCTGTACGAGAGCTCGCGACTGCAGTGGCGCCAGGTGTGCCTCACCGTGGTCCAGGTCCCGGCGTCGGGTATCGACACGGCGTCGGAGCTCCTCGCCGCCGGTGGTGGCCTCGATGACCTGGTCGATCAGATCGAGGGTGCCGAGCAGGTGGCCGACCCCGCCCAGGGCTGCTTCGGCGAGGTCGGGCTGGCGCCGGAACTGCGCACCGACCTGGCCGACGCACCGGTGGGGACGACCCGAGGGGTGGTGCTCACCCAGGGTGGACCCGGAGGGGTGAGCGCCTTCGCGTATCGCCTGGAACGTCGACAGGACGTGAGCTTCGAGGATGCCCGGGGCGAGTTGGCTGTCGCGGCCGCGGGCATGGCGCAGCAGGGGCCCGAGCAGTGGGTGCAACGCGCCACGCTGGGCGCCCAGATCGACCCTCGGTTCGGTCAGCAGGTCGTGTCGGCCCAGAACGGGTTCACCATCGAGCCGCCGCCGGTGCCCGCACGCCCGCTGGGGCAGCGCATCGCAGATGCAGTGGCTGCGGCAGAGGCTGCTGCACAAGCCGCGGCGGCCGCTGCGGCGGACCCCTCCGCCGCAGGCGGTGGCACCACGGTCTCGGGCGGCTGAGATGGGGCGCCCCGGCGGTGGGCGCACCGTGCCGACGGTCCACGTCGTCGGCCTCGGTCCGGGCGATGTCGATCTGGTCACCGTCGGCACCATGTCCCTGCTGGGCTCGGTGTCACCGCAGTTCGTCCGTACCCGACGTCACCCGGCGGCCTCACTGCTCGACGGTGCGCCGAGCTTCGACCGGATCTACGACACGGCGGACTCGATCGACGAGGTGTATCCCGCCATCGTCGAGGAGTTGGTCGCCGCAGCACTCCACGCCGGCGAGGTGCTGTACGCGGTGCCCGGTTCGCCCCTCGTCGCTGAGCACACCGTCGAGCTGCTGCTGGCAGATGACCGGGTGCGCACGGTTGCACACCCGGGGCTGTCGTTCCTGGACCTGACCTGGGTGCGCCTCGGTGTCGACCCGGTCGAGCGCGGTGCGCGTCTGGTCGACGGCCACCGGTTCGAGGTGGCCGCGGCAGGGGAGCGGGGGCCGTTGCTGGTGGCGCAGTGCGACTCCCGTTTCGTGCTGTCCGACATCAAGCTCTCGGTCGACGTCGCACCCGAGGAGCCGGTGACGGTGCTGCAACGACTCGGTCTGCCCGACGAGGTCGTCCGGCAGGTCGACTGGTGGGAGCTCGACCGGGAGGTCGAGCCCGACCACCTGACCTCGCTGTGGATTCCCCGTATGGCGGCGCCGGTCGGGGCCGGCGTCGCCGCGCTCGCCGAGCTCATGGTCCGTCTGCGTGACCAGGACCCGTGGAAGGCCGAACAGGACCACCAGAGCCTGAAGCGCTACCTGCTCGAGGAGACCTACGAGGTGCTCGAGGCGATCGACGCGTACGACCCCGTCACCGGCGAGGGCGCCGACGAGCTCTGCTCGGAGCTGGGCGACCTGCTGTACCAGGTGGTGTTCCACTCGGCGATCACCGCGGAGCGCGGCTGGTTCACCCTGGCCGATGTTGCCGGGGCCATCCACGACAAGCTCGTGCGTCGCCACCCGCACGTGGAAGCTGCCGCGTCGGGTCCGGCTGCGCTGTCCGGATCGGACCGGACGAGTGGTGCGCCGCCGAGCGTCGAGGAGCTGGTGGCCGCGTGGGAGTCCGACAAGCGGAGCGAACAGGGCCGAGGGTCGGTCATGGACGGCATTCCATCGGCCATGCCCGCCCTGGCGCGTGCGATGAAGGTCGCGAAGCGCGCCGCCGCGCTGGGCGACACCGTCGTGGCCCCACCGGTTGCGTCGGCCCCGCGGGACCCGGCGGCCGAGTGGGACGCAGCGACGCTCGGCGCGGCGCTGTTGGACATGGTCGACCGTGCCACCGCTGCTGATCTGGACCCCGAGGACGCCCTTCGGGTGGCCACCGATCGTCGGATCGCCCACCTGCGCCAGCTCGAGGCCGGCACGGTCGGATCGGGCGGTGCTGCGGGGGCGACCTAGAGTCCTGGGAATGTCAGCACCGTTGCAGATCGCTCCCGCCACCGGTCGCCTGGGGATCCTCACCCCGGGCATGGGTGCGGTCGCCTCCACCGCCTACGCCGGCGTCCTCGCCACCCGCAAGGGCCTCGCCGAGCCGATCGGCTCGCTCACCCAGATGGCCCACATCCGCCTCGGCCAGCGCGACGAGGGTCGCAACCCGATGATCAAGGACTTCGTCCCGCTGGCGGGACTGGACGACGTGGTGTTCGGTGGCTGGGACCCGATCTCGCCCAACGCGTTGGAGGCCGCTCGCACGTGCGGCGTGCTCGACGAGCGGGACCTGGGCCCCCTGTCGGGTGAGCTCGAGGGCATCAACGCGATGCCGGCGGTGTTCGACCAGCGATGGGTCAAGAAGCTCGATGGTGTCCGGGTCAAGACCGGCGAGAACAAGTGGGACCTCGCGCAGCAGGTCATCGCGGACATCGAGAACTTCCGGACCGAGCAGCGTTGTGACCGGTTGGTCATGGTCTGGTGCGGATCGACCGAGGCCTACCAGGAGCCCACCGCGGTGCACGACACCGTCGAGGCGTTCGAGGCGGGGCTGCGTGCCGACGACCCGAACATCTCGCCCAGTCAGATCTACGTCTACGCCGCGCTCTCCAGCGGCGTGCCCTTCGCCAACGGTGCTCCCAACCTGTCGATCGACCTGCCGTGCATGGAGCAGCTGGCGCTCGACCGCGGCGTGCCGGTGACCGGCAAGGACTTCAAGACGGGCCAGACGTTGATGAAGACGATCCTGGCCCCTGGCTTCAAGGCCAGGATGCTGGGGATGCGGGGCTGGTACTCGACCAACATCCTGGGCAACCGCGACGGCGAGGTGCTGGACGACCCGGAGAACTTCAAGACCAAGGAGGTCTCCAAGCTCGGCGTGCTCGACACCATCCTGCAGCCCGAGGTGTACCCGGAGCTCTACGGCAACATCGACCACGTCGTGCGCATCAACTACTACCCGCCCCGCGGCGACAACAAGGAGGGGTGGGACGCCATCGACATCTTCGGGTGGATGGGCTATCCGATGCAGATCAAGGTCGACTTCATGTGCCGCGACTCGATCCTGGCCGCACCGATCGTGTTGGACCTGGCACTGTTCCTCGACCTCGCCCAGCGTGCGGGGCAGTCGGGCGTGCAGGAGTGGTTGAGCTTCTACTGGAAGGCACCCCAGTCGAGCGGCGGCGTGCCCGCCGAGCACGACATCTTCATCCAGCAGACGAAGCTGAAGAACACGTTGCGTGAGTGGATGGGCGAGTCGCCCGTCACGCACTCCGAGGCCGGCTGAGCCGTTGCGGACCGACGCCCCGGTGCCCGCCGCTACGCTGCGGCGCGGTCGGGCGCAGCGCCCGTGGTCAGGGGGGCCACCACGATGAAGCGAACGGTGCAGCGGGTCATGCAGCGCGTCCTCGGGTTCGAGCGGTACCTGTTCGTCTTCGCCCGGGCGACCCTGGCGACGATGCCGCGCCAGCGCCGCTACCGCGATCTGTTCCACTTCCTGGACATGATCCGCCCGGGCGACCTGGTGCTCGACATCGGGGCGAACATCGGGCTGATGACCGTGCTGATGTCGCGGCGGGTGCCCCGCGGCCATGTCGAGGCGTTCGAGCCGATCGGAGAGAACTTCAGGGCGCTCACCCGGATGGTCGACCACTACGGGCTGACCAACGTCACCCTGCGCCAGACCGCGCTCGGCGAGCACGACGGTGAGCTCCAGATGATCATGCCCGAGGAGTCCAACGTCCGCATGCAGGGGTTGAGCCACGTCGCGGCCGACGACGACGAACCCGGGCAGCGGTACTCGGTGCCCGTGCGACGGCTGGACGACGTCCAACTGCACCCCGGGCGGGTCGCCGCGATCAAGATCGATGTGGAGAACCACGAGGTCTTCGTGTTCCGGGGCGGCAAGCAGTTGATCGAGCGTGACCGACCGCTCGTCTACACCGAGCTGTGGGACAACGACCGCACCACCGAGTGCCTCGAGATGTTCCGCGGGTTCGACTACACGGTCCATGTCTATGACGACTCGACGTCGTCGCTGCGTGAGGTCCCGGCGGGCTACCAGGAAGCGGGCAACTACTTCCTGGTGCCCTGACGCAGGTGCGGCCCGGCACCCGGTCCTCGCTGCGACAGAATGGAAGCGATGGCTGTGGCCACCCTTTCCCGCGCGCCCATGAAGTTGGGCTACCGACCGTCGTTGGACGGTCTGCGCGCGCTCTCGGTGGCAGCGGTGATCCTGTACCACGCGGATGTGTCGTGGATGCCGGGAGGGTTCCTCGGTGTCGAGGTGTTCTTCGTGGTGTCGGGGTTCCTGATCACCTCGCTGCTGCTCGAGGAGCGGGCACACAGCGGCACCGTCAGCCTTCGCGGCTTCTGGATCCGTCGGGGGCGCCGACTGCTGCCGGCGCTGTACCTGCTGCTGGCGGTGGTGTCGGTCGCGTCGCTGCTGGTGTACCGCGACGCGGCGGGACGCATGGGCGGCGACGTGCTGGCCGCGCTCGTGTACGTCTACAACTGGTGGCAGATCTTCCTCGACGAGTCGTACTTCGCGCAGGCGGGGCGCCCGCCCCTGCTGCAGCACCTGTGGTCGCTCGCGGTCGAGGAGCAGTTCTACCTGGTCTTCCCGCCGCTGTTCGTGCTGGGCCTGGTGAAGCTGGGCCACGTGCGCGTGAGGTGGGCTGTGCTGGGCACAGCTGTTGCGTCCGCGGTCTGGATGGCGGTGCTCTACGAGCCGTTCGTCGACACCAGCCGCGTCTACTACGGCACCGACACGCGGCTGTCGGGTCTGTTGCTGGGTGCGTTCCTCGCCATGGTGTGGACCCCGTGGCGGTCGCGGGCCGAGGCCGCACCGCAGGCCGGGCCGACCCTGGACGTCATCGGTCTCGTGGGTCTGGTGATCATCGGGTGGTTCGTCACCCGCGTGAATGCGTTCGACCCGTTCATCTACCGCGGCGGGTTCCTGCTGCTCGACGTCGTCTGCATCGTCGTGATCGCCGTTCTGGTGCACCCCGCCGCCCGGCTCTCCAAGCTCCTCGCCGTGCCGCCGTTGGTGTGGATCGGGGTTCGGTCGTACTCGTTGTACCTGTGGCACTGGCCGATCTTCATGGTGACCCGGCCCGAGCTCGATGTCCCCCTGTCCGGCTTCCCGTTGTTCGTCTTCCGCATGGCGTTGACCTTCGCCGCCGCCGAGCTGTCGTTCCGCTACGTGGAGACGCCCATGCGCACCGGTGCGCTGGGCCGTTGGTGGTCCGACCTGCAGAGCAGCGAGGGGCAGCGACGCGAGGCACTCGCCCGGCGCGCCATGGCGGTCGGCGGGACCTTCGCCGTGCTGGTCCTGCTCATCGGGATCGGCTTGCACCGGGCGAGCAGTGACGCCGAGCGCGGCGAGATCGAGCTGGCCGCGATGGGTGACGACACCGCCGAGCTGACCGGCACACCGACACCCGAACAGGGCGATGACCCCTCGGCGCCGGTGACCACCGACCCGACGACCACGACCGTGCCGACGCCCACCACGACGGTTGCCGGCTCGGCCCCGACCGGCGCCCCGCCGGCCACTGCAGCGCCAGCCGCTCAGACCGACGCGGTGGCGGTGGGCGACTCGGTGATGCTGGGTGCGCAGTCGGCGCTCATCGAGGCCATGCCCGGCATACGGGTGGACGCGAAGGTGGGGCGACAGTTCGACGCGGTCAGCGACGTGGTGGGGTGGTACGCGGGCGAAGGGCTGATCCCCGGCACGCTCGTGGTGCACGCAGGGACCAACGGGACCTTCACCGACGCGGACCTCGATCAGATGATGGAACGTGCCGGTGATCGTCGGGTCGTGCTCGTCAACGCGAAGGTGTCCCGGCCCTGGCAGGACCTGGTCAACCAGCGGATGGCAGCCGGCGCGGAACGCCACCCCAACGCCGTGCTGGTGGACTGGTTCTCGCTCGCCTCGGCGCACCCCGAGTGGTTCGCGGGCGATGGTGCCCACCTGCGCCCCGACGGCGCACGTGCCTATGCAGAGCTGATCCGATCGAATCTCTGAGTCGCCGTGGGTCCCACGGACCGACAGATTCGGACGGGGGTCATGGGGCTGGCATGATGCCGGCGGTAGTTTTCGACGTCGTCGGGGTCGGCGGCACCACACGAGGAGTCCATGCGTGAGCATCATCGAAGGCATCGTCGGTCGTGAGATCCTCGACTCCCGCGGCAACCCGACCGTCGAGGTCGAGATCGAGCTCGACTCAGGGGCCATCGGTCGCGCGGCAGTGCCCTCGGGCGCCTCGACCGGTGCGTTCGAGGCCGTCGAGCTGCGTGACGGCGACGCCGAGCGCTACCTGGGCAAGGGCGTGCGCACCGCCGTGGACGCGGTCAACGGAGAGATCGCCGATGCCGTCATCGGTCTGGACGCGATCGACCAGCGTGACCTGGATCGGCTGCTCAGCGATCTCGACGGCACCGACAACAAGGCCCGCCTCGGCGCCAACGCCATCCTCGGAGTCTCCCTGGCGGCCGCGACGGCAGCGGCCGACGAGCTCGGCCTGCCGCTGTACCGCTACGTCGGCGGCCCCAACGCGTGCGTGTTGCCGGTGCCCATGCTGAACGTCATCAACGGCGGCGAGCACGCCGACAACAACGTCGACGTGCAGGAGTTCATGTTGATGCCGGTGGGCGCGGCGTCGTTCTCCGAGGCGCTCCGCTGGGGTGCGGAGACGTACCACACGCTCAAGAAGGTGGTGCACGAGCGCGGCCTGTCCACCGCGATCGGCGACGAGGGCGGGTTCGCGCCGAACCTGGAGTCCAACGAAGCCGCAGTGCAGCTGCTGTTGGAGGCGATCGAACGCAGTGGCAGGGTGCCTGGCGACGACATCGCGATCGCGCTCGACGCCGCGTCGACGGAGTTCTTCCGCGACGGACAGTACGTCCTGGCCGGCGAGGGCCGCTCGCTCAGCCCGGTCGAGTTCGCCGACTACCTCGTCGATCTCTGCGATCGCTACCCGATCGTGTCGATCGAGGACGGCATGGCCGAGGACGACTGGGACGGCTGGGCGGATCTGACCGCCAAGATCGGCGACCGCGTGCAGCTGGTGGGCGACGACCTGTTCGTGACCAACTCCGAGCGCCTGGGTCGTGGCATCGCGGAGGGCGTCGCGAACTCCATCCTGGTCAAGGTCAACCAGATCGGCTCGCTGACCGAGACTCTGGACGCGGTCGATCTGGCCACCCGCAACAGCTACACCTCGGTCATGTCGCACCGCTCCGGCGAGACCGAGGACGTCACCATCGCCGACCTGGCCGTTGCGACGAACTGCGGTCAGATCAAGACCGGCGCCCCGGCCCGCTCGGACCGTGTCGCGAAGTACAACCAACTGCTGCGCATCGAACAGCAGCTGGGCGCGGCCGCTGTGTACCGCGGGCGTGCTGCGCTCGCACCGGTCGGAGGGCCGCGCTGAACGTGGAGCCGAGCGTCCGCCGTCGGCGGTTCCTCATCGCGCTCGGGCTGCTGCTCGTGGTCGCGGCGGTCCTGGCGGTCCCCGCCAGGAGCTACTGGGCCCAACGCGGTGAGCTGGCAGCGCGAGAGGCGCGGCTGGCCGAGGTGGACCGGACCAACGAGGAACTGGCCGAGCGCCTGGCCCGTCTCGGGGAACCCGCCGAGATCCAACGCATCGCCCGGCGCGACTACGGGCTGGTCGAACCCGGCGAGGAGTCCTACGCGATCCTGCCGGCGGCGACCGCCGGGCTGGTCCTGCCTGCGGGCTGGCCCTTCGACCGTCATCAGCGGTCCGTTGGAGCGCTCGGCGACCGGTGGGTCCTGAGCCGGGTCCGGCCGGGGCTCGGCCCGAGGTCGGTTCTGGCGGTGCGGCTGTCGGGTGGACGGAGCCCAACGATCCTGAGCAGGTCGCAGAGGTCACCGAGCTGTTGGGCCGTGCCCCTCGGGGCGGGTTCCGGGTCGTGCTGCGCTCGCGAGACGGAGCAGCGGTGGTCATCTGCAACCACCCGCTGTTGGACGACGGCACCCCGATGCCGACCTTGTACTGGCTCGTCGATCGCGATCTGAACCGGCGGATCGGGCGCCTCGAGGCCGACGGGGGCGTGCGTGCCGCAGAGGCCGCGGTCGACGCCGACGCGCTGCGCGCCGCACACGAGCGCTACCGCGTCGAACGCGACGCCGCGCTGCCCGCGGGGTGGCCCGGACCCAGGCCGTTCGGGGGCGTCGGGGGGACGCGGCGAGGGGTCAAGTGCCTGCACACCCACTACGCCTGGTTCCTGGTCGGCGGGGATGACCCGGTGGGGCGGTGGGTGCACGATCGACTCGGCGCCCCACCTACCGTGCCAGCAGCTGCCGATCCAGCGACCGTCGATCCAGCCACCGCTGCCCGAGAACCCGGAGACACACCGTGACCCAGCCGTTGTACGCCGCGATCGATTGCGGCACGAACTCCACCAGGTTGCTCATCTCCGACGGCCACACCCAGCTGGAGCGACACATGCGTGTCACCCGCCTGGGCGCGGGGGTGGATCGCACGGGCCGGCTCGACCCCGATGCGATCGCTCGAACGCTGGCGGTCATGTCGGACTACCGCCAGATCATGGACCGCTACCAGGTCGTGGGCGTGCGCATCGCCGCCACGTCGGCCTCGCGGGATGCCGCGAACCGCCAGGACTTCTTCGGACCCGCGACCGACATCCTGGGCGCGACGCCGGAGCTGATCACCGGCGCCGAGGAGGCCCGGCTCAGCTTCGACGGAGCAACCAGCGCGCTGGCGAAGGTGCCCGGTCGTTCGCTCGTGGTCGACATCGGCGGCGGCTCGACCGAGTTCGCCCTGGGCAGCGACGAGCTGGAGGAGTCGCTGTCGGTCGACATGGGCTGCGTGCGCATGACCGAGAAGTACCTCCTGCACGATCCGCCGCTGCCCGAGGAGCTCACGAACTGCCTGGCCGAGGTCGAACAGCACCTCGACGACGTCACCCGCGAGGTGCCCGGCGCCGGCGACGTCGACCGGTTCGTCGGTCTCGCCGGCACGGTGACCACCGTTGCGGCGGTCGAGATCGGGCTGGCGGAGTACTCCCGGGACGCCATCCACGGGTTCGAGCTCACCCGGGCCGCGGCCGAGGACGTCTTCCGGACCCTGGCGACCGAGGCTGCTGACGACCGACGGCACAACCCTGGCCTGGAACCGGGCCGGGTCGATGTGATCGTCGGCGGGTGCTGCGTGCTGGTGGGGATCTTCCGCTACTTCGGGTTCGACAGCTGCGTGGTCAGCGAGGCCGACATCCTGGACGGGTTGATCCTGTCGCAGCTGACCTGAGTTGCCCGTGGCGAGCTGCTTCCGGTTCCGCCGCGGCGACTCGGTAGGCTGCGGGCGGTGTTGCGCCGCAGGACGACCTATGACCCGATGAGCTCCGTGGCCCTGCTCCACGGGCGTCGTGTGCTGCTGCGACCGTTGACGCTGCACGACTTCGACGAGTGGCGAGAGGTCCGTCGCCGGTGCCACGACTGGCTGACCCGTTGGGAGCCGAAGCGCATTCCCGGTCAGCCCGACACCGTCGAGGATCGCCAGGCGTTCTCGGCCCGGTGCTCGGTGCGCATGCGCGAGATCCAGCTGGGCACCGGTTACGGGTTCGGCGTGTTCGTCGACGGCGCGTTCGGCGGTGAGATCAACGTCAACTCCATCCATCGCGGCGCGCACCAGAACGCCTACATCGGCTACTGGATCGACCAGCGGCTCGCCGGTCAGGGGTACATGCCGGAGTCGGTGGTGGTGGTGCTGCAGTTCTGCTTCGAACAGCTGCTGTTGCACCGCGTGCAGATCTCGGTCATCCCGCGCAACGACGCGAGTCGTCGGGTCGCCGACAAGCTGGCGCTGAGATCCGAAGGCGTCGCCGAGCGGTATCTGGAGATCAACGGCGTCTGGGAGGACCACATCCGCTACGCCATCACCGCCGAGGAGTGGCAGGTTCGGCGCGACGAGTTGCTCACCGCGTGGATCTGGTGACCGGCCGGCCCGAGCTGCCGACACGGCGGGAGCCGCCACCGTTGCGGCGGTGCGAGGTGCTCGGGACCGTCCCCCGGAGCTCCTCGATGGTGCGGGTGACGCTGGTGGGTCAGGAGCTGGTCGGGCTGGAGCGCGGCGATCCGGGTTCCAGCGTCCGCCTGCTGCTGCCCCGAGACGACGGCCGGTTCGAGCTGCCGACCTGGAACGGCAACGAGTTCCTGTGGGGCGACGGCGCCCGGGCGCGGATCCGCACCCTCACACCGCTCGCGGTGCGCGACGACGGCACGTCGGCCGAACTCGACGTCGACGTCGTGCTCCACGACGACGCGCCGTTGACCCGCTGGGCAGGCGCCGCCACGCCCGGGTCGCCCGCGGCGGTGTCGGGCACCGGCAGTGGCTACGAGGTCGACCCCGAGACCTCCTCGTACGTGTTCTTCGGCGACGAGTCCGCGGTGCCGGCGATCTGCACGATCCTGGCCGAGCTGCCGTCGGCGGCCAGCGCCGTGGTGCACCTGGAGCATCGGGCGGCGGCCGAGCAGGTCGAGCTGCCGGATCGGTCGGGTACCACGGTCACCTGGTCGGTGCTGCCCGACGGGGCATCGCCCGGCGACACGCTCGTGGAGGCGGCCCGCGAGGTCGCGCTGGAACCGGGCGCCAGGGTGTGGGCAGCGGGTGAGGCCGCAGCGGTCCAGCGCATCCGGAAGCTGATGTTCGACGAGCGAGGCGTGCCGCGCTCGCATGCCACGATCCGCGGCTACTGGAAGGTCGGCCGCGACGGCACCTGAGGTCGACGTCCCCGTCCGGGTGCCAGTCCACCGACGGTGACGGCGACGAGCTCGTCCGTGGCGGCCGCTCGGGCGGGGCCGGGCGGATGGGCGAGCACCACCTCGTGCACTGCTGCGTCCACCGCGGCGACCACGAGCCGTGCCCGCAGCTCGGGATGGTGGCCGGCGCTCCCCGTCCGCTCCAGGTGCCAGACCACCTCGGCCACCAGCACGTCGGTGAAGCGGCCGAGGCGCTCGACCAGCGCCGGTGTTCGCGGACAGTCGGAGAAGAGGATGGCGTGCAGCCGTGAGGTGTCGTTCACCTCGACGGTCAGGTCCAGCAGCGCTCGAACGGTGGTGTCCAGCGGCGGCCGCTCCTCCCGGAGCCCGGCCAGGCGCGCACCGAACCTCGTGGCCACGTCGTCGACGTGGCGTTCGGCGAGCGAGACGAGCAGCGCGTCCTTGTTGGGGAAGTACTGGTAGAGCGAGCCGATCGACACCCCGGCTTCCTCCGCGACGTGGTTCGTGGTCGTTCCCCGGTAGCCACGCTCGTCGAAGATGCGAGCCGCGGCGGCGAGGATGCGGTCGACGGTCTCGGCGGACCGGCGCTGCCGGGGGCGCTTGCGGGGTTCCGCCGAGGTCGTCCGGGCCATGCAGGTGTCTCCGAATGCGAGTTGAACTGAATGTGAGCGTTACTCACACTATTCGTATGTCACTCGAACGAACGATCCGACGTTCCTGCGTCCTCGATGCCCCCGCCGACCTGGTGTGGGCCGCGGTGCGCACCCCTCAGGCGTTCCGGTTCGTCACGCGGGGCCTGCTCGACTGGCGGCCGCTGCGCGATCGGACCGAACCGTGGCAGCAGGGCGAGGAGGCGACCGGATGGCTGCTGCTGGGCGGCATGGTCCCGTTCTCGCGCCACCGGATCCGCGTCGCCGAGATCGACGACCGCGAACGTCGGCTGTCCTCCGATGAGGCCGGCGGGCCGATCCGTTCGTGGCGCCACGACATCACCGTCGAGCCGCTCGAGGGAGGCCGGTGTCGCTACACCGACGTGATCCACATCGACGCCGGGGCACTCACCCCGCTCGTCGCAGCGTTCGCGTGGGTCTTCTACCGCGAGCGTCAGCGCCGCTGGCGGACGCTCGCCGAGGTCCTCGCAGGGACCGACCGGGCCCGGAGCGTCAGCCCGAGCCGGTGATCCTCGCCTGGAGCTGTGCGAGACGCTCGGCGAAGGCCGGCTGGTCCATCGACCAGAGCTGGTCGCCGAGCTCCCGTTCGACGGCGTCGCTGTGCGCATCGATCCCGGCGACGTCGGCGATGGTGGCCTTGATCCTCCGGGTCAGCTCGGCCGGCGCATCGGCGGCGCGGGCTGCCATCTGCACCGCGGCGTCCAGCAGTTCGTCGTCATCGACGCAGCGCCATGCCAGGCCCACCCGCTCGGCCTCCTCGCCATCCAGACGTTGGCCGAACACCACCATCGCCATCGCTGCCTGCGGGCCGACGATGCGGCGCAGCATCCAGGTGTGCCCGCCGCCGGGGTGGATGCCCAGGTCCAGGAACCGGGCGTCGAAGCGTGCCGACCGGCCGGCGAGCCGCACATCGGCTGCCAACGCCAGGTTCATCCCCGCGCCGACCGCGGCGCCGTTCACCGCGGCGATGGTCGGCAGCGGAGAGCTCGCGACCCGCAGGAACCCCTCGTAGATCGCCAGCAGGCCCTCCCGGCGCGACGCACCCAGCTGGGTCAGATCAGCACCGGCGCAGAACGCGGGCGCCGCGCCCGTGACCACCACCGCGCCGACGTCGGCGTCGGCCTCGGCTGCATCCATGTGGGTGGCCAACTCCGCGCACAGGTCGACGCCGAGAGCGTTGCGTCGTTGCGGGTCGTCCAGGGTGAGCACCGCGACGCGGCCCGTTCGAACGCTTCGGATGAGGGGCACGGGGCCTCCTGTGGTTGGTCTGCGGAGGTCCGAGATGGCCGCTGCTCCCAGCGGGTACGGTTCGACGCCGTGAGGATCCTCGTGGTGGCCGAACAGTATCCGTGGCCCGCGAGCGACGGGTACCGACAGCGGCTGCACCACCTGATCTCGGGTCTGGGGCGTGCCGGGTCGGTCGAGGTGATCACCCTCGACCGTCGACCGGCCGGCACAGCCGCTGCGGCGCCCGAGGAGCCCGCGGGCCTGGTCGAGGTGACGCCGGTCCCCGTGGGCCCCGACGCAGGTGTCCGCGACTGGCTACCGACGTGGGTGCGTGGCGGCCCGCCGCGGCGCCTGCTGGGCCCGGACTGGTCCGCGACCTCGGCGCTGGTGGCGGACCGCGTCGGCGGCGGCGACCCGGTGGACCTGATCTGGTACTCACACGTCGACACCTGGTGGCCCCTGCACGCGACGGTCGAGCGAGCAGCGGCGCGTCGCGTGGACCGGGCTGGTCCTCCTGCGTCGATCGTCGACTTCGACAACCTGGAACACCTGGCGCTGCGATTGCGGCGGACGACCCCGCCGCGGTTCGCTCCGGGAGCGGGGGTGGGGGAGAAGGTCCGCACGATCGGGAGGTGGGGGGTGTCGCGCGGGTTCGACCTGGTGGACGAGCGGCGCTGGGACCGCACCCAGCGCGCATGTGCCGCTGCGGTGGACCACGTGGTGGTCTGCAGCTCCCTGGACCTGCGGCGGTCCAACTGCCCCAATGCCGTGGTGGTGGGCAACGGTGCGAGCGCACCCGAGCAGGTCGAGTCGGACCGATCGAAGCTGCGGGGCGAGCACCCGACGATGTTCTTCGTCGGCGCCTTGGACTACGAGCCCAACACCGAGGCGGTGGAGTGGTTCGTCCGAGAGGTGCTGCCACCTCTCCGCGCCCGGGTTCCGTCGGCGCGTGTGCGCATCGTCGGTCGCGGTGCCGAACGCGTCGGTTGGGTGGCCGAGGTGCCGGGGGTCGACCTGGTGGGTCCGGTCGAGGACCTGCAGGCCGAGATCGCCCGAGCGGATGTGTCGATCGTTCCGATCCGTGTGGGTGCGGGGACCCGGCTGAAGGTGGTGGAGGCGCTCGCGAACCACCTGCCGCTGGTCACGACCACGGTGGGGTGCGAGGGCATCGAGGTGACCGACGGCGTCGATGCGCTCATCGCGGACGACGCCGCGGAGTTCGCAGGCGCCTGCGCCCGGTTGCTGCTCGACGGCGGCGAGCGTCAGGTGCTCGCGGACGCGGGCGCCGAGCTGTTCGGCCGTCGCTATGACTGGAGCGGGATCGAGGACGAGGTCGCCCGGCTCGCCCGCGACACGGTTCAGGGCCGCTCGCGCACCACTGCCGGTGAGTGACGGAAGAACTGCTCGACGTCGCGCTCGTAGCGGTAGGTCGGCTGGCTGTCGCCGATGGTGTGGCGCAGCCGCACCGCTTCGATGAAGGCGGCGACGGCCTGGCTCGAGGTGTAGTCGTAGCGGAACCCGTAGTCCTTGAGGCGACGGTTGTCGACGCCGCGGCCGTACCGCAGCAGACCGTGGTACGCCTCGGGGATGTCCAGCAGCCCGATGCTGCGGAACGGACTGGTCAGCAACGACGTGCCGATCGGCGGGAGGGAGAAGGTGCGCTTGCCGCACTGCTTGGCCACCTCCGACCAGGGGATGAGACCGTCGCCCGCCACGTTGAACACCCCGGGGAGGTCGTGTTCGAACGCGAACTGGATCGAGCGGATCACGTCGTCCTCGTGCACGAACTGGAACCGTGGGTCGAAGCCGAACACCGACGGCACCACCGGCAGGTTCAGCAGCCTGGTGAGCGGGGTCTCGATCTGGGACCCGATGACGTTGGAGAACCGCATCAGGGCCACGTTGACGTGCGGGTTGTCCTCGGCGAAGTCGCGGACGTAGCCCTCGACCGCCTCCAGGCTGCGTTCGAGCGGTGCCCGCGCCGGCCGGGAGCGAGGGGTGTCCTCACGGAACCACACCGGGTCCTCCGGGGCGCAGCCGTAGACCATCGTGGCGGACTTCACGATCACGTGGCGCACCGTCGACGACGCCGACGACGCCGCGGCGAACAGGTTCATCGTGCCGATCACGTTGATCTCGTGCATCGACCGCCTCGACATCTGTGTCGGGTCGACCACCAGGAAGGTGTGGATGATCGTGTCGACCTGGGTGGCCCGCACGATGCGCGACAGGATGGAGTAGTTGGCATCCACCCGCACGTACTCGGTGCGTTCCAGCTCGACGGTGGGCTCGGTCGTGTCCAGACCGACGATGACCTCGACGTTGGGGTCGGCCTCGAGTGCCTGCGCCACGCGACCACCCCAGAAGGTGCCGAGACCGGTCACGAGCACCCGTCTGGCGCGCTGCGGTGGTTCGGCGGCCGCACTCATCCGAACCACACCGAACGTCGACGTCGCAGCATCTCGTAGAGCGCGACCTGGATGCGGTCACGGATCATCTCGGACTCGTCCATGATGCGGGACCGGGAGTAGCGCTCCTGGCCCGGCGGGACGTCGAAGTACACCGGGTCGAGCACCTTGAGCTTGAACTTGGCGGGGAAGTACGCCACCGCACCGAGCGGCCCGGCGAGCAACATGTTGGCGGTCAGGGGCATGTACGGCAGGCCGAACGCCTTGGCGATCGAGGGGATCCGCACCAGCGTCGGCATCGACTCCTCGGCGCCGACCACGGCGATCGGCACCACGGGCACGCCCGCCCGCATGGCGATCTCGATGAATCCACCGCGACCGAACCGTCGCAGCTGGTAGCGCTCGTCGTAGGTCTTGGCGGGGCCCTTGGCCCCCTCGGGGAACACCAGCACCAACTGCCCCTGGTCGTGCAGCAGCCGGTAGGCGTTGTCAGGATGCGCGGGAAGTCCGCCCAACCGGTTCCACAGCGTGCCGACGACGGGCAGGGTGCGGAAGAAGTTGTCGGCCAGGCCGTAGCAGGGGCGACCCAGCTCGGTCTCGATCCCGTGCATGATCACCGGAGCATCCGACGGGATGGCAGCTGCGTGGTTGGCCACGAGCAGCGCGCCACCGTCGGTCGGGATCTTCTCGAGGCCCTCCCACTCGACCCGGAACCAGTTGCGGTACACGGGGTCGTACAGGCGCCGGGCGAGCTCGCGCATGTGCTCCGAGCGGCCCCACTCGTTGACATCGGACATGCGGTCCGGGTCCAGTTGGTCGGGGTCCTGGTACTCCTTGCGCATCGGGAGGTACGACTCGTGGTGGTCCTCTCCCGGTGCCAGCACCTCGACCTCGTTCGAGTCGGTGACGGTGGCAGCGGCTGACCGCTTCGCACGCGGCTTCGAGGTCGTTGCGGACCGGGCGGACCGGCCAGATCGGCCGGATCGGCCGGTCGAACCCTCGGGTGGCGGCGACATGGGCACATGCTAAACCCCCCGAGGTGCCCGACTCGCTCGCTCGCCCCGCCCTGGTGGCGTTCTCGCACCGGAACTTCCGGTGGTTCTGGATCGGTGCGCTGGTGTCCAACACCGGTGGCTGGATGCAGAACGCGGCGGTGCCCTACGTGGCGTTCACCCTGACCGGCAGCGTGGGGGACGTCGGCATCACCGGGTTCTTCCAGTACGTCCCGTTCATGGTGATGGGACTGGTCGGCGGCACGCTGTCGGACCGCTACCCGCGGCGCACGCTGCTGATCGCTGCGCAGATCTCCCAGGCGATGTGCGCGTTCGCGCTGTGGGCGCTGGTGGCGTCGGGCGCCGCGACCACGACGACGCTCGCGGCGCTGGCGTTCCTGTCGGGTCTGGCGGGCGGGGTGAACACGCCCATCTGGCAGTCCTTCGTGACCGAGCTGGTCCCCCGGGACGTGCTGTTGAACGCAGTGACGTTGAACAGTGCGCAGTTCAACGCGGCCCGGGCGCTCGGACCGTTCCTGGCGGGTCTGGTCATCGCCGCATGGGGCGCGGCGACGGCGTTCGCGATCAACGGGGCCTCCTTCCTGGTGGTGATCGGGGTGCTGGTGGTCATCCGGGGCACGAGCGAACACCGGGTCCGCCCGAGCAGCGGTGGTGCGATGGCCGGGATCCGGCGGGGCGCGTCGCACGTGCTGACCAGCCCGGCGATCCTGGCGTGCTGCGTGGCGATCATCGCGGTGTCGGGCCTGGGCAGCCCGCTGTTCAGCTATCTGGCGGTGTACGGCGAGTCGGTCTACGGGGTCGACGGAGCGCAGCTGGGGTTGCTGTTCGGCGCTGCGGGCATCGGGTCGGTGCTGTTCACCCCGTTGCTGTTGTCCGTCGCGCCGCGCCTTCCCCGTGCCCGCCTGCTCGGCGCCGCCATGCTGTTGTACGGGGTGTCGGTCGCCGCGATGGGCCTGGCACCGACCTATGCGTGGTCGATCGTCGCGCTGTTGTGCTTCGGCGGCGCGTACCTGTCGATCGCCTCGACCATCAACACGACCATCCAGCTGGTGGTCCTCGAGGAGCTGCGCGGGGTGGTCATCGCGATCTACCTGATGTGCCTGACCGGAGCGCTGCCGCTCGGGCTCATCACGTGGGGTGCCGCAGCGGACCGGTGGGGGATCCGGGCGACGACGGTCGCTGCGGGTGTTGCCCTGGCGATGGTGACCATCGGGTTCGTCGCGACCGGGCGGTTCGCCGTGATGGCCGACGCGGATGACGCCCGGGACACCGCCTCGGCGCCGCCGCGGCTGTAGCGGTCCGCGGTCGTGGCGGCTCAGGACCGGAAGAAGTCGGCCATCCAGTCGACCACGAGCGCTGCGTCGAGCGGGTCGTCCAGCGTGGCCAGCGCCGCGTCCACCACTGCTTCGCCGATCGCGGTGCGTCGGCGTCCCATGAGTATGCGCGACAGCTCGGGCACCCACTCGGGGTGGCCCTGCACGCAGAACACGTGGTCGTCGATGCGGTAGGCGCCGACCGGGCAGTACCCGGTGGTGGCGAGCACCTCGGCGCGCTCGGGGAGTCGGGTCACCTGGTCGCGATGGCTCATCAACAGCGTGAAGCGACCTGACGGCACCCGGTGCGGGTCGATCCACGGGGCGCCGGCGGTCAGTTCGAAGGACTTGACGCCCACCCCCCAGCCGACGCTGGCCTGCTCCACGGTGCCGCCGGTCGCCTGGGCCACCATCTGGTGCCCGAAGCAGATGCCGACGAGCTTGCGGCGCTCCTCGACGAGGCGGCGCACCAGGTCCTCCAGATCGTGGATCCAGGTCTCGTCCTCGTAGGTGCTGCGGCGCGAGCCCGACACGATCCAGCCGTCGACGGCGTCCAGGTCGGTCGGGAACCCGCCCACGGTCACGTCGTGGACCACCAGGTCGATGCCGGCGGGGCCGAACCTGGCGGGGAAGAGCTCGGTGTAGTCACCGACCTGGGCGGCGATGTCGTCGTCGAGGTGATCGCACAGCAACAGGCCGACGCGCAGCCGGGCCGCCGCCGCAGCGTCGGCATCGACCTGGGCCTGGGCGTGGTCGGGTCCGGTCCGGCTCATGTCGGCACCTCAGCGGAACGAGAAGGTCGGTTCGGGCTGCTGAGCGTCGGCGTGGGGGAGCAGCTTGCGGCGACGTAGCTCCGGGAGCAGTCCTTCGCCGCATCGGTAGGCCTCCTCGAGGTGCGGGTAGCCCGACAGGATGAACTCCTCGATGCCCATCTGCACGTACTCCTCGATGCGGTCGGCGACCTGCTCGTGGCTCCCGACCAGCGCCGTGCCCGCACCGCCGCGCACCAGTCCCACCCCGGACCACAGGTTCGGGTACACCTCGAGGGCTCTGGGGTCGGAACCGGCCACCGTGTCGGTCGGGCGGTTCGACATCTCTGCCATGCGGCGCTGACCCTCGGACTGGGTGGTGGCGAAGTCGGCCCGAGCGGCGCGGACCGCGTCCGGGTCGATGCCGGCCATCAGGCGTGCTGCCTCGCCCCACGCCTCCTCCGCGGTGTCGCGGGTGATGACGTGGAACCGGATGCCGAACCGCAACGGCCGGTTCTCGGGCCTGCCGGCGGCATCGGCCAGGGCACGCATCCGCTCCAGACGCTCACCGATCATGTCGGGGGTCTCGCCCCACGCCAGGTAGACGTCGACATGACGGGCTGCGACGCGTTCCGCCGCCGGCGACGCTCCACCGAAGTACACCTCGGGTCGGGGGTCGGGTGCGAGGCGGGTCGTTGCGCCCTGCACCCGGTAGTGCTCGCCATCGAGATCGAAGGGCTCGTCGCCCCACGCGCCGTCGACCACCTCGAGGAACTCGCCGGCACGCTCGTAGCGCTCGTCCTTCGAGCTGAAGTCACCGAATCGGGCCATCTCCACGGGTTCCGCGCCGATGACGATGTTGAGCAGCAGTCGTCCGCCGGACATGCGCTGATAGGTCGACGCCATCTGCGCCGCGAGCGTCGGGTTCATCATCCCGGGCCGGAACGCCACGAGGAACCGCAGCCGATGGGTCAGCGGGATGAGCGACGCCGTGGTGATCCACGCGTCCTCGCACCCGGTGCCGCACGGAGTGAGCACCGCATCGAACCCCAGGCGGTCACACGCCCTGGCGACATCGGCCAGGTATGCCTGCGACGGCGCGCGGCGATGGGCGTCGTCGCCGGTGGGCAGCACGTCGCGGCTGTCGCCGCCGGTGGGGAGGAACCAGTGGATCTTGATCTCTGACACGGGCGTTCTCCATCGACGACGTTCCCCGTCCGGGCTGGAACAAGGGGTCGGGCGCCCAGTCTGGGGTCCGTTGCGCCCGTGCGCCAGAGCTGCTCTGCGCCGGTGCGTGAACGCTGTGTGACGTCGGGTCGCTGCACCTCCGCGACTCGATGTCACACCGTGCTGAGATGATCGGTCCATGCCCTCCGACCCCTTCCGATCCACTGCTTCCCCTCGGTCCTGCGACGGGTCCGGCAACGACCGGCCGTTGCGTTCGGTGCCCACGATCGACGCCGAGGAACCGCTCCCGGCAACGGCGCTGCGCTTCTCCGAGACGGTGCGGACGGTGATCGCGCTGGCTCGTCGGGGGCGCCTGCGCCCGCCGGTGTTCCGCTCGCCCCCGGGGCTCGCGCAGGTCGACCGGTCGATCCGTCGCCGACCGAACGGCACGGTGGTGGTGGCGGTGCGGCGCGCCGGTCGTCCGCTTGCAGCGGTACAGGCCGACGTGATCGAAGGTGTGGTCGTCGCCAACGAGCTGGACCGCGAACGCGCCGACCACTTCCGGCGCGCCGCGTGGGACCAGCTCGCCGGCACGGCCACGCCCGCCACCGACCCGCCCGTCAGATCCGCTCGGGCGGACCGCCGCACGCCGCCCGCCCGCCCGGACCGCCACACTCCACCTGCGTCGCGGGTCGCCTGATGCGCCGGTGCTGCACGGGTACCGTGCCACCGTGTCGAACAAAGGATCGGATGGAGGTCAGCAGCGGCTGATCGACGCTCGCGGCCCCGGCGGGCTTCCAGCGGCGTTGGTGATCGCAATCCTCGCGGCCGCCGCTGCCGGGTTCGTCGACGCGTACCTGTTCCGTCATGTCGCCAGGGTGTTCGTCGCCAACATGAGCGGGAACCTCATCCACCTGGGGATGGATCTGGGCGTCGGCGACATGCGGGGCGTCGGCCTGGCCGCGACGGCACTCGGTGCGTTTCTGCTGGGCGTGATGCTGTCCACCCGATGGCAGGCCCGGCGATCCCGTGCTGTCGGGGTTGTCACGCCATCGGCCCTGTTGGTGGTGGAATCCCTCCTCATCGTCGGTCTCCTCGTGCTCATCAGCAGCGTCGATCTGCGGCCGTCCGGCGCCGCCCCGCTCATCCATGTCGCCGTCGCGGTTGGCGCGGTGGCAATGGGCCTCCAGGCGGCGACGCTTCGCGCGGTCGGCCACGTCGCGGTCGCCACGACCTATGGGAGCGGGACCATCGTCGGCATCGGTCAGGGACTCGCATCAGGTGCGGGCGGTGCCGGCCGGTCCCGGCTGTCGAACCTGCAGGTGCTCTCCGCGGTCATCGCCGGGTACGTCGGCGGCGCTGCGCTCTCTGCGGCGCTGGGGTCGTCGCCGTGGCTCCTGATGGTTCCCGCTTCGACCCTGCTGCTCTGTGCAGCCGCGGCCAGGCTGGCCGCGGTCGAGCTGTTCGCCCCGACCGGGGCCGCGCATCCTGACGTCTGACGGCTCCGCCCGGTCACTACAGTCCGCGGCGGCGTGGAATTCGTCCACCGACCCACAGATCCGAGGAGCAACATGGCACAGACCCATCTGGGCGGAAGCCCGGTCCACACCGTTGGTGACCTTCCGGCCGTCGGTTCGGCCGCACCGGGGTTCGAGCTCGCCGGCGCCGACCTCTCACCGGTCACCTCTGATGGTCTGCGCGGGCAGCGTGTGGTGCTGAACATCTTCCCCAGCATCGACACGCCCACATGCGCCGCCAGCGTCCGTCACTTCAACGAGGCCGCAGCGCAGCTCGACAACACCGCGGTGGTGTGCGTCTCGGCCGACCTGCCGTTCGCCGCGGCTCGCTTCTGCGGCGCCGAAGGACTGGACCGGGTCGCCACCGGGTCAACCTTCCGCGACTCCGGGTTCGGCCAGGACTACGGGGTGGAGATGGCCGACGGACCGTTCGCCGGACTCCTGGCGCGAGCGGTGGTGGTCCTCGACGGCGACGGCAGCGTGCTCCACAGCCAGCTCGTTCCGGAGATCGCGGACGAGCCCGACTAC
Source organism: uncultured Microthrixaceae bacterium (assembly GCA_963714875.1). Classification (GTDB taxonomy): domain Bacteria; phylum Actinomycetota; class Acidimicrobiia; order Acidimicrobiales; family Microtrichaceae; genus JBAOHV01. The sequence goes on along the minus strand of CAVQQI010000011.1, from coordinate 1,347,109 downwards.
GACGCGGCGCTGGCAGCACTGGGCTGAGCCGTCCTGCCCGTAGGCTCGGACACCGGCAGCGACCGGTGTCCGAGCCCGGGTGGCGGAACTGGCAGACGCAGAGGGCTTAAACCCCTCAGGAGCTCACGCTCCGTGAGAGTTCGAATCTCTCCCCGGGCACGATCACACCAGACCGGACAGGACGGCACGATCCGCAGAGGCGTCTCTCACGGAGCATGGTCGCCGCTGTTCCACCGGTGCCCTGGAAGCCAAGGAGTCCGTGCAGGCGTCGACAACCTTCTCTGCACCCCGTCAGGTCCGTGCGGCGGCCCCGAGATGTCTGCCACGTTGGGTGGGTTGACGTGGCCGGATGGTCGCGTCGGTGGTCGCGATCCTCGGCGCCACAGATCACATGTCACACGACCTCGCAGCCACCTCGCGGGACGCTCCTGATCTCGGCGGCAACAGCGCGTGGGTGGCTGGGTGAATCCTGGAGATCGTTCGCCCATCGGCCCCCGGTCGGGCCGTCACGACGCGTGACGATCATCCGTTGCCGCGTGCACGGCGGTTCGTGTGACCATGACAGAGTTCGTCGATGCGATCACTGTGGTTCCAGGCAACGGGACGGGCGGCCGCCCGTGCAGGGTTCGGGCTGGCGCTGGCTGTCGCCGTCGGCTGCAGCGACGCGACGGTCGACAACGCCGATGAGCGCCCTGCGAGTACTGATGCGGCTGAGACCACCGGGCGGTCCCGCGCCACGGCGTCGGTCTTCGCCGACCTGACCGTGGAGACACCCGGCTGTGCGGTCGCCGTGACACACCCCGGCGGCGAGCACCTCGCGGCGTTCGGGATGGCAGATCTCGAGAACCCCAGCCCCGTCACCGATGGCACCGTGTTCGATCTGGGGTCGGTCTCCAAGCAGCTCACCTCGGGTGCCATCGCTCTGCTCGTGGCCGACGAGCGGCTGGACCTCGGCGCCGACGTGACCGAGTTGCTCCCCGATGTCGGCCCGTTCTCCGGGGTCGTCACCGTCGCGGATCTGATCCACCACACCAGCGGCCTTCCCGACTACATCGGCCTGCTGGACGCCGACGACGACGAGGTCACCACCACCGATGACGCACTTGCCGCCCTCGCTGCAGACGGCAGTTGGTCCGGTGCGACGCCGGGCGCCGGGTTCCAGTACTCGAACACCAACTACCTGCTGCTGAGCGAGATCGTCGAGGCGGTCGACGGGCGGTCGTTGGTCGAGTTCAGCGACGAGGAGATCTTCGAACCGCTCGGCATGGACCAGACAGCTGTCCGCGACGATCAGGGGCCGCTGCTCGAGGACCAGGCGCAGGGGTACGAGCCGAGCGAGGGCGGCTGGCGGCCCGTCGGCTCCTCGTGGCGCCAGACCGGTGACGGAGCGGTCCACGCCACTGCCGAGGATCTCCTGGCGTGGATGCGCCTCTTCGTGGATTCGCCCGCTGCTGGGTCCGGCCTGGGGTCCGAGGCCTGGCTCGAGCCCATGACGGCGCCCGGCCCCAGCGTCGATGACGACGGTGGCGCGTACGCGGGCGGGCTCTTCGTCTCGAGTTCCGACGATGGTGCGGTCCTGTCACACGCCGGTTCGTGGATCGGCTACGCGTCCGCGACCGTTGTGGCCCCGGAGGCCGGTGTCGGAGTGGCGGTTGCGTGCAACATCGACGGCCTCGATGCGATCGGTCGGGCAGAGGAGATCCTGGACATCTGGACCAGCGGCTGAGCCCTGGTGCGTCAACCGAGTTCGTCGACCAATCTGCCGGCCTGCTGTCGCGCGGCGCGTGAGTACTCTGGCGCGAACCCGAGCTGTTGCATCGTCACGCCGTGCTCCGCAAGGCAGACGATCTGGTAGGCGACGTGTCGGGCCGCGGTGGCGGTGGCTCCGGGGTGCTCTGCGCGGATGAGCTGAGCCATCTCGTCGACGAGCAACTCGTACATCGCCTTGATGAGGTCCCGCGTGACCGGGTCGCGCACCGCCTCGTGGAGCAGGACATCCAGAGCTCGGTCCTCGTTCCCCATTCCCGACACCCAGCTCTGGCCGAACATGAGGTCGAGCCAGCGCTCGACCGTCGGTGCGTCACCGACCGCCGAGCGGATCGACTCCTCGTATCGGCCGGTGAGGACCTCGACCGCGGCGCGCACGAGATCGGTCCGATTGCCGACGTAGTGGCGCACCACGCTGCGCTGCATTCCGGCGGCGGCGGCGACGTCATCGAGGGTCACGCCTTCAAGGCCTCGTTCGGCGATGAGCTCCACGAACGCCGACACCGCCTGGCGTCGTCGATCCGCCGCAACGGAGGGCCTTCCGACGCGTGACCGGGTCTTGCCCGGCTGGGTTCCCACCGGAACAGCCTATATTGTTCGTCATGATGACGAACAATGCCTGGTCCGTCCTGCCCGACGAACCGATCTCCATCTGATGCGAGCCTGTGGACCAGGCGGGGGCTCCTCACCCTCGTCGGGGGGTCCCTCGCCGTGGTCGCGTGCTCCGACGGGTCCGCAGGGGACTCCGGTGAGCGACCGGAGCCGAGTGGTGGGAGCTCGGCCGCGCCCGATCGTGAGCTCCCTGTCGTCGTGGTCGGCGCTGGTGTGGCCGGCCTGACCGCTGCGCAGGCACTTCACCAGGCTGGGCACCGCGTGGTCGTGCTCGAGGGCCGCGACAGGATCGGCGGAAGGACGTTCACCTCGCAGGTGGGTCCGGCCACCGTCGACCTGGGTGCCGCCTGGATCCACGGGCCCGAGGACAACCCGGTGGCGCTGCTCGCGGAGCGAAACGACCTCGGCTATGAGGCCCAGGATCTCACTCCGGATCTGTTCTTCGACGCAGTCGAGGGCAGCCCGGTTCCCCTCGAGCAGCTCAGCGAGCCGTTCGAGATCGCGCTCGGCTTCGAGGAGGACGCTGTCGAGCTGTCCGAGGAGCTCGGCCCCGGAGCATCGCTGGCCGATGCGCTCGACACCTACTTCGCCGACGTCGCTGCCATGCCCACCACCGGCAGACGGGCCCGGTACATCGCGGAATCGCTCGCGGAGGAGATCGGGGGACCGTTCGACCGCGTGTCCTTCGAATCCGTGGCGGACGGCGAGTACGTCGAGCTCGGCGGTGGGGACCAGGTGCTCGATGGTGGCTACGCCACGATCGTCGAGCTGCTGGCGGACGGTCTGGATGTGAGGACCTCGACGCCGGTCACTGCGATCGACTCCACGGGCGACGTCGCCGTGGTCAGCGCCGACGGCGAAGACGTCGTGGCGAGGCGGGTCATCGTGACGGTTCCCCTCGGTGTGCTGAAAGCCGGAACCATCTCGTTCGAGCCGCCGCTGCCCGCGCGCATGACCTCGGCGATCGAACGTCTGGGGATGGGCTCGTTCGAGAAGGTCGTGTTCGTCTTCGACGAACGGTTCTGGGCCGACGAGTTCGAGGTGGGCATCGCCTATCTGGCGGACGGCGGCGACGGCCTGGAGTTCCCGACGTTCTTCGACATGACCGAGTTCGCAGGAGCACCGACGCTGGTGTGCCTCTACTCCGGAGCGTTCGCCGCTCGGGTCCAGCAGGAGCCGCCGACGTCGATCACCGCCGCGTGCCTCGACGTGCTGCGGGAGGTCCTGGGCGAGGTGCCCGACCCGGTCGCGAGCCACGCGACGTCATGGACCAACGACCCGTTCAGCCTGGGGAGCTACAGCTACTACACCGTGGATGCGGACCCCGACGACACCAGGGCCCTGGCCGAGCCGGCCGACGGGCTCCTGTCCTTCGCCGGCGAGGCGACATCGGTCGAGGCGTACCAGACGGTGCACGGAGCGTTCATCAGCGGCCTCCGCGAGGCGCGACGGATCGACGCGAGAGCCGGTGTCACCTGACGCCGCCGAGGCGGAGGCCCGCTCGAGCGAGACGGGCCTCGAGGCTGGGGGCAGCGCACCGAGTGACCGGTGGCAGCGAGGACGCCTCCGTCGGTGTTCGGGATCGCGCAAGGTGCTCAGTGGTCATCGCATCGGTCGCCCTGCCATGCCTCCCGGCCTTCCTTGGCGGCGAATCCGGCGATGGCGAGCGCAGCGACGGAGTCGGCCCACCACCAGCCCAGTATGGCGTTCAGGGCGAGGCCCACGAGCAGCGCGGCGGACAGCCATGCGCACAGGAACGTCTCCTGCGCATCGGCGCGCAGGGTGGGCGAACCGAGTTCGACGGCGGTGCGCCGCTTGGCGACGGCGAGCGTCGGCATGACGACGAGGGAGAGCACGGCGAGGGTGATGCCGATGGTGGACTCCTCGGCTCTGCCACCGGCGGAGAACAGCTCGCGCACCGCTTCGATCACGACGTAGGCGGCGAGCACGAAGAAGGTGACAGCGATGGCCCTGAGCGCTCGGCGTTCGCGTTCCTCGTCGTAGCCGCCTCGGAGCTCGGCCCGGAACTGCCAGACGACCACCCAGGCCGAGAGCACTTCGATGATCGAGTCGAACCCGAAGGCGACGAGGGCCAGGGACCCGGCTGCCATGCCGGCGCTGATCGCGACGACTGCCTCGATGACGTTCCAGACGATGGTGAGCGTTGCGAGCCAGAGTCCTTGCCTGACCAGGTGGGTTCGTCGGGCACCGATCGTCTCGGCATCAGGGTCGTCACAGGTCATGCAGCGCTCCCGACCGCGGCGCCCACGCTGTCGTCAGGATTCCGGGGAGACGGGGACGACCACGCCAGCGGTGCTCACGCCGGACCAGCGGCGGAGCTCGTCGGACAGGTCGAGACGGTCCACGGGTGCGGCGTGCTCGTACTCGCCCCAGGCGTCGCGGGGCAGCATCCACATGATCTCGAGCTCGTTGCCGTCCGGATCGGCGCCGTAGATGCTCTTGGTGGCGCCGTGGCTCGACTCGCCCGTGAAGGCACCGGCATCGCGCAGCACCTCGCGGGCATCGACCAGTTCGTCGATGGTGTCGACCTGCCACGCCAGGTGGTACAGGCCGAGGCCACGGTGCCTCGGACCGGAGTCGCCACCGATGCCGAACAACCCCAGGTCGTGGTGGTTGCCCGAGCGTGGGAGCCGCAGGAACACGGCGTTCGCCCGCGGCTCGCGAGCGGTGACTGCCATGCCGAGCATGTCGCGGTAGAAGCCCTCGCTGCGGCCCAGGTCGGCGACGAACAGCACGGCGTGGTTGAGACGGACGGGCGAGAAGCTCACGGGTGGAGTCCTGTCGGGCATGGGAGCTCCTTGCTGCGGGGTGGGTGGAAGGCTACCGACCTCGACGGCTCGTCGATCGCTGCCATGGGGTCCGACCTGTCGCGTGACCCGACCGACAGCGGTCGGTCTCGTCGCCGGACCGGGCCCGAACCAGGTCGCGCGTTCGAACCGCTCGGGTGGCTCGGGGTGTCCCGTCAGCCCTGCTTGTTGACTCCATCGGTCTCGACGGCGGCCGCGATCGGGTGTGTCGTCGGTGGCGGTGGCGGAGCCGGTTCGGTGTCGCCCTGGTCGAGGCGGAACGGCGGGTACTCGTCACGCATGAGGCTCGCGTAGACGACGACCCGGTACACCCAGCGGTTGAGTCCGACGATCAGGTCGAACAGGCCGCGGGGGTAGCGGCCGAGGAACAGCAGGGCCACCGCCGCGAAGAGGACGAGCAGTGGGAGCAGCCCGCCGAACGGGACCTGCCAGTCGTCGCCGGAGACGGCTGTGCCGACCGCTCCGCCGATGAGGGCCAGGACGAGGTAGTGGGGGATGGCCAGCAGCCACCACTTGACGAGCACGAGGCCCCGGCTGAGGTGTTCGGGGTGGGCGACCGTGAGCGTGGCGGGGTAGTCGGGAGCGTCGCCGAGGGTGAACGGGGGGTACCGGTCGGTGCCGAGTGCGCTGTAGCCGTAGTAGGTGACCCGCCAGGTCCAGCGCAGCACGCCGACGTTGAACTCGAACAGCGACCGGGGGTAGCGGGTGGTGAACAGGATGGCGAAGAACGCGATGAAGGTGACGACCGCGAACGCGACCCACAGCGCGACCAGCACGATCAGGTGCGGGATCAGCAGCACCCACTTCACGAGCCACAGCCACCTGCTGATCGGCTCGTCGAGCCGTGCCTCCACCCGCACGGGTGCGCCCGCGGTGGTGGGTCCGGCCAGGTCGAGGTGCGATCCCCTGGCGAGGCCGATCACCCCCACGACGAGGAGGGCGCCGCCCAGCAGCAATCCCAGCGCACCGCCAACCAGCAGCGCCACGCCGACCCGGAGCACCCACGGTGACTTCGCCGCCAGCGCTGCGTCGACGCTGACGCCCGCGTCGCCGTCCGCGTTCATGATCACGACCGACCAGTCGCCGCGCTCGGGCTCCCATTCCAGGGTCTGTCGGCCGGGACCCTCCGCGGAGGCCACCCAGAAGTCCTGGGCGCCCGGCACCGCAGATGGTGCCCCTCCCTCGGTGTAGCGGTAGCTGACGGCGAACGGGTCGAACGAGAGGTCCTCGATCGTCGCCCGGCCGACGTCGCGCAGGTACCGCTGGACATCGTCCTCGGGTCCGATGCCGACGAACACGGGCGCTTCGCTCGTCCCGTCCACCTCGAGCCGCAGCGTGACGATGTCGCCGAGATCCACCGTGGTGTCGTCCCGGGTGGGATCCGCGCCGAGGTCGATGTCGTCGGAGGTGATGGCGTAGGAGGTGGTCTCGAGGCGGCCGTCGGGTGAGACGTAGAAGTCGTCGCTGTCCTTCTGGGTGGCGTCGGCCCAGACCAGGAACCCTCCTCCCGCCAGGGGAGCCAGGGACAGCAGCGTGATCAACCCGCCGACCACCACCAACAGGATCCACCCGACCGGCACCGACCGGCCAGGGGTGCGGGCCTCCGGCGCGCCGGCTGCGGGCTGCATTTCGGACGGTGTCACCGGACCACCTCCACAGCTCGACGACGCCCCGACCGACCCTCGCGCGTGGACACTGCGAGCGCAACCGTGTCTGGTCCGGAGGTCAACACCTACTCGTTGGCGTCTGTCGGCAGGCAGCGGGAGCCGGCAGCGGAACTGCCCGCGCAGCGGGACACTTGTGGTCGTCACGCAGCCCGGGAGCAGCGTGGGGTGTGCAGAGGGCGGAGGCGGTCATGCCCAGCCGGTGCCGTAGCCGGTGTCGGCGAGCAGCCGCGCCTGGATCGCGTCGGCGGGCTGGCCGAACACCGCGAACCCGCGACGCGCCGCCAACTCGCGGGTGGCCCGGTCGCCGCGGCCGGTGACGATGGACACCGACCCCGGCGCTCGCCCCCAGCATCGCGGGTCGAGCCAGCTGAGCAGCTTTGCGGCGACCGGCGTGCAGTGCCGGAGATCGATCACCGCGGGAGCCTCCACCTCGGACAGGAGTCGGTCGAGGGCCTCCACGGAGTGGCGGTCGGGCACATCGACCGGCTCGATGACCACGACGTCGTCGGTCATCGAGACCCGGAGGTGTTCGGCCTCGCCAACGGCCCGCATCGGCGATGCGGGGGTCGGTCCGGTCGTTGTGGTTCTGTCGCGATCGTGCATCTGGTCGCCTTTCGTCGGGTGCTCGGCCGTTGGTGCGGTCGTGCAGGGCCACCGATGGACGCTCTGTGGTAGTTGCGCCCATCGGTGGATGGCCCTGCACCTCCGACCGCGATGGGGCGATACCCGGTCGAAGAGCTACCTGCTGCGCAGGCGGGCCGCGTCCGCCGAGGGCGGGCGCAACGTCGCCTGCAGAGCAGGAGGTCTGTTGCGTCGCCGGGGACCGGGGCGACTTCGACCTCGGCCCCCGTGCGGGAACCTCGGCCGTGCTTGCAGGGACGACTCTTGCACGGGCCGAGGGGCTCGTGCAGGGCCGAAGGTCCCTCACCGTGCGGCTCACCAGGTCTGCAACAAGCCGTGGGTGTCAGGCGAGCAACTGGAGTCCGTCGAGCGCGCCGTCCACGACCCTTGCGGCCACGTCCGCGATTCGGGTCTCATGGGACCGCGCGTACCTCCGCAACGCGTCGAAGGCGGCGTCGACCTCGATGTCGTAGCGGCCGGCGAGCATCCCCTTCGCTTGTTCGATCACGACCCGCGATGCCAACGCCTGCTCGAGCTGGCCGTTGACGAGCTCGACCTGATTGCGGGCACGCAGCTGCAGGAGCCCCACGGAGGCGGCGGCGACCATCGATCGCGCGGTCGAGAGTGCTTCGGCAGCGGCTGGACTCGGGTCGGCCGCGAACACGTTCACCGCGCCGAGGACCTCGCCGTTGCGCACCATGGGGAAGGCATGGGTCAGATTGAAGCCCTTGCTGCGAGCCTCGGCGGCGAAGGCCGGCCAGCGGCCGGAGGTCCCGAGCGGCTCGTTCACCAGGGCCGTCCGCGTCCGGTGGCACTCCAGGCAGGGCCCCTCGTGGTGGCGCAGCTCGAACAGCTCGAGGAAACGGGTCGTCTCGTCCGATGATGCGACGAGCCGCAGGCCGGAGGACTCGTCGTCGAAGAACACGCCTGCGCCGTCCGCGCGCAGCACGTCCACCAACCTCGTGCAGAGCCCCGTCAGGTGGTCGATCAGGTCGAAACCGTCGCCCAGGGTGTCGGCCAGCTCGACGAGCGCCTCGGCGACCTGCGTCGGTTCGTGCATCGCGATGGGTCCTCGCTGATCGTTGTCAGGATCGTCGGACCGGGATGCACGAGACAGCGGCAGCCGGTGCAGGTTTCATTGTTCGAACAATGACCCTAGTGGTCCGTCACGTGGGTCCCGCTGCTCGGTGCGGAGCTACGGCTCCCCAGCGGCTTGTGGGCATCGCTTCGGTGAGCCCCTGTCTGCAAGCATCTCGCCATGGCCCTGCCCCAGATCGAACTGATCCCCGTTGCCGTCGTGGTCGGCGGACGGTACGAACCCGTCGACGACGACTGGGCCGACGTCGAGGCGGAGCTCGTCCTCGATGAGCGCTTCCCGGAGGATGCGACGGCAGGACTGGACGACTTCAGCCACATCGACGTGATCTTCCAGTTCGACCGGGTCGACCCCGATCACGTCCACCTTGCAGCCCGACGTCCTCGGGGCCGTGGCGACTGGCCAGCGGTCGGCATCTTCGCCCAGCGCGCCAAGGCCCGACCGAACCGGCTCGGTCTGACCACCTGCGAGCTCCTCGCCGTGCACGGTCGGCGAATACGTGTTCGGGGTCTCGACGCCATCGACGGCTCACCGGTGATCGACATCAAGCCGACGATGCGGGAGTTCCTCCCCCGGGTCGAGCTGCGTCAGCCCGACTGGAGTCGGGAGCTCATGAGCGGCTACTGGTAGCGAGGCCGGACGGCCGCGACTCGGCGAGCAAGGAGTGGCTCCGACGGGCAGGGTGCGCCCGGGCCTGCTGCCCACAGGCTCGGTGGTACGGGTGGTCCACGCCGGTGGCCCCGACCGAACCGCGCTGAAGGCGATCCGAGGACACGGTGCAGAACCACGAAGGAACAGCAGCAGCAACGACATCGATCGCTGATGCGATCGCGGCGTCGAGCGGCACCGAGCACGCGCCCGTGACCTTCCAGAGCTGCGACCATGTCGAGGGCCCGTTCTTCCACGGGACCACGACCGTCTTCGACGTCGGCGACCGGCTGGTCCCCGGCAGCCCGTCGAACTACCACGACGGCCGCATCTCGAACCACGTCTACTTCTCGGCCCTGCTCGAACCAGCTGTCTGGGCGGCCGAGCTCGCCGTGGCGCTCGCGTCGTCCGATGGAGAGGAGCGGGGGCGCATCTACGTCGTCGAGCCGACCGGCCCGTTCGAGGACGACCCCAACGTCACGAACAAGCGGTTCCCCGGCAACGTCACCCGCTCCTACCGCACCCGGCACCCGGTGCGTGTCGTCGGCGAGGTCGAGACGTGGGAGGGCCACGCTCCCGAGGTGTTGCAGGCCATGCTCGACAACCTGGCCCGGCTCCGAGCCCGGGGGCTGGACGTCATCGAGGACTAGCGCGCACGCCGATCCCCGCCGCCGTCCGCGCAGATCCGAGCGCGGGTGACCGCTGCAGCGGGCCGTCAGGGTCTGGTGACCCCGACCCACGTGTCGTCCTGCTTCCAGTCCAGCCCCGGGGCGCTCACCGACGTCACTCTGAACCGGATGCCCGCGACGGGATACTTGTTGACGTCCACGGAGCTCACGACCGTCACGCCGGCGTCATCGGTGGTCCCCGACGTGCCGGCCAGACCGGTCCACTTCCCGGTCCGGCCTTGCTTCTCGACCTCCAGAGCCACCTGGGCGCCGCTCACCGCGCCGCCCAGGTCGTCGGTCACCCGGACCGTCGCCGTCGCCCGCCACTTGTTGGTGCTCAGATTCACCGCAGCCACCGAGGTGATGGTGCTGGTCGCCTCCGTCGGCTCAGGAGGGGCAGTGGTCGTCGTGGTGGGCGGCAGCGTCGAGGTCGTCGCAACGAGCGCCGCCGAACCGGACTCGGCCGCGACCTCCACACCGGAACCCGGAGCACAGTCGCCGGCGGGGACGATCGAGTAGTCGTCGGCAGACAGCACGACCTCGTGCGAGCTCGAGGCCGATCGCAGATGACCAGCGGCGACCAGCGCGTCCTGGTCGACGTACGACCCCGTGGAGGCGGCGTGGGCCTCGAGTGCGGTCACCAGCACCCGCTCGTCGGCGGCGCATGCGCTCTGCTCGGCCCGCTCCGTCATGGCCCCCACCGAGAACACCACCACGCCCGACAGGACGCCGAGCACGGCAACCACGACCAGCAACTCGAGCAGCGTGAAGCCGCTCTGCCCGCCCGCGGCGAGAGATGGGCGGGGAGCACACCGTGGAACTGTCTGCACCGAGACGATGTCGACACGTCGGTCGGCCGGGTTGAGAACACCGCGCCCGCCATCCACCAGATCAATCATCAGTGATTGATCTGGGGTGACGGGTGTGCGAGGGTCGTCGCGTGGCTGATCTGACTGCACTGCTCGAGGACCTGGCAGCAGAGGGCGAGGAGCTGGACCACCTGGTCGCTCCCCTCACCGTCGAGCAGTGGCTGACGTTGACACCTGCCGATGGATGGACCGTGGTCACCCAGATCGCGCACCTGGTCTGGACCGACGAGGTCGCGATCCTCGCCGCGACCGACGAGGCCGGGTTCGCCCGTCAGTTGGACGCGGCGTTCGCGAACGTCGAGGGATTCGTCGACGACGCCGCCGCCGAGATCGCGCGCAGCGAGCCGGCAGCGCTGCTCGACCGGTGGCGTCTCGGCCGCGCCGAGTTGCTGGCCGCCCTGGCCGCAGTGCCCTCCGGGCACAAGCTGCCCTGGTTCGGTCCACCGATGAGCGCGGCGTCCATGGCCACCGCCCGCCTGATGGAGACCTGGGCCCACGGTCAGGACGTGGCCGACGCGCTCGGTGTCGAACGGGTGCCCACTGCGCGTCTGCGCAACATCGCGCACATCGGCGTGCGGACCCGCGACTTCGCGTTCGTCGCCAACGAGCTGGAGCCGCCGGCCGATCCGTTCCTGGTCGAGCTCGCCGGCCCGGACGGCGGGGTGTGGACGTGGGGGCCCGCGGACGCCGCACAGGTCGTCCGCGGCCCAGCTGTGGACTTCGCGTTGTTGGTCACCCAGCGGCGTCACCTGGACGACCTGGCACTCGATGCCGTGGGCGACGACGCGGCGCGGTGGCTCACGATCGCCCAGGCGTTCGCCGGCCCACCCGGCTCCGGTCGAAGCCCCGGCCAGTTCGGTACATCGCCGCGGGTCGACCCGTGAGTACGGACGTCCTGCGGGTCGCCAACGCCTCGGGGTTCTACGGCGACCGCTTCGACGCCATGCACGAGATGCTGACCGGTGGCGACATCGACGTGCTGACCGGCGACTACCTGGCCGAGCTCACGATGCTCATCCTGGCCATGGACCGCCTGAAGGACCCGACCCGCGGGTTCGCCACCACCTTCCTGCGCCAGATGGAGGGGTGCCTGGGCCCCGCGATGGACGCCGGGGTGAAGGTCGTCGTCAACGCCGGCGGGCTCAATCCCGCCGGACTGGCCGAGCAGTTGCGTGCCCTGTCGACCCGACTGGGTGTGTCGGCGTCCGTGGCCCACATCGAGGGCGACGACCTGCTGGCCCGTGCGGAGGAGCTGGGTCTCGGTGCGCCACTCGCGGCGAACGCCTACCTGGGGGCCTGGGGGATCGCAGCCGCGCTCGACGCGGGAGCCGACGTCGTCGTCACCGGTCGGGTGACCGACGCCTCGCTGGTCGTGGGCCCCGCAGCGGCGCACTTCGGGTGGACCCCGGACGACCTGGACCAACTGGCGGGTGCGGTCGTCGCAGGCCACGTCATCGAGTGCGGCACGCAGGCCACCGGCGGCAACTTCGCCCGCTTCACCGAGATCGCCGACATGGCGCACCCGGGCTTTCCCCTCGCCGAGATCCACCGCGATGGCTCCGCAGTGATCACCAAGCACGACGACACCGGCGGCGCGGTCACGGTCGACACCGTCACCGCGCAGCTGCTCTACGAGATCGGCGGTGCCCGGTACGCGGGACCCGACGTCACCACCCGCTTCGACACCGTCGAGCTGCACGACGACGGCCCCGACCGTGTGCGGATCACCGGAACTGTCGGCGAGCCGCCACCACCGACGCTCAAGGTGGGCCTGAACACGCTGGGCGGGTACCGCAACGAGGTCGTGTTCGTCCTGACCGGACTCGAGATCGAGGCCAAGGCAGCGTTGGTGCGCTCGCAGATGGACGTTGCGGTGGACGCCGACATCACGTGGACGCTGGCGCGCACCGACCACCCCGACGCGGCGACCGAACAGGAGGCGAGCGCACTGCTGCACTGCGTGGTGCGCAGCCACGACCCGACCGCTGTCGGTCGAGCGTTCTCGGGCGCGGCGATCGAGTTGGCGCTCGCGAGCTACCCGGGATTCCACGTCACCGCACCGCCGTCCAAGGGTTCCCCCTACGGGGTGTTCACCGCGCACCACCTCGCTGCAGCAGAGGTGGACCACGTCGTGGTGCTCGACGACGGGGCCCGGATCCACATCGACGCGCCCGTGACGGTGGCGGAGCTCGAGCCGCTCGAGCCCGGCTCCGCTGCGCCGCCCCTCAGCGCAGAGCTGCGCGCCGATGCGCCGCACCGGGTCGTACCGCTGGGCACCATCGCCCTGGCGCGCAGCGGCGACAAGGGCGGCTCGGCCAACATCGGGGTCTGGGTCCGCACCGATGACGAGTGGGCCTGGCTCGCGGAGACCCTCACCGTCGAGCGGCTGCGCGAACTGCTCCCCGAGACCGCTGGCCTGTCGGTCACTCGGCACGAGCTCGCGAACCTCCGGGCGCTCAACTTCGTCGTCGACGGGATCCTGGGTGAGGGAGTCTCCTCCAACGCACGTTTCGACCCCCAGGCGAAAGCGCTCGGCGAATGGCTGCGCTCCCGACTCGTTCCGATCCCCGAGGTGCTCCTGTGACCCCGACCCGCTCGACCTCGGAGGACCCGACATGACCGTCCTCAGGACCACCCTCGACAGCTGCAGCGAGTCCTTCGCCGCGAACCGGGCGTCACTGCTCGAACAGATCGAGGACCTGGACGCCGAGCACGCGAGGGCGGTCGCCGGACTGGGTCCGAAGTACACGGACCGGCATCGCGAGCGCGGGAAGATGCTGGTTCGTGAGCGCATCGAGCTGCTGCTCGATGAGGACGCGCCGTTCCTGGAGCTGTCGGGTCTTGCCGCATGGGGAAGCGACTTCCACGTCGGCGCCAGCGTCGTGACCGGCATCGGCGTGGTCGAGGGCGTCGAGTGCATGATCAGTGCCAGCGACCCGACGGTGAAGGGCGGTGCCAGCAACCCCTGGTCGCTCAAGAAGGTGCTGCGCGCCAACGAGATCGCGTTGACCAACCGTCTTCCGATGATCAACCTGACCGAGTCCGGCGGTGCGGACCTGCCGACCCAGAAGGAGATCTTCATCCCCGGTGGGGCCATGTTCCGGGACCTGACACGGCTGTCGGCCGCCGGTATCCCGGTCATCTCGTTGGTGTTCGGCAACTCGACCGCCGGCGGTGCCTACGTGCCCGGCATGTCGGACTACGTGGTGATGATCAAGGAGCGCTCCAAGGTGTTCCTGGCCGGCCCGCCGCTGGTGAAGATGGCCACCGGCGAGGACGCCGACGACGAGTCGCTCGGCGGTGCCGAGATGCACGCCAGGGTGTCGGGTCTGGCCGACCACTTCGCGGTCGATGAGCACGACGCGATCCGACTCGGTCGGCGGATCGTGTCGCGGCTGAACTGGACCAAGCGCGGCCCTGCACCCTGCGCCGTGGTCGAACCGCCCCGCTACGACCCCGAGGAGCTGCTGGGTCTGGTCCCGACCGACCCGAAGGTGCCGTTCGACCCCCGTGAGGTCATCGCCCGTGTCGTCGACGATTCCGACTTCGACGAGTTCAAACCCCTGTACGGCTCGTCGCTGGTCACCGGGTGGGCACGCCTGCACGGCTACCCGGTGGGGATCCTTGCGAACGCCCGGGGTGTGCTGTTCAGCGAGGAGTCGCAGAAGGCAGCGCAGTTCATCCAGCTGGCCAACCAGATCGACACGCCGCTGCTGTTCCTGCAGAACACCACCGGTTACATGGTGGGCGAGGAGTACGAGCGCGGCGGCATGATCAAGCACGGGGCGATGATGGTCAACGCGGTGGCCAACTCGAAGGTGCCCCACATCACGGTGAACATGGCTGCGTCGTACGGTGCGGGCAACTACGGCATGTGCGGCCGTGCGTTCGAGCCCCGGTTCCTGTTCGCCTGGCCCAACGCCCGCTCCGCCGTGATGGGTCCCGAACAGCTGGCCGGGGTCATCTCGATCGTGTCGCGCCAGGCCGCCGAGTCGCGTGGGTTGCCCTTCGACGAGGAGGCCGACGCCGCGATGAAGGAGATGATCGAAGCGCAGATCGAAGCCGAGTCGACCGCCAAGTTCCTCTCGGGCCGCCTGCTCGACGACGGGGTCATCGACCCGCGCGACACCCGCACCGTGCTGGGCATGGCGCTCTCCGCGATCCACTCCGCCGCGGTCGAGGGTGCCGAGGGCTTCGGCACCTTCCGGATGTGAGGTCGTCAGGATGACCGATGTGTGTGACGTGCCCGAAAAGCCCGATCTGTCAGCCAGTCCCGTGCCGAACGTGAGGACCTCCGAATGATCACCTCTGTGCTGGTCGCCAACCGCGGCGAGATCGCACGACGAGTGTTCCGCACGTGCCGGGACCAGGGCATCTCGACCGTGGCGGTGTACTCCGACGCGGATGCCGACGCGCCCCACGTCCATGAGGCCGACGCCGCGGTGCGCCTGCCCGGCGACAGTGCGGCCGACACCTACCTGCGTGCGCGACCTGGTCATCGACGCGGCCCTTCGCTGTGGTGCCGACGCGGTGCACCCGGGCTACGGGTTCCTCAGCGAGAACGCCGACTTCGCCCGCGCGGTCATCGACGCCGGACTCACCTGGATCGGCCCGCCGCCGGAGTCGATCGACTCGATGGGATCCAAGATCGAGGCCAAGGCGATGATGGCCGAGGCCGGTGTGCCGGTGCTCGGGCGGTTGGAACCCGGAGCGATCACCGACGCCGACCTGCCGGTGCTGATCAAGGCCTCCGCGGGGGGTGGCGGACGCGGCATGCGCATCGTCACCGAGCTCTCCGCGCTGGCCGGCGAGCTCGACCTCGCCGCGGCCGAGGCAGCCTCGGCGTTCGGTGACCCGACGGTGTTCTGCGAGCCCTACCTGGCGGCCGGTCGCCACATCGAGGTGCAGATCATGGCCGACCGGCACGGCACGGTCTGGGCGGTCGGCGAGCGTGAGTGCTCGATCCAGCGTCGCCACCAGAAGATCGTCGAAGAGGCACCCTCGCCCCTGGTGCAGCGCATCGACACCATGCGCGACCAGCTCTTCGACGCCTCGCGCGCCGCAGCGACGGCGATCGGCTACGTGGGCGCCGGTACCGTCGAGTTCCTCGCGGACGACGACGGCAGGTTCTTCTTCCTGGAGATGAACACCCGACTCCAGGTGGAACACCCGGTCACCGAGGCCACCACCGGGAC
The DNA here is from genome assembly GCA_963714875.1 of uncultured Microthrixaceae bacterium. Lineage (GTDB taxonomy): Bacteria > Actinomycetota > Acidimicrobiia > Acidimicrobiales > Microtrichaceae > JBAOHV01. The sequence goes on along the minus strand of CAVQQI010000011.1, from coordinate 1,331,138 downwards.
CGACCTGGTGGCGCTGCAGCTCCACGTCGCGGACGGTGGCGCCCTCCCGGCCGATCCGCCGTCCACCGTCGGCCACTCGATCGAGGTACGTCTGTACGCCGAGGACCCCGCAGCCGACTGGCAGCCCCAGAGCGGCACCTTGTCCCGCGTCGCCGTGCCGGGCGTGACCGCCGAGTTCTGCATGCCCGCGGCGCGCAGCGGCGCGGTGGATGCCGGTCTCCGGCTCGACAGCGGTGTCGTCGATGGCTCGGTGGTGGGAGTCCACTACGACCCGATGCTGGCGAAGGTGATCAGTTGGGCACCCACCCGCGACGACGCAGCGCGCCGTCTGGCAGCGGCGCTGCACCACGCGCAGATCCACGGCGTGATCACCAACCGCGACCTGCTGGTGCGAATCCTTCGCCACCCCGGCTTCCTCGCGGGTGAGACCGACACCGCGTTCCTGGATCGTCACGGGTTGGCGGCGCTCTCGGCGCCGCTGGCCGACCGGGACGCCGTGCGGGTGTCGGCCGTCGCTGCGGCGCTGGCGTCGGCTGCGGCCAACCGGCGCGACGCGTCAGCGCTGGCCGGTCTGCCGAGCGGATGGCGCAACATCGTGTCGCAGAGCCAGCACAAGCGATTCCGGCTCCTGCGCGGCGCAGCGGGCGCGGCCGGTGGCGGTCCCGACGACCCCGATGAGGTCGATGTGGCCTACCGCGTGACCCGTGACGGTCTGCGGGTGGAGGGCCGTGACGACCTGGAGCTGGTCAGCAGCGATCCGACGCTCGTGGTGCTGCGTGTCGACGGCGTCCAGCGCCGTTTCGACGTCGCCATCGACGGCCGGTTCGTGTACGTCGATTCACCCCAGGGATCTGTCGCGTTGGAGCGGATCGGCCGGTTCCCCGACGCCGCGGACCAGACGGCTCCCGGCTCGTTGCTGGCCCCGATGCCGGGCTCGATCATGCGCGTCGCGGTCAGCCAGGGCGACCGGGTCGAACGCGGCCAACCGCTGCTGTGGCTCGAGGCGATGAAGATGCAGCACCAGATCAGTGCACCCACCGCCGGCGTCGTGTCCGAGTTGCACATCACCGAAGGACAACAGGTCGACGTGGGCGCCGTGCTCGCAGTGGTCGAGGAGGACGACGGATGAGTTCCACCCGGAACGCCGCTGCACCGAGCGACGCCGGCCCCGAACTGGTGCACCGGTCCGACGACGCAGGCATCACCACGCTGACGCTGGACTCACCGGCGAACCGCAACGCCTTGTCGTCGCGACTCGTCGGCGAGTTGGTCGACCACCTGACCTCCGTCGCCGCGGGCGATGCCACGCGGGCTGTCGTGCTGACCCACAGCGGCACCACGTTCTGTGCCGGCGCCGACCTGGCGGAGAGTGCGAGCGAGGGCGGACCGGCGAAGGGCACTCAGCGACTGGTGGGGCTGTTGCGCCAGATCATCGAGTTGCCGAAGCCGGTCGTGGCCAAGGTCGAGGGCAACGTGCGCGCCGGTGGCCTGGGGCTGCTGGCCGCGTGCGACCTGGCGGTCGCCGGGCGCAGCTCGAGCTTCGCCTTCACCGAGGCCCGCCTGGGTCTCGCCCCGGCGATCATCTCGCTGACCGTCCTGCCGCGCCTGACCGATCGGGCAGCGTCGCGCTACTACCTCACCGGGGATCGATTCGACGCCGCCGAGGCCGAGCGGATCGGTCTGATCACCGTGGCCGTCGACGACCCCGACGGCACCGTCGACGCGATCGCCGCATCGTTGCGAGCGTGTTCGCCCCAGGGCCTGGCCGCATCGAAGCGGTTGACGACACAGGGGATGCTCGCGTCGTTCGACACCGAGGCCCGGGCACTCAGCGACCTCTCGGCCGAGCTGTTCTCCTCGCCGGACGCGCAGGAGGGGATCTCCTCGTTCCTGGAACGACGACCGCCGCGCTGGGCCGAGTGAGCGGTCGGTTGCGATGAGGCAGAGCGAGTCGGTGCGTCCGGTCAAGGAACCGCAGCAGGATCGCAGCAGAGCGACCCGAGAGGCGCTGCTGGAAGCAGCGGTCAGCTGCCTGGCGACGGTGGGGTGGTCCGGTAGCACCGTCACGGTCGTCGCCGAACGCGCGGGGGTCTCGCGGGGGGCTGCACAGCACCACTTCCCGACCCGGGAAGACCTGTTCATCGCCGCGGTCGAGCACGTGAGCGACACCCGCGCCGGCGAGATCACCCGCTCCACCGCTGATCGGGGCGAGGCTCCGATCACGACGTTGCGAGTTGTCCAGATGGTGGTGGAGCTGCACACCGGGGAGCTCTTCCGGGCGGCGTTGCAGCTCTGGGTGGCGTCGTCGGCTGAACCCCACCTGCGCACGCGCGTGGTCCCGCTCGAGGCTCGGATCGGGCGGCAGGTGCACCGTGCCACAGTGCAGCTGCTGGGGGTGGACGACAGCGTGGCCGGCGTGCGCGAGCTCATCCAGGCGACCCTCGACATGGCCCGAGGTCTCGGGCTCGCGAACCTGCTCACCGACGACCGTCGGCGACGGGAGCCGATCGTGGTGGCGTGGGCCGCAGCCCTCGACGCCGGACTGGCCGCCGCGCTCGACCCGTCGCTCGACCCGTGACGACGGAGGTGTCGCGATCATGGGGATACCGTCGTCGGATGCGTCGCCCCTGGTTCGTGGCCCTGCTCGCGCTCGTTTCCATCGCGCTGGTGGTCGCCGGATGCGGCGACGGCGGTGGCGATGAGGGTGCCGACGACGCTGCGGTGAGTGCGCAGCCAGCCGCAGTGGAACGCATCGAGCTGGACACGACGAGCGCGCTGGTCTGGGGCGACGGTCCGCGCGGCGCGCTGCTGGCCCACGGTGCGGCGTTCGACGCCGCCAGCTGGCAGGACCAGGCAGAGCAGATCGCAGCTCTGGGTTTCACGGTGCTCGCGGTGGAGGACATCGACCACGACGGGCTGCTCGCCGGCGATGCGTACCTGCGCGACGACGCCGGTGTCGGCGATGTCGTCTTCATCGGGGGCAGCGCCGGTGCGGATTCGATGCTGTCGCTGCTGTCCGAGCAACCCGACCTGGCCGACCAGATCATCCTGTTGTCGCCGAACCGAGTCGTGGACGGACTGGGGAGCCAGCCGAAGCTCTTCATCGCGAGCGAGGACGAGGCGGTCACCGACGTCTCGACCGAGCTGGCCGCCTCCGCCCCCGGCGACCGGAACGACGCGCTGATCCTTCCGGGTTCCGCGCACGCCCAGAACATGTTCGCCTCGGACCAGGCCGAGGCGGTGACCGGGGCGATCCTGGAGCGACTCGACAGCCCCTCCTGAGCCAGCGCCGCACATGACGTCGCTGCTCCTCATCCGAGACAGGAACGGCCCATGACCCTGTGCACGCTCCGCTACGACATGCGAACAACCCCTTCGGGCGCCACACATGACGTGCTCTACCCGGCGGCGCTCGAACAGATCCGCTGGGCCGACCAGCAGGGCTTCGCCGCGGTCATCCTTTCGGAACACCACGTGAGCGCCGAGGGCTATCTGCCCTCTCCTGTGGTGATGGGTGCAGCGGTGGCTGCGACCACAGAGCGGATCGCCATCACGCTGGCCGCGCTGGTCGCTCCGTTGCACCACCCGATCCGGCTGGCCGAGGACCTGGCCGTGCTCGACCATCTGGCACCGGGTCGCCTGCTGGTGGTGCTGGGCATCGGCTACCGGCCGATCGAGTTCGACGTGTTCGGCGCCGACCGATCGCGGCGCGGTGACCGACTGGAGGAGATCGTCGGCATCCTGCGGGAGGCCTGGACCGGCGAACCGTTCGACTTCGAGGGCTCGACGATCACCGTCGGACCCGTGCCGCGGACTCCCGGTGGACCGACCCTGGCGGTCGGCGGATCTGTCGCGGCCAGCGCACGACGGGCAGCCCGTCTCGGCGTCGCCTTCTTCCCGGGCCACGGCGATCCGCAGCTCGGTGAGATCTACGCCTCGGAGTGCGATCGGCTCGGGGTGACCGGCGGGTGGTCGGTCACCCCGGTCGGGCCGGTGTTCGTCCACGTCACCGAGGACCCCGAGCGGGACTGGGCACGCATCGCTCCGCTCGCGCTGTCGGACGCCGAGACCCTGCGCTCGTGGCAGACCCCGGGCAACCGGTCGCTGGTCGACTCCCGGGCCACCACCGCCGACGAACTCCGGGCCGAGGGCACCTACCTGGTGCTGACCCCGCAGGAGTGCATCGAGCTCTGCAGGGGCCTGCACACCCTGACGCTGCATCCCCTGATGGGCGGACTGGATCCGGACATGGCATGGGCGAGCCTCGAGCTGTTCGCAACACGCGTGCGGCCGCATCTCTGAGCGCCCTGCCAGAGCTTCGGACTGGACCGTGCCAGCGCCACAGGAGGAGAGTCACCCGGTGATGAACGACCACCTGAGCGAGATCCACGACGAGATCGTCCGGATGAACCCCGGCGAACCCGAGTTCCACCAGGCGTCGCTGGAAGTGCTGGAATCGCTCGCCCCGGTGATCGCCAAGCACCCCGAGTTCGCCCGCCACAAGGTGATCCAGCGGATCTCGGAGCCCGAACGCCAGATCATCTTCCGGATCCCGTGGCAGGACGACGCCGGCGAGGTGCACGTCAACCGCGGCTTTCGGGTCGAGTTCTCCAGTGTGCTCGGGCCCTACAAGGGTGGCCTTCGGTTCCACCCGACGGTCGACCTGGGGATCGTGAAGTTCCTCGGGTTCGAGCAGGTGTTCAAGAACGCCCTCACCGGGCTTCCCATCGGGGGCGGGAAGGGTGGGGCGAACTTCGACCCACGTGGCCGGTCCGACGACGAGATCATGCGGTTCTGCCAGAGCTTCATGACCGAGCTGTACCGCCACCTGGGCGAGCACACCGACGTGCCGGCGGGCGACATCGGTGTCGGCCAGCGCGAGATCGGGTACCTGTTCGGTCAGTACAAGCGGATCACCAACCGCTACGAGTCGGGGGTGCTGACCGGCAAGGGCGTGAACTGGGGCGGCGCACTGGTGCGCACCGAGGCGACGGGGTACGGCACGGTGTTCTTCCTGGCCGAGATGCTGCGTGCTGCAGGTACCGAACTGGCAGACCGCACGTGTTCGGTGTCGGGCTCGGGCAACGTCGCGATCTACGCCATCGAGAAGCTGCACCAGCTGGGAGCGACGGTCGTGGCGTGTTCCGACTCCGACGCGGTGGTGCACGACCCCGATGGCATCGACGTGGACCTGCTGCAGCAGATCAAGCTGGTCGAGCGTGGACGGGTGAGCGACTACGCGGCACGTCGGGACCGGGCCGAGGTGCTACCGGCTGGTTCGATCTGGTCCATCCCGGTGCACGTGGCGGTGCCGTGCGCGACCCAGAACGAGCTGACCGGCGAGGATGCCGCCCAGCTGGTCGCCAACGGCTGCATCGCGGTCGCCGAGGGTGCCAACATGCCGACCACGGCCGACGGCATGCGGGTGTTCGCCGAGGCCGGCACCCGCTTCGCTCCGGCGAAGGCGGCGAACGCCGGTGGAGTGGCCACCTCGGCGCTCGAGATGCAGCAGAACGCGAGCCGCGACTCGTGGACCTTCGAGTTCACCGAGTCGCGGCTGCAGGCCATCATGTGTTCGATCCACGACCGGTGCCTGCACACCGCGGACGAGTACGGCCGACCGTGCGACTACGTCGCCGGGGCGAACATCGCTGGTTTCCAGCGGGTCGCGACCGCCATGTGCGCCCTCGGTGTTGTCTGACGCTCTTGCGGTGGTACCGCGCATCGTCCGGCGTTCAGGTGACGCGACCGGTCACCTGAACGCAGGACGAACGTGCCGCAGCCCGTCTCTGGGTGGCACCGGTGTCCGGGGGCCGTTCCTGTGCCGCCCAGAAGTCCAGATGGAGATGTGCCGACGGAGATGTGCCGACGGAGATGTGCCGACGCTCGGGGCCGCGGACCGATCGGGCGGCCGAGCGGCCGGGCCGATCAGCGCGGGGCGTCGCCGACGATCGAGGCACGTTCCATGATGCGCACGTCGGGCCAGTAGTCGGAACACGCGTAGTGCTGCACCGCCCGGTTGTCCCAGAACGCCACCGAGTGGTCCTGCCACTGGAACCGACACTGGTACTCGGGCTCGTCGATCGGGGCGCACAGCTCGTCGATGAGTGCGACGGTGGCGTCCTCGTCGAGCCCGTCGATGGAGTCGACGAAGAAGCGGTTGACGTACACCAGGCGTCGACCGGTCTCGGGGTGTGTGCGGATGACGGGGTGACGAGCCGGTGGGTGGGTGCGGCGCATCTCGGCACGTGCGTCGTCGGTCAGGTCGAATCCGAACGCGCGCGAGAAGTCGTGCACAGCGGTCAACGCATCGGCCCGCGCTCGGAGCTCCGGGTCCAGGCCGTCGTACACCGCGGCCATGTCGGCGAAGAGGGTGTCGCCTCCGTTCGGCGGCACCGACACGGCGTGCAGGATGGCCCCCATCGACGGCTCGGCACGCCAACTCACGTCGCTGTGCCAACCGTTCTCGTAGCCGCCGACATCGGCGGACTTCTCGAAACGCACCAGCTCGGGGTGGGTGTCGTTCGCCGGGATGAACGGATGCACCTCGAGCGGACCGAAGCGACGAGCCAGCTCGACGTGGCGCGCTCGGTGCCAGGGGCTGGTCGTGGAAGAACAGCACCTTGAACGCGAGCAGCGCCCGGCGCAGCTCATCGACGACGCCATCGGCGAGCGGCGCGGTCAGGTCGACACCGGCGACGAGACCGCCGATGGTGGCGCCGACCGGTGTGATGTCGAAGTGGTCCCACCGCAGGCTCCGCAGCCGCGATCGTTCGTCGGCCAGGTGGGCCAAGGGACCGACCTGCACCCGGTAGCCGGGCAGCGCAACCCGTTGGGCCCGGAGCGCCGCGCCCGGGTCACGTTCCGGGGTGCGAACCGGTTGCTCATCGGTGGTGCTCATCTGCTGCTCCTGGAGCGGCGCCGGAGGCCGCCGGGTCATCCGAGCCTCCCACAGTGGGTAGACAGGAGGGGATGGCAACTTCTCCTGGAACGTCCGAGCCGCAGTGGTACCGGGACGCGATCATCTACGAACTCCACGTCAAGACCTTCGCCGATGGCAACGGCGACGGCATCGGCGACTTCTCGGGCTTGCTGAAACGCCTGGATCACCTGAGCGACCTGGGCGTCACCGCGATGTGGCTGTTGCCCTTCTACCCGTCGCCGCTGCGCGACGACGGGTACGACATCGCGGACTTCACCGGCATCCACCCGTCCTACGGCGATCTGCGCACCTTCAAGCGGCTGCTGGCCGAGGCGCACCGGCGGGACCTGCGCGTGATCACCGAGCTGGTGCTCAACCACACCTCCGACCAGCACGCCTGGTTCCAGCGCGCACGGCGAGCACCGGCCGGCTCGGTCGAACGGGACTTCTACGTCTGGAGCGACGACCCGGAGAAGTATGCCGATGCGCGCATCATCTTCGGCGACTTCGAGACGTCGAACTGGACCTGGGACCCGGTGGCCGGGGCGTACTTCTGGCATCGCTTCTACTCCCATCAGCCCGACCTGAACTACGACAACCCGGCGGTCATCGCCGCGGTCTACAAGGTCATGGACCACTGGATGGACATGGGCGTCGATGGCGTCCGCCTGGACGCGGTGCCGTACCTGTTCGAGCGTGAGGGCACCAACTGCGAGAACCTGCCCGAGACCCACGCGTTCCTGCGTCAGCTGCGGGCCCACATCGACGAGAACTACGACGACCGCATGCTGCTGGCCGAGGCGAACCAGTGGCCCGAGGACGCAGCCGCGTACTTCGGTGACGGCGACGAGTGCCACATGAACTTCCACTTCCCGGTCATGCCGCGGTTGTTCATGTCGGTGCAGCGCGAGGACCGGATGCCGATCATCGACATCCTCGACCAGACCCCGGACCTGCCCGACGGTGCCCAGTGGGCGATGTTCCTGCGCAACCACGACGAGCTGACGCTCGAGATGGTCACCGACGAGGAGCGCGACTACATGTATCGCGCCTATGCGAGCGATCCGCAGATGCGGGTCAACCTGGGCATCCGTCGTCGGTTGGCGCCGCTGCTGGGCAACGACCGACGCAAGATCGAGCTGCTCAACGCGCTGCTGTTCTCGCTGCCGGGAACACCCGTCATCTACTACGGCGACGAGATCGGCATGGGCGACAACGTCTACCTGGGCGACCGCGACGCGGTGCGCACACCGATGCAGTGGTCCCCCGACCGCAACGCGGGCTTCAGCACGGCCAACCCCCACAAGCTGTTCCTGCCGGCGATCATCGACCCGGAGTACCACTACGAGACGATCAACGTCGAGACCCAGCGATCCCGGCCGAACTCGTTGTTGTCCTGGACCCGCCAGCTCATCGCGCTGCGGCGACGCCACCGGGTCCTGGGCCGTGGCTCGATCGAGCTGCTCGATCCCGACAACCCGCACGTGCTGGCATTCCTGCGCCATTCCGAGGACGGCGACGAACCGCCCTTCCTGGTGGTCGCCAACCTGTCCCGCCTGGCCCAACACGTCGAGCTGGACCTGCGCGACCACCTGGGTGCGACGCCGGTCGAGGCGTTCGGGCACACCTCGTTCGCGCCGGTCGGTGAGCTGCCGTACTACCTGACGCTGTCGCCCTACGGCTTCTTCTGGTTCGAGCTCCAGCCGGGCTCGACCGGCGCCCACGGCGGCGCCGAGGAGGTGCGTCAGCTGGGCTCGTCACCCGAACAGCTCCTGGCCCGACACCCACGAGAGCTGACCGAGGTGGTCGCGGGGTTCGTGCAGAACCAGCGGTGGTTCGGCGGCAGGGACCGTGCGATCGTGCGCCGCAAGGTGCTCGACGTCGTGCACCTGGGCCGACCCGGGCCGACGATCGTCGTCGTGCAGATCGACTACGCGGATGGCGATCCCGACGTCTACTCGGTGCCGCTGGTGGCGACGAGCGGCCCCCACGCGGATGATCTGCTGGTGCACCATCCCGAGGTGGTGCTGGGGTCGTGGACCGGCCCCGAGGACCGCGACGAGGACGGGCGCGTGATCGAGACCCGAGAGGTGCTCGTGGACGCGCTCGCGGACGTCGAAGCCGCCGGGAGGTTCGTCGCCGCGTTGGGCGGTCGGCGCCGGGTGCGCGGCAGCAGCGGCAGCGTGGTGGTCGACCTTCCGGCGCGTTTGCGTGCGCAGCTGAGGGACGCGGCCGACAACGGCGAGGTGCGGGTCCTGGGTGCCGAACAGTCGAACAGCTCGTTGCTCATCGGCTCGCACAACGTGCTCAAGGTCATCCGGCGGCTGCACGACGGCACCAACCCCGACCTGGAGCTGGGTCGTCACCTGGGGTCGGTCGGCTTCGACCACGCCGCCGAGGTGCAGGGATCGCTCAGCTGGGACCGCTCGGGCGTCGAGGCGACGCTCGGCGTGCTCAGCGGGTTCGTCGCCAACGAGGGCGACAGCTGGCAGTACTACGTGGACGACCTGGGTCGGACGTTGGAGACCCACGTCATGTCCGGCGGGTCCGTGCCGGCCACACCGCGCCCGACCGATCTCGCGACGATCGAACGTCTGGCGGCTGCGACCCGTCGGGTGACCGAGGCCGAGGACTTCGCGCCGTTCGCCGAATCGCTCGAGCTGCTGGGTCGCCGGACCGCTCAGATGCACCTGGCGCTCGCCGACAGCCACGAGCCCGCCATGGTCCCCGAGGCGTTCACCGCGCTCAGCCAGCGATCGCTCTATCAGGGTGTTCGCAGCCAGGTGCGCAGCGCCCTGTCGCAGCTGCGGCGGTCCCGGACCCGGCTGGATGACACGGACCGCGCACTGGTCGAGCAGGTGCTGGCGCGATCCGACGACTTCATGACGCTGCTCGAGCCCCTGCGCGGTGATCGCCTGGGTGGTCGCCGCATCCGTGTGCACGGCGACTTCCACCTGGGCCAGGCCCTGTGGACCGGTCGCGACTTCGTGATCGTCGACTTCGAGGGTGAGCCGGCTCGACCGATCAGCGAGCGGCGGATCCGTCGTTCGCCGATGGCCGACGTGGCCGGCATGCTGCGGTCGTTCGGCTACGCGTCGCGCACCGCGGTCAGCGAACAGGTCGACCGTGGACTCCTGCCCGAACCGGGTCCCGACGTCGACACCGAGCCGATCGACGTGTGGGCGCAGTGGTGGGAGGACAGCGCGGGCATCACCTTCCTCGCCGGCTACCTCGACGAGATGGATGGTTCCGAGCTGATCCCGACCGATCCCGTGCAGCTCCAGACACTGCTGGTCGCGCACCTCCTGGACAAGGCCGCCTACGAGGCGCTGTACGAGCTGCGCTACCGGCCGACCTGGCTCCGCATCCCGCTCGAGGCCCTGCTGGCGCAGGTCGACCGATGAACGGTGCGAGCGAAGGGCGTGCGGGGGCACCCGACGGCCCCGCCCCCGATCCCGGCGCTGCCCCCGAACCGGACCCCGGGCGCTACTGGTTCTTCAACGAGGGCACCGAACGCCGTGCCCAGTTGCACCTGGGGGCGCATCCGGACGCCGACGGCACCAGGTTCGCCGTGTGGGCGCCCAACGCCCGGGCCGTGTCGGTCATCGGTGACCACGACGGTTGGGGTTCGGGCGACCACCGGTTGGAGCCGCAGGGATCGAGCGGGGTGTGGGCTGGGAACGTTCCCGGTGCCCGACCCGGTCAGCGCTACAAGTTCCGCATCACCTCGCCCGACGGCGTCCGCCTGGACAAGGCCGACCCGTTCGCGCTGCGCACCGAGCTGCCACCGGACACCGCCTCGGTCATCGACCACAGCAGCCACGACTGGACCGATGGCGACTGGATGGCGAGGCGCGGCGCCGCGTCGGCCCCCGGCGCTCCGTGCTCCGTCTACGAGGTGCACCTGGGGTCATGGGGGCGGACAGTGGGGGAGCAGGGTCGATTCCCGAACTATCGCGAGTTGGCCCACGCCCTGGCGGCCCACGTCACGGCGCACGGGTTCACCCACGTCGAGCTCATGCCCGTCATGGAGCACCCGTTCTACGGCTCCTGGGGCTATCAGGTCACCGGCTTCTTCGCCCCGACCGCCCGGTACGGCAGCCCCGAGGACCTGATGGCGATGGTCGACATCCTCCACCGCGCGGGGATCGGCGTCATCGCCGACTGGGTGCCGTCGCACTTCCCGACCGACGCGTTCGCACTCGCCCGCTTCGACGGCACCGCGCTGTTCGAACACGCGGACCCCCGCCAGGGGCACCACCCGGACTGGGACAGCGCCATCTTCAACTACGGCCGCAGCGAGGTGCGCAGCTTCCTGATCTCGAGCGCCCTGCACTGGATCGAGCGCTTCCACATGGACGGGCTGCGCGTCGACGCGGTCGCGTCGATGCTCTACCTCGACTACTCGCGCGCCGAGGGGGAGTGGATCCCCAACGAGCAGGGCGGGCGGGAGAATCTGCAGGCCATCGGGTTCCTGCGTCAGTTGAACGACGCGATCGCAGCGGAGGCGCCGGGGGTCATGGTGGTGGCCGAGGAGTCCACGGCGTTCCCCGGCGTCACCGCGCCGACCGAGCACGGGGGCCTGGGCTTCACCTCGAAGTGGGACATGGGATGGATGCACGACACGCTCGCCTATCTGCGTCGTGATCCGATCCACCGCGGCTGGCACCACGGCGAGCTGACCTTCCGGTCGGTGTACGCCTTCAGCGAGCGCTACACGCTGCCGCTGTCCCACGACGAGGTGGTGCACGGCAAGGGCTCGCTGCTCGACCAGATGCCCGGCGACCGCTGGCAGCAGTTCGCGAACCTGCGGCTGCTCTACGGCGACCAGTGGACCCAGCCGGGAGCGAAGCTGCTGTTCATGGGCGGTGAGCTCGCTCCCGAGCGTGACTGGTCCCACGAGGCGACCCTGGACTGGTCGCTGCACGATGCGCCGGGGCACGAGGGTGTCCGCCGCTGGGTCGCCGCGCTGAACGACGTGTACCGCGACCGACCGGCGCTGCACCGCTCCGATGACGACGATGCCGGCTTCGAGTGGGTGGTCGGTGACGACTCGACCAACTGCGTGTTCGTCTACCTGCGACGGGATCGACAGGGGAACCACGAGGACCTGGTGCTGGTCGTGCTCAACGCCACCGCCACGCCGTTCGAGCAGTACCGCGTCGGCGTGCCCGTCGCCGGTGAGTGGCAGGTGCTGCTCGACGGCGACGACCCGACCTACGGCGGCAGCGGATTCCGCGAACGCCACGTCCGAGATTCGCTCGTGCACAGCGACGCCGCACCGATGCACGGTCAGGAGCAGTCGCTCGCGCTCACCATCGGTCCGCTGTCCGCGCTGCTGCTGGGTCCATCCCGGAGGTGATGGCTCGCGCGGCTCGGCCACGACGACCACGGGATTCGCCGCTGGTCAGCCGAGGCCCGGGCGGCACGGGGATTCTCTCGGGTGATGCACCGGATCTTCGACACGAGCGTGTCCTCCGTCCACCCCCACCACGTCGCCAAGGTGGAGCGCAAGGGGCGGACGACGGCCGGTGGTTCAGTCGCCGACCACGAGTCGGTCCTGGCGCGTCCACGCGAGGCGGGTCTCGATGCTGTCGCCCGTTGCGTTCTCCAGGTCGCTCGCCAGGCGATCCAGCTCGGGCGGGCGGGTCGGACCGATCAGATCGATCTCCAAACCGGCCTCGCCGGTCTGTCGGACGTCCTCGACCCGGAACTCCGGGTGGCGGTCGGTCCACTCGGTGAGCACCGCGTCCACGTCGTCGCGGGCCAGTTGGATGCGGGCCAGCTGGGCGCCGTTCAGCAACAGCAGCAGCACCACCATGGACGCGAACGCGAACGCACCCACCACCCCGGTCAACAGACGTTCCTGGTCCTCGCGGACCCGCCGGAGCGGCGCGGCGCCGACGAGCACGAACATGATTCCACCGGCCACGATGATCGCTGCAGCGTTGGTGAGGAACAGCAGCAGTGCTCCGTTGCCGGCGCTCCACGCCCCCTGCTGCCAGCAGAGTCCGACGACGGTGAGTGGGGGGACCAACGCGATGGCCACCGCCACCCCCGGCAACGAGTCCGACACGTCGGTACGCGCCAGCGCGTAGGCGCCGGCGGATCCTGCTGCGACCGCGATCGCCAGGTCGGCGATGCTGGGCGAGATGCGCGAGAGGATCTCGGTGTTGGTCGTCACGTCCACGACCACCGAGTTCGTCGCACCCACGATCACCCCCGTCGCGATCGCGATGCCGATTCCCGACAGCGCGACGCCGGCGCAACGGCGCAGGCGGCGTGGCCACCCCATCGGCACCGACAGCGCAATGCCCATCAGCGGCACCATCAGGGGGGCGACGAGCATGGCGCCGATGACCACTGCGGTCGACTCGACCACCACACCGAGCGACGCGATGACCGACGCGAAGGTCATGAGCGCGGCGAACCGCGCGAACCGCTGGGGAGCGTCGATGCCCTCGAAGTAGACCTTGTCCTGCAGCGAAGCCCGGTCCTCCGCTGCAGAGGTCTGGTGACCCACCCAGTCGCGCACCGCATCGCTGACGCGACGTGAGCGGACGGTGCCGTCGGCGGCGGGCCGGGCGGAGAAGACCTGGATCATCCCCGCGCCGGCCAGCGTCAGGGCTGCCAGGATCGTCGTGATGACCAGGAGGGTCTCGGGGAACACCACGAGCAGCCCGCCGCCGATCGCTGCGGCCAGGGACCGCGTGACCAACCACGGCGAGGCCTGGCGGCTCCGGAGCATCTGCAGCACCCATGCCAGCGCTGCGCCGACGAGCGCTGCGCCGGTCAGCTGGGTCGTGGTCCTCAGGCCGTCCTCGGGGTGGATCAACAACGCAGCGCCGACTCCGGCGCCCACGCCGATCGACAGGATCGGCCAGAACCGGCGCCGCGACGGCTCGCGCAGCACCTCGACCGTCGTCACCACGGTGATGAAGACCAGTGCGCCGCCCAGCAGCAGCGTCAGGATCCGGTCGGTCCGCGCCGGCCAGAGCAGGATGGCCAGGGCGGCGACGATCAGGCCCGCCCCACGGATGCTGCCGGGGGAGGCCAGGTGGCGCACGGGCACACCGAGCAGCGTGTCCCGCTCGGCCAGGTCCGGAGCGCCGGGCCCGTCGGCACCGAACCCGTCAGCGCCGGGAACGACCTGGTCGCCGTCGCTCATCGGCTGAAGTACTCCTCGGACGCAGGTGCTCCGTACAGCAGCCACAGCGCCGACACCGCGAGTACCACCGTCACCAGGCTGCCCACGCGTGTGTCCTGCACCGCGACCAGGGCGTACACCGACGGGGCCAGCTGCAGGGTGAGGACGACGGCGAGCAACGACCGCGCCAGGTCGCGCCCGCGGAACAGGCCCACGGCGATCAGTGCCGGGATCGCCCCGAGTGCCACCAGCACCGCGCCGACCACCCCGACGTCGCCACGGCTGACCTCGATCATCCGTGCGATCTCGCGATCGCCGTCGCCGGCGATCAGATACGCGCCGAACCCGATCAGCAGCAGGGCCTGGAGCCCGACGAGCACCGCGACGGCGGTGACGGCACCGGGCCGTGGGGGCGCGGCTGCCGGCGCCAACCCGTCGGTCGTCGCCTCGTCCGTGGTCATCGCAGCTCCCACATGCACAACAGGTCGTGGACGAGGGTGGCGGCTGCGAGCGCCGTGATACCGGCCCGGTCGAACGGTGGTGCGACCTCGACCACGTCGGCGCCCACGATGTGCAGGGTCGGGCAGAGCGCGCGCCAGATGGCCAGCGCCTGGGCGGTGGACAGCCCTCCGACGACGGGCGTGCCGGTGCCCGGCGCCACGCCGGGATCCAGGCAGTCGATGTCGAAGGTCAGGTAGCAGGGCCGGGCGCCGACCCGTTCGCGCACACGGTCCACGACGGCGGTGGGTCCGTGCTGGTGCACCCAGGGTGCGTCGATGATGTCGAAGCCCATCGTGTCGTCGTTCCAGGTTCGGATGCCGACCTGGCAGGACGCGGTGGGGTCCACCAGACCCTCCACGACCGCCCGTCGGAACATCGAACCGTGGTCCATGCGTTCGCCGTCGTCCGGCCAGGTGTCGGTGTGCGCATCGAAGTGCACCAGCGCGAGCGGCGAGCCGTGGCGCTCCGCCGCGGCGCGCACCAACGGGTAGCTGACGAAGTGGTCGCCGCCCAGCCCCAGGATGCGGGTGTCGGTCGCCAGGATCTCACGGGCTGCCCCCAACGCTGCCGGGAGGAACGAGGCCGCATGGTTGGTGTCGAACGCCAGGTCTCCGCAGTCGACGACACGGCGGGTCCGGATCGGGTCGACGCCGAACGGGAAGTTGGGCAGTTCGGACAGCTTCGCCGACTCGGTCCGGACTGCGTTGGGGCCCTCTCGGGCACCCGAGCGACCGGTCGTCGCCAGGTCGAGCGGTAGCCCGAGGATCGCGATCTCGACACCGTCCATCTGACGGGAGTACGGCGCTCTCCCGAACGACATCACTCCGCCGTAGGTCAACGTCGGCCAGTCGTGGGGACCGTCGTCGGTCAGGAAACTCGCCATGTCGATCTGTCCGGGCGAAGGTGTCAGCCGACCGGGTCCAGCACGAACAACGGGATGACCCGGTCGGTCGAGGACTGGTAGGTGTCGTAGTCGGGCCAGACGCTGGTCGCGAGTGACCACCAGGTCGCCTTCTCGTCCCCGGTGACCTCTCGCGCCGCGTAGTCACGACGGGTGCCGCGGTCCTGGAGCTCCGCGTGCGGGTGCGCCCTCAGGTTGTGCACCCACTGGGGGTTGTTGGGGGCTCCGCCCATCGAGCCGACCACCACGTAGCTGGTCCCGTCGGTGACGCGGATCAGTGGCGTCTTGCGGAGCTTCCCGGACTTCGCTCCCCGGGTGGTCAGGATGATGCACGGCCCACCCATGAACTCGTAGCCCTCGACCCCGTCGGTGCGCTCGTACAGCTCGACCTGCTCGGCGATCGGCTCCCACGGGCTGGGCTCGTACTCTCCGTCGAGTGGCATCGCTGGTCCTCCGGCGCGTCGTGGTGCGGCAACGGTAGCCGGTCCCGGGACAACCCCTGAGGTGAGGTCTGGCATCATCGACGAGGTGAGCATGCTGAGACGATGGTGGGCGTGGGCGGTTGATCGGGCCCGTACCAGCCTGTTCCTGTTGCCGATGCTCGCGGTGATGGTGGCGGTGGCCGCTGCGGCCGGCCTGGTCGCCCTCGACGCGAGCATCGACGACGCCTCGTCGCTGCCGCTGGTGTTCAGCTCGACGGTCGACAGCGCACGCGCGGTGCTCACCACGCTGGCGGCAGCGACGATCTCGTTCGCCGGCATCGCGTTCTCGGTGTCGTTGCTGGTGATACAACGCACCTCGGCGCAGTACTCGCCCCGGGTCGTCGACACGCTGTTCAGGGATCCGTTCAACGGACGTGTGATGGCCATGGTGATCGGCACGTTCACCTTCTGTGTGGTGGTGCTGCGCTCCGTGCGGTCGCCGGCTGCAGAGAGCACCGAGGCGGTCGTGCCGAACGTGTCGGTGTCGGTCGCCCTGCTGCTCGGCATCGGCGCGATCCTCGCCATCATCGCGTTCATCGACCACAGCGCCCGGTCGATGGACGTGAGCCAGATCCTCGAGCGGGTCACCCGCAACTCCCTGGAACAGATGGAGGTCGCACTGCCGGAGCTGGCCGGGCCCGACGGTCCGGGCGCTGCCACGGCCGACGGCGTCGAACGCGGCGCTGTCCACCACGTCGTGCGCGTCCCTGCCTCGGGCTGGGTGCAGCGGGTCGGCATCGACGCCCTGTTGGACTGCACCCCGCCGAACGGCGGCATGGTGCTGCACACCGCCCCGGGCAGGTACGCGGTGCCGGGCGCTCCGCTGTGTTCGGTGTGGGGCAGCGTCGCGGACATCGGCGAGCTGGACCGCCGGGTGTTCGCCGCGATCTCTCTCGGCAGCAGTCGCACCCTGCAGCAGGATCCGAGCTACGGCGTTCGTCAGACCGTCGACGTCGCGCTGCGGGCGCTGTCGCCAGGGGTCAACGACCCCACGACCGCACAGGACGCCATCTTCCACATCGCCGCGCTGCTGGTCGCGCTGCTCGGGCGCGACCACGCTCCGCAGGTGCACCGCACCGAGGCGGGCGGTGTCCTGCTCCTGCCCGAGCTGCCCCGTCATGATGAGTTGGTCGATCTGGCCTACGACGAGCTCCGACGCGCGGCTGCGCCACACCCGACGGTGTGCGTCTACCTGCTGGAGTCGATGTCGGAGGTCCGGCGTTCGGTCGAGCTGGACGGTCACCCGAACGGGCTCGACCGTCTGGCTCATCAGGCCCAGCTGGTGGTCGCCGGATGTGCAGCAGCGGACCTGATCGAGGAGGACGTCGATGCGGTGCGAACCGCGTTCGGGCACCGCTTCCGCGATCGGTCGGCACAGGTCGACGGAGGGACGTCATGACGACGCGCACCACGAGCAACGAGATCGTCATCCGGGGCGGCACCGTGGTCGACGGGACCGGCGCGCCGGGGCGACCCGCGGATGTGGGCATCCGGGCCGGCCGCATCACCGAGGTCGGCCCGGACCTCGAGGGCGAGCGTGCGCTGGACGCGACCGGGCACGTGGTGGCGCCCGGGTTCATCGACGTGCACACCCACTACGACGCCCAGGTGTTCTGGGACCCGGCGCTGACGCCGTCGGCGCACCACGGCGTGACCACCGTGATCGCCGGCAACTGCGGGTTCTCGATCGCACCGGTGCGTCCCGAAGGGGTCGGCATCCTCGGACGCACCCTGCAACACGTCGAGGACATGAGCCTGGACACCCTCGTCGCCGGAGTTCCGTGGAGCGACTTCGAATCCTTCGGCAGCTACCTGGACGCCGTGCAGGACAGGGGCGTGGGTCTGAACTTCGGCTGCTACGTGGGGCACACCGCACTGCGGCTCTACGTGATGGGTGACGACGCCTACGAACGCCCCGCCACCGCGGCCGAACTGGCCGAGATGCAGCAGCTGGTGGCGGCAGCGATGGATGACGGCGCGATCGGTTTCGCGACCTCGGCGTCGCCGACCCACAACGGCGACCGCGGCCGCCCGGTCCCGTCCCGCGTGGCCGACCTGGACGAGGTGCGTCAGCTCTGCGAGCCGTTGCGGGAACGTGACCGCGGTGTGGTCGCGCTGCTGCCCGGTGGCGTGTTCCGCAACGAGCAGGTGTTCGAGCTGCAGCGGCACCTCGGGCGCCCCATCACCTGGACGGCGCTGCTGACCGTGAAGGGCCTGCCGTACCACGAGAAGGTGATCGCGGAGCACGACGCGGCGCGGGCCGACGGCGTCGAGGTGTGGCCGCAGGTGTCGTGTCGCCCACTGGTGTTCCAGATGAACCTGGAGGAGCCGTTCACCCTGAACATGCGCCCGTCGTTCGCTGCGCTGATGGATGTCGACCGTGCGGCCCGGGTGGCGGCCTACCGGGATCCGGCGTGGCGGGCGCAGGCCTGGGAGGACGTGTCGGGTCGCGGCGGACTGCTGCCGTTCAACTGGGCGGCGTTGTCGGTCGCCGAGTCGGACACCCAGCCCGAACTGGTCGGCAGTTCGGTCATGGAACTGGCCGAGCGCAGCGGCGGCACGCCGCTCGACGTGATGCTCGACCTGTCGCTCGACGATGACCTGACGACCCGGTTCAACTCGACCCTGGCCAACGACGACGCCGAGGCGATCGCCTGGTTGCTGCCTCGCGACGGCGTGCTGATCGGCCTCGCCGACTCCGGGGCGCACGTGAGCCAGCTGTGCGATGCCTGCTTCGCGACCGACCTGCTGGGCAACTGGGTGCGCGACCGTCAGGTCATGTCGCTCGAGCGTGCCGTGCACAAGCTGACCGCAGAGCCTGCGGCGATCTACGCGCTGGAGGACCGGGGCACGATCGCGCCGGGGATGGCCGCCGACGTGGTGGTGTTCGACCCGGCCACCGTGGCCCCCGGGCCGCTGCGGCGTGTGGTGGACTTCCCCGCGGATGGCGAGCGGCTGACCGCCGACCAGCCCGTCGGCGTTCGCCACGTGCTGGTGAACGGCGTGGCGATCCGGGTCGACGGTGAGCAGCTGGCCGAACCATCGACCTCCCGGCCCGGACAGGTCCTGCGGGACTGACGCAGGGTGGGCCTCAACGGTGGATCGGTGGAACGGTGGAACGGATTCTCCTTCCGCCCAGCCTCCGTCATCGCGATGGGTTCGCGATGCTGGTTCCGTCCGCATGTGTGACGAACGTGCTCGCGACCAGGAGGTCCCGAATGTCCCTGTACCCCTACCTGTTCTTCTCCGGCACCGCCCGCGAGGCCATGACGCGGTACCAGGCGGTCCTCGGCGGAGAGCTCGAGATCATGGCGGCGTCCGAGACCCCCGATGGTGAGGATCCGGGCATGGAGATGGCGCCGGACGCAGTGATGCACGCTGCGCTCACCCTGCCCGACGGCTCGCTGATCATGGCCTCGGACGACCCCACCGGCGACGGCAGCGGGGTGAGGGGCGTGGCGCTGCACCTGAGCTACGAGGACCTCGACGAGGTGCGCAGGGCCTTCGACGCGCTGGCCGACGGCGGTGAGGTGCAGATGCCGCTGGAGCCGGTGTTCTGGTCGCCGCTGTTCGGGGCGTGCGTGGACCGGTTCGGCGTGTCGTGGATGCTGAGCGGCGAGGTCGAGGACCAGGACTGATGCCGGCGAACAGGCTGAGGTGGGCCACTGAAGGGACACCACGTCCGACGGGGTGAAGCCCAGCAGTCGGGTGGTTGCAGGACTGCCGTCGACGGCGGGCGCTGCCGGCGCGCCTGCTATCGGTCTCGAAGTCCTCTGCCGCTCAAGATGCGGGGCACGATCCTGTCCACCCTGCGCGCCCGGGTGCTGGACTGCTTGGCGTCGGCGACGTGGAGGTTGTACTCACGTCGGCGCCCCGGGGTGAGGTGCTCGAACGCCTCGGCCAACTCGCCGTCAGCAGCGAGGCGATCGACCAGTTCGGGTGCCAACTCCTCTTCGGGCCGAGGTGGCAGCTCGGTGCCGGCGCCCTCATGGGCGATCGCCTCGTGCACATAGGCGGTGACGACGTCGGCCATCGCAGCCACCTCGTCGGTCGAGGTGAAGGCGATGCGCTTCGCCGCATGTGAGTTGGGTCCCTGCTCACGCAGCACCCCGTCGGGGTCCTCGAGCAGCACGCCCTTGAAGAACATGAGCGCCAGATGGTCCGAGAACTCCTGGATCAGGACGATGTTCGCATCATCGTGGCGGTAGCACGGCTTGCCCCACCTGATCTCCTCGGTGAGTCCGCACCCGAGCAACAACGGCCGGAGGATCCTGATCTCCTCCGGCCACCGATCGGTCGCCTCCAGATAGGCGTCGACGTCCGCGAAGTCCTCCATCACTGCACCGCCGGCGTCATCCGATGACGGTAACCCTCCGTGGCCGGTAGGACCATCAGCGTCGGCATCGCGGCAGCCGTTCTGGGCGGCACCAGTGTCGCCGGACGACACGGGATGCACCCGGAGTCGCGGGGCAGCCACCGCCCGACGACCTGTCCGTGAACCGGGTCGGTCGCCCCGAGCTCAGGGCAGGTCGAGCAGCGACGCCGCTTGGGCGCACGTGGCGACCGGCCGGCCCACCGAGCTGCACAGCGCCACCGCTTCGGTGACGAGCTCGGCATTGGTGGCCACACGGTCGCGGGAGCAGAACTCGAGCCCCAGATGCAGGTGCCCGCCGCGCTCGAGCGCCGCGCGGGCGATGTCGCTCGCCACCAGGTCGCCACCCACGACCGAGACCGCCCAGGGCAGGTCGCACCCGTCCAACAGTTCGAGGTAGGCCTCGAGCGCCGCCTGCGTCGGGGGCAACCCGAACGGCGCGCCGAAGTAGCCCTGCTCGGTGGAGAAGTAGAGCTTCACCATGGCGCCCCGTGGCAGGCGCCCGGCCCGCCACCAGGCGAGTGCGGTGCGCAGGAAGCCGGGCTCGTAGATGGCCAGGCTCGGCCCCAAACCGCCCGAGCGACACAGCTCGAGCGCACGGGCCACGGTGTCGAAGTCGTTCACGTACACGAACGACCCCAGCGGCACGCCGTCGGGATCGGTCGGCCCCAGGTTGACCGACCCCGGGTCGGCCAAGCCGATGCGCATCCCTGCTGCGGCGAGGGGCGGGAGGTGCTCGTAGGAGATGGCGCCCCGCTCGACGTGCACCGTCGGGTACAGCAGTGCATCGGGCCGGACGGCCAGCACCGGTCGCCAGCCTTCGAGGTACCGCTCGACCACCCGGTCGACGTCGACGCCGAACAGGTCGATGTGGTTGTGCACGATGGACGCGCCGGCCTCCAGGCAGGCGAGTGCGTCCTCGGCGATCCGTTCGGGTGTGGTCGGGATGTGCGGGCCGTCGGCGGCGCTGCGCAACCCGTTGATGGCGGCTTCGATGATGACGGGCTCCATCGGCCTGAGCGTAGGTGCGGCCGTGTCGTCGCAGCTGCCTAGGCTCGATCGGATGCCGGGTCAGCGAGGTGGTCGACAACACCGGACCCGAACTGCGCGCCGTCGTGGGTCGATGACCGTCGGGCTGGCCGCGGCAGCCCTGCTCATCACCTCGTGCAGCGATGGAGGCCAGGCCGCTCCGACGACGGCACCGGGCAGCGGGGACGACGGGCTCAGCGGCGAGGTGGTCGTCTCCGCGGCGGCCTCGCTGACCGACGTGTTCGGTGAGCTCGCCGACTCGTTCGTCGCAGAACACCCCGGCGTCCGGGTCGAGCTGAACCTGGGGTCCTCCGGACAGCTCGTCCACCCAGATCCTCGGGGGAGCGCCCGCGGACGTCGCCGCGTTCGCCGACACCGTGCCCATGGATCGTCTCGATGAGGCGGGTCTGCTCGCCGGACCCGCACAGGTGTTCGCGACCAATCGGCTGACGGTCGTCACCCCGCCGGGCAACCCGGGCGGCGTCGAGGACGTGTCCGACCTGGAGGAGGTGGGGACGCTGTCGCTGTGCGTGTCGAGCGCTCCGTGCGGCGAGTATGCCGAGCGTGTGCTGTCCGCTGCCGGCGTCGAGCTCGACGAAGGGCGCGTCAGCCGGGGCCAGGACGTTCGAGCAACGCTCGGCGCGGTCTCCCGCGGCGATGCCGACGCCGCGATCGTCTACCAGACCGACGCAGCAGCGGCGGGCGACGCCGTCGAGACGGTCCCGTTGCCCGGCGGCCTCGGAGGTCGTGGCGCAGTACCCGATCGCGGTCGTCGCCGGAACCGCTGCGCCCGAGGTGGCCGAGGCCTTCGTCGACCATGTGCGCGGCCCGACCGGGCAGCAGATCCTGCGTCGAGCGGGCTTCGGTGCGCCGTGAATGCGTGGGGCGGACCAGAGGACCGCAGATCGACCGGGGTGCTGCTGGTGGTGGTGGCGGTGGCGGTGGCGCTGGGCCTGCTGGTGCTGCCGCTGTTCGGGCTGCTCGAGCGCGTGAGCTGGTCGACGCTGCTGGAGGACCTGTCCAGCCCCGCAGCCCTGAGCGCGCTGCGACTGTCGCTGGTGTGTTCGCTCGGCGCCACCGTGATGTCGGTCACGCTCGGATTCCCGGTGGCCTGGGCGCTGGCCCGCTGGCGCTTCCCGGGGCGCGCGGTGGTGCGGGCGCTGGTGCTGGTGCCGCTGGTGCTGCCCCCGGTGGTGGGCGGTGTGGCCCTGCTCAGCGCGTTCGGTCGCACCGGTCTGGTCGGGCGCTACCTGTTCGACTGGTTCGGCGTGCAGCTGACGTTCAGCACGTTCGGCGCGGTCCTGGCCGGCACCTTCGTGGCGTTGCCGTTCTTCGTGCTCACCGCCGAGGTCGGCCTGCGCGGGATCGACCGACGTTACGAGGAGGTCGCGACGACCCTGGGTGCGGGCCCCCGGGCGACGGTCGGTCGTGTGACGCTGCCGATGCTGATGCCCAGCCTGGTGGCCGGTGCCGTGCTGGCCTGGGCGCGGGCGCTGGGTGAGTTCGGCGCGACGATCACGTTCGCCGGCAACATCGAGGGCCGGACACGGACACTGCCGCTCGCGGTCTATCTGCTGTTGGACACCGACCCGGAGGTGGCCCTGGCGCTCAGCGTCGTGCTGCTGGTGCTGTCGCTCACCGTGATCGTGGCGCTGCGGGACCGCTGGACGGCCGGCATGGGACCCCGCGGCTGAACGACGACAGCGCTCGCCGTCGGGCTCAGCGCAGCGCGCCGTCCTTGGGCATCTCGATCAGACCACTGCGGATGGCGGTCATGGCGATCTCCAAGCGGGATCCGACGCCCATCTTCGCTGAGATCCGCTGGATGTGGTTGCGCACGGTGTTGACGCTGAGGAACAGCTCGTCGGCGATCTCGGCGTTGCTCAGGCCACGGGCGATGGCCTCGACCACCTGTATCTCGCGGTCGCTCAGCTCGTCGCCGCCGCTCTTGGTCGTGTCGACCGCCATGGCCAGCGCTTCGGGCGACATGGTGAACTCGCCGCGGCCGGCGCTGTCGATCGCGTCCATCAGCTCCTCGGCGGCGCGGTCCTTCGTGACGACCCCGACGCAACCCAGCTCGATCGCCCTGCGCACGATGACCGGCTGGATGGCACCGGTCAGCACGATGCAGATCAGCTCGGGGGAGCGCTCACGCAGCTTGGCGATGACGTCCCCGCCGCTGCCGTCGCCCAGTTGCCAGTCGACCACGGCGATGTCGATCTTGAGCCCACCTGCAGCAGCAGTGACTGCCGAGACGGACTCGGCGACCACGACGTCGGTCACTCCGGGTCGGTCGACGAGCAGCCGAGCAAGGCTCTCGGCGAACATCACGTGGTCATCGACGATCAGTATCCGCATTGGCGCACTCCCGGGGCGGTGATGCACACACTACCGGACTGAATGCCGTTCACCTCACGCGATGCCGTCCTCCGCAGCGTGTCGTGAGCCACACGGGTCGTCGGGATGGAGCGAGGCCCGGGAGCGGCTCAGGACTCGGTGGATGCCAGTCCCAGTTCCGTGCACCAGGTGAGCTCGAGCCGGTCACCACCCGACCGCTTGGCCGCGTACGACGCTGCGTCCGCAGTGGCGAGCGCCCGGGACAACGTCACGGCGCCGTCGAGCAGGGCGACGCCGACAGATCCCGAGATGTGGACGGTGCCGGCCCGCAGCTCGAACGGCGTGGCGAGCGTTGCACGCACGCGTTCGCCGAGCGCGACCACCACCGCAGCGTCGGCGGCGTCGGGCTGGTAGATGGCGAACTCGTCGCCGCCGAGGCGGGCCACGAGGTCGGTGATCCGCACGCTGTCGACCAGCCGACGGGCGATGAGCACGAGCAGTTCGTCGCCGGCCGCGTGCCCATGGCTGTCGTTGACGTTCTTGAAGCCGTCCAGGTCGATGATCAGCAGCGCCGCCGATCGTGCGGGCCCGCTGTGGGCCGCCTCGGCGACGCGGTTGGCGAAACCGGCTCGGTTCAGCAGTCCGGTCAGCGGGTCGTGTGCAGCGGCCCGCTCGAGCTGCTCACGGACCGTGCGTTGCTCGGTCACGTCCTCGATGTGGGCGATCGTGTGCTGCGGAAGCCCGTCCTCGTCGTGGATGACGGTCGAGGTGACGCGGGCCCAGGCGGTGCGGCCGTCGCCGCAGACGAAGCGCACCTCGATGGGGTCGTTGTCGGAACGTGACAACACCGCCAGTGCACGGTCGACCGCCTCGGCCCGGTCGTCGGGGTGGACGAGGCGGAACAGGCTCTCGCCGGTCAGCTCCGGCACCGTGCGCCCGACCATCGCAGCGAGTGCCTCGTTGGCCCGGAGGAGGTGTCCGTCGTTCGCGATGAGCGCCATGCCGATCGGAGCGCGGTCGAAGGCCTGCTCGAACCGGTCGCGGGCCTCGTCGGCACTCGCCTCGGCCCGGAGCCGTTCGGAGATGTCCCGTGCGGTGATCACCACGCCGGCGACGGACCGACTCCCCTCCATGCTGTTCGCGATCACCTCGACATGGCGCCATCTGCCCTCTGCGTCGCGGACCCGGACGACCACCGGCGACATCGCCGTCTCGCCCCGCTCCATGCTGGCTGCCAGCTCGGTGATCGTGTGGCCGACGTCATCGGGGTGGAGCAGCTCGTAGACCTCGCGGCCGATCCACTCGGCCGGTCGATGGCCGAGGACGCGGTACATCGCGTCGTTCAGGAAGGTGAGTCGTGCAGCCTCATCGATCACCACCACCACGTCCGAGGAGTTGGACAGCACGGCATCCAGCATCACCTGACGGTCGCCACCTCGTCGCTGGAGGTCCACCAGTTCGGTGGTGTCCTCGACGGTTCCGATGAGCGCCTCCACCCGTCGGGCACCAGTGGCTCGGTCCCGGAGCATCGGATCGGCTCGCACATGCACCCAGCGCACATCGCCAGCGTCGTGCTGCACGCGGTAGGTCTCGTCGAAGGGTGTGCCGTTCAGGCTGGCGTCCCATGCAGCCAGCACCCGGTCGCGGTCCTCGTCATGGACGCGGCCGACCCAGTTCCGCGAGCCGGGAGGATCGGTC
Organism: uncultured Microthrixaceae bacterium; assembly: GCA_963714875.1. Classification (GTDB taxonomy): domain Bacteria; phylum Actinomycetota; class Acidimicrobiia; order Acidimicrobiales; family Microtrichaceae; genus JBAOHV01. Next base: position 1,305,749 of record CAVQQI010000011.1, on the reverse strand, counting down.
TCGGTCCCGGTCATCTCGGCGCATCGTTCGCTCAGGTAGACCGGCTCGCCGCGCCCGTCGGTCACGAACACGCCCAGGGGAAGGTGCTGGACGAGGAGGTCCAGTCCGGGTCGCCACGGTTCCTTCCTGCTCATGTCGTCACGTCGTCCGAACCTCGTCCGGGTCCCGCCGGAGCGACGGGCCGTCTCGTGTCTCCATCGGCACGTCGGGTCGAGGTGTGGAGAAATGCGACGTGAGGGCGGGGGAGTTAGTCCATCTGCACCAGTGGTCCAAGGGTCGTGCCCAACAGTTCGACCCGTTCCGGCATGTGGGTGTTGGCCGGGAGCGACACGGTGAACCCGTCCACACCGAGCGCCTTCCACTCGGCGAACCGCTCGCCGACGGTGTCCGGATCGCCCACGACGATCATCCCGTCGATCATCTCCCGCAGCTCCGCCGGCAGGCTCGACCACTCCATGCCCCGCCCGGCCAGGTAGGCGTCGCGATCGGCTTCGGCCTCGGCGGTCGTGGGGGCGATGCAGGCGACCCTGTTCCACGACAGGGTGATCTCGCTGCGGTCCCGACCCAGGCGCTCGCAGTGCCCGGCGAGGGCCTCGACCTTGCGCGGTACCTCGTGGGGCTCGCAGGTCAGGTTCCCGAGGTCTGCGTACTGGGCCACCATGCGCAGCGTCTTGCGTTCGCCGGATCCGCCGACCATGACCGGGATCGAGCTGATCGGCGCGGGGCGGTTGATCGCGTCGGTGATCGTGTAGTGCGCGCCGTCGAGCGACGGGCGCTCGTCGCGCAGCATCGGCAGGATGACCTGCAGCGCTTCTTCGAGCTTCTCGAAGCGGTCGGTGAAGGTGCCGAACTCGATGCCGAAGGCGTCGTGCTCCATCTCGAACCAGCCCGAGCCGATGCCCAGCTGAGCCCGCCCACCCGACACGACGTCAAGTGTCGTCACCGTCTTGGCAAGGATCGCGGGGTTCCGGTAGGTGTTGCCGGTGACCAGTGCGCCCAGCCGCGCCGTGGTGGTCACCGCGGCCAGCGCTCCCAGCAGGGTGTACGCCTCGAGCATGTTGTCCTCGGGCTCGCCCAGGCCCGGCAGTTGGTAGAAGTGGTCCATCACCAGCACCGTGTCGAAGCCCGATCGCTCGGCGGCCTGAGCGGCCGCACTGACGATGCCGAAGATGTCGGCGGTGTCGCCGCCGGGGAAGGTGAAGCTGGGGATCTGCAGGCCGAGTCGAGTCATGCGTCGCAGTCAAGCACTGTCGGTCGAGGCGATGTCGGCGTGGGTGGAGCCCGACCCGTGCAGCTGGACCTCAGTCCCGTCGATTCCTGGCCGCCGGCATCCAGTTCGGCCCCGCGGTGCGGTCGATCCGATCCAGCAGGCGCTCGCCGTGCGGTTCCACCAGGTCCAGGAACGCCTCGGTCCGCGCCGCGCCCAGCTCGCGCCACGCCCGCTCGGACAGGCGGTCCGTCGTCGCCTCGATCTCTGCACGCAGCGCCAGCCCGGCGGCGTTGACCCGGCCACCGTCCACCAGCCCGCGTCGCTCCAGGTCGGCCAACGCCCGGGCCACGTCGTCGTCGTCGGCTCCGCGGCTGCGGGGGATCCACTGATCGGGGTAGTTGAGGTACGCGTTGTGCAGGATCCCCGCCTGGGTGCCGCTCAGGTCGGCGGCCGCGAGCACGGCGAAGTGTGTGTCGCCACGCCACTCGCGCAAGCAGTTCGCAGCCAGCCACGCGGAGGTGGGCGGATCGCTCCGGACGCTCGCACTGGCGGTGCGCGGCGAACAGCACCCGACCCGACGAGGGCAGCGCGTCCGCGGCCTCCCACAGGTCGTCGGCCATCGCGCCGAGTCCGTCGCACAGCTCCGGGACGTGCTGTCGGAGACCGAGGCCGACGGCCTCGTTGCGTGCCTGCATGATCGCCTCGAACGACGTGTGCTCACGGGCGACCGACAGGCACATCTCGATGAAGCCGGGGTGGATGGAGTAGAACGCCGCGGCCACGGCCTGGTGCCCGGCGGGGGCCAGCGGTGCACCCCGACTGGCGACGTAGTAGCCGAACCCGTCGGGGACGCCGAGAGCGGCGTAGCGCTCGATCGCCACGGGGTCCCAGTAGATCCAGCCGATCAGGCGGTGCGAGGCGAACGAGGCGCGGGCGCTGAGGGTGGTCCAGTCGGTCATGTCCGGGCTCCAGTCGTTCGTCGGTCTGACACCGGCAACTTATGACAGGCTGAGTGCAGATTGTTCCGACGACCTCGTGAAACGGCCATCCCATGCCAGAGCGCAACACCCCCGCGGAGCCCATCGGTCACATCGGACGGACGCATGACGAGTCGACCCCGTGGTGGCCGGCACCGCCCCACCCCGGCGAGGATGCGCCCGACATCGCCATCATCTTGTTGGACGACACGGGCTTCGCCCACCTGGGCTGCTACGGCTCGGAGCTGCACACCCCCAACATCGACCGGCTCGCCGCCGGCGGCCTGCGCTACACCAACTTCCACGTCACCCCGCTGTGCTCGCCGACCCGAGCGGCGCTGCTGACCGGGCGGAACCACCACACCGTGGGCATGCGGGCGATCTCCAATCTCGACAGCGGCTATCCACACATGCGGGGTCACATCTCCAACTCCGCAGCCACGGTCGCCGAGGTGCTGCGCGACGAGGGGTATGCCACCTTCGGCGTCGGCAAGTGGCACCTGTGTCCGATGGAGCAGGCCTCCGCTGCCGGACCGTTCGACCACTGGCCGTGTCAGCGCGGATTCGACCGCTTCTACGGCTTCCTCGAGGGGGAGACCGACCAGTTCCACCCGGAGCTCATCTACGACAACCACGCCGTCGACCCGCCGGGCCGCCCCGAGGACGGCTACCACCTCTCCGAGGACCTGGTGGACCGAGCGCTGGGCTTCCTGCACGACTCGGTCTCCATCCGGCCCGATCGGCCGTGCCTGACGTATCTGTCGTTCGGGGCCATGCACGCGCCGCACCAGGCGCCACCGGAGTACCTGGCGAAGTACCGCGGCCGCTTCGACGAGGGATGGGACGTCGCACGCCGGCGATGGTTCGACCGACAGGTGGAGATGGGGCTGCTCCCCGACGGCACCGAGCTGGCGCCGCGCAACCCGGGGGTCGAGCCGTGGGACTCGATGCCGGACGACGATCGGCGCCTGGCTGCTCGCCTGCAGGAGGCGTTCGCCGCGTTCCTGGACCACACCGACGCGCAGATCGGACGGTTCCTGGACGGCCTGGAACGCCTGGGCAGGCTGGACAACACCATCGTCATGGTGCTGTCCGACAACGGTGCCAGCCAGGAGGGCGGCCCGTTCGGGGTCCTGCACGAGATGAAGTTCTTCAACTTCATGATCGAGGAACCCGACCAGGCCGTGGCCCGCATCGACGACATCGGCGGGCCACGCAGCCACGCCAACTACCCGTGGGGGTGGGCCCAGGCGGGCAACACCCCCTTCCGGTGGTACAAGCAGAACACCCACGAGGGCGGCGTCCACGTGCCGTTGATCGTGCACTGGCCGGCGCGGATCTCCTCGGGCGGCGAGCTGCGCGACCAGTTCCACCACGTGAACGACCTGGTGCCCACCCTCTACGAGCTCCTGGGGGTCAGCGCTCCCGAGACCTACCGGGGGGTCGAGCAGCTACCCGTCTCGGGCACCTCGATGGCCTACACCTTCGACGCAGCGGCGGCGCCGAGTGAGAAGTCGGTGCAGTACTTCGAGATGATGGGTCATCGGGGCATCTACGCCGACGGATGGAAGGCCGTGACCCGACATCGCAGCGGCACCCCCTTCGACGACGACGTCTGGGAGCTCTACCACCTGGAGTCTGATCGCTCGGAGTGCCACGACCTGGCCCAGCAGCAGCCCGAGCGACTGGCGCGGCTGATCGAGCTGTGGTGGTCCGAGGCCGAGGCGCACGGCGTGCTGCCGCTCGACGACCGCACGCTCGAGTTGCTCGGCGCCCGGTTCCGGGACCGTTCGCCGCACCCGGCCGATCGTCACTACGTCTACCGCCCGCCCATGACCCCTCTGCCCGCTCAGGCGGCGCCGGCACTGGGCGGTCGCAGCTGGGACATGGCCGCGACGGTGGACCGTCCTGCGGGTGCCGGCGGGGTGCTCTACGCCACCGGCACCGAGAACTCGGGGTTCGTCCTGTTCGTCGACGACGACCACCTGGTGTTCGACTACAACTGCTTCGGTGACCACCATGTCGTGCGCTCCGGTCGACCCGTCCCGACGGGCCCGTCGGTCATCGGTGTGCAGGTGCGTCGCGAGGGTGCGGGCGGCACCGCGACGCTCGTCATCGACGGCGACGCCGCGGGCAGCGTCGAACTGCCCTTCGTCATGTTGGTCATCTCCAGCATCGGCCCCAGCATCGGGGTCGATCACGGGTCGCAGGTCAGCCCGCTGTACGTCGGACCCAACCCGTTCCAGGGTTCGTTGCACCGCATCGACATCCAACTGGTGCGTCGGGCCGATCCGTCAGCAGCTGCGGCGGAGGATGCCGAAGCCGCAGCCGCCGATGAGCGCCGGAACATGTCCCAGCAGTGAGCCCCGCCCATTGCCACCCCGGCCCCCGCACTGAACGGAGCACCCGATGACGAACACCGCACCCATCCGCGTCGCGTTCCACTTCGACGTCATGTGCCCCTACGCGTTCCAGACGTCGCTGTGGATGCGCGAGGTCCGCGACCTGCTCGGGCTGCAGGTCGACTGGCGGTTCTTCAGCCTGGAAGAGGTCAACCGGGCAGAGGGCAAGAAGCACCCGTGGGAGCGGTCGTGGTCCTACGGCTGGTCGATGATGCGCATCGGCGCCCTGCTGCGCCGAACCGACATGGAGCTGCTCGACCGGTGGTACCTGGCGACGGGCACCGCCCTGCACGTCGACGGTCGCAAACCGCACCGCCCCGAGGTGGCCGAGGAGCTCCTCGCAGGGCTCGGACTCGACCCGGCGCTCGTGGCCGAGGCCATCTCTGACCCGACCACCAGCGACGAGGTCCGCGCCGATCACGAACGGGTGCTCGAGCTCGCCGGTTGGGGCGTGCCGACGCTGGTCTTCGACGACGACGGCGAGCCCGACGCCGCGTCCGAGGCCCAGGCGCTGTTCGGTCCGGTGCTGATCGATCCGCCCACCGGTGACGACGCCGTGGCGCTGTGGCACGCCGTCACCGCCTGGCTGCGCTTCCCGCACCTGTACGAGCTGCAGCGGCCCAAGCGGCCCGCCGACGTCGCGGCGATCGCCGAGGCGTTCGAGCCGTACCTGACCGCCCGCGACTGGATCACCATCCAGAAGGAGACGCCCTGATGCCCACCCACGTCGAGATCGAGCCGATGCGGCAGCTGCTGCGCGCGGACTGGGCGGCGCTCGATGCGCTGTGCGCGCCGTTGGACGAGGAGCAGTGGGCCGCACCCACCTGCCTGCCGGGCTGGACCGTGCAGGACGTGCTGGCGCACATCACCGGGACCGAGCTGATGCTCGACGGCGTCGAGGCGCCCGCTGCCGATGTGTCGCACCTGACGCATCTGCGCAACGACATCGCACGGCTGGGCGAGGTGTGGGTGCAGGACATGCGCTCGCTGTCGGGCCCGCAGGTGCTGGATCGATTCCGGGAGGTGACCGTGCGCCGTGGCGCCGCACTCGACGCGATGACGCAGGAGGACTTCGACGCGCCGTCATGGACACCGGTCGGCAAGGACGAGACCTACGGGCGGTTCATGAGGATCCGCCACTACGACACCTACCTGCACGAGCACGACATCCGCGATGCGCTCGGCGTTCCCGACCGGCCCGACGTGGCCGCCATCGACGCGGCGTTGACCGAGGTCGAGGGATCGTTCGGCTACATCGTGGGGCGCAAGGCTGCGCTGCCCGACGGGTCCGCGGTGCGCATCGATCTGACCGGGCCGGTCGTGCGCACCTATCTGATCGCGGTGGATGGTCGGGCCTCGGTGGTCGAGCACCTCGACAGCGAGCCGAACACCACCCTGGCAATGACGGACCTGCTGCTGTTGCGCCTGACCGGCGGGCGCACCGGGCCGGGATCCCACCTGGGTGTCGATCTGGAGATCGCGGGTGATCAGTCGATGGGCATCCACCTCGCCGCCAACATGGCCATGACCATCTGATCAGGCGAGCTCGACCAGCTCGAGCATCGACTCGTCGAAGTGGTCGACCTGACCCTCTGGCATCGTCAGCACACGGTCAGGTCGGAGCGCGCGGACGAAGTCGGGGTCGTGGCTCACCAGGATGATGGTGCCGGGCCAGTCGGCCAGGGCTTCGCCGACCGCGGTGCGCGACATCGGATCCAAGTTGTTGGTCGGTTCATCGAGCAGCAGCAGGTTGTGTCCGCCCACCACCAGCTGCGCCAGCGCCAGCTTGGTCTTCTCGCCGCCCGACAGGGTCGCCGCGTCCTGGAACGCCTTGTCGCCCTGCAGTCCGAACATGCCCATGACCGCTCGTGCCGCCTGGTCGCCGATCGGTGCCGACGCCCGCATGTGTTCCAGCAGCGACTGCCCGTCGATGATCCCTTCGTGCTCCTGTGCGTAGTAGCCGATGCTGGTGCGTCGACCGAGTTCGACGTTGCCCCGATCGGGGTGGTGGCGGGAGGCGAGCAGCTTCAGCAAGGTGGTCTTGCCTGCCCCGTTGAGTCCCATGATCAACATGCGCTCGCCGCGGCCGATGCCGAACGTGACGTCGTCGAACACCTTCAGTTCGCCGTAGGACTTCGCCAGCGAGTCGGCCTCGAGCACCGTTCGGTCCGACTCGGGCGGATCGGGCAGTCGCACCGAGATGGTGCGGCGGCGTTCGGGTCCGCTGACCTTCGCCGCCTCGAGCCGCGCGGCGCGGGCGTCGAGCCCCTTGGCGACGCGGGCACGTTTGCCGGACTGGCCACGCATGCCGTCGGCCCGCTGCGACAACCGCGTGATCTCCTTGGCCTGGCGCTCCGCCAGCTTCCCGACCCGCTCCTCCTCGACCTCACGCGCCGCAAGGTAGGTGGTGTAGTTGCTGCGGTACTCGACCAGGGTGCCCGCGGCGTCCTCGTGCTCCCGGTCCAGGTGCAGGACCTTCGTGATGGCGTCGTCGAGCAGTCCCAGGTCGTGACTGATCACGACCAGCGCGCCCCGGTAGGAACGCAGGAACTCCAACAGCCAGTCGCGTGCGTCCGCGTCGAGGTGGTTGGTGGGTTCGTCCAACAGCAGCACCTCGCTGCCGGCGAACAGGATCCGCGTGAGCTCCAGTCGCCGCCGTTCGCCACCGGACAGCGCGCCGATGTGCAGGTCCAGGCGGTCCTCGGCCAGACCCAGCCCTGCGGCCAGCCGCCGGGCATCGGACTCGGCGGACCAGCCGCCGAGCGACTCGAAGTGCTCGTGCGCGGCCGAGAACGCCTCGATGTTCTCCATCGAGGCGTCCTCGGCGAGCGCCACGGTCAGCTTGTCGATGCGGTCCATCGCCACGTCCAGCCCGCGGCCCGACAGGACGTGGGCCAGGCACACCGTGTCCAATGCAACCGAATCGCTGCGAGGGTCCTGGGACAGGTAGCCCGTTGCGTCCGGCAGGCGCACGGTGCCCGAGGTTGGTCGGGTCGCACCGCCGAGGGCGCGGAACAGCGTGGTCTTGCCGGCGCCGTTGCGCCCGACGAGGCCGACCTTGTCCCCGGCGCGCACGTCGAACGACACGCCGTCGACGATGCGCTTGGTGTCGATCTCGACCGTGAGGTCCTTGACGATCAGCGCCATGTGAGCTCTCCGATGACGGCCTCGGCCCGGTCGAGGCGGTCGCGCTGGTCCGCGCACTGCGCCCGGGCCCGCTCAGCCAGCTCGCCGAGGCGGACCAGCTGGTCCACCGACGCGGACCCGGCACGTCGCGAACCGAGCAGCTCCAGCACCTCGTGCGACTCCGACAGGGTGAACCCCAGGGGCTTCATGTCCTTGACCAGGGTCAGTTGGTCGATGTCGGCCGTGGTGTAGAGGCGGAACCCGCCCGCCGAGCGTCCTGTCGGGGTGACCAGGCCGACGTCGTCGTAGTGGCGGATGGTCCGCAGCGACAAACCGACCCGCTCGGCGACCGCGCCGATCTGGTGCAGTTCATCACTGGTGGCGGTGCTGGCTGAGGGTGAAGTGCCGGCTGAGGGTGAAGTGCCCGACACGTCAGTGCTCGCTGTTCAGGTGGCCCGAGAGCCGCTCGTGCAGCTCGGTGCTGGGCGCGTTCAGTCCGATGATCTCGGCGTGGGTGCCGTGGCGCGCGAACTTGTCGACGATCGTGTCGAGCACCGCCACCGCCGAGCTGTCCCAGACGTGTGCGTCGCTCAGGTCGATCACCACGTTCGGCGTGGGCTCGAAGTAGTCGAACGCGTGCACCATCTCGTTGGTCGACGCGAAGAAGAGCTCGCCGGTCACGTGGTAGGTCCGCACCTCGGCGACGGGGTCGACGACGTCGGTCACCTCGACGAGGTGGGCGACACGCCGGGCGAAGAAGATCGCCGAGAGCAGCACGCCGGCCAGCACGCCGAGTGCCAGGTTGTGGGTGATGACCACGATGGCGACGGTCACGACCATCACGGCGGTCTCGCTGCGCGGCGTGCGGCGCAGCGACGAGGGTCGCACGCTCGCCCAGTCGAAGGTCGACACGGCGACCACGATCATCACCGCGACCAGTGCGGCCATCGGGATGGCGGCCACCACGGGTCCGGCGACCAGGATGAGCACCAGCAGGAACAGTCCGGCGGACAGCGTCGACAGGCGGGTGCGGCCACCGCTGCGCAGGTTGATCATCGACTGGCCGATCATGGCGCAGCCGGCCATGCCGCCGAGGAAACCGGTGGCGACGTTCGCGATGCCCTGGCCGCGTGACTCGCGGCCGGTGTCGGAGTTCTCGTCGGTCATGTCGTCCATCAGCTGCGCGGTCAGCAGCGACTCGAGCAGCCCGACCACCGCCAGGGTGAAGGCGACCGGAGCGATGATCGACGAGCGTCTCGAACGACCACGGCACGTCCGGCAGTGACAGTCCCGGCAGCGACGACGGCAGCTCGCCCATGTCGCCCACGGTCGGCACGATGAGCTCCGAACAGCGCGGCCGAGCCACCGACGACGACGATGGCCACGAGCGGGGAGGGGATGGCGGTGGTGACCTTCGGGAACAGGTAGATGATGGCGACGCCCGCCGCGACCATCAGGTACACCGTCAGGCCCGCCGCCGACGACGTGTTCGAGCTGGGCGGTGAAGATCAGGATGGCCAGCGCGTTGACGAAGCCGGTCATGACCGACCGGGGGATGAAGCGCATGAGCTTGCCCACCCCGAGCGCGCCGAAGGCGACCTGGAACGCGCCGGCCAGGATCGTGGCGGCGAACAGGTACTCGACGCCGTGGTCGCGCACCAGCGGGACCATCACCAGTGCCATGGCGCCGGTGGCGGCGGAGATCATGCGCGCGGCGACCGCCGGCGAAGGCGATGATGATCGCGATCGAGAACGAGGCGTACAGCCCGACCTTCGGATCGACCCCGGCGATGATCGAGAACGAGATGGCCTCGGGGATGAGTGCGAGCGCCACGACGAGTCCGGCGAGCAGGTCGGACCGGGGGTTGGAGAACCACTCGTTGCGCAGGCGCGACGCGCCGGCGCGTGAGATGGCGGGGGAGGGCAGCATGAACTCGACTCTCTGCTCCGGTCGGAGCGGTGCGGCGGGGGCCGGTGGCCTCGGAGGTGCACTTCAGCTGGTGAGCTGCACAGCCGGTGGTCGAGGCGAATCCGGAAGTTTGCGACCCTACCTTCACGTGAGAGGAGAGATGCAACGCCGTCGGTGTGACATGTGGCGGCGCGTCACGTGCACCGGACCGGTGACGTGGCGCCGCCGGAACCCGGTGCAGTCAGGAACTACCTACTGCCAGCAGACAGGATCTACTGGTAGCTGCGGTCGGCCATGTCGCCGACCGAGCGCGACCGCACCGGCTGTGGCAGGACCGGCGCCTGGGTGTGGGGGAGGTGCTCACCCCAGTTGGTCGGCGTGCCGTGCATCTCGATGCGGGCCTCGGTGGTGTACCAGTCGACCAGGTCGCCGTCGCACCGCAGCAGCCAGGTGCACCCGTTCTCTGCCGACGCGGTGAAGTCGCCGTGGCGGATCAGGGCCGGGCGGAAGAAGTAGGTGCCCTCCCACATGGTGCCGAAGTTGTAGTCGAAGCCGCCTTCGAGGCAGTACGCCTCCTCATAGACGGGGTGGTGCGCCAGCGGGTGCTCGCGCCAGCCCTCCTGTGCGCGGATGAGCCGGGTGTAGAAGCCGGTCTTCTCGTCGCGGTGCAGCATCTTGATGAACAGCCCGGGCACCGGGGTGCCGCCCAGGTCGAACCGCATGGGGCTGCCGATCTCGACGGGGATCCACTCCTGTTGCGCGCTGTGCGCGACGACCAGCACCTGGTCGGGTCGTACGCCGTCGCGGTCCGAATCGGCGAGCTCGAAGGTCCAGTCGCCGTACTCGCGGAAGAACAGGATCTCGGTGCCGGCGGTCGCCGAGACAGGTGGCGTCCACACGCCCGTGGGGGCCATCCAGTAGCCGCCCTCACCCAGCACCTCGTCGCCCAGCCGGACTTCGCCGCTCAGCACGAACCACTCGGTCTCGGCGGAATGCACGCCCGCAGGACGGCTCCAGTCGGTGTCGAATCGGACCTTGGCCGAGAGCGACCCGTCCTCCTCGTCGTAGGCCAGGTGCTGCTGGCGGGCGATGCCGCTGGACTCGGGGAACTCCCCCGGGTGCCAGATCAGGTCGGCGGAGTCGATGATCTCGACGTGGGGACGCATGGGGCTCCTTGGAGGTTGTCAGGTGCGGGTCGGGGTGGTGGTGGTCCGGCGGTCCATCACGGAGCGATGGTGTCGAGCAGGTAGCTGTAGGCGTACGCGGGGGTCCACACGGTGCAGTAGTGCACGCCGCGGATGGTGTCGGGGAAGATCACGAACGCCGGGTCGTTCCAGCCGGTCAGTAGCGCATGGGCTCGCAGCACGTTGCCGGAGAACTCCACGTCCGGTCGCAGCGGCGTGGTCCATTCCGCACCGGTCTGGCGCACCACGTCAGGGCCCAGGAGCGGCAGCGTGACCGCAGCCTGTTGGGCCGGGGTCATCTGCGCCAACGCCAGGTCGATCGAGCGCTGGTTGAGCGTCGAGCACGCGGCGTCGACCGGCGCGGTGGTGACGCCGGTGGTGGCGAGGTGGTCGGCCTGGCGGGTCTTGCAGCTGATGCGCTGCGAGATGGTCAGGAGGTCGCCGCCGGATCCCTGCACGTCGGTGGTGTCGGTCCAGGTGCGGGTGGTGAGCGGCGTCAGGATCGACTTCGAACCGGCGAAGTCGTCACGGTTGGCCTCCCGGGTGTTGATGATGTCGCCGAGCGGCACCTCAGCCGGGTCGAGACCGGCCAGGGACTGCTGCGCCGCGGCACAGAAGTCGGTCTCCTCGGCACGCAGCGCCTCGAGTGCAGGGTCGGTGCCCGGCGCGGCTGCGGCCGAGGTGGTCGAGAAGCTGACCGTGCGACCGCCCGAGGTGATCGAGCCGGCGACATTGCCGAGATCGTCGACCGAGTAGCCGGTGACGGTGCCGTTCACGGTGACCGAGACGCCCGCCGAGCTGTCGGTGACCGTCGCCCTGCCGCTGGTGCCGATCGCGTCGGTGGTCAGGTCGAGCGCCAGTGTCGGAACGGTCGTGGCTCCGACGTCGTAGGCCAGCGTGCCCTCGACGTCGGTGACCAGGCTGGACCCGTTGTAGGCGATCGCGAACCCGCGGGACCCGCCGGCGGCGAGTGCCGGGGCATCGTCGACGGAGTAGGTGGTGGCGCCGCTGATCGTGATGTCCACCGAACGGGTGGTGACCTGCCCGGCCAGCGCGTTCGGTTCGGTCGGTGCGCCCGGCGAGCAGGCGGTGCCCACCAGGGTCAGCAACCCGATCGTCGCTGCTGCCAGCGTTGCCCGGCGTCGCCGGCTCCCGATCCCCAGACCTGCCATCGCCATGTCTCCCCGTGTCGTGGCGAACGCTGACGTCCGCCCTGCGCCGAGCGTAGTGAACCGTCGACTGTTCCGCTAGGGGGAACTCTGTTTCGCTGCGTGGTGGCGCAGGTCCAATGGGTCCAGCCGTCCTCGGAGGGGTGGTCGATCCCCCTGCCCTGGGACCAGAACCACCCGATGGGCGCGGTGATGTGCCGCCGTGTGGTTGGCGGTGTCGGTTGGTCTGAAGGTGACACGCTGATGAGCTGGCGTGTGGGCGCGTGTGCGCGTCCGGGGTCAGGGGCCGGCTGGTTGGTGTCGGGTGTGGTGGCGTTGGCCTTGTGTGGTGTGTCCGGTGGGGGTGGTCCAGTGGGTCCAGCCGGTGTTGTCGAGGGTGACGGTCCAGCCGGTGCGGTGTGCGACGCGGTGGTGTCGTCGGCAGAGGCTGATGAGGTTGTCGAGATCTGTCGGGCCGTTGTTGTGCCAGTGGGTGATGTGGTGGGCGTCGGTCCATGTGGCGGGGTGGTCGCAGCCGGGGAAGACGCAGCCGCCGTCGCGGATGGTGAGCGCTCGGCGTTGGGTGGGGGTGATGGTGCGGGTGCTGCGGCCGAGGTCGGTGGGGAGTCCGAGGCTGTCGATCAGGGCTGCTCGGAACACGGCGTCGCACAGGAAGGTGGGGATGGTCGCGGCGGGGAGTGGTGAGCCGGAGCTGTTGTGGATCCACCACACCGCCCGCCGGGCGGGGTCGTCGTTGGTGGAACCGCTGCGGTGGTCGGGCTGGTCGTTGCAGGGGTGGCCGGGTTGGTTGGTGTGGATGGTGAGGGTTGCTTCGACGCGTGGCGCGGTGGTGGTGGTTCGGTCGACCGCGAGGGCTCGGCGGCAGACTTCTTCGAGGGCGAGCGCGAGGAGTGTGGCCCGGTTCGGTACGGGGAGTTCGCTGAACTGTTCGTGGTCGCGGGTGTGTTGGTGGAACAGTTCGTCGGCGATGGCGTGGAGGGTGTCGTGCACGGTGAGGGCTCGTTCACCGGTGAGCTCGAAGCGTCCGAGTGTGAACTCGTTCGTTGGTGACATCGACAGGCGGTTGCGTGCGAGGTCGGTTGCGGGGTCGTGGGTGCCGTCGGGGTCGAGCAGTGCGGCGAGGGCGGTGACGTCGTTGCGCCACTTGTGGAACACGGTGCCGTCCGCGGCGTCGATCAGGTCGCCGAGGATCGAGGTGACGGCGTCGTGGTTGCGGTCGTTGATGACGTCGGTGAACACCGCGGCGTGGTCGATGCCGATGCGCCCGTCGGACAGTGCGGCGTCGACCGCGGGCAGACCGGTCAACCTGTTCGCGATTGCGAGTCGGCGGCGGGCGACACCTGCGGGCAACGCGGCGCGGGCGGCGAGCCATTTCGAGGTGGCGAGCCCTGAGCGGAACTCGGTGCTCTGGCGGGTGTGGAGCTCGGCGAGGAGGTGGGCTTCGGCGGCGTCGGTGAACCGGCGGAGCTGTTCCAGGGCGAGGGTGAGGTCGCGGAGGTCCTCCGGTGTGAGGTCGTCGACGTCGAGTCGGGCGAGGGTACGTACTGCGGTGTCGCCCAGGCGGGCGTGGACCCGGGCTCGGGTGGCGGTGTCGCTCAGTTCAGGGGCCGGCTCTGTATCGAACATCTGTTCGACAACCTAACTGGGCGGTGTGACACTGAACGGGCCGGCGGCCGGTAGGACGCTCACGCTCCTCACCGATTCGTCACAAGCCGGCGCTCCCACACCCCCGGCGCTCGCACGCGCGCCAGAGCCTCGCGCGCCGCAGGCGGTCAGTGCCTCAGTCCAACAACCCCGCAGCGCGGAATGCATGCGCCGCCAGGGCAGGGCCGTTGGTGTCGGACGCGTCGGCGGGCAGCATCGCAACGATGCCGTCCAGGCCGTCGGGGCCGCAGATCGAGCGCATCCGCTCGGCCACCGACTCGACGCCGCCGACCATCATCCGCGACATCATCATCGCCCGCACCGCCGGATCGTCCAGCGCTGCGGGGTCCATCCCCCGCTGGGCGACAAGGCCGCGGAGCTTGTCCTCGGCGGCAGCGTCGTCGTCGGCGCAGACCACCGAGCACAGCAGGGTCACGTTGATGCTGTCGCGCGATCGGCCCTGGGCATCCAGCAGTGACTGCAGCCGCGCCAGCTTGGCCGGCGCCTCATCGATCGTGCAGTTGAAGTTCGATGCTGCGGCCACCCGAGCGGCGAAGGGCAGGGTGCGTCGCTCGCCGGCGCCGCCGATCAGGATCGGTGGTCCGCCGGGGGTGATCGGTGCCGGCACGTTGTGCGCCTCGGTGATGCTGGCGAAGCGGCCCTGGTGCGTGCCGTCGCCGGCGAACATCGACCCCAGGATCTCCACGGTGTCGGACAGCAGGTCGAAGCGGTCGGGGATGGACGGGAAGTCGTAGCCGAACGCGGCGTGCTCCTCCTCGTACCATGCCGCGCCCAACCCGGCGATCGCCCGCCCGCCCGAGATGACGTCCAGGGTGGTCAGGGTCTTGGCCAGCAACGCCGGGTTCCTGTAGGTGACGCCGGTGACCAGGGTGCCGAGCCGCACCCGGGACGTGCGGGCGGCCAGCGCGGACAGCAGCGAGTAACCCTCGAGCATCGGTTGGGTCGGCCCGCCCAGGAACGGCAGCTGGAAGAAGTGGTCCATCACGAACACGGCGTCGAAACCCGACGCCTCGGCGCTCGCGGCCACCGCGGCGGTGTGCTCGAACAGCTGGTCGTCCGCGACGTCGGGGAGACTGAAGAAGGGCAGTTGGATCGCGGAACGGACGAGCTGGCGCATGTGTCGACCCTACAACTGCGGAACGCTGTTCCGCTGGGCGAACCAGCGGGTCGGCGGACCGGCGGGCCGGCTCAGCGAGTGGGGCCGAGCAGCCGTGAGATCGCCCGGGTCTCTGCCAGGACCAGCTCGGCGGTCTCATCCACCTTCGGGCGGAACCGCTCGAGTGGTCCGCACACGCTGATGACAGCGACCGGTTCGCTGCCGTCCATGATCGGCGCGGCCACCGATGCAGCGCCCTCCTGGCGCTCGCCCAGCGACACCGCGTAGCCCTGTGTGCGGATCTTGGCGAGCTCCTTGCGGAGCTTCGCCGGGCTCGTCACCGTGGCACCGGTCACCGCGGTGAGCGTGCCGCTGTCGAAGAAGGCCTGCTGCTCGGACTCGGGGAGGAACGCGAGGAACGCCTTGGACGACGAGCCCGCGTGCAGTGGATGGCTCACGCCCAGCTTCACGGTCATCTTCACCTCGAGCGACGGGGTGACCTGTTCGACGTAGATGCGCTGCCAGCCGCTGCGGATCGACATCGTGGCGGTCTCGTTGGTCGCTGCGGTGAGCCGCTCCATCGCCTCGAGCGCCAGCGGTCGCACATCCAGCTGCTCGCGGTAGCGCGCCGCCAGCTCGAGCACCGCGGGGCCGAGGGAGTACTTGCGGGTCGTCGTGTCCGATGCGACCAGCCCTCGGTCCTTGAGCGAGGTCAGGATGCGGTGCACGACCGCCTTGGAGATCGACAGCTCCGAGGCGATCTCGGTCACTCCCAGCGTCGAGCGGTCGCCGGCGAACAGGAACAGCACATCGGCGGCCCGCTCGATGGTGGCCACCCGACGTCCGGCATCCGCCGCTGGGTCGTCGGTGCTGCGCTCGTCCTTGTTCGTCGCCATGGCTCCTCGTTCCGCTGTGCGGAACGCAATGTACCCATCCGGACCGGTCGAGGTGCGACCTTGACCACCCGCTGCGGGTGCCGCCAAACTGGAATAGCGTTCCGCTGACCGAAACACGCCGGTCGGTGCCAGGATTCCGGACCGGAGGGGGAGAGCGTCAGTGACCGACCGTGCAGCGATCTCGGGCCCGCTCCAGGGTCTCTCGGTCATCGACCTCTCGACCGTCCTGGCCGGGCCGCTCACCGCCCAGATGCTGGGTGACTACGGCGCCGACGTCGTCAAGGTCGAACACCCGCGCAAGGGCGACTCGTTCCGCAACCATGGTGCACACCACCGCGGCGTCGGGATCTGGTGGAAGACCGTGGCGCGCAACAAGCGGTGCGTCGCCATCGACCTGGGGCGGCCCGAGGGTGCCGAGCTGCTGTTGCAGATGGCCGCCGACGCGGACGTCATCGTCGAGAACTTCCGTCCGGGCACCCTGGAGAGGTGGGGGATCGGCTGGGAGCAGTTGCACTCGGTGAACCCCGAGTTGGTGCTGGTGCGCATCACGGGGTTCGGTCAGTCGGGCCCGTACCGCTCGCGTCCGGGATTCGGCACGCTGGCCGAGGCGATGTCGGGCTTTGCTGCGGTCACCGGCCAGCCCGATGGTCCGCCGACGCTGCCGTCGATGGGCCTGGCCGACACCCTGTGCGGGTTGAGCGGCCTCGGCGCGGTGATGATGGCGTTGTGGCACCGGGACCGACCGGGCGGGTCCGGCCGTGGGCAGATCGTCGACCTGTCGTTGCTCGAGCCGATGATGTGCGCTGTCGGCCCGGGCCCCAGCGTGTACGACCAGACGGGCACCCTGCAGCAACGCACCGGCAACCGTTCGTCCTCCAACGCCCCCCGCAACACCTACCGCACGGCGGACGATCGCTGGCTCGCGGTCTCCACCTCGGCCACGTCGATCGCCGAGCGAGTGCTGCGCCTGGTCGGTCACCCCGAGGTCATCGACGAGGAGTGGTTCGCGTCCGCAGCCGGGCGCGCCGCGCACGTCGAGGAGTTGGACCGCTACGTCGCCGAGTGGATCGCACAGCGCAGCGCGGACGAGGTGATCGAGGCGTTCGAGGCAGCTGATGCCGCGGTCGCTCCGGTGTACACCGCTGCCGATGTCCTGGCGGATCCGCAGGTGCAGGCACTGGACATGATCACGACCGTCGATGACGACGAGTTGGGCCGGATGAAGATGCAGAACGTGCTGTTCCGACTGTCCGACACTCCCGGGGCGATCCGCCACACCGGCAGGTCGCTCGGCGCCGACACCGACGAGGTGCTCGACGGGCTCGGGCTGGACTCCGAGCGGATCGCCGAGCTGCGCGCCGCTGAGGTCGTCGCGTGACGCCGCCGCTGGACACCGCTGCCGACCCGGCCGGCCTCGATCCCGCCGGAGTGCTCGCCGCGGGCACCCGGATCATCGACCTGTCCCGACCGATGGCGCTGGGCATGCCGCAGTCGCCGAACCACCCCGAGTTCCGTCTGTCCATGCCGCGTCGCCATGGCGACATGGTGCGAGCGGACGGCGGCTCGGCAGCGAACGATCTGCTGGTCTCGGGCACCCACGTCGGCACCCACATCGACGCGCTCGGCCACGTCTCGCACTGCGGACAGCTGCACGGGGGTGCCGATGCGGAGTCGGTGCAACAGGGAGGCCGGCTCAGCACGCACGGCGTGGACGAGATCCCTCCGATCGTGGCGCGCGGGATCCTGCTGGACATCCCCGCACTGCGCGGCGTCGAGTGCCTGGCCGGCGGCGAGGAGATCACCCCCGACGACCTGGACGCCGCCGAGGCACGTGCGGGTGTGCGGGTGCGTCGCGGTGATGTGGTGCTGATCCGGTCGGGGTGGGGCAGCAACTGGTCCGATGCAGCTGCCTTCGTCGGTCGCGAGTCCGGAGTGCCGGGTGTGGGCGAGCCCGGCGCGCGCTGGTGTGCCGACCGTGGCGCGGTCGCGGTCGGTGCCGACACGATCGCGTTCGAGCGCCTGGCGCCCGGCAACGGCCACGCGCTGCTTCCCGCACACCGGGTGCTGCTGGTCGAGTCGGGCATCTACATCATCGAGACCATGGCACTCGACGAGCTGGCCGCGACCGGTGTCGCCGAGTTCGTGCTCGTCGTGGCGCCACTGCACCTGGTGGGTGCCACCGGTTCGCCGGTGCGACCGCTCGCGCTCATCGGAGGTCAGTGATGGCCGAACGGACGCTGGTCCAGCGCCTCGGGGAACTGGGGGCCGACACCACCTTCGCCGATCTGCCGGGCGGGCTGCGCGACGGCCTGGACGCCCGTGTGCTCGACATCATCGGACTCGCGGTCGCCGCCACGCGGCTCGACACGTCGGGCTCGGTGCTGGGCTTCGCCGATGAACTGGGTGGCCGTGCCAGCGCCACTGCGGTGGGGCTGGCCGAGCGCACCTCGGCTCCCACCGCCGCGTTCGTCAACGGTGTGCTCGCGCACTCCCTGGACTTCGACGACACGCACCTCCCCTCGATCGTGCACCCCTCGGCCTCGGTGGTGCCCGCGGCGCTGGCCGCGGGCGAACGAGCCGGCGCGTCCGGCCAGGACCTGCTGTCGTCCATCGCCATCGGACTGGAGATCACGGTGCGGCTGGGCATGGCCGGCTACCGGCCCGCATCGGACGATGAGCCGGGCCAGTCGATCTACTTCGAACACGGCCAGCACGCGACCAGCATCTGCGGCGCCATCGGCTCCGCCGCCACCGCGGCGCGGTTGAGCGGGCTCGACGCGACCGGGCTGGCGAACGCCATGGGCGTGGCGGCATCCATGGCCTCGGGCATCATCGAGGCCAACCGCACCGGCGGCACCGTCAAGCGGTTGCACTGCGGATGGGCGGCGCAGGCGGGGGTCACCGCGGCGATGTTGGTCGAGCGCGGCATCACCGGAGCGCCCACCGCGCTCGAGGGTCGATTCGGCCTGTTCCAGGCGCTGCTGCGCGACGAGTGGGACGCCGCACCGGTGCTCGACGGGCTGGGCGAGCGGTGGGAAGCGGCGTCGATCTTCTACAAGCCGTACCCGGCCAACCACTTCACCCACACCGCGATCGACGCGGCGATCCAGCTGCGCGAACAGGGTCTGGCGCTGTCCGACGTCGCCTCGGCACATCTCTCGGTCGCCACTCCCACTGTGCGCACGATCGGCGAACCGCTCCAGGTCAAGCAGCGTCCCCTCACCGGCTACCAGGCGCAGTTCTCCGGCCCGTTCGCGATCGCTGCTGCGCTGCGCGGCGGTGGGGGCCTCGGGCTCGGACTACGCGACTTCAGCGACGCCGCCGCGATCGACCCGGAGCTGCGCGCGGTGATGGCGACCATCACCGTCGGTGGCTCGGCGCGCTGCGACGACATCTACCCGCACCAGTTCCCCGCCGTGCTCGAGGTGCACACCCACGACGGCCGACACCTGGTGGCCGAGGTGCTGGCCAACCGCGGCGGCGACGTGCACCCGCTGTCCGCCGATGAGCTGCGAGCGAAGTTCGATGACAACGTCGCCGGCGCGTTGTCGCCCGACGATGCAGGCTCGGGTCCTGGCCGGCGTCGGTGAGCTGTCGGCGTCCGAGCAACCCGGGCAGGTGATCCGTGATCTGCTGGAGCCGGTGCGTCGGCTCGGCAGGTTTCCCGTGGTGATCGACGGACCGGCACCCGCCCGCACATGAGCATCGACGCCGTCACGCTCGCAGTCCTCGCCGGTCGACTCGGGCAGGTCGCCGATGAGATGGATGCCACGCTGTTCCGTTCCGCGTTCAACCCGATCATCGCCGAGGCGCACGACGCGTCGCACGGGCTCTATCACGCCACCACGGGCGCGACCCTGGTGCAGGGCTCTGCCGGGCTACCGGTCTTCATCGGTTCCATGTCGGGTGCGGTCGGGCTGGTCATCGACCGGATCCTGCGCGACGCCCGCCGGGTCGACGCACAGGAGTCGGTCCAGGGTGCCGTCGACGCCGGCGTGCTGGTCGAGGGCGACGTCTACTGCACCAACGACCCCTATGGAGCAGGCACCCATCTGAACGACATGAAGATGGTGCGCCCGTACTTCCGCAACGGGAAGGTCTGGTGCCACCTGGCCTCGGTCGGCCACTTCACCGACGTCGGTGGCGCCGTCGCCGGCAACTACAACCCTGCCGCGACCGACTCCTACCAGGAGGGGGTCTGCCTGCCGCCGGTGAAGCTGCGTCGAGGTGGTGTGCTGGACACCGACGTGGTGGACGTCATCTGTTCGATCGGCCGTTCGCCGGCGACCGCGTACGGCGACCTGAACGGACAGCTCAACGCGCTCGACCTGGGTGTGCGCCGACTCGACGAGCTGCTCGACGACTACGGCGACGACGTCGTGGCCGAGGCGATCGACGAGCTGTCGGTGCGCGCCGCTGCGCTGATGCGCAGCCACCTGTCCGAACTGCCCGACGGCACCTGGAGCGCGATCGACCACCTCGACAACGACGGCAGCTCGCCCGAGGCGATCGAGCTGCGCCTGGCGCTCACCGTGTCGGGCGACGAGCTGCACCTGGACTTCACCGGCAGCTCACCGGCGGTGACCGGTCCGGTCAACATCTCTGCCACGACTGCTCGGGCCGCGTGCTACGTGGCGCTCAAGCACCTGTTCCGGGAGGTCCCGGCGAACGCGGGATGCCTGGAACCGGTGCGCATCACGCTGCCCGAGGGTTCGATCCTCGCCGCGGAGCACCCCCGTCCGGTCGGCGGCTACACCGAGACCATCCTGCGGATCATGGACCTGGTCTTCTGCGCCATGGCCGAAGCTGCACCGGAGCTGTCCAACGGCTGCTCGTACGGCACCATCAACGCGCTGTCGATCAGCGGCCGGACCGCCGATGCGGCGCCCTGGGTCATGTTCGGCTTCCACGGTGGCGGCCTCGGTGGCTCGCCCGAGTCCGACGGCCTGAACCACGGCAACGCACCGCTGTCGACCGCCACGATCCCGCCGTTGGAGATCATGGAGTCGCGCTATCCGGTGCGCTACACGCGCTGGGCCCTGCGGTCCGACTCCGGCGGTGCCGGCATGCACCGTGGCGGACTGGGCGCCAGCTACGAGATCGAGGTCCTGGCCGATCACGCCGAAGCCTTCGTGTTCGGCGACCGGGCCCTGTTCGCACCGAAGGGCATCGCTGGCGGCGGACCGGCTGCACCCAACCGAGTCTCGTTCGACGGCGACCACGGCGAGGTGCTGCCCGAGCTCGGCTCCAAGTCGACCGGCGTGTCGCTCGTCGCGGGACGACGACTGCGGATCGACAGCCCCGGCGGCGGTGGCTACGGCGACCCGCTGCAGCGCGACCCCGACGCCGTCGCCCGCGACGTCGCGTTGGGCTACGTCAGCATCGACGCGGCGCTGGGTGACTACGGCGTCCACCTGGTCGCTGATGGCGCTGTCGACACCGACGCGACCGAGGCGGAGCGGAGCAGACGCCGTGGCTGACGTGGATCGACCGCACGTCGTCGGCATCGACGTGGGCGGCACGTTCACCGACGTGGTCAACGTGGACGAGGCCACCGGCGCGGTGCGCATCGGCAAGGTCAGCTCGACGCGGTCTCGGGAGTCCGCCGGGTTCATGGCCGGCCTCGACCGGACCGTCGACTCGCTCGACCGGGTCGGCGCCATCGTGCACGGCACCACCGTCGGCACCAACGCCCTGCTGGAACGCAACGGGGCGCGCACCGGCATCATCACCACCGAGGGCTTCGCCGACGTGCTCGAGATGCGTCGCCGCGACCGACCCTCCACGTGGGGCCTGTGGGGTGACTTCGTGCCCGTGTCGCCGCGCGATCTACGTGTCGGCGTCGCCGAGCGCACCCTGGCCGACGGGACCGTGCTCGCACACGTCGATCCGCAGGACGTCGCCGTTGCCGCCCAGCAGCTGTTGGACCGGGGAGCGGTCGCCGTGGCGGTCACGTTCCTGCACAGCTACGCGAACTCCGCGAACGAGCAGGCGGCCGCTGGGGTCCTGCGGGCCATGTGGCCCAACGACGCCGTGTCGATCTCGTCGGAGATCCTCCCCGAGATCCGCGAGTTCGAGCGAACCTCGACCACCACGCTCAACGCCTACCTGCAGCCGGTCGTGGGCGGCTACCTGGGGGCGCTGGAGTCGGCGCTGGCCGAGGCCGGGTTCGTCGGCGAGCTCCTGATCGTCGCGTCGAACGGCGGGGTGATGAGTGTCGAAGCGGCACGTCGCTTCCCGGTGCGCACCGCGCTGTCGGGTCCCGCAGCAGGCGTCGGCGCTGCCGCCGCGATCGCGGGTGGGGTCGGCCTGTCCGACGTCCTGACCGGTGACGTGGGCGGCACCAGCTTCGACGTGGCGGTGGTCAGCGGCGGCCGCCCGGTCGTGACCGCACAGACCACGATCGACTTCGGCATGGTGATCCGCACGCCGATGATCGAGATCTCGACCATCGGGGCGGGCGGCGGTTCCATCGCCTGGGTCGACCGATCGGGGCTGTTGCGCATCGGCCCGGAGTCCGCCGGCGGTGTGCCCGGTCCCGTCTGCTACGGCATGGGCAACGACCGCCCGACCGTCACCGACGCCCACGTGGTGCTCGGGCGCATCAATCCCGATCGCCCCATCGGCGGTCGTGACGCGTTGGATGTCGACGCGGCCCGTGCTGCGATCGACCGGGTCGTCGGCGAGCCGCTGGGCCTGAGTACCGAGGACGCCGCCGAGGCGATCTTCGCGGTCGCCACCTCTGCCATGGCGGGCGCGCTGCGGCTGGTGTCGGTCGAACGCGGCCATGACCCGACCCGGTTCCGTCTGGTGCCCTTCGGCGGCGGGGGAGGGCTCAACTGCTGCGAGCTCGTCGCCGACATCGGCCTCGCCGGTGCGTTGGTGCCGCGCCACCCCGGCGTGATCTCGGCGCTCGGCTGCATCATGGCCGACATGCGTCACGACATGGTGCGCACCATCGGTCGTCCGCTGGGCTCGGTCGACCCTGCCGAGCTGTCGGCGCTGATGGCGGGCGCGGAGACCGAGGGCATGGAGCTGGTCGAGCACTCGGGCGCACAGCTCGTCGGGACCGAGGTCCGTCACCATCTGGACATGCACTACGTCGGGCAGACCCACGCGGTCACGGTGCCGCTGGTCGACGCGTCGGGCGCAGCGATCGCGGCCGGCGCCGTCAGCGCCGAGGTGGTGCGCGACGCCTTCGAGCGGCACTACCGCGACGTCTACGGCCGGTTGCTCGACGGTCTCGACATCAGCGTCGCCACTCTGCGCACGACCGTGACGGGGCTGCGTCCGGAGGTGGACCTGCGAGCACTGGGCACCCCGGACTCGATCGGTTCCCGAGAGCTGGGGGCCCGCCGTCTGTACGTCGGTGGCACCTGGGTCGACGCGAGCGTGCTGGACCGTGGCGCCCTCGCCCCCGGCGACCGGGTGGACGGGCCGGCGATCCTCGAACAACCCGATGCCACGACCGTGCTGCCGCCCGGGTGGACCGCCGGTGTCGATGAGTTGGGCAACCTGAGCGTGGAGCGTGCACCGCGGTGAGCGCCGTCGTCCCCGATCCCACCCGCAGCGCCGTGGTGCTGATCGACCTGCAGAACGACTTCCTGCACCCCGACGGTGCCTACGCCCGCGGTGGGCAGTCCGATGACCGCCTGGCCGCGCTGCCCGACCACCTCGTGCCGCTCTTGGCGGTGGCACGCGATGCGGGCGCCGTGGTCGTGTTCAGCCGCTTCACCATCTGGCCGGGGCGGGCCGGCGAACCACTCGTCGCCGAGCACCTGCTGGCGTTGCGCCCGTTCCTCCGCACAGGTGATTTCGCCCCCGACAGCTGGGGTCAAGGGACCGTCGACGTGCTCGGTGATGCCGACCTGACCATCGACAAGGTCAGCTACTCGGCGTTCGCGCACACCCGGTTGGGGTGGTGGTTGGGCAAGGTCGGCGTCGACCACGTCGTGCTCGGCGGCATCGTCACCAACGGCGGTGTCGCATCGACCGCCAGGGACGCGCACGGTCGGGACCTGGGTGTCACCCTGCTGGCCGACGGGTGCGGCGCGTTCGACCCTGCGGTCCATGACGCGACCCTGACCTCGCTCCGGTCGATCGCGCCCGCGGCGACGGTGGCCGACGTCATCGCCGCCTGGTCCGGCCGATGAAGGCAGCCGGCTTCGGCGCCGAGGGTCGGATCGACGGCGGGCCCGAGATCGTGCGGGAGAACCCCGCCCGTCACGGCGAGATCGTCGGCACGCTGCTCACCACCACCCCACAGGGCGTGGCGCGGGCCATCGCAGGTGCGACCGACGCCAGCGCCGGGTGGGCAGCCACGCCGCTCGAGGAACGCGTGGCGTTGCTGCGCGCAGGTGCCCGCGCCGTCGCGGACGCAGCTGAGGAGCTGGCCCCGCTGTTGGCCCGTGAATTGGGCAAACCGGTCGCCGACAGCGCCGGCGAGATGGGCTTCGCCGCGGCGTTCCTCGGTTGGGTGTGTGATCGGGTCGGCGACGTCTGCGCCGACCGGGTGCTCGACGACGAGGCCGGTCGGGTGGTGCTGCAGCGGGTGCCGTTCGGCGTGATCAGCGCGATCGTCCCGTGGAACGCACCGTTGATCCTCTCGTCGCTCAAGGTGGCCCCGGCGTTGGCGACCGGCAACGTGATCGTGGTCAAGCCGTCGCCGCTCGCCCCGTTCGCGGTGACCGAGGCGTTGCGCCGTCTGGCCCAGCACCTGCCGCCCGGCGTGCTCTCGGTCGTGCACGGCGATGCCGAGGTGGGCAACGCCATGGTGACCGACCCACGGGTCCGCAAGGTCGCCTTCACCGGCGGATCCACGGTGGCGCACCACGTGCTGGCGGGCTGCGCCGAGCAGCTGACCCCGGCGGTGCTGGAACTCGGCGGCAACGACGCAGCCGTCGTGCTCGACGATCTCACCTTCACCGACGACGTGATGGAGCGCATGGTGTTCGGTGCGCTGCTCACCAGCGGCCAGGTCTGCATGGCGGCCAAACGCATCTACGTGCCCGAGCAGCGGTTGGACGAGTTCGTCGAGCGGTTCGTCGCCGCCGCGGATCGGGTGCTGGTGTGCGGTGACCCGTTGGATCCGACCGTCACCATCGGGCCGGTCGTGAACGCTGCCGCGGTGCAGCGCATCGAGGGCCTGCTCGATGACGCCCGAGCTGGCGGTGCCACGGTGGTTCCGCTCGGACGGACGACCGCGGAGTGGGACGCGGGCAACGGCTGGTTCGTCCGACCGACCCTGGTGGTGGGCGCGTCGGCGGACTCGTCGATCGTGGCCGACGAGCAGTTCGGGCCGACCGTGCCGGTGCTCGGCTACTCGGATCTGGACGATGCGATCCGCCAGGCCAACGCCACTGAGTCGGGCCTCGGGTCCTCGGTCTGGTCCGACGACACCGGGCATGCGTTCGACGTGGGGCGGCGTCTGGAGGCGGGCATGACCTTCATCAACTGCCACAACCGTGCGGGTATGTCGCTGAGGGTGCCGTTCGGCGGGGTGAAGCGCTCGGGCTTCGGTCGCGAGTTCGGCGACGAGGGCATCGCCGAGTTCACCCAGACCCACGCGCTGCACCTGCCGGGCTCGCTCCGCGGCTCCGCCGGAGCGGGTCCACGCGGCAACGCCTACCCGACCTGACAGCCAGCGGCCCCACGGAGCCAGCTCGAACTGTGTCGCAGAACGCGCCGCGCCCGACGCGTTCCGCAGCACAGCTGCGTGCTCGACAGGTCCGGCGCCACGGCTGCGAGCTCCGGCCCCTCGCCCGGCCGAGCAACCGGGTGATATGGTAACGCCGTTCCGGTGAGCGGAACAGATGAGCAGGCAGCAGGAATCACGGGGGACACGTGGAGACCACCAAGAGCGTCACCGAGATCTTCGATGAGTCGCCCGACACCGACTCCACCGAGGTGTTCAACCGCCTCTGGTCGAACATGGGAGCGGTCCGTGACCGCATCCAGGCACGTTTCGAGCTGACCGAGGACCCCTCGGTCGCCGACCTCGCCTCCTTCGGCGGGCCCACCGGCCCGCGGGGCGAGCTGCACGCCTGGACCGGTCCGAAGATGGACTGGATGATCAACTCGTGGCTCGGTGACCCCGAGGCCGGGTTCACCAACATGCACCTGACCTGTTGGCTGGGGCCCGACACGAACGTGCCGCACCTGGGCATGGCCTGGGGCACGCTCCCCACGTTGTGGTGCTTCATCGACCTGCTGCCCCGGGCCGACCTGTTCGTCGACCTCGACTACGTCGACCGCTACTACGAGCCCATCAACGACACCTACATGGCGCTCAAGGAAGACCCCGAGACCTCGCCGTTCATCAGCCAGGACACGTTCACCCGAGTCGGGGTCTCCCAGTCGGCGCTGTGCATCGTGGTGCCCACCACCGACCGCTGGATCGACCAGATGGCCGAGATGGCCGACCTGCGTGTGGATCAGTGGTTGTCCTACCTCGACGACGCGACGCCGACCCCGGCCGACCAACGCCACGCACTGGCCGAACGTGATCTGGCCATGCGTCGCAACATCGCACAGCGCGATCCGGCGAACTCGCTCGCCGAGCGGTTCTACGGTGCGGAACTGACCGAACGACTGGTGGGCTCCCTGTGGGGAGAGCACCGCTCGATCGAACGACCCGGCGTGTCCGGCTGACGCGGAGGAACAGGATGCTCAAGAACTACTGGTACGCCGTCGAGTTCGGCCACGTCGTCACCGATTCGCCGACCCACGTGCAGCTCATGGGTCAGCAACTCGTGCTGTGGCGTGACGCCAGCGGCGCGGTGCAGGCCCAGTCCGACATCTGCATCCACCGCGGCGGGTCGTTGGCCGGGGGCAAGGTGCGCAACGGGTGCATCGAGTGCCCGTACCACGGCTGGCAGTTCGACTCGTCGGGTCACTGCACCAAGATCCCCGCCAACCGTGAGGGCCTGCCGATCCCGAAGAAGGCCCGGATCGACACCTATCCGTGTGTCGAACGCTACGGCTACGTCTTCGTCTTCCTCGGCGACCTGCCCGAGTCCGAACGTCCGCCCATGCCGCGCATCGACGTGCTCGACGAGGTCGCGCTCGCCCAGGCCGAGGGCTTCCGGGCCATCACCGGCGAGTTCGCCTGGAAGGCCAACTACGAGCGGGTGCTCGAGAACGCCGTCGACATCGCGCATGCGCCCTTCGTGCACGCCGGCTCGTTCGGCAACCCCGACTCGCCGATGGTCGAGGACTACGACGTCGAGGAGATCCTGCACGGAGAGGTGTCCATCGGCAACGTCTGCACCGTGCACCTGGATCCGCCGGAGCCGTCGGGCATCTGGAAGATGATCTCGAAGAAGAACGCCGAGCGGCCACCGATCAAGACCCGCACCGGCATCTACTTCCCGAACCTGACCATGCTCGAGGTGAACCTGCCGCTCGGCACCATGCGGATCTTCACCGCAGTCGTGCCCATCGACGCGACGCACTCGGTGTCCAAGTGGACGATGATGCGCAGCTTCTTCACCGGCAAGTGGGCCGACAAGGACTCCCGTCGCCGCACCGACAAGATCTTCTACGAGGACCAGCCCACCGTCGAGGGGCAGCGCCCCGAGCTGGTACCGGTCGACCTGAGCGCCGAGCTGCACGTCAAGAGCGACGCCAACCAGGTGGCCTACCGCCGGTGGCGTCAGGCGGGGCTGGACCGGGGTTGGGGCATCCCGGACCACGAACCTGGTGACGGCGCGCACACCGCAGTGCGCGTCGTCGCCTCGCCCGCCCGACGTGAGGATCCGGACCTGGCGAATGCCTGGGTGCTCAAGGAGATGGAGTCCGACGCGGCGCTGGCCGAACCTCGTGAGTTCGACCAGGGCGGACTCCGATGAGCCTGTCCCAGGAGCTCTGCTGGTCCAACGTCGTGGCCATCGCCGAACGGCTGGCGCTGACCGAGGTGCACGGCTCCGGCGACGACGGAGCGTACGACACGCTCACCAGCGAGATGATGCCCGACCCGGTCGGTTCGGTGCGCGTGTTCCACGGCGCGGTGTCGCTGGTGTACGTCGGCATGACGGTGCCGATGATCGGACTCGATTCGCACATGATGTTCGCGTTCACCGACCCGGGCTCGGCGGTGCCGCACTACACGGTCGACTCGGTGCAGAACGCCGAGGCGTACGCGTTCCACCTGGACCTGATCCCAAGGGTCGACCTCGGTTCACACCTGGGCTACATGGACCACTGCTACGGACCGCTCACCGAGATCCGCGGCGAGACGCTGGCCCGCGGCGGCCTCACCCCGGCCGACCTGGCGCCGCGTCAGTGGGCGTTGATGAGCGAGTGGATGCTGGCCAACCACTGCGACGAGGCGACCTTCCGGGCCATCGTGCCGACCGTCGATGCCTATCGCGAGCAGTGGTTCTCGCTGCTCGAGGCCGGCATCCCCCAGGCGCTCGTGGCCGACGTCGGACACCGAGCTGCTCGAGGCTCGGGACGAGGCCAACCGGGCCGCGATCTTCAACCCCGACGTCGACCGCGTGTGGGCCAACGTCGAACGGTTGGTCGGCGCTGAGCAGTCCGAGTCGACACGCACGCTCCTGGCCGGAGCGGGCCGCTCGGCGGTGGCGTCATGAGCGACCCACGCACCGAGCAGGACGGTGAGGCCACGCCCAGCAAGTGGCAGCAGGCCATCGAGGGCGAGTGGTTCGGCAACCCGTCGGTGTTCGACGCCGAGGGCAACCACACCGGCTACATCAAGGTGAACCGCTCATCGGTCTTCGAGGACGGCACGACCACGTACTACATGCACACGTTGTTCGACAACGTCGGGCCGCTGCGCAACCGGTTCGAGTTCACCGAGTTCGCCTTCGAGCTGCTCGACAGCGACGCGAACCGCATCTATCTGGGACCGGACTTCATCGGCGCCGGTCACCCGTACGGCAACCTGGTGGACGCGCACTACTACTCGCCCGCATGGCGTGCCGATCTGCGGACCATGGTCCACGTGCTGCCCGAGCAGGGCCTCGAGGTCTACAGCTCGCAGCTGTTCGACGGCCCGACGTTGTTCGCCGTGTTCAACGGCGTCTACGAGGTCGCGTTCGACTACGAGACCAACAGCGACACGGCGACCCGCATCGATGCCTTCTGCGCCGGCGAGCGCGTGGTGGGGCGCAAGCCGCACGACCTCCCGGCCAAGCAGTCGGGCGCATGGTCGGGAGAGGTCGCGCTCTACGGCGCCGACCAGCAGCCGTCGGGCACGGCGACGGTCACCATCACCCACCAGCCGACCTCGCTGCTGCGGGCACGCCAGACCATCGAGATCACCGGCGACCTGGAACGGCGATGGACCTTCGACCGCTACCACGACGCCAATCGGCACACCTACGACGGCCCCGACCTGTATGGCAACGCGATCGCCTACGGCCGTGCCGCCTACAGCTCGCTGCACGTCATGGGCCGGGCCGAGAAGATGACCAACCGCGACTTCCTGTTCGACGACCAGCGATCGCTGTCGGTGAACTGGAAGCTGTTCGACGGCGATCAGCTCTCCACCGTGCTGTTCGGCGTGCTCGCCTGGACCCCGGACAGCTGATCGCATGGGCAGCCCAGCGGCCGCCGGCGGCGATCGCTCTGGTGTCGGCAGCGCTGGCATGGGATCCGTTGCCGAGGTGGTGGTCGGCGCGACCGATGTTGCCGCGACGACCGGGTTCCTGCAGCTGTTCGGTCTGATCGTCGTCGACTCCGTCGAGATCGGCGACGAGGAGGCACAGCAGGTCTTCGGCGTGCCGGCGATCACCGGTCGGGCCGTACGCCTCGGCGCGCCGGCGGCGCCGGATCGCGCCACCGTGCTGGTCGTGCCGACGACGGTCCCCGGGCGACCGACGGTCGACTGGGAGCTCGGTCCCCGGGCGCTCGACATCTACACGACCGATCTCGACCTGGGTGTCGCCGCAGCTGCCGGCGCAGGGTGGACGGTGTCGCCCGAGGCGGTGCTGGCGGGTGGCGCGATGCGGATGCGTCAGCAGATGGTCACGGGGCCCGACGGGTTGGCGGTGGTGCTGGTGGACAGCACCCACCGCCGGTCCTCGGTCTGCGACATGGCCGACCCGCCGCTGTACTCCGAGCCGCACTCGGTGGTCTGGTCGGTCGCCGACCACGCCGGCGAGCTGGACCGTTGGCGCCGCGCCGGGTGGACCGCCGGCGCGACGATCGGCTTCAGCGAGCCGAGTGTGTCGGCCGAGTTGGGCCTGCCCGAGTCACCGACGCCGATCACCATGACCATGCTGTCCGATGTCGACGTGGCGCCGATCCGTGTGGAGCTGATGAGCTTCGACGACCACCAGCCGGATCCCAGGGCGGCGGTCAGCGTCGACCCGTCGGTTCCGGGTGCGGCGATCGCCGCCGGCCTGCATGCGCTCGTCGTCGACGTGGCCTCGGTGGCGGACGCGGTGGCGGCATGGAGCGACGGAGCATCGTTCGGCGCTGTGGTCACCGATGCCGCAGGACGCAACCTGGTCGCGGGCGTCAGCAGGGGCGGCGTCCGGTTCGTGCTGCGGGCAGGCGGGCCGACGGCATGATCCTGGTCCTGTCCCACGCCTGGACCCTCGACGAGGGCCCGCACCGCGAGGCGTATGTCCGGCTGACCGACGAGTTCCAGGCGTTCCACCGGGACCAGCCCGGCTTCCGTGGTCGACGGCTGGTCCGTGACACCGACGACGGTCGGCACTTCGTGAACCTGCGGTACTGGGACCAGATCGAGGACTACGAGCGCATGGTCGCGGACCCCGAGTACCCGACGTGGATCGCCAGGCTGTCCGAGCACGTGGAACCGCGTGACCCGGCCAAGGTCGTGTTCGACGTCGAGCTCGACCACCCGGATCCGGTGCTCGAGTGACCGGCCCGGGCCGATGACGCAGTTCGTCGCGGTGCACGGCGCGTTCCGAGGCCCCTGGTACTGGGAGCCGCTCGCGGTCGAGCTCGGTCGTCGAGGTCACCGGTTGGAGACCGTCGACCTTGCAGGCGAGTCGCTCCAGGAGTGGGTCGATGCGACCGTCGAGGTGGCCGAGCAGTTCGGGTCTGAGCCGGTGGTGCTGGTCGGTCATTCGATGGGCGGAGTGGTCGCGCAGGCTGCGGTCGGGTCGCTGGGTGAACGTGTCGAACGACTGGTGCTGTTGGACTCGCCCTTCATCGAATCCGGACAGCGGGCCGTCGACGTCTCGGGTCCTGCCCCGCCCGACGACGCAGTGCTGCCACCGCGGGTGTTCATGGTCCAGCCCACCCAGGTGGGGCCCGAGCAAGGCTTCGAGGATCCGACGCTGGCGGCGTGGGTCAACGAGCGGCTGCGGCCGGTGCCGATGGGGCCCCAGCTGGACCCGGCCCCCGACGGCACCGGCCGTCCTTCACTGACGACGCCGGTGTTCTTCGACCGCACCCCCGACGGGTTCCCCTCGACGTTCGCCCGGCACCGGTGCGAGACCGAGGGCATCGACCATCTCGTGTTGGACGCGTTCCACGACGCTGCCGGTCCTGAATCCAGCGTCCGTCGCGCGACCTGCTGGTCGCCTGACATGTTCGGCAACCCGATCGAACTGATGGAACCGCAGCGCTACTGACGCTCGGAGCGGTTCTCAGGCGCGGCGCCGAGACGATCCGTCGGCAGGTCAGGTGGTCAGCGCAGACCGCCGGGTCGCCGTGCGGGGTCGTTCAGGCGTGCTGGGTGCGCAACTCCTGCGCGGCCAGCTCCATGGCGGTGATCTTCGCCGTGGCGTGCTCCCGGGGCAGGAACCACATCCCGCAGTCCGGGGCCAGGCGCAGGCGCCGGGGGCCGATGACCGAGATCGCGTCGTTGGCGCGCCCGACGATGTGGTCGACGGTCTCGACCGCCGCGTCGGTGTCCAGGTCCAGGACTCCCAGCGCGATGCCCTTGTCGCCCGCGTGCTCCAGCAGTTCGGGCACGTGGCGGGGCTGTTCGTACTCGAGTGAGATGTCGTCCACCGTCGATGCCGCCAGGAGCTCCACGGCCTTCGCATAGACCGGGGTCGAGCGCTTCTCCGCGATGTTCTTCGAGTAGCCGTAGCAGACGTGCACCACCGTGTGCGCGTCGACTCCCGTCACTGCCCGGTCCAGCGCCTCGGTCGCGAAGCTCTCGACCTGGCTGTGGCGGAAGTGCACCTCGGGCTCGTCGAACTGGATGATGTCCACGCCGAGCGCGACCAGGGCGCGGGCCTCGGCGTTCAGGACGTCGGCCAGGGCGAACGCGACCTGTTCCAACGAGCCGTAGTGCTCGTCCACGAGGCGCAGCGCCAGCGTGGTGGGTCCGATGATGGTCACCTTGGTCAACCGGTCGGTGTGGCCCCGCAGGAACTCGACGTCGCCGGCGAGGATCGGCGCGGTCCAGCGCAGCGGTGACACCACGCGGGGCTGGGTGAACCGGGGCGGCGGCGCCGAGGCTGCGTCGTCGCTCTCCGCGTCGGGCGCGGGCGGGGGAGTGCGCTGCTTCATCGTCAGGTACTCGCCGACGTCGTTGGCGAAGTTGGTGACGTCGCCCTGCTCCTCGGAGTCGATCCCCTCGATGGAGTAGAAGTGCCCGGAGAACGTCTGACGTCGCTGCTCGCCGTCGGTCAGGATGCTCAGCCCGGCGCGGTGCTGGTCGCAGATCGCCAGGCGGGTCGCGTCGTCGAGTGCCTCGGCGCGGTGAGGGTGGTCGATGCGCCACCACGTGCCCTCGGCGCCGTAGACCCGGTCGTGGTCGCACAACCACTGGGGCTTGCACCAGGAACCGACGAGCTGAGTGGGAATCGGAGGAAGGGCGTCCATCGTCGGACGGTAGCTCGCCGGAACGCTGTCCCGCTCAGCGGAACCCTGTCGGCCGATCACTCCAGGAGTCGACGGGCGGACCGGACGACGGCCTCATCGATCATCCGCCCGTCCCCGCCCACGGTGATCGCCCGCCCGTCCGCGACGGCGGCGTCGAACTCGTCGACGAGCGATCGTGCCCGAGCGAGCTCGTCGGGGGACGGCTGGAAGACCTCGTTGATGACCGGCACCTGTGCCGGGTGCACTGCCGAGCGGGCCGAGAACCCATGACGACGCAGCTCGATCGACGCTGCCCGGAACGACTCCAGATCGGAGAAGTCCGTCGATGCCGGCGCCGTCGGACCCCGGAGTCCGGCCGCGGCGCTCGCGACGACCAACCGCAGCCTGATCGCATGCCGGTCGGCATCGGGCAGCTCGGGGTCCATGCCCAGTTCAGCGAACAGGTCCGCCTCGCCCAGCGCGAGCGCCGCAACACCCTCGGCGCGGGCCATCGCGGGGGCATCGAGCCAACCCTGTGCCGTCTCGATCAGCGCGACGATCGACGGTGCGGCCGTCCCCGTGGCCCCAGCGGTGCCGGCCGAGACGGCGATGTGCAGCAGCTCGCGGCAGCGCTCGACCGAGGTCAGCTCCGCCTTGGGCAGGTAGATCAGCTGCACGCCGCCGCGAACGGCGAGGTCGACGTCCTCGGCGAGCTGGGCGGGGTGCACCCGAACGGCCAGGGGGGTCTCGCCGCGGTCGGGGTCGGCCAGGAAGCTCGCCACCTCGGTCCGTGCCGTGTCGGCGCGGGCCGGGGCGACGCCGTCCTCCAGGTCGAGGATGACCGCATGTGCAGGGCCGACGACGGCTTTGTGCATCAGATCGGGGCGGTCCCCGGGCACGTACAGGAAGGAATGCAGCACGTTCGACTCCATCTGCGGGTGGGGCAGTTCGCCTCTTGCCCCGGCGACCCTGCCACGGTACCTTTTCCGCTGAGGCGAATGCCGTTCCGCCGAGCGGAACAGAACAATCGGGGGAGTCTGATGCAGATGGTCTGGAGGCGATGCTCGATCGCCACGGGAGTGGTGCTCATCGCTGCTTCCGTGCTGCTCCCGGTGATGTCCGCAGGGGCCGTCATCGGGCCCGTCGCCACGACCAGCACCGTGGTGCCCTACTCCTGCAAGGGCGTCGGGTTCGCTGCGCTGATCGGCACGCTGCCGACCCAGAACGTCACCATGACGCTGGGCGCGCCCACCGAGGTCAGCCCGGGCCAGCAGTACACCCTCACCCTCGACATGACGCCGCTGCGCCTCGCTGACGCCGGTTTCCCGATCAGCGAGCCGGCCTTCACCTCGATGAACCCGGTCGGCGCCACCGGATCGGATGCCAACCGGGCCAAGAGCCCACCGGTGTCGTTCTCGGGCCCCACCGCCACCGTGCCCCGCTCGCTCATGACCGTCAGCCCCACAGCCGCCGCGGGCGGACAGGTCACGCTGACCGCCAGCCGCATCCGCATCGTGAGCGGCTCCACCGGGTTCGAGTGCGACCCCACCGCCGGTGCGGCCCGCGCCACGATCGTCACCCGCATCGTCGCCCAGGCGACGACCACGACCACGACCACGGCTTCCACCACCACCGTGCCGGGCCAGACGACCACCACTGCTGCGCCGACCACGACCACGGCATCCACCACGACCGTCCCGGTCACCGCGCCACCGCCGACCACGGCACCGACCACGACGACACCGCCGCCCACCACCAGGCCGCCGACCACCGTCGCGCCGCCGCCGACGAGCCCGCCGACGATCGCGCCGCCGCCGACGCCGAACGGGCCCGCGGTGTCGGTGCGCTCCGCGGCCACAGCGTCGTTCTCGTGCAACATCTTCGATTCGAGCGGCACGCAGTTCAACCAGAACCCGCTGCCGCCCTCCAACGTCACCGTCACCATCACCGCGCCCGACAAGGTCGGCGTCGGCGGTGCGGTGTCGGGTCTGGTGCGCTTCGACCCCGGGCCGGCCAACGGCCCGATCCGGCTGCCGGCCGGATCGGTGAACTTCGCGGCGACCGTCTCGGTCGCCGGGGGTGCGCCCACCAGCATCGAGGCGACCGGCGGGCCGAACGCGGCGGAGATCCCCGCGAACGGCACGTCCCGTAGCCCCGAGATGTCGTTCAACCTCACCGCCAACGCACCCGCAGGGTCCGAGGTCGGACTCGGCATCAGCCAGGTCGAGGTCCGCGCCAGCTCGCCGTCGGTGCTGATCACCCGTTGCACCCCGACGGGGTCCTCCATGGCGCGGGTCGCAGGCATCGCCGTCGTCGAGGGTTCGGTGGCACCACCGGCAGACCTGAACGCACAGGTGCAGAGCGCCACGGCAGCCAGCGGGGCGGCAGCCGCCGCGCAGGCTGCCGACACCGGGTACGCCAACTGCGCCGAGGCCAAGGCCGACGGCCGCGGCACGATCGTTCGCACGGATCCCGCCTACAAGGCCAGCCTCGATGCCGATGGCGACGGACTCGCCTGTGAGGCTGGCGAGGGCATCAG
Organism: uncultured Microthrixaceae bacterium; assembly: GCA_963714875.1. Classification (GTDB taxonomy): domain Bacteria; phylum Actinomycetota; class Acidimicrobiia; order Acidimicrobiales; family Microtrichaceae; genus JBAOHV01. Next base: position 1,270,821 of record CAVQQI010000011.1, on the reverse strand, counting down.
CAACCTCGCGTCGACCGGTTCCCCGGCGCAGTCGGGGCTGCTCTGGTCGGTGTTGCTGATGGCGCTCGGTGCGTTGTTCGTGCAGATCGGTCGCACCCGGCCCCGCACGTCGTGACGCTGTTGTCAGGATGACCCAGCAGCAGCTGTTCCTGATCGGTCACGTCGTGGTGTTCGGCATCTGGTTCGGCACCGACATCGCCACGTTCACCCTGTCCCGTCGGGTGCTCGACCCGAGCATCGATCTGGTCGCGCGCCGCGGGCTGGCGGGTGCGATGACCTCGATCGAGGTCATCGCCAGGCTCTGCCTGCCGACGATGCTCGCCCTCGGTCTCTCGCTGAGCATCGGGGCCGGCCTGCTCGATCTTGCTGACGGGTGGGTTGCGGTCATCTGGATCCTGACCGCAGCATGGCTGTGGCTCATCTGGACGGTGCACCGGGCCAGCGGCGCCTCGGAGCTGAGCTCGCGCCTGGCCATGGTCGACCTCGTGGTCCGGTCGGTGCTCTGCATCGGATTGTGGGTGGCCGGGATCGTCTCCCTGGTGTCCGGCTCCGGTCCGTTCCTGGGCGACTGGCTCGGCGTCAAGGTCCTTCTGTTCGCGCTCATCATGACCTGCGGCATCGCCATCCGATTCCAGCTCCGGCCCTTCGCCGCAGCATTCGGCGAGCTCGTGTCGGAGGGTTCGACACCCGAGCGCGAGTCCACGTTGGCGGGTTCCCTCCGGGTGGCCCAGCCGCTCGTGGGGGTCATCTGGTGCTCGCTGCTCGCGGCCACGGTGCTCGGCGTGACCCGAATGCTGCCGTGGCAGTGATCGGTGCGCCGGAATGGGATACTGTCAGCGGAACAGCGTTCCGCTGACGCGAACACACGTCGGTACGACACCACCGAGGAGACCCTGATGAGGACACTGTTCCGCACCACCGCCGCTCTGTTGCTCACCGCGGGAATGCTCGTCGTCGGCTCCACGACGGCCGGCGCCGTCCACGCCGGTGAATCGATCACCGTGTCGCAGACCACCGGCCTGGCCGACGGCACCACGGTGCAGGTCACCGTGTCGGGCTTCACCCCCGGTGCTCGCCCCGTCAAGCTCGTCATCGCGGGGCAGGGCACCCTGGTCACCATTCCCGACAAGCTGAACTTCGACGAGTACGCCGTCGCCCCCGAGGTGCCGATCGGCCCGGACGGGAGCGGCTCGGCCGAGTTCATCATGACGGCCGACCACGGCACCGTGCAGGACGGTACGACGTTGAACTGCAACGTCGACCAGTGCTGGTTGATCGCCGTGCAGGAGCCGTTCCTGCCCCAGCCCAACTACGCCTCGCAGGAGATCTTCTTCGGCACCAATGGTCCGGCCACCACTGCGGCACCCGCACCGACCGAGGCCCCGCCGGTCACCGAGGCCACCACCACGACCGAGGCCACCACGACGACCGAGGCCACCACCACGACGCTGGACACCGAAGAGCTCGCGACGTCCGACGAGGACGACGAGGGCGGAAGCTCGGGTCTGCTGTTCGTCATCATCGCCGTGGTCGTCGTCGCGGTCGGCGCCGGCGGCTACTACTTCACCAAGAAGAAGCCGGCAGCCGGCTGACCGGCGCCCTGCTCGCGTCGTCGCGAGCAGGGCTCACTGCACCAGCCGCGAGCAGATCCGCCAGGGGCGACCATCGACCAGGTTGGTCCCCTTGGAGATCTGGCGGTTCACCGACCGGGCGGGGTGGATGGTCGCGGTGACCGTCCCGTCGCTGTCCGTGGCCGGTCGATGCAGGTCCGGTTGGTTGATCGTGCCGTCGAAGGGCCGTTCGCGTGAGGTCGCCCACAGGGTGAAGTCGGGCGGCAGATCCGCGATGGTGGAGGTGCCGGCGCTGCCGGCCGCGGTGGCGGCGACGACGCACATGCGGTTCTCCGCAGCCCGTTCGACCACCCCCAGCGACGTCTCCCACGGCTCCTGCGCGTCCATCGGCACCGCGACCACGTCGACCGACGCCAGCGCTGCGAGACGGGCGACCTCGGGATGGACCAGGTCGTCGCCGACGACCACCGCGAGACGCCCCCACGGCAGGTCGAAGGTCGTGACCTCCGCGCCGAGTTCGACCGACCAGGGGTGTCGGCCCACCGCGTGCAGCTGCGTCTGACGCCCGATGACGCCGGTTCGGTCGATCACGACACCGACGTGTGCGGCGCCGTCGGCGACCGAGCTCACGACGATCGACGTGGTGCCGTGCAGCAGGGCTGCGACCGCGCCCAGCTCGTCGACGGTGATCGCGAGCTCGGGCAGGACGATCAACTCGGTGCCCGCAGCGACGAGGTCGCCGATCTGGTCGAGCCGGAGCGCAGCAGCCGAGCGGAGTCGGTCGGCCCGAGGGTGATCGTCGAGCGGCGGTGTCGGTGCTGCGAGCGGGATGTACAGGGCGGGGCGCCGCACCGCCCAGGGGTCGGTGCGGTCGGGTCGGAGTTCGCCGCCCCGATCCAGGTCGATCTCGGCCGACACGACGGCCTCGCCCTCACGCGGTCCCCTGGCCACCACGGTGCCGTCCGGTGCCACGATCTGGCTCTCGCCGGCGCCCGAGAGCATGTCGGCGGGCACGCCCATCATCTGGGAGAACAGCGCGACCTTGTCCGGCGGCAGCAGCGGTCCCACCTTGCAGCACGCCACCACCCAGGCCCGGTTCTCTGCTGCACGAACGGGGATGTGCACCGAGGCCTCGTCCAGAGCGAACGAGTTCAGCGAGTTCAGCAGCAACCGTGCGCCGCCCGCTGCGACCGACCGAGGCACCTCGGGGACGATCCCGTCCATGCAGGCGTAGCTGCCGATGATGCCGAAGGGGCTGTTCGTCAGCACCGGTGGGGTCTCGGACGGACTCAGGTGGTCGCCCTCTGCGCCCATCAGCACGGTCTTGTCGGTGGTGGTGACGACGGCGCCGTCGGGCGAGAGGATGAAGTTGGTGTTGGTGATGCGGGGCCGTGGCTGTTCGTCGGTCGCCGCGGCGCGCCGGACCGTTGCGTTGACCTGCACCCAGATGCCGCGTCGACCGGCGACCTCGGCCACCGCGGCGATCCAGTCGCCGTCGGGCTCGATCGCGACCTGCCAGGCGTGCAGGTCGTCGTCGTAGATCGACAGGTGGTTGCAGAACTCCGGTGTCACCACCAACTGGGCGCCGCCATCAGCGGCGGCCTCGATCATCCGACAGGTGGTGGCGAGGTTGTGGGCCAGGTCGGTCCCGACGGCGAACTGGGCGGCGGCAACTCGCAGCAGACGTGACATCGAAGTATGGTAACAGCGTTCCGCTGAACGGAACACAGCTGTCGACGGGGAGAATCGGTATGCCGGAAGCCGGAGCAGGAGTCGCAACGAGCGGTCCGCTGTCGGACCTGCGGGTGGTCGAGATGGGCCAGCTGCTGGCGGGCCCCTTCTGCGGTCAGCTCCTGGCGGACTTCGGCGCCGACGTGCTCAAGATCGAACCGCCCGGCCAGGGCGACCCGATGCGCGAGTGGGGGCGGGAGAAGTCCGGCGGGCGGTCGCTGTGGTGGCCCGTGGTGGCCCGTGGCAAGCGGTCGGTCACGCTGAACCTCCGTGAGGCGCAGGGACAGGAGCTGGCGCGTCGCCTGATCGGCGAGGCCGACATCCTGGTGGAGAACTTCCGTCCCGGCACCCTCGAGAAGTGGGGCATGGCGCCCGAGGATCTCCGTGCGGCGAACCCCGAGCTGATCATCGTGCGGGTCTCGGGCTACGGCCAGACGGGCCCCTACGCGTCCCGCCCCGGGTACGGCGCCATCGGCGAGGCGATGGGCGGGCTGCGCGCCGTCATCGGCGAGCCCGACCGGCCCCCGGCGCGTGCGGGCATCTCCATCGGCGACACCCTCGCGGCCACCTTCGCCTGCCTCGGTTGTCTGGTCGCGCTCCACGCCCGCCAGAACACCGGCAAGGGTCAGATCGTCGACTCGGCGCTGTACGAGGCGGTGCTGGGTGTCATGGAATCACTCATCCCGGAGTACACGATCGCCGGCTACGTCCGGCCACGCACGGGGTCGATCCTGCCGAACGTCGCGCCGGCCAACGCCTATCCGACCTCCGACGGCGAGCATCTGATCAGCGGCAACCAGGACACGGTCTGGAAGCGGCTGGCCGAGGCGATGGGCCGTCCCGAACTGGGCGACGACGAGCGCTTCGCGACCCACAGCGCCCGCGGTCAGCACCAGGGCGAGCTGGACGACCTGATCGGCGACTGGTCGGCGACGCTGACCTCGGCCGAGCTCGAGGCGCGCCTGAACGACCACAGCGTGCCCAACGGCAAGATCTACACCGCCCCCGACATGCTGGCCGACGCCCACTTCGCCGCCCGCGAGGCCATCGTGAAGCTGGCACACCCTCAGCTGGGTGAGTTCCCGATGCAGAACGTGGTGCCGAAGCTGTCCGACACACCGGGTTCGGTTCGCTGGGTCGGCCCGGAGCTGGGTGAGCACACCGACGAGGTGTTGGCCGAGGTGCTCGGGGTCGTCGGCGACGAGCTCGCCGAGCTGCGCGCCGCAGGGGTGGTCTGAGCAGTGGCGATCGACCCGCTCAACCACCGCGACGATGACCACGTCGTCGGTCCCCGTGCTCGCTTCGGTGTGATCGCGCCGTCCACCAACACCGTGGTCGAGGCCGACCTGTGCCGCCTGCAGATTCCCGGTGTCAGCTTCCACACCGGTCGCATGTACATCGAGCATCCGGGTCTGGCCGACGACGCCGCGTTCGAGGAGCTGCTGGTCCAGATCCGTGGGTCCATCGAAGTGGCCGTCCGCGACGTCCTGACGGCCGAGCCGAGCGCCATGTTGATGGGCATGTCGGCCGAGACCTTCTGGGGCGGGGTCGCGGGCAACGCGGCGTTCGAGCAGCGCATCTCGGATCTCGCCGGCGGTCGAGCGGTCACGACCGGCGCAGCGTCGTGCAGGGCTGCGCTCGAGGCCTTCGGCGTGGAGCGCATCGCGGTGTTCTCGCCGTACCAGCCGATCGCGGACGAGCAGGTCGGCACCTACTTCACCGAGGCCGGGTTCGACGTCGCCGCCATCACGGGACTTCGCTGCTCGACCGCCACGTCGATCGCCCAGGTGGGCCCGACCCGGATCGCCGAGGTGATCGAGCAGATCGGCGGGGCCGACGACGCGGTCGATGCGATCGTGCAGGTCGGCACCAACCTGAACTTCGTGGACCAGGCCGCCCGTCTGGAGAGCGAGCTCGGCAAGCCGGTGATCGCCATCAACATGGCGACGGTCTGGCACGGCCTGCGAGCCAACGGCATCGATGATCAGCTCCACGGGTTCGGCCGCCTGCTCGCGGAGCACTGAGCCGGTGTCACCCGACTGGTTGGGCCGCATCGAGGTGTCAGCAGCGCTGCCCCCTGCGGACCGGGTGGAGCAGCTGGACCGGGTCGTGGTGGCCGGCGCCGGCCCCACGGGGTTGACCGCCGCCATGGAGCTGGCGACGCGGGGTGTGCCCGTCACGGTGCTCGAGAAGCAGCCGACGCTGTCGGCCGAGTCCCGGGCCTCGACGTTCCATCCCGCGACCCTGCAGCTGCTCGACGAGCTGGGCATGGCCGCCCCTGTCGTCGCCGCTGGGCTGCGCGCACCGACCACCCAGTTCCGTGACCGCCGGAGCGGTCCGGTCGCGACGTTCGACCTGGGTGTGCTGTCCGATGAGACCGACTTCGCGTTCCGGGTGCAGCTCGAGCAGTCGAAGTTCACCCCGATGATGGTCGAGCGGTTGCGGGCGGGCACCGACGCCGGCGAGTGGGACGTCGACGTGCGCTTCGAGCACCGCGCCCACCGGGTCGCGTCCCATGGCGACGGGGTGGCGCTGGTCGTGGGGACCGCAGCGGAGCTGGTCGAGCTGCGAGCCCCCTGGGTGATCGCCGCGGACGGCGCGCACTCGCCGGTGCGCAGCTCGCTCGGCATCGAGCTCGAGGGTGAGGAGTACCCCGAACGCTTCCTGGTCGTGTCGGTGGGCAACGAGTTGGCCGACCACCTCCCCGAACTGGCCTACGTCAACTACGTGGCCGACCCCGACGAGTGGCTGGTGCTGCTGCGCACGCCCGACCACTGGCGGATCCTGTTCCCCGTGCCCGACTCCGACGGGACCGATGCAGAGATCCAGGACGCCCGGTCCATCCGTGCCCGCCTGGACGGCGTGGTGGCGCTGGGCGAGCGCTGGGACGTGCTGGCCACCTCGCTGTACGTCGTCAGTCGCAGGGTCGCCACGACCATGCGGTCGGGTCGGGTCCTGCTCGCCGGCGACGCGGCACACCAGAACTCGCCGCTCGGGGGCATGGGCATGAACTCCGGTATCCAGGATGCCGTCGCCGCGGGGCGCCGCCTCGCCCGTGTGTGGGCCGGCGAGGACGATGCGCTGCTCGACGAGTACGCAGATCTGCGCCGTGAGGTGGCCGTCGGGCTGGTGCAGGCCGACAGCCATGCCAACTGGCTCGTGCTGCGTGAACCCGACCCCGTGCGGCGCGCCGAACTGCAGGCCGACCTGGTCGCCGTGGCCGCTGATCCGGTTCGCCACGCCGAGCGAATGCGTCGCTCCGCGATGCTCGACGCGGTGGCGGCGGGCCTGTGAGGGCGCGCCGCGGGCCCGGCTCCGGTGCGGTCACCGCGACCGGCCGTCACGAGGGGGCGTCATGGACGATGAGCTGAACGCGGACTACGCCGGCGCAGGCTTCGGAGGGACGCTCGAGTGGGGTCGTTCTCCGGCGGTGCTGGTGGTGGACATCTGTCGTGCGTACCTCGACCCGGCGTCGCCGCTGTACGCCGGGGTGGAGGACGCTGTTGCCTCCGCCGGTCGCCTGGTGGCGGCGGCGCGCCTCGTCGGTGCGCCCGTGCTGTTCACCCGGGTGGAGTACGAGCCCGGAGGTGCCGACGGCGGGCAGTTCTTCCGCAAGGTCCCGGCGCTCGCGTGCTTCGAACGGGGAAACCCGCTGGGTGACTTCCTCGACGATCCGGCACCCGTCGCCGGTGAGGTGGTGGTCACCAAGCAGTACGCGTCGGCGTTCTTCGGCACCTCGCTCGCATCGACCCTGGTGTCGATGGGCATCGACACGGTGCTGATCTGCGGGCTGTCGACCAGTGGGTGCGTGCGGGCGAGCGCGCTGGACGCACTGCAGCACGGCTTCGTGCCGGTGGTGGTCGCGGACGCCTGTGGGGATCGTCACCCCGACCCGCACCGGGCGAACCTGTTCGACCTGGCCCAGAAGTACGCGACGGTGCTCGGAGAGACCGAGGCCATCGACCGCCTGCAGGGCCGCTCGACCGACGACTGACCGTTTCGCTCAGAGGAACACCGTTTCGTTTTCTGGTACTTTCTTCGGTGACAGCAACGGGGAGATGCACTGATGGACGACCTCACCGCCGAGCTCCTGCTCGATGACCTGACGCCCGCGGAACGTGATCGCGCCAAGCGTGTCGAGGCGGTGCTGCCGGCACTGGCTGCGGCCGCGGTCGAGGCTGACCGCACTGCGACGTTCCCGGTCGAGCACGTCGCGACGATGTCCGACGCCGGGCTGTTGGGCCTGGTCGTCCCGGAGCGCTTCGGCGGGCTCGGGGGTGGCCTGCGGGACCTGACCGCAGCCACGTTCGCCATGGGCACGGTGTGTCCGTCGACGGCCTTGGCCTTCTTCTTCCACAACTCGTCCGCATCGCGCGGCCTGCTGCCGCTCGAAGCGGTCGATGCCGGCCTGTTCGAGGGGGAGGAGGCGGTCGAGGTCATCGCGTTCGCCGAGAAGGTCCTCACCCGGCTGGGCACCGAGGGTCGCTGGATGGCCAACTTCGCCTCGGAGTCCGCCAAGTCGTCGACCGCCTCGATCTCCATCTCGACCTCTGCCGACGCCGCCACCCGCGACGGCGTGCGCGGATGGGTGCTCAACGGCGTGAAGTCCTTCGGCTGCGCCACCGGCGTGGCCGACGACTACCTGGTGACCGCGACCTTCCCGGGCGGCGAGACAGCGGACCACCTGGGGGTGTTCCTGGTCGACCGCCGCTCCGAGGGGGTCGGGGAGCGGTCGCGCTGGGACGCCATCGGTATGCGGGCCACCGCCACCCACGGCATCACCCTGGAGGACGTGTTCGTGCCCGCAGAGGATGCGCTGGCGGTCCCGGGAGCGTTCCCGAAGATGATGCAGGTGAGCCGGGGGAGCTTCGTCGGTTCGCAGGTGGCCGGGACCGCGGTCTACCTGGGCGCCGCACTCGCGTCGTACCGGTTCGCCACCGAGCACCTGCGCACCACGACCTTCGCCGACACCGGCGAGCCGATCGGGACCGCGCCCTTCCAGCAGCAGCTGCTGGGTCAGATGACCGCCGACCTCGAGACCGCCCGGCTGTGGTTGGCCCGCCAGCTCGAGCTGGAATCCTCCGAGCCGCCGCTCATGGACAAGGACGACGTCGTTCGCCAGTGGCGGGTCGCGAAGGGCTCGGTCGCCCAGCACGCGTTCTCGGTGGGCACCGGCGCGCTCAGCGCGTGCGGCACGTCCAACACCACGAACTCGGGCGTTGTCGCCCGGATGCTGCGTGACCTGTCGATGGGGCTGGTCCAGGCGTTCCCGGCCGAGAAGGGCCGCATGGAAGCAGCGACGATGATCATCAAGGGGTCGGGATCGACCCAGTTCGCCCCCGCCGCCCGATGAGCCCCCGATGAGCACGCCGCAGGGAGCCCTCCAGGGATCCGGGCAGTTGCTGGCCGACCTGGGATCGATGTGCGGGGTGTGGCGGGACCGGTTGCGGGCGTTCGCCCCCGACGGGGTCGAGCTGATCGAGGATCTGCACGGCGGCGTGCCCGGCGTGTTCCCCTACGAGAACCTGGTCTACGTCGACCTGGACGCCGATGTCGCTGCCGGTACCGGCCGCTACCGCCAGACCAACGTGGTGCTGTCGGGCCGGGAGTTCCACCAGCGGACCTTCACCGCGACCGTTGCCGGCGGGCAGCTGCGGTTCGACGGGCTGGGCCCCGACGCGCCGGTGCACGTCGGGATCTCGGGCGGACCGGGCCGGATCTGGTTCGTCGCCGAGTCGAGCACCGCGCAAGGTCTGGCCCGCTACGCCGAGCCCGATCTGATCCGGGTCGAGGGCGACCGTCGCTGGCGCCACACGGTGCTGTGGCGCAACGGCGAGCTGGCCCGCGTGCTCGACGTCGAGGGCGAGCGACTGACCACGTCGACCGCGACGGTGCACGAGCTCGACCCGCGCGGACCGGGCCACCCGGTGCACGGCGAGCGCTCCGTGACCACCAACTACACCGCACGCCAGACCGCCGGCCCCTCGGCCGACGCCAGCCCGATGGAGGTGTCATGAGCGACGCAGTGGAGCTCCCCCCACAACTCGACCTGATCGACGGTACGTGGGTCGCCGCCGAGGTGATCCGCACCGACGCCGCGGGTGCCACTCGCTGGATCGAGCACGCCTCGACCGGGGCACGCGCACAGGAGCAGCGTGCCAGCTCGGCCCAGGCGATCGAGTCGGCGCTGGCTGCCGGCTGGCGGGTGCACGACACCGGCACCTGGTCCTCGCTCAGCGCTGAGGAGCGCGCGACCCACCTGGACGCGATGGCCGACCACCTGGATCCGGCTGTCCCGCGGGTCGCCGCGCTGGAGTCGATCGAGAGCGGCGCCACGATCGGCATCACGTCGATGCTGGGATTCATCCTGCACGGCGCGTTCCGCCTGGCCGCCGCGCAGCTGCGCGACGGCGTGCTGAGCACCCGGTTCGAGGGCGCGGCGGGCGACGTCGAGGTGGAGCGCCTGGGGTGGGGACCCGCGTTGCTGTTGTGCCCGTGGAACGCGCCTGCGCCCATGGCCGCGCACAAGGCCGCGTCCGCGCTGGCTGCCGGCTGCCCCGTCATCATCAAGCCACCCGAGCGCGCACCGCACGGCACCGCGTCGATCGGAGAGGCCGCGATCGCCGCCGGCCTGCCCGACGGTGTGGTGCAGATCCTGCACGGCGGACCTGAGGTGGCGATCGTGCTGCTCGAGGATCCGCGCATCCGCTGTGTCAGCTTCACCGGTGGACTCGAAGGCGGCCGGGCCGTCGGCCACGCGTGTGCCGAGGGCCTGAAGCCGGCCCAGCTGGAACTGGGCGGGCACGGTCCGCTGGTGGTGCTCGACGACGCCGACCCCGGTCAGGTTGCACAGGCCGCGGTGGCACTGCTGACCACGCTCAACGGCCAGTGGTGTCGGGCGCTCGGTCGGTTGCTGCTGCCCGAGTCTCGTCGCGACGAGTACCTGGACGCGGTGACCGCTGCGCTCAGCCAGGTCGTGCTCGGGGACCCGCTCGATCCGACGACCCAGATGGGGCCGATCGTGCACTCCGAACACCTGGCGATGTTGCAGGAACGCATCGACGCGTTGGTCACAGCGGGTGGCACCGTCATCGCGCCGACGCCGCTGCCCGACGGTGACGGCAACTGGTTGGCACCCACGCTCATCGACGGACTGGACCCGGCGCTGACCCGGGACGAGATCTTCGGGCCGGTCGCCACGGTGCACTCGTTCCGCACCGACGACGACGCGGTCGCTCTGGCGAACGGCACCGAGTACGGACTCGAGGCCTACGTGCTCGGCGCGGATACCGAGCGCGCCATGGGAGTGGCGCGCCGCATCCGTGCGGGCGAGGTCAAGGTCAACGGGGTGAGCCCCATGAACCTGCACCTGATGGCGCCCCGCCCGGCGTTCGGCCTGTCCGGACTGGCCGAGGAGGGCACGGCCGAGACGATCCAGTTCTTCTCCGGGAACCGGGTCGTCGGCATCGAGGGCACCGCATGAGTGGCGCCGGCATGAACGACCACAGCGTGGACCCCACGCACACAGCAACAACACAGGGAGCACTGACATGGGTTTCGTGAACGTGGCCAACACCGAGCCGAGCGGCCGGGACGTGCTGGGATGGCGCCGCAAGTTCGGTGTGATCATCCCGTCGACCAACACCGTCGTGGAGCCCGAGTTCCATGCCATGTCGGTGCCGGGCGTGACTGCGCACACGTCGCGCATCCACATCCACGACCAGGACCTCTCCTCCGACGACGCCATGGTGCGCCTGCTGGAGCAGATCCGCACCGAGATCGGTCACGCCGTCACGCGCGTCTGCACCGCGCAGCCCGACTACATGGTCATGGGCATGTCGGCCGAGACCTTCTGGGACGGTGTCGAGGGCAACCGCCGTTTCACGAAGCAGATCAACGACATCTCCGGCCTGCAGGTCGCGACGGGTGCCGAGGCGTGCGAGCGCGGGCTGAAGCTGCTGGGCGCCAAGCGCATCGGCATCGTCACGCCCTACCAGCCGGTGGGCGACGGCAACGTGGTGAAGTTCTTCGAGGAGCTCGGCTTCGAGGTCGCCGCCATCGAGGGGCTCAAGTGCCCCACCGCGGTCGCGATCGCCGAGGTGGGCGAGGCACAGCTGCGCGAGGCGCTGGTGAAGGTCAACCAGCCGGACGTGGACGCGATCGTGCAGTGCGGTACCAACCTGTCGATGGTGCACCTGGCCGACGAGGCCGAGCGCTGGTTCGGCAAGCCCGTCATCGCCATCAACGCGGCGACATGGTGGATGGCGCTGCGCGACAACGGCATCACCGACCAGCTCCACGGCTTCGGCGCCCTGCTGCGGGAGCACTGAGCAGCCGCAGCTCGCGGCGTCCTCGCCGACTCGCCACCGGGTCGAGCAAGCTGCGCGCAGATCGGTGTCATCAGGGCGGAATCGTCGACCGGTCGATCCGTCACCGGTCGAGCCGCTGAGCCGTCAGCCCATTGCCCGGTCGGAGTGCTTTCGCACGCGTGCTTGCTCCTCGGCCGACGTGTTCGGGTCGGTGAGGCGGTGACGACGGTCGACGACGGAGGTGGCTGCGCTCACCAACGAAGCGGTTGTACGTCTCTGTACAAGCGCGTACACTCAGCGCATGTCGACGATCTCTGTGAGCGAGGCCCGAGCTGTGCTGCCGGACCTCCTCGATCGTGTGGTGGCTGGCGAGGAAGTCACGATCACACGCCACGGGCGAGAGGTTGCGGTCCTCGTACGTCCCGACGCGATTCGGGTCCGGCGCGCCGACCAGGCGCTTGCCGAGGCCGAGCGTCTCCGCGGCCTTCTCGATCGGGGTCGAAACGCCCGTCTCGTCGATGTGCCGGGCATGAGCGTCGAGCGGGCCGAGGAACTCGTCGCTGACGTGGCAGCAAGTCGGTCGACTCGCTGACCCTCTGACGGTGGATGCCTTCGATGCTGATGTCCTGATCTACGCGGCCGCGGCGAGCCACATGCTGGGGCGGCGCGTCCGCCGTCTTTTCCCGGACGAGGCGACGTCGCGCACCGGAGCGATCGCCGGGATCGGGTCGGTCCTCCTGATCCCCGAGCTGCTCACCAAGCCACTGCGTGATGGCGCGGAGTCGGAGATCGAAGCGCTGGCAGCACTGCTGGGTCGACTCGACCTCCGGCCCGTAGATGAAGCCATCGCCGAACTCGCGGCGTCGCTCGGGTCGACCTACAAGCTGCGCGCCGCCGATGCCGTGCACCTGGCGACGGCCGTCGCAGCTGGCGCAGACCGGTTCATCACGAACAACTCATCGGACTTCTCCAAGGCCGTCACTGAGATCGATGTCGTCTACCCCGACGAACTCCCAGCATCATGAGGGTCAGTCGAGGTGGTCCCGGTAGCTCTGTTCCAAGTCGGCGGCGACGACCGCCATCACGTTGCGGGGACCACAGCCGAGCGAGTTCCGTTTCGTTCGATGAAGCCTCGGGCCGTGTGGTCGATCTTCGACCGCTGATCACGGTCGACTCGCGGATGGCGCGGGCGCCCGGACCTTCATGTGATGTGATCGACGTATGAACGAGTCGGGCCGGTCCATGACCCCCGCCAGCTCCCCGAGGGGCTTCCCGAGCCGGTCGACGACGGCGCCTGTGATGGGCTGTGGGGTGCAGCGGTGCCGAGCCGAGCGCTCGCGTCGACCGGCGGTGGCACCGTGGATCTGGCTCGGTGCGCAGCGGCCTGGACGGTCGTGTTCGTCTATCCCCGCACCGGGGTTCCCGGGCATGCGATGCCCGACGGCTGGGACGCCATCCCCGGAGCGCGGGGATGCACACCACAGGCGTGTGCCTATCGCGACCGGCATGGGCCGCTGCTGGAACTGGGTGCCGAGGTGTACGGGCTCAGCACGCAATCCCGCGAGGCGCAGCTGGAGTTCGCTGCGCGAGAGCATCTGCCGTTCGCGCTGTTGAGCGATACCGATCGGCGCTGGGGCGGGGCGCTCGGTCTGCCGACGTTCACCGTCGATGGTGCCGTGCTGTATCGCCGAGTGACGTTGGTGCTGCAGGAAGGTCGGGTCGCGCATGTCCGCTACCCCGTCTTCCCGCCCGACGAGGACGCCGGCCGAGTCGCTGCATGGATCGGCGTGCAGGCAGCAGGGTGACCTGGGCTCCAGCGGAATGATGGGCCAGCGCTCGGCGTTGAGGAGGGCATGAGCGCCGGGCACACCATCACGACCACTCCGAGCAACGTCCACGTCGAGGTGCGCCTCGGCGACCAGGTGCTGGCATCGAGCGATCGGCCGGTGCTGTTGGACGAGACAGGCCTGCCGACCAGGTACTACCTCCCGAAGGACGACGTCCGGATGGAGTTGTTGACCGCCACGTCGTTCCACACCACGTGCCCGTTCAAGGGTGAGGCCTCGTACTGGTCGATCGAGCTCGACGGCGAATCCCACGACGGGGTGGTGTGGGCCTACGAGGACCCGATCCCCGCTGCGGCAGAGATCGCCGGGCACCTGTCGTTCTACCCGGAGCGTGTCGAGATGACCGTGGACGGTCGGCCGGCGTAGGACGCTCAGCCGACGTAGGACTCGATGACCTCGGGGTGTTCGCGTACGTCGGCCGGAGTGCCCTCGACGATCTTCTCGCCGGCGTTCATGGCGATCATCCGGTCGCACACCTCTGCCAGCAGCGGCAGGTCGTGTTCGATGATCACCATCGTGACGCCGTACTCCTCTCGGATGCGCACCAGGGTCTCGCCCAGCTGGTGGGTCTCGGTGTGGGCGATGCCGGCGGACGGTTCGTCGAGCAGGATCACCGACGGCTGCAGCTCGACCGCGCACACCAGCTCGGCCAGGCGCCGGGTGCCCGTCGGCAACGTCGAGATCATGGCATCCGCGAATCGGGTCAGTCCGAAGCGCTCGATGGACTCCCGGGCCTCGGTCTCCCGCTCGTGCTCGGTGCCCCGTCGCCCCAGTGACTCCACGAGGGTTGACGGGCGGACCCGCTCCTGGGCGACCATCACGGTCTCGGTGAGCGTGAGGGTCGGGAACAGGGTGGCGGCCTGGAACGAGCGTGCGATGCCGGCTCCGGAGCGACGCTCGGGTGACAACGTGGTGATGTCGCTGCCCTTCAGCGCGACGGTGCCGCCGTCGGGGCGGACGAACCCCGAGACGATCTCGAACAGCGTGGTCTTGCCGGCGCCGTTCGGGCCGATCAGCCCGACCGTCTCACCCGGCTGGACGATGAACGACACGTCGTTCACCGCGGTGACGCCGCCGTAGCGCTTGGTGATGCCGGTCACCTCGAGCATCGGGCCCGGCGGCGCAGCGGGGAGCGCGGCGGCGCTCGGGTCGGGTTCGTGGATCCGCAGCGGTGCGCTCGCGGTGCGCGCCTCGACCGGGTCGAGTCCACGTCCGCGGGCGATCGCGTCGTAGGTGCGGTCCATGACCGACCGCACCACGGCCACCACGCCACCCTGCTGGTACACGATCAGGACCAACCAGGCACCTGCGAGCGCAGCGGTGGCCTCGGCGGTGGGGGAGAAGAACGCAGGGATGCCGATCAGGTAGATCGCGCCGATGATCGGCCCGATGATCGAACCGAGTCCGCCGATGACCGCAACGGTGATGGCGTCGATCGAGCTCTGCACCGGGAAGTTCACCGGGCCGATGTTCGACAGCGAATGACCGTAGATGGCGCCGCCGACACCGGCGATCAGGCCGCCGACCGCGGCGGTCTGCAACTTGATGCCGCGTGCGTGCACCGACAGGGCCCTGGCAGCGTCCTCGTTGTCCCGCACGGCCACCACCACGCGTCCCCACGGCCCCGACCGCAGGCGCCCGGCGAACGCCATGACCACGACCAGCGCGGCGAGGGCGATCCAGTAGTAGCCACGGCTGGTGTCGGTGCTGATGCCGGCGATCTCGATGTTCGGTCGGACTGCAGCTTCGGCGTCGCCCAGAAGGAACGATCTGTCGAGCAGCCACGAGGTCGTGACCACCGCGAAGATCAGGCTCGCCACGCCGAGCTGCAGGCCGCGCACCCGCAGCGCGGGCAGCGCCAGCGCGCAGCTGACCAGCGCGGCGATGATCGCTCCGGCGGCGATCCCCGCGATGAACCCGAAGTCGGCCGACACCCTGATCGAGACCGCGGCACCGACGGCGGCGTAGGCGAACTGTGCGAGCGACAGCTGCCCGCCGAGGCCGGTCACGATGATCACCGAGATGCCGACGATGGCGATGCAGATCACGATCGTCGCGTCCAGCGCCTGTGATCCGTTGGTCACGAACGGGACCCACAGCGCCGCGCCGAAGGCGACGATCGCCGCGATCGGGGTGATGATCCGGATGAGCGGGATCCGCCGGTACGCAGCGGGGAGCTTGCGCGGAAGGCTGCGCTGACCCCAGTTCTCCAGCGGTGCGCGCAACCCGCTCGAGCTGGTCAGCAGCGCGATGATGACCGCGGCCAGCACGACCAGTTCGATCAGGCCCCGTGCCTCGGGGTTCGTGGCGAAGACCTGTTCGACCACGCCGATCAGGGTGGCGACGCCCACGGCGACCCCGTAGTTGGTGAATCGGGCGATCGCGGCGGCGGCCAGGCCGCGGATCAGCAGTTCGGGGCCGAGCGTCTCGGGGGTGACGACGCCCTTGGTCGGGATGATCAACGTCACCGAGAACGCAGCCACGCCACCGGCGATCGCCCAGGCCAGCACCGACATCGACCGCGACGGCACCCCGGCGGTGGACGCAGCGTCAGCGTTGGACGCAGCGGCCCGGATGGCGAGCCCGGTGCGGGACCGCCACAGGAACAGCCCCAGACCGATCAGCAGGATCGGTGACAGGATCGCCTGCGCGGCGAAGGCAGGGGTGATCCGCAGCGCCCCGATGGTGCCGGTGGGCATTCCGGCGGGTTCGGGGAAGTTCAGCCCGGACAGCCCGTTCGGGTTGATCGCGAGCGCGGTGAAGATCAGGAACGACGACAGGCCCAACGTCGCCACCATCGGCAGCACCTTCGGTGCGGTGGCCAGCGGTTTCACGATGCCGACCTCGGTCAGCGCGCCGATTCCCGCCGAGACGGCGATGCCGAGCATGAAGGCGAACCAGTAGGGAACCTCGAAGTCGCGCACGGCCAGCGAGCAGACCGCTGCGCCGAAGACCCCGATGGCGCCGTGGGCGAAGTTGATGAACCGCGACGAGCGGTAGATGAGGACCAGGCCGGCGGCCAACAGGCCATAGGTGAGGCCGGTGAAGACGCCCAGGCTGAGCACGCCGGCGCTCAGGTCGAATCCGCCGATGCTCATGTGGTGGCCATCCCTGCGCTACCGCTGCCGTTGATGCTGCCGCCGGTGCCCGAGGCGAGTCGGTGCTCGAGCGCTGCGGCGATGCCCTCCAGGTAGACCGCTTCGAGCAGCGCCGGATCGGCTCGCAGCTCCTCGGCGTCGCTCTCGTAGACGATCCGGCCCTTCTCCATGCACACCGCACGATCCGCCAGGTCGAGCGCCAGGTGCACCGACTGCTCGACGAGCAGCACCGAGGCTCCCTCGGCGTGCAGCCGGCGGATGACCGGTACGAGTGCCGCGACCGCCACGGGAGCGAGGCCCAGGGTGGTCTCGTCGATGACCAGGAGTCGCGGTCGCAGCACCAGGGACTTCGACAGCGCCAGCATCTGGCGTTCGCCGCCGGACAGCGACGAGGCCCGCTGGTGTTCGCGTTCGGCGAGTCGAGGGAACACCTCGAGCGCCCGAGCGGCGCCCTCGTGCGCCTCGGAACGGTGCAGCGTGTGGCCGAACATGGCCAGGTTCTCCGCGACGGTCAGGTCCGGCGCGACCGCCGCACCGGCGGCGATCTGGTTGATGCCCAACAGCACGCGATCAGCCGCAGAGAACGGCGCGAGATCACCGCCCGCCATGCGGATCGTTCCCGCCGAGGGGCTCGCGAGACCTGCGACGGTGCGCAGGAAGGTGGTCTTGCCTGCACCGTTGGTGCCCAGCAGGGCAACGACCTCGCCCTGGCGGACCTGGAGGTCGACGCCGAAGAGCACCTGGACCGGTCCGTAGGAGAACTCGACGCCGCGGGCATCCAACAAGACCTCGCTGGAACGCGGATGGAGCAGGTGCGTGTGCGATGTCGTCGCGGGGTCGTGGGCAGTCCGACCGTTGGAGCTGGGTGCAGAGAGATCGATGATGGCCTCGGCTGCGTTCGGGGCGTCGATTCCCAGCGGGCGGAGCGACACGATGGCGCCCGCAGCCAGTGCCGGGACGGCGATCAGGGCCAGCACGCCGCGTTCCGAACCGATCGCGTCGACCAGCGTCGGCCATGCCGCCCAGGTCAGCGTCCAGCCGGCCAGGCCGCTGACGGCGGCGGCGGTCACCGCTGCGCGCCCTGCGGCGCCGCGAGCGCCAGCGGCGGCGGTCAGTGCGACGCCGGCCAGCGCAGCTCCCGACGCTGCGCCGGCGCCGGCGACGGTACCGGGCAAGGTCTGCGAGATGGCGACCGACACCATCAGCGCGCCGGCACCGAGTGCCACACGGGCCACGTCATCGACCTCGGCGGCACCGGTCCGTGCGAACTTGGACGGCAGCCACATGGCGCCGACCACGACGGCGGTGCCGGTCAGGCCGGCGGCGACGATCGTCAGCAGTTCGTAGCGCACGCCCGCACCGAACTGCTCGGACAGGAAGGGCCCGACCCGCACGACGCCGGCCGCGACGACCCCGAGCGTCGCAGCGAGGAGGACCCGCACGCCGGTGGGCGAGTCGTCTGCTGCCGCCGGCTCGGGAGCCACCCGGGCAGCGCGCAGCCGATCGGGCAGTCCGGCCCTGCGCAGCGCACCGAACAGCGCGATCGCTCCGCCGACGGCGGTGACGTCGGACCAGACGAGGGTCGGATCGAGGAACATCACGAACGCGCCGGCCGCGGCGCCGGCGAACGCTGCGGCGGCGGGTTGGCCGACCGCTGCGATGGGTCGGGCATCGGGCTGGAGCGTCAGCGCATCGATCGCTGCCAGGGCGAGCATCGGCACCGACGCTGCCAGGCCGATGGCGATCAGCGCGTCGACCGCGGCCTGGTCGCCGGTGTTGAGCAGCACGACCCAGGCCCCCGCGGCGATGAGCGAGCAGATCGCGAGCGCGCTGCCGATCGCCGCTCCCAGGTTGACCGCTGCACGGCCCATCACCGCCGCGACCACGATGCCCGCGGCCAACGCTGCTGCGGCGACCCCGTACCAGCCGGACACGGTGCGGCCCGTGTCGACGGCGATCGTGTCGACGACGCCGAACACGACCCCGAAGGGCACGCCCAGACCGAACGCGATCAGGCCCCGAGCCACCCCTGCGTGGTGCTCGGTGCGCCCCGGCGGTCCGTAGGCGATGGCCGAGTTGAGCACCGCACCGCTCGCGGGCTCGTCCTCGTCGGTCCAGTCGCTGCCTTCTCGTGTCTCGCTCATGATGCAGCGGCGCTCATCTGGGGAACTCGCGCACGTCGCCGGTCAGCTCGAAACAGGTGCAGTCGGGGTCGAACCGGATGGGACGGTAGGCAGCGGCGCCGGCGAAGGACCCGGCACGGTGGTCGGCCAGGTAGTTCGACGCGTTCTCGACCCGGCCGATCTCCGCGACGTTCTCCTGGAACACCTCGGCGGTGATCTCGTCGCCGTCGACGCCTTCGAACGCGCTGGCCAGCAGGAACACCGCGTCGCAGTACAGCGTCGCCTGGCGTGCGTTCTCCCTGGCCGCGAAGTCGTGACCGCCGTCGGCCAGCACGTCGAGGCACTCGGCCTCACCGTCGTCGAAGGGGAACTCCAACTGGTCGCCGCTGATGTCCGAACCCGGCAGGGCCGAGACCCCGACCGCGCCGACCATCGCCTCGGGGGTGCCGGACGCGACGAACTCGGCGTTGTCGAACGTCGTCACTGCGAATGCGGGGAAGTACTCCTGGGGCACCGTGATGGTCAGCAGGAAGGCGAGCAGCCGCGAGCCGCCCACGACGACGATCCTGTCCACGTCGTTCTCCTTGAACGACAGCACCGCCTGGTTCTGGCCCGCCTGGAGCGTTGCGTTCGACGTCGGGTCGATCCACTGCACGTCGACCGGCTCGGCCCCGAGGGACTCGAGTCGTGGGAGCAACTGGTCGGCGTACACCCGTCGGTTCTGGGCGTTGTCGATGCCGATGATGCCCAGGTTGGAGTCGTCGGTGAGGAACTCCTCGGTCTCGAGCGCGTCGGCCAACCCGGCGAGCAGTGCTCCGTACTCGGGCAGGCTGGGCTGGTACAGGTAGGGGTAGAGCTCCTCGGCGGCGGCGGTGTCGACCGGGAACAACGTCTGGTCGAGCATCAGCGTCTCCTGCGAGGCGTAGCAGGGCCGCGCGTTCTCCTGGAACATGCCCAACATGACCACCGCGAACACCTTGTCGTCCTCGGTGAAGGCTCGGCACAGCTTCTCTTCGTTGACCGCCGAGTCGGTGAGCGCGTCGTAGACGCGGATGACCGGGACCATGTCCCGTCCGCCGATGCCACCCCGTGCGTTGACGTACTCGGTGAGGGTCTGGATCTGCCCCTCGACGTCGCCCGAGTCCGGCGACTCGAACCCCAAGGTGGCCTGCAGTCTCGTCTGGTCGATGATGATGAAGCCCACCTTCACCTCGTCCGCGGTCACGCCCGGCGCGCTGGACTCCGGTTCGACGGGTTGGCTGGCGGCGATCAGCTCGCTGGTCTTCGCTCCACAGGCCGCCCCGACCAGGGCGAGCGCGGCGAGCAGCACGGCGAGCGCCCGGGCCGGTCGGCGTCGGTGGTCAACTCGCATGGCTCACCTCTCGGACGCCGGCGGTGCTGCGCAGCTCGAAGCGGGCCAGCCCGGGCGACGTCGCCAGCTCGGACAGGGGTGCGCCGGTCGGGGTGACGCCCAGGTGCTCGACGCAGAACGCGGTGATGAGCGACCCGATGAGGTCCCGCCGGGCCGCGGAGCCGAGCGTGCCCGCCGCAGCAGCTGGATGGTCACCATCACGATCATCATGGTCCTCGTCGGCCTCGAGGAAGCCGCGGGCGGTGGTGGGGTCGAGCGGATCGCACAAGCTCAGGTGCCCGGCGCCATCGATGATGCCCAGAGCGGAGCCCGCAGCGCTGGTGCCGCGACGGAACGTCTCGGTGATCGGGTCGTGGTCCTCGATGCCCAGGGGTGCGTCGCCTCGGCCGTAGCGCACTGCGCTCGCCGCTACCACGCCGTCCTCGGAGCCGCCCAGGACCAACGCCGGGGTGTCGGGCGAGATGGGCAGCACGGTGCCGTCGGGATGCCCGAGCAGCGATGCTGGCATGGTGTGTCCGGCGTAGGAGAACGTGGCGCGTACTCCCGGGAACCACGCCGGGTCGGCGTTCAGCAGTGCCACTGTGCCACCGGCGGAGTGGCCGCCGAGCGCGACCCGGTCCAGGTCGAGCAGCCCTGCCAGCGGTCCGTCGGACTGCTCGGCGGCCAGCGCGGCCAGCAGCGGTCCGACCGTGGTGGCGCTGGGGCGCGAGCCGAACTGCGCCACGCCCAGCGCGTCGAGGTCCAGGCCGGGGGACAACCCGCGTTGTTGCGCGGTGACGTTGGTGACGTGGCTGAAGGTGACCGTCGCCATGCCCGCGCTGGCGAGCCGTTCGGCGAGCCAGCGGTAGCCCTCGGGTCCGACGTTGATGCCGTTGAGCAGGATCACGACCGGCCATGGGGCTGCTGCGCGATCCGGCGGGAGCTGACCCGTCTGGCGCTCCTCGGGGGTGTCCGCGAACAGCGCTGGGTGGAAAAGTCGGTACTGCAGGCGGTCCCAGGGAGCGGGCTCGCCGGGCACGACGCTCGCTCCGTGACGCACCCTGGTCATCGAGAGGGCGGGGGCGCTGGTGGTCATGTGCTCAGGTGGCTCTCGACGACGCGGCGGGCCGCCATGACCGAGCGGCGGTGTCGCCACCGGGCCAGCGCGATCGATCCGGCGACCCCGGCGACGACCAGGGTCGCGACGATGGCCTTGTTGTTCGGCGACAGCTCGTTGAACGCCTCGGCGAGTGGGTCCAGCACCCACCGCTTGGAGATCCCCGCGACGAACGCCGCGATGCCGATCACGACGAAGATCGCTTCGGCGGTGATCACCGGGCGGCGGCTCACGGTCAGGTCCCGGAGCCGAACTCGTAGAGCTTGACGACGCCCTGCTCGTAGCTGGTGAACAGCGCCTCGGGCATGCCGTCACCGTCGAGGTCGGTCACCTCTGCTCCACCCGCCTGACCCATGTCGTCGGCCAGGACGTGGGTGGTGAAGCTGGGGTCGTCGTTCTGGAGCAGGACGAACAGCCGCTTGTCGCCGTCGCCGGAGACCACGATGTCGGTGCGGCCGTCGAGGTCGACGTCACCGGTGCCCAACAGACCCGGTGCCAAGGTGTTGGGGCTCTTGGGGGTGGCCTGGATGCCTGAGGAGAGGGTGGTACGGGCCCACCGCTGGGTGGGGTCGGCTCCAGGGTCGAACAGGAACACCGCGGAGTCCTCGGTCATGTCGAAGTTGGTGTTCTGGTGGTTGGTGCCGATCCATCGGTCGACACCGTCACCGAACAGGTCGGGTGCCAGTTCCAGTTCGAAGCCGCGTCCCAGGTTCGAGCCGGCGACGGTGTGACGCACCCAGGTGCCCGCAGGCGACGCGGCGCTCGGCTCGCCGGTGCGCTCGAACCAGATGACCGCTGGTCCTGGCTGGAAGAACTGCGGCGACAGGACGTCGTCGTCGCCGTCGCCGTCGATGTCCGCGACGACCGGCAGGCTGCCGCCGCCGTTGCCCACGATGCGGGCGGCATCTTCGAAACGGTCCGCGCCGTCCGACGCGGTGCCTCGGTACCACTCGGTGCGAGCGCTGGTGAAGGTCTCACCGACCGTCATCAGGTCGGTGATGCCGTCGCCGTCGACGTCGGTCACGATCGCACGGTGGTAGAAGCGGGAGTTGTTCGGGCTGACGATGTCGTGTCGGGTGAACTCGCCCGCCGGACCCTGCTCGAACCACTGCAGCGAGCCGCAGCCGGTACCCGAGAACGAGCACGAGAAGAACCCGCCCGACACGATCAGATCGGTCAGGCCGTCGTTGTTCAGATCCGCGACCTCGGTGTCATTGGGGAAGAGGATCCCGTCGGCCTCGGTGACAACCGGAACCTCGGTCCAGTCACCCAGGTCGGCGCCGAGTTGGTAGATGGTGACGGTCCCGGGGTCGGTCGTGGGGCTGCCGAACTTGGAGATGACCAGTTCCTGCGTGCTGTCACCGGTGACATCGGCGACCTTGGCGAACGAGACACCGGGCAGCCCGCCGTCGACCAGGTACTCGGTCACGGGAATCGGCAGTGGCGGCACCGGCACCACGGGCGGCGCGCAGGCAGCGGCGAGGGCTGCTGCGCCGACGACGCCGAGCGCCGCCACGGTGCGCCGTGCGCTCCGTCGTCCTGCGGTGTGTATGAATCGATCCGACATGTCGTTCCCCCCAGGGCCTGCGGTGCAGATCAGGCACCGTACCGGCTGTTCTCCGCGGCGTCCACCAAATCGGAACGCTGTTCCGCTCAGTGGTCCAGTGCTTCGTGGGGCGCGGTACGATCACGCACATGAGCACCCCGATCACGATCGTCGACGTCGCCCCACGGGATGGACTCCAGAGCGACGGTGCGGTGGTCAGCACCGAGGCCAAGGTCGAGCTGATCTCCCGGATCGCAGCCGCAGGAATCCGCCGCATCGAGGCGACCAGCTTCGTCAACCCCGCACGCGTTCCTCAGATGGCCGATGCCGACGAGTTGATGGCGGCGCTGCTGGAGCGGCGCCGCAGCGGGGAGTCCGACGATCCGCTGCGCGACGTGTCGCTGATCGGTCTGGTGCTGAACCGGCGGGGACTCGACCGTGCCCTCGCCGCCGGGTGCGACGAGGTCAACGCCGTGGTCGTGGTGAGCGACACGTTCTCCCAGAAGAACCAGGGCACCGACACCGACACCGGGATCGAGGTGTGGGAGCAGATCGCCGCCACTGCGGCCGACGCCGGTGTGCCGGCGAGTGTCACCCTGGCGGCCAGCTTCGGCTGCCCGTACGACGGTGAGGTCGATCTCTCCCGCCTCGCCGCCGTCGTGGAGCGCTGCGCAGCAGCCGGCGGCCAGGAGATCGCACTGGCCGACTCGATCGGCGTCGCGGTGCCCACCGACGTCACCGAGCGCATCGCCGCAGCGCGCACCGCGATCGCCGCTGCGGGCACCGACCAGCAGCTGCGGGTGCACTTCCACAACACCCGCAACACCGGTGTCGCGAACGTCGCCGCTGCAGTGGTGGCCGGAGTGCACGTCGTGGACGCGTCGCTGGGCGGGATCGGCGGCTGTCCGTTCGCGCCGAACGCCACCGGCAACGTCCCCACCGAGGACGTGGCCTACCTGTTGGATCGCATGGGCTACGACACCGGCATCGACCTGGCATCGCTCATCTCGGCGGTGGACTGGATGCAGTCCGACGCGTTGCTGGGTCGTGCGACACCGGGGCTGCTCTCGCGGGCGGGGCTGTTCCCGGCCTGAGCCCGCACGTATCCTGAGGCTCGGCGGATGCTCTGGGGGCGAGATGGATCGACGGACAGTGCTGCGTGGTGGGTTGCTGGGTGTCGGCGGCATCGCTGCGGGCGGGTTGCTGGGCTGCTCGCCCATGCCGGGCGAGGTCCCGGTGGAGGACCTGGGCCCCTGGGACTGCGGCGTGGCCTCCGGCGTGCACGCTCCCGGCGCAGTGGTGCTGTGGACACGGTTCGCTCCGGCGGCTGATTCCGCCTCGGTCGATCTTCGTTGGGAAGTGGCGACCGGCCCCGCCTTCGACCGGGTGGTCGCATCCGGCACGACCGCTGCGTCCTCGGGTGCCGACGGCTGCGTGAAGGTCCTGGTCGACGGCCTCGAGCCGGGTGCGACCTTCTGGTACCGCTTCGTGGCCGACGGACTGGCCAGCCCCGTCGGCCGGACCCGAACGCTGCCCGCCGGGGGAGCGTCACCCTCGTCGGTGCGCCTGGCGGTCGCCAGCTGCCAGAGCTTCAGCGCCGGCTTCTACCCGGCATGGCGTGCCATCGCTGCCGAGGACGTCGATGCGGTCGTCTTCCTCGGCGACTACATCTACGAGAGCGCGAGCGGTGGCGCAGGGCCGCTCAGCATCCGCGTGGACCCCGAGGAAGCGACGGACCTTCAGTCGTACCGCAACAAGTACCGGCGGTACCGGTCGGATCCGGACCTGCGCACCGCGCACGCGGCGCACCCGTTCGCCCCGGTCTGGGACGACCACGAGTTCGTCAACAACTGCAACCGACTCACCAACCTGGAGTTCCCCGAACGCGCCGCCGCGGCCTACCGGGCATGGTTCGAGTACCAGCCGGTGTGGCGCATCGACGGTGACCGGATCCACCGCCGGGCGCGGTGGGGTGACCTGGTCGACCTGTCGCTGCTCGACACCCGCCAGTACCGCGACCCACAGGTCATGGGTCCAGACGGCCGGTCCATCGTCCTGGGATCGACCGTCGACGCTCCGCTGAACGAGGTGCACTCCGCGGGCCGGACCATCCTGGGCGATGCGCAGCGCGACTGGTTCCTGGACGGACTCGGTGCGGCACAGGGTGACGGTGTCCGCTGGAAGCTGGTCGGCAACCAGGTGATGATCTCGCCGATCCGCGTCATCGACCTGGATGAACCCGCGCTGCGGGCACTGCGCCCCGATCTGCCCGAACACGCAGGCTTCTACGCCAACCTGGACGACTGGTCGGGCTACATGGTCGAGCGCGACGTGGTCACCGAGCATCTGGCCGGCGAACAGATCTCGAACGTCGGGTTCCTGACCGGCGACGTCCACTCGTTCTGGCAGTCCAAGGTGCAGGCGGACTTCGACGAGCCGTTCAGCCCGGCGGTCGCCCAGGAGTTCGTCTGTGGGTCGGTGTCCTCACGGGGCTTCGACTTCGCAGGTGACCTCGCCGGTCCGCTCGGCGAGACGATCAAGCAGCTGCGCCCCGGATTCCGCTACGTGGACCTTGCCCGTCGGGGCTTCGGCCTGGTGGAGTGCACTCGAGCGTCGATGCGTGTGGAGTACCGAACGGTGAACTCGCTCACGCCGAATCGTGCGTCGCGCAGCGCGCTGCCGCGTCGACGGGTGCGCTTCGACTGGCCCTCCGGCACCCAGGACGTCACCGTCACGCGCGGCTGATCCGTCGCCATCGGCCGTCCGGCCGGTGCGCCGACGGTCCACCGCCGACGCTCCGGGAGCGGCGACCATGGTGGGGATGGCCCGAACGCGACTGTCCTGGGAGGACAACACCTCTGCGCGCCTCGAGGCCTACGTCGCACGCAGCCAGACGGCGCTCGACCTGTTCGCGCTCTGCACCCTGTGGATCATCGGGATCCCGTTGAGCAGCATCGGCGACGGCCCCGACGCGACGGTCGGGGGGATCGCGCTGCGCCTGACGGTCTCGTTGGTGTTCGCGGTGGACATGGCGGTGCGGTCGTACCTGGCACCCCAGTCGTGGCGCTACCTGCGTACCCACCCGCTGGGTCTGTTCGCCGTGGTCGTGCCCCCGGTTCGAGTGGTGTTCAGCCTGCGGCTCATCACCTCGCTGTTCCGTCGGGGTCACATCGAACGGTTCCTCGTGGCGGCGAGCCTGCTGCTCGCCAACGGCGTGCTCATGGTCTACTTCTACGAGCGGAACGCGTCCGGTTCGAGCATCACGACGGTCGGCGAGGCGCTGTGGTGGGGCGTCGTGACCGTCACCACGGTCGGCTACGGCGACACGTACCCGGTGACCGTCCAGGGCCGCATCGTCGCCACCGGGATCATGGCGATCGGGCTCCTGACCATCGCCGTCATCACGGCCCAGGTCTCCTCCGGCTACGTCGACCAGCTCAACCGACGTCGCCAGCAAGAGGGAATGCCGGACCCCCGTTCACCGATCGACGAGCCGTTGGAGCTGCGCCACCTCGACCGGCTGCACGAGCGGCTCGATCGCATCGAGGAACAGCTCCGGAGTCAGGCAGACGAAGAGCGCCCACCGGCGATGGGCGAGGACTGACCGGAGCGGCTCAGCTGCGGTCCTGGGCGGCGTAGGACGCGAGGAGCTGCTGTTCCTCGTCCCGGCCGGGGAACTTCCAGGCGACCAGACCCGCACCCAACACGATGGCAGCGGCGCCAGCGGCGTAGGCCCAGTCCTGGCCCTGGGTGAAGGCGTCGCGCGCCGCGGCGGTGATCTGCTCCGCGTACTGCGGGTACTGCTGCGCGGTGGCCTCGGCACTGGCGAAGCTGCGCACGAGTTGGCTCTCGGTTGCGCTGGACACCGACGATGCCTCCGCAGATGCGCTGATCTCGGCGGTGAAGGCCGCCGCATAGCCGGCGGTCAACAACGCACCGAGCAGCGACTGCATGATCGCCCCGCCCAGATCCCGCTGCAGGTCGGCAGTGCCCGACGCCATCCCTGCCCGGCGGACCGGCACCGAACTGGTCAGCGAGTGCGAGGCCGGAGTGCCCGCGAACCCCACACCGATGCCGACCAGTGCGTAGCCCAGGCCCACCTGCCAGTACGCCGAGCTGTCGGTCCACAACGCCCACATCGTGGCGAACCCCAGGAAGCAGAACAGGTAACCCAGCAGCAGCGTGAACCGAGCGCCACGGGACTCGACCAGCTTCGCCGAGCGCGGGGCGACCACCACCATGAAGGCGACGGCCGGCAGGATCGACAGCCCGGCCTCGATCGGCGAGTAGCCGAGGACGTTCTGCAGGTACTGCTGGCCGACGAACATGGCTGCCATGAGCGAGCCGAACACGATGATCCCGCCGACCGCGGCGACCCAGAACGTGCGGCGTGCGGCGACCTCCAGGTCGTACAGGGGGTTCGCCGCCCGCCGCTGGCGCAGGACGAACAGCGCGGTGGCGACGACGGCGAGCACCAGCAGTCCGACCGCCAGGGTTCCCTCATCGGGCACCGGCGCGAAGTTGATGCCGAGCACCAGTGCCGCGACGGCCAGGATCGACAACACGCCGCCCAGGTTGTCCACCGCGTCGGTGGTCTCGTTCACGTGTGCCGGCACCAGCCGGATCGCCATCACGAACGCCACCGCCGCCAGCGGCAGCGTGACCAGGAAGACCGACCCCCACCAGAAGTGCCCGAGCAGGTATCCCGCGATGAGCGGCCCCATCGCCGACATGGCGCCGCCGAGCGCCGACCAGAGCGCGATGGAGCGGGTCCGGCCCGGTCCGGTCCACAGTGCGGTGATCAGCGCCAAGGTCGTCGGGTAGGCCATGCCGGCCGAGACGCCGCCCAGCACGCGAGCGGCGATGAGCACTTCGATCGACGGTGCCCATGCAGCGAGTGCACACGCGGGGATCGACAGCCCCACGCCCAACAGCAGCATCATCTTGCGTCCGTAGCGGTCGCCGAGAGCCCCCAGGTACAGCACCGATCCGGCGAGCCCGAGCGAGTAGCCCACGGCCACCAGGTTGAGCTGGGTCTGGGCGGCGTCGAAGGCCTTGCCGATGTCGGGGAGCGCGACGTTGGCGACCGCCAGGTTCAGGTTCGCGACCGTCGCGACGAGGATCAGTGCCCCGAGCACAAGACCGGCTCGCTGCGGTGCGGTCGAGGTTGCGCTCGTGTCGGTGTCCATCGTCAGCTCCTGTGTGGTCGACCACGTTGCTAGCCCATGCGATCACCCGATCGGGGTGATCTTCTCGTGCAATGGTCCACACGCCCTCTGCCGGATGCGAAACTGTCGCAGCTCATCGACCGGGAGATCACATGGGACTGCACGAACGCGACACGATCCGCCACCAGCTGGAGGACACGCTGTTCGCCAGCCTCGACCTGGAGAAGCAGCTGCCCCGGTACCGCTTCCCCGAGTCCGAGATGCTGCCCACCGACGCCTACCAGGTGGTGCACGACGAGCTGATGCTCGACGGCAACTCCCGGCAGAACCTGGCCACGTTCTGCCAGACCTGGGAGGAACCGCAGGTGCACGACCTGATGGACCTCTGCATCGACAAGAACATGATCGACAAGGACGAGTATCCGCAGACCGCCGAGCTCGAGCGCCGTTGCGTGCACATGTTGGCCGATCTGTGGAACGCAAAGGATGCGAAGAACACGATCGGGACCTCGGCGATCGGGTCCTCCGAGGCCTGCATGCTGGCCGGCATGGCAGCGAAGTGGCGCTGGCGGGCCAAGCGTGAGGCGGAGGGCAAGCCCACCGACCGACCGAACATGGTCTGCGGTCCGGTGCAGGTGGTCTGGCACAAGTTCGCGAAGTACTGGGACATCGAGATGCGAGAGGTGCCGATGTCCCCCGGGCACTACTGCATGACCCCCGAGGACGTGCTGGAACGGGTCGACGAGAACACCATCTTCGTCATGCCGACCTTCGGGGTGACCTACACCGGCGAGTACGAGCCGGTGGCCGAGATCGCCGCTGCGCTCGACAAACTCCAGGCCGACACGGGCCTCGACATCGATCTGCACGTCGACGGCGCGAGTGGGGCGTTCCTGGCGCCGTTCTGCGCGCCCGACGTCGTCTGGGACTTCCGACTCCCCAGGGTGAAGTCCATCAGCGCCTCGGGCCACAAGTTCGGTCTGGCGCCGCTCGGCGTCGGCTGGGTCGTGTGGAGCGACGCCGCCGAGCTGCCCGACGACCTGATCTTCCACGTCAGCTACCTGGG
This sequence comes from uncultured Microthrixaceae bacterium, assembly GCA_963714875.1. Taxonomy (GTDB): domain Bacteria; phylum Actinomycetota; class Acidimicrobiia; order Acidimicrobiales; family Microtrichaceae; genus JBAOHV01. The sequence goes on along the minus strand of CAVQQI010000011.1, from coordinate 1,241,894 downwards.
CGGCGACATGCCGGTGTTCCAGATCAACTTCTCCCGCCCTGCGGGCCAGATCGCCGCCCAGTACTACGACTTCGTCCGGTTGGGCCGGGTCGGGTACCAGCGGGTGCACGAGGCGTCGTACACGACGGGGCAACACATCGCCGAGGTGATCCCAACGCTCGGGCCGTTCGAGCTGCTGTGCGACTCCGACCCGACCAACGGCATTCCCACCGTCACCTGGCGGATCATCGAGGGCGAGGACCCCGGCTTCACCCTGTACGACCTGGCCGACCGCCTGCGCAACAAGGGTTGGCAGGTGCCTGCCTACCCGCTCACCGGCTCGGCGTCGGACATCGCGGTGCAGCGCATCCTGGTCCGCCAGGACGTCAGCAGGGATCTGGCGCACCTGCTGCTCGACGACATGCGGGAAGCCATGGCGCACTTCGACAAGCACCCGGTCACGGTCTCGATGACCAAGGAGGAGTCCAGCGGGTTCAGCCACCTGTGACACCTGGCCCACCGACAGGTGGTCCTACCCACAGACAACTGCGGGGAACCGTGGCACTGTGTGCAGATGGTGGCGGTCGAAGCAGAACAACACGGGGGCGGGCAGACGGCGGAGGCGCTGTCTGATGCCGACCCCTACGGTCACCGACCGACGTGGCGTGGCTGGCTGCACTTCGGTGCGTTCCTCGCGGTGCTGCCCGCCGGCCTCTACCTGCTGACCGTCGCGGAGTCGACCGCCGCTCGTGTGGCGGTGGCCATCTACTGGGCCAGCCTCGCGGGGCTGTTCGCCACGAGTGCCTCGTACCACCGCCTGGCCCGTTCCCACCGATCGGTGCTCTGGTTCCGCCGGGCCGACCACTCGATGATCTACGTGCTCATCGCCGGCACCTACACGCCGCTGTGCCTGATCGCGCTCCCCGCGATGTGGGGAATCCCGATGCTCGTCGTGGCCTGGGTGACCGCGCTCGCCGGCGTCATCCTGAAGATGGTCCGCCTCGGCGTCGCCGGGAAGTCGAGCGGGTCGTGGCTCTACATCGTCATGGGCTGGGGCGCGGTGATCACGCTGCCGGTCCTGGTCACCAGTCTGAATGCCGCCCAGTTGGTGCTGCTCGGTGTCGGCGGGGTGCTCTACACCGTCGGTGCGGTGGTGCTGGGCCGTCGTCGACCGGACCCGGTGCCGGAGCGGTTCGGCTATCACGAGGTGTGGCACTCGATGACCATCGTCGCCGGCGGCTGTCACTTCGCCCTGGTCGCCACCCTGCTCTGACGCACACTCGGTGATCCTCCAGCGGGAGCTTCTGCGCCGGATGCGCGCAGGTTGACGATTCCGCGGAATCGCGCGTTGCTGGAGCGCGGGTCGTTCGGGGGCTCCCGTCGACGCCTCGTCGCCCAGTCACAGCAGCGGTGAGCATCGGAGCAAGTCTCCATCGCTGGGCGAGCCGAGTGAGGGGCCGCGCGGGTGCGCTCAAGCAGGCACCTATGGGACGTAATTCGCTGGGGGACGCGTCCACCCTCGACCTAGCTTCCGCATCCGTGACCGATCCCCTTGACGACGCAGACTCGACCGCCGACCAGATGGAGCTCCTCCTCGACCTCCATCTGGATGGAGAACGGCAGGGACCCGGGAGCGATCAGGCCACCCGGACTGCCATCGGCCTCGCCGGGCTCGAGGCGATGACGGATCTCACCATCGCCGACATCGGTTGCGGGACCGGCGCCTCGAGTCTCGTGCTGGCGCAGGACCTCGACGCGCAGATCACTGCCGTCGACTTCCTCTCGCCGTTCCTGAACCGGCTCGACGACATCGCTGGGCGACGTGGTCTGGCCGATCGCATCAACACCCATGCCGCCTCGATGGACGAACTCGACTTCGACGAGGAGGCGCTCGACGTCATCTGGTCCGAGGGGGCGATCTACAACATCGGCTTCCAGGACGGAGTTCGCTCGTGGAGGCGGTTCCTCAGACCGGGCGGAGTCCTCGCCGTGTCGGAGATCACGTGGCTCACAGACCGGCGACCGGCGGAGCTGGAGGATCACTGGACGTCGGAGTACCCCGAGGTGGCGACGGCGTCGACGAAGCTGGCCGTTCTGGAGGCTTCCGGCTACTCGCCGCTCGGCTACTTCCCTCTTCCCGAGTCGTGCTGGCTGGACCACTACTACCGGCCGCTGCAGAGCCGCTTCGGGGCGTTCCTCGACCGCCACGGACACTCGGCAGCAGCGAACGAGATCGTGGAAGCCGAGCAACACGAGATCGACCTCTACGAGCGGTACTCGGACTTCGTCAGCTACGGCTTCTACATCGCCACGCGCACTGCTGCCTGACTCCGAGGCCGGCCGGGCGACATGCCCCAGAGCGCCGGGACCGTGACGTTTCGCGACCGTGGCAGAGCGGCACCTCGGATGCGCACCTCGCCTGAACGAAATCCCGGCGTTTCGCGTTGCTCTGCAACGCGAAGAACCGGGATTTCGACCACCGCCACGCTTCCGCGGAATCGCCGCTCGCGTTCTGGCTGCCAGGCGACATGAGCCGTCGCGTACCAGGCCAGATTCGCGCTGCTGACGCCGAGGCGCTGCTGCCCCTCGATCGCCGGGTCGGTGACGTTCGCGATCGTGGGCCAGGGGTGGAACTCTGCTCAATTCTTCTCACCTTGCTGCCGAACTCAGCCGTGGCTGTGGCCTGCGTGAGGGTCCTCGTCGCCGGTCAGCACCGCCGCTGCGAGCGCGGTCGTGATCGGCACTGCCAGGATGAGTCCGACCGATCCGACCAGCATGCGGACCACCTCGACGGCGACGATCTCGCTGGTCACGATCCGCCCGGTGGACCGGGCCCCCTGGCTGAACAGCAGCACCAGCGGCAGGCTCGCACCGGCATACGCGAGCACCAGGGTGTTCACCGTCGACGCGACGTGGTCGCGGCCGACCCGCATGGCCTCTCGGTACAGCTTGGCCCGACCCATCGAGCGGTCGGCGCGGCGGAGCGCGGCCACCGCGGAGACCTGTGTGACCGTCACGTCGTCGAGCACACCCAGCGCGCCGACCACGATCCCGGCCACCAGCAGCCCGCGCAGGTCGAGCGCCGACGCGGTCACCCGCAGCGCCTGGGCCTCCTCGTTCGCCAACCCGGTCAGTTGGGTGACCTCGGCGACGAGCAGCGCCAGACCGGTGATCAGCGCCAGGCTGGCGAGCGTGCCCGCGAGCGCGACGGTGGTCGAGTGGCTGAATCCGTGGGCGAGGTACAACGCCAGGTAGGCGATCGCGATCGTGCCGGTGAGCGCGACCAGCACCGCTGACTCGTTGCGCAGCAACGAGGGCACGACGAACAGCACCAGGATCAGGCCGCTGGTCGCCAGGCCCGCCAGTGCCCGCACGCCCTGCCACCTGCCGACTGCGATGACCGCCGCGGCGAACAGCCCGAACAGCCACCACAGCGGCGTCGAACGCTGCACGTCGGAGTAGGTGTAGCGGAACGGCGGCGGGCTGGTCGGCACGTCGAGGAGCACCACCCGGTCGCCCACCTGCACCTCGGGGATGCCGAAGTCGGTGTCGCGGATGAGGAACACGCCTGGCTCACCGGCGTCGTCGCCCGAGGTGATGTCGACCTCGACCCGGAAGCAGCCGGCGATCGCCTCGACCTCGACGGCATCGCAGTCCGTGCGCTCACTCGAGGTGACGGTGGCATCGACGTAGTTGCCCGGCTGTGCGCCGAGCTCAGGAGCGTCTCCTCGTGGCCACAGCAGGCCGAACCCGATCAGCGTCAGCACTGCGATCACCACGACGATCCGGGTGAGCCACCGTCGCATCGGTGCCGCGGTCGCTGCGTCCCAGAATCCTTCGTCGTCGGGGTCGGTCATCTGGGGGGCCTCCTCACGCAGCCGGGTGCTCTGGGAGGCAACGGTGTGCGCGGGACGTCGTGGCGCCACCCGGACACCGGTGGGATCCTGTCGTCGGTTCGGGGTCGTCGTGCGCCGACATCAGCTGAAGTCGGGACCGGCCGTGCGGGACCGCTTGAGTTCGAAGAACTCCCGCACGGACAGCATCGCCAGGGTGGCGTCGAGCAGCCGGTCGGCATCGTCGCCGGTGGGGGCGGGACTGATGATGGGGCCGAACAGGGCGTTGCCCGTCGCGTCCAGGCGCAGCGCGGGGGACCCGACGTCGTCGCCCAGCACGGCGTGGATCTCGTCGTAGGCGTCGCGCACCAGCGGGTCCCACTGCTCGTCGTCGGCCCGGGCCAGTGCGTCGTCGATGCCGGACGCGGCGCCGGCGGCCGAGATCGTGGCGTCGCCGGCGGGCTCGCCCTGCAGGTGCAGCCGGCTGCCCAGCTCGGTGTAGAAGCGTCCGGCATCGCGGTGGCGACCCTCGGCGCCCGAGCGACTCGATCACCCGCAGCGCACGCTGGCCGTGCGCCATGGGGTCGACCTTGTGCTCGGGCACCTCGCGGCCCTCGTTGATGCAGGTCAGTGAGAACGCCCGCCAACGAACCTCGAGCTGGCGTCGTTCGGTGACCTCGACGAACCAACGCGACGTGATCCAGGTCCACGGACACGACGGGTCGAAGAAGAAGCTGATGGTCCCGGTCGCAGCAGGGGATGCGGAGGTCATGGCCGCAGTCAACCACGACCGACGGTGCACCTTCAGCACCGCTGGCTAGTCTCTGACACATGTCCGTGACTGATGACACCACCGATGTCGACACCGCCGTCTGCCACACCGATGCGCTGCCATGGGCCGAGCTGGCCCCCGGCATCGAGATGAAGGTGCTGCGCACCGGCGTCGGCACCGATCGGTACACCCTGATGAACCGGTTCGTGCCGGGCATCGTGCTGCCCAAGCACTACCACCACGGCGAGGTGCATGCCTGGACGATCGAGGGCACCTGGGGCTACCTCGAGTACGACTGGACCGCCACCGCAGGCGACTACATCTACGAGCCATCGGGTTCTGTGCACACCCTGGCGGTGCCCGAGGACTCACCCGGTCCTGCAGTGATCCAGTTCGTGATCGAGAAGGGGCTCGACTTCCTCGACGACGACGGCAACGCGTTCCACGTCGAGAACGCCGAGACCATCACCCAGCTCTACGTCGAGACGCTCGCGGCCGCCGGCATCGAACGCCCCGCGATCCTTCCCTGACGGGGTCCTGGGGGGCGCTCACTCCGAGCGCATCGCGTCGAGCATGTCCAGGCGTGTCGCTCTGCGAGCGGGGAGCAGCGAGGCGATCACGCCGACCAGGATCCCGACCGCGAAGATCAACCCGACGCGGGCCCAGTTGAACGACAGCCCGATCTCGATCTCGGGGATGCTGGACACGACGACCCAGCTCAGCAGGATGCCGGCGCCCATGCCGATCACCGTGCCGAGCAGGCCGATGAGCACCGCCTCCAGGCGGATCATCCGTCCGACCTGTTGGCGCGTCATGCCCAACGCTCGGACCATGCCCAGCTCTCGGCGGCGTTCGAAGATCGACAACGTCATCGTGTTGACGATGCCCACCAGTGCCACCACCACGCTCATGCCCAGCAGTGCGTTGACCGCTCCGATCAGGAAGTCGAACACGTTGCCGACGATCTGACCCACGAAGTTGCCGGGCTGCACCTCGACCCCGGTGTAGTCCTGCAGCAGCAGCTCGATCCGCTGGCCGACCTCGTCAGCCGCACCCGGTTCGACCCGGACGAACGCGAAGCTGATCGGCTGGTCGCCGACCAGTTCGGTGAAGGTCTGCTCGCCGACGAGGTAGCCGATGAACAACGAGTCGAACCCGGCTTCCTCGAGCACCGCTTCGACGGTCAGGGTGCGTGGCTCGCCGTCCTGGCCCGACACGATGATCTGGTCGCCGAGTCGCAGCGCGGCCTGGCCACCGATTCCGCCGCCGAAGTCGCCCAGGTCGGGCACCGCGATGCCGTCGCCGTTCGAGACCGCTTCGAGCGAGCCCTCCTTCAAGGTCATGCCCGCGACGTCACCCAGTTCGTCCAGGTCGGTGTTGGACAGGAACACCTGCTGGGTGGTGCCCGTCGAGTCGGTCACCGCGGTGCGCAGCGCGGCGACCCCGGTCACGCCCTCGGTGTCGCGGACGCCCTGGACCAGGTCGGGGTCGAGTGCCCGCTCGGCGCCGACGATGAAGTCCGACGACGACAACTTGTTGAGCTCGCCGACGACGTAGGACTTCATGGCCTCGCCCGACACGGTCACCAGGGTCACGAGGAACAGCCCGATGACCAGCGCGTTGGCGGTGGTGGCAGTGCGCTTGGGGTTGCGCACCGAGTTGTCCGCCGCGAGCCGTCCGGTCAGCCCGACGGCGCCGAGCACCGGTGTGGTGACCTTGGCGAACAACCGCGCGAGCAGTGGGCCGGCGACGAACAGGCTGACGAACAGCAGCAGTCCGCCCGGTGCCAGGAAGTACCACTGCGCACCGACGAACTGGTTCGCCAGCAGCAGCAGCACCGCCAGACCGAGGAACACCGCGCCCAGCACGCCACGCACGACCGAGGTCCCCGAGGTGTCGACCGCCGAGGACCGCATCGCCTCGACCGGCTTGGTGCGCCCTGCCCGGAACGCCGGCACGATGACCGACAGCACCGTGACGACGGTGCCCACGAGCATGCACAGCACCACCGTGCCCAGGGTGACCTGGAGCGATCCACTCGGCAGGCCCAGGTCGAAGCGGTCCAGCACCGCCTGGATGCCCAGGGTCAACAGGGCGCCGGTGGCGATGCCCAAGCGCGCTCGCGACCAGACCGATGACCAGGCCTTCGAGCACCAGTGAGCGGCGCACCTGCGCAGGTGTGCCGCCGACGGCGCGGATGAGTGCCAGCTCGCGGAAGCGCTGGGTGACCACCACCGAGAACGTGTTGAAGATCACGAACGCGCAGACGAACATCGACAGGTAGGCGAACCCCTGCAGCACGGGCCGCAGGATCGACACGAAGGCTGCGGCGAACGCGGTCTGGTCCTCGATGAACTGTGCCCTGTCGAGCAACTGGACCGAACCCGGCAACTGCTGTTGCAGCTCGATCGCCACCGCCATCGGCTCCCCGGAGGTGCGGACCAGCACGTCGGAGTAGCCCTCCACCCCGGCATTCAGCACCTCGACCGCGGTGTCGGGGGCGAAGGAGATGGTGCCGCCGTCGTCGAGAGCGTCGTCATCGCCGAACCGTGAGATCCCCACCAGGGTCGCCTCGACACGGCCGACGGGGGTCTCGAGCTGCACGGTGTCGCCGATGTCCGCGTCGGCCTCGTCAGCCAGCTTGCGGTCGAGCACGACCTCGCCGTCGCCCGCCGGAGCGGACCCCTCCACCAGATCGAGCGGATTGAGCAGGTCGTCGTCGATCCAGGCCCGGCCCTGGCTGCGCAGGTTGGCCGTGGTGCCGTCGGGCCGCAGCACGGTGGCGCTGGACTGGATCTCACCTGCCGCGGCCTCCACGCCGTCGACGCCGCGTGCCAGTTGGAGCACCTCGGGCGCGACGGTGGCGAACTGGCCCAGATCGCCACCCTGTTCGGGGGTGATCGCCAGGTCGACCGCTGCGTACTGGGCCTCGACGTCACCGGTCAGGCCGGTGCGCATCGCGTCGGTCAGCATGAGTCCGGAGGACAGGAAGGTGATGCCGATGATCACCGCGAGCGCGGTGGCGAACAGCCGTGTCAGGTTGGCGCGGAGCGTGGTGAGTGCGTAGCGGAACATCGCTCAGTCGCCGAGCCGACGCATCGCGTCCAGGATCGAGTCCCGGGTGGGTGCCATCAGCTCGTCGACGATCTGCCCGTCGGCCAGGAACAGCACACGACTCGAGTAGGCAGCAGCGACCGGATCGTGGGTGACCATCACCACGGTCTGGCCGAAGTCGCGCACGGCCGATGCCATGAACGACAGGATCTCGGCCGACGAGTGCGAGTCCAGGTTGCCGGTGGGCTCGTCGGCGAAGATGATCTCGGGCCGCTCCACCAGTGCCCGTGCGACCGCGACCCGCTGCTGTTGGCCTCCGGAGAGCTCCGACGGCTTGTGCGACAGCCGATCGCCCAGCCCGACGGTGGCCACGACGTGGTCCATCCAGTCCTTGTCGGGGGTGCGCCCCGCCAGGTCGAGGGGGAAGGTGATGTTCTCCTGGGCGCTGAGGGTCGGCAGCAGGTTGAACTGCTGGAAGATGAAGCCGATCTTCTCCCGGCGCAACAACGTGAGCTGCTTCTCGTTCAGCGAGGTGATGTCGATGTCGCCGATCCACGCGTTGCCGCCGGTGAGACGATCGAGGCCGGCGGCGCACTGCATGAGCGTCGACTTGCCCGATCCCGATGGGCCCATGATGGCGGTGAAGCGACCCCGTTCGAACCCGACGGTGACGCCGTTGAGCGCTCGCACCTCGGCGTCGCCGGTGCCATAGATCTTGTAGCCGCCATGGATCTGTGCAGCCCACGCGGGTGCCTGGCCGGGCGGGGGTACTGGCTGGGTCATCTGGTCGTTCGACATGGGTGCAGCAACCTCGGATGGTCGGTCATGGCTCGGGTGGGCGGACAGCGCACGGTCGGAGACGGTGATCCCGTCAGGTCAGGAGTCGCCGGTGCATGGGCGGGTCATGTGGGGGACTCGACCCACGAGATCTCGACCTCGTCGAAGCCCGCTGCCCCCAGGAAGGTCCGCAGCCAGGTCTCGGTGTTCGCTCGTGCCTGCTCGACCAGGTCCGATTCGCGCGCCGCAGCGGCGACCTTCTCCTCGGCGGCTTCGAAGAGCTCGGCGTCGTCGGTGGGGTTGTCGGCGAAGAAGTCGTCGACGCGGTCGACCAACCCGCGATCGCGTCCGATGATGCGCGCCGATGACTCCTCGATGTCGGCGTCGCCCAGTTGGGGTTCGGGCAGTGTCAGCCGGATGGTGGTGCCGTCGTCGGAGACCTCGATCGAGTCCTCGTCCAGCTGACCGAAGTCGACCGACGCACGCACCGTTCCGGTGACCAGAGCGATGACCCGCTGCCCCGAGATGAAGCTGGGCACCCAGTTGGCGTCGGTCTCCAGGTCGACGTCCTGGGTGAAGTTGCCCTCGGCTGCGGTGAACTCCTGCAGGTCGCGGATCTGCTCGAGCACCGCCGGCCCGGAGCGGTCGACCTCCTCGGTGCCGAACGGGTTCAGCGCGTTGACCGCCAGGGCGACGACCAGGACCACTGCGCACACGGCGATGACGGCCAGCGCGACGATCCCGACCGTGGCGTTCGCCCAACTGTGCGACTTCGGCTCGGATTCCACAGCCGACCACCGTACCGGCCGAGCAGGATCGGTCAGCGTGATCGGCCGGCAACCGGACCGCGGCATGTGCAGTTGCTCAGCTGCGGTGTGACCCCTGCACCGCGGCGACGCCGTAGCCTCGCCGGGATGGATGACGTGACCGATGCCGCCAGCGCGGTCGACCCGTCGGCCGACACCGGGGTCGACACGTCGCTCACGCCCGGGGGTGGAGCAGGGAGGGGCGTGTGGTCGACCCCGCAGGTGCTGGCCCTGGCGGCGCTGGTGGGTTTCGTCGCTGTGCTGGCTGCGTTGGCGCTGCAGTCCCGGTTCGACGGTGAGGCCGCCGACTCGGTCGACGTGGGCTTCCTGCAGGACATGGTCCATCACCACGAGCAGGCCATCGAGCTGGGGCTGCTCGCGACCGACCACGCGACCGACCACGAGATCCGGCACTTCGGACAGGAGTCGATCGTCACCCAGCAGTGGGAGATCGGGTACATGACCGCACTGCTCGAGGACTGGGGTTTCGCACCCGACTCGTCGGAGCGTGACTCGATGGCGTGGATGGACATGCGCACCCCGCTGTCGCAGATGCCCGGCATGGCGACGGCCGAGCAGATGGCGGCGTTCGCTGCGATGCAGGGATCGGACGTGGACCGGGAGTTCATCCGGCTGATGACCGAGCACCATCGAGGCGGCGTGCACATGGCGGAGTACGCCGCCGAGAACGCCGGCGATCCACGGGTCCGGGAGCTGGCGGCCCGCATGGTCCGGGCGCAGCAGGCCGAGATCGAGGAGTACGACGCCCGAGCCGCCGAGCTGGGGTTCCAGCTCTGAAGCTCGTCGACGACATCGTCGACCGCGTCGACGTGCTGCAACGCCGACTGCCGCCGGTCGCGGTCGTGTTCGCGGTGACCAAGAAGTACGGCGAGGACCGCGGCGGGCAGCTCGCCATGTTGTTGGCCTACAAGGGGTTCTTCTCGTTGTTCCCGCTGCTGTTGGCGCTGGTCAGCGTGCTGGGCCTGGTGCTTGCGGGCAACGACGAACTGCGGGCCGACCTGATCGACTCGACGCTCGCGAACGTGCCGCTCATCGGTACCGACATCACCGATGGCGCCGAGTCGTTCGATGGCAGCGTCGTGGTGCTCGTCGGCTCGGTGCTGGTGTCGTTGTGGGCGGGGCTCGGGCTGCTCGACATGCTGCAGGAGGCCTTGAACACCGCGTGGCAGGTCCCGATGGTCGATCGACCACCATGGGTGCTGCGACGCCTGCGGGGGTTGCCCGGCGCAGCGTTGATCGCACTGTGCGCGATGTTGTCCGGCGCGGCGCGGTGGATCCTGGCCGATGACGCCGCTGCGGCGCTGTCGTGGCTCCTGGGCGCGGTGCTGCCGATCCTGGCGGGCGCGATCGCCTACCTGGGTCTGCACTGGTTGCTGTGCGCCCGCAGCATCCCGTGGCGGTCCCAGCTGCCCGGAGCGCTGCTCGCCGGGCTCGGCTGGTGGGGGCTGCAGTCGCTCGGCGGCTGGTACGCCACACGGGTGGTCGCCCAGTCCTCGGACACCTACGGCGCGTTCGCCGTCGTGCTGGGGCTCCTGTCGTGGAGCTATCTGCTGGGCATGCTGTACCTGTACAGCATCGAGTTCGCCGCAGTGCTGCACGACCGCCGCTGGCCGCGCAGCCTGTCGGGACGGGGCCTGACCGACCAGGACCTGGCGGCGTACGAGGCGCTGACCGAACGTGAGGTCAGGGTGGCCGGCACGACGGTCGACGTCGATGTTCCGCGGCACCCGGCGACGGAGGAGAAACCCGACTGAGTCGGCCTGCTGTGCCAGCCTTGGTGCGCGGTCCTGCACGCAGCGGACCACGAGGAGCACCATGAGCGACGGCACACCCGACGACCCCGATCAGACACAGCAGCGGCCCGACGCCCCGCCGCCCTTCGGTGAGGCACCGCCTCCGGGAAGTCCGCCACCGGACAGTCCGCCACAGGGCAGCCCGCCACAGGGCAGTCCGCCGCCCCCGGGCGGCCACGCCGCATCTCCGCCCCCGCCCCCGCCGGGTGCTCCAGGTGGTATGCCTCCCGGTCCCCCGACAGGTCAATCGGGCGCTGCGCCGCCACCGCCGGGTGCGCCGACGCCGCCCGGCGCCGTGCCGCCGCCGCCAGGGTTCGGTGCCCCGCCGGCTGCTCCCGGATCCGTCCCGCCGCCGCCCGGTGCCCCGCCACCGGGCTTCGGAGCACCCGCCTACGGCGCTCCTGCACCCGGAGGTTTCACCCCGGCAGCACCGTACGGTCAGGCCCCGTCGTCCGGGTCGAACGGTCTGGCGGTCGCATCACTCGTGGTCGGCATCATCAGCCTGGTCGGCATCTTCTGCTTCGGCTTCGTCGGGCTGCTGCTCGGGGCCATCGCGATCGTGCTGGGCGTGCTCGGCATGAAGAAGGCCAACGAGCTCCCCGGTCAGCCGCAGCGAGGCCTGGCCATCGGGGGCATCGTCACCGGCTCGCTCGGTGTGGTGGCATCGGTCGCGTTCATCCTCTTCGTCTTCGTCCTCGGCTCCGCGGTCGAGACCGAGTTCGAGAACTTCGACGGCGGGATCAACACCGACCCCTCGGACGGGGTGTGCGACGAGTCGAGGTTCATGCAGGACCCCGACTGCTGAGGTTGCGCCTCGGCAGCAACCGGCGGAGGACGCGAACGGGCCCGGCCGAGATGGCCGGGCCCGTTCGCGTGACGCCCCCTCGGTTGAGGTTGGCCAACTCGAGGGTTCGGTCACTCAGAGTGCAGGCGCTGCGGCGCAGTGCCGACGTAGCGGGAATCGCCGAATCCGAGCACCAGGTACATGATCGGCGACAGCAGGAACAGCGCGATCTTGTAGCCGATGCCCTTGCCGAACAGATCGCCGAGTGCGTCGGCGACGAACCACAGGGCGACGTACTGGATGCAGGGGATGAACAGCAGGATGACCCACCACCCCGGCTTCCCGGCCTTGGTGAAGATGATGTACTGGCTGTAGATCGGGATGATGCCCTTCCAACCGGGCTCGCCCATCTTGACGAAGATCTTCCAGAGCGCAGCGAGCGAGATGACCAGCCAGATCAGGCTGATCGCGACGATCACGCCGATGGCGCCGCCGCTCGCTGCGTCGCTGGAGCCGGAGGTGGTGAGGTCTTGGGCGAGTACGGAGAGCATGGTGGTTCCCTTTCGTTCTGTGAACGAGGTCACCGTATCCGTGGTCCAGAAGAAACCGACGGATGCGACTTGCATCTCCTCGTGGATCTGCTAGGGGCGGTAGGCCGCCTGTGCCGCCACGATCGCTGCGACGGCGTCGTCGCGGCCGGTCCAGTCGCCGACCTGGCTGCGTTTGCCGGGCTCCAGGTCCTTGTACACCTCGAAGAAGTGCTTGATCTCTGCCAGCAGGTGCTCGGGGATGTCGTCGACGTCCTGGATGTGGTCCCAGCGGTGGTCGCCGGCCGCCACGCAGAGCACCTTCAGGTCGCGGCCCGCCTCGTCGGTCATCTCGAGCACGGCGACGGGTCGGGCTCTGATGTGGCAGCCGGGGAACGTCGGATCCTCCAGCAGGATCAGGGCATCCAACGGGTCGTCGTCCTCGGCCAGGGTGTCGGGGAAGAAGCCGTACTCGGTCGGATACACGGTGGTGGAGAAGAGGTGCCGGTCGTACCAGGTGGCTCCGGTGTGGTGGTCGACCTCGTACTTGTTGCGTGACCCCTGTGGAATCTCGACGATGACCTCGAACCAGGCGGGGATCTGATCACTCATGGCGTGCACCGTAGTGGAGCCCCCAGAGGTGTCAGTCGGCAGCGCCGATGTTGCGAAGACCCGACCAGGCGAGCTGCGACAACTGCATCGCCAGGGTGTCGACGTCGGGTGTCCGGTCGTGCGCGAGCCAGTACCTCGATGCCGACTCGGTCATCCCCACGATGCTGTGGGCCAGCACCTGACGCTGCGGGGCAGGTTGGCCGTCGACCACGATCAGCTCGGCGATCGCATCCGCGATCGAGGTCTCGACGCCGCGGGCGAACGACGCGAACTCCGGGTCCCGTCGTGCCCCGGAGCCGAACAGGACCCGGAACGAATCGGTGTGGTCGTCGACGAAGGAGAAGTAGGCGCGGAACCCGTTCTCGATCTGCTGGCGAGGTCCGGCGGCATCGGCGGTTGCCTTCGAGATCGTGACGCGCAGTTCCTGGCCGATGTCGGCCAGCAGTTCGATGAACAGCTCTCGTTTGGAGCTGAAGTGCTGGTAGAGCACCGGTTTGGTCACACCGGCCGCCTCGGCGACGTCGTTCATGGACGTGGCGTGGTAGCCGTGCTCGGCGAACACGCCGACCGCGGTGCGCAGCAGTTGCTCGCGTCGTTCTGCAGCAGGGAGGCGCATACAGGACCACTCTATGTTACCGACGGGTAACTACTACGATCGTCGGATGCGGTCCATCCCCCTGACCCGCTCCGAGACGCTGCGGTGTGCCCCGTTCCACCTCGCGACCGGCGCCGATCCGATCGGTTCGGCAGGATCTTACGACGCGTTCCTCTGCGTCGAGGTGCCGTTGCCCTGGCAGCATGACATCGCCGAGCACGAGCCCTTCGATTCGCTCGCTGCGAGCGCATCGATCGCCGGGGCCGACGGACGGTCGTGGCGACCGCAGGGCCTGGTGCCCCGGGGCGACACCGGAGCTCTGACCCGGGTGATCGCGATGGAGCAGCCCCCGCAACGGGCCGGCGCAGCTGGCCCGTACCTCCGCCGGGAGTGGTGGGTCGAGCCCGAGCGTGTGGGAGCGCTCGGTGCGGCGCTGATCGGTGCCGACGAGGCCGCTGTGTCGAGCTTCGACGGCCATCGGGTCGAGGTGCCCGGTACCGTGCTGGACCTGTTCGTGTGCACCCACGGGCGCCGCGACGTGTGCTGCGGCGGACTCGGGACGGTGTTGCACGACGTCCTCGCCGAGCGGCTGGAGGGGGACCCCAGGGTTCGGCTCTGGCGGGTGTCGCACACCGGCGGTCATCGGTTCGCTCCCACGGCGTTGACCTTCCCCGACGGCTACGGGTGGGCGCACCTGGACGCGGACCTGGCACTGCAGTTGGTGCGGCGCGACGGCCCGGTGGGAGCAGTGCTCGCCCATTGCCGGGGGGTCTCGTCGCTGTCCGGTCCGGCAGCGCAGGTGGCGGACCGTGAAGCGTTGGCTGCCAACGGTTGGGACTGGTGCCGGGCGCAGCGGACCGCGACCGTCGTCGGCGGTGGTGTCGTCGGCGCGGGTGACGGCGACGTGAGCGAGGTCGAATTGTCCGCCGAGCTGATCGACCACAGCTCGTACCACTCGACGGTGCTGGTCGAGCTGGCGGGGCGGATCCCCCAGCCGACATGCCGCGAGCCGCTCGAGGACGACACGCCGACGGCGCCGGTGTGGCGTGTGGTCGATGCCAAGGCTCGGCCGCCCGAGGGTCAGTAACCGAACTTCTCGCCGCGGTCGTCCGCGTCCGCTGCCTTGACCCCGTAGGCGAACACGATCGACGGCGCGAGTACCAGCGAGCCGACGACCATCGCCGCGATGATCACCGTCACCAGCCAGCTGGGGAACTGGGCGATGAACGCGATGACGAAGAGCACCACGGCGATCGCGAAACAGGAGTACCCGACGCGCTGGCCCAGGTCGGACAGGGTGCGGATGCGTTCTCTGCGGGCGAGTACGGGGTCGTCGCCGACGGGCTCGGTCACGGTGACCAGCCTGCCTCATCCAGCACCGCAGCGAGATCCGTGGTCATGTGTTCGATCGAGAAGGACTCGCGGGCGATGCGCTGGTTGCGGTCTGCCCGGGCGATCTGGCTCGGCTGCTCGGGGTGTTCGAGCGCGGCCCGGATGCCGTCGACATCCATGGGGGAGAACCAGTCGAAGCCGTACGAGCGCAGTTCGTCCGCGACGGCGTAGTCGCCGACGCTGACCGTCCGGCGGTACAACGACGCTTCGAGCGGCGGGTTGCCGAACCCCTCCCAGGTGGAGGGGAACGTGATGTGGTCCGCAGCCAGGTAGATGCCCTCGGAGTCCGGCCACGGGTGGTGCACCACGGGGCAGCGGGCCGCGCCGAGCAGGCGGTCGAGCTCGGGGCCGTAGCCCTCTTCCGCGGGGCCCAGCAGCCAGTAGGTCGCACCGAGCTGTTCGGCCAGGGTGATGGCGGCGGGGACGTTCTTGCGCTCGATCGCCCGCACCGGGTGCGCCACGACCAGGTCGTCGCGGGCGAGGCCCACCGCGGCGCGCACTGCTGCACGCACCGACGTGAGCTCGTCGGGTGAGCGGTGGGGCGGTTCGGGGAAGGCGTTGTGGATGACCCGGGCGTCGATGCCACGCTCGGCCAGTTCGTCGGCGAGCAGCCGGGTGATCGCGACGTGTCGCCACGCAGGGTCCGTCGCCGGGAGTTCGGTGATGTGCGAATAGCGGGCTCGGTGCCAGGGCGGGTCGTGGTGGTGCACCAGCGCAGGCCGGCCGGCGAGGACCGACGCGGTCGCTCGCGACGCGGCCAGGTTCATCGGGATCGTCAACAGGTTCTCGACCACGGCCAGGTCGACGTCGTCCAGCGCTGCCCGCAGGGTCGGTTCGATCTGTTCGGCAGGGAGGGCGTCGTCGAGACCGAGCCCGTCGACGACCCGGTTCGGGTACGGGGTCGCATCGGTCGGCCCGCCTGTCACGGTCACGACGTCGGCGCCCATGGCGGCGAGTGCGTCCATCCACGTCCGGGCCACGACCGAAACGCCGTCGGTCGCGCCGAAGCGGAACGACACGAACGCAACTCGCTGGCTCATCGACGGCACACGTTAGGGTGCCCGCCATGGGCAACACCCACGCCCCGGACGCAGCCGAACTGCGGCGCAGCGCGCGGGAGGTGCTCTCCTCCCACTGGCGGGAGCCGGGCTTCACCTGTCCGAACAGCACCACGTATCCGTGGCTGTGGCTCTGGGACTCGTGCTTCCACTCGATGGTGTGGGCCGAGCTGGGCGACCCCGACCGGGCGGTGTCCGAACTGGCCACGGCTCTCGGGGGTCAGCAGAGCTCGGGGTTCGTTCCCCACATGCGCTACCTGGACCGTCGTCGCGACCTCGATGGCTTCTGGGGGCACGAACCGGTCGGCGACGCGCCCAGCACGTCGTCGATCACCCAGCCGCCCGTGTACGCACAGGCGTTGTGGGACCTGATCCGGCGTGGCATCGACGTGCCCGCAGGGCTGGTCGACCAGGTGGTCGCCGGGCTGTGGTTCCTGTTGGAGCGACGGCGCCGCAGCCCGGCCGGACTGATCGAACTGGTGCATCCGTGGGAGTCGGGATGCGATCACAGCCCGCGTTGGGACGACCTGATGGCGCCCGGCTCGGCCGGGATCGCGGCCGACCCCTACGACGAGCAGGTGTGGTTCCAGCGCAAGGGCGAGCTGCTCGCCACGGTGCGACGTGACGGCTCGGGCGCGCCGTTGAGCAACGACGAGTTCGCCGTCGGGTCGGTCGCGTTCACCGCGATCACCGCCCACGGCGCGCAGCTGGTGGCCGAGCTGACCGGCGACCCCTCGCTCGCCGACGCGGCCGAGGGGCTGGTGGACGCGCTGGACACCCGCTGGGACCCCGACCGACGCACCTGGGTCGACGACGGCCCGACCGCTGCGGGTTCGGGGCGCATCCGCACCGCCGAGGCGCTGCTGCCCGTGCTGGTGGAGCGCGACGCCGACATCATCGGCGCGGTCGCTGGCGAGCTGACCGACGTCGACGCGCTCGGTGGCGACTTCGGTCCGGCCCAGGTGCATCGTGACGAACCCAGGTTCCGGCCCCGGAGCTACTGGCGAGGACCCAGCTGGCCGCAGCTCGACCACCTGCTGATCGTCGGTCTGGCGGCCTCGGGCACCGATGCCGGGGTTGCTGCGGCGGCGGAGCTGGCACGCGGCAGCACCGCAGGCGCATGGCAGTCGGGTTGGGCGGAGTACTGGGACCCCGACGACGCCGCGCCCGGCGGCGCGGTGCCGCAGTCGTGGTCGACGCTGGCGGTGCTGTGGGGCGGGCCTGACCCGGGCGAGTGAAATATAACGAAAAGCTATGAAAGATGTCAGGGACCTTCTAGAGTGGCGCCATGGCTGGCAGCGCTCTTCGTGGACTTCTGTGGTGAGGAACGGGCGGTAGCCCCCGGAGGGGAGCTCACCTTCGGGCGCTCCGGCGGGCTCGAGATCGACGACAACCCCTACCTGCACCGCCTGCTCGGGCGATTCGCCGAACGAGACGGCGTGTGGTGGCTCGACCACCTCGGCAGTCGGGTTCCGCTGCAGCTGCGCGACGCGAACGGGCCGAGTTCGGCACTGATCGCCCCGGGCACCTCGGTGGCACTGACCCACGGCGAGTTCGTGCTGACGTTCTCGGCGGGTCCCACCAACTACGAGCTGCTCGGTGCACTCGAGACCGATGAGTGGGCGATCGACCTGTTGGGCCCCGACGGGCTGGCAGGCACCCGCACCCTCGAATGGGGGCGTGTCGAGCTGAACGACGACCAGCGGCTGTTGCTGCTCGCCATGTGCGAACGACGGCTCGTCGACCCCGGCGCCGTCGACGGGCCCATCCTCGCCAACCGCCAGGGCGCTGCCAGGCTCGGATGGAGCCTGCCGAAGTTCAACCGCAAGCTCGATCACCTGTGCGAGAAGTTGCACCGCGCCGGCGTCGCGGGGGTGCACGGCGGCATCGGCACCGGAGCGGCTGACCGGCGTCGCCGGCTCGTCGCCCACGCACTCGAGGCCCGGCTGGTCACCTCGGACGATCTGGTGCTGCTGGACCAACTCGGGTCTGCCGCCTGACCGCCCCGTTGCCCCGGGGACGTAGGGTCGATCGATGGGCGGCGACCAACTCGTGGAGACCCGACCTGGGTCACCAACCTC
Source organism: uncultured Microthrixaceae bacterium (assembly GCA_963714875.1). Classification (GTDB taxonomy): domain Bacteria; phylum Actinomycetota; class Acidimicrobiia; order Acidimicrobiales; family Microtrichaceae; genus JBAOHV01. Next base: position 1,223,810 of record CAVQQI010000011.1, on the reverse strand, counting down.
AGGTCGGTGGGTCCGTCGCTGCGACCTGGATCCTGTGGGCGGTGCCCGGAGCGAGCAGCCATCCTCGGCCGGGGGCGGGCGGCAGGTCGGACCGTGCCCGCAGCGCTGCATGGAACAGCGCCCCGTGCAGCTCCGGGTCGCCGCCGAGCAGCAGTCCCGTTCGCTCCCGCCGCAGCACAGCCACCACGTCGTGGTAGCAGCCGCTCATCGAGTCGACCTCGCCGCCGGCGACCAGCCGTAGTGGATGGTCGCGCCCGACGCGCAGGATCCGTTCCAGGAGCTCGCCGACCGGCCCCGCATCGGGCCCCTCGAGCATCGCCGGCAGACCGTCGAGCGCCAGCAGCGTCGAGCGGCCGCTCGACGCTGCGTCGATCGCAGCCTCCGCTGCGTCGGCGAGCTCATCGACATCTGGCGAACACAACAGCCGGCCGTCGCGGTGTCCGTCGACCAGGGACTGCAGCGCAGTGCTGACACCACTGCGGGGCGGACCGACCACCAGAGCGTGGTGGTGCTGCAGATCCAGGTGGACCACGTCGAGCGTGTCCCCGTCGAGACCGATCGGCACCAGGTGGTCGTGGTCGGTGTGGACCGGACCGACCGGTGTCCCGGCATTCCGCCCCAGTTCGTCACGACGCACGAAGGTGGGCAGCCGCAGGATCGATTCGTCGGCAACGATCGGGTCGTTCCCGACGAGGTCGTCGCAGAGCGCGACCTGCGCGAGGTGGCCGTCCACCCAGCACCGTCCCGGGGGGACGTCCGGTGACGCCGCCGCATCGTCGAGGCCGAGCAGCGCTGCCTCATCGGGGGTCGAGCTGCGCAGCAGCACCCGTGCTCCCAGCACTCCGGCGAGCGCAGCCGGCACCTCGGCGCGTCGTTGGGCGGTGAGGGCCACGTGCACTCCCACCGAGCGGCCCGCTCGTGCGATACGGGTGAGCAGGTCCATCGCCTCACCCCGGTCGATGCGCTCGTAGCGCTCCTCCATCGCAGCGATGCCGTCGATCACGATCAGACGACGTGCCGCCGGTGGCGCATGAGCGTCGGTGCGGGATCGGCGATCGATCTCGTGCAGGGTCATGCGCAGCAGCCGTGTCACCCGCTCGGTGTCGTCGACGTCGAGCACGTCGCCGACCGTCGGAAGGGAACGGAGGTGTTCGATCGGGCGTCCGGCGTGGGACGTGGTGATGACGTGCACGACCCATGGCTCGTGCGGATCGAGACCCACCGCGGCGGCGAGCGTGCAGACCAGTGTGCTGCGACCCGTGCCACCCGCACCGATCACCACGAGCCCGCCATCGCGGGCCAGGTCGATGATGAGCGGATCCCGCCGCTGCAGGTCGGGGCGGTCGACCACGCCGATCACGACGACACCGCGGCGCTGGCAGGGCTCCACCGCGTCGATGCCGATGCGGTCGGGCAGCGGATCGAGCCATGGTCGCCGTGGCGGCCCGGCCCCGCCGAGCGCTGCGGCGTCGATGGCTGTACGTACGGCCAGGTTCAACTGGTTGGTCGGGAGGCCGTGCGGGTCGACGGCAACGGCCACGCCCGGCGCGGGTGACAGATCTGATGCATCCCACGGTGCTGTGTCCCGCTGTGCATCCCATCGAGTCGATTCGATCGCTGGGCGAGCCACGTGGGGCGCTGCGGAGTACGCGACCTGCACCTCGGCGATGCGACCGGGACCGGGGCGAACCATCGCCCGCCCCGGCGCCGAGCGTGGCAGGTGCGCCGCTGCGGGTGAATCGACCACGTCGAGGCTGTCGTCCTCATCCGCGACGCGCAGCGCGAGGCGCATCGTGATGTTCGCTCGGATCGAGTCGGTGACGACCCCCGCCGGTCGCTGCGTGGCGAGCACCAGATGGATGCCCAGACTGCGGCCGCGTTGTGCCAGGTCGACGAGCCCGTCGACGAAGTCGGGCAGTTCGGCCGCGAGCGTCGCGAACTCGTCGACGACCACCACCAGCGCAGGTCCCTCCCAGCGCTCGCCGCCAGCGGCTGCCACGACCTCCTCTCGATGACGCAGCTCGGCGCGCAGCGACGTCAGCGCCCGTGTGGCCAGCGCGCCGGTCAGGTCGGTGATGGATCCGACGGTGTGCGGTAGGGCATCGAGGGCGCCGAAGGCGGCGCCGCCCTTGTAGTCGATCAACAGGTACTGCAGTCGCTGGGGCGAGTGGTGCAGCGCCGCGCTGACCAGGAACGTGCGGAGCAGCTCGCTCTTGCCCGCGCCGGTCGTTCCGGCCACCAGCGCGTGTGGACCGTCGTTGGCGAGGTCCAGGTTGACCACGCCTCCGTGCTCCGCAACTCCCACCGGCGTCGACAGGTGCTGCGAGCTCGACTCGGCCCACCGGGCTGCGAGCAGCGGTGGTTCGACCAGAAGCTGCGGGTCTGCGAGAACATCGGACAGGGGGACCGACTCGGGCAGTGACGCCGTGGACACATGTGGTGCGACGCCCGGGCGCTCGAGCCAGAGCTCCGGTTCCGGCACCAACCCGGTGAGCGAGCGGGCAAGGGGCTCGGACTCATCTGGTGCGAGCAGGTCGACATCGACCTGTTCGATCATCTCGACGGTGTCGTCGGCGTGGTCGATGCGCAGCGTGGCCCTGTCGCTGTCCAGCTCGAGCACCGCTCCGATGCCCGCGGGGCGGACACCGCCCCGGGGCGTCACCCACAGCACCAACAATCCCTCCCGACCGCTGCGCTGCAGCGTCGCGCGCACGGCTTGCAGCTCAACGCCGTCCGCGACCACGATCTCGACCCTTCGTCGGGGTACCTCATGGTGCGGGAGCCAGCGCAGGTCGTTCCACGCCGCAGCTCGGGGCCCGTCCACCAGCAGTCGTACCGCCAGTTCATCGGGGCTCACCAACGCCGCGAGCTGCAGCACGACCGAGCGTGCAACTTCGGTGGTGCGCTCGTCGCCACCCTCGATGACCAGGCCACCGGTCTGCTCCAGGTCGATGGTGACGACGTCGTCGAGGTGCGACAGTCGCTGGCGCACCGACTCCACCTCCCTGCGCAGATCTCGCCGTCCCGACTCGACTGGCGAGATCTCGTCCCGCAGCGGCCGGTCCGCGGTGCCCACCCGTACGCGGGTCCCCGCCGGGCGGTCGCGGTCCGAGCAGCGTTCCCAGCGACGCCCCCCGGTGGACACGTCGTTGCCGACGAGCAGCGAGCGCAGCTCCGCCGGGTCCAGGCCCATCGATCGGTGTCGCTCGCGCTGGTCGGTCCTCGCTCGTTCGATGCGCTCCACCGCATCGTCGAGGTCGGCTCGGAACTCGGCCACCCGGGTCCGGTCCTCGCGTCGAGCTTCGCGCCGTGCCTCCAGTCCGGACGCGACCACGAAGACCACGCTGAACAGCATGAAGCCCGCGGCGAGCCACGAGCCGGTGGCGTACCACAGCACCACGCCCATCAGCAGCGGGACCATGGCCGACAGCACGGGGAACCCGGGGATGCGTGTGCTCGGTGGTGGTGTCGGGAGCGCCAGCGTCGTCGGCTGGTACTCAGCCGCCGGCCGGGGGCGGCGCGGCACCGCCTCGGTCCAGCCGTCGCTCGGCGGCGCTCGCAGTGGGCCCTCGATCCGCACGGTCCACGGATGCCCGGCCACGGTCAGCAGGTCGCCGTCGACGACCCGGGCTGAACCCAGCAGTGCTGCACCGCCGAGGCGGATGTCGGCGCCGCCGATCCCCCGCACCGAGACGTGGGTGCCGACGTCGAGCACGGCGTCCTGCACCCGGTTGCTGCCGTAGTCGAGCGGGTGGCTCTCGCCGGCGAGTCTGCGGCCGCAGCTGACCAGTCGCACCGGGGCTCGGCGCCGCGTCGGGACTCCGCTGGGGCCGGTGTCGGTGTCGGTGTCGGTGTCGGGTTGCTCGGGCACGAGGACGACCGTCGAGCCCGCCCTGGGTCCGTGCTCGGCGAGCGACAGCGCTCGGGCCGGCGGGGAGTTGCGGCGGTCCCGGGGCCAGCGGCTCGTGACCGTGGCCCCGGGCGGTGCGCCGGTGAGCTGGGCCAGGTGATCGGCCAGGTCGCCCACGGTGGCGCCGGGGGCGGGGTCGATCGTCAGGTCGACCACACGCCCCGCGCGGTCGACGAATCGCAGTGGTCGTCGCATGGCGTCGGGGCGTGTGGTCGGCTCAGCCCTGCGAGGCCTGTGTCTGCTGCGCGACGTTGGTGGTGATCACCTTCGCCGATGCCTCGAGCGCGGCAGCGACCTTCTCGAGCTGTGAGCGGTGGTTGCCCTCCCAGTCCGAGCGGAAGCGGTCGGCGTCGGTGCCCTTCCACCACGCGCCGCGGAGCTGACCGTCGAGCTGCTTGGCGAGCGTGCGGATCTGGCCAGCGTCGCGCTGCATCGCCTTCGACAAGGTGCCCATCTGCTCGGGATCCATGCCCAGTTGTGCCATCGGAATCTTCCTCCTGGTTCGGCGCCGGTGTCGGCGCACGTCACAGGAGAACGGATCCGTGGCGCTCTGTCAGCGGGGACCGCGACCCGGTCGTCGGCCGGCAGTGCCCGAACCCCGGCGTCGCGAGGCCTGGCCCTGCTTCGGGAGTCGGGAGGGATGCAGCCCCGGACCGCGGCGCGGTGCGGGTCCCCGTCCCAGCGCATCGAGGGCGGAGCGGTAGTCGGTCGGTCCGCCGCGACCGTTGAAGCGTCCGCCGCCGAAGCTCTGGTGTCCGCCGCCGACCTGGAACCTGCGCAGCACGCTGGCGGTCACCAGGCAGATGCCGACCAGGACGAGCAGGTCGCCGATCGACACGATGTGGCCCCAGGGGAGCGGGATGACGTCGCCCAGGAATCCGAGCAGTGCGCCGTCGGCCACCTCCCGGCCGCCGTACAGCGTCACGGTGGCCAGGTCGGCCTCGCTGACGATGCCGGCGGCGACCAGTGCCGAACCGCTCACCGGCGTGCCCCAGTTGAGCAGGGTGACGAGGGTGTCGAGACCGAGTCCGGCGACGACGAGCACCATGCCGCCCACACGCACGTTGATCACCGCGAAGCCCAGCAGCGCTCCCAGGCCGATGATGCGCAACAGCGCAGCGAACGCCCCGCCGATCGGGACCAGGTCCAACAACACCAGCAGGACCACACCGCCCAGCGCCGCCTGCCACAGCGGAGGACGCCACGCGATCAGGTTGTCGAGACGCCCGCCCCAGCGCAGACCGAGCCCGACGCCGATGCCGATCGCCAGGAGGGTGGGGAGCAGCGCCACCTCATCGACGCTAGTCGTGCACCCGCGCCGAGGTGCGAGACCCGTTCGGACCGAGGCGCAGGACCAACTAGAACAGGGGCATGCAAGACATCTGGCTCCTCCTCCATGTGCTGTCGGCCATCGTGGCGTTCGGCGCGCTGTTCGCCCAGCCCATGATCCTGCGCAGCGCCGATGGCGCGGCCGAGGCGTTCGCGAAGGTCGGGATGTACGTCCAGGCGCCGGCGCTGGTGGTGTTGATCGCCACCGGCATCGCCTCGATGTACACGATCGGCTACAGCTTCGCCGACCCGTGGGTGTCGGTCGCGTTCACCGTGTGGATCCTGATGGCCGTGGTGCTGTTCCTGCTGGTGCGTGCCTACCGCAGCGGCTCCAAGGCGGTCGCAGGCCTCACCGGGGCGATGCACCTGCTGCTGGTCGTCGCGTTGTGGTCCATGATCTGGCAGCCGGGGTTGGGCACGGGCGGGTGAACCTCGTCACCTACTCCGTGCAGGGATCGGTCGGGCACATCACGATCTCCCGGCCCGAACGACGCAATGCGTTGAACCATGCGGCGCTCGAAGAGCTGCACGGAGCAGTTCGTGCAGCCGCCCAGGACGAGGTGCGGGTGCTGGTGCTCACCGGTGACGCCGACCACTTCTGCAGCGGAGCCGATCTGACCGAGCTCGAGGATCTGTCCTTCACCCGTTCGCTGCGGGTGATGCTCGATGATCTGGCGGGTCTGGCGGTGCCGACGATCGCAGCGATCTCCGGCGCCTGCATGGGTCTGGGCATGCAGCTCGCGCTCGCGTGCGATCTGCGCCTGGCGACCGACGAGGCCCGCTTCGCCGTGCCGGTCGCCAAGTTGGGTCTGATGGTCGACCACTGGACGGTGCAGCGACTGGGGTTGCTCGCCGGGCACTCGACGGCACGGTGGATGGTGATGACCGCGCGGCCGATCGCCGCGGCACGCGCCCATCAGGTCGGCCTGGTGCACGAACTCGTCGTGCCGGGCGACCATGGACCTGGCGCAACGGTGCTCGCAGCTGCGACCGAGCTGGCCGACGAGATCGCACAGCTGGCCCCGCTGACGTTGGCCGGCACCAAGCTGGGGCTCGACCTGCTGGAGCGATCCGCTGGCGAGCTCGACCCTGCCGGCAGCTACGAGGAGGCGTTCACCTCGGCCTGGGGATCCGACGACCTGGTCGAGGGCCGCCAGGCGTTCTCGGAGCGACGGGCCCCCGACTTCCGCGGTCGCTGAGCACCGAGCTGTCGGGCCCGATCCGGCCGGGGTCAGCGACCGGTCCCGGTCGCAGTGCAGCGGGGACGCCTCAGCGGCCGAGACCGCGCTGCGTGCCGGTCAACTCGTCGCCGGTGTCGGAGGTGACCGCGCAGATCACGGTCCGGTCGGCGCGCGCCCACGACTCCTCACTCGGCCACCAGACCGCGATGTCCAGTTCCGAGATGGTCCAGCGGACGCCGACGAAGGCCTCGAATCGGTCGTAGCAGGCCTGTTCTGCCCAGTCCTGCACCGTCGCCACCCCTGGATAGGAGGTGCCGCGCCCCGCCCCGTCGCCCTCGTAGGCCACCACGTCGTAGACCTCGTACGAGTGGGGCATCTCACAGTCGAGCGTCCAGACCGCGAGATCCGACACCGCCGGATCATCGATGGTGTCGAAGCAGTCGCCGGCGGCGAGCTCTGCAAGACCCGTGTCGACCGCGCCGGGTGGCCGTCCGGGCGGCGCGGTCGTGGCCACTGCCAGGGTGGTCGACGTGGCGGTGGTCTCGCCGGCCGTGCCGTCCTCCCCGTTCGAACAGGCGCCGCCCAACAGCGCGAGCGCTGCCGTCAACGCAGCTGCCGTCAGCGACGCGAACCTGCTGGGACGGTACGACCGGGTCACAGTGCGGGGAGGTAGCGGTCCATGTAGACGTAGCCGAACCAGATCAGCACCAGCACCCCCGGGGCGGCCAGCAGGTAGACGAACGAACGTCGCATGTAGCGGGCCAGGAACCACGCGAGCGCGGCCAGCGCTGCTGCCGCGGCGCCGAAGAGCAGCACCATGGGCAGCGCGTCGGGGTCGCCCTGGAGCCCTTCGTCGAAGTTCTGCAGGTTCTGCTCGTCGGTCGCCTCGGTCGTCTGCTGGGCCGCCACGGGCACGACCTCGGCTGCTGCGGGAGCCGACTTCAACACGCCGTGGACGATGATGCGCTCCCGTGCTGAGTACTTGGGGTGACACGCGGTCAGCGTGATGCGGTTGTCGCCCTTCGCGGAGAGCACCTCGACGTCCTTGGGCGACACGGCGTACCACGCCTGGCCGTCGGCGGGCTGTCCGGGTGCGGCGATGACCTCGTAGGTGAACAGGCCCTGCGCGGTGACCACGTTGATCTCGTCGCCGGGCACCAGTTCGTCGATGCGGTTGAAGGGTGCGCCGTAGGTGGTGCGGTGCCCGGCGATGCCGGCGTTGCCTGCCTGTCCGGGAAGGGGAGTGCCCGGATAGTGGCCCGGCCCCTTCTTCAGATCGGCCTTGCTGACGCCCTCGACGACGACGTGCTCGACACCGATGCGCGGGATACCGATGATGCCGAGCGGTTCGCCCTCGGGCGGCGGCGCCATCGGCGGTGCGGTCGCCGGGTCGCGTTCGGCGAGCTGCTCGCTGAGGTCGGCCAGTTCGACGGTCTGGTCGTCGGTCGAGCCGGCGGGGTCGCCCAGCTCTGCTGCGAGCTCGTCGGTGAGCTGCGACTGCCCGCGCGAGGTCTCCAGGCTCGTGCCCCACAGCTGGAACGCGACGAAGCCGAGGACCAGCAGGCCAGAGACGATGAGGAGCTTGCCGACCGCCCCGAGGATCTTTCCGAACACCCGTTCACCGTATCCGCACATGGTGGCGAACAAGGTGCCGCGGGTACGGTTCGCCATCGTGGCGCCCATCGTTCACCTCCGTCGGGCCGTCGCACTGATCGGCCGCTTTCCTGCCCTCGCCGGCGCCGACCTGGATGTCGACCCGGGCGAGATCGTGCTGCTGCGCGGGCCGAACGGCGCTGGCAAGACCACGTTGCTGCGGGTGTGCGCGGGGCTGGTGACGGTGAGCTCCGGTGAGGCGGTGGTGCTGGGACACGACCTCGTGGCACGACGCACCGCGGTGCGCCGCCGGGTCGGCCTGCTGGGCCACTCGACCTTCCTCTACGACGACCTGACGGTGACCGAGAACCTGGACTTCTGGTCGCGTGCCGCGGGTGCCACCACGGCCGACGGCCGCGCGGCACTCGACCGGCTGGGGGTCGCCAGCCGCCTGCACGACCTTCCGGTCCAGGCCCTGTCGGCGGGGCAGCGACGCCGCGTGTCGTTCGCCGCGATGGTCTGCCGCCGCCCCGAGCTGTGGCTGCTCGATGAACCCCACGCGGGGCTGGATGCCCCCGGACGCGACGTGATCGACGAGCTGATGCGAGATGCCGCAGCAGCGGGAGCCACGGTGCTCTTCGCGTCCCACGAGCTGGACCGGGCGCACGAGGTGGCCAGCCGCACCGTCACCATCAGCGGTGGCGTGGTCGACGAGGCACGGCCATGATCCGTGATGCCTGGCTGGTGCTGGTCAAGGACCTCCGTCTGGAGCGGAGGGCCAAGGTGGGGCTTGCGCAGGTGCTGCCCTTCGCGGTGCTGGTGCTGATGCTGTTCGCGTTCGCGCTCGACCCGGACCGGGGAGTGCTCGAGCGGGCCACACCGGGGCTGTTCTGGGTGGCGGTGCTGTTCTCGGCGGTGCTCACCCTGCAACGCAGCTTCGGGGTGGAAGCCGATGACGGCGTGCTGGACGCGCTGCGGCTGTCGGGCATGTCGCCCGCCGGCATCTACCTGGGCAAGGTCGGCGCGCTCACGCTGCAGTTGCTGGTGCTGGAGTGCGTGCTCGCGCTCGGCGTGGCGGTCTTCTACGGGACGGTGTTCCGCGGCATCGGGCTGCTCGTGGTGGTCGCCGTGCTGGCCACCATCGGCATCGCGGCATCCGGGGCGGTCTACGGTGCGCTCGCCGCGAGGCTGCGCAGCCGCGACACGCTACTGCCGCTGCTGATGCTCCCGCTACTCGCTCCTGTGTTGATCTCAGCAACCCGCGGCTTCGAGATTGGTCTGGAGGGGCAAGCTGCGGGAGGGTGGTCCTGGGCTGCACTGCTCGGCGTCTTCGCCCTCGCCTACCTCTCGCTCGGAACCGTCCTGTTCCGGCCCCTCCTGGAGGATGCATGACCACTGCGATCTCGTCGCCCAGGCCCTCAGAGGCCTCGACCGGCCCTCGGGGGACCGGGTCCCGCGGGACCAAGGTCCTGGGTGGGGCCGCGCTGGTGGGGTTGGCCCTGTCGATCGTCTACGGCCTGTTCATCAGTCCTCCGGACGCCCAACTGGGTGAGACCATCCGCATCATCTACATGCACGTGCCGACCGTGGTGGTCGCCTACGTGTCGTTCATCATCACCGCGGTGTCCTCCGCGATGTACCTGTGGAAACGCACCGAGTTCTGGGACCTGCTGGGCTCCTCGGCCGCGGAGATCGGTGTGTTGTTCTTCGCGGTGACGATCGTCGACGGTGCGCTGTGGGGCAAGGTCACCTGGGGCGTGTTCTGGCGCTGGGAGCCCCGCCTCACCACCTCTGCGGTGCTGCTGCTCATGTACATCGGCTACCTGGCGGTGCGGTCCATCCCCGCGGACACCAGGACCCGTGCGACGCGCAGCGCGGTGATCGGACTCGTGGCGGTGGTCAACATCCCGATCGTGCACAAGGCCGTCGACTGGTGGCGTGGCCTGCACCAGGGGCGCACCGTGTTGTCCACGATCGACCCCGAGATGGGCGGCACCCAGCTGTTCGCCATGTACTCGTCGCTGGCGACGGGCATGCTGGTCTTCGCCTGGCTGCTGATCCACCGGTTCCGGGTGGCCTACCTGACCGAGCGGGCCGCCGACGTCGGCCTGGACGACGCCATCGCGCAGCGTCAGGCAGAAGGAGCAGAGAAATGAGCACCACCGGCTACATCGTGCTGGCGTGGGTGGTCACCTTCGGTGGGATCGGCGGCTACGCCGCCGCGGTGATCCGTCGGGGACGCAAGCTGTCGGCACAGGTCGCCCCCGAACGCAGGAGGTGGATGTGAACCGCCCCGACGACGAGGAGTCCGAGGACGCAGGCCCGATCGGCGGGCCGCCCGGACTCGATGTCACCCCCCGCACCGGTGAGCACACTCGTTCCTCGGGCGGGTCCAGCACCCGCAAGTACGTCGCCGTCGGTGTGGTCGTGGTGCTGCTCGGCGGACTGGGATTCGCGGTGTTCAACGGCCTGACCGACGCGGCGACCTTCTACTACAACGTCGACGAAGCGGTAGAGAAGCAGGACACCCTGGGCGACCAGCGGTTCCGGATGCAGGGCAACGTGGTGCCCGGCACCATCACCGAGACCCCCGAGGGGGTCGACTTCGTGCTCGCGTTCGGAGAGGGTCAGGTGGAGGTCCGCCACCTCGGGGATCCGCCCGAGCTGTTCAGCACCGACATCCCGGTGATCATCGAGGGCAGCTTCGACGGCGACGCCTTCGACAGCGACGAGATCCTGATCCGTCACGACAGCACCTACGAGGAGGAGAACGTCGACCGCCTCGATGACGCGCAGCGTGACGCCGACGACCGTGCCAGCGGTGCGGGGTGAACCGCGCCGTCGGACTGGCCGGGCTGATCGTCGCGCTGGGCGCGTCGCTGGTCGGCATCGGTGTGATCCTGAGCGGGTTGCGCTCCAAGCGCCCCGAGCAGATGCGCATGGCGCGCGCCTATGCGTTCATCGTGCTCATCGGCGCGGTGGTGGCGGTCGGCGCCATGCAGGTCGCCCTCGCACAGCGCGACTACACGCTGCTCTACGTCGCTGAACACGGCTCCTCGACCACCCCGACGCTGTTCAACATCGCGACGATGTGGTCGGCGCTCGAGGGATCGATCCTGCTGTGGGGACTGATCCTGGCGGGCTACCTGACGGTGGTCGCCAACAAGTTCCGCAAGCGGCTCGACGACCCGTTGGTCGGGTGGGCGCTCATCACCTTGTTCGTCGTGTGCGTGTTCTTCTTCGGGTTGATGCTGACCGCAGCCAACCCGTTCGTCGCCAACGCACCACCGCCGGGCTTCGACGGGCCGGGCCCGAACCCGCTGCTGCAGAACCACATCCTCATGGCGTTCCACCCGCCGATGCTCTACCTGGGCTACGTCGGGTTCACCGTGCCGTTCGCCTTCGCGATCGCAGCACTGGTCACCGGACGTGTGGGTGAGGGGTGGCTGGTCGAGACCCGTCGTTGGACGCTGTTCGCGTGGGGCTTCCTCACCTCGGGCATCCTGCTCGGTGCCTGGTGGAGCTACGAGGTGCTGGGCTGGGGCGGCTACTGGGGCTGGGACCCGGTCGAGAACGCGTCCCTGCTGCCGTGGCTGACCGGCACGGCGTATCTGCACTCGGTGATGGTCCAGGAACGTCGGGGCATGCTGCGGGTGTGGAACCTGTCGCTGCTGTGCGCGACGTTCTCGCTGACGATCCTCGGCACCTTCCTGACCCGTTCCGGGGTCGTCGAGTCGGTGCACGCGTTCTCCTCGGGCACCGTCGGTCCGATCCTGCTGGGCTTCTTCGCCCTGGTCGTGGCGGTCTCGGTCGGACTGATCGGTTGGCGAGGTGACCGACTCCGCTCCGCGGGCAGGATCGATTCGCCGTTCTCCCGCGAGGGCGCGTTCCTGGCCAACAACGTGACGTTCGCGGCGTTCGCGTTCATCGTGCTGCTCGGCACGGTCTTCCCGTTGGTGATCGAGGCGACCCGCGGCGACACGCTGTCGGTCGGTCCGCCCTACTTCAACCGCATGACCATGCCGATCGGGCTGACGCTGCTGCTGTTGATGGCGATCGCGCCCGTGCTGCCGTGGCGCAAGGCCTCGGGGGAGCTGTTGCGCGACCGGCTGTGGTGGCCGGCGTGGATCGGGGTGGCGGCCATCGTGTTCGCGGTGCTCACCGGGGGCACCGGGGTCGCGACGCTGCTGGCGTTCGGACTCGGTGGGTTCGCGGCCGGTTCGGCACTGCGTCAGATCGCCCTGGCGACGCGTCGCCAGGGGTGGCGGGGCTTCGTCGGGCGGGCCAACGGCGGCATGGTGGTGCACCTGGGGGTCATCATGATCGGCGTCGCGCTCGCTGCGTCGATGAGCTACATGAGCCAGGCGGAGTTCTCGCTGAGCGAGGGCCAGACCGCACGCATCTCGGGGCACACCGTGCAGTACCTGGGCTCGCGCACCGTTGAGCTGCCGAACCGGATCGAGCTCATCGCGGACATCCGCGTCGACGGGGGACAGGTCTACGAGCCGCAGCTCAACCGGTACCGCCAGTCGGGCCAGACCGTGGTGACGCCGTCGGTGCGCACCGGACTGACCAACGACGTGATGATGTCGATCGTGCGTGCACCGAGCGAGTCCGATCCGACACTGGGTCTTCGCGTCACCATCCAACCGCTGGTGGTCTGGCTCTGGGTCGGTGGGTTCGTGATGGCCTTCGGCACGCTGCTGGCGGTGTTCCCCGGTCGACGACGCAACCCGCTGGACCCGGTCTCGGCGCCGGCCCCCATCGAGCAGGTCCCCGGCACCGGGCCCGACGACGGAGCCGATGCCGAGTCTGCAGCGGCCGACGTCGCGCCGGACACACCTGAGGAGGCCAACCGATGACGTCTCGTCGCGCCCCGATCATCGCCGGCATCGTCGGGGTGGCGGTCCTGGCGCTCGTGGTCGTGTTCGTCATCAGCCCCTCGGGCGAGAAGCCCGAGAGCAGTCCGCTGGTGGGCAACCTGGCGCCACCGTTGACGGGGTCGACGCTGAGCGGCGATGACTTCGACATCGACCAGCACCGCGGCCAGTGGGTGTTGGTGAACTTCTTCGCGACGTGGTGCCCGCCCTGTGTGGAGGAACACCCCGAGCTGGTCGAGTTCTCCGAACGCAACAGCGGTTCGGTGCAACTGGTGAGCGTCGCGTTCGACGACACCGAGCTCGACGCGGTCGAGACGTTCTTCGCCGACAACGGCGGTGACTGGCCCGTCATCACCGGCGGGGCGGACGGCGCGTCGCTCGACTACGGGGTGAAGAAGCTGCCCGAGTCCTTCCTGGTGGATCCCTCCGGTGAGGTCGCGGTCAAGATCAACGGCGGGGTCACGGCGAACGAGTTGGACGCCCTGATCGCCGAGCGGTCATGAGCGCCCGACGACCACAACGCCAGAAGTGGTGGTGGTGGGGACTCATGGTGGTGATCTGCTTCGCGGCGATCGTTCCGGCGGCGACCACCACGCCGACCGAGGGGCAGAGCGAGGAGCGCCTGTTCGCGATCTCCGCGCAGCTGAAGTGCCAGCAGTGCGTCGGGGAGTCGGTGGCTGACTCGCAGTCGCCCTCGGCGGTGCAGTTCCGCGAGGAGATCTCCGAGCAGATGGCACAGGGCCGCACCGACGACGAGATCATCAACTTCTTCGCGGAGCGCTACGAGCAGGAGATCCTGTTGACCCCACCGTCGAGCGGGGTGGGGTCACTGGTGTGGATCATCCCTGTGGTGGCTGTCGCAGGTGGACTGCTGGTGCTGGCGGGGGCCTACCGCCGGCGGCGGACCGAGACGGCGTCGCGTGAGGTCACCGACGCTGACGCCGAGCGCGTGGCCGCGGCCATGCGGGCCCGCCAGGAGTGAGCGTCACGTGAACGCTGCACGGCTCGACCCCGACGAGCTCGCGCTGCTCGAGGAGCAGCGTGACCACCTGCTGGCCTCGTTGGACGACCTCGAGCGTGAGCACGACGCCGGCGACATGGACGACGTCGACTACCGGACGCTGCGCGACGACTACACGGTGCGCGCCTCGGAGGTGCTGCAGGCGATCGAGGAGCGTCGAGCGCTCGCCGTCGCGTCGCGTCCCGCTCGCAGCCGCACCCGCAACGCGCTGTGGGCAGGCGGCGTCGTGGCACTGGCGATCGTCGCAGGTGTGGTCGTCGCCCAGAACATGGGCCAGCGTGGCGCAGGTCCCATCACCGGCGCGGTGAACACCCCCAGGGCGGCGCTGGCCACGTGTCAGCAGGCCTCGTTCCAGGATCCCGAGGGCGGGGTCGAGTGCTACGACGAGATCCTGGCCGACGCGCCGGACAACGTCGAAGCGCTCACCTACCAGGGCTGGGCGCTCATCCGGCTCGACCGTGTCGAGGAGGGAGCTGCGAACCTGCAGCGTGCGGTCGAGATCGACCCCGACTATCCCGACGCCCGGGTGTTCCGCGCGATCGTGGCGTCGCGGGGTGGTGACTGGGAGCTCGCAGCCGCGGAGATCGACCGGTTCTATCGCAACGACCCGACGCCCGCGGCCGAGCAGGTGCTGCAGAGCCAGGGGCTCGAACGCGAGATCTTCATCTTCACCGTCGACGCGTCGACCCGGAGCTGCTGGCAGCAGGCGGCGCAGGCCCAGGACCCCGAGGCGACCGACGCCGCAGCGTTCCTCGATGCGCTCGGCGCGTGCCTCGACGAGTTGCTCGCCGAGGATCCCGACAACGTCGACGCGCTGGTCTCACGGGCCTACGCGAGCGTCGACGCGAGCTCGAGGGACCTGACCCGTGCGGTGGAGCTCGCTGAACTCGCAGTTGCGGCCGGGCCCGACGATCCGAACGCCCGCCTGCTGCGGGCGTCCCTGGCGTTCGCCCAGGGCCGGGTCGAGGTGGTCGAGGCCGACCTGGCCGTGCTGGCCGACCTGCAGCGGCCGACGGCGTCGTTCCTGTTCGGTGGACCAGAGGTGCTCATCGACCAGCTGGACACGGTGTCGTCGACCACCACCGTGGCGCCGCGGGGTGATGCTCCTCCGACCACTGCGGCGGGTTCCACGACGGTGCCGGTCGACGGGCGAGTGCCCAACCCGGGCGGGGGCTGACGCCTCACCCGCCCGGATCGGCAGAACTCATCTGTTGAGCGGTGGGCTCAGCGCGTGACCGAGCTGGTGTAGCCGTAGTCGAAGCCCTGCCCGGTGAAGCGGAACTGGGTGGTCGACGGCGACAGCGTGCCGACGCGGATCTGCAGCGCGCTGGGCAACCCGTCGACGGGGATGAAGCCGTCCTCGAGTCCCGGCGAGAACAGCCCGGCCAGGTCGAGCGCGCCGTTGACGAGGTCGGTCAGGCCGCCACGGGTGGGCAGGTGGATCTGTGCCGCAACCCCGATCACGTCGTCGGGGTTGCCCAGGCCTTCGAGCACCGCAGCGACGAGGCTGCCCGCAGCGTTGATGAAGTCGCCCAGGTTGGCGACGATCAGGTCGACGAGCTCCTCGGTGGTCGGAGGGACGGGGGAGTTCGCGATCAACACCTCGAGGGCGTCCTCGATGACGCCGAGCAGTGCGCTGCGGAGTGCGTCGCTGACCGCGCAGCCGGCGAAGATGCCGTCACGTTCCATCACGAACGTCAGGGTGCCGAGCACCTCGAAGGGGATCTCGCCGGTGGCGATGTCGGCGAGGTCGAGGTTCTCGCACCCCGGTGAAGGTGACGTCCGCGGAGCCGGGCGGGATGGGCACGGTGGTGCCGTTGCGGCCGACGTCGGTGGCGGGCAGCTTGTTGGCGTAGCACTGCGATGAGATCGACGTCGATGACGAGCCGGGCACGCCGACCTTGGAACGGAAGCCGACCTGGATGACGTACGGCTCGTCGCCGGGATCTGCGTCTTCCTTGTCGTTGACCGTGACCGACACCGGTCGGATCTTCCAGTCGGTGGGAGCCGGCGGTGGAGCGCAGGCGCTTCCCACCACTGCAACGACGGCGATCAACACCGGTACCGCGAACCATCCACGACGCATCTCAGAACCCCCCTGGAACGACACAACTGGTGATGACGGTAGCGGGCGCGGGCCGCCGGGGTCGGGCAGACTCGCAACGATGACTCGACGCGACGACCGGACCGTCCGCATCGGCGGCGGCCAGGGGTACTACGGCGACGGCTACGGAGGCGTCGCCCCGTTGCTCGACGCGGGTGTCGACTACCTGGTGTGCGAAGCGCTCGCCGAGCTGACGTTGGCGATCCTGGCCAAGGACCGCCAACGCGACGAGTCGCTGGGCTACACCCGTGATCTGCCGCACTACGTGGCCGCTGCGCTGCCCGCCGTCGTCGAGGGTCGTACCCGGTTGATCACCAATGCCGGCGGCATCAACCCGGTGGCCGCCGGTCGGGCGGCGCTCGAGGTGGTGCGGGCTGCCGGCGCCGAGGGCCTGAAGGTCGCCACGGTCGTCGGTGACGATCTCCGGCCGCTCGCTGCAGCCCTGTCGTTGCCCGACGACGCGCTCTTCGCGTCGGTCTACCTGGGGGCGCGCCCGATCGTCGAGGCGCTCGACGCCGGCGCCGACATCGTCATCACGGGTCGGGTGGCGGACGCCTCGCTGTTCCTGGCGCCGCTCGTGCACGAGTTCGGCTGGGCGTGGGACGACTGGGATCGGCTGTCGGCCGGGGTCACGATCGGTCATCTCCTGGAATGCTCGGCGCAGGTGGCGGGCGGCAACTACTCGGGTGAGTGGTGGGCGCACGGCGACTTCTCGCGGCCCGGGTTCCCGATCGCGGCGTGCGATGCGTCGGGCGACGCGGTCATCACCAAGCCCGAGGGGACCGACGGGATCGTCAGCTTCGACACCGTGCGCGAGCAGCTGCTGTACGAGGTCCACGATCCGGCCGCCTACCTGAACCCCGATGTCACCGCGGACTTCACGTCGGTGCGTCTGGATGATCTGGGCGGCGACCGGGTCCGGGTGCGTTCGGTGACGGGTCGCCCGGCGCCGGCGACCTACAAGGGGCTGGTGTGCACCGCGGCCGGCTACAGCGGCGAGATCCGGCTGGGCTACCCGTGGCCCGACGCCGAGGCCAAGGCCCGGGCCGCAGCGCGCTTCATGGTCGCCCGCGCCGAGCAACTGGGCATCGAGGTGCTCGAGTGGCACGAGGAGTACTTCGGCCTGGACGCCTTCGGTGGGCCCACCGTGCCGGTGGAAGCGGGCGACGTTGACGGCGGGGAGTCGTTCGAGCCGCCCGAGGTCATGGTGCGCGTCGCGTGGCGCTGCGACGAGCGTGCCGATGCGGCGCGACTCGGGCGCGAAGCCGGCCAGCTGGGCCTGGGAGGTCCGCCGATGGTCTCGCCGTTCGGGCGAACCCGTGACACCGGGCCCACGCAGCTGATGGCGCTGGAGGCCGTGGCGGTCGAGCGGTCCGCGGTCGATGCCGGCGTGCGCGTCGCTGTGGAGATCGCCTGAGCCCGAGCGCGGCGGGCGCGGTGCCGGCCGGCCTCCGTGCTCAGGAGCCGGGGATCGGCGTGTAGATCCCGGTGGCGAAGACGTTGTCGTCCCAGTGCTGCAGCGTCCACACCGAGCCCTTGGCGCAGCCCGACTTGCCGGGCACGAGCATGCCCCGGCCTTGCGCTCGGCGGATCAGATCAGGGATGACGTCACCGTGGCTGCACAGCACTGCGGTCCCGGACGCGACCTGGGCCACGAGCTTCCATGCCTGCTCGACATCGGTTCCCTCGGCCAGAACGCCGTCGACCTCGACCTGCAGACCGAGCTCCGAGGCCAGCGGTTCGACCGACTGGATGCACCGCAGGTAGGGGCTGGCCACGATGCGTTGAACGGGTTCGTGGCGCAGCCAGGCGGCCAACTTCGCCGCCTGCTGGCGGCCGACCTCGTCGATCGACCGACGCTCGTCGAACGGGTCGGAGTTGTCGCGGGAGCCGGCGGACGCGTGGCGGACCAGATAGGTCGTCATCGGCGGGCACACGCTAGTCGCGTCGTTGCGCAGCGCATCTACTGTGTGGCTGTGACGATGATCATGTTGCGAGACCTCTGCGGCGTGCGATCCGGCGACAAGGGCGACCGGTCCGACCTGACGTTGTTCGCCGATGATCCAGCCGCCTACGACGCCATCTGTGCGGCGGTGACCGCCGATCGCGTGGCGGCGCACTTCGATCACCTGGTGAAGGGGTCCGTCACCCGCTACGAGGTGCCCAACGTGTGGGCGCTGAAGTTCGTGCTGGAGGGGGCGCTCGACGGTGGTGGGCCCAGGTCGTTGCGATCGGACAACCTGGGCAAGACCCTCGGTGCTGCACTGCTCCGGCTCCGGGTCGAGGTGCCCGACGAGGTGGCAGCGTCCTCGGTTCGCCGTGGTCGCCGCGCCCCGATCGACCGCACGCCGATCGGGTGAGGGGCCGCCGCGTGCCGGCGACGGACGGTTGCGCCCCGATCAGGTGGAGATGAGCTCGTCCATCGTGGCGAGCGAGGTGGTCAGGCCGGCGGCCGACTCCTCCATGAACGTCTCGGGATCCTCGGGCTCGGGCATGTCGACCTGCATGGTCATGCGGGTGAATCCGTCGCCGGTCGGTTCGAAGGTGAGCGTCTGACTCGTCGGCGGGCCGGTCGGATCTGCTTCGCCCATCACGAACCACTCGTCGGCATCGAGCCGATCGGGTCGGTCGACGTCGGTGTAGGTGCCGTGCCAGGCCATCGGTCCGTGCTCGGGGATCACCAGCACGTAGTGGTAGCGGCCGCCGTCGACGGGGTCGGATTCGCACACGGTCATCTCCGAGCCGGACGGCGCGCCCGACGGGAACCAGACGCGCAGGTCGGCCGGGTCGGTGAACGCCCTGAAGACGCGGTCGGGTGGGGCGCCGAACACCCGGATGCACCGGTAGGACGAGCCGTCGTCGCTCAGGTCGAACTCCGTCGCTGCCCTCCTGGCGTCGAGGGTCGAAAGGTCGGGTGGCATGGTCTGGTCGGTCACGGGATGTGCTCCTTCGCAGTCTCGGGTTGACGATCGGGGTCGGGGTCGGCCGAGACGAGCTCGTCCAGGGCATCGAAGCGTGCTCGCCAGACGTCCTCGAACTCGCCGAACCAGTCGTGTGCCGCCCGCAGCCCTCGGCCGTCGAGGCGGTAGCGGCGGTAGCGGCCGTCGACCCGGGCCGCGACGAGCGCAGCGCCGGCGAGCACCTTCAGGTGCTTCGACACCTGTGGCTGGCGCAGCCCCGAGGCGGCGACGAGCTCGGACACCGTCGACTCCTGTCGCTGGTGCAGCAGCTCGAGGAGGTGGCGGCGGTTCGGCTCGCTGACGGCGTCGAGGACCAGATCGGTGTCGATCACCTCGAGAGACTACATATTCCTATTGGGGAATGTAAAGGGGTTTCCCTCGTCGCCGGTGGTCAGGTGAGCGGAACTCCACACTCGACCAGGAACGCCACGGTCGAGTTCCGGTCGGTGTGCACGTGTGCTCGCAACCCCACGCTGCGGGCACCCTCGACGTTGACGGCCAGGTCGTCGATGAACACCGCGTCGGCCGCAGTGAGCTCCAGGTCGGCCAGCACCCGTTCGAACGCGGCCGGGTCGGGCTTGGCGACGCCCATCTCGGCGGTGTTGTAGATGACGTCGAACTCGTCGATCAGGTCCAGGGCGTGCAGGTCCCTGCGCAGCCGGGTCGTGCCGTTGGACAGCACCGCCGCGGTGCAGTGCCGTCGGACCGATCGCAGCACCGCGAGCATCTCGGTGTCGACCGTGCCGATGTTCGCCTCCCACTCATCGAGCGCACCGACGACCGACTCGCCGTGCAACGCGACGACACGACGGCGGATCTCGTCCATCCACTCCCGGAAGGTGATCCGGCCCGTCGTCGCCGCCGGCCCCAGCTCCGATCCGAAGCCGATCGACAAGATGATGCCGGGCGGCAGACCGAACGCCGCCTCCAGGTCGTACATCGCCTCGTCGTTCCAGTCCCGGATGACGCCGTCCAGGTCGAAGATCACCGCACGGGGGGCATCGGGCATCGCCGCAGTCTGGCCCACGCTCAGCGCTGCAGCGACCGCAGGTCCGCCAGCACGACGGGCAGTCGATCGAGCAGCCGATCGATGTCGGCATCCGTGGTGGTCCACCCGACCGAGATGCGCAGCGAACGTTGCGCGTCGACGCCCATCGCGGCGAGCACCGGGGAGGGCTCGAGCGACTCGGTGCTGCACGAGCTGCCCGAGTGCACCGCCACGCCGGCCTGGTCCAGGCCCAACAGCACCGGCTGGGGTTCGATGCCCTCGATCCCGATGCACACGAGGTGCGGGAGACGGTCCAGCGGATCGCCCAGCACGCTCACCCCCTCTGCGCCCATGGCCCAGTCGATGACCCGGCCGCTCAGTCGGCGCTGCTCGGCGGCCTCGTCCCGCCAGGTGGCGGTCAGATCAGCCGCCGCCGCGCCCATGGCGAGCAGGGCGGGCACGTTCTCCATGCCGGCCCGGCGAGCCCGCTCCTGGTCGCCGCCGACGAGCAGTGGCGTGATCCGCACGCCCCGACGAACGAGCAGGGCGCCGGTGCCGGGTGGCGCGCCGAACTTGTGCCCCGACACCGACATCAGATCCGCGCCCAGCTCGGTGAAGCCCACGTGCTCCCGACCGACCGCCTGGGCCGCATCGACGTGCACCATCACGCCCAGCTCCCTGCACCGCTGCACCACCTCGTGCACGGGCTGGGTGGTGCCCACCTCGTGGTTGCCCGACTGCAGGTGCACCAGGGCGGTCTCGGCGTCCACTGCGGCGATCAGCGCGTCGGGATCGACCCGGCCGACGCCGTCGACCCCGACCACGGTCACGGGACCTCGCTCGGCCCACTCCCGCACCGCAGAGTGCTCGACCCCGCACAGCACCACCCGCTGCCGGTCCGGGCTGCGCAGCCGAGCGCCGTAGGTCGCCGCAGCGATCGACTCGGTGGCGCCCGAGGTGAACACCACCTCTCGCGGTCGCGCGCCGACGAGGCCGGCGAGCTGTTCGCGGGCCGCTTCGAGCGCGACCCGAGACGTCATGCCCTCGGCATGCAGGCGGCCCGGGTCGGCAGCGTCGGAGTCGAACCACTCCGCGCAGGGCAGCGACCGCTGCGGGGCGGGTGGGTGAGGTGGAGGCGTGATCCAGGTAGGAGCGGGCCACGTCAGCGGTCGGTCCCGACCGAGGTGACGCAGCGATCGATGCCCCCTGGTGTGCTGCGCACCAGATCGACGCTCGTCTCGCCGTGCAGCGACTCGAGCATGCCGCGCACCATGCCGCGGTCGACCGCGCAGATGACCGGGTGTTCGACCGCGGCATCGCCGAACGGGCAGTGCTCGGTGACGATGCGCAGCGAGTTGCCCTGCGCTTCGGCCCTCGCCGCGAACCCGTGCGAGCTGAGGGCGTCGGCGACGGTGTGCAGCGCCGCGCGGAACGAGCGGGTGCTCCGGTCGCCCATGGCCGTCGCCATGGCCCGGCCGTACTCGACGCCGACCTCCTCGGCCAGCGCGGCGGCTCGTTGTTCGCCCAGCTCGGCCAGCGCTCGCCCCAACAGGGTCACCAGCACGTCGTCCTGGCCGACCGGCACGTCGAGCGCCACCTCGTCAGCGACGGTCCGATACCGCTTCGAGGGCCGCCCCGCACCGCTCGCCGGGCGCACGGTGTCGATCTCCAGGTACCCGCCCGCGGTGAGCTTGTCGAGATGGTGCCTCGCCACGTTCGCATGCAGTCCGAAGTGCTCGGCGACCTCGGCTGCGGTCACCCCGTCGGGTCGACCGAGGGCCCACAGGTAGACCTCGCGCCGGGTGGGGTCGCCGAACGCCGAGGTGATCGCCGTGACCGCCGAGGCGAACTCGGTGCGACTGAGAGGTGGCACGGGTGCGAGCCTATGCTCGCCCCATGAGCATCACCCGCCAGGACGTCATCGAAGCCCTGAGGCCGGTCCAGGACCCGGAGCTGCACCGCTCCATCGTCGACCTCGAGATGGTGCGTGAGATCACGATCGAACTGCCCGTGGTGAAGGTCCAGATCGCGCTCGACGATTCCTGGTTGCCCGCTCAAGGCCGAGATCCAGGGCAGGGTCAGCACCGCGGTGGTCGGGCTCGAGGGCGTCGAGCGGGTCGAGCTCGACTTCACCTCCATGACCGATGCCGAGCGAGAGGCGTTGCGCCACCAGCTCCACGGCGACCCGGCGGCGACCGCAGGGTCCCAGCAGGCCCACGGCCACGCGGAGGGACGATCCATCCCGTTCGCCGACCCCGGATCGCGCACCCGGGTGCTGCTGATCGCCTCGGGCAAGGGCGGCGTCGGCAAGTCGTCGGTCACCACCAACCTGGGCATCGCGTTGGCGCAGCGGGGCAAGTCGGTCGCGGTGGTCGACGCTGACGTGTGGGGCTTCTCCATTCCCCGGATGCTGGGCGTTGACCGGCCCCCGGTCCTGATCGACAAGATGATCATCCCGCCCGAGGCGTACGGCGTGCGGTGCATGTCGATGGGCTTCTTCGTCGAGGAGGACCAGCCGGTCATCTGGCGTGGGCCGATGCTGCACAAGGCGCTCGAGCAGTTCCTGACCGACGTGTTCTGGGACGACCCCGACTACCTGGTGGTGGACCTGCCGCCCGGTACCGGCGACATCTCGCTGTCGCTCGCGCAGTTCCTGCCCCGCGCCGAGCTGTACGTGGTCACCACACCGCAGCCCGCTGCCCAGAAGGTGGCGCAGCGCGCCGCGTTCATGGCAGAGAAGGTGCGGCTGGACGTCAAGGGCGTCATCGAGAACATGTCGTGGTTCACCGGCGACGACGGCGCCCGCTACGAGATCTTCGGCGAGGGCGGTGGCCAGGAGCTGGCCGACACGATCGAGGTGCCGCTGCTGGGCAAGATCCCGCTCGTGCCGCAGTTGCGGGAGGGTGGCGACGACGGGCATCCGATCATGGCGATCGCGCCCGAGTCCGAAGCGGCGCAGGCGTTCGCGGCCATCGCCGAACGGGTCGATGTCGACCTCGCCCCGACGCGGCGCTACAACCCCGAGCTGACCATCATCTGAGCTGACCCGAGCCGGGCTGCCGGGAGGGTTCAGCTCCTGGTCAGCAGCAGCTGGAGCTCCAAGGTCCCGGTGTCGGACACCGACAGCACGATCGGCGCCGAGGGCACCTCGACGTCGTAGTCCGGAAAAGGCGATCTCCGCCGAGCCGACGAGCACCACGGTGTCGTTCACCAGCTGTGCCTCGAGCGGGATCTGCACCGGGTTCGTGACCCCGTGGATCGTCAGGTCGCCGGTGCCGGTCACCGAGACCGGCTCGCCGGCGGTCGCGCCCGCGCCCAGCTCGATCGGCTCGGTGAGCGAGAACGTCGCGGTCGGGAACTGGTCGGTCTCGAGTGCCTCCTGGACCTTGCTGTTGCGACGCGTGTCGTTCGTGGTGATGGTCGTCAGGTCGACCTCGATGTCGGCCGAGGTGACCGAGGTGCCGTCGATGACGACGGTGCCGGTGACATCGCCGGTGCGCCCCACGGCCTGGGTGGTGCCGATCGAGGCGAGCTCCTCGTCGATGCGGATCCCGGCGAACGTCCCGGTCGCCGAGTCGAAGTCGAACTCGCCCGTCTCGGTGTCCACGGTCCAGGTGCCGGTCACCCCGTCCGCGGCAGCGGGCTCCGATCCGTCCGGCGTGGACGGCGTGGCCTCGGCGACCGACCCGACCGCGGTGTCCAGGTCCACCTCGTCGGGGGAGTCGTCCCGCAGGAACCAGAAGCCTCCGGCGGCGATGAGGAAGGCGATGACGACCGCCGCGGCGATCCCGTACTTGGCTGCGGGTTTCATGGACCGGGAGCCTACGGAACCTTCGGCGCTCACAGCTGTCGGGCCGGCATCGGGGTCCGCGTCGACGTTCCCGCGGCGCGGCCGTACAGTGAGGGCTCCTCACCGACCCCAGGAGACCTTGTGGACGTGCGCATCGGCGTGACCTATTCCCCCCGAGAGATCGAGCTGCAGTTGGCCGACGACGCAGATCGCGCCGAGCTCCGAGCACGGGTCGACGAGGTGCTGGGATCGGCCGACAGCGTGCTGTGGATCCAGGACCGCAAGGGACGTGAGGTCGGCGTGCCGTCGGACAAGATCGCGTACGTCGACCTGGGCAGCGCGAAGGAGTCGCGGCCCATGGGATTCTCGGGCTGATCGGTGCCCCCG
The DNA here is from genome assembly GCA_963714875.1 of uncultured Microthrixaceae bacterium. GTDB lineage: Bacteria > Actinomycetota > Acidimicrobiia > Acidimicrobiales > Microtrichaceae > JBAOHV01. The sequence goes on along the minus strand of CAVQQI010000011.1, from coordinate 1,199,667 downwards.
CAGCGGTCCGGCCTCGGGCTCCTGGATCGCCGGCTGCTGTTCGTCACGGGCAAGGGCGGTGTCGGCAAGACGTCGGTCGCGTCCGCGCTCGGCCACCTCGCGGCCCGTCGCGGCAAGCGCACCCTGGTGTGCGAGGTCGACTCGAAGGGTGATCTGGCGGAGTTCTTCGGAATAGGTCCGCTCGGCTTCCAACCGTCCGAGGTCCGTCCCGGGTTGCATGCCATGGCGATGGACACCGAGGAGTCGCTGAAGGAGTACCTGCGGCTCCAGCTGCGGCTGCCGATGCTCGCCAAGATCGGTCCGCTCGCCCGCACCTTCGACTTCCTCGCCACCGCCGCGCCCGGGGTCAAGGAGATCCTCACCGTCGGAAAGCTGACCTACGAGGTTCGAGAGGACCACTACGACCTGGTCGTGGTCGACGCGTCGGCCACCGGTCACGTGGTCGGTCAGCTCGCTTCGCCGGTCGCGATCAACGACCTGGTGAAGGTCGGTCTGGTGCGCAACCAGACCGACTGGATGATCGACATCCTGACCGACGCGGACCAGACCGCGGTCGTCGTGGTCACCGCTCCAGAAGAGATGCCGGTCTCCGAGACGCTGGAGCTCGTCGAGCGGCTGGGTGCCGAGACCGACATCGAGGTCGCCTCGGTCGTGGTCAACCGTGTCCTGCCCGAGTTGTTCGCCCGCAGCGACGAGGAGATCTTCGACCGTCTCCGCGAGCCCGACGCGATGGCGGCGCTGAGCGAGGCCGTCGGCCCCGGGATCGACTCGGTGATGCAGGGGGCGCAGTTGGCGGTGAGTCTCCGGCGCAGTCGCGTCGGTCACCTGACCCGGCTCCGCGACGGACTGCCCGCCGGGTTGCCCGTGCTGAACCTGCCCTACCTGTTCACCCGTTCACACGGCCCGCGTGCCACCGCCAAGATCGCCGAGTCGCTGGGCGAGGAGCTGGGTTTCTGATGGCCCGCCCGAGGTCCCGGCCCGCCGGCGCAGATCGTCGATGTCGAGACGCTGGAGCAGCTCTGCGCCAGCAAGGAGATCGTGGTCTCGACCGGGTCGGGCGGCGTCGGCAAGACCACGACCGCGGCAGCGCTCGGCGCCACCGCCGCGTCGCGGCTGGGGATCAAGGTGCTCGTGCTGACCGTCGATCCGGCGCGTCGTCTGGCGAGTGCGCTGGGCATGGAGCAGTTCGGCAACGTCGAGACCCGGGTACCCGAGGCTGCGTTCGCTGGTGCCGGGGTCGAGGTCCAGGGTGAGCTCTGGGCGGCCATGTTGGACACCAAGCAGTCCTGGGACGACCTGGTGCGGCTGCACGCACCCGACGCAGCGACCCGTGATGCCATCCTGGCCAACCCGCTCTACCAGAACATCACCGGGAAGTTCGTCCAGAGCCACGACTACGTCGCGATGGAACGGTTGTACGAGATCCACAACTCGGGTCGCTACGACCTGATCGTGGTGGACACCCCACCGACGCGCAACGCGCTCGACTTCCTCGACGCTCCCGAGCGCATGGCCGACTTCTTCTCGTCGCGGTTGCTGCGGTGGCTCATCGCCCCGTACCGCTCGCGGGTGGTCGGGCTGGCCTCGAAGCCCTTCTACTCGATCGCCGACAGGATCCTGGGTACGCAGTTCCTCGAGGACATCGCCGAGTTCTTCATCCTCTTCCAGTCGATGTACGAGGGGTTCGTGGAGCGTGCGGAGGCGGTGACCACGCTGCTGGGCAGTCCGGAGACGACCTTCCTGGTGGTGTCGACGCTCGAGGTCGCCCCGTCGCGCGAGGCCGCCTACTTCCTGTCGCTGCTCGAGCAACGCCGGTACCACGTGGGGGCGCTGGTGCTGAACAAGGTGCTGCCCGAGCTGCTGCTGGACCCGCTCGGGACCGAGACAGCGGGTCATCTCGCAACCCACGGCGACGACGTCGGCGCACGGATCGATGAGGCGCTCTCGTTGGGTATGCCCCACGCTGGCACGGTGCTCACCGAGATCGGCCGCAGCTTCATGGACTACCAGGTGGTGGCCCGCCGTGAGAACGAGCAGCGACGCGAGCTGGCGGCGATCCCCGAGCTGACGCTGTCGGTGCCCTACTTCGACGACGACATCCACTCCCTCGAGGGGCTGCTCGCGCTCGGCGGGGCGATCTGGTCATGAGCACCCCGGGTGACCACGAGCCCCGGTTCGGGATGTCGAGCTACACCCGACCCGACTACGACGCTCCCGACCTGGACGACCTGGACGACGACCAGGACTTCACCGCGGAGCACGTCGGACTCATCGTGCCGCCGGTCGATGCGGATGCGTCCCGACACCTGAAGCGCCTGGTGGCCGGCTGGGGGATGTTGTCGGACCTGTCGTTCTCGGACCTGCTGCTGTACGTCCCGATGCCGACCTACGGCGACGGTCCGCGCCGTTTCCTGGTGGTCAACCAGGTGCGACCCAACACCGGCCAGACGTTGTTCCTCGACGACGTGGTCGGCCGGTCCATGGACTCGACGCAGCGCCCGGTCATCGCCCAGGCAGCCGCGGCGGGACAGATCGTGGAGACCGTCGTCGAGTCGGCCTGGTTGGGGGAGCACATCCGGGTCACCGCCATCCCGGTGCTCTACCGGGGTTCGGCGGTGGCGGTGCTCGCCCGGGAGTCGGCGATGTCGATGACCCGCCAGCGAGGCGTGCTGGAGCGGGTGTACCTGGAGGTCTTCGACCGGCTCGCCCACATGGTCGCCACGGGCGACTTCCCCTACGACGACGAAGAGGTGCTCGCCGAAGGGGGCCCCCGGGTCGGCGACGGCGTGATCCTGCTCGATGACCAGGGCCACGTGGAGTTCACCTCGCCGAACGCCATCTCGGCACTGCGGCGACTCGGCGTGTCGGGCAACATCGTCGGCGAGAGCCTCTCCGACCTGGGTGCCGAGTCCGCCGCGACCTACCGGGCGTTCTTCACCGCCCACCCGGTCGTCGAGGAGGTGGAACGCGACGACGTCTCGATCGTGCTGCGCTGCATCCCCCTGCTGCACGAGGGGCGAGTCGACGGCGCCGTGGTGCTGCTGCGTGACGTCTCGGAGCTGCGGAGCCGGGACCGACTGCTGGTGTCCAAGGACGCGACCATCAAGGAGATCCACCACCGGGTCAAGAACAACCTGCAGACGATCTCGTCGCTGTTGCGACTGCAGGGGCGCCGGCTCACCGAACCGTCCGCGAAGGCCGCCATCGAGGAGTCGGTGCGCCGGATCCGCTCGATCGCACTCGTGCACGAGACGCTGTCCCGCGAGGACGGCGACGAGGTCGATCTGGGCGAGATCGTGCGGCCGCTGGTGCGCATGGTGGAGGAGGGACTCACGTCGCCGGAACAACCGGCGCACTTCGTCATCACCGGCAACGCCGGCAAGCTCCCGTCGCCCGCTGCGACATCGCTCGCGGTGGTGTTGACCGAGTTGCTCCAGAACGTGGTCGACCACGCCTATCCGAGTGGCACGCTGGCGGAGGACGAGACCGCCGAGGTCGGCGTCGAACTCAGCTCAGCCGGCGGACAGCTGCACATCGCGGTGCTCGACGATGGCGTGGGCATCAGTGCCGGGTCCGACCCCGAGCACACCACCAGCCTGGGCCTGTCGATCGTGGGTGGTCTGGTCGCCGAGCTCGACGGGACGATCACCTTTGCGCCGGCGGTCGCGGCGCCCTCGCCGGGCCAGCGCCCGGGGACCAGGGTCGAGCTGACCATTCCGATCGTCCGCGGCCCCGAGCCGGACGCGACACGGCCTCCCGGTGCGGGAGGCCGTTCGGTAGGTCTCTAGCTCGACGCTCAGGTCGACGGTGTGCTCAGGATGCGGCGGCAGCACGACGCTGCTGTGCGACCCACGCACGGCGCAGCTTGCGGCGCTCCTCCTCGGAGGTGCCACCCCAGACGCCGGAGTCCTGGTTGGTGGTGAGCGCGAACTCGAGGCACGGAGCCTTGGCCTCGCACGAGTCGCACACTGCCTTGGCAGCGGCGATCTGCTCCAGGGCCGGTCCGGTCGTCCCGACCGGGAAGAACAGGTCCGGGTCGGTGTCCCGGCATGACGAGACCGCACGCCAGGTGTCGGTCGCGGTGTTCAGGCTTCGGCTCGAGGTCAGCGCCACTGGTCCTCCGTGGGGGGTGGGACGCGCACGCGCCCGATTCGTGATGAAGAATGGATGGTGGGGGTTCGTCCAGAACCTCAGTTCTCCGCTCGGCCCCTTCATTGGGTGCCTCACAGTCGGAGACTTGTGAATTCGTGAACAAGCTCAACGGTACTGTCGGCCCCCGACCGTGTAAAGGAAAAGTTTCCAGAAGATGTCCAGTCAGGTGCATCCCCTCATCTACGCCCATCGCGGGGCGTCGGCAGACCATCCGGAGAACACCTTGCCGGCGTTCGCCGCTGCGGCCGAGCAGGGGTCCGACTGGGTCGAGCTCGACGTGCACCTGGCCGGCGACGGCGCGTTGGTGGTGCACCACGATCCGATCTACCCGGACGGCCGCGTGGTGGAGCAGCATCCCGGATCGGCACGGCCCGACACGGTGCCACTGCTCGGCGCGGCGTTGGAGGCCTGCACGGGGATGGGGGTGAACATCGAGTTGAAGGTGACCGGACCTGCGACGGATCTGGCCGACCGGGTCCTGCAGGTGATCGCGGACCGCCGTTCGGCGGATCGCTCGCAGCCGGTGTGCGTCTCCAGCTTCGACGAGGCGACCCTTGAGCGGGTCCGCATGTTGGACCCGGGCGTCGACACCGCCCAGCTGCTGTTCGACCTCTCGGGCGACCCCGACGCCGTGCGGCGAGCGGCTGACGCCGGTGCGGTCGCGATCAACCCCTGGGACCCCTTCGTCGACCCGGACCTGGTCGAGCAGTGCGCCGGGCTCGGTCTGGCGGTGAACCCCTGGACCGTGGATGACCGTGGCCGCATCATCGAGCTGGCGGCGATGGGCGTCGCCGGCATCATCACCAACACCCCCGCGCTGGCACGCTCGTACCTCGGCTGACGCCGTCGGCCCGTCACCGCGCTGCGCGGAACCGGGGGCGCCACCGCACGCTGGAGTGTGCAGTTGCGCCCCAGGTTCGCAGTGAGAGGGGCGCGGTGACCGACCCGACGCTCATCATCGGGGAACTGCCCGCCCGAACGGCGGCGGAGGGGATGGTGTCACGCGACCGTCGGGCGGTTTGGCCCGCGCCGGGGGCGCGAGGCAGAATCCGGTCCATGAACGTCGTCGTGTGTGTGAAGCAGATCCCGGACCCGGCTGACCCGGGTGCGTTGGATCCCAGTACCAAGACCCTCAAGCGTGACGGGAAGCTCATCCTGGACGAATCCGACAGCTACGGCGTCGAGATGGCGCTCCAGCTCGTCGACACCGCCGGTGGCGGCGAGGTCACGTTGGTGTCGATGGCACCCAACAGCGAGGTCGGCGGACTCCGCACGGCGCTCGCCATGGGCGCCGCGAAGGCCGTCCTCGTGAGCGACGATGCGCTGGCCGGTTCCGACGCCCTGGGCACCGCAAAGGTGCTCGCCAAGGCGATCGAGCGCGCGGGCGAGGCCGACCTGATCCTGACCGCCACCGAGTCCTCCGACGGCTACACCGGCGTCGTGCCCGAGCAGATCGCAGAGCTGCTCTCGCTGCCGTCGGTCACCTTCGCCAAGGAGATCACCGTCGACGGCTCGACGGTCAAGGTGCAGCGTCAGACCGAGGCCGGCTACGACGAGGTCGAGAGCCCGCTGCCCGCCGTCGTGTCCGTGACCGCAGGCGTGGTCGAGCCCCGCTACCCCTCCTTCAAGGGGATCATGGCCGCCAAGTCCAAGCCCGTCGACGAGGTGAAGATCGCCGACCTCGGCATCGACGCCTCGAGCGTCGGATGGGCCGGAGGCGGCCAGGAGATCGTCGACGTCGCCGAGGCCGAGGCCCGCGAAGCCGGCACGGTCATCGAGGACGACGGCGAGGGGTTCGCCAAGATCGTCGACTTCCTCGCCGAGCTCAAGACCATCTGAGTCGAACGCACCGAGAACGAAAGAGAACCGCATGACTGTTTCCAAGATCTGGGTGTTCGCCGAGGCCTCCGAGGGCAAGGTCAGCAACACCACCCTCGAGATCCTCACCAAGGCACGTGAGCTCGCCGACACCGTCGAGGTCATCACCGCCTTCGGCGCCGACGTCGCCGGCGACGTCGGCAGCTACGGCGCAACGAAGGTGTTCAACGTGCCCGGTACCGAGGGCAAGCTCCTCGGGGCGCCGATCGCTGCTGCGATCGCTGCTGCGGTCGAGGCGGGCAACGGCCCCGACGCCGTGCTCCTGGCCACCAGCTACACCGGTCGCGATGTCGCCGGGCGGCTGTCGGTCAAGGTCGACGCCCCCGTGATCACCAACGTGGTCGACCTGGTCGAGCGCGACGGCGGTCTCGCAGGAGTCGAGCCCGTGTTCGGCGGCGCCACCGACGTCGTCACGAAGTTCACCACCGACAAGCTCGGCATCTTCCTGGTCCGCCCGAAGTCGTTCGCCCCCGAGGAGTCCGGTGGTGCTGCTGCACCGGTCGAGGACCTCTCGTTCGGTGACCTCGGCGCCACGGGTGCTGCCAAGGTCACCAACGTCTTCGTCGAGGAGAAGACCGGGCCCAGCCTGGACGAAGCCGCTGTCGTCGTCGCCGGCGGTCGTGGTCTCGGCGAGAAGGACAACTTCCAGATGGTCGAGGACCTGGCGAAGCTGCTGTCCGCGGCCCCCGGCGCCTCTCGCGCCATCGTGGACGCCGGCTGGGTGCCCTACTCGTACCAGGTCGGCCAGACCGGCAAGGTCGTCAAGCCGACGGTGTACATCGCAGCGGGCATCTCCGGTGCCACCCAGCACCTGGTCGGTATGAAGGGTTCCAAGAACATCATCGCCATCAACAAGGATCCCGAGGCGCCGATCTTCTCGGTCGCCGACCTCGGCATCGTGGGCGACGTGCACAAGGTCATGCCGAAGCTGATCGAGGCCCTCAAGGCTCGCTGATCGGCCGCGCCGGCCGACCCGGCCGGCTCCGCAGTACCGCGAACGACCCCCGGCCACGGCCGGGGGTCGTTCGCGCACGCAGCGCCACCGCGCGCCGATCAGCAGCGCTCAGCCCATCGGTGCTCAGACCAGTGGCCACGGGTAGCGCCGACCCGTCGGGTCGTGCGGGAAGTGGCCCCCCGCGAGCACCGCACGGGCCCGTTCCAGTACCGCCGTCGCCTCGTCATCGCTCAGCAGTTGTCGGAGCGGCTCGGAGAGACCCGAGTCCAGCAACGCCGCCATCGCCGACGCGACATCCTCGGGGATCGGCTCACCGGAGAAGTCCCACAGCACGGTGCGGACCTTGAACTCCTCGTGGAAGGTCAGGCCGTTGTCGATGGCCCAGATGCGACCTGCCAGGTCGATCAGGCAGTGCCCACCCTTGCGATCCGCCGAGTTGGCGACCAGATCGAACGCGCACAGCCGACGAAGCTGGGCGCCGAGCTCGTCGCGCTCGCGCAGCGTGAAGTAGTGCTCGGAGAACTGGGCGGGCACGAACGCCTGCACCGATCCCTGACCCATCGGAGCGTTCCGACGTTCCACGGTGGTGGGCACCAGCGCGAACCCCATCTGTTCGGACAGCTCGTACGCGGCGACCTCCCGCTTCCACAGGTGTCCGGGGAAGTCCCACAGCGGTCGTTCACCCTGCCCGGGCTTGTAGATCGCCGGTGCGTGGTGGCCCTTCGAACGGAGTTGCACCAGATAGGTGCCGTTGCTGGACCACGGCATGAGTCCCAGCACCTCCATGTCGCCGTCGCGCAGCAGGTCCGCCATGGCGTCGTCATCGGGCCCCAGCGAGGCCTCGTAGACGAACTCGAGACCCCCGTCGTCGTCATCCTCCTCGCCGTCGGGCTCGCCATCGAACTCGTCCTCGGGACCGCCGTCGTCATCCAACTCGTCGTCGGGGTCGCCCCGATCGACGCCGTCGCCCGGGAGCACCGGATCAGTTCCAGCGCGGGCAGGCGTGACCATCAGCGCCGATGGGTCGGCCGCAGAGCCGACACGGAGGTCGGCCGGCGGTGACCAACTCCTCGGCCGCCTCGGCGAACGCCGCCGCCTGCCCGATGCGCAGCGTGAAGCGTGCCTGCGCCCCCGGGGGGACCTCATCGAGGAGTGCCTCGATGTCGTCCTCGGTGAAGTCGTCGTCGATCACCACCTCGATCTCCTCGGGCACCAGTTCCTCGGTGGTGACCTGGATGACCCCGGAGTCCTCGTCGACCCCGACCGAGATCGTCCCGACGGCCCAGACGGGCTCCACCGGCTCGATCAGCCCCGCGACATCACGCTCGGGATCGGGTGCGCCCATGGCGCCCGCCAGCTGGCCGAGGTAGCGGCCGAGCATGCCGACCTGCTCCTTCTCGCAGCGCAGGGCCACGACCTGTTCGCCGCGGCGGGCCTGCAGGTAGAACACGCGCTGTCCGGGCTCACCGACGGCGGCCGGGATGAACGAGTCGAGATGGTCGAAGTCGAATTGGAGGTCCACGAAGCCCCCAATCTAGGAGGGAGCGAGCGTGCGCAGGTCGTCGCCCGTGGAGTTGACCGCCAACACGATCGGGCCGGCGGCGCTGAACAGCAGCGGAGTGATCGAACACGGCGAGATGACGGTGCGCTGGAACAGGTCCAGGTGCACCCCGGAGGCCATGGCGACCGCGGCCTTGATCGGGTCTGCGTGGGACACCGCCACCACGGTCTCTCCGGGATGAACGGCGACCAGGTCGGCGAGCTGGTTCCAGATGCGCAGCTGCATCTCGGCGAAGGACTCGCCCTCGGGGAAGCGGAACACCGACGGGCGGTTCTGCACGGTGGACCACTCCGGCTTCTTGCGCAGCGCCGAGAGCTTCTTGCCCGTCCAGGTGCCGAAGTCACACTCGAGCAGGCCCTTGGCGATCCGAACCTTCTGTCCGACCGCCCGGCCGATGGGTGCGGCGGTCTCACGGGTGCGTTCCAGCGGCGAGCTGTACACGGCGTGGACCTTCTCCAGCGCGCCGATGCGAGCCGCTGCAGCATCTGCCTGGGAGCGTCCCTTGTCAGCCAGGTGCAGGCCCTTGGCGCGACCGGGCAGCACCGTGCCGGTGGTCGAGGTCTGTCCGTGGCGGACCAGGAGCACCAGGGTCGGGGCGGTGGGGGAGCGACGTGCCATGACGCGGATCCTATGCTCGCCCGCCGTGGGCCCCCCGTCGCCGAAGGCGAGTCTGTCGCAGCTGCAGGACAGCATCATCGAGTGCCGGCGTTGCCCGCGACTGGTCGAGTGGCGCGAGCAGGTCGCCCGGGACAAGCGCGCCGCCTATGCGGACCAGGACTACTGGGGGCGGCCCGTGCCCGGATTCGGTGACCCCGGCGCTCGTCTGATGGTCGTCGGACTGGCGCCCGCTGCGCACGGCGCGAACCGCACCGGTCGGATGTTCACCGGCGACCGGTCCGGCGACTGGCTCTACGCGGCGCTGCACCGGGCTGGCTTCGCCAATCAGCCCACCTCGGTCGATCGTGATGACGGACTGGAGCTGAGCGGTGCGTGGATCACCTCGCCGGTGAAGTGCGCGCCTCCTGCGAACAAGCCGACCACCGACGAGCGCGATGCCTGCCGCCCGTTCATGGACGCCGAGCTCGAACTGCTCGCGGAGGTCCGTGTCGTGCTGGCCCTGGGTGCGTTCGGGTTCGCCGAGGCGGCCCGGGTCCTGGGCTTCCCCACACGTCCGAAGTTCGGCCACGGCGCCGAGGCGGTCGCCCCCGACGGCCGTGTCCTGCTGGGCTCGTACCACGTCAGCCAGCAGAACACCTTCACCGGACGCCTGACCGAGCCCATGCTCGACGCGGTCTTCGGACGGGCACGCGATCTGATCGGTACGATGCCCGGCGATGATCGACATCTACGACCCTGAGCAGTACGGCGACGGTGCACCGCACGCGGTGTTCGAGGAGTTGCGGCGCACCGATCCGGTCCACCGCCAGGAGATGCCCGACGGCACCTCCTACTGGGCGGTGATGCGCCACGCGGACGTGGTCGAGGTGTCCCGTCAGCCCAACCTGTACTCCGCAGCGCTGGGCGGGGTGGTGCTGGAGGACCTGGACCCGGACTCCCTGGCGATGATGCAGGACATGCTCCTGGCCATGGACCCGCCCCGTCACGCCGAGCACCGCGACTCGCTCTCGGCGCACTTCCGGGCACGGGTGATCGCCGGTCTGGAACCCAGCATCCGCCGCATCTGCGGCCAGATCATCGACGCCGCGGGCGAGGGCGACATCGAAGTGGTCCACGACGTGTGCGCCCACGTGCCCGCGCAGGTCATCGGCGAGCTGGTCGGCATCCCCGAGAGCGACCGCGACCAGATCCACGCCTGGGCCGAGCACATCGTGAGCGGAGCGGATGATTCGCTGAACGGCTCGATCGCCATGGCGATGTACGCGATGGAGCTCGCCGCCGACCGGCGCGGGGACCCGCGTGAGGACCTGATCACGCTGCTGCTCGACGCCGAGTTCGACGGCGAGCCCATGACCGACCTGGCCTTCGGCAGCTTCTTCGTGCAGTTGGTCGTGGCGGGCAACGACACGAGCCGCACCATGTTGTCCTCGGCCATCCTGGCGCTGCTGCAGCACCCGGACCAGCTGGCCGAGCTGCGTGAGGACCGGTCGCTGCTCGCCGGAGCGACCGAGGAGGTGCTGCGTTGGGCCAACCCGCTGCACTACTTCCGCCGCACCGCCAGCGAGGATGCGGTGCTCGGAGGTCAGGCCATCGCCAAGGGCGACAAGCTGGCCATGATGTACACCTCGGCCAACCGCGACGAGGCGGTGTTCGACGATCCGCACAGCTTCGACATCCACCGCAGCCCGAACCCGCACCTGTCGTTCGGCATCGGTGAGCACTTCTGCCTCGGGGTCCACCTGGCCCGCCTCGAAGGCCGGGTGTTCCTCGACGAGCTCTTGAACCGGTGGAGCTCGTTCGAGCTGGCTGGTGAGCCGGTCCGCCAGCGCTCGAACCTGAACAACTCGCTGGTGTCGTTGCCCTTGGTCGTGCGGCGGTGACCCAGCCCGACGGCCCACTGATCTCGGTCGAGCGTCAGGGCGACGTGGCCGTGGTGCGCATGGTCGACGAGGAGAACCGCTTCAACCTCGCGTCGGTCGGTCGTTGGCACCAGGTCCTGGGCGAGCTCGAGGCTGCTGACGGCCCGCTCGCGGTGGTGATCACCGGGACCGGCAGGTTCTTCTCGAACGGTCTGGATCTGGATCGCATGTCCGCTCACCCCGAGGAGGCCGGCGAGATCGTCGACGCCGTGCACCGGCTGTTCGGTCGTCTCTACCTGCTGCCCGCCTACACGGTGGCGGCGATCAACGGCCATGCGTTCGCCGGTGGGGCGATGCTCAGCTGTTCCTGCGACGTCCGGGTGATGCGCGACGATCGCGGGTACTGGTGCCTGCCCGAGGTCGATCTGGGTCTTCCGCTGACCGGACCGATGCGCAGCGTCGTGACCACCCGGCTGCCGCGTGCCGCGGCACATGACGCCATCATGACCGGACGTCGCTACACCGCGGTCGAGGCGAACGCGTCGGGCATCGTCGAACACGTCGCGTCCGAGTCCGAGGTGCTGGACCGGGCGATGGAGCTCGCAGCGGTGATGGCCCCCAAGGACCGCTCGGTGATCGCCGAGCACAAGCGCATGCTGTTCGGTGACACCGCGGCGATCTGCGGGTGGGCGCCGTGAGTGCCGGTCGGCGCACGGCGTTGTGGGTGTTCGGCGGTGTGGTCTTCGTCGGCATCGCCATCGTCGCAGCAGCGACCAGCGCCTGGCCGGGCATGGTCGCGGCGCTGCTGCTGGCTGCGGTGCAGTTCACCGTCGCTGCGGTGGGGCGGTCGTCGGGGTCGTCGGTGGGCTCGCACGTCACCGCCGGTCGACGGATAGGTCGGTCCCGATGCAGGTGGCGGTCGTCGGCGCCGGGGCCTGGGGGTTGCCGGCTGCGGCCGAACTGGCCGCACGAGGTCACCGCGTCGACCTCGTGGACCGATTCGGACCGGCCAACGACTACTCGTCCTCGCCGGGGCCGACCCGCATCTGGCGACTGGCGCACCCCGATCCGGTGCGGGTCCGACTCGCGCTGCGCGGTGTGGAGGCCATGGAACGCCTGGGCTCCCGCCACGGCGCTCCGGTCTTCCTGCGCCGGGGGCTGTTGTGGCGTGACGACGAGACCGTGGACGCGGTGGTCGACTCGCTCGGGTCCGCCGGAGCATCGTGCGAGCGCGTCGCGGCCGACGACGTGGGGCGGTTCCTGCCCGGGCTCCGCCCTGATGGCCGCGACGCCGTGTGGCAGGGCGATGCCGGCCCGGTGCTCGCCGCGGTGTCCATGGCAGCCCAGCAGCAGCGCTTCGTGCGCGCCGGCGGCGCGCTGCTCGCCGGTCTGCACGTGCGCGAGGTGCATGACGAGCCGGGCGGCGTCCGGCTGGTGTGCGACGGGGGTCGCGTGATCCGCGCCGACGCGGCGGTGCTCGCTGCAGGGCCGGGTGCCGGTGACCTGCTGGCGGGTCTCGGTCCGGACCTCGACCTGCGGTTGACGCCGCGACTGGAACAGGTCGCGCACATCGCGCACGAGGGCGGGACGGCGGTGAGCGACGGGTTGCCGTGCTGGTTCGACGGGCCGCAGGGTGATCGGCCGGCGATGTACGCGATGGCGACCCCGGGGGTGGGCTACAAGGTCGGCGTCGATCGGGCTCTGCGTGACTGGTCGCTCGAGGATCTCGACCGAACGCCCGACCCGGACCTGCTGGCGGTGGTGCAGCGGCGCGCGACCGCGGACCTGCGCGGGTTCGAGCCGAGACCGTTCGACGCCCAGGTGTGCTGCTGGACCGAATCCCCCGACAACCGCTTCATCATCGACTCGATCTCGGAGCGCGTCGTGGTCGCGTGTGGGGATGCCGGCGAGGGGTTCAAGTTCTCTGCACTGATGGGAGAGGTGCTGGCCGATCTGGCCGAGGGGCAGGCTCCCGATGCTGATGTGGCCACCTTCGGGCTTGCACGGTTCGCAGACGGTGTGCCCGACGAGCCGCACGTGTTGGGCCGCTGAGCGACCCGACCCGACCCGACACGAACCGGCGCCGGTCGTCGCTCAGCGCTCGACGGCGATCACCTCGTCGAAGCCCTCGATCATGCTCTCGCGGAACGCGTCGGGATCGGTCACCGCGCCGGAGTCGGTGCTGAGGCCGATGTTGCACGTCCCGTTGTAGGACATGAGCGTGATGTTCGCCGCAGATCCGAGGGTGGCGCCGAACACGTGGAACGACTCGAGCGCCGCGCCGCCCATGAAGACCTGGGACGGAAACCCGGGGACGTTGCTGGCCAGCAGGTCGACGTGTTTCAACATGCCGGCGGTGACGTCCACCGGCAGCAGGTTGAGCGCTCCGGCGATGGCGCTCGCATAGGGGATCGCCCGGTCCTCGCGCAGCGACCGGCAGATGGCTCGGATCCGTTCGGTGCGGCGGCGTGCGTCGGTGATGCCGACCGGGAGCTCGAACCGCTCGATCGTGACGCGGTTGCCACCCGGAGCGTCGCCCGCCTTGCGGACGTTGACCGGCATGCTGACCCGGAGGTGGTCGACCAGGGCCAGGTGGCGTTCGTGGTAGCGCCGCATGCCGCCGGCGATGCCGGCGAGGAAGGCGTCGTTGAGCGTCGCGTCCATGCGGTGCGCGGCCGCGGACAGGTCGTCGAAGTCCACGTCGAACGACGAGAAGTCGCGCAGCGGCCGCCGTTCGGTCATCACAGGGGAGCTCGTGACGGTCACCGGCCGCACGAAGCGGGCGATCGCGAGCGCGGTGTTCACCCCGTCGGTCACCGTCTCGACGGGCCGAGCGATGCCGTGACGCAGCGTGTGGGGAATCGCCCGGCGCAGCTCGTCGCCGGCATCCGCGGCCCGGCGCAGGTGGTAACCGATCGTGTCGGTCACCAGCTCGACCACGTCGTGCTCCCTGGCAACCGGTGCAGGCGGCATCGGGCCGGGTGTGTCGGGTTCCCGCTCGAGGTCGACCACGTGCGCGGCGATCTCGATCCCACCGACGCCGTCGGTGAGCGCGTGGTGGAGCTTCATGATCAGCGCCGCCCGCTTCGAGGGGAGTCCCTCGACCAGGGTGAACTCCCACAACGGTCGGCCATGGTCGAACGAGGTGAGCCCGGCAGAGCGAGCGAGCTGCAGCACCGCCGGCATCCCGCCGCCGCGATGCACCCGAACCCGGTGCAGGTGCAGCGACAGGTCGAAGTCCGGGTCGACGATCCACCGCGGAGGAGCGAGCCCCCACGGCACCGTGACCAGCTTCTGGCGGAACCTGGGCACCAGCCGGGTGGCGCGGTCGATGCGGTCGACGAGCACGTCCCAGTCGGGTGCACGGTCGAAGGTCGCCACGGCGACGATCGTCGCCCGCAGCAGCGGGTCGCGTTCGAGCGTGACCGTGAACGCGTCGACCGGGCCGATGTGATCTTCGAGAGTGTCCCCCATGATCCGACAGTCTTCCGCTCCACGGCCCGTCTCGACCAGTGTCCAAGGTCACCCGTGGGTCTGCTCGGGTAGCGTCCCGGCCCGATGCGAGTGTCGATGACCGTCCCCACCGAGGACCTGGCCCGGGCGAGGACCATCTACCGCGAGCTCGAGGACCTGGGCTACGACCGGGCGTTCTCCTTCGAGGCCCGCCACGATCCGTTCATCCCGCTCGCAGTCGCCGCCGAACACACTTCGACGATCCAGCTGGGTACGGCCCTTGCGATCGCGTTCGCCCGCACGCCCATGACGCTGGCGAACGCCGGCTGGGACCTGCAGGCGGTCACCGGAGGGCGGTTCTCGCTCGGGTTGGGGTCCCAGATCCGCCCTCACATCGAGCAGAGGTTCTCCATGCCGTGGTCACGCCCGGCGGATCGGATGCGCGAGCTGGTCCTGGGTATCCGGGCCATCTGGGACACCTGGCAGCACGGCACGCCGTTGGACTTCCGGGGCGAGTTCTACACCCACACCCGCATGGTGCCGGCGTTCGACCCGGGCCCGTCGCCACACGGTCCACCGCCGGTCCTCGTCGGCGCGGTCGGGCCCCGGATGACCGCCGTCGCAGGTGAGGTGGCCGACGGTGTGCTGGTGCACCCGGTGAACACCCGGCGTTCCCTGCTCGAGCTGACGTTGCCCGCGCTGCGCACCGGTGCGGACCGTGCCGGGCGCAGCATCGACGACGTCGAGGTGATCTGCGTCACGATCATCGTCACCGGTCGCGACGAGGAGCAGATGTCGCGCAGTCGCGAAGCAGTGCGCTCCCAGCTCGCCTTCTACGGCACCACGCCGGCCTATCTGCCGGTGTTCGAACTGCACGGCTACGGCGACCTGCACCCCGAGCTGCGCCAGCTGGCGCGACAGGACCGATGGTCCGAGATGGGTGCGCTGATCGATGACGACCTGATCGAGACCATCGCGGTGGTCGGCGAACCCGATCGGATCGCCGCTATGGTCCGCGATCGTCTGTCGGGCATCTCTGATTCGGTCAGCCTGGTGAACAACCGGGCCCCTGATCCCGAGCACCTGGCGGACGTCGTGGCCGGACTCCATTCCGGCTGAGGTCCGCCCGGCTCGGCTCTCGGTTCGCCCTGCGGACCGCTCGGTCGGCAACGACAGACCCCGACCCCACCAGGAGCTGCATGCGCCGTCGTCCCGCCACCCGAGCCAGCACCGCCGCCGGCAGCGCGGCTCCACGTAGCGGTACCCCTCCGACTGCCGGTGACCGTCGTGCGCTCCTGGCTGCGTCGCGGTCGGCGGTGCTGGGGGCAGCGGCGCTGCTGGCCGTGGTGCTGGCGGTGACGGTCGCACCGGCGGCGATGGCCCAGACGTCGATCGCCGGCGCCGGCGTCGGACCTGACGTCCGTGCGCAGCAGACTCCGACGACCACCGAGCCAGGAACTGCTGAGCCGCTCACGCCCGAGACGACCGAGCGCCAGTCGACGACGACCAGTTCGACCACGTCGAGCACTGCGCCAGCAACGACCGTCGTCGACCCGAGCGGGCCCGAGGGCCCGGCGGAGTCGCCCCTGCTGCCCGTTCCCGTCGAGGAGATCGAGGGACCGACCACCACGTTGCCCAGCGGTCCGCCGCCGGGGTTCACCGAGGAGCAGTTCCGCACCTTCATCAGCGTGGTGGAGGCGTGCGGGCCCGATCCGGGTGCAGTGTGTGAGCGTCTCTACGAGTGGACCGGCAACCGGACCCTGGCCGAGGCGACCCAGTGGTTCGTGAGCGTGCCGGTGGCTGCGGCGCTGGTCGTGCTGTTGGCGCTCATCGCCAACTGGCTGGTCCGGCGCAGCATCGACCGCTACGTGCGACGCCTCGAGGAGCGCACGGCGGCCGAGCACGCGGGGGACCCGGCGTACAGCGAGCGCAAGGCGCTGCGGCTGACCACCGCGTCGTCCACCATCGCCAGCGCCGCGTCGGTTGCGATCTTCACCGTCGCGGTGTTCCTGGTGCTCGCCCAGTTCGACATCAGCCTCGGACCGCTGCTCGCTGGCGCAGGCATCGCCGGCGTGGCGCTGGGCTTCGGTGCCCAGAACATCGTCCGCGATGTGCTGGCGGGCGTCTTCGTGATCGTCGAGGACCAGTACGGCATCGGTGACGTCATCGACGCGGGTCGTGCCACGGGCACCGTCGAGGGGATATCGCTGCGCATGACCCGGATCCGTGACATCGAGGGCACCTTGTGGTTCGTCCCCAACGGGACCATCTCCGAGGTCGGCAACATGACCCAACGGTGGGCGCGCGTCATCCTGGACGTCGAGGTCGCCTACGGCGTCGACCACCACCTGGCGACGCGGCTGATCAAACAGGCAGCCGACGACATGTGGAAGGACCCGGACTCCGCAGCGCACCTGATCGAGGAGCCGGAGTTGTGGGGCGTCGAGATGCTGGGGGAGTCGTCGGTGTCGATCCGCATCGCGGTGAAGAGCGCTCCGGCGGACCAGTGGGCTGCGGCCCGAGAGCTGCGGAGTCGCATCAAGGACACCTTCGATGCAGCGGGTATCGAGATGCCGTTCCCCCAGCGGAGCATCTGGCTGCGTCAGGAACCGGCCGCTGTTCCCGAACCCGACCGCGCCGGGGTGGTCGTTGACGGCACCCACCCCGACCGCGAGCATTGACCGATGTCGCAGCTGGTCTCGTCACTCCGGGTACATCCATGGCGGGCCGTGGCAGTGGCAGTGGTGGTGGTGCTGGGAGCGGGCGCGTTCTTCTCCCGCGACCTGATCAGCCTGGCGCTCACCCCCGAGGAGCCCATCGACTACACGCTGCCGCTGGTCACCCCGCTGGAACCGAACGGTGACGAGGTCGTCTACCGCATCGATGCCACGCGGTCGACGGCCACGGTCGGCGTCGATGAGGTGCTCGCCGGGGTGGACCAGCGGGTGGAGCTGACCACCAGTGGTCTGGCCGGCGACATCGGCGTGAGCGGAGCGAGGGTGACGCCCCGACGGTCCGTCTGAGCGACGTGGCGGTCAACGTGCACCAGCTCCGCAGCGACAACTCGTTGCGGGACAAGGCGCTCCGCCACGAGTTCCTGGAGTCCCACGACTACCGCGAGGTGAAGCTGTCCGACGCGAGCGTCGAGCTGCCCGAGGGTGCATCGGCGGACGACGTGCAGGGGGCGACGATCGACGGCACCTTGTCGGTCAAGCAGACCTCGGTGCCGTCACGTTGGGACGTCGACGCACGGATCGAGGGGGCGACGCTCACGGCCACCGCATCGACCACGATGAAGATGTCGGATCTCGGCATCGGCCCGATCACCAAGGTGGGGCTGGTGCAGACCGGTGACGAGGTCGACGTCACCCTGGAGCTGGTCGCGGTCGATTCCCGTGACTTCACCCCGCCGACCGGCCTGAGCGACCGCGACCGGGTGGTCGAGGTGAGCGCGGGTGGGCCGGCGTTCTCCACCGAGGTGCAGCCGATCCTCGAGGCCAACTGCGCGTCGTGTCACAGCACCGGGTCGATCGGCGCGTCGATGTGGACCCTGGACGACGCGGGCGACGCCGCCGAGGTGGCCGATGGCCTGGCGGTCGTCACCGGCGCTGGCTACATGCCGCCGTGGCCGGCATCCGACGTGGGGGTCGAGGTGCACAACGCCCGGGGCCTCACCGAGCGCGAGATCGAGACCATCGGTCGGTGGGCGGATGCCGGCGCGATGCTCGACGTGCCCAGCTCCACCCCGGTGCTCGCTCCGGAACAACCCGAGGTGCGACTGCCGCGTCCTGACCGCGTGGTGAAGTTGGCCGAGCCCTACAAGGGCAGCCCCGACCAGCGCGACGACTACCGCTGCTTCATCCTTGACCCCGAGATCACCGAGCCGACGTTCCTGACCGGGTACACCTTCGACCCGGATCGTCTGGATGTGGTGCACCACGCGATCGTGACCCGCGTGCGGGCGGGCGACCTTCCTCGGTTCCAGGCGGAGGACGCGGCCGATGAGGGGTCGGGTTGGTCCTGTCTGGCAGGGATGGGCACCAACGGCGGCGACCGTGTGGCCGGCTGGGTGCCGGGCCAGCGGCCGGTCGCCTTCGCGGAGGGAGATGGGTTCGACCTGCAACCCGGCGACGTGCTGGTGGCTCAGATCCACTACCACTACGAGGCGTCGGCACCTCCGGACCGCTCGGGGATGACCCTCGAGCTGGCCCAGGACCCTGCGGGCATCACGCCCCTCGACACCGTGACCCTGATCGGGCCGGTCGAGATGCCCTGCCCGCCGGGAGCGACCGACGTGCTGTGCGACCGCTCCGCTGCCCTCGCCGATGTCTCGGAGCGGTTCGGTCCCGGCGGTGGAGTGATCGCGAACGCACTGCACCGTGGGTGTGGCTCCACCCCCGACGAGCTCGCAGGTGCATCCGACGGCACCATCGCCGAGACGACATGTGACTACCCGGTGCGCCGTCCCGGTGAGATCGTCGGCATGCTCGGCCACATGCACGAGTACGGCAAGGACTACCGGCTCACCCTCAACCCGGACACGCCCGACGAGAAGGTCCTGCTGGACATCCCCGTGTGGGACTTCGGGTGGCAGCTCAGCTACGGGCCCGTCGACACCATCGCGCTCGAGCCGGGCGACACCATGCGGGTGACGTGTCGGTGGGATCGCTCGCTGCGACCCGAACTGCCGATGCGGTACATCCTCTTCGCCGAGGGAACCGACGACGAGATGTGCTTCTCGACGGTCACCATCCGTCCCACCGAACCGGTGGGATGACCGGCTCGGGAATCAGCCGAACAACAGGCCGTAGTTGGCGCCGGCCCGCAGGTGGTGGCCGCCGTCGATCGGCAGGTTCACGCCGCTGATCCAGGACGACTCGGGTCCGGCCAGGAAGCGCACCGCCTGGGCGATGTCCTCGACGGTACCGACCCGTGAGATCGGCATGCCGGCCAGGTAGTCGTCCAGCAGCGGACCGCCGGCGGTGATGAACTCCATGAGCTCGTCGTCCACGATGCCCGGCTGCACGCTGTTGACCCGGATCCCGTCGACGCCGAGCTCTTCGGCGGCCGAACGGCAGAGCATGTCGATGCCGGCCTTGGACGCGCCGTAGGCCCACAGGTAGCGGTGCGGGAACGCTCCGGCGCCCGAGGACATGCCGATGATGGACCCGCCACCGTTGGCCCGCATCGCCGGCACGGCCTGCTTGATCGAGAGCATGGTGCCGACCAGGTTCACATCCACCGTGGCGCGCAGCGCCTCGGCGTCCGCGTCGGGGAACGCTCCCATGTGGAACGACCCGCCGGCGTTGGCGAACAGGATGCCGAGTCCGCCGGTGGGCTCCGCAGCGAACGACACCGCTGCGGCGATCTGCTCCTCGACGGTGACGTCGGCCGCGATGTGGCGGATCGATCCGCCGTCACCGACGGTGGGGGCGATCGCCTCGACCGCCGCGACGAGCTTGTCCTCGGTGCGTCCGCAGATCGTCACGTGGGCCCCGTCGGCGGCCAGGCGGGTGGCCGTGCCCAGGCCGATACCGCTGCCGCCGCCGGTGACGAGCGCGGTCACGCCGGTGATCGATGTCGTGGTCATGTGGGGCTCCGTTGGTCGCGTTCTGGTCCGGGGAGCGTACTGCTGCCCGGGGAGCGAGAGGGTTCGACCGGACGACGTGGCGCAGCGGATCAGTTGGTGCGGGCGTGCTCGCTCGCCTGTCGGTACAGGGTCGCGATCTTCGTGGCGTAGCCAGGGTCCGTGGCCCAGTTGCCCGCACCCATGTCGGCCCAGTTCGGGCTCTTGCCCTTGGGGGTGACCAGGTGGCAACGCGGGGTGACCCTGGCGGTCGCGAAGTTCGAACAGGTCGTCGTCGGGTCGGCGTAGGCCCGCAGGTGCTGGATCTGCGCGCGCACACCGATGCGGGCGCTGCGGAACGCCGCGGAGGACGAGCCGCCGTCGACCGCACCGATGCCGGCGAAGTTGTTGTGGTGCGGCGGTGTGCGCTCGGAGAAGCGGAACCAGCCGGTCTCGAGGATCGCCTGGACGAAGGCGACGTCGCCGGCGACCCCCTCCCGGGCGCCTTCCTCGATGAAGTAGCGGGCGATCTCGGACACCGGGACCGGAGGTCGGGCACCGGCGATACGTCGCGACCAGAACCACGCGGTCAGCTCGGCTGCGCTCAGGCGTGACGCTGCCATGATCGGGCCGGGGTCCTGGGCCGACGTCGCCGGTTGCTGCGTCGGGCGCGGCGGCCGGGTGGTCGCACCGGGCGGAGGTGGGGTGCAGGCTCCGGCGAGCATCACGCACGCCACGGCGCCCACCATGGCGGCTCGGGTCGGGTGGGACATGGGACGGAATCTTCGGAACGGGGCCACAGCCGAGGATCGGTGGGTCCGACCCATGACTTGAACCTCTCCGGCGGCGATGCGGCCGATGCTGGCAGAATCGGCCGCATGACCGACGCCCTGACACCTCGCGCCGAGCACAAGTTCACCTTCGGACTCTGGACCGTCGGGTGGCAGGCACGTGACCCGTTCGGGGATGCCACCCGCCCACCGCTCGATCCGGTCGAGTCGGTCCATCGCCTGGCCGAGCTCGGGGCCTACGGCGTGACCTTCCACGACGACGACGTGGTGCCCTTCACCAGCACGGACGCCGATCGCGAGCACAGCCTGAAACGCTTCCGGGCGGCGCTCGATGACACCGGAATGGTCGTGCCGATGATGACGACCAACCTGTTCACGCACCCGATGTTCAAGGAGGGCGCGTTCACCGCGAACGATCGTGACGTACGCCGGTTCGCCATCCGCAAGGTGATGCGCAACCTGGACCTGGCAGCCGAACTGGGCGCGACGACCTATGTGTTCTGGGGCGGGCGTGAGGGCAGCGAGGTCGACCTGGCCAAGGACGTCGGAGCAGCGCTCGACCGCTACCGGGAGGCCATCGACCTGCTGGCGGGCTACGTCAAGGACCGTGGCTACGGCATCCGCTTCGCGCTCGAACCGAAGCCGAACGAGCCCCGTGGCGACATCTTCCTGCCGACGGTCGGACACGCGCTGGCGTTCATCTCGACGCTCGAGCACCGCGACATCGTGGGGATCAACCCCGAGGTGGGCCACGAGCAGATGTCGAACCTGAACATGGTGCACGGCGTCGGGCAGGCGCTGTGGCAGGGCAAGCTGTTCCACATCGACCTGAACGGCCAGCACGGTCCGAAGTTCGACCAGGATCTGGTGTTCGGTCACGGCGACCTGCTCGAGCGCGTTCGCACTGGTCGACCTGCTCGAACACGGCGGCCCCGGCGGCGGCCCGGCGTACGACGGTCCTCGGCACTTCGACTACAAGCCGTTGCGCACCGAGGCGGTCGACGGGGTGTGGGCATCTGCGGCGTCGAACATGTCGACGTACCTGTTGTTGAAGGAGCGTGCCGCTGCGTTCCGGGCCGATCCCGAGGTGCAGACGGCGCTCCTCGCAGGCAGGTGTGCCCGAGTTGTCGGCGCCGACCCTGGCCGAGGGAGAGACCTACGAGGACCTGCTCGCCGACGAGTCCGCCTTCGAGCAGGTCGATGCGGAGGCCAAGGGGGCGCGGTCACACGGAGCCACGCGGATCGATCAGCTGGCGCTCGAGCACCTGCTCGGCGCCCGGTAGGGGTCGTGCCGCTCGTCGCTGGGGTCGACTCCTCGACCTCGGCGTGCAAGGTCGAGGTCCGCGACGTCGACAGCGGCGAGCTCGTGGCGTCGGGTCGAGCGGCGCACCCGTCGACGACGCCGCCCCGCAGCGAACAGGACCCCGAGCGCTGGTGGGTGGCGTTCCAGGAGGCTGCGTCAGCAGCTGGGCTGTTCTCGTCGCACCGACCTTCGGCGATCGCGGTCGGGGGACAGCAGCACGGGCTGGTCGTCCTCGATGCTGCGGGTGAGGTCGTCCGACCCGCCAAATTGTGGAACGACACCGAGTCGGCGACCGACGCAGCGGCCCTGGTGGAGGTGCTGGGGGCCGAAGCGTGGGCGGCGGCATGTGGCAGCGTCCCGGTCGCGGCGTTCACGATCACCAAGTTGGCGTGGCTCCGCCGCACCGAGCCGGAGTCCTTCGATCGTCTCCATCGGGTGCTGCTGCCACACGACTGGCTCACCCACCGTCTCACGGGCGGGTTCAGCACCGACCGCGGCGATGCATCGGGCACCGGGTGGTGGTCACCGTCCCAGGAGCGGTACCGCCCCGATCTGCTCGAGCTGGTCGACGACCGGGTGTCGTGGAGCGATGCGCTGCCTCGGGTGCTCGGACCGACCGAGGTGGCGGGGGAGTGGCGTGGCGCCGTGGTGGGGCCCGGCACCGGTGACAACATGGCTGCCGCCCTCGGGCTGGGACTGACCATCGGCGACCTGGCGCTGAGCCTGGGAACGAGTGGCACGGCGTTCAGCGTCGCCGACCACCCCAGCGCGGACGACACGGGAGCGGTCGCCGGCTTCGCCGACGCGACCGGTCGGTACCTGCCGCTGGTCTGCACCCTGAACGCGACGAAGGTCACCGATGCGGTGGCGCGACTGTTGGGTGTCACTCCAGCTGGTCTCGATGAGCTGGCGACCGCCGCTGTCGGTGGTTCCGGCGGGCTGGCGCTGGTGCCGTACCTGGACGGCGAACGCACCCCGAACCTCCCTGACGCCGCGGGCTCGCTGCGCGGCCTCCGCTCGGACGTGACTCGTGAGCAACTGGCCAGAGCAGCGATCGAGGGGGTCGTGTGCAACCTGCTCGCCGGCGCCGATCGACTGCCGCCCGCAGCCGGCCGGGTGCTGCTCATCGGTGGCGGTGCGCACAGCAGCGCCTACCGCCAGGCCGTGGCCGATCTGACCGGTCGCGCAGTGCATGTGCCGTACGTCGACGAGCTGGTCGCCTGCGGTGCTGCGGTGCAGGCAGCAGCGGTGCTGACCGGCACAGCGTTCGCCGCCATCGCCGATGCCTGGCAGTTGGGACGAGCACGGGTGACCGAGCCCGACCCGACCGTCGACGGCGGCGCGATCCGGACCGCCTACGCAGCGGCGGCGGCGGTCCCCTGACCACCTGCCGGAGCAGTGCGGCCCTTCGGGCTGGATGCGGACGCCCCGGCGGACGGCACCCGGCGCGCGTGTCGTAGGTTCGCGACCATGACCTGGAACGTGAACGACATTCCCGACCAACGCGGCAAGGTCGCGGTGATCACCGGAGCCAACGGTGGACTCGGGCTCGCCTCGGCCAAGGCGTTGGCCGGCAAGGGCGCGCACGTGGTCATGGCGGCACGCGATCAGGACAAGGCCTCGGCCGCCCGCGAAGAGATCCTCGCCGAGCACCCCACGGCATCGCTCGAGATCGTCGAGCTGGACCTGGGGTCCCTCGCCTCGGTCGAAGCAGCAGCGGAACAGATCGCCGAGGCGCACGACCACATCGATCTCCTGATGTGCAACGCCGGGGTGATGGCGGTGCCCAAGAGCACGACCGTCGACGGGTTCGACACGCAGTTCGGGATCAACGTGCTGGGGCACTGGGCACTCGTGGGCCGACTCCTTCCCACCATCGTGGCCACCCCCGGGGCGCGGGTGGTGATGCTGTCGAGCACCGCACAGCACACCGGTCGGCCGATCGACCCCGCGGATCCGCACATGAGCGAGAACTACGACCCATGGCGGATGTACGGGCAGACCAAACTGGCGATGCGCCACTTCGCCGTCGGCCTGCAGCAGCAGTTCGACCGCGCGGGCGTCGACGCCAAGGCGCTGTCGGCCCAGCCGGGACTGACCAACTCGGACCTGCAGACCACGACCCATGCCCAGGGGGCGGCGGGTCCGATCGGCGCGATCTCGGTGAAGCTCGTCCAGCTGACGGGCATGTCGACCGACCGGGGTGCACTGAGCCAGCTCCGGGCCGCGACCGACCCCGGCGCGCCCGGCGCCGGCTACTACGGGCCGCTGTTCGCCACCAACGGCCCTCCGGTGCTCAAGCCGCTGATCCGACCTGGCAGCGACGCCGCGATCGCTGCGCTGTGGCAGGTGGCCGAGCAGGAGACCGGCGTGTCGATCGACCTCGGCGGTGCCGCGGGCGGGCGCTGATCCGGGTGTTGCCGTCACGACGCCGGGCGGCGCTGCTCACTCATCGTCGTGGTGGTGATCGTCGGTGGCTGCGCTGGCGACGGCAGCGAGGAGTCGTCCCCGGCCGGACCATCGTCACCGTCCGCCGCGACGCCGTCCACCCCGAGGGCAACCAATTCGCCGCAACCCCCGACGCCGCCGTCGACGGTTGCCGCTCCGGCCGGAGCAGCGGTGACGCAGCCGGCGCAGCCGACCTCGGGCCCAGGGGGCAGTGAGCAGCCGCACCGGGAATGGTCGGTCAGTTCGGGCGGTGCGGGCGCGGACGCCTGGTACGTGTTCGAGCCGGCCGACCCCCGACCTGCCTCGGCGCCGGTCGCGATCGTGCTGCACGGCTACTACGAGTTCGCGGGCTACGACTCGATGTACGAGTTCATCCGCCACACCGTGCGCACCGGCAGCATCGTCATCTACCCACGCTGGCAGACGGGCGTGGCAGAACCGTGTCCGGGTCCGTTCGACATCGAACCGTGCGTCACTGCGGCGGTCAACGGCATCCGCGGGGCCCTGGAACACCTGGAGTCCGACCCGGCACGCGTCCAGCCGGAGCTCGGCAGTGCCAGCTACTTCGGCTTCTCGTTCGGCGGGGTCATCGTCGCGAATCTGGCCAACCGCCACGTCGCGCTCGGCCTGCCCGAACCGCGGGTGATCTTCTTGGACGACCCCCACGACGGCGGCCTGAACGGCGCGGGGGAACCGTCGCTGGACGACTCGATGGCCGGCATCCCCTCGTCGGTGCTGGTGCAGTGCCACGTCGGCGCCGAGGGCGTCATCTCCGAGGCGGGCAAGGCCGACTCCAGCTGCAACGCATGGTTCCCGATGCTCGGCCACATCCCTGCGGAGAACAAGCGTCTGGTGCTCACCAGGCCAGACGACCACGGGGAACCGGCGTTGTCGTCGGCGCACGGTGTGTGCGCCGCCGCCCCGGGGCAGGCCGATGCGTACGACTGGAACTTCTGCTGGGCGACCTGGGATGTGTTGCGTTCCGCAGCGGTCGCCGGTCCTGGTGGTGCGGTCGGCGGTGGTGTCGTCGCTGAACCTCGGGGCAACGGCACCTGGAGCGACGGCACAGCGATCGTGGCGGCCGAGGTCTCCGAGACCGCGCCGATCCGACCCTGAGGTTGTCGGCGATCGCACCCGTCAGCGGCCAGCTGCACTGATGGCGACCCGGCGCGGCGCCCGTTGACGGAGCGTGCCTCGGCGACGAGACTGCAGAAATGCAATTCTGGAATCTGACACCATGGATTGCTTCGATGAATGGATCCCGGCGTGTCTGATCCGGTCCACGACGACGTCACACTGCTCGGCGGGTTCCTGACCGACACCGTCTTGCGACACGAGGGTGATCACGTCGCATCCTTGATGGAACGGGTCCGGTCGTTGTCCGGGGCAGCACAGCACGACTCGGTGCTCCTGGCCGAGATGCTGGCAGGTCTCGACGTCGCCGCCGCGACCGTGCTGGTCCGATCGTTGGCCGTCGACCTCCACCTCACCACCATCGCCGAACAGGTGCACCGGGCCGACGAGTTGGCGGAGCGCGCCAGGACCTTCCGAGGGTCGCTGCGGCACACCGTGGCGGACCTGATCACCGATGGCGCCGATCGCTCGGAGCTCGAGTCGCTCCTGGCCCGCACCGAGGTGCGGCTGGTGTTCACCGCCCACCCCACCGAGGCCAAGCGCCGTTCGGTGCTGCGCCAGCGTCACCAGATCGCCGAGCTGCTCGAGTCCCGGCGAGACCCGCGTCGTGATCCGTACCAGGTGCGCCGGATCGACCGACGCCTGGCCGAGCTGGTGGACCTGCTGTGGCAGACCGACGAGCTGCACCACGACAAGCCGACCCCCCGGGACGAGGCGGCCAGCAACCTGGCGTTCCTGGCATCGCTGGCACGCGATGTGTTGCCGGCCCTGGCCGACGACCTGGCGACGTTGAGCGACGAGCAGGGGCTGGATCTGCCCGATCGACTCGCCCCGGTGCGGTTCGGCACCTGGGTCGGCGGCGACCGCGACGGCAACCCGTTCGTCACCCCGCAGATCACCCTCGCCGTGCTGGACCAGCAGGTGCAGGAGGCGGTCGAGGTGCAGGTCGGGCTGGTGGATGCCCTGATCGAGGAGCTCAGCGTGTCGAGCGAGCTCGCCCCGGTGCCCGAGCGACTCGAGCGGTTCCTCGAGGAGGGGCGCTCGGCGCTGCCCGAGGTGGAACGTGCCTACGGCGTGCTCGACGCCCACGAGCCCTACCGGTTGGCGTGTTCCTACATCCGCCAGCGGTTGCGCAACACCGCCGAGCGGGCACGGGCGGGGACCCCGCACGTCGCTGGCTCGGACTACGCCGACAGCGTCGGTCTGGTCGACGACCTGGGCGTGCTGCTCGCTGCAGCGAGCGACGTCGGCGACGTCGTGGTGGCCGACGTGGTGCGGCGGACCCTGCGGGTGTCGGCCGCCGTGCGTCTGGTGCTGGCGACGATGGATCTGCGAGAGCATGCCCAGCGTCACCACGACGCACTGGACGCCATGTACTCGGGCATCGGCGAGGACCAGCCGCCCTACGGCTCGCTGGATCGTGGCGAGCGCACCCAGAGGCTGCTCCGAGAGCTCGAGGGTCGACGGCACCTCGTCGCCCGCGCCGGTGCCGCCCCGGGCATCGCTGCAGAGGTGCTGGGCGTGTTCGACGCAGCCCGCACGGCGCTGGACCGCTACGGGCGTGAGGCGGTCGAGAGCTACATCGTGTCGATGACCCGAGGCGTGGACGACATCCTGGCGGTGGTCGTGCTGGCACGCGAAGCCGGTCTGGTCGATGTGCATCGCGACGTCGCCGACATCGGGTTCGTCCCGCTGTTGGAGACCGTCGACGAGCTGCGCGCGGCCGGTCCGATCCTGGACGAGTTGTTGTCGATCGAGGCCTACCGCCGGCTCGTCACGCTCCGTGGCGATGTGCAGGAGGTGATGGTCGGCTATTCCGACTCGAACAAGCTCGGCGGCATCACCACGTCGTTGTGGGAGATCCACCGGGCGCAGCAGGCGCTGCGTGACGTCGCCGCCCGCCACGGTGTGCGACTCCGTCTGTTCCACGGGCGCGGTGGCACGGTCGGCAGGGGTGGCGGGCCCACGGGCGCTGCGATCCTGGCCCAGCCGTTCCGCACCCTCGACGGAGAGATCAAGATCACCGAACAGGGCGAGGTGATCTCGGACAAGTACGGCATCCCGTCGCTCGCCCGCCGCAACCTGGAGCTGGCGTTGTCGGCCACCGTGCGGGCATCGGTGGCGCACCGCGAGTCCCGTCACGCGCCAGAGGTGCTCGAGCGCTGGTACGGGGTCATGGACGAGGTCTCCGGTTCTGCCTACCGCACCTACCGCGATCTGGTCGACGATCCCGACCTGGTCGCCTACTTCTTGGCATCCACGCCGGTCGAGGTCATGGGGCGGCTCAACATCGGCTCGCGGCCGGCGCGGCGGGCCACCGAGTCCGACGCCGGGCTGGGCGATCTGCGGGCCATCCCATGGGTCTTCGGCTGGACGCAGTCACGCCAGATCGTGCCCGGCTGGTACGGCGTCGGTTCGGGGCTGGAAGCAGCCCGCGCCGCCGGGCACGAGGCGAGCCTGCGCGAGATGCTCGACGAGTGGCACTTCTTCCCGACGTTCGTGTCCAACGTCGAGATGGCACTCGCGAAGACGGACCTGACCGTTGCTCGCAGCTACGTGGAGCGCCTGTGCCCGGCGGAGCTGCACCCGGTGTTCGACCGGATCGCGGCCGAGCATGCGCTGGCCCGACGGCATGTCACGTGGCTGCTCGAGGAGTCCGAGCTGCTCGAGCACCATCCGCTGCTGCGGCGGACCCTGGAGGTGCGCAATCGTGACCTTGCGGCGCTGAACGCCGTGCAGGTCGAGCTCCTCACACGATCACGCAGGTCCTCGGATCCTCAGGTCGACAGAGCGCTGCTGCTCTGCACCAATGCCGTGGCCAGCGGACTGCGCAACACCGGCTGACACCGAGCTCGCAGCGGCGGTCCGTTCAGCGCCCGACCCGCAGCGCCGCGAACTCCGACATCCGCACGATGTCGGTCGGGGTGACGATGCCGACCAGACCGGACTCGTCGAACACCAGGGCCCGCCCGTCAGCGGACGGCCCGAGCCGGCGGATCAGGTCGACCACGGGCTCATCCGGGCTCGACCGGGTCACCTCGGCCAGTGGTGTCGCCACCTGGTCGACCGTGGTGGAGGACCGCTGGGCGGGCGGCACGGCCTTGACGCGGGCCAGCGTGATCAGTCCGCTCGGTCGCCCGTCCGGTCCGACCACGGGAAAGCCGGAGCAGCGATGCTGCATCACGACCTCGTCGAGGAACGCCTGCACGCTGAGGTCACCGGCAACGACGACCGGACCCGCGCTCATGAGGTCGCGGACCCGGACACCGGCCAGCCCCTCGAACAGGACGGCCTGGGTCTGTTCGGCCTTGGCCGCGCTGAGCAGGAACCATCCGAGGAAGACGAGCCACAACCCGCCGGCGCCTGCGCCGGCGAACGCCTCGAGCACACCCAGCGCGATCAACGCGCCGCCGAAGAAGCGCCCGGCGTTGGCTGCCGAGAGCGTCGCGGCGAGATGGTCGCCGCTGCGGTGCCACAGCACCGCCCGCAGCACGCGGCCGCCGTCGAGCGGAGCAGCCGGGATCAGGTTGAACACCCCGAGGATCACGTTGATCGTTCCGAGCCAGCTCAGCGTTGCGACCAACAGCGCCGGCGCGTCGAGGGACCGCAGTCCCGCGGCCACGGCCAGTGCCGCTGCGGCGATGCCCAGGCTCAACGCGGGTCCGACCACGGCGATGCGGAACTCGGTCCGAGGCGTGGTCGCCTCGGAGTCCAGCTTGGAGACGCCCCCGAACAGCCACAGGGTGATTCCCTCGACCTTCACACCGCTCCGGGTCGCCACGATCGAGTGGGCGAGCTCGTGGGCCAGCAGCGAGGCCAGGAAGATCGCCGCCGCCAGCAGCCCAGCGACCCAGTACTCGCCGGTGGTGTAGCCCGCTTCCACCGACGGCAGATAGCCGACAGCGAGGCTCCAGGCCAACAGCCAGAGCACGACCAGGACACTCCAGTTGACCCCGATCGGGATCCCCGCGATCCGACCCAGACGGAAGGTTTCGTTCACCCGCTGAGTCTCCCGGGGTGGCCGTACGTCCGGCCAGAGTCGTTGGGCCCTGTCCCGAACAGCTCAGCCGCCTAGGGTCAGGTTCCTTCGCCGACTGCTGGGAGCAACCCGCGTGTGTTTCTCCGCAGAGGTCGACGTGGCGCTCGGTGTCGCCATCGGTGCGGTCGGCATCGACACGCTGCGCCATGTGGAGCACCGTCGGGAGCTGCCGCTCGCGGCGTTGCCCCTGGTGTTCGCAGCGCATCAGCTGACCGAGGCGTTCGTCTGGTGGGGGCTCGACGGGAAGGTGGTGGCGGCGGTGGGCACTGCCGCCGCAGCGGTGTACCTGGCCATTGCCTTCGCCCTCCCGGTGCTGGTCCCGCTCGCGGTGCGATCGGTGGAGACGGATCGTCCCCGCCGAGCGGCCATGTCGGGTTTCCTCGCCCTCGGGGCCGTGGTGTCGGCGGTCCTGCTGATCGCGCTGGCCGCCGGTGGTCCGGAATTCGACGCGCGAGCCCTGCACATCTCCTACTCGGTCGCCGTGCCCGGTGGGGACGGCCTCATGGCGCTGTACGTGATCGCCACGTGCGGGCCACTCCTGGTCTCGACCCCACGGCGCCTGGTCGTGTTCGGTTGGCTGAACCTGCTGGCCGTGGTCGCGCTGGTCGTACTGCTGCGCTCGGGGGTCATCTCGCTGTGGTGTGCCTGGGCGGCGGTGCTCAGCGTGTTGATCGCGCTCCACCTCCGGACCCGAGGGCACGCCGAGTCGCGACACTTTGCGCCCGTCGGCGACTGAGCGCTCCCGACTCGCCGTAGATCCGGGTCGCGCAACAAGTCGTTCCCGACGAGGATGCGCGCCGGAACTCCCGGTTGCGCTCGGTCGAGACCGGAGCGACGAGCTGGGTCGACCTGGTCGTCGACCCAGGGGTCGGCCACAACGCGGAACCAGGTTCCACGAGGGGACGAATGGCACTACCGGACCGGTCGGCGATCGCTGATGCTCGATCCGGGCGAGAGTGATGGGAGGTCCTCGATGGCTGTGGTTCGTTTTCGTGATCGCACCGACGCCGGACGCCAGCTGGCTGCTGCGTTGGGTGGTCGTCTGGCCGGCGATGTCGTGGTGCTCGGGCTCCCCCGCGGCGGGGTTCCGGTCGCTGCCCGCGTCGCCGAGTCCCTTGACGCCCCGCTCGACATCATCGTCGTGCGCAAGCTCGGTGTGCCGTTCCATCCCGAGCTCGCCATGGGCGCGATCGGCGAGTCTGGCGCTCGTTTCGTCGATGACGAGGTGGTGCGCCTGTCCGGCGTCGACGCCGAGCAGTTCGCCGAGGTGGAGCGTGCCGAGCGCGCAGAGCTCGAGCGTCGTGTGCGGGAGTACCGCGCCGGGCGCCCGCCGGTGCCCCTGCGGGGGGCGACGGCACTCATCGTCGACGACGGCATCGCAACGGGATCGACCGCGTCGGTGGCGTGCGACGCTGCTCGCGCCGCCGGTGCCGAGCGGGTGGTGGTCGCTGCGCCCGTCGCCTCCCAGCACGCGGTGCAGCAGTTGTCGCTCCGGGCCGATGAGGTGATCTGCCTCCAGGTGCCCGAGTCGTTCCGCGCCGTCGGGCAGTGGTACCGGGACTTCGGCGCCACGCCTGACTCGGAGGTCATCTCCGCGCTTGCGGAGTCGGCCCGGCGCCGTTGGGGGCCGGCAGTGCGGGCACCGGTCGACGAGGAGGTCCAGATCCCGGACGGTCCGGTGGTGCTCGGGGGTCATCTGGTGGTGCCCGATCGTGCGGTGGGCCTGATCGTGTTCGCCCATGGGAGTGGGAGCAGCCGGCACAGCCCGAGGAACGCGGCGGTGGCCCGCGAGCTGCACCATGCCGGCTTCGCCACCCTGTTGATGGACCTGCTGAGCGTGGACGAGGAGCACGACCGGGCGAACGTGTTCGACGTGGACCTGCTGGCGGGTCGCCTGCTCGCCGCGACGCGGTGGGCGTCCGCGCAGCGGTCGGTCAGCGACCTTCCGATCGGCTACTTCGGTGCGAGCACCGGCGCCGCAGCAGCGCTCCGGGCGGCAGCAGCACCCGACTCGGAGCGGGCCGGCAAGGAGGTCATGGCAGTGGTGTCACGAGGAGGTCGACCGGACCTCGCCGGATCGGCGCTGTCCGAGGTCCGGGCCCCGACGCTGTTGATCGTCGGTGAGCACGACGTCGAGGTGCTCCAGCTCAACCGGCTCGCGGCGAAGGAGCTCAGGGTCGAGCACAAGACCGAGGTGGTGCAGGGCGCCAGCCATGTCTTCCCGGAACCGGGCACCCTCGAGGCCGCGGCAGCTCTCGCCCGCGACTGGTTCGTCCAGCACGTCGCTCCTGCCGGGGCCGCCTCGGAAGATCTGGTCCCATGAGCGGCGCACAGGAGCTCGGTCGACTGGCCCGGGACGCCCATGAGGTGGACGGGTCGCCGGGCGACTACGACGAACTGTGGGACCTGCTCGGCGATCGTCGCTTCGTGCTCCTGGGTGAGGCGAGCCACGGCACCCACGAGTTCTACCGGGAGCGTGCACGGATCACCCAGCGCCTGATCGACGACCACGGGTTCACCGCGGTCGCCGTGGAGGCGGACTGGCCCGATGCCTACCGGGTGAACCGCTACGTGCGGGGGCTCTCGCAGGACCCTGACGCGACCACTGCACTGTCGGACTTCCGTCGGTTCCCGTCGTGGATGTGGCGCAACGCCGACGTCGTGCGCTTCGTCGAGTGGCTCCGTGCCCGCAACGACGCCCACCAGGCGCCCACCAAGGCGGGCTTCTACGGCCTCGACCTCTACAGCCTGGCCACGTCGATGAACGCCGTCGTGGACTACCTCGAGTCGGTCGATCCCGCCGCGGCCGAGGAGGCCAGGGAGCGCTACAGCTGCTTCGACCACGTCCGGGGCGAGGGGCCGGAGTACGGACACGCCGTCGCGCTCGACGTGATGGTGCCGTGCGAGGACGAGGTCGTGGCGCAGCTGGTCGACCTGCGCCGCCGGTCGGCGGAGCTGCTCGCCCGTGACGGGCTCGCCGCCGAGGACGAGTACTTCTTCGCCGAACAGAACGCCCGGCTGGTCCACGACGCGGAGCAGTACTACCGGTCGATGTACCAGGGGCGTGTCCGCTCCTGGAACCTGCGGGACCAGCACATGGCCGGCACGCTCGCCGCGCTGTCCGAGCACCTCGAACGCACCACCGGTCGGGGCCGCGTCGTGGTGTGGGAGCACAACTCGCACATCGGCGATGCACGAGCCACCGAGATGGGACTGCGGGGGGAGCTCAACCTCGGGCAGCTGGTCCGCACCGCCGCACCCGACGACAGCCTGCTGGTGGGCTTCACCACGTCGCACGGCACCGTCACCGCGGCGTCCGACTGGGGCGGCCCGGCCGAACGCAAGCAGGTCCGCCCCGCGATGCCCGGGTCGTTCGAGGACCTGTTCCACGAGCACGGGCCGGCCCAGTTCGTCCTTCCGCTCGTCGGGGTCGACGAGCGCATCGGCGCGACCTCGTTGCTCGAGCGAGCGATCGGCGTGATCTACCGTCCACACACCGAGCGAGCGAGCCACTGGTTCCACGCCCGGATGCCCCAGCAGTTCGATGCCGTCGTGCACCTGGACCACACGACCGCTGTCGAGCCACTCGAACCGACGTCGTTGTGGGATCGGGGCGAGCCCCCCGAGACCTATCCCACCGGCCTGTGACCGTTGCGCCGCTCCGCCGCGGCGACCGACCGGGTGCGAGCGCCCGCGGCTACTCCTCGTTGATGGTGCCGATCAGCTCCTCGATGGCGTCCTCGATCGTCACGATTCCCTTGACGCTGCGGTGCGCATCCACCACCACCGCCAGGTGGCACCCAGAGGACTGCATCCGCCGGATCAGGTCGATCGCCGGCATCGTCGGTGACACGGTCAGCACGTCTCGGACCCGGTCGGACACGACCTCGTCAGGAGCGGTGGTCGCAGCATCCGCCAGATCGCGGAGCCGCACCAATCCGATGATGTGGTCGATTCCGCCCCTGTAGACCGGGAATCGACGGTGGCCGGACTCGATGGCGAGCCGAAGGGCCGACTCCACCCCCAGATCCCCGTCGAGCGCGGCGAAGGTGGTGCCGCGCACCATGATCTGTTCGGCCCGCAGGTCCCCGAGCGTGAACGACCGCTCGATGAGCTCGGCATCCGACGCCTCGATCTCGCCGGCCGACGCGGCCTGGTCGGTCAGGTGGAGGAGCTCCTCCTCGCTCACCGTGTGGTCCTGGTGATCGGATCCACGAGGCATCTGTGCCTCGGCAACGGCGACCAGCGCCGAGACCGCGGGCCGGAGCGCGAGGCTCAGCCAACGGATCGGCCGTGACAGTCGCCGTGCGATCCGGTAGGGCCGTTTGATCGCCAACGTCTTGGGAATGGCTTCGCCGTAGATGAACAGGATGACCGTCACCAGGATCGTGGCAACGGTCACCCCCGCTCCACCGAACCAGCTGCTCGCCAACGTGCCGGCGATCGATGTGGCGGTCACCTGTCCCAGGAGCACGGCGAGCAGCACCGCGTTCATCGTTCTCGGTAGGTCGTTGAGCAACGTGGCGAGTCGCTCGGCGCTACGGTCGCCGGACTTGGCCGCCACCGTCACCTGGGAGCCGCGCACGCGCAACAACGAGGCCTCCGCCATCGCCAGTGCGAACAGCACGACGGCCAGCGTGATGAATGCGACGGCCAGGACCACCTCGACTCCGGAGTGCACCGATGCATCCTCGCGCCGGAGCAGGAGCCGGAACGAGCGGACCATGGAGTGGACCCCGAGACATCCTGCGCACCGCAAGCAGATACGATCGAGGCCGGTGGCCCGAACAGCCTGGTCAGCACGATCGTCGCAGCTCGAAAGGTCGCCGGACCGTGCCTCCTGATCCCTCACCCCCCGCTACCGCGCACTCGAGCGTCGGACCAGGAGCCCGGTCGACCACGCTGCACCGATGCCGCGTGGTCCCGGTCGGTCGAGGAGGTGCTCGCCGAGCTCGCCACCTCCGTCGACGACGGGCTCGACACCGACGACGCCCGACGGCGGCTCGAGCAGTCCGGTCCGAACGCACTCACCGTGCAGGGTGGCAGGGGTGCGTGGCGTCGCATCGCCTCGCAGTTCCACCAGCCCCTCATCTACATCCTCCTGGCCGCGGCCGCGGTCACCGGGGTGCTCCAGGAGTGGGTCGACGTGGCGGTCATCCTTGCCGTCGTGGTCATCAACGCCGCCATCGGCTACGTCGAGGAGACGCGGGCGCAGTCGGCGCTCGATGCCCTCGCTCGGGCCATGACCCCCGAGGCGACCGTGCTGCGCGACGGCGATGAGCACCGCATCGACGCCCGCAACCTGGTGCCCGGCGATGTCGTGCTGCTCCGCTCCGGGGACAAGGTCCCCGCGGACCTCCGCCTGGCGCGGAGCCGCTCACTGCGGCTCGACGAGTCGGCACTCACCGGCGAGGCCGTCCCGGTCGGCAAGCACGTCGACGCCCTCGCCGAGGACACGGTGCTGGGCGACCGCACGTCGATGGCGCACGCCTCGACCGTGGTGACCTTCGGCCAGGGCGCCGGGATCGTCGTCGCCACCGGTGACCGGACCGAGCTCGGGCAGGTGTCGGGGCTCCTCACCGGCGTCCAGCAGCTCGAGACGCCGCTCACCCGGAAGATCAACCAGTTCAGCCGGTCGCTGGTCGCCGCGATCCTGGTCCTGGCAGCGGCCACGTTCGTCGTGGGCCTGCTGCGGGGTCTGGACCGGGTCGAGACCTTCATGGCGGCCGTCGCTCTGACCGTCGCCGCCATCCCCGAGGGGCTGCCCGCCGCGATGACCATCGTGTTGGCGATCGGCGTCGCGCGGATGGCCGACCGGCGGGCCATCATCCGCCGCCTGCCCGCTGTCGAGACCCTGGGCAGCACGACCGTGGTGTGCTCCGACAAGACCGGCACGCTCACTGCGAACGAGATGACCGTCACCCGCATCGTCGCCGGCGGTCAGCGGTTCGAGCTGTCCGGCGTGGGCTACGACCCGACCGGTCACGTGACCTGCGTCGATCCTCCGGGAACCGACGACACCGCGTCGAACACCGCGCTCGAGGAGACCCTGCGCTGCGGTCTGTTGTGCAACGACGCGCGTCTCATCGAGGGTGACCCGGGGGACTGGATGGTCGAGGGGGACCCGACCGAGGCGGCGCTGGTCGTGGCGGCTCGCAAGGCGGAGCTGCACCTCGACGGCGAGCAGGCGCATCGCCCACGACTCGACGCCGTGCCGTTCGAGTCGGAGCACCAGTACATGGCCACCCTGCACGACGGACGATCGAGTTCGCGCGTCGTCTACCTGAAGGGGTCGGTCGAACGTGTGCTCGAACGTTGCGATGAGGAGCTGGCGAGTGACGGGGAACGCCGGCCGCTGGATCCGGAGTCCGTGCGCAGGGCGGCCGACGAGCTGGCGGCCGACGGGCTGCGGGTGCTGGCCTTCGCCCGCCGGACGGTGGGTCCGGGCACCGAGGACATCGACCACCCCGATGTGGGCGAAGGTCTGACCTTTCTCGGGCTGCAGGGGATGATCGACCCGCCGCGACCCGAGGCCATCGACGCGGTCGCTGCGTGTCATCGCGCCGGTATCTCGGTGCGCATGATCACCGGTGATCATCCGACCACCGCCCGGGCGATCGCCGCCGAGATGGGGATCACCGACCGTGACGTCGGCGCCGCGCCGCTGCGCGGCGCCGACCTCGAGCAGCTCGACGACGACGAGCTCGCGGAGGCTGCGTCGGAGACGCTCGTGTTCGCCCGTGTCAGCCCCGAGCAGAAGCTGAGGCTCGTGCGGGCCCTGCAGGGTCGCGGCGACGTGGTGGCGATGACCGGCGACGGAGTGAACGACTCCCCGGCACTGAAGCAGGCCGACATCGGCGTCGCCATGGGGGACAAGGGCACCGAGGCCGCCAAGGACGCATCGGACATGGTGCTCACCGACGACAACTTCGCCTCGATCCGTGCAGCCGTCGAGGAGGGACGTGGCACCTTCGACAACCTGGTCAAGTTCATCGTGTGGACGCTCCCCACGAACCTGGGCGAGGCGCTCGTCGTGCTCGTCGCGGTGGGGCTCGGCGGGACGCTGCCGATCACGCCCGTCCAGATCCTGTGGATCAACATGTCGACCGCCGTCCTGCTCGGTCTGATGCTCGCGTTCGAACCGAAGGAACCGGGCATCATGGATCGGCGCCCACGCCGGCCCGGAGCACCGATCATCACCCCCGAGATCGGGCTGCGTATCGCCGTGGTGGGCGGGTTGCTCGTCGCCGCCGCCTTCGGTCTGTTCGCCCTGGAGCGCTCGCTCGGCTCCAGCGTCGCCGAGGCGCGGACGGTCGCCGTCACGACGTTCGTCATGGTCGAGATGGCCTACCTCTTCAACTGCAGATCGCTCACCCAGCCGCTGCGGCGGGTGGGGCTCTTCTCGAACCCGTGGGTGTGGGTCGGCTCGGGAGCCATGGTCGTCGTGCAGCTCGCCGTGATCTACGTCCCGTTCCTGCAGCCCGTGTTCGACACCGCTGCGATCGGCGTCGACTCGTGGCTGCGGATCCTCGCCGCCGCGCTCGTCACGTTCCTCATCGTCGGCGCCCTGACCTGGCTGCTGCACCGCGGGGAGCGCCGCGCCGACATCCGCCCGTCATCATCGACCGCCACGTCGGGTTGACCTCGGAGCGACGTATCGGGACCTTCGGCACTTCTCCGGCGGAGCGGCCGGCCCCACGATCGGAGGACGATGGAACCCAACATCTCTGGTCTGCCGGGTGGCCGCGGACTGAACATCGCGCACGAGGCGGTGTTTCGTCACGCCGCAGGTGACCGCTCGGGGCATGTCGCGTTCCGGTTCCTCCGCAAGGACGGTTCGGTGCAGGACATGACGTTCGGTGCGCTCGCCGGTCGTGTCGCACGGTTCGCGAACGTCCTGGAGCACCTCGGCGTGCAGCCGGGGGAGCGGGTGTTCCTGTTGGCGGGTCGGGTCCCGGACCTGTACGTCGCGGCCCTCGGTACGCTCGCCCACCGTGCGGTGCTGTGTCCGCTGTTCTCGGCGTTCGGTCCGGAGCCGCTGCGTCAGCGCCTGGAGCGCGGCGACGCGGTGGTGCTCGTCACGACCGCTGCGATGTACCGCAAGAAGGTCGCAGCGCTGCGGGACGCGCTGCCCGCGCTCCGCCACGTCCTGTTGATCGACGGCGGCCCGCTCGTGGATCCCGCAGCAGGCGTCCATGACCTCGGAGCGCTGATGGATGCGGCGAGCAGCGACCACGTGGTCGGCCCGACCGACCCCGAGGACATGGCGTTGCTGCACTTCACCTCCGGCACCACGGGGATGCCGAAGGGTGCCGTCCACGTCCACGAGGCGGTCATCTCCCACCATTCCACCTCAGCCGACGCGCTCGGCCTGGACGGCGACGCCGTGTTCTGGTGCACCGCCGACCCCGGCTGGGTGACCGGAACCTCCTACGGGATCATCGCCCCGCTCACGCACGGCGCCACGAGCATCGTCGACGAGTCGGAGTTCGATGCGCGTCGCTGGTACCGCACGCTGCAGGACCAGCGGGTGAGCGTCTGGTACACCGCGCCGACCGCGATCCGGATGCTGATGAAGGCCGGCGACGAGCTGCCCGGTGAGTACGACCTGTCGGCGCTGCGGGTGATCGCGTCAGTGGGCGAGCCCCTGAACGCGGAGGCGGTCCAGTGGGGTGAACGGGTGCTGGGACTGCCGATCCGGGACAACTGGTGGCAGACCGAGACCGGCGGGATCATGATCGCCAACCGTCCTGACGCCGAGGTGCGTCCCGGCTCGATGGGCCGTCCTCTGCCCGGTGTCGACATCACCCTGGTGGTCGTCGACGAGCAGAACGAGCCGGTCCTCGATGCCGATGGATCGCCCGTGCCGGTCGACACACCGGGCGAGCAGGGCATGATCGCCATCCGGGCGGGCTGGCCGTCGATGTTCCGGGGCTACCTGCACGACGACGAGCGGTACGCCCGTTGCTTCGCCGGCGGCTGGTACCTCTCGGGTGATCTCGCGACCCGGGACGCCGACGGCTGGTTCTGGTTCGTCGGGCGGGCGGATGACGTGATCAAGACCGCCGGCCACCTCATCGGACCGTTCGAGGTCGAGAGCGCGTTGATGGAGCACCCGACCGTGGTCGAAGCCGGGGTGATCGGCGTTCCCGACCCGGTGGCCGGCAACATCGTGAAGGCGTTCGTGACGCTACGACCCGGTGTGCAGGACACCGAGGAGCTGCGGCTCGACCTCCTGGGGTTCGCCCGTCGACGACTCGGTCCGGCGGTCGCTCCCCGTTCGGTCGTCGTGCAGGAGCACCTGCCACACACCAGGAGCGGGAAGATCATGCGACGCCTGCTGCGCGCCCGCGAGCTGGGCCTTCCCGAAGGCGACCTGTCGACCCTGGAGGCCGCGCCGGGCGCAACACCGCCCGATCGGGCGGTCGACTCCCAGCAGGACGGAGACACTGCACCATGACCGAGGAACTCCCCGCGGATCTCGATGCGGAACACGCCGAATCACTCCTGGCGATGATGATCCGGATCCGGCGGTTCGAGGAACGATGTGTCGAGCTGTACTCGGCCGCGAAGATCAGAGGGTTCCTGCACCTCTACATCGGTCAGGAGGCCGTTGCTGCTGCCACGATCGGCCGGCTCGACGATGAGGACGCGGTGGTGGCCACCTACCGCGACCACGCGCACGCGATCGCCAAGGGGGTGTCGATGGCGTCGGTGATGGCCGAGATGTACGGGCGTGTCGAGGGATGCAGCCGGGGGCGCGGCGGGTCGATGCACCTGTTCGATGCAGCGACCCGTGTGTACGGCGGCAACGCCATCGTCGGCGGCGGTCTTCCGATCGCCGCAGGGCTCGCGCTCGCCGACAAGCTCCAGGGCCGTGAGCGGGTGACCGCCTGCTTCTTCGGCGAGGGAGCGGTGGCGGAGGGCGAGTTCCACGAGACGATGAACCTCGCGGCGCTGTGGGACCTGCCGTTGTTGTTCTGCTGTGAGAACAACCTGTACGCCATGGGCACCGCGCTGTCGCGCTCCGAGGCGGCCACGGACCTCGCCGTCCGGGCCTCCGGGTACGGAATGGCAGCGTGGAGCGTCGACGGCATGGATGTCGTGGAATCCGACCGCGCCGCCCAGCGTGCGGTCGAGATCATCAGGGGTGGCGGCGGTCCGGTGTTCCTCGAGTTCCGCACCTACCGGTTCCGGGCACACTCGATGTACGACCCCGAGCGGTACAGGGACAAGGACGAGGTGGCGGAATGGAAGCTGCGCGATCCCATCGACCGGTTCTGGGACCGGACGCGCGCAGCGGGGTTGCTGGCCGAGGACTGCCGTGAGCACCTCGAGGCCGATGCGCTCGCCGAGATCGACGAGTCGGTCGAGTTCGCCGAGGCAGGCACACCCGAACCGGTCGAGGAGCTCGAGCGGTGGGTCTACTCCGACGACTCGACGGTCATGACGGGGGAGCATCGGTGAACGACCAGATCGCAGATGCGGCCCGCACGGTCACGATGACGTATCGCGAGGCGCTCCGCGCCGGTCTGCGCGACGCGTTGTCGAGCGACGACAGGGTGTTCCTGATGGGCGAGGACGTCGGGGCCTACGGCGGTTGTTTCGCGGTCAGTCTCGGGCTGTGGGAGGAGTTCGGTCCGGAGCGGGTCCGCGACACGCCGCTGTCGGAATCGGCCTTCGTGGGCGCCGGCATCGGTGCCGCGCTGGGTGGCATGCGTCCGGTCGTCGAGATCATGACGGTGAACTTCGCCCTGCTGGCGCTGGACCAGATCATGAACAACGCAGCGACCCTGCTGCACATGTCCGGCGGGCAGTTCAACGTCCCGCTCGTGATCCGCCTGACCACAGGCGCCGGACGTCAGCTGGCAGCGCAGCACAGCCACAGCCTCGAGGCATGGTTCGCGCACATCCCGGGGCTCAGGATCGTCGCTCCTGCAACCGTCGCCGATGCCCGGGCCATGCTGGGCGCAGCGCTGGCGGACCCGGACCCGGTGTTGATCTTCGAACACGGCGCCCTGTTCGGGGAATCGGCCGAGTTGCCGGAGCGGATCGAGCCGGTGGATCTGGACCGCGCATCGATACGGCGGTCCGGGGACGACGTGACGATCGTGACCCACGGCGCATCGCTGTACACGTCGCTCGACGCAGCGGAGCAGCTCGCGGCGGACGGTGTCGCTGCTGAGGTCATCGACCTGAGGACCTTGCGTCCGCTCGACACCGACACGGTCCTGGGATCCGTCCGACGAACCGGCCGACTGGTCGTGGCCGAGGACGGGTGGCGCACCGGAGGGATCGGGGCGGAGATCGCCGCGACGGTGGTCGAGTCGGCCTTCTGGGATCTCGATGCGCCGATCGAACGGGTCGCCGCGGCCGAGGTCCCGATGCCCTACGCCCGGCACATGGAACAAGCAGCGCTGGCCGACGTGCATGACGTCGTGGCTGCGGTGCGCCGGGCTGTGCGCTGATGGGTGAGTTCTGCATGCCGTCCCTCGGGGCGGACATGGAGGAGGGGACACTCGTGGAGTGGATGGTCGCCGAGGGCGATCGTGTCGCCCGGGGTGACACCATTGCCTCGGTCGACACCGACAAGGCCACCATCGACGTGGAGGTGTTCGAGGACGGTGTCGTGGAGCGACTCCTCGTGGAGCCCGGCGCGGTCCTTCCGGTCGGAGCGCCGCTGGCATTGATCGCCGGCGACGCTGCCGACGACGCTGCCAGCGGAGGGTCGGATCGAACGGGCGAGGACACGAACCCGGACGACGACGCAATCTCTCCACCGGCCGCGGTGGTGTCGACCCACCGCGGTGAGGACTCCGTGCCGGTCATCGGCGGAGCTGACCACCACCATGCATCCCTCGTGCTGTCGCCGCTGGTGCGTCACCTCGCCGAGCGGCTCGGCCTCGACGCCGGCTCGGTCCGGGGCACCGGGGTCGGTGGGCGGGTCACACGGTCCGATGTGGAGCGGGCCGCACGACCGGTCGCGACGCCGCAACGGTCGTCCCCACGGGCCCGTCGCCGTGCACGCGAACTGGGCGTCGACCTGGTCGGCGTGCGTGGGACCGGACCCGGTGGAGCGATCTGCGAGCGTGACGTCCTGGAGTCCGTCCGGTCGGCGGCCGCGTCGCCGGGGGAGGGGCTCCGGGCTGGCGGGAAGCCGGAGGGGACGGTGCGGAACGAGGATCGCAAGGAGTCGATGCGTCAGGCGATCGCCCGCACGATGTCCCGCTCGAACCGCGAGATTCCCCACTACCACCTGGCCGCCACGGTCGACCTGCACGCGGCCGAGACATGGCTCGAGGAGTACAACGACGGCCGTCCACCCGCCCAACGGCTGCTCTCCGCGGCGCTCGTGTTGCGTGCGACGGCGCTCGCCGCGGTCGCGGTCCCGCAGCTCAACGGTTTCTGGATCGATGGGCGCTTCGAGCCCGGAACGGCGGTGCACCTCGGGGTTGCGGTGTCCCTCCGGGGTGGGGGTCTGATCGCGCCGGTGATCCGCGATGCCGCCGACCACTCGGTGACCGACATCATGGCCACGTTGCGCGACCTCGTCGCCCGCGGACGCCGGGGGACGCTGCGCGGATCGGAGATCGACGGAGCGACGATGACGGTGACGAACCTCGGCGACCGCGGTGTGGACTCGGTCCACGGGATCATCCATCCCCCCCAGGTTGCACTCGTGGGTGTCGGCAGGATCTCGACGCGGGCGATGGTGGTCGAGGGCCGGGTGGTGCCGCGGGCGAGCGTCGTGCTGAGTCTCGCTGCGGATCATCGGGCCAGCGACGGTCAGGTGGGGAGCCGGTTCCTGAATCGGATGGACTCGCTCCTCCAGCACCCCGATGCGCTGTGAACCCGCCCCACGCAGCTGATCAGATGACGACGTCGCCCGCTCGCCACCCAGAAGGAGAGATTCGATGACCCATGACGAAGCACTCGACATCTTCGCCGGCTCGCTCCGCCGAGTCGCCCCGGAGGTCGACCTGGCATCGGTGGATCGCGATGCACCGATGCTCGACGAGCTCGAGCTCGATTCCATGGACTTCCTGTCGCTGGTCACCGAACTCCATGAACGCACAGGCCTCGGGATCCCGGAATCCGACTACGAATTGCTGAGTTCCGTCGATGCTGTCGTTCGGTATCTGACGGAAGGGAGTGAGCGGTGTGATGACAAGGCAGAGTGAGCGGTGAGCGACGTCGTCGACTACTACGCCGCACTCGGCGTCGAGCGCGATGCCACCATCGATGACATTCGGCGTGCGTATCGGAAGCTGGCTCGCACCTATCACCCGGACATCAACAAGGACCCGGCTGCGGAGGCACGGTTCAAGGAGATCGCAGCGGCCAACGAAGTGCTGTCGGATCCGGAGCTGCGCAAGAAGTACGACGCGTTCGGCGCCGACTTCCGTCAGGTTCCCGACGATGTCGACCCGGACGAGTGGGCTCGGGCCCAGCGCACCCGGGGTGCAACCTGGACCCCACCTGCTGGGTCCCCGCAGCCCGACGACGCGGCGTTCCAGGAGTTCCTGGACGACCTGCTCCGTGAGCGAGGACGGTCGACCGGCGGGTGGGGCTCCATCCCGGGTGCCGACCAACGAGCGAGCCTGTCGTTGAGTCTCGACGACGCCTTCCACGGCGGTCGTCGGACGCTGACGATGCCCGGGCCCAGCGGTGAGCGGACCATCCAGGTGAACATCCCGCCAGGAGTGACCGACGGGCAGACCATCCGCCTGCCCGGCAAGGGGGGCCGTGGCACCGGCGGCGCTCCGCCCGGCGATCTCTACCTGTTGGTCCACATCGAGCCGGATGAGCGATACCGCCTGCTCGGTCGTGATCTCGAGGTGGACCTGCCGCTGTCGCCGTCGGAAGCGGCGCTCGGCACGACCGTTCCCGTCGAAGGGCCGGGCGGCACGAACAGGATCAAGGTCGCTCCTGGCACTTCGAGCGGGACCCGACTCCGCATCCGTGGACAGGGGCTGCCCGGGCCCGGCTCCAGCGGCGACCTCTATGCTCGGGTGAAGATCGTCGTTCCCCACGAGCTCTCGCCCGAGGAGCAGCGGCTGTACGCGGAGCTGGCAGATGTCAGCGACTTCGATCCGAGGAGCACCCGATGAGCGCCTCCATCGTTCGAGCAGAACGCATCGAGTTCCAGACGTTCGCACACGTGTGTGATCTGCATCCGGACCTGCTCGAGACCCTCATCGAGCTCGGACTGCTCGAGCCCGTTCGCGACAGCGACGGTGAACGTTGGTTCGAGCGGCGCCATGTCGACACCGTGAGCCGGGTGCGGCGACTCAAGGCCGGACTGGGACTCAGCTACTCGGCGATCGCCGTGGTCGCCCAGCTGATCGACCGCATCGACGAGCTCGAGAACGAACTCCTGACCCTTCGTTCCCGTAGGTCGCAGCACGAATGAAGCCGATCCGGTCCTGAGGAGGAGCAATGCGAGCGTTGGTCGTGTACGAGTCGATGTACGGCAACACCCACCAGATCGCCGAAGCGGTTGCAGAGGGTCTGTCGACCTCGCTGGAGACCGAGGTGGTGTCGGTCCACGATGCCGGACCTGATCGTGTCGACTCGGCGGACCTGGTGGTGGTGGGTGGTCCGACCCATACCCACGGGATGACCCACGAGAGCACCCGCCAGGCTGCGGTCGAGGCAGCTGAGG
Organism: uncultured Microthrixaceae bacterium; assembly: GCA_963714875.1. Classification (GTDB taxonomy): domain Bacteria; phylum Actinomycetota; class Acidimicrobiia; order Acidimicrobiales; family Microtrichaceae; genus JBAOHV01. Next base: position 1,155,245 of record CAVQQI010000011.1, on the reverse strand, counting down.
ATCCTGACGGCGAGCTGCACCTCGATCCCGACGCGGCGGGCGAGGGGGTCCGGGAGTGGCTCGAGGGGCTCGGGTCCATGTCCGGGCTCGCGGCCGCGTTCGACACCCGCCGTGATCTGGCGCCGGTCCTGACCGGGAGGGCATCCAAGGGGATCGCGAAGCAGCTCCGCCGCCACGGATTCGACGTGGTCGCCGATCCGGAGAGCTTCCTGGTCGACAAGGAGACACAGCTCGAGCCCGACGAGATCGAACGCGCCCGGTCCTGGGGGGAACGCCTGGCGCGCTCGGCCCTCGGCGTCTGAACAGGGACGAGCAGCTCAGCCGCTGGTGGTGCTGGGAAGCACGGTGTCGTTCATGTAGTCGACGAACTCGTCGGGTTGTTCGAACATCGGTCGGTGTCCGGAGGTCTCGAGCACGACCACGTCCTTGGTGGGGGCGTCGATCATCGGGTACCAGGCGTCGAACAGCTCGGCGCGGCCGTCGGCCTCGTGGGCGCCCTGGACGAAGAACATGGGCACCTCGAACTCGGTGGCGGTGTCGCGGAAGTCGATCTCCTGCAGCTGCGGGTAGAGCGCGGCGAAGGTGTCCACGAAGGCGCCGAGCAGGTGGGCCTGGTCGGTCAGGGTGTACTCGGGGACGAGGAAGTTCTCCGAGAACCCGCCTGCGCCCTCGGAGTTGCCGCTGTGGTCGTAGGGGTACACCTCGTGCTCGTAGGACAGCGCGGTCTCGTAGTCGAGCATCGCGGCGTAGGGCGGTGGCCCGATGTCGCGGAGCTTCGTTGCCAGCGCGCTGTCGTTCTCCTCGGCCCAGGCGAGGGTGTCGTCGTAGAAGATCCGGTCGGTCTCGAGCTGGCTGACCATCTGCCCCACACCGACGAACGCGCTGTACCGGTCGGGTGCCGACTGCACGGCGAGCACCCCGAGCGTGGAACCCCAGGACTGTCCCATCAACACGATGCGGTCCTGGTCGAACCGGTCCCGCAGGTGGTCGGTGACCTCGATCGTGTCGTCGACCTGGCTGTCGAGCGTCAGCGTGTCGGTGGGGTCGAGCGCGGGATAGGACGTGCCGGTGCCGCGCTGGTCCCACGTGGCGACGGTGAACGTCTGCTCGAGCCCCTCCAGGTGGTTGCGCATCGCGCCGCGCTCGACCCGCCCGGCCCGCCGGCCAGGAACAACACCACCGGGTTGTCCGTCGAGGCACCCCGGATCATCAGTCCCAGCTCCTTGCCGTCGACCTGCACGGTGGTCAGCTCGGCGACGCTTCCCGCCGCCGCTTCGCCGTTGGAATCGAGGATGGGGTCGGTCGTGGCAGGACGAGTCACCAGCGCGGCCAGCACGATGAGCGCGAACCCGGTCAACCCGGCGACCGCGCCCCGGACGAACTGCCCGGCGCCGACCGTCACCTCCTGTCCCGCGGCCCGAGCGTCCCGGCGGCGTGCGACGCCAGCTCCGAGCGCCGCGCCCAACACCATCGGAGTGAGCGCCATCAGTCCGTGGAACCCGCGGCCGACCACCAACGCGAGGATCCCGTAGGTGCTCGCAGCGGGCGCGTCGACGGTCGGACCGGAGGTGCCGATCCGGGCGAGTTCGAACACCACGACGAACGACACGGGGGACACCAACATCGCCCATCGGGATCTCAGCGCCACGCCCGATGCCAGACCGACCATCAGCCCGAGGGCCATCGCCGCGAGCACCTGGAACGTGGTCAGCGGACCGCGTGGTGTCCACCAACCGGCGAGCAGTCCCCACAGAGCTGGCACGGCGACCGCGACCGCGGCCAGCAGGTTCCTTCTCCTCACGGATCGTCCCCTTCGACTGGTCGTGCGCACCCCGTTCATCGTCCATCCATGGCGGGTGGGAGGGGGAGGGCACAACGTCACACGGTGCAGATGCCGTTGTCGTCGGCTGCTCCTACGCTGTCGAGATGCTGTCGAGCGACACCACGGCCGAGGCGAGTGCCGTACAACTGGCTGCGTACCGTGCGATGGGTCCCGATCGGCGTTGCGCGTTGGCGTTCGAGATGAGCGAGGAGCTCCGCCTCGTCACCTTCGAGGGTCTGCGTGAGCGTCGCTCCGGGGCAACCGAGGCCGAGCTCGTCCTCGAACTGATCGGTCTCTGGTACGGCGAGGATCTGGCCGACCGCGTCCGTCGAGCTCGTGAGGACGCCTGACCGACATGTCGATGTTCGCGATGCTGGCCTCGATCGTCGGCGCTCTTGACCGGGCCGGCATCGTCCACATGGTGTCGGGGTCGGTCGCCAGCGCGCGGCACGGCGAGGCACGTGCCACTCAGGACATCGACCTCGTGATCGACCCGACGCCGGGTCAGATGCAGGTCCTGCTCAACGAGCTGTCCGCCACCCACATGTACATCGGCGACGGCGCCACGGCTCTGCAGCATCGAACGCAGTTCAACGTGATCGATACAGCCTCGGGCTGGAAGGTCGACCTGATCATCCGGCGGGAGAGGCCATTCTCGATCGTCGAACTCGAGCGACGCCGCCCGGTCGTGCTGGGCGGCGTCGAGTGCTGGATCGCCTCCCCCGAGGACTGCATCCTGTCCAAGCTGGAGTGGGCGGCGACGAGCGGCTCGGAACGTCAGCTCCGCGACGTACGGTCGCTCCTGGCCGTGCAGCGAGGCATGCTCGACGACGAGTACCTGGACCGATGGGCGCCAGAACTCGGCGTCGCCGGCCAACTGGCCGATCTACGTCGTGAGGTCGACACCTGATCCCCGGCACCGAGTTCGTCGGGCGAGTTCCATCAGAGCCGTGGCTCGCCCGGTCAGGGTGACTCAGGGTGCGGTGGACACCGCAGTTGTGGACTCCTTCGCCCCCGCCGCATCCTGGGCGACGAAGTACTCCAGGGTCTCCTTCGAGTGCGACCAAGGTGCCCGCGAGCCCTCCAGCTCCATCTCGTCGCCCGTTGCGGTGTCGGTCAGCACCAGTGTTCGGACCGTGACCTTGCCGTGGACCGAGGTCGACAGGGTCGACCGGTCGAAGGTGTGGCGCAACGAGAGGCTCTCCTTGGTGATCGCCATGTGACCCTCCGGCTGCAGGATGTGGACCTTCGTCGGGCTCGCTGCCACCACGAACCGGACCTTTCCGCCGTCGGCGCCCGCACGTCCGGCGGCGTAGCGGCCCGTACCGCCGCCGATGACCTCGCCGACGTTCTCGCCGATCTGGCCGCCGACCGCGTCGCCGAGCACCTCGCCGGCGACAGCGCCGGCGAAGGTGCCGAGCATCCGCTTGCCGCGGATCCCCTTGGGCTCGAACAGCCCGGCGATCTCGATCTGGTCGCCCGTCACTGCGGCGCTGGCGTTCATCATGTGCTCTTCGGATGCCACGGTCGTTGCTCCTCGTCGATCCTGCGCAGGCGACGTGTCCGCGCTCCTCGACGCTATCGACGGGTCCTGGAAATCGGCGCTGCTCATGAGCATCACCGACACGGCGGCTGCGTCGATGTTCCGCCGTGGTGCGGAATGCCGGGAGCCGGGCCCGGGGTTACCGTGGCCCATGGGCAGCCGCTCGTCGACATCTGAGAGTGCGTCCGCCCGCTTCGAGCGTTGGGTGCTGCCCGAGGTCGAGGTGCTGTTGCGAGTCGCCCGATCGATGACCCACAACACCCATGACGCCGAGGACCTGGTGCAGGACACCATGCTGCGCGCCTACCGGTCGATCGACCGGTTCGACGGCCGCTACCCGCGGGCCTGGCTGTTGACCATCATGCGCAACGCGGAGATCAACCGACACCGCCGTCAGCGTCCGTCCTTGCTCACCGCCGCGCAGCAGACCTTGCCCGACCCCGAGGCCGACGGCGGCGCCACCGCAGAGTCCGAGGTGATCGACCTGACGTTCGACGCCGCGATCGAGGAGGCCTTCGAGCACCTGTCGCCGGCCTTCCGCGAGGTGGTCGAGCTGGTCGACGTCGGCGGGCTCACCTACGCCGAAGCTGCCGAGGTCGCCGGCATTCCCGAGGGCACGGTGATGAGTCGTCTGCACCGCGCACGTGGGCGAGTTCGAACACGATTGGAACGGCACGGCTACGACGCCGGGAGGCCACGATGAGCATCTTCACGAAGATCCGCCGCCGTCGTATGGCGATGCAGATGAGCTGCGCCGAGGTCGGTGAGGTCCTCCAGCAGTACCTCGATGGCGAGCTCGACGGCACCACGTCGTCCTTGGTCGAGGCGCATCTCGAGATGTGCCGGAGGTGCGGGCTCGAGGCGTCGATCTACACCGACGTCAAGGATGCGCTGGCCGAACAGGGCGAACTGCCCGAGGACTCGGTCCGTCGCCTGCGCGAGTTCGGCGAGCGCATCGCCCACGGCGAGATCCCCCTCGACCGCGACGACTGATCTCCGAGAACCGCCAGGTGCGCGGTGGTCAGGTCCCATCTGTCAACGGTGGTGATCTACTTGTGACGCACGTGACCCGAACGCAGGGGGATGGTGGCCGTCGAATGATCGATCGGCGTGGAGAGACGGACGGCTCGGGTGCGACTCGAGCGGCGCGGTCCGTGCGTCAGATCGCCGACGAGGTCCGAGCCGTGTTCGACTCGGACCGGTTCCTGCTGGGGGTGACGGCGGTGGGGCTCGGCGTGGTGGCTGCGTGCAGCATCGTGATCGCCGAGCTGCTCGACGACGTGATGGGTGCCGAGGGTGCGGCACGGCGCGATCCGAAGGTGTTGTCCTGGATGCTCGAACAGCGGACCGACGCGCTCACGACGTTGTTCCGGACGGTGACCCACCTGGCCGATCCGATGGTCGTGGTCCTGGTCGCCGTCACGGTGACACTCGTGCTGCTGCGAGCGCACCGGCGACGGCTCGCGCTCCTGGTGGCGGCGTCGACGGTGGGCACCGCGGTGATCACTGCCGTTGCCAAGCTGGCAGTCGATCGATCCCGGCCGCCGCAGGTGCTGTGGCTCGCCGATGCAACCGGGGCGGCGTTCCCCTCCGGGCACGCCGCGCAAGCCGTCGCGCTCTACGGCGCGCTCGCCGTGGTCGTGTGGACGCTGGTGCGGCCGCTGTCACTGCGGATCGCGTCGGTGGTGTTGGCGGGGGTCATCGCCGTCGCCGTCGGTGTGTCCCGCATGTACCTCGCGGTCCACTGGGCCTCGGACGTCCTGTGCGGCTGGGCGATCGCGGCGCTCTGGGTCACGACGCTGCTGCTGATCGGATGGTCCCTGCCCCGTCTGCGTCGCCTCATGTCGGTGGACCCCGCCGACCACTGAGAGGACCGGTCAGGAGCGCCCGGACCACAGGCCCGGGAGATCGGCGAACGATCGCTGACCGAATGGGAGAGACTCGACCGGACGCATGCACGCCGGAGCACCTCCGGCTCGTCCAGATCGACACAGATGGGGGAACACGATGACCTTGCGAGTGGTGCAGTGGGCGACCGGGGGAGTGGGGCGGGCAGCGATCGAAGGAGTGCTCGCACATCCCGATCTGGAGCTGGTCGGTTGCTGGGTCCACAGCGATGACAAGGCCGGCCGCGACGTCGGTGAGCTCATCAGCGCCGACACGGCGGGCGACATCTCTGCGGAGGTCGAACCGATCGGTGTGGTGGCCACGACCGACGAGGCAGAGCTGCTCGCACTCGGTGCCGACTGCGTCATCTACAGCCCACTCATGCCCGACGTCGCCCAGGTGCAGCGCATCCTCGCCTCGGGCGCGAGTGTCGTGACGCCCCTCGGCTGGTTCCACCCTCGTGGTGAGGAGCTGGCCGAGCTCGACGAGCTCTGTCGCCGCTCGCGGCAGTGTCCTGCACGGCACCGGCATCCATCCCGGTGGCATCACCGAGCGCTTCCCGCTGGTGCTCTCGGCGTTGTCGGGGTCGATCACCCACGTGCGCGCCGAGGAGTTCTCCGACATCCGCACCTACGGGGCACCCGACGTCATCCGTGACTGGATGCTCTTCGGCGCGACGCCCGAGGCAGCGAAGGAGTCCATCATGCCGGCCGTGCTCGGCGGCGGCTTCGGCCAGTCGGTGCGCATGGTTGCCGAGGAGCTGGGGTTCCGGATCGACGACGAGCTGACCACCACCCACGAGATGGCCGTCGCCACCGCACCGATCGACTCACCGATCGGCGCGATCGCAGCCGGGAACGGTCGCGGCGCAGCGCTTCCGATGGGACGCCACCGTCGACGGCGAGCCCGTGGTGACCGCCGCGGTCAACTGGTTCATGGGTGACGAGCACCTGGACCCGGGGTGGACCTTCGGTCCCGAGGGTGAGCGCTTCGAGGTCGAGGTCACCGGCGACCCGTCCACCACGACGATCTTCCACGGGCTGCACCCCGAGAGCATCGCCGCCGGGCTCGTCCGCAATCCCGGCATCGTGGCCACTGCGCTGCACTGCGTGAACGCGGTGCCCTACGTGTGCGCCGCCGAACCCGGCGTGCGCACCTACCTCGACCTGCCACCGGTCGCCGGTCGTGCTGCCCCCCACCTGAGCTGAGCAGCTGTGGGGCAAAGGTAGGGTTCCGTCGTGCCCGTCCGCCTCATCCTCGCCGAGGACAGCTTCCTCATGAGGGAGGGCATCGCGGCGCTCCTCGATGTCGATGACGGGCTCGACCTGGTCGCGGCCTGCGGTTCGTACGACGAGCTGCTGGCGGCGGTGGAGGAGCACGGGCCCGATGTGGTCATCACCGACATCCGCATGCCGCCGACACAGACCGACGAGGGAATCCGGGCGGCGAACGTGCTCCGGTCGGATCACCCCGACATCGGGGTGGTGGTGCTCAGCCAGTACGTCGAACCTGCCTATGCGATGAAGCTCTTCGCCGATGGGTCCGAGGGGCGGGCCTACCTGCTCAAGGAGCGCGTCGCCGATCTCGATGAGTTGGCCGCCGCCGTCCGGGCGGTGGCCGCGGGCGGCACCGTCGTCGACCCGAAGGTGGTGGACGCGCTGCTGCAGGGGCAGGCCGAGCAGCGGTCCACGGTGCTGGACCGCTTGACCGAGCGGGAGCAGGAGGTGCTCGCCGCGATGGCGACGGGCGCCAACAACGCCGCCATCGGTGAGTCGCTGTTCATCTCGGCACGGTCCGTCGAGAAGCACATCGGGTCCATCTTCACCAAGCTCGACCTGTCGGAGACCGAGGATTCGCACCGGCGCGTGCGAGCTGTGCTGTTGTACCTCGGCGGAGCCGAGCAGTGAGCGGGCCGACCGGGAGCCTGCGCGACGCCGGTGGGGACAGCACCACCATGCGCTGCGGGCAGGCCGGGTTGGTGCCGGGTGTCGCGAGCGCGACGATGGCGGGATGACCGACGTCAGGGTGCTCATCGTCGACGACCAACCGCCGTTCCGCGAGGCCGCGCGCATGGTGGTGGAGATGACCGACGGGTTCGTCGTCGTGGCCGAGGCCGAGGACGGCGAGCAGGCCGTGGCGCTGGCCGCCGAGGTCCGGCCGGAGCTGGTGCTGATGGACGTGCAGATGCCGGGGATCGACGGTCTGGAGGCCACACGGCAGATCATGGACCTGGACGGTCCGCCCCACGTGCTGGTCATGTCGACCAGGGAGTCGGGCGACTACGAGGAGCCGGCGATCGCTGCGGGCGCCGTCGGGTTCCTCCCCAAGTCGCAGTTCTCGATGGACGCCCTCGACGAGGTGTGGGCGACGGTCACTGCGGCCGAGGGTTCGGCCTAGACCGTCGCCGGCTCGCCGACCGGGATCGCGCCGCGTACGACGGTGCCGCGGCCGGGAGCGGCGTCGATCACGACCGTGCCGCCCACGGTGTCGAGTCGGTCGGTCATCCCGTTGAGTCCTGCCCCGTGGTCCACCGATGCGGTGTCGAAACCACGGCCCTCGTCACGCACCTCGAAGCGGAGCTGTCCGTCGCCGTTGGACAGCGTCACCCACGCCTCCGAGGCACCCGAGTACTTGGCGCAGTTCTGGAGCGACTCCAGCACCGAGAAGTAGACCGCCGCCTCCACCTCGCGGTCGTACCTCGGCAGGTCGTCGGCATGGACCGACACCTGCACGGCAGCTTTCGCCGCCTGGTGGCTGATGGCGACCGGGAGCCCTTCGGCCTCGAGCAGCGGTGGGTAGATGCCCGCCGCGAAGTCCCGCAACGACTCGATCGCCGATCCCGCAGCGGCCTCGAGCTGCGCCAACAGCGCCGCGGTCTTCTCCGCACCGGCACGCTCGGCCCGCATCCGCGTGGGACCGAGGCCGACCTTGACCGCGACGAGGACCTGCTGTGGGCCGCTGTCCAGGCTGTGCTCGAGCGCCCGCCGAGCGGCGTCGGCCGCGACCAGCACCCGTCCGCGTGACGCCTCGAGCTCGGCGACCCGCTGCCGGAGCCGAGCGGTCAGGCGGGTGTTCCGCATCGCCAACCCGATGCCGGATGCGAGCGAGCCGATGAGTGCCTCGTCCTGGGGCGTCACGGTCTCACCGGCGGACTTGACCAGGGAGATGCCGCCGAGGAGCTCGCCGTCGTGCACCACGGGGACCGACAGATCGGCGTCAGGGTCGACGAAGTCGCCGGACCCTGGTACCGAGCGGCGAGGTGCATCTTCGGGCCAGGTCGACGCCGTCTCGAAGGCCTCCCCGGACCGCACCCAGACCGCGGCGGTCGCCGCACCGCAACCGTCGACGACCAGGTGCGGGATCTGTGCGAGCAACTCGTCGTCGGACGTGTCGGTCGACCCGCGCGAGAACCGCTGCAGGATCTCGTGCGGTGTGGAGCGCTGGCCGTACACGAGCCGGTTGGCCCATCGTTCTACCCGCACGCGAGCCGGTTGGAACGCCAGCGCGACCAGCACCGTGGCCAGGATCGACAGCTCGAAGCTGCTGCCGCCGCCGAGGACGCCGGACAGGCCGACGACGATGGCGATGTACACGCTGGCGATGAACGCGGCGAGCGTGCCGAACAGGAAGGACCGGTTGACGATCGTGTCGATGTCGTAGAGCCGGTAGCGCATGATCGCGACCAGGATCGCCAGCGGAACGAGGATGACGCCGACGGCGTCGATGACGAGGAACCGGTCGTCGTCGATGGTGCCCGCCTCGGCGAGGAACCCGTTGAGGATGGTGATCGGGATGTACACCGTGGCGCCGAGGGCGAGCCAGCCGATCTGGCGGCGCTCGATCGGGCCGCTGCGTCGCCACTTGAGCACCAGGGAGCACGCCGAGAACAGGAGGATGAGGATGAGCCCGAAGGTCAGCAACCCGCCCAGGTCGCCCATCGCTGCGCTGGTCGACTCGCTCACGAACGGGTGCCCGAGCGCTTCGCCCTCGCTCGTGGAGGTAGGGCTGGTCGACGAGGGGGTCGACAGGAGGATCACCGCCGACAGCACAGCGGTGTAGACGGCGCTGGCACCGAGGAAGCGGCGCCGCCACAGCTCACGGCCGTGGCCGTCGGGGAAGAGGATGAACATCGGGATCATGAGTGCGGCGATGACGGGGAACATCGCGTCGCCGAGCAGCGCGAACCACTCAGCGGCTCCCGTCATCCCTGCATCGTTGGTCACCTCTGCGAGCGCGGCGGCTGCGATCAGCGATTCGAAGCCGAGCCCGAATCCCACCACGAGCGGACCGATCAGGTTGCCGGGGCGGCGGAGCACGATGAGCCCGCCCACGACCACGAACGTGGCGTTCGCGACGGTCTGGGCGATGACGCCAGCACTCGGGCGGTCGGTCACGCCGACGACGGCGGCGGCGGTGAAGAGGCCGACGGCAGCCAGGAGCAGGCCCTTCGCGAGGGCGGTCGGGGCCTCGGGTGCTGCGGCCTCGGGCGTCTGGATGCCGGTCGTGCTGGTGATGGGGTGGGTGTGGGGTGTGGGGTTCATCGGAGGCTGGCCATGGGTTCGGCGGTGGGGATGAGGCAGGTGACGCTGTGGGTGGTGTCGGGGCCGAGGTGCTCGTGGGTGCTGAGGGTGCCGTCGATGGCGTCGATGCGGTCGTCCATGGTGGTGAGGTCGATGTCGCTCGGTGCGTCGTGGTCGATGGTGAGCTCGAGGTGTCGGTCGGTGTCGGTCACGGTGACGTGCAGGTTGCGGGCTCCGGCCATGTGGGCGGTGTCGATCGCTTCCAGCACGCAGAAGTACACGGTTTCCTCGACTCGTCGTTCGTGGCGTCCGACCCCGTCGGTCTCGATGGTGAGCGGAACGGGTGAGGTCCGTGCGACGGCGGTGAGCGCGACGGCGAGGCCTTCGGCTTCGAGCAGCGGGGGGTAGATCCCGTGTGCCACCGCGCGCATCGCGTCGACGGCCCCCTGGGTGGTGTCGGCCAGGGCGTCGACCATCGTCGCGATGTCCTCGGCGCCTTCGCGGCCGGCGATGGTCTTGGCGAGGCCGAGCTTCACCTTGAGCGCCACCACCTCCTGCTGTGCCCCGTCGTGCAGGTTCCGTTCGAGTCGGTGGCGTTCGGCGTCCTGGGCGGCGATCAGGCGGCGGCGTGATTCGCGGACCTCGTTCGCGCGTTCTTCGAGCTCGTGGTTCAACCGGAGGTTGCGCAGGACCAGCGCGGCGCCGGCCGCGACGTCGGCGAGCAGTTCCCGGTCGGCGGGGGTCACCGGGTCGTCGGCGGGTTTGGTGATGCTCAGTGCGCCGAGTGGGTCGTCGTGGTGGCGGACCGGCTCGACCATCGAGAACGCGTCCGGGGCGGCTCCGTCGGTGTCGGCCGGTTCGACGGCTGCGAGGCCGGTCGGCCAGGAGCCGTCGGCGACCAGGCGGTCGCCGGTGCGGACCCAGACCACGGCCTGCTCGGCGCCGGTCCCAGCTGCGAGGAGTCGGGCGAGCTCGTCGGTGCTGCCCCCGGCGGCGTTCTCCGAGAGCCGGTCGGTCAACTGCGACAGGACCTCCTGCGGCGTGGCCCTGTCGCCGTAGACCAGTCGGTTGGCCCAGTGCTGGAGGCGGCTGCGGATCGGTTCGAACAGCACGGCGACCACCGCCGTGGCGGCGATGGGCAGTGCGAGTCCCGGGCCGCCGTCCTCGGGCAGACCGATGATCAACAACGGCACCACGACGATCGCGGCGTACAGGGCGGTGATCGACACCGCGAGCCCGAGGTACGCGACCGACTTCGAGATGATCGCATCGATCTCGTAGAGCCGGTAGCGCATGATCGCCACCCCGAACGCCACCGCGAGCACGAGCTTCGCCACACCGTCGAGCACGAGGAAGGCGCGCTCGTCGGGGCTCCCGAGCGGTTGGGCGAACCCGTTCACCAACAGGAGCGAGAGGTAGAGGACGACGCCGACGGCCACGACGACGATCTGTCGGCGCTCCACCGCATCGGTGCGGCGACCCCGGACGATCAGCCGGATCGCGAGCACGATGCCGCACAGGAACATCGGCACGACGAAGAGCCCGCCGAGGATCGTGCCGATCGACCCCTCGTCCACGCCGTCGAGGAAGGGGTGCGGCTGGGTCGGCGAATCGGGCCCCAGCGGCTGCGGCAGCGCGAACGCGGTCACGGCGGTCCCGGCCAACGCCCACACGCCGCTGATGACGAGGAACCGACGCTCACCGGGCGTCAGGGACCGGTCGCCGGGGAACAGGAGCCACAGCGCGATGTTCCCGACCCACAGGAGTGGGACGGTGGCCACGTTCGCGACCAGTGCGACCCATCCGGCGGCCACGACGTCGCCGCCGCCCGCCAGCGTGTCCGCGGTGACACACGCGGCGTAGACCACCGTCCAGCCCACGCCGATCACGACCAGGAGCGGACCGATCACGTTGCCCGGTCGTCGGCGCACCAGGATCGTGCCCACCGCCACCTGGCTGAAGTTCAGTACTCCGAAGACTTCGAAGCCGATCGTCTGGGTCAGGATCGCCAGGTAGGACGTGACGCCGATCACCCAGGCGAGGATGAGCAGCCGAGCCGGCGTCGGCGGCCGGTCGCCGGAGACCAGCAGCCACAGCGCGACGTTCCCGACCCACAGGATCGGGACGGTGGCCACGTTCGCGACCAGCGCGACCCATCCGGCGGCCATGACATCTCCACCGGCCGCCAGCGTGTCCGCGGTGACGCACGCGGCGTAGACCACCGTCATGCCCGAGCCGATCACGACCAGGAGCGGACCGATCACGTTGCCCGGTCGACGGAGCACCAGGATCGTGCCCACCGCCACTTGGCTGAAGTTCAGTACTCCGAAGACTTCGAAGCCGATCGTCTGGATCAGGAGCGCCAGGTAGGACCCGAGGGCGATCACCCAGGCGAGGATGAGCAGCCGAGCGTGTGCGGCGTCGCTGACACGAGGTGGTCGGTCGTCGGTGACGAGCGCGTCGCTCATCGGGCCCCTTCCCTCCCCGTCCCTGCACCGGGCTCCCTCTCATCGGGAACGATACGCCCCGACGGGCGGTGTCGCGGCCCTTGACCATGGCAGGTTCCAGCTTGTCCGCGTCGGGTGCGTCCGTGATCGCTGCCCACGTCGGTTCGCTCAGCACGGTCTCGCCGGGCTCGGCCCACTGCTGGAGCCGCTGGGTGAGGTTCACCGTGTCGCCGACGACCGAGTACTCCAGGCGTTCCTCGGAGCCGAGCAGCGCGGCGGCGACCAGACCGGTCGACAGGCCGATGCCGAGGCCGAACGCAGGGCGTCCGTCCGAGCTCCACCGTTCGTTCAGCTCGTGCTGTGCGGCGTGCATGGCCGCTGCCGCCTCGAGGGCGCGGTCGGCATGGTCCTCACGCGGGACCGGGGCGCCGAAGACGGCCATCACCGCGTCGCCGACGAACTGCATGACGGTGCCCTGCGCAGCGAGCACCGCCTGGTTCATGGCGCCCCGGTGCTCGTGCAACTGCTGTGCGAGCAGGCTGGGGTCCGCGTGTTCGGCGATCGTCGTGTAGCCGCGGATGTCGGACATCAGGACCGTCACCGTCATCTCCTCGGACTCCCCGGGTCGGCGGCCCTCGTCGAAGATCTGCTCCGCGACTCCGCCGGGGAGCAGACGGCTGAGCGCGTCGCCCTGCTCCTTGCGGTCCACGATCGCCCGCTGGAGCATGCGGAGTCGCACCAAGCTGTCGTCGCGGCCGGCAGCGAGGCCCTCGGCCAACTTCGCGAAGAGCGCGTCGACCTCGGCATCGATCGCCGCCGGGGTCGTCCTGCGGTGCACCGCGATGGCGTTGACCGTCCGGCCCTGCGCGACCTGCTGGAGCAGCTCTTCCTCGCTGCTCGACAGCGACCCGTCCGCACGCACGGGGCTGGTCAGCCCCTCGACGATCTTGGGGTCGAGCATGGAACCACCCGCGGCCACCTCGCGCACCGCCCGAGCGAGCTGGTCGCCCTCACCGACGCGGTCCTTGAGAAGGTAGGCGTAGCCGGCGGCCCCCTCGGAGAGCAGCGCCACCACGTAGTCGGGGTCGTCGAACTGGGACAGGATCACCACACCGGTGCCGGGGTGGCGCCTGCGCACCTCCTTCGCCGCGTCGATGCCCTCACGCGAGAAGTCGGGCGGCATGCGGATGTCGGTGACGATCACCTGGGGCTGGGTCGATTCCGCACCCTGGACGAGCTCGTCGTAGTCGGCACCCTGGCCCACCACCTCGACGTCGTCCTCGAACTCGAGCAGCGCCTTCACGCCCTCCCGCACGATGAGGTTGTCGTCTGCGAGGAACACCGAGATCGCCATCGAGGCCTCCTGGCCGGTGAGAGTACGTGGATCAGTCTCGGGCCGATCGCTGCCGGGTGACAGCGTGCGGGCGCGACACGAGGGGTGGGGCAGACACCACCCCTGCGGGTGGCGTCATCGCGGGGAGCCGAGGTCACGTTCGGCGCCCTCGATCGCGATGGACACCGTCACGCCGCGGTGCACGCCGACCCATTCCTCCGCGATCCGCTCGACGTCGGCGTCGGTGCGCGATGGCGAGTGGTGGAACAGGGCGAGCTCCTTCGCACCCGCCTCCTGTGCCAGCTCGACCGCGGAACCGATGGTGGCGTGGCCGTAGTCGACCGCGACCTGTTCCTCCCCGGCGACGAACTGTGCGTCGTGGACGAGCAGGTCGGCGTCACGGGCGAGCTCCACGGCGGCGGCGTGCCGGGGACCCGAGCCCGCCGACAGGTGATCAGGCAGGTAGGCGAGCACCGCATCGTCGTGCTCGACGCGGTAGCCGAACGTGCGGCCGCCCTTGTGGCGGATCTCCCGAGCGGTGACCGTGCAGTTCTCGATCTCGTGCGTGCCCTCGTCGAGGGTGTCGAACGCCCAACGGCCCCGCAGACCGGTGCTGTCGATCGGGAAGTGCGGTGGCGACATCGCCCGGTCGAGCAACGCGGCGGGCGGGACCCCTTGTTCGGGCAGCAGGAGCTGCACGTCGGCATCGTCGCGATCGCCGGCGGCGAAGAACGGCAGGCCCTGGAGGTGGTCCCAGTGGAGGTGGGTCAGCAGGATCGTGCCCCGGAACGGTGCCCCTCCGAGCTGGGCCGTCACCGAACGGATCCCGGTGCCGGCGTCCAGGATGAGGCTCGGCGCGGCGCCGACGGTGGGCCACACGAGCACGCACGAGGTGTGGCCACCCGTCCGTGTGAACTCCGTGCCGGGGGCTGCCGTGGAGCCCCGGACCCCGCAGTAGCGCAGCCTCACCCCGTCATCTCGCGTCGGTGCCCCTGGCTGATCTCGGCGAGCAGGTCGTGGTCGACCTGGTCCCGACGGGCCACCGCCACCTTGGCCTTCGTGATGGCCCGCAGCGTCGCGGTGCGGGTCCCGCCCTCGAGCAGCGCACGTTCGCCGAGGATCGCCCCCGGTCCCACCTCGGCCAGCGGTTGGCCGTCGACCTCCATCGACAGCACACCGTTGAGCAGCAGGAACAGCTCGTCGCCGGCCTCCCCCTGCTCGGTGAGCAGGTCGCCGGCCTTCAGCGCCCGGGTGCGCACCTTCTCGCCGCCGCGCATGACCGTGCCGGCCACCTGACGCTCCAGTGCGGACTCCACCTCGGTCACCAGCACCTCGGAGTCCTGGTCGCCCCACGGCGTGTGTCGGCCGAACGAGTGCTGCCACCACTCCTTGAAGTCCGCGAGGCCGGCCTTGGCCGACAGCGTGCCGTCGTCGCCGTAGACCCAGTGGCGGGGGAACTTGCTGGCGCCGATGAGCTCGTGCTCCGAGCTGCCGTCCGCGTGGATGGTGAGTGCGAGGGTGGTCCACACCGTCGGTGCTTCGAACTGCACGAACGGCGGCTTCTTCACCCGCCGTGGCGCAGGGAGCGCGGTGTGGCCGCCGACGGTCTGCACGAAGCGGGCTGAGCCGTCCGTGATGTCGATCTCGGGCCGGAGGTCGGGCAGGGCAACGGCAGCGAAGGTGGCGCGAGCACCGCCCACGGCGATCGTGGTGGCGCCCATCAGGCAACCGCCGGCGTGACCGGCATCGACGATCGTGCCGGCGTCATCGACCTCGATCCAGCCTTCGAGGCGGTTGGCGAAACGGAAGCGATCCTCCCCGCACAGCTGTTCCAGATCGCCGATCGCCTCGGGCGGCGGGTCGTCGTAGTGGGTGAACCCGCTGCCGAACATGGCCTTGTTGATGCCGCCCACCGCCTCGGACGGGATCCAACTGATGCTGGTGGCGGTCGCGTGGTGTCGCATGGAGGCCTCCTGGACGAGATCGCGGCGTCGATGGCGCCGAATCGACCGTACGAACCGGGGCGAGGACGTCCAAGGGTGCCAGCCCGTCGAACATGGTGGTGCTGACCCCCGATGATCGCGGGCGCCTGCGTCATTGCGTCCCCGGGCCAGCCCGGCTCGAATGGAGCCATGCCGGACACGACGGGAACGCGATCGAGGTGGCGCTCGACGGGTTCGAACGATGCGGTCGTCGTCGGCGCAGGACCGAACGGGCTCGTGGCGGCGATCACGCTGGCCTCGGCCGGTTGGAACACCACCGTGCTCGAGGCGTCGCCCCGCCCGGGCGGGGGCACCCGTTCCGAGGAGCTGACGCTGCCGGGTGTGATCCACGACGTCTGCTCCGCCATCCATCCGCTCGGCCTCGCCTCACCTGCGCTTCGTTCGCTGCCGCTGGACGAGCACGGGCTGGAATGGGTGCATCCCGACGTACCGCTGGCACACCCCCTTGACGACGGCCGGGTTGCGCTGCTGCACCGCTCGATCGAGCGGACCGCGGCCGCGCTGGGGCCGGACGCCTCGGCCTACCGCAAGCTGTTCGGCCCGTTCGTGCGGTCCGGGTTCGACCTCACCGACGGGCTCCTGTCGCCCCTGGCCGTGCCGCCCGAGCACCCGATCACCCTCGCCCGGTTCGGCGTCGATGCGATCCAGTCGGCGCGGCGTCTCGACCGCCGGAGGTTCGTGACCGACGAGGCCGGTGGCCTCTTCGCCGGTCTCGCGGCCCACTCGGTGCTCCCGCTGGAGTCTCTCAGCACCGCCGGGTTCGGCCTCATGCTGGGCGGGCTGGGCCACATGGTGGGGTGGCCGATGGCTGCTGGCGGATCCCAGTCGATCGCGACCGCGCTGGTGGGGGTGCTCGAAGGGCTCGGTGGAACGGTGCAGTGCGACACTCGGGTGACCTCCCTCGACGAGCTCCCCCGGCAGGCGCGGTCCTGTTGGACCTCACCCCCCGACAGGTCGTCGCGATCGCCGGCGATCGCCTGGATGCCAGGTACGCGAACCGGCTGCGCCGCTACCGGTACGGGCCCGGGGTGTTCAAGGTGGACTGGGCGCTCGACGGACCGATCCCCTGGTCGAACCCCGAGGTCGCCCGGGCCGCGACGGTGCACCTCGGCGGCACGATGGCCGAGGTCGCCGCGGCCGAGGACGACGTCGCCCGCGGCCGCCACCCTGTCGCGACCGTTCGTCCTGCTGGCCCAGCAATCGCTGTTCGACCCGAGCAGGGCGCCGAGCGGGGTCGAGACGGCATGGGCGTACTGCCATGTGCCGAACGGGTCCACGGTCGACATGACCGAGCGCATCGAGGCGCAGGTCGAGCGGTTCGCCCCCGGGTTCCGCGACCGTGTCATCGCCCGCCACACGATGTCGCCCGCGGCGGCGGAGCGCCACAACGCCAACTACGTCGGAGGGGACATCGGCGGTGGTGCAGCAGACCTGCGTCAGTTCGTGGCGCGACCGACCCTGGGGCTGCACCCGTGGGCCACGCCGGTGGACGGGCTGTACCTCTGCTCGTCGTCGACGCCACCCGGCGGGGGCGTGCACGGCATGTGCGGCTGGCACGCAGCCCGCGAGGTCATGCGGCGACAGCGCCGGTCAGCA
Source organism: uncultured Microthrixaceae bacterium (assembly GCA_963714875.1). Lineage (GTDB taxonomy): Bacteria > Actinomycetota > Acidimicrobiia > Acidimicrobiales > Microtrichaceae > JBAOHV01. Next base: position 1,138,094 of record CAVQQI010000011.1, on the reverse strand, counting down.
CCACCACCGATCGTCCCGCCACGGTGAGGGGCCTTCCGGGCTCGAGTCGCTCGCCGACGAGTTCGTCCCTGGCGCTGTCGAGGGCCACGGTCCACCGAGCGTCCGGCCGATGTCGTCGGGGATCGTGACGTCGAGCGGCTCCCACCAGCCGTTGATCACGACCAGGAGGTCGTCGTCGACCAGGTCGTTGCCGTCCTCGTCGCGGTCCGGAGCGTCGGTTCCGTCGAGGTAGACAGTGACGCATCGGGCACCGGGGTCGGCCCAGTTCTCGGTCGGTCATCGGCGTCGCCGCGTCGGGGTGAACCACTGGACGTCGTGGGCCTCGGCGCCGGTGAGGAAACGTCGGCGACGCAGCACCGGGTGCGCCCGCCGTACAGCGCGATCGCTCGTCGGGTGAACTCCAGCAGCGACGTGTCGATGCCGACCAGTCGACCCAGGAGATCTCGTTGTCCTGGCAGTAGGGGTTGTTGCTGCCCTGCTGGGTGCGTCCGAACTCGTCGCCGCCGACGAGCAGCGGCACCCCGAACGAGGTGAACAGGGTCGTGAGCATGGCCCGGCTGCGACGAGCCCGGTTCTCCAGCACCGCCGGATCGTCGGTCGGGCCCTCGACCCCGCCGTTCCAGGAGCGGTTGTCGTTCGATGCCGTCACGGTTGCCCTCGCCGTTGGCGTCGTTGTGCTTGCTCGTCGTAGGACACGAGGTCTCGGAGCGTGAACCCGTCGTGGACCGTGATGATGTTCACCGACGCCGTCGGCCGTCGTCGGGAGCCGCCGAACAGGTCCGCCGAGCCGGTGAGCCGTGTCGCCAGGTCCGGGAGGAGCCCCTCGGCGCCGCCGCCAGAAGTCCCGCACGGTGTCGCGGTAGCGCCCGTTCCACTCGCGTCCAGAGCGACGGGAAGCGACCGAGGTCGTAGCTGTCGGCCTGGCCGACGTCCCACGGCTCGGCGATCAGCTTCACCGTCCCGATGACCGGGTCCTGGGCGATGAGGTCGAAGAACGCGGAGGTGCGCTCGAACGACGCCGTGCTGGCGGGCCAACGTCGAGGCGAGGTCGAAGCGGAACCCGTCGACGTGCATCTCCTCGACCCAGTAGCGCAGCGAGTCGAGGATCAGCTTGCAGCACGAGCGGGCTGCCTGACGTCGAGGGAGTTCCCGCAGCCTGTCGTGTCGACGTAGCGGCTGCGGGTCCTCGGGCTGCCAGGCGGTAGTACGCCGGGTTGTCGATCCCGCGGAAGCACAGCGTCGGGTCCGTCGGTGCCCGGCCTCGGCGGTGTGGTTGAACACCACGTCGAGCACGACCTCGAGGCCGGCGGCGTGGAAGCGAGCTCACCATCGCCTTGAACTCCTCGACCTGGCCGCCGGGCCGCCCGGCTCGAACCGCGGCCGAGTAGCCGGCGTGCGGGGCGAAGTACCCGATCGTGTTGTAGCCCCAGTAGTTGGTCAGCCCCCGCTCGACGAGGAACGGCCTCGGGGACCGACTGGTGCACCGGGAGCAGCTCCACCGCGGTGACGCCGAGGCCGATCGAGGTGCTCGAGCACGGCGTCGTGGGCCAGACCCGCGTAGGTGCCGCGGAGCGTCGCTCGGGCACCTCCGGGTGCCGCATCGTGAAGCCCTTCGCGTGCAGCTCGTAGAACACGGTGTCGGCGTAGCGGTGGTGGGGACGGACGTCGTCGCCCCAGTCGTGGGCCGGGTCGACGACCAGGCTCAGCGGGACGCGATCCGGCCGAGTCGATCGAGCTCGGCGCGAGCGGGTCGTCGACGTCCTGGCCCGAGCACCGCGGGCCCGAACGTCACCTCGCCGGTCGATCGCCCGAGCGTAGGGGTCGAGCAGCAGCTTGTTGGGGTTGCACCGCAGCCCACGGCCGGGGTCCCAGGGTCCGCCCGCCCGGAAGCCGTAGGCCTGACCCGGGGCCGACCCCGGCGCACGAGCGCGTGGAAGACACCGGCGTCGTGGTCCGACCATCGGAATCCGGTGCTCGGTGCCGTCGGCGTCGAACAGGCACAGGTCCATGCGTTCGGCGATCTCCGACGCGATGGCGAAGTTCGTGCCGTCCGGGCCCGGGAAGGCGCCCGAGAGGGAACGCCCGACCGGGTCGGGCGGCGAACGACTCGGAGGGCCACTCGCTGCTACAGGCCGGGGCTGGTCTGCATGATGCCGCCGTCGGCGAAGATCGTGGTGGCGGTCAGGTAGCTGGCGCCGTCGCCGGCCAGGAAGGCGACCACGCTGGCGATCTCCTCCGGCTCGGCCATGCGGCCGAGCGGGATCGCGGCGTCGAGCTTCTTCATCTTCGCCGGGTCGTCCATGGTCGAGGCGTTGATCGGCGTGGCCACCGCGCCCGGGCCCACGCCGACGACCAGGATGCCGTGCGGCGCCGAGCTCCACGCCGGCGGTGCGGGTGAGCATCCGCATGCCGCCCTTCGACAGGCAGTAGGCGGTGTTGCCGGGCATCGGCCAGTCCTCGTGCACCGAGGTGATGTTGATGATCCGGCCGCCGCCGCCCTGCTTGATCATCTGCTTGGCGGCGATCTGCGTGCCGAAGAACGCGCTCTTGCAGGTTGATGTCCAGCACCTTGTCGTACTGCGCCTCGGTGGTGTCGAGCACCGAGGTGCGGGTCTCGACGCCGGCGTTGTTGACCATGATGTCGACGCGGCCGAACGTTGTCACCGCCGCGTCGATCAGCGTCTGCAGGTCGGCGACCTTGCTCACGTCGGCGTCGACGCCGATGGCCTGGTCGCCGAGCGCGGCGACCTGCTGCTCCAGCGCTTCGGTCGCCTCGGGGTGCGACGACGTAGTCGATGACGATGTTGGCGCCCTGCTGCGGCGAGTTCCAGCACGATCGCCTTGCCGATGCCGCTGTTGCCGCCGGTGACGATGGCGACCTTGCCGTGCAGGCTCATGGACGTGCTCCTTCGAGGTTGTGGGATCATGTCCGACGGGTGGGTGGGATCGTCGAGGGTGGAGCCGGTCGGGTGACGATGAAGCGACACCAGGCCCATGCACCACCGCCACGACGCGCGGTGGCGGCGAACGAGTCGTGGACAGCCTCGACGCCGGCGGCCTGCAACGGTCCGACGCCGAACGCGGCGATGCCGTAGCCGAGCTGGTAGAACGCGATCACGCCGCCGGCCACGGCTGCGGTCGATCGGCGGCCAGCTCCTCCTGGCCGAAGCTGATCGTCGAGCGGCAGCAGCGCCGAGCACCCGAGCCCCGCCGAGGCCGAACGCCAGCACGCCGCAGCGTGGCTCGCCGTCTGGCAGCAGGGCGATGAGCGACGAAGGCCGCCGGCCAGCACGAACGGCAGCAGGTGGTAGGCGCGCTGCGTCGGGAAACGCGTCGCTGGATGGCGGCGAAGAGGACCCGTCCACCGTCACCATGCCCCAGAACGCCGTCAGCGCCAGCGACGCCACCGCGGCGGACGCCCCGAGCCCGCATCGGTCATGTCGAGTCTGGCCCAGTTGCCGTTCATCGTCTCGCAGATGCCGTACAGCAACGGCGAAGCCGGCGAAGACCCAGAAGCGCCGCGGGATGCCCGGCCGCGGCCGTCGGTGCGCCCGCGCGCGGTCGGCTGCCGGCCGCCGGCGGAATCGCAGCGGCAGGCGCAGGCTGAACACCGAGCAGCACGACCAGCAGGCGCGCCGAGCAGCACCGGCAGGCCCCACCAGAAGCCGAGCCCGACGAAGATCGCGACGAACACCGGCGCCAGCGCGGTCCCGAGCGCCGAGCAGCGCGTTGAGGACGAGGACCGCCCGGTCGACCGTGGTCCGGGAGGAACGCCGCGGCGAAGGTGTTGAGCGACGGCACCGTCAGCCCGAAGCCGATGCCCAGGCGAACGCTGTCGCCGACGAGCAGCATCGGGTACGCCGACGGCTGCTCGCCGGCCACGAGCGCGCTCACGAGCAGCAGCGCCATGGCGACGAGGTTCGCGGCCAGGCCCGCGCAGGTAGCACGCGCTTCGTGCCCACGCGGCGCGCCAGCGCCGGCGCCCAGCAGCGACGCGGCGATCGCCATGACCGCCTGGGGCAGGAACATCGCGCCGTAGTGCGGTCGCTCGAGAGGTCGTACTCGTCGGGCTCGGTGAAGATGGTGCTGGCCGCCGGGAAGGTGACCGAGCGCCATCCCCTGGACGAGCCCGGCGGCGTAGACGACGTTGACTCGTCGAGCGTGCGATCGGCACTCCGTCGAGTCGCGGCGCTACGCCGAGCCGCTCGAGCAGGTGGTCGCCGACGCGCAGCGCGTTGGCCATCGCCGTCAGCGCCGGGTTCACCGCGCCGATGCTCGGGAAGAAGCTGGTGTCGACGACGTAGAGGTTGTCGAGCTCGTGGGCCTTGCAGTTCGACGTCGAGCACCGACGTCGCCGGGTCGGTGCCGAAGCGGCAGGTGCCGGCCTGGTGCGCGACGCCGGCGATCGGGATGCTCGTTCTTCGATGTAGGCGTTGCTCGTGCGAGCAGGTGGTCGCGGTGCATGCCGAGCGTGGCCGAGCATCGACTTGCAGCTTGTCGGTAGAGCCGCTCGTGCGGCTCCGTCGTTGGTCGGAGTGTAGGCCAGCGTGATGTTGCCGTCGCCGTCGAGCGTGACCCGGTTGTCGGGCATGCGGCAGGTCCTCGGTCGAGAGCCAGAAGTCGACCGCGTGCCGCGCCATCTCGCTCGAGGCGTCCAGTCGGGCGCGAGCTTCGTCTCGCATGCGGCTTCTCGCCGCGGTAGCATCGGCGCCTGCGACTTGCCGACCATCTGGATGTTGCCCATCGGGAAGTCGAAGTCGTCGGTCGCCGAAGTAGAAGTCGTTGAGCGCCGAGCGTCTTCTGGAAGACGTGTCGGGTTCGCGCTCCTTCGAGAGCGCGAGCACCGCCTGGCTGTTGTGGAACATGTAGTTGCGGCCGACCTGGTCGGAGCCGTTGGCCAGCCCGTTCGGGGTGCGTGTCGTTGGCCGACGCGCAGCAGCAGCTTGGCGGAGTTGGCCGCGCCGCAGGAGACGACGACGATGTCGGCGGAGTACGGTCTCCCGCTCGCCGTCGCGCTCGACGACGACCCCGGTGACCGCGCGGCCGGCGGCGTCGGTCTCGAGCCGCGACCGCCTCGGCGTTCGTGCAGCAGCGTGACGTTCGGGTGCTCGAGCGCCGGGCCGACGCCGATCACCTCGGCGTCGGACTTGGCGTGCACCAGGCACGGGTAAGCCGTCGCACGTCGCTGCAGCGGATGCAGCGGCTGTACGGCCGGTCGCGCCTCGTCGAGCATGATGCCGCACGGCGCGTGGAACGGGTGGTAGCCGGCCGCGGCGAGGTCGTCGGAGAGCTGCTGGATGCGCGGCTCGTGCGACACGGCGGGGTACGGGTACGGGCGCGCTCGCCGGCGGCTCGGTCGGGTCCTCGCCGCGGGCGCCGTGGACCTGGTAGAGCTGCTCGGCCTGCGGTGTAGTAGCGGCTCGAGGTCGTCGTAGCTGATCGGCCACGCCGGCGAGACGCCGTCGTCGTGGCTGCAGCTCGCCGAAGTCCTCGCTCGCGCAGGCGGTAGAGCGCCGCGCCGTAGAGCTTGGTGGCGCCGCCGACGAAGTAGTGGACCTGGGGCTGGAACGGCTTGCCGTCGCGTGTCGTACCAGGTCGTCCGTCGAGATGTAGCGGCCGTCGACGAACACCGTCCTGCGCGGACCCAGTTCTCCGGCTCGCGCGGCGAGCCAGTCGCCGCGCTCGAGCAGCAGGATCCGCTTGCCGGACGGGCGCGAGGCGGTGGGCCAGCGTGCCGCCGCCGGCGCCGCTGCCGATGATGATGACGTCGTAGTGATCGCTCATGTCGTCTCCGGGTTGGATCGGTCGGGTGGGATGGAGGGGGTGTTGTCGTGGAGGAGGTCCTTCAGCGAGCCGACGGCGTGACCGGGCGGTCGGCGGATGAGGTCGGCGACGATGCCGGTCCACCCGTCTGGTGCGACGCCCCGAGCCCCGCCCCGTCGTCGCCGTGGAAGTACTCGTTGAACTGGACGTATCGGCGCCAGCGATCGTCGACCTGCAGCTCTCGGTCCCGCCGTAGCAGGGACGGCGCCCGTTCGCGTCCGGCAGGAAGAGGGAGATCAGCCGCCGTCGCAGGTCCTCGGCGATCTCCGTCGAGGCTGTGCGGCTCGTCCCGGATCCGGTCGGGTACTCGACCGGGACGTCGTCGCCGAAGAAGCCGCCGTACTGACCTTGATCGAGCTGACCAGCAGGTAGTTGAGCGGAAACCAGATCGGGCCTCGCCAGTTCGAGTTGCCGCCGAACATGTCGGTGGTCGACTCGGCGGGTTCGTAGTCGATCGTCGCGCGTAGGTCGCCGACCTCGAGCACGTAGGGGTGATCTCGGAGCGAGGCCGACAGCGCCCGTAGACCGTACGGCGAGAGGAACTCGCTCTCGTCGAAGAGCCGTCGGAGCAGCCGCTCGACGCGGATCGACGCCGACGACCCCGAGCAGCAGCTCGCGGTGACCGGGCTCGCCTCGCAGAGGCTCCTTCTCGCCATCGCCTCGAGATCGAATCGCGAGCGTTCGAGCATGGCCGAGAAGCCCTTGCCCAGGGTCTCGGACCGCGGATCAGCTGTTCGCCCACGACCACGCTGGCCAGCACCGGCAGGACGCCCACCATCGAGCGCACCTTGATCGGCACCAGCGTCCCGTCGGCCAGGTTCAAGCGGTCGTAGAAGAACCCGTCCTCGTCGTCCCAGAGCCCCTCGTCCTCGAGGGCGCTGCGGATGAGTGCGAAGTGCTCGAGGAACTTGAGGGCGAGGTCCTGCGTGGGTTGTCCGTGCCTGGCCAGCAACGACGAGACGGTGGCCATGTGGCAGCGTGTAGAAGGCCATCCACGCTGTGGCGTCCGACTGCTCGAGGAGACCGCCGACGGGGAGGTGGTCGCGGTCGATGGGTCCGATGTTGTCGAGGCCGAGGAAGCCGCCCTCGAAGAGGTTGGAGCCGTCGGCGTCCTCTGCGGTTGACCCACCAGGTGAAGTTGACCAGCAGCTTGTCGAAGACCCGGCGAGGAAGTCCAGTCGCGTCGCCCGTCGATCGCGAAGACCTCGAGCGCCGCCCATGCCTGGACCGGCGGGTTGACGTCGTCGAAGGCCCACTCGTACGCCGGCAGCGCGCCGTTCGGGTGCTGGAACCACTCCCGGCAGAGCAGCAGCAGCTGGTACTTGGCGAACGCCGGATCGACGTGCGCCAGCGCGACGCAGTGGAACGCCAGGTCCCAGGCCGCGAACCACGGGTACTCCCACTTGTCGGGCATCGAGATGATGTCGAGCGAGTCGAAGTGCCGCCAGTCGCGCGTTGCGGCCGTGCTGGCGCGACGGCCGGCGGCGAGGGCTGCGTCGGGTCGCCGTCGAGCCAGCGCGCGACGTCGTAGCGGTAGAACTGCTTGCGTCCACAGCATCCCCGCGAAGCGCCTGGCGCATCACGACGCCTCGTCGTCGCCGCATGGCCGGCGGGCGTGAGCTCGGCGTAGAACGCGTCGGCCTCGGCGCTGCGCTCGGCGACGACGTCGTCGAAGTCGCGCCGAGAGTCGGGCGGCCGGCTCCGCGCCGGTCGGCGACGCGAGCCGCAGCCGCAGCTCGACGGTCGCGCCCGGCGCGACCGTCAGCCTGGTACCAGAACGCCGCCTTGGTGCCGCGTCCGTCGGGGTTCACGGTCGGCGCGCCGTGCACGACGTGGTCGTTGATGCCGTCCTTCGGGTACGGCAGTCGCGGTCGGCGGAGCCGAAGAGCCGCGGCGCGTTCGTCTCGTTGTCGCAGAACAGCAGCGCCGGCGGCGTCGCCGTCGGGCCCGGCCGGCGCCGAGATGCCAGCGCGAGCGTCGCCCAGCGACCGGGTGCGCTCGACGGACGGTCGCACCGTCCGGCGTGCATCTCCGGACGCTGGCCGCTCGACCCGTCGTCCCACGACCAGGTGTTGCGGAACCAAGCGTCGGCAGCACGTGGAGCGTCGCCGCCTCGGGCCCGGCGTTGGTGACGCGCACGCCGCAGCAGCAGGTCGTGTGGGGCCGCCTTCGCGTAGTCGACCTCGACGACCAGTAGCGGTCGTCGTCGAAGACGCCGGTGTCGAGCAGCTCGTACTCGCGGTCGTGCTTGCCGCGTCGCGCGTTCTCGGCGCCAGCAGGTCCCGTACGGGAACGCCGCCTGCGGGTAGTGGTAGCGCCACGCAGTTACGGCGTGGCTCGGCGTCGCGTCGAGGTACCACCAGTACTCCTTGGCGTCCTCGCCGTGGTTGCCCTCGTCGCCGGTGAGGCCGAAGAGCCGCTCCTTCAGGATCGGGTCGCGCCCGTTCCAGAGCGCGAGCCCGAGGCAGAGGCGCTGCTCGCAGTCGCAGACACCCGGCCAGCCCGTCCTCGCCCCAGCGGTACGCCCGGGAGCGCGCGTGGTCGTGCGGGAACGTAGCTCCCACGCCTCGCCGTCGGCGCTGTAGTCCTCGCGCACCGTGCCCCACTGGCGCTCGCTCACGTACGGACCCCACAGGTACCAGTCGCTCGCCTGCAGCAGCCCGTGCTCGAGCTTCCCGAACGTTGCGACTCGGTCCCGCTCGGCGCTCACTCCTCGTCGCCCCAGTCGATCACCGCGGCGTTCGGGTCGATGACGGCGTCGTCGCGGGAGGACCCGAGGAAGTCCCAGCCCCAGGAGACGAACTGGTTCGACCGCTGGCGGACACCACTCATGAGCCAGGCGTGCACGCCCAGCCATGCCGTGACCGCGATCGGTCCGTGGAGCTCGTGGTGCTTCGCTCCATCTCGGCGACCGCCGAGCCCCTATCCGACCATCGCCATGATGCCCTTGTCGTGGTACTTGAACGGTTCAGGATCCTTGCCGTCGATGTCGGCGAGGATGCTCTTTGGCCGCCCACCGACCCGCTTGCAGCGCCAGCGAACCGAGCTGAGGGAGGGCGTCGCCCTTGCTGTCGATGGATGTTGGCCATGTCGCCGATTGGCGTAGACGCCTGGATGGCCGGCAACGGTGAGATCGTGGCTGGAGCGTCGAGACGGCCACCTGTGCCCGTGGGGAGCCCGGTGGACCGACGATCGGCCGGCGGCTTGATGCCCCCGGCCCACACCACCGTCCACGTCAGGATCTCCGACCGGTCCGACAGCACGACCCGGTCATTGCGGACCTCGTCGACCCCCGTGCCCAGGTGGAGCGTGACGCCGATGCTCCAGTCGTTCTTGGCGGCGTAGGCGTGGGCCTTGTCCGAGAATGGCGCCGAGGACGGCGGTGGCCGTGGTCGATCAGGTGGATCTCGGCTCGTGCGACATCGAGATCCCGGTAGCGCTTGGGCATCACGTCGTTGACGAGGTCGGCGACCGCTCCGGCCGTCTCGACCCCCGTGGGCCCCGCCCCCACGACCACGATTCAGAGCTCCCCTGGTCGATGCGTGATTGGCGTCGGAGTCCGCGTCCTCGAACGTCTCGAAGAGGCGGGTTGCGCAGTCGGTTGGCGTCGATCACCGAGTAGAGCGGGAAGGCGTGCTCCTCCGCTCCGGGCGTGTCGAAGAAGTTCGGGCTCGAGCCCGCCGCCAGTACGAGGTAGTCGCCGGAGAAGATGGCGGACGTGCTCGTCGTGACCGGCAGCGAGCCGCGACGATCGACCGTGACCTCGGCCTGCTTCACCGTGACTCGACGCACGTGATTGGAACATCCCGCGCAGGGCCCGGGCGACGTCCACCACTGCGAGCTCGGCGGTGGCCACCTGGTAGAGCAGCGGCTGGAACTGGTGGTAGTTGTTCCGATCGAGGATCGTGACCGGGATGTCGTGCTTGGCCAGTTCGATGGCGCATCCCACGCCGGCGAAACCGCCGCCGAGCACCAGCACCGTCGGGTTTCGCCGCGCCTCGCCGTTCATGGGACCGTTCTAACCCTCGGGGAGCGCTTTGTCGTCATCCGATCTGGAGTAGGTGTCCCGTCGGGTGAATCCCTGGTGACTCAGGGGTGAACGGGCCGTGTCGTGCGGAGCGCGAGGTCCAGGTCCATCGCCGCGATGGCGAGCGACAGGTGCGTGAACGCCTGGGGGAAGTTGCCCAGATGTTCGCCGGTCGCGCCGATCTCCTCGGAGAACAGCCCGACGTGGTTGGCGTAGGTGAGCATCTTCTCGAACACCAGTCGCGCCTCGGAGACCCGACCCGACTTGGCGAGCGCGGAGACGTACCAGAACGTGCACAGCGAGAAGGTTCCCTCCGACCCCTGCAGGCCATCCGGTGACGCCTTGGGGTCGTAGCGGTACACCAGGCTGTCGGACACGAGGGTCGTGTCCATGGCGCGCAGCGTGGAGAGCCACTTCGGGTCGGTCGGCGAGATGAAGCCCGTGAGGGGCATGAGGAGCAGGGAGGCGTCGAGGACGTCGCTTCCCTCGAACTGCACGAAAGCACCGAGTTGCTCGTTCCACCCGCGCTCGTGGATGGCGCGGTGGATCCGGTCCCGCTCGTCGGTCCATCGCGCCAGTGGGGCGGGGAGGGAACGGTGAGATGGCGATCCGGATCGCCCGATCGAGGGCGACCCAGCACATGAGCCGGCCGTACACGAACGGGCGCCGCCCGCCGCGGGTCTCCCAGATCCCCTCCTCGGGCTGGTCCCAGTTGCCCACCACCCACTCGATCACCTCCGAGACGTCGGTCCAGCCCTCGTCACCGAGCGCGTAGCCCATCTCGTCGAGCAGGAACACGGCGTCGAGGAACTCGCCGTAGATGTCGAGCTGGAGCTGACCGGCGGCTCCGTTGCCGACGCGGACGGGGGCTGAACCGTCGATAGCCCTCGAAGGCCTCGACTGTCTCCTCGACGAGATCCGAGCTGCCGTCGACGCGGTACATGATGTCGAGCGGCGGTCCGCCTCCTTCGCGCGTGTCTCCATGCGGTCGCGCGTCCAGAGAGCGAACCGCACCGCCTCCTCCTCGAAGCCCAGGGCGAGCAGCGCCCGTACCGAGAACGAACCGTCGCGGACCCATGTGTAGCGGTAGTCCCAGTTCCGCTCTCCGCCGACCTGCTCGGGTAGGCAGCCGGTCGCGGCGGCGACGATGCCACCCGAAGGGGCGTAGGTGAGCAGCTTCAGGGTGATGGCCGAGCGAGCGACCATCTCTCGCCAGCGCCCCCGATAGGTCCCGCGCTCGACCCACTGCTGCCAGAACGTCCGGCTCTCGTCGAACAGCTGAAAGGATCTCGCCCTCGCCGATGTGCGCGGTGTGACCCTCCGCGCCGACTTCCAGCACGAAGCACCGGCGAGAATCGCCTGGCTTCCACCGTGAGTGTGCGCTCACGTCGTCGTTGTCGGCAGAGAGTGGCACGGTGGCCGTGAGGTCCAGGACGCCGGCGTCGGACGTGAAGCGGGCGGTCGAACCGTCGACGGTGAGCCGATGAGCGGCCCGCCCGTAGTCGAATCGGGGCTCGATCCGGGCGACGAGGTCCACGCGACCCGCGCACGCCGCGGACGACGCGGACGATCCGACGGTGTCCGCTCTGTGTCGTCGGGTCCTCGACGGGCATGAAGTCGAGCACCTCGGCCACCCCCGCCTCGGCCAGGTGGCGGGTGACGAGGATGGCGGTGTCCGGGAGGTACATCTGCTTGGTCACGACGTCGTCGCCCTCTGCCGTCAGCGCGAAACGTCCGCGACGCCGGTGGTCGAGGAGCGCGCCGAAGATCGACGGCGAGTCGAACCGCGGAGCGCAGAAGTAGTCGATGGTGCCGTCGGTGCAGACCAGCGCCGCGGTCTGCAGGTCGCCGATCAGGCCGTGCTCCGCGATCGGCGGGTAGGGCGATCGGACGTGCCCTCCTCGACCCCGAGGACGAGGTCGGGCTCACCCAGCGCCGCCGCGTGGTGGGCGATGTGGATCGTGGTCCGCCCGGCCCGCCAGCGGCGGACGCCGTCGAGCACCCGTGCCTCGGTGTCGGCGTCGAGGTCCGCGGTGGCCTCGTCGAGCACCAGCACGGGCGCCTCGGCCAGGAGGGCGCGGGCGATCATGAGCCGCTGGCGCTCGCCGCCGCTGAGGCGGGTGCCGTTCTCGCCGGTGCGCTCGTCGAGGCCACCGGGGAGGGTGTCGAGCACCGTGTCGAACACGGCGGCCCGGCACGCCTCCCGCAGCCGGTCGTCGTCGGCGTCGGGGTCGCCGAGCCGGAGGTTGTCGCGGCACCGTGGTGTCGAAGAGGTGGTCGCGCTGCGCCACCACCGCGACCGACGCCCGCGCCACCTCGGCCGGCACGTCACGCAGGTCGACGCCGTCGATGCGGACGGCCCCGTGCTGCGGCTCCCAGAACCGGAGGAGCAGCGCCGGGATCGTGGACTTGCCGGCTCCGGACGGGCCGACCACCGCCACCTGCGCCCCGGCGGGGATCACGACGCGGACGTCGACGAGGACGTCGGGTCGGTCGGGCCCGTACCGGAAGGTCACCCCGTCGAGCTCGACGCGTCCCGCTCCCGACAGCTCGGGCGCGGGGGACCGGGGGTCGGGGTCGGTGACCGCGGCGGGGCGGTCGACCAGGTCGAGCAGTCGGTCGGCGCTCGCCCGGCAGCGGTCGAGGTGCTCGTAGGAGACCGCGATGGGGAGCGACGGCCTCGAAGGTCGCCAGCACGCACAGCGGCACGACCGCGAGAGCACGCCGTCGAGGCGCCCCTCGGTCACGAGCGGCACGGCCAGCGCCAGGGTCGTCACGACCGCGAGGCCGGCGAGCACCCCCGCGAGGCCGGCGTTCACGCCGCGGGCGCGGGCGAGGCGGCGCTCGGCCGCCCGGCGGCGTGCGGTCGCCTCACCGAGACGGCCGGTGAAGAGGTCCTCGCGGCCGTAGGCGACGAGGTCGGCGATGGCGGCGACGCCCTCCACCGCGGCGGCGTTGAGCTGCGCCTGCGCCGCGACGAGCTCGCCGGCGGGGACGCGGCCGAGGCGACGCGGAGGCGAGCGGCAGCAGCACACCGCTCACGAGCAGGAAGGCAACCGCCACGGCGGCGAGCGACGGGTCGAGCACCCCGAGGACCACCGCCCCGATGCCCCCGGCGGCGCGCGGCCAGGGGAGGGGCGAGCACGCGGAGCGGGAGGTCCTGCAGGGTCTCGACGTCGTCGACGATCCGGGTGAGCAGGTCGCCGGAGCGCTCGTCGACCAGCGCGGCGGGGGCCAGAGGCTCGATGCCCCGGTAGCACCAGACCCGGAGGCGGGTGAGGATGCGGAACGTGCCGAAGTGCCCGACGTAGCGCTCGAGGTAGCGCCCGACCGCCCGGACGACGGCGAAGAAGCGGACCCCGACGATCGCGAGCGTGAGCGTCGCGGTGGTGTCGACGAGCGCCGACCTCGAGATGAGGTAGCCCGCCATCGACAGGAGACCGATGCCCGCGGCGAGGGTCACCGCGCTCAGCAGCGCCGCCGCGACCACCCACCACCGCAGCCGACCGACCACCGTGGCGATCCGCGCCAGCGGGCCGGTGGTGCTGGTCGTCGCCGTCACGTCGACCCCACCGCCGGGTCGATCGGGCGACCCTCCACCAGGGTCACCACGCGGTCGGCAGCCGCGATGGTCTGCGGCCGGTCCGCGATGACGAGGGCGGTCCGACCCCCCAGCAGCTCGGCGATCGCGGCGAGCACCTCGGCCTCGGTGGTGTCGTCGAGGTGGGCCGTGGGCTCGTCGAGCACCACGACGGGCGCGTCGCGGCAGCACGGCCCGGGCGATCGCGAGGCGTTGCCGCTGGCCGCCGCTGAGGCGCAGGCCCTCCTCGCCGAGCACGGTGTCGAAGCCGTCGGGGAGCTGCTCGACGAAGCCCGTGGCCCTCGCCGCGTCGGCCGCGGCGCGCACCGGCGTCGAGCGGCGCGTCGGGGGCGCCGAGGCGGATGTTGTCGGCGATGGTGCCGGCGATGAGCGCCGGGTCCTGGGGGACCCAGGCCACGCCGCGGCGCCAGGTGGCGGATTCGACGTCGGTGATCGGGCGGCCGTCGACGAGGATGCGGCCCGCGGTGGGTTCGACGAACCGCATCACCAGCCGGGCGACCGTGGTCTTTCCGGCGCCGCTCGGCCCGACCAGCGCCACGGTCGCGCCGGCGGCGAGGTGCAGGTCGAGGCGGTCGAGCGCGGGCCGGGGCGAGCCGGGGTAGGTGAAGGTGACATCGACGAGCTCGATGGCGGGTGCGCCACGTCGCGTCGAGCGGTGCGGCGCGCTCGATGCCGATGCCCGTGGCGGCGTCGGTGGTGGTGGCGTGGGATCGGGTCTCGGGGGCTCTGGCGTCGAGGCGTCGGTCAGCTCCTCGATCCGCTCCAGCGCCGCCCGGCCGGCCTGGCCCGAGTGGTACTCCAGCGCGAGCCGACGGAACGGCACGAAGAACTCGGGGGTGAGCACCAGCACCGCGAGCGCGGTGCCGAACGGCAGGTCGCTCTCGATCATCCGGAAGCTCACCTGGACCGCCACGAGCGCCGTCGCGGCGGTGGCGGCCCACTCCATCACCAGCGAGGTCTGGAACGCGGTGCGCAGCACGTCCATGGTCGCGTCGCCGTAGCGCCTCGACACCGCCTCGATGGTGTCGCCGCCCTCGGACGAGCGCCGGAACGCCTTGAGCGTGGCGAGCCCTCGGATCATGTCGAGGTAGAACGAGCTGAGCCACCCGAGCTCGTCGAAGCGGCGTCGGGTGAGGGCACGGGTCCGACCCCCGATGACCGCGAGCAGCAGCACGAGCATCGGGCCGGTGAAGAGGAGGACCGGCGTGCTCCAGGGGTCGAGCAGCGCGATGGCGACGAGCACCACCACCGGCCCGATGACGCCGAGGGCGGCGGCGGGGACGAACCGGGTCGCGTAGTCGTGCAGCGCCTCGATGCCGGCGCCGACGGTGCTCGCGACGTCGCCCACGCGCTGATCCGCCAGCCCGCCGGGTCCGGCCCGGAACAGGTGCGCCACGAGCCGGTCGCGCTCGCGGGTCCGAGCCGGGCGCTCGCCCGGTCGGCGCTGACCTCCGAGGCGAGCGCGCACCCGCCCCGGATCACGAGGAGCCCCACCGCCGCGACGAGGAGGCCTGCGACCTCTCCCAGCTCCTCGCCGTCGAGGAACACCGCGTCGATCGTCGCGGCGAGCAGCAGCATCACCCCGATGGTGCAGAGCAGGCCGACGACGCCGGCGGCGACCGCGGCGGCGAGCCCGAGCCGCGACGCGGCGGTCGTCGAGCAGCACGCCGAGCGGAGGCGGACCCGCCGAGCCGTCGGCCACGTCAGTAGCTCTCGTCGTCGAGGACGACCTTCCCCCGGAAGAAGTAGTAGACGCCGGCGGTGTAGAGGAGCACGAACGGCATGCCGATGAGCGCCATCACGAACATCACCATGAGCGTGGGTTCGGCGGAGGCGGCGTTGGTGACGGTGAGGTCGTACGCCTCGTCGATGGAGGACGGGAGCATCACGGGGTAGAGGCCCGCGGCGACAGTGCCCATCAGCAGGGCGATCATCGTCGCCGAGGCGAGGAAGGCCGAGAGGTGGCGCCCGCGACCGATCTGCCGCCACGCGACGAGCGTGGCGGCGAGCGCGGCGACCGGGAAGACGCCGATCCACAGCCGGTCGAGGTAGTTGTCGGAGATGGGCCGGTCGAGGAGGAGCGTCCAGGCGATCATCACGGTGATGAGCACGAAGAACGCCGCCATCAGCCGGGGGACGAGGCGCGTCCACCCGGGCCAGCAGGTCGCCCTCGACCTTGAGGGTGAGGAAGATGCCGCCGTGGAGGCACAGCATCACGACTGCGGTGACGGCGAGCCCGAGCGAGTACGGGTTGAGCAGCTCGATGAGGTCGACGTCCATGTTGCCGGCCTCGTCGATGGGCACCCCACGGATCACGTTGCCGAGTGCGACGCCCAACAGCACCGTGATGCCGAGCGACGAGCCGGAGAAGAACCAGTCCCAGGTGCTCCGCCACCGTGGGCTGTCGCGCTTCGACCGGAACTCGATGGCGACGGTGCGGAGGATGAGGACCAGCAGCACGAGCATCATCGCCAGGTAGAAGCCGCTGAACAGCGAGGCGTAGACCATCGGGAACGCGGCGAACAGCGCGCCGCCCGCCAGGACGAGCCACACCTCGTTGCCGTCCCAGACCGGTCCGATGCTGTTGAGGATGACCCGCTGGTCGTGGTCGTCCTTCGCGACGACACGGCGACAGCATGCCGATGCCGAGGTCGAAGCCGTCGAGGATGACGTACCCGCCGATGATGACGACGTAGAGCACGAACCACACGGTGTTGAGCCACATGGTCAGCTCCCCCCGGCCGAGACGCGGGACCGGCGCTGGAACATCTCACCGAAGGAGTCGGGGAGCGACGCCGGATCTCCTCGGTTCGGGCGGTCGGGCGGGCCGGCCTTGATCTTGCGGTCCAGGAGGAAGAGGAACACGGAGAGCAACAGCGCGAAGAGCACCACGAACATGCCGATCGAGAACGCGACCTGGGCGGTGGTGACGTTCGGGCTCTCGGCGCCGTCGGTGCGCAGCAGCTGCCAGACGATCCACGGCTGGCGGCCGAACTCGGCGGTCCACCACCCCGAGAGCGTCGCGAGCTGCGTCAGCACGATCGACGCGACCAGCGCCCGCAGCATCCAGCGGTTGTCCCAGAGCTTCCGCTTCCAGACCCACAGCGCGCAGGCGGCGCCGCCGATCAGGATGAAGACCATCCCGAGGTTGATCATCACGTGGTACACGTGGAAGACGAGGGGGACGTCGGGCAGGTCGTCGGCGGGGAACGTGTCGAGGCCCACCACCTCGGTGTCGGTGCTCTGGCCGACCAGCAGGCTGAGCAGGCACGGGATCTGGATGCCCGACGTGGTCTCGGTGGACGGGTCGGTCCAGCCGACGATGGTCATCGGGACGCACTCGCCGGACTGGTAGACGCCTTCCATCGCGGCGAGCTTCTGCGGCTGCTCGTTGGCGACCTCGGTCGCCTGGTTGGCCCCGAACACCACCACCTGGAGGATCGCGAGCACCGTGAAGATCGGCAGCGCCACCCGGATCATCGTCTTCGCGAGGTCCACGTGGCGGCCGCGCAGGAGGTAGAAGGCGCCGACGCTGAGCACCAACGACGTCCCCACCATCCACGACGCGGCCAGCACGTGGAGGATGCGGGGGCCGAACGAGGGTGTGAACACCACGTCCTGGAAGCTCGTCATGAACGCCTGGTGCTCAGTGGCCCGACGGCGTCCAGTAGTTTGGTCCAGGGGATTCTTCACCGCCATCATCTCGATCGGGTGATTCGCGTCGCGACGCCCGCTGCGCTCGGGGTCGACCTGACGATAGGTTCTGCTCAACGCCGGCTCGCACCCGACCGCAGGGGAATCGTGGCATCTGAGTTCACTTCGAGGTCCAGGGTCGTGACCCGATGATCTCGGTCATCGGTTGCCCACCTCGCCGACACCGTGGCGCCCGGCCACCGACGCGCAGCAGGTGGAAGTGACCAGCTCATCGCTCTCGCTGCGTCTGTTCGACGCTGGGGGCTGGCGATCAGGTCGGTCGAGATGCCCGACGCAACGGGGAAATAAGCGGTGCACCTGGGCCTGGCCTCGCTGGTCGAGTACGAGGACCCGGTCGCAACCCGCACCTCGGGGGATCCATCGGCCGTTTCGCGAACAGGATCGGCGTGTGAATTCTGCTCGACGGAGCGGAGGTCGAGCTGGCCAGCAACGAGGACCAACCAGTTGCACGGATACCATCGGGTTCGACCGCCACGTGTGGGAGCTCATTGCGGCGGACGCGTACGGCGGATGGAAACGTGGCGTTCAGAATCGTCAGTCCCGACGGAGACGAGGTATTCCCCCGGAACCGTCACTGCGACGGCGACGTACGAACTCGACGGGGATCTGCCGTCCGGCCACCTACCGCGTCGCCACCGACGCCCCGACCGTGGTCAACCTGACCAACCACGGCTACTGGAATCTCGACGGATCCGACATGCATCCAGGTATCACTGGCTGCAGAGGCCGCAGACCGGGGTGCTGCCCGTGGACGACACGGGGATCCCCACGGCCGGGCTGGTCGCAGTCGGGGAACTGTTTCGATCTGCGCGGGGTCGACACGCCTCGGTGCGGCGATGGCCTAAGGTGGATTCGACCACTGCTTCGCCGTCGACGGACCTGAGGGCGTGCTCCGACCCGCCGCCGTGGTGCACGCCCCGCGGTCGGGGCGATGGATGTCGGTCCACACGACGCCTCCGGTACCAGCTCTACACGGGCAACGGGTCCGCCCGCCGTTCCACGTCCACGGGGTCGGTGTCGCTCGAGACCAGCGATTCCCGGACACACCGAATCGACCCGGCCTGGGAACCGCAGTCCTTCGGCCGGGCCAATCGACGAGGCATGGAGTTCCGGTTCGCGTCGGTACCCCACCCACCGTCGGCAGCGAAGGCCCCTGACCCTCCGGAGGACGACGTCACAGGGCGTTCGTAGTGTTCGAACGGTTTGCAGAGGGCAACAGGAAGGCCAGAACGAGTGAAGATCTGTCGGGGCTGCAACCGCGAGTTCCAGCCGTCGAGCCGGCACTTGCTGTGCCCAGCCTGTCGCCGGCGGGCATCACGGGATGTGTGCGCTTGCGGAGAGCCGAAACAACCGACGTCATCGACGTGCCGCAGCTGTCAGCCAACTGCCGGCGAGAGCAACGGCCATTGGCGGGGCGGAACGACGTTCCACAAGGCCGGGTACGTCATGCGTCGAGCGCCGGGTCGCCCGCGGGCCAGACCCCGGAGTCCCTACGTGTTCGAGCACATCCTGGTCATGGAGGGGGAACTCGGTCGCCATCTCCACCCCGACGAGTCGGTGCACCACCTGAACGGCGTGAAGGACGACAACCGGATCGAGAATCTCGAACTGTGGGTGCGTCCGCAACCCAGCGGGATCCGCGCATCCGATGCGGTTGCATGGGCGCACGACATCCTGGCCCGCTACGGGGGAGAGGCTTCGGGCAGCTCCAACAATGCTCACGACTCGGCGTGAGCATTCTTGGAGCTGGGGGGAATCGAACCCCCGTCCGCCAGGTGGTGACCGAACTCGCTACGACCATTCCCGCACCTCGGCCTCGACGGCTACCGAACTGGCGGGTCAGCGGATCTCCGAGGAGATCACCGCCGGGTCTTTCCCCGATGTCAGCGGTCTTTCACGCCGTCAGTGGTCTTTCCCTACGGTCCACCCACGCTTCTGTTGCCGGGCTGCGTGGATCTGGCCCCGTGCGCCATTGCTGGTCACGATTTTGCTCTTCTACCTACTGAAAAAGATCAGGCGGCGAGAGCGAACTGCTCATTTTTGGCGGTTCATTTGGTGCCCCCGTTTAACGAGTCTGAAGCAACTCGGGTCGCAAACTCGGCTTCCAGGTCCCAACGTCGAAACCAGTCAGCCCCGTGATTGCAGGACCCATCCTACCGCTCACAGGGTGCTCGGGGACAGCGAGTTTCCGTAGCGCCAGAGAACGCTCAGGTCGTCGCGCCGCTTCGCTGCAACCTGCGGGGCTCAGTGGCCGCGACGGAGCCACTCCTCGAGGTGCGGGGCCTCGGCGCCGATGGTGGTCGAGTCGCCATGGCCGGTGTGCACGACGGTCTCGGGCGGCAGCTCGAGCAGCTGCTCGCGGATCGAGCGGATGATCGTGTCGAAGTCCGAATGGCTCCGGCCCGTCGCCCCGGGGCCACCACAGAACAGCGTGTCGCCCGAGAACAGATGCGTGCCGTCGGCGCTGTCGGCGTCGTAGAAGCAGCAACAGCCGGGGGAGTGCCCCGGGGTGTGCAGCACCGCCAGGCTGGTGCCGCCGGCGGACAGCGTGTCGCCCGACGCCAGGTCCCGGTCGGGTGCGACGTCGGGGTACACGACGTCCCACAGCATCCGGTCGGCCGGGTGCAACAGGATCGGGGCGTCCACCGACGTCCTGCAGCGGGATCGCTGCGTTGATGTGGTCGTTGTGGCCGTGGGTCAACACGATGGCCCGCACGTGACGGCCGTTCACCGCAGCCACGATCGCGTCCGCATCGTGCGCGGCATCGATCACGAGCACCTCGCGGTCGTCGCCGACCAGCCAGATGTTGTTGGTGACCTCCCACTCGCCGCCGTCGAGGGCGAAGATCCCGTCGGTCTGCACCAGTTCGATCACAGCACTCCCTCGATCACAGCACGACCACCGATCGGAGCACGTCGCCGTGCTCCATCTTCGCGAACGCCTCCTCGACGCCGTCCAGCCCGATCGTCTCGGACACGAAGCGGTCCAGATCCAGCCGGCCCTGCAGGTACAGGTCGATCAGCATCGGGAAGTCACGGCTCGGCAGGCAGTCGCCGTACCAGCTGGGCTTGAGCGCTCCGCCGCGACCGAAGAACTCGATCATCGGGATCTGCGGCATCACCATGTCGGGTGTGGGCACGCCCACCTGCACCACGGTGCCCGCCAGGTCCCGGGCGAAGAAGGCCTGCTCGAGCACCGCAGGGTTGCCGACCGCTTCGATCACCACATCCGCGCCCAGTCCGCCGGTGGCGGCCCGCACGCCCTCGACCGCGTCGCCGGCGGACGCGTCGACGGTGTGGGTGGCGCCGAACTCGCGGGCCAGGTCGAGCTTCCTGGCGTCCAGGTCGACAGCGACGATCGTCGTGGCGCCGGCCAGCTTCGCTCCCGACGATGGCAGCGTCGCCCACGCCGCCGCAGCCGAACACCGCGACCGAGTCGCCGCGCCCGACCTCGCCGGTCAGCATCGATGCACCGATCCCGGCCATGACGCCACAGCCGAGCAGTCCGGCGGCGGCCGCGGGCGCAGCCGGGTCGACCTTGGTGGCCTGACCGGCTGCGACGAGCGTCTTGTCGGCGAACGCACCGATGCCGAGCGCGGGGGAGAGCTCGGTACCGTCGGTCAGCGTCATCTTCTGGGTGGCGTTGTGGGTGTCGAAGCACAGGTGCGGTCGGCCCCGCCGACAGGACCGGCACTCGCCGCAGACCGCACGCCAGTTCAGGATCACGAAGTCGCCGGGCTGGACCTCGGTGACGCCGTCGCCGACCGACTCGACCAGTCCGGCGGCCTCGTGGCCCAACAGGAACGGGAACTCGTCGTTGATGCCGCCCTCGCGGTAGTGCAGGTCGGTGTGGCACACGCCGCACGCCTGGACGTCCACGACGACCTCACCCGGGCCCGGGTCCGGCACCACGATCGTGGTCACCTCGACCGGGGCTCCGACCGAGCGGGCGATCACCCCTCGAACCTGCTGCGCCATCGTGTGCTCCTCGCTCGCGGATTCCGCAGCCTAGGCAGCCCGGGTGGCGCTCAGCGGCGACGCTCGAACCGGCTGGTGCACCGTGCCGGCTACTCCCGTCGGCGGGCATCCGCGATTGCACGGGCTGCCTCACGGTCGGACTGGCGCTTGGCCAGGTCGTGGCGCTTGTCGACGGTGGTCTTGCCCTTGCCGAGCGCGATCTCGACCTTCACCCTGCCGTCCGAGAAGTACAGCTTGGTGGGCACCATGGTCAGGCGTTCCAGCTGCATCTTCATGCGGATCCGGTCGATCTGGTTGCGGTGCAGCAGCAGCTTGCGGTCACGGGTCGGGTGGTGGCCCGAGTGATCCTGCGCATGGGAGTACGGGGCGATGTGCATGCCGTGCAGCCACGCTTCGCCCGCGTCGATCGAACCCCACGCCTCGGTGAGCTGCACCTTGCCTTCCCGCAGCGACTTGACCTCGCTGCCGGTCAGGACCAGCCCGCACTCGTAGGTGTCGAGCAGCGTGTAGCGATGTCGAGCCTGCCGGTTGGTGGCCACGACCTTGATGCCGGTGTCCTTCACAGGACCGATGAGCCTACCGGCGGGCGGTACGACCCGTGGCGCCACTACCGTGCCGACGTGCTCCGCATGCCCGCCGACGTCCACGAACAGATGCTCGCCCACGCCTACGCAGGGTTGCCCCTCGAGGCCTGCGGCCTTTTCGCCGGGACAGCCGGGCGGGACGGACAGGACGTACCGGGCGCTGTCATCGAGTGCTTCTACCCGACGGAGAACGAGGCTGCGAGCTCGAAGGTGTACACGGTGCCAGCCAAGGCCTTCCTGCGCGCCGACCGAGATGCGGAGGACCGCGGGTGGCAGCTGCTGGGGGTCATGCACTCCCACACCCACACCGAGGCGTACCCGTCGCCGACCGACGTCGCCCAGGCACCGGACGCGGACTGGCACTACGTGATCGTGTCCATGCGCGACGACCTTCCCTCGCTGCGCTCCTACCGCATCGTCGACGGCGAGATCACCGAGGAACCGGTCGAGTTGACCTGATCGGGAAGGGTCGGGGACCCCGAGTGGTTGATCCCGGCAGGATTCCCTACCATTCAGGTCAACAATCATGACGGTCTATTCCTCCGTGCTCGACATGATCGGCAACACGCCGATCGTGGACGTGAGCCAGCTGAGCCCCAATCCGGACGTTCGCATCCTCGGCAAGATGGAGGGTCAGAACCCCGCGGGCTCGGTGAAGGACCGCATCGCCCTGTCGATGATCACCGAGGCCGAACAGGACGGCACGCTGTCGCCCGGGCTGCACGATCATCGAGCCGTCCTCGGGCAACACCGGCATCGCCATGGCGATGATCTGCCGGATCCGCGGCTACAACATCAAGATCGTGCTGCCGGGCAACGTGTCGATCGAACGCCGTCAGCTGCTCGAGGTCTACGGCGCCGAGATCATCGACTCACCCGGCGAAGAGGGCTCCAACGGCGCGGTGCGGCGGGCGATCGAGCTGGCCGACCAGAACCCCGACTGGGTGTTCCTGTACCAGTACGCGAACGAGGCGAACCCGAAGGCGCACTACCGCACCACCGGCCCCGAGATCTTCGCGGACGTGCCCGACATCACCCACTTCGTGGCCGGTCTCGGCACGTCCGGCACCCTGCTCGGGGTCGGCACCTTCCTCAAGGAGCAGAACCCCGACATCAAGATCCTGGCGGTCGAACCACCCTCGGGCGAGCAGGTCGAAGGGCTGCGGTCGCTCGAGGACGGCTACATCCCGCCGGTGTTCGACAAGTGGGGCGGCTACGACCTGCTGGACGGCAAGTCCATCGTGCGGCCCCGCGAGTCGCTCGAACACACCCGTCGGCTCGCCGACGTCGGCATCTTCTCGGGCATCTCCGCCGGCGCAGCCCTCGCCGGCGCGGTGAAGGTCGCCAGCCGGATCGACGCCGGCACGATCGTGTTCGTCGTGTGCGACTACGGCTGGAAGTACCTCTCCACCGGCGCGTGGACACTCGATCTGGACGAGGCCACGGCGAACGCCGAGAAGGTCATCTACTTCTGAGCCCGCAGGTAGCGTTGCGCTGTGCGTGACGGTCCCATCGGGATGTTCGATTCAGGGTTCGGCGGACTCACCGTCGCCCGGGCGCTCATCGATCTGCTGCCCGGCGAAGACCTGATCTACCTGGGCGACACCGGGCGGTACCCCTACGGCCCGCGCCCGCTGGACGAGGTGGCGGCCTTCGCCCACCAGATCACCTCCGAACTGGTCGAGCGGCGTGGCGTGAAGCTGGTGGTGATCGCCTGCAACACCGCGACCGCCGCAGCGCTCGGCGAGCTGCAGGACTCCTTCGACGTGCCGGTCGTGGGCGTGATCGACCCGGGCGTGCGGGCGGTCGCTCAGGCGACGCGGGTGGATCGCATCGGTGTCATCGGCACCGTCGGCACCATTGCGTCGGGCGCCTACCAGTCCGCTGTCGCCGCGGCGGCACCCGATGCCGAGCTGGTGGCGTTGGCCTGCCCGGGATTCGTCGAGTTCGTCGAACGGGGCGAGTTCGATTCCGAACAGGTGCACGTGTTGGCCACGGCCCTGCTCGCACCGGCGATCGAGGCCAAGGTCGACGCACTGCTGCTCGGCTGCACGCACTACCCGTACCTGGCACGAACGCTGTCCGACGTGATGGGTCGAGACGTCGTGCTGGTGTCGTCCGCGGACGAGACCGCGTTCGAGGTGCGTCGACTCATGATCGATCGCGGACTGCTGCGATCCGACCGACCCGGCCACAGCGGCTCCGCCACGTTCATCACCACCGGCGACGTCAACTGGTTCGAGGAGCTGGGGCGACGACTGCTCGGCCCCGAGCTCGGGCGCGCCGAGCACCACTACTGGGACTGAGCGCCGCGCGTCGTGGCCGGCGGCTCCAGCTGCAGGGGCCGACGGTTGGGGTGCGTCGGTCGAGCGGTAGCGTGACGTGGTGTCACTGAACGTCACCGTGCTCGGCTCCTCGGGCACCTACGCCGGCCCGGACGGAGCGTGCACGGGATTCCTCGTCCGCAGCCCCGGCGCCACGGTGATGATGGATGCGGGTCCGGGAACGCTGGCGAACCTGCAGCGTCACATCGCCCTGGAGCACCTGGACGCAGTGGTGCTGAGCCACTGCCATCCGGACCACTGGCTCGAGCTGCCGGTGTTGCGCAACGCACTCAAGTACGTGCTCGGCTGCGCCGGACTCGACGTCTACCTGACCCAGGAGACGTTGGACATGGCCGAGCATGTCATCGGCCACGGCTTCGGCACGACGCTGCGCCCGCACGTCATCACCGACACCTCGACGTTCGAGTTGGCCGACCAACGATGGAACTGTTCGCAGACCGACCACCCGGTCGAGACGCTCGGTCTGCGGGTCGAGGTGAACGGTCGGTCGCTGGGGTACACCGCGGACACCGGCCCGGAGTGGTCGCTCGCCGAGCTGGGGCGGATCGATCTGGGCATCAGTGAGGCGACGTTCCTGCACGACTCGCCCGAGTGCAACCCGGTGCACCTCTCCGCTCATCAGGCCGGCGAGCTCGCTCGAACCGCAGGAGTCGGTCGACTGGTGATCTCCCACCTGTTGCCGAGAGGGTCGGTCGCGGAGTCCGTGGCCGAGGCCTCCGCCGCCTATGGTGCGCCGGTCGACGTCGCTGAACTCCACCGAACCTTCGACGTCTGAGGAGACCCGATCACCATGAGACCTGACGGCCGCGCCCTCGACGAACTGCGCCCCTTCGGCTTCGAGCGGGACTTCACTGCGTACGCCCACGGATCGGTCCTGGTCAGCTTCGGCGACACCAAGGTGCTGTGCACCGCGATGCTCGACGAGGACGTGCCCCGCTGGATGCGCAACTCGGGCAAGGGCTGGGTCACCGCCGAGTACTCGATGCTCCCCGGTTCGTCGCCCGAACGCATCCGCCGGGAGACGAAGGGCCCGAAGGGTCGCACCCAGGAGATCCAGCGGCTGATCGGGCGCGCGCTGCGGTCGCGTGGTGGACATGAAGGGCGCTCGGCGAGCGTCAGATCCTGATCGACTGCGACGTGCTCCAGGCCGACGGCGGCACCCGCACCGCGTCGATCACCGGCGCGTATCTGGCGCTGCACGACTGCCTGACCCGGATGGTGCAGGCAGGTCTGCTGAGCGAGGTTCCGCTCTACGACGAGCTGGCGGCGATCTCGGTCGGCGTGGTGAACGGCGAGGCGTGCCTCGACCTGCCCTACGTCGAGGACTCGACCGCCGAGACCGACATGAACGTCGTCATGACCGGCAAGGGTCTGTTCGTCGAGGTGCAGGGCACCGCCGAGGGTGCGCCGTTCAGCCGTGAGGAGCTCGACTCGCTGCTCGGCCTGGCGTCGAGCGGCATCGCCACGATCCACGAGGCCCAGCGCGCGTACGTCGCCGAGGCCCCGTCGCCCCGGAGCTTCGGCCGCTGAGCCCGGCTCGCTCCCGCAACGACTCGCTGCGTCCATGCTGCTGCCCGAACGCATCGTCGTCGCATCGGCCAACCCGAAGAAGGCGGCGGAGCTGGCGGACCTGTTGGCCGACCTCGACGTCGAGGTGCTCCCGCGCCCGAGCGAGGTGCCCGACGTCATCGAGGACGCCGACACGTTCGAGGGCAACGCCAGGTTGAAGGCGGTTGCGCTGGCGTCGGCGACCGATCAGGTCGCCCTGGCGGACGACTCGGGGCTCGAGGTCGACGCGTTGGGCGGCGCTCCCGGCGTGCACTCGGCGCGCTACGCAGGAGACCCCGCCAGCGACGCCGACAACGTCGCACTGCTGCTCGCCGAGCTCGACCGTGTCGGCGCGACCTCGCCGACGCGACGAACCGCCCGCTTCCGCTGCGTGCTGGTGCTGCGGCGGCCCGACGGCGCAGAGCTGGTGGCGGCGGGCGTGGTCGAGGGACACATCGCCGACGAGCAGGCCGGCGAGGGCGGCTTCGGCTACGACCCGGTGTTCGTGCCCGATGACGGCGACGGCCGCACGTTCGCCCAGATGACCGGCGAGGAGAAGCAGGCGATCTCGCACCGCGGCAGAGCCTTGCGGGCCCTGCTCGCGACGTTCGACCCCTGAGCGGCTCGGGTCAGCGGTCTCGGGTCGACTCGGGCCTCACCCGTCCAGTGGCATCCCCGTATGAGTCCTGGCTGCGCGCACCGGCGACGGCACACGTCGCCGGTGCGCGCAGCCAGGACCTTCTCGGGAGCGAAGCCCGACGATGTGCAGCTCAGCCGAGCGCGGCCGAGATCTGCGCGGCCACCCGGTCGGGCTCGGCGCAGATCTGTCGCCAGGTGAACCGCAGCACTCGCCACCCCGACAGCACCAGCTGGTTCTGGCGTGCACGGTCGTGCTCGAACGACACCGGGTCGGAATGGAAACGAAACCCATCGCCCTCGATGGCGATGCATCGGTCGGGATAGGCGAAGTCGATCCGGTAGTGGCTGCCCTCCACCTCGACGCAGAACTGTGGGACCGGACGCGGCAGCCCGTGGTCGGTGATCAACCGGAGTAGCCGGTGCTCCAGGTCGCTGTCGAGCAGCGCCAGGTCGGCATCCAGCTGCCGCAACACCCTGCGGGCGCGAGTTGATCCCTGTCGCCCGGTACCCGGCATCATCAGGTGCCGAGCGATGAGCCGATCCTGATGGGTCAGGCCGCGACGAATGGCCTCGGCGATCAGCGCTTTCAGCGGTGCGTCGTCGATGGTCGCCGCCATGTCGAGCAGGGTGCGGGTCGCGTTGGTCGTGCGGATGCCCTGCACGCGCACCAGGTCGGAGGCGAGCAGGTCCGCACGGCGATGCAGCACGGCATCGCCAGAGCGAGCCCCGGAGCGTGTGCGCCGCACGACGTGGGGACGGAGCGGCGGCGAGTCCCGCAGCCCGTGCAGCCAGGAGGCACTCGCGTCGCAGGCGGCGGCGTCCAGCGCGAGTGTCGCCACGAGCAGGCGTTGCTGAGGTGTCGACGGGGTACCGGCGGCCACGAAGACCTTGGCGGTCTTCCGATGCAACTGCCCAGAGTCGACCCGGATCCGTAGCTGGCGGTCGGTGAGCCCTGCATCGCGGACGTCGGCCCTGCTGAGGACCCCGTGGTTCGCGGCCGCAGTTCGTCGGAGTCGTTCGTCCGGTGTCACCCGACCCACCCAACACCGCCGGCGACAAGCTGTCAGCGGGCAGCGCGACCCGGCCCCAGTGGTGGAGATGTCACCGCACCCGCCGAGCCTGCGCGCAGAAGTGACGGAATCCGTCGCTTTCGCGCGCAGCTCGGGCGGGGCGGGCGGGCGGTCACGCAGCTCAGGCGGAGCGGGCGGTCGGGCAGGTCGCGCATGCGCGCAGGGCGGGCGGTCGGGCACGCCTGGCGCTGTCGGGCGACCTGCGCTCACCAGTGGCGCAGATCGACCGGCCAGGTGTCGAGCACCTCCTCGCCATCGATGACGTGCAGACGCTCGTGGTAGGCCACGGTCGGGTCGACGTGGGCCGGTGCCATCCGCAGCCTGGCGCCCACCGCGGGTAGGCGAGATGTTGCTCCGTCCGACGTGTCGCCGGAGGAACCCGCCAGGAAGGTCGTGTGCTCGTCCGAGCAGAAGAAGACCTCGTGGCCCTCGAGGGTCGGGTTGCCGTGGTCCATGCCGAAGGCCTTGAGTCCGGCGTCCACCACGCCCCACCCCTTCGACGGCGACGTGGACACGACCGTCGTCTCGATGAACAGCGCCTGACGGAACGGCAGACCGAGCTGTGCGTAGTGGGTGTCCATCAGCAGGTAGGAACCTGCCTGGACCTCGTCGGCCCAGTGGTGCAGGTCATAGGTCCCGGTTGCCCCGGCCGAGCTGAGACCGCCGACCGCCTCGTGTGCCGAACGCAGCAGACCCATCGCTCGCTCGACCTCGGCGGTGCGGGTATCACGGTCCGGGTTGCCGACCACGTGTCCCTCGTAGCCCATGACGCCGCGGACCTCGACGCCGAGCCCGCGTGCCAGGTCGGCCAGCGTGCCTGCCTCCTCGGGCAGGCAACCGCACCGGGGCAGGCCGACGTCGACGTCGACGAGCACCGCTGCTCCGGCCGACGCGGCGACCCGAACCGTCTCGGGCGAGTCCACCGCCACGGTGATGGGCGCAGTGCTGCGCGCAACCAGGGCTCGTAGTCGTCCGGTGTCGAGCGTCTCGTTCGCGAGGAGCAGGTCATCGCCGAGGCCGACCTCCATCAAGCCTTCCATCTCCCGCAGCGTGGCGCAGCAGAACGACCGGTGCCCTCCTCGTTGCGCGACATGGCGAGCGAGCGTGGTGCTCTTGAACGCCTTCACGTGCGGTCGCAGCGCCGGACCGGGGCGGGTCGCAGCCATGACGTCGATGTTGTGCTCGAGCGCCGCGAGGTCCACCAGAAGCGCCGGCGTCGGGAGATCGTGCACGTTCACCGTGGCGACGGTACCGGGCGGCGCCGCAGGGGGAGCGCAGAGATCAGGCGGGCTGGCACGTCGGGCAGAACCAGATCGGCCGACCACCGAGCTCGAGCACGCCCAGCTCGGTCCCACAGCGGCGACAGCGGTCGCGGTGGTACACGTACAGCCGGTCCTCGCTGCGCATGCGTGAGCGCGGCCGACCGACCTCGGCAGGATCGGTCGTGACGATCCGTCCCATCCTCACCCCGAGCCGCAGCAGGTCGCCGGTGCGGTTCCACAGCTCGTCGAACTCGTCGTCCGACAGCGAGGACGAGGCCCGTGCCGGGTGGATCCCGCACAGGAACAGCACCTCGGCGCGGTAGACGTTGCCGATGCCCGCGATGACCGACTGGTCGAGCAGGTACGCCCCGACCGGCCGTGACGACCGGGCGAACTTCGCCCGCGCCGCCGCAACGTCGGGGGTGCGGCGCAATGGATCGGCGCCGATCTTCGACACGATCAGCGCCTGCTCCTCCGGGGTGATCAGCTCGCATCGAGTGGGACCCGACAGATCCCAGGTGGCCCGGTCGCCTTCGAGTCGAAGTCGGATCTGGCCGACCGGGTCGGGCGCCGGGGCGGGCTTGCGGCGGAACTTGCCGATGAGTCCCAGGTGGACGTGGAGCACCGACCCGACACCGAAGTCACAGAACAGGTACTTGCCCCAGGCATCAGCGCGAACCAGCGAGGCGCCATCGAGCAGCGCCGCTCCGTCGGCGAAGCGACCCTGGGGTGACCAGGCGCGCACGGGTGCGCCCGACAACGTGCGCTGCAGGTCTCGGGCGAGTCGGTGGATCGTGTGACCCTCGGGCATGGATCGCAGTCTGCCGCGCCGTCGGTGTGCTCCCGGCACAGCGGGAGCCGCGGCAGCGGCGCGGTGGCGCCACGCATCCAGGGTCAGTCGAACACCACGGTGCGGTTGCCCCACGGCAGCACCCGGTGATCCAGCTGTGCCCGCAGCGCCCTGGCGAGCACCACGACCTCCAGGTCGCGGCCCTTCCGGGTCAGCTCGGCGACGCCGTCGCGGTGGGTGATGTGCGCGACGTCCTGGGCGATGATCGGCCCCTGGTCCAGCTCGGCGGTCACGAAGTGGGCGGTCGCGCCGATGATCTTCACACCGCGTTCGTGGGCCTGGCGGTACGGCTGGGCACCGACGAACGCCGGCAGGAAGGAGTGGTGGATGTTGATGATCCGGTTCGGGAACTGCGCGACGAACTCCGGCGAGAGGATGCGCATGTAGCGCGCCAGCACGACCAGGTCGATGTCCGAAGCAGTCAGCAGCTGCTGCATGGCCAGGTCCTGGGCGGCGGGGTCGTCGCCGACGGGCAGGTGGTGGAACGGCACGCCGAAGAATCCGCAGAGCTCGGCGTGGTCCGAGTGGTTCGACGCGACGAACCGCAGTTCGGCGGCCAGTTCCCCTGCGTGCCACCGGCTGAGCAGGTCGACCAGGCAGTGCGGCGCCTTCGATGCCAGCACTGCCATGGCTGGTCGGTCGTCAGAGCCTCGGATCGTGACGTCCATGCCGAACCTGCGGGCCACGGGATCGAAGACCTGCGCCAGCTCCGAGCGGTCGAACGCGAATCCGTCGAGCTCGAACTCGACGCGCTGGAAGAACACCCCGTCGGTCGGGTCGGTGTGCTGCTCGGCGTGCACGATGTTGCCGCCGTTGCGCCAGACGAAGTCCGCCACGGTCGCCACGACGCCGGGTTGGTCCGGGCATGACAGCAGGAGCACGGCGGTGGGACCCACGGCGGACCACGCTACCGGTGGAGCTGCCATACTCGGTCCGTCGAACGGGGGTTCACATGGCACATGATCTGGTGATCAAGGGCGGCACGGTCGTCGACGGGACGGGTGCAGCCTCCCGGCGGGCGGACGTCGCGGTCGACGGCGACCGCATCACCGCGGTGGGCGACGTCGATGCGAGCGGTGCCAGCCAGGTCATCGACGCCTCGGGCCGCATCGTCACGCCCGGCTTCGTCGACCTGCACTCGCACCTGGACGCACAGGTGGGGTGGGACCCGACCATGTCGTCATCGTGCTGGCACGGCGTCACGTCGGTGGTGATGGGCAACTGCGGAATGACCTTCGCCCCCGTGCGCCCGGGCGAGGCCGAACGGCTGGCGACCGCCATGGAGTCGGTCGAGGACATCCCCGCGTCGTGCATCCTCGACGGACTCTCCTGGAACTGGGAGAGCTACGGCGAGTACCTCGACACCATCGACTCGCTGCCGCAGGGCATCAACGCCGGCGGGTACGTGGGCGACGTCGCGGTGCGGCTCTACGTCGCCGGGGATGCTGCGTGCGAGCCCGACTACGTGGCCAGCGACGACGAGTTGGCCCGCATGGCTGACCACGTCGAGGCAGCGATGCGCGCCGGTGCGATGGGATATTCGATCTCCCGTTCGCTGTTCCACCGGGTTCCTGACGGCCGCAACGTGCCGGGCACCTGGTCGGACCCCTCGGAGTTCTTCCGGATCGCGGCGCCGCTGCGCGAGCTGGGTCGGGGAGTGCTCGAATCCGCGCCCCGCTACAACGTCGAGAACGCTCCCGGTGATCGTGTCGAGGAGGAGCTCGGCTGGATGGCCGAGATCAGTCGGGTGCTCGGCCGGCCGTTCAGCTTCAACCTGCAACAGATCCGGTCGCTCGACGACCACTACCGCCGGGTGATCGAGCTGTCCACCCAGGCGAACGCCCGCGGGTCGCAGCTTCGCCCGCAGATCACCCCGCGCAGCGTGGGCGTGCTGTTCAGCTTCGCTGCGAACACCCTGATCGACGACCTGCCCTCGTTCGCGCCGCTCAAGTCGCTCGACCTGGAAGGTCGACTCGCGGCGATCCGCGACCCGCAGGTGCGGGCGCGGCTGGTCGAGGAAGGCAGCTCGAAGGCCGTCGAGCCGTTCCAGATCATGTACCTGATGCCCGCCGATGCTGCGGCGAGCTACGTCTACGGCGAGGGTGACTCGATCGCTGCGATCGCACGCGATCGTGGCGTCAGCCCCGTCGAGGCGTACCTGGATGTGATGGACGCCTCGGACGGTCGTGCGATCGTCAACTGGCCTGTCATGAACGAGCAGGAGTCGGCCATCGAGGAGATGGTGACCTCATCGGTGACCATCCTCGGTCTGGCTGATGCCGGCGCTCACGCCACGCAGATCATGGATGCGTCCCAGCCGACCTACCTGCTGTCGCACTGGGTGCGTGACCGGGGCGTGCTCAGCCTCGAGGAGGGCGTGCGGCGGCTGACCTCGGACACCGCGTCGTTCATCGGCTACCGGGACAGGGGAGTGATCGCAGAGGGGGCCTTCGCGGATCTCAACGTGATCGACCTGGACGCTCTGGCGCTCGAGCTGCCCCAGATCGTGCACGACTTCCCCGGAGGGGCGCCGCGGTTCGTCCAACGTGCCAACGGCATCGATCACACGATCGTCAACGGGGTGGAGTTCATGGACCACGGCGAGCACACCGGTGCGCTGCCGGGACGTCTGCTGCGCAGCACCGACTGACACAGCACCGAGCTGTGGTGCGGACGGGGGGACTCGAACCCCCAAGCCCTGTCGGGCACTGGGACCTAAACCCAGCGCGTCTGCCAGTTCCGCCACGTCCGCAACGGGAGCGCAGCGTAGCGGCGCGGGGAATGGTGGGAGCCGCGTTAGCCTCTCCTCCCTATGCAGTCACTCGACACCCCCGTGATTCCTCCTGTCGTGGCCCAGACCGGCACCGGCATGGAGCCCTCCGCCGACATCTACGCCCGGCTCCTGAAGAACCGCATCGTCTTCCTCGGTTCCGAGGTCAACGACCAGGTCGCGAACTTCATCACCGCCCAGATGCTCTACCTCGAAGCAGAGGACCCCGAGGCTGACATCTGGCTCTACATCAACTCCCCAGGCGGTTCGGTCACCGCCGGCATGGCCATCTACGACACGATGCAGTTCGTCTCGCCCGACGTGGGGACCATCTGCATGGGCCTGGCGGCCTCGATGGGGCAGTTCCTGTTGTGCGCCGGCGAGCACGGCAAGCGATTCGCCCTGCCGCACGCCCGCATCATGATGCACCAGCCCTCGGCGGGCCTCCAGGGTCAGGCGTCCGACATCGCCATCCAGGCAGAGCAGCTGAAGTACATCAAGTCGCTGCTGGCCGAGCGCATCGCCGAGCACACCGGTCAGACGCCCGAGCAGATCAACCTGGACTCCGACCGCGACCGCTGGTTCACCGCGGCCGAGGCCCAGGACTACGGGCTGATCGATGACGTGATCCAGCGTCGCACCCAGATGGAAGACGACATCGACGAGAGCTGAGCAACAGGGCCTCGGGCGCGCACCGGGCCCGGCTCGCGCCGGGCCCGGTGATCTCTGTCGAAGGTGCCGACGGTCAGCCGGCGAAGACCTGTGCGGTGTAGACCCGGCCGTCGACGACGCTGACACCCACGCCGAAGCGCGTGTACCGACGGTCGAGCATGGTGGAGCGGTGCGAGGGGCTGTTCATGAACAGCTGGTGCATCTCTTCGACCGACCGGGCCCAGCCGACGTTCTCGCCGAGCACACGCCAGTTGTCGCCGACGCCCTGGGTGAGCACCGAGTGGCGCACCGTGCGGGAACTGGCCATCTGATCGGCCCATGCCTGGGCCTTCTCGTTGAGGACCTTGTCCAGATCCAGCGGACGCAGGCCACGGGCTTCGCGCTCGTTGTTGACCGATACGGAGGAGTTCCAGGCGTCTCCGCTCATGTTGCAGCCGGTCGCCAGCACCGCGAAGGCGGCCAGGGCGACGATGCCGATCGAGAGACGACGGGTGCCCTGGGTGTTACGGACTCGGGTCATGAAGGAAATCCTCCTGTAGAGCGGTTGGTTCGGCCCGATTCGTCGGTCAGAGCCAACCGCCACGGAAACGCCCCCAGCTGGGTGTTTCGATTGCGACGATCTGATGACGAATACATGACTACCACACCATCGGCGTGTCGGTCGGATTCGTGAGGAATCCCGTCGAGGCGATGCCCGCGTCGGTGCTGCGCTCCACAACGATGGTCAGTCGAGCCGAAGCCCGCACTCGGTCAGCGCCCAGTTCGCAACACGTTCGCTGCGCTGGTCCAGTTCGGCCAGATCCTGGTTGAGCTGGTCGCGCCGTCGCTCGATCTCGCTGGCGTCCGCGGTGCCCGCCGCCTCGTCACCGACCAGGTCGACGATGTCGACCACCGCGTCCGCCAGTGCAGTCAGATCGCTGCGCAGTTCGGGCGGTGCTTCGTCCGCCAGGTCCGCGAGGCGGCGCGCCTCGGCGGCTGCGTTGTCCAACTCGCCCGCATCGAGTGCGTCGCCGAGTGCGGACAGATCCGCGGAGCGACGCAACGAGTCGCAGAACTCGGGAGTGCCGTCGGTGCATCCGGCGCCGACCAGCGCGACCAGCGCGAGCGTCGTGACCGCGAGGACCTGAGGGGAGGTCTTCACCGGTCAGCCGTCACGCTCGGGCTGCCTCCGCGAGCGAGCGGATCTCGCTGACGGCGTGCTCCAGACCTTGCGGATCTCTGAACAGCGCGCTGCCGGCGACCAGCACGTCCGCCCCGGCGGCGGCGGCTCCGGCGACAGTGGCCGGTCCGATCCCGCCGTCGACCTCCAGGTCGATGTCGCGGCCGGTGAACTCGATCATCGCGGCAACCTCGGCGATCTTCGGTTCCATCGTCGAGATGTAGGCCTGACCGCCGAAGCCGGGGTTCACGGTCATGACGAGTACCAGGTCGACGAGGTCCATGACGTGAGCGATCGCGGATGCCGGCGTCGCCGGGTTCAGTGCCACCGCAGGGCTGGCGCCCAGCTCGCGGATGTTGGCGAGCGTGCGGTGGAGGTGCACGCACGCCTCGGCGTGCACGATGACGATCTCGCATCCCGCGTCGACATACTGGTGGATGAGCTCGTCGGGGTTCACGACCATGAGGTGGGCCTCGAACGGCACGTCGACATGGTGGCGGCAGGCCTTGATGACGTCGGGCCCGAAGGTCAGGTTCGGCACGAACACGCCGTCCATGACGTCCCACTGGATCCTGTCGACCCCCGCGGCCTCGAGTGCGACGCACTCCTCGCCGAGCCGGGAGAAGTCCGCCGGCAGCACCGATGGCGCGATCTGGATCTCTCGGCTGCTCATCGTGTCCACCTTCTGTGCGGGCCGGGGCAGGAGGCGCCGGACGCATGAGGCTATCCGCGAGCGTCGCACCGTCGAGCACGCCCAGCCCTACGGTGTGGCGATGCCGCGCCGACACCCGGACCGAGCCCGCAGGGGTACCACACCGGTCGACGCTGCACCGATCGAGGTCGACCTGGAACGGTTCGTCGCAGGGGGCGTGGCGCTCGGCCGGGAGGGGTCGGGTCGCATCGTGCTGGTCGAGGGTGCCCTCCCGGGCGAGCGTGCCCGGGTGGAGCTCACGGTGGACAAGAAGACGCTCGCGAAGGGAGTCGCGACGCAGGTGCTGACCTCGGCGCCCGACCGGGTGACGCCGCCGTGTCCGGAGCTGGCGGCGGGATGTGGCGGTTGCGACCTGCAACACGCAGGGCTCGAGCTGCAGCGGCGGCTGAAGGTCGAGGTGGTGCGCGACGCGCTGACCCGCATCGGACGCCTGCCCGACGTGCCGGTGCAGGCTGGTGAGGTGCTCCCAGCACTCGATCAGCGCACCGTGCTGCGCCTGGCCGTGGTCGACGGGCGGGCCGGGCTGCGCCGTCGCAGGAGCAACGAGGTCCACGTGCTCGACCGTTGTCTGGTCGCACACCCGGCGGTCGAGCAGGTCGTGGCCGAGGGACGGTTCCCGGGGGCGACCGAGATCGTGGTGCGCGTCGGCGCCCGGACGGGTGAGCGCATGGTGGTCGTGGCCCCGACCGTGGGCGACGCGAGCGTGCCGGCGGGCGTCACCTTGATCGGCGTCGACGACCTGGCCGCCGGACGCACCGCATGGGTCCATGAGCTCGTGGCACGCCGACGGTTCCGCATCTCGGCCGGGTCGTTCTTCCAGGCCCGACCCGACGGCGCCGAGGCGCTGACCCGTGCCGTGACCCGCGCGGTGGCGCCCTTCGACCACATGACCGACCGACTGGTGGACCTGTACGGAGGCGTGGGGCTGTTCACCGCCGGGTTGGGTGCCCGCCGCTCGGTGATGGTGGAACGCTCGCCGTCCTCGGTCGACGACGCCCGGGTGAACCTCGCCTCGTCGGGTGCCGAGGTCGTGCAGTCCGACGTCGAGCGCTGGGCGCCGAGTCCGGCGGACGTGGTCGTGGCCGACCCTGCCAGAGCGGGTCTGGGCCCCGCCGGCGCCGCTGCGGTGGTCGGCACCGGAGCGGCGCGGGTCGCCCTGGTGAGCTGTGACCCCGCATCGCTCGCCCGTGATGCCCGACTGCTGGCCGACGGGGGCTACCGGCCCACGGGTGTGGAGCTCGTCGACATGTTCCCCCACACGCACCACATCGAAGCAGTGACCGCGTTCCGGATCGCAGACTCGCCATGACCACGCAGACGTCGGCGAGCGGCGGTCGGTCTGGCGGTCGCAGCGATGGTCGCGGTGGTGGCGTCGGTCGTGCTGTGGGGTGTGCTCGCGGAGCGGACCGGATCTGGATCCGTCGACCGCGGCGGCCGGCGACTGCACCCCGTCGGACCCCGCGGAGCTCGAGTTCGAGGTCGTCCGGACGTTGCCGCACGATCCCACCGCCTTCACCCAGGGTCTGGTCGTGCACGACGGTCGGCTGTTCGAGTCCACCGGCCGGGAGGGGAGCTCGATGCTGCGTGAACTCGACATGGACAGCGGCGAGGTCCTGCGGGCGGCCGACCTGGCACCCGACGAGTTCGGCGAGGGTCTGACGGCGACCGACGACGGCCGGCTGATCCAACTGACCTGGCTCGACGGCGTCGCGTACGAGTGGGACCCCGACACGTTCGAACGACTCGGCGAGTTCGGCTACGAGGGTGAGGGCTGGGGGTTGTCGACCCTGGAGGACGGCCGACTCGTGATGAGCGACGGGAGCGACGTGCTCGCGCTGCGTGACCCCGACGACTTCTCCGAGGTCGACTCGCTGGTGATCCGGCGCGTCGGCGGTGACGCCGACCGACTGAACGAGCTGGAGTGGGACGGCGAGGTGCTCTGGGCGAACCGCTTCCAGACCGACGAGCTGCTGCGCATCGACCCCGACTGCGCGACGGTGACGGGCGTTGCGGACCTGTCCGAGCTGCGCGGCGGACGCGACCGCCACCGCGGATGCCGCGGATGAACGGCTGCCGATCGACGTGACCAACGGGATCGCCCACCTGCCGGGCACCGACCGCTACCTGGTGACCGG
Organism: uncultured Microthrixaceae bacterium; assembly: GCA_963714875.1. Taxonomy (GTDB): domain Bacteria; phylum Actinomycetota; class Acidimicrobiia; order Acidimicrobiales; family Microtrichaceae; genus JBAOHV01. The sequence continues at coordinate 1,101,205 of CAVQQI010000011.1, read as the reverse complement.
CAAGTGGTGGCCGACGATGTACGAGATCCGCATCAGCTGAGCGCGCCGCGGGCCGCCACCGGGTCGGTGGGACCAGGGTGGCGTCTGGCAGTGGTCGGGGTGGGGTAGGAGTAGGAGGGCCGGTTGTGCGGATTCCATCGCGGTGGAGTACGTCGAGCCCCAACCGGATCTGAGATCGGAGCCCATGATGAACGCAGCAACGACCGGCGTGGATGACCGACCCGACGGCGCAATTGCGTCCGGTATCACGCCCGACCGCCTGACGAACCTCCGCCGTTGGAACATCGGTTTGACGGTCCTGCACGCCGTGCAGGCCGTCGCGGTGCTGTTCCTGGCGTCGGACTTCGCCATCACCATCACGTCGTCGTACCCGGAGGGGCCGCCCGGCACCCGTGCGCCGCGGCCAGAGGCGCTGTTCGACGTGCAGATCGGCATCGCCATCGCGGTCTTCCTGGGGCTCGCCGCGCTCGACCACCTGCTGACCGGCACCGTGATGCGGTCGCGGTACGAATCGGACCTGCGCTCGGGCATCAACCGGTTCCGATGGGTCGAGTACTCCTTCAGCGCCACGCTGATGGTCCTGCTCATCAGCAGCTACTCGGGCATCACGAACATCAACGCGATCGTCGCGATCATCGGGGCGAACGTCGCGATGATCCTCTTCGGTTGGCTGCAGGAGCTCATGAATCCGCCGGGACGCAGCTCGACGACGATGCTGCCGTTCTGGTTCGGCACGCTGGTCGGCCTCGCTCCCTGGATCGCGATCTCGATCAACTTCGCCGGCGCCGAGGACATCCCGGGGTTCGTCTACGGGATCTTCGTGGTGCAGGCGGTGTTCTTCTTCAGCTTCGGGATCAACCAGTGGCTGCAGTACCGGGGCGTCGGACCGTGGTCCAGCTATGCGTTCGGTGAGAAGGCGTACCTGGTGCTGAGCCTGGGAGCGAAGACGGCGCTGGCCTGGCAGATCTACGGCGGATCGCTCGCGACCTGACCGACACCTTCCTGACCGACTCCCGCCGGTAGGTTCTGCCCGGTCGTCGTCGGGGGTCCACCAATGCACCACGATCGAGTTCGTCAGTATCGGGTTCGGCCCGGGCGGCGCTCCGGCGCGCCGAGGCTCGTGGCGGCGGTCGGGCTGGTCGTCCTTGCGATGGTGGGACTCGGGTGTTCAGGGTCCGAGTCGGCAGAGGACTCGAACGACGGTGACGGCGCGCCGACGTCGATCATCGCCGAGGCGGAGGGCGGAGAGGTCGACTTCGCCGAGGTCGCGGCGATGATGGATGCCGCCGTGGCCGAGCAGGGGTTGGAGGGTGCCGGTCTGGTCATCGTGGAGCGCGATGACGGCGTCGTGTACGAGCACTACAGCGGGGACTTCGACGCCGATCGCATCAGCCTGCTGGCGTCGTCGTCCAAGATGCTCACTGCCGGTGTGCTGCTGCACCTCGCCGACGAGGGCACGTTGGATCTGGATGCGCCCGTGTCCGACGTCGTCGACTGGGGAGCGGGCAATCCGGACATCACCCCGGCGCAGTTGCTGTCGAACAGCTCCGGGCTGGTCGGGTTGATCGAGGACCCGACGTTCGCGCCCTACATCTGCCAGTACGTCGCGACGGGGTCGCTGTCGGAGTGCGCACGTCAGATCTTCACGACGACCGACGATGACGACCAGGTCGTCGCGCCCGACACGGAGTTCCGCTACGGCGGCGGCCAGTGGCAGGTCGCGGGAGCGGTGGCCGAGGCCGCATCGGGAAGGTCGTGGGCCGAGCTGATCGACGAGACCTACGTCCAGCCGTGCGGCCTCGACTCGCTGGCCTACAACAACCACTTCGCCCAGATCAGCAGTGAGGACGGGCCGTTCTCCTACCCGACGCAGTTCGCCGGCGATCCGTCCACGTTGGCCGCGACCGACAACCCCAACATGGAGGGCGGCGCCTACGCCAGCGCTCGCGACTACTCGACGCTGTTGCTGATGCAGCTGCGTGGCGGCGTGTGCGGCGACGAACGGGTGCTCAGCGAGGAGTCGGTCCGCCGGATGCAGACCGATCGTGTCGTCGAGACCTACGGGGCCGACTTGTCGGCGACCCTCGGTGGCGGTGTGCGCGCTGCTGACGACGCCGAGCGCGGGGGCGACGACCCCGGTGGTCGACGGACGCTGGGCGGCTATGGGCTGGGGTGGTGGACCGGCGCCGACGACGAGGACTACGTGGAGGACGCCGGCGCGTTCGGGGCGGTCCCGTGGCTGGACCTGGACCGGGGCTACGGCGGCTACCTGATCATCGAGGCCACCGCGGAACAGGGTCGTTCGCTCGCCGGCGAGCTCCAACCGGTGATCGAGGAGCAGATCGACCTGGGGTGGAGCGACTGAGGGGCTGCACGGCGGCCATCGGAGCATCGGCACCGGTGAGGTGACCTGCTGGGGAGGCCCTCAGCGGGTCACCTCGGTGGCCGGCCGTTCCCCTGCTGCCGGGGTAGGACTCACTCCGAGGTCGGAGACCTCACTCACTCCCCGCACACAAGGCGAACACGATGCGCACAACCTCCCGCACCGACATCACCCCCAAGCCCGCCGAGTTCAACGCCGTGCCCTCGGAGCGACGCATCACGATCCTCGAGTTGGTGATCGCGGCGCTCTCGATGGGAGCCCTGCTGCTCACCGTGGTGGCGGTGGAGGAACCCGGGATGCGCATGGCGTGCGTGCTGCTCGTCACCGGCGCGCTGTCGGCCTTCGTCGCCCTGCGCATGGCCGCAGCTCGCCGGTCCTCCTGGTCGACGTCGTCGGGCCTGCGTCCCGGCTGAGCCCACGGCCCTCCCGACGGCTGGAGCTACATCGGATCCGGTCCGGAGCTCCGGCGTGGCTCACCGCAGACGCGGCAGTAGTACGCCCGACGTGACACCCATGCGTGGCAGTTGCTGCAGCGGGCATCCATGACGACGGCGGAGATCCCGACGACGAGTGCCGCCACCACGACGGCGCCGCCCAGTACTGCGGTCCACCCCATGTCCCCTCCCAGCGCGCGACGCGAGCATAGGACGATCGCTGCCCGAGATCCCGGGTGACGCGTGCCGACCGGCACCTCGACGGTCCGCCCGCTGGCACCCCACCGATCGAGTCGGCCGGCGTCGTCGATCCCGAACACGCAGTGCCGGGAACGCCGACGGGGCTCCGATCGCTCGGAACCCCGTCGTTGCAGTGCTTCTGTGGTGCGCCCCCTGGGACTTGAACCCAGAACCTGCGGATTAAGAGTCCGATGCTCTGCCAATTGAGCTAGAGGCGCAGATCTCCGTGTCGGCTCGGTCCGGCACGGAGCAGTGCATGTTAGCGACCCGGCGGCGTCGGGCAGAAAAACCACCCTCCGCCGCCGGGCTCTCAGGGTGACCGAGGGGACTTGAACCCCCGACCTCCAGGGCCACAACCTGGCGCTCTAACCGAGCTGAGCTACGGCCACCATGTGAAGCGAAGATCATAGACGAGCGTGGGTGGTCCCCCGAATCGGTACCTTGGTCGCCCTGGCCTCCGTAGCTCAGATGGATAGAGCATCGGACTTCTAATCCGACGGTCGCAGGTTCGAATCCTGCCGGGGGCGCCATCCATCCTTTCCGTCGCGCCACCGGTCCTGCTGGTGACGCCAGCCCTGCCGCTGGCGCCATGCAACTGCATCGGCATCGGCGGCTACGGTCGCTGCGGTGTTCGCCCCCCACAGGCTCCTCGCGCAGGGCGAGGTGATCGGCCCCGACGTCAACCTGCCCGGCTCACAGCAACTGGCGCCTGCGTTCTTCGGCCTGCTGACCGTTGCGCTGGTGGTCACGCTGGTCGCAGCGCTGCTCATCCGTCGTCACCGGGCCCGGGGCGGCCACCGGCCACGTCCGGTGCTCAGCATCGTCGTGGCCATCGCCGCGGTCGCTGCGCTGGTCATGACGGTGGTCTCGTGGCCGCCGGCCTTCCGCAGCCCGGAGTTCCCGCCGGTCGGCCGGCTGTTCCCCGACGAGGCGTTCTTCTACCGCACGGCGCAGGACCTTCCCGTCTCGCCCGACAGCGATCGGTGGCTCGGCTCGCTGGGCGAGATCGAGCTGGGCGCGGGGTTCGGGGGCGAGCCGGTCGATGGGGTCGTGTTCGGCATCCCGTTCAACCCGGTCGATCCGAGCACACCCACCACGGATGTCGAGTTCCGCCGCCGGACCGACCGATCGTGCGGTGAGCCCTATCCCATCAGCGACCCCGCCTACATCGAGTCCATGCCGACCTACGGCTTCGACAACCACTACGTCGCCCTGGATCGGTCGTCGGGCAGGATGTGGGAGCTGATCGGCACCACCGTGTGGTTCGGGCGCTGGCAGGCCGACGCAGGAGCGTGCTGGGACCTGGAGTCGCTCGCCTACGGCGGACCGGCGACCACGGCCAGCCGACTGCCGCTGCTCCCCGGCGTGCTCACCTTCGATGAGGTGGCCGCCGGCAGCGTCGACCACGTCGTGTACGCAGGTGCCCAGCAGATCTCCTCGGGTGATCCGATCTGGCCGGCGCTGGCCAGCGACGGCCGTTCCGATGCCGCTGACGCACCGCCCATGGGTGCATGGCTCCGACTGCGGGACGACGTCGACCTGAGCGGCCTGGGTCCACAGGCGACGGTCATCGCGCAGGGCCTGCAGCGCCACGGCCTGATCCTGGCCGACACCTCCGGGTCGCCGTTCAACCTTCGTGGCACACCCGATGCCCGGTGGAACCGCGCGGACCTGCGGTCGATCCGACAGCTGACACCAGCCGATTTCGAAGTGGTCGATCCCGGCGCAGTGATGGTGGCGCCCGACTCGATGGCGGCCCGCCCGCCGGCCGGCTGATGGCGTCGTCGTCGCCGTTGATCCTGTTGCCGCCGTCCGAGGGCAAGACGCCGGGTGGCACGGGACCGCCGTGGTCGCCCGGATCGATGGCGGTCGACCTGGACACCGAGCGGGCGAGGACCGCTGCCGCGCTGCGGCGAGCCATGCGGGCGAACCAGGCGTCCCGCTCGAAGCTGCTCGGGGTGAAGGGCGATGCGCTGGCGGCGGCCACCGCAGCGAACCGCGCGCTGGCCGACGCTCCGACGATGCCGGCCATCGAGCGGTACTCCGGGGTGCTCTACGGCGCGTTGGATGTCGGATCGCTGGGCGCGCGGGAGCGCCGCCGCCTGGATGCCTCGGTCCTGATCATGTCGGGCCTGTGGGGTCTGGTCGCGCCCTCGGACCCGATCCCCGACTACAAGCTGAAGATGGGTGCGCCGCTCCCGCCGCTCGGGAAGCTGTCGAGCTGGTGGCGTCCCGCGATCGACGCCGCGCTCGGCCAGGAGTTGTCGGGACGTTCCGCCACGACGCCGGTGTGGAACCTGTTGCCCCAGGAACACGACGCCGCGTGGTCAGGGGTGGTCGATCGGCCGGTGTACCGGGTGCGGTTCCTGGAGCCGGGCAGCCACGGGCAGCTGGTCGCGGTCGCGCACTGGAACAAGTTCCTGAAGGGTGCGCTGGTCCGGTTCCTCATCGAACACCCCGGCGCTGGTCCACAGGAGCTGGCGCAGTGGGAGCACCCCTCGGGGTTCGTGCTGGATCCGACGATGACCGTCGAGTCCGCCGGTGACATCCAGCTCCACCTGGTCAAGCAGGCATGACGCGACGCTGAGCACCTGCTCGGTTCACGCTGGCACCAACCTCAGTCTGCTCGGCCCGGACCGCTCCATGACCGGAAGCGACGTACCGCTGTGGGTAGGTTTGGACCACTGGCCGGTGGCGGCCGTTGTGGGTCCTCAGGGGCCCGGAAGGAGTTGACGATGCGACAGGGGTCGATCCGACTCGGTCGGATCATGGGAATCCCGCTCTCGATGGATCTCGGCGTCCTGCTGGTCGGTGGGCTGCTGACGTGGGTGTTGGCCACGCTGGTGCTGCCCAACGGATCGCCGGGGCTGGTGTCGACGGCCTACTGGTCCGTCGGAGCGCTCGGCGCACTGCTGTTCCTCGGGTCGCTGCTGGCCCACGAGATGGCGCACTCCATCGTCGCCCGACGCAACGACGTGGCGGTCGAAGGCATCACCTTGTGGATGTTCGGTGGCTTCGCGCAGTTCCGCTCCGATCCCCAGACCCCGGGGGCGGACTTCCGCATCACCGCTGCGGGGCCAGCCACCAGCCTGGGTCTGGGCGCACTGTTCGGCGCCGCGGCGTGGGGCCTCGCCACCGTCGGGGCGCCGCAGCTCTACGTGTCGCTGCTGGGCTGGTTGGGCATCATCAACGCGTTCCTGGGTGTGTTCAACCTGCTGCCCGGTGCGCCGCTCGACGGCGGCCGGATCCTCGCCGCAGCGCTGTGGAAGGTTCGCGGCGATCGGGTCGCCGGGCGCATCGGCGCTGCGACGGCCGGCAAGGTCGTGGGGCTCGGACTGATGGGCCTCGGGGTCGTCGAGGCGCTGACCCTCGGTGGTTTCGGCGGACTGTGGACCGTCTTCATCGGCTGGTTCCTCTTCTCCTCGGCCCGCGCCGAGCACGCCTACTTCAGCGCAGAGCGAGCGATGGGCGACATGTCGGTCGCCGACGCGATGACGATCGATCCTCCACGTGTCGTGTCCTGGTCATCGGTGTCGGAGCTCGTCGACGGACCGTTCCGTCACACGCAGCAGTCCGCGGTGGCCGTCGTCGACGGCCAGGGCAGGACGCTCGGCATCGTCACGATGAACGACGTGCGCCGTCTGCCCGCCGAACAGTGGTCCTCGACGACCACGGCGCAGCTGATGGGCTCAGGTGACGCCATGACCGTCGTCGCGCCGGACGAGCCGCTGGTCGCAGTGGTCGAACGTCTGCGGCCGGCCGGCGGTGGCTACGCGGTCGTGCTCGACCGCGGGGAGCTCGTTGGTCTGCTGGGTCCCGACGACATCCGTCGAGCGGTCGACCTTGGCCAGATGGGCTCCAGGCCGAGGCGGCGCGCCCATGACATCTCGGTGCCGCCACCGCCGCCGGTGTCCGCGCCGTCGCAGCGCTGGGACCCCCCGGTCACCGCTCGCTGAGACGCCTGCCGGGCGCCGACTGCAGAGCTCCGGAGGCTCGACGGTACGGTGTCGCATGCTCCTGGCGGAGGTCCAGACCTTCCTCTCCGTTCCCATTGCGCCCACGAGGCGTGTGGCACTCGGTGATCTCGTGCTGCCCACCGACCCGGCGCCCGGCTTCGGCGGGATCCTGCTGGGTGGGATCGTCGCACGTTTCGCCCCGGATCTGTCCGAGGACTTCCACGACGAGATCCTCCACCTGATGTACGAGCTGGAGCATGGCGGGCGCATCGCCCAGCCACGGCTGCGCCATCGGCTGCAGACCGACCGCGTCGGGCTGCAGCAGTGCTCCCATCGACTGACCGGCCGCGGTGAGCAGCTCGACTTCGAGTTCCAGCCCGACCGCGGGACCGCCGCCCAGCACGTCCTGTGCGCCGTCTACGCCGCGGGGACCGTCGACCCGTCGGTCCTGTCGACGGTCATGGACACCGTCCGCAAGGGATTCCGTTGGACCGGCGAGGTCGGACCTCGGCTGGTCGGCCATCTGGCGGGCCAGAGCGGGGCGACCACCGTGGGAGCACTGTCCGACCCGGTCAGCTGGGCGCTCCAGCAGCTCGACCTGCGCATCGATGTGGGCGGCGGCGTCAGCGGCAACGGCGGAGGCGGGGGAGTGGGCGCCGTGCCCTCCCGGCGTGACATCCAGCGTGCGTTCCGCGACCAGCTGCGTGCCGCCCACCCGGACCATGGAGCGGCCGATGTGGGTGCCGCCGACCGGATCGCAGAGCTGAGCGAGGCCCGTCGCATCCTGTTGGGATGAACGCCGCCCGGGCCCGACGATCCCGTGCAGCTGACCGGCCGTCCGAGGTGCACGCGGTTGCGCTGTGGCCCGGAGCGGGCACCAGCGCAGATCATCCGTCGCTGCGCTCGTTGGCCGACGGGCTCGCGCCGCTGCACGTGGAACGATTCGACTTCCCCTACCGCCGGGAGGGCCGCCGACCACCGGATCGGGCCAACAAGTTGATCGCGTCGCTGCGCGCCGATGTGGCCGGGCTCTGTGCGCGGCTGGGCACCACCCCGCAGCACGTGGTGCTGGGTGGGAGATCGATGGGTGGACGGATGTGCTCGATGGCGGTCGCAGGAGCCACGGGCAACACGGCCAAGGGCGCGCCGACCCGGGAGGATCCCCTGCCCGCTGCCGGACTGGTGCTGCTGGGCTACCCCCTGCACCCGCCGAAGGCACCCGAACGGCTGCGCACCGAGCACCTTGCCGCAGTGGGGGTGCCCACGCTGTTCATCTCAGGCGACCGGGACCCCTTCGGCACCCCCGACGAACTGGCGGCTGCCCGGGCGCTGGTGTCGGGCCCGGTCACCTCGGTGACGATCGAGGGCGCTCGACACGAGCTGAAGGGCGCCGACGAGCTGGTCCTGGCCGCGGTGCGGGAGTGGCTGGGAGACTGAGTCGAACTGGTGTTCGGTTCAGTGTCACAGGTGGTCCGTAGTCTGTCGGTCATGGAGTCAGAGACCGTCACCGAACACCGCAGTGGTGGGCACCTCAGCGTGGTCGACGCCGGTGATGCGAGCGACGCCGGTGGGGCGACCGCCGAGGACCCGGACAGGTTGGACCGTAGGAACGCCATGGCCCAGCTCGAAGCGCGCCGAGCGGCGCTCGACGAGCGGATCGGCGTGCTGTCTGCCCAGATCCACGCGCTGTCGGCCGAACTGGTCGACACCATCGCCGAGTACGACCACGCTCAGGGCTGGCAGGGCGGCGGCTTCGTCTCGATGAGCCATTGGTTGTCGGTGCGTACCAAGTTCACCTCGGCCGAGGGCCGCCGCCTGGCCTCGCTCGTCGAACGCCGTCACGACATCCCCACCCTGATGGGTCACGCCCGGGCCGGGCGCATGTCGCTCGGGGTCATGGCCGCCGCCGCCCGGGTCACGACCGAGCAGAACGAAGCACGGGTCGCCGAGATCGCCATGGCCTGCACCCCGTCGCAGGCCTCGCGTGTCCTCGCCAAGTACCGCTCCCTCACGCCCAGCCCTCGACCTGACGACCCGGCCTCGGACCCCGCTGGCGATGACGACGGCACACCGGCGCCGGAGCCGTCGTCATGGTGGCACTGCTGGTACGACGAGCAGGGTCGGGGTCGCATCGACGCAGCCCTGGAGGGGGACATCGCTGCGCTGGTCGAACAGGCCTGGGCAGCGGCGACCGCTGCCGGCGAACGTGACCGTTCCCGCAACCCGCACCTGGGCACTCCGAACGACGAGCGCTGCGACGGTCTCCGGCGTCTGAGTGCCAACGAGGTCGCCGAGCGTTTCGCCTCGACGATGCTCGACCACGCAGCTGACCAGGGTCTTCGCGCCCCGGGCGGCGACCGCTACGGGGTCGTGGTCAACATCGATGTCGAGACGCTGGCCAGGGTGCTCGGCCTCGACTGGGACTCGAGCCTGCCGATCCGGCTGGGCAGCGAGTGCTTCGACTCCCGCACCGGCCGCCATCTCGCCGACCACGAGGTGGCCCGCATCCTGTGCGACGCCAACATCTCGGTGTTGGTCCACCACCAGGGTGTGCCGTTGTGGATGAGCAACGAGACCCGCACCGCCAACCGCCACCAGCGCCGCGCCCTGCAGTTCCGCAGCGGCGGCAAGGGCGGCTGTGAGTTCCCCGGCTGCACGCAGACCCGGTATCTCGACGCGCACCACGTCATCTTCCACAGTGCCGACGGCCGGACGGATCCCAGCAACATGGTGCTGTTGTGCGGGCACCACCACCGAGCGCTGCACCGTGGCGAGTACTCGCTCACCACCCACGGAGACCAGCGCTTCACCTTCACCGACCGCCACGGCAGTCATCTGGGGTGCACCAACACCGCTCACAGCCCCGGTGGCCCGCCACCCGGGCTGCAGCACCTCCCCGGGCTCGACCGGCCGCCCGACCCGCCACCGTGGCTCTCGGGCGACACCCCCAGGTCGACCACCCACGGCGAGCGACTCACCGCGTACGCGCTCGACACCTACCTCCATCACCTCCTCGCCGCCTGATCCGACGCGGCCGTATGCGTCTGCGCCCGGCGATCAGTCAGGTTCTGTCGGATTCAGGTCCTCGAGTTCGCGGCCACGGGTCTCGGGGATCGCGAAGGCGAGCCCTGCGGCAGCGAACGGGGCCAGTGCCAGCACGGTGAACGCAGTGGAGTAGCCCTGCGCGTCGACGATGGCGCCGGCCACCAGCAGGCCGCAGACCGAGCCGACCACCGCGATGCCGGTGATCGCCCCCCGTGCCCCGCCCCGCCGGGCGGTGGGGAACAGCTCGGGAGCGATCACCCCCATCGCCGGTACCGCGAGCGCGCCCAGCACCGAACCGAGCAGCGACGCCACCCACATCGGTGGCCCGCCGAGCGAGAAGAACGCCACGTTGAACACGCCGTAGGCGATCAGGCCAGGCACGATCGCGGCCCGTCGGCCGCGCAGGTCCGCCAGCCGTCCACCGGCGAGCACGCCGAGTCCGGCCGGGGTCGCTGTCACCACGACCAGCAACGCGATCAGCAGTCCGCTGTAGCCCCGGTCGGTGCGCAGGTAGTCGTTCTGCAGCTGCGACGCCGGTGCGACGAACAGGTTGAACAGGAAGAACATGGCCCCGAGCAGCAGGAAGCGAGAGCCGTTGATGCGACGGGACTCGGTCGGAGCGGTGTCGTTGCGCTGCAGGCGCTGGAACCGCCCCGATTCCGGCAGGTGGCGGCGCGCGTGCCAGATCAGCGGCAGCGTCACTCCGGCGACGACGAAGGTGAGCCGCCAGCCCCAGGGTCCCAGGTCGGCCAGCGGCAGGGTCATGACGATGACCCCGGCGCCCAGCCCGTAGGCCAGCGCTCCCAACCCGGTCACCATCGCCCGCGACCCGGGTGGGAGCTCCTCGATCGAGATCGTGTCGACGCACAACAGCCCGGCGATCGCCAGGTTGCGCGCCAGGAACTGCAGCGCCCCGAACGCCCACCAGGTCGGCGCGACGGCACCGGCGACGGTCAACACCGCTGCCAGGGCGAACGACACGATCGCCACGCGTCGTCGACCTCGCCGGTCGGCCACGACCATCGCGACCATGGTGATCACCACACCGACGCGCACCACCGACAGCAGCGTGGTCTGCTGTCCGGCGGAACCATCGCCCAGGTCGGCCGAGACGAAGGTCAGCACCTGGGTGAGCAGTCCGTAGAGCAGTCCGGCGACCAGGTTGAACAGGGCCATCGCCGCGACCATCGTCGACTGGGCGGGGGAGAGTCGATCGGGGGTCGACCACCACGGCCGCACACCTGGTGCGATGCCCTCGGGCAGTGCCCTGCGCACCGGGACATCGAACAGTGGCGCCCAGTAGGGCACTGCGAGCCGGTAGTCGATCTGCTGCTCGACCCTCAGCTGCCCGGCGACCGCTGCGTCGTCGGACCACGCGACGGTCCGGGTGTACTCGCGGAACGGCCCGGCGGCGGCGGTCAGCACGACCTGCTGGTCGTCGCGACGTGTGACCACCTCGGCGACCAACGCGTCGTCACGCGGGGCGCACCGGCGGGCGAGCGCTGCGCCGTCGTCGGCGAAGTGGTTGTGGAGCAGTGGCATCGGTTCCCCCTGCTCGACCTGGACGCGGATCCCAACCCGCATCCCGCACCCCGCGGGACGGCGTGACCATAGCGGTGCCCGCCGACCGACATACTGGGGGCGTGTCCAGTCTGCTCGTGCGTCCCTCCGGCCCGCTCTCGGGGGAAGTGGCGGTCAAGGGCGCCAAGAACTCTGCACTCAAGCTCATGGCCGCCTGTGTGCTCGCCGAGGGTCGCTACGTGCTGCGCAACGTGCCGAACATCTCCGACGTCGACGACATGTGCGCGCTGCTCGAGGCGATGGGCATCTCGTGCCGGTGGCGCGACGACGGTGCGCTCGAGGTGGTGCGCGGCACGACCGTCACCCCCGAGGCGCCGTACGAGCTGGTCGAGCGCATCCGTGCGTCGAGCGCCGTGCTGGGCCCGCTGCTGGCAGCGATGGGGCGGGCGAGCGTGGCCATGCCCGGTGGGGACGACTTCGGCGCCCGCCCGATCGACATGCACCTGCAGGGCCTCGAGGCGCTCGGCGCGACGTTCACCCTCAGCCATGGGGTGATCGAAGGGCGGACCGACGGACTGGTCGGCACCGAGGTCGTGCTCGAGTACCCCAGCGTCGGAGCGACGGAGAACCTGTTGATGGCGGGAGTGCTCGCGAACGGCCGCACCACGGTCCACAACGCGGCACGAGAGCCCGAGATCGCCGACCTGGCGGCGTTCCTCAACCGCATGGGTGGCCGGATCGTGGGGGCGGGCAGTCCGGTCATCACGATCGACGGGGTGGAGGACCTGCATGCGGTGGAGCACTCGGTCGTCCCCGACCGGATCGAGGTGGCGACCTTCCTGTGCGCGCTCGGCGTCGCCGGCGGTCAGGTGACGCTGACCAACGTCCGGGCGGACCACGTCGATCTGCTCATCGAGAAGCTGGGCCGGACCGGCCTGCGCATCTCACCCGACACCGAGGGCCTGTGGGCGATGGCGGCGGGTCGTCCCCGTCCGGTCGACGTGGCCACGCTGCCCTACCCAGGATTGGCGACCGACTACCTACCCATGCTGGTGGCGTTGCTCTCCTACGCCGGAGGCACCAGCTACGCGACCGAGAACGTGTTCTCGGGCCGCTTCCGCTACGTCGGTGAGCTCGCCCGGATGGGCGCCCAGATCCGGGTCGACGGACACCACCTGGTGATCGACGGCGTGGAGCGACTGTCGGGTGCACCGGTGCGGGCGGTCGACATACGGGCGGGCGCGGCCCTCGTGGTCGCGGCGCTCGGCGCCGACGGTGCGACGACGATCTCTGATGCACACCACATCGACCGTGGCTACGAGCGATTCGTCGAGAGGTTGCGGTCCGTCGGCGCGGACATCGAGCGACTCGACGCGGTCGACGGTCCCGACAGCCCAGGCTGAGCGAGTAGCGCTCAGCGGGGACCGTGGCGGGGGTTGCGGACGTCGACGTCCTGGCTGAGACGTGGGGTCGCCCCGTGCTCGGCCCCCTCGCCGAGCTTCCCCGCTCGCTTGTTCGCGACGTACAGCAGGGCAGCGAAGACCCCGACGGGCACGATGACCATCAGCAGCTCGTCCCAGCCGCCCTGATGGGCGAGCAGGACGAGGGGCGCAAGGGCGGCGGACAGCAACATCTGGAACACCACGCTACCCCCGCGGGTTGTCACTGACGCAGCGGCGCAGCATCATCGACGGCGGCGCCGCTGCGAGGCGCCCGACCTATCGAGCGGAGAAACCTGCGTGCAACCCGAGGTGGTAGTGGCCGAGGTCGAGAAGGCCATCGACGTCATCCGTCCGGCCATCCAGGCCGACGGCGGCGACGTCTCACTCGTCGGTGTCGATCAGGCGACGGGCGTCGTGACCGTGGAGCTGCACGGTGCTTGCGTCGGGTGTCCGTCGTCGACGATCACCATGAAGGCCGGCATCGAGCGCATCATGAAGGATCGCGTGCCCGGCGTGACCAAGGTGGTGCAGCCAGAACCCGAGATCGAGCCCGGGCGGCCGGTCTCGCTGTAGCGGCTCAGGCGCAGCTGGCGCACCGACCGATGACGTCGAGCCGGTGGTGCTCGGCACGGAAGCCCCGGGCGTCGGCGACCCGGTCGAGGGCCTCGTCGAGTGCTGCTTCGATCTCGTCGCTCAACGTGACGTCGGTGACGCGGCCGCAGCTGGTGCACACCAGGTGGTGGTGGTGCGACGTCAGGTCCTCGGCCAGTTCGAAGTGGCTGTACTCGTCGCCTGCGATGATTCGGTGTACGACGCCAGCGGCGATCAGCTCGGTCAGGTTGCGGTAGGCGGAGGACTGGGCGAGCGAGGTGTCGGCGGCCAGGATCTCGGGGATCGTCAGCGGGCGGTCGGTGTCGGCGAGCACCTCGACCACCGCCCGCCGCGATCCTGTGTAGCGCAACCCGGAGGAGCGCAGGCGTTGGGACGCGGTGGTGTGCAGGTCCTCGGAGGGCGCTGCCGGGCTACTCGACGGGCCCGCCGGAGCAGCAGCGGAGCCGGGGGTGGCAGTGGAGCCGGGGGCGGCAGCAGTGGTCGGAGCGGGCTGGTGCGCCATTGCCCGACTCTATCGCCGTATGGGAACACTTGAGAACGGCAGCGAGTGGAAGTGAGAACCATCCTCAATCTAGAATGGTTCTCATGATGAACTCCCTCGGTCCCCGCCGATCCACCCTCGCTCGAGCAACTGCTGTCGCCATCGGTGTCCTATCGGCCGCGCTGGCCATGTCAGCGTGCGGGGACGACGGATCCGGGTCGTCGTCCGGATCGTCCACGGCATCCTCGGCGTCGGCGTCGGCGTCATCCGGTCCGGTGGTGGTGGCCACCACCTCGATCTGGGCCGACGTGACGTCCCGCGTTGCATGCGACGCCATCGAGGTGAGCCCGCTGGTGCCACTCGGGGCTGATGCCCACGAGTACGAGCCGACCGTGCAGGACGCCGACCAGCTGCGCAGCGCCGAACTGGTGGTGGCCAACGGTCTGGGACTCGAGGAGGGATCGCTCGACCTGATCGACAACGCCGGAACCGACGGGGTCACCGTCCTCGAGCTCGGTGAACAGCTGGATCCCCTCGAGGCCGGCGCCGATGGCGACCACAGTCACGACGAGGAGCACAGTGCCGACGAAGACCACAGTGCCGACGAGGAGCACAGTGCCGACGAGGACCACAGCCACGGCGAGGAGGATCCGCACGTGTGGATGGACCCCGACCGGGTGGCGATGGCCGTGCCGCTGATCGCCGAGGGCCTGAAGGGCGTGGATGAGCTCGGAATCGACGAGGCGCAGATCGACGCCTGCGCCGATGACTATGTGGCGGAGCTGAGCGCCTTGGCCGTCGAGCTCGATGAGCAGTTCGCCGGTCTCGACCCGTCGCAACGGCAGCTGGTGACGAACCACGAGGCACTCGGGTACTTCGCAGATCGATTCGACTTCGAGGTGATCGGCGCGATCGTGCCCTCGACCAGCTCGCTGGGGGAGGCCAACGTGCGTGACCTCGAGGACCTGGCTGCACTCATGGAGGAACGTGGCGTCTCCCGCATCTATGGCGAGGTCACCGGTTCCGACGAGGTCGCCACGGCGCTGGCCGAACGTGTCGGTGCGCAGGTCGAGATCGTCGAACTGTTCACCGAGTCCCTCGGCGACGACGGGTCGGGAGCGGCGACCTACCTCGAGATGATGCGCACCAACGGTGACCTGATCGCCGGGAAGTAGGGTCGGTCGGTGCCCGCAGCTCCCGTGTCGACCGCGCTGTTGAACTCGACCGAGCTGTTGGCGCTGTCGCCGTCGGGATGGGTGATCGACCCGTTCCTGGACTCGGTCACCATGCAGCGGGCCCTGCTCGCCGGCACTCTTGCCGCCATCGCCTGCGGACTGGTCGGCACGTGGGTCGTGCTGCGGGGAATGACCTTCATCGGCGACGCGCTGGCCCACGGCGTGCTACCCGGTCTGGCCATCGCGACGATCGTCGGATTCAGCCCCACCATCGGCGCGTTCGCCAGCGCCGCAGTGATGGTCGGCGGGATCTCGCTGGTCGGACGTCGCGCCCGACTGAACCAGGACGCGGCGATCGGACTGCTGTTCGTCGGAATGCTCGCCCTGGGTGTGCTGATCGTGAGCCGCAGCCGATCCTTCGCGGGCGATCTCACCGGGTTCCTCTTCGGCGGGATCACCAGCGTCACCATCGGTGATCTGGTGCTGGCGGCGGTCGTGGCGGTGGTTGTGGTGGTCGTCGTCACCTTCGGGTACCGGGCGTTCCTGGTGCTCAGCTTCAACCAGCACGCGGCCGAGCTGATGGGACTGCGACCCAGATGGGCACACGTGGTGCTCATGGTGCTCATCACCGCGACGGTGGTCGCCAGCTTCAAGACCGTCGGCACCCTGTTGGTCTTCGCGCTCATCACCGCGCCCGCCGCTGCCGCGGTCCAGGTCGTGCGGCGGGTGCCCTGGGTGATGGTCACCTCGGTGCTGCTCGCCGAGCTCTCGGTGGTGGTCGGCCTGCTCGTGTCCTGGCACGCCCGACTCGCCGCCGGCGCGGCGATGGCGGTGTGCGCGGTGGGCTGCTTCATCGTGGCGCTGTTCGTGTCCGAGATCCGTCAGCTGGTCGCTCGTCGCGCCGGCGTGGCCACAGCAGCGTGAGCGCTCCTCCGCCACGTTGGCCGTTGGGCATCCCCTCCCGCCTGCGCCCGGTCGAGGTGCTCGGTGTGGGTGGCAGTTCGGTGGTGTGGCGGGTCCGCGACACCGAGATCGGTGCCGACCTGGCGGTCAAGGTGATCGACCCACGGGCTGGTCTGCACCTGCGCATCGAGACCGAGGCCCGGGCGCTCGCTCGGCTGCGTGAGGTCGACGGGGTGGTGCCGCTGCACGAGCTGGGCCTGACCGAGGATGGTGCTGCCTGGATGGCGTGCGATCTGATCGCCGGCGGCACACTGTCGGACCGCTCGCCGGTGGGGACCGCCGAGCTGGTCGCGATCGGAGCGACCGTGGCCGAGGCACTCGCCGCTGCGCACGTGCTCGAGGTGATCCACGGCGACGTGACCCCGACCAACATCGTGTTCGATGGCGCCGATCAGCCGTTGCTGGCGGACTTCGGACTGGCCGGCCTCGGCCAGGCTGCCGGCGACCCAGGAGGACTGACACCGGCGTTCGCGGCACCCGAACGTCTGCGGGGCGCCGTGGCGAGCGCCGCATCGGACGTCTACGGGCTGGGGGCGTCCCTGTCGTCGGTGGCAGCAGCACCGATGCCCACCGGGCTGCGTGGCGTGTTCGATCGTTGCTGTGCTGAACACCCCGGCCAGCGACCCACCGCTGCAGCCCTGGCCGACGAGCTGGCGTCGCTGGGGGCCGGGCGGCTGTAGCGTCCGACGCCATGTCGGACCCCACCGCCACCGAACCGCTCGTGCACCTCGACCGCCGTGACGACGGCATCGCCGTCGTCACCCTGAACAACGGCAAGGTCAACCCGCTGTGCGTCGAGCTGCTGGAGCAGTTGCTCTCGATCGCCACCGACCTGGGCGACCACACCCCCAGGGTCGTGGTGCTCACCGGGGGCCCCAGGGTGTTCGCTGCGGGTGCGGACATCTCGGAGTTCGCCGAGCGCGGCGGTGCCGAGCCGTTCGCCATCTCCCCGCCGGACCACGTGGCGCGGATCGGCGCGGCGTTCCTCGGAGCGCTCAATGCCGTGGCCGCGATTCCGTGCCCGACCATCGCCGCGGTTGCCGGGGTCGCTCTCGGCGGCGGCTGCGAGCTCGCCCTGGCCTGCGATCTGCGGATCGCCGGTGCGTCGAGCCGGTTCGGTCAGCCGGAGATCCTCCTGGGCATCATCCCCGGTGGTGGCGGCACCCAGCGTCTGGCCCGCCTGGTGGGCGCATCGAGGGCCAAGGACCTGGTGTTCAGCGGCCGGATGGTCGACGCATCAGAAGCCCTGTCGATCGGGCTGGTCGACCGCGTGGTGGAGCCCGACGTGGTGCTCGACGAGGCGCTGTCGTGGGCAGCAACGTTCGCCGCCGGGCCCCGCCACGCCCTGGCGCTCGCCAAGGCCGCGATCGACGAGGGGCTCGAACAGACCCTCGCCGACGGACTCGAGACCGAACAGCGTCGGTTCGTGCAGTCGTTCACCACACCCGACGCCGCCACCGGCGTACGGTCATTCCTGGCCCACGGGCCGGGCGCAGCCGACTTCGGCTGACCCCGGATCTGCGGGCGGCTATCCGGCCCAGGCGACCATGCCCAGCTCGGTGGGCGTGTCGATCAGGACGTGACGCGGCACGACCCGTACGGTCACGCCCATGCGGCCGGCGACGTCCAGGGGAGCGGTGCCGGTGAAGCGCCGGTGACGGTCATCGACCGACCCGGCGTCGGTCATCGACGACGTCGTGGGGGAGTCGAGCTCGCCCGACTGTGCAACGTGGCCACAGACCAGTTGCACCTCGACCTCGTCGGGTGAGAGCTCGCCGAGCGCGACGATCGCGGTGATCTCCCGATGTGACCCCAGATCGGCTGCGGACTCGTCGGAGTCGACCGAGTCGACGTGCACCTGGTGCCAGGTGTGCTCCAGACGGGTACGGAACGCGGCCAGACGCCGTGCCCCGTCGTGGTGGTCCGCCGTCAGATCCCGGGTACGGGTGGCGGCCGGCAGGTAGAGGTCCTCGACGTAGTCGCGCACCATTCGGTGTGCGCCCACGAAGGGCCCGAGGGTGCGCAGGTTCTCGACCATGCGGTCGATCCAGGCCATCGATCCGCCGGTGCCGGTGCGGTGCCCGCGGTCGTAGTACAGCGGGACGATCTGCGTCTCGAGGAGCTCGAACAGGCTGTTGGCCTCGATCTCGACACGGCGGGAGTCGTCCGCGATGGATTCGGCCGACGAGATCGCCCAGCCGTTCGGGCCGAGATCGGCGGCGCCGTCTCCCGTGCCGGAGCTGAAGCACTCCGCCCACCAGCCATCGAGCACCGAGCAGTGCAGCGCCCCGTTGAGCACCGCCTTCATGCCGCTGGTGCCAGAGGCCTCCATGGGCCGTACGGGGGTGTTCAACCAGACGTCGGCTCCCTGGACCAGCGAGCGGGCCAGGGCCATGTCGTAGTCCTCGACGAACACGAACCGTTCTCGTACAGCGGGGTCGTGCGAGAACGCGACGATCTGGCGGATGAGCTCCTTGCCCTGGTCGTCCGCCGGGTGGGCCTTCCCGGCGAAGACGAACTGGATCGGGCGATCGTCGTCAGCGAGCAGCGCCCGGAGTCGGTCGGGCTGGCTGAGCAGCAGCGCGGCACGCTTGTAGGTCGCCATGCGGCGGGCGAAGCAGATGGTGAGCGCCGTCGGATCGAGTGCGGTGTCCACCCATTCCAGTTCGGACGCCGAGCGTCCCTGTGCCAGGCCGTGGCGCACGAGGCGGTCGCGCACGTGGTCGACCATGCGCACCTTCGCGGTGCTGTGCGCCTGCCACAGGACCTCGGGTTCCACGGCGGTCACCCGGTTCCAGGCCTCGGGGCCGGCCCACTGCCAGTCCTCGCCGACGCTGGAGGTCAGCACGGCGTCCATCTCCTCGGAGACCCAGGTCGCTCCGTGGACCCCGTTGGTGATCGAACCGACCGGCGTCTCCTCGACCGGGACCCCCGGCCACAGGTCGCTGAACATCTCTCGGCTGACCTCGCCGTGCAGCGCCGAGACGCCGTTGCGGCGCTCGGCGAGGCGCATGCCCATGACCGCCATGTTGAACGGTTCGTCGGCGGGTTCATCGGGCCGGTGCCCCAACGCCATGAGCTGATCGATCGAGATGCCGCACGCCCCGGCCCAGCTGTGGAAGTACTTCTCCATGAGCTCGCGCGGGAACCTGTCGATGCCGGCAGGCACCGGGGTGTGGGTGGTGAACACTGCCCCGGCACGGACGGCCTCGAGCGCCTCGGGGAAGGACAGCCCGTCGTGCTCCATGAGCATCCTGATGCGCTCCAGGCCCAGGAAGCCGGCGTGGCCCTCGTTGGTGTGGAACACCTGGACGTCCACGCCGAGCGCGGTCAGTGCCCGCACGCCGCCGATGCCGAGCAGCATCTCCTGACGGAGCCGATGCTCCACGTCGCCGCCGTAGAGCCGGTCGGTGACCAGCTGCAGCTCGTGGGAGTTCTCGGGGAGGTCGGCATCGAGGAGGTACAGCGGCGTGCGGCCGACGGTTGCCTTCCAGACCTGGGCGACCAGGGTCTGTCCATCCAGGTCGAGCGAGACGCGCACGTCGTCGCACAGCTCCAGTGCCATGGCATGGGGATCCAGATCGGGATAGCGCTCCTGCTGCCACCCGTCGACGGTGAGCGACTGGCGGAAGTAGCCGTGGCGGTAGAACAGCCCGATCGCCGCGAGTGGCACGCCCAGGTCCGACGCCGCCTTGAGGTGGTCGCCCGCCAGCACGCCGAGGCCCCCCGAGTACTGCGGTACCGCCTCGGAGATGCCGAACTCGGGCGAGAAGTAGGCGACGGTGCCGGTGAGGGTCCCGTCGTCGTCCGCAGCGTGCTGGAACCAGCGTGGCAGCTCGACGTACGCGTCCAGCGCAGCTTCGGCCGCGGCCAGGCGCTCCAGGAACGACGCGTCGGTCGCGAGTTGCTCGAGACGGCCGGGGTCGACATCGGCGAGCACCCGGCGTGGGTCGTGCGCGCTGTCGTCCCACGCGGTGGGGTCGATCATCGCGAACAGCTCGCGGGTCGGGCGGTCCCAGGCCCACCGGAGATTCCTCGCCAGCCGGTCCAGGCCGTGCAGCGGCTCGGGCAGATGGGGTCGGACGGTGAACGTTCGCTGTGCCTTCATTGCGCCCGAGGGTAGCCCCGGCCCGGCCTCGATCGGTTCGGGGCCCGGTGGGTTCACGCTGTGTTCACGCCGGTATCGTGGCCGGGCATGTCGACGCGCGGAGCCAACCCATCCAGCGCTCCGCGCGACGGCGAACGCATTCCGCCCTGGCTGATCGCCCTGGGCGTCACCGCTGCGGTGCTCGCCGTCACGGTCCTGTTCGTGGCCGTGGTCCCTGCGCTGCGCGAGCAACGCTCAGCAGCTCGTTCGACCGAGAACGCCGGCACCGCGCCGACCTCCACCGTTGCCGGTGCCGACCGGACCACGTCGACAGCTGTGCCCGTGCCGCCGGACGGACCGGTGGTCTACGTGGACGAGGCAGGTCGGGTGCTGCTGGGCGACGGCGCCGCCGAGCCGGTGGAGCTGGCGGCCGACGCGGCGCTGGGCATGTCGGGCCAGGGAGCGGCGCTCCTCGCGCCGACCGGTGACGTCATCGCGTACGTCCGCTCCGACGGTGCGTTGGTGGCGCTGCCGGTTCCGATCGGCGGCGTGGGTGATCCGCCGACGGTGCTCGCAACCGACGTGGCGCTCGACGCCGTCGGGACCGGCCCGTCGCTGGCGTGGGACCCGACGGGCGTGCAGGTCGCGTATCTGGCGGTCGGCACCGAGGAGATGGTCGAACCCCGACCCGAGGAACCTCCGCCGTTGTCGTCCAACATCGGGATCTTCCGGGTGCCGCTGCCCGAGGGAGCCATCGGCAACGTCGTGAAGATCGTCGACCGCTCCGGTGCCGAGATCATCCGAATCGGTGACCCGTCGACACGTTCGATGGTGGGCATCGCGTCATCGCTGTCGGACGACCTGCTGCTGGTCGAGTCGGTCGCGCCCGACACCGGCAAGCCCTACACGGTCGCGCTCGCCACGTCGGGTTCGGACGAGCTCATCCCGACGCTGTTGTCGGCCGACGACCCGGCCTTCTCGCCGGACGGCAACTTCATCGTGCTGGTGTCGCCCGACAAGAGCGGCCAGGAACTGGTGCGTGTCGCAACCGACTCGCTGGACCGGGCCACGCTCAGCTCGGATGACGGCATCTGCAACCCCGCTGTGTCGCCCGACAGCACCCGGGTCGTCTACGGCGCCGGCGAGGACTGCTCGCAGCTGAAGCTGATCTCCTCGAGGGGTGGCGCACCGATCGACATCACACCGCCGGCGCGTCCTGGCGACGCCACCTTCGGTGCAGGGTCGCTCGGCTGGACCCAGGACGGTCGTCACGTGGTGTTCGCCGACTGCCGGCGCACCGACGGGCCGGTGAACTGCGGTGGCAACGTCACCTTCCTGGACCCGGATCAGCCCTCGGTCACCGACGGTCCTGTCGCGACGACGGCCGCGCCCCTGGTGCGGCCGTTGCTGCAGGGGCTTCGACTGGATCTGGTCATGGCGGGACCGCTCGAGTACCAGGCCTCGTTCCAGGTGTCCGCCGAGCTCGAGGGCGAGCTGACCGAGCTCGGCGAGGGCACCTCGAGGATCTCCGCCGAGCTGGCCGAGGAGGAGCGGACCCTCGGCATCGATCTCCAGGTCCAGGAGGGGGCGCAGTTCGCGACCGGCACGCTCACGGTGCTCGACCCCGAGGCAGGCATCGACCGCACGTTCCTGGTGCTGGCCACTCCCTCGGTGATCGGTGTGCGGGTGGTGTCGCTGACGGGTATCTGGATCTCGACCGATGACCTGCCGGTCATCTCCGGTGAGTTCCGTCTCGCGGTCCGTCGCCAGTGACCACCGAACGTCAACGAGAACCCACCGGAGCGCCATGAAGAACAAGAACCTGTTGTCATCGCCGTACGCAACGCTCATCCGGGACGTCGGACCCACCACCCCCCTCGGTCTGGCGGCCCGGAGCGTCGAAGGTGACGCCGTCGACGTGACGGCGTTGTTGGTGCGCGACGGTCACGACGAACTGGCCGCCCGCGTCCGCTGGCGTCGTGTGGACCGAGCCGGGACGCGCGCCGAGCGGCGATGGAAGGTGGCGCCGATGCGGGTCGAGCACTCCGGCGGGGCATCCGGCACCCTGGTCGCCCCCCGGCCGGGTCGCTACGAGTTCGAGATCCAGGCGTGGGTCGACCGCCCCGCCACCTGGCGCCGTGACCTGCGGCTGCGAGCCGAGGCGGGCGAACCGCTGGAGGTCGAGTTCGAGGTCGGAGCCCGGCTGCTGGAGCGGCTGCTGGGCGAGGTGCCCCGTGCCGAGCGTGACCGGGTCCGCGACACGATCGAGCAGCTGCGCTCCACGACGTGTGCGGAGCGCGTGCGACTCGACGCCGCGCTCGACGAGGTGGTGGCGGCCATCACGGCCACGGTGGTCGACCCCGACGATCTGACCAGCTCACCCAGGTATCCGCTGCGGGTGGATCGGGAGCTGGCGGTGCGCAGCGCCTGGTACGAGTTCTTCCCCCGGTCCGAGGGCGGGCTCGTCGCCGGAGCCGGTTCGTGGGATCGTCTGGCCGCCGCGGCGGCCGCGGAGTTCGACGTCGTGTACCTCCCGCCCATCCACCCGGTGGGCACCTCGCACCGCAAGGGTCGGGACAACACCCTGGTCGCCCAACCCGATGACGTCGGTAGCCCCTGGGCGATCGGTGCTGCGGCGGGGGGCCACACCTCGGTGCATCCCGACCTGGGCACGCTGGACGACCTGCGGCGGTTCGTCGCACGCGGTGCCGAGCTGGGCGTGGAGGTCGCGCTCGACATCGCCCTGCAGTGCAGCCCGGATCACCCCTGGGTGACCGAACACCCGGAGTGGTTCAGCCATCGCCCCGACGGATCGATCCGCTACGCGGAGAACCCGCCGAAGAAGTACCAGGACATCTATCCGCTCGACTTCTGGCCGGCGGACGATGCCGATCGCCGTGCGCTGTGGAACGCCTGCCTCGAGGTGTTCTCGTTCTGGATCGAGCAGGGCGTGTCGGTGTTCAGGGTCGACAACCCCCACACCAAGCCGCTCGCGTTCTGGCAGTGGCTGATCGCCGAGCTGCTGGAGGACCACCCGGAGCTGGTGTTCCTCTCCGAGGCCTTCACCGACCCGACCATGATGCACACCCTGGCCGAGGTCGGCTTCAGCCAGTCCTACACCTACTTCGCGTGGCGGACCACGAAGTGGGAGCTGGCCAGCTACGGCGAGGAGCTCGCCCACGCGCCGACCGCCGGCTGGTTCCGGCCGAACCTGTGGCCGACCACGCCCGACATCCTCGCTCCACCCCTGCAGGGGGCCACGCCCGAGGTCTTCGCCGCCCGGGCGGTGCTCGCCGCGACCCTGGCGCCGAGTTGGGGGATCTACTCCGGCTACGAGCTCTGCGAGCACGATCCGTTCCCGGGCAAGGAGGAGTACCGCAACTCCGAGAAGTACGAGCTGAAGGAGCGTGACCACGACGATCCCGCATCGCTGTGGCCGTTGCTGGCGACGCTCAACCGGGTGCGACGGGCACACCCGGCGATGTGGCGCATGTCGTCGCTGCGGTTCCACCACGTCGACCACGACGACGTGATCGCCTACTCACACCACGTCGTGCGCGACGGCGAGCCCGACACCGTGCTGGTCGTGGTCAACCTGGCACCCGACGAGCTCCGTGAAGCAACGGTGTACGTGGACCTCGGCGCGCTGGGGCTGGATGACCACACTCCGTTCGAGGTGTCCGACGAGCTGACCGGAGAGTCCTGGGTGTGGGGCCCCGCCGGCAACTACGTGAGGTTCGAACCAGGCGTGCGCGTCGCCCACGTGCTGTCGGGGTTTCAGCCGCCGATGCCCAGCGTGCGCTCCTCGTAGGTGCCGTCGGGTGTGGGTGTGAACACCACGACCCGTCCGCCGAAGAAGCCGGAGAGCGCCACACGGCCGTCGTCGAGCACGACCAGGTTGTCGGCCGCGTCGAGCGGCGCGCGGCCAACGAGCGTGGCCACACCGGTGTCGGGGTCCACCGCGAACACCGACGGGTTGAAGCACTGGGCGACGAACACGGTGCCGTCGTCGGCGACGTCGGCGCCGCAGGCGAAGTCGAACCCGGTCCGCGACGAGCCGGGGAAGCTCAGCGCCAGCTGCTCGAACTCGCCCGTGGCCGGATCGAGGCGACCGAGGCCCCCGGTGCCGAACGAACCGGCGGCGCCGCCGGTGGGTGTGTAGAGCAGGCCGTCGGGACCGAGGTCGAACCCGTTCAGCACCGGAAGGCCCTCGGCGACCACCTCGGTGGGTCGGCCGTCGAGGAACACCCGCAGGACGCGGTCGTCCTCCTCGGATCCGAAGCCGACGAGCACCGCGTCGCCGGCAGGGTCGACGGCGATCGGGTTGACGCTGCGCCCCACCCGGTCCAGCACGCGTGCCCCGCCGCCGCGCTCCACGGCGATGACCCGACCGGCGACCGGGCACGTGGCGACGAGCGTCCCGTCATCGAGCACGACGACGTCGTCGGTGCCGCACAGGCCCTCCATCGAGCCGTACCGCTCGTCGATCCGCCCGTCGGCGGGGTCGAAGCGGACGAGCTGTCCACCGAACAGGTCGGCCACCCAGATCCGTCCGTCCTCCTCGGTCATGCCGTTCACCCCGAACGGCGGGTCCTGGGCGACAGCGCCGTCGGGGAGGGTCGACGGGGGCGTGCACGCCGCGACCAGGGCGATCGCGACCACCGCCACTGCTGTGAGGACCGGGGCCCGTCGCATCGTTCTGCCTCCCGCCGTCGCACCATCGCAGGTCGCTGGTGCCACACTTGCCGTCATGGACGACCTCAAGCTTGCACGTTCGATCGCCGCCGGACGAGTTCTGTTCGGCGCGCTGATGCTGTTCATCCCCAACACGGTGCTGGCCCGGGCCGCCGAGGACCGCCCCGGACCGCTGGTGTGGTTGGCACGGGCGTTCGGCATCCGTGACATGGTGCTCGGCCTGGGCGCACTGAAGTCGCTCGCCGAGCCGGAGCCCGACACGTCGTGGGTTCGCATGGGAGCGGTGGCGGACACCTCGGACGCGATCGCAGCGCTCGTGTGGCACAAGGAGCTGGGCGCGGCCGGGACCGTGTCCACCCTGGCGCTCGCCGTGCCGGCCGCGGCCGGCGGCTGGAAGGCGGCCGGTTCGCTGGGCTGAGGTCACGCCGGGCTGAGGTCCCATCGGGTTGGTCCTGGCGGGGCCGTCGATAGCGTGACTCGGTGAACCCGCCACCGACACCCGGATCGATCCTCACCGCGGAACCGGAGTGGTACCGGTCGTCGATCTTCTACGAGGTCCACGTCCGGGGGTTCTTCGATGCGACCGGCGACGGCAACGGTGACTTCCGCGGCCTGACCGCCAAGCTCGACTACCTGGAGTGGCTGGGCATCGACTGCCTG
Organism: uncultured Microthrixaceae bacterium; assembly: GCA_963714875.1. Taxonomy (GTDB): domain Bacteria; phylum Actinomycetota; class Acidimicrobiia; order Acidimicrobiales; family Microtrichaceae; genus JBAOHV01. Next base: position 1,075,511 of record CAVQQI010000011.1, on the reverse strand, counting down.
TGGCTGCTGCCCTTCTACCAGTCGCCACTCAAGGACGGCGGGTACGACATCTCGGACTTCCTGACCGTGCACCCGGACTTCGGCACCGTCGAGGACGCGGCCGAGCTGATCGAGGAGTCGCACCGGCGCGGCATCCGCGTCGTGGCGGACATGGTGGTCAACCACACCTCCGACCAGCACCCGTGGTTCCAGGAGTCCCGTCAGGACCGCACCAACCCGAAGGCCGACTGGTACGTGTGGGGCGACGACGACCAGCGGTGGTCCGATGCCAGGGTGATCTTCGTCGACACCGAGCCGTCCAACTGGACCCTGGACCAGCAGCGTCAGCAGTACTACTGGCACCGCTTCTTCCACCACCAGCCTGATCTGAACTACGACAACCCCGAGGTCGCCGATGCGATGCTCGAGGTGGTGTTCCACTGGTTGGGTCTGGGCCTCGACGGGTTCCGGCTGGACGCGGTGCCGTACCTGTTCGAGCGCGACGGCACCAACGGCGAGAACCTGCCCGAGTCCCACGCCTTCCTGCGCCGGCTGCGTTCCGAGGTCGACGCGAAATACCCCGGCAAGGTGCTGCTCGCAGAAGCGAACCAGTGGCCCGAGGACGTCGTGGAGTACTTCGGTGACGGCGACGAGTGCCACATGTGCTTCCACTTCCCGCTGATGCCTCGCATGTTCATGTCGTTGCGTCGTGAGGAGGCGACCCCGGTCTCGGAGATCCTCGAGCGCATGCCCGAGATCCCCGACGGCGCGCAGTGGGGGATCTTCCTGCGCAACCACGACGAGCTGACGCTCGAGATGGTGAGCGACGAGGAACGTGACTACATGTGGGACGAGTACGCGAAGGATCCCAGGATGCGCCGCAACCTGGGCATCAGCCGCCGTCTGTTCCCACTGCTCGAGAACGACCGACGGCAGGCCGAGCTGTTGCACGCACTGCTGCTCAGCCTGCCCGGTACGCCGATCCTCTACTACGGCGACGAGATCGGGATGGGCGACAACATCTACCTGGGCGACCGCGACGGTGTGCGGACCCCGATGCAGTGGAACCCGGATCGCAACGGCGGGTTCTCCTCTGCGGACTTCGCCCAGCTGTACCTGCCGCCGCTGATGGATCCGGTGTACGGCTACCAAGCGGTGAACGTCGAAGGAGAGCGACGTGACACCGCGTCGTTCCTGAACTGGCTGCGGCGCATGCTGCACGTACGGCGCCAGCACACGCTGTTCGGACTCGGCGGCTTCGAGGTGCTCGACGTCTCGATCCCCGCGGTGTTCGCCTACCTGCGCACACCTCCGCCGGGCGACGAGCTGTCGAACCCGGTGCTGTGCGTCAACAACTTCTCCGCAGCGGCGCAGCCCGCCGAGCTGCACCTGTCGCACCTGGACGGACGGGTGCCGGTGGAGCTGCTCGGGCGGGTGCCGTTCCCTGCGATCGGGGAGCTGCCGTACTTCGTGACGCTGCCGCCGTACGAGTTCCTGTGGTTCGAGTTGACCGACCCGGTCACCTGAGCCGACTCAGGCGAGCGCGTTCAGGTCGAGCGCGGCGATCTGGTCGGCCAGGCGCTCCGCGACGAATCGGGCGCCGGTCGGCTCGTCGAAGTGGGTGCCGTCGGCCGGGCGCAGCACGACGTTGTCGACCGTGGTCGGACACGGCGAGGTCGGGCAGACGATCTGGTCGAAGCGCAGCGTCGTCACCGGCCCGGGGTGGGTTGCACCCAGATCCAGCAGCAGGCCGTTGACGATGTCGAGGCGACGGTTGCCCTCGGCGTCGGCCAGGCGACTGCGGCCGTCGACGCTGGCCGGCATCGTCGCGAACGCGACCGCCGCGCCGCCGCTGGTGAGCCGCTGGATCGTCTGGTCGTACAGCTGTCGCATCATCTGGTCCGCAGCGGGGGTTCCCACCTGGTAGAAGCTCCCGTCGACGATCCGATCGACCGACTCCCACAGCGACAGCGACACGACGAGGTCGGGTCCGACCTCTCCCACGGCGTTGGTCTGGATGCCGGGCACGGCGTCGTTGCAGGCCGTGGTGAACGACAGCGGCTGGCCCTGGGCATCCGCGGGGTCACCGGTCAGCACACCGCACCCGGGCGCCGCGGAGGTGGCGAAGGTGATGCCGCGTGCGTTGAGTGCGTCGCCCAGCGCGTCCTCGATGCTCGCAGCGACGCTGTCACCGACGAGCAGGACCCGTTGGGGTCGTCGTGGGGGCGGCGTCGGCGGTGGTGCGGTCGTGGGTGGAGCGGTCACACCTGGCGGCGGCAGGGTCGTCGTGGTGGTCGTCGTCGTGGTCGTTGTGGTGGTGACCTCTCGGATGGTCACCTCGCCGGGATCCCGTGTCTGCAGGAAGTCCGGTGGATCGGGCAGGTCCCGGGTGAGCGAGAAGCTGCCGAGCAGGAGCACGACCGCCAGGGACGGCACCGCGACGCGGGCGGTGCGGGTGCTGACCAGCCGACCGGTGCGGACGGGCTGCTCGACCAGGTGGTACATCGCGGTCGCCGCCACCAGGGTCACCGCGACGCGCAGTGCGAACAGCGATGCTCCGTCCCAGCCGACCCGTGCCGGGTTGAGCCACAGGAAGATCGGCCAGTGCAGCAGGTAGACGCCGTAGCTGATCCGACCGAGCGCCACCGCGGGGGCCAGCGCGAGCACCCCCGACAGCGGACCGGTCTGCACCGCGCCCGCCACCAGTGCAGCGGTGGACAGGGCGGTCAGCATCAGACCCCACGGGTACAGCCAGCCGCTCGACAGCTGTGCGGTGTGGAACAGCACTGCCAGCACAGCGAGCCCCACCGTGCCGGCGCTGATCGCCGCGATGCGCGCCGCGCCGGTGACGCGCAGGCGTCGCAGCATGACGCACGCCAGCAGTGCGCCGATCAGGAGCTCTGCAGCGCGGGTGTCGGTGCCGAAGTACGCGCGGTCGATCGAGCCTCGTGCCAGCACCCCGTTGAGTGCCGCGGAGACCGCCGTGAGTGCGGCGAGGACGCCGACCAGCATCCGGAGGCGACGGCGGGGGGAGCGCTCGGCCGAACCCCGGGAGCGGCGCACCAGGATCAGCACCAACAGCGCCGGCAGCAGCACGTAGAACTGCTGCTCGATCGCCAGGCTCCAGAAGTGCTCGAGCGGTGACGGAGCGGTCTGTGATGCCCCGTACGTGGTGCCCTGCACGATGAAGTGCCAGTTGACCAGTTCGGCGAGGGACCAGGGGACGTCGCCGCGCAGCGCCCGCAGCTGGTCGACGTCCCACGCGCCCGCCCAGCCCATGAGCAGCACCAGGGCGATCGTCAACCACGACGCGGGGAGCAGCCGTCGGAAGCGTCGTGACCAGAAGCGGCGCAGATCGACCCCGTGCGCTGAGCCGGGGTCGGTGGTCGAGCTGGGGTCGGTGGTCGAGGCAGCCCACTGGCGCAGCAGCAGCGAGGTGATGAGGAACCCCGACAACGTGAAGAACACCGACACGCCCAGGAATCCGCCCTCGACGCCCGTGATCTCGCCGTGGAACAGCAGCACCGCTGCCACGGCGACCGCTCGCATGCCGTCGAGCGCAGGGACGTGCCCCAGCGCCTCGGCCTCGATCGGGGCGGGGACGCGCGTCGGTTCTCCTTGCCCCAGCACCTGCACGAAGTTCAAGTTACCGGCCCGTCGAACCGTTCAGAGTTCATGGCGCACGCTGCACACAGGACGGATCGACCCATGTGGGGAAAGGCGACGGTGGTCGCGCTGTTCGCAGCGCTGGCGCTGAGCGCGTGTGCGCCGCCAGCCCCGCCGGTACCCCTGGCACCCGCGATCGGCATCTACGGCGACAGCATCTCGTTCCAGGCATCCCCCTGGTCCGACGCCGCGGTCGAGGAGGCCGGCAGGCGGGTCACGGGCTTTCGATTCCCCGGTCTGGCAGCGTGCGACCTGGTCGCGCCGGTGCGCCGGGACCTGGCCCGGCCGGTGTCGGAACGTCCGACGGTGATCGTGGTGTCGACGGTCGGCAACTCGTTCACCCGGTGCATGCGCAACCCGGACGGTTCCCTCCCCGTCGACGGCACCCCGGAGTTCTTCGCCCGGTACGAGAGCGCGTTGCGCCAGATCGCGGACGCGGCCGAAGCAGCAGACGTGCCGTTCGTGTTCACCTGGGGTCCGACCTCGTCGCCGTTCCTGCCGGGCTGGACGGGGGACGACCACCTCGGCCTCGTCGCCTCCCGGGTCGCCGAGTCACACCCTGGCATGACGCTCGCACACGTCGGGGCCGTGGTGCTCGACACGGAGGACCGGTACCAGGTCTCGCTGCCGTGCCGGCCTGACGAGGAGTCCAGGGGCGGTTGCCAGGAGGGTCAGGTCCGCATCCGGGTCAGCGAGACGGACCTGCACTTCCACTGCTCGGTGTCGCAGCTCCTGCCCGGGGGATGGCCACGGCCGTGCCCGGTCGAGTCCCCGGGCGCCCGCCGCTACGGCATGGAACTGGCACGGGTGGCGCTCGAGCGCATCGATGCCGAGGCCGCTCGCGTTTCCGGCTGATCGGGCCGAGCAGGTAGACACTGCGCATCGACGCTGCGACCTTCTCCCACGAGCTGGCCACGCTCCTGCCCACGTTCCTGGCGGGTCAGCGCTGGTACGGAGCGGTCGACCGCCCACGTGTGGAGATCCGCCGGGTCGACACCCTGCGTGACGGTTGGCCGACCCTGCTGTGGCTGCTGATCGAGGTGCGACCCGACGACGGGCGTGGGGAGCCCCGCTGGTACCAGATCCCCGTCGGTGCCACCCCCGAGCGTCCGGGGCATCTGCCGGACTCGGCGATCCTCGGCCGGATGGACACGCCGCGTGGCGACGCGCACCTGTTCGACGCGCTGGCCGACGAGGAGCTCGGGCTGGCGTTCGCCCACCACGTGGCCCCGGACCTGCACCTCAACACGGTGCGACCCCAGGTCGGCGAGCAGTCCAACACGTCGCTGGTGCTCGACGAGCGCTACATCCTGAAGGTCTTCCGGCAGGTCCAGCCGGGACCGAACCCCGACGTCGAGGTGACCGAGCGGCTGGGCAAGGTCGGCTTCGGTGGGGTGCCCGTGCCGGTCGCGGTGTGGCGCCGGAACCAGACCGACCTGGCCGTGGTGCGGCGCTACGAACGCAGCCGCGGCGATGGCGCCGAGCTGGCCGACAGCTCCTTGCGCGAGCTGTTCAACCTGCGTCGTCCGCCGAGGGACTGCAAGCTGGACTTCGCCGACGACGCGCGCCTGCTCGGCGAGAACATCGCGCACCTGCACGTCGCGCTCGCCGAGGCCTTCGGCGCGGAACACGCCGACGGTGCAGCCTGGGCCGTCGACATGTCGGCGCAGCTCTCCAGGGTCGCCACGGGGCGCCTCGCCACCGACCGCATCCAGGCGATCTACGACCGCTTGCGGGATGCGGACGACCTCGGCGCTGCGATCCGCATCCACGGCGACCTCCACCTGTCGCAGGTGCTGCGTCTCCAGCGCAACTGGATGGTGCTGGACTTCGAGGGCGAACCGGCCCGACCGCTGCCCGAGCGTCGCCGCCCGTCCTCGCCGCTGCGCGACGTGGCGGGCATGACACGCTCGTTCCAGCACGCAGCCGCTGCCGCGCTGCGCCAGCAGGAGGAGCCCGACAGGGAGTTGCGGGTCCTGGCCGATGCCTGGACGGTCCGCAACGTCAACACGTTCCTGGCGGGCTATGCCGAGGTCGATGACGCACACCGTCTGCTGCCCCAGGCGCGCACGAGTCGGGATGCCCTGTTGAGCGTGTTCGAGCTGGACAAGTCGGTCTACGAGGTCGCCTACGAGATGGCACACCGCCCGGACCTGGTCGACCTGCCGGTGCAGGCGGTCGAACGTCTGCTCGATGGCGACGAGCAGCTCCCCGAGCACGCCCCGCCGAGCTGAGGACCCTGCCACCGCTCTCAGGATCGGTGCCACCACCGACGGCGTGGTGCGATGGCGCAGGTAGGTTCCGGGCCATGACCGACGAGGTGGTGTGCTATCGCCACACCGACAGGGCCGCCGGTGTTCGCTGCCAGCGCTGCGAGCGCCCGATCTGCCCGTCGTGCATGCGTCAGGCCTCGGTCGGCTTCCAGTGCCCGGAGTGCGTCGCCGCTCGCCCGCAGCGCGTGGTCAGCTCGTCGCAGCTGTTCCGGGGCCACAGCGAGGTGGTCGTCGGCAAGGTGCTGATCGGCATCAACGTCGCGGTGTTCGTGCTGATGACCGTGCTCAGCGGCAACCCCTACGGGGCCGGAGGCCCCGTGTTGGAACGCGGGGCGCTCTTCGGGCCCTTCGTGGCCGAGGGCGAGTGGTGGCGACTGTTCTCCGGGGCATTCCTGCACGCCGGACTGTTCCACCTGGGCATGAACATGCTGCTGCTCTGGTTCCTGTCCCAGGAGCTCGAACCCGCGCTCGGCCGGCTGCGGTTCGCCGTGCTCTACGTCGTGTCGCTGCTCGGCGGGTCACTTGCGGTGATGGTCATCGATCCGCTGGCCCCGACCGTGGGCGCGTCGGGCGCGGTGTTCGGCCTGATGGGTGCGCTGATCGTGCTGCAGCTCCGGGCGAAGCAGAACCCGTGGCAGTCCGGCATCGGCGGGCTCGTGGCGATCAACCTGGTGCTGACCTTCGTCATCCCGGGCATCTCGATCGGCGGCCACGTCGGTGGACTGCTGGCCGGTGCTGCGGCGGGCTACGTCCTGCAGCCGCTGCGGTGGCCGCAGGAAGGTGCGGCGCTGCGGACCACGGTGGTGGTGGGGTTCGGCATGGCCTTCCTCGTCGGCGGCATCGCAGCAGCGACCGCGTTCACCGCTGCACCACTGCTCTAGCCCCGGTCGTCGAAGCGCTGCTGCAGGTTCTTGAGGTTCGTCTTCCAGACATGGCGCAGCAGCGGCCTGGCCGCCACGGCGCCGAGCGGTCCGGCGAAGTACCACGGGAATCGCAGTCGTTCGGTCCACACGAAGCGGGTCTGCTGGACCGCCTTCCTGCCACGCCCCTTGCGCACCGGTGTCAGGGTGAACACGCCGCTGCCGGTGACCATCCCGACGTGGCGTACGCCCATCTCGCGTCCGGGCTTCCAGCTGGTGATCTCCATGTGGTCGGTCAGTCGGAACGGCCCGATCCTGGTGTCGCAGTCGAACGTGGTGCCCACCCCGGAATCGGTGTCGGAGGTGAAGGTGATCTCGACGGCGTCCTCCATCCACTCGACGTGGGAGGCGATGTCCTCGATGTCGGCCCAGACCTGCTCCGGCGTGGCATCGAGGGTGGTGGCGACCTTGAGACGAGGCATGGCCCCAAGGTAGGGGGCGCCGCAGCCCGTCACCCACCCGGCGTCGACCAGCACGGCAGGCTCGACTAGCACGGTGCGATGGAACGACAGCTCTCCGCCGAACTCGCCGAGGTCGGCCGGGCGGTCCGTGACGCGGTGCGCTCCGCGCATGTCGCGTCCGACCACCTGGTGGTGCGCACCGAGGGCGGCGACGACGTGTTCGGCGTGGATGCCCGGGCCGACCACGTGCTCGTCGACGAACTGCGTCGACGGTGCGGCGACCACTGGCCGGGCCGACTCGTCATCGAGGGCTTCGACGAACCCCTGCCGATCGGTGACGGCGGTCCCTGGATCTATGTCGCCGATCCCGTCGACGGCACCCGCAGCTACCTTGCCGGGCTCCGCAGCGCCTGGGTGCTGCTCGGTGCCGGCCGAGGGGCTGCGACGCTCGACGAGCTGACGCACGCCGCCGCGGTCGAGCTTCCGACAGAGCGCGCTGCCCGGGGAACCGTCGCACACGCGGGCGATGCCGGGCTCTCGGTCGTGGATGACGACCTGGTCGGCCGGGGCCCTGGTCGCCCGGCGCGGCTGGAGCCCCTCAGCAGTGCGGATCCGACACGGTGCTTCGTGACGGTGGTGCGTCTGCTGCCCGGCGGACACGGACCCATCGGCGAGTTCGCCGACGAGGTCCTCTCGGGCTGGGAGGTCTACGACGATCTCTACCCGTGCAGCGCCGGTCAGCTCCTCGCCGTCGCCGGCGGTGCTGCCGCTGCCGTGATCGATCCGCGACCCCTGCTGCATCCGTCGGGGTTCGCGACCCACCCCTACGACCTGGCGGCGCTGCCGGTGGCACGGGCGGCCGGCGTCGTGGTCGAGGCGTTGCCCGGCGGGGTGTTGTGTGCGCCGATCGACACCTCGACGCCCGTCGCGTGGGCTGCGTATGCCAATGAGGGGATCGCCGAGCAGCTGCGCCCGAGGATCCTGGCAGCCCTCGAACGGCGCGGGGTCGCTCTGTAGTCGGGGGTCGCTCTGCAGTCGGGGGTCGCTCGGTCGTCAGCCGCGCCGGTAGATGCCGATCCGGGTCGTCGATCCTGGACGGTCGGAGTGAGATGGGTCGGCCCAGTCGGCGCCGGTGCTGACCAGCTCCAACCCGGCATCGCCCGCCCAGCGGTCCAGCTCCGCCGCTGTGGTCAGGCGCAGGCGCCACGGTCGTAGTCGGACCGGCTGGCCGTCACGGAGCTCGATGTGCTGGCCGGTCACGATCCCGCCGGTCGGATCGGTGTCCGATGCGATCAGCACCACGCCCGTCGCGGTCACCTCCCGCACCTCCAGGTGACGTTCACGGCGGTCCAGGGACGCCGGCACGAACGTCTCGACCACCAGGTGGCCGCCCGGGGCGAGCGCGGCGCCGGCGGCAGCGAACAGCGCGGCCTGCTGGACGGGGTCGGTCAGGTTGCACACCAGGTTGAACGCGGCGACGACCACCTCGAACGGCCCGGCGGGCCAGGTGACCGGGTCGGCGAGGTCGCCGGCGATGACCTCGATCGCTCCTGGCGGGAGGTGTCCAGCATTCTCCGCGAGACGGGCCAGCATGGCGCTCGACGAGTCGATGCCCACCACGCGGTGCTCGCGTTCGGCCAGCGGCACCGCGAGGCGTCCCGTCCCCACACCGAGTTCGAGCACCGAGCCGCCCGCACCGGCGAGCTCGGAGATCAGCGCAACGGCGTCGACGGTGGCCTCGTCCGCGGGGTACCACTCGTCGTAGACCTCCGCGAAGCCATGGCCGTAGGTGTCCGCGGCGAACCCCTCGCCGAAGTGCTGCTCGCCGCGGTGCGCCATGGGCACAGTCTGCCAAGGCCGCAGTCGGGCGGGAACCGCACGGTAGATTCGCCGGGTGCGACACGAGGGGGCCGGGACTGCGTCGGTGCGGGGTGATGCGGTCGAGTCCCCCGGGCGTGCTCGTCGCCACCGCGGAGCGCCGGGGCAGCGTGGGCCGCTCGACGATCTCCGTCCGGTGAGCGTCGGCGCGGTGCTCGACGGGGGGTTCGAACTGCTGCGCCACCGGTTCGGGTCCTTGATGGCGTTGACCGCGTGCCTGTTCGTCCCGGTGTGGTTGCTGCAGCTGACGCTCGCGATCGTCGCCCCGCCCGATCTCGACGGGAACCTGCTCTCCGGCCAGTTCTGGTCGCCGTTGTCGAGCGGATCCAGCTCTCCGCTCGCGGTGGTCGCCTCGGTGCTGCAACTGGTCGCGCTGTCGTTGCTGGGGCTGTGCGTGGGGCACATGGCAGCCGCGCTGGCCCGCGGCGAGGAGGTCACCCTGGCCGAGCTGGGGTCGCTCGCGCTGCGCAGGTCCTGGGTCGCCGCGTTGATCGTGCCGCTCACCGCCGCGGTGCACCTGGTGACCGCATGCCTGGGCGGCGTCGGCTGGATCCTCGGCGATGCGGTGGTGTTCCTGACCTCGGTGGCAGCTGGCGCAGAGCGACTCGGACCGTGGCGGGCGTTCCAGCGGAGCTGGCAACTCGCCTGGCCGTCGTACGGCCGGGCACTGGCGATCAGCTTCGGCGGGCTGTGCATCTCGCTGGTGGTCCGGCTGTCGTTGTCGTTCGGCCCCGCGGCGCTCGCCCTCTCGCTGGATCCCAGCTCGCCCCTGGTCGGGTTCCTCGGCGCAGCGAGCACCGCGGTCCTGCTGGTCACTGAACCGCTGACCGCGTGCATCGCGGCGCGGGCCTACCTGGATCTTCGGTGCCGTCGTGAGGGCTGGGACCTGGCGATGCGACAGCAGCGTATGGCGGCGCCCGCGGTGAGGACCGCGACGTGATCCTCCAGGATCCGAGCGCCGACCCCGAGCAGTTGGCCGAGCAGGTGCGCCGCGTCATGGCGCGCCCCGAGTTCCGCTACGACAAGTCGTGGTTCGATCGCCTGTCGGACTGGATCGCGCGTCAGCTCGAGCGCCTCTTCGGCGGTGAGCCGTCGGGCGGGACGATCGACACGGGCTCCGGATTCGCCGGCGGCATCGGATCGATCCTGGCGTGGCTGCTCATCCTGGCGGCGGTCGCGGCGGTCGTCGCGGTGGTGGTGTACGTGGTGCGCCACCGGGTGCGCGCCGCCCGCGTCGAGGACGGACCCGACACATCGATCGAGATCGAGCACCGGCGGAGCGCGTCGGAGTGGGCGTCGGATGCCGACCGTCTGGAGTCCGAGGGCGAGTGGAAAGCCGCGCTGCGGGCCCGGTACCGCCAGCTGGTCCGGACCCTGATCGACCGGGGTCAGTTGCCCGACGTCGCCGGGCGCACCACCGGCGAGCTGCGCCAGGATCTTGCGCAGACCACCCCGGACGCCGGCGTCGCGTTCGACACTGCGTCGCTGCTGTTCGAACTGGCCTGGTACGCGCACCTCCCCACGGGACCGGAGCAGAGCGCGGAGCTGCGCCGGGCTGCGGAGTCGGTGCTCGCCGCGTCCCCCGAGCGCACCGTCGACCGGGTGCCGGCATGACCACTCGTCGCGGCCCGATCGTGCTGGCGGTGGTCCTGGTGGTCGCGATCGGAATCGGCGTGCTGTTGAGCTCCCGGGTCGAACCGGCGGTCGCGTTCGACATCGACTCGACCCGTCCCGACGGTCTGGGCGCGGTCAAGGTGCTGCTCGAGCAGCAGGGCGTGGAGGTGCTGCGTGCGCCGGCGTCGTCGCTGACCGGGGGTGAGCTCGAGCCCGACGGGGACTCGGCGGTGGTGATGATCGCCCCCTCGGTCGCGTCCGAGGACGAGCGAGCGGCGCTGCAGGACCGGGCGCGCGCTGGTGCCACCGTGGTGTTCGGTGAGCAGGTCGTCGCGGACGACCTGCCGGCGTTCTCCGCAGTGGACGACGCCATGTTCCTCGGGGGTCGGACGCTGCCGGACGAACCGCCGTTCCCCGTTGCGACGGGGAACTGCGACATCGACGAACTCGTGGATCTCGGACCGATCGACGCGGCGTTCTCGGCCCCGATGACCGACGACGGCGCCCAGCGCTGCTACGAGGAGTCCGGTGGGGCCAACTTCCTGCGCCGCGCCGAGGGTGCCGGCACGGTGGTGACCATCTCCTCGCCGTTCCTCTGGGTCAACGCACGGCTCCAGCCGCGCAAGGAAGAGGGTGGCGAACCGCTGGCGAACGGCGCCACGGCGGTGCGACTGCTCGGCGACGAGCGCACAGTGACCTTCATCGACCCGGTCCCCTCCGCCGACGCGGTCATCACCGGCGACCAGGATCCGGTGACGCTGCTGCCGCTCCCCGTGAAGCTCGCCCTGGCCCAGCTGCTGGGAGCGTTCGTGCTGTACGTGTGGTGGCGCTCGCGGCGACTGGGTCGACCCGTGACCGAACGACTGCCGGTCGAGGTGGCGGGCTCGGAGCTGACCGCTGCGGTCGGCGACCTGCTGCGCCGACGCGGCAACCCGCAGCGCGCCGCGGCCGCGATCCGTGGTGACACCCGCCGTGTGCTGGGCGCCCGACTCGGCATGGGGGCCGACCCCTCGCCGGTCGCCCTGGTCGAGGTCGTCGCTGCACGCACCGGACGAGCTCCCGACGAGGTGGGCGCCGCGCTGTACGGCGACCGCGCCTCGCCCGTCGACGACGCCACAGCGCTCGTCGCGCTCGTCCGAACCCTCGATGCCATCCGCCAGGAGGTCCTCCATGTCGATGCCCGCTAGCCAACCGCCGCAACCGACTCCCTACGATCCGTCCGCCCGCGATCCGAGGGCGGCGGTGCTCGCACTGCGCGACGAGATCGGCAAGGTGGTCGTGGGGCAGGACGGCACGCTCTCCGGACTGGTCGCTGCGCTGCTGGTGCGTGGTCACGTGCTGTTGGAAGGGGTTCCCGGCGTCGCCAAGACGCTGCTGGTCAAGACCCTCGCCGAAGCACTCGCGCTCGACTTCAAGCGGGTGCAGTTCACCCCCGACCTGATGCCGTCGGACGTGACCGGGCAGCTGGTGCTCGACCCCGACGGCGAGGGTCGCTCGTTCCGGTTCCGCGAGGGGCCGATCTTCACCAACCTGTTCCTCGCCGACGAGATCAACCGCACGCCGCCCAAGACCCAGTCGGCGTTGCTCGAAGCGATGGAGGAGCGACAGGTCACCGCCGAGGGCGTTGCCCGGACCCTGCCGGACCCGTTCGTGGTGATCGCGACCGAGAACCCGATCGAGCAGGAGGGCACCTACCCGCTGCCCGAGGCCCAGCTCGACCGGTTCATGTTCAAGCTGATGGTCGGCTACCCGAACCTCGATGAGGAGACCGAGGTGCTGGCTCGGCACCACCGGGGTCTGGACCCGCACGACATCGCGGGCGCCGGGGTCCGCCCCGTGGCCTCGGCGGCCGATCTGGCCGCCGCCCGGGTGCAGGTCGAGGCGGTCGTCGTCGAACCGGCGGTGCTGCAGTACATCGTGCTGCTGGCGCGGGCGACCAGGGAGTCGCCCTCGGTGGAGCTCGGGGTGTCGCCCCGCGGCGGCACCGCGCTCCTGCATGCGGCGAAGGCGTGGGCCTGGCTGTCGGGCCGTGGCTTCGTGACGCCCGATGAGATCAAGGCGGTGGCCAAACCGACGTTGCGTCACCGCATGATCGTGCGCCCCGAGCTCGAGCTCGAGGGTGTCACCGCAGACGGTCTGCTCGACAACATCCTGGCGACCGTTCCCGCGCCCCGCTGAGCGGATCGGACCGAGACCGTGCAGCTGCTGCCCACCCGCCGACTGGTGATCGTCGCGACGGTCCTCGCTGCCGGGCTGCTGGTGTACCCGGGCGGCCCGGTCGACGTGTGGTGGACCGCCGCGGCGATCACCACCCTGCTCGCCCTGGTCGGCCTCGCCGATGCGGCGATCGGCACCTCGCCGAAGCTGCTGTGGCTGCGGCGTGAGCACCCGCCGGTGGTGGTGGCCGGTCGCGAGGCGACCCTGACCTGGGAGATCCGGTCCGAGAGCGCGCGGCCGCTGCGCATCGGTGTCGCGGATGACCTTGCGCCGTCGCTGCGCGCCCGCTCCCGTCGGGTGTCGCTGCGCCTGCCGCCGCGTGGCACCGCCAGGGTGTCCACCACCATCCGCCCGCTGCGGCGCGGCCACTTCGCGCTCGATCACCTGACGGTGCGCATCGACGGCCGTCTGGGCCTGGGCAGCCGGCAGCGTCGGGTGCCGATGTCGACGTCGCTACGGGTGCATCCCCCGTTCCGCTCGAAGGAGGAGGCGGAGCTGAAGATCCGCCGGGCACGCATCCTGGAGGTCGGCATGCGGTCCGCCCGTGGGTTGGGTGGGGGCACCGAGTTCGAACAGCTGCGCGAGTACGGCCCCGACGACGAGTTCCGCCGCATCGACTGGACCGCGACCGCACGGGCCGGGCGCACGATCGTGCGGACCTACCGTGCGGAGCGCAACCAGAGCGTGCTGGTGCTGCTGGACAACGGCCGCACCATGGCGGGACGGGTGGCCGGGGTGCCGCGCGTCGAGCACTCGATGGATGCCGCGATGATGCTGACCACCGTCGCCACCCGGCTGGGGGACCGCTGCGGGCTGGTCGCCTTCGACCGGGTCGTGCGTGAGGTGGTGCCACCGGCGCGCCGACCCGACCAGGTGAGCCGGGTGACCGAGGCGATGTACGCGCTCGAACCCGAGCTCGCCGAGTCGGACTACAGCTCGGCGTTCGCCCACGTGGTGGCGCGGTTCCGCCGTCGGGCGATGCTGGTGCTGCTGACCGACCTGGTCGACCACGCGATCGAGGAGTCGCTGCTGCCGGCGCTGCCCCTCATCACCCGCACCCACCTGGTGATCCTCGGCGGCGTGCGGGATCCCCAGGTCGAGGCGTGGGCCGCGGGCGTGGCCGCCGACGGCGATGGCACCGACCCCGAAGCAGCCGCCTACCGCCAGGCCGCCGCGATGCAGACCCTGGCGGAGCGTCGCCGCACCGTGGCCCGGCTGCGTGGCATGGGCGTGACCGTGGTCGATGCGGCACCCGGACGACTCGCCGGCGAGCTCGCCGATGCCTATCTGTACGCCAAGTCCCGCGGCCAGCTGTGACGGTGCCTGCCGTGCTGCGGCCAGCTCAGCGGATGCGGAGGACCGTTCCCCGGGCGGCGTCGGCCTCGGCGCTGGCCAGCTCGTCGCGCGTGGCTTCGCCGGGAAGACCGGTGAGGCCCTTGCGCTCGGCACGCGAGCCGAACAGCAGCACGTAGACGACGAACACCGACAGCGCCGCGACCCCGACCCCGATGCGCAGCGCCGTCGGCAGGCTCGAAGGGGTGACGAACCCCTCGATGAACCCTGCCACGACGAAGCACAGCGCCAGACCCATCACGATGACCACGGCACGCATGCCCTCGTCGCGCAGCGCGGTCGCCCGGGTCCGATCGCCGGGCGCGACGAGCGCCCACGACAGCCGCAGCCCGGCCGCTCCGGCGACGGTGATGGCGGTCAGCTCGAGCAGTCCGTGGGGCAGGATCAGACCCCAGAACTGCGAGCCCTCGCCCGCCCGGTGCATCACCGCTGCCATGACCCCGACGTTCAGCCCGTTGGTCGCCAGCACCCAACTGGTGCCGACCACCGGCACCATGCCCAGAGCGAAGGCCAGGAACGCGACCTGGATGTTGTTGATCGTGACGTAGCCGGCGAAGTTCTGCGCCGCGTCGGAGCGGTAGTAGTCGGCGAACTCCTCCTCGGCGATGAGCGCCTGGAGCTCGGGTGGGACCGATGCGTCGAGCGCTGCGGGTGAGTTGTACAACCAGATGCCCATCGCCACCGCCGGGAGCAGCAGCAACACCGCGGAGACCGCGACGTAGCGACGCGAACCCCACACCGCCGCGGGAAAGGTCTCGGTGAAGAACCGGCCGACCGATGCCAGCACCGAGCTGCGGCCCCGGTAGATGACGACCCGCGCCTCGCCCAGGATGCCCGACAGCCGGGCGTTCAGGTCGGGGTCGCCGTAGGTGCTGCGGGCATGGGACAGGTGCGCGGAGACCCGTTGGTACAGCGTGATCAGCTCGGTGATCTCGTCGTCGCTCAACTGGCGGGCATCGCGGGCACCGGTGCGGCTCAACTGCGACAGCCTGCGCCAGGCCGGTTCGTTGCGCTGGATGTACCGGTCGATGTCCATCCCGGCCGTACGGTAGGGCCTGTGAGCTCCTCCCTGGTGACGCCCGAGGCAGTGCTGTTGGAGCTGCCCACGGCCGGGGTCGCCACCCGGGCGTTCGCCCGTCTGGTCGACCTGATGCTCCAGGTGGTGCTCGCGGGGCTGCTCAGCTCGGGCACGATGCTCATCGGCGTGCTCGGTGTGAGCCCGCAGCTGTTCGTGATCGTGGTCTCGTTCACCGTCCTGCTGGTGGCACCGATCGGGGTCGAGATCATCTGGCGGGGCCGCAGCCCGGGCAAGGCCCTGTTCGGTCTACGGGTGGTGGGGGCCGACGGCGCACCAGAGTCGCCCCGCCAGGCCGTCGTCCGGGGCCTGGTGGCCCTGGTGGACCTGTACATCTCGCTCGGCGCGGTGGCGATCGCCGCCGCGACCTTCTCGCCGCGTTCGCAGCGCACGGGCGACATGGCCGCGGGCACCGTCGTCATCCGCACCCACGGCGCGGGCTTCTCCACGGTTCCGATCGCCTTCCACCCACCGGTCGGCCACGAGGCCTACGTCGCCTCGCTGGACGTGGGCCGCCTGCGTGACGAGGACTTCTCCCTGATCCGTGAGTTCCTCCTGCGCACCAGCGAGCTCGACCCGGCGCAACGCCACGCGCTGGCATCACGTCTGGCCAGCTCGATCCTCGATCGCATCGGTCACACCCTGCCCACCCAGTTCGACCCGGAGATGTGGCTGATCTGTGTGGCCTCCGCCTACCAGCTGCGACAGGGCGGACTGCTCGCCGATGCCGCAGCCGGACTGGCGCCGCTCGCCCCGGTGGTGCCGTCCGCCCCGTTGCAGCCGACGGGGCGCCCGCGCCGTCGCAACTAGAACAGGTTGCAGTTCTGGTCGCTGCGGGGCCACACTCGCAGCGCCATGGACTTCGATGACAGCCCAGAGGAACGAGCACTGCGGCTGCAGGCCCGAGCGTGGCTCGACGAGCATGCGGCGCGGATCGACCCCGCAGCGCTCGCCGAGATGCGCACCTACCGGGCCCATTCCGAGGAACAGGATCTGGCACTCGTCGAGGAGGGTCGTGCCTGGCAGCGCATCAAGGCCGCTGCCGGCTGGGCCGCGCCGCACTGGCCGGTCGAGCACGGCGGGATGGGGCTGCCGCCGCTGCTCGCCGGGGTGTTCACGAGCGAAGAGCAGCACTACGACGTGTCGGGCAACATGTTCAGCGTCGGCGTCGGCATGGTCGGCCCGACGGTCATCGAGTGGGGCACCGACGACCAGCGTGACTACCACCTTCCTCGCATCCTGAGCGCCGAGCACATCTGGTGCCAGCTGTTCAGCGAGCCGGGCGCAGGGTCGGACCTGGCGGGGTTGTCGACCAGGGCCGTGCTCGACGGCGACGAATGGGTGGTGACGGGCCAGAAGGTGTGGACCTCGGCGGCGCACTACTCGGACTGGGGGGTGCTGCTGGCCCGAACCGACCCCGACGTGCCCAAGCACCGTGGCATCACCGCCATCCTCGTGCCGATGGGCTCGCCGGGCATCGACGTGCGGCCACTGCGCCAGATCGACGGAGCGATCCACTTCAACGAGGTCTTCCTCGACGAGGTCCGCGTGCCGGTGGCCAACACGCTCGGCCCCGTCGGGGGCGGCTGGGGGGTGGCGATCACGATGCTGGCCCACGAGCGCTCCTCGATCGGTGGGGGCGGCATGTACTCCATGGCCCAGGTGATCGCCCTGGCTCGAGCACATGCCGACACCAGCGACCCGGTGGTGCGCCAGCGCCTTGCAGACCTGCACACCCGTTTCGAGCTGCTGCGCTTCCTCGGGTACCGGGTGCGCACCGCCGCTGCTCGTGGGGAACAGCCCGGTCCGGAGAGCTCGGTCATGAAGCTCGCCGTGTCCGCGTTGTACGAGACAGGGGGTGACCTGGTCGTGGCGCTGCAGGGCCCGGCGGGCATGTTGACCCACGACGATGCCCCCTTCGGTGGGCGGTTCCAGGACCTCTTCATGGGGCAGTGGGCGCCCCGCATCGGTGGCGGCACCGACCAGGTGCAGCGCAACATCATCGGTGAGCGTGTGCTGGGTCTGCCCGGCGAGGTCCGCACCGACAAGCACGTGCCGTTCCGCGAGCTCCCCCACGCCTGAGCTGCCCGTCGCACGTACTGCCTGTCGTCGCTGCTGCGGTGGCCGTAGCGTGGCCGCGTGACCGGTACCACCGTGCAGTCGATCGTCGACCTGGACCACGCTGCGACGACGCGTGTGCGGCCCGAAGTGCGCGAGGCCATGGCTCCGTTCCTCGACGACCGGTACGGCAACCCGTCCGGTGCACACCGTCTGGCACGCGACGCCGTGCGAGCTGTCGACGAGGCCCGTGAACGGGTGGCGACGGCCCTCGGGTGCGCCCCCGCCGAGGTCGTGTTCACCTCGGGCGGCACCGAGTCCGACAACCACGCCATCAGCGGCGGCATGCCACCCCGACCCGGTGTCGCCGGTGTGCACCGCGGTCGAGCACCATGCGGTGCTCGACCCCGTCCGGGCCCTCGACGGGGTCGTGGTCGCGGTCGACCGGTGCGGCAGGGTCGATCTGGACGCCCTCGGCGCTGCGCTGGAGGTCGCCGGCCCACACGTCTCGGTCGTCTCGGTCATGCTGGCCAACAACGAAACGGGCGTCGTCAACGACCTGGACGCTGTCGCCCGGGTCGTGCGCGCCCACGAGCCCGAGGTCCCGCGGGTGCCGCTGCACACCGACGCGGTGCAGGCCGCCGCGTGGATGGACCTCTCGGTGCACGCTGCGGCCGCCGACCTGGTCTCCGTGTCAGGTCACAAGCTGGGTGGGCCGAAGGGGATCGGCGCCCTGGTCGTCCGTCAGCACACCCCGATCCGTCCGCTGGTGATGGGCGGCGGGCAGGAGCACGGTCGGCGCTCCGGCACCTCGAACGTCGCCGGCATCGTCGGCCTCGCCGCGGCGCTCGACGCCACCGTCGCGCAGCGAGCCGCGACCAACGAGCGGATCACCGCCCTTCGTGACCGACTCGCGGAGGGTCTGCTCGCTGCGGTGCCCGGCACGGTCGAGACCGCCGTGCTCGATGGTGACCGGTCTGCGGTGCTGCCGGGGATCTGCCATCTCTGCATCGACGGGGTCGACGCGGAGTCGCTGCTGTTCCTGCTCGAGGCCGAGGGCGTGGCCGCGAGCGCCGCGTCGTCGTGTGCGTCGGGTGCCCAGCAGTCCTCCCACGTGCTCGAGGCCATGGGGGTCGATCCGATGGTCGCCCGCGGTTCGCTCCGTCTGTCGCTCGGCTGGGACTCCACCGCGGACGACGTGGATGCCGCGGTCGCGGCGGTGCCGCGGGCGGTCGAACGGGTCAGGGCCTTCGGATGAGGGAGCTCGGATGAGGGTGCTCGCCGCACTGTCGGGTGGGGTGGACTCCTCGGTGGCTGCCGCGCTGTTGCTCGATGCCGGCCACGAGGTGGTCGGGGTCACGATGCGGTTGTGGGGCGGGGAGTCCGACACGGGCTGCTGCTCGGTGTCCGACGTCGAGGACGCCCGTCGGTCCGCCGCTCAGCTCGGTGTGGACCACCACGTGTTCAACTTCGCCGATGAGTTCGACCGTCATGTCGTGGCCCCCTATGTCCGGGACCATGCGGAGGGACGCACACCGAACCCGTGCGTGGAGTGCAATCGCCACCTCAAGTTCGACGTGCTGCTGCGCCGGGCCGAGCTGTTGGGTTTCGACGCGGTCGCCACGGGTCATCATGCGCGGGTTGTCGGACGGCCCGACGGGACCCACCGCATCGGCCGTGGTGTCGACGCGGCGAAGGACCAGTCCTACGTGCTCTACCCCCTGACCGCCGCGGAGTTGGGGCGCGTGCTGCTGCCGATCGGCGAGATGACCAAGGACGAGGTCCGTGCCCGCGCCGCCGGTCTGGGACTGCGGACCGCCCAGAAGCCCGACAGCCAGGACGTCTGCTTCATCACCCGGAGCCAGGGGCGCGAGTCGTTCCTGGCAGCACGCGCCGAGCTGCACGAGGGTCGCGTGGTGGACGCATCGGGTGCCACGGTGGGCAGGGTGGACGCGGTCGAGCTGGTCACGATCGGCCAGCGCCGCGGGTTGGAGCTGGCAGGTGGCAGCGGGCGTCGTTTCGTCACCGAGGTCGACGTCGCGGAGCGCACCGTGACCGTCGGCGTCGCCCGGGACCTGCTCGACACCCAGCTGGTGCTGCGCGACATGGTGTGGGCGGACGGCCCGGTCGAGGGTGAGGTGACCGCCCAGTGCTCGGCCCACGGTCGACCTGCCGGTGCGACGGTCACCGCGACGGTCAGCGGGTCGGTGCTGGAGTGGACCGAGCCCCAGCGCCGGGTCGCTCCCGGTCAGAGCGTGGTGCTGTACCAGCAGGTGTCGACCGCGGACGGTCGCATGGAGTCCGTGGTGGTCGCCGGCGGCATCGCCGTCTGAGCTGCCGGCTGCTCAGGCCCGCTGCGCGCCCACCCCACGGTCGTGTGCGGCACGGATCAGCGCACCGGGCCGTGACGGGGCGATCAGGATCGATGCTGCGGTGACCGTCTCTGCAACGGCGTTGCGGGCGACCACGGGGGTGACGTCGATCTCGACCCCCAGGTCCACCTGGACGATCAGGCCGGTGGCCCCTGCGCTCAGGTCGAGTGCATCGGTGTCGGCGGGGGCGGGTCCGATCGACACGATGTCGCCGCTGCGCATCAGGGTCGCGTCGACGATCGCCATGTCGTCGACCAGGGTGAGCCCGGCGGGGACCAGGACGCACCATCGGCGGGTCAGTCGGGTCAGCACCTTCACGCCCCACCATGCGGCTGCTGCGCCACCGAGGCCGAGTGCAGCGCCGAGCAGCCACTGCTGCGCCGCCAGCGCCAGTGCCGCAGCGGGCAGGGGGAGTGCGGTGAGCCCCCACACCGCAGCGATCGGACCCAGCAGCAGCACCGCCGGTGGCCGCAGGGGGAAGCGCTGCTCGTCGCCGTACGACGCGCCGTTGATGAACTCGTTGCCCACCTCGGCCGACATGGCAGCCACCGAGGCGACCGCTGCGGTGGCGATGCCGATCCACCCGAGCAGCCCCGGTGCGGTCGAGACTGCGGCGACGGCGCCGGCGACGACCGACAGCGGGGCGATGGTGCGCAGCGCCACCAGGGCCCACGGTGCCCGGACCAGGCTGGTGAGCAGGCCGGCGGCCCACAGTCCCCACGCCAGGACCGTCGCCACGGCGGTCACCGCGGTCGATCGGTCCTCCAGCGCATCGGCGAGCACGTCGCCGAGCGTGATGGGCAGCGTGAGCCACAGGAGTCGGTTGAGCCAGATCATCGAGGAGGCGTGCACACCTACAGACTTGCGCGCCTTCGGAGCAGACCGCTAGCAACGACTCCATGGGTGGGATCAAGGATGTGCCGTTCGGTGTGGCGACCTCGGTCGGCCCGCTGCCCTGCAGCGACCCCGCCGATGCGGTCCGCATGGCGCTGCGGGCCCAGCCGGAGTTCCCGTCGTCGCCGACCCTGGCGACGACCCAGGGGTCGCTGCTGGCCCAGGCCGTGGCCGGTGTGCGCGGGGTCGACGTGGCGCCGCCGGGGCTCCTGGTGGTCGATGCCGAGCTGTGTCGCGACGATGCGGCTGCTGTTGATGCGGCTCGGCCGGGGTCGAGTGCCGCGGCGGACCGTGGGCGGTGTTCCAGGAGTTCGTCGACCATCTGTCGGTGTCGCCGGCGGTGGGTGTGCGGGTCAACGTGCTGGGCCCCGTGACGCTCGCGCTCGGGCTCCGCTCCGCTGGCGTCCCGACCGACCGGGCGATCGCGATGGCCAGGGCCATCGTCAGCCGTCGAGCAGCTGCGGTGCTCGACGCCGTGCGGTCGACGATGAGCGAGGGTGTGGCGTTCGTCTGCGCGTCCGAGCCTGGACTGATCGGCGCGGTGCACCCGACGTTCCCCCTGGCGCCCGACCAGGTGCTGGGGCTGCTGACGCCGTTCGTCGATGCGCTCGACCGCCACCCGGACGCCGGCGAGCTCATGATCGGCGTGCACGTGCCCGGCCAGACCGACTGGGAGACGATCATCGCGTCGGGCATCTCGGTCGTGTCGGCGCCCGCCGACCCGGGGCTCGTGGGTTGGGCCGGTGAGCTGTCGGGATTTCTCGACCGCGGTGGCCGTGTGGTGTGGGGTGCGGTGCCGGTGGACCAGCCCTTGGGCACCGGCGAGGAGCTGCTGTGGCGGCGACTGTCGGCGGTCTGGTGTGAGTTCGTGGGAGAGGGGGTCGACCCGTTGGTGCTCCGCAGCCGGTCGATGATCGGGCCTGTCGATGGGCTCGGGCACTTCGGGTTGACGCAGGCCGAGCGGGTCCTCGACCTGGTGGACTCGCTCGCCACGCGGGTGCGACGCCAGGCCGTCGGCGCCCGGCTCACCCTCGGCGCCTGAGCTGCCGGGCCGGTTCCGGTGTCGGACCGTCTCGGTAGGGTGACGCCGTGAGTGCTTCCAGCCCCATCAGTTCGGCAGGTCCGGACGCCGAGCTCGATCCTGCCGGAAGGGTCGAGTGGCTGCGCGGACAGATCCGGGCCCACGACCGCGCCTACTACGAACACGACGCACCCACCATCCCGGATGCCGACTACGACGCGCTCCTGCGCGATCTGCGTGCGGTCGAGGCCGACCATCCGGACCTGATCACGCCCGACAGCCCGACCCAGAGCGTGCGCGGGGTCGCCTCGTCGCAGTTCTCACCGGTCCAGCACCGCCAGCGCATGATGAGCCTGGACAACGCGATGGATCTGGCCGAGCTGCAGGAGTGGGGTGCACGCACCGCCAAGCGTCTGGCGGACGTGGGCCTGGAGGGCCCGGTCCGCTACGTGTGCGAGCTGAAGATCGACGGGCTCGCGGTGTCGATCCGCTACGAGGGCGGTCGTTTCGTGCAGGCGGCCACCCGTGGCGACGGTCGAACCGGAGAGGACGTCACGGCCAACGTCGCCCGGATCGCCGGTGTCCCCGCAGAGCTGGGCGCCGGCGCCCCCGAGGTGCTCGAGGCCCGGGGCGAGATCTACCTGCCACGCGACGCGTTCGAGGAGTTGCAGCGCCGGACCGAGGCCGAGAACGCCGCGCTGGTCGACGCCGGTCGTCGACCGAAGCCGGTTCCGGTCAACCCCCGCAACGCCGGCGCAGGGTCGTTGCGCCAGAAGGACCCCGAGATCACCGCCGCCCGCGGACTCGCCTGGTGGTGCTACCAGCTGGGCGAGATCGTCGGGGCAGCGGCGCCGACCAGCCACTCGGCCGCGCTCGAGTGGCTGGGTTCGCTCGGCGTGCCGGTCAACCCGCTGACGCGCACCGTCGACGACCTGGACGCCGTCTACGAGTTCTGTCGCCACTGGGTCGACCACCGCCACGAGCTGCCCTACGACATCGACGGTGTCGTGGTGAAGGTCGACGACCTGGCGGTGCAGCAGGCGTTGGGATTCACCTCCAAGGCCCCCCGCTGGGCGGTCGCGTTCAAGCTGCCCCCCGAGGAGCGCACCACGGTGCTGCGCGACATCCAGGTCTCCATCGGGCGCACGGGCAAGGCCACTCCGTTCGCCGTGCTCGAGCCCGTCTTCGTCGGCGGCTCCACCGTCGGCCTCTCGACGTTGCACAACGAGGACCAGGTGCGCCACAAGGACGTGCGCCCCGGCGACACCGTCATCGTGCGCAAGGCCGGCGATGTCATCCCCGAGGTCGTCGGACCGGTGCTCGAGATGCGTCCCGAAGGGTTGCCCGAGTGGCACTTCCCCACGGCGTGCCCCTCCTGCGGGCAGCCGCTCGTGCGGCCCGACGGCGAGGCGCAGCACCTGTGCCGCAACCCCGAGTGCCCCCAGAAGCGGTGGGCGGCGCTGTCGCACTTCGCGTCGCGCGGCGCCATGGACATCGACGGTCTGGGCGAGCAGCAGATCGCGACCTTCCTGGAGCTCGGTCTGCTGACCGACCCCGCCGACATCTACCAGCTCGACTTCGAGGCGATCGCCGAGCTTCCCGGCTACAAGGAGGCCTCGATCGCCAATCTGCGCAACGCCATCGACGCCTCCACGCACCGCCCGCTCGCCAATCTGCTGTTCGGCCTGAACATCGTGCACCTGGGTGCTGCAGGAGCCGACGTGCTGGCCCGCTCGCTGGGCAGCCTGGACGCCATCATGGGTGCTTCGCTGGACGATCTCGCCGCGGTCGAGGGCATCGGCCCGGTGATCGCCCGCTCGGTGCACGAGTGGTTCGCCGAACCGGCCAACCGGGACCTCGTCGCCCGACTGGTCGCAGCTGGGGTCAACACCGTCGGCCCAGAGCGCTCCGTGCTGCCCCAGACGCTGACCGGGCGTGCGGTGGTCGTGACCGGGTCGGTGCCCGGCTACAGCCGCGACGAGGCCGCCGAGGCCATCACCGCACGCGGGGGCAAGTCACCGGGCAGCGTCTCCAAGCGCACCCATGCGCTCGTCGTCGGTGAGGGCGCGGGCGCATCGAAGCTGGCCAAGGCCGCCGAGCTGGGTATCCCGACGATCCCCGCCGAGTCGTTCGAGCACCTGTTGGCGACCGGTGAGCTCGCCGGAGAGATGGCGACCTGATGGCGGTCCGAGCGGTCATCTTCGACTTCGGTGGGGTCTTCGTCGACTCGCCCTTCACCGCCGTGCAGAGCGCAGCGGCTGACATGGGCGTCGAACCCGACGTCATGGTCGACGCGGTGTTCGGTTCCTACGAACACGACACCGATCACGCCTGGCACCGGCTCGAACGTGGCGAGATCTCACTCGACGACGCCCGGGCCGACATCATGGCGGCGTCGGTCGCGGCGGGGCTCCCGGAGCTGGACCCCGTCGCGCTGTTGATGGCACTCGGCGGCGGGGGGCTGCGCACTGCGATGGTCGAGTTCTGCAGGTCGCTGCGCGATCGGGGCATCTGCACCGGGCTGCTCACGAACAACGCCGCTGAGTTCGCAGCGTTCTGGCGACCGTTGCTGCCCCTCGACGAGCTCTTCGACGACGTCGTGGACTCCTCGCAGGTCGGCATGCGCAAACCCGACGAGCGCATCTACCGCCTTGCGCTCGAGCGGTTGGGGGCGGACGTCGCGACGACGGCGTTCATCGACGACGCCCCCGGCAACGTCGAGGGCGCCCGCCGCGCCGGGCTGCAGGCGATCCTGATCGGTCCACACCCGAGCGACGAGCCGGCGGCCATCGCCGCGCTGCAGGCCCTGCTGTGATCCGGTGCACGGTCGCGAACGCGGTCGATGGTCTGGCTCCCGTGCAGACGCGGGATCCACATCCAGCCATCCGGTCCGGGTGGCAGGACGACGTCATGTGGTCGCGTGTGCCGCCCAGAGCTGGGCTAGGTCGCCTCGAAGCACCAGCTGACGGGTTGGGCGGCCGATGGGCCCTCGATCGGGTCGAAGACGAAGGCGATGACGCAGTTCTGGTTGGTGTTGAGCGACTCGACCGGCCGTCCGGGTCCTGGCTGGAAGAGGATGAGACCGGTGCCCAGGTCCTTGATCAGCCCGTCCTCCGCCGAGCGGATCTCCACGCCGTTGACCTGCAGATAGGCGTCGAAGCCGTCGGCCACGTCGATGCCGACCTGTGCCTGGCGAAGGACCTCGGAACCCGAGGCGGGGATCAGCCGGTCGACCGAGTCGGGTAGCGCGTCCGAGGTCTGGTCGTCGCCGGTGATCGCCATGCGTCCGGTGAAGAAGATGCCCGCCAGGGCGCCGACGATCAGCACGGTGATGATGATGCGGCGGGGAACGTCGCCCAGCTGGGGGAGGGTGCGGTCCTTGATCGGCTCGGTCACGTGGTGTGGTCTAGCCCGTCCCCGGTGCGCGGGGTAGCCGGCGGTACCATCGTCGCTGTGATGTCCTCTCCTCTCGCCGCTGAGACCGGCCGCATCCTGGGCGGTCGGTACCGTCTGGTCGCGCCGGTCGGAGTGGGGACCTCGTCGCGTGTGTACCTCGCGGTCGACACCCAGCTGCGGCGCCGGGTGGCGGTCAAGCTGCTCCACGAGGCCCTCGCCGAGGACGAGGCGTTCCTCCGCCGCTTCCGTGCCGAGGCCAGAGCTGCCGGCGCGCTGAGCCATCCGAACATCCTGGCGGTGTTCGACTGGGGCGAGGACCGCTCCGACGGCGCCGTCGTGCCCTATCTGGTCACCGAGTACCTGGGCGGTGGCAGCCTGCGCAACATCTTGGACCGCTCTGCATCGTTGAGCCCGTCCCAGACGTTGGTGGTCGGCCTCGACGCCGCACGAGCGCTGGCGCACGCCCACCAACGTGGTCTGGTGCACCGAGACGTCAAGCCCGCGAACCTGCTGTTCGACGACGAGGGTCGACTCCGGTTGGCCGACTTCGGCCTGGCGCGAGCGCTGGCCGAGGCGTCATGGACCGAGCCCAGCGGCATCGCCGCCGGAACCGCTCGGTACTCGTCGCCCGAGCAGGCGTTCGGGCGACGCCTGGACGGGCGCTCCGACGTCTACTCCCTGGCGCTGGTGTTGGTGGAGTGCGCGACCGGCAGCGTGCCGTTCGCCGGTGAGACCACCGCATCGACGTTGGCTCTGCGCACCCAGGGCGACCTGGTGCTGGGTCCGGAGCTGGGCGGACTCCGTTCGGTCCTCGAGCGGGCCGGCCGGCTCGATCCCGACGAACGCCCCGAGGCCGCTGAGTTCGAGATCGGACTGATGGCTGCTGCCGAGGAGCTGGACCGCCCCGAACCGCTGCCGATCGTGCCCACGCTGGGCGACGGCGAGCAGACCTCCGAGATGCGGCTGGTGGCCGGACTCGGAGCGGTCAGCCTGATCGATCTCACCTCCGATGCCGCTGTGCTGGAAGCTGCTGATGCCGTTGGCGCTGCTGACCCCGAGGTCGCCGAGCCGGCGACCCCGGCCGTCGTCGACCCCGCAGCCGACGACGGCCCTGCTGGTGACGACAGCTTCGACGAGGTGACCGGCCCGCTCGCAGTTGACGTCACTGCCGACGGAGCCGCGGAGCGGACTCCGATCACCGTCGCGGAGGAGCACGAACTGCTCAGCCATTCGCGGCCCACCTCGTTCGGCCCCGTCGACCCGACCACGGGCATCGCCGCCGCAGCGCCTGCATCGGCGAGCAGCGCGGCGACGGGCACCCGTTCGCCGCGACGCCGGCGCACGCTCGCGGTGCTGGTCGTCCTCGCGCTGATCGCATCGGCGGCGGCCGGCTGGTGGTTCTTCATCCGTGTGCCCACGAACGACGTGCCCGACTTCGTCGGTGAGGACATCGCAGCCGCAACCGCGCAGGCCGAGGAGCTCGGGTGGAGCGTCGACGGTGCAGCGCTGGATCGCCGCGACGGCACCGTCGCCGGAGAGGTGCTCGACCAGGATCCCGGGGTGGGGGTGTCCCTCGCCGAGGGTGAGGTCGTGCGCCTGACCGTGTCGTTGGGTCCGACGCTCGCGGCAGTGCCGGCTGTCGCCACCATGTCCGAACCCGATGCACGTGCCGCGCTGACCGAGGCTGGTTTCGTCGTCGGTGCGGTGACCCGGGGGTTCGACGAGGAGGTGCCCGTCGACGCGGTCATCAACGCGACGCCCGCCCCGGATGCGCCACCAGCGGAGCCGGATGGCCAACTGCCGAAGGGCACCACGATCGACCTGGTGCTCTCCGACGGCCCTGCGCCGCGTGCAGTGCCCGACGGCCTTCAGGGTGCCCGTGCCGACGACGCCGAGGCAGCGCTCGCAGCGCTGCAGCTCGAGGTCGCACGGAGCAACTCGCCCAGCGAGGACGTGCCCGAGGGCTTCGTCATCTCGGTGAGCGAGCCGCCGGGGACCGAACTCGCCCGTGGCAGCCAGGTGGTGCTCGAGGTCTCCTCCGGGCCGCCACCGATCGCGGTACCCGACGTCCGGTTCAACTCGGGTGCGGTCGCCACCGCGATGCTCGAGGATGCCGGTTTCGTCGTGTCGGGCATCGAGGGGTCGCCGTCCGGCATGGTGCTCGCGACCGATCCACCGGCCGGCGAACTGCACCGGCGCGGGACGTCGGTGCGCATCTTCACCCGCAGCTGACCCAGGGTCTCACGCAGCGCGCGACCGCGAGGCGCGCGATGATCCACCACTCGGAGCGCGCCGGGTTCTACGTTGATGTCGAACGGGGACCGTCGTTCCCGTTGGGGTGGTCAGCTGGACGTGGTGTTCCCCAGCCGCCGCGATGAGGCGGCCACCCCAACGGGAGCGGCGGTTCGTCGCGTGCGGCACCGGTAGCCTCTGCTCCCCATGCCAGCCCGACGACCGCCGGAGGATCAACCCGACGATCGACCGGATCCGATCTCGGCGTTCACCCTCGATGCACCGGGAGTCGACGAGGAGTCGGTCGTCCCATGGCCCCTGCTGCTGCAACGCCGGGCCAGTGTCCGTGCCCGACGGAGCCAGCGCTACGCATGGATCGTCACCGCCACGGTGTTGTTCGGCACGTTCTGGGTCGCCAGCACCATCACGATCCTCGCGGTCAGCCGTCCGCAGATCGCCGACGACCTGGGTGCATCGGTCGAGAGCCTCGTCTGGCTGATCTCGGGGCCGACGATCGCCCTGGCGCTGACCGGGACGACGGCGGGCAAGCTCGGCGACCTGCACGGGCATCGCAAGGTCTTCCTGGTCGGCATGAGCGTGTCGACGGTGTTCGTGGTGTGTTCGGCGTTGGCGTGGTCGGGCCCGTCGCTCATCGCGTTCCGGGTCCTCGCAGCCACCGCCGGGGCGGCGACGGGGCCGAGCTCGCTCGCGATCATCAACGGCCTGTTCGCCCGCGAGGATCGTTCCAAGGCGCTGGGCTACTGGTCCCTGGTGGTCGCCGGCGGACCGGTGCTCGGGTTGGTGGTCGGCGGACCGTTGGTGGAGCAGGTCGGCTGGCGGATGATCTTCTGGGCGCAGGCACCGCTGCTCGCGTTCTCGGCGCTCCTGGCGTGGGTGCTGGTCTCGGAGACGCCGCGTCGTACCGGCGTCTACTTCGACGTCCGCGGTCAGGCCGTGCTGTTCGTGGTGTTGGGATGGCTGCTCTTCGGCATCGACCGGGGCGCTGCCTGGGGGTTCACGTCGCCCTGGGTGCTCGGTTCGTTCGTGCTGACCGGCGCGTCGTTGTGGTGGTTCATCGTCGTGGAGCGACGTCAGGAGCACCCCCTCATCCCGCTGCAGTGGTTCCGTCGCAGCGGGTTCGCGATCCCGGTGTTCGTGTCGTTCTTCATGCAGTTCGGCTACATGGGTGGATTCACGCTGACGCCCAAGCTGCTCGCCGAGGTGCGCGGTCTGGGCGCGGACGCGATCTCGCTGATGATGATCCCGCGGCCGCTCACCTTCGCGCTCGCTGGACCTCTGGCAGGACTGCTGGCCGCACGCGTCTCGTCCCGGGGGGTGATCGCCACCGGCATGGCGGCGCTCGCGATCTCCATGGCGCTCTTCGCTGTCATCGCCCCCGATCCGACGACCTGGCTGGTCGTCACCGCGCTGACCCTGTCGGGCATCGGCGTCGGCGCCTCGCTGCCCCGCGTGTCCGCGTCGGTCGCGAACTCGGTCGAGGACGTCGACCTGGGCGTCGCCGGAGCGACCCAGCAACTGCTCGCGCAGATCGGGACGACGGTGGGCATCAACCTGCTCGAGACGGTGCAGGTCGCGACCCAGGTCGGTACGAGCCTCGCCGGCTCGTACCGGATCGCCTACGGAGTGGGTGCCGGGGTGTCGGTCGTCGGGCTGCTGATCGCGCTGCGGATGCGCGACGACCGGGCTCCGGGCGTCACACGGTGAGTGCGTTCACTCGGTGATGTCCTGGATCTTCGCGGCGACGTCGACCGCTGCGGGATCGATGGGACCGGTCTGCATCGCCATCAGCTTGGTCATGTCGCCGTCGACCTTGATCTTGCCGGCCATGAACGCCTGCATGCCGGCCTGCGGGTTGCCCTCGACCAGGATGGCCTTGGCCGTCGCGTAGTCGATCGTGACCGTCAGGTCGGGTCCCTCGAGGTGGCCCAGGTCCATCTTCAGCTCGCCGTCGCTGGTGTCCATGTGCGCGTGCACCGGCTCGTCGGAGAAGGGCACCTCGACGATGATCTGGTTCATCCGCACCACGTGTGCCGGGGCCGGCGCGTCACCGGCGTGCTCCTCGCGGATGGCCCGGGCGGCCTCGACCCACTCCTCGGTCAGGAACACGTACTTCGTCATCGGGATCCCCTTGTGATTCGGTGCCCGCACCGCTGGGATGCGCCGGGCGGGCAGATCGTACTTCGGGTCCCGGCACAGGGCACGGGGTACGGTGAGCCACCCGCCGGCACGCGGCGGACGAACCGCGAGGAGCCGGTGTGGCAGAGATCATCGAAGGTGCCGAGCCGATGTCGGTCGAGGGTGGTCCGGTGGGGGTGCTGGTGCTGCACGGCTTCACCGGCAACCCCCAATCGATCCGCCCGTTGGCCGAGGCGTTCGTCGCCGCGGGGTACGGCGTCGAGATGCCCCTGCTGAAGGGTCACGGCACCCGCGTCGAGGACATGCTGGACACCTCGTGGGCCGACTGGTCGGCCGACGCGGAGGCCGCCTACGAACGGCTGGCCGCCCGCAGCGAGGCCGTGGTCGTGGCCGGGTTGTCGATGGGTGGGTCGCTCACCTGCTGGCTCGCCGCCCGACACCCGGAGATCGCCGGGATCATCTGCGTCAACCCGGCCACCCGTGCAGCCCCCGAGGCGCGTGAGTTCATCGAGGCGCTGGTCGCCGACGGCGCTGCGGTCATGGACGGGCTCGGCTCCGACGTCGCAGATCCTGACTCGCCCGAGTCCGCCTACCCCGAGACCCCGCTGCGACCGCTGCTGTCGCTCTTCGCTGCTGCGGACGACCTCCAGGGTGACATGTCGAAGATCACCTGTCCGCTGCTGCTGTTCACGAGCCCGGAGGACCATGTGGTGCCCGCCAGCGACTCCGACCACCTGGCCGAGCACGTGAGTGGCCCCGTCGAGCGGGTCACCTGTGAGCGCAGCTTCCACGTGGCCACCCTGGACTACGACCGCGAACTGATCGCCCGTCGATCGGTCGACTTCGTGGCCGAGGTCACCGCCTGAGCGGTGCTCCGGGGGTCACCTCAGCCCAGCGCCGGAAACGCAGCCCCCGCATCGGGGGCGTCGGGGCGGAACAACGCCCGCAGCACGGCCAGATCACCTCGGCGGCGACGAGCGACCTCGACCCCGACCGCGATGACGAGGTCATCTGCTCCAGCTGGCGTTGCCCATCGCGGGTGATCGACGCTGCGCGCCAGGTCGTCCAGGTGCACGACCTGCTCGACGATCCGGGTCTCGAGGTAGTCCGCCAGGCGCATGACCTTGCCGCCCGCGACGGTCACGGGTCTCGCTGGGTCCTCGTTCGTCGAGTCGTTCCTGCAGGGCCTCGAGTCGCTCGTCGGAGCGATGCGACGAGCGCCTCGTGGCCCATCTCGGCAACCGAGGCGCCCCGATCTCTCACGGCGCGATGGTCCTCCGGGCTGAGCGCATCCGACAGCGACGAGAAGTAGTGCGCCGCGTCCTCGGTGTCCACCGGCCGATCGGGCACCGGCGCATCCAGGTAGTCCTGCACCACCCACACCGAACCACGGGCGAGGTGGCCGGCGAGACCTGCAACCTGCTGGTGGTCGAGCACCGAAGCGTCGTCCCAGCAGCGGCGCACGTCCGGCGTGGCCAACGCGGCGGCCACGACCCGGGCCCCGTCGAGGAACATCGCGGTCGGCCCGGCTGCAGTCGTCATGACGTGAGTCTGCCGGGAGGTCTCCCCGGACGCACGACGACCCGGGGCCGTGGCCCCGGGTCGAGTCATGAGTGCTTCAGTTGTGCGCCGGAGCGGTGCCTCAGGCGGTGGCGGTGCGACGGCGAGCCACGGTGATGGCGGTGCCGGCTGCGAGCGCCACGCCACCGAGGGCGGCGAGCCCTGCGGCGTCGCCGCCGGTGAAGGCCAGCGTGGAGTCGGCCTGAGCGGCCTGTGCGCTCTGCGGGGCCGCCTCGGAGCGGGAGGCGTTCTCGTTCAGGACCTCGGGCTGCTCGACGACGGTGTTGGCCGGGCCGACGTACGGGTCGGAGGTCTGTGCTCCGGCCACGCCGATGCCGGCGACCGTGCCGAGCCCGACGATGCCTGCGGCGACTGCGAAACGTGTGCGTGTGGTGAAGCTCATGACATCGAAGGTACCACGGGTTTCGGCCGGTGGAATGGGTCGAAACACCCTAATTTCAATCGAGTGATTCGAGCGCCACGGTCCGTGGTCGGCGCTCGGTCCAGTCCCTCGATCCGGCGGTCCATCGCGTCGCCGGGACCCGCGCCCCGGAGGTGACCTGGACCGTGTCCCAGTCCTCGGGAAGATCGAACGAGAAGCTCACCTGGCGCTGTTCGCCACGGGGCACCGAGACGTTGGCACCGATGACCCGCGTCGGGCCGTCCTCACCCACCACGGCGAAGCCGTCGCCAGAGGTCTCGGGCTCGGTCGCCGCGGCCGGGACCGACAGCGCGAGGATGCCGATGTACTCACCGGCGACGGCGTCGATGCCGTCGTAGGGGCCCTCGACGTAGCGGGGCAGCGACTCGGGGGCGGTGTTGTCGATGTCGACCACGACCGTCACCCGCCGGTGGTCACCCTCGTCGCTGGCCTGCAGGGTGGCCCGCAGGTCCATGTAGGGGTCGAGCTTCGTGCCGCCCCGATTGATCAGCGAGACCATCAGCGCATCCTCGGGCAGCACGCCCGACACGCCGAGCTCCTCCCACGCCGCCTGCTGGGCGGGTTCGTCCGACCAGAGCATGAGATGGCGCTCGGCGCCGTTGCGGTCGATCAGCCCGACCAGTTCTGCTGCGGGGATCGGACGCTGGTTGAACGCATCGAACACCGCTGCCGCGACCTGGCCGAGCTGGTCGCGGCGCTCGCCGCGGTCGTCGAACTCCTTGTACTGCGACCGCAGCAGCTTGTTGCGGACGTTGTCGGCGTCGAACACGACGGGGCCGTCGTCGGTGGCGACCTCGACCGGGCCCGGTCAGCTCCAGCAGCGCCTGCACCGCCACCACGTCGACCGACATGACCCCGTCGACCTGGCCCCGGCCCGACGCCGCCCACATGTCCGCAGCCATGCGCGCCGACTCGTCGAATCGTGGTGACAGGTTCAGGTTCCGCCACTCCTGGTTGGGCACCAGCGAGCCCCAGCGGGCCGCCATCTCGGGGTCGAGCTCGGAGCCGGGCGCATCGAGGAACAGGTCCTGGGCGGGGGTGAACTCCGAGAGCTGGAAGGCGCCGTCGGTGATGGTCATCGAGCCGACCTGCAGGAACATCCCCGAACCGGAGCGCATCTCGGCGTTGTTGGCAGCCAGGACCAGGTAGGTCGAGGGCCCCTGCAACAGGTCGCCGACGCCGGCGAGGCTGATCTCGGCGGACTCCACCGTGGCCCGTGTCTGCGCGAGCTGATCGGAGAAGCGGTCGCGGGCGTCGCGGACAGGGCCGATCAGCGCATCGCCAGATCCCAGGTCGGGATCCTCGAGCGAGCTTCCCAGGCGGGCGAGCACCTCCTGGCTCGCCCGGACCGCTGCGAGTCGGTCCTGGGGCGTCGTGGCCGCTCCGCCGGCGATCTCCTGCAGCTCGCCGATCGCCTCGGAGGTGTCGGTCCCGAGCGCGACCGCGGTCTCCAACAGCGTCGTGGTGGTGCGGAGCTGTCGTCCCAGGACCGGCATCCAGCGCACGGGCACGAGCACCGGGCCCTCGGCGATGTCGAGCGCCGAGTCGAACTCGGCCACGGCGGCGTCGAGCTGCTCGGCCGCGTCGACCACCTCGTCGGTGCCGTCGCCGCCGGTGGTGCCGCCGATGGCTCCGACGAGCGACATCAGATCGTCGGTGCCCTTGCGCGCCTCGTCGACGTAGGCGGCACCGTTGTCCACGTCGGTCGCCATGGAGGACACCTGGACCGCCGCGACGACGCTCCAGCCGACGATGACGACGGCGATCGCCCCGAGGAGCAGCGGCAGGCGGGAACGACGACGTGGCTCGGACACCCGATCACGATACCGAGGGTCGGCCGCATCCACGCCGGCCGGTAGGCTCGCCCCCGCCATGACCGAACGCATCTCCACCTCCGACGTGCAGAAGGTGGCCAAACTGGCCCGACTGCGCCTCACCGACGACGAGCTGGAGACGGTTCACCGGCCAGCTCGCCGACGTGCTCGAGCACGCCGCCGACCTGCAGACCCTCGATCTCGCCGGCGTCGAGCCGATGGCCCACCCGGTACCGCTGTCCAACGTGCTGCGCGCCGACGAGCCCGGCCCGGCCCTCGAGCGCGACGAGATCCTGGCTGCTGCCCCCGCCGCCGAGGACGGGATGTTCCGGGTCCCGCCGGTGCTGGGTGAGGAGCCGTGAGCGCCCCCGGCGCGACTCGGCCTCGCGGCGGCGGTCCGCTCCGGCGGGCGCAGCGCGGTCGAGGTGCTCGACGAGCACCTGGCCCGCATCGCAGACGCGCGAGCCCGAGATCCACGCGTTCAACGAGCTGACCGAGGAGCATGCCCGTGCCGCGGCCGACGCGGTGGACCGCGCCGTCGCCGACGGCCGGGACCCCGGAGCACTGGCCGGCGTGCCGGTGGCGGTGAAGGACAACCTGTGCACCCGGGGGATCCCCACCACCTGCTCCTCGCGCATCCTCGAGGGGTGGCGCCCGCCCTACGACGCGACGGTCGTGCGCCGACTGGCCGATGCCGGCGCGGTGATGGTGGGCAAGACGAACCTGGACGAGTTCGCGATGGGCTCGTCGACCGAGAACTCGGCGTTCGGCCCGACCCGCAACCCCCACGACACCACCCGGGTCCCCGGCGGGTCCTCGGGCGGCTCGGCCGCCGCGGTCGCAGCCGGGTTCAGTCCCATCTCGGTCGGCTCCGACACGGGTGGTTCCATCCGCCAGCCGGCGTCGTTGTGTGGTGTGGTCGGCGTGAAGCCGACCTACGGCACGGTGTCACGTCTGGGGCTGGTGGCGTTCGGATCGTCGTTGGACCAGGTCGGCCCGTTCGCCACCACGGTGGCGGACGCCGCCGCGGTCTGCGAGGTCATCGGAGGCCACGACCCCGGCGACTCGACGTCGCTGCACGGAGCCTTCCCATCGGTGGGCGATCACCTCTCCGACGGCGTCGACGGACTGCGCGTCGGGCTCGTGACCGAGATGATGGGGGAGGGGATCGCCCCCGACGTCGCTGCGCGGGTGCGCGCTGCGGTCGACGCGCTCGTGGCTGCGGGCGCGACGGTCGAGGAGGTGTCGGTCCCGGCGGTGAGCTTCGGGTTGTCGGCCTACTACCTGGTGGCGCCTGCGGAGGCCTCGTCCAACCTGTCCCGCTACGACGGCGTGCGGTACGGACTGCGCGTCGACGCGCCGACGACGGGCGAGATGATGGAACTGACCCGCACCGCGGGGTTCGGCGACGAGGTCAAGCGCCGGATCATGTTGGGCACCTACGCGCTGTCGGCCGGCTACTACGACGCCTTCTACAACACTGCGCTGAAGGTCCGGACCCTGATCCGGGCGGACTTCGAGGCGGCGTACGAGCACTTCGACGTGTTGTTGTCCCCGACGTCGCCGACCACGGCGTTCGAGTTCGGCGCCAAGACCGAGGATCCGATGTCGATGTACCTGAACGACGTCTGCACCATCGCGACGAACCTGGCCGGCCATCCCGCGATGTCGGTGCCCTACGGGACGGGCGACGACGGCATGCCGGTGGGCGTGCAGGTCATGGCACCCACTCTGGGAGAGGTGCCGATGTTCCGCACCGCAGCAGTGCTCGAGGCCGGTCTCGGCGACGGGAGCGGCTCGTGAGCATCGACCTGGACCGCTGGGAGATCGTCATCGGGCTCGAGGTGCACACCGAGCTGTCCACCCGGACCAAGCTGTTCTCGGGTGCGACCAACGAGTTCGGCGGTGAGCCCAACACCCACATCGACGCCTTGACCCTGGGTCTTCCCGGGTCGCTGCCGGTGCTCAACGAGCAGGCGGTCGAACTGGCGATCCGCGTGGGGCTGGCCCTGAACTGCACGGTGCAGCGCTCGGTGTTCGCCCGCAAGAACTACTTCTATCCCGACCAGTCGAAGAACTACCAGATCTCGCAGTTCGACCTGCCGATCAACGTCGAGGGGCACCTCGAACTGCCCGACGGGACGATGGCCGGCATCGAGCGCGCACACCTCGAGGAGGACACCGGCAAGTCCACCCACATCGGCGGCGGTGGGCGCATCCACGATGCCCAGCACTCGTTGGTCGACTACAACCGCTGCGGCGTGCCCCTGCTCGAGATCGTCGGCAAGCCCGACCTGCGCACCGCCGAGCAGGCGCGTGCCTACGTCGCCGAGCTGCGCTCGATCCTGGTGGCGGTCGGCGCGTCGGACGGCAAGATGGAGGAGGGCTCGCTGCGCGTCGACTGCAACGTCTCGGTGCGTCCGCGTGGCCGCGACGAGCTCGGCACGCGCTGCGAGATCAAGAACATCAACTCGCTGCGCAGCCTCGGCCGGGCGATCGAGTACGAAGCGGCGCGCCAGGCCGACCTGATCGACGCCGGTGAGCGTGTCGAGCAGCAGACCCGACACTGGAACGAGGACGAGGGCCGCACGCTCAAGCTGCGTTCCAAGGAGGGGTCGGACGACTACCGCTACTTCCCCGATCCCGACCTGGTGGCGGTGGATCCGTCGCCGGAGTGGATCGAACGTGTGCGCGAGGCGCTACCGGTGCTGCCCGCGGCCCGGCGGCACCGACTGGCGGAGCGCTCGGGAGCTCCGCTGGAGCAGACGGCGCTGATCGTCGAGCGGGGCCTGGACGACCTCTGCCTCGCCGCGATCGAGGCGGGTGGCGACGCATCACGCATCATCACCCACGCCGAGCACAACCTGTCCGACGATCGGGCGCGCGACCTGTCGCCAGCGGCGTTCGCCGAGCTGGTGGGAATGGAGCTCGAGGGGCAACTGAGCGCGACGCAGACCAAGACGGTGCTCGCCGAGATGGTCGCCACCGGACGGCCGACCCGGGGACATCGCGGCTGCCCATGGGTTCGAGGCGATGGACACCTCGGAGCTCGAGGGCATCGTCGACGGTCTGATCAGCTCGAACCCCGACGAGTGGCAGCGGTTCTGCGACGGCGACGCCAAGGTGACCGGCTTCTTCGTGGGCAAGGTCATGAAGGCCACGCAGGGCCAGGCCGACGGCAAGGTCGTGACCGCGCTGCTGCACGACCGGAAGCCCTCCTAACCTGCATACATGGGTCGACGGTGGACCAGCGGCGGCGGGCCCGCCCGCTCGAAGGCGTTCGTTGTGTCCGCGGTCGCGGTGCTCGCTGCGGTGCTCGCCGGCACGGGTTGCGCGAGCGATGCGACCACGACCGAGATGGCCGACGATCCCGCGGACGTCACCGTTCCCGGCCCTGCACCGACCGCGCCGCCGACCGATCCCGGCGACGGGCTCTCGGCCAGCGGCAACGAGTTGATAGCCCAGCTCCAGGCGTTGAGCGAGGAGACCGACCTGTGCCGGGTGCTCACCGGTGAGGCGTTCGCCACGCTCCAGAGCGAGGAGTTCGACGTGGCCAGCCTGGTGACGAGCCCCGCCGGTGTCACCCAGCTCATCACCCTGGTCGACACCACCTTCGCCCAGCTGGTCGTGATCGCGCCGGTCGAGATCCGCCCGTCGATGCAGACGATCCAGGACGTGTGGAGCCGGGTCGCCCGGCTCAACACCGGCGCAGCGGACGCCGAGCGTCGCACCGCCGAGATCCTCGCCGAGCCGCAGGTGGTGGCCGCCAACCAGTCGCTGCTCACGTGGGCGGCGCTCAACTGCACGGGCGCGGCAGCGACGCTCGGGGCAGGTGCCGCGGGCTAGTTTTCGGCCGTGGCAACGATCTGGCAACTCATCACCGAACGCGCGTCCGAGACCCCCGAGCGCACCATGCTCATCGCCGAGGGCGACCTCTCGCGCCCGGCGGAGGAGGCATCGGACCCACGCATCACCTACGGCGAGTTCCACGAGCGGGCCGAGCGGGTCGCGGCGGGGCTCGCGGCGCTCGGAATCGGGTCCGGCACGTTGGTGACCTGGCAGCTGCCGTCCCGTATCGACTCGGTGGTGGTGTCCGCTGCCCTGGCGCGCCTGGACGCGGTGCAGTGCCCGGTGCTGCACCTCTACCGCCACAAGGAGCTCGGCTTCGTGATGCGTCACACCGGCGCCGAGTTCGTCATCGTGCCGGGTGAGTGGAAGGGCTTCGACTTCGCGGCGATGGCCCAGGAGCTCGCCGGCGGAATGGATCCGTCGCCGGCGGTGCTCAGCGTGGACTCCCTGGTCGAGGGCGACCCCTCCACGCTGCCGCCCGCGCCGACGTACCCCGATGGCGACGAGCCGGTGCGCTGGATCTACTCCACCTCGGGCACGACGTCGGACCCCAAGGGCGTGCTGCACACTGACGCCACACTCATCGCCGGTGGCCGTGGCCTGGCCGATGCGCTGCAGATGACCGCGGACGACGTCGGTTCCATCGCCTTTCCGTATGCCCACATCGCAGGTCCCGACTACCTGGTCATGATGCTGCTGACCGGCATGTCCGCAGCGATCGTCGAGGCGTTCATGCCCGCCGACGCGATCGCCTTCTACCGTCGCAACGGGGTCACCATGGCCGGCGGGGCGACCGCGTTCTACCAGATGTTCCTCGCCGAGCAGCGATCGCAGCCGGGCGAACCGATCATCCCCAGCCTCCGGGCGCTGTCCGGAGGCGGTGCGCCGCTGCCGCCGGAGCTCTTCCGCGAGGTCCGCGACGAGATGGGCATCACGATCTGCCACGGCTACGGCATGACCGAGATCCCGATGATCACCCAGGGCTCGCCGACCGACACCGAGGACCAGCTGGCGCACACGACCGGCAAGCCCGTCACCGGGGCGGTGCTCCGCATCGTGGCCGAGGACGGCAGCGACGCTCCCGATGGTGTCGACGGCGAGGTCCGGGTCAAGGGCCCGATGGTCTGTCGGGGCTACACCGACGACGACATCACCGCTGCCGCGTTCGACGAGGACGGCTGGTTCCGCACCGGCGACATCGGCCACCTGCGCGCCGACGGCCACCTGGTGCTGACGGGCCGGCTGAAGGACATCATCATCCGCAAGGGCGAGAACATCTCGGCCAAGGAGATCGAGGACCTGCTCTACGCACATCCCGGCGTCGGCGACGTCGCCGTCATCGGTCTGCCCGACCGGGAGCGCGGTGAGCGGGTGTGCGCGGTGGTGGAGCGTCCCGCCCAGGGCGAGGCCATCACCTTCGACGAGATGGTCGAGTACCTCGGCGAGCAGGGCCTGACCCGCTTCAAGACCCCCGAGCAACTCGAGGTGGTGGACGCGTTGCCCCGCAACGAGACGCTGCGCAAGGTGCTCAAGTACCAGCTGCGCGACCAGTTCGCAGCGACGCCGTGGCCCTGAGGGTGACGCCCAGGATTCGCACGCTCGACACGTTCGCGGACCCCGAGGAGGCACTCCTCGTCTCGCACCGGATCGACCAGGCTGCGTTCGGGCAGCCGCCGGACCCGGCGAGGCTCGGTTCCAAGCGCCAGCTCATCTCCCTCGACCGTGCCTACCAGGCCCAGATCGACGGCGTCGCGTGCGGCGTCGCGACGTCGTACGAGTCCGAGCTGACGCTTCCCGGGGGTGCCCGGGTGCCGGTCGCCGCGGTCAGCGACGTGGGGGTGCTGCCGACACATCGCCGTCGCGGCGTGTTGTCCGCGCTGATGGACGCCCAGCTCGCCGATCGTTGCCGTCACGGTGATGCTGCTGCGGTGCTGCATGCATCCGAGGGCTCGATCTACCGGCGCTTCGGCTACGGCCCGGCGACCCGGCAGCGAGGCATCCGCATCGACACCGCCAGGACCCGCTTCCGTGCCGACGCGCCCGATCCCGGCGGCTCGTTGCGCCTGCTGCAGCCCGCCGAGGCACTCGGAGCGTGCTGGGAGGTGCAGGACCGGGTTGTGCGGCGGACCGCAGGTGCGCTGACCCGCGATGAGCTGTGGTGGTCCGTCGTGTTGGGCCGAGTGGAGTCCTACCTCGGCGGCGGACCAGGTCGCCTCGTGATGGTGCACCACGACGACGGGGGAGCAGCCGACGGCTACGCGATCTACGAGGTGCACGAGGACTGGTCGGCCCACACGGCGTCGCACACCCTGGCGGTGTGGGAGCTGGCGGCGGCCGGGCCTGCGGTGGAGGTGGCGCTGTGGCGTGCGTTGGTCGAGCACGACCTGGTCGCCGCCGTCACCGGACCGATCGCGGTCGACAGCGTGCTCTGGGAGGTGGTCGCCGACCCCCGCCACGTCGCGGTGCGCTGGGAGCAGGATCTGCTGTGGGTCCGCCTCCTCGACGTCGAACGAGTGCTGTCGCAGCGCCGGTACCAGGGATCCGGACAGCTGGTGCTCGATGTCGACGACCCGGTGTCGGGGCCGGAGGGCGGGAGGTACCTCCTCGAGGTCGATGACGGCGTCGGGAGCTGCACGCGCATCGGCTCCGACGCCGATGCCGGTCGGGGCGCCGGCGTCGGCACCCGGGCCCACGTGATGGTGTCGATGTCGGATCTGGGCAGCCTGGTGCTGGGCGACAGGTCCTTTCGACGCCTCGGCCGGGCCGGGCGGACCGGCTCGGCCGACCCGGCGGCGCTGCGGCTGGCGGACCAGTTGTTCTCGGTCGATCCCCTGCCGTGGTGCGGGGTGCGCTTCTGAGCGATCATCGTGCGATGCCCCCCGACGGTCAGGAGCCAGAGCCCCAGCCCGAGCACCGACCCGGTGTGGTGCGACCTCCGCTGCGGCGCGACGCCGTGGTGCCGCCCGCGGAGCCGGTCCCGCATGCCGACCCGGTTCGTCGGCGACGGCTGAGCCGGACCGACGACCGACCGACGTTGCGGCCCGAGCTGCTCTCGGGTCGTTCGCTCGAGGCGCCCCGCTCGTCGTCGCGGTGGGACGTGCTGCGGCGCAACCGGGTGGCGGTGGTGGTGGTCGGGTTGGCGCTCGTGGCTGTCGTGGTGGCCGTGGGTGGCAAGTACGTCGCTGAACGGGCGGCGGACGCAGCGATGCAGCAGCGGGCCGCGGAGCTCTCGGAGTTGCTCGACGACGCGACCCCCGAGGACTTCCTGGCCTTCGGCGCATCGGTGCAGGTCGACGGGTCGCTCGCTCAGCGGGTGCGTGACACCGACGGCTTCGTCAACGTCCGCGCGCGTGCGCCGTTGGCGTTCATCAGGTTCCAACCGTCGGGATGGTGGTCGGGGTTCACCGAGCGGTGTCTGGTCGCCTACGTCCGCCCTGACGGGACCACCGTGGAGACTCCCAAGACCTCGTGCGTACGGGTTCGGGAACCCGCTCGCTGATCACGTACCGTGTCGACATGAGCGAGCCCGAGGACCTCAAGATCCGCTCCCACGACGTGACCGACTTCCCGAGCCGCGCACCTGCCCGGGCGATGCTGCGGGCGATCGGGATGACCGACGACGACTGGGACAAGCCCCAGGTCGGGGTCGTGTCGTCGTGGAACGAGGTCACCCCCTGCAACATGCCGCTCGGCGACCTGGCCAAGCGCTCCAAGGACGGCATCCGCGACGCCGGCGGCTTCCCGATCGAGTTCAACACCATCGCGATCTCCGACGGCATCTCGATGGGCCACGAGGGCATGCGGGCATCGCTGGTGTCACGCGAAGTCATCGTCGACTCGGTCGAGACGGTCATGCACGCCGAGCGCTTCGACGCGATGGTGTCGTTCGCCGGCTGCGACAAGTCGCTGCCGGGGATGATGATGGCCGCCGCTCGGCTGAACCTGCCGTCGGTGTTCCTCTACGGCGGCTCCAAGCTTCCCGGCAACCACAACGGCCAGGTCCTGGACATCGTCTCGGTGTTCGAAGCCGTCGGCGCCTACGCCACCGGCGGCATCGAGGAGGAGGAGCTGCGCCGGATCGAGGAGAACGCGTGTCCGACGATCGGCGCGTGTGCGGGCATGTTCACCGCGAACACCATGGCGTCGGTGGGCGAGGCGCTCGGCCTGTCGCTGCCCGGTTCCGCCTCGGCCCCGGCGGTCGACCGTCGCCGTGACGACTACGCGTACGCGTCCGGCGTCGCGGTGCTGAACCTGTTGCGCCAGGACATCCGCCCGCGCGACATCCTGACCAAGGGGGCCTTCGAGAACGCGATCGCGGTGGTCATGGCGCTGGGCGGTTCCACCAACGCAGTGCTGCACCTGTTGGCCATCGCGTACGAGGCCGGTGTCGAGCTGCACCTCGACGACTTCAACAAGGTCGCGGCCAAGGTGCCGCACCTGGCCGACACCAAGCCGCACGGTCAGTACCACATGCTCGACGTCGACCGGGTCGGCGGGGTCCCGGTGGTCATGGCCATGCTGCTCGACGCCGGCGTGTTCCACGGTGACGAGGTCACCGTGACCGGTCGGACCGTCGCGGAGAACCTGGAGCTGCTGAAGCCCCCGCCGCCCGACGGCGAGGTCATCCACCCGATGAGCGAGCCGATCCATGACATCGGCGGCATCGCCGTCCTCTCGGGATCGCTGGCGCCGAAGGGCGCAGTGGTCAAGGTCGCCGGGATCGACTTCGACCACTTCGAGGGCCCGGCCCGCGTGTTCGACGGCGAGCCGTCGGCCATGGAGGCGGTGCTCGCCGGACAGATCAACTCCGGTGACGTCGTCGTGATCCGCTACGAGGGCCCGAAGGGGGGCCCCGGCATGCGCGAGATGCTCGCGATCACCGGCGCGATGAAGGGCGCCGGGCGTGGCGGCGACGCCGCGCTGATCACCGACGGCCGGTTCTCGGGCGGCACCCACGGGTTCTGCATCGGACACGTCGCTCCCGAGGCGGTCGACGGTGGCCCCATCGCGCTGGTCGCCGAGGGCGACATGATCCGCATCGACGTGCACGGCCACACGATCGACCTGCTGGTCGACGAGGCGACGCTGGAATCCCGCCGAGCTGCGCTCAAGATGCCCGACCCGCTCTACACCACCGGTGTGCTCGCCAAGTACGCCTCGCTCGCCCAGGGCGCCGAGGTGGGCGCCATCACGTTGGCGCTTCCCCTTCGCTGAGCCCCGTCGGATCGGTCGGGGCCGCCCAGTCCGACCGGCCCCGGCGGACCTCGGTCGCGGAGACCTCGGCGAGGTGTTCGGGTACGTCGAGCAGCAGGTGGCGGGGGACATCGATCCCGCCGCGGGGTGCAACGGCCACCCTGGGCAGGCGCTCCAACGCCCGGTCGCGCCGTGTCGGGTCGCCGCCGTACCAGGTGGGGTCGTTGACCTGTGCCCACTTGTCGGCGCCCATGACGACAGCGTCGTAGCCCTGCGCGATCTCGGCCACGAGCTGTTCGTCGACCACGACCACGTCGAGCCACGGGCGTGGGCCGGCGGCGCGCCGGATCGCGTCGACCCGCGCCGCCACGGTGCCGGCACCCAGGTGGGTCTTGCCGAGGGTCGAGCGCGAGATGGCCAGGTCGATGCGATCGAGCTCCAGCTGGAGGACAGCGGCGTGTGCGATCGCCAGGTGGGCGATGGTCAGGGGATCGAAACTTCCCGGGTACACGGCGACGGCCACCTCCCACGCTCTAGGTCAGCGCCGGCCCGGTGGCAAGCGACCGGACCGCGACGTCCGCCGCTGGCGCCCGGCTGGGCCAGACTGACGCGGTGACCGACACGGTGCCCGGGTGGCCGGCGATCGCGGCCCGCGGGCTGCACAAGCGCTTCGGCGACCACGTCGCGGTCGGGGCGTTGGACCTGGACGTGCCCGTGGGCAGCTTCTGCGGGCTGGTGGGCCCGAACGGCTCCGGCAAGACGACCACCTTGCGGATGATCGGAGGGTTGCTGCGCCCCGATGCGGGGCAGGTGTGGGTGGGTGGCCACGACACGTGGGCCGACACGACCACGGTGCGGCGCCTGCTGGGCGTGGTGCCGGATCCGCTCAACCTGTTCGATCGGCTCACCGCGACCGAGCTGCTGGCGCATCTGGGTCAATTGCGCGGCCTGTCACGCGAGGAGGTCGGTCGCCGCAGCGAGCAGCTGCTGCAGGTCATGGACCTGACCGATGCAGCGCAGGAGCAGATCGGTGGGTACAGCCACGGCATGCGCAAGAAGACCGCGATCGCCGCGGCGCTGCTGCACCGGCCCGCGGTCCTCCTGCTCGACGAGCCGTTCGAAGGGGTCGACCCCGTCTCGGCAGTGGCGGTGAGGTCGATGCTCGATCGCTACCGGGCTGCCGGCGGCACCGTGGTGTTCTCCTCGCACGCGATGGATCTGGTCGACCGCATGTGCGATTTCGTGGCGGTCATGGCCCGTGGCGGGCTGCTGGCCGCGGGGCCGATCGAGACCCTCCGGGGTGACGGACGCCTCGAGGACGTGTTCATCTCCATGATCGGTGCGCCCGAGATCGACAGCGCCGGCCTGGCGTGGCTCGACGGGGAACCCGGGTGAGCGGCCAGGGGGTCCGCACGATCGCATCGATCAAGTGGCACCTCCTGCTCGGGGGTCTGCGCGGGGGCACCCAGCAGCGGATCCAGACCGTGATGGCACTCGTGGTGTCGCTCGTGCTCGGGGTGCTGGGCTTCTTGCTGCTGTGGGGGCTGGGCCGCAACACCGCCATCGCTGCCGACCTGGTCGTGGTGCTGCTGCCGGCGGTGGTGTTCGCAGTCGGACTGCTCTCCGCAGCGACGGGGGTCGAATCCAGCCTCGACCCCCGCCACCTCGCGTCGGAACCCATCGGACGCTGGACCCTGGGCCTCGGGATGCTGGCTGCCGCCGCGGTCGGCCCACCTGCGGCGCTCGCAGTGCTGGTGGGCGCCGGGATCGTCGCCGGCTGGTCGGGCGCCGGCGTTGCAGCGCTGGTGGTCGTGGTGCTCGGCGTCGTCGGCTGGTGGGCGACGCTGTTGTTGTTCAGTCGTACGCTCGCGAACCTCCTGGGAGCGTTCGCGACCGGGCGGCTCCAACAGATCGCGCAGGCGGCAGCCACGCTGTCCGCCCTGCTGGGCTGGGTGCTGGTCCAGCTGCTCGGCCGCGATGCCGAGGGGTGGAACGCACAGCGGTGGGCGACGCTCGCTGACGTGGCCCGGTGGACGCCGCCGGGACAGCTCGGTGAGGCGATC
This sequence comes from uncultured Microthrixaceae bacterium, assembly GCA_963714875.1. GTDB lineage: Bacteria > Actinomycetota > Acidimicrobiia > Acidimicrobiales > Microtrichaceae > JBAOHV01. The sequence continues at coordinate 1,031,084 of CAVQQI010000011.1, read as the reverse complement.
GCCCGCCCCGTCGGGTCCTCGGCCTGGGTGCACCTGCTGCTCGGTCTCGGCTGGTTGCCGCTGCTGGTATGGGCGAGCGTCGTCAGCACCCACCGCCTGGCCATGAGCTCGCCCCGACCCGGAGGGCGCAGCACCGCCCGGACCAGGGAGCGCTCAGATCGCTCCGGTCGTTTCCTCCGGTGGTTGCTGCCGGCCTCGCCCGCCGGTGCGCTCGCCACACGCACCATCAGGACCAAGTTCCGCACGCCACGCCAGGCGGTCAACACCACCACGGCGCTCGCCATCGGGGGAGGTGTGTTCCTCCTCGGTCCGTTGCTCGGCGATGCGGTCGATCCCCGGATGGTGATCATCGCGGGGATGTTGCACTTCGCGGTGCTCTTCGACGGGAACAACGCGTTCGGGATGGACGGCCCCGCCATCTGGTCCGAGGTGGCTGCCGGAGCGACCGCCAAGGTGCTGGTCGCCGGGAAGGTCATGTCCTCGCTGGTGGTCATGACCATGCCGGCACTGCTGTTGCCGTTGGGAATGGCGGCGCTGACCGGAGGGTGGCGGTGGGTGCCGGCAGGATGGGCGGTGGCGGTCGGCTCGGTGCTCGGAGCCGCCGGTGTCGCGATCGCCAGCGCCGCCGCAGCGCCGGTCGCGATGCCCGACAGCCCGAATCCCCTGGCCGCCGGCGACACCGGGCAGGGGTGCATCGCAGGGCTGATGCTGGCCGCCTGCATGTTCGTGCTCGGCGTCGCATCCGCTCCGGTCGCCGTGGGCGTCTACCTGGCCTCCACCCGCTCGGTCGGTCTGGCCACGTTGATCGCGGCAGCTGCACCGCTGGTGGGGCTGGCGCTGCTGTGGGGCGGGATGTCCGTCGCCCGCGTGCGGCTGTCGGGCGCCGAGGAGCAGCTCGTGCACAAGGTCACCCCGGCGCGCTGACCCGCAGGGTCAGTCGGTGCCGCGGTGCCCCGACTTCTGCCATCGACGGCCCCGCCAGCGGACCACCTCGCGGATCCCCGCGACTCCCAGCACCCCGACCCCTGCGGCGATCGCCCAACTGTTCACCCGCTCGACGGTAGCCGGGTGGTTGGCACCGGCCCCACGCAGGGGGCAGACTGTGCTGGTGCAGCTGAGTGATCACCTCCTCGTACCCGTCTGAGGGACGCGACTGGTTCACTCCAGCATGCACGTGTGCCCTCGACCTCCCCGCCGGGAGGTCGTCGTGTTTTTCGGCGGAGGACTCGCCGGACCCACTGATCGTCACCCGACCTCGAACAGGAACCGACCATGAACACCAATGGGGGATCAGCGCTCATCCGCTCCTTGGAGCTGGAGGGAGTCGAAGTGATCTTCGGCCTGCCCGGAGGAGCGATCCTGCCGGTGTACGACCCGATCCTCGACAGCCCGATCCGTCACGTGCTGGTGCGCCACGAACAGGGGGCCGGTCACATGGCCGAGGGCTTCGCCCACGCGACGGGGCGTCCCGGTGTGGCCATGGTGACCTCGGGACCCGGGGCGACCAACATCGTCACGCCGCTCGCGGACGCCTACATGGACTCGGTTCCCATGGTCTGCATCACCGGACAGGTCCCGACCGCCGCGATCGGCACCGATGCGTTCCAGGAGTGCGACATCACCGGCATCACCCGTGGGGTGACGAAGCACAACGAGCTGGTGACCCGCGCCGAGGACATCCCCCTCGCCATCCGACAGGCGTTCCACATCGCGACCACCGGCCGTCCGGGCCCGGTGCTGGTCGACATCCCCAAGGACATCGTCGACCCGATGAACCCGAACTCCGCGATGGACTGGAACTGGCCCAGCGACGCCGATGTCTCGGCCAGCCTGCCGGGGTACAAGCCGACCATGAAGGGCCATCCGCGCCAGATCAGAGAAGCTGCCGCGCTCATCGCCGCGGCACGCCAACCGGTGCTCTACGCCGGTGGCGGCATCCTGAAAGCACGCGCGGCAGAGGCGTTGCGCGAACTGGCCGAGCTGACCGGCATCCCGGTCGTCACGACGCTCATGGCCCGCGGCGCCTTTCCCGACGACCATGAGCTCTGCCTGGGCATGCCCGGAATGCACGGCAACTACACGGCGGTCACCGCGATGCAGCAGTCCGATCTGCTCATCGCGCTGGGCAGCCGGTTCGACGACCGTGTCACGGGCAAGCTCGACGGGTTCGCTCCGGACGCGAAGATCATCCACGTCGACATCGACCCGGCCGAGCTCGGCAAGGTGCGTCGCCCGGACGTGCCGATCGTCGGTGACTGCCGCCTGGTGATCGAGGAGCTGATCAAGGCGATCGGCGCGCTCGGCGGACCGGAGAGCCGGGCCGACATCACCCCGTGGCGACAGACCCTGTCGGGGTGGCAGGAGAAGTACCCCCTGGTCTACGAGCAGTCGGTCGACGGCGACCTGCTCAAGCCCCAGTACGTGCTCGAACAGCTGCGTGACCGTTCGCCCGAGGACACGATCGTCGCGTCGGGCGTCGGCCAGCACCAGATGTGGACCAGCCAGTACTGGAAGTTCAACCATCCCTACACCTGGGTGAACTCCGGCGGGCTCGGGACCATGGGCTTCTCGGTGCCCGCGGCGATCGGGGCGAAGGTCGGTCGTCCGGACCGCACCGTGTGGGCCGTCGACGGCGACGGGTGCTTCCAGATGACCGCACAGGAGCTGGTCACCGCGGCCACCGAGCGCATCCCGGTCAAGATCGCCATCCTCAACAACGCGTACCTGGGCATGGTGCGCCAGTGGCAGGAGATGTTCTACGAGGAGCGCTACTCCGAGGTGTACCTCTCTCCCGACCTGCCCGACTACGTCAAGTGGGCCGAGGCGATGGGGTGCATCGCCCTGCGGGTGGAGTCGCCCGAGGAGGTGGGACCCGCGATCGACAAGGCGAACGAGATCGACGATCGCCCCGTCGTGCTCGAGTTCCGCACCGACGCCTCCGAGAAGGTGTTCCCGATGGTGCCGTCGGGCAAGTCCAACAACGACATCGTCGTCGATCCGACCCAGGGGGAGCCGTCCCGATGAGTCTGCAGAGCAGGGATGTCCGACGCAACGGCGCCAGGCCGGCGAAGCACCATGTGCTGTCGGTGCTGGTCGAGAACCGGGCGGGAGTGCTGGCGCGTGTGGCCAGCCTGTTCGCCCGGCGGGGCTACAACATCTACTCCCTCGCCGTCGCGCCGACCGATGACGAGCGCTTCAGTCGCATCACCGTCGTCGTGGACGTCGAGACCGCACCGCTCGAGCAGGTCGTGAAGCAGCTGAACAAACTGGTGAACGTCATCAAGATCTCCGAGCTGGATCCACGGGATTCGGTCGAGCGTGAGCTGATGCTCGTCACCGTGAAGGCGCCGGCGGCGGTGCGCAGCCAGGTGATCGAGCTGATCAGCGTGTTCGGCGGCCGCATCATCGACGTCGGCCACGACGAGCTGGCCCTGTCGCTCGACGAGCACCCGGAACGACTCGACGACCTCGAGGAGCTGTTGACGCCCTACGGCATCATCGACCTTCAGCGCACCGGGCGCGTCGCGTTGCCGAAACTGGAGCGCACCGCCACCGGCGGGCCTGCGCGCCGCCGGCTGATTTCGGTCGGACCACACGAAGGAACTAGAACGACCGATGGCCAACGTCTACTACGAGAAGGACGCGGACCCGAGCATCATCGCCGGCCGCAAGGTTGCGGTTCTGGGCTACGGCTCACAGGGCCACGCCCACGCACTCAACCTGAAGGAGTCGGGCGTCGACGTGCGCGTCGGGCTGCGTGAAGGCAGCTCCTCGAGGGCCAAGGCCGAGGAGGCCGGGCTCAAGGTCACCGATGTGGCGACCGCCACCGCCGAGGCCGACGTCATCATGATGCTGCTGCCCGACACCGAGATCGGCCCGATCTACGACGCCGAGGTGGCACCGAACCTGTCCGACGGCGACGCCCTGTTCTTCGCCCACGGCTTCAACGTGCGCTTCGGCTACGTGAAGGCGCCCGATGGTGTCGACGTCGCGATGGTCGCACCGAAAGGTCCCGGCCACCTGGTGCGCCGCACGTACACCGAAGGTGGTGGCGTGCCCTGCCTGATCGCAGTGTCCCAGGACGCTACGGGCGGCGCCAAGGCGCTCGCGCTCGTCGTACGCGGACGCCATCGGCGGTTCCCGGGCCGGCGTGCTCGAGACCACCTTCGAGGAGGAGACCGAGACCGACCTGTTCGGTGAGCAGGTCGTGCTCTGCGGCGGCCTCACCGCACTGGTCCAGGCCGGGTTCGAGACCCTGGTCGAGGCCGGGTACCAGCCCGAGTCCGCGTACTTCGAGTGCCTGCACGAGCTGAAGCTGATCGTCGACCTCATGTACGAGCAGGGCATCGCCGGCATGCGCTACTCCATCTCGACCACCGCCGAGTACGGCGACCTGACCCGTGGTCCGCGGGTGATCAACGCCGGGGTCAAGGCAGAGATGAAGAAGATCCTGGGCGAGATCCAGTCCGGGCAGTTCGCCACCGAGTTCGTCGACGAGGTTCGCTCCGGTGGGTCCCGCTTCGACGAGCTGCGTCAGGCCGGCAAGGCGCACCAGATCGAGCAGGTCGGTGCTGAGCTGCGCGACATGATGCCGTGGATCTCCGCGGGCAAGGTCAAGGTCGAGGACATCTCCGGCGGCGACTGACCCGGTGATCGTCAGCAGCCCGGCCTCGTCGGCGAACCTGGGATCGGGTTTCGACTGCCTGGCGATGGCCGTCGATCTGCCCTTCGAGCTGTCCGACGATCCGGCGATCACGCCCGACTGGTTGGTGGCGGAGCCGACCCACCCCGCGGCGGTCGCGTTCCGCGCTGCCGGTGGCGACGAGTCGACCGATCTGCGGTGGCGCAGCCCGATCCCGCCCGGCCGCGGTCTGGGGTTCTCTGGTGCGGCGCGGGTGGCCGGGGCGTTCCTCGCAGGGCTCGTCGACGGTCTCGACGTCGACGACGCCCGTGAAGGGTCGTTCCTCGTCGCGACGCGCCTCGAGGGGCACTCCGACAACGCCGGGGCATCTGCGCACGGCGGATTCGTGGTCACCACGCCGGATCACGTGGTCCGGCTCGACGTGCCGCCCGGGCTGCGCGCCCTGGTGTGGTCACCGTCGAGCGCGACGTCGACCGACGTCTCACGTCGGGCACTTCCCGAGCAGGTGTCGATGGCCGATGCAGCGCACTCGATCGCCGGTGCTGCGCTGTGGGTCGCAGGAGTCGCGACCGGAGATCTGTCCGTGTTGCGCAGGGCATGTGAGGACGAGCTGCACCAACCGGAGCGGCTCCGCGCCCGGCCCGAGTCGGCCGAGGTGCTCGAGGCGCTGCTCGGCAGCGAGGATGTCCTGGCCGCATGGCTGTCAGGCTCGGGACCGACGATCGCCGCACTGCTGGCCCCGGGGGCCGACGGCGAGCAGCTGTGCGCCGCGCTGGGGCCGGCCGGGCGGTGCCGCGTGCTCGAGGTCGCAGATGCCGGGGTCCGGACAGAATCCTGACCTTGTTGGTCGGGATTAGCTGCCCTAGGGTGGCGCCGCAGTCGGCCGCCACGATGGTGAGGCCGTCCGAACCAGGAGTAGACCATGAGCGAGCAGTGGGGTTTCGACACCCGCCAGATCCATGCCGGCGCCGAGGCCGATCCGACCACCGGCGCACGCGCCACCCCGATCTACCAGACCACGGCCTACCAGTTCCGTGACAGCGACCACGCGGCCAACCTGTTCGCGTTGTCCGAGATCGGCAACATCTACACGCGGATCATGAATCCCACACAGGGCGTGGCCGAGGCCCGCATCGCCAGTCTCGAAGGTGCACCCGACACCGCGGTCGGCCTGCCGGGAGCGCTCGTGGTCAGCTCCGGTCAGTCGGCCGAGACCCTCGCCATCCTCAACCTCGCCGAGTCGGGCAGCCACATCGTCGCCTCCGCCGCGCTCTACGGCGGGACCTACAACCTGTTCCACTACACGCTGCCGAAGATGGGCATCGAGGTCTCGTTCATCGACGACCCCGACGACCTCGAGGCCTGGGCAGCAGCGGTGCGACCGAACACCAAGGCGTTCTACGGCGAGAGCATCGGCAACCCGCGCAACGACGTCCTCGACATCCGAGCGGTGGCCGAGTTGGCCCATGAGCACGGCGTCCCGCTGATCGTCGACAACACCGTGGCGACGCCCTACGTCATCCGGCCCCTCGAGCACGGCGCCGACATCGTGGTGCACTCGGCGACGAAGTTCCTCTGCGGACACGGCACCGCGGTGGCAGGCGCGATCGTCGACGGCGGCTCGTTCGACTTCTCCCAGGGTGACAGGTTCCCCCAGTTCACCGAACCCGATCCCAGCTACCACGGGCTGTCCTACTGGCCGGCGCTCGGTGCCGGCTCCTACATCATCAAGGCACGCGTGCAGCTGCTGCGCGACATCGGCGCAGCGGTGTCACCGTTCAACGCCTTCCTCCTGCTGCAGGGCATCGAAACGCTGTCGCTGCGCATGGACCGCCACCTCACCAACGCCCAGGCGGTCGCGGAGTACCTGGACTCCCACGACCAGGTGGAGTCGGTCGCCTATGCCGGGCTGGCATCGAGCAAGTGGCATGACCGCGCGGCGACCTATGCGCCGAAGGGACCGGGCTCGGTGCCGGCGTTCGTCATCGCCGGCGGCCGTGAGGCGGGGAAGCGCTTCGTCGAGGCGCTCCAGCTGCACAGCCATGTGGCCAACATCGGCGACGTCCGGTCGCTGGTCATCCACCCGGCGTCGACCACGCACAGCCAGCTGACCGGCGACGAGCAGCTCAGCACCGGCGTGGAGCCTGGCCTGATCCGGCTCTCGGTGGGTCTGGAGTCGATCGTCGACATCCTCGCGGATCTCGACCGTGGGTTCGCTGCCGCAGCCGGCTGACCGCAACCGCACCGATATCGCCGCGAGCGAGCCGTCAGTGGTCGATGACCACCGACGGCTCGCCGTCGCGCACGGTGATCGTGGCGGGCATGCCGATCAGGTCGATCTCGGTGCCCAACGGGTCGCCGGTCACGATGGTCACCACGAGACCTTTCGAGGGCCCGGCGACGACGGTCAACTCCAGTCGCTGCGTGGCCCGGCCGAGGTCATCGCTGCTGTCGTGGGCGTCGATCACGAGTGCGTCATGTGCGCCGTCGGGAAGGGCGGCCTCCGCGTCGTCGGTCATCGCGCAGATGCTACGGGCAGCCGTGCCGGCGACGTCGTGACCGGGTCGACGTCGTGACAGAGTGGACCCCGTGAACGCCCCCCTCCCTCCCGGCAGCGGTCGACGCTCCGGCGTGCCGTATCCCGCGCTACCGCCGACGTCCCGCGACGACCTGCCCGGGCGCGGCCAGCCCGGCGCCCCCGGCGCCTGGGGTCTGCGCGCAGCGGCTCGCATCATCGATCTGGTGATCGTGCTGTTGCCGGCCAACGTGCTCGCGGCAGCGGTGGGTGACACCAGCGATGGCCAGTTCCAGGCCCCGGTCTGGGTGCTGCTGGTGTTCCCGGTCACCTTCGTGGCGTACGAGACGGTCCTGGTGAGTCGGACTGGGCAGACGCTCGGCAAGCTGCTGTGTCGGCTGAAGGTGGTCGAATGGCGCAACGGCGACCTGCCCACCGCCCGGGAGGCGTTCTTCCGGGCGATGGTCCCGGGCGTGTTCCTCTTCGGCTACCTGCTGTTCCCGCCGCTGCTGTTGCTGGTGCCCCTGGTGTACCTCAGCTCGATCGCAGATCGGCTCTACCGAGGCATCCACGACAAGGTCGCCGACACCATCGTGCTGTACTCGCCGCCTGCCGCGCGGACGAGCCCGCCCGAGTGATCGGGCGGGCCCGTTCCGCTGTGCCGGAGTCGGCCTGAGGGCCTTCAGGACCTCCCCGACGACACCTCCTCCTGCTGGGCCTTGGGCAGGGTCTCGATCACGATGTCGTCGAGAGAGAACGACACATCGCCCGGGTAGGCCGTGACCCCCATCTCGGGGTAGTCGAGGCCGACGAGCTCGTCCTCGACCGAGGAACGGATCCCGCCCTTGGTCACGGTGTCCTGGATCTTGAAGAACGCATAGGCCAGTCCGAGCATCACGGTCCAGATGACGACCACGCCGATCGCCTGTGCGCCGAGCTGACGGAGTCCGAGGCCGAAGTCGCCGCCGAGGATGCCGGTGATGCCGCTGGCCGAACCCGCTGCGCCCTCGGTCGTGCCGTTCCAACCGGCGCCGTAGGTCCCGTTCGCGAAGATCCCGACCGCCAGCACGCCGAAGGTGCCGCACACGCCGTGCACCGCGATCGCCCCGACCGGGTCGTCCAGGCCGCGCCGTTCGACGAAGAACACCGCTTCGATCACCAGCACGCCGGCGATGCAGCCGATCACTGCAGCTGCCCACGGGCTGACGAAGGCACACGGCGCAGTGATCGCGACGAGCCCGGCGAGCATGCCGTTGGCGATCATGCCGGGATCCGGCTTTCCGGTGCGGGACATGATGTAGACCATCGACGCCACCAAGCCGAACGCTGCGGCGATGCCGGTGTTGAGCGCTGCGACCGCGAACTGCACGTCGGTGGCCGCGAAGGTCGACGCTGCGTTGAACCCGAACCAGCCGAAGAGCAGGATGAACGTACCCAGCAGCGCCATCGGGATGTTGTGTCCCGGAAGCGCTCGGGCGGTGCCGTCCTTGGCGTACTTGCCGATGCGCGGCCCCAGCACGATCGCCCCGGCCAGCGCAGCGGCACCCCCTGTGGCGTGCACGATGCCCGAGCCGGCGAAGTCGACGTAGCCGAACCCCAGCTGGAGGCTGTTACCGAGCTTCGCGAGCCACCCGCCGCCCCAGGTCCACGCACCGAAGAGCGGGTAGTAGACGGCGCCGCAGAACAAGCCCCACCAGATGAAGCTCTTGAACTTCCACCGTTCCGCCATCGAACCCGTGGGGATGGTCGCCGTGGTGTCCATGAAGGCCACCATGTAGAGGAAGAAGGCGGCAGCGGGAGCGAACATCTTCGGGTCGATGCCCGACATGGCCCAGGGTCCGGTCCACAGGAACACCCAGTTCCCGGAGCCGACGAGATTGGACCCCAGCGCGTCGGACAACCCGAACACGCTGTAGCTGAACCCTCCGAACATGATGGGGAAGCCGATCAGGAAGAAGCCGACCAGTCCCAGACCGAAGATCGCCAGGTTGGTCGTGACCACGTGCGCAGCGTGCTTCGCCCGACAGAATCCGGTCTCGACCATGGCGAACCCGGCCTGCATGAAGATGACCAGCGCCGCGCCGAGGACGACCCACAGCATGTTGAGCCCCACGCCCACATCGGTGGGAGCGGGGATCAGCGAACCGTCGAACACCGGCTCGGCGACGCCCTGTGCCCCGGCGACCCCCGGGAGTACGACGAGTGTCGCGAGCAGCGTGATGCCGAGCGCGACCTTGGCCTTTCGAGTGTGCATCATCCAGGTCTCCTCCTGCTCCCGCACTCGGCCGGTGTCGGCCTCGTGCGACGGCCCGTGTCTCGGGCCGTCTTCCGAACCGACTCAGCGCCGCTTCGGAAGGATGCTCGGGTCACCTCGGTGGGGGTCACGGCCCGTGGGCCGCTCCAGTCGCCACCGACTACCCGTCGGTCATGTACGCAGGAGGAGCAGTGCGTTTCGTCGGTGGTCGGCCCCGGCGGACCACGCCGCTGAAGTGGGCTGTGTCGACGCGGATCGACAACGACGCAGCAGGGCGACGACCGTCCCGGCGGGATCCCCCCGTGGGGTCGGTGTGTGAGGAGCCGGAGTCGACGACGGTCCTGACGTCGGCGGTGCCGCCGCTCGGTCCGACGACGGGGGTCGTCGATCTGGGTGCGCTGGCTGACCCGGATCGACGATGTGGGCGGGGTGGATTCGCCGTGCAGCAACGACACCGGTGCCGAGTCAGGAGCACTGATCACCGTTGGCGCGGCCACCGCTGCCCCGGGGCACATCACGGCGACCGCGGCGACGACCATGGTCGTCGCAACGAGGCGGCGGGTGCGGGCGGGGGAGCGGTGGGGGTCGGTCATGGTCGGAAACCGCACAGATCGATACCTGTGACCCGGTCACCTTCGTCCCCGTCCGACGCGGGAGCGTCACGGGAGTGTGACGCCTGCGTGAACGAGCAGCTGGCTCGCTGACCGATCGATCAGCGGCTCAGCTGCTCGAGCGCGCCGATCACGTGGTCGACGCAGCCGGTCAGTGCAGCGATGTCGTCCGGGTCGATCGCGGGGAACATGGCCACGCGCAGCTGGTTGCGACCCAGCTTGCGGTACGGCTCCACGTCGATGACGCCGTTGCTGCGCAGCACCGCAGCGACCGTGGCGGCGTCGATCGACGCATCGAAGTCGATGGTGGCGACGACGTGGGACCGCTTCGCCGGGTCGCTGACGAACGGCGTGGCGTGGGGGTGGGCATCGGCCCAGCGGTAGATCGTCTCGGCCGAGCGGTCACAACGACCGGCGGCGAACTCCAGTCCGCCGTTCTCGTTGACCCAGCGCACCTGCTCGGTGGCCAGGAACAGCGTGGCGAGCGCAGGAGTGTTGTAGGTCTGGTCCTTGCGCGAGTTGTCCAGGGCGATCCCCAGATCGAAGAATGCCGGGATCCAACGGTCACTGGCAGCGATGCGCTCGATGCGCTCGATGGCTCGTGGTGAGCATGCGGCCAGCCAGAGTCCGCCATCGGACGCCAGGCACTTCTGGGGGGCGAAGTAGTAGACGTCCACCTGGTTCGGGTCGAAGCGGAGGCCGCCGGCGGCAGAAGTGGCGTCGACGAGCACGAGCGCGTCGTCATCGGCGCCGTCGGGCCGGGCGAGTCCCATGGCGACCCCTGTCGACGTCTCGTTCTGGGTCAGGCAGTAGGCGTCGATGCCCGCAGCTGCGACGGCCTCGGGGTGGTCACCCGGCTCGGCGCTGATGATCTGCGGATCGTCGAGGTGCGGTGCTGCTGCCGTGGCCGTGCCGAACTTCGAGGAGAACTCGCCGAAGTGCAGGTGCTGGCTGCGCCGGTCGATCAGCCCGAACGTCGCGGCGTCCCAGAAGGCGGTGGTGCCGCCGTTCCCCAGCAGGATCTCGTAGCCGTCGGGCAGTGCGAACATCTCGGCCAGACCGTTGCGCAGCTCGCTCACCTTGAACTGGACCGCCGCTTGGCGGTGGCTGGTGCCCAGGTAGTGCCCGGCCGAGCCCGCCAGCATCTCGACCGCGTCGGGCCTCACCCTGGAGGGGCCACAGCCGAAGCGGCCGTCGTGGGGGAGGAGGTCGTCGGGGATGGCGATGTCAGGGATGCTCACGATCCAAGAGTCTCGCGGCCCCGAGGCCTGCGGGCGAACCCGTTCGAAGGCTGTCGGAGGGGAACGGTAGCGTTCGGGTCATGTCCACCCCTTCGACCGAATCCGGCCGCTCGCGCATCTCGGCGCGGGTCGCGGCCATCACGCCGTCCGCCACCCTCGCGGTGGATTCCAAGGCCAAGGCGCTCAAGGCCGCCGGTGAGCCCGTCATCGGCTTCGGCGCAGGTGAGCCCGACTTCGCCACCCCCGACTACATCGCCGAGGCTGCAGCACAGGCGTGCCTCGACCCCAGGAACCACCGCTACACGCCGGCCGCCGGTCTTCCCGAGCTGAAGGAGGCGATCGCGGCCAAGACGCTGCGCGACTCCGGGGTGCAGGTCGACCCCGGCCAGGTCGTGGTGACCAACGGCGGCAAGCATGCGGTGTACTCGGCGTTCACGGTGCTCATCGGCGACGGCGACGAGGTGCTGCTGCCGGCGCCGTTCTGGACGACCTACCCCGAGCCCATCGCGCTGGCCGGCGGAGTGTCGGTCGTGCTGCCCACCGACGAGTCCACCGGGTTCCGCGTCACCGTCGACCAGCTCGAGGCGGCGCGCACTCCGCGGACCAAGGCGCTCGTGTTCGTCTCGCCGTCCAACCCCACCGGGGCGGTCTACCCGCGTGAGGAGATCGAGGCCATCGGCCGCTGGGCGCTGGAGCACGGCATCGTGGTCATCACCGACGAGATCTACGAGCACCTCGTCTACGGCGACGCCCAGCACCACTCCATCGCCGCAGTCGTTCCGGAGCTGGCCGAGCAGTGCGTGATCGTCAACGGTGTCGCCAAGACGTACGCCATGACCGGGTGGCGGGTGGGCTGGCTCATCGGCCCGGCCGACGTGGTCAAGGGTGCCACCAACCTGCAGACCCACCTCACCTCGAACGTCTGCAACGTCGCCCAGCGAGCGGCGCTCGCCGCGGTCTCGGGTGATCTGTCCGCAGTCGAACAGATGCGGCTGGTCTTCGACCGGCGGCGGCGCACGATGCACCGGATGCTGGCCGACATCCCCGGGGTCAGCTGCCTCGAGCCCGAGGGGGCCTTCTACGCCTACCCCAACCTGACGGGGCTGCTGGGGGTCGATCTCGGCGGCCGGACCGCGGCCACCACCGTCGAGCTGGCCGATCTGATCCTGGAGGACGCGAAGGTGGCGTTCGTGCCGGGCGAGGCCTTCGGTTCGCCGGGCTACGGCCGGTTCTCGTTCGCCCTGGGCGACGACGACCTGGTGGAGGGCATCGAGCGGGTGGCCCGCCTGGTCAACGGCGGGTGACCTCGCCGGGCCGCGCCGGCGACCTGGTCCACACGGTCGCACCCCACGGCTCGTGGCGCTCGCCGTTGTCGCCGCTCGACGCCGCGGTCGGAGCGACGCGGTTCTCGGGGCTCGGCATCACCCGCGACGCCCACGGGGTGGCCACGATCTGGTGGTCCGAGAGCCGTCCGGCCCACCAGGGTCGCATCGCGCTGGTCGGCGCCCGAGATGGTGGCACGCCGGCGGACCTCGACCCGGAGCAGGTTCGCCCACGCAGCAGGGTCAACGAGTACGGCGGCGGCGCGTTCTGGACCGGGCAGGGCCATGTCGACTGGGTCGACGACGCATCCCAACAGCTCATGCGGGCCGACGTGTCCCGCGGGGTCGACCGGGCGGTCATGTCGGATCGTCCGCTCAGCGCGGCGGCGCCCCGGCAGCTGGCATGGCGACATGCATCGGGTCGTGCGGTCGGCGCAGGTGATTGGGTGGTCGTCGAGCGTGAATCGCACACCGACCGATCAGGCGCCTGGTATCCCGAGCCCCGCAACGAGCTGGTCGCGGTCTGTGCCGCCGACCATCACCACGACGTGCTGGTGGGTGTCGACGACGTCGGCGGCGGCGACTTCGTCGTCGCTCCCGCGGTCTCGCCCGACGGAAGGTCCGTCGCGTGGCTCCGATGGGACCATCCCGACATGCCCTGGGACGCGGCCGAGCTGTGGGCCGGCCGGCTCGTCCTCGGCGCTGACGGCGCCTCGGTGACCGAATCACGGAGGATCGCAGGGGGCCGGCGTGGTGGCGCAGTCAACGGACTCGACCGAGCGGTGTCGGTCTGCCTACCCGAGTGGTCGCCCGACGGCGTGCTGTGGTGGTGCGACGACGCAGATGGCTGGTGGCACCTGCGGGTGGCTCCGGGCGTCGGAGTGCCCGACGAAGGCAGCGGTGACGACCCCACGACCGCTGTTGCCGGCGGTGGCGAGCCCGGCGAAGAGATCGGCGAGCCGCGCTGGGTGGCGGGCGGTCGCCGGTACGCGTTCTGCGGCGACGACCGGGTGGTGCTCGCAGTCGCCAGCGGCGGTCTGGACACGCTGTGGCTGCTGGACCTGACGACGGGTGGGCGCTCGGCGCTGCCCGGACCGGCGCTGCGGTCGATCGAGTACGTCGCCGCCCACGGTGACACGGTCGCGGTGATCGGTGGCGTTCCCGATCGTCCCTCGACGGTCTGGCGGCTCGACCTCTCGCTCGATCCCGAGGACCCCGCAGCGGCGGTGGACCTCCGGCCTGTCGAGGCGCCACTGGCGCCGGACTGGGTGTCGCTGCCGACGCCGGTCACGTTCCCGACCGGGGCGCCTGCGGATGTCGGCGGCATGGTCGACGACGACGACCTGATGGCACACGCGCTGGTGTACCTGCCCGTCAGCGGCGATCACCGGGGGCCCCAGGGTGAGCTGCCACCGCTGCTGGTGCGCATCCACGGCGGTCCCACTGCGGCTGCGCGCCCCGAGTTCTCCACCAGCGTGCAGTTCTGGACCACTCGTGGCTTCGCGGTGGCGGATGTGAACTACCGGGGCTCGACCGGTTTCGGTCGGGAGTACCGCGACGCACTGCGGGGGCGATGGGGCGTGGTGGACGTCGAGGACTGCATCGCCATCACACGCCACCTGGCTGCCGACGGTGCCGACGGCGGCGGTGTCGTGGACGGAGCACGGTGTGTCATCCGTGGCGGATCCGCCGGTGGGTTCACCGCACTCGCTGCGGTCTGCTTCCAGGACGCGTGGGGCGCACCGGGCGCGTTCGCCGCCGCGTGCAGCCTCTACGGAGTGACCGATCTGGCGGCGTTGGCCGCCGACACGCACAAGTTCGAGTCCCGCTACCTGGACGGCCTGGTGGCTCCACTGCCCGCCGGCGCCCAGGTGTACCGGGACCGCTCGCCGTTGTTCCATGCGGACCGGCTGAGCCGTCCGGTGCTGCTGTTGCAGGGCAGCGACGACAAGGTCGTCCCGCCGGCCCAGGCCGAGGTGCTGGTCGCTGCGCTCGAGGCGAACGGGGTTCCGCACCGCTACGTGCTGTTCCAGGGTGAGGGCCATGGTTTCCGCCTGGCCGACACGATCGTCACGGCGCTCACCGCCGAGCTGGAGTTCTACGGGCAGGTGCTCGGGTTCGAGCCCGCCTGATGTGCCGGGAGGGTGGAAATGGTTGACGTGTGGCCGATGGTTGCAGCGCAGCGCCGGGCACTGGCCGATGCCCTGGTCGACCTCGGGTCGACCGAGTGGGACCAGCCGTCGTTGTGCCGGGACTGGAGGACACAGGACGTGTTGGCGCACCTCGTGTGGCTCGCCGAGCTGGACCGGCCACGCATGTTCATCGAGACGACCGTTGCAGCAGTTCGCCACCTCTGTTCACCGCTGGGGGCGATGGTGCCGATCGCTCGGGGCGTCGCCGACGCCTCGACGCCCCACGAGCTGCTGGACCGCCTGCGTGCAGCCGACGGTGGCCGTTTCGTGGTCCCCGGCGCGCCACCGGCGGCGGCGCTGGCAGAGGTCCTGGTCCACGGTCTGGACATCACCCGCGCGGTGGGACGCCCCGACGTGCTCGATCCGGTCGCGGCGCGGATTGCGGTGGAGTCGATGGGTCGCTTCGCGGTCGTCTACGGAGCACCGCGAACGCTCCGACGGTTGCGACTGACCAGCACGTCGGGCTGGTCGCTCCCGGGGTCGGGCGGGGGCGAGTTGACCGCCGGCGACGGCGACCTCCTGCTGCTCGCGGCAGGTCGCCTGAGTCCCGATGACCTGAACCCGGGGTGACGCCCGACCTGCCGGTGGGCTGGCCGGTGCGGACCCACTCGGGCAGGATGGGTCGATGCGAGTCCTGGTCACCGAGAAGATCGCCGATGGAGGCCTGCAGCGTCTGCGCGACGCCGGCCACGAGGTCGACATCCAGGAGGGGCTGTCTCCCGAGGCGCTCCTCGACGCGATCGTCGGCGCCCACGCGCTGATCATCCGTTCCGCGACCCAGGTCACCGCCGAGCTCCTGGCAGCCGGCACCGACCTGATCGCGGTGGGCCGTGCCGGTATCGGCCTGGACAACGTCGATGTCGCCGCGGCCACCGAGCGCGGCGTCATGGTGGTGAACGCTCCGCAGTCCAACACGCTGTCGGCGGCGGAGCACACGATGGCGCTGCTGCTGGCCCAGGCACGCAACGTGCCCCAGGCCTCGGCAGCGCTGAAGGCCGGCCGCTGGGAGCGCTCGAAGTGGACCGGCGTCGAGCTGTCCGACAAGACGCTGGGCATCATCGGCCTGGGCCGCATCGGCAAGCTGGTCGCCCAGCGGGCGCTGGCGTTCGGCATGAAGCTGGTCGCCTACGACCCCTTCGTCGCGGAGGAGCGCGCCCGTCAGCTGAACGTCGATCTGCTGCCGCTCGAGGAGCTGATGGCCCGGTCCGACTTCATCACGCTGCACCTGGCCAGGACACCCGAGACCGCCGGGCTGATCGACGCCGACATGCTCGCGCTCGCCAAGCCGTCGCTGCGGGTGGTCAACGTCGCCCGGGGCGGCATCATCGATGAGCAGGCCCTGGCCGACGCCATCGCTGCGGGCACCATCGGTGGCGCGGCGATCGACGTGTTCGCCACCGAACCGTGCACCGAGTCGCCGTTGTTCGGGCTCGACCAGGTGGTCGTCACCCCGCACCTGGGCGCCTCGACCGAAGAGGCACAGGACAAGGCCGGCGACACGATCGCCGACATGGTCGAGCTGGCGCTCGCCGGCGACTTCGTCCCCTATGCCGTCAACGTCTCGGCGGCAGAGGCATCCGAGACGGTGCGCCCCTACCTGGCGCTGGCCGAGCAGCTCGGGCGGATCCTCGCCGGGCTCTGCGGCGAGTGCTCCGGTGGGTTGGAGATCGAGTACCAGGGGCAGATCGCCGAGTACGACACCCGCATCCTGACGTTGTCGGTGCTGAAGGGCTTCTTCACCGTCACCTCGGGCGAGCCGGTGTCCTACGTCAACGCCCCGCAGGTCGCCGAGGAGCAAGGTCTGGAGATCCGCCCCACCTCCACCACCCACGCCCGCGACTACGTCAACCTGGTCACCATCCGCGGTGGCGGTCACAGCATCGCCGGCACGCTGGTCGGTCTGAAAGCAGCGCCGTCGGTGGTGATGATCGACGACCATGCGATCGACGTACCTCCGGCCGAGCATCTGTTGGTGGTGCGCAACCAGGACCAGCCGAGCATGATCGGCAAGGTCGGCATGCTCCTGGGTGAGGCCGGGGTGAACATCGACGACATGGCGGTGGGGTCGTCGCCCGAGGGCGCCAAGGCGCTGATGGTGCTGGCCACCGATCGGGCCGTTCCCCCGAGGTGCAGGAGGCGCTGCGCGACACCGACGGCGTCGTCTCGGTCGCCGCGGTCAGCGGCTGAGCACTGGTCCGTTCAGAACCCCAGCAGCGCGACCTCGGTCGGGGCGTCGGCGTCGCTGCGGCCGAGCCCGACCATCGACAGCGTCCAGAGGTCGTCGTCGACGATCGATGACCGGATCGGTGCCACGGTGCCCGATCCAGGTCCGGAGCCCGGGGCGACGTGACCGATCCGCGCCACCTCGGTCAGGGTGTTCCCGTCGACCTGGACGACCTGCGCCACTCCGTCAGGCTGGCAGAGTCGACTGGACGCCGGGGCGTCGACCGTCGGTTCCTCGATGAAGCCGTCACCCATGCCACAGCCACGATCGACCGGGATGATCGCCCGTCGTCGGACGGGGTCCCAGGTGAAGGCCTTGTGATCGTCGCTGATGGCGGACGATGCGTTCGCCACGATGATCTGGTCGACCTCGGCCATCTGGACCGGATCGCTGACGTCGAACAGCGAGATCTTGAGCCCGCCGTCGATGCCCGTCGCGGGGTCGACCTCTCGCCCGACCCCGAGCAGCAGGCCATCTCCCACGGGGTGCAGGTACTCCGAGAACCCGGGGATCTTCAGCTCGCCGAGCAGCCTCGGGTTGCGCGGGTCGCTCAGATCGACCGCATAGAGCGGGTCGACCTGGCGGAACGTGACGAGGTAGGCGATGTCGTCCAGGAACCGCACCGAGTGCACGGTCTCGCCGATGCCCATGCCGTCGAGGTGACCGATCTCGTCGAGGGTCCCGTCGGTGTCCAGCACAGTGAGCCGGGCCGAGCTCTGCCCCATGGGAGCCACGATGTCGCTGGTGGCGACGTCGTCCTCGGAGATGCCGCCTCCGATGCCCGGTTCCACCGGCATCACCACGCCGGTTCCGTCCAGTGTCGTGACCAGCCGGAGCGCGCCGTCGCGTTCGGACAGCGAGAACTGGTTGAGCAGGTGTCCCGGGGCACGACCGGAACCCGTGTAGGTCGCCGGCCCGTCGCCGCCCAGGTCGAAGCGGTGCACGTCGGTGCGGCTGCCGCCCTCGTCCCACGAGCCGGCGGCGACGAACAGCGAGTCGGTCGAGGCGTAGACCGTGTCTGCGGTGCCCTGGACGCTGACCGGCGCCAGGTCGGTGAGGTCGTCACCGACCGTCACCACCGTCACCGTGCTGAGCGCAGAGGACGGGTCGCCGCTCCAGGGTGAGCTCGGGGGGCCGTCGGGTGCCGGAGCGGCGGAGGCGAGCAGTATGTCGTCACAGGCGCCGAGATCACCCACCCGACCGTCGACCGCGACCCTGGGCAGCAGGTCGTCCGCGCCCACAGTGCGGACCACGGCGGTTGCCTCGTCGCGCGACCTCGCCGTGTACAGCTGCTCGATCGCTTCCGGCGAGCTCTGCACGACGACACGGGCGCTCCCGTCGATCTGGCGAGCGGTGACCATCGACCCCTCGATGTCCGCGGTCGAGACAACCGATGGTGCAGCTGCGTCGCCCAGGTCCACCAGGGTCAGCGTCGTCGCCGTGGCGAACGGAGGAGCGACGATGGGCACCGTCGTGGTCGTGCTGGTCGTGGTCGTGCTGGTCGTGCTCGTGCTGGTCGTGGTCGTCGTGGTCGCTGGTCGTGGTCGGATCGTCGGGGATCGAGGTGCTGGTCGTCGTCGTGGTGGCGGCCTCGATCGCCGGTGGCGGCGGAGTCGTCATCGGTGGATCGGCCTCGCGTCCGACGGCATCACCTTCGAACATGACATCCCCTCGTCCGCCGCCGAACGTCGTGCCCAGCACCAGCGCGGTGTCGCCCCGGAGGAAGAGCTGCTGCGCGCCCCGTGCGGACAGATCCAACGTCCCGTCGATCGCCGGCGATCCGTCCAGATGGACCACCCGCAGCACGCCGTTGGTGATCGAGACGATCCTGTCGCCGTCGGTCTTGAACAGGTCCGACTCGTCGACCTCCTGCTCCTGGTTGTTCGTCCCGATCACGACCCGGCCGGTGGCGTCGGACCCGAGTGCCTCGGGCGATACCGCCGACGGCATGGTCGTCGGGGCGGGGCCTTCGGAGAGCCGGCTGCTCGGCACGTCGGCGGCTCCGGTCGATGCGTCGACCTGATCGTCGTCGCCTCCTCCCGAGAACCACCCGCGATCGGAGGCGGGCCACATCGCATCCACCGCTGCGCTCAGCACGGGTTCGGCGGCATCGCTGAGCGCGGTGCAGCTCGGCGCTGTCCGCAGCACCGAGACGGCGTCCGCCGACGGGAGCTCCCGGTCCCACGGGGCGGCGTCCCAGTCGGCGGTGCATGCCGACAGCAACGACAGCACCGAGACGGCGCCGATCGCCGCCAGGCCCGCAGCTCGGCGTCGCCGTCGTGGGATCTCTCGTGCCTGCTGGGTCGTTCCTGGTCCGGTGGACGTCGAGTCGGGCATCGGGGCCTCCCCTTGGTGCGATGTCACCACCTCCGACGACCGCCGGTCCGACCCGGTTCCCGATCCCGACCAAGAATCTTCCGATGTCGAACAGGTGTTCGAGTAGGCTCGCCCTCGTGACGCAGGTCCAGGGGTCGTTGTTCGGAGCGGGGGAGCTGGCCATCCGTGGCGACCACCCGGTCCGGCGAACCTGGCTCGACGCGCAGTGCTGGGTCGACGAGGTGCACGGCTGGCTCGGCGGCCAGCTGGAGCTCTACGAACGACTGGCCCGGTCCGACATCTGGCACCGTGCGGAGCGACCGATGTACGGCCAGATGGTGGCCGAACCCCGGTTGAGCGCCGGCTTGGGGGCCCGACATCCACGCACCCCGGCGATCGTGCGGCGCATGGCCACCGAGCTGGCCGGCCGCTATCAGGTCGGCATGAACGGCATCTGGTTGAACTGGTACCGCGACGGCCAGGATGCGGTGGCCTGGCATGCAGATCGAATCGGTCGTGCCCACAAGGAGCCGCCGGTGGCGATCGTCTCGTTGGGTTCGACCCGGCGTTTCCTGCTGCGCCCGAAGGGCGGTGGATCGAGCGTCACCTTCACTCCCGCTGGCGGCGACCTGTTGGTCATGGGTGGCGCCTGTCAGCATCACTGGGAGCATGCGGTGCCGCGGGCACGCCACGGCGGCCCGAGGATCAGCATCACGTTCCGGCCGACCGCCCCACGCAAGGAGCACCAGGAGGACTGGGCCCCGGGCAGGGTGGTGCGCCGACCCTGACCACGGCGTCCGGACACCCTCAGCAGCCGTACCATTCCACGGTGCATCCCGCTCTCGATGGCCCCGTGTCGACTGTGTCCGCCGTCTCGTGATCGAACTCCTCATCCTCTCGGTCACGATCCTCGGATTCGCGCTCGTGTCGAAGCGTCTGGCGATGGCCCCGCTGACCGCGCCGATGTTCTTCACGACAGTCGGACTCTTGGTCGGCTCCGCAGGTCTGGGGTGGTTCGACCTCGGCCTGGAGAGCGAGGCGGTGAGCGTGCTGGTGGAAGCCACCCTGGTGCTGGTGCTGTTCACCGACGCCGTGCGCATCGACCTGGGGGTGTTGCGTCGGGGATCGGCACTCCCGATGCGATTGCTGGGCATCGGTCTGCCGCTCATGGTCCTCGGCGGCACCGTCGCGGCGGCGCTGCTGCTCCCGTCGCTCAGCCTGGTCGAAGCCGCGCTGATCGCGGCGATCCTGGCTCCGACCGATGCTGCGCTCGGACAGGCGGTCGTCAGCGACCGACGGCTGCCGGTGCGCATCCGTCAGACGCTGAACGTCGAGAGCGGCCTGAACGACGGGATGTCGTTGCCGATCGTCACGGTCCTGATCGCGGCAGCAGTGGCCGAGGAGGACCCGGGTGGGGTCCAGGACTGGCTGACCTTCGCCGCGCAACAGATCGGCGTGGGTGTGCTCGCCGGTGTGCTCGCCGGCGCCGGGGGTGCCTGGTTGTTGGAGCGGGCGAGCGCGGCCGGATGCGTCGACGGTCTGTACCGGCAGCTCGGAACGATCGCGGTCGCAGTGGGAGCGTTCGCCGTGTCGGAGCTCGGAGGTGGGAACGGCTTCGTCGCGGCGTTCGTGGGCGGGCTGGCATTCGGTGCGGTGGCACGCGACCACTGTCGTGGGATCCAGGACTTCACCGAGGACGAGGGCGAGTTGCTGAGCGTCATCACCTTCACGGTGTTCGGCGCGCTCATCGTCGCTCCGTTCCTCGACGAGCTGACGTGGGCCGTGGCGCTCTACGTGGTGCTCAGCCTGGCAGTCATCCGTGTGGCGGCGGTCCTGATCGCGCTGGTGGGCAGCGGCACCTTGTGGGAGACACGCCTGTTCATCGGGTGGTTCGGACCGAGAGGGCTCGCGTCGATCTTGTTCGGCCTGCTGGTGCTCGACGAGGTGCAGGGTCCCGGCGCCCGTCAGGTCGTCCTGGTGGTGATGTGGACGGTGCTGGTGAGCGTCTTCGTCCACGGCGCCACCGCGAGTGCGTGGACCTCCCGCCTCGCTCGTCGGATCGCCGAGCACGGGGTCTCGATGCCCGAGACCCAGGAGGTGCCAGAGCTCCCGACCAGGCGGCGCCTGGGGCGCCGCAGCGGCTGAGCTTCCCCGATCCCTGAGCCTGACCTGCCCGGACCGCTGGCCTGCCCGGACGGCTGGGCGACTCAGTGGGTGGGCGGTGGGGTCCCGCCGGCGGTGTCGGCGGCCTTCTTCGCCATACGTCGGCCCGATTCGATGCGGGCGTGGTGCTCCGGGGCCAGCTTGGTGGTGGCGGTGTCGGCGGCCTTGTCGATCGCGGCGTGCACCTTGGTCGAGTGCTGCTGTGCCAGCCGGCGTGCTGCGGTGACGGTCGCGGCGAGCTTGAGTGCCTTCATTCGGTCCTCCGGGAGTGCGCTGGGTGATCGGAATGAAGGTCTCTCCCGCCCGAGGGCCAACGGGTCCGGGCCGAACGGCCGTGGTGACGAACTCGCTGCGCAGGGATACTCCCCTTCGGGATTCATTCTGGCGCATCGGTCGAGCGGGACCGGGCCGCCGGCTCAGCGGGGCTGAGGGAATCCTCGGTCGGCCGCCCGCCGGCGTACTGCGCGGCGAGCTCGGCGCCGATCTCGACGTTGCGCAGCAGGAACGAACGCTCGTCCAGCCGCTTGCGTCGCATCCACGCAGTCACTTCGTCGTTGCACTTGCTCGCGTTGCAGGACCCGCAGGCCGGCACCACGTTGTCGAGCGTGTAGCGCCCGCCGCGGGAGATCGCTCGCACGCAGTCTCGCTGCAGCGGCCGATCGGTGACTCCGCAGTAGGCGCAGCCGCCCCACGCTCGTACGAGGGCGTCCCACTGCTCGTCGGTCAGGTCGTGCTCGACCCGGTCCATGCGGCGTTTGCGCTTGCGGGCGCTCCGGGCGCTGCGACTCCGGTTGACCGCCACGGCCCTGATCGTAGGGACGCCGGGTCCGTGACAGGAGGATCGGCGCAGGACCGACGGCTCAGTCGGACCGCCGCCACACCAGCCGATTGACGACCGCACGTCCCTTGGGGTCCCGCTCGGGTGCGGTCGACAGCACCAGGTGCTCGTGCTGCCACGACACGTTGCGCACCAGGTCGGTGCCGATCCAGTTCGGCAGGAGGCAGAACTCCACGTGGTGGCGCACCTGGTCGCCGTCGACGGACCAGCGTCCGCCGTAGGAGACGTAGGTGCGAGCAGCCTCGGCGCGCTCGTCCTGCGGAGCGGCGGCGAAGGGTTCAGCCGACAACGGCGCCCGGTCAGGGTCTGCCAGGATCGCCGACATGTGCCCGCTGGGCAGGTAGAGCAGCTGTCCGGTGACCTGCTCGCCGAACCCGTGGGGCCGATCCTGGTCGTCGACCAGCAGACTCCACGACACCAGTTCCCAGGCGCCGACGAGGGCGTCGGATTCGATCGGCTCCGGTCCGTCCGTGCTCACCCCGCCGTCGGCAACCATGCCGGTCGGGTCGCCTCGTACGTCGAGATGTCGGCCTCATGGGCCAGCGTCAGGTCGATGTCATCGAGGCCTCCGAGGAACCGGTGCTGGACCGCTGCGTCGATCGGGAACTCCACGACCAGGTCGAGCCCCTCCACCTCGAGCGTCCGCAGCTCGACGTCGATGATGAATTGAAGGGTGGGGTCCGCGGCCACCGCGTCCAGCAACTGGCGGCCGACCTCCGCCGGCACCTCCACGGGAACGAGCCCGTTCTTGGCTGCGTTGTTGCGGAAGATGTCGCCGAATCGTGGTGACACCACGGCGCGGAAGCCGTACTGCTGGATCGCCCACACGGCGTGTTCCCGGCTGGAGCCGGTACCGAAGTTGGGCCCGGCGATCAGGATCTCGGCATCGTGGTGCACCTCGTGGTTCAGGACGAACTCCCGATCGTCGCGCCACTCCGAGAACAGTCCCTTGTCGAAGCCCGTCCGCTCGACCCTCTTGAGCCAGTCGCTCGGGATGATCTGGTCGGTGTCGACGTCGGAGCGGTCGAGCGGCACCGCGGTGCCGGTGATGATGCGTACTGCGTCCATGTGGGATCAGACCCTCTCGAGATCGGTGGGAGTGGCGAAGTGCCCGGCGATGGCCGTGGCGGCAGCGACGGCGGGGGAGACCAGGTGTGTGCGGCCACCCCTGCCCTGGCGCCCCTCGAAGTTGCGGTTCGAGGTGGATGCCGAGCGTTCACCCGGGGCGAGCTTGTCGGGATTCATCGCCAGGCACATCGAACAGCCGGGCTCTCTCCAGTCGAACCCGGCGTCGCGCAGGATCACGTCGAGTCCTTCCCGCTCGGCCTGGGTCTTCACGGCGTGGGACCCGGGCACGACCAGGGTGCGAACGCCCTCGGCGACCTTGCGGCCCTTGGCGACCTCGGCGACGGCCCGCAGGTCCTCGATGCGGCCGTTGGTGCACGACCCGATGAAGATCGTGTCCACCGCGACATCGGTGAACGGCGTGCCGGCGGTCAGGTCCATGTACTCCAGTGCCCGGATCGCAGCGGCCCGCTCGATCTCGTCGTCGAAGTCGTCGGGGGAGGGGACGCTGCCCGACATGGGGATGACCTGTCCGGGGTTGGTGCCCCAGGAGACGAACGGCTCGATCGTGCTGGCGTCCAGGAACACCTCCTTGTCGAAGGTGGCGCCCTCGTCAGTGACCAGCGTGCGCCAGTCAGCGACGGCTTCGTCCCACAGCTCGCCGCTGGGGGCGTGGGGCCGCCCCTTCAGGTACTCGAAGGTGACGTCGTCGGGGGCGATCATGCCGGCCTTCGCGCCCGCCTCGATCGACATGTTGCACACCGTCATGCGGCCCTCCATCGACAGCGATCGGATGGCCGAGCCCCGGTACTCCGCGATGTGGCCCATGCCGCCCGAGGTGCCGAGCACGCCGAGGATGGCCAGGATGACGTCCTTGCCGGTCACGCCGGGGCGCAGCTCGCCGTCGACGTTGACCGCCAGCGTCTTCGGGCGGGCCTGGGGGAGCGTCTGGGTGGCCAGGACGTGCTCGACCTCGGACGTGCCGATGCCGAATGCGAGCGCACCGAACGCTCCGTGGGTCGAGGTGTGCGAATCGCCGCAGACGATGGTCATGCCGGGCTGCGTGTAGCCCTGCTCGGGGCCGATGATGTGCACGATGCCCTGACCGGGCGAGCCCATGGGGTAGTTGACGACGCCGAACTCGTCGGTGTTGGCCCGCAGCGTCTCGATCTGGGTGCGTGAGATCGGGTCCGCGATCGGCTGGTCGATGTCGGCGGTCGGGACGTTGTGGTCCTCGGTGGCGACGGTCAGATCAGGCCGGCGGACCGTGCGTCCCGTCATCCGGAGGCCCTCGAACGCCTGGGGTGAGGTGACCTCGTGGACCAGGTGCAGATCGATGAAGAGCAGGTCCGGTTCGCCGTCCGCTGACCGCACGACGTGGCGGTTCCAGACCTTCTCGGCCAGCGTCGTGGGTGTGTTCTGGGCTGCGTCACTCATTTGCATGTCTCACTATCTGAGATAGAGTTCCCGACTGATGGAACAGACTCTACGCACGGTCGGTGTGCTCGACAAGTCGTTCTCGATCCTGACGGCGGTTGCGGACGGCCCGAGAACGCTCGTCGGGCTGACCGAGGCCACCGGACTCAGCCGCGCCACCGCGCACCGGCTGGCGGTCGCACTCGAGGCGCACGGCATCCTGCGCCGCCTCGACGATGGGCGCTTCGCCCTGGGCCTGCACCTCGTGGCACTCGGTCGCGCTGCAGCCGAGCAGTTCCCGCTCGCCGCCGCAGCGCGACCTGCGATGGCAGCGCTGCGCGACACCACCGGCGAGTCGGTGCAGCTCTACGTGCGGGACGGGGACTCCAGGGTGTGTGTCGCTGCGCTCGAGTCACCTCACGGGCTGCGCACCATCGTGCCGGTCGGGGCGGCCCTGCCCATGGACGTCGGCTCGGCCGGCCGGGTGCTGTCGGGTGACGATCACGGTCCGTCGCCCGAGTGGGTGCAGACCGTTGGTGAGCGAGAGCCCGGTGTGGCGTCGGTCTCGGCCCCGGTGCGGGACCGAGCCGATGAGATAGTCGCGGCGATCAGCGTCTCGGGCCCGATCGACAGGCTCGGACGGCAGCCGGGCCGGGTGCACGGCCAGGCGGTGCTCGCCGCGGCCACGCAGGTCGAGTCGGCGCTCAGCGCCTGACATCGGCGTCATCCGGCCTGCAGCACCGGAAGCTGATCGCTCGGCAGCCAGGTGACATCCGGCGTCACACGGGTGCCATCGGACTGGCGCCCCGTCAGCTGTCGCCGGGGTGCTCGAAGTCCTCCAGGTCGGACCGGTCGGCTGCTGCGTCGACGTCGTGGTCCCGCCGGCGTGAGCGTCGACGGGCCCGCTGGTTGGTCTGGCGCTGCTGCTCGCGGCTGCGAACCTCCAGGCCCTCCTCGAGCGCTTCGAGCTCCTCGACCAGCGACCGCCAGATCTCCACGCGATCGGCTCCGATGTCACCGGCGTCGATCGCGGTGACCAGACCGCAGCCCGGCTCGTCGGTGTGGGTGCAGTCGGCGAACCTGCAGTGCTGCGCGAACTGCGTCAGGTCGTCGAAGGCTCGCTCCATGCCGACGTCGGCCGACCACAGGCCCACGCCGCGGATGCCCGGGGTGTCGATCAGCAGCGACCCGTCGCGCAGCGCCACCATCTGTCCGGCAGAGGTGGTGTGTCGCCCGCGACGGTCCGAGTCCCGTACCTCGGCGGTCAGCTGCACCCGGTGGCCGGCGAGCGCGTTGACCAGCGTGGACTTGCCGGCGCCGGACGCACCCAGGAGCGCGATGACCCGGCCCGCGCCGCCACTGGACGTCAGCGGGTCCAGGCCGTGCTCCGAGTGGGTCGAGACCGCGTACACCTCGACCCCCGGGGCATAGCGCTGCGCCTCGGCGACCTGTGCAGCGGCCTCGTCTGCTGGTACCAGGTCGGACTTGGTCAGCACCACGACCGGGCGGGCTCCGCTCTCCCATGCGAGTACCAGCTCACGTGTCAGGCGCCCGGTGTTGAGACCGGGGTCGAGGGGCTGCAGCACGAAGACCAGGTCCATGTTCGACGCCACCGCCCGAGCCCGCAGTCGCATCTCGTCGCGTGACACCCCGGGGGAGCGTCGCTCGAACACGGTGCGGCGCGGCAGGATCACCTCGATGCGCCCGGCGGCGGTGTCCAGTCCGCACATGTCGCCGACGACCACACGCCGCACCGCCTTCGCCGCGACCACCAGCTGTTCGTCGTCACCGTGCAGCGACACGGTGATCCCGCCCTTGTCGATGCGCACCACGCGACAGGGGGACAGATCAGGTCGCCCGTGCCTGGACCACTCCTCGGCCCAGTGCCCGTTCCACCCCGGGGGTCCGGCGTCGCCGGCGCGATCAGGGGCGGAGTCGGGGGAGGATCGGTCGGTCATGTCGCGACCATCGTCGCGCAGTGCGGACCGTTAGCCTCGACCCGATGTCCGACTCCGTTGCGTCGTCGTTCCGCTTCGACAACTCCTTCGTGCGTGAGCTCCCGGCGCTGTGCGTGCCGTGGCAGGCGGTGCAGGCACCCGCACCGGAGCTGCTGGTGCTCGACGAGCAGTTGGCAGGGGAGCTCGGGGTGCCACCCGATGAGCTGCGATCTCCAGCAGGTGTCGCAATGCTGGTGGGCAACGCCGTGCCAGAGGGCGCCGAACCCGTGGCGCAGGCCTACGCCGGTCATCAGTTCGGCGGCTACTCGCCGCGGCTCGGCGACGGCAGGGCGCTGTTGCTGGGAGAGGTCATCGACACGCACGGAACGAGGCGTGACCTGCAGCTGAAGGGCTCGGGTCGCACACCGTTCGCCCGGGGCGGTGACGGCTTGGCTGCGGTCGGGCCCATGCTGCGTGAACATCTGATGTGCGAGGCGATGTTCGCCCTCGACATCCCCACCACACGGTCGCTGGCCGTGGTCGCCACGGGCACACAGGTGGCACGCGACACGATGCTGCCGGGTGCGGTGATGGTCCGGGTGGCGGCGAGCCATCTCCGGGTGGGGACCTTCGAGTATGCGTCGGCGAACGGTGGGCCGGAGCTCGTTCGGGCGCTGGCGGATCACGCGATCGCTCGACACCACCCGACAGCGGCCGACGCTGCGAACCCCTACCTCGCGCTGCTGACCCATGTCGCGGACGCGCAGGCCGATCTGGTGGCGCGCTGGATGCTGGTGGGGTTCATCCACGGCGTCATGAACACGGACAACATGACCATCTCGGGCGAGACGATCGACTACGGGCCGTGCGCGTTCATGGACGCGTTCGACCCCGCCACGGTGTTCAGCTCCATCGACCATGGTGGCCGCTACGCCTACGGCAACCAGGCGTCCATCGCGTTGTGGAACCTCGCCCGGCTGGCCGAGGCCCTGCTGCCGCTGATCGACGACGACACCGACGCTGCGGTGGCGGCGGCGACCGCCGCGCTCGAGGCGTTTCCGACGGCGTTCCAGCAGCACTGGCACCGCCGCATCGCCGACAAGCTCGGACTGGCCGACCCGTCAGCGCGGGGCGAGGGAGGCGAGAGCGACGCGGTCGACCGCGACTTGGCGGTGCAGTTCATCGACCTGCTGACCGCCCAGCGGGTCGACCTGACCATGGCCATGCGCTCGCTGTCCTCGGTGGTGCGGGGTGATGAGGCTCCTGCTCGGTCGCTGTTCCCCGACGCGGGCCCGTTCGACGACTGGGTCGAACGGTGGAGGACACGTCGCTCGCAGCTGGGCATCGACGCCGACGACTCCGCAGCGGCGATGGACCGGGTCAACCCGGTCTACGTGCCGCGCAACCACATCGTCGAAGTCGCGCTGGATGCCGCCACCGCCGGCGACATGGGGCCGTTCCTCGAGCTGCTCGACGTGGTGCGGGCGCCGTTCGACGAACGAGTGGGTGCCGACGCGTACGCCCTGCCGGCCCCCGATGACTTCGGACCCCACCGGACCTTCTGCGGCACCTGAGCTCGTCGGGCTCCCCTGGGGGCGCACCTACACTGCGCGCATGCACCCGATCGAGGATGATCGCAGCGGCCGGGCGGTGCCGGACGCCCTCGCAGCGATCGACATCGGTACCAACTCGGTCCACATGCTCATCGCCCGCGTCGCGGCGAACGACCGTTTCGAGGTCATCACCCGTCAGAAGGAGATGGTCCGGCTCGGTTCGGGGCGGGGCGAGATGAAACAGCTCGAGCCCGATGCGATCGATCGGGGCGTCGCCGCGCTGGATCGCTGCCGGTCGCTCGCCGAGTCCTTCGACGCCCCGATGTACGCGGTGGCCACCTCGGCGGTCCGCGAAGCGACCAACGCAGCGGAGTTCCTGCGTCGGGCACGCGACGAGGCGGGCGTCGACGTGCAGGTCATCTCGGGCCAGGAAGAGGCCCGGCTCATCCAGCTCGGCGTGCTGCAGGCGCTGCCGGTGTTCGACCTGCGGATGGTGCTCATCGACGTGGGTGGCGGGTCGACCGAGGTGCTCATCGGCCGCAAGGGCGAGGTCGATCACGCCCGTTCGGTGAAGCTCGGATCGTTGCGCATGACGCGGCGCTTCTTTCCTGAGGGCGTCGTCGAGGACGGTGCCCTGGAGCGGTGCCGGGCGTATGTCCGGGGCCGGGTCGCGCCCATGTCGGCCGAGACCGCCGAGTTCGACCACGACATCGCGGTGGTCACCTCGGGCACCGCCGAGGCGCTCGCCACCCTGGCGCTCGTACGACGCGACGAGCCGGTTCCCCAGTCGCTCAACGCAGCGTCGATCACCCTCGGCGAACTCACGTCGGTGATCGACGAGCTGGCTTCGGTGCGCACCACGGAGGAGCGGCGCAAGCTCGATGGCGTCGAGGCGTCCCGGGCCGACATCCTCGTGGGGGGTGGCGTGGTGCTCGAACAGGTCTGCCTGGCGCTCGGGGTCGAGGAGCTGACCGTCTCGGACTACGCCCTGCGCGAGGGTGTGCTGCTCGACGCGCTGCACCGGCTGCGTGGCTCGACGTCGCACCACCTGTCGGACCTGCGGCGCAGTTCCGTGTTCCACCTCATGGAGCTGTGTGACGATCAGCCCGACCACTCCATCCAGGTGGCGCGCCTCGCGCTGCAGTTGCACGACGCACTGGACGACCAGCTCGGCCTGGACGGAGCGGACCGCGAGCTGCTCGAGGCGGCTGCGCTGTTGAGCAACGTGGGGTTGTTCATCTCGCACTCCGGGCACCACAAGCACAGCTACTACGTCATCAGGAACTCCGAGCACCTGATGGGGTTCACCGATCGGGAGATCGAGCTGATCGCCCAGGTCGCCCGCTACCACCGCAAGAGCCAGCCCTCCGAGGACAAGCACCCGGAGTTCGCCGCACTCTCATCGACCGAACGGCGTCGGGTTGCTGCCATGTCCGCGCTGTTGCGGGTGGCGATCGGAGCAGACCGCAACCACGACGCGGCGGTGGCCGACCTGGAGGTCGACAGCGAGGGCGATGATGTGTGCATCCGGCTGGTGGCGCCCTCCGACGACACCGACCTCACGCTCGAGCGCTACTCCGCGGAGAGCCGGAGCACCCAGTTGGCCGAGCAGTTGGGGCGCGGCGTGCGCGTCGAGGTCTGACCTCGTTCGGCTCAGCGCTGCTGGTTCGCGATCTGCTCCAGCAGGGCGACCATGCGCTCCTCGTTCGTCGGCTCGACGTCGTCCTCCTCGCCCCGGGAACGACGTTCGGCGAGCATGTTCATGGGCACGACCACCGCGAAGTACACCGCGGCGGCCACGAGCAGGAAGCTCACCAGCGCCGTGAGGAACGCGCCGTACATGACCTGACCGTCGCCGACGTTCAAGATCAGGTCGTTGAAGTTCGGCTCGCCGAAGAGCGCACCGATGAACGCCATCAGTACGTCGTCGACGAACGAGGTCACCACGGCGCTGAACGCTGCGCCGATGACGATGCCGACCGCCAGGTCGACGACGTTGCCCCGCAAGATGAATTCCTTGAAGCCCTTGATCACTGAACTGCCCTCCGGCGCTCGTTGGACTCGCAACGCTAGTGCTCGGTCACCGCTCCCTGATCGAGTGTCAGGTGGCGGTCGGCGCGGAAGGATCCGAGGAGCCGGCGGTCGTGTGTCACCAGCACCACCGTGGCGTCGAACGCGTCCAGTGCCACCTCGAGCTGCTCGATCGCGGGGAGGTCCAGGTGGTTGGTGGGCTCGTCCAGGACCAGCACGTTGACCCCCCGGCCCTGGAACAGCGCCAGTGCTGCACGGGTCCGTTCCCCCGGCGACGCCGTCCCGGCAGGTCGGTCCAGATGGTCGCCGCGCAGGCTGAACTTCGCCAGCAGGGTGCGCACCTCCGAGGTCGCCATGTCGGGCACCGCGGCACAGAACGCGTCCAGCAGCGTCGGCGTCCCCAGGAACAGCCGGCGAGCCTGGTCGATCTCACCGATCTGCACCGCGGCCCCGTGGCGGACGGTGCCGGCATCGGGCGCCAGGGTGCCCAGCAACAGCGCCAGCAGGGTGGACTTGCCCGAACCGTTCGGCCCCGTGACCGCCACGCGGTCGCCGCGGTCGATCTGCAGGGTGACGGGCCCGAGACGGAAGTCGTCGAGCATCACCTCCGCGCCGTCGAGCGCGACCACGACACGGCCCGAGGGTGGTGCCTGGGCGATCGACAACCGGAGGTCCCATTCGCGCCTCGGTTCGGCCACCTCCTCCAGCCGCTCGATCATGCGGTCGGTGCGGCGTGCGGTGGCGGCCAGCTGTTCGCTGGTCGAGATGTCGTGGTGGCGGATGAACTTGTCGCGCTCGGATCGGTCGCGCCGAGCGGTGCGGGCGCCCTTGTCGGCCCACGCCCTCTGCGTCCGGGCCCGTTCCTGCAGGGTGTCGACGGTGTCGCGGTAGTCGTCGTACCGATCCCTGGCAGCGGTGCGGCGCACCTCGCGTTCGGCAAGGTAGGCGTCGAATCCGCCCCCGTAGCGATGCACCTCCTGTTGGTGCAGGTCCAGCTCGAGCACGCTCGTGACGGTGCGCGACATGAACTCGCGGTCGTGGCTGATCAGCGCGACCGCTACGGGCGTCGAGCGCACCAGCTGTTCCAGCATGGCCAGACCGGCCAGGTCGAGGTCGTTGGTCGGCTCGTCGAGCAGCATGATGTCGAAGCGACTGAGGAGCAACGACATGAGCCCGACCCGGGCGGCCTGGCCTCCCGAGAGGCTCGCCATCGGATGCTGCAGCGCGACGTCGAGTCCCACCTGGGCGGCGACACCGCCAGCGCGGTCCTCCAGGTCGGCAGCGCCGAGCGCCAGCCACTGCTCCAGCGCGCTGGAGTAGCGGTCCTCGGCTCCGGGCTCGGCGCCTGCCAGCGCTGCGGTTGCCGCGTCCAGCGCTCGGCGTGCGCCGGTCACCCCGGTTCGGCGGGCGAGCTGCTCGATGACCGTTTCGCCAGGCCTTCTGTCGGTCTCCTGCGGCAGCAGCCCGACCGTGGCATCACGGGGCGCCCGTGTCACGGTGCCGGAGCCGGGCACGTCGATCCCGGCGAGCAGGCGCAGCAGCGTCGACTTGCCCGCACCGTTGGCACCGACGATGCCCAGAACGTCGCCCGGGGCGAGCACCAGATCGAGGCCGGCGAACAGCGTCCGGGCCCCGTGGCCAGCACCCAGGCCTCGTGCGACCACCTGTGCGCCCATCGGCGCAGGGTAGCGACACGGGGGCGTGGCGCCGCGGTCGATTCCGATTGACCGAGCGGTCAAGTGGGTCGGTAACCTCCCACGATGACCACGACCGAGACCCCGACCGACGCCGCAGCTCACCACGCCGGGCAGCGGTTCGAGTCCGTTCCTGCGCTCCGTGAGCAGCTGGGCTCCGTCGACTACCTCTCCGACGAGGGCATCGCCGGCATCGTCTACCTGGCCGACCGCCTCGGCAAGCCGATCCTGGTCGAGGGCCCGGCCGGTACCGGCAAGACCCAGTTGGCCAAGTCCGTCGCCGAGGTGCTCGGCGCACGACTGATCCGGCTGCAGTGCTACGAGGGGCTGGACGAGTCCAAGGCGCTGTACGAGTGGAACTACAAGAAGCAGCTGCTGCGCATCCAGGCCACGAAGTCCGAGGGCGATGCTGCCGAGGGTGAGGGCTGGAGCGACATCTCCACCGACATCTTCTCCGACGACTTCCTTCTGGAGCGGCCGCTGCTGGAGGCCATCCGTGCCGAGGACCCCGTCGTGCTGCTGATCGACGAGGTCGATCGCGTCGAGGTGGAGACCGAGGCGCTGTTGCTCGAGATCCTGTCGGACTACCAGGTGTCCATCCCCGAGCTGGGGACCATCACCGCCCGTCAGATCCCGATGGTGTTCCTCACCTCGAACAACACCCGCGAGCTGTCCGAGGCGCTCAAGCGCAGGTGCCTGTACCTGCACGTCGACTACCCCGACATGGAGCGCGAGAAGCAGATCGTGCTGACCAAGGTGGCCGGCCTGACCGAGTCGCTCGCCGACCAGATCGCCCGGGTGGTGCGCTCGATCCGCCAGTTGGAGTTGAAGAAGGCGCCCTCGGTGTCGGAGACCATCGACTGGGCCCGCACCCTGGTGCTGTTGGGTGTCGACCAGATCGATGCCGAGACCGCGACCAGCACCGTCAACATCTTGTTGAAGTACCAGTCGGACATCGCCAAGGTCGTCAAGGAGCTCGCCGCCGAGGACAAGCCGTTCTCGCAGGGAACCGGGCTGCTCTCGGGCGGGGCCTGAGCGGTGAGCGCAACCGAGCCGTCCACCGGGCCCCCGCCCGAGGTGTTGCAGGCCGGGCAGCCGCTGGTGGACCTGCTGGCGGGGTTCATCGTCGAGCTGCGTCAGGCCGGGCTGCCGGTGAGCCTGACCGAGAACCTTGACGCCATGGAGGCGGTGCGGCACATCCCACTGGGGGATCGTGAGGCCTTCAAGTACGCGCTCGCTGCCACCCTGGTCAAGAACCATGCGCACTGGCGTGCCTTCGAGACCGTGTTCGAGGTGTACTTCTCGTTGCGCGGTGCGCAGTGGTCGTTGGATCCCGACGCGATCGATCCGTTCGACCAGGGTGACGACGACCAGCCGGAGCTGCCCGAAGGATCCGGCGACGCAGCGGGCCAGGCCGGGCAGGGCAGCGGCGAGGGACTGAGCCCCGAGGAGCTCGCCGAGATGCTGTACCGGTCGCTCATGAAGGGCGACCAGGCGATGATGCGCGCCATGGCGCGCCAGTCGGTGAAGCG
Organism: uncultured Microthrixaceae bacterium; assembly: GCA_963714875.1. Classification (GTDB taxonomy): domain Bacteria; phylum Actinomycetota; class Acidimicrobiia; order Acidimicrobiales; family Microtrichaceae; genus JBAOHV01. The sequence continues at coordinate 997,538 of CAVQQI010000011.1, read as the reverse complement.
CTTCGCCGGCATGGAGCCCGGCCGGCCCGTGGGCGGCACCTACTACCTGTACCGCACGCTGCGGAACCTGGATCTCGACGGCATGCTCGAACGCCTGATGGAGCAGGCACGTGAGGACTCGCCCGAGCCGCTCAGCCCGCTCGAGGAGCGTCTGGAACGCGACGAGTACGAGCACCGCATCGAGGAGTTCCGCAAGGAGATCGAGTCCGAGATCCGCCGGCGTCTGGTGGCCGACCGCGGCGTCGAGGCGATGGCCAAGACCCTGCGCAAGCCGCTGCCCGAGGACATCGACTTCATGCACGCCAGCCGCGACGAGATGGTGCAGCTCCGCAAGGCGCTGCAGCCGTTGACCCGAAGGCTCGCGGTGCGGCTGGCACGCAAGCGCCGTCACGGTCGCAAGGGTGCACTGGATTTCCGCAACACCGTGCGCCACTCGCTCAGCTACGGAGGGGTCCCCGCCGAGCCGAAGTTCAAGTATCCGCGCCCGGCCAAGCCCGAGATCTTCGTGATCGCCGACATCTCGGGGTCGGTCGCCGCGTTCGCCCGCTTCACCCTGCACCTGGTGTACGCCATCTCGGGGCAGTTCTCGAAGGTGCGCAGCTTCGTGTTCATCGACGGTCTCGATGAGGTCACCCGCTACTTCGAGGGCACCGACGACATCGTCGAGGCGATCCACCGGGTCAACACCGAGGCCGACGTGGTGTGGGTCGACGGCCACTCGGACTACGGGCACGCGTTCGAGGTGTTCTGGCAGCGCTACGGACGAGACGTCGGGCCCAAGACCACCGTCATCATCCTGGGCGATGCCCGCAACAACTACCACGCGTCCAACAGCTGGGTGATCAAGCAGATCCGCGAGCGTGCCCGCCACGTCTACTGGCTCAACCCCGAGCCACGCGCCTACTGGGACACCGGCGACTCGATCGTGGGGGAGTACGTCACGCACTGCGACGGTGCGTTCGAGTGCCGCAACCTCCGCCAGCTCGAACGGTTCGTCGACCACCTGGTCTGACCCGCAGGGGATTCTCAACCCCGACCGGCGCCGCGCCGATCATCTCGGGGTGAGCGACGTGCAGGATCTGTTGGACCTCTCGACGATGGCCCCGCTGGCGGCGTTCGCCGCCGAGCAGTGTCCCGACGTGCTGGTGGTGGTCGACCCCGACGGGGCGATCAGGTTCGCGAGCGGGTCGGTGCAGCGAGTGCTCGGCTTCTCCGTCGAGCAGCATCTCGGTCAGCCGATCTGGGACTACGTGCACCCCGATGACCTGGTCGCTGCAGCCGGTGCGATGTCCGAGGCGAGCAGAACCACCGGGTACCACCAGCCCACGGTGTTCCGGGTTCGCCACGATGACGGACGCTGGGTCGAGTGCGAGGTCAACGGTCTCACCGTCGAAGCCGGCGGGCAGTGAGGGCACGAGGGTGATGGCGGGAGCTGGATGGTGCTCGCGATCAGATGGACCGGCGACCGCGACGAGGTCATGGGTCGCCGTCGTCGGATCGAGCAGCTGATCCGGATGGCGTCGCTCGAGTGTTCGTCGGTGCCGTGGAACCACGTCGGCGCGCTGGTGGATCGCTACCTGCAGGACCTGGCAGCCGTGGTCGGCGCCGAGCTCATCGAGCTGGCATGGGAGGAGCCGGACACGGAGCTGTCGATCGGCGCCCGGTGGCCGTGCGTTCGTCTGGACAGGTCCGGCGACGTCGCCAAGGAGCAGTTCGTGCCGCTCTGGCCGCTCGAGCAGACCGCTGCTGCGCTGCTGTGCTTCACCACCGACATCGAGGCGCTCCCGGCGTCGCCGGTGAGCGAGCGGCTTGCTGGCGCTGGGCTCGGAGGCGGCGGTGGAGGTCGCGTTGTCGCCGCACGCTCCGTGGGCGGTGCTGCGCATGGCATTCGGTCCGCAGTGGCGCTGCTGGGACGACACCAACGTCGACCTGGTGGTGGTGTTGGCCTCGACGCTGATGGCGACGTTGCGTCGTTGTCTCGCCGAGGAGCACCTGCACGCGCAGGCCCGGACCGATGCGCTGACCGGATTGATGAACCGGGCAGAGCTGTACCGCCAGTTCGGTGCGAAGCTCGACCGGCACGGGGCGCACGGCGGGGCCACGAACGACCGGACCGGGTCGGGCCACGATCTGGGGGTGCTCTACTGCGACCTGGACCACTTCAAGCAGGTCAACGATCGCTACGGCCACGCGGTCGGGGATGCACTCCTGGTCGATGTCGCCGACGCTCTGCGGGCCAACACCCGCGATGTGGATCTGATCGCCCGGGTCGGCGGCGACGAGTTCGTGCTGGTCTGCCCCGAACTCGAAGCGCCCGAGACCCTGTCGCGGATCATGGCCCGGCTCTGCCACGCGGTGGCGTCGCTGGCACCGGCCGGAATCCCGCTGCGTCTGAGCGTGGGAGCTGCGATGGCGCGGCCGGGATCGACCGCCGACGAGCTGATCCGGTTGGCGGACGAGGCGATGTACCGGGTCAAGCGCGAGAGTCGTCGATACGCTCCGCGGCCCGAGCGAGCGCCTGTCTGAGGCGGGCCGGATCAGGGCAGGTGAGCGATAGCGTCATCGAAGACGCGGTACAGAGCTGGTCCGCCCTTGTCCTCGCGGGCGAGCACACCGAGCTTGCGGCACCGAGCGAGCAGCTCACGCGCCGCCCTGCCCGGCCAGGGGCGGGGGAGCAGCTCGGGCGGAAGGAGCGGGTCGGACTCGAAGCACTCGTTGAACCGGATCGCCAGGTGCAGCACACCGGCCAGGAAGTCGTGCTCGCCGATGCGCTCGCCCCGCCGTCGCATCGCCTCGAGCTGTCCCGGCACGCCCTGATAGGTGTCGATGAACGACTGGTACCGCTGCGCCAGGTCGTCGAGGGACCACAGCTCGGCGACGATCTGGCGAGGGTCGGTGGTGCCGCCGACGCGCAGGTCGTCGGTGCTGGCCAGCGTGACGTGCTGGGCGATGCCGAGACGGCCGACCTCTGCGAGGATGTCGTCCTCCCAGTGGTGCGGCGAGACGTAGACGCCGGGCTGGATGCCGGCGCCGCCCAGCGCGAGCAGATGGTCCCGGAACGCATCGCGTGCGCTGCGCTGGGATTCCGGGATGGCGAACGACACCAGCCGCCAGCGTCGGTCCCAGCCGCGTCCCGCCGCGTCCTGGGCGTAGGCGAGGAGGTGTCGCTGCTGGGTCACGCCGAGCAGCGAGCGGCCGGCGGCGGTGGCACGGAAGACTGCGTCGCGGCCCTCGCCCTCACGTTCGAAGATGCCCTCCGAGATGAGCCGCCGCACGCAGGAGCGCACGGTCTCGATGCCGATGCCGCACTCGACCGCGACCCGGTAGAGCTCGGGTCCGTACACGGTGCCGTCGTGGTGCGCGAGTCCCAGGACCATCAACCGGGTGGGCAGCGTCTGGTCGTCACCCAGCCCGGGGACCGCGATGCCGGTCGATTCCGTGTCGGTCGTATCGCTCACGACCGCCATGGTGGTCCGTGGTCGAGGGGGTGTCAATCGGGGCCGGATCGTGTCGAGCCTCGTTCCGAACGCGGCTCGGACTGCATCGCGGATCAGCTGCCGTATCGTGGTGCCACATTCGACTCGTCACGCCAGGGGGGCACATGTCGATCGTGGACAAGGTCAAGCAGCGGATCGAGCACAACAAGCCGGTCATCTCGGAGTGCGCGATCGTGGTGCGGCCGATGCCGCTGATCGCGGACGAGATCATCACCGCGGGCGACGACTTCTCGTTCAAGGTCGTGTTCGACCCCACCGACCGACACCTGGTGGAGCTGGAGCCAGCGGAACGCCTGGAACGGATGAAGGGCTCCTTCGCCCGGGGCGCTGTGGTGATCCTCGCCATCCACAAGCCCACCGACAAGGCGATCGGCAAGATGTGGCTGCTCACCCAGTCGCCCCTGCCCGAGGACCGCAACAGCGGGCTGCTCCCGATCCAGATGGCCCGCGACGAGATGTTCCTGTTCGACCTGTGGGTCCACAAGGACTTCCGTCGACACGCGGTCGGCATCACGATGTCGTTCGAGATGGGCGCGGCGGTGGACGAGTTCTTCCCCCACATCCGATGGGTCTACGGCTACGCGCACACCGACAACGAGGCCTCCATGAGCCTGATGTGGAACATCTACGGGATGTGGACGGTGCAGACGGTCAAGGAGTACCAGATCGGTAGCCACCGCGTGGGCATCGTGCCCGGTTCCGACTCACCCAAGTTCGGTCCGTTCTCCAAGAAGGGACGGCACTCGGGCGACGGGTTCCAGATGCCGGGACGGCCCCGCAGCGGCGAGGGCTACCGCAACTACCACCACCCCGAGGGCTTCGCCCGCCGCAGCACCAGGGGCAGCAACATCGAGGTCGCCGACGACTGGATGTGGCCGGGCCCGGAGTGGTTCGACAACGATCATCCGGTCGGCAAGGACGGGCGCCCGGCCACCCCGGAGACGCTGCCACGGGAGCTCGGGACCTGACCCGCCCCGAGCCGGGTGACGGTGGCGGCGCTCAGCTCAGGTGCAGACCGCACTCGGTCTTGTCCCGCCCGCTCCAGCGTCCCGACCGGGCGTCCTCGCCCGGCGCCACCGGCTGGGTGCACGGCATGCATCCGATCGACGGGTAGCCCCTGAGTGTGAGCGGATTGACCGGCACGTCGTGGCGGTGGACGTACTCCTCGACATCGGTGGCGGTCCAGCTCGCGAGCGGGTTGACCTTGATCAGGCCCCGCAGGTCCCGGCCGATGATCGGTGCGCCGGCCCGTGACGGCGCTTCGTCGCGGCGCAACCCCGACATCCACGCGGCCTTGCCCGCCAGACCGCGGTCCAACTGGCCGACCTTCACCGCCGAGCAGCAGTTGGCCGGATCGACCTTCCAGAGCTCTTCGTCGTGGGGTGGGACGGTCATGATGCGCAGGTTCAGGCCGTAGCGTCGCCGCACGGTCTCGACGGTCTCGAGGGTCTCGGGGAAGTGGTAGCCGGTGTCGATGAACAGCACCTCGATCGCCGGGGCGACCTTCACCGCCAGATCGATCAGCACCGCGTCGGTCATCGACGCGGCGAGCGCCATGTGCGGACCGAAGCTGTCCGCGGCCCAGCGCACGATCCGCGAGGCTGGCGCGGACTCGAACTCCTCGTTGAGCTCCGCGAGGTCGGCATCGCTGAACGCTGCAGGGCTGAACGGCCCGGGAAGCGGCTCAGGAGGTTGGTTGGTGGCAGTGAGTGCCATGGGCATCAGACCGCGCACTCCGACTCGCCGAGCGACTTCTCGTACGGACCCGTCTCGCCGAAGTCGGTGTAGAAGTCGGGCTGCGCGTCGGGCTCGGGAAACTCATCGAGGTCCTTCAGGCCCTCTGCGACGCCCTTCGGGCCACCTGAGCGGGCCAACCAGGCGCTGAACGTCTCGCCCAGCGTGCGCTCGGCGGCGTAGCGACCGACGACGCGCACGACGGCCTCGGGGGCGGCCTTCGCCGGCAGCCGTAGCGCCTTCGCCCCGAACTCGATCTTCTCGTCACCGACGTGTCCCCCCAGCAGCATCTGGTAGCCCGGTGCCGACCGCCCGTGTGCGCGACGCTCGGCGCCGAAGAACCCGATGTCGGCGATGTGGTGCTGTCCGCAGGAGTTGGTGCAACCCGAGATGTTGGTGCGCACGCCTTCGACCTCTGCCAGACCTGCTGCTTCGAGTGCATCGCCGATCGCGTCGGCGAGCCCCCGTGACTGGGTGACCGCGAGGTTGCACGTGTCGGCCCCGGGGCAGGCCACGACGTCGCGACTCAACTCGGCGCCGGCCTGGGCCATGCCGATCGCACTCAGCTGCTCGTACAGGCCGGGCAGCTGGTCCTCGGAGAGCCCGCGAAGGACGAAGTTCTGCCGGTTCGTGATGCGCACCTCGGCGTCGAAGTGGCGGCTGATGGCGGCGATGCCCCGGAACTGGGCCGCAGTGACGTCACCGAGTCGGCTCCACGCCAGCGCCGACACGGTGCCCTTCGCCAGACCTCGCACGACGTTGGACTCGGCCCAGCGTTGCTGCGGGGTCGTACCCGACAGGAACACCGGCTGGCCCTGTCCGAGTGGTGTGACCTCGCCCGGGCCCCGACCGGCGGGTGCGTCGCCGCGCTCGGTGACCTGGGCGGGGATGCCGCCGGGCCACGAGGAGCTCGCCATCAGGAACTTCCGCGACGCCAGCACGCGCCGCTGCAGCTCGTCGAAGCCCAGTTCGTCGACCACCCACTTCATGCGGGCTCGCAGCTTGTTGTCCCGGTTGCCGGTCTGTTCGAAGACGCGCACGCACGCTTCGATCGTCGGCAGCAGCTCCTCGCGGGTCGTGAACTCCTCGAGTGCCAGAGCCGGGTGCGGGTTGGCCCCGAGGCCTCCGGCGACGAAGACCCGGAACCCGGCCTCGACGGTGCCGTCGGGGTGGGAGTGGTTGACCGCGATGACCCCGACGTCGTTGAACATGGCCTGGCCGCAGTCGGTGGCGCAGCCCGAGAAGTTGATCTTGAACTTGCGTGGGAGCCGCTGGGAGATCGGGTTGCGCAGGAAGTGCCAGAACGTCGCATCGGCCCAGGGCTGGATGTCGAGCACCTCGTGGGGGCAGGCGCCGGCGAGGTGGCAGCCCATGACGTTGCGCACGGTGTCCGAGCAGGCCTCCCTGGTGGTGAGTCCGACCTTGGCGAGATCCCACAACAGGTCCGGCACGCGCTCCAGGTCGACGAAGTGGAACTGGACGTTCTGGCGGGTGGTGAGATGGCCCCAACCCCGGCTGTAGGTCTCCGAGATGTCGGCGAGCGCGTCGAGCTGCACGGGGGTGATCGCGCCGTAGGGGGCCTTGATCCGGATCATCTGGTTGTGGCCGCCCTGCCGCTGCCCGTAGACGCCGTTGGCGAGCCGGAACACCTTGAAGACGTCCTCGTCGATCTCGCCCGCCAGGTACCCGGCCAGGGACCGCTCGAACTTCTCGATGTCGGCGATCATGGCGGGGTCGACCTGGACCGGAGCGTCGCTCGCCGGGCACCACGTGTCCGTCGGTGTCGATCTCGATGGTGCTCATGGACGCTCCGCGTGCTCGTTCGGATTCGGCGCTCTTGCCGACAAACCTGATCGGATTGGTCGACAATAGCGCGTAATCCCGACCGATCCAGTCGGGAATTGTCCGGACGAATCGTGGAGGTGCTGTTCAGCTGACCCGCAGCAGCTCGGCGACGCGGAAGGCGAGGTCGAGCGACTGGCGACCGTTCAGCCGCGGGTCGCACATGGTCTCGTACCGAAGGCCCAGGTCGTCATCGAGCAGGTCCTCGGCGCCGCCGAGGCACTCGGTGACGTCGTCGCCGGTGAGCTCGACGTGTACGCCGCCGGGCCAGGTGCCCTCTGCGCGGTGAGCTTCGAAGAACCCGGCGATCTCGGACAGGATCGCATCGAAGTGGCGGGTCTTGCGTCCGCTCGGGGCGGTGAAGGTGTTGCCGTGCATCGGGTCACACGCCCACACCACCGGATGCCCGGCGTCGGTCACCGCGCGCAGGAGCGGACGGAGGCCATCGGTGATCGAGTCGGCACCCATCCGGGTGATGAGCGTCAGCCGGCCGGGAACCCGTCCGGGGTTGAGCGCCTCGCAGAGCTCGAGCACCTCGTCGGCGGTGGCGCTCGGTCCGATCTTGCAGCCGACGGGGTTGCCGATGCCCCGGAAGAACTCGACGTGCGCGCCATCGAGCTGCCGGGTGCGCTCGCCGATCCAGACCATGTGGGCCGAGCAGTCGTACCAGTCGCCGGTGAGCGAATCGCGTCGTGTCAGCGCCTCCTCGTAGCCCAGCACCAATGCCTCGTGGCTGGTCCAGACGTCGGCCTGGTGCAGCGCCGGGACGGTCTCGTGATCCAGTCCGCAGGCCTCCATGAAGCGCAGGGCGCGGTCGATCTCACGTGCAAGCTGCTCGTAGCGGCGACCCTCGGGACTGGCGGCGACGAACTGCTGGTTCCACTGATGGACCCGAGACAGGTCGGCGAACCCGCCGGTGGTGAAGGCCCTCAGCAGGTTCAGCGTTGCTGCTGACTGGTGGTAGGCGCGCAACAGGCGACCCGCGACGGGTTGCCGCGCCGAGGCCGAGAAGTCGATGTCGTTGACCAGGTGGCCGCGGAAGCTGGGCAGCTCGATCCCGTCCACCGTCTCGGTGTTCGACGAGCGGGGCTTCGCGTACTGGCCGGCGATCCGACCGACCTTCACCGTCGGCACCCCGACCGAGTAGGTCAGCACCACGGCCATCTGCAGGATGACCTTCAGGCGCTCACGGATCGAATCGGCCGAGAACGCGTCGAAGGACTCGGCGCAGTCGCCGGCCTGGAGCAGGAAGGCCCGGCCGTCGGCCACGCCCGCCAGCGCGCCGGTCAGCGCACGGGACTCACCTGCGAACACCAGCGGCGGGTAGCCCGACAGCTCCTTCAGCGTGGCGTCGTAGTCGTCGGCATCGGGCCATTCGGGCTGCTGGGCCGCGTCGTGGGTCCGCCATGACTGCGGCGTCCACTCGTCGGAGGGGAGGAGGTGGGGAGTGGTCTCGGGCATCGTCGACAGGCTACCGGCGCGTTCGCCCCGGGCCGAAGCCGGATCCTGCCCGTGCAGGTGCCGAGTCGGCTTCAGGAGGCGGTGGCCATCGCCCGGTCGCGCACCGTGCCGACCGCACGCTTGACCAGTCGTCGCGCTGCCTCGGCGGTGACGCCGAGGTTCTCGCCGACCTCGCGGTAGCTGTGCCGCTGTCCGTCGGCCAGGCCGAAGCGCTGTTCGACCGCGGAGCGGGCTCGCGGGTCGAGCACGTCGAGCAGCCCGGTGAGCCACTCGGAGTGCTCGGCGTCCATCAGCAGTTGTTCCGGACCCGCCTTCTGGCAGGCCAGCAGGTCGACCAGTTCGTTGGAGTCGTCGTCGCCGACGGTGCGGTCGAGCGAGGTGGGCGTGGTCAGGCGGTGCAGGCGTGCGTTCTCGTCGTCCAGCTCGTCGCCGTCGCCGGCGACCTGGCGCAACGCGGCGCGCAACGATGCCGAGCGGTCACCCGGCAACCGCACCAGCGAGGCCTTCTGATCCAGTGCACGGCCGATGGCCTGACGGATCCAGAACGTCGCGTAGGTCGAGAACTTGAAGCCCTTGCGCCAGTCGAACTTGTCCACGGCGTGTTCCAGACCCAGGTTGCCCTCCTGGACCAGGTCCAGCAGTTCCATGCCCGGGGGGAGTGGGTAGCGACGAGCCACACTCACCACGAGTCGCAGGTTGGCCCGGATGAACCGGTCCTTGGCGGCGTCGGCGGTGGCGATGGCCCTGCGGATGTCCCGCCCGGTCTCGCCGTTCTCGCGGCGGCGTCGCGCGTCCTGCCCGGCCTCGATCGCCTGGGACAGCTCGCGCTCCTCCTCTGCGGTCAGCAGGGCGACCATCCCGATCTCGTTGAGGTACATCCCGACGGAGTCGCTCATGGGTCTCACACCTTCATCTCGGGTCGAGGTTGTGTTTTCCCGACGATGTGGGTATCGGCTGCGCCGTACACGAGTTGAGCAAGCCTCGGCGAAAGTTCCGCCGCCGGCGCCACACGTACACTTCGGCGATGCCGCCAGCCAACGACCCTCGGCGTATCGGACTGCTCGGCGGCACCTTCGACCCGCCCCATGTCGGCCACCTCGTCACGGCGCTCAACGTCGCGCACCTGCTGACGCTCGACGTGGTGCTGATGGTGGTGGCCAACGATCCGTGGCAGAAGTCCGCCAGCTCGACCGATCACCCCCGCAGCGCAGCGGCTCGCGATGGTGCGTGCCGCGGTGCGCGACGTCGACGGAGTGGAGGCGTGCGACCTGGAGGTTCGTCGAGGGGGCCCGTCCTACACGGTGGAGACGCTGGCCGAGCTGCGTCGGGCGGAGCCGGGCGCCGAGCTGTTCATGGTGCTGGGCGCGGATGCCGCCGCCGGGATGCACACCTGGAAGCGCCACGACGAGCTGGCAGCGATGTGTGAGCTGGTCGTGGTCGATCGCCCGGGGACGACCGGGGACGACCGCACCCGGGGCCTTCCCCCGGGATTCCGGGGCAGGCGGGTGGAGGTGCCCCGCCTCGAAGTGTCGTCGACCGACCTGCGGGAACGTGCGGTCGACGGGCGACCGCTGCGGTTCCTGGTGCCCGACCCGGTGATCGCGCTGCTGCGCGAACAGGACCTCTATGGTGAGCAGAGATGACGATCGCTGCACCAGAGAGCCCGGAGCGCGACGATTCCGACCTCGAGCCCGTTGCGGTCGTCCGACCGGTGGTCCGTCAGCGCCCGGCCCGGCAGCGACGCCGACGCCGCAGGCTGTTGATGCTCCAGGGCGCAGTGACGGCGGCGTTCGTCCTGGCCCTGATCGCGCTCGCCGTCGTGGGGTGGAACACTGCGCTGCGCATCACCGGTGGTGACGCCAACGAGGTCACCGACCCCGACGCACCGGGCTACGTCGCCGCGGCGAAGCCCACGTCGGTCAGTCTCATCGCCTTCACCGGCGACCCGGTGCCGCCGCCGACGACGACCACCGTGGTCGATCCCGCTGCACCACTCGAGCCGCCCGCGGGGGAGGAGCCCGCGACGGACGCCGATCCCGCCGCTGGAGCCGACCCCACCGCGACAGGCGAGGCGACCGTTCCGTCGCTGGCCACGATGCTGCTCGTGATCGAGCGCTCCGGTGACCTGGGGCGCACCGTGGTACCCATCCCCGCACTGACGACCTTGTGGAGCTTCGAGGACTCGGTCCCAGCATCGGCCGAGGATGTCTTCGCCGGTGGCGGGATCGATGTGCTCCGGCTGCGTCTGGGCGCAGAGCTGACCTTCGGTGCCACCTCGGCGTTCACCGCTCCGGTGTCGATGATCGACGAGCTCGCCGGCGCGGTCGGTCCTGTCACGGTCTCGTTGCCCGACGACGTGCTCCAGCCGGGAGAGGGCGAGGATCCGACGGTCAAGTACTCGGCGGGGCAGCTCACGCTCGAACCCGGCGAGGTGGCGGAGTTCATGTCGTTCGGTGGGCTCGCCGAATCCGAGGCGAACCGCGCGCTGCGCCAGCAGCTGGTCTGGGAGGCCCTGTTCGCCGCCGCGCCCGAGAGCCCGGGTGATCTGGCACTCACCGCGGACGGGGAGGATCAGGAGCTCGCTGCGGAGTTGCTCGCCGCCGCAGCCACGCCGGCCACACGCTTCGACCTGGTGCCGATGGTCGGCATACCGCTGTTCGTCAGCCCCCCGAAGACCATCTACCGGATCGATCAGGAGGCCATGCCGACCTGGGTCGCTGCCGAAGTCCCCTTCCCCATCGCGGCGTTCCCCGGTCAACGCGCCAGGGTCGAGCTGCTCAATGGCACCCGAGACGATGCCGCGCTCCGACAGGTGGCGCCCCGGGTGGTCGGCGCGAACGGCGAGATCTCGTTCACCGGCAACGCGGAGAGCTTCGACGTCGCGATCTCCCGGGTCGAGTACGCGACCGACGAGGCCCGCGCTGCAGCCGACGAGATCGCCGCTGCGCTCGGACTGGTCGCCACCCGTGCCCCCGATGGAGCGACCAACGTGGACGTCGTCGTCGTCGTCGGCGCCGACCAGATCTCCCAGGGATGACGCGATGAGCACCACGACATGAGCACCACGACCGCAACCGATTCGCTCGGGCTCGCCATCACAGCGGCGCGTGCCGCGGACGACAAGGGAGCCACGGAGATCGTCGTGATCGACGTCGGTGATCTGCTCGGCATCTGTGGCTACTTCGTGATCGCGACCGCAGCGAACCCTCGGCAGGTCAAGGCAGTGGTCGACGAGGTCGAGGAGCAGGTGGCCGAGCACTCCGGAGACCGGCCCCGTTCGGTGGAGGGGGCGACCGAACGGCGGTGGGTGCTGTTGGACTACGGCGACGTCGTGGTGCACGTGTTCCACACCGAGGAGCGTGACTACTACCGGATCGAGCGGCTGTACTCCGACGCCGAGAAGGTGGACTGGCAGCAGCCCTGAGGGCGCGCCGGCGACGGCGCCCACGGTTGGACGTCGCACGTTCTCGTGGGTGTAGCCTCTCCTGCAGGCGTAGGAGGTGGGTCCCATGCGGGTGGGCCGTCACACGATGATCGTGATCGCAGCGGTCACCACGGTTGCGTTCGGGCTGGGGGCACAGGCGGTCGGGGCCGCGGGTGGTCAGGCGATCGGCGACTGGCAGTTGAACGAGTCGAGGGGGGCGACCACCCTGATCGACTCGAGCGGCAACGGTCGCCACGGCACGATCGGGAACAAGGTCGAGTTGGGCAGGACGAGCGACGGGGCGACGTATCACAAGTTTCCCGTACGTCTCCTCCGGGTCACCGTCGGACCCGGGTCGTACACATCTGATCCCGAGCAGCCCTGCGCTGAACCCGGGTGTCGATGACTTCGCGGTCGAGGTGCGGTTCCGTACGACGGTCAACGACGGCAACATCGTGCAGAAGGGCCAGTCCGGCGGCGGTGGCTATCTGGAAGATGGAGCTCCACAACGGTGGGTACGGCGCCTGCGTGTTCAAGGGGACCGAGGCGTCGATCGGCATGTCGTCGGACAACAAGATCACCGACGGCAAGTGGCATGTGTTGCGTTGTGAGCGCACCAGGAACAGCGCGGCGCTGTACGTGGACGGGGTGTTGCAGACCAAGCCTCGTCGGTGGAGCGGGGACATCCAGAACAACTGGGAGTTCGTGATCGGCGGCAAGTCTCGTTGCACCAGCGCACGGTGTCGAGTGCGACTACTACCGCGGTGACCTGGACTACGTGCGCCTCGAGCGGATGAGCGGATCCACCCCGACGACCACGACCACGACCACGACCACGACGACCACGACGACCACGACCGTCCCGCCGACCACGACGACGGTCCCGCCGACCACGACGACCATCGTCCAGCCGGCGTCGCGGCTCCCCGTCGGACGGATCGACTCGGTCACCGTCTCCGGATCCACGATCACCGTCAGAGGTCAGGGCTCTGATCCGGACGGGACGCCCATCGCCCGCATCATGGACGTGGTCGAGAGTCGGCCCACGGTGTGGGACCAGTGGTTGGTCGAGGGCAGGTTCGGCTGGAGCTACAGCGCGGCAGCCGGGCACCCACCAGGTGTGTGTCAGCCTGCTCGATTCGCCGACGCGCCAGGACGTGCCGCTCGGCTGCCGTGAGGTCGTGGTCAAGTAGGTCGCGCCACTTCGGGACAGAGCAGGTCGTTGCCCGCCGGGGCGAGCGGTTCGCGTGTTGTCCGATGCTGATCGTTTTCGCACGCCGAGCGCGATCGTGGGGTTATTGTCTGCTCGGGGCGAGGGGGAGGCAGGTTCCATGAGGATGAACCGTCACACGATGATCGTGATCGCAGCGGTCACCACGGTTGCGTTCGGGCTGGGGGCGCAGTCGGTCGGGGCCGCGGGTGGTCAGGCGATCGGCGACTGGCAGTTGAACGAGTCGAGGGGGGCGACGACCCTGATCGACTCGAGCGGCAACGGTCGCCACGGCACGATCGGGAACAAGGTCGAGTTGGGCAGGACGAGCGATGGGGCGACCTATCACAAGTTCCCCTACGTCTCCTCACGGGAACCGTCGGATCCGGGTCGTACACATCTGATCCCGAGCAGTTCTGCGCTGAACCCGGGTGTCGATGACTTCGCGGTCGAGGTGCGGTTCCGTACGACGGTCAACGACGGCAACATCGTGCAGAAGGGCCAGTCCGGCGGGGGTGGCTTCTGGAAGATGGAGCTCCACAACGGTGGGTACGGTGCCTGCGTGTTCAAGGGGACGGCTGCGTCGATCGGCATGTCCTCCGACTACAAGATCACCGACGGCAAGTGGCATGTGCTGCGTTGTGAGCGCACCAGGAACAGCGCATCGTTGTACGTGGACGGCGTGTTGCAGTCGCAGCCCCGCCGGTGGAGCGGGGACATCCAGAACAACTGGGAGTTCGTGATCGGCGGCAAGTCGCGTTGCACCAGTGCCGGGGTGGAGTGCGACTACTACCGCGGTGACCTGGACTACGTGCGCCTCGAGCGGATGAACGGATCCACTCCACCGCCACGACGACCACGACCCGGCCGCCGACGCACGACCACGACCACGACCCGGCCGCCGGAGACCACCACCGACCCGGCCGCCGACGACGACCACCACCCGGCCGCCAGCGACGACGACCACGACCACCACCCGGCCGCCAGCGACGACGACCACGACCACGACGCGGCCCCCGGCCACCACCACGACGACGACGCCGCCAGTGGTGAAGTGACCTAGTCGGTCGGCCGGACCACTTCGGGGCAGAGCAGTTCGTTGCTCGCCCGGGCGAGCGGCTCCGCATACTGCCCGGCGAGCATCGCCTTGCCGAGCGGCACGTCCTGCACCTCGCCGGCAGTTCGACAGCACGCCCCAGTCGGTGAAGAACTCGTTCAGCGAGAACCGGAACGTGGCATCGGCGTTCTCCACGTCGCTGCGCAGCGCGGTGGTGCACCAGGCCGCTCCGAGCTCGGCGATGCGTTCCTCTGCCCCGTCGCCGGCGAACACCGCTTGGCGGGCGCCAGCGAGCACCAGGAGCTGATCGCCCAGTGCCAGGGGCTCGACATCGGGTGAGGTGGTGAGTGTCACCGCCTCGGTCGTGGTCACCGTCGAGATGCCGCTCGTCGTCGCCGCCGGCACACCCAGCGGTGACGGTGATGGCGACCGTGGCGAGCGCCAGTGTCCAGAGCTTTCGCATCGGCGTGCAGGCTAGGTCGCTGCCGCAGGACGGTGTCGTTGCGCGTCGGCGGCATCCGAGAACGAGCGAGGGTCCGGCCTGATGGCCGGACCCTCGCTACGACGGGCGTCTCCGAGTGGAGCCGATGAGAATCGAACTCACGACCTCTTCCATGCCATGGAAGCGCTCTAGCCAACTGAGCTACGGCCCCGTAGGGACGGTGATCCTAGCGGCGGATGGCCGCGCGTGGAAAACCGCGGATGGCCCGGTCGCCGGGTTCGGGGCCAGGGTCGGCCATCGGTACGATCCAGGGATGTCCGAGCAGACCTCCGCCGATGACCAGGTCCCGTCGTACCCCGAGTACGAGCCCCAGGCCATCGAGCCCCGCTGGCAGCAGTACTGGCGCGACGACCGCACCTACGAGGTCGACAACGACGATCCGCGACCGTCGTACTACGTCCTGTGCATGTACCCGTACCCATCGGGCGCCGCGCACATGGGACACGTGCGCAACTACACCTTCGGCGACCTGCTCACCCGCTACCGCACCATGCGCGGCGACGCCGTGCTGTCGCCGATGGGCTTCGACAGCTTCGGGCTGCCGGCGGAGAACGCCGCGATCAAGACCGGCCGTCATCCCCGCGGCTTCACCGACGAGCGCATCGAACAGCTGCGCAGTTCGATCACCCGCATCGGCGGTGTCTACGACTGGCGTCGGGAGGTGCGCAGCCACGACCCCGACTACCTGCGCTGGACCCAGTGGATCTTCCTCCGCCTGCTCGAAGCGGGCCTGGCCTACCGCAAGGCAGCGCCGGTCAACTGGGATCCGGTCGACCAGACCGTGCTCGCGAACGAACAGGTGCTGCCGGACGGCACCGCGGAGCGCTCGGGTGCCGTGGTGGAGAAGCGCGACCTGGAGCAGTGGTACTTCCGCATCACCGACTACGCCCAGCAACTGCTCGACGATCTGGAGTCGCTGGACTGGCCGGACCGGGTCATCACCCAGCAGCGCAACTGGATCGGTCGGTCCGAGGGTGCCGAGTTCGCGATGACCGTCGTCGACGCGCAGGGTGTGCCGATCGTCGCCGGCGGCGACGAGGGTGAGCTCGAGTTCCGTGTCTTCACCACCCGCCCCGACACCAGCTACGGCATGACGTTCTGCGTGCTCGCCCCCGAGCACCCGCTGGTCACCACCATCACCACCCAGGACCGTCGCAGCGAGGTCGAGGCCTTCGTCGAACGTGCCCGCCGCACCTCGGAGATCGACCGGCTGTCGACCGATCGCGACCTGGCGGAACGCGGCTGTTTCACGGGCGCGTACGCCCGGAACCCGTTCACCGGCCAACCCGTCCCGGTCTACCTGGCGGACTACGTGCTGGCGACCTACGGCACCGGCGCCGTCATGGCGGTGCCTGGCGAGGACCAGCGTGATTGGGAGTTCGCGACCATCTTCGGCTTGCCGATCGTCATGACGGTGCAGCGACCCGATGGGTGGGACGGTGAGGCCTACAGCGGCGACGGCGCGCACGTGAACTCGCCCGCCGACACTGCTGCGCCGGGAGCGCCGGACCTGAACGGCATGTCCGTCACCGCCGCCAAGGGCGAGGCGATGCGCTGGCTCTCGGACGCGGGGGTGGGGGAACGCAAGGTCAACTTCCGTCTCCGCGACTGGCTGCTGTCGCGCCAGCGGTTCTGGGGGTGCCCGATCCCTGTCGTCTACTGCGGCGACGGCGACGGGGACGGCAACTGCGGCATCGTCGCGGTTCCCGACGACCAGTTGCCGGTGCTCGCTCCCGA
The DNA here is from genome assembly GCA_963714875.1 of uncultured Microthrixaceae bacterium. Taxonomy (GTDB): domain Bacteria; phylum Actinomycetota; class Acidimicrobiia; order Acidimicrobiales; family Microtrichaceae; genus JBAOHV01. The sequence goes on along the minus strand of CAVQQI010000011.1, from coordinate 981,074 downwards.
CGACGTGGAGTTCACCCCGACCGGTCAGTCGCCGCTGCTGTCACACCCCGGGTTCCTCCACACGACGTGTCCGAGCTGTGGCGGCCCCGCCCGGCGCGAGACCGACACGATGGACACCTTCGTCGACAGCTCCTGGTACTACCTGCGGTTCTGCGACCCGTGGTCCACCGACGCGCCCTTCGGGCAGGGCGCGGTGCGGCGCTGGATGCCGGTGGACCAGTACATCGGTGGTGCCGAGCACGCGGTGCTGCACCTGATGTACGCCCGGTTCTTCACCAAGGCCCTGTCGGACCTCGGCATCGCGCCGTCGGGCCTGCGAGAGCCGTTCCAGCGGCTGTTCACCCAGGGCATGATCCGCCTCGACGGCGCCAAGATGTCGAAGTCCAAGGGCAACCTGGTGGCACCGGAGGAGATCATCGACACCCTGGGCGCAGACGCACTGCGGTTGGCGCACCTGCAGGTGAAGCCGCCAGAGGACGACGTCGACTGGGAGGACGTCGGGCTGGAGGGGTGCTCCAAGTTCCTCCATCGCGTCTGGCGGCTCGCCGTGCCCGGGTCGGACCTCGTCCAGCCGGCTCGCGATGGTGCCCGGGAGCCCCGCGACGAGGAGATCCTGAGGGCCACCCACCGCCTGATCGATGACATCTCGACGTCGTTCGACCGGTGGTCCTACAACGTGGCGGTCGCCCGGTACATGGGCTTCGTCAACGACCTGTACCGCTACGTGCAGTCCGAGGACGGCCCGCACGCCGCGACCCTGGACGAAGCGACCGACACCCTGTTGCGGCTGTTGGCACCGGCCTGTCCGCACATCACCGCCGAGCTCTGGGCGCTGCGCCATTCGGGCGGCGACTCGACCGCAGCGGAGCTGGCTCCCCACATCCATCGATCGCCCTGGCCGGAAGCGGATGCCTCGCTGTTGGTCGTGCAGAGCGTCACGTTGGTGGTGCAGGTCAACGGCAAGGTGCGTGATCGGATCGAGGTGGCCGCAGATGCCGACGAGGCGACATGTGTCACTGCGGCGCTGGGGTCGGAGAAGGTCCGGGTGCACCTGGACGGCCAGGAGCCGCGTAAGGTCGTCGCCCGGCCGCCCAAGCTCGTCAACGTCGTGGTCTGAACACGCTCCGACGGTGCGGGTCGCCGGCTGCAGATGTCATCGCCGTGTCATCGGCCGTAACCCCCACTCGGCGAGGAGAGTCAGAACACCGTGCTGTCGCTGATCGATCGAATCGAGTCCGTTGCTGCGAACCCGAGGGGCCGGGTCACCTTCGCCAGCGGCGACGAGACCGTCACGATCGGTTGGGACGAACTGCATCGTGACGCACGCGTCGCTGCGGCAGTGCTGCAGTCCCGAGGGGTTCGCCCGGGCGACCACGTCGCGCTGATCGGCCCGACCACCCAGCGACTGATCACCGCCATCCAGGCCACGTGGCTGGCCGGCGCCGCGTTGGTCACCATGCCGCTACCGATGCGCATGGGTGCCATCGATCAGTTCATCTCCCAGACCCGGGCCCGCATCCTTCGGTCCGACACCAAGGTCGTGGTGATCGATGCCGACCTGGCGGCCTTCATCGAGCCCGAGCCGGGTGATCCGCCGTTCATCACCCTGGACGAGCTGTTCCCGTCCGACGGTCCCGGCGAGGACGACTACCTGCGGCCTCCGCAGCGACCCCGACGCCCTGGCCATCCTGCAGTTCACCTCGGGATCGACGTCGGAGCCCAAGGGCGTGATGCTCCCGCACCGCGCGGTGTGCCACAACCTGGACGGCGCCTGGTCCGCAGCGCGGGATCACCGAGGACGAGGTCATCGTCTCGTGGCTGCCGCTGTACCACGACATGGGTCTTGTGGGTCTGCTGACCATCCCGATGTCGCTCGGGTGCACCCTGGTGCAGGGCGCACCGCAGGACTTCCTCGCCCGACCGATCCGGTGGCTGCGGTGGATCAGCGAGTTCGGGGGCACCGGCACTGCGGGCCCCAACTTCTCCTACGCGCTGGCGACGCGTGCGATGAACCGCACCGACGAGCAGCTGGACCTGTCGACGATGCGAGTGTGGCTGAACGGCGCGGAGCCGGTCGACCCCGGGACGTACCGCAGCTTCTTCGAAGCGGGCGAGCGGTTCGGACTGAAGCCCGAGGGCGCTTTCCCGGCGTTCGGCATGGCAGAGGTCTGCATCGCCGGGACGTTCCCGACCCCCGGTGAGGGACTGCGGACCGACTGGGTCGACCGGGCCGCGCTCGAGTCCGACCACAAGGCGATCCAGGTGGAGCCCGAGTCCGAAGGCGCCGCCGAGCTGGTGATGCTCGGTGCCCCGGTGCCCGGTCTCGAGATCTCCGTCGTCGACCCCCAGACCGGTGAGGCGTGCTCGGAGCGGGAGGTCGGCGAACTGCGCATCACCGGCAACTCGTTGACGTCGGGCTACTACCACCAGCCCGACGCGACCGCAGAGCTGATCATCGATGGCTGGTTGCACACCGGTGATCTGGCGTACATCGTCGACGGCCAGTTGATCGTCTGCGGACGCATCAAGGACGTGATCATCGTCGGCGGACGCAACGTCTACCCCCAGGACATCGAGAAGGTCGCAGGTGAGGTGCCGGGCATCCGTCCCGGCAACGTGATCGCGTTCGGTACCGACGGCCGCAACGGCGCCCAGAACATCACCGTGGTCGCCGAGGCACGCAGCGACGATCACCAGGCGCTGATGCGTGAGGTGACGCGGGCGGTGAACGACTCTGTCGGCATCCCTCCCAAGGACGTCGTCCTGGTCGAGCCTGGCACGGTGCCCAAGACCTCGTCGGGCAAGCTGCAGCGGTCCGCATGCCGAGTGCAGTACGCGTCGGGCGATCTCGCCCGGCTGGGCTAGGCACACGCCGGGGGCGCCAGCTCCCACAGGTGCCACGCGACGCACTACCGTCCGGATCCGCCGTCGGTTCCGAGGACCACCGGTGCATCGTTCGGAGCACATCGGGGGGTGGAGCTTGTCCGTGTCGTGGGGGTCCGCGGAGCGACGGCGAACGACCGCGCAGCTGTTCGTGCCCGCGGTGCTCATCGTGGCGGTCCAGGTGGTGGCGTTCCCGATGCCGCTCGGCGCAGCCTTCTCGGGGCTGATCCTCGGACTGCTCGGTTCCCTGGGAGCGGCCGGCCTGGCGCTGGTGTGGAGATCCAACCGGGTCATCAACTTCGCGCAGGGTGACCTGGGCGCGTTCCCCGCCACGCTGAGCGTGCTGCTCATCACCGTGGCCGGGTTGCCGTGGATCATCGGGATGGTCGCGGGGCTCGCAGCGGCGATCGCTGTCGGGCTGCTCGCCGACGTGCTGGTCATCCGCAGGTTCTTCCGTGCCCCCCGCCTGCAGCTGACCGTGGCCACGCTGGGACTGGCCCAGATCCTCGGCTTCTGCGCACTGCTGCTGCCGCGCGCCTGGGGCGAGGGCCCGGCGATCCGGACCCTGCCGCCCCCGTTCGAGTTCGCGTTCACCGTGGGTCAGGTCAACTTCGATGCCAACGACCTGATCGCGCTCGTGGTCGCACCGACCCTGATCGCCGCCCTGGCGATCCTCCTGCGGGCGACCGACACGGGCACCGCCGTGCGGGCAGCAGCCGACCGACCCGATCGGGCCATGCTGCTGGGCATCCCGGTACGCCGACTCGAGGCGCAGGTGTGGACCCTGGCGGCCGTGCTGTCGTTCGCGTCGGTCTGCCTCACTGCGGGCGTCACCGGGCTGCCCTTCGGTCTCGGCGCAGGGCTCGCCATCGTCCTGCGGGCCCTGGCGGCCCTGGTGATCGGACGCATGACCCACCTGGTGGTCATCACCGTCACCGCCGTCGCTCTCGGCATCTTGGAGACCGGCATCCGCTGGAACACCGGCGATGTCGCGCTCGTGTCGCCGATCCTCGCTGCGCTGATCATCGTGGCGCTGCTGGTGCAGCGGCGAGGCACCTCCCGCGCCGACCGTGAGGACGCGGCCGGCTTCGCCGGAGCGACCGAGGTCCGGCCCGTACCCGTGGCCCTGGCGCGCCTGACCGAGGTCCGCCTGACACGCCTGGTCGTGGCGGCGGTGGCGGCCGCGCTCGTGCTGCTCGGGCCCCTGGCCATGGGTACCAACGGGCAACTGAAGGCCGGGATCGTGGTCGTGTTCGCCATCATCGGCACCTCGGTGGTGGTGCTGACCGGGTGGGCCGGACAGGTGTCGCTGGGGCAGATGGTGTTCGTCGGTGCCGGGGGTGCCATCGGCGCGTGGTGCACCGTCGAACAGGGCTGGGATCCGTTCGTGTCCATGGTCATCGCGGGGCCGACCGGGGCGGCGGTCGCGGTGCTGGTGGGGCTGCCGGCGCTGCGGCTGCGAGGTCTGTACCTCGCCGTGACGACCCTGGCGGTGTCGCTCGCCGCGTCGGAGTGGGTGTTCTCGAACCGGGCGTTCGACTGGATCCCCGAGGGCTCGTTCGACCGCCCGGCGCTGTTCGGGCGCATCGATCTGGACAGCCCGCTGCGCCTCTACTACTTCGCGTTGGCGGTACTGGCGCTGGTGCTGTGGGCGCTGCGCAACCTTCGTCGCAGCCGGACGGGACGGGTGCTGATCGCACTGCGCGACAACGAGGAGGGGGTCGTCGCCCACGGCGTCAGCCCGGTGCAGGCGAAGCTGTCGGCGTTCGCCCTGTCGGGGTTCGTCGCGGCGGTCGCAGGAGTGGTGCTGGTGGTGCACCAGGGCTCGTTCCGGGCGGTCACCTACGGCGCCGATGAGAGCCTGGCGGTCTTCGTCGCCAGCGTGATCGGCGGACTGGGCAGCCTGGCCGGCGCGGTGGCCGGCGCGGTGTTCCAGCGAGGTGCGCAGTGGTTGTTGCCGGCACCCTGGTCGTTCCTGGCCAGCGGGGTGGGCGTGCTGGTGGTGCTGGTGGCCATCCCCGACGGCATCGCCGGGTCGATCTGGCGGGCCCGCGACGAGTGGTTGCGACGGATCGCTCGCCGCCGGGGGATCGACGCACCGTCGCTCGACCCCCACGCCGACGATGTCGTCCGGGACGAGGCCAGGGAGGAGGTCGGGGCGCCGTGAGCTCGGCTGATCGCATCACCGTGACCGACCTGCGCGAGTCGGCCAAGGGCGTCGTCGATGTGCGCGCCTGGGCGCACGGAGCGCGCCACCCCGTGCGCTCGCTGCAGCAGATGGTCGGTGACGGCCCGGTGTTCCCGTTGCTGATCCTGTTCGGACTGAACGCGGTGGACGAACTGGACCGGACCGCGTTCGGGATCCTCCTGCCCAACATCCGAGACGCGTTCGGCATGAGCAACACCGGCATCCTGAGCCTGGTGGCGTTCACCGCGTTGGGGGCACTGCTGATGCAGATGCCGATCGCCATCGCGTCGGACCGGGGGAACCGGGTGGCCATCGCTCTCGGCGGCGCGGTGGTGTGGGGGGTGTTCTCGGTGCTGACCGGGGCCGCAACGGCCATCTGGATCCTGGTGATCGCCCGGATGGGAACCGGCATCGGCCGAGCAGTGGTCGACCCGACCCACAACGCGCTGCTGTCGGACTTCTTCGCGGTGGACAAGCGCCCGGCGGTGTTCTCTTTCCACCGGGCGGCCAACGTCCTGGGCAACTTCGTGGGGCCGTTGCTCGCCGGCATCCTGGCCGCTGCGTTCACCTGGCGGGCGCCGTTCTTCGTCTTCGCGGTGCCCACGGTGGTCCTGGTGGTGCTGGGTGCACGCATGAAGGACCCCGTGCGCGGCGCCCAGGAGCGGCGCGCCGCCGGTGCGAGCGCGGAGGTCACCGCGACCGAGGAGCCCGCGCCCAGCTTCTCCGAGGCCTGGCGCCTTCTGTGGAAGGTCGAGGTGCTGCGCCGCATGTGGTACTCGGTGCCCTTCCTGGCCGTGTCGATCATCGGGTTCATCTCCCTCGGCGGCCTGCTCTACGAGGAGGTGTACGACCTGGACGAACTGCAGCGCGGCTACCTGGCCGCGGTGGCCGAGCCCTTCCAGTTCCTGGGCCTCGCGGTCGGCGCCCGGCTGGGCACGCGATTGTTCCTGCGGGGCCCCGAGTTGGTCTTCCGGTTGTTGCGGGGCGTCGCGTTCACCTGCTCGGTGCTGGTTGCGTGCTTCGCTCTGGCGCCCACCCTGTGGTTGACCATCGTGGCCAACGTCCTGCTCACGACGGTGCTCGCCATCCTCCTGCCCGGGCTCTTCGCGACGCTGTCACTCGCGATCCCCGCCCGTGCGCGCTCGGTGGGCTTCTCGATCGCCGCGTGGTGGGCGATTCCGGGATTGGCGATGTTGCCGCTGATCGGCTGGGTGTCGGACCGCTTCGGGATCCGCCCGGGGATGCTGGTCATGGTGCCGGTCCTGGCCATCGGCGGGCTCATCATCTCCACCGGCGGGTCCGTGATCTCCCGCGACATCAACGACGCCTGGGGCGCGTCGCTGGCCCGCTCCCAGGCGTTGGTCGACCGACACGACGGCCGTTCGAAGCTGCTGGTGGTGAAGAACCTGCACGTGTCCTACGGGCCGGTGCCGGTCCTGTTCGACATCGACCTGGAGGTCGCCGAGGGCGAGATCCTGGCGCTGTTGGGCACCAATGGTGCGGGCAAGTCCACGCTGCTGCGGGCCATCTCGGGGGTGACCGAGGCGGACTTCGGCGCGGTCGTGTTCGACGGGAGAGACATCACCCACGCACCTCCCAACGAGGTGGCTGCGTTGGGCGTTGCCCAGGTTCCGGGCGGGTCGGGCACCTTCGCGTCGCTGAGCGTGGCGGAGAACCTGCGTGCCGCCGGTTGGCTGGTACGTCGCGATCGCGACGAGCTGTCCGCACGCATCGACGAGATCCTCGAGGTGTTCCCGGCGCTCGCTGACCGGCTGGACGAGCCCGCGGCGAACCTCTCGGGTGGCCAGCAACAGATGCTGGCACTGGGTATGTCGCTGCTGTCGCGACCGCGGCTGCTGCTCATCGACGAGTTGAGCATGGGGCTCGCTCCTGTGATCGTCGGTCAGCTTGCCGCGATGGTGCGTCGGGTCGCACAGGAGGGCACCACGGTGGTCCTGGTCGAGCAGTCGGTCAACGTCGCGCTCACGATGGCGAGCACGGCGGTGTTCATGGAACGTGGCCGCATCCGCTACAGGGGACCCGCAGCCGAGCTCCTGGAACGCCCCGACCTGCTGCGGTCGGTGTTCCTGGCGGCGGACCGCCCGGGCGACCCTGACGATGCAGGTCCTGCAGCGGCGCCAGCCGCCAGCCCGATGGTCGATGGCGCCGGAGCGGCGAACGGCGCCGCTGACGTCGCTGCGCTGGAACTGGTGGGTGTGACCCGGCGTTTCGGCGGGCTCGCCGCGGTCGAGGACGTCTCGTTCTCGGTCGATGCTGGTGAGATCGTCGGACTGATCGGCCAGAACGGTGCCGGCAAGACCACCCTGTTGGACCTGATCTGCGGCCACCAACCGCTCGATGGCGGACGGATCATGATGGCCGGACTCGACGTGTCGACCATGGCGCCCCACCGACGCGCCCGCTGCGGGTTGGGTCGCACGTTCCAGGGCGGTCGTCTCCATCCGGGACTGACCGTCGCCGAGTCCATCGCGGTTGCGCTCGAACGGTCGACCGTGGTGCGCGACATGGTCAACCCCGCACTCCGGCTCCCGGCGGCCTACGACAGCGAGGCGGCCGTGTGGCGACGGGTGGGGGAGCTGCTGGGCTTGTTCGGCCTGACGAGGTACGGCGCCTCGTTCACCTCGGAGCTCTCCACCGGTACACGACGCATCGCGGAGTTCGCCTGCGCGGTCGCCCACCAGCCCCGGCTGTTGTTGCTGGACGAGCCGGCGTCCGGGGTGGCCCAGCGCGAGGTGGAACAACTCGGCGACCTGCTGGTGCGGATCCGCGACGAGCTGGGCTGCGCGATGGTCGTGATCGAGCACGACATGCCGCTGGTCGCCGCGGTGTCTGACCGCCTGGTGGCGCTCGAGGCCGGTGAGGTGATCGCCCAGGGACCAGTTGCGGACGTGCTGTCGGACCAGCGGGTGGTGGCGTCCTACCTGGGCGACGATCTGGCTGCGGTGCACCGCAGCGGCACCGGAGCGGTGGACGCCGCACCCCGAGGAGGAACCTGATGAGGGCGATGGACGATCCCGCCGAGCGCAGGCGGACGCGGCAACTGGCGCGATGGGGTCCGCTGCTGGTGATGGTGGTGGTCGGGGGACTCGTGGCGGCGCTCGTCGCCACGACGGATCCCCCGGGGTCCGATGCGACAGCCGCGGCGCCGGAGGGCGGCGACGGCACGGCACCGGGAGAGGTGCAGCTCCCGCCGAACGTGCTGCCGATCTCGGTGGCCGAGGCTCGCGGTGAGCTCGACGACATCGACTGGGGCGAACGCTGCGACGTGGATGCGGGGGTGCTGGCGATGCCGCTGAGCCCGCCACCCGAGTGTTTCGCCCCGTACGACGGTCCGGGTGGCGGGGCCACCGCCACGGGGGTGACCGACGACGCGATCAAGGTCGTGGTCTACACCAGCCAGGAGGACGACCCGATCCTGTCGTTCATCTACGGCCAGATCGGCAACAACGACACCCCGGAGCAGATCTTCCAGACCTACCAGGGCTACAACGAGCTGCTGGGGACCTACATGGAGACCTATGGGCGTGACGTCGAGCTGGTCCGCTACAGCGCCACCGGTTCCATCGGTGACGACGTCGCCGCCACCACCGACGCAGAGACCATCGCCCGTGACCTCCAGCCGTTCGCCGTGCTCGGCGGACCGCAGCTGACCGAAGCGTTCGCCGAGACGCTCGCGGCGAATCAGGTGATGTGCATCTCGTGCACGCCGGGCCAGACCATCGACTGGTACGAGGAGCAGGCCCCCTACGTGTGGGACGTGCAGAAGAACGCGAACCAGACCGCCATCATGGCGGCGGAGTACATCGGCAAGCGCCTCGCCGGCGGCGACGCCGAGTTCGGGGGAGCCGACGTGGCGGACCGTCCGAGGAAGTTCGGTCTGATCTATCTGTCCACCGGTCCGCAGACCGAGGAGATCCGTGACCAGCTGGAGACCACACTGGCCGAGGACCACGGTGTCGAGTTGGCCGACGTGGCGTCGTTCACCGACCCGGTGTCCCTCGCAGGTCAGGCGCGGGAGATCCTCGCCCGGATGAAGTCGAACGGGGTCACGACGATCCTGTACAGCGGTGACCCGCTCGCACCGCAGACGCTGACCGAGAACGCGACCGCCCAGGAGTACTACCCGGAGTGGGTCATCACGGGCACCGCGCTGGTCGACACGTCGATCTTCGGTCGTACCTACGACCAGGCGCAGTGGCGCCATGCGTTCGGTCCGTCCAACCTCTTCGCCCGGACGTCGCCCGACGTCGCCGGCTCCGCGTTCCTCTACCAGTGGTTCCACGATGCGCCACCGCCGGCCCGCACCGGCTCGGCGTTGGTGCTGCCGAACCTGCAGTTCCTCTACGCCGTGTTGCAGGGGGCGGGCACCGAGCTCACCCACGAGATGTTCCAGCGGGTGATCTTCGGGGCCGACATCATCGAGGGTTCGGTGCTCGCTCCGCAGCTGTCATGGGGGGAACGGGGTCTGTGGCCCGGTGTCGACTACAGCGGGGTGGACGACCAGACCGAGGTGTGGTGGGACGCAGAGGCGGAGGGACTCGACGAGACCGGGACCCCTGGCACCGGGCTGTGGGCCTACGCGCAGGGAGGTCGGCGCTACCTGCCGGGTGAATGGCCCGAGTCGCCGGCGGCGGTGTTCGACCCTGACACCTCGGTGACCATCTACGACGAACTCCCCCCGGGTATCAGCCTTCCGGACTACGAACCGCTGCGCCCGGGATGAGGAATCGGTTCACCCCTCGTCGGGGTGTTCGCGCAGGAACTCCTGGAGTTCCTCGGCGAGCTCGTCGCCGCTCGGCAGGTGGTCGAAACCGAACGTCGGAGCAACATCGGGGCCGCCCAGGCCTTGGTCCATCATCTCCTCGAGCTGAGCGACCATGGTCTGGTGCTGGACGTTCTCCGCGACGAGCTCATCGAGTCGCAGACGGGTCGCCCGCGCATCGCTGGGGAGTTGTCCGTGGTCGAAGCGCAGCCCTGCGACGGTGTCCAGCCCATCGAGGAGCGCCACGCTGGATGCCGGGTACGGCATCGACGAGACGTAGTGGGGGACCTGGGCCCACAGGCCCATCGAGGGGATACCGGCGGAGTTCGCGACCACGTCGATGACCGTGTGGATGCCACCCGGCACGTCCAGTGTCCCTCGCACGAATCCATGCAGGGTGTCGGACAGCTCGGCGGAGGATGTCGTCACGGACAAGGCGGTGTCGCGGGTGTGGGCGACGGGTGCCGGATAGGCGCCGAGCCCGACGATCATGCGGCACTCGTAGTCGTCGGCCAGCTCGACCACGGCATCGGCGAAGTTCTGCCACTCGAAGTCCGGTTCGGCCCCGGTGAGCAGCAGCACGTCGTTGCCCTCCGTGTCGGCGCCGGCGCGCAGCTCGATCGTCGGCCACGTCAGCCCCGTGATCAGCCCGTTGACCAGGTGCATCACCGGACGTCGGGCCCGATGGTCGAGCAGCCGGTCGGCATCGAACTCGGCGACGAGCTCGGCGCTGGTGCTCGACACCAGGGAGTTCATCGCGGTCGCTGCGCTGCCACCGGCGTCGATCCAGCCGTCCATGGCCACGATCATGACCGGATCCGACAGCTCGGGGGTGAGGTGGACCTCGATCATGTCGTTGTGGCTCATGCGATCTCCTGTGCGGCGCGTTCGGTGAGCTCTCCGAGGTGGTCGAGCATCGTGCGGAACCCCTTGACCGTCTCGGTGGGCACGTCGCCCATTGCGCCGCCGGCGTAGCGCGCGTAGACGCCGGCGATGATGCAGGTCAGCTTCCAGTAGCCGAACGCCACGAAGAATGGCAGATCCGTCAGGTCGCGTCCCGACGCGGCGGCGTAGCGCTCGACCAGATCGCGCTTGCGGGGAAAGCCGTCGAGCGCGGTCGGCGACGCCTGGGGCATGACCGCGTCCTCGTCGGGGTCGGACCAGTACACCCACAGCAGACCGACGTCGGCCATGGGGTCGCCCAAGGTGCAGATCTCCCAGTCGAGCACGGCGACGACGGTGCCGTCGGGGCCCAGCATGCAGTTGTCGAGCCGGTAGTCGCCGTGGACGATCGCTGCGGGGCCCTGGGCAGGGATCGAGGCTGCGAGCTGGTCGTGCACCCGGTGCACCACCGGCAGCGCCAGACCGCCGGCCACCTGGTTCTCGGATCCCTGGAACTGCGTGTACCAGCGCTTCAGCTGGCGGGCCACGTAGTCCTCCCTGCGTCCCAGGTCACCGAGTCCGACTGCGTCGACGTCGACCGAGTGGATCGCTGCGAGCACCTCGACGATCGACTCGCCGGCTCGCCCCCGTGCGGCGACATCGAGCGCCGCGGCGTCGGCGTGGGAGCGCACCACCTGCCCGTCGACGAAGTCCATGACATAGAACGGCGCGCCGTTGACATCGGTGTCGGTGCACAGCCCGACCGTCGGCGGGACCGGCACGTCGGTGGGGCCGAGTGCAGAGATGATCGTGTGCTCGCGGCCCATGTCGTGCGCAGTGGCGAGCACCTGGCCCAACGGGGGGCGGCGCAGCACCCAGCGACTGCCCATGGCGTCGGTCACCGAGTAGGTCAGGTTCGAGTGCCCGCCGGCGATGAGCGCGAACTCCAGCGGCGCCGATGCCTCGGGCACGTGTTCTGCGAACCACGCCGTCACCCCGGCCGCGTCGATGCCGTCGGGGACCGTGACCTGCGCCGACGGGTCGGTCTGGTCGCTCTGGTCGGTCTGGTCGGTCACGGGTCGCTCCTCGTGGTCGCCGGTGCCGTCCGCCATGTGGTCGTCCGTGCCCGTCAGCCGAGCAACTGTAGTGGCCCGTCCTACACTCGGGGCATGGTCGATGTCACCGATGCCACGTTCCAGACCGCTGTGATCGAGCGATCCATGACCGTCCCGGTGGTGGTGGACCTGTGGGCGGAGTGGTGCGGTCCCTGCAAGCAGCTCGGTCCGATCATCGAACGGGTCGTGGCCGCCACCGACGGGCAGGTCGAGCTGGCCAAGGTCGACGTCGACGCCAATCCCAACATCGCGCAGGCCTTCCGGGTGCAGTCCATCCCGGCGGTGTTCGCCATGCGCGACGGCCAGCCGGTGGACCAGTTCATCGGTGCACTGCCCGAGGCGGAGATCACCGCGTTCGTCGCGAAGCTGCTGCCGGCGAAGGAGCTCACCGAGGTCGAGCGGTTGATCGAGGCCGGTGACGAGGCATCACTGCGCGCCGCGCTCGAGCTGGAGCCGGCCAACGCCGAGGCGATCACCTCCCTCGCCGAACTCCTCGCCGGCGAGGATCGGGGCGCCGACGCCCTGGCACTGCTGGACAAGATCCCCGAGACCCCGGCCACACGTCGTGTGGCAGCTCTGGCGCGGGTGGGGCCCGAGGCGGTGCTCGACGTCGACACCCGGCTGGGAACGCTGCTCGACCGTGTGAAGAGCGACGATGACGCCCGCAAGGAGTTCGTCGACCTGCTCGAGCTCCTCCACGACGACGATCCCGCGAAGGCCGACTGGCGTCGACAGCTCACCCAACGCCTGTTCTGAACCACTGAGCGTCGCCGCAGGCCCGGTGCGAGGATGCCGCCGCTACGCCTGACCGGGTCGCGGGCCCCGCAGCTGTTGCTCCGGCGACGCCCTCGACGCCGGTAGCGTCGGCATCCAGCCGATCTTCCCCTTTCGAGCGTGGCGTCACGTCGCGCGGTGATGTGGAGGATTCGTGGTGATCGATGTGGAGTCGACCACCGGGACCGTCGGCGGGTCCGCGCCGCCGTCTCGTGCCGCCGAGGTCCTGGACGATCTCGTTCGGGCCCGCTCCGGGGTCGCTGCTGGCGACGGGCCGGTGCGTCGTGGGCGTGGGCGCCGCCGATCATGGCAACTCCGCCAGCTCCGCCCCGATGCCCCTCCCGGCCCTGATGCTGCCGGGAGCGAGGATCCCGTGAACGGACCGCCCGCGTCCGCGGCGGGTCTGCGGAGCGGCCGTGGCGCCGAGTGGATCCAGGGGGTCGACCTGGGTCGCTGGGCGAGCGGGCTCGGTGTCGCGGTCGTCGTGCTCGCGGTGGCAGCAGCCGTGTTCATGCGGCGGCCGCCACCGATCGAGGAGCAGCTGCCCATGGCGGACGGCGGGTCTGGCGCGGCGAGCTCGACCACTCGCCCGAACGACGTCGGTGGCACCGCAGAGTCCGACCCGGCAGAGAGCGGCGCAGGCGAGGGCCAGCCCCAGCAGCTCGTGGTGCACGTCGCCGGTGCCGTGTCGGCGCCGGGTGTGGTGCGGCTCTCGGCGGCAGGTCGGGTGGTCGACGCCGTGACGGCGGCCGGTGGGCTGCGCGCCGATGCGGACCCCGACCGGGTGAACCTGGCTGCACCGCTGGTCGACGGGCAGCGGGTGGTGGTTCCGGTCATCGGCCAACCGCCGCCGGCAGAGATCCCCCCGAGCAGCCCCGCGGGCGCTGTCGGTGGGTCAACGGGAGCCGCGGGTGCAGCGGGGGCGGCGGCGGGGCCGGTGGATCTCAACACGGCGACCGCCGAGCAGCTCGACACCCTGCCCGGAGTCGGGCCGGCGACGGCGGGGGCGATCATCGACCACCGTGGTTCCTCGGGGCCCTTCGACAGCGTCGAGGACCTGCTCGACGTGCGCGGCATCGGCGAGGCGAAGCTCGAGGCGTTGCGTGACCTGGTGTCGGTCGGAAGCGGACGGTGACCGATCGCTCCATCGGCGCTGTGGCGCTGGCGGCACTGGTGGCCGCCGCCTGCGCCCCGCCGATCCCGCTGATGGGCGTCCTGGCGGCGATCGTCCTCGCGGTGTTCGTGCGACGCCCGGTGCTGTTCGCGGTGGCGGTCGCCGCTGTTGTCGGCGGCCGAGCGCACCAGCAGATCGACGCGCTGGCCGTGTCGCTGCCCGAGCGCGTGTCGGGCCCGGCCACACTGGCCGATGACCCTGAGCCCCAGCGCTTCGGCACCCGGGTCGTGGTCCGGCACGAGGGGCGGCGCTATGTCGCAGATGTGCCTGCGGACCTGGCTCGACCCCTCCGCGGCGCAGGAACAGGGGACCACGTGGTCATCGTCGGTCGGCCGTCGCCGTTGGACGGCGCTCCCGCGGGGTGGGTCCGCTCCCAGCACCTGGCCGGTCGGCTGTCGGTGTCGGGTCTCGAGCCCGGTGCTGCGGCTGCGCCGTGGTTCGCTGCTGCGAACTCCGTGCGGCGCACCCTCAGCGCAGGAGCAGGGTCGTTCGACGCGGAACGACGCCCGCTGTACCTGGGCATGGTCATCGGTGATGACCGGCTGCTGTCCGAGTTGCGACAGCACCGCTTCCGTGTGGCGGGGCTGTCACACCTGACTGCCGTGTCCGGTCAGAACGTGGCGTTCCTGTTGGCGGTGGCCGCACCGCTACTGGTCCGACTCGGCCGCCGTGGTCGGGTGGCGCTCACGCTGCTGCTCCTGGTGGCGATGGTGCTGGTCACTCGGGCCGACCCGTCGGTGCTGCGAGCGTCGGTCATGGCCGGCATGGCGGTGGTCGCCGTCAGCGCTGGCCGCATCGCACCGGCGGTGCGGGTGCTGTCGCTCGCGATCACGGTGCTGCTGGTGGCCGACCCGATGATGGTCCACTCGCTGGGATTCCGTCTGTCGGTGGCAGCGACTGCGGGGCTCGTGCTGCTGGCAGGTCCGCTGGAACGTCGACTTCCCGGACCCCGCTGGTTGCGGCTCCCGCTCGCGGTGACCATCTCGGCGCAGCTCGCGACAGCGCCACTCCTCCTCGGGCTGAACGGTGGGCTGTCGCCGGCGTCGATTCCGGCCAACCTGCTCGCCGTCCCTGCTGCGGGCGGGGTGATGATGCTCGGGGTCACCGTCGGCGCGGTCGCCGGTCTGGTTGCCGAACCGCTCGCCGAACAACTGCAGCTCCCGAGCCGTGCACTCGTGGCCTGGATCGACAAGGTCGCCGAATGGGGCGCCTCCGCGCCGGTCGCATCGCTGGGACCGGTTCGCATGGCGCTGCTGGTCCTGGTGGTGGGCGCAGCTGTGCTGCTGCTCGGACCTCGGCCCGGCGCCCGGAGCCCATCGGTCCAGGGAGTTCCGGGGCCACGAGCCCGCGGACGGGACGGACGCCGGGTCCCGCTGCGGCGCTCGGTCGCGATGGTCGGAGTGGTGGTGGCCGCAGTGGTGTGGCCGACCGCGCCGGCGGTCGGTCACCACACCGAGGGGGAAGGGTTGGGGGTGACCGTCGGGGGTTGCGGCGGCTTCGTGGTCGAGGTCGCCGCCGGCGTGACCGAGCGGTCCGCGCTGTCGAAGCTCGCCGCTCTGGGCGTGCGTCGCATCGACATCCTCGTGGTCCGCGACGGCGCCACAGCTGGGCGGGTCGCGTCGGCGCTCGGCGAGCAGTGGTCGGTGCGGCGACGGGTGGATCTCCCGCACCCGTCGCCGCAACGGTGGACCGTCGGCGGGGTGGTGGTGCTGGTGGACGGCCCGGACGCGACGATCGAGCTGTCGGAGGGTCCGTGTAGGTTGGCGCGGTGATCCTGGAACTGGGTGCGGACCACCGGTACGACATCACCCACCGGGCCCTGGTCATGGGGATCCTGAACCGGACGCCGGACTCCTTCTTCGACGGTGGGCAGTACTACGACTTCGACGGGTTCCTGGCCAAGGCCGAGTCGTTGGTGCTCGACGGTGCGGACTTCCTCGACGTCGGCGGGGTGAAGGCCGGCCCGGGCCCCGAGGTCGGCACCGAGGAGGAGCTCGAGCGGGTCGTGCCGGCGATCGCTGCGTTGCGAGAGCGGTTCGAGGTGCCCATCTCGATCGACACGTGGAACCCGGTCGTGCTGCGAGCAGCGCTGGACGCCGGCGCCGACATCGGCAACGACATCTCCGGCTTCGCCCACCCCGACTACCTCCCGATCTGTGCCGAACTGGGCGCGAGCGTGGTCGCGACCCACATCAGGCTGGGCCCGCGCATCCCCGACCCTGAACCCGTCTACGACGACGTCGTGGTCGATGTTCGTTCGTTCCTCGCCGCTCGGGCAGCTGCTGCACTCGATGCGGGCATCCCGGCGGAGCGGATCATGGTCGACGACGGGCTGGACCTGGGCAAGACCGAACCGCAGTCGCTCGAGCTGCTGCGGAGCTCGGACCAGCTCGCTGCGCTCGGCTACGCAGCCTTCCTGTCGGCATCGAACAAGAGGTTCCTGGGCGAGTTGCTGCACCTGGAGGTGGGGGAGCGCACCGCGGCGAGCAACGCGGCACACGTGTTGGGCATCACTCTCGGGTGTCGCGTGCTTCGCGCCCACGACGTCGCAGGGGCTCGACGGACCGCTGATCTGGTCGCCGAGCTGCTGGAGCGTCGAGATGGCTGACGTCTCGCCCGTGCACCTGGTCAAGGGCAGCGACGAGGTCCTGCTGGGCCAGGGGGCGCGTGAAGTGGTCGACCGTCTCGTGGGCGACTCGGACCGCAACGAGGTGCTGACCGAGTTCAGCGGCGACGAGTATCAGATGGGCGACGTGCTCATCGCCGCGGCGACGGTGTCGATGTTCGGCTCCAGGGTGGTCGTGGCCCGCAACGCCGCCCGTTTCACCGCCGACGGGCTCGCTCCGTTGCTCGACTACCTGGCCGACCCGGCACCCGACAGCGTCGTGGTGCTGGTCTGGGACAAGCCGGTCGCACCGGGTTCGCGGGCCAACCCGGTGCCGAAGAAGCTGACCGATGCCATCAAGGGCGCCGGTGGCGAGATCCACGACTGCGGGCTCCCCGGGGGCAAGGGGCGCGGCATGTGGGCCGACGACCAGATCGACGCGGCCACGGTGCAGCTGTCGGCCCGGGCGCGCCGGTTCATCGTCGAGCGCCTCGGTGACGACCTGAGTCGGCTCGGCGGCGTGCTCACGGTGCTGGACGCGACCTTCGGTGATGCGACGCTCGACGTCGACGACGTCGCCCCCTACCTGGGTGACGCAGGTGCGGTGCCGCCGTGGGATCTGACCGATGCGATCGATCGGGGCGACGTTGCGGGCGCAGTGACCAACCTGCAGCGGTTGCTGGGCAACGGCGCCCGGCATCCGCTGCAGGTCATGGTGACGTTGCAGACCTACGTCGAGCGGATGCTGCGTCTCGACGGCGCAGATGTCCGCGATGAGAAGGCCGCCGCTGCACTGCTGGGCATGAAGGGTTCGCCGTTCCCGGCCAAGAAAGCGATGCAGCAGACCCGCAAGCTCGGCTCGGCAAAGGTGGCTCGGGCCACGGCGCTGGTTGCCGCAGCCGATCTCGACCTGCGGGGCCG
This sequence comes from uncultured Microthrixaceae bacterium, assembly GCA_963714875.1. GTDB lineage: Bacteria > Actinomycetota > Acidimicrobiia > Acidimicrobiales > Microtrichaceae > JBAOHV01. The sequence goes on along the minus strand of CAVQQI010000011.1, from coordinate 963,749 downwards.
AGCCGGTCAGAACCCGATCGCCGTGCTCGAGACGTTGGTGGCCCGCCTGGCGGCGCTGTCGGCCGGTCGCGTTGCGCGCCCCCGAAGGTCGGGCGCGTAACAGCCCGGCCGACGGCCGGGCTGCGGGACCCGCCTGCGGTGCACAGGCGATCGGTTCGGGCGTGCTCAGTCGGTGGTGGCGTGCTGCAGGTTGCGCATCAGCCGGGACTTGCGACGAGCAGCAGCATTGCGGTGGAACACGCCCTTGGTAGCAGCCGAGTCGATCGACTTGATGGCGATGCGGGTCAGCTCGTCGGCGTTGTCGGCGCCATCGGCGACAGCGGTCTCGGCCTGCTTGACACGGGTCTTGACCTCTGACCGGACGGCCTTGTTGCGCTCACGAGCTTCCTCGTTGGTGCGGTTGCGCTTGATCTGGCTCTTGATGTTCGCCATGGCGGTGATCGATCTCTTCGAGTCGGTGCCGTGTGCTGCGGACGAGCAGACGGCGGGGTGCAGGAACAAGGGGTTCCGAGGAACCGGGAGAGGTTAGCTGGCCCGTGCCGCCACGTCAGGTTCGGGGCGGCGTTGCTCACGCCGCCGACGCGTGCAGTTCCTCGAGGCGCCGGTCGAGAGTGTCGAGCACCGTTGCGCTTGTCGGGTAGTCGAACTTTCGGGCCCAGTGCGCCCCGGACGCGTAGGCACGATCGAGATCTTCGGCGCCGAGCCACTTGGGGTGGTTGAGCTTGCTGTTGCGGAAGTCGATGTAGCGCTTGCAGTCCGGGTCGATCGTCCACTCGCCGGAGCGGAACTCCGTCGCGTTGCAGAGCACCGTCTTCACCACGGCCTCGTCCGGGGTGAGGGTCGCCCGGAAGTAGTTGACGAGCTCCGGGTGTGTTTCGAGGTACTCGTGCAGATAGGCAGCCAACGGCCAGGACAACGTGGCGAAGTTCGAGCCGCCGTAGAGGCGGAAGTCCGGCCCGAACGGCGCGTCGCCGCGGGTACCCAGCACCAGTCCGTACGCCACGTGCAGCCGGAAGAAGGGCTGGACACGGTTCACCGCCTGGATCGGGCGCAGCCGCTGCTTCTGCTTCGCGCTCAGCGGGCGAAGCAGCCGGTGCTGGTAGTAGTAGCGGGAGATGACCCTGCGTCGTGGCCAGTGGGCGTCGGGCCCCAGCATCTCCCAGTGTTCCATGAAGCCGTCGGCTCCCGAATCGACGACCTCCTTCTCGGCGAGATCCGGTGGCACCAGTGGGTAGTCCTCGCCACTCAGGTTGACCACCCAGTCCGCTTCGACGCCTTCGTCGATCATCCACTTCAACGAGGAGATGTAGCGCTGCACGCTGGTGTAGCTGCCGTACTCCGCATCGTGGAGCAGGACCGCCACGTCGGGCATCGCCTCGAGCGAGGCGATGTCCAGGGTCTCGCCGGCTCGGTCGTGACTGATCAGCACGAAGCTGTCAGGGCTGTACCGCTTGATCGTCGCGGTCAGTCGATGGATCTGCTCCGGGGAACGGTGGCTGTGGATCTGGTAGCAGAATCGCATTCGTCCCAGTATCGGCCCGTCGCCACCGAAAACCGCCTGGTGGATCTCTCCCGATCGGGGATGCAGGAGGGTGGAGGGACAACAGGCAGAATGGTGGGCGTCGTGACCGAACTCTCCCGCCTCCGCAACATCTCGATCATCGCCCACATCGATCACGGCAAGTCCACCCTTGCCGACCGCATGCTCGAGATCTGTGGCGCGGTCGACCCGCGGGAGATGCGGGCGCAGTACCTCGACTCGATGGACATCGAGCGCGAGCGCGGCATCACCATCAAGTTGCAGTCGGTCCGGCTCGAGCACCGCGACCACGTCATCAACCTCATCGACACCCCGGGTCACGTCGACTTCGGGTACGAGGTCTCCCGCTCCCTGGCGGCGTGCGAGGGCGTGATCCTGGTCGTCGACGCCTCCCAGGGGATCGAGGCGCAGACGCTGGCCAACTGCTATCTGGCGCTCGAGAACGACCTCGAGATGGTGGCGGTGCTCAACAAGATCGACCTGCCCGCTGCGGACCCCGACACCTATGCCGCCGAGATCGAGCAGGTGCTGGGCATCCCGGCCGATGAGATCCTGCGCATCTCGGCCAAGACCGGCGAAGGGGTTCCCGAGGTGCTCGACGCCGTGGTCGAGCGCATCCCCGCACCGCAGGGCGACGGGAACGCGCCGTTGCAGGGGCTCATCTTCGACTCGCACTTCGACCAGTACCGTGGCGTGGTCAGCTCGATCCGCGTGATGAACGGGCAGCTGCGCACCAACTCGAAGCTGCGATTCATGCAGGCGGGATCGAACTACGAGGCGCTCGAGGTCGGGGTGCGGCTGCCCGACAGCACCCCCGTGGCGTCCCTGGGTCCGGGGGAGGTGGGGTACCTGATCGCCGGGATCAAGGACGTCGGCGAGGCACGATCCGGAGAGACCGTGACCGAATCGTCGCGGCCGGCCGCGGAGCCCCTCGACGGGTACCAGGATCCGAAGCCGATGGTGTTCTGCGGGCTGTATCCCGTCGACGGGGACGAGTTCGAGGATCTGCGGGAATCGCTCGAGAAGCTGCGCCTGAACGACAGCTCGTTCACCTACGAGCCGGAGACCTCCGGTGCGTTGGGGTTCGGCTTTCGCTGCGGGTTCCTCGGCCTGTTGCACATGGAGATCGTGCGTGAGCGTCTGGAGCGCGAGTACGACCTGAACCTGATCGCCACGGCACCGTCGGTCGAGTACCGGGTCGTGCGCTCCGACGGCGAGGAGTTCGCCATCGACAACCCGGCGGACCTTCCCGACCCGTCCAAGATCGACCGGGTCCTGGAACCGTTCCTCCGGGTCACCGTCATCACGCCCTCCAGCTTCACCGGGGCACTGATGGACCTGTGTCAGAGCCGTCGTGGCGAGATGGTGAAGATGGAGTACCTGAGCCCGGAACGGCTCGAGATCCAGTACAAGATGCCGCTGGGAGAGGTGGTCACCGACTTCTTCGACCAGATGAAGAGCCGCAGTCAGGGCTACGCCAGCCTCGACTACGAACCCATCGGCTACGAACCGGGCGATCTGGTGAAGGTCGACGTGCTCATCTCCGGTGAACCGATCGACGCCTTCAGCGCGATCGTGCACAAGGAGAAGTCCTACGACTACGGCAAGAAGATGGTCGACAAACTCAAGGAGCTGATCCCCCGTCAGCAGTTCGACGTGCCGATCCAGGCAGCCATCGGCAGTCGCATACTGAGCCGTCAGACCGTCAAGGCGTACCGCAAGGACGTCACCGCGAAGCTCTACGGCGGCGACGTGTCGCGCAAGCGCAAGCTGCTCGAGAAGCAGAAGAAGGGCAAGAAGCGCATGAAGAGCCTGGGACGGGTCGAGGTTCCCTCCGAGGCCTTCACCTCTGCGCTGCGCCTGGACGAGTAGGGGTTCGGCGCAGGGCGTCGTCAGGGTGCGATCCCGTGAGGCGCTGGCACTCGCGTAGACTGAGTGCCAATGTCCGACGACCGACTTCTCGATCAGCGCAAGGCAGCGATCCTGCGCGCCGTCGTGCAGCAGTACATCGAGACCGCTCAGCCCGTGGGGTCCTCCACGGTCTCCGCCCGTGAGGACGTCGCGGTGTCGTCGGCCACGGTCCGCAACGACATGACCCAGCTGGAGCGCGACGGCTACCTGGCGCAGCCCCACACGAGTGCCGGCCGTGTGCCGACCGAGAAGGGCTATCGGTTCTTCGTCGACAACCTTGCCGGACCCAGCTCCATGAACCCACAGAACGTGCGGCTCGTGCGGGAGTTCTTCGCGACGACCCACGGCGAGCTGGAGCAGATGCTGGCCGAGACGAGCCGACTCCTCTCGGACGTGACAGGAACCGCAGCGGTCGTGGTCGGCGAACCGGTCGAGGTCGCGACGATCCGGTCGGTGCAGCTGATCGACCTGACGCCCAGGACCGTGCTCGGGGTCATGGTGATGAGCAACGGCGTGATCGTGAAGCGCACCGTCGAACTCGACCGCGACGTCGACCCCGACGACCTCGCCGCCGCGCAGCACCAGCTGGCACAGGCCATCGAGGGGCAGTCGCTGAAGGTGCTGCACGGTTGGACCGCCCCGGACCCCGCCCGCCCCGGTTCGGTGCTCGCTGCGACCGCGGTGGTGGCGCTGCGGGACTCCGCTGCAGCGGAGGCCCACCAGATGTTCGTCGACGGGCGTTCGCACATCGCGGGGTCGTTCGACGCTCGCGAGACCATCGAGTCCGTGCTCGGCATCCTCGAGCAGCAGTTCGTCGTGGTCAGTCTCCTCAAGGAGCTGGTCGACAACGGTCTGGCGGTGTCGATCGGCTCCGAGAGCGGCGTGGCGCCGTTGGCGGAATGCTCTGTCGTGGTCGCGCCGTACCGTGCCGGCGGCGAACCTGCGGGGGCCATCGCGGTGCTCGGTCCCACACGAATGAACTACCCAGAGACGCTCGCCGCGGTGGCCGTGGTGAGTCAGCGGTTGAGTCGACTCCTGAGCGAGGGATGAAGTGACGGACCTGTACGAGGTGCTCGACGTCGCCCATGACGCGTCGCCGGAGGAGATCAAGAAGGCGTATCGAAAGCTCGCCCGCGAGTCGCATCCGGACGCCAACCCCGACGACCCCGAGGCGGAAGCCCGGTTCAAGGACCTGTCGGCTGCGTACGAGATCCTCGCGGATCCCGACAAGCGGGCACGATATGACCGCTACGGCAACTCCAACGGGTTCGACCTGTCGGACCCGTTCGGTTCCGGGGCTGGCGGTCTTGGCGACCTGTTCGACTCGTTCTTCGGTGGCAACAGCCCCTTCGGCGGGGGCGGAGGCCAACAGCGCCGGCCGACCGGTCCTCCCCGGGGCGAGGACCTCGATGCGCAGGCCGTGCTCGAGTTCACCGATGCTGTGTTCGGCTGTCAGTGCGACGTCTCGGTGCGCACCGCGGTGGCCTGTGAGGAGTGCGGCGCCACGGGAGCAGAGCCGGGCACCGAGTCCGCGCCGTGTCCTGACTGCGGCGGGAGCGGCGAGGTGCGCGTCGTGCGCCAGACCGTGCTCGGCCAGATGATGTCGGCGTCGGTGTGTCGTCGCTGCAGCGGACAGGGCGAGTACCTGCCGTCCCCCTGCAGCAACTGCGACGGTGCGGGCCGGCTGATCGAGGACAAGATCTACACCGTCGACGTGCCGGCGGGCGTGGACGAGGGGTCCACGCTGCGACTGACAGGTCGCGGCGCGGTGGGGATGCGCGGGGGTGGTCCCGGCGACCTGTACGTGCGTCTGCGGGTGAAGCCCCACGAGCGTTTCGTACGTCAGGGCGACGACCTGTTGTCGGACCTGGACATCTCGATGGTGCAGGCGACACTCGGTGCGACCTTGCCGCTGGAGACACTCGACGGGTTCGAGGAGCTCAACGTGCCGAGGGGCACCCAGGTCGGCAAGGTGTTCAAGCTGAAGGGCCACGGAGTGCCGCGCCTCGACGGCCGGGGCCGGGGCGACCTGATGGTGCGGGTCAACGTCGAGATCCCCGAGTCGCTCGACGAGGAGTCCGAGGACCTGCTGCGGCAGTACGCGGTGCGTGCGCGGCGAGTCGGTCGCGGAGCCCAAGGAAGGGTTCTTCTCCCGCTTCACCACCCCGTTCAAGAGCTGACCGGATCGGTGACCTCGCCGTGGCGCTCGGCGGCAGCGCAGGTCCTGGTCGGCGACCTGGCAGCGCCGTCGCTCGATGACGAGGCCGCGCACCACCTGGCTCGGGTGCTGAGGCTGCGCCCGGGGGCAGAGGTGTGCGCCAACGATGGTGCGGGTCGCTGGCGCCGGTGTCGCCTGGGGCCCGGCCCGACGCTCGTGATCGATGGCGAGGTGCACCGCGTCGCCGCCCCGAGCTACCCGGTGACCGTGGCGTTCGCCCTGGTCAAGGGCGCCAAGCCAGAGCTCGTCGTGCAGAAGCTGACCGAGCTCGGTGTCGACCGGATCGTGCCGTTCACCGCACAGCGCTCCGTGGTCCGCTGGGACCCCGACCGTGCGGCCAAGCATCTGGATCGGATGCGTCGGGTCGCCCGAGAGGCCTGTGCCCAGAGCCGGCGGCTCTGGCTGCCGGAGGTGGCCGAGCTGTCGTCGCTGGGCTCGGTGCTGCGCTCGGGCGCTGTCGCCGCCGATGCCGGCGGTCGTCCGATCGATGCATCGGATCGGGTCGTCGCGGTGGGTCCCGAGGGTGGGTGGGCCGAAGCAGAGCTCGACGACGCTGTGCGGGCTGACGTCACTGGACGACCGGTGGACCGAGTGGGTCTCGGCGAGCACGTCCTGCGGGCAGAGACAGCGGCGATCAGCGCTGGCGTGCTGCTGACGGCGATTCGTTCCCGACTGGCAGCTGACCCCGGTGGCTGACCGGCGACCCGACCCGACGGCTGCGAGATTCCACACGATGATGTGGTGTCCCGACACGGCCGTTCTTCACCCAGAGTGGCCGCATGGGCACTTCTTCTCATGGAGTCACCATCGATGTTGACGCAGAGTGAGATCGCGGGAATGGCCAATCGGCCGTGCGGGCGGAGCCCGGTCACCCAGGAAAGGCCAGGCAGACGATGAGCACCAGTGAACTGATCGAGGACGACGAGGTTCGCGACGGCGGCTATTCCAAGGCGGTCGGCGAGCGGCTCCGTCACATCCGGCGTCAGAAGCGGCTCTCGTTGCAGGAGGTCGAGGCGATCTCGTCACAGGAGTTCAAGGCCTCGGTGCTGGGCGCCTACGAGCGTGGTGAGCGGGCGATCTCGGTGCCTCGGCTCCAGCGCTTGGCCAGGTTCTACAAGGTCCCCGTCGATCAGTTGCTGCCGGGTGACGACGACGATGCCGAGGACGTGCCCGTGCGTCGTGAGGGAGAGGGCGGAGCCAAGATCGATCTGACCCGCCTCGAGGCCATGAGCGGCGCCGAGTCCGAGATGCTGTCTCGCTACCTGCGCATGATCCAGGTGCAACGCCAGGACTTCAACGGACGGGTGCTGACCATCCGTCGCGACGACATGCGAGCCATCGCCTGCATCCTCGGTGTGACCGAGGACGCAGGCGACCGCCGGCTCCAGGAGATGGGTCTGCGCCTGGGCTGACGGGTCCGGCCCGAACCGTGGTTGGCGGTCTCACGGCAGGATCAGCACCTGTCCCGGGAAAGATCAGGTCGGGGTTGTCGGGATCGATCAGGCCGGCCCTGTTCAGGTCGATGAGCCGCTGCCAGTACTCGGTGACCCCGATGTCCAGGGCCTCCTCCGTGACGGTTCGCTCGGCGATCGACCAGAAGTGCTCGCCGGGTCGCACCGTGTGGAGGCGCCCCGGTGCTGCGGGGATCGTGCGTTCGACATGTGCCGGGCGGCGGCAGCTGATCCGGGCCGACGGGTTCGAGCCTCGGTGGGGCAGGCAAGGTGGTGGGCGATGCGCCGATGACGTCGGCCCACGGCAGCATCGTCCGCGGCGAGCGGTCGGGTCCCGCCCCGGGCGTGCGTTCCTCGATGACCTCCATCAGCACGTCGTCGTGGGGCGCCAGCGGTTCTGCCGCTCCCACCGTCGTGGACAACGTCGAGCTCGCGACGATCCCGACCGACGCCATGACCAACCACCGCGGCGCGACCCGCTCGAACCATCCGGAGAGCCGGGGCGCACGTCGCCGTGCCAGCTCGAACGACCACACCAGGTTCGCCGTCGACGCCAGCGCCAGATACGCGAGCAGCAGCGAGGCGGTCACCCGGGCAGTCGCCGCGAAGAGATCGACGAGCCCATCACCGGTGACAGCAGCTGGGGCCTCGGGCCATGGCGTCCCTGCAACTCCGGTGTCGATCGACCAGATCGCTGCGATCGCACCGACCGAGAGCACGGCGGTGAGCCCGCAGCGCCGTCGGTGGGCGCGGAGCGATCGGTCGGCCCGGCGTGCTGTGGGCCTTCGTGGTGTTCGCCTGAGCGGTGCGGACGTGGAGATCATGGTTCCTCCTGGCTGGACGGTGCGCGGGGGTGGGATGAGGCGACCGGTGCCGGTGCGTCGGGACCGGTCGTGGAGGTCTCGTGGGCATACCTCACGATGAGTCGGCGGCACTGCTCGGTCGGGATCGCTGCCGGTCTCCGCATCTGCTGCACCGGCGATCCTGCCGATGTGCGGTGAAGGGTCGATGATCTCCAGGTCCACCGCACCGGGGTGCAGTGATCGGAGGTGTGCCCGGGCCGGACGTCCGGTCGAGGGCCACTCGGAGAACTCGAACAGCTGACCGGTCGAGGGGCGCAGCAGCAACACCCGGTTCGTGCCCGTGCAGTCCGGATCGGCCAGTGCAAGGCGGTCCCCATCGGCGCCAGCCCGGTACGTGACGTCGCCGGCCCGGATCTCGTTGCCGGCGACGGCGAGCTCTTCGGGTGGGTGCTCGGCCGATGCCGGTGTCGGTGCTGATGTGGTCGTAGGTGCTGTCACGGCCGTAGGTGCTGCTGTGGTCGTCGACTGGGAGTACGGACCTGCGGTGGCACGCCGGGGTGACGGCTGAGCGGACGCGACCCCGACCGGCGAGGAGGCGGTTGTCCACATCAACGCCGAGACGCCCACGAACGCTGCGGCGGCAACCAACGTCGCGGGGGTACGTGTCAGGCGTGCGGGCTGCCGAGTTCGCGGCGTGGCCGCCGGCCGGCGGTGCGACACGTCGACGCTGCGCAAGGACTCGGCCAGGTCCCGGGCCGAGTGGGGTCTGCGGTCACTGCCAGGTCGTCGGTCCTCCAGCCGGCGCCGAGCCCGGTGGGTCAGCTGGCGCCAACGTCGACGTTGCACGAGCGGCCGGTCGTGGTCGCGGCGGGCCAACCCTGCATCGATGACCGCTCGGAGCTGCAGCAGGTCCTCTCCGATCGCCGCGCCATCGGCCTCGTGCATGGCGGCGGAGCCCAGCGAGCACAGCGTGATGCTCCCGGCGTCGTCGATGATGAGGTGCTCGGCGCAGATCGCGCCGTGTGCCCACCCCGCCGCATGGAGATCGGCGACCGCCTCGGCCGCTGTGGCGAGCGATTCGATCAGCTCCTCGGGCGTCATGGCTGGCGGATCGGCCAGTGTGTGAGCACCGGCGTCGTCGGTGACCATGTCGGTACGGTCGTCGGACTCGCGCAGCGCCGTCAGCTCGATGACACTCCGGTCCGCGAGGTGGCCGAGCAGTTCCGCCTCCCGTCGCAGTTCGCTGCGCCGCCTGCCGGTGGCGCTCTTGGCCACCATCTGGCGTCCGCCGACCCGGATCCGGCGGACCCGGACCTGGTTGTGCGCGCCGCTCGGTGTCTCGCGGCGGCCGGTCATCGGTTCAGCCGGGCGCTCGCCTCGACCCGGATCTGTTGGTGGTCGGGATGGCCGGGCAGTGCTCGCAACATGACATGGTCGACATCGAGGTCGATCCGCACGGTCACGACGGCGCCGTCGGCGGCGACCTCGACCATCGGTGTGCCCACCGTTCGTCCGGGCAGGTCCGCCAGCCGGAGATGCGCGAGCACGACTTGTTCGGCCGCGCCGGGTTCGATGCGCAGATCGCCGCTGAGCTGCAGCTCGCTGGTGTCGATCATGGCTGCGGCATCGTCAGCTGCGCTGCTGAGCGTCCGGTGCGCTCCACGGTGTGCACCGTGGATCACGGACAGATCGATCGCGATCCCTCCGAGACAGATGAACACCAGCAGCACCGCGGGTACCAGAGCGAGTGCGCTGGCCGACTCGGTGGCGACGATCGGTCGCCGTCGCTCAGCGGTTGCCGCACGGTGTCGTCGTGGGGTCGTGGCTCGGAGCATTGGTCATCTCCCGGTGAGGGTCGACGAGCTCTCGGTGCGTCACCCGGATCTGCCGGGCGCCGAGATCGTCGAGGAACGGGAGGCGGGCCGCAGGGACCTCCGCCTCGATCGTGACCGCAACTGGTTGGCAGGGGCCGAACGTCGTCCGGTCAGGCGGGTCGATGCGCAGCGACCGCAGGGGCGTGCCGCGCTGGTCGAGCACGGAGCGAGCTGCATGGTCGCCGGCCCGGGCCGCCGAGGCCGGGTCGGACTGCTCGGTGTAGGTGCGCAGGTAGTCACGCGCCGCAGCATCGAGCGCCGCCCGGGTGTCGATCATCGCCCAGATGTTCACCAGGGCGAGCGAGCCGGCCAGCAGGATCAGCATGGCGAACAGCAGCCCGTCGCTCCCTGCGAGCATGCCTGCCTGGCCGGTGGCACGCGCGGCGGTGCCCCCGGTGTGCGTGACTCCAGCGGTGGCGCCGTGGAAGTCCGGCCGGGAGGGGATCACGGCGACTCGCTGCGAACGACGATGCGGCGGTCGATCGACCCGATCAAGGGTCCACCGTCGATCATGGACGGCAAGAGTGCGACGCCGGGAGCGGTGACCCTGAGCACCACTGCGTCGTCATCGAACTGCTCGACATCGAAGGCCACCTTCGACCCGTAGGGCCCGATCGAGTTGGTGGCCCGTTGGACCGCTCCGTCGATGTCGGCCGCGCCCCGGGCGTTCGGCGGAGCGCTCGCCAGGTCGCGGGCCAGGTCGTAGGCGACGGCATCGATGGTGCTGCGCGTCCACAGCCCGAGCGTCACGTTGACCGCCACACCCAGTGTCGCTGCGATGCACGCGACGCCCAGCACCGCGCTCAGCAGCCCGGATCCTCCCTCTGCTCGCCGGGGAGGACCGGGCCGCCACCTCGGCACGGAACGCGGAGCTGCGCTCATCCGCCGATCTGCTCCACCTGGGTGCGGGTGCGCTCGGTGGCGCTGTTCATCATGGCGTCGAACCCCGTCCACAGCGCGATGCCGAGAAACGCAACGATCAGCACCGCGATGGCAGTCGAGATGACACCCTCGGCGCGTTCGCTGCGCGCTCGGCACCGGAAGGTTCGATGGCGCCGTGCGTCGGTTCGTCCGGTAGGCGGGGTGCTGTGCATCTTGGCTCCTGTGGTGATTGGTGGGTCGGTGATCTGGCGGTGGTGCTCGTCGATGTCAGCTGCCGGTGACCTGCGCCATCGCGGACATGAACGGAACGGCGAGGAAGATGAGGCCGGGAACCAGGGTCGCGACGGTCACGGGGACCCAGACGAGTTGGGACCGCCGTTCGATCACCTCGACCAGGTCGCGGTGCGCCCCTGCTCGGATGGAGCGGGCCTCCTCGGCGATGAGCGCGCCGAGGTCGCCGGCGTCGTCGTGGAGCCGGAGTACTGCGACGAGCCGATCGACTGCCTCGATGTCCGCCCGCAGCGCCCATTCCCCCAGCGCGTCGGAGGTGCCCATCCCCTGGCGAACTCTGCGGTTCACCTGTCGGAGGTCGGCAGCCACGGCGCCGTCGCTGCGCTCGGCGAGTCGACCGATCGCGCTGGGAAGCGAGTACCCCGCGGACAGGAGCAGCCCGAGCTGCTCGGCCACGACGGGCAGTTCGGCCCGGATCCGCCGTCGGACGTCATCGATGGCGGTGCTCAGACGTCGCTCTTCCAGGAGCATGGCGAGCACCGGCAGGCCGACGAGACCCACCACCGAGAGCACCGGAGGTGGTCGCACCGCGACGACTGCAGCTGCGGTCATCAGCAGTGTGACGGTACCGATGGTGACCTGGCGGAGCCGGAACGCTGATGGGTCGGCGACACGTCCCGCCCGTTCGAGACGGGTTGCGAGGTCCTGGGTGACGCCAAGTGCCCTGCTGGCCCGGGCGCCCCAGACCTCGAGGACGGGAAGGGCCAGCTGACGCAGCGTCGCGCCGGTGGTCGGCCGGGGTGCGGCAGGCCGACGCCTCGAGTACGGACCGATCCGCGCAACCAGGCTCGTTCGTCGGAACCAGGGTGCGGCACTGAGCAGCAGTGCCGCACCCCACGCCCCCGCGACCCAGAACAGCAGCATGACGGACGGACTCATCGGTCGAACACCCGCTCTGGCTCCGGCAACTGCATGACACGGCCGGCCCACCACCAGCAGGCGGCGATGACCACGAGCCCGAGCCCGACCAGCGCCTGGCCGTGTGCGGTCTGGTAGGCCGCTCGGCCGTCGCCGACGCTGAGCCCGGCGAGTGCCATTCCCGCAGGAACGAGAATCACGAAGACCCGGGCGAACCGGGCGCCGGCCTGCTTGGCTTCGGCCTCGCGTCGACCGGCCAGGTCCTGGCGGCGGTCCTCGGCCAGCGCTGCAAGACGGGCATCGATGTCGCCACCCACCTCTGCGGCAACCAGCAGGGTCTCGCACGCAGCGTCGGCGGTGGGGTCGTCGAGGCGATCCTTCAGCACCCCGACGGTGCGCCCCAGGTCAGTGGTCAGTGACCACTCGCGCTGGGCCGCTTCGAACGCGGAGCGCAGCTCCACCGGACCCCGGAGCCCGACCTCGAGCAGCGCTTGCGGGATGGAGCGCCCGACCGAGCCGGTCAGCACACGGAGTTCCTCGATCAGGCGTGGCCAGGCCTCACGCGCAGCCCGCCGGCGACGCGCCCGCGCCCGGCGCCACGCGGCTGCAGGGAGCGCAGCAGCAGCGAGCGCCATGAACAGCGCCGGGAGGCCGATACCGAACAGCATCACGGACGGAATCGCTGCGGCGAGTCCGACTGCAGCGGATGCCAGCACGAACTGCACTGGTCCGACGCCGTCGAGCCCGGCCTGGCCGAGCCAGCGGCGAAGGCGCTGGACCGCTCGCTCACCGGAGGCGGCCGGATCTCCCGGTTGCACGAGGGGGCGGTCTGCGGTCACCACCATGTAGGCGCCGACGCCGACGAGCGCAGCCAGCAGCATCGTCGTCATGACGTCGTCGTCCCGTGTGCGAGCAATGTGCGGGCATCGCTGCCCGCCCGTTCGAGTCGGTCGCTGACACGCAACGGGATCAGACCGGTCGGCTCGAGCGGGGCGTCGTTGCGGACCCGGGTGAACAGTTCGGTGGTGGTGAACTGCACCGCGTCCTGTCCGGCGGTCAGGTCCTCGACCGCGGTGATCGACATGACACGAGGTCCGTCGGGCCCACGTTCCGAGTAGACCACCAGGTCCACCGCCTCGCTCACCAGGTTGTTGAGTGCAGCCACCGGCAGCTGGTTCGAATCTGCGAGTTGTGCGATGAATCGAAGCCGCGTGAGTGCTTGCCGTGCTGAGCCTGCATGGATCGTCGTGTAGCCGGTGACGCCTGATGACAGCGTGAGCAGTAAGGGCAGCGCTTCTCTGTCGCGAACCTCCCCGACGATCGCAACATCGGGGGCCATCCGAAGGAACCCCGACACCAGGCGCCGCAGGTCGACCTCGGTGCGGTCCGAACGGGCGGGCCGGGTCTGCATGCTCGCGACGTTCGCCAGCGGGATGTCTGTTTCGAAGACCTCCTCCGCGATGACAACCCGGAGCGATGGATCGAGCTCGGCGGCACAGCACGACAGCAGCGTGGTCTTGCCCGCACCCGGTGCTCCGGCGAAGACGATGCTGAGTCGCGCCCGGACCGCGGCGGCGAGGAACGCCGCTGCCGGCCCGCACAACGTGCCTCGACCGACGAGTTCATCGAGGCTGCCGATGGCGACCCCGGTGAACTTGCGGATGTTGACCATCAGGTGGTTGCCGCGGCTCAGGTCGCCGTGGACGATGTGCAACCGTGCACCGTCGTCGAGTTGTGCGTCCTGGAGCCCCTCGGTGGGATCCAGCTTGCGATGCGACGCCGCAGAGTCCTCGAGCAGCTTCGTGAGGGTGCGGGCGACGTGGTCGTCGTCGTGGAAGACCTCGTGGTGGAACCGGCTGCCGCCCGAGTGCCGCCGGACGAAGATCTCGTCCGGCGCGTTGACCATGATCTCCCAGACGTCGTCGTCGGAGAGCAGCTCGGTCAGCGGCCCGTACCGGGCCAGGTTGCGGAACGCTCGCTCGGCGACGCCGTCGGGGTCTGCGATGGAGCTCGGGCGTTGGCCGCGTCGGTGCTCGTCGAGCCAGTCGTCGATGACCTCTGCGATCAGCGCACGCAGGTGTGCGGATCCCTCGGGAGTGTCGACGTCGATCGCTGCGCTGGTCGCCCGGGCCTGCACCTGATGCTCGATCTGTTCGAGTGGTGACGTGGTGAGGCTCATGCCACGTCGCTCCTGAGCTGCTGTCCCGCATCGAGCGTCGTCGCGAGCTCGCCGGGTCGGATCCGGTCCGGGCTCGCGTCTCGACACGGGCGCGGGCCCGATTCGGCGAGCAGGTGCCGGACCACGCGTCCCAGGGGGTGGCACAGCGACGCCGGCATCGCGCCGACGCGGTCGTGTACGTCGTCCATGCCTCGGACCCGACGGAGCTGAAGCACCGGCTGGAGTGGTTCGTCGGCCGGCGCGCCGGCGTTGCCGACCAGGCGCGTGATGCTCGCTGCGAGCGTCGCTCGCGACGCAGGCGATCGAGCGGCGTCGACGACGACGGGGAGCACTCGGTGCCGCGGCATCCCGGTGCCGAGCACGTCATCGATCAGCGCCGTCAGGGCGTGGACGCCGTGGAGTCCAGGGCGCCCGACGACCAGCGCGAGATCCGCAGTGTCGAGCGCGGCGAGTGAGATGGCGTGGCGGTCCTCGACATCTGGCGAGCCGGTGTCGCTCTGGCCGTCGAGGTCCGGATCGATGTCGATCACCACGGTGGAGAAGGACCGCGACAGGGCATCGAGCGCCGCGTCCACCGAGCGTCGGCGCAACGTGACCCAGTCGGCGATCCTTCGGCGCCCCAGCAGCACCGAGTACCCGCGGCCAGCGACATCGAAGGTGAGCGAGCGAACCTCTGCCGGGTCCAGGCGGTCGGACCGGTGTGCCTCGACGAGCTCGGGCATGCCGGGGATGACGTCACCGATGTGGTGGTACATCGCCAGGTCGCCACGGCGGGCGCCATCGACGAGCACAGCGACGCCGTCATCGCTGCTCAAGGCCTGACACAGCGCCATGGCCACAGTGGTGGTGCCGACGCCACCTGATCCGACCACAGCGATGGTACGGCCGACCGTGGTGCGCCGCGCAGGGCCGATCTCGATCCGGCCGGGGCGACGAGATCGGTCGACCGCGACCGCGTGGCGGTCGAGCCGCTCGAGCAGTGACTGCAGAGTGAGCTGGTGGTCGAGCACGCCGGCGCAGCCGAGGGCATCCCAGTCCCGTTGCACGCTGCCGTCGGTCACCACCAGCGTGGGTGTGCCGAGGGCGGCAGCGGTGGCGATCAGGTCCCGGTCGATGCCTGGTCCTCGGGCGCCGAGGAGCAGTGCGGACACGCGACGGCCGGAGCCGAGCACCGCCCGCGCCTCATCGGGGGTCATGCACTTGACGAACTCGACGGGAGCCGCCCCGCTGGTGGCCCATCGTGCGAGATCGGAGGTCCACGGTTCTCTCGGCCGTGCGACCCCGACCAGGACGTACTGCTCCTGGGTGCTCACGACGGGCCACCGTTGTTCGCTCCACCCGGCCGGTCAGCCCGTGGCGAAGGGAGCACCAGCGTCAACTCGGTGCGCACCGCGGCATCCACCAGCGACGCAGCAGCGACCGAGTCGGGAAGGGCGAGCCGCACCCGCACGGCGCCGGCCGACCCGATGGTTGCACCGTCCTGGTCGGATCCGACGTCGCTGATGCCCACGCCCTCGGCGATGACGGTGGTGCCCTGACCGTTCGGGTCGGTCGACAAGACGTCCACCCGGTCGCCGACTCGCAACGTGCCGAGCAGGGCTTGCGACGGCGGGAGGTCGAGCGCGACCTCGGTGGCGGCCGGGGGAGCGAACCTGCCGAGCTCGTACAGGTCGCCGTCGCGGAGCATCGCCATCGGCTCGAGCTGGACCCGAGCGATTCGGCCGAGCATCTGGTCGGCCTGCGCTGCCGGCACTGCGGTGACGCCGTCGGGCAGTTGCGCCGCCACTGTGCCCAGGTCCTCGCTGCGGAGCGCCGATCCGGCCTCGACCCGGCTGGTCACCACCACGAAGCGATCGTTCGGCGGTTGCGACGCCGCCCGGTGGGCGACCAGGACGCCGGCCACCGCGCTGGCGACGAGGATGCCGCCGACGATGCCCCTGCCCGTCGGGAGCCATGTCCGGATCCCGGGACCGGCGGTCGCCCGTGGCGATCGTGACGCGATCGGCTCGTGGCCGTCGTCGCCCAGCGTCCGACCCGCATCTGCTCGTACCCGTGCCCGAGATCGCCCCACCTGTTCCCGCCTTCCCCGTTCCATCTGCCGGCGCCCGTGAGAGCGGGGTGCCAGCGTCGATGTCCCACTGAGATGGAAAGGTAGGAAATGCACTGAAAGATGTCAAACAACTTCTAACAGCAAGAGACAATGCCATGATGATCGGAACGGCATCAGATAGTGTTCTCATGAGCTGGACCTAGCCGAGTGGCTGAGTAGGATGCACGTCGTGAGCACTGCCGACATCGAGTGGCTGAACACCAACGAGACGGCCAAGCGTCTCGGGATCACCCCGCGCACGCTCTACCGCTTCATCGATGACGGAAAGATCCCCGCCTACCGCTTCGGCAGGGTCATCCGCCTGAAGGAGAGCGAGGTGGCCGAGTTCATCGAGCAGAGCCGCATCGTTCCGGGCACGCTGGAACCGGCGTCGCTCGATGGCGACGCCCTCAGCGGCGATCGGGCGACACAGCAGGGCTGAAGGGCCGACCCGGGCTCAGCGCCCGGTACCTCGGCTGCTCGAGGCGGACCCCGACGAGTGCCGCATCAGACCGAGCATGGAGTCCAGACGGATCATCGCGGTCCGGTCGGGCTGGTGCAGTTCGAGCACCAGTGAGGCCCCGCAGGCGCGTACCTCGCCGTGCAACACCTCTCCGAACAACAGCGCCGTCACCCGTTGCCGAGTGTCGACGAGATCGCACAGCACCTCCGCGAGCGACGTCGACGACCGGTCCGCAGGGTCCCCCGCCAGCTGACAGGTCGATTCGACTGCGGTGATCGCGGTCAGGGTCAGCCACCAGATGGTCGGACCAGAGCGGAGCTCGACCACGTCCTCGCCGACGGCGAACACGCGGCCCACCACCGACGCCGCTCCGGCCAGGTGGATGGTGACCTGTTGATCCATTGCTCCCAGCAGCGCCGACACCGGATCGACGAGTTCCAGCGACCTCTCGGCCGCAGCAGATCGACGCCGGCGGTCGCGTGCAGCTTCATCGACGCGAGCCGCGGCGGTGAAGTGGTCGGCATCGTCGAACGGATCGCGCGAGCCCTGTTCCATGACGCCCCTTCCCCCGTCTCGATGCCCGACCCTATCGTCGGCGTGAGGGATCGAACTCGCCACCGGTACGGCGCGGGTTGACCACTACACTGGCGAGCGCAATGGAACCACTCGACATCTCCGGAGCGCCTGACGCGTCCGGTGGGGCCACTGGCACCGCCATCGACGATGCCCTCCGGACTCTCGTACGGGTGCCCGGCAACCATCTCATGACCGATCTGTTGGGCCCGCGCGACGAACTGCTCGACCTTGTCGAGGACTCGTTCCCTCGCACGGCCATCACGGTGCGCGGCAACGAGATCTCGATGGTCGGGCCCGACTCGCCCCTGGTCGGCACGTTGTTCGGCGAGCTCGTGCAGCTCCTCGAGCGGGGCCACCCGCTCGAGTCCAGTTCCATCCGTCGCACCATCGACATGGTCAAGGCCGACGAGTCACCCTCCGAGGTGCTCACCGCCGAGCTGCTGCGCACCTCCCGCGGCGGTCGCGTGCGACCGAAGACCTCGGGTCAGAAGCGCTACGTCGACGCGATCGCGGAGAACACCATCACCTTCGGCGTGGGGCCTGCCGGCACCGGCAAGTCGTGGTTGGCCGTTGCCATGGCGGTGCAATCGCTGCAGGCCAAGGAGGTCGAGCGGATCGTGCTGACCCGTCCAGCGGTCGAGGCGGGGGAGCGGCTCGGTTTCCTGCCAGGTGACCTCATGGCGAAGGTGGACCCGTACCTGCGCCCTCTCTACGACGCGTTGCACGACATGGTCGGGCCCGAAGGGGCGCAGAAGCTGCTGGAGCGCGGCGTGGTCGAGGTCGCTCCGTTGGCCTTCATGCGGGGGCGGACGCTGAACAACTCGTTCATCATCCTCGATGAGGCCCAGAACACCACGCCCGAGCAGATGAAGATGTTCCTGACCCGCATCGGGTTCGGCTCCAAGGCCGTCATCACAGGTGACGTCACCCAGATCGACGTCCCCGGTGGGCGCTCAGGTCTGACCACCATCGAGTCGATCCTCGGCGGTATCGAGAGCCTGGAGTTCGTGCGGCTGACGGGTCGCGACGTCGTGCGACACCGCATCGTTCAGCAGATCGTCGACGCGTACGAGCGCAGTGCGGCATCTGCGTCGGCCGAGGGCGCCCGGTGACCGGACCCGTCGACGACGACGAACCTCCGCCCACCGGGTCAGGGCCGACGGTGCTCATCTCGGACGAACGCGCGGTCGATGACCTCACCGTCGATCTGGCGGCGCTCGGCGAGCTGTTGTCCCGTGTGCTGGCCGACGAGGGCGCGCCGGCGGGGGCCGAGTCATCGCTGACCCTGGTCGACCCGCATGCCATCGCAGCGCTCAAGCGGGTGCACCTGGACGGCGGCGGAGAGCCCACCGATGTGCTGAGCTTCCCGGTGGATGGCGTCGACGCCGATGCCGAACTGATCGGCGACGTGGTGCTCTGCCCGGCGGTCGCCGCCGAGCAGGCCCCCGAACATGCAGGGTCGATCGAGGACGAGTTGGCGCTGCTCGTGGTGCACGGCGGCCTTCACCTGGCGGGCTGGGACCATGCGGTGACGACCGATCGGGCGGCCATGTGGGATCGTGAGCGGACGCTGTTGTCCGTGCTGCACCGGGCCCCTGTCCTCGACCCATGGGGTGACCGGACGTCATGAACGCCACAGAGATCGCCATGTTGGTGGTGATCCTCGCGATGACGATGCTCGCTGCCATCCTGGCGCTCGCCGAGACCTCGATCACCCGGATGACGCGTTCGAGGGCGACCGCGCTGGCGCAGACACAGCCCAGGGGGGGCACCCGTGTCCTCCGGATCGTCGAGAACCTCGAGCGGGACCTGAACTCGATCTACCTGTCGGTCAACATCGTGCAGACCATCCAGGCGGCCCTCGTCGGTGTGCTCGCCGCCAACCTGTTCGGCGCGGCCGGTGTCGTGGTCGGCATCGTGTTGAACGTCCTGGTGTTGTTCGTCATCGCTGAAGCGGCCCCGAAGACGTGGGCGCTGCAGCACACCGAGCGCGCCGCGCTGCTGACCGCTCCCGTGGTCGAGTTCGCCGGCTGGGTGCTCCGTCTACCGGCGCGGGCGCTGATCGGCGTCGCGAACGTGATCCTGCCCGGCAAGGGGTTGAAGAAGGGCCCCTTCGTCACCGAGGAGGAGATCCTGGCGCTCGCCGAGGAGGCGATGGAGCACGCGGTCATCGAGGAGTCCGAGCGGGACCTGATCGAGTCGATCATCGACTTCGGTGACACGGTGGTGCGAGAGATCATGGTGCCCCGCACCGACATGGTGATCCTGGGGTCGGACTCGAGCGTCGCGGGCTGTGTCGACCGTGCGATCGAGCGGGGGTTGTCCCGCATCCCCGTCTACGGCGAGAACACCGACGACATCGAAGGCATCGTGTACGTCAAGGACGCGATGCGCGCCGAACGCGAAGGCGGCGCGGACCGCCCCGTGCAGGAGCTGATGCGTCCTGCGATGTTCGTCCCGGAGACCAAGCGGGTCAGCGAGCTGCTCGCCGAGATGCAGGCGCGCCGGACCCACATGGCGATCGTGGTCGATGAGTACGGCGGCACCGCCGGACTCGCCACGTTGGAGGATCTGCTCGAGGAACTCGTCGGCGAGATCGCGGATGAGTTCGACAACGAGGTGCCGAACGTCGAGGAGCTCCCGAACGGCGACGTGCTGGTCAACGCCACCCTCAACGTCGATGCGGTGAACGAGGAGCTCGAGCTGGATCTTCCCGAGGGCAACTACGACTCACTCGGCGGGTTGGTCTTCGAGCTCCTCGGCAGGGTTCCGGTGTCGGGTGACACCGTCGAGCAGTCCGGTGTGCGGATCATCGTCGAGCGCGTCGACGGTCGGCGGGTAGTGCGCGTCCGGCTGGTGCGCATGGAACTTCACGAGCTGACCGAGGCCGGCGAGCCGGCGTGAGCCGACCCGAGGACTCGGTTGGTTCCGACGAGCACCGTGTCGGAGCATCGGACCTGGATGCGATGCTGGCCGCCGCGGGGGTCAGCACCGACGCCGACGTCCCCGAGGGGTTCCGCTCGGGATTCGTGACGCTGGTGGGACGCCCCAACGTCGGCAAGTCGACGCTGCTGAACCAGATCCTGGGCCAGAAGGTCTCGATCGTGTCCGACAAGCCGCAGACCACGCGTCACCAGATCCGTGGGGTGCTCAACACCCCTGAGGCACAGGTGGTGTTCGTCGACACGCCGGGGATCCACCGGCCCCGCACACTGATGGGCCAGCGGCTGAACGACACCGCCACCACTGCGCTCGAGGGCATCGATGTCGCCTGCCTGCTGATCGAGGCCAGCTGCTCCCATCGGCCCCGGCGACCGCTTCATCGCCGAGCGTCTGCCGGCGAACTCGGTGCTGGTGCTCAACAAGATCGACGGAGCGCCACCCGAACGCATCATGGCGCAACTCGCGGCCGCGTCCGAGCTGGGGTTCGCCGAGTACTTCCCGATCTCGGCGCGCACCGGCAAGGGCGTCGACGTGCTGGTGGAGTACCTGTTGTCCCGGCTGCCTGAGGGGCCGCGCTGGTACCCCGGCGACGAGGTCAGCGACGTGCCGGAGCCCTTCATGGTGGCCGAACTGGTACGTGAGCAGCTGTTGGCGGTCACCCGTGAGGAGCTGCCGCACTCGATCGCGACCCGGGTGACCGAGTGGGAGTGGCCTCGGGTGAGGGTCGAGATCATCGTCGAGCGCGACTCCCAGAAGGGCATCGTGATCGGCAAGGGTGGCTCGGTGCTGAAAGAGGTCGGTACCAGGGTGCGTCACCAGATGCCTCCGGGTGCGTTCCTCGAGCTGCACGTCACCGTGGACAAGGACTGGCAGTCCAAGGCCGCCTCGCTGGAACGTCTGGGCTACTGAGTCCGTCGGGTACCGTGCGGGCCGTGGAACTCAGCGAGCTCGACCCGACGCGGATCCCCGCCCATGTGGCCATCGTGATGGACGGCAACGGCCGCTGGGCCCAGCGTCGGGGACTTCCCCGCACCGACGGCCATGCAGCGGGAGAAGAAGCCCTGATGGACACCATCTGGGGCGCGCACGCGGCGGGCATCCGCTGGTTGACCGTGTACGCCTTCTCGACCGAGAACTGGAAGCGTCCGGTCGACGAGGTCCGCTTCCTCATGAACTTCAACGAGCGGCTGCTGTTGACCCGGCGGGACGAGCTGCACGAGCAGGACATCAAGATGCAGTTCATCGGCCGACGCGACTGGCGGGTGCCCAAGCGCATCCTGCGTCGGATCGATGAGACGCTCGAACTGACCGGGGCCAACACCTCGATGACGGTCTCGATGGCGTTCAACTACGGCGGTCGAGCGGAGCTGGTCGACGCCATGCGGTCGATCGCGGCCGAGGGCATCAAGCCCGAGAAGATCACCGAGAAGACCATCAAGGCCCATCTGTACGACCCGGACATGCCGGATCCGGAGCTGATGGTGCGGACCTCCGGTGAGTACCGGATGTCGAACTTCTTGATGTGGGAGCTCGCGTATTCCGAGTTGGTCTTCACCGATGTGTTGTGGCCCGACTTCCGTCGCTCCGACCTCTACGCGGCGATCGACGAGTACCAGCGGCGCGACCGCCGGTTCGGTGGGCTGTCGGACGCCGACGGCACCGCCTGAGCTGCAGCCGCTGGACGGCACCACCGGGCTGCACGCGGGTGCGAGACTGCGCTGGTGAGCCTGTACCGCGACTCCGCCATCGTGTTGCGCACCCACAAGCTGGGTGAGGCCGACAGGATCGCAGTGCTCATGACCCGTGGGCGCGGCAAGGTGCGTGCAGTCGCCAAGGGCGTGCGACGAACGACATCGAAGTTCGGCTCGCGGCTCGAGCCGGGCAGTCACATCCAGGTGCAGCTGCACGAGGGCCGCGGAGATCTGGACATCGTGACCCAGGCCGAGACCGTCGTTGCGTACCGCCGCACCCGAGAGGACCTGTCACGACTGGCGCGGACGGCGTCGCTGCTCGAGGCGGTCGAGCAGCTCAGCCAGGACCACGAGCCCTCGCCCCGCCTGTTCGACATGCTGTCGGGGGGACTCGGTGTCATCGAGGAGCGCAATCCGGCGATGGTCTCCGCAGCGTTCTACCTGAAGCTGCTGGCGCTCGAAGGTCTGGCACCCGAGCTGGACGCGTGCGTCGAGTGCGGTGAGGAGGGCGGTCCGTTCTTCTGGGCGCTCGAGGCCGGCGGGGTTCGCTGCGGGAGCTGTGGTGGCGGGCGCGTCGTGTCGGATGCTGCGCTGGCGGTCAGCCGGGCGGTGCTGAGTGGCGGCCTCAACGCCGTGCTGGACCTGCCCGAGGATGGCGTCACCCACGAGGTGGAGGGGCTGGCGACGTCTGCGCTCGAGGCGCACGTCGAGCGCCGGTTCCGGTCGTTGCGGATGCTCCAGCAGGGCTGAACGGTCAGGGGCTGACGCTCTCGCCCTCGAGGACCCGGTAGCTGTAGGTCACCATGATCAGCGCCACGGGGATGGACACGACCAGTCCGACGTAGCAGGCCAGCGAGCCCACGTAGTAGACCGCGTACGACAGGAGCAGGATCAACAGGACCTGGCCCAGGTTGTCACGGACGAGTTCGACGCTGCGGCGGATGGCGTCGATGGGTCCGACGCCCTTGTCCAGAGCGATCAGCGGCGCGTACGAGCAGAACACCACCACGGCCAGTCCCGGCAACACACACAGCACCAGGCCGACCATCGTCCCCAGTCCGACCAGCAGCACGGTGCCGATGTAGGTGCCCAGGTTGGTGGTCTCGACCAGCATCCCCAGGCGAGGTGCAACACCACTGGTCACCGCCAGGCCGGCGCGGTAGACGCCGGCCTGGACCACGAAGCCGACCGCGACCGCGCCGCCGATGGCCACGACGTAGAGCACCCACCCGATGATCGCCGAGGTGGAGTCGCCGCTCAGCGCCGGGATCAGCGCGAGGAACGCCACCAGGATCGCGGCGACGTTCACGAGCGCCACGACGACGACGATGCCCACGAGTGGCTGCCAGTGGTCGGTGAACTTCTTCCAGCCGTAGGAGAACGCCACCCCTGCATCCAGACCGGATCCGGACGATCCGTACGGCCGGGCCGGATCCTGGCCGGGGTGCGGGGCGGGCGGCGCCGCCGGAGGTGCCGCCTCACCCCACTGCTGACCATCCCACCAGCGGGTCGTTCCTTCGGGGTCCTGGTACCAACCGGGAGGTGGCGTCTCGCTCATGGTGGGTCCTTTCGCGAGTGTCCGGCAGTGGTGTCCGGGGAAGCGGTCGGTCCGACAGTAGACCTTGCGCTCGTCGTGCGACGCGAAGGTGACGGGCGTGGTCCGGGCGCGAGCGACGGGGGCCCGGAGGCCCCCGTCGGGTCGTGCCGCAGTCCGGTCAGTTCAGGGAGCGACCGGCTCGTTGTTCAGTGCTCGGTAGGCGTAGGTGATGGCCACGAGGGCGACCGGTGCGGTCACCAGCAGACCGATGCAGCACAGGAGCCAGCCGACGAAGTAGACCAACCCGGCCACCAGCAGCACGAGGAAGACCTGGCCGGCGTTGTCCTTCACCCAGTTGATGCTGGTCGTGATCGCCTCGACGGGGCTGAGGCCCTTGTCGAGCGCCAGCAGCGGCGCGAACGCCGTGAGGAAGAACCAGATGAGCCCCGGGATCACACACAACGCGAGGCCGATCACACCGATGAAGCCCACCGCGATCGAGGTGAGGATGTACTGGGCGATGTTGGTCGTCTCGGTGAGCTGCGCCACCGACGGCGTCTCGCCCCTGGTGACGCCGAGCCCCGCCCGCCAGACACCGGCCTGCACGATCGAGATCAGCACATAGCCGACGAAGGCGATCAGCAGGCTCCAGATGAGCGCGAAGAACCCGCCGTCCGATGGCGTCAGGAACTGCTGGACCACCGAGATGACGATCGAGGCGACGAACACCGCCAGCATCAAGATGATGAACGGCCCGACGTTCTCGGTGAACTTCTTCCAGCCGTAGCCGATGGCTGCGCCGACCTCGAGACGGGGTGCCTGGCCTCCACCTCCACCGCCGTAGGGCTGCGCAGGTGGCGGCGTGAACCCGCCGCCCCCGCCGTAGCCGCCTGGCGGTGGCGCTGCGGGGGGAGGCCCCTGCGGTGGCATTCCTCCGGGCGGCGGTGGCATGCCGCCGCCCGGAGGCGGAGGCGGTGGTGTTCCACCGGGTGGTGGCGGGAAGTTGGGATCGCTCATGTGAGCCCCTTCTGGTGTGTCGGTGGATATGGGATCGGGAACGATGACGGCGCCACGGTCACGACGCCTCGATGACGACGGTCTTCGCCGCCAGGTCGAACGGCGTCTGCCGCTTCGGGTTGCTGAACAGGTTGACCAGCGCCCAGATCCACAGCCCCAGGCTCAAGAAGCTGCCGACGCAGGGAACCAGGCCGACCAGCGTCGGTACCCAGCGCATGAAGGCCGGTCCCCATCCGGGGATCTGGCCGTCGGACTCGCGCACCACGCGCACCTTCAGCAGCATCTTGCCGGGCGTCGCTCCCTTGATCGCGATGAACCCGACCTCGTACAG
Source organism: uncultured Microthrixaceae bacterium (assembly GCA_963714875.1). GTDB lineage: Bacteria > Actinomycetota > Acidimicrobiia > Acidimicrobiales > Microtrichaceae > JBAOHV01. The sequence continues at coordinate 939,095 of CAVQQI010000011.1, read as the reverse complement.
GACCTGGCCGACGGTGACCAGGAGCGCCATCAGGAAGAACCCTCCGAGCGCGACTCCGTCGCCGGCGGAGAAGGTGGTGGACTCCGAGGTCGTGGATGTCGCCGAGACTCCGATGACCAGCAGGTACAGCGGCACGATGACCACGACCATGATCAGCCAGTCGACGATCCGGGCGAGGATCCGCTTGCCGGGGGTTGCGAGAGTGCCCCGGGTGGGGCTTCCGTAGCCGTACTGGTAGGGCTGTGCGGGCTGCTGGTAGGCAGCCGGGTCGTAGCCGCCGGGCGGCGCCGGTGGCGGTGCCCCCCAGGCGCCGGGCTGAGGTGTGGGCGGCTGCTGTCCGGGGATGCCCCACTCCTGCCCCGGAGCGGGGATCGCCCACGGATCGCGTGGCGCGGGCGGCGTGGGGTCCGAGCCGGGATTGCCATCGGGGGGCGGCGTCAGGTTGGGATCGCTCATTCGGTCCTCGGAGAAGGTCGTCGCAGCGGACTCCGTATCGAACCGTACCGGCCGGGCCCGACCGGTCGGCGGACCATTCCCCGCCTGGTGTCGGCACGGAGCAGTGCGCGATCCACCCGAACCGGGTCACGGATCGGGTGTCGACACCGGTAGCGTGTCGCCCCATGTCAGCGACCGGCGAAGCGAGTCACTCACCCGATGCCAGCCCAGAGCTGTTCGACAAGATCGTCAACCTGACGAAGCGCCGAGGATTCGTCTATCCGTCGGCGGAGATCTACGGCGGTTTCCGCTCGACCTACGACTACGGCCCCATCGGGGTGCTGCTGTTGCGCAACGTCAAGGACGCCTGGTGGCGCTCGATGGTGCAGCTGCGCCCCGACGTGGTCGGCCTGGATGCATCGATCCTGTCGCCGCCGCAGGTGTGGGAGGCCTCCGGCCACCTGGCCAACTTCACCGACCCGCTCGTGGACTGCACCAGCTGCAACACCCGCTGGCGCGTCGACAAGCTGGACGATCCCGACGTCTGTCCGGGCTGTGGCTCGCGGGGGACCTTCACCGAGCCACGCCAGTTCAACCTGATGTTCCAGACCCATGCCGGGCCCGTGCAGGACGCCGGCTCGGTCGCCTACCTGCGACCCGAGACGGCGCAGGGCATGTTCATCAACTTCAAGAACGTCATCGACACGACGCGGGTTCGTCCGCCGTTCGGCATCGCACAGGTGGGCAAGTCGTTCCGCAACGAGATCACACCGGGGCAGTTCGTGTTCCGGACGCGTGAGTTCGAACAGATGGAGATGGAGTTCTTCGTCCCACCGGGCGATGCCCAGCAGTGGTACGAGTACTGGTGCAACGAGCGCTACCAGTGGTACCTGGACCACGGCATGCCGGCGGAGCTGCTGCGGCTGCGTCCCCACGACGACGACGAGCTGTCGCACTACTCCTCGGGCACGTCGGACGTGGAGTTCCTGTTCCCCTGGGGTTGGGACGAGCTGGAGGGTGTCGCCAATCGTGGCGACTACGACCTTCGCCAGCACGCCGAGCACTCGGGGGAGAAGCTCGAGTGGTACGACCAGGCCGCGAACGAGCGGTGGATCCCTCACGTCATCGAGCCCGCTGCAGGCGCCACCCGCACCGCGATGGCGTTCCTGATGGCGGCCTACGACGAAGAAGAGGTCAAGGGCGAGACCCGGGTGGTGCTCCGGCTCCACCACCGCATCGCCCCGTACAAGGTCGCGGTGCTGCCCCTGTCCAAGAAGCCCGAGCTGTCCGAGCCTGCTCGTGCGCTGGCGGCGGAGCTGCGAGGAAGTTTCATGTGCGACTACGACGAGACGCAGTCCATCGGACGTCGCTACCGCCGCCAGGACGAACTGGGCACCCCCTACTGCATCACGATGGACTTCGACAGCCTCACCGATGGCGCAGTGACGGTGCGGGAACGCGACTCCATGGAACAGGAGCGCATCGGGATGGGCGAGGTCGCCGCGTACCTGGGCGAGCGACTGGTGTGACCCTCGGGGCGGGGTGCGTGCGGCTCAGTTGCTGACGGTGAGGGCCGCGACGATCACGCCCGTCATCGAGACCATGAGCGCGGACAAGGTCACGGTCAGTCGCTGTGTACCCCGATGCATCTCGATCCGCAGTCCGGCGCCGAGGTCGGCCATCTCGCTGCGGAGTTCGCTGCGGAGGTCGGCCATCTCGCTGCGGAGCTCGTGCGGAGGTCGGCCATCTCGCTGCGGAGCTCGGAGCTGAGGTCGGCCATCTCGCTGCGGAGCTCGGCCATGTCGGCGTGGAACTCTCCCCTCAGGAGCGCCGTCTCTGCACGGTGGTAGTCCTTCGTGACCGGCTCATCGAGATCCCGCGACGGGAACTGGGACAGGAATTCCTCCACTGCATCCTCATCAGGGATCAGACCGGACAACCCCTGGTACAGGGCGACCCGGCTCTTCTGGCTGAGTGACATCTTGACGCTCCATGACTCGTTCGTCCATGGGGGAAGCGAGGCCGCACCGTATCGCCGCGGTCGGACAGCGGGGCAGTGACGCGGATGCAGCGGCGTCGACGCGAGCTCTGTCGTGGGGCACCGGTAGCATCGCCGCGCTGTGGGAATCGTCGACGAGGACATCGGTCGGGTGCGCGAGGCGACCGACATCGTCGCGGTCATCTCGCAGTACACGCAGTTGAAACGGGTGGGGCAACGCTGGTCGGGCCTGTGCCCGTTCCATGCCGAGAAGTCGCCGAGCTTCTCGGTCAACTCAGAAGAGGGCTTCTACCACTGCTTCGGCTGCAAGGCCTCGGGTGACGCGATCACCTTCCTGCGCGAGAAGGAGCAGCTGGACTTCGTCGGAGCGGTGGAGTCCCTGGCGACTCGGGCGGGCATCACGCTGCGGTACACCGAGCGGGACGAGGGTGAGGGGCGCAAGCGTCAGACCCGACTGTTCGAGCTGACCGAGGCCGCCGCGACCTGGTACCACGACCGGCTCCGCACCTCGCCCGACGCGGCATCGGCGCGCAGCTACCTGCGCGGTCGCGGCTTCGACGCTGACGAGGTCGCTCGCTACAGGATCGGGTGGGCGCCCGACGGCTGGGACCTGATGGTGCGGGCGCTGCGCATCTCGCAGGCGGATCTGGAAGCGACCGGGCTGGGCATGAAGAACAAGGCCGGCCGACTGCAGGACTTCTTCCGTGCCCGCATCCTCTTCCCGATCATGGACGAGCGCGGGCGGGTCGTCGGTTTCGGCGGGCGAAAGCTGCCCGACGCTGACGGCGCCAAGTACCAGAACTCGAGGGACAACCAGCTCTACAACAAGTCCAAGGTGTTGTACGGACTGAACTGGGCCAAGGCGGACGCGGTCAACCACGGAGAGGTCGTGATCTGCGAGGGCTACACCGATGTGATCGGATTCGCCCGTGCCGGGATCCCGCGGGCCGTGGCGACCTGTGGCACGGCGCTGACCGAGGATCACGTCCGGCAGCTGAAGCGGTTCACCCGTCGGCTCGTCCTGGCCTACGACGCCGACGACGCAGGTCAGGCCGCGGCCGAGCGGGTCTATGCGTGGGAACGGACCCACGACATCGAGGTGGCGGTCGTCTCGCTCCCGAAGGGCTCCGACCCCGACGAGTTGGCGCGGAGCGCCCCGCAGATGCTCCATGACGCGGTCGAGGCCGCCCGGCCCTTCCTCGAATTCCGCGTCGATCGCGTCCTGGTCGCAGCAGCCATGGGGAGCGCGGAAGGTCGTGCCCGGGCAGCCGAATCCGCCCTGGAGGTGGTCGCTGAGCACCCGGACTCCCTGGTGCGCGACCAGTACGTGATGTCGATCGCTGATCGCTGTCGGATCGATCCGACCATGCTGCGCGGACGCCTGGAGCAGATCCGTCGGGCGCCTCGATCCTCGGCTGCCGGACGATCGACGGCGCGCCCGCGGTCTGGCGGAGGCGCCCGACCGGCCGCGACCAGCTCCGAGCAGTCGGGGGGGAGCTGGCGCGAGGATGAGCCGCTACCGCCGGAGCCACCCGAGTGGGGTGTGGACGACGATGCGGAGCCACCCGAGCTCGTCGTGGATGTCGTCGCTGCACCCGTGCGTGACGATGTCGAGACCGAGGCGCTGCGGATGGCGATCACCAACCCTGACATCGCGGCGAAGTACCTGGAGCCGGCGCTGTTCTCGCATCCAGTGACCCGCGCGGCGTTCGTCGCGCTCCGCACGGCGCCGACTGCGGCCGAAGCAGTCGAAGGCGCCGACCCGTCGGTGGCCATGCTCCTGCGACGGCTGATCGTGGAGACCAGCGACGCCCAGTGGGTGGACGTGCTGTCACGGCTGGCAACGGAGGTGGGTCGCAGCGTCCTCGGCGAGCTCGAGGCCGAGACCCGGGTCGCGGAGGACCCGCTGGCGTACAGCGCATCCATCGCCTGGCTGAAGCGCAACCTGGACGTGTTGCGCACCTCGAACGCCGAGGTGGAAACGCTGGAGCAGTTGCTAGATTGGCTCGGAGATCGACGTCGAGTGACGGATCAGGGGTGAAGCTGGGTGTCCATCTGGCAAACGGTGCCGGACAACGAGATCGCCGGGCTGCAGGCGCGGGCCGACGAACACGGCGGTCAACTGCCGCTCGATGACGCCCTGTCCACGCTGCGCGAGGAGATGACCGACCGGGTCATGGACGACACGCGGGCGTTCTGGAGCGCTCGCGGCGTCACCCTGCTGGTCGACGTGGAGCCCGAGGAGGACCCCACCGCGGACCTGCCCGATGCGGTGCTCGACGCGCCGGTCGGCGACGAGTCCGTCGTGATCGCCGAGGTGGTCGAGGTCGACCCGATCGACGGTCCGGCAGGTGACCTGCTGCGGCGTCGGGAGGTTCGCACCTCTCGAAAGAAGCCGCGCCCGGTCTCGATGCCGGGCGGAGCAGGGGGAGCCGGCACCGCGGATCCGGTGCGCATGTACCTGCGCGAGATCGGCCAGGTCTCATTGCTGGTCGCCTCGGAGGAGGTCGACCTGGCGAAGCGGATCGAATCGGGTGTCCTCGCCGAGGAGCGCCTGGCCGACCTCAACGCTTCGGGCGAGATCGATTCGCTGGACGCCGGGGAGCGGTCGCAGATCCGCCGCACGATCCGGGACGGCGAACGCGCCAAGCAGGACCTGACCCAGGCCAACCTGCGCCTGGTCGTGTCGATCGCGAAGCGGTACCTGGGCCGTGGGATGCAGATCCTGGATCTGATCCAGGAGGGCAACCTGGGGCTGATGCGAGCGGTCGAGAAGTTCGATTACACCAAGGGCTTCAAGTTCTCGACCTATGCGACCTGGTGGATCCGTCAGGCGATCACCAGGGCGATCGCGGATCAGGCCCGCACGATCCGCATCCCGGTGCACATGGTGGAGTCGATCAACAAGGTCCATCGGCACCAGCGCATCCTGATGGTGGAGCTCGAGCGCGAACCGACCGTCGAGGAACTGGCGGCGAAGACCGAACTGACCCCGCAGCGGGTGCGTGAGATCCTGCGGATCTCCCAGGACCCGCTGTCGCTCGACTCGCCGGTCGGCGACGAGGACGACAGCCACCTCGCCGACTTCATCGAGGACCAGCACGCCGTGATGCCGGCGGACGTCGCCACCGCGAACTCGCTGTCCGAGCAGTTGATGTCGGCGCTCGATGAGCTCTCGGACCGGGAGAAGGAGGTGGTCCGACTCCGCTTCGGTCTGGACGGCAACCAGCCGCAGACGCTCGAGGAGGTCGGCAAGCAGTTCGGCGTGACACGCGAACGGATCCGCCAGATCGAATCCAAGACCTTGGCGAAGCTCCGTCACCCCCAGCGTCGCCAGAAGCTCGAGGACTACCTGCGAGCGGACTGACGTGCGAGATCGCAGTTCGGCCGCGACCTGCGGCGCTGCTATCGTGCCGCAGTGCCAACCGCAACCGTGCCCGTTCGTGGTGTCGTTGCAGGCCTTCCGGGGTAGCTCAGTTGGCAGAGCAGCTGACTGTTAATCAGCGGGTCGTGAGTTCGAGCCTCACCCCCGGAGCAACGACGAAACCCCCGCCGTGCGGCGGGGGTTTCGTCGTTGTCGAATCGGGCTCGACGGTGCGGCGCCGTCGGTGCTGCCAGATGTGTGTCGGGCAGGGCTCAGCGCCGGCGCGGGCGGCGGCTGCGATCACGCTCGACGGTGTAGCGCACCTCGGAGTACTTGCGTCCGCCCACCCAGTCGAGGCGGGAATACCCGGCCTTGAGCGTGTAGTAGCCGACCAGCATCAGCGCAACGGCAACCCCGGCAAGGACCCAGGTCGCGGTGCCGGTGTAGGCGAGCTCTGGCTGGGGTTCTGCGGTGGCCTGCTCGCCGAGCACCTCGGCGGAGGGTGCCGGCGGTGCGGCATCGACCGGTGGTGCCGCAGCTGCGGGTGGCGTCGTTGCCGCGGCCGTGGGTGTCGCCGCGGTGTCGCCGGAGTCACATGCGACGCCGTCCTGATCCCGGTCGAGGCCGGTCGAGTAGCCCGGGTCACCCACCTGCATGTCGCTGAACCCGGCCTCGCGGGCATCAGCGCAGCTCCCGAAGGCCTGTGTGGACACCTGCGGAGCCGCTCCCGCCAGCGCCGGCAGGGCGACCCAGATCCCCGCTGCGACGGCAGCGACCCTGAACACTCCGACCCATCGTCAGTCTCCCCACTCGAACTGACTTCAGAAACTACGACCTGCGCCACCGGTGTCGAGCGATGCCGCGGGTAGCGGTCACGTCAGGTCAGGGTGGTGCCGTCGGCCAGTGTCACCGATGTCAGCTGCACGTCGGTTCGGCGCCACCTCACCGGCCCCGAGTGCCTCGGCGAGTGTGACCTGCGCCGGATCGGCCGGGTCCACGGGCCAGCCGCCGACGGTGCAGTTCGAGAACTGCTCACGGTTCGCCTCGGCGTCGTCGGGACGGTACTGGCCCTGGCGACTCGACCCTGCGGGCAGCGGTGTGGTGGCACAGCTGAGCTCGAAGGTCGCAGTGGTCAGTGAGGTGCGGTCGACGCTCACCGTGACCAGCAGGTCATACGCGGTGATGTCCTCTTCGCCCAGGTTGCGCACCTCGAAGTCGACGTAGATCGACTGGCCCTCGTCGGTGGTCGCCGGCGTGACCTCGAGCGCGGTCACCGACAGCACATCGGAGGGTTCCGATGGCACGGGCGGCGATGTCGATGGCGCTGAGGTGGTCGTCGGCGCCGGTGATGACGTGTCGGGCGTGGCGGCATCGTCGGAGTCGCCGCCGGTGAACACGATGAACGCGAGCACGACCAGAGCGATGAGTGCCAGGAGTGCGACGCCGATGATCATTGCGTTGCGACGAGAGGACGACCCCCCGCTGCCGGCACCGTCCTGATCCGAGGCGCTCATCGTCGGGTCCGCACGGGGGGCGGACGAGACCGGGAACACAGGGGACGTGGCAGACGGCGCAGGGACGGTGTGCTCGGGCTGCGGGGCCAGGTCGAGCGGACTGAACGGGCTTGCGGCCGGAGCGCTGACGTCGACCGGCGACGCGAGCGGCGCCGAGGGGGAGGCCAGCGTCGGTGGAGGACCGCCGATGTCGAACTCCGCCGGTCGTGGCGGCTCCTGGGTGGGCTCCGACTGCGCAGTGGCGAGCGCTGCGAGCAATCCCTCGACCGCCGAGCTCTGGAGGACCACCTGTGGCCGGCGGCCGTCGCGCAGCCCGATCTCCAGGTGACGGACCCCCGGCGCGGCCGTCGGGCTCCGGTCGATCTCGTCGAGCTGGCGGACGTCGACGTAGGGGACCCAGACAGCGCCGCCGTCCCCCTCGATCGGCTGGATGAGCATGGATCGCGCCCCGAGCCCGAGCTCGGCGCGGACCCAGGGTCCGTCACCGTCGAGGCACACCTCACACGTGGTCGTCGTGTCAGGTTGATCGACGTTCATGTTCCTCACCCCGTCCTGCGGTCGGCTCGAGTCCGCCCGGCTCAGGCTAGGTCGGACCCCGCATGCGCTCCAGCGTGGAGCAACTCCTCGACGGCCGGGTGGCGAGCGCTCCGACGCCGGTGGCGGCGCGGCTCAGAAGGACGTGGAGGCTCCGACGATCGCGCCGAGGAACCCCGCGAGCAGGCCCAGCACGATCAGGCCGGCGATCACGATCGCCGGCCAATTCCTTGACTTGGCCGGAGCGGAGGACTGCTTGGGGGGCGTCGGTGGGGTGCTCGTCGGCCGACCGCCGGATCCGTTCCTGGCCACGTTGCTCCTCCTGCTCGGTCGCCGCACCACGCTACCTCGCAGGTGCCGCCGCGGACCTTCGGTACGCTGCGGCGGTCGGGCCGGTAGCTCAGTGGTCAGAGCAGGCGACTCATAATCGCTCGGTCCCGGGTTCGATCCCCGGCCGGCCCACGAACGACTCGAGCACGAGCTCGCCCGACGCTGCGCTCCTCGAAGATGTCGTCCCGGTCCAACTCGTGCGCTCCGTTGGTCCGTTCGGACGGTTCTGGCTGGTCTGTGCGGGTCAATGCGCTGCAGTCGGCGGATCCTCGGCCGATCCCATGCGGAGACCTCACGACAAGGAGACCGCGTGACCGACATGACGAACACCGCTGCAGGCCAGCACCGACCCTGGTGGGGCAGGCTCGCCGCTGTACCCCTGCTGGTGGGCATCGCCCTGTCAGCGGTGCTGATCCAGCAGTCCACCACCGCGGCGTTCAGCGGTGCCACCAGCAACGGGCCGAACTCGTTCAGTGCGGGCACCGTGGCGCTGACCGACGACGACGGCGGCTCGGTCATGTTCAATGCGACCGACATGACGCCCACCGACGTCGAGCAGCGCTGCATCGAGGTGGAGTACACCGGGTCGTCGTTCGACCTGACCCCGGTCCGCTTCTACTCGGCGGTCACCGACTCGGGCCTCGGAACGCATCTCGACGTGGTGGTCGAGGAGGGAACCGGCGGCGACTTCGCCGACTGCACGGGCTTCACCGCCTCGTCGACGATCTTCTCCGGCACTCTCGCCGGGCTGTCCACGGCCCACCCGGACTACGCCAACGGTGCGACGGCCTTCACCCCTGCATCCGGCTCGGTCGCGCGGGTGTACCGCGTGACCGCGACGCTCGGTGCCGACACGCCGAACTCCGCCCAGGGCTCCGGCGCTGGTGCGACCCTGACCTGGGAGACCCGCAGCGCCTGATCGGCGCTGTCCGAGCCCGACCTGTCCATGGCCACCATTTCGCTGCGACGCTGGGGCGCCACCTCGGTGGCGGTCGTCGCCCGCAGCTATCTCTGGTGCTGCGTGGCGCTGCTGGCATGGGGCGCTCTGCCAGCAGCGGTCGGGCTGACTCCGTACTCGGTCACCTCGGGCTCGATGGAGCCGCTGCTGCGCCCCGGAGATGTGGTGCTGACCCGTCCAGCACCACCCGACGATCTGCGGGTGGGGCAGATCGTGGCGATCGACCCTCCGGGTCGAACCCGGCGGGTCGATCGTCACGCATCGCATCGACCAGGTCGAGACCGCACCTGACGGCAGCGTCGACGTGCGCACCCGTGGCGACGCGAACCCGAGCCCGGATCCACCGGTCGCGCGGAGCGGGTGGAGGGCACGGTCCGGCTGGTCGTGCCGCTCGCAGGCCTGCCCGGACACTGGTACGACGAACGTCGGTGGTGGGCCCTCGGCATGTGGGGGGCCTCGATGCTGGTGGCGGTCGGACTGTCACATCTCGGCACCCGTGCCCCGAGTGTCGGGTCGGCACGTGCGTGGCCGCCGGCGGCCGGTCCACCCAGGGCCGGCGCGGGTACTGCGGTGGCGGTTCGTGGTCGGCGTCGCCGTCATCGCGCAGGTGGTGGCCGTTGCCGGACCGGCCGATGCCTCGTTCACCTCCGAGGCATCGACACAGGTCCAGCTCGGTGGCGCGACGCCGCTGCACAGCAGCTATGTCTCGACGGTCGACTCCTGGGTCCGGCGGCGCACTGGCGCCTGGGAGAGGCTGCCGCGGACCCTCTGGTGCTCGCGGATGGCGGCGACGACATCGGCGCGTGGAGCGACATCGACCAGGGCCGGGTCGAGGTCACCACCAACCCGGTGCGTTCGGGCGCCACCGCGCTCCGCAAGACCGCGAACAACGACCCGAGGGGCGGACAGCGCCCGCTGGGCACGACCATCGGCAATGAGTGGACGATGTCGGCGTGGGTGTACCGGCCGTCGAACTACGCCGGTGGTGCGCAGGATCGCATCTCGGTCGAGAACGGCGACGGCGACGGCTACGGCGTCCAGGTGATCCACAGCGGATCCGGCGGACTGCGCATCGAGCGGCGCACCAACGGCTCGGGCAGCAATGTCGCGTCCACCGGGTTCAACCCGCCGGAGGACCAGTGGTTCCGCGTCCAGCTCGTTCGATCGGGCAGCTCGGTGGTGGCCAGTGCCTTCAACGGGGCCGGCACGCTCCTGGCGACGGTCAGCGGCACGAACTCCCAGCACGGCACCTTCTCCCACGTGGCGTTGCGCGGTGGCTGGGACTACATCGTCGACGACCTGGAGGTGACCGTTCCGGTCACCGCTCCCGCGCTCGACGACCGCATCGGCACCGCGGACGCCATGGTGTCCGGGTCCGCGCAGTACTCGGTGGAAGGGCTGCTGTTCGGCGACCCCGACCCAGCGCTCGGACTGGGGGGCGGCGCCTCGGTGCCGATCCCCGCTGCGGCGTCGCTCGATGCCGCCGCGGCTGACAGGACGGTGATGGCGTGGATCGACCTGCCGTCGGTGGTGGGGCGCCAGGTCATCTGGGCCCAGGGCACCACCACCCGGGGGATGGTGCTGTACGTCCGGTCGGGCACCTTGCACGCCCGTGCCTGGTCGAACCAGGCCGGCTGGGCAGCCCCACTGGAGGTCGCCACGCCGATCACCGTCGGGCGCCATGGCGTGGCGGTGGTGCTGAGCACGTCGGCGGCAACGCTGGGTCTGTACGTCGACGGAGTGGCGCGCCAGGTCGACGGTGGCGCGAGCCGGTCGGCGCTCGCGTTCCCCTCAGCATCGGCCTCGATCGGCGGGGCGCAACAGGCGTTGCCGTATCACGACGGCGTGGCCGGCCCGGTCGGCACCAGCCTCACCGGGACCGTCGACGATGTCTCGGTCCATCCAGCCGCGCTGTCGCCGGCCGACGTGGGGATGCTCTACGGCGCCGGATCCTGATCAGGTGATCCGGGCGCGCCGACCGCTGACGCTGCATACTGTGCCGAGTTGTCCGACCGATCTGCGATCGGCGGCGCCAGATGTCGGCAGCGGCCGGCGGAACCAGGGGGAATCCATGTCTCGATCCACACGCCGCGCTGCAGCGGCTGCCATGGTGGCGGCTGTCGTCGCGACCGTTGGCGCAGGTTGCGCTCCCATGGGTCCGACTGCTCCCTGGGCCGCCGCTGGCTGCTACGACTCGCCGGTGGCAGAGACGCCGGATCTGCGTTTCAGCGGATCGGCGAACGCTGTGGGCAACCTGACGGTGTCGCTCGACCTCAGCTCGTTCACCCTGGCGTCCGACGGCACCTGTGCCGGCGTTCCCCTGGGAGCCCCGTACTCGCTGACCCTTGTGCGCGCCGACGACGAGCCCGCAGCGGTCGACCGCTGTGCGACCCTCGGCCTCGACGACGGCGTCGGCCAGGTCTCCGCCGAGTACCCGGGCTTCCCGGCCGATGCCTGGGTGTGCAACCCGGCGCCCCTCGAGGGTGCCTGATCTGGATGACGCCCTTGCCCAGGTGCTGCCCGGTGGGGTTCAGCGGTTCTGCGGGAAGCCCAGGTCGACCGAGCTGGTCGATGGGTCGGGCCACCGCGAGGTGATCACCTTGGAGCGCGTGCAGAAGCGGATCCCGTCGGGACCGTAGATGTGCGTGTCGCCGAACAGCGACGCCTTCCATCCACCGAACGAGTAGTACGCGACCGGGACGGGGATGGGCACGTTCACGCCCACCATGCCCACCTCGACGTCGAACTGGTAGCGGCGCGCGGCGCCGCCGTCACGGGTGAAGATCGCGGTGCCGTTGCCGAACTCGTGGTCGTTCACCAGTCGGACGGCCTCGTCGTAGGAACCCACCCGCACCACCGCCAGCACCGGTCCGAACACCTCGCGCCGGTAGATGTCCATGTCGGCGGCGACGTGGTCGATCAACGTGGCGCCCAGGAAGTAGCCGTCACCGTCGACCTGCAGATCCCTGCCGTCGACCACCAGGGTCGCTCCAGCTGCTGCCGCGGCGCCGATGTGGTCGGCCACGTTGTCGCGGTGCTCTGCGGTGATGAGCGGCCCCATCTCGGCATCGGGCCGGTCGCCGGGGGCGACCACGATGCCGGGGATGCGATCAGCGATCGCCGCCACGAGCGGGTCGGCGACATCGCCGACCGCGACCACGACCGAGATCGCCATGCACCGCTCGCCGGCAGAGCCGTACGCCGCCGACACGGCCGCGTCGGCGGCGGCACCGACATCGGCATCGGGCAGCACGACCATGTGGTTCTTCGCGCCGCCGAGGGCCTGGACCCGCTTGCCGGCCGCGGTGCCACGTTCGTAGATGCTGCGCGCCACCGGCGTCGATCCGACGAAGCTGATGGCCCGCACCTCGGGATGCTCGATCAGACGATCCACCGCGATCCGGTCGCCCTGGACGACGTTGAACACGCCGGGTGGCAGCCCGGCGTCATCGAGGAGCTCCGCGATGAGCAGCGACGCGGACGGATCCTTCTCGGACGGCTTGAGGATGAAGGTGTTGCCACAGGCGATGGAGGTGGCCAGCATCCACAGGGGCACCATCACCGGGAAGTTGAACGGCGTGATCCCGGCCATGACGCCGACCGGTTGGCGGATCGAGTAGACGTCGACCCCGGTTGCCGCCTGTTCGGTGTAGTCGCCCTTCAGCGCTGCAGGGATGCCACAGGCGAACTCGGCGTTCTCGATCCCGCGGGCGACCTCGCCGAGCGCATCGGAATGGACCTTGCCGTGCTCGGCGGTGACGATGCGGGCCAGGTCGTCGCGGTGGGCGTCGAGCAGTGCCCGGAAGCGGAAGAAGACGTCGGTCCGCCGTGTCAACGGCGACGACCGCCACTCCTGCAGCGCCGACGCTGCCGAGGCGACCGCGGTGTCGACCTCGTCGGCTGCGGCCAGGTCGACCACGCCGGTCTGGAGTCCGGTGGCGGGGTCGAACACCGGGCCGGTTCGTCCGGAGCTGCCGGGCGATGACCTTGCCGTCGATGAAGTGGCCGATGGCGCTGGGCGACGAGTCGCTCACGACCCGTCCCCGTCGGTTCCCGGGGCGTCGCCCAGCTTGACCATGACGTGCTTCAGCTCGGTGTAGTGCTCCACCGCATAGACCGACATGTCCTTGCCGTAGCCCGACTGCTTGAACCCTCCGTGGGGCATCTCGGACATGATCGGGATGTGGTCGTTGACCCAGACCGTGCCGAAACGGAGGGCCTTGGCCATGCGCATCGCCCGCCCGACGTCGGTGGTCCACACCGAGGCGGCCAGCCCGTAGTCGACGTCGTTCGCCCACTCGAGCAGGGTCGCCTCGTCGGGGGCTCGCTGCACGGTGACGACCGGACCGAAGACCTCCCGCTGAGCGATCTCGGAGTCCTGTGCGACGTTGGCGACCAGCGTCGGTTCGTAGAACCAGCCGGCGCCGTCGCGGATCGATCCGCCGGTGACGGCTTCGGCGCCCGCATCGACCGCCCGCGAGACCATGCCGGCAACACGATCACGCTGCTCGGCGGACACCACCGGTCCCATGGCGGTGTCGGGGTCGGTCGGGTCGCCGGTCACGATGCCCGACACGCTGGACGCGAGCTGCGCGACGAGATCGTCGTGGATCCGTGGCCCGGCGATCACCCGGCACGGAGCGGTGCAGTCCTGGCCCGAGTTGTAGTAGCCGGTCTCGGTGAGGTTGGCCACGAGCGCCTCGAGGTCGGCGTCGTCGAACACGACGACCGGCGCCTTGCCGCCCAGTTCCAGGTGGACCCGCTTGACCGTGTCCGAGGCCGCGCGGGCGACTGCCTTGCCGGCACCGACGCTGCCCGTGATCGAGACCATTGCCACGTCGGGGTGCTCCACGAGCGCCACACCTGCCGTCTCGCCCCTGCCGCACACGATGTTGAGCACACCGGGGGGCAGGATGTCGGCGGCGAGCTCCGCCAGTCGCAGCGCCGAGTAGGGCGTCAGCTCGGACGGCTTGAGCACGACCGTGTTGCCCACCGTGAGCGCCGGGGCGATCTTCCAGGTCGCCATGTTGAGCGGGTAGTTCCAGGGTGCGATCGAGCCGATGACGCCGAGCGCGTCGCGGCGCAGCATCGAGGTGTAGCCCTCCATGTACTCGCCTGCGGCACGGCCCTCGAGGAAACGACCGGCGCTCGCGAAGAACCGCCAGTTGTCCATCGTGAGGTCCATCTCGAACTCCATGATCGACACCGGCTTGCCCACGTTGCGCGACTCGATGCGGGTCAGCTCGGCCATGTCGGCCTCGATGGCATCCGCCAGGGCGTGCAGCGCCTCGCTGCGCTCCCGCGGCGTCTTCGCCGACCACGCGGGAAACGCTGCGGCCGCGGCGCGGACTGCATCATCGACATCCGCAGCCTCGCTCGCGGGGGCAGTGCCGATGACCACTCCCGTGGCGGGGTCGATGATGTCGTCGGTGGCGCCGCTGCGAGCGGGCTTCCACGCGTTCCCGATGTAGTTCCCCTCAGGCACTGCACACCTCCGATAGCGAGCGTTTCGGTTGTGATTCTGTCAGAATCAGAGCGATCCGATGGCGAAAGTCGCCCAACACGACGGAATCGCTCTCAGGGAGCCCCATCTCATGACCTTGATCGAAGGTTCTGGAACCGACTCGTCCACCCCCGACTCCGACCGCTCCGCACAGCACCTCTGGCTGCACTACTCACGGCTCGCGGATGAGAACAGCGACGACCTGGTCGTGATCGAACGCGGCGAAGGCGCGTACGTCTGGGACACCCGTGGCAAGCGCTACCTGGATGGTCTGGCCGGGCTGTTCGTGGTGCAGGCCGGCCACGGCCGCAAAGAGATCGCCAGCGCGATGGGCGCACAGGCCGAGAAGCTCGGCTTCTTCCCGCTGTGGACCTATGCGCACCCGACCGCCATCGAGCTGGCCGACAGGTTGGCGGCGATGGCGCCAGGCGACCTCAACCGGGTCTTCCTGACCACCGGTGGGGGTGAGGCGGTCGAGTCCGCATGGAAGCTGGCCGTCCAGTACTTCCTCGAGGTCGGTCAGCCCGAGCGCGTCAAGGTCATCGCGCGGCGCACCGCGTACCACGGCTCCAACATCGGCGCGCTCAACATCACCGGCCTCGACGCCATCAAGGAGCCGTTCCTGCCGTTGCTCAACGGCCTCGGGAGCCACGCGGCCACCACCAACACGCTGCACTGCGAGTTCTGTTCCGCCCAGGCCACATGCAGCCTCGCCTGTGCCAACGACATCGAGCGCGCCATCCTCGAGGCCGGCCCGGAGACGGTCGCCGCGGTCTTCCTGGAACCGGTCCAGAACTCCGGCGGTTGCTTCGTCCCGGCCGAGGGCTACTTCGCCAAGGTGCGGGAGATCTGCGACAAGTACGGCGTGCTGTTGGTGTCCGACGAGGTGATCTGCGCATTCGGTCGTCTCGGCGACTGGTTCGGAGCGAGCCGGCTCGGCTACCAGCCCGACATGCTGACCTTCGCGAAGGGTGTGACGTCGGGGTACTCGCCGCTCGGTGGACTGCTCGTCAGCGACCGACTCGCGGAGCCCTTCCGCGAGGGCACGAACTCGTTCCTGCACGGCATCACCTTCGGAGGTCACCCGGTCAGCTGCGCCGCCGCGCTCGCGAATCTTGACGTGATGGAACGCGAGGACCTGCCAGGTCGTGTCCGTGCGCACGAAGGCGAGTTCCGGGCTGCCCTCGAGACGCTGCTCGATCTGCCGATCGTCGCCGAGGTGCGCGGCATGGGCTACTTCTACGGCATCGAGATGACCAACGACGGCGAGGACTTCACCGAATCCGAGTGCGAGTGGCTCATCCGCGGGTTCCTCTCGACCAGGTTGTTGGAGCTGGGCCTGGTGTGCCGGGCCGACGACCGAGGCGACCCGGTGATCCAGCTCGCGCCGCCGCTGGTCGCGGGCGCCGAGGAGTTCGAGAGCATCGCCTCGATCATCCGCGAGACCCTGCAGGAAGCCTGGAAAGAGCTCGGCAGGTGAGCTCCCTCGTCGTCGGCGTACCCACCGAGACGAAGCCCGACGAGCGACGCGTCGCGGTGACCCCCGACGGGGTGACCGAGTTGCGCTCCCACGGGGTCGAGGTGCTGGTGCAGTCGGGTGCAGGCGGTGGCGTCGGCATCGCCGACGACGCCTACGCCGCAGCCGGGGCGCGGATCGTCGCAGAGGCCGACGACGTCTGGGCCGGGGCGGGACTGGTCTGCAAGGTCAAGGAACCGCAGCCGGACGAGCTCCGTCATCTCCGGTCCGACCTGACCCTGTTCACCTACCTGCATCTGGCTGCCTACCCGGACGTCGCTCGCGCCCTGTGCGAGGCCGGCACCACCGGCATCGCGTACGAGACCGTGATGCGCGACGACGGCTCGTTGCCGTTGCTGGCTCCCATGAGCGAGATCGCAGGCCGGATGGCGACCCAGGCGGGCGCCAGGTTCCTGGAGGCCCCCCAGGGTGGCAGCGGCGTGTTGTTGTCCGGCGCTCCGGGCGTCGCTCCGGCGCAGGTCGCCGTGATCGGTGCCGGCAACGTCGGATGGAACGCTGCGATCATCGCTGCGGGCATGGGCGCGCAGGTCACCCTGCTCGACCGCGACCTCGAGCGGTTGCGGTCCCTCGAGTACAGCCTGCCAGGGCGGATCACCACGCTCGCGTCGAACACCGGCAGTGTCGCTCGGACCGTCGCGGGCTCTGACCTCGTCGTCGGCGCCGTGCTCGTCGCGGGTGGTCGTGCCCCGACGGTCGTCGACGAGTCGATGGTCGCCGCGATGCGACCCGGCTCGGTCCTCGCCGACGTCGCGATCGACCAGGGTGGGTGCTTCGCGACCTCACGCGAGACCTCGCACCACGACCCGGTGTACCGGGTCCACGACGTGGTGCACTACTGCGTCGGCAACATCCCGGGAGCAGTTCCCCGCACGTCGACCTCGGCGCTGACCAACGCGACGCTGCCGTACCTCGTGGCCATCGCCCGATCAGGACCGGACGAGGCGTGCGCGCACGACGAGACCTTGGCCCACGGGCTCAACACCCGCGCAGGAGCCGTCGTCAACCCTGTCGTTGCCGGTGCGCTCGCCGAGATCGACCGCACCATCGTGGGAACCTGACGTGATGTCCGAGCCACAGATGTCGGCGGTCGAGATCGATGAGACCGACAAGGCGATCATCCGGGAGCTGCAGCTCGACGGGAGGTTGCCGTACTCGAAGCTGGGGCCTGCGGTGGGGCTGTCCCAGGCCGCGGCGCGTCAACGGGTGCAGCGGCTGATCGACAGCGGCGTCATGCAGGTGGTGGCGGTCACCGACCCTGCCACCCTCGGTTTCGCGGTGCAGGCGCTTGTCGGGATCGAGGTGACCGGCGACGTCCGAGCGGCGGCGGCGTCGCTGACGGAGCTGGACGAGGCCGAGTACGTCGTGATCACCGCCGGCCGCTACGACATCTTCGCCGAGGTGGTGTGCCTGGACATGGCGCACCTGCTCGAGCTCGTCAACGACCGGATCCGCGTCCTGAACGGCGTGCGCGGCACCCAGATCTTCTCCTACCTGCACCTGGTCAAGCAGACCTACAGCTGGGGTGCGCTCTGAACGCCGCAGTGCTCGGAGCGGGCTACCGAGAGGGCGTGCTCTGGCACGAAGGTGTCGACCCGGTCGCCGCCGGACTCGATCGTCGGCCGGAACCCGGAGTGCCGGCGCAGTCCGACGTCGTGGTCGTCGGAGCGGGCTACTGCGGGCTGTCCGCAGCGATCGAGCTGGCTCGTCGCGGGCGCTCCGTGGTGGTCCTGGACCGCCACGAACTCGGGTGGGGCGCCAGCAGCCGCAACGGCGGGATGGTCATCCCCGAGCTGAAAGCCGGGCCGCGGACCCTCGAGCAGCGCTACGGCCCACTGGGGCTCCGGCTACATCACGAGGTCGAAGCGGCGTTCGACCACATCGAATCGCTCGTCGGCGGGTCCCCGGAAGCCGGATCGTCGACCGTCGAGTCGTCCAGCAGCTCGCCACCGATCGAATGCGACTACGAGCGTTCCGGGCAGCTCTACCTGACCCACGGACGTCGGGGTGCAGATGCACTGCGGACGCTGGTCGACGAGCACCGTTCCACCGGCGGCGACGCCCGGTTGGTCACCGGCGACGAGCTGGTCGCCGAGGCGGGCTCCACCCTGTTCGCCGCGGGCATGGTCGTGGAGCGCACCGGCGGCCTGCACCCGGCTCGGCTGCACGTCGGGTTGGTGGAGCGGGCGCGGGCAGCGGGAGTGGAGCTGTTCCCGAACACGCCGGCCATCTCGATCGCGCCGGCAGGGCAGGAGGGGCACCTGGTGCGCACCCGCCGGGGAGAGGTCCGCGCCGCCGAGGTCTTCCTGGCGACCAACGCCTATGCCGACGACGTCGATCCCGGCCTGCGGGACCGGGTGCTGGAGATGGATTCGTTCATCATCGCGACCGAGCCGCTCGATGCCGACCTCGCGGCTACCGTCCTGCCGACCCGGCGCATGGCCTTCAACGACCGGAACCTGCTGTGGTACTGGCGCCACGGGCCGGAGGGCCGCCTGTTGTTCGGCGGACGCCGGAACCTGGGCCGGGTCGGGCTGACCGAGGCCCGTGACCACCTGTATGCCTCGATGCTGCTCGCTCATCCGCAGCTGGCCGGGACCCGCGTGGATCGCGTGTGGGGCGGCAGGGTGGCGTTGACACTGGATCGGCTGCCGCACTGCGGTCGGATCGAACGCCGCTGGTACGCCACCGGCTGCAACGGCTCGGGGGTGGCGCTCAACACCTGGATGGGGCACCGCATGGCCGGCGCGATCTGCGGTGACCCGATGCCGCCGTTCGCCGAGCTCACACACCGGCGCATCCCGCTGCGTTCGTTGCGCCGGGCGTGGCTCCCTGTGGTGGGGGAGTGGTTCCGGGCACAGGATCGGCTGGACCGATGAGCTCAGCGGCGGTGATCGACCCAGGCCCGCAGGTACTCCGGTACCGCGATCCCACTGCGCAGGTCCGGCGCGGGCTCCGGCGCATCGGCCACCCGGCGCAGCGGCACGCGGCCGGCCCAGATCGGCAGCTCGAGCTCTCCGGCCGGATCCTCGGGGTGCCCGGCGGACACCTTGGCCGAGCACTCATCGATGGTGACCGCGACGACCATGGTCTGGCGGAGCTCGCTCGCGGTGGGCGGCCGTACGTCGTCCCACCGTCCCGGCAGCACGGCCTCGCTGATGGCGCGCAGCGCCGCCAGTCGTTCGGCGTCGTCGGTCACCTCTCGTCCGTCACCGAACACCACGACCGACCGGTAGTTCATCGAGGTCTCGAACGCGGAGCGTGCCAGCACCAGACCGTCGACCTCGGTGACGGTGACGCAGATCGGCGTGGCAGAACGCACCCGGCGCAGCAGGCGACTGGCGACCGAACCGTGCAGGAACAACTCGTCGCCGATCCTGGCGTACAGCGTCGGGATGACGATCGGGTGGTCCTCGACGACCACACCCACATGGCAGAGGTTGGCCCGGTCCAACAGGGCGAACACCTGCTCGCGGTCATAGGTCGCGAGCTCAGGAAGTCGGCGTACCCGCACCCGTTCCGGGGGCGGCGAAGGCTCGGTCACGAGCAGAGAGTAGGTGCATGATGCGAGTACTCGTGGTGGGAAGCGGCGGGGTCGGTACCGCGGCGGCGATGATCGCTCGTCGTCGGCCGTTCTTCGACGCGATGGTGATGACCGACATCGACCCGGCTCGCGGCGCTGCCGCTGCGGCGAAGACCGGTGATGCGCGGTTCACCTCGGACCAGCTGGATGCCAGTGACCGGGCGGCAGTGGCCGCATGCGTCGAGCGGCACGAGTGTGACGTCGTGCTCAACGCAGCAGATCCGCGGTTCGTGATGCCGATCTTCGGCGGGGCCTTCGACGCTGGGGCGACCTATCTGGACATGGCGATGTCGCTGTCGCACCCGCACCCCGAGCGGCCCCATGAGCTGACCGGCGTCATGCTCGGCGACGAGCAGTGGGCGGTTGCGGCGGAGTGGGAGTCGAAGGGCCAGCTGGCACTCGTCGGCATGGGTGTCGAACCCGGCGTGTCGGACGTGTTCGCCCGGTACGCCGCCGACGAGCTGTTCAGCGACATCGACGAGATCGGGGTGCGTGATGGCGCCAACCTGGCAGTCGCCGGCTACGACTTCGCTCCGAGCTTCTCCATCTGGACCACGATCGAGGAGTGCCTGAACCCTCCGCTGATCTGGGAGCGTGAGCGCGGCTTCTTCACCACCGAGCCGTTCTCGGAACCGGAGGTGTTCGACTTCCCGGGCGGCATCGGCCCCGTCGAGTGCGTCAACGTCGAACACGAAGAGGTCGTGCTCATCCCGCGTTGGGTCGAGTGCAACAGGGTCACGTTCAAGTACGGGCTGGGCGACGAGTTCATCGACGTGCTCAAGACGCTGAACAAGCTGGGACTGGACCGGATCGACCCCGTGAGCGTCCGCGGCATGTCGGTGTCACCCCGTGACGTCGTCGCTGCGTGCCTGCCCGATCCCGCGACGCTCGGCGACAAGATGAGCGGAGCCACGTGCGCGGGGACCTGGGTGAAGGGCACCGGCAAGGACGGCAACCCGCGTGAGGTGTACCTCTATCACCTGGTGGACAACGCCGAGACGATGGAGTTGGACGACTCGCAGGCAGTCGTGTGGCAGACGGCGATCAACCCGGTCGTGGCGATGGAGCTGTTGGCAGCGGGCACATGGTCCGGTGCCGGTGTCCTGGGCCCGGAGGCGTTTCCTCCGGTGCCCTTCCTCGACCTGATCGCCGACTACGGATCGCCGACCGGGATCGAGGAGCGCTGACCGGTCGGGACATGTTCCGTCAATCACCTGAATTTCGATTCAGGAAACTGCAGTGGGGTATAGCTGCGGTCGGGCTACCTTCCTCGGTGCGGACTACCGGCCAGGAGGGCACGATGGGGATGATCGACATGCTGAGGGGATTCCTCGGCGGCGAGACGATCCAGAACGCGCTGGAGTCCACGGGGCTGGGTGAACACGTCGAGGGGATCCTGGGAGACGGCGCCGGCGTCGCCGAGTCCCTCGGTGTCGACCTCGGGCAGGCGACCGAGTCGATCACCGGACTGGGTGAGTCGCTGCCCGGCGGGGTCGGTGAGACGATCCAGAACGTCGTGGACGGCGGACTCCCCGAGAACCCCTTGGCGTAACCCTCCGGCTGTCCGGCTCAGCCGCGGTCGTCGAGCCAGACGGGCGCGGAGTCCAACAGGAACCGGCTGACGTCGAGGCACCGTTCCAGGGTGTCGCACAGCTGTTCCTCTCCGAGATAGATCTGCGTGACGCTCACCACGACGCGTGCGACCACTGTCAGCGTGCGCTCCGACGGATCGGTCACCGCCGCGAACGAATCGACCGCAGAGACCTCGACGGGCAGGTCGGGGCCGCCGATGCCGGCGATCTCGGTGGCCAGCAGCAGCAGGTCGGGGCAGCGGGGCAGCGGGGGCAGCGACCAGGTGAAGGTCAGCGGCAGGAAGTGCTGCTCGTCGGGATCCTGGTCCTCGGGAAGCGCCATGACCTGGTCCTCGAACGCGAGCACGGTCCGCGGGTCGATCTCCAGCGCCAAGTGGAACTCGAGCGGCCCGCCGCAGGCCTCCTCGGGGTGGAGGTCGACCTCCCACGCCTGACGCATGGAGTAGGTCTCGACGAAGTGGCGTTCGTCATGGATGTGGAACCCGTGATCGGCGGCGTGATTCTTGAGGTCGGCGACGAAGCCGGAGACGTCGAGCAGAGACACGCCTACAGGTTGCCAGCACCGGGGTCCTGGGGCGAGCCGGTACCCTCAGACGGTGCACGATCAGGAACTGGTGCGGCTGCTCGACGACACCGCTGACGCGGTGCGGGTTGCGCTGGCCGGCGATCTGGCCGGACAGCCCGACGGTCGCCGCGACCGGGGTGAACGGCCCGGGCAGTACCGCATCGACCTGGTGGCCGATGACGCGGCGCTCGGCGTGCTGCGAGCTGCCGGCGTGGGGGTGCTGTCCGAGGAGTCGGGGCTGGAGGATGCCGACAACGACATCGTCGTCGTGCTCGATCCGGTCGACGGGTCCACCAACGCCAGCCGCGGCATCCCGTGGTATGCGACGAGCCTGTGTGCAGTGGATCGGAACGGGCCGCGTGCTGCGCTGGTGGTGAACCTGGCGACGGGCACCCGCTACCAGGCGGTGCGCGGCGCAGGCGCCACCCGTGACGGTCGACCCATCCGACCCTCGCCCGTGGCCACGGTTCCCGAGGCCCTGCTGGTGCTGAACGGCTACGCACCGAGGCATCTGGGGTGGCGTCAGTACCGCTCGCTGGGTGCGACGGCGCTGGACCTGTGCAGCGTCGCCGATGGCACCGTGGACGGGTCGATCGACTGGTCCGACAGCCTGGGTCCGTGGGACTACCTGGGGGCCATGCTCGTGGTGCAGGAAGCCGGCGGCCAGATGTCGGACGGGCACGGCAGGGACCTGGTGGTGCTGGAGCACTCGGTGCGGCGGACGTTGGTGGCAGCGGGGACCCCGGAGCTGTTCGAGCAGTTGCTGGTCGCCCGATCGGACGCGCCGTGAGTGCCCCGGGTCTCCACGACGGTGTCCGGCGCAGCGGACCTGCCTACCAGCTGCACCTGCTCGCGCTGCGCGTCTTCGGCCTGCTGCCGCGCCGCGCCCGGCGGCTGATCGTGCGGTTCGGGTCGCCCAAGTACACCGTGGGTGCCATCTGCATCGTCCAGCGCGACGACGGGGCCATCCTGCTGGTTCGTCACTCGTACTATCGGCAGTGGGGTACTCCAGGTGGGCTGGCGAAGCGCCACGAGCAACCCGAGGTGGCTGCAGTGCCGCGAGACCCTGGAGGAGGTCAACCTGCGCGTCGAGCTGCTCGGGGAACCGGTGGTCGTCGTCGAGTCGCGGCTGCACCGGGTCGACGTGGTCTTCTCGGCTCGTCCCGCTCCCGGCGAGTCCGTCGAGCGTGCCATGCCCTCGTCGCCCGAGATCGAGGCGGTGGAGTGGTTCGCGCTGGCCGATCTGCCGAAGCTGCAGATCGAGACCGTGACCGCACTGCGGGCGCTCGAGCGCAGCGGAGCCATCGATCTGACGGGAGCGAGACTTCCCGGCCGAGCATCGGCAACCGGCTCGTGAGGGTGCCGGAGGGCTGCTGACCTACCATCTCCGGTCTCGGGCGCGTAGCTCAGCTGGTCAGAGCACCTGGTTTACATCCAGGGAGTCGGGGGTTCGAGTCCCTCCGCGCCCACTCGTTGTTGTCGATCTCACAACATCCGGGGGAGGAACTACTGGCCAGTGGACGGGTTCGAACGAGGCGAATCCGGGACGGTGGAGAGTCTCGCCGATGGCGGCACCCACCGGTACCGCCGCCAGCGCGGGGCGAGCTGACCGGCAACTGGGTGCGGCTACGCGACTCGGTGGCGTTGCATAGCCTACGAGTCCATGTCCAACGCCGTCCTTGACACCCACGTCCACCTGTGGGACGTGCGGGGGACGCCGCGACAGGCGTCGACCTTCGTGCGTCTGTTGGGCTGGAACCCTCCGGCGATGCGCTGGACTGCCCGTCGGCTCTTCCCCGACGATGTCGTCGAGTTCTTCGGCAAGCCCGACCACGTGCTGGCCGACCACCTGCCCGCCGACCTCGCCACCGAAGCCGAGGGCCGCGATCTCGAGGGCTTCGTGCACATCGAGGCCAACTGGAACGCCAGCGGCCCGATGGCTGCTGTCGACGAGACCCGCTGGCTCGACTCGCTCGACGCCCCCGAGCTCGTCGCCATCGTCGGTCGGGTCGACCTGTCCGCCGGGTCGGTCGTCGACGATGTGCTGGCCGCCCACCTCGCCGCCAGCGCGCGCTTTCGTGGTGTCCGCGACCCGCTGGCGAGCCACCCGTCGACGTCGATCATGGACAGCACCGACCGGGCTGGGCTCATGCGAGACGAATCGTGGCGCAGGGGGTTCGCGCGGGCTCGCCGACTACGGCCTCAGCTTCGACGCAACGATCTACCACCACCAACTCGACGACCTGGCTGCGCTGGCCGCCGACGTCCCCCAGGTGCCGATCATCCTCGACCACGCCGGTACGCCACCCGCCGCCGCCGGGCCCTACGGTGGGCTCGGGACCAGCAACATCGAGCGCGACAGGATCGTGGGGGAGTGGCGGGACGGCATCAGCCAACTCGCCGAGTGTGAGCAGGTGACCGTCAAGGTCTCCGGCCTCGCCATGCCGATCCTCGGCTTCGGCTACCACACATGGTCGGAGCCCCCATCGGTTGCCCGGGTCGCCGACGACATGCAGCCGTTCGTCGATCACCTGCTCGACACGTTCGGCGCGGGACGCTGCATGTTCGGCTCGAACTTCCCCGTCGACAAGGCGGCGATACCGTGGGCCACGCTCGCCGATGCGACGGCCAGTGTTCTCGCCGACCGTCCAGCAGACGAGCGGGCCGCCGTGCTCGCCGGCACCGGCCGACGCGTCGATCGGATCTGACCCGACCGGATGGCGGGCCTCCTCGACGGTGTCGGACGGCTCGGTGCTACACGAGGGCTGTCACCGGTCTACACGGGACGGTTGCGGACGTGGGACCCAGAGCTGCGCACCAGTGGGTCGGCTGCCTACCTACACCACTTCACGGGACGCCAACGTCGGTGACGGGGCCGACAGTGACGGTCCGCGTCGCTGGTACCGTTGGGAACGTGAAGCGGTGGCTGCTCGCCACGAGCATGGTGGTCGTGGGGCTCGCGACGGCATGGCACCGTTGGGTCACGCCCTGGCACGAGCGATGGGGCGCCACCGGCGACGAGGCCCGGGCAACCATGCCAGGTGATGATCTGGTCGTCGAACCCGCCGAGCAGGCCACACGCGCCATCACCATCGACGCCACGTCGGAGGAGGTCTGGGCGTGGGTCGTGCAGCTGGGCGCCGACCGGGGTGGCTTCTACTCCTACGAGCGCCTGGAGAACCTCTTCGGTCTGGGGATCCACAACGCGGCCGAGATCGTGCCCGAGTGGCAGCACCGGGCGGTCGGCGACCTCGTGCAGGCCGACGCGGCGGGGTCGGGCGGCTGGTACGTGATGGAGGTCCGGCCTGCAGAGGCGCTGGTGCTGCTGGTGGGCGACGTGAAGGCTGGTCGTCCGCTGCGTCGCGACGAGCAACTCCGTTGGGAGTTCTCCTGGAGCTTCGTGCTCCGTCCGACCCCCGGTGGTGGCTGTCGGTTGCTGGTTCGCGAGCGGACCGGGTTCGACAGCCGCCTCACCAGGCGGCGATGTCGCCGATCGGCATCGTCAGCTTCCTGATGACCCGGGAGATGATGCGCGGCATCAAGACCCGTGCCGAGGCACGACGATCCGATCGGCCGAGGAGGGTTTGAAAGCTGGCCCTTTTGGTCCACTCGTAGTGGAAACGGCAACGGTGCAACTCGCAGCGGCCGAAGGTGCTCGCGCCACACTCTGCCTGGACCTGGAAACCGACTGGTGGGCCTGCGGGTCGGTTGTCATGTCCGGCTGCGGGTCAGCTCGTCGGCTGGGGTGTGCGGTGTCCCCACAGGCTGGGCTTGGTGATCTCGCCGACGACCCAGGTCGACTCGTCGATCAGGCGGCCGCCGAACCCGAACTCCACGTCGAAGCCCGACGGGGACGTGCTGTAGAAGGACACCATCTCGTCGTTCGGGTGCTTCCCGAGGTCCATGGAGATCGGAAGCCCTGCGTCGTGGTGGCGCTGCAGCGCCGCGCCGACGTCGTCGAGCGTCGCCGCCTCGAGCATGAAGTGGTAGAGCGCGAGCTCTTCGGCGGGGACGAGCGCCAGGCTGTGATGTCGTGCGTTGCACCGGAGGAACACGACGTCCTGGCCGTCGGGTCGCCAATAGTCGCTGACCCGGAAGCCCAGCACGTCCGTGTAGAAGTCGACCATCTCGGCGAGGTGCGGGGTGCCGAGCACGATGTGGCCCATCCCGAGCCCGTCGGTCACGAAGCGGCTGACCCCGCATGGTGACGCGAACGGCACGTGGTCCAGGATCGGGCCGTGGAAGAGCTCGAGTGCGACACCGGCCGGATCGGTGGTGCGAGCGAGACCGCGCACGCTGCGCTCCCGTGCGTCGTCCTCCGATGCGCAGGCCACGGTGCGTCCCGCTGCGCGGAGCTGGTCGACGGCGCGGTCGAGCGCTTCCGCATCCGCGACCTCCCAGCCGGCGAACGCGAGTCCCTCAGCTCCGTCGGTCGGCGACACCACCACTCTGAACGGCCGCTCGTCGATCCGCAGCCGCAGGCCGTCGGAGCCGTCGCCCGCCATCGTCCCCAGCGTCTCCGCGTAGTCGCGCCATCCCTGGACGTCGCGAGCGTCGATGCCGATGTAGCCGAGTCCTCGAATGTTCATCGTGGGGTCTCCTTGGTGTGTCGTTCCCTCAGCATGAGCTGGTGGACCAGGCCATCCAAGGTGAGAAGGACCGAAACGATGGTAAGAATCGGACATGGTTGCCGCGGTCGTCCCGGTCCACTTCCAGTCGCACGACGAGAGGTACCGCCTGGCCGTCGAGGTGCTCGACGCAGCAGAGCTCCGCTCACGCGTGGAGTCGGTGTCGGAGCGGGGGTACGAGCGTGCCGACTTCCAGACGTTCCTGTTCGTCAGGTCGGGGTCGTACACCCACACCGTCGACTTCGAGGTCCACGAATGCCGCGCCGGGTCGTGCGTGCTGGTCCGCCCCGGCCAGGTCCATCGATTCGGGCCACGGACGGACTGGGACGGCTGGATCCTGATCGCCGGACCCCAGCACGTCCCCGACGCCGCAGTGGACCTACCCCAGCACGTCCGTCTCGATGACCAACTCGCGTCCGCCGTGAGCGAGCTCCTCGAGCGAATGGCGTCCGACGCGCGGTTGCCGATGGACCAGCACCTGGTCGATGGTCTGCTCGCGCTGCAGACCCGTGTACTGGCCAGCCGGCTGGCGCTCGGCGACGCCGATCGGGAACGCACCCAGCTCATCGATCCCACCGTCTCGGAGCGCTACCGGGACTTCCGTGCCACGGTCGAGCGGGAGTTCCGGCGCTGGCACCTGGTCGGCCCGTACGCCCGGCATCTCGGCTACTCGACCAAGAGCCTCGACCGCTCGTGCCGGACCGCGAGTGCCATGACCGCGAAACGGGTGATCGTCGAGCGCATCATCCTCGAGGCCAAACGCCTCCTGGCCCACAGCCAGCTCTCCGTCGCATCGATCAGTGTCGAGCTCGGGTTCGACGAGGCGACCAACTTCGTCAAGTACTTCAAGCGCGAGACGGGAACCACACCGCACCAGTTCCGTGCCGACCTCACTTCGGGCGAGCGAGTGGCACCTGGCCAACGATGACACGTCGCGTGTGGGGGTGTCACCTCGTGTCCCAGCAGGGGCGGCCGCTCGGCAACCGGCTCGGTCTGGCGTCGCTTCCCGGTGAGCGGCCCTCCGGATGCCATGCTGGCGACGTGGAAGGCTCACCCTCCTCGGCGCCACCGGTTCGCCCGGAGTGGTGCAGCGACGCGCCATACCTGGGCATGGATGGTCGGGCTCACCGGCACCGGATGGGGCTGCGGCCCCTTGACCCGGCCGACTGGCTCGAGCCCGACCGCCACGCTGTGGATCAGCTCGCGCTCAAGGCGGCGTTGCTGCGGGACCGGCCCCATGAGGTCCTCCACGACGCAGGGACCGCGTCCGCCCACCGAGCCACGCTCGACCTGGCGCGCCTACTGGCCACCCACCCGGGTCGGAGTGGTCCGGCCCCACCGACCGACGAGCGCTGCTCCGAGGAGCAGTTGCTGCGCGGCTGCGCCCTCGCCGCCCAGGAGGATTGGTGCCTGATGGTGCCCGAGGACGACTGGCGGCTGCGTGCGGCGTGTGTGTGCTTCCCGAGCCGGTGGGTGCTGGCGGAGAAGGCGGGCGCCACGGTGGCCGACATCCACGCGCCGGTTCCCGGCTACGACGCCCAGCTGGGCGGTCTGGTCGAGTCCCTGTTGGACCGACTCCGGCCGGAGCGACCGGTGTGGCGGCTCAACTGGAACCTCTGGGACGACGCCCGGCTGTTCCAGCCCACCGCTGATCCCGCGGCCGAGGACTGGGACCTGCCGACGGTGGAGCAGGTGGGCGACCGGGTCGTGCTCAGGGTGGAGCGTCAGACGCTGCGCCGACTGCCGCGCGGCGACGTCGCGTTCGGCATCCGCGTGCACCAGCGACCGCTCCGCACGCTGCTCGACCAGCCGGGCGCGGTCGACGTGCTGCACGACACGCTGCTCGGGCTCGGGGGGTCACCGTCGGGCGAGAAGAAGCTGGGCCGCCTCGCCGGCCCCGTGCGGAGCTGGGCGGAGGCGGTCAGGAACCACTGAGTCGCCGCGGGGTGGGCCCGCGCACGGTCGGCGCACGGACGATACTGGCGAAGAGGTCCACGTGGGAGGTGCGACCATGGATCGGGTGCTGGTTGTCTACGGATCGAAGTACGGCGCAACGGCGGAGATCGCCGAGGCGATCGGCGTGGCGATCCGCTCACGCTTTCTGCTGGCCGACGTGGAACCCGCCCGGTCGGTTCGCTCGCTCGAGGGCTACCGGGGCGCAGTCGTGGGGAGCGCTGTCTACGCCGCGCACTGGCGCGGCGATGCGTTGCGGTTCCTCGGGCACCACCATGAGTGGCTCGCGTCGCATCCCGTTTGGTTGTTCAGCAGCGGCCCGGTCGGCGAGGACGACGAGCAGGCGGACGAGGCCGAGACCGAGCGATGGACCAAGCCCAAGAAGGTCCAGGAGTTGGCCGCGGAGATCGGTGCCCGGGACCACGCCGTGTTCGGGGGGAGGATCGACGACGACCGAGGCTTCATCCGCAAGCGGATGGCCCGGGGCATGCCGCAGTCCGCACGTGACCGGCGGGACTGGGACGAGATCGCGGCGTGGGCGGAGGGCATCGCCGCGGTGCTCCTGTCGGGCTCCCCGTCGCCGGAGCCGGGTGGCGCCGGGTAGGCCGACCGGCGCCGTGTGCTCATGTGCCCGATGGCTGGCTCAGAGGGTCCTGGGTGGGCGCCGGCACCGGGAAAGCCGATCCGGGTGAACGCTGTTAATCTCCTCGGCGGGCCGTGTCGCCCACAAGTGATTCGGGGGATTCGATCATGCCGATGAGCCGCACGACCAAGCGCTCGTTCCGCCGAACCGGGGGTGTGGTGCTGCTCACCGTGGCGATGCTGGCGGGGGCCTGCACCAAGGACGACGACGCGTCGGTCGACGGCGCTCCCGGCGGGTCCGTGGTCGGGAGATCGGCGTCCGGCGAGGAGGCGACGTCCACGACGCTGCCTCCGGTGGTGCAGGAATTGGAGATCGACGGGACGGAGTACGCCTTCCAGATCACCCCTGACCCCGCCTCCGGGTTGGTCGAGGGGTGGACGCTCATCAGGTTCCGGAACCTCGGTGCCGAACCGCACCAGGTGATGTTCGCCCGCATCAAGGACGGCGTCGACATGTCGGAGCTGGCCGCTGCGGGGGCCGGTGACTCGTCCGGCGCAGGTGCCATCGAATTCGTCGACATGATCGGCGGCGTGAGCTACATCGGCCAAGGTCGCGAGACCACGGCTCTGGTCAACCTCACCGAAGGGACGGTGATGGCGATGTGCTACGTGCCGGACGGCGCAGGGGTCGCCCATGCGCTCATGGGCATGTCGACCGCGCTGCCCGTGTCGGCACCCACCGACGATCCGCCACAGGTGCAGGTGCCGGACGGGGACGAGGTCGTGGGCACCATCGAGCTGGCAGCGGATGGCTACCAGTTGCCGACGGCGATGCGCTCGGGCTGGTACCACGTGGTCAACACCGATTCGGCGCTGCACGAGCTGTCACTGCTGCGTCTGGCGGACCCCATCGACGAGCCGTCGACGGCCCAGCTGGTCGATGATCTGGCGGCAAACCGGACCCCCGACGTGGAGCTCGAGGCGATGGGCGGCATGGGTGCGATCTCGTCGGGATTCGACGGATACCTCTACCTCGACCTGTCGGCCGGGGACTACTTGGCGCTGGACTTCATGCCCGACCCCGGCAACCCGCGCCCGCACATGCTCGACGGGTACCACGGAACCTTCACCGTGGGGTCCGACGGCTGATCTTCGGCGCCGCCGTGCCTCGCACGCTGTCGTCGTCCACACGGTCCGTCTGCCATCGAGGGGGACGTCGCGTCGGCACTCAGAGTTTGGTGCGGTGGTCCAGGTTGACGTCGGTTGCGAAGGCGCATCAATTCGAGCAGGGCGCCGTCGGTACTCGGCGGCCCCACATCCTGTTCGGCGCATCAGATGGATCCGACCAGATCGCTGCGGCCCTCGCGGGTACGGTCGCGCCATGGACGCTGTGCAGGTCGTCCCGGACGTCGATCCGATCTCCATCCGCGATGTGGCATCACTGGCCCACGTGGACGGGCCGTGCGTCTCACTGTTCATGCCGACACACCGGTTCGGGCCCGAGACGACGACCCAGGACCCGGTGCGGCTGCGCAACCTCGTCGAGACAGCCCGGTCCGAGTTGGCCGCGGCCGGCACTGATCCGCCGGTCATCGAAGCGATCCTGGCCCCGGTCTCGGAGCTCATCGACGACTCGTCGTTCTGGCAGCGCCAGTCGGATGGGCTGGCGGTGTTCAGCGGACGAGATCGGTTCGAACGATTCCGGTTGCCGCTGGGGCCGGCCGAGGAGGTGACCGTGGCCGACTCGTTCCGGGTCCGCCCCCTGCTCGCAGCGGTCTCCGGTGATGACCGCTGCTTCGTGTTGGCGCTGTCCCAGAACTCCGTGCGGCTCTTCGAAGCGACGAGCAACGCGATGCGTCAGCTCGGAGCGGAGTCGATCCCGGAGTCGATGGAGCGCCGCGCTGGCGTTCGAGGATCCCGAACGCCAGCTCCAGTCGCATTCGGTCGGTGGCCACGACGTTGCGTTCCACGGCCACGGCATGGGCCGCGAGGTCGACAGGGACGCGGTCGAGCGCTTCCTGCGAGCGGTCGACCGTGGTGTCGTCGATGTGCTGGGCGGCGCACACGACCCCTTGGTGCTGGCGTGCATCCAGTCGTACCTGCCGATCTACCGCTCCGTCACCAAGTACCCGAACGTGGCCGACGGCGCCGTCGCCGGCAACCCCGAACACCGACCGCTGGCCGAACTGCACGGTGCGGCGTGGGGGGTCGTGCAACCGCAGATCGCCGCGACCACCGCTGCCAAGGTCACCCGGTTCCAGAACTCGGTCGGTACGGGCAACACCGCTGACTCCGTCGCCGAGGTCCTGTCCGCTGCACACGATGGCCGCGTGGCCCAGCTGTTCGTCACCGACCGCGCCCCGTGTGGGGACGGGTGGACGAGCACGGCGGAGTGTCGGTGTCCGAGGCCCGGTCTGCCGGCGACGAGGACCTGGTCGACCGTGCGGTGCTCGAGACGCTGGCGCACAACGGCGAGGTCGTCGTCGCCGACCGGGACGTCCTCGGGGTGAGCGCCGATGTCGCCGCGTTGCTGCGCTACTGAGGACATACTCCGACCCGCGGGACCGATGACGACGCGTCTGCGATCCCGTACGACGAAAGGGACACAGCAATGAGCGAGAACGACGACAGGGCCTCGGTGGATTCGAGCCTCCGGCTCGGCAGCGGGTTCGCCGCCGACGAGCGGGATCAGATCGTCGCGGGCTGGAGCAGCCTGACCAGTCGCCTCGGATCGTTCCCCCGCGAGGCGGTCGAACTGGAACTCTCGGTCAAGGAGCGCTCGACGCCGAGCCAGCGGACAGTCCTCGAGGCCTGGATCGCCGGGACCGATCGGCTCGTGGCGACGTCGGAGGAACCCGAGCTCGACAAGGCGCTGGTCGAGGTGCGCGACGAGCTCATCCGCCAGCTCACCGACGCGAAGAACCGCACCGAGCCCCGCAACCGCAGAGCGCTCCGCGAGACGATCCGGGACCACGAGTGAACGGCGAGTTGGCGCCGGGCAGCGGACTCAGTCGGCCGCGGCCTGCATCCGGATCGCGTTGACGTCGAGCCACACCTGTTCGCGGCTGATGCGGTCTCCTTCGAACTCGCAGACGTGGAGGAGCCGGAAGTCGACGGGCCTTCCCCGGGGACCGAACTCGAAGCCCATGAAGTTGTTGTAGGCGCGGCCGCCGTACTGGACCTCGTCAACGAGGAAGTTGTGGCCGTGGAGTCGGCGAACGGGCGTGATGTCGAGCTGCTCCAGCTCTTCGAACAACACCTCGTAGAACGCCATGAGCTCGTCATGGCTGTGAAACGGTGCGCCGGGGAATCCGACCGGCTCGTGCTCGGCGTCCTCGGTGAGCGTGGCCAGGATCCCGGCCCGATCGTGGGCGGCCTCGGCCTCGAAGTGGCGGGCCATCACGGCATCCATCACCTCTGCCGGCGTGCCGGTTGCTGCGCTGTCCGCATGGATGTCGGTGGTCGGGGTCGTGGTGATCGTCACGTGTGTTCTCCTGGGCGTCGGGCCGGGTGTAGGTGTCGTCGTCGACGGTAGGGACGCCGGTGCCCGCGGTGAATCCCTCCCAAGGGCGTTTCCCCTTCCTGATCGAGGGGTGGGACCCCCTCGATCAGGGGATGTGTCGATCGCGGCGATCGATCTAGGGTCCCGCGATGGCCGTCGCCGCCTTCACCCGTGCTCGTGATCGCCTCCGCAGCCTGGACGGCGATCGGCCAGATCTGACCGCTGCGCTCGAGGCCACCCAGGCTGCCCTCCACGACGTGAGCACCTTCTCGTGGGGCGCACTGATGACCGTCGACCCCGACACGCTGCTCCCCACCGGGGGCATGGTGGAAGGGTTCGCCGCCGAGGCGTGCGCACCGTTCTGGGACAACGAACTGCTCGCTCCGGGATACAACAAGTTCACGGACCTCGCCCGGAGCAACACCTCGGTCGCGACGCTCTACGAGGCCACCGAGGGCGATCTCGACCGGGCGCCGATCTACACCAACCTGTACGCACAGTTGGGCGTGGCCGACGAGCTTCGTGCCGCGTTCGTCGTGGGCACGCGGTGCTGGGGCGTGGTCAGCCTGCTCCGTGCTCTGGGCGACGGACCTTTCACCGACGAGGAGGTTCGTCAGGTCGAGCACCTGGTCCCCGTCATCGCCAAGGTCATCCGGGCCGGGGTGGTGGCGCTGGACACCGAGGCCAAGGGCTCGGCGACGATGCTGGTCGTCGACCGGGAGAACCGGGTCGAGAACCTCACGATCGAGGCCGGACCCATGCTGGATGACCTCCGCACCGTCGGCGTCGACGAGGACGGACTCCCCGCGATCGTCCGCAGCGTGGTGACCCGGGCCCGGGCCAGCCGGTCGTCGACGCACATCGCGACGCGGGTGCACGGCACTTCGGGAGTGTGGCGGCGGGTCACGGCGATTCCGATGGAGGGCGCCGGTGGTTCCGTCGCAGTGATGATCGAGCCGGCGCGAGCCGCCGACCTCACGCCGATCCTGCTGGAGGCCTACGGGCTCACCGAACGCGAGATCGACATCGTGGTGCAGCTCGTGCGTGGCCTGTCCACGAAGGACATCGCCGCAGAGCTGAGCATCTCGCCGCACACGGTCCGAGATCACGTGAAGGCAGTGTTCACCAAGACCGGCTTCAGCACGCGTGGCGAACTGGTCGCACGTGTGTTCTCCGATCACCTGCTGGACGGATTCCACGCAGCGGTCCATCGCAGCGACTGAGCGCGAGAAGGCCTCCGCCGTGCCGCGGCTGGGACCGGTGCAGGGACTCGTGCGGTACCAGAGCGCCCACGGTGGCCCGCTCGAAGCCGGGTTGTCCTTCGTGCAGGTGCGTGACCGGCTGGACGTGACCTCGGACGAGCTGGCGCAGCGCATCGCCGATGTCGCCCCGGTCACGGTACGAAAGCGCTCCAAGATGCCCTCGCTGGTCCGGCGCCTGCGGATGAACCTCGATGGCTCGGTGGTGCAGAAGTGGACGGTCGGCTACCTGGTCGACACCATCTACCTGCGTTATCTGTGGATGCACCGGATCGACGCCGCCACCCATGAGCTCGACGCAGTCGAGTTCTGCCGTGTCCTCGCCGGTCGGGCAGAGGGGGACGGCCTGCTCAGCACGATCGTGCCCTTCTGACCGGGCGGAGGACGCGATGCCTCGCTGTGGACCGGGGATCAGGACGGCGAGCAGTCCCTGACGACAGCGATGAGTTGATCGAGCTCGTCCAGCGTGGTGACGATGTGTGGCGAGGCGCGGACCACCGTGTCGAGGCCACGGGCATCCAGGTCCAGGCGGGCGTGTGTCGCCCGGCTGATGCTCACGTTGATCCCCGCTGCAGCGGTGGCCTCGGCGATCCGGTCGACCGGACAGTCGCGGACCGTGAAGGTCACGATGCCGCTGCGAGGACCTTCGCCGTCGGTCAGGTGCACGCCCGGCACCTGCTCCAGGCGCGTCCGGAGCGCCGACGCGAGCAGGTCGATCCGCTCGGCGACGGCGTCGACCCCCAGCTCGAGCAGCTGGTCGATCGCAGCGCCGAGCCCCAGTTGGGCGGCGACCGAGGTCTCGAACTCCTCGAACCGGTGCGCCCCGGGTGCGAGCTGGTAGCCGCCGCCCGCGAGCCACTCGGCCGACGACGCGTCGATCCCCGGGGGGTCGAACCGGTCGACGATGTCGGCGGCCACGTACAGCAGCCCTGTTCCTCGGGGGCCGCGCAGCCACTTGCGGCCCGTCGCGGTCAGCACGTCGCAGCCGATCTCCCGGACGTCCACCGGGAGTTGCCCGACCGACTGGCAGGCATCGAGGAAGTAGGCCGCTCCCGCGGATCGGACCAGGGCCCCGATCTGTGCGACCGGATTCACCGACCCCGCGTGGGTGGGCACATGGGTCGCGGTCACCATGGCGACGTCGCCTGCGAGCAGACGTTCGAGGGCATCCAGGTCGACGGTGCCGTCGGGGGTCGAGTCGACCACCTCGACGCGGAGCTCGAACTGCTCGGCGGCCTGCAGGATCCCGAACCAGTGCGAGTTGTACACGACCCGGTCCACCAGGACGCGCCGTCGTTCGGTGAATCCGCCGCCCAGGCCGAACCCCCACAGGGCTTTGGTCCACGCGGTGGTGTCGCTGGTGGTGACGGCGATCTCGTCGGGCGTCGCGCCGAGCAGCTGCGCAGCCGACGCACGGACCGCCATCAGCTCGTCGGCCCGAGCGGCGGCTGCCTCGTAGCCGCCGATGGATGCCTCCAGCTCGAGATGGGCGATCACCGTGTCCAGCGTTCGCCTCGTCGGCAGCGCCGCACCGGCATGGTTCAGATGCACGCGGTGCGCGCATCCTGGCGTGGCCGCACGGAGCGCCTCGACGTCCAGGTCCATGTGGTCAGTCCACGTCCCGGGCGAGTCGCACGCCGCCGAAGTGCCAGCGGGCGTGGGGCGGGAAGAAGTTGCGGTAGGTCGATCGGGCGTGGCCCGGCGGCGTGGCGAAGCTGCTGCCCCGCAGGACCTGTTGGTTGATCATGAACTTGCCGTTGTACTCACCGATCGCTCCGGCGGCGGGGCGGAAGCCGGGATAGGGCCGGTAGGCCGACTCGGTCCACTGCCACAGCTCGCCGTGGTACTGCTGGGGGTCCGCAGCGTCGTCCACCCCGCTCGGTGACAGCACGTCCAGGTCGAGGTGTGCCCCCGCCCGTGGTGGTGCTGCTGCCACTTCCCACTCGGCCTCGGTCGGGAGGCGAGCGCCACTCCAGCGAGCGAACGCGTCTGCTTCGAACCAGCTGACGTGCGCCACCGGCGCCGAGCCGTCCACCGCGTGGCGACCGACCAGGCCGAAATCGGTCCACGCGCCGTCCTCGGACCGCCAGTACAGCGGTGCGTCCCAGCCCTGGGCCAGCACGGTTGCCCATCCCTCGGACATCCACAGCTCCGGACGGCGGTAGCCGCCGTCGTCGATGAACTCGGACCACTCCCCATTGGTGACGAGGCGATCGGCGATCTCGACATCCCCCAGCAGCACCTCGTGCGCCGGCGTCTCGTTGTCGAACGCGAACCCGGGATCGGTGTCGGCGTCGTGACCGACCGTGACGGGTCCGGCCGTGATCGCGGTCCACGTGAGCGGTTCGGGGAGTCCTGTGCGCTGCGCTCGCCGGGCGCCGTGGGCGTTGGCCAGGTCCGAGCGGTAGGTCGCGTCGAACGGGTGGGTGGCCAGCACATGGGTGATGTCCATGCACAGCAGCTCTTGGTGCTGCTGCTCGTGGTGCAGCCCGATCTGGAGCAGCTGTGCGACTTCACCGTCGGGCTCGCGTCCGTGCAGCACGCGGAGTGCCGAATCGACATGACGGCGGTACTCGCCGATCCGTTCCGCCCCCGGTCGGGTGATCAAGCCTCGTTCAGCCCGAGCGTGCCGGGAGCCCAACGCCTCGTAGTAGGAGTTGAACAGGAAGGCGAACTCGTCATCGAAGCGCTCGTAGCCCGGCAGGTGGGGCTCGAGGATGAACGTCTCGAAGAACCAGGTCGTGTGCGCCCGGTGCCACTTGGTGGGAGAGACGTCCGGCATCGACTGCACCGTCTGGTCCTCGGGTGACAGCGGCGCGGCCAGGGCCTCGGTGAGCGCGCGCACCTCGGTCATGGTCGGCATGACGACGGCGGACCCGGGGATCGTCGTCGTACGCCCTGCGCCCGGTCGCCCGGAGCTCACCGTTCCGCCAGCCACAGCGCGTAGTCGCCTGCAGGGTCGGTCCAGACCCCGATGGGTTCCAGGCCGGCTGACCGCAGTTCGTCGCGGACCCGATCGGGTTCGAACTTGGTGCTGATCTCGGTGCGCACCTCGTCGCCGTCGGTGAAACGAAGGTCCATGTCCAGGTCGTCGATGCGCACCGTGTGGTCGCCGACCGCTCGGAGGCGCATCTCGATGAACGAGCCCTCCTCGTCGAATCGGGCCACGTGTTCGAACCCGGCTGTGTCGAAGTCCCCGCCGAGCTCGCGGTTGATGACCGACAGGACGTTGCGGTTGAACTCGGCGGTCACTCCCTGGCGGTCGTCGTAGGCCGCGACGAGTCGGTCGCGGTCCTTGACCAGATCCGTGCCGAGCAGGAGCGAGTCGCCGGGTTCGAACGTCGCGGCCAGCGAGTCGAGGAAGCCTGCACGCTCGTGTGGATGCAGGTTGCCGATGGTGCCGCCGAGGAACGCGACCATCCGCGTGCCGCCGCGTGGCAGCTCGCCCAGGTGCACGTTGAAGTCGCCGACGACGCCCTGCACCTCGATCGTCGGGTGTTCGGCGCTCAACTTGGCCACGGCGTCGCGCAGCGTCGCTTCGGCGACATCGAACGCGACGAACCGGTCGAGTGAGTCGGCGTCCGACATCGCCTCGATCAGCAGGCGGGTCTTGTCCGACGTGCCCGACCCGAGTTCGATGAGCGTGTCGGCCCCGGCGGACCCCACGATGTCATCGGCGTGCTGTTCGAGGATCGTGCGTTCGGCCCTCGTCGGGTAGTACTCCTCGAGACGGGTGATCTGGTCGAACAGCTCACAGCCACGGTCGTCGTAGAGGAACTTCGGGGACAGCTCCATCGGCGTCGAGCCCAACCCCTGTTCCACCTCCAGCCGCAGCGCATCGACGAGCTCGTCGGGTGACAGGTGGACGGTGATCGAGTGATCGGTGGGTGACGTCGTGGAGTCCATGGTCACTCCTGAGTGCCCATCGGGCGCCGAGACAGATCAGCGGTCCTGGAGGTACAGGTGGAGCGGCGGCAGCGGGAGCGTGGTGGTTGCATGCCCCGGACGCTAGGTGGCGAGCGCCAGGTCATGTGGGCGGGTCGCTGCTGAGCCGCTGTCTGCTCAGCGGTCGAACACCTGCTCCAGGAAGCGGCGGGTGCGCTCGTGCTGCGGGTCGTCGATGACCTGTTCGGGCGGTCCGTCCTCGACGATGACGCCACCGTCCATGAACACCACGCGATCGGCGACACGACGGGCGAAGCCCATCTCGTGGGTCACCACCATCATCGTCATTCCCTCGTCGGTCAGGGCCTTCATGACGTCGAGCACCTCGCCCACCAGCTCGGGATCGAGCGCAGACGTCGGCTCGTCGAACAGCATCATCTCGGGGTTCGACGCAAGCGCACGGGCGATGGCGACGCGTTGTTGCTGTCCACCCGAGAGCTGCCCGGGGTAGGCGTGCAGCTTGTCGGTCAGCCCGACCCTGGACAGCACCTCCTGGGCAGTGGCCATCGCCTCGGACTTGGACCGCTTCAGGACCCGACGTTGGGCGATGGTCAGGTTGCCCGCGACGTCGAGGTGCGGGAACAGGTTGAACTGCTGGAACACCATGCCGATCCGGGTGCGGATGTCATCGATGTCGCAGTCGGGGTCGGTGATGTCCAATCCGTCGATCAGCACCTGCCCGCCGGTCGGCTCCTCGAGACGGTTGACGCAGCGCAGCACGGTGGACTTGCCCGAGCCGGATGGTCCGATGACGCAGACGACCTCACCCGGCGCCACGCAGAAGTCGATCGAGCGCAGCACCTCGAGGTCGCCGAAGGCCTTGGCAAGGCCACGCAACTCGATCGCGGGGACCCCGGACCGGTCGACAGCGGTGCGATCCGCAGCGGCGCTCATCCGTCCCAGACCTCGTCGTTGGGTGCTTCGGCAACGGGTGCTGTGGGTCGGGCCAGCCGCCTGCCGGACCCCGAACCGCGACGTTCGAGGAACCGCGACAGCGCGGTGAGCGGCAGCGTGATCGCCAGGTACAGCAGCGCGGCGGCGATGAACGGCGTGCCGTTGAAGGTCTCCTGCACCGCCGAGCGTGAGAAGAAGGCCAGGTCCTGGTCAGCAGCGGCCACTCCCAGGACGAAGACCAGCGACGTGTCCTTGATCAGCAGGACGAACTCGTTCGTGAGTGGTGGGATCATCACCCTGAACGCCTGAGGGACGATGATGCTGCGCATCGACTGTGAGCGACCCATCCCGAGTGAGCGCGCCGCCTCCATCTGGCCCTTGGGCACCGCCTCGATGCCACCCCGGATCGTCTCGGCCAGATATGCGCCGGCCACGACCGAGAGGCCGACCGCAGGGGTGCCGTAGTTGCCCAGGAAGGGCAGCAACTCCTTGATCCGGATCCCGAGGGCGATGGGCAGCACGAAGCCGATCAGGATCAGGGTCAACAGCGCCGGGATCCCACGGAAGAACTCGATGTAGCCCAGCGCCGCCCATCGGTAGGGACGGATCGAGGACAGGCGCATCAGCGCCAGCACCATGCCCAGCAGCATTCCACCGGTGAACGCCAGCACGGCCAGGATGATCGTGTTCTTGGCCGCGACGGTGACGATCTCAGGGAACAGATCGGCGAAGATCTCCGGGTCGAGGAACGTCTGCTGGAGCTTCGGCCAATCGGCGTTGAGCGCGATCAGGATCACCGCGACGAAGGTGGCGGTGTAGACGGCCCACCTGCGGAGTTCCTCCTTGCGACGTCGCGTCAGTCGACGTCGGCGGGCAGCGGGGGGCGGGGACGACGGTGCCGTCCCCGACCCCGCTGGTTGCACGGTGCTCAGTTCTTCGACTCGCCGAACCACTTGGCGTACGCCGCGTCATAGGTGCCGTCGTCCTTGGACCCGGCGAGCGCGGCGTCGAGCGCCTCGAGCAAGGTCGTGCTCTCCTTCGCCACCGCGAAGCCGTACTGCTCACCGGTCGGGTAGGTCTCGACGACGACGAACTGGTCGGGGGCGGTGGCCGCCCGGTAGGCGTTGACCGGCAGGTCCTGGAGGGCAGCCTTGATGTCGCCCGAGGTCAGCGCCGGGAACATCTCGTCACCGGTCTGGAACTCCTTGATGGTCGTGTCCTCGGCGGCGTTCTCCTCGGCATAGGTCGCACCGGTCGTCTCGACCTGGACGCCGATGTCCTCGCCGGCCAGGTCGTCGAGGGTCGCGTAGGTCTCCTCGTTCTCGGTGAGGACGAGCAGCGACTGGTCGGCGTCGAAGTACGGCTCGGTGAAGTTCACCTGCTCCTTGCGCTCGTCGGTGATCGTCATGGCCGAGGCGATCATGTCGCAGTTTCCGGCGGCAAGCGCTGGGATGATGCTGTCGAACGGGGTCGTGACGAACTCGACCTCGACGCCCAACTGGTCAGCCATGGCGCTGACGACGTCGTAGTCGAAACCGGTCGTCTCGCCGTCCTCCTCGAACTCGAACGGCTTGTAGGGCATGTCGGAGCAGACGGTCAGCTGACCGTCGTTGACCAACGTGACACCGTCGAGGCTGATGGCGGACTCACCGCCGGAGCCGCTGTCGGACTCCGTCGTCGTGGTCTCCCCAGCGGAGTCGTCGCCGCAGGCGCCGAGCAGGAGCGCGGCCGTGGTGAGCAGTGGAACGATCAGTACTGAACGATGTCGCATTCGCTGGACTCCTGTCGGCATCGGCGGTGTCGCCGGTGAACGGACGGAGGCTATCGGGGGTCGGCCCGGCGGTCTCGCTGAACGAGTCCTGTTCATCGAGCTGTCACACTCGATCTCCGTCCAGCAGCGCCCGGACCGAATCGCCCAGTGCCGGGCGGCCCTGTCGCAGCTCAGCACGGTTGGCTGCTCGGTCCTCGGGGTCGTAGCGGTAGTTCGCCATGATCCCGTAGGACCGCTCCATGCCGCGCTCGGACCGGTCGGCGCCCGGGCACAGCGCCCACAGGCGTGCGCCGTTGCCCAGGTGGAACCGGGCGACCGCATCGAGCGGCCGCCCGTCGTTGCGCCGCCCGACCAGGTAGCGGGCGCACTGAGCGACCAGCTCCTGCTGGTGCTGTGGGTCGCGGTCATGGCGCTCGTGGTTCGCCGATTCCGCCCCCCGCTGTTCTTGCCAGGTTCGGAAACCCGGGATGGGGGAGAGCGTGACGAACGTCCTCAGGCCAGGGAGCTCGTCGCGCAGCGCGGCGATCGCGCCGACGAGCAGCGTGCGTCCTCCGGGCAGACCCACCAGGCCGGGCTCGACGTTCCAGATCGAGTAGAAGACCGCGGTATCCGCCGCCTCGGGGTCGGCGGTGGGGGCAGCGGGATCCAGGATCGAGCGCAGGTCGTCCGCAACGCCGTCGCACATGGCGCACCACACCACGTTGAGCGGGCGGCCGGGCAGGTCCGGATGTTCGAGCACGTAGCAACGGCGGTCGTCGTCGAGTCGGTCGTCCAGATCACCGGGACCGTCGAAGGGGTGCACCGGTTCGAGCTGGACCAGACGATCGAGCACCTCTGCGGGTTCGGAGCGGTCGACACGCCGCACGACGAGTCGGTCGCTGCGCATCACGGCTGCCAGTCCGGCGGTCAACTCGTCGAGCTCGGCGGACGATGCGTCGCTGCGGGAGGTGTCGTCGGCGGCGAGCAGCTCGGCCCGTCGATCGAGTTGTTCGGCGGTGGATCCGGTGGGACTGCCGGTGCGCATCTGCACCATTGGAGCGGTCTCAGGCGCCGTACGGCAAGACGGGCCCGGGCAGTACCCTTCGACCTGCATGCGCACGCACATCCGACTCGGCCGACTCCTCGGCGTCCCCATCGGGCTCAACTGGGGTGTGCTTGCCGTGTGCGTCCTGCTGGTGGTCAGTCTCGCCACGATCTCGCTGCCCACGATCGCCCCGG
This sequence comes from uncultured Microthrixaceae bacterium, assembly GCA_963714875.1. GTDB lineage: Bacteria > Actinomycetota > Acidimicrobiia > Acidimicrobiales > Microtrichaceae > JBAOHV01. Next base: position 897,432 of record CAVQQI010000011.1, on the reverse strand, counting down.
ACCATCCATCGAGCGCCTACTGGTTCGCCGGTGTGGTGGGGATGCTCGGATTCCTGGTGTCGCTGACCGGTCACGAGCTCGGCCACAGCTACATCGCTGACCGCAACGACGTGCGGGTCGTGGAGATCACCCTGTGGCTGTTCGGCGGGGTCGCCAAGCTCGAAGGTGATGCCGACAACGCGGGCGCCGAGTTCCGCATCGCCGCCGCCGGCCCGGCGATGAGCATGGTCATGGCGGCGATCTTCGGCGCTGGGTGGTGGGTCGTGGACCGCTGGGAGGGATCCGCGGTGTTGGGAGCGCTGCTGGTCTGGCTGGCGCTGATCAACGTCGTGCTCGCCATCTCCAACCTGTTGCCGGCGTTCCCGCTCGACGGCGGACGCATGCTGCGCGCCATCCTGTGGCGTCGGTCGCGCCGCAAGCTCGCAGCCACCCGCACCGCAGCGCTGTGGGGCCAGATCCTGTCGGTGGTGCTGGTGGTCGCGTCACTCGCCATCATGCGATGGGCCTCGCTGTGGTCGGGGTTCTGGACGTTGCTGCTGGCGCTGTTCCTTCTGGTGGCGGCCCGCTCCGAGTGGCGTGCAGCGGCACCGCAACCCGAGCTGCTCACCTCGACCGTCGCGGGGCTCGGACGCCAGTTGCCTCCACCGCTCGGCCGCAACGCGACGGTGGCCGAGCTGGAACGGCTCCTCGCACGTCACCCGGGCACGCCGCTGGTGCCCGTGTTCGACGAGCACGGCCAGGTCTCCTCGCTGGTGCTGCCCGACTCGATCGTGCGCATCCCTCCTGCGCAGCGGGCGGTCGTGCCGATCGGGTCGCTCACCGAGCCGCTGTGGAGCCTGCCCCGGGTGCATCCCGGCGAGTCGGTGCACCAGGTCCTGGAGCGCATGGGCGACGGCCACCACTGGCGGGCGCTGGTGACCGATGGCGGGTCGGTGCAGGCGGTCCTGTGTTCCGAGGACGTCGCCCGGGTCGTGGAGATGGCCAGCGCGTGAGCGCTGCTGGGTAGCCTCGCTCCGTGGCAGCAGACCCCGCCCCGACACCCAACTCGCCGGCTGACCCGCCACCCGGCTCGCCCGATCGCTACGTGGCGTTCGAGCGGCTGCGCCTGGACCGCCCCGAGGACGGCATCCTGCGCATCGTGTTGGACAGCCCGGGTCGACTCAACGCGGTCGACCGTGTCATGCACTCCGAGCTGTGCGACATCTGGCCGGTGATCGATCGCGACCCCGAGACGCGGGCGGTGCTGGTCCACGGCGAGGGGTCGGTGTTCTCCGCCGGTGGCGACCTGGAGATGGTCCGGGCGATGACCGAGGACCCGGCGTACCGCAACGCGGTCTTCCGCGAGGCCCGTCAGTTGGTGCACCACATGATCGACTGCTCGACGCCCGTGGTGTCCGCCATCGAAGGTCCGGCAGTGGGCGCCGGCCTCGCGGTGGCGTTGATGGCCGACATCTCGGTCGCTGGCCGCTCAGCGAAGCTGATCGACGGCCACACCAAGCTGGGCGTCGCGGCGGGCGATCACGCCGCGGTGATCTGGCCGCTGCTGTGCGGCATGGCCAAGGCCAAGTACTACCTGATGACCTGCGAGCCCCTGACCGGCGAGGAGGCCGAACGCATCGGCCTGGTCAGTCGTTGTGCGGAGGACGGCGAGGTGATCGACACCGCGATGGGGGTGGCGAGGCGCCTGGCAGCGGGTTCCACCACGGCGTTGCGGTGGACGAAGTACACGATGAACAACTGGCTGCGCTCCGCGGGCCCGGCGTTCGATGCCTCGGTCGCGATGGAGATGCTGGGATTCACGGGCCCCGATGTGCTCGAGGGCATCGCGGCGGTCGAACAGAAGCGGCGGCCGTCGTTCGAGCCCGGTCCGGTGGACTGCTGATGACCTGCGTACCGGGCTGAGGATGGCACGGGGGCGTCGGATGCCCCGGGTATCGTCGTGGTGATGTCAGCCATCTCGGGTCGACGCCCGGGGCTCGGGCTGTGGCGCATGGTCGCCGCCTTGGTCCGCCAGCGTCGCAGGCTGCTCCTGGCGACGGTCGCGGTCACCCTTGCGGTGGGCTACCTGGCCGGCGCTCTGACCCTGCTCGACCGGGTCTCCCAAGGCCTCGACCGGCTCGCCGCGGCCGGCGCAGAGCGTGCCGACCTGATCGTCGAGGGCGAGGTCGCCTATGAATCCGCGCTGGAACAGACCCGGCGCCTGGTTCCCGCGAGCATCGCCGCGAGCATCGCCGACGTCCCGGGGATCGCCGCGGTGAGTCCCCGGGTCGAGGACATCGCGATCCTGCTCGGCGCCGATGGTGACCCGGTCGTGCCGCTCGGACTGTCCGAGCAGCCGCTGGGCACCAACTGGCCCGACGATCCCGAGATGTCGCCGTTCACCTTCGTCGGTCAGGGGCGGGCGCCCACCGGCTCCGGTGAGGTGGTGATCGACGAGCGGTCCGCCCGGGTCGCGGGTGTGGGCGTCGGCGATGAGATCGGCGTGGTCGGCAAGTCCGTCCCCCGGACCTACGAAGTGGTCGGCATCGTCACCACCGAACAGGGCGAGCTGCCCGAGGGCTCGTCGCTCGCGCTGTTCAGCACCGACGAAGCACGGATGCTGTTCGAGAGCCCCGACAACGACAACCGGGTGGCGATCCGACTCGAACCCGGGGCGGATGCCGCTCAGGTCGAAGCAGCGGTGCGGGCGGTGCTGCCCGCGGGCGCCGAGGTCGTCGACGGTGCGACCGGTGCGCAGCACCGCCAGGAGAGCATCAACCGGAGCTTCACCCTGGTCCGCGTGCTGATCACCGGATTCGCCCTGCTGGCACTCGTGGTGGGCATGGTGACCGTCGCCAACTCGCTCACCCTGTTGTACGCCGAGCGGCGGCGCACCTTCGCAGGGCTACGACTGGTCGGAGCCCATCAGCGCCAGTTGCTCACCGCGGCCATGATCGAGGCGGCGGGCCTGGCTGCAGTGGCGTCGTTGCTGGGTGCCCCGCTGGGGCTGGTGCTGGGTCGGCTGATCGAGAGTGCCATCGGGGCGCTCGGCACGTCGATCCCCGTGGGCGGTTCGGTGGTCTCGGTGCCGGCCCTGGTCACCGCGGTGGTCATCGGCACGATCGCCACGGTGCTCGCAGCCATCGTTCCGGCGGTCCGGGCGTGTCGGGTCGCCCCGATCGAGGCGGTCGCGGACTCGCCATCGCCATCCGCGCTGCCCTGGTCGGTGCGCATCGCCAACGGGGCGCTGGTCGGTGTGGGAGCCGTCGCGCTGCTGGCAGGGTTGATGCTGCTGGGCGATGTCGCGGCGCCCGTCGCCATCGGTGTGGCGGCGGCGGTCGTGGCGGTCGCTGCGGCGCTGGCGTTGCTGCCCACCGTGTTGTCACTCGCGGTCGCCGCAGGGATCCGCGTCATCCCGACGCGCCCTGCAGCGCTGTCGCGCATCGGCGCTCGCGACGCGGTCCGCAACCGTGCCCGCACCGCAGCCACGACCGGCGCGCTGTTGTTGGCGACCGCTGTGGTGGCCGGGCTGGCGGTGTTCCTGGCGTCCTTCGCCCGCTCGGTGGACGGCGATGTGGGTCGGTTGGTGCAGTCCGACCTGGTGGTCGACTCGGGGACCTTCACCCGGGGCGGGCTCCCCGGCGAGTTGCTGGTCGAGCTCCGCGCGCTGCCCGAGGTGGCCGCCGTCAGCGGGTGGCAGGTGGGCAGGGTCAACGCCGGAGCGCTGCCGTTGAGGGTCACCGGTGTCGACGGTTCATCGATCGCAGAGGTGATCGACCCTGGCTGGACGCCCGGCTCCTCAGAAGAGCTGGACCGTGAGGGTGTCGCGCTGTCCCAGGAGACAGCCGACGCGCTCGGCGTCGTCGTCGGCGACACGGTGCCGGTCACCTTCACCAGCGGCGGGGTGGAGAACCTGCGCGTCGAAGGGACCTATACGCAGGGCTCGCTCCTGCTCGGCGAGGCGATGATCGATCGGTCGACCTTGCTGGCGCAGGTACCTGCGTCGGTCGACATCGCCGCGTTGGTTCGGCTGAGCTCTGACGATCCCTCGGCGGTCGCCGCGGTCGAGGATCTGGCGGGCGAGTTCGGAGTGGACTCGGTGCTGCAGCCGGATGCCTTCGTCGATTCGCGTTCGGAGCTGCTGACCGGGTTCCAGCGGGTCATCCAGTGGATGCTGCTGTTCACGTTGCTGCAGGCACTGGTGGGGGTGGTCAACACCCTGCTGTTGTCGGTCGGCGAGCGGCGTCGGGAGTTCGGGCTGCTGCGGGCCACGGGCGCGAGCAGGCGACAGCTGCTGCGGCTCGTGCTGATGGAGGGGTTGTCGTTCGCCGCCGTCGGTACTGCGTTGGGGCTGCTGGTGGGCGTGGGTGGCGCGGTGCTGTCGGTGCGAGCGCTCTCACGATTCGGGATCTCGTCGGTCGACATCCCCGTCGGCGCGTTGTTCGTGACCGCGGTCGCTGCCATGGCGCTGGGCGTCGCTGCTGCGGTGGTCCCCGCGCGTTGGGCAGCGGCGGTGCCGCCGCTCGAAGCGGTCGCGGACGCCGGCGGCGACCGGGGCACCCGCCTCCGGTCGCGCATCCCTGCCCGCTCCCTGGCACGTGCTGGTGCCCGCAGCCCGGTGTCGATCGGTGGCGAGGCCGCCCGCCGGCCGCTGTGGCGACCGCCCGAACCCGGTGCCGTCGCCGTCCCGGTGCCGCCGCCGTTCCGTGGGGCGGTCACCCCGCCTGCGCCGCCGCACGCGACACCCCCGCCGACACCGGCGCCCCCACCCCCGCCGAGCCCATCTGCCCCACTGCCGCCACCCACGCCATCTCCGGCCCCTGTGCCGCCCCCAATCCCGCCGAGCCCATCTGCCCCACCCCCACAGCCGCCGGCTCCCCAGCCGGGCCCGTTCAGCCCTGTGCCCGGTCCGACACCTGCAGCGCCGAGCATGGGGCGACCAGCGCCACGACCGAGTGTCGGAGAGGAGTCAGCCGGGTCGACCGGTGGGGGCACGCCGGCCGACGGATGGGTTCGCCCCGAGTCCGGCGCCGGTCGTACCGGGGCCGACAGCGCTGGTCGGCCCCGCGGTGGCACACCACCGCTGTTCCAGGCTTCACCGCGGACCGATCGGCGCCCCGCCCCGCCGTCGTCCCGGGGCGGGGCGACGCCACCCGAGCCGTTGTCCGATGCGGTGCGCATCCGCCTGGGCGCGGCTCTCGACCGGCTCGACCGGGCGAGCCAGGACGATGCGCACGCGGTGCTGACGGCCTTCGCCCGGGCGCTGGATCCTGACGAGCAGATCGGGCACCTGGCCCAGGGCTGGACCAAGGGCCTGACGTGTCTCGTGGCACGGACCGACCGCAACATCGTGGTCGTCATCGACCGATTCCCCGCTCCGGTCGTGCAGCGGCTCGACGGTCAGCGAGCGGTCGTCAGCGTCTACGGGCCACCGGGCACCGACCGGGTGTCACTCGCCGTGGTCGACGGTCGACGACTGCTGGAGGTCACCGGGGTGCGCGACCGCGCCGAGGCCGCCGGGCTCGCGAACCCTGCGGCGCGCTCGGCGCACGTGTCCGAGTACTTCTGAACCGGACCCCGAGCTGCACCCCGACCGCGTCGCGTTGCGACGCTCAGCTGCTACGGGAGACGATGACCGCGAACCCGAGGCCGTCGGTCTCGGCGGTGGGGTCCCCATCGAGTGGTGCGACGGCGGAGGCCGTGGCCAACACCTGTGCGTCGATCCAGGCCCGGTGCGCCTCGATCGAGCCGGCCAGCTCGGCGTCCATGCCGAGGGTGAGCTCGATCCGGTCGGTGACGTGCAGCCCGGCGTCCTTGCGGGCCTGTTGCACTGCTCGCACGACATCTCGTGCCCGGCCCTCGTTGCGCAGCGCCTCGCTGACCTCGACGTCCAGCTCGACCACGGCGTCGTTGCCGCGCAGGGGGGATGCGACCCGACCCTCGGTCGGTTCCAACGCCAGTTCGAACTCGCCCGGGCTCAACGTCTCGCCGGCGACCATCACGCTGCCGTCGTCGAGCTGGGTCCACTCGCCGGCCTTCGCCGAGCGGATCACCGTCTGCACGGCCTTGCCCAGACGCGGCCCGAGCACCTTGGCGTTGGGACGGAGCAGGAACTGGCCGATCGACGCCACGTCGTCGGTCAGGACGATCTCCTTGACGTTGACCTCGTCGCGGACCAGATGCGTCAGTCCGTCCAACCCGTCCAGGTCGGCGCCCGCGACGGTGAGTCGCTGCAGGGGCAGGCGTGCGCGCAGTCGGTGGTCCTCACGCAGACCGAGCGCGACCGAGCAGATCTCGCGCACCCGGTCCATCTGCGCGACCAGGGCGGGATCGTGGGGCAGCTCGGCGGGGTCGGGCCAGTCCTCCAGGTGCACCGACGCCCTGCCGTCGGCACCGGTGCCGCACAGACCCAGGTGGATCTCCTCGGCGACCATCGGCAGCAGCGGGGCCACCAGACGGGTCAGTGTGGTCAGCACGGTGAACAGCGTGTCGTACGCATCGCGCTTGTCGGCAGCCTGCCGTGCGTCGTCGGAACCCGCTGGCGCCCAGAACCGCTCACGCGAGCGGCGGATGTACCAGTTGTTGAGCGCGTCCAGATAGGCCTGCACATCGGCGCACGCGCCCGCGATGTCGTAGGCGTCCATGCGCTCGGTCATCGACTCGACCAGCGCAGCGGTCTTGGCCAGCAGGTAGCGGTCCAACAGCCCTGTCGCGTCGACGCGACGCTGCGCGGTGTGGCCATCGGCGTTCGCGTACATCGTGAAGAAGGAGTACGCGTTCCAGACGGGGTTGAGCACCAGGCGGACCACCTCGTGGAAGTCCGATGCGTCCGTCGCGATCCGCAGGTCGCCCCCGCGCAGGATGGGGGAGCTCATCAGGTGCCAGCGCAGGGCGTCGGAGCCGTGGGACTCGAAGACGTCCTCGGGGTCGGGGTAGTTGCGCAGCTTCTTGGACAGCTTGCGCCCCTCGTGGTCGAGCACCACCCCGTGGCAGATCACGTTGGAGAACGCCGGGCGGTCGAACAGCGCGCCCGACAGCACGTGCAGCGTGTAGAACCAGCCGCGCGTCTGGGCGATGTACTCCACGATGAAGTCCGCCGGTGCATGTTCGTCGAACCACTCGCGGTGTTCGAAGGGGTAGTGGACCTGGGCGAAGGGCATGGCGCCGGACTCGAACCAGCAGTCGAACACCTCCGGCACACGGCGCATGGTCGAGTTCCCGGTCGGGTCGTCGGGGTTGGGTCGCGTCAGGTCGTCGATGTACGGCCGGTGCAGGTTCTCCGGTCGCACCCCGAAGTCGCGTTCGATCTCATCGACGCTGCCGTACACGTCGGTGCGCGGGTACGTCGGGTCGTCGCTGCGCCACACCGGAATCGGTGAGCCCCAGAAGCGGTTGCGGGAGATGGACCAGTCGCGGGCACCGTCGAGCCACTTGCCGAACTGGCCGTCGCGCACGTGGCCGGGAATCCAGTTGATCTGCTGGTTGAGCTCGACCAGGCGATCCCGGATGGCGGTCACCTCGACGTACCACGACGACACGGCCTTGTAGATGATGGGCGTGTCGGTGCGCCAGCAGTGCGGGTAGTTGTGGTCGTAGGTGTCGTGACGCACCACGGTGCCGTCGGACTTCAACGCAGCGATGATCTGCGGGTTGGCATCGAAGACGTTCTGGCCGACGTAGTCGGTCACCTCGGCGGTGAAGCGACCCGAGTCGTCCACCGGGCACACCAACACGATGCCGTTGGCCTCGCAGACGCGCTGGTCGTCCTCGCCGAAGCCGGGGGCCATGTGCACCACACCGGTGCCGTCGTCGTCGGTGACGTAGTCGTCGACCAGCACCGCGAAGCTGTCGGCGTGGTCCGCGAAGTAGTCGAACATCGGGCGGTAGCGGACGCCTGCCAGGGCGCTGCCGGGCAGGGTCGCAACCACCTCGTGGCCCTCGCCGAGCTCGCTGCGGTACTTCTCGATCGCATTGGCCCCCAGCACGACTCGGCGGCCGGCCCTGGGCCCCGTGGTGATCTGGACCACGACGTAGTCCACGGCGGGGCCGACGGCCAGGGCCAGGTTGGACGGCAACGTCCAGGGAGTGGTCGTCCACGCCCAGATCTCGGTGCCGTCGGGCCCCACCAGCGCGTCGGGCAGGTCGGCGGCCTCACCGCTGGTCGCCTCGATGCTGAACGCAACGGTGAGCGCAGGATCCTGGCGGGGACGCGTCGCGTCATCGAGGCGGATCTCGAAGTTGGACAGGGGTGTCTCTGCCCCCCACGAGTACGGCATGACCCGGTACGCCTCGTAGATCAGGCCCTTGTCCCACAGCTGGCGGAACGCCCAGATGACCGACTCCATGTAGGAGGCGTCCATCGTCTTGTAGTCCTGGTCGAAGTCCACCCAACGTGCCTGGCGGGTGACGTAGCGCTCCCACTCCCCGGTGAAGCGCAGCACCGAGGTGCGGCACGCGTCGTTGAAGCGGTCGATGCCGTAGTCGGTGATGGCGACACGACCCGAGACCTCGAGCTCCTTCTCGGTCTGCATCTCCGCGGGTAGGCCGTGGCAGTCCCAGCCGAAACGCCGCTCGACGCGGTGACCCCGCATGGTCTGGTAGCGGGGCACGACGTCCTTGACGTAGCCGGTGAGCAGGTGCCCGTAGTGGGGGAGTCCGTTCGCGAACGGAGGGCCGTCGTAGAACACGTATTCGTCATCTGCGGGGCGCTGTTCGACCGAGCGCTCGAAGGTGTCCTGGTCGGCCCATCGCGGCAAGGATGCGTCGCTCGATCGCCGGGAAGTCGGCCCGGGTCGGAACCTCGGGGTACGGACGGTCCACCGCGTGGGACGGATTCGCAGGTGTGGACGGCGACATCGTGGGACTCCGGGACGCAGACGGGAAGTGCGATCCTAGCGGTGCGCGCCCAGCGCCCCGAAGTGGGTTCGCAGCTGCCGGACGTGCGCCGGGCGGGGTCCCGCCGGGGTCACTCGAGCTCGATGTCCCACCGGTCCAGGCAGTCCTCACACCGGTAGGCGACGATGTCGCCCGCGACGAACCCGGTCGGGGAGTCCTCGTCCGGGTTGGGGTGTGACAACAGGTGACAGGTTCCGCCGCAGTCCACGCAGGTGATCGTCGCCGGGGCGGTGACATCCGTCGCGCCGCTGTGGGGGTCGTTCGGGTCGTCGCGTGCGGAGCTCATCGCCCGAGTCTCGCCCAGCGGGACGGTCGGCGGCGGATCACGGCGTGGTGGTCGTCGTCACGCTGGTCGTGGCGGTCGTCGAGGTGGTCGAGGTGGTCGAGGTGACGCGCTCGAGCTCGTCAGGGTCGAACTGGTCGCGAGCGGGCTCCTCCACCTGCTCATCGACCAGGTCCGACTCCTCGGCGCTCGGCTCGTCCCGACGGATCAGACGCCGGTCGATGCGCAGGTCGCCGCCGGCGCCACGAAGCTCGATCTGGTCCACCGCGACCAGCTCGCCGTCGACGAACCGCAGCAGCTCGAAGCGGTAGGGAGCGTCCTCGTCCAACAGCAGGTTGCCCACTCCGGTCGCACCGGAGGATCCGACGACGGCCAGCACGGTGTCATCGACGATCTCCACCGCCGAGCGGTGCAGGTGTCCGGCGGCGATCACCGGGACCTCGCCGATCACCGGCCGGGCCTGCACGGGGTTGTGCACCAACAGCAGGTCGGGCTCCTCGGACGACACCAGGCGGCGGATGGTGGGGAACTGCTCGCGGTAGGTGCGGTCGAGCTCGGACCGGGGGATGGTGCGCAACGCGGTCACCGTCGGGTCGCCGATGCCGAGCACCCGGATGCCCTCGATGTCGACCGCCTCGCCGTCGAGCAACACGACGTCGTCGCTGGCGGCCAGACGCCGGCGGACCTGTTCGCTGTCGTGGTTGCCGGCCACGACGTAGTACGGGACGTCGAACTCGCCGAGCAGGTCGATGAAGGAGGCCTCCGGCTCGAAGCCGAACGAGGTGATGTCGCCGGTGTCGACCACCGCGTCGACCGAGAAGCTGCGCGCCAGGTCGCGGGTCAGCGCCAGTCCGACGGCATTGAGGTGCAGGTCGGAGACGTGCAGCAGTACGACCTGCCCCTCGCTCGCCTCGATCTGCTCGGTGAGGGCCGAGGAGTAGAGACCGGCAAGGCGTTCGGAGAGCACCCGGGTGCGGGATTCCACCGAACCGAACGGTGTCTGCAGGCTGCCGACCCGTGCCACCAGCTCGTCTGCAGAGCTGAGCTGCCCGCTCAGCTCGGGTTCGCGCACGAACGCGTCGGGGTCGAATCCGATGGCGATCGGCGCGACCAGCACCGCCACCGCCAGCGTTCCGGTGGCGGCGCCGGCGACCAGACGACGTGGCGATCGTCGACCGGGGAAGGCAGCAGCGGCGAGCACGCCGCACAGCGCCGCGGTTCCGGCCAGGGTCAACCCCAGCCGTGCCAGCGCGCCGGGCAGATCCTCTCGGATGGCCGCCTCGATGAGCGGTCGCGCTTCGGCTGCGCTGATGTCGTCCGATTGCGCGGGAGTGTCGATCGCCTCGACGAGGTCGACCTCGCGGAGCTCCAGGTCGATCCGGGCAGGCGCCCGGTGGGTGCGGGCGGTGACCGATCCCAGCGGCGGCAGGTCGAGCGAGGTCGCTCCCCGAAGGGCGGGCTGCACCCCGACCCGCACGGTGCCCGGCCCGACCTCGACCTGGGTGCGGAACAGCAGCGGGACCGCCAGCATGGTCACGACCACCACCCACGCCACGAACGACCAACGTGAGCCCCCCGCCCACCGGGCGAGCTCCGCCGCCCGTCGACCCAGCTGGCTGAGACGTCGGCGGATCACGTGGTGCGCTCGTAGTTCCAGCGGGTGCCCATGGTGAGACGGTGGCGTGGTCCCGGGGCATCGGCGTCGCCGGAGCCGTAGCCGGCGTCGCCGTGGTAGAGCGCCAGGACCTCGTCGCCGTGGACACAGATGCGTGTGGCGAAGTGCTCGACGCGGGTCTGCGCCCGGGCGTGGGCGAGCGCCGCGGCCACGTCGCGGTGGGGCAGCAGTTGGTGCAGCGTGATGAACGTGGGTGGCGTCAGACCGACCTCGCCGGCATCGCGCAGCTCGAGCACCGCGGAGGGCGTGGCCCAACGGTGGTCGCGGATCTCTCCGTGGTCGATGGCGACCTCCGGTGCGTCGTGGCTGAGCGGGGCGACGAAGAAGGCGGTGCTGAACCGCTTCGGGCTCTGCGGCGGCGGGGTCCAGTGCGACCACCTGTGCAGCTCGTCCGGCGGCAGGGCCAGGCCGGCCTCTTCGGCTGCTTCCCTGACTGCGGCTCGCCGAGCGGCGGCGTCGAGCGCCGCTTCGTCGACGGCGCGGTCGGCCGCGAGCGGGTCGTGGTCCGCGGCGTCGATACGTCCTCCGGGGAAGACCCACATGCCGCCTGCGAAGCTCAGACTCCGGTCCCGTCGCAACAACAGGACCTCGACGCCGTCGCGTGCGTCGCGCAGGACGACCACCGTCGCTGCCGGTATCGCCGCGTCGTCCCAGAGCGCGGCTCCCGGTGCGGGGCTGCTGGGTTCGTCGGATGGGGGCATCGGAGCCGCACGCTACTGCTGCCCGGGTGTTGCGGCCGGTGTGTGACGACCATCACGCCCACTGCGCGTGGTGGTGGCGACATCACTCCGCGCGATCGGCGGCGAGTTCTCGGAAAACTTCCGAAGAACCTCGCTCCCGGAGGTCTGAAAGCATTGACAGGCACGTAACTACGCGACTGTAATTACAGCCCTGCACCCCCAGATGTTGGGGTCAGGACTCGACACACCACCACATGTGGTGGCTGGTGACCAGCACGCCCCGGAGGGCGCCAGCAGGCACCGAACCGCAGCGACGCGGGGTCGGGGGGACGACAGGGCCGCTTCGGCGGTGACAGACGGCCGGTGCGGCCACGGAAGGGAACGAGATCACCATGGCGCTGTCCGAGGACGTCCGAGAGATCCAGGTCATCGATGAGCCGGGGGTGGACGAACCCGTCGTGCTCGACCCGGGAGCCGACGACGACCTGGGCATCCACATGCGGGTGCGCAAGCGCGACGGCAGCCTCGAGGCCGTCGACCTGAACAAGATCGTCCGGGCGGTCGCCCGCTGCGCCGCAGGACTCGAGAACGTCGACTCGATGCGCGTCGCGACCCGCACCATCTCGGGTCTGGTCGAGGGCGCCACCACCGAGCAGCTCGACAACCTCTCCATCCGCACCGCAGCTGCGTTCATCGCCGAGGAGCCGAACTACTCGAAGCTCGCGGCGCGGCTGCTGTCGACGGTGATCGACAAGGAGGTCCAGAACCAGGACATCTACTCCTTCTCGCAGTCGGTGGCCCTCGGGCAGGCCCAGGGCATCATCGGCGAGGAGACCGCCGCACTGGTCGCCACCCACGCCCGCAAGCTGAACGACGCCATCCTGGCCGAGCGCAACTGGCGCTACGAGTTCTTCGGGTTGCGCACCGTGTACGACCGCTACCTGCTGCGCCACCCCGAGTCGCGCAAGGTCATCGAGACCCCGCAGTACTTCCTGATGCGCGTCGCCTGCGGGCTCTCCACCTCGCCCGAGGAGGCGATCGAGTTCTACGAGCTCATCTCGTCGCTCGACTACCTGCCGTCCTCGCCGACGCTGTTCAACTCCGGCACCACCCACCCCCAGATGTCCAGCTGCTACCTGCTGGACTCGCCCGAGGACAACCTCGACGCCATCTACGACCGCTACCGCGACGTCGCCCGACTCTCCAAGCACGCGGGCGGCATCGGGCTGTCCTACAGCCGCATCCGCTCGCGGGGTTCGCTCATCCGGGGCACCAACGGCCTGTCCAACGGCATCGTGCCGTGGCTCAAGACGCTCGACTCCTCGGTCGCCGCGGTCAACCAGGGCGGTCGCCGCAAGGGTGCTGCGTGCGTGTACCTGGAGTCCTGGCACGCCGACATCGAGGCCTTCCTCGAGTTGAAGGAGAACACCGGTGACGCCGCCCGGCGTACCCACAACCTGAACCTGGCCAACTGGGTCCCCGACCTGTTCATGGAGCGCGTCGAGCAGGACTGGCAGTGGAGCCTGTTCGACCCCAAGAAGGTCCCGCACCTGGTCGACCTGTACGGCGACGACTTCCGCGAGGCCTATCTGGCTGCGGAGTCCGACGGTCTGTACGAGGAGCAGGTGCCGGCCCGCCAGCTCTACAGCCGCATGATGCGCTCGCTGGCCGAGACCGGCAACGGCTGGATGACCTTCAAGGACTCCTCCAACTCGAAGTGCAACCAGACGGGCGCGACCGCAGCCGACGGCACCCCCAACGTGGTGCACCTGTCCAACCTGTGCACCGAGATCCTCGAGGTCACCAACCAGGCCGAGACCGCGGTGTGCAATCTGGGTTCGGTGAACCTGGGTGCCATGGTGCGCCCCGGCGCCGACGGGACGCTGGCGTTCGACTTCGACCGCCTCGCCGAGGTGGTGCGCCTGGCGGTGCCGTTCCTCGACCGTGTGGTCGACATCAACTTCTACCCGACCGACGCCGCGGGGAACTCCAACTCCAAGTGGCGCCCGGTGGGCCTGGGTCTGATGGGTCTGCAGGACGTCTTCTTCAAGCTGCGCCTGGCGTTCGACTCCGACGAGGCGATCCAGCTGTCGACACGGATCTCCGAGGAGATCTACTTCCACGCACTCGCGGCCTCCAACCGGCTGGCCGCAGCAGCACGGACCCCATGGCGGCTGGGAGGAGTCCCGCGCAGCCCAGGGCCAGCTGCAGTTCGACCTGTGGGGCGTGACACCCACCGACACCGCCCGGTGGGACTCGCTCAAGGCCGACATCGCCGAGCACGGGCTGCGCAACTCGCTGCTCATCGCCATCGCCCCGACGGCGACCATCGCCTCGATCGCCGGGTGCTACGAGTGCATCGAGCCCCAGGTGTCCAACCTGTTCAAGCGCGAGACGCTCTCGGGCGAGTTCCTGCAGATCAACGCCTACCTGGTGCGCGAGTTGCAGGCACAGGGCCTGTGGACCGAGCCGGTCATCGCCGCCATCCGTCGCAACGAGGGCTCGGTGCAGGACATCGAGGCGATCCCCGCCGACATCCGTTCGATCTACCGCACCGCATGGGAGCTCCCGATGCGATCCCTGATCGACATGGCAGCCGGTCGTGGCGCCTACATCGACCAGTCGCAGTCGCTGAACCTGTTCATGGAGTCGCCCACGATCGGGAAGCTCTCCTCGATGTACATGCACGCGTGGAAGCAGGGCCTGAAGACCACCTACTACCTGCGCTCCCGTCCGGCGACGCGCATCAACAAGACCAGCGGCAACGGTTCGACCGGCGGCGAGGGGCCCAACGGCGGCGGTGTGCCGGCCACGCCACTGCCCACACCGGCACCGGCCCAGGATCCCGTGGTCGACGCGGCAACCGAGCCCCCGGCAACCGGGGAGTACTCCGACGAGGAGATCATCGCCTGCTCGCTGGAGAACCCCGAGTCCTGCGACGCATGCCAGTGAGGCCCGCGGCCACCCCGACGACCTGCTGACACACGCCCCCGACGAACTCCAAGGACGAATGAAGATGGCACTCACCGAGAACACCGCGCTGGCACACGATCCGGCGTTCGCGCCGACGACCGCTCCCGACCAGGTCGGGACCGCGCCCGAGTCCGGCAACCTGCTGGACCCGGGGTTCAACCTGACGCTGCGCCCGATGCGCTACCCGCAGTTCTACGACATGTACCGCGACGCCATCCGCAACACCTGGACCGTCGAGGAGGTCGACTTCTCCGACGACATCGTCGACCTGCAGCGCAAGCTGGTCCCCGCTGAACGCCACCTGATCAACCGTCTGGTCGCCTTCTTCGCCACCGGCGACTCGATCGTGTCGAACAACCTGGTGCTGAACCTCTACAAGCACGTCAACAGCCCCGAGGGGCGGATGTACCTGTCGCGCCAGCTCTACGAAGAGGCGCTGCACGTCCAGTTCTACCTGACCCTGCTGGACACCTACATCCCGGACCAGTCCGAGCGGGCCGAGGCGTTCTCCGCGATCGAGAACATCCCCTCGATCCGCCGCAAGGGAGAGTTCTGCTTCCGCTGGATCGACTCGATCAACTCCCTCGACGAGCTGCGCTCCCGCGAGGATCGCAAGCAGTTCCTGCTGAACCTCATCTGCTTCGCGGCCTGCATCGAGGGGCTGTTCTTCTACGGCGCGTTCGCCTACGTCTACTTCCTGCGCTCCAAGGGCCTGCTGAACGGACTGGCGTCGGGCACCAACTGGGTGTTCCGCGACGAGAGCTGCCACATGAACTTCGCCTTCGCCGTCATCGAGCAGGTGCGTCGCGAAGAGCCCGACCTGTTCGACGCGGATCTGGCCGAGCGGGTCAACGAGATGATCGGCGAGGCGGTCGAGGTCGAGTTCCAGTTCGCCGAGGACCTGCTCTCCCAGGGGATTCCGGGGATGTCGCTGCCCGACATGCGTGAGTACCTGCAGTTCGTGGCCGACCAGCGGCTGATGACGCTGGGCCTCGACAAGCGCTACGGGTCGAAGAACCCGTTCGCCTTCATGGAGCTCCAGGACGTCCAGGAGCTCACCAACTTCTTCGAGCGCACCGTGTCGGCCTACCAGACCGGCGTCGACGGCGAGTTCGCCATGGACGAGGAGTTCTGAGCTTCAGCTCCGCCACAGCTGCATCGGGGTGGCCTCGCGGTCGCCGCGGAACGGCAGCGACACCTCGCTCCCGCTGCGTCCCGCCGACGCATACGCAGCACAGATGATCTCGAGCACGTGGCGGGCGGCCGCAGCTGACTGACCCGCCGGTTCCGGGGCCACCAGATCGAGGAGTTGGTCGACGTAGCCGAACTGCTCGATGCGCGGATCGGCGACCTGGTGACGAGCCGGCAGAGCGACCGGCTCACCGTTGTGTTCGAGCGACACCTCCGGCAACAGTTCGAGACGGAGCACGCCGGTGTCCGACGACGCCTGGAGGTCCCATGCGGTCTCCGGCGACCTCCACGAGATCTGCAGCGTCGCTCGCAATCCCGACTCGAACAGCATCTCCAGCTCGGCGGCGTCGTCGGCACCGTCATCGCGTTCGGACGACAGCGTCGCCCGCACCGACACGACCGGTTCCGCCGCAGCGTCGAGCGCCAGGGCGATCGGGTGGGGCCCCAGGTCGAACAGCACGCCGCCGGAGCGGAGCGGTGAGGTGAAGTGGCCCCAGTCCGGCGGCGGTTGCAGCGTGCGCACCGACAGATGGCCGAGCGTCCCGAGGGTCGGGCGGCGGCGAGCCAGCTCTCGCCATGCCGGGGCGTGCAGCAGGTTCTCCGCACACAACAGCGTCGATCCGCCTCCGGCGACCGCGGCGACGATCCGGTCGGCGTCGGCCAGGGTGGTGGCCAGGGGTTTCTCGACCAGGACCCGGGCTCCTGCCCGCAGACCGAGCAGCGCCAGCTGGGTGTGGGTCTCGGGTGGTGTGGCGACGATCATCACCTCGGCCCCGGCAGGGAGCTCCTCGGGGCGGCAACGACGGGCGTCGAGCTCACCCGCCAGGTGGCGTGCCGAGCGGCCGCCGGCGGAGGCCACCGCCCGCACCTTCAACCCCGCCGAGTCTGCCGCCAACGCATGGACCACCGCGATGTAGCCGGCCCCGGCCAGTGCCACGCCGGTCGCTCTCGGGCGTCGACGGAACCTGGCGCCACGTCCTGCTGATGGCATCTGAGTCCCCTCTCGGTCAGCGGCGGACCCTACCGGCCGCGCCGTTGGCCACCGGGTCGGCGCCACTAGCCTGAGTCCGGCGCCGAGCCCACGCACCCCCGACCACGTGCGCTCGTCGGCCTCGCCCCATGCCTCGACCGTTCTCGCTCCTCCTGCGCTTCTGCGCCATCACCGTGGCCGGCGTCGTCTCCATCGGGCTGGTGACCTCGTTGCTGGTGCCCGCCGTCGCCGAGCTGCCCGAGGCCGCGTCGTTCGAGTCGTCGAGCAACATCGTGTTGCCCGACCTGATCGAGGGCTCGGTCGTGCTGGACATGAACGGCGATCCGATGGGTGAGCTCGTCGGGACCGAGAACCGCACGGTCGTGTCACTCGACGATGTGTCCGAGGAGCTGCGGGCGACGGTGCTCGCGGTCGAGGACGCGGACTTCTACTCCCATGACGGCGTGAGCGCCCGCTCGGTGCTTCGTGCGTTGCGAGCCAACAGCGAGGCGGGAGGGGTGGCCCAGGGCGGTTCGACGATCACCCAGCAGCTGGTCAAGCTCAGCCTGGTCGGCGACGAGCAGACCATCACCCGCAAGGTCAAGGAGGCCAGCCTGGCCATCCAGCTCGAGCAGCAGTTCTGCGAACGCACGACCAAGAAGGAGTGCAAGGACCGCATCCTGGAGCAGTACCTGAACCTGGTCTACCTGGGGAGGGGCGCCTACGGCGTGGAGGCGGCCGCACAGGTGTACTTCGGCATTCCGGCCGCCGAACTCGGCTGGGCCGAGTCGGCGGTCATCGCCTCGCTCATCCGCAGCCCCACCTACTACGACCCGATCACCTATCCCGAGGTGGCCCGCGAGCGCCGCGAGATCGTGTCCGGGCGGATGGTCGACGAGGGCCTCATCGACGAGGTCGAGGCTGCTGCGATCAACGCCGAGCCGCTTCCGACTGCCGCGCAGACGGTGGCGTCGTCGGCCTCGGCCCAGGAGCTGACGTACTTCGAGCGCAAGGTGCGTGACGAGTTGCTCGACGCCGAGTGGCTGGCCAGCACCGAGGAGCTGCGCCGCTACCTGATCTTCAACGGCGGGCTCACGATCACCTCGACGATGGACCCCCGTGCGCAGTTCTTCGCGCAGCTCGCCGCGGATCAGAACCCCGTCAAGGCCCGCAACCCCGACGCGGCTGCAGTGGTCGCGTCGGTTGAACCATCGACGGGAGCGGTGCGCGCCGTGGTGGGGGAGACCCAGGTCGAGGGCAGGGGCACCGTGGAGCTGGCCGACCCCGTGGTCGGTCGCAGTCCCGGTTCGTCGTTCAAGACGTTCACGCTGATCGCTGCGTTGGAGCAGGACTACGGGCTGCGCTCGTCCATCTCGTCATCCCCCGCACCCCGTTCGCTCTACGACGACTGGAACCTGCCCGACGACGTCCGCACCTGGCCCACCGGCTGCAAGGGCGGCTCGCTCGACCTGGTCCGTGCCACCGCATCGTCGAACAACTGTGCCTTCGCCCGACTCCAGGCCGCGGTCGGCGGCGACGAGGTCGTCGACGTCGCTCGTCGTCTCGGCATCTCGACCCTGAGCGACGCCGAGGCCGACATCCCCTCGCTGACGCTGGGCAGCGCATCGGTGCGACCGCTCGAGATGGCCGGTGCGTACGCCGCCCTCGCCAACGAGGGTCGCTACAACCCACCGCACTTCGTCACCAAGGTCGAGGACCGCGACGGCAACGTGCTGTTCGAGTACGAGCCGGTGGACGACCAGGTGATCTCGACCGAGGTCGCACGACGCGCGACCGTCGCGTTGCAGTCGGTGGTCAGTGGGGGTACCTACCGGGGAGGATCACTGCCCGACCGGCGGCCTGCCGCAGGCAAGACCGGCACGAACGAGTTGGACGACGGCGGCAACGCCGACGTGTGGTTCGTCGGCTACACCCCGCAGATGGCCACTGCGGTGTGGATCGGCAACCCCGCAGGTTCGCTCGAGCTGAAAGGCAGTGGCGTCCAGGGCGGCACCGCTGCGGGCACGGTCTGGCGCGAGTTCATGTACCCGTATCTCGACGGCACACCCGTCATCGACTTCATCGATCCCCTGTCGAACGGGAAGAGCTCCTACATCAAGGATCCGTGGAGCCGGTACTCGACCAGGTCCGACTCGCGCTCGAGCTCCAGTTCCAGCAGCACCCGGCGGTCGTCATCGAGCTCATCGAGCTCCACCCGCCGCACCACGACCACCGCGCCGGCGCAGCCGGTGCCCGGTGTCGGCGGAGATCTCGGCGGAGATCTCGGCGGTGGAGATGTCGGTGGCGGGACCGGCCAGGGCCCGGGCGGGGGCTCCGAGGGTGGCGGCGAGAGCGGGGGCGGTACGCCGACCTCTGCTCCGGCCGAGGGCGGTTGACCGGCGGGAGCGGCCTATGGTGCCCACGTGACCGCGTTCGACGACCTGCTCATGATCCAAGAGCTCGACACCACACTCGACCAGCTGCGACACCGCCACGCGACGCTGCCGGACCTTGCGACCCTGGAGCAGTTGCGCGGCGCATCGGCGAACGCAACCGCGGAGCGCGACGAGGTCGCGGCACGGCTGCACGCACTGCGCAGCGCGCAGAAGGAAGCCGAGGACCATGCCTCGCTGCTGGAGGACAAGGCGCGGGAGGTGAACGCCGCGATGTACGACGGGTCGGTCACGGCGCCCAAGGAGCTGGGCGCGCTCACCGACGAGCACCGTGCGCTGGGCGAACGCCAGGGTGAGTTCGAGGATCAGGCGCTGGAGCTGATGGAGGAGGCCGAGCCGGTCGAGGCCGCGCTGTCGGTCCACGACGCCAGGATCGCCGAGCTGCGCACCCAGATCGACGAGGTCGAGGCTCGACTGGTCGTCGACCGCGCCGAGCTCGACGTGGAGATCGACCGGGTGGAGGCCGAGCGGGCCACCGCCGTCGCAGCGGTCCCCGAGGAGCTCCTGGCGACCTACAGCGATCTGCGAGTGGGGCTCGGCGGCGTGGCGGTCGCCCGTCTGAACGGAGCGCGCTGCGAAGGCTGTCACCTGGAGATCCCCTCGGCCGAGCTCGAGGGCGTCCGTCGCGCCCCCGAGGACTCCTTGGTCAGCTGTCCGGAGTGCCTCCGGATCCTGGTGCGCTGAGCGCCCCGGTGGTTGCTGGAGCGCGGGAGCGACCGTGCTGATCTGGTTCGCGGTCATGAGCGTCGTGCTCACCTGGTGGGTCTTCCAGAGTCCCGCCCTGGACTACCGGATGGTCGCGCTCGGGGCGGTGCTGCCGGTCCTGGAGGTGCCCTTCGGTGCCGGACCGCTGCACTCCATGGTCACCCCGACGGTGGTGCTGGTCGTGGTGATGCTGGCGACCAGGGGGCGGCGTCTGGTCCGCCGACGGTGGTTGGGGCTGCCGATCGGCATGTACCTGCACCTGGTGCTGGACCTGGCGTGGACGCGCAGCGAGACGTTCTGGTGGCCGTTCCTGGGGTTCGACATCTCCTGGGGCGCAGCGTTCGAACTGGACCGTGGAGCCGCCACGGTGTTGATGGAGTTGGTGGCTGTCGTCGTCGGGGTGTGGGCGTACCGACGTTTCGGGCTCGATGACGGGCCACGCCGCGAGCGTTTCCTACGCACCGGCCAGCTCGACCGTGAGATCGCTGCCAGCGGCCCCGGGGCGCGGTCGTGAGTGCCCCCGACGGGCGCTCGCTGGTCATCGTCCGGCACGGTAGGACCGCGCACAACGCCAAGGGGCTGCTGCTGGGCCGAACCGACGCCCCCCTCGACGAGCTGGGTCGCCGTCAGGCCGACGCAGCAGCGGCAGCGCTCATCTCGGGTCGTTTCGGCGAGATCGTGGCGGTCGTGTCGAGTCCGCTGCTACGGGCGGTGCAGACCGCCGAGGCGCTCGGGCTACCGGTGTCGACCGACGATCGACTCATCGAGCT
Organism: uncultured Microthrixaceae bacterium; assembly: GCA_963714875.1. Taxonomy (GTDB): domain Bacteria; phylum Actinomycetota; class Acidimicrobiia; order Acidimicrobiales; family Microtrichaceae; genus JBAOHV01. The sequence goes on along the minus strand of CAVQQI010000011.1, from coordinate 876,858 downwards.
GGACTACGGCAGCTACGAGGGCACCCCGGTCGTCGACCTTCCGCCTGCCACCTGGGCGAGGTGGCAGTCCGACCTGGACTTCGCTCCTCCGGGAGGAGAGTCGCTGGCCGATCTGGGTCGTCGGGTGCGCGAGGCGTGCACCGAGATGGGAACCGGAACCGGCAGCAGCGGGACCGTCGTTGTGGTGAGCCATGTGTCACCGATCAAGGCCGCGATGGCGTGGGCGCTCGGGGTCGGTGACGAGGTGTCGTGGCGGTCACACGTGGACAACGCGTCGCTCACCACGGTGCAGATGCGCGGCGATCGCCCGGTGTTGAGCCTGTTCAACGCAACCGACCACCTGCGGGGCGTGACCTCCGACGGATGACACGGTGCGCTCGTCGACCACGGTCGGGGCGCTCGACCCCTCCTCGCCCGGCACACAAGAAACCCTGTCGAAGCTGCGAGCAAAGACGAGGCGATGGGTCCGACCGCCTCTAGCGTGATCAGCATGGATCTTCTCGATGAGGAGTCGCACCGACTCCTGCTGTGGACAGTCCGCCTGGCCGAGGTGGGCGGCAGTCCGTCGCGCAAGCAGCTGCGCCGACTCGCAGAACCCCGTCGTCCGGCCGCACTGTCGGTCGTGTCCGGGCTCAGCGGGCGGGACGCTCACTTCTCCGAAGGCGCGATCTCCTCGCTGCTCCGACGCGGGTTGGTCGAGGAGCTCGACGGCGACCGCGTGGCGCCGACCGAGCTCGGTCGACTGGTGGTGAACGCGCTCGGCCTGCACCCCCAGGAGACGCCGCTGTTCGAGGTGCTCGAGGCCGACCTGGACTCGAGTGATCCGTTGACCTTGGCTCGCGTGGTCGGGCGGATCGCGTCATTCGACCGTCCGACCGTGGTGGACCCGTACTGCCGTCGGCCCCAGCTCGAGTACCTGGTGACCCACACCTCGGTCGACAAGGTCTTGATCAGCGACCGCGTGAGCGACGACGAGCTCGACGACATCATCGAGTTCGTGCGTGCCATCCGCCACCGCGCCACGCGGCTGCGGATCCGTGTGGCACCCGCGGCGATGGTGCACGACCGTCACGTCATCGACGGGCACCGCATCCTGCAGGTGGGCGCACTGGCCGACGGCGTTGGTGGTGGCACGACCGTGCTCGCCGAGCCGACGGATCTCGACGCGGATGTCAGGCGGTACTACCGGCAGGTGTGGAAGCGCTCCGAGAAGCTCGCGACCTACCGCCCCGGCGAGGACCTGAACGACCGCGCCGCGTGATCAGCTGACCGACGCTGTGCCGGTGAGATCAGCGACGTCGCTCGCCCAGTTGGCGCCCTTGGTGCGACCACCGCGCAGCTTCGGCAGGTGCGCAGCTCGTTGGTGGTGTTCGGTCTGCTGTGCAGGTGCCGGTGGGATCTCGGTGGTGTCGGCCGGCGGCGAGATCCGATGGGCCCGCTCCTTCTCCAGCCGGCGGAGCTCCGCCTCGACCGCGGCGAGCTGCTCCTCGGTGTAGTCGAACCGGTAGCTCTCGGCCACGAACCGGGCCGTATCCGCTCGGTAGTCGTGTCCGGTGCTGCGGAAGTCGCCGGGGCTGTTGCGCATCGCGTTGGCCGCGTCGATCATCGTCTGCACACCCGTCACGATCGGGTACCACCGTTGGCCCTCGGGGACGCCTCGCCCACGTACCTCGCCCAGCCAGTCGGGCTCCCGATACAGCAGGGTCGGGGTCACCAGCGTGATGGGGTCGTTGTCGTGGCTCAGCTGCACGATCCGCAGCGCGTCGCGCTCCTCGGGGAGAGCTCCTCGAACTCCTCCCACCGGTCGAACACCGCCACCGTGCCGTCGGGGGTGAGCTGGCCAGGCCGGTCGAGCCCGGCTGCTGACCAGCGAGCCAGTTGCGGCATGCCGAACCACAGCGCCCGGTCGACGCCGTAGTGGTCCAGTCCCTCGACGCCGAGCGACATGATCACGTCCGACGAGGCCCAGGCGCCGAGGCTCTCGCCGAAGACCAGGATCCGCGGGCGGGCATCGGCGGGCATCGCCCGCACCCGCTGGCGCACACCCCAGACCAGGTTGCGGAACTGCCGACGTCCGGCCCTCACCTTCTGCAGCGACAGGAACGATGGGAACCGGCCGTACTGGATGCAGATGGTGGCCAGGTCTCCCCGAGTGAAGAACTCGGCGGCCTCGATCATGGTGTGGTCGACCCAGCCGGTGCCGGTGGGCGAGACCAACAGGATCGTGTCGCGTTCATAGGCGCCGGTCCGTTCCATCTCCTCGAGCGCCGTCTCGGCGCGGCCCGAGGTGTAGAGGGGTTGCTGGTTGTACCCGACGAAGATCCGGATGGGGTGTGCGGCCGCCGGCTCTCCCATGGTCGACTCGATCAGGTCGGGGGTGATCACGTCGGTCACGAACCGTCGGCCCTGTTGGCCCAACTCGTCGAAGGGGCACAGGCTCTCCGCGCCGCCGGAGACCAACGGCGAGGTGGGCGGCTCCGCATAGCCCGGATCGATCTTCTCGTTGGCTTGGCCGATGCGGGAGATCCCAGCCCAGTAGAGACCGGTCAACCCTGCTGCCCACAGCGCGTCGTTGACACCGCGGGCGATGGCTGTGTGCAGCGGGCCGGGGCCGAAGAACCGCTCCAGACCCCGCCGTGTGGCTCGATGGCTGTATGCCATGCCGGTGCCCACCGCAGTGATGGCCGACGTGGCGGCCAGCGTGCGCGGCAGGTTGAGGGGCAGCTGGTCGAAGTCCTCGGTGAAGAAGGCCTGGCGTTCCAACAGGTAGCGGCGTGAGCGGTACAGCGCGAAGGCGAACGCTGCCAGGGTGCTGACGCTGGTGATGGCCGCGCCGCGCGGGGTCGACGACGTCCGTGTCCGCGCCGCACTCATCAGCTCGTAGATGATGCCGCCTGCGGCGCCGCCCTCGATCAGCTCGCCCGACAGTCGGGCCAGCGCCGCTGGCCAGGCGGTGTCGTCCTGGTCGGGGAGCTTGCGCAGCGCGAACCCGCCGCCTGCGATCGCCGCTCGAACTGCGACGCGCTGGGCCAGCGAGTCCTGGTCCGGGGTCGCCCGGTCGGCGAGGCGGTCGACCCGATTGCTGGCACCGCGCGCAGCGAGGATGACCATGCCGCTCGCCGCGCCCTGGTGGAGCGAGGTGCGTGGCATGAGCGAGGGCTGCAGCGACCGCAGCCACTGGGTCGTCTCGAGGGGCGAGCCGGGCGAACCAGCTGCGGGGGAGAAGACGTTCACGAGCTTCTGCAGCTGCTCGATCGTGGGGAGTTGCACGTTGGTCCTCGGGTCGTTCGGCTCGGCTCGGGTCAGGGTCAGCTTCGTCCGCGGTCACCCGAGAAGTGTGGATGTCGGAGTCAGGTGGTGGTGGTTCCTGGGTCGTCCAGGGTCTGCTGCTTCGCCAGGAACCTGAGGCGAGCTGCCCTGGCGTCCCACGAGTAGACGACCGCGGTGCCGCCGATCGCATCGTGGAGCGCCCGGTGACGGCGCCCCGTGATGATCGGGATGAAACCGATCCCGAGCGTCGCGAAGCTGAGCGGCAGGGCGAGCGTGCGGAGGATCGCGTTGCGGGGCGTTGCGGCTGCCCCGTCCTGGCGGACCACCCGGATGCCCATCACCGCCATGCCCAGCGTCTTGCCGCTGACCGACCAGGGGTAGGCGTAGTAGACGAACAGCCAGACGACGTAGGCCAGCCCGGTGAGCCAGGCTGAGGGAGTCCAGTCCAGCTCGCCCGAGGTCACCAGCTGCAGTGCCCAGGCGATGACGGCCATGGTGACGGTGAACGCTGCGGTGGCGATGGACTGATCGAGCGCGAACGCCGCCAGTCGGGTGACGGCACCAGCGTAATGGCCCTGCTGGTTGACGGCTTCGGTCGGATCGACCTGGCTGCTCAACGAACCCGTCCCGCAGAGTTGCTCACCGCGTCGGGGGAGCGGTGCGGTGCGGCACTGTCCCCGGTGACGTCATCGAGCGCATCGTGTGCGGTGTCCGGTGAGGGCAGCGCCAGCTGAGCCTCGACCAGGCGCGGGGGACCGGCGACGAGTTCCGCGTCAGCGCGCCGCAGTACCCGATTCGTGACGCGGGCGATGAAGTTGTCCATACCGACACCTTGGCTCCGCACCGAGTCGAGTGCATGGGACGCCACGCCGCTGGTCGACTGGGCGATGATGCTGCCGAGCTCGGTGTTGGCCACCAGTGCATCCATGTCCAGGCGCTGGATCAGCCCGTTGATGTCGATCGAGGCGAGCAGCTGGTCCAGGTCGATCCCGGCCAGGAGGTCGTCCAGATCCATGCGGCGTACCAGGGCCTCCACATCGACCGATGCCAGCAGGGTGTCCAGGTCGATCCGTGCCAGCAGCACCTCGAGGTCGATCCGGTCGAGCAGTGCGCCGACATCTATCCGGGCCAAGAGCGCATCCATGTCGACCGATGCCAGCAGGGTGTCCAGATCGACCTGGCCGACGAGGGCGTTCACGTCGACCTGGCCGACGAGGGCGTTCACGTCGACCTGGCCGACGAGGGCGTTCACGTCGACCTTCGCGACCACCGCCCCGACATCGATCCGATCGACCAGACGATCGACGTCGATCCGGTCGAGCAGCGCGTCCACGTCGATGGCGGCCAGGATCTCGTTGATGTCGACCGCCTGGACGACTCCCGGTGTCGCCGCCCGGATCGCCTGTTGCGCAGCGGGGACGCCCTCTTCTTCCAGGCGGTGGCGGACCTCCTCGCCCTCTCGGGCCAGCGGCCGGGTGAGCCACCGCGCTGCGCCTTCGACGACCCGACCCGGCGCAGAGCCTCCGACGGCCTCGGCCACGTCGCCCGCGGTGCGGGCAGCGAGGGCTGCGGCGCCCAGCGCCGTGTTGACGCCCCAACGGTCGTCCTCGTTCGCGACGACCTGATCGGCATCCGCTCCCACGGGGTCGGACCCCTCCGGGGCGCGCTCGGTCACGCCACGATCATGGCGCACGTTGCCGTGTCGCCGCACCCCCCGGATGGGGTGACCTGCGGAGAAGGTTGTGGACCGCAGTACCATCGGCTCCGCCTTGACCGCCCCGGTGGTCTGACCGAGGGGACCTCGATGCTCGCACCCACCGCCACCGCAGCGATCGCCGGTGAGGTGCCGAGGTGAGCCCGGCACGGGCGTCCAGCCCCAGCCCCGTGCTCACGTTCCTGGGGGCGGCCGGCACGGTGACGGGGAGCCGGTTCCTGATCGAGACCGCCCGGGCGCGGGTGCTGGTCGACTGCGGCCTGTTCCAGGGGCTCAAGCAGCTCCGGCTGCGCAACTGGGAGCCGTTCCCGGTGCCGGTGGACAGCATCGACGCGGTGGTGCTCACCCACGCCCATGTGGATCACGTCGGCTACCTGCCCGCGGTGGTGCGGGACGGCTTCGCCGGCCCTGTGTTCGCAACCGAGGGGACCGCGGCGCTCGCCGCGATCGTGCTGCCCGACTGCGGTCACCTCCAGGAGGAGGACGCCGCCTACGCCAACCGCAGGGGCTTCTCCAAGCACCACCCGGCGTTGCCGCTGTACACCGAACACGACGCCGCTCGACGCGGTCGAACGCCTGACACCGTGCGGTTTCGGCCAGGAGGTGGAGGTCGCTGCGGGTATCCACGTCACGTTCCGCCCCGCGGGGCACATCCTGGGCTCTTCGATCGTGCGGGTGCGCCTGGCCGACCACGACGACCGCACCGTCGTGTTCAGCGGCGACCTGGGCCGGGCGCACCATCCTGTGCTGGCACCGCCCAGCCCGATCGGCCGGGCCGATGTCGTGGTGGTCGAGTCGACCTATGGCAACCGGCGCCACGATGACGACGCGGGGAACCAGGCGTTCGCCGACGCGCTCACCGAGACGCTGACACGCGGCGGCACCGTGCTGATCCCCGCCTTCGCGGTCGACAGAACCGAGGTCGTGCTGTTCCGACTGCGCGAGCTGGTCGCTGCGGGGTCCATCCCGTCGGTGCCGATCTTCGTGGATTCACCGATGGCGCTCAGGGCGCTGGGTGCCTACCGGGCGGCGATCGCCGCAGGCGCACAGGACATCCAGCCCGGCCTGGCGGGGATGGGGGACCCGTTCGACCCCGGTCAGCTGGTCGAGATCCGCGACGTGGAGGACTCCAAGGCGTTGGCGCTCACCACCTACCCGTCGATCATCGTGTCGGCCTCGGGCATGGCGACCGGCGGGCGGGTGCTGCACCATCTGGCGCGATTGCTGCCGGACCGGCGCAACACGGTCATCCTGGCCGGGTACCAGGCGGCGGGCACCCGCGGGCGCACGCTCGCCGAGGGGGCGCACGAGGTGAAGCTGCTGGGCCGCTACGTGCGTGTGCGCGCCCGGGTCGTGACGCTGGGGTCGTTCTCGATCCACGCGGATCAGCGTGAGCTGCTCGGCTGGGTCGCCAGTGCGGACCCCGCTCCGGACGCGGTGTACGTCGTGCACGGCGAGCAGGAGTCAGCCGACGAGCTGAGCCGGCGCATCGACGAGGACCTGGATCTGTGCAGCGCGGTGCCGCGGCACCTGGAGCGCGTGCGGCTGGACTGAGCCGCCGAACCAGCGACGGGTCGACACCGGGTCATGGCTGTCTCAGGGCTGGGCTGCTCGGCGGTTCGCCGCGCACACTGCGTCCACGGCGGCCTCGGGGTCGTCGACCACGTGCAGCTCCGTCAGGTCGAGCGCGTCGATCATGTCCCGGTCGACGAGCTGCTCGGTCATCCACTCGAGCAGTCCCGACCAGTGGGAGCGCTCCACCAGCACCACCGGGAACTGGGCGATCTTGCCGGTCTGGATGAGGGTGAGCGCCTCGAACAACTCATCCAGCGTGCCGAACCCGCCGGGGTGCACGACGAACGCCGATGCGTAGCGCACGAACATCAGGCGCCGCGCGAAGAAGTAGTGGAACTCCAAGCAGCGGTCGAGGTGGTCGTTGGGAACCTGTTCCTCGGGGAGTTCGATGTTGAGCCCGACCGAGGTCACCCCGGCGTCGCGAGCGCCGCGGTTGGCTGCTTCCATCAGGCCCGGGCCGCCGCCGGTGATGATCGAGAACCCGGCACGGCCCAGCGCCCGGGCGGTCGCCCGGGCGAGCTCGTAGGACGGTGACCCGACAGGGATGCGGGCCGAGCCGAACACCGACACCGCTGGCCCCAGGTCGGCCATCGCATCGAACCCCATGGCCACCTCGGCGTCGATGCGCTCGAGTCGTTCGATCTCGCTCGGGTGCGACATCGGCAGCGACGGGATCGCCAGGAGCTCCGCGTCCGCCGTCTCGCTGGTGGGGTGTGTCGGTCCTTCATGGGGTCACGGATCGTAGGGGGACCCGCAGCCCCGGTGGGTCAGCGTCCGAGCAGACCAGCGAGAGCCGACAGATTCCCCTGGGAGGCATGGTCCGCCGCGGTCACCGACACGACCACGGCCAGCGCCACAGCCGCGACGATCAGATCGATCTTGACCAGTCGCCGAACGCCGTCGGTGCGACGTCGGTCGTCAGCGGACGGGATCGGGGGCGGTAGGAGTGCATGGATGTGGTCACGGGGGTCCCTTTGGGCGGTGGTGAACTCACTCTCCGTCGTACCGACTTCTCGGGCGGACTCAATGAGGGGAACTGCTCAAGGGCCACCGCGCACCACCCTGCGGTGGTCGGAACGCACGATGTGCTCGAGTCGCCGACCGGTCGTCGCAGCCCGGCGCGTGTTTTCTTCTCCGCCGTGTCAACCGCCGACGGGGCCCGGGCGTTGGGATGTGTGGGGCGACGGTGGAGCCTCGGCCTTCCCAGCGGCCGAGGCTCCGCTCGCCCCGTGCCCGTCGCAGGATGGATCGCCCATTCGTGGTCGGCGGCCCGACGGGTACTGTCGATCCCGGGCGGCTGTGTGGTCGCCGCCGGGCAGGCTGGGGAGGTTCGGCGGTGACCACCGCGCCTGCTGGGCGTTGCCACCGGTTCTAGGGTGCCGCCATGCAGCACGAGGACTGGGACGAACGTTGGCGTGAGGGTCGGATCCCGTTCCACCAGCACGACGTGACCGATCTGCTGGCCCGACACGGCCAACAGGTCTGGGGGGCCGAGCCACTGGGACGGGTGCTGGTGCCCTTGTGCGGCAAGAGCCTGGACATGGTCCACCTGGCGGAGCGGGCCGCGTCGGTCGTCGGTGTCGAGTACGTGGAGCAGGCGGTCCAGGAGTTCTTCGCGGAGCGGGGTCTGGAGCCCGACATCAGCGCCGGTCCGCCCATCCGCTACCAGGCCGAGCGCTACACACTGTTCGTAGCCGACATGTTCGACGTGACCTCGGAACACACCGGGCCGATCGACGCCGTGTTCGACCGCGCCGCCCTGGTGGCCCTCGACGCCGAGACCCGTGTTCGCTACGCCCAGCACCTGCAACAGATGCTGGCCGACGGAGCCCGGATGCTGCTGATCACCTTCGACTACGACCAGTCGGTGATGGGTGGTCCGCCGTTCGCGGTTCCTGTGGAGGAGGTCGAGCGCCTGTTCGGCGACGGGTTCACGATCGAGCACCTGGAGACGCTCGACGCGCTCAGCGACCAGTTCCGCGAGCGAGGCCTGCGCGAGTTCACCGAGTCGGCGTTCTGCCTGACGAGGCGCTGCGCCTGACGCTCTGGATTCCAGCGCCGCGTGACGCGGCGCTGTTCAGCTGGAGCGCACCGACGACACCACCAGATCGGTGGTGTGCCACAGCCGCAGCCCGGCGACGCCATCGGTGCGAGCGGGCCGGGAGCTGCCCGCCGCCCTGGCCGCGGCCGGGAGATCATCGACGCGCATGACCTCCACGCCGTCGACGGTGGCGGTCATGGTGACCCCGTCGACGTCCAGCACCACGTCGTGACTCGCCCGGAAGTCGAAGCCCCCGGGGGGTTCGGTCACCATCAGGGGCCGCGTCTCGCCGCCGTTGGCCCGTTGACGCAGGACGAACCTGCCGCCGCTGTAGCCAGGGTCGACCTGGAACACGAAGCCCTCGAGTCTGCCTCGTTCGTCCTGGGCCCCGTGGAACACCGCGCCCCACCCGTTGCCCCGGGTCATGAGCGCGCCCAGGAACTCGATGCGAGCACGGGTCGAGGGGTCGGTGGCCGCGAGCGCCTGTCGTTCGCCCGAGCCGGACACGGTCACCGCGCCGTCGGAGCCGAACGCGAAGTCGTCGCTGCGGGTCACGACCGACCAGTTCTCGACGGGGAGCACGCCGCCGTCGGTCCCGTCGCAGGATCCGACGCCGACGATCGAGTACCCGTCGGCGTCGAGGACGATGTCGTTCAGTGAGGAGGGCGCGTCCAACAGCCCGGCGGTGACCAGCCCGTCCTCGTCCTGCCAGGTGCCCTCGAGGATCTTCCCTGACTCCGCAGCGGTGACCAGGACGCGGGCGTCGGCGCGGCACGCCTGGGTGTCGGCGGATTCGAGCACCCTGCCGGCGCCGAGCACCACGACGCCCGCAAGGACACCGAGCACGGCGATGGTCGCCAACAGTTCGATGAGCGTGAAGCCGGACTGGGTGCGCGGCGGACGACGATCCATGCACACGAGGTCGACCGTCGGCGCACGTGACTTGACCTTTGTCCGACCCCCGAACGGCTCGATGTCGGGCGCGGGTCGTCGACCGTCCTTCGACGGCGTCGTCCGACATCGCGCGCAGGCAATTGTGCCTGGAGTGGTTTCGGGGAGAGCTCGCTTTCCGTACCCTCCGATCTGTGTCTGTCCTCGGATCGCTCGCTCTTGTCGTACTGACGCTCTTGGGAGTGCTCGGCATTTCCCTGCGGCTCGACTCGACGTCCGACCTCCGTCGGCTCCGTCGGGAGAGTCGACGGGAGCGTCGAACTGCACAGAGGAGTTGAAGCGCCCTTGGGGTTCGTGAGGGCTCTGGGGTGCGTCGCGCCGATTGGGACAGCCCAACGGAGACGCCACATCCGTCCGTTTGCCGGTCACTAGGCCGAGACGCGAACAGAGCGGTGGAGTCGGTGAGCCAGCCTGAAGACTGGAGGCGGATCCGGGGGCGTGCGCTAGGTGCGATTGGCGGCGAACGCCCGGGAAACGTGGGATCCAGATCCTCATTGGTCCGCCCGCAGAGGACCTGGCGGTTCGGCTGGAACTCCACGCCAGATGAGAGGGCCTGGCCCACCCAGGCATCACGACGACCGACGGGACGCAGCACGGAAGCCCAGATGAAGCTCCCCCGGTTGGGTGGGGAGGGGGTATGGGCCGCAGCGGTGGTACTCGAGGTGGTTCGCCGTCCGAGGTCGGACCGCACGTAGCATCCGCTGTCACGGACGGAGGATGCGACGCGATGGTGTGGGTGCTGGTGACGATGTCGTTCTTGGCCGCCTGCCTGCTCCTTCTGGGGTTGGCCTGGGTCAGGGGACTCACCCGATTGGACAAGGAGCTGCACGCGGCGAGCGCAGCACGCGGCGCTCACCCAGAGGTGTGACCTGCTCGAGGAGGATGTTGTGGACCAAGCAGAGTGAGATCACTCTGCACCCGGGGGTTCGGGCGAGCCCCGGCGCTGATCACAGGGGGTGCTCGGTGAAGGTCGTCCAGAAGGCGCTGGGCACGCCTCGGCCACGGAGACGTTGGAGACCTACTCCCACCTATGGCCCGACGACGAGGACCGGCCCCTCGATGCCATCCGGGCGGTGTGGACTGGTTCCTCATGTGCACGAAATGTGCACGGTGACGGTTCCGCGACCCTGGGCTGACGCCTGATCCCCGGTGTTTGTCTGGGATTCGGGCCGGTGGTGTCGGTGAGCCGGCCTGTAGGCGGGATTCTGTTCCCGGGTCCCTTGCGGGGGTCCCGTTCGGTGACCATCCATCTGTGCGGCCTACCCGTGGCTGCCTCGGGTCCTCCCGGAGGAGTCACCTCGGCGGACGAGCCGCCCGTACCACTGCTCGGCCTTGCTCCGGGTGGGGGTTACCGAGCCGCCGAGATCGCTCCCGACGCTGGTGCGCTCTTACCGCACCGTTTCACCCTTACCTGTGCCCGCACTCCCGAAGGAGCCCGGGCCATCGGCGGTCTGCTCTCTGTTGCCCTGTTCCGTCAGATCGCTCCGACCTGGCTCTCGCCAGCACCCTGCCCTGTGGAGTCCCGACCTTCCTCGACACGATCCCGGAGGATCACGCCGCGGTCACCCGACCGACTCACCGACCACCTGAGTCTCGCGCTGTCTCGCCGGCGGCGCTGCATCGGACTCGGCTCGGGTTCGGCGCGGGCCGAGTCCGCGAGCGCGGGCCGCCGCGTGGCGCAGGGCCGATGGGCTAGGAAGTGCGGGAACGAGGAGGGGTCATGGGTTGTGGATGTCTGATCGCGCTGGTCGCGTGGATGTCGCCGAGGTTCGCCCTCGTGGTGATGCAGCTCTTCACCGACAAGTTGAGCCAGTCCATGGACTCGTTCCTGATGGGTGCGCTCGGCTTCGTGTTCCTGCCGTACACCACCGTGCTCTACGCCCTGCTGTACTCGACCGGTTCCGGCGGGGTCAGCGGTTTCGGGTGGATCCTGGTGGCGATGGGCTTCGTGCTGGACATGGGCACCTGGTTCGGCGGCGGCCGTGAGGCGCAGCGTCGCAACAGCTGAGCGCTGACCGGCGGCCGAACTCGGGGCCGGTGGTGCAGGTTGCTCAGCAGCCGACGGTGAGCCCGAGCACGTACTCACCGCGGATCTCATCGAAGGAGATCTGCACACGGTCGTCGTGCAGCAGGGCGCCGTTGCTGGCCCGGCGCAGGATCGGGCCGGCGACGTCGGCAGAAGCGGACCACTCGACGTTGCGCAGCACCGAGGCTGCAGGAGTGGCAGTGGCGGTGGCGGTCGTGCAGTGGCTGTTCATGTACATGTCTACGGAGCGTCGGACCGTTCTCTGGAGCCCTTGGGGCCGGTCGCCCCACGCGATTGGTCCTTTCGGACCACGATTCGGGCGAATCGGGCGCGAGCGGGCCGTTTCGGACCGGGATCCGGCTGGAATCCCGACGGAACCGCGGGTGCGGGGGGTCAGAAGTCGAGTGCCGAGAGGTCCGCGAACCACTCGCCCGACCGACGGACCGCGTCCTGCCAGCGATCGCGGTCGGTCGGCGAACCCGGCTCGACACGTGCTTTCGGCGCCCAGGTCGCTGCCAGATCGTCCCAGGATCCCCACGTGCCGTTGGCCAGACCGGCCAGGAAGCCGGCGCCCAGGGTGGTCGCCTCGAGCACGGGGGAGACCTCGACCGGTCGCTGGGTCGCATCTGCGAGTGCCTGGACGAACACCTCGTTGGCCGACATACCCCCGTCGATGCGCAGTGTCTCGAGGCGCACCGCGCCGTCGACCTCTGCGGCGTCGACCAGGTCGGCGCCACGCTGCGCGACGCCCTCCAGAACGGCGCGCACCACATGGGCCGACTCGGTGCCGCGGGTCAGGCCCAGCAGGGCTCCCCGGGCGCCGTAGTCCCACTGCGGTGTGCCCAGTCCCATCAACGCGGGCACGTAGACGACCCCGCCGGCGTCGGCCACGGTGGCGGCGATCGTCGACGACGACGCGGCATCGGGGATGAGGCCGAGGTCGTCGCGCAGCCACTCGATGTTCGTGCCGGCGGACAACATGACCGCCTCGACGCCCCAGGTGCGCACCCCGTTCTCGCGCCAGCAGACCATCGGGAAGGTGCCGCCGCTGCCACGGGTGCCGAACGACGGGCGTTGTGCGCCGATGCAGACGTCGAGCATGCCGCCGGTGCCGAAGGTGATCTTCGCCATCCCGGGGTGCACGCATGCCTGGCCGATGAGTGAGGACTGCTGGTCACCGGCGAGCCCGCAGATCGTCGGCGCACCGTCCAGCGCCGTCGCCTCGCCGATGGGTCCGGTGGAGTCCACCAGGCGGGGGATCATCGACGCCGGGATCCGTAGCCGTTCCAGGAGTCGGTGGTCGACCTGGTCCGCGTCGCGGTCCAGCAGTCCCCACAGCGCCGCATTGGTGGGATCTGCGACGTGGTGGGCTCCCTCGGTCAGGTGCCACACCAGCCACGAGTCCATCGTGCCGAAGCACAGGTCGCGCGCCCGGTCGGGGTCGTGCAGGTCGAGCAGGTGGCTGACCTTCGTGGCCGACAGGTTGGGTGCCAGGTGGAAGCCCTCGGCATTGAGCGTCAGGCAGTCGCCGACGGTGCGCAGGTCCTGCCAACCGAGCGCGGGCGCAATGGGCTCGCCGGTCGCCCGGTCCCACACGACCGCCGAGGCCCGCTGGTTGCTGATCCCCACCGCGTCGACCGGGCCGAAGCGCTGGTCGTAGTGGGTGAGCGTCCGGCGTGCGCAGTCCAAGGCCGCGCGGACGTACGCCGTTGCGTCGAACTCGACCAGGCCCGGCATGGGGCTGTCGGGCAGCGTGGCGTGGCGGACCTCGTGGGACACCGAGGCGTCCGGTCCGACGATCGCGGCGCGCACCCCGCTGGTCCCCGCATCGATGACCAGGATCGCCATGTCAGCCCCGTTCCTCGCCGGTCCCGGCGCCACTGCCGGGACCACTCTGCAGTTGCCACCGTCGGGCGAACATGCCGCCCAGCATCCCGCACGTCGCCATCATGAGCGCGGCGAACGGATAGCCCAGGAAGTTCAGGTCGTCGCCTCGCAGCACTCGGAGCACCACGCCGAGGCCCTGGGCGACCACGTAGGCCAGCGCCGAGGCACCTGCCGCGTAGCTGAGGCCGGCCGTCGGGCTGAGTCGGATGACCGCCCAACCACCGGAGGCTCCGCCCAACAAGATGAGTCCGAACAACGCCAGCACCAGGGGGGTCCCGGCGCCGTCGCCCTCTGCGGCGATCACGTTGTTGAGGATGGCGAGCGGGAGCACGACCACCAGGGCGGTGACCGCTCCGCGCCAGAGCGCGGCTGGTGGCGTCAGCTCGGGCAGCACCATCTCGCCGCGCTGGGGTGTGGGCCGGTCGCCCGGGTCGTGGGTCATGGCAGGGCGACCGTGCCGAAGGCCGACTCCATGCCCAGCTTGCCGGGGTTGAGGATGCCGTTCGGGTCGAGCGTCGCCTTGAGCGCAGTCAGCACCTCGGTGCCCACTCCGAGTGCCTCGGTCATGTAGCGGCCACGGTTCAGGCCGACGCCGTGGTGGTGCGACAACGATCCGCCCTGCGCCAGCACCGCCCGTGTGCCGGCGTCCCAGACCTGGCGGTAGTACCTGTCGATCGCCGCGGGGGTCGGGCGGTCGTCGTCGTCACGCTCTGTCGGCTTTCCGGCGAAGGTGAAGTAGAGGCACCCGCCGTCGAGGTAGCTGTGGCTGCAGTGCGCCGAGACCGCCAGGGTCCCGTCGACGCCGCCGATGGCCGCGAGCGCCGCGTCGTACACCCGGGGCAGGGCCGACCAGGGCCCCGAGATCTCCATGGTGTCGACCACCAGGCCGGCGGTGATCAGCTGCTCCAGCGCGGCGACGTCGTTGCGCTTGCCGAGCCAGTGTTCCGCGATCGAGTCGTCCAGCCGTTCGCCCGCGACGCCGTCGCGGCCGGCGGCTTCCTCCTCGACGATCGCGAACACCGCGTCGACGACGTGGGGGTCGCCCTCGTCCAGCACGATCACCACGTTGCGGTCGGTGCCCACGTGGTAGTTGCGATCCGACTCCACCCCGTCGTACAGCCGGAGCACCGCAGGGGTGGCGCCACGGCGGATCACCCGGCGGCACAGGTCGAGCCCGGCGGCGAACGATGGCATCGACCACACGCCGCGGCGTTCGTAGGTGGGAGCGGGGTGCACCTTCAGTCGTGCTCCGGTGATGATGCCCAACGTGCCCTCGGAGCCGACGAACACCTGGGTCAGGTCGGGCCCGGTCGCGGTCGCGGGGAACCCGCCGGTGTGCAGCGTGCGACCGTCGGCGAGCACCACGTCGAGCCCGACGACCATGTCCTCGATCTTGCCGTAACGGGTCGACAGCTGCCCTGCGCCGCGACAGGCGATCCAGCCACCGACGGTCGACAGCGTCATCGACTGGGGGAAGTGACCGCAGGTGAGGCCGTGGTTGGTGCGCAACTCGTCCTCGAAGCGGTCACCGAAGGTGCCCGGCGCCACGTCGACGGTCAGCGAGACGTCATCGACCGAACCGATGCCCGACATGGCGCACAGGTCGAGCACGACGCCGCCGAACAACGGGACCGACGCCCCGCACACACCCGAGCGTCCGCCCGCCGCGGTGACCGGGATGCGGGCGCGGTCACAGATCGCCAGCACATCGGCCACCTGGCGTGCGTCGCCGGGTCGGGCCACCGCGGCGGCGCGGGCGGGCACCTGGCCCTGCACCGCCCAGGTCATCGCGAGCGGCCACCAGTCGCGACTCGCCTCGCCGGTCACCGCCGGGTCGTCCACCACCTCGTCGCACACGTCGCGCAGCGACGCGAGGACCGCGTCGGCGATCTCGACACGCGACCCCGTCAGGCGCGGCGTCGCGTCGGCCGCCCCGCCGGCGAGTGCGATCGGGGGAGTGGGTGCGCCGGGGCCGAGTTCCATGGCGGCGAAGGCTAGCGGCGCGTCCGTTCAGGCGCCCTGTTCCAACAGCGCCGCGAGGTGGGTCTCGGGCAGCTGGGCGACCTCGCGTTCATGTGCCAGTTCGGCGCGGTAGCGGTCAGCGGACGCCGCCGCCTCGTCGTCGCTCCACCCGAGCTCGTCGGACATCATCGCGGCCACCTCGGATGCCGCGTCGCCGGAGTCGTCACGTGCGTAGATCTGTGCCCTGGTCCGACGTGACAACACGTCGCCGACCGAGCCGGCCATCTCGTGACGGGCCGCGAAGAGGACCTCGGCGCGGACATAGGGGAGACCGGCGACGACCGGCTGGGCCAGCGACGGGTCGGCCTCGATGGCGGCCATGAGGACACGCGCCTCGCCGCCGTAGCGCCCGCCGAGGTGGTCGCGCAGCTCGGTGCTGATCGACGGGTAGGCGGCGCCGGTGGTGTCCAGCGTGTCGTACCCGGCGGTGCCACGCAGCCGCAGGTGCTTGGTGGTCGACCTGCCGACCTGGTTGGCGCCGGGGCGGAGGGTGAGCACGTCGGCGACGATCTCGTCGACGGTGTCCGCGGCCATCTCCCGGTAGGTCGTCAGCTTGCCGCCGGTGATCGTGACCATCCCCGAACGAGACCGCGCCACCTTGTGCTTGCGCGACAGGTCCGCGGTGCGACCGCTGCTGGCTGCTTTCACCAGCGGCCGCAACCCCGCCCAGGTGCCGACGATGTCGTCGACGGTGATCACCTCGGTGCTCGCCGCGTTGAGCGCGCTGAGCAGGTAGGCGATGTCGTCAGGGGTGCACTGCGGGTCGTCGATCGGGCCGTCGTAGTCGGTGTCGGTGGTGCCCACGTAGGTCAGCTCGCCCTGTGGCACGACGAAGACCGACCGCCGGTCCTTGGGCACCGGGATGACCGCGGCGACCGTGTTGCGCACCTTGTGCCACGGCACCGTGATGTGGATGCCCTTGGCGGGGCGGATCGAGTCGGGGTGGGTGCCCTCGTCCATGGCGCGCACGTCGTCGGACCACACGCCAGCGGCGTTGACCACGGAATGCGCCCGGATCGTGAACTCCTCGCCGTCGGCCTCGACCACGACGCCGTCGGTGCGGCCCCCGGCGTCCTTGGACAGCCCGCGTGCAGCGACCCGGTTGGCGACGGTGGCGCCGTGCTCGAGCGCCGCGGTGCGCAACAGCGCAAGCACCAGGCGGGCGTCGTCGGCAGCAGCGTCGTAGTAGAGGTAGGCCGACACCAGACGCTCGGTCGGCAGCGTGGGCATGTACTCGAGGGCTTCGTCGTGGGAGAGCCGCTGGTGGAGCTTGCCGATCCTGAGCCCGCCGGTCAGGTCGTAGCCCCACATCGCCGAGCCCAGCAGGCGGGAGATCTTGGCGGGTATGACACCGCCCTTGCCGAACATCGGGATCAGGAACGGCAGGGGCTTGACCAGGTGGGGGGCGTTCTCGAGCAGCCGTTGGCGCTCGGCGAGGGCCTGGTAGACGAGTCCGATCTCCCCCTGCTGGAGGTAGCGGAGTCCGCCGTGGACCAGCTTCGAGGACTTCGACGAGGTTCCCGACGCGAAGTCGTCACGCTCGATCAGTGCAGCACGCAGGCCTCGCGACGCGGCGTCGAGCACCACCCCGGCACCCGTGACGCCGCCGCCCACGACGACCAGGTCGAAGGTCTCGGTGCGGAGTGCTTCGAGCGAGCGGGATCGGACGAACGGGCGCGGAGTCACCACAACAGCCTAGGGGTGCCCCCTTCGTCGGGCCCACCCGACCGACGGACGCCACACCAACGCTGTGCGTGGTGCAGATGTCGCCAGAGAACGCGTTGAGTGGTATTTCGGCGGGCATCGGTCGGTTCACGCCACCGCGGGCGTGCGGGTGGAAGTCACTTGGACAACCCGGAGCCGCGCAGGCAGAATCGGTCGCCATGGACCGCGATTGGGTGAATCGATCTGCCTGCAAGGGGCTCGAACCCACCATCTTCTATCCGTCCACCGACGACGAGGCCGACGAGGCCAAGGCGGTGTGCTTCGCGTGCCCGGTCCAGGAGGACTGCCTGGAGCACGCCATCGGCAGTCGCGAGCACAACGGCATCTGGGGCGGAGCCACCGAGCGGGAGCGTCAGCGCATCATCCGTCGCCGCCGTCGCCTGCGGGCGATGGGCAGCTCCGCCGAAGGTGTCGGCCTCGAGGTTCTCGGGGCAGCCCGCTGAGCGCCACGGCGCTGCGGGACGGGGGGATCGACTGCTGATGGGTGCCTTCGCCGCGATCGGAGCCTGGCCGGGGGTGTTGCGCGAGCTGACCGCAGGTCGAGACCTGGACGCCGAGGTCACCCGCACCGCACTCGAACTGGTGCTCGACGGCATGGCCAGCGACGCCCAGATCTCGGCGTTCATCGTGGCGCTGCGTATGAAGGGGGAGTCCATCGACGAGGTGCTCGGTCTCGTCGAGGCGATGCTCGACGCCGCTGCTCCGCTCGACCTGGAGGATCCGGCCGCCACGATCGACCTGGTGGGCACCGGTGGGTCCTCGGCGCTGAGCGGCCGGGCGTTCAACGTCTCGACGATGGCGTCGGTGGTGGCAGCAGCCGCGGGCGCCACGGTGTGCAAGCACGGCAACCGCAGGGCATCCTCGGCCTCTGGTTCGACCGACCTGCTCGAAGCGCTCGGCGTCGAGGTCGAGCTGTCGGGACCCGCCGTGGCGGCCTGTGTGCGTGAGGCCGGCGTGGGATTCGCGTTCGCCCGCATGTTCCACCCCTCGATGCGCCACGTCGCTGCGGTCCGCACCGAACTGGGCATCCCGACGGTGTTCAACGTGCTGGGCCCGCTGTCGCACCCCGGCAGGGTCACCCGCCAGGTGCTGGGCGTGTCGGACCCCCGCCTGATGGACCTGGTGCCCGAGGTCCTGGCCCGCCGGGGAATGGACCACGCCTGGGTGGTGCACGGTGCCGACGGACTGGACGAGCTGACCACCACGGGCCCGACCCATGTCGCGGTCGTGCGTGGCAGCGAGGTGTCGAGGACCGAAGTGACCCCGGAGTCCGTGGGGCTGGCGCGTGCCAGCTTGGAGGATCTTGCGGTCGGTGGCCCCGAGGAGAACGCCGACGCGGCCCGCGACGTGCTGCAGGGCCGTCCGGGGCCCGTGCGGGACATGGTGGTGCTCAACGCCGCCGGCGGACTCGTGGTGGCCGACCTGGCCGCGGACCTGACCGACGGTGTCGAGCAGGCTGCTGCGGCGATCGACGATGGCCGAGCCTTGCGGGTGCTGGGCGAGCTGGTGGCGGTCAGTCGCGCCGCGCTCGCGCCGGACGACGACGACGGCTGATCCTGGTCATGCCGGTCGCCGCGGCTGGGTGTGCTCGAACCGGATCGACGCCGCACGAGTGCCGTCCGGACGACGTGTGCGTCCTCGGCGCACCTCGATCCCACCGGCACGTAGCCGAGGCTCTCGGGCCCGATCGTGTGGAGCTGTGCCTCGGTGGCCTCGGCGACCTCTCGATTCCAACCGTTCGCGTCCATGAAGGCCTGGTCCGCCGCCCCGAGGATCGTCCCGACGTCGCAAGGAGTCTGCTTGCCGCACCATGAAGTCGCCGACGACGAGCGTCGGGATCCTCTGTGTCACCTCGAGCCGGGCGCGCTGCTGCCGGGCCTGCAGCACCGACCTCACCCATCGGGTGAGTCTCGCGCAGGCGCATGACGACCGGTCGGCCGTTGCCATCGCCCTCCTCGCAGTTCGCAGGGGGTCGGGGTGGCACTCGCGCCGCGTCAGGCAACCTGCAGGGTGTCGCCGAACAGCACATCAGCCAACCCCACGTCCCTGCGAAATCCTGGCGTTTCGCGTTGCCCCGCAACGCGAAGAGCCGGGGTCTCGGCCACCGTGGCACTCCCGCGGAATCGCCGAATCGCGGAATCGCCAACCTGCGCGCAAAGGCGACGGAATCCGTCGGTTTTGCGCGCAGCCTGCGGCGCTCGACGGGATGCGACGCACCGACGCTTCGCGACGACCACCCCTGCGGCGGACCGTTCCGCACCAGAACCACGTGCCGCACAACGCCGGGTTCATGACGTGGCACCGAGGCGGCCACTGCCTGAAGCAGCACTAGCATCCGGCCATGGCCACGTCCCCGAGCAGTGAGTCGACCGCGCCGCCCCCGCCCCGGTACCGGTGCAACGCCTGCGGGAACCTGACCCGTTTCGAGGTGACCACGACACGCCGGACCCGGGCGTTCCACCACTACACGGTCGGCGGTGAGCTCTCGATCGAGGACGTCGAGGTGCTCGCGGAGGACATCGAGTCCGCCGTCTGTCGCTGGTGCGGCACCGGCGAGTCGGTCGTGCAGATCGACGCCGAGGACCTCGATGCCGCTGACGCCACCGCGGATGCAGCCTCCGGCGCCTGAGCCGCCCGAGGCATCGCCCGAGCTGCTCGTCACCGCGCTGGAGCGCGCAGTGTCGGTTGCCCGTCGCGACGCGGCGGACCGACAAGCGCCCGCACCACCGGTCGCGCTGCGCCCGGTGCTCCGGTTCACCAAGAAGCTCCCGCCGCTCGCCCTGCGCAGCGTGCTGACAGCGCTGTCGGGCGACGAGTCGTTCCGTGCCCGTGTCGCCGAGGGGGCCGATGAGGCCGAGCTGGGGCGCCTCTCATGGCTGTTCCTGGAACGTCCGCAAGGGTGGGAGGCAGAGTTCTCCCAGCTCGCAGCCGCAGCGTCCGAGGAGCAGCGTGACACCGACGCCCGACGCGCCGAGCTCGACGCAGCTCGCCGGGCGGACCAGCTGGAGGACGCCCTGGCCCGGTTGCGCGACGAGCTCGACGAGGACCGATCCGCCCGCGTGCTCGCCGAATCCACGCTCGCCTCGGAGCGTGCTGCACGCGTGGCCGTGGAGGGCGAACGCGAGCAAGCTGTCCGAACGGGTTGCCGAGCTGGACTCGGCCCGTGCCCGAGCGGTGCGTGAGCTCAAGGAGGCCGAGGCGCGTGACGCCGCACGTCTGGTGGAGCTGCGGGCGGAACGGTCCCGATCGGAGCTGCTTCGCGAGCAGGTGGCAGATCTCCAGGCACGGCTCGATGCACAGCAGGATCCGGAGTCGGATGCCGCAACGTCGAGTGAGTCGGTGTCCAGCGATCGAGCGGACGGCGTTGGCGGGGGAGCAGGCGACATGCTGCAGGCCGAGCCTGCCCGGGCGGTCGACCCGTCGTGGTCCGGCGCCGACCGGTCAGCGGTGGCTGATGCGGTGGCCCGCGCGGCGAACGCTGCTGCGGTGCTGGGCGCGGCGCTGAGGGAGGCGGCGGATGGGCTGTCCGCCGACGGGGTTGCCGCAGCGGCGGGGTCCACGGGACACGCGCCGTCCGACGGTGCCCGCCCCGACGGGCTCCCCCCGAACCCACCAGCTCCGCAACGGGGGCTGCGCCGCGCCCGCCGCGTCGGACCCCGGTCCGGCTGCGTCGCGGCGTCGACGAGGGAACCCCCGAGGCGCTGCGGCAACTGCTCGAGGTCGACGACATGGTCACCTTCGTCGACGGCTACAACGTGACGATGGAGGGCTGGCCGGTGCTCGACCAGCAGGGTCAGCGGTCCCGTCTGTTGTCCGCGCTGGCCACGGTGCAGCACCAGGTGCCCGCTGCCATCCACGTCGTGTTCGACGGTGACGCGGACGGCGGCCGGCCGAGCGTCGCCAACCCGCTGCCCGTCAGGGTGCACTTCTCCGCAGCCGACACCGAGGCCGACGACCTCATCCTGGCCATGGTCGGACGGCTCCCGACCGACGTGCCGGTGCTGGTGGTCAGCTCCGATCGACGTGTGGCCGAAGGGGCCCGCCGCCTGGGTGCCAACGCGGTCAGGTCCTCGGTGCTGCTCGACCTGCTGCGACGATGAGCCTGGCCGACCACGCCCTCGACCCGGCCGCGTCGGAGCTGCGCGACGCGGTGCTCGCCGCGGGAACCGCCGCCGGGCTCGATCGGGTGGGGTGCTGCGACGCTGCCCCGTTCGATGCGACCCGCGAGCTGTTGGAGGAGCGATCGGCGCTGGGGCTGCACGGCGGGATGCAGTTCACCTACCGCAACCCTGCGCGCTCGACCGATCCCGACAGGACCCTGCCGGGCGTCCGGTCGCTGGTGGTCGGCGCACTGGGGTACGCAGCACCGGTGCCGGCTCCGCCGCCGGGTCCCCAGGGCAGGGTCGCTCGCTACGCGACCGAGGATCACTACACCGCGCTGCGTGATGCGCTCGAGCAGATGGCAGCGGTGCTGCGGTCCGCCGGGTATCGGGCGGTCGTGTGCGCCGATGAGAACGCGCTGGTGGACCGAGCGGTGGCGGTGCGCGCCGGACTGGGGTGGTCGGGCAAGAGCGCCAACGTGCTGTTGCCGGGTCAGGGCAGCTGGTTCGTTCTCGGTTCGGTGCTGACCGATGTCGATCTGGGCCCTCGTCCCGAGCCGCTGCCTGACGGCTGTGCCAGCTGTTCGCGCTGCATCGACGGGTGTCCCACCGGCGCGATCGTCGCGCCGGGCGTGGTGGATGCCCGCCGGTGTCTGGCGTGGCACGTGCAGATGGAGGGCGACCTGCCCCACGAGTTCCGCGAGGCGCTGGGGGACCGCCTGTACGGCTGCGACGAGTGTCAGGAGGTCTGCCCACCATCTCGTCGTGAGGAGTCTCGCGTCGGCCCGTCGGCCGCTCCCGCGAGCGAGCTGGCAGCGGCGCCGGGATCGTGGGTCGAACTGGACTGGATCCTGACGGCCCCCGACGATGACCTGCTCGCCCGGCTGGGGCGCTGGTACGTGCCGCGCCGCGATCCCCGGTACCTGCGGCGCAACGCGCTGGTGGCGCTCGCCAACTCGATCGCCGAGCACCACACGATGGATGCGGACCGCAGCGAGCTCGACGACCTGCTGGAGCCCTACCTCGACGGCTCCGACGAGCTGCTGGCCGGGCACGCGGCGTGGGCGGCATTGCGCGTCGGTCGCAGCGACCTGCTGGACACCGACCTCCGACGCAACAGTCCCCCGATCGCCGCGGAGCTGGCCCGTTGGCCCGACACGGTGCCCGGCGGCGAGGATGGCGTGCGATGAGCCCGGCACCGACCAGCGACCGCGACCGCGAGCCGACCGCTGCCGAGGCGCGTGCGGAGGTCGAGGCGCGACGCGACGTCGACCGGGCCGATCGCGCCGCTGCCATGACCGCACGCTTCGGCGACGAGATCCCCGGACGGTCGATCATCGCGGTGTCGTGGGCGTGCACGGCGGTGTTCACCCTTGCCGCGATCCCGGCACTGATCGACCCGCGCGACGCCGTTGCTGCGTTCTTCGCGGTGTCGGTGGTGTTGTTCGTCGCCGGGTGTGCGCTGTTCATGGTGGTGCTCGTCCTCGCTGCAGCCCGTTCGCGCGAGGACGCCATGGGCATGGGTGGGTTGTTCTTCCTTGCGGGGTCCGCACCTCCGCCGGTCCAGCGCCACCTGCTGGGGTCACTGGCGATCCAGGTGGTCGTGGCGATCGTCGCCGCAGCGCTGGACCCCTTCACCCCGCTCGCGTTCGGCACGCTCGTACCGACGATCGGGCTGGCGCTGTGCGGCCTGTGGGCGGTCCGCCACGGGCTGTTCCCGGCGCGCACCTCATGACCCGCGTCCTGTTGTTCACCGGCAAGGGCGGTGTGGGCAAGACCACCACCGCGGCCGCCACCGCAGTGCACCTGGCAGCAGCTGGTTCGCGGGTGCTCGTGACCTCGGCCGACCCTGCGCATTCCCTGGCCGACTCGATGGACGTCGAGCTGGGCAGCGAGCCCCGAGAGGTGCGTCCGGGTTGCTGGGCCCAGCAGCTCGACGCCCGCGAGCGTCTCGAGGAGAGCTGGAACGACATCCGCGAGTGGGTGCTCGACGTCATGGACTGGGCAGGCGTCGCCGAGATCGAGGCCGAGGAGCTCGCCGTCATCCCGGGACTGGACGAGCTGTTCGCCCTGACCGAGCTGGAGTCGCTGGTCGACTCCGGGCGCTATGACACCGTGATCGTCGATTGCGCCCCGACCGCCGAGACGATCCGGCTGCTGTCGCTGCCGGAGATCCTCAGCTGGTACATGGACCGCATCTTCCCGGCCTCGCGGCGACTGAACCGCGTGATGGGACCCGTCCTCGGACGCCTCACGTCGCTGCCGGTGGCCGATGAGCGTGTGTTCGCGGCCGGGCAGCGGTTCTACGACCAGCTCGACGGGGTACGGCACATCCTGGCGGACCCCACGATCACCAGTGCTCGGCTGGTGGTCAACCCCGAGCGGATGGTCATCGCCGAGGCGCGACGGACCTACACCTACCTGTCGCTGTTCGGCTACCAGGTGGACGCGGTGGTGGTGAACCGGGTGCTGCCCGACGCGGCCTCGGACCCGTGGTTCGACCAGTGGCGTCAGGCCCAGACCGAACACCTGGTGACGATCGAGCAGAGCTTCGCCCCGCTGCCGATGTTCTGCGCCGACCACGTCGGCGGTGAGGTCGTCGGCCTGGACGCACTCGCCGGGTTCGCCGTGCAGCTCTGGGGCGGCGCCGACGCCTCGGCCCGGCTCGTCGACCATCAACCCCTGCGGATCCAGCGTGAGGGCGAGCAGGTGGTGTTGTCGATCGAACTGCCGTTCACCGAACGTGACGAGGTCGACCTGACCCGCAACGTCGACGAGCTGTTCATCGCCGTCGGTCCCCACCGCCGCAACCTGGTGCTGCCCGAATCGCTGCGGCGCCGTGAGATCTGCACCGCCAACCTCGTCGACGGGCGTCTGCAGGTGTCATTCGGCTCACCCGCCTGACGGCTGCGCGTCGAGGGGCCATGATGGCGGGCGTGACCCAGACCGATGACGACCCGGGCGCTGAGGGCGTCGAGCACCTCCAGGCCGCAGCTCGGGAGCTGCTGCTGGCGGCCCGCTCGTTCCTGAACGTGGTCGAGGAGGTCGTCGAGGACCGCGACCGGCTCGCTGGAGCGGCGGCCGGGGTGACCGACCTGCTGCGTGACACGCTGTCGACCACGCTGGGGTCCTCGGCACCACTCGAGCCGTGGGAGCGCGCCGCCTGGCAGCAGCCGTCGCCCGACCCCGATCCCGACCCCGATGCCGCCGCCGACGTCGATCCAGGCAACCCCGACCCTGCAGCGACGGACCCCGCGGGCGAGGGACCTGCGGTCAGGAGCGATGCTGAGGTGGAGGACCCGACAGCGGTGAAGGATCCGGCGCCGACGCGCCAGCCGACCCGTCGAGTGCGGCGCATCGCTGTCGACTGAGCCACACCATGATCCAGGATGCTCACGGCCGACCCGATCCTGCCGATCGAGAGCCGAGGTCCTGATGAGAATCGTCCGCATCGACAAGATCGCGCCCGGCGGCGCCGCACTCGAGGTGCACCCGCGCCTCACGGTGCTGCGCGGCGCGTCACCGGAGCTGCGCCGACGCTTCCTCGAGACGCTCAGGGCGGTCGCCGACGGCGGCGCGCCCAGCGAATCAGGTGTCATCGAGGTCAGTGGCGTCCAGCTCGCGCTCGACGCGACCACGATCGCCCAGCTGCGTCTCGACGGTGCGGTCGATCCGGTGCTCTCCCTGAGCGGGCACGGGATCGCCGCGTCCGCACCGACATCCGGGCCCACCTCGCCGGGTTCGCCCCGAGGCACCACGCCGGACGCGGTCTCCTTCGCCGACAACCTGCCGCCGCCGGTCGAGGTCGTCAGCGACGACGAGGCCGATCTCCGGGCGCAACTGCGCGAGGTCACCAGCGCCCGAACCGAGCTCGGGCTGCGGATGGATGCCGCCCGCAGCGGACTGGACTCGTTCTCGACCGCGGCACTCGAGGTGTGTCTCGGTCAGATCGACGCGCTCGAGATGCGACGGGCCTCGCTGCGTGTGGACTGGGAGCGCGAACGTGATGAGCAGCGCTCCCAGGTCGACGTCGCCTCCGCCCAGCTCGCAGCGGTTCGCTCGCTCGTGGACCGCGTCAGCGGCGTGGTCGCATCCGAGGCAGGAGCGCGTGCCGCCAGCGCTCGGCTTGCAGCGACGGTCGCGCCGGGCGCCGAACCGGACCCCGCGGCACGTCGTCACGCAGCTCAGCTGGATGCCGCTGCAGCGCGGGTGCGTGAGCTGACCGAGCAGCGCGACGAGGTGCAGACACGAGTCGGGCAGATGGCAGCCGAGCTCGATCATGCCCGCGCCGAGGCCGAC
Source organism: uncultured Microthrixaceae bacterium (assembly GCA_963714875.1). GTDB lineage: Bacteria > Actinomycetota > Acidimicrobiia > Acidimicrobiales > Microtrichaceae > JBAOHV01. The sequence continues at coordinate 851,248 of CAVQQI010000011.1, read as the reverse complement.
GACGCGCAACTCAACGCACGCGCCACGCCGGTCGACCGTTCGGTGATCCAGCGCCTCGAAGCGGTGCGTGACGAGATCTTCACCGTCGACGAACGCCAGAGCGTGCTCGGCGCGGCGCGCAACAAGCGGCGGGTCATGGAACTGCGCTCCGAAGAGGCGATCCTGCTCGACCGCATGGGCTTCGACACCTACAGCGCCTACGTGATGGGGATCCCGACGGTGCGCGCCGAGCTCGACCGTGCCTCGCGTGCCGAGGCTGCGATGCAGCGGATCGCCGAGCTCGAGTCCGAGCTCGAACGACTCGTCGAGGTCGACAGCCCGAGGGTGCTCGCAGCCCGCTCCGAGGCTGCTGCGCAGCTGCACCGTCTGCTCCTCGAGGCAGTGGAGCTGCTCGGCGACGACGGAGGAGCGGCGCCGTCACCCGTGCCCGCGGCGGGGGAGCTGCCCGAGCCCGAGCAGCTGGCCGACGAGGTGCACTCGGGTCAGGCGGCGGCGAGCCTGGTGCATCGCATTTCGGTCGCGTTGTGGGACCGGCGACTGATCGATGACAACGACCTGGACGGGGCGCTCGCCGACGCGACGCAGATCCTGACCCAGGCCGATGCACTTGCCGCATCGCTGCCCGGCGCGGGTCCCGACGGACCTGTGCCGATCCCCGATCTCCCCGACCTTCCCGTGCTGCCGCCCCCGCCGGCACCGCAGGGTGATCGGTCACCGGCCGAACGCGCTGCGGAGCGGGGGCAGCTGCAGGCCGCGCTCGATCACTGGATCGGGTGGCTCGAGCAGTTGGCGCGGTGGATCACCTCGACCGAGTCGGTCATCGTCGAGCTCGAGCACCTGGTCGCCGGGCGGTCAGATGGTGACGACTCCGAGCGCGTCGAACGCTGGGCACAGGTCGAAGCGGAGCTCGACGACGCCCTGGACCGCCTGGCGCTCGCCCAGGAGCGGGTCAGGTCCCACGAGGAGGCCACGGCGGCGCTGGCCGAGCTGCGCACCGAGGAGTTGGAGCTGCGCGACCGGGAGCGTGACCTGCTCGCCAAGATCTCGAACGTCGAGGTGGCCACCGTGCCACCGACCCCGCCCGCCCCGATCCCGCCCGCCCCGACCCCGCCCGACCCGACCCCGCCCGGCGCGCCGGGCACGCCCACACCGCCCAGCCCGTCCGCCCCGCCCTCCGCCACCGGCGTCGCAGCAGACCCCACGACGGCGGAATGGGTGTTGATCTCCCATCTGGCGCGGCAGCGCTCGCTGTCGTTCGTCGGGTCGCTGCCACTCGCCGTGGACGGCCTTCCCGAGGATCCTGCCGCGCTGGACCGGGTCCTGGCCCGACTGGACCGCATGTCGGACGTGGTGCAGGTCGTGGTCCTGAGCGACGACGACGCTGTCGCTGCCTGGGCCACCGGCCTTGGTGGGCGGGGACGCATCGTCGGGGTCTGAGCGCTCGGGCGGTGCAGTGGCCGAGCACGGCCCTGCTGTGATCGACTGACCTGCGATGACCCTGACTTCTCCCCGCTACATCGGCGTCGATGTGGGCGGAACGAAGACGATCGCAGTGCTGGTGGAACTTCCTCCCCACGGCGGCAAACCTGTCGTGCTCGACCGGGAACTGCTGCCGTCGCACGGCCGCACCGACCAGGCGATCGACATGGTCGTGCAGTCCGTGCGAGCCCTGATCGAACGTGATGCCACCGTGCCCGCGGCGATCGGGGTGGGCTTGGCGGGCTTCGTCGACCGCCACGGCATGGTGCGGAGCGCGCCGAACACCCCGGGCCTCATCGGGGTGGACGTGGCGGGTGAGCTGGGCCTGCGTTTCGACCTGCCGACCCTGGTCGACAACGACGCGAACTGCGCTGCGGTGGCAGCGCTGCGGCTGGTCGCCCGCGACTGCGAGAGCCTGGTCGCGGTCACCATCGGCACCGGGATCGGCGGCGGGATCGTGCTCGACGGCCGGCTGTTGCGCGGCGCCAACGGGTTCGCCGGTGAGCCCGGCCACATGGTGATCGACCCGTCCGGTCCGGAGTGCCCGTGTGGGCAGCGGGGCTGTTGGGAGACGTTCGCCTCGGGCACCGGGCTGGCCCGGCTGGCACGCCTGGCGATCGAACGTGGCGACGCGCCAGCGCTGCTGGAGCTGGCCGGCTCGGCCGCCGAGGTACGCGGCGAGCACGTCACCGGGTTGCTCGGGACCCGCGAGCCCTCCGCCATGGCGATCTTCACCGAGTGGGCCGGCTACGTGGCGCTCGGCATCGCCAACCTGATCGAGGTGCTCGATCCCGAAGCGGTGGTGATCGGCGGTGGGCTGAGCGCCCACGGCGACCTGCTCGAGCACTTGATCGGTGCGGAGCTGGAACAGCGCTTCAGCACCGCGGTGCGTGATCGCAACGTCCGCATCCTGGTCAGCCCCGGCGGTCCCGAGGCGGGTGCCATCGGTGCGGCGATCCTCGGAGCGCACCGTCACGCCATCTGAGCCCGCCGGTCGTTCCGGACCATGGGCCCGCGAGGGCTAGCGTTCACCCATGGAGTTCCGCCGCATCACCTCGCTGCCGCCGTATGTCTTCACGATCATCGACAGCCTGAAGGTCGCCGCCCGGCGCGACGGTGCGGACATCATCGACCTGGGATTCGGCAACCCGGACCTCCCCTCACCGGAGATCGCGGTCGAGAAGCTCACCGAGGCTGCACACAACGAGCGCAACCACCGGTATTCGGCGTCGCGGGGCATCCCCAAGCTGCGAGAGGCCGCCGCCGGGTACTACCAGCACCGCTTCGGTGTCGACATCGACCCCGAGACCGAGGTCATCTCGACCATCGGAGCGAAAGAGGGCTTCAGCCACCTCATGTGGGTGCTGCTCGACCAGGGCGACGCGGCACTGGTGCCCAGCCCCAGCTACCCGATCCACATCTTCGGCCCGCTGTTCGCCGGCGCGAACGTGCGTGAGATCCCCCTGGGGACGGGCGACGACTTCTTCGACAACATGGTGACGGCATGGGAGTACTCCCACCCCAAGCCACGCGTGATCGTCCTGTCGTTCCCGCACAACCCGACCACGACATGCGTCGACCTCGCCTTCATGCAGCGCGTGGTCGACTTCGCTCGTGAGAAGGAGGTCGTGCTCGTCCACGACAACGCCTACGCCGACCTGGGCTTCGACGGCTACCGGCCGCCGTCGATCCTGCAGGCCGAGGGCGCCAAGGAGGTCGCCGTCGAGCTGTACTCCATGACCAAGTCGTTCTCGATGGCGGGGTGGCGGGTGGCGTTCCTGCTGGGCAACCCCGAGGTCATCGCGGCGCTGGCCAAGCTGAAGTCGTACCTGGACTACGGCACCTTCCAGCCGATCCAGATCGCCGCCACGGTGACCATGAACGAGTTGGCCGACTACCCCGTCGAGGTCAACGAGATCTACCAGTCGCCGGCGTGACACCCTGTGCAGTGGGCTCAACCGGATCGGCTGGGACATCGATCCGCCGATGGGCACGATGTTCGCCTGGGCGAAGATCCCCGAGCCGTACGCAGAGATGGGCTCGGTGGAGTTCTGCTCCTTCCTGGTCAAGGAGGCCCACGTGGCGCTGTCGCCAGGGGTGGGATTCGGCCCGGGCGGCGAAGGGCACGTGCGTTTCGCCATGATCGAGAACGAGCAGCGGGTCAACCAGGCCATGCGCAACCTGCGCAGGGCGCTGCCGAAGCTCGGCTGATCAGTCGCTGCCACGCACGCCCATGCCGTGCATGCAGAAGTCGACCACCAGGTCGGCCACCATCTCCGCACCCTCGCCGCGCTCGTCGATGTACACGTTGGTCAGCTGGTTCGACACACCGAGGATCGCGAGCGCCAGCGCCTCGGGGTCACGCTCGGGGATGCGTCCGTCGACGATGGCTTCCTTCAGGTGGACCACCGCATCGGCGACCAGGACCGACTGCCCGGCACGCATCGCTGCTTTGAACGTCGATTCGGTGCGGGCGAACTCGAACAGGCGTCGCAGATCGTTGTGCTCGGCCAGCCACGCGACGCCGGCACGGATGCCCAGCTCGACGCGACGCACCGGATCGTCGACATCGTCGATGACGCGCTGCTGTCGCCGTCGCATGTCCTTCTGCGAGGTTCGCAGGATCTCGACGAACAGCTCCTCCTTGGAGGAGAAGTACCAGTAGAAGACGCCTTTGCCGACGCCGATCCCATCGACGATGTCGGCGACCGAGGTGGGGTGGTACCCGTCCTGGGCGAAGCGCGTCGTGGCGTAGGCCAACAGCTGCGCCCGCCGTTCCTTGCCCCGCTGGGTGAGGCGACGTGACGACATCTCCTCCACGCTACCAACGAACCTTGACCGACCGGTCAAGACCGCTGCAACGCTCGGACGAAGCGTCATCGGCGCGAAACAGGGGCGTCACACCCGCTGGGTAGTGTGGCGCCGTGCCTGTCTTCGTCGTCCGCGTCTGGTTGCCCGATCGACCGGGAGCCCTCGGCTCCGTGGCCAGCCGCATGGGTGCAGTGCGAGCGGACGTCATCGGCATCGACATCATCGAACGCGGCGCCGGACGGGCGATCGACGAGCTGGTGATCGACCTGCCCGACCCGGAGCTGGTCGATCTGCTGCTGGCAGAGATCGGCGAGGTGGAGGGTGTCGATGTCGAGAACATCCGACCGCTCGCCGGCCCGCCGCCCGACCCGGCGGTCACGGCGCTGGGCGTCGCGCACCGGGTCCGCTCGGTGGGAGCGGGCGATCCGGCGACAGCGGAGCTGCGGGCCGGCATCGTGGTCGAGGGCGCGGTCGCGCTGCTGGGCGGGGAGTGGGCGGCACTCGTGGACCCCACCTCGGACCGGTTGGTCAACTCGGCCGGAACCGACATGCCCGATCCTGCCTGGTTGGTCGCGTTCGTCCGCGGCGCCATGGCCGACGGGATGCCCGTCAGCCTGCAGGAGCTCGCAGTTGCGCCGGTTGACGGTTCCGATCTCGTGCTGGCGGTCGGTCGGAGTGCCTCGCCGTTGCGGGGCCGCGAGCGCGAGGTGCTGGCAGGTCTGGCAGCGCTGCTCTGATCGGCGCTGAGCTGGGCAGGCTCAGTCCGTCGCCCAGTTCCTGGATCGATCGACCGCACGGAGCCACTGTGCATAGTCGTCGTCCACCCCGCTGCGGTCCTCAGCGGGTTCGACGCGTGCGTCGGCACGCCAGCGCTGGTTCACCTCCTCCACGGTGTCCCAGATCCCGACGCCGAGCCCGGCGAGCGCAGCAGCACCCAGTGCGGTCGTCTCGGACACCGCAGAACGGGCGACCGGTACGCCGAGCTGGTCTGCCTGGAGCTGCAACAGGAGGTCCATCGCCGCGGCTCCGCCGTCGACCCGTAGCTCCGCGAGCTGCTCGCCCGCCACCGAGGTCATCGCCTCGACCACGTCGCGGGTCTGGTACGCCATCGACTCGACCACCGCACGAGCCAGGTGCGCTCGTCCGACGCCGCGTGTGATGCCCATGACGGTGCCGCGGGCGTAGGGGTCCCAGTAGGGCGAGCCCAGCCCGGCGAACGCAGGGACCACCACGAGCCCGGCGCTGTCGTCCACCGATCCGGCGAGAGGTCCGACCTCGGCGGCGTCCTCGATCAGCCCCAACCCGTCGCGCAGCCACTGCACGGCCGCACCGGTGACGAAGATCGCCCCCTCGAGTGCGTAGTGGGTCACCAGCTCGTCGCCACCGGATGCTCCGAGCATCGAGGAGGGAATCCGCCATCCGACCGTGGTCAGCAGGCCCCGGGCGGGCTCGGGGCAGGTCGTGCCGATGTTCATCAGCACGAACGAACCGGTGCCGTAGGTGTTCTTCGCCATGCCGGGGTGCACGCAGGCCTGGCCGAACAGCGACGACTGCTGGTCGCCGGCGATGCCGGTGATCGGCGTGCCGACGGGGAGCCCGCAACCCTGCACCGTGCGGCCGAACCCACCAGCAGAGGGCAGCACCTCTGGCAGTGACTCGAGCGGTACGCCGAACAGATCGCAGAGCTCCTCGGACCACCGGTGCTCACAGATGTCGTAGAGCATCGTTCTGCTGGCGTTGGAAGGGTCGGTCACGTGCCGAGCCCCGCCGGTCAGGTTCCAGACGATCCAGCTGTCGATCGTGCCGAACGCAAGGTCCCCGTCCGCTGCGACGCCGCCGGGACCGAGCAGCCACTCCATCTTCGACCCCGAGAAGTAGGGGTCCAGCACCAGTCCGGTGAGTCGGCGAACCCGGTCCAGTTCTCCGCCGTCGGCCAGCTCGTCACAGCGCTGCGCGGTCCGACGGTCCTGCCACACGATGGCCCGGTGGCGGGGTCGACCGGTGCTGCGGTCCCATGCCACCACGGTCTCACGCTGGTTGGTCACGCCGACCGCGGCGACCGGGCGGTCCAGAAGTCGGTGGAGCTCGTCCAGCACCGCACGCGTCGTCTCCCAGATCTCCTCCGCGTCGTGCTCGACCCAGCCGGGCCGAGGGAAGTGCTGGGTGAACTCCCGATAGGTCCGCCCCACGGGGCGGCCATCGGTGTCGATCGCGAACGCCCGCACGCCAGTGGTGCCGGCATCGATCGCGATCACCACGGGATCCTGCGCTGCATCGTTGGACATGGCGGCACAACCTAACGGTCGCGGCGGCTGTAGATCAGACGTGGCGGTTGATCGGCGGAGGTGGTGTCAGCGGGTGTGGGGGCGCGTCGTAGTGTGTCGCAGATGCGGATCGGTGTGCTGACCTCCGGCGGAGACTGTCCAGGGTTGAACGCGGCGCTGCGGGCGCTGGTGCGCAAGACCGAACGGGTGCACCGTGGCACCGTGATCGGGTTCCGCGATGCGTGGCGCGGGGTGCTCGAGGGTGACTCCGAGCCGCTCACGGTGGACCGCTGTCGAGGGATCCTGCCCCGCGGCGGCACGATCCTGGGCACCTCTCGGGTCCAGCCGTACCAGTACGACGACGGCGTGGATCGGGTGCGGGCGGCGATGGTGCGCGACGCCCTCGATGGTTTCGTGGTCATCGGCGGCAACGGTTCGCTGGGTGCAGCACTGGACCTGCAGCGCGACGGCGTGCCCTGCATCGGTGTGCCCAAGACGATCGACAACGACATCGACGCGACCGAGCTGACCTTCGGGTTCGACACCGCGGTGCACGTGGCCTCTGCCGCGATCGACCGGCTGCACACCACGGCCGAGGCGCACGACCGTGTGATGGTGCTCGAGGTGATGGGTCGCGACACCGGGCACATCGCAGTCCGCGCGGGACTGGCCGGCGGGGCGACGATGACGCTCATCCCCGAGGTGCCCTTCGACATCGGCGAGGTGAGCGAGGCGCTGATGCGGCGCCACGCCGGCAAGAGCTACGCGTCGATCGTCGTCGTGGCCGAGGGTGCGGTCCCGGTGCCGGGCACCATGACGACACCCGAGTACGAGATCGACCGGTTCGGGCATGCCCGCCTCGGTGGGATCGGCCAGCTGATCGCCTCGGAGATCGAGGGCCGCACCGGCATCGAGACCCGCGTCACCACCCTCGGCTACATCCAGCGGGGCGGCACCCCGACGGCGTTCGACCGGATCCTCGCCAGCCGGTACGGCGCTGCTGCTGCGGATGCAGCCGCAGCGGGTGCCTGGGGGCAGATGGTCGCGCTGCAGGCCGACCGGATCGTGCACGTCGGGCTCGCAGCGGCGGTGGATCGCACCAAGACCGTCGATCTGGAGTTCTACGACGAGGTGGCGCGTCCGTTCTTCGCCTCCTGACCCGGATCACTCGGGGCAGGCCGCCGCCAGTTCGTTCTGACGACGTGTGAGGTCTTCTTTGGTCGCGAGCGGCAGATCTGCTGACGCGATGCTCAGCGGGGTGGCGAGCAGGCTCGCGAAGTCGCACTGGTCGACGATCGTGGTGTCGCCGCGCAGCGGCGAGCTCACGGTGATGGTGTCGCCGTCGACCTTGAACTCCAGGCGGTCGACGGCGCCCTGTTCGGTCACGGTCATGACCATCTGTCCGATGGCCTGCTGCCGGGAGAGCCCCACGACATCTTCGAAGTCGCTCGACAGGTCGACGATCAGCCGGTCGCCGGTGCGCCTGGTGCCCAGCAGCTCGGTGCCGACCGGGACCGAGGTGCCCAGCCCGCTGACCGATTCGTCGGTCGGGGACTGCGTGAGCGCCGTGAGCACGGTGGAGGGGGTCCGGTCCTGGAGCTCTTGGCGAACCGGCACCAACGCCCCTTCGCGGACGAAGTACAACACCGTGGAGAGGCGCCCGACCGAGGGTGACACCACCGTGGTGGTGGTGTCGGCGGTCTCCTTGAGCGCCCGTGGTTCGTCGTCGAACCCCAGACCACACGCCGACAGGAGCACGGCAGCGAGCAGCGCCACGAGCGGAACGGCTGCGAGCCTGTCCCCGAGCACCCGTGCGCCCACGCGGGGTCGAGCGTCGTTGCGGGTCATGGCGTTCCTTGTTCTGCGGGGTCGATGCGGACCACGGGCAGTTCGCCGGTCAGGGCGAACGAGTCGGCTTCCTCCCTGGTCACCTCGGCCAGATGGCCGCGCTCGCCGCCGGAGTCGCTGTCGAGATCCTCGAGCAGCGGCAGCTCCACGACGAAACGCGCACCCTGGCCTCCGTCATGACGATCCTCGACCCAGACCCGGCCGCCCTGTAGTCGTGCGTGCTCCGCCGCCAGCGCCAGACCCAGACCGACGCCGATGTCCATGCCCCGGCTGCCACCCTGGTCGCCGCGGCTGAACCGGTCGAAGATGCGGCTCCGTTCCGCTTCCGGCACGCCGGGGCCCTCGTCCTCGACCGCGATGTGCACCGTCGGCTCTGCGGCCGTCGCACCGGCAGCGGACGAGCCGGCGGTGGTGCCGACCGCGCTGCCGACCGGGTCCGCGTCGTGGAGCTCGACGTACACCGCCGTTGCGCCGCCGGCGTACTTGGCGGCGTTGTCCAGGAAGTTGGCGAGGATGCGCATGAGGCGGCGTTTGTCGATCGACACGACGACGCCGTCGAGCCGCGGGTCGGCGTCGACCGGCACCCGTTGGCCGGTGGTGGCACGGACCGCAGCCTCGATCGCCGGTACGAGCGCCACCTCGTCGAGCTCCAGACGGACCGCGCCGGCGTCGAAGCGGGAGATCTCGAGGAGATCCTCGACCAGTTGGGTGAAGCGCTGCATGTCGAGGTTCAGCAGGTCGAGTGCATGTTGTGAGCGGTCCGAGAGCTGGTCCCGGGTGTTCATCAGCACGTCGATCGATGCGTTCAGGGTGGTCAACGGGGACCGCAGCTCGTGGCTGACGTCGCTCGCGAACCGGGCATCGCGATCGATGCGCTGTTGGAGTGCGGAGACCATGTCGTTGAAGTTCGCCACGAGCGGAGCCAGGTCCACGTCGTTCGCGTAGTCGTCGTAGTCGATGCGGGTGTCGAGCTGGCCGAGCGCCACGGATTCCGCAGCTGCGCCGATGCGGCGAAGGGGGAGCAGCGCATAGCGGCTGGTCCAGAACCCGAGCGCCATCGCGAGCAGCGTGGCGAGCGCGGTGACCACGATCAGGGTGAGGCTGAGGGTGCGGACCGCGGTCTGGATGTCGTCGAGCTGGTTGACCTCGAAGTACGAGGCGTCGCTGTCGGGCAGGGGGAGTCCGACCGCGACGAGTGCCTCGCCGTCGGACTCGAACCGCATGATCCCGCCCTCTCGTTCCTCGACGACCTGTTCCCGCAGCGCCGCCGGCAGCGCGTCGATGCCGAAGCGACCGTCCACGCTGACCGACACCGGCCGGCCGTCGGACCCGGTCACGCTGAGTGCCGGCACGCCGCCGGCGGGCAGGGAGTTCAACAGGGTCTGGAGATCGGCGGCCTCGGCGTTGTCGATGCCGCCACGGATGGTCTCGGAGTTGTCCAGTGCCTGGCGCGTCAGCGCATCCTCGCGCGCGGTCAACAAGGTGTTGCGTGCCACGGTCACCGTCGTGACCGACAGCACGATGGACAACAGCAGCCCGACGAGCGCGACCGCCATGGTCACCCGGCCGCGCAGCCCGATCTGCAGGCCGCGCAGCAGGGTGCGGCGCTCGGGCTGCTCCTGCGCTGCTGGACTCATCCGACCGTCCCCGGCGTCGTGGCGACGGTGGTCCCGGTCATGGACGCGTGCGTCACGCCTGGATCTTGTAGCCGAGGCCGCGCACCGTCACGACGTGACGGGGGTTGGCGGGGTCGGACTCGACCTTGGTGCGCAGTCGCCGGACGTGCACGTCGACGAGCCGGCCGTCGCCGAACACGCCGTGACCCCAGACCCTCTCGAGCAGGTCCTCGCGGGAGAAGACCTTCCCCGGTTGGTTGGCGAGCTCGACCAGCAGGCGGAACTCCGTCTTGGTCAGGTGGACCTGCTCGCCGTCCCGCGTGACGACACCCTCGGAGGGGATGATCTCGAGGTCGCCGAACCGGAGGCGTGGGTTGCTCGGGTTGGTGGGCCGCGCCCGCCGCAGCAGCGCCCGGATCCGTGCCGACAGCTCCTTGGGCTGCAACGGCTTGGTCATGTAGTCGTCCGCGCCGGCCTCGAGCCCGGCCACCACGTCGTGGGTGTCGGCGCGGGCGGTGACCATGATGATCGGCACGTCGCTCTGGCGTCGGATGGACCGGCACACCTCGAACCCGTCGATCCCGGGCAGCATGATGTCGATCAGCACGACCTCGGTGGGGGCCCGATCGAAGCTGACGATGGCGTCCTCGCCGGTCTCGGCCTCCTCGACGGCCCACCCCTCGTCCTCGAGCGCGAGCTTCACCGAGCCCCGGATGCGTTGGTCGTCCTCGACGTACAGAATTCTCGTACCCACCCGACCATTGTCGCCCATCGGGGCCCGTCCCGGGTGACCGGCGCTCAGACCCGGTCGGCACCCAGCTCGACGAGCAGATCGCGGAGCTCGTCGAATCGGTCGGGATGGGCCACCAACACCGACTCCGGTCGCACCGGACCCCCGTCGATCGAACCCGTGCGGGCGCCGGCTTCCTCGGCGATCAGCGCCCCGGCGGCCAGGTCCCACGGGGACAGGCCCATCTCGAAGTAGGCGTCCACTCGACCCGCTGCCACCGAGCACAGGTCGAGCGCGGCAGCGCCCATCCGGCGTATGTCGCGCACCCGGGGCACGAGCTGGCCGACGACCACGCCCTGACGTCCGCGTCGACCGGGGTCATAGGCGAACCCGGTGGCGACGAGCGAGCGATCGAGTGGTGCGGCGCTGCCGAGTCGCAGCTGTGTGCCGTTGCAGTAGGCGCCTCGTCCCACCGAGGCGGAGTAGGTGCGCCGGTGGGTGGGATCGGCGACCACCGCGGCCACCGTGCGTCCGGCGATCGTCGCTGCGATGGACACGTTGTAGCCCGGGTGGTCGTAGACGTAGTTGGTCGTACCGTCGATCGGGTCGACACACCAGGTCACCGGCGCCGCCGACGCTGCGTCGGTGCCGTCGACGTGCCCACCCTCTTCGCCGATGACCGCGTCGGTGGGGCGGTGGGCAGTGATGATCGACCGGATCAGGCGTTCCGAGGCGGTGTCCATCTCGGTCACCATGTCGGTGGCGCTGGACTTGGCCTCGACGCCGAACACCGCCGGACGTCGGGTGTGGATCAGGTCGACCGCCGCAGCCGCCGCAGCGTGGGCAACGGCGAGCAGCTCGTCGAGCAGTGCTCCGTCGGGTTCCGGGTGAGATGTCTCGACGCTGTCCTGCACGCCTCAGCGTCCCTCGTCGGCATCGCTGGCCTGCCGACGGGTCGATCGTTCGCCGGACGAGCGGATGGTCTCCCACTCGCCGAAGGCCCGCAGCGTCAGGACCGCCACCACGGCGACGCCGCCGGCCCCTACGAGCGCCGACAGCAGCGCCACCACGCCGCCAGCGGCGCCGTCGAACCCGCCGATCTCCGCGAACGCGTAGCCGATCATGCCGCCCGCAGCACCGCCGATCAGCACCGAGGCGAACGCGATCACCCGGGCCAGCACCGACGGCAGCTGGGACTCTGGGTCGGCCGGTGTCACTGGTTCGGGCACGTGCAGATGTTAGGGCCGCAGCGCGGCGCCCCGTGTCGTCACCCCCGACCCCGACCGCTGGGTGGAACGACCCAGCGGACAAAGGTCAAGCGTGCCGCGGGGGCTGCCGATCGAGAAGTGTCGGGCCACCGTTCATGGAGTGTTGGGATGCAGATCGAAGAACTCTCACCGGAGGTGCTCCTTCCGCCGAAGCGACTGGGAGGACTGCTCGCGGATGCGCGCCTCGTCGGCGGGTACAGCCTGACCGAGGCCGCCGAGGCGCTCGGCGACGCCTGGACGCCGGTGGACCTGCTCGAGGTGGAGACCGGGCGGCGCCCCGTCCTGGATGCCGATCTCGAGGTGCTGAGCAGCCTGTACGGGATCGAGACGACCTCGTTGATCCCCGCACGATCCCGGTTGGTGATCGATCTGGACGAGGGCGTGCTGGGAGTCGGGTCGCGCCAGGTCAGCCTGGGTGGCGACGTCGCACAGGATCGAGAGGTGCTCACGCAGTACCTGGCGATGGTCTACGCGATGCGCGACATCCCGGTCGGCCGCGAGGTGACGCTGCGGACGCCCGACCTGGCGGTGTTGGGCACGTCCCTGCAGCGCCCGGCGGACGAGATCGAAGCCGAGCTGCGCCAGATGATGCTGGACTCGGTCGACCTGGTGGAACCCCGGATGCACCGACTGCGCAACAGGGTCCTGATCCCCGCGATCGGCCTCGTCGTCGCGGCCACCACCGCCGGGTTGTTGCTGCTGGTGACCAACGACAGCGAGGCGACCCCGGCGAGCTCCGGCGACGGAGCGAACGCGCCTGCCGCCGTCGAGACCGAGATCGGTGACGCGGTGGTGCAGGAGCGGCTGCCCGACGGCACACCCGGACCGGTCCAGGTCCGCGACTGAGCTCCAACCGACCGTCGATCCGGCGCAGGCGCTCCGGCGCTCAGATCGCGCCGCTGCGTCGGCGGAGCAGTATCGTCGCCGTCCATGCGTGCTCGTGGACGGTTCTTGTCGATGGTGGTGGCGATGGTGCTCGTGTCATCGGTGGCAGTGGGATGCGGCGATGAGTCGACCGACGGGGGCAGTTCCGCTGCGCCCGACCCGACCGAGGAACTGCCCGAGGTGCCCGACGACGAGTTCGTCGACATGACCGGTCAGGCCGAGATCGTCATCGAGGCCCGGGACAACACCTTCGTTCCCCAGTTCGTCACGGTGTCGCCGGGAACCGAGATCACCTTCGACAACAAGGGTCGCAACGACCACAACGTCATCCCGGTCGACGAGTCGCAGTTCGAGGCGATCCCGACCGACGAACTGCAGCCGGGTGACACCGCGGTGCTCACGTTCGACGAGCCCGGGCTCTATCCCTACTACTGCTCGCTGCACGGCACGCCGTCGGCGGGCATGGACGGTCGCGTCCGCGTCGCGGACGCCTGATCCAGCTGCCCGGACCGCGCAACGGTCGCGGTCATCCGGAGAAGAGCGGTTCCTCGGATCGGTTCGAGGACAGCCCGCAGACGGCGTCGCGGTGCAGGCAGAGCTCGACACGCTCGACCAGTTCGTCCTGGTCCCACGCGTTGAAGAAGTCGGAGTGCAGGCCGTAGACCGATCCTGACGCCAGCGTCAGGTCGTGGTCGTCGCCCGAGATCGGGTACGACACGGCGAAGGTCAGCTGGGGGATGTGCACCGGGTGGCTGGACGGGCAGACTCCCTCCACGCTGTTGGCGACGTGGGACCGGTGATCCGCGCTGTCGACGCGCTCGCCGTCCCAGCAGTCCTGGAACGTGATGACCCCGCGCAGCGGTGCGCTGGTGGGGCAGTCGGGTGGCTCGGGGTGCAGCCGGGTCGACACGCCGCACGCCCACCCTGCGGTGTCGAGCGGGCCGGGCTCGGTCAGCGTCATGTCGCCGGCGATCATCTTCATCCCCGGTGGATAGGGCTCGACCTCGGTCGTCTCGACGCCGGGAGCCGCCCGGTAGTAGGCGGTTCCCAACGTCGGTTCGACCGGTTCGCCGTCATCGAGCAACGTCGGCGCCCAGTACGACGCGGTGTCCTTGGTGTTCTGGCAGGTGGTGCCGGCTTCGAGCAGCGACTCCAGGGTCGAGAAGGCATCGACACCCTCGTTGCCGAAGAAGTCGTGGCTGTGCGACATGCCGGGCTGCTCGGGGAAGACGATCGGGTCGTCGGGGGCCGTGTGGCTGTGCCCGCACTCGATCACGAACTGCCCGACGCGCCCCTGGGGGCCCAGGTGTCGGGTCGGCGCCGCAGCTCCGGCCGGCGGCAGGGTCGTCATCGCCATGGTGCCGTGGTGGTGGGAGTGAGGATCGGAGGTGGCGGCGAGGTCCGCGGCCATGGGATCGGGTCCGTCGGTGCACGCTGCCACGACCACGACGCAGAGCGCGACCGCCGCGGCGAACGTGACCGACGAGGCCCGACGCCTCATGAACCCGACGGCTTCGCCGGAACCTCGATCGAGTCGACGTCCACGTCGAAGGGCACGTCGGTCGCGGGACGTGCCGGGGCGGTGGCAGCGTCGGGCATGTTGGGCTGGTCGCCCGGCTCCGGCGTGGTCTTGTAGGCGTCCTCCGGCGGTGCATCGGCGGGCTGGCCCAGCAGCGTCAGCAGGTCCAGCGGTTCGGCGTTCCAGTCGCCGCTGCCCTCGCCGTCGCACGGCGCGAGCTGCTCGAGTCGATGCCGGCGCGGAGGTGCTGAAGGTGTTGTCCGAGAAGCAGTTGTCCAGGGTGTCGGTGGTCTCACCGGTCTGGAGCAGGTCGACGGTGCCGACGGCCAGGTCAGCAGCGCCGGAGCCCTCGACGACGTTGCCGATCACACGGTTCTCGAAGGGGTTCCAGACCACGGCGCAGCCGGCGAGCAGCCCGTCGACGGCCTTGCAGTCCTCGTCGGAGATCGGCTCGACGGGCTCGTCCTTGGTCTCCGAGCACGGCGTGTCCCACTCCGAGGCGGGCGGGGCCAGGTCGCTGGCGTCCTCCTCGGGGAAGGGGACGAGGCCGATGCCGGTGCGGTCGTGGTTCCAGACCCGGTTGCGCTCCACGGTGGTGCGCACCGCGCCGGCCAGCAGGATGCCGTTGCCCTGTGCGAGCAGCGCGACGTCGATGGCGGGGTTGTCGAGCTCGTTGTTGTCGTGGACAAGGTTGCCGACGACGGTCGACTCGCGGCCGGGGTAGCACAGCTCGTAGCTGCCGCTGTTGGGCACGATGCCGGCCCGGTTGTTGCGGAACGTCGAGTTGACGATCTTGAGGTTGCCGCCCGAGTTGGTGCCGGAGTAGCCCAGCCCGTTGTACTCCGAGATCACGTTGTCGATCACCGCGTCGCACGGGTAGCACTCGCCGATGTAGAAGCCGGCGTCGGGGCTGCCCGAACCGAGCGAGTTGTCGAGCTGGCCCTTGACCGAGTCGAACGCGTAGATGCCGTAGTCGCCGTTGCGGTACGCGGTCAGGTAGGACCCGCGGTAGCCCTCGACGCCGGTCCAGAAGAACCCGTTCGAGGTGTAGTTGCGGGCGGTCATGTTCTCCACCGCCACGCCGTCCGCCTCGACGACGAAGATGCCGTTGTCCCGTTCGAACTCGCCGTCGAGGATGACGTTGTTGCGGTCCAGCCCCCGGATCGTCAGGTTCTCGGTGGTGACCTTGACGGCCTCGGTGTAGACGCCGGAATCGATCAGGATCAGGTCGCCGGGGCTGGCAGCATCGACCGCTGCCTGGATCGTCTCGTGGTCGCCGGGGACCGTGAGGGTGCCGGACTCGCTGCTGCTGGCATCGTCGCCGCCGTCCCCGCTCTCGTCCGAGTCGCCGCACGCCGTGGCGAGCAGCGCGAGTGCCGCGACCATGGCGATGAGTGCGGTCAGCAGTCGCTTGCTGGATGTGTGTGTCATCAGTCCCCCTGAGTGCGGGCTCGTGGATCCGCCCGCGCCACAGCATCATGCACCACGGGCGCAGGCCGTCACTGCATTCGTGGCGGTCGGGTGCGTCTGCCAGCCACCCGCTGCCCGCAACCGGGGTGCGTGGTGTGCACCTCATCGACACCCGCTGCACTGGCAGACTCTGGTGATGCGTGACTGGGTGGTCGGGGGAGCGGTGATCGAGGCGGTGACGCTCCGGGGTGCCGTGCCGGCCGACGCAGCCGAGGACTCGGTGCTGCTGGTCGAGAACCGTCGGCACAACGGCCAGACGGACTGGACGCCGCCGGGGGGAGTGATCGATCCCGGTGAGGCGGTGCTCGACGGGCTGACACGCGAGGTGCGGGAGGAGACCGGGCTCCAGGTGGTGACCTGGGACGGGCCGGTGTACGAGATCGTCGCCGAAGCGCCCGGCCTGGGGTGGCGACTGCGCGTCGAGGTGCACCGCGCGGTCGAGGTCGCGGGGCAGGTCTCGGTGGGCTCGGACCCCGACGGCATCGTGGTGGGCGCCGCCTGGGTGCCGTGTGCGTCGTGCGCGGAGCGGCTCGGCGACGCACACCCGTGGGTCCGCGAGCCGCTGCTGGAGTGGATGGACGACCGTGCGGCAGCGCTGTCGGTGTTCCGCTATGCCGTCGAGGGCGAGACGATCGCCGACCTGTCGATCACCCGGCGCTGAGCACCGTGGGCGTCGAGCGCACCATCCTGCACGTCGACATGGACGCCTTCTACGCCTCGGTGGAGCTGCTGCGTCGCCCGGAGCTTGCCGGCCGGCCGGTGGTCGTCGGCGGCGCCGGCGCACGTGGCGTGGTCGCTGCAGCGTCCTACGAGGCGCGCTCCTACGGCGTGCACTCGGCGATGCCGTCGCTGCGGGCGCGACGGTTGTGCCCCGACGCGGTGTTCCTCGCGGGCGACCACCCCCACTACGCCCAGGTGTCGGGCCGGCTGATGGCGCTGTTCCGCACCATCACGCCGCTGGTGGAGCCGCTCAGCCTGGACGAGGCCTTCCTCGACATCTCCGGCACCCGCCGGCTGCTGGGCCCGCCCGAGGAGGTGGCCGCGTGGCTGCGCCGCAGGGTGCACGACGAGGAGCAGCTGTCGTGCTCGGTCGGCGTGGCGAGCAACAAGTTCCTGGCCAAGCTCGCCACGAACCGGGCCAAGCCGCGTGCCAGCCGGGCAGGTCCGGTCGAGGGCTCGGGGGTGCACGTGATCCCCCCGGGCCGCGAGCTCGCCTTCCTGCACCCGCTCGCGGTGGGGGACCTGTGGGGTGTCGGCCCGGCGACGCTGGCCAAGCTCGAGCGCCTGGGCATCCGGACCGTCGGAGATCTGGCCGAGGCGCCGTTCGCGGCGCTGGTGACCAGCCTCGGCAGGGGAGCGGCGACCCATCTGCACGACCTGGCCCACGGTCGCGACGAGCGCGCCGTGGTACCCGATTCGGAGCCGAAGTCGATCAGCCACGAGGAGACCTTCCCGGCCGACCTCACCTCGTTGGACCAGCTGCGCCCCGAAGTGGTGCGCATGAGCGACGCGGTCGCGGCGCGGTTGCGCCACCACGGGTACCGCGGTCGGACGGTGCAGCTGAAGGTCCGCTACGGGGACTTCACCACCGTGACCCGCTCCACGACCTTGCGTGCCCCGACCGACCGGGGCACCGACGTGCTCGACACCGCCTGGTCGATGTTGGCCCTGCTGCCGGTGTCACATGGTGTGCGGTTGGTCGGCGTGGGTGTGTCCAACCTGGGCCACGAGCCGGCCGGGCAGCAGTTGTCGCTCGACCTCGGCACCCGATCCGGCGTGGCCGGCAGTGCCGCAGGAGGCAGCGGTCCGGGGGGCGGCGCAGCTGCCCGGGTCGATCCCGGCGACTGGGATGCGGCCAACCGTGCCGTCGATGCGATTCGCGACCGGTTCGGCGCGCAGCTGGTGCGCCCGGCGCGTCTGGCAGGACGCCCCGAGCGGGCCGGGTCGACGCCCTGGGGCCCTGCCTCGGGTGCGGGGCCGGAGCCGGCTCCGGCGCCCGAGGACGCTTCGGCCGCGGAAAATCCCGGCGGCGACCGGGCCGGCCGTGGCTCGCGCCGGTAGGGTGTGGAATCATTTCCGTGAACGGCCGCCGAGCGCTCACCATGGGCGAATCGCAGTACCCAGGGGGTAGTAGCTGATGCCTCTGTCCGAGGACGAACAGCGGATCCTTGGCGAGATCGAAGCGAACCTGCGCGCGAGCGATCCCGACCTGGCCCGTCAGGTCGGATCCACGACCGTCTACACCGACTCGTTGCGTCGGCTGAAGTGGGGGATCGTGGCCTTCATCGCGGCGCTGGTTGCGACGATCTTCCTGCTCACGGTCAGCCACATCGCTGCGTTCGCCGGTTTCGTGGTCATGGTCGGCACGGCGCTGTTCGTCGAGACCAATGCCCGCCGTCTCGGCCGCGGCGGGCATCAACGATGCGACCCAGGCCATGCGGGGCGGAGGGTTGAAGGACTACTTCAACAACGCCAGCACCAAGGCCCGGGAGCGTCTGCGCCGTCCCGACGAGGAGTAGCAGCCCCCTCAGCGTGTCAGGCGGGCGGTCACCCGCTGGCGGCGGGTGGTGATGTCCCGCACCTGCTCGACGACCCGGGCTGCGGTGTCGTGTGCCATCTCGACGTCGGCGGCCGACGCGGCCTGCTGCCCGAAGCGCCGCCGTGTCTCGGCCATGGCGAGCGGGCGCAGCGAGACCGCGGCCAGCGAGGCATCGGCTCGGTAGCGCGAACTCGACCGGTGTCTCCGACGGGCCGGGTTGCAGGTCGATCAGCCGCAGCGCCCGGATCGCGTCGGCCCAGGAGGCGGCGACAGCGGCATCGTGGACATCGGCGGCGTGACCTGCCCGTCCCGGTCGACGCCGGGCGGCGAACCACGCCCAGCCGCCCACCAGGGCCAGGGTCACGACCACCAGCACTGCCCCCAGCGCCCAGTCGCCGGTACTCCCCGACGTCGTCGCAGGGGTCTCGGGCGACCCGGTGGCGTCGACCTGATCGGGTGAGGTGGTCGGCGTGGGGGACGAGGTCGGTGGTGCGGCGGACGTGGTCGTGGTCGACGCAGTCTGCTCCGACGGCGCAGGAGCCTGGTCGGCGGCGACGCCGGTGTAGTCCTGTGCCTGCGGATTCCCTCGTTGCGGTGTGGGTTCGAAGGGCACCCAGCCGATGCCGTCCAAGTGGACCTCGGGCCAGGCATGGGCGTGCCGTCCCCGCACGACGAACTCCGAGCCGTCCTGGGGTGGGACGGACCCTTCGGATCCCGCAGCGGGAGCGCCCGGGTCCGACCCGGCATCGCCGGCGCCCTCGGTGGCGACCGGGTCCCCCGGGGTGAAGCCCACCGCGACACGGCTGGGGATGCCGAGGGCTCGGGCGAACACCGCGAAGGTCGAGCGCGAACTGCTGGCAGAATCCCCGTCGGGTCGCCAGGAAGGCACCGAGCGCGTCGGGCTCCTGGGAGAAGTCGACGCCGTCGTCGTAGGTGAAGTCGCTGCGGAACCAGTTCTGCAGCGCCAGCAGCTGCTGGTACGGGCCGTCGGCCTCGGCGGTGACCGATGCCAGCAGCGCCTCGGCGTCACCGTCGATGGGCGGTGTCGTGAGGTACTCACGGTCGAGATCTGCAGTGCGGCCGACCTCGGCGGAGTCGATGACCGGTGCCAGCTCGGGCAGCTGGGACTGGACCTCGTAGCGCAGGCCTCGCTCGCTCTCGCTGCCGCGCTCGCGCAGGAACAGCGACGCCGAGTCCGGATCGAAGCCCAGCGGGGCCGGGCTGTCCACGGTTCGCGGCACGTAGGCCGCCGGCAGCCAGACGGTGGACAACGCCTCCAACCGGTACTCCTGGCGCAACGGCCGGCTGTCGATCTCGGCGTCCATCGTCGGCGGCAGCTCGCCGTCGGTCGGGCGGAAGCTGGACCTCGACACCCAGATCTGCCGGTCGGGGTCGTACCGCTCCAGCGAGGTCAACCGCCAGTAGGCCGGGTCGTCCGCCCGGACCGTGAACATCACCTGGTCGCTGCGCTCGCCGAGCAGCGAACGGATGCCGACGAAGGGGCTGACGACCGTCCGGGGGCCCTCTCCCGAGCCGAGCTGGCGCAGGTCGATGACCGGTCGGGAACCGCCGGGCAGCAGCGGCCCGAACGCCATGGCCCCGATGACCGCGACGAGCGCGATCGCCAGCGCTCCGCTGAACACCGCTCCCGTGCCCCGCGCCACCCGGCCAGCCACCCAACGCCGCTCGGTGGCTCCCAGAGCCTGTTGGGTGACCGCGAAGATGCCCAGAGCGAGCGCGAACGCGAGCGCAGAGGTGGTGCGTCCGCTGTCCCGGGCGAGGATCCCGACCGCGACGAAGCTCGCCACGTAGGGGACCGCCGCCTGGACCGGTGCCCGGTAGCGGATGGCCGCGATGTCGGCGAAGGTCCCGATGGTCCACAGGGCCGCGCCGATCACGAACAGGAAGCCGTCGGTCGCCGGGACCGGCGCGACCAGTTCGGAGAACGACGAGAACGACGACGACACCTCGGCGGCCAGAGCGGTCCAGGTCGCGGGCGTCGGCAGGAACAGCGCCAGGGTGTCCGGGGCGAACAGCCAGGACAGCACCAGCACTGCGACACCGGTCTGCACCACGCTCGACAGCGCGACGCCGGTTCCCGTGCGTCGCAGCAGCAGCGACAGCAGCCACGACACCGTGACGGGGATCGCCAGGAGGCCGAGCCACGACCAGTCCTCGAAGAGACGGGTGAAGCTGATCGCCGAGCCCAGGCCGAGCGCGAGCAGGCCGACCTCGGCGCCCACCAACGCGCCCTGACGCGCCGCTCGCTGTTGCGGTGGAGCGCTCATCGGACTCGTGCTCCGGCGTCGGCGGCAGCGAGGTCCGAGGCCCACGCGTCGCTCAGCTCACGACGGCCGTCGGCCCGCACCACCGCGGTTCGTGCCAGCTCGGGTACCGGGGCGTCCGGGCCGGTCGCCACCACCACGTGGAGCCCGATCTGGCGGGTGGCCCGACCCAGACCCGCCGCGTCGGCGGAGTTGAATCCCGCGGTGCAGGTGACGACCCGGCCGCCGTCGGAGCCTGACAGCTGGCCCAGCATGCCCAGCAGCGGTGCGGGTCGGTGTCGGTCGGTGGGTACCGCGACGATCATCGCCAGTCGGTCCATGAGCTCGTCGCGGTGTTCCGAGGCCGGAACGAAACCGGAATCGGCCCCACCGGTGGTGAGCAACCGGACCAGCTCGTCGCGCCGTTCGACCAGCGCGACGACGCTCGCCGCCGCGGACACGGCCCGCTCGAAGGCCTCGTCATCGACACCCGGGCGCAGGTCGAGCACCACGACCGTGCGTCGTTGCCAGGGCACGTCGAACTGGCGAACGACCGGGGCGCCACGGCGGGCGGTGGAGCGCCAGTGGATGCGGCGCACGTCGTCGCCCGGCACGTAGTCGCGCAGCGCAGCGAACTCATCGTCCACCGTGGACGCCGAGGTGAGCGCGTGTGTGCCGTGCTCGGGTTCGTCGCCGGGTGCGGCGGGCATCGTCTGCAGTTTCGAGGTGCGGGGCAGCACGATCACCGACAGGCGGTGGTCGTCGTACCGGGTGCGGCGGGCAAGGCCGAAGGGATCCTCGACGGTCGCGGTGAGCGGGCCGACGTGGTGCAGGCCCCGTCGCGAGGTGGGCATCGAGTAGGTGGCGACGCATCGCTCGCCGCGGGCGAGCGGCGCGAGCTCCAGCTGTGCGGTGCCGTGCGTGCCGACCTCGTCGACCAGCGTCAGCACCGGGGAGGTCCGACGTGCGGGGTTGCGTGCCGCGAGCCGGATCTCGCACCTGTCGCCGACCTCGAGCCGTGGGGGGCGAGCGACGCGTTGGATCACCAGGCGGGGTCGTCGAACCCGGACCCAGAGGATGGCCACCCCGAGCAGCACCAGACCGCCAGCTGCGAGCGCGGCGACCTCGGGCAGGCCGAACAACCACGCGAGTCCGGCCGCAGCGACGCAACCGACGCCGACCAGCGCGCCGGTGCGTGTGAGTCCCACCGATCAGGCCGGCACCGGCGTGGCCCGGAGCAGCTCGAGGATGCTCTCCTCGGGGGTGGCACCGCTGAGACGGCCATCGGTGCCCACCACCACCCGGTGCGCCAGCACCGGCAGGGCCAGTTCCTTCAGGTCGTCGGGGGTGACGAAGCTGCGTCCGGAGGCCGCGGCCCAGACCCGTGCGGCCCGCAGCAGGCCCAGCGAGGCGCGGGGCGAGATGCCCAGGCCCAGCTGTGCTGAACGTCGTGACCGGTCCGCCAGGTCGACCAGGTATGCGGCGAGCGACTCGGCCACGTGGACGTTGCGGGCGGCCTCCGACATCGCCAGGACATCGGTCGCCGTGGCGACCGGTGTGAGGTCGGTGAGCGTCCGGTCGTGGTCCTGTTCGCGCAGCAGCGCCAGCTCGTCGTCGCGGCCCGGGTAGCCGATCGACAACTTCATGAGGAAGCGGTCGAGTTGGCTCTCGGGCAGCGGGAAGGTGCCGTGGTGGTCCAGCGGGTTCTGGGTCGCCATCACCATGAACGGGCGGTGCAACGGGTAGGTCGTCCCGTCCACGGTCACCTGCTCCTCGGCCATCGCCTCCAGCAGCGCGGACTGGGTCTTGGGTGAGGCGCGGTTGATCTCGTCGCCGAGCAGCAGCTGGGTGAACACGGGGCCGGGTCGGAACTCGAAGGTGCCGTCGGCCTGGTTCCACACCGAACTGCCGAGGACGTCGGAGGGCAACAGGTCGGGGGTGAACTGCACCCGCCCGAACCGGGCGTCGATCGATCGCGCCAGCGCCTTGGCCAGCGAGGTCTTGCCGACCCCGGGCACGTCCTCCAGCAGCAGATGGCCGCCGGCGAGCAGCGTGGTCACGGTCAGCCGGATCACCTCGTCCTTGCCGCGGATCGCCACGCCGATGTTGCTGCAGATGCGGTCGAACAGCTCTTGGAAGGTCCGGGTGGTGGCACGGTCCTCGGAGGTGATGGTCACGTGGGTCCTTCCTTGGATCGGGGTGCAGTCTGCCAGACGACTCCTGCTCGGAGTCGCGCGCCCGCTGTACTCTCCGCGCGTGGTTGCGATCGATCTGACCCGCCGTGCGGATGCGACCGTGGTCGCCATCGACATCGGCGGGACGAAGCTGGCCGCTGGGATCATCGACGCCGATGGGCATGTGGTGACCGAGGCGCGCTCGCCCACCCACGGGGTCGGACCCGATGGGCTGTTCTCGACGCTGGCCTCGCTCGTGGACGGGGTCATTGCCGAGGCGCCGGAGGCGCCGACGGCGATCGGGGTCGGCTGTGGTGGCCCGATGACCGAGCGCGGCGAGTTCGTGTCGCCGCTGAACATCGCGCAGTGGCGCCGGTTCCCGCTGCGGTCGCGCCTGGCGGAGCGCTTCGAGCTGCCGACCTTCGTCGACAACGACGCCAAGGCGCTCGCGCTCGCAGAGGGGTGGATGGGAGCGGCCCGCGGACGGTCGAACTACCTGGCGATGGTGGTCTCGACCGGGGTCGGCGGCGGCATCGTCGTGGACGGCCGGCTGCTCGACGGCGCCGACGGCAACGCCGGTCACCTCGGCCACGTCATCGTCGAGCCGCTCGGGCGTCGCTGCGCGTGCGGTGCCCGGGGTTGTCTGGAGGCCGAGGCCTCGGGCACCGCGATCGCCGAGGTCACCGGGGCGCCTCCCGCCCAGGCGTCCCATGCGGTGCGCGTCCGGACCGGTCGGCTGGTCGGGCGGATGGTCGGATCGGTCGCGAACCTGCTGGACCTGCCGCTGGCGGTGGTGGCCGGGTCGGTGGCTCTGGGATTCGGCGAGACCTTCTTCGACGCAGCGAACGCCGAGGTGGCGCGCTGCGCGCGACTGGACTTCTCGCGGGCGACACGGATCGTGCCGACCGGGTGTGGCACCCACGGCCCGCTGCTGGGCGCGGCCGGGGTCGCGCACGTCGGGCGTGGCGCTGCCGAGCGGTGAGCCGCGGCGCTGGTGACGGCGGTACGGTGAGCGCCGATGGGATCACTGCTCGATGTGCGCACGGTGCTGGCGCTGCTCCGCCGACCCGACCTGTGGTTCACCGGCGTTCGGGTCCTGCTGCGGTTGGCCCCGGCGGGATGGTGGCGTCGAGCACCGCACCTTCCGATTCCCTCGAAGGACTACCTGCACTTCCGGATGGTCACCGCCTACGGCGGTGACGGCTCGGGCCCGGCCCGCAGCGAGGACCTGGTCGCCTACCTGGAGTGGTGCCGAGCCTGGCCCTCGGTGATCCACCGGAGCTGAGCGGTCACGGCATGCAACCCACCGATGTGCCACCCGGTCGCGAGCGGCCGGGTGACGAGCTGCCGGTCCGGCTCCGACTGGTGCGCGTCCACGTGCCGTTGGTACGTGCCCACCGCTCGGCGCACGGAGCGGAGGCCGTGCGCGACGTGGTGCTGGTCGAATGGACCCGACCCGATGGTGTGGTCGGCTGGGGGGAGTGTCCAACCCTGAGCACGCCGGGCTACGTGACCGGTACCACCGATCAGGCGTGGCAGGCACTCGTCGCGACGCTGGGTCCTGCTGCGCTGACCGGAGGTTCGACGCTGGTGGCGGGTGCCACGGCGGCGGTGGGCGCGCTCGCGGATGCCCGACTCGACGCGGCGTTGCGTTCCGCGCAGGTGTCGCTCGTCGAGCACCTGGGCGCGACCCGTGCGGCGCTGGTCAGGTGCGCGGTGCTGGCCGACGTGGGTGGTGACCTGGATGGGCTCGGTGAGCGTGCGCGCTCGGAGGTGGATGGCGGTGCCCGGATGTTGAAGGTGAAGATCGCGCCGGGTGCCGACGTGGCGCCGCTGCGTGCGGTGCGTGACGCGGTCGGTGACGTGCCGTTGGCAGCTGATGCCAACGGCAGCTACGGCCGGCCGGAGCAGCTGCGCAAGGTGGATGCCATGGGTCTCGCCTACCTGGAACAGCCGTTCGCTGCCGGGACCACATGGGCTGAGCTGGCGACATTGCACGGTCAGCTGCGGACGCCGGTGGCGCTGGACGAGTCGCTCACGTCGCCCGATGCGGTGCACAGCGCCCTGGCCGCCGATGCGGTCGACGTCGTCTCGGTGAAACCCGCTCGACTCGGAGGAGTTGCGGCGGCGGCGGCGGTCGTCCGGCTCACGGCGACGGCGGGGCGTGCGGCCTTCGTCGGCGGGATGTTGGAACTGGGGGTGGGGCGTGCCGGCGCTGCAGCGGTCGCCGCGATGCCGGGGTGCACGCTGCCGACCGATCTGGGCCCGTCGGTCACCTACGTGGCGACCGACGTCTGCGAGCCGCTCGTGGTGGATGCAGCCGGTGATCTCCTGGTACCCGTCGGCGCTGGATCAGGGCGGACACCCGATCCGGTGCGGCTCGCGGAGGTGACCGTCGACGAGGTGGTGCTGGGCCGCTGAGTCGTGCTGACGGCTGGTGGCTGGTCGGCGGGTTGCGGCCACATGCGGCGGCGGCACCCGAGTCGGCTCAGGGTGTGTGCCAGGCCTGGATGTGGTGCTCCTGCGGGGTGATGTCATGGGGCTCGCTGGGGTGGTCGCCGGCGATGAGGGCCGGCAGGAACTCGATGAGGCGGTACGGGATCGTCCGTGGTCGGCCTGCCAGCAGTTCGTCCATGCTCCACCACCGTTGCTCGCCGAACGCGAGTGCCTCGAGCGCTTCCAGGCCGCCGGGTCGGGACGCTGTTCCGTCGCAGCGTGCCACGTGGACCCACTCGTCCTGGTTGAAGCGGAGCCCTGCGAAGGTGAAGCGGACGGTCTGGGTCCACACGCACGGACCGATCTCCGCATCTCGGATTCCGGCCTCCTCCCACAGTTCACGCTGCACCGCGTCGTGGGTCAGTTCGCCGCGATCGATCCCGCCGCCGGGGATCTCCCACCAGCCGTGGTCGCCGCTCCGGAAGGGATCGCGGGCGTTGATCAGCAGGATGCGGTCCGCAGGGTCCAACACCACGACGCGAGCGGCGCGACGCCGTGACCCGGTTCCGTCGGCGTGCATGGCAGTGAGACTACGTGGATGCGCACGGCGTGCCGCAGCGGTTGCTCGGGCTGCTGCTGCTGCTGCCGCCGCCGCCGGCGGATGGGAAGTAGGTCGGGGGAGCGGAGGGGAGTGGATTGCGCCGGCTTACGACGAATTGCGCGCGTCCGATCCTCGGCGGAACTGCCCGGCGACCGAACTGCCGGCTGAGTGAGCCGTCGACGGGAGCGAGAGGCCGAGCGTGACGGCTCCCCGGCAGCGGTCGCTGCTCTCGACTGGTGCTGGCAACGTCAGCGCGCAGGTCGGGCGGCGCCGATTCGTCATAAGTCGGCGTGATCGTGTGGTCGGTGCTGGTGCTGGCAACGTCAGCGCGCAGGTCCGGCGGCGCCGATTCGTCGTAAGCCGGCGTGATCGTGTGGTCAGCGACCATACGATGCGGCGGTGGGTCCGACGTCGCTCTCCAGTGGTTCGTGGAGGGTCGAGCACCACACCGGCACCGCCGAGGCGCTCCATCACCTGGAGGTGCCAGCCGATCGAACGCTGATGGTGATGCACACCACGGTGCCCGCGCTCGTGTTGGGCAGCACACAGGACGTATCGGTGGTCGACACCGCCTCGCTGCAGGCGGCCGAGGTCCAACTCGCTCGGCGCCGCTCGGGCGGTGGCGCGGTACTGCTGCTTCCGGGCGAGCACGTCTGGGTCGACCTCGTGCTGCCGGCGGACGACCCGTTGTGGGTCGATGACGTCGAGGCGTCGTCGTGGTGGGTCGGTGACGCGTGGGCGGACGCGCTGGCCGCCAGGTTCGGTGTCGCCGCGCGGGTGCATCACGGCACCGTGAGCGATCGGCAGCTGGGCCGCCTCGCATGCTTCGCCGCGACCGGCCCGGGCGAGGTGACGGTGGGCGACCGCAAGCTGGTCGGCCTCTCCCAGCGGCGCACCCGCGCCGGTGCGCGTTTCCAATGCGTCGTTCATCGTCGCTTCGACCCGGAGGCAACGCTGTCGATGCTGGCCCCCGACGCCTCGGTGCACCCCACGTTGCGCGCCGCGCTGTTGGACGGTGTCACCGACCTGGAGCGCACTGGCGCCGAGGTCGGGTGGGGCGTTGTGGAGGACCTCCTGCTCCACCTGCCCTGATCGGGCGTCCCTTCGCCCTGATCGGGCGTCCCTTCACCCTGATGGGGCC
This sequence comes from uncultured Microthrixaceae bacterium, assembly GCA_963714875.1. Lineage (GTDB taxonomy): Bacteria > Actinomycetota > Acidimicrobiia > Acidimicrobiales > Microtrichaceae > JBAOHV01. The sequence goes on along the minus strand of CAVQQI010000011.1, from coordinate 824,203 downwards.
GCCGGATCTCCCGATCGGTGGCGATGCTCGCGCGCTCAGTGTCACAGGCTGGCGCGATGATCCGTTGTTCGGTGGAGGGGTGTGGAGTATGGTGGCGCGAAGTGGAGGAATGAGGGGCTTGGTGGCCCCATCGCCCGATCTCCTCGGACGACGACAGCTGCCAGGTCTGCGGTTCCTCGGACGGGTGTTTCTGCCCGAACGAGCGGTGGCATGGACTTCTACAACCAGTTCGAACACACGATCGATGGCAAGGGCCGACTGGTCCTCCCGTCCGCGTACCGCGCCGCCTTCGTCGACGGCGGGTTCCTGACGCTGCTGGGCGACAACGCCGCGCTGTTCACCAACGACGGCTGGGAGAAGTACCGCCGGCGTCTGCAGCTCGAGGGCGGCCTGACCCGTGACGAGCTCCGCGTCATCTTCGGCTCCGCCAGCCCCTTCGTCCCCGACTCCCAGCACCGGATCATCGTCGGACCGAGGGTTCGCGAGCGCGTCGGGCTGGACCGCGAGGTGACCATCGTCGGTTCAGGAAGTCACGCAGCCATCTACCCCCGAGAGGTGTGGGCCCGGATCGAGGAGCAGACCGAGCTGCCCGATGCCGACGGCCTCACGCTGAACGACAAGATCAAGAACCTGGGGTTCCTGTGATGGAGCCGCAGACCCGAGGTCGGAGCGACCGTGTCGCATGATGACGCCGACCAGCCCCCGAACCCGGACTTCTCGCACGTTCCGGTCATGTTGGACCGAGTGGTCGAGCTGTTGCGCGAGGCCCCGGCGGGCCTCTACGTCGATGCCACGCTCGGCGGCGGTGGACACGCCGCCGCCGTGTTGGCCGCGAACCCCGGGCTCCGCCTGCTGGGACTCGATCGCGACGATGCGGCCATCGCCGCGGCCCGGTTGCGCCTCGCGCCCTTCGGGGACCGGGTGGAGATCGTGCGGACCGGTTTCGACCGGCTCGCCGATGTGGTCAGGGAACGAACCGACGAAGGAGCGAGTGCTGTGCTGATGGATCTGGGTGTCTCCTCACCGCAACTCGATGTGGCCGAACGAGGGTTCTCGTACCGGTCCGCGGCGCCGCTCGACATGCGAATGGATCGCCGCCAGTCCTTCAGCGCGCTGGATGTCGTGAACGACTACAGCTACGCCGAGCTGGTCAGGGTGATCCGCGACTTCGGCGAGGAGCGCTACGCCAGTCGGATCGCACGAGCCGTGGTCGAGGCGCGCCCGCTCGCCGACACCGAGCAACTCGCCGAGATCGTGCGGGACGCCATCCCCGCTCCGGCCCGGCGTACCGGTGGCCACCCCGCCAAGCGGACCTTCCAGGCGATCCGCATGGAGGTGAACCACGAGCTGGAGCAGCTCGCCGATGCGCTCGACGGGGCGCTGTCGGTGCTGGCACCCGGCGGCCGCATGGTGGTCATGTCGTACCACTCCCTCGAGGACCGCTTGGTGAAGTCGACCCTCCGCGATGCCGAGAGCGGCGGGTGCGTCTGTCCGCAGACCCTTCCCTGCGTCTGTGGTGCAGAGCCAACCGTTCGACTGCTCAAGCGTGGGGCCTGGACCGCCTCGGCGGAGGAGGTCGCGGCGAATCGTCGTGCAGAGAGCGTGCGTCTGCGTGCGGTCGAAGGCCTCCGTGAGCAGGCGTCGTGACGGCGACGCGAACCCGGGGTCGTGGGCGCACCCACACCAACAGGTCGCGGGCCGCGGTCCGGTCGCTCCCCCAGGAGACGACCGGACCGCGGCTCCGAGTGCACCCTCACCGACGCGTCAGTGGCCGGGCTCTGCTCGGTGTCGGTGCGGCGCTCTTCTTCGTCCTCCTGGCCGGTTCGGTGACGATCCAGGCACAGCGGATCGAGGCGCAGCATCGCATCGACGGTCTGGACGAGCGCCTGATCGCGGCAGATGACCTGCACCGTCAACTGCGGGCCGAGGTGGCCGTCGCCGAATCACCGGCTCGGGTCATGGAGGCCGCAGCTGAGCTGGGAATGGTCGAACCGGGCCCGGTCCTCCCGCTGATCCCGCACACCGCCACCGACACGGCGGATCAGCGGCCAGCGATCGACGCTCCCGCACAACAGGCACCACCCGCCGACGGAGCGGTCGCGCTCGGCGCAGCTCTGGCCGCCCCGGACCAGAAGGTCGCTGTCGGCGGTGAGTGAACGGCGCTCCGACCGGACCCCGCGGCGACGGACCGAACCTGCTCGCCGGCGGACCGCGTCGTCGAGCCCCGGTTCGCCGCGTTCGGGAGGCTCGCGTTCGGGAGGCTCGCGTTCCGGCACTCGCCGTCCTGTTGCACCGCCGTCCGACACCGTGCAACGGGTCGTCGTGGTGGGCGTGATCCTGGGGCTGCTCGCCCTGTTGCCGCTGTTGAAGCTGATCGGTGTACAGGTCGGCGACGGGCAGGAACTCGTCGCCCAGGGAGAGGACCAGCGGGTTCGTCGCGTCGAGATGCCGGCCCAACGCGGATCGATCCTGGATCGCAACGGTGTCGAGCTGGCCATCTCCATCCCTCGCCAGCGCGTCGTCACCGACATGGGGCGTCTGCAGGAGGAAGGCATCGAGGATCGTGTCGACCTGGAACGCCTGGCCGGTGATCTGGCGCCGCATCTGGGGGTGGACGAGCAGGAACTGGCCGCACAGCTCACCCGGGCCGAGCCGGATGACCCGTGGGTCCGGCTGGCCGAGACGGTCCCCCACGAGGACGCCCAGGCCGCCGTGCAGGAGTTGGAGGCCGCCGGACTGGTCGACGTCCTGACGCTGGAGGACTCCACCGAGCGCATCCACCCGGCAGGTGAGTCGGCGCTCCGACTGATCGGCAACCTGGGGCCGGACGGGCCGGGCGAACTGGCCGGGATCGAGAAGTCGTTCGACGAGACCCTGACGGGTCGCGACGGCCTGAAGGTGGTCGAGCTCGGCACCGAGGGCGAGACGATCGCCGGGGCAGAGCGCATGGTGAAGGAGCCGGCGAGCGGTTCCGATGTGCAGCTGACGCTGGACCGCACGCTCCAGCACGAGGTCGAACGCATCGTCGCCGACGGCACCGCCGCAGCGGGCGGGGTCCGGGGCATCGCGATCGTGGGACGCCCCGCGACCGGCGAGATCCTTGCCGCTGGCTCGGTGGATCGCGACGAGGAGTCCGGAGAGATGCGCCTCTCCGATGCGCCGGTCGCGCTGTCCAACGCCTACCAGGCCGGCTCGGTGTTCAAGCTGGTGACCGTGGCCGCAGCGGTCGAAGCCGGCCAGGTCGGCCCCGACACGCCGCTCGAGGTGCCCTGGCGGCTCGAGGTCGACGACCGGATCTTCTCCGACCACGAGCAGCACCCGACCCGGACCATGACCGCCACCGAGGTGCTGGCCGAGTCCTCGAACGTCGGCACCATCAAGATCGGTCAGGGAGTCGGCAAGGAGCGGTTGTACGACGCGCTGGTCGGATTCGGGTTCGGCGCCACCACCGGGATCGGCCATCCCGCGGAGTCGGGCGGGTTGCTGCCTCCGCTGGACCAGTGGACCAACCCCGACCTCGCGGCATCCGCCATCGGCACCCACCAGTCGGCGACGGCGCTGCAGCTCTGGGCCGCCTACAACGTCATCGCGAACCGGGGTCGCTACGTCCAGCCCCGCCTGGTCGACTCGGTCATCGCCCCCGACGGCACCCGGACCCGCCCCGAGGCGCTGTCCGCCGCGGCAGGTCATCTCGGCAGGATCCGCCGAGGTGGTCTCCAAGATGCTCCAGCAGGTCGTGACCGACGGCACCGGCAAGGCGCTCGAGCTCCCCGGGCTACTCGATCGCGGCCAAGACGGGCACCTCCCGGATGGTCAGCCCCACCTCGACCGACCCACTGGACGGCTACATGTGGCCCGACGGCCGGTACCACTACGTGGCTGCGTTCACGGGCTTCCTCCCCGCCGATCGCCCCCAGGTGTCCATCACGGTGATCATCGAGGACTCCTCGGCGGGGCTCACGGGGGCCACCGCTGCGGGGCCGGTCTTCAGCGACCTGGCACAGCTGTCCATCCGTGAACTGGGCATCACTCCCGCCGGCGCTGCCCGCGTGGTCGAGGCAGCGGGACCGGTTCGGGCCGCCCCTGCGGGTGCGCCGACCGCCGACGCCCGGCCGCCTCCGATGACGAGCAGGCACAGGGGGGCGGGCAGTGACGTCCATGGAGGACCTGGCGGCCGTCGCCGGGGGAACGCTGCACCAACGCGAGCCCGGTCCCGACATCATCGATGTGGTCGCCGACTCGCGCCGGGTGGTGCCCGGCGCGTTGTTCTGCTGCGTCGTCGGGGAGCTCCACGACGGCCATCAGCACGCAGCGGAGGCGGTGCGCGACGGAGCGATCGCCCTGTTGTGCCAGCGGCGGCTCGCGCTCGACGTGCCGCAGCTCGTCGTACCCGACGTCCGGGCGGTCATGGGCAAGGTGGCTGCAGCGGTGCACCACCAACCGTGCGGGTCGCTGGAGCTCATCGGCGTCACGGGCACGAACGGCAAGACGACCGTGGTGGCGATGATCGACTCGATCCTGGCCGCCTCGGGTCGCACCACGGCCACCATCGGCACGCTGACCGGCGTCCGCACCACCCCCGAAGCGCCGGATCTGCAGCGGCAGCTGGCGGGTTTCGTCGAGCGGGGCGTGGACTCGGTCGCGATGGAGGTGTCATCACACGCGCTGTCGTTGCACCGGGTGGACGCCATCGAGTTCGACGTGGCGGTCTTCACCAACCTCGGCGACGACCACCTGGACTTCCATGGCACCCGCGAGGCGTACTTCGCTGCGAAGGCCAAGCTGTTCGAATCCGGCCGAGCTCGCACCGCAGTGCTCAACATCGACGACCTGCACGGACGGCTCCTGCGCGACGCGGCCGAGATCCCGGTGGTCGCCGTGTCGCCGTCGAGCGCCGAGGACGTCCGCACCGCGCCCGACGGCATGCACCTGGAGTGGCGCGACACGCCGGTGTTCATCCCGTTGCACGGTCGACACAACGTGGCCAACGCGCTGCTGGCCGCCGAGGCGTGCACGCTGCTCGGCGTCGACCCGGCGACGGTCGCCGCGGGACTGGCGTCGCTGCCGGCGGTGCCGGGCCGATTCGAGGTGTTCCGGCGGCGGGGAGCACCGACGGTCGTGGTGGACTTCGCCCACACCCCCGACGCGCTGGAGCAGGTGCTGGCAGCGTCCCGGGAACTGGCCGGGGACCGTGGAAGAGTGACCGTCGTGTTCGGGTGTGGCGGCGACAGGGACCGGTCCAAGCGGCCGACGATGGGCGCCATCGCGTCCGCGCTGGCCGACAGGGTGGTGTTGACCAACGACAACCCGCGCAGTGAGGATCCGTCGTCGATCCTCGACGAGATCGCAGCCGGCAGCGACGGGCCGGTCGAGATCCTCCCCGAGCGTGCGACCGCCATCCGATCAGCGATCGACGGCGCCGGACCCGACGACGTCGTCGTGATCGCCGGCAAGGGCCACGAGGTCGGCCAGGAGTTCGCCGACCGCACGGTGCCCTTCGACGACCGCGACGAGGTGCGCTCCGCGCTCGCCGAGCTCGACGGCCGTGACGACGCCGCACGGGGCGCACAGTGATCCGGCTGCTGTTGGCGGTCGGTATCGCGACCATCGTGTCGCTGGTCGGCACCAAGCTGCTGATCGTCGGACTGACGCGTCGCCGTATCGGTCAGCCGATCCACGAGGACGTCCCCGAGGGTCACATGATCAAGGCGGGCACGCCGACCATGGGCGGCGTCGCGATCGTCGCGGGTGCGCTGGCCGGCTACCTCGTGTCGAACCTGTGGGACGGCGTGTTCACCTGGACCGGCATCGCCACGATGCTGGCGATCACCGGCGCCGGGGCGGTCGGTCTGATGGACGACTGGCTGAAGGTCGTCAAGGAACGCAACCTGGGTCTGAACAAGCGGGCGAAGATGCTGGGCCTGCTCGCCGTCGGGATCGGGTTCGTGTCGCTGATGCTGGTCCGCACCAACGTGCACACGACCATCAGCTTCGCCCGCTGGGACGACATGGGCTGGCAGCTCGGCGAGCTCGGCTGGGCGGTGTGGGCGATCCTGTTGATCTCCGGCGCCTCGAACGCCGTCAACCTGACCGACGGGCTGGACGGACTGGCCGCGGGTGCGGGCGCCCTGGTGTTCGCCGCGTACGTGGTGATCGGGTACTCGATCTTCCGCTACTCGGGCTTCTTCGGCATCAACGTCGGTCTCGACCTGGCAGTGGTCGCGGCGGCGATGATGGGTGCGTGCGCCGGGTTCCTGTGGTGGAACGCGGCGCCGGCACAGATCTTCATGGGTGACACCGGATCGCTCGCGATCGGCACCGGTCTCGCCGCGCTCGCACTCAGCTCCTCGACGGCGCTGCTCCTGCCGATCCTGGGTCTGGTCTTCGTGGTCGAGACCGTGTCGGTCATCGTCCAGGTCGCCAGCTTCCGGCTGTTCGGTCGGCGGGTGTTCAAGATGGCGCCCATCCACCACCACTTCGAGCTGATGGGGTGGCCCGAGACCACGGTGATCATCCGCATGTGGATGATCACCGGAGCCTGCGCAGCGTTCGGCCTGGGGCTCTTCTACCGGGAGTTCATCCGTGCGGGAGGACTGGGATGAGCGCCGACGGGACTCGTCGAACAGCGCTTCTTGGTGCACGGCATGGGCGTGACCAACACCGAGGTCGCCAAGGCGCTGCTGGCACACGGCGCGAGCGTGGTGCTGAGCGATGACGGCGACCCCGTCGGGCTGCTCGCGATCACCGACGAGATGGGTGCCACGGGCGGTGACACCGCTCGCATCGAGGGTCGGGTCGACGTGGTGCCGGCGCCGGACGCCGCCCAGATCGCCGCCATGGTCGCACGGGTCGACGCGGTCATCCCCACACCGGGACTGCCCGAACGTCACCCGCTCTTCGCCGCTGCTCGCCACCAGGGACGTCCGATCCTGAGCGAGTTCGACCTGGCCGCAGCATGGGACGACCGGCCGGTGCTCGCGATCACCGGCACGAACGGCAAGACGACGGTCACCACCCTCGTGGACGCGATGCTGGCCGCGTCCGGGGTGCGCAGCGCCGCGGTGGGCAACACCGAGGTGCCGCTCGTCGCGGCGATCGCGGACCCCGACACGCAGGTGTTCGTCGTCGAGGCGTCGTCGTTCCGGCTGGCACACAGCCGTCGCTTCCGCCCACGGGTCGCGACCTGGCTGAACTTCGCCGAGGACCACCTCGATGTGCACTCCTCGCTGGAGCGCTACCGGTCGGCGAAGGCCAGGATCTTCGCCGACCAGGACTCCACCTGCGTGGCGGTGGTCAACGCCGATGATCCCGTCGTCCTCGCCGCACGGCCGAGCGGGCCGGACGCACCTCGTGTGGTCAGGTTCGGCCTGACGCCCAGCACCGGCGGCGTGGCCAACGACTACTTCGAGCGTGACGGCGTGCTGTTCGGCCCCGACGACGTGGAACTGGCGCGCTGCGGCGACCTGTGGAGCTCGCTGCCGCATGACCGCTCCAACGTCCTGGCCGCAGCAGCGACAGCGCTGGCCGGTGGCGCCGACCTGCACGGGGTGCGTTCGGCACTGGTCGACTTCTCCGGGCTGTCCCATCGTGTGCAGCGGGTGGGGGAGCGGTCGGGCATCGCCTGGTACGACGACTCGAAGGCCACTGCCCCCCACGCCACGATCGCAGCGGTGCGCGGGTTCGACTCGGTGGTGCTGATCGCCGGGGGCCGCAACAAGGGACTGGACCTGAGCGCCCTTGCCGAGGTGGCCGACCGGGTGCGGGCCGTGGTGGGGATCGGCGAGGCCGCACCCATGGTCATCGAGGCGTTCCCTGGCGTGCAATCGGCATCCGCCGCCTCGATGGAGGACGCCGTTGCGGCCGCGGCGCGGTTCGCGACGCCGGGTGACGCCGTGCTGTTGTCGCCCGGGTGTGCCTCGTTCGACTGGTACGGGTCCTACGCGGAGCGTGGTGAGCACTTCGCCGGCCTCGTCAGGGCGCTGCTGGCCGACCCGGAGGCGACATGAGCTCCACCACACGTCGAGAGCCACCGCGCCGCAGCGCCTCCCGACCAGCTCCCTCGCGTCGCAGCCCGTCCCGCCGGGCGGCGGCCGGCCGCTCGGGAACACGAGCCACGACGAAGCGCCGGACCGCGACAGGCCCGAGTGCGACAGGGCGGACTGCGACAGGGCGGACTGCGACAGGGCGCTGCGACGCCGTCCCTCGTCGGGCCGCTCGGGTGCCCGTCCCGAGATCGAGATCATCCCCGGCGGCCCGACCGCCGAGTCGTTGTTGATCGGTGCGGTGGGCGTGCTGTGCCTGCTGGGCCTGGTGATGGTGTACTCCGCGTCGTCGGTCGCCTCGGTACAGGGCGGAGCTTCGAGCTGGGCGGTGGTCAGCCGCCAGGCCACCTACATGCTGCTCGGGCTCGGGCTCGGGTTCCTGGCCTCGCGCATCCCTGTGGTCGTCTGGCGTGACCGACTGGCGATACCGCTGATGTTCGTGGCGGTGGCCCTGCAGTCGCTGCTCGCGCTGGACGTGGCGCTGCGCTCGGTCGGCGGACCGGGCATGCCGTTCGCGATCAGCGTCAACGGCGCGACACGTTGGGTGGGTCATGGACCGCTGAGCGGCCAGCCCTCGGACCTGCTCAAGTTGGCCCTGGTGCTCTGGCTCGCCCGGTTGCTCGATGTGCGTCATCGCGAGATCGGATCGCCGGAGCTGCTCAAGCCGGTGGTCGCGGTCACCGCGTTCGTCGCTGCGTTGGTCCTCGCCGGGGACGATCTCGGCACGACCATGCTGCTCGGGGTGATCGTGTTGTCGATGCTGTTCCTCGCCGGCGTGCCGTTGCGGCAGGTCGGCGTGCTGGCCGCAGCGGGTTCGGGCGCAGCGTTGCTCGTGATCGTGTTCCTCGAGGGGTTCCGGATGCAGCGCATCTCGGCGTTCTTCTCGCCCCAGGAGCACCTGGCGACCGAGGGGTGGCAGTTGCTGCAGTCCCAGATCGGCTTCGCCTCGGGTGGTTTCTGGGGCAACGGGCCGGGCAACTCGCGTGCGAAGTGGGGCTACCTGCCCGAGGCCGACACCGACTTCATCCTGGCGGTGATCGGCGAGGAGCTCGGGCTCATCGGCTCGCTGGTCGTGCTCGCCTCGTTCGTCGTGTTCATGGTCGCCGGGGCTCGGATCGCGCTGCGGACCCGCAGCGAGTTCGGCAGGTTGGTCGCGTTCGGCATCACCACCTGGATCGGCGTGCAGGCACTGATCAACATCGGTGTGACGGTCGGGACGTTGCCCACCAAGGGCATAACCTTGCCGTTCGTGTCCTACGGCGGATCATCGCTCATGATGTGCATGATCGCGGTCGGGGTGATGGTCTCGGTCGCCCACGACCGATGAGCCCTGACCCCACGAGCCCCGACCCGACCGGCACTCACCTGATGAGCGCCGGGTCCGCGGCTCCGGACACCGACGCTGGGCCGCAGCAGGTGCGCACCTGGGCGCTGATCGCCGGTGGGGGCACCGCGGGACACATCGTGCCGGGACTCGCCGTGGCCAACGAGCTCGTCGCACGTGGGCACGAGGCGGCGACGATCCACTTCGTGGGGGCGAGCCGCGGCATCGAGGCCGAGCTCGTGCCAGCTGCCGGCTTCGACATCACGCTGCTGCCCGGGCGGGGAGTGCAACGGTCCCTGACCTGGGACAACGTGGGGGCGGTGATCGGCCTGCTGCGAGCAGCGGTGCGTGCGGTGTCCCTGGTGCGGCGCCGACGACCTGCGGTCGTGCTGGCGCTGGGCGGGTTCGCCTCGGTGGCGGTGGCGGTCGCCGCGGTGTTGTGGCGGGTGCCGTTGGTGGTGGCGGACCAGAACGCCCGTGCCGGCGCGGCGAACCGCCTCGTGGCCCGATTCGCCGCGGCCTGCGCAGTGCCGTTCCCCGAGACCGACCTGCCCCGGGCGGTCGTCACGGGCAACCCGGTGCGCGAGGAGATCCTCGAGGTCGCCGCAGCTCACGACCGCGACGCAGCGCGCCGCGAGCTCGGACTGCCACTCGACCGGACCGTCCTGGTGGTGTTCGCCGGATCGCTCGGAGCGCGACGTCTCAACGGCGCGTTGTACGGCGCGGCCGAGCGATGGTCGGGCCGCTCCGACCTGGCGGTCCACCACGTCATCGGCGCCAGGGACTGGGAGTCGCGCCCATCGATCGAGACCGACCCCGGCGGCCTGGACTACCGGGCGGTGCGCTACGAGACACGCATGCAGCTCGCGTTGGCAGCGGCGGACCTGGTGGTGTGCCGCTCGGGTGGGACCAGCGTGGCCGAGTTGGCGGCGATCGGCGTGCCCTCGATCCTGGTGCCGTTGCCGATCGCGACGCGTGACCACCAGACCGCGAACGCCGGTCCGCTGGTCCGCAGCGGAGCCGCGGTGCTGGTCCCCGACTCGGAGCTCGACACCGATCGTCTCGTGGCCGAGGTCGATGCGCTGCTCGGTGGCGGTCCGCAGCGGCTGTCCTCGATGGCCGACGCGGCGCGGGCGCTGGGACGTCCCGATGCCGCGGGTGCGGTCGCGGATCTGGTGGAGCGCCACGCGCTGGGTTCCTCGGCGTCGCGGTGAGTCCGATGTCCGCGTCGTCCACCGTCGACCTGTCCCGGCCGCGCCGGGTGCATGTCGTGGCCATCGGTGGCGCCGGCATGTCGGCGATCGCGACGGTGCTGAGCCAACAGGGCCACCGCGTCACGGGCTCGGACCGCGCGGAGGGGCCGGCGCTCGAGCAGCTGCGTGCTCTCGGTGTTGCAGTGGCGGTCGGTCACGACGCTGTCCAACCTGGGCGACGCCGAGCTGGTGGTGGTCTCCACCGCGGTGCCCGAGGACAACGTCGAGGTCGTGGCGGCCCGAGCGGGCGACGTCCCGGTCCTGCGTCGCATCGAGCTGTTGCCGGCCATGGCGGCCACCCAGCGGTTCGTGTCGATCTCCGGCACCCACGGCAAGACCACCACCACGTCGATGCTGGCCACCGCGCTGGTCGCGGCGGGCGAGGATCCGTCGTTCCTGATCGGTGCACCCGTTGCCTCGCTCGGCGGGGCGGCCCGTGCGGGGGGCGGACGTTGGTTCGTGCTGGAAGCCGACGAGAGCGACGGCAGCTTCCTGGCAGGACCCCGGGCTGCTGCGCTGGTGACCAACGTCGAGCCCGACCACCTGGAGTTCTGGGGTGGTTGGGACGAGTTGCGGGCAGGGTTCGCCGAGTTCCTGTCCATGACCGACGGGCCCCGCGTGGTCTGCGCGGACGACCCCGAGGCAGCAGCGCTGGGACGCTCCGTCGGTGCGGTCGCCTACGGGACCGACCCGACGGCGCTGTACCGCATCGAGCAGCTGGACCTCGGCCAACAGGGGTCCCGCTTCGTGCTCGCGCACCCCGGGGGCCGCCAACCGGTCGCCGTCGGCGTCCCGGGCCTGCACAACGCGCTCGATGCCGCCGGTGCGCTCGCCGTGGCCGGTGAGTTGGGGGTCGACCTGGCGGCCTCCGCTGCTGCGCTGAGCGGGTTCACCGGTGCGGCCCGCCGCTTCGAACGTCGGGGCAGTGCCGCGGGGGTCGACGTCGTGGACGACTACGCGCATCTGCCCACCGAGGTGCGAGCCGCGCTGGCTGCGGGACGAAGTGGTGGATGGTCCAGGGTCGTCGCGGTCTTCCAGCCGCACCGCTACTCGCGCACCGAGGCGCTGTGGGAGGAGTTCGCCACTGCGTTCGACGATGCCGACGTGCTGGTGCTCACCGAGATCTACCCGGCGGGCGAGGCTCCCCGGCCGGGCGTCCGCGGCTCCCTGCTCGTCGACGCGGTGCGCGCGGCCCGGCCCGACGCCCGGGTGCTGTGGGCACCGACCCTGGCCGACGTTGTCGAGACGCTCGCGGCCGAGCTCGTGGCGGGCGACCTGTGCATGACCGTGGGTGCCGGTGACGTGACGACCGTCGCGGGCCCGCTGCTCGACCGACTCGGAACGGTCGGACCAGGGCAGCCGCCGGCCGGCGGCGCGGACCGGTCGCGGGCGGGAGAGCACCGATGAGCCTGGACGCCGCGTCGCTCGCCCGTCTCGACGAGGCGCTGTCGTTCCTGGGTGAACGCCTGGAGCACGACCGACCCCTCGGTCCGCTCAGCACCTATCGGGTCGGCGGCCCGGCCCGCCGCTTCGTCGAGGTCCACGACGCGGGAGAACTGGTCCGTGTCGCCGCTGCAGTCGCCGCGACGATCGGCGGCGACCCGGACGCCGCGCCCGGAGCGACCCTGGTGGTCGGTCGAGGATCCAACCTGCTGGTCGCGGACCGTGGCGTGGATGCCCTGGTGGTACAGCTCGGTGAGGGTTTCGCGGGCATCGAGGTGGATCACACGGTGGTGCGCGCCGGGGGAGCGACCAGCCTGCCGGTGCTGGCGCGCCGCACCGTTGCTGCCGGACTCACCGGCTTCGAGTGGGCGGTCGGGGTGCCCGGATCGGTCGGTGGGGCGGTGCGCATGAACGCCGGTGGTCACGGTGCGGACATGGCTGCCGCGTTGCTCGGGGTCCGCGTGGTCGATCTGTGCACCGGTGAAGATGTCCACATGGACCTGGCAGCGCTCGACCTGGGCTACCGCAGCTCGTCGCTGTCGAGCTCCGCCGTCGTCGTCCACGCGGACCTGCAGCTCGCTCCGGGCGACGTGGCGGTGGGAGAGGCCCTGTTGTCGCAGATCGTGCGGTGGCGGCGTGAGCACCAGCCCGGCGGCCAGAACGCCGGATCGGTGTTCACCAACCCGCCAGGTGCGTCGGCGGGCCAACTGATCGACGCGGCCGGCGCCAAGGGTCTTCGCATCGGGTCCGCCCAGGTGTCGGTCAAGCACGCCAACTTCATCCAGGCCGATGCGGGTGGCTCGGCGGATGACGTCGCCGCGGTCATGGCCGAGGTGCGGCGCATCGTCGCGGCGCACAGCGGTGTCGACCTGCACCCGGAGACCGTGATGGTGGGGTTCGGCGAGTCCGACACGGGGATCTCGTGGTGACCACGACCGACCGCCCGCGCGTGGTGCGCAGCCAGGTGGAGCCCCGATTCGTGGAGCGACGCCGGCGGGTGCGCGAGGGACAGCGGCGACATCGCCGCAACCGCCTGATCGCGATCGGTGTGGTCGTCGCAGTGGCGGCTGCTGCGGTGGGAGTGGCCTGGTCGCCCGTCACCGATGTCGACACCATCGAGGTCGTCGGAGCCGAGGCGCTGACCGACGACCAGGTTCGATCTGCCAGTGGCATCGCCGTGGGCGACCAGATGGTCGTGGTCGACCTGGCCGCGGTGCGGACCCGGCTCCGCGCCCAGCCGATGGTCGCCGCGGCGACCGTCACCCGTGAGTGGCCCGCCACCGTGAGGATCGAGCTGGTCGAGGAGACACCGCTGCTGCGCCTGCGGTCGAACAACGTGGAGCGCATCGTGTCGCGCTCCGGCACCGTGCTGCCCGACGACCTGCTGCCCGACGAGCTGCTCCCCGGGGATCCTGACGCCGGCGACCCGGTCGACGCCGCCACGCTGCCGGTCCTCGACGTCACCGACGCGTTGCCCGCCGGCACCGACTGGGCGACGGCCACCGAGGTCCCCGACGAGCTCGCCGACGTCCTCGTGGTGCACGCCCGCATGCCCGACGCGATGCGCGGACCGTTGTCGGACGGTCGGCTGGACCGCGACGGTGACCTGAGCTTCCTGCTCGACGACGATGCCACGATCCGGTTCGGTCCGGTCGAGGACGTGCCGGCGAAGCTGGTCGCCGTCCGCGCGTTCCTGGAGCAGGTCACCCTGGAGTGCCTCGACGTGCTCGACGTCCGCCAACCCGACCGGCCCACGGCCAGTCGACAGGCCGACTGCCTGGTTCCGGCGCCCACCGAGGTCAGCGGAACCGCGTCGGCAGGGGCGGATCCGCCGGCGGAGGAGTCCGACCCCACGGGGTCCTCGGACACGACCGGCTCGACCGACACGCCCGACGAGAGCGGAGCGGGGACGCCGTGATCGTTGCTGACGCATCGGCGCAGGCCGTAGTCTCAGGTTCGACACGAGGTTCAACGCGGTTCCACCTCGACTGCAGGTTCAGCCTGGCGGTCGCGCTGGTGGGTACTGTGCTGGTCCGAACACCCGGGAGCATTGCCGCCCCGGTTCCTGGAGGTGGCTAGTCCCATGGCGCACAACCCGCAGAACTACCTGGCGGTCATCAAGGTCGTCGGCATCGGTGGAGGCGGCTGCAACGCGGTCAACCGGATGATCGATGCCGGACTCAAGGGAGTGGAGTTCATCGCCATCAACACCGATGCCCAGGCGCTGCTGATGAGCGACGCCGACATCAAGTTGGACATCGGCCGCGAGCTGACCCGTGGACTGGGTGCGGGCTCTGATCCCGACGTCGGCCGTCAGGCAGCCGAGGACCACCAGTCCGAGATCGAAGAGGTGCTGCGCGGCGCCGACATGGTGTTCGTCACCGCCGGAGAGGGTGGCGGCACCGGCACCGGCGCGGCGCCCGTGGTGGCCGAGATCGCCAAGAGCCAGGGTGCGCTGACGATCGCGGTCGTGACGCGGCCGTTCCTGTTCGAGGGGCGTCGGCGTTCGGTGCAGGCCGACCAGGGCATCGGCAGCCTGAAGGAGAAGGTCGACACCCAGATCGTCATCCCGAACGATCGACTGCTCACCGTCGCCAACGAGAAGACGTCGGTGCTCAACGCGTTCAAGATGGCCGACGAGGTGCTGCTCCAGGGTGTGCAGGGCATCACCGACCTCATCACCACCCCCGGGCTGATCAACACCGACTTCGCGGACGTCCGGATGATCATGAGCGACGCCGGCAGCGCGTTGATGGGCGTCGGGTACGCCACCGGCGAGGGTCGGGCGCTGCAGGCCGCCCGTCATGCGATCTCCTCCCCGCTGCTCGAAGCGGCGATCGACGGCGCCCGGGGCATCCTGTTGAACATCTCCGGGGGCAGCGACCTGACCCTGTTCGAGGTCAACGAAGCTGCCTCGGTCATCCACGAGGTGGCCCACCCCGAGGCGAACATCATCTTCGGCGCCGTGATCGACGACGAGATGGGCGACGAGGTCCGCATCACGGTCGTTGCAGCCGGCTTCGAGCGTTGGGACGACGCCAAGTCGTCCGGGCGACGCAGCGAGCCGGCGCCCGAGCCCGCCGCTGCCGAGTCCCGCGGCAGCGTCATCAACGACGTGTTCGCCGATGCCGATGACGACGAGGACGACTCGCTGTTCGACGGCGATGACGACTTCGATGTGCCCTCCTTCCTGAAGTGACCATCGGTGTCCGACACGCCCGTCGTCGGCCATCCCGCCGCCCGCCCGTCCGCCGGCCGCAGGCCGCGTGTCGTCGTCCATCGACGTTTCACCGACCGTTCCGACGGTGACCTGTCGGTCCTGGCGCCGCGGGACCGACTCGAACGCCGGCGACGACGCATCGCTCCGACCCCGTGGACCTGGCTCCACCAGGTCCACGGTGATCGTGTCGTGGTCGTGAACACCCCCGGTCAGCACGCCGGGGCCGACGCCGACGCGGCGGTGACCGCGGAGCCGGGCGCGGTGCTGGCGGTGCACACCGCCGACTGCGCAGGCGTGCTGCTGTGCGCCGGGACCGACGACGGCGCGGTGATCGGGGCCGCTCATGCCGGCTGGCGCGGGCTCGAGTCGGGCGTGCTGCAGGCGACCGTCGCCGCGATGCGCGAGCTGGGAGCCCAGCAGGTGGGGTGGGAGCTGGGCCCCTGCATCTCGCCCGATGCCTACGAGTTCGGCGCCGACGATCTGGATCGACTCGTGCAGCGCTACGGGCCGACCCTGCGGGGGGCCACCGCCGGTGGCGCGCCGGCGCTCGACCTGCGCGCCGGGGTGGCCGCGGCGTTGGCCGAGGCAGGTGCGACCGCCGTGCTCGAGGACCCCCTCGCGGTGCGCTGCACCGCGTCCGACCCCGACTGCTACTCGTGGCGAGCCCGCAGCGACCAGGGGCGCCAGGCGGCGGTGACCTGGATCGAGGCTCGTACCGGCGCCGCCGCAGACCAGTCGCCCCCGGCCCCGGTCGCGGCGCCGTGAACGCTGCTGCGGCCACGCCCGATCCGGCCCTCATCGAGGCGATCTCGCGCCGAGGAGCGCGGATCCGTGCTCGCATCGCGGAGCTGACCGATCGCGACGTCACGGTCGTCGCGGTGACCAAGGGGCATCCGCCCGAGGTCGCGGCGGCCGCCTTCGCGGCAGGGTTCGTCGACCTGGGGGAGAGCTATGCGCAGGAGTTCCTTCCCAAGGCAGTCGCCCTCGGCCCCGGGCCCCGGTGGCACTTCATCGGTCGACTCCAGACGAACAAGGTGCGCGTCGTCGCCGACGTGGTGCACCTGTGGGAGACGGTGGATCGCTCGTCGCTGGCGGTCGAGATCGCGAAGCGGGCCCCCGGGGCGAGGGTCCTGGTCCAGGTGGACCTGGCGGGGCTGCCCGGTCGCGGCGGGTGCGCTCCGCAGGACGTGGCGGGGCTCGTGTCCCGATGTGGCGAGCTGGGGCTCGACGTGCGTGGGCTGATGGGCGTCGGGGCGCCGGGCGAGCCGGAGGATGCGCGTCCCGGTTTCCAGCTGTTGGACCGGCTGGCCTCTGCATCAGGACTCGAGGAGCGCTCGATGGGGATGAGCGCAGATCTGGAGGTCGCGGTCGAGGAAGGGGCGACCGTGGTGCGGGTGGGCTCCGCGCTCGTGGGCCCCCGTCCATCGCCCGCAGGCGCCCGGACATCGCCCACAGGTCAGCAGCCATGAGGTCTCGCGCCGCGGACGACCTGCAACTACACTCGCCGCCGAGGAGTGCAGCATGTCGAACTGGATGAAGAACACCCGGACCTGGCTGGGCCTCGGCAACGAGCCCTACTACGAGGACGAGTACGGCGAGCCGGGTGACGAGTACGACGAGGTCTACGACGACGACTACGTCGATGAGGAGGTGGCGCCCGCGCCTGCTCCGAGCCCACGTGCTCGTGCCGCGGCTGCAGCGTCGGCCGCCGCGAGCGGCGGCGCCCGGGGCGGCCGCTCGTCGGTGCGCACCATGCCGTCCGGCCGCAGCGAGGACTGGGATGAGGGCGACGGCGGGGTCCGGGTCATCAACGCCCCTTCGTCGGCACCCGAACCGGAGCAACGCGGGGTGGTGCGGCCGCTGCCGTCCGCGACCAAGCCCCACGTCGTGTCGCCCACCGGATTCAACGACGTGCAGCAGGTGGCTGATCACTTCAAGCGTGAACAGCCGGTGATCGTCAACCTCCAAGGGGTCGACCGGGACCTGTCCCGTCGCCTCATCGACTTCGCGAGCGGCCTCTGTTACGGCCTCGAGGGCGACATGGAGCGCGTTGCCGACCAGGTCTTCCTGCTCACCCCTCGGGGAACCGAGGTGTCCGACGACGACCGCCGACGCCTGCGCGAGGGCGGACTGGTGAACGAGGAGCGTTGATCCGCACTGTGACGTCCCCCCGTCCCACCGTCCCACACCACTCGTGAGAGCACTCATCTGCCTGGGTCTCCAGGTCTTCGTCATCCTGATCTTCGTCCGGATCATCCTCAGCTGGTTCCCTGCCAGCGAGGGGCTGTTCATGACCGTGCAGCGATTCGTGTTCGGCGCCACCGAGTGGGCGATGGGTCCGCTGCGCCGGGCCATCCCGCCGGTTCGGCTCGGCGCCGCTGCGCTCGATCTGTCGCCGCTGGTCATCCTGTTGGGTGTGACGGTGCTGCAGGGGATCATCTGCTGAACGCCGGCATGGTCGCGTCGTCGGGATCCGTGGTCCGCGACGCGACACCGCTCGACAGGAGAAACCCGAGGATCGCCAGCACCGGGGCTACGATGCGCGCATGGAGCTGACCCCGGAGCTGTTCGAGAAGACCGAGTTCACCGAGCGTCGCAAGGGCTACGACATCGAGCAGGTGGAGACGTTCCTGGAGCAGACAGGGACGGCACTCGCCCAACTGCTGGCCAGGACCCGTCACACCGCTGAACGCGCCGCCCACGCCGAGTCGCGTCTCGAGAAGGCCGACGCGGCCATCGCGGAGGCGGTCCAGCGTGCCCAGAGCGCCGAGCAGCGAGCCGAGGCCGCCGAGCGGGCGGCGCGTGAGGCGAGCCAGGGCGTGGCGGCCGCAGCGGCCAACAGCGCCCGACAGAGCGAGGAGGCCGAGGTCGAGCAGGCTGCGAAGACGCTGCTCATGGCGAAGCGCACCGCCGAGGCCACCGTGAACGAGGCCCGTGGCCAGGCGCAGTCGCTCCTCGAGGATTCCCAGAACCGTGCGCAGCGGCAGCTCAACGAGGCCAACGCCGAGGCGGTGGAACTGATCCGACGTGCGAACGAGCAGGCCGAGGCGGAGTTCGCCGATCGTCGGGCAGCGGTGCTCGACGAGGTGCAGGGCCTCGAGGCCCGCCGCGCGCAGCTGGCGGATGTCATCACCCAGCTCGAGTCGCGGCTCGCCGGGTACCGCGAGGAGCTGGGTCGCACCGCCGAGGAGCTGGTCGGCCTGGCTGAGGACCCCACTCGTCTCGGCGCACGTCCCAACATGTCGATGGCACCCGACGAGGTCATCTCCTCGAGCCCTGTGGGCGCCGACGCTGCACAGGCCGAGACCGACGATGACGTCGAGGCTGCGCTGGCGTCGACCGCCACCTCGCCCGCCGACCCCACCCCGGAGCCGGCCGGACCGACCGAGCAGTCCTCGGTCGAGCAGGAGTCGGCCGAGGCAGCTGCAGGCGAGTCCACGGAACTCGGTGACAGCGGTGTCGACCGTGGCGTCGATCGGTCGGGTGGCGTCGCCGAGGCACAGATGGCGTCGGGCGGCACCGCGACGGCGGTGGCGACCGAGGCGCGCCCCACAGAGGATGACGACGCGCACTACGTCGACCTGACCACTCAGGCGTCCGACGCGGTGACCACGGGGACCGACGACCGATGGGGCCCCGGGAGCTGGGCCGAGGTCGCCGCCGAGGCCGATGTCATCGATGCGGCTGCGCCGGTCGAGGACTCGTCGGACCGACTCGATCGGCCGACCGAGGCGGTCCAGGCCGCCGATGCGCCGCGCGACCGATTCATGGAGGAGCTGGACAGCGCCGTCAACGAGGCCGTCTCGGTCGATGACGATGACGACGCCATGACGGCCTTCTTCGAGGGGTCCGGCGACAGCAGGACGCGCCGATTCGGCTGGCGTCGCTGAGTCCGCGTTCCACGGCCCGCTCGATCGGGACCCTGGAGGTCGTTGGTGCTGACGTGTTCACTGACGTGCCGGGGCGGCGCGGCTAGGGTTCTCCAACTCATCTGGCCGGGCCCCTCCCGACAGGTGGTGGAGGAGACCCGAATGGCGACCAAGCAACCGGCATCGTCGGCGAAGAAAGCGCCCGCCAAGAAGGCGCCGGCGAAGAAGGCCCCGGCCGCGAAGAAGGCGCCGGCGAAGAAGGCTCCGGCTGCCAAGAAGGCGCCGGCGAAGAAGGCTCCGGCTGCCAAGAAGGCGCCGGCGAAGAAGGCCCCGGCTGCCAAGAAGGCGCCGGCGCCAAGAAGGCGCCGGCGAAGAAGGCACCGGCGCCAAGAAGGCTCCGGCCGCCAAGAAGGCGCCGGCGAAGAAGGCCGCGGCCGCCAAGAAGCCGGCCATCCCTCCGGCTTCCGGTGGTTCCAGGAAGATGGTCAAGAAGGCGCTCCCTGCAGAGTCGCCCTTCGATGCCTCCTTCCTGTCGGCGCAGCGCGACGCACTGCTCGAGGAGCGCGCAACCCTGGCCAGCCAGGCCGAGGCGCTCAAGGCCGAGGCCGATGCGCTGGCGCGCGACCGTGAGCCGGGTGACGTGCAGTTCGACGACGAGTCGGGAGAGGGCGACACCCTGGCGGTCGAGCGCGACTTCGACCTGGCCCGAGCTGCCGCCGCACTGCAGACGATCGAGGAGATCGACGCGGCGATGGAGCGCATCGACAAGGGGATCTACGGCATCTGCGAGTACTCCGGGCAGACGATTCCCAAGGAGCGTCTGCGGGCGATTCCCTACGCTCGGGAGCGCGTCGAGTTCAAGACCCGCAGCTTCCGCTGAGGGTGCCCGAGGCGTCGATGGCCGAGGCGACCGGAGCATCTGAAGGGGTGCCGTCCCCGCCCGCCGCCGGCATGTCCGCGGCGCGCCGGTGGGTCATGGTGCTCGGTGTCGCGGCGGCGGTGATCCTGGCTGATCAGCTGACCAAGCGATGGGCGCTCGACCGTCTGTCGGGCGGTGAGATGATCGACCTGATCGGCTCGCTGCGGTTCCGGCTGGCGTTCAACACCGGGATGGCCTTCTCGAAGGGCTCCGGGTCGGGCGCGCTCATCGGTGTCGTTGCCCTGGGCATCGTCGGAGTGCTGGCCTTCGTGGCCCGCCGGGTGCAGTCGCGCGTCGCAACTGGTGCTCATCGGCATCGTCATGGGCGGTGCGCTCGGCAACATCGTGGACCGGCTGACCCGCGTGGGTGAGGTGGGCAGCACGGCCACGGGCTTCATGTCCGGTGCGGTGGTCGACTTCATCGACCTGCAGTGGTGGCCCGTGTTCAACATCGCAGATGCCGCGGTGGTCTGCGGGGGGATCGCGCTGGCCATCCTGAGCGCACGCGTGCCCGCCGAGGAACGCTCCGCCCCAACAGCCGACGCTGTCGATGATGCCGGCGCCGCCGACGCCGGAGCAGCCGATCCCGGTGCAGCCGACCTGGCCGACGAGCCCGATCCGCCGCGTCCGTGAGCGACCCGGACCGCCCGGCGACACCGATCGTCGAGGAGATCCCCCCGGCGCTCGTGGGTCAGCGCATCGACCGGGTCGTGGCGTTGATCACCGGTTGCTCCCGTGCCGAGGCGACTGCGCTCGTCGCGGCCGAGCAGGTGCTCATCGATGCAGCGGTCGCCTCCAAGCCGTCGCTCAAGCTCGCCGAGGGGCAGGTCGTGACGTTGCTGTCCGCCCCGGAGCAGCCGATCGTCACCGTCGAGCCCGACCCATCGGTCGCAGTGCCCGTGGTGTTCTCGGACGACCAGATCATCGTGGTGGACAAGCCAGCGGGCCTGGTGGTGCATCCCGGTCCGGGGCACTCGGGGTCGACCCTGGTGCACGGGCTGCTCGCCCACTTCCCCGAGCTGGCAGAGGTCGGTGAGCCGATCCGACCCGGACTGGTGCACCGACTCGACCGTGGGACCTCGGGGCTGCTGGTGGTCGCCCGCACCCAGGACGCCTATGTCGAGCTGGTGCACCAGCTCTCGACGCACACCGTGACCCGTGTCTACACCGCTCTGGTCTGGCGGCACATGGAGCACCGTGTCGGCGTCATCGACGCGCCGATCGGTCGATCACGACGCGATCCCTTGCGCATGACCGTTGCGGTCGACGGTCGGGACTCCCGCACCCACTACCGCGTCGACGAGGAGTTCGATTCGCCCATCGCCGCATCGCTGCTCACCTGCCAGCTCGAGACCGGTCGCACCCACCAGATCCGGGTGCATCTGTCATCGGTGGGTCACGCCGTGATCGGTGATGATCTCTACGGCGGGGTTCGCCACAGCTTCTCCATGCCGCGTCCCTTCCTGCACGCCAGGGAGCTGGCGTTCCTGCACCCCTCGACCGGCGAGGAGGTGAGCTTCAGCTCGCCGCTGCCGCCGGACCTTGCCCGTGTGCTGGATCGCCTGAGCCGGGCTGCGTCGGGCTGAGCCGAGCCGCGTCCTGGATCAGGGGCCCGGCGTCTCTCCGGGCCACGGCTCGCGGCCCTCGGTGATGCCGGCGAGGTCGGCCAACGAGTACGCCTCGAGCAGGGCGCGCATGGCGCCCCCCACGTCGTGCCAGATCGCGAGCAGCACGCACTGGCCCTCGTGGTCACAGGACCCGTCGGTGTGGGGTTGACCGAAGTCGCCGGCCTGGATGGGTCCGTCGACCGCGGAGACGATCTGGGCGAGCGTGATCTCGCCGGGGTCACGTGCGAGCACGTAACCGCCGCCGACTCCTCGCTTGGACCGCACGAGACCCGCACCCTTGAGCGCCAGCAGGATCTGCTCCAGGTAGGGCTGGGGGAGTCCGGTGCGTTCGGCGATGTCGCGGACCGACGTCGGACCGTCGCCGTCGTGCAGCGCCAGGGAGAGCAGCGCCCTGCTCGCGTAGTCACCCCTGGTCGAGACCTTCACCGTTCCATCGTAGGCATGCCGACGCGCACCGACCCGACCACGGCGCCCCACCTGGTCGGCCGCGGACGGAGAGTTGCCGCTCGCGCGGCCCGAGTCGGTAGCGTGGGGCCTGCACGCGGCCAGGAGACTCGAGTGGTGGGCGACGACGTGATGACCGATCCGGTCACCGGAGCAGGAGTTCACGGGGCACCGTCAGCCGGCGCGCCGCCGCAGCCGGTGCTCCCGGCGTACGAGGGTGCGTGCACCTCGAACATCGTCGACGTGCTCGTCGAGGATCCGGACCATCCGCCCGCCTGGTTCCCCCCGGGCCTCGAGGGCGCGGACCAGATCGTCATGTTGGTGCTCGACGGGCTCGGTTGGCACCAGATGCAGGAGCGCATGTCGCTGCTGCGGGGTTTCCCCCTGATGGCGTCCGTGCCGATCACGACCGTGGCGCCGACGACCACCGCAACCGCGCTCACCTCCATCTCCACGGGTCTGCCGCCCGGCGAGCACGGGGTGATCGGGTATCGCATGGCGGTCGACCGCGACGTGCTGAACGTGCTGCGGTGGACCACCGGCAAGGGCGACGCACGAGAGGTGATCCCGCCGGAGTCGATCCAGTCGGAGGTGGCCTTCGGCGGGCAACGCCCGCCGGTGGTGGTGCGGGCGGAGTTCCGTGACACCGGCTTCACCCGCGCGCACCTGGGTGGCTGTCGACACATCCCCTACCGGATGCCCTCGACGATGCTCGCCGAGATCACCCACCAGCTCAACGCAGGTGAGCCGTTCGTCTACGCCTACTACGACGGCATCGACAAGGTCGCCCATGAGTACGGGTTGAGCCACTTCTACGACACCGAGCTGGTCTTCGTGGACCGCATGGTCGAGTACATGATCCAGGAGCTTCCCGCGAACGTTGCACTGGTCATCACCGCGGACCACGGTCAGGTCGACGTGGGCGACAGGGTCTTCCCTCCGGACCCCGAGGTGCTGTCACACGTCGCTCACCAGTCGGGTGAGGCGCGGTTCCGGTGGCTGCACGCCCGTCCCGGTGCGGCGGGTGACCTGCTGACGGCCGCGACCGAGCACCACGGCGATGTTGCCTGGGTGGTGTCGCGTGAGCAGATGCTCGACGAGTGCTGGTTCGGTCCCAAGGTGCTGCCCGGGCCGCTGTCCAGACTGGGCGACGTGGCACTGGTGCCCTTCGAGCCGGTCGCCTTCGAGGACGCCGCCGACACCGGTCCGTTCCATCTGCTGGGCCGCCACGGCTCGATGACCGAGGATGAGGTGATCGTCCCGTTGATGGTCGCCCGTGGCTGATCGCGCCGGGGTGCCGATCCCCTAGGATCGGGCGATGTCCGACACGCCCTCCGCCCCCGCAGGAACCAACGCGACCGACGCGCTGCCATCGCCGGAGGTGGTGTCGCCCGACGGGGTCGAGCCAGGTGAGGAGAGCGACCAGGACGGCTCGGAGATCGAGTCGCCGGCCAAGATCATCCGCATCGGTGCGATGGTCAAGCAGCTGCTCGAAGAGGTGCGCAGCACCTCGATCGATGATGCGACCCGCGACCAGCTGCGGCGGATCTACGCCAACAGCCTCGAGCAGCTGAAGTCGGCCTTGTCGCCGGAGCTCGGGGCCGAGCTCGACACCTTGTCGTTCGACTTCTCCGGCGACGAAGCCCCGTCCGAGGCGGAGCTGCGCATGGCCCAGGCGCAGCTCGTGGGCTGGCTCGAGGGGCTGTTCCACGGCATCCAGGCGACGTTGGTCGCCCAGCAGATGGCGGCGCGTCAGCAACTCGAGGGGATGCGCGGCCAACTGCCGGGCGGGCCAGCACCCGGTCCCGCGCCCGGTCCCGGCTACATCTGAGCGATCGGGTTCGTCCGCACGAGGTGACCGTTCGGGTGATGCGGGAGCGGCCGACGCGGGGTCGGACAACTCGCGCGATACTCAGATGACAGCGCTGTGATTCGCAGCGGGATCGTGATCGTGGCCCTCCGGGCCGCCTGACGCCTGGGGAGGCGAGCCCGCCGTGGCGGATTCCTTCGTGCATCTGCACCAACACACCGAGTACTCCATGCTCGACGGCGCAGCACGCATCGGTGACGTGGTCAGCTCCGCGGTCGCGGACGGTCAGCCCGCCATGGGCATCACCGATCACGGCAACATGTACGGAGTCCTCGACTTCTACAAGGAGTGCCGCAAGCAGGGTGTGAAGCCGATCGTCGGCTCCGAGCTGTACATGGCGCACGAGGCGCGTGACGAGCGGCTGCGGCTGCGCGGTGCTCGTATGGACGACTCCGGTGGTGAGGCCGAGGGCGGCAAGAAGCCCTACTACCACCTGACCACCCTCGTGGAGAACGAGACGGGCTACAAGAACCTGATCCAGCTGTCGTCGCGGGCGTTCATGGAGGGCTACTACCGCAAGCCCAAGGTCGACTGGGACCTGCTCGACCAGCATTCCGAGGGACTGATCGTCACCACGGGCTGTCTGGGCGGTCACGTGCTGCAGGCGATGATGAACTCCGGCTACGACGCGGCATGTGAGCGCGCCGGGCGCCTGCTCGACATCTTCGGTCGCGATCACCTGTTCGTGGAGCTGCAGGACCACGGCATCCCCGAGCAGCGCAGCACCAACCCGCAGCTCGTGCAGCTGGCGAAGCGGCTGCAGCTGCCGCTGTTGGCCACCAACGACAGCCACTACGTGCACCAGCACGACGCCGTGGCCCACGACGCACTGTTGTGCGTGCAGACCGGGTCGCTCATGAGCGACCCTGACCGGTTCCGGTTCAGCGGCGACCACCACTACCTGAAGACCAGCGAGGAGATGCGGTACCTGTTCCGCGAGGTCGAGTCCGCCTGCGACAACTCGCTGTGGATCGCGGAGCGCTGCGAGCTCGAGATCGAGTTCGGCAACCCGCTGCTGCCGAACTTCCCGCTGCCCGAGGGGTTCACCGACGATGCGGACTACCTCCAGCACCTGACCTTCGAGGGAGCCCGCAAGCGCTGGGGCGATGACCTGCCCGACGAGGCGGTCGAGCGGTTGACCTACGAGCTGAAGGTCATCGGCGACATGGGGTTCTCGTCGTATTTCCTGATCGTGTGGGACCTCATCAAGCACGCCCGCGACGCCGGCATCCGGGTCGGCCCCGGCCGCGGGTCAGCAGCCGGCTGTGCGGTGGCGTACACGCTGTGGATCACCGATCTGGACCCCATCAAGTACGACCTGCTGTTCGAACGATTCCTGAACCCCAGCCGTGTGTCGATGCCGGACATCGACATGGACTTCGACTCGCGGTTCCGTGACGAGATGATCCGCTACGCGGCCGAGCGCTACGGGCGTGACCGTGTGGCGCAGATCGTCACGTTCTCGACCATCAAGGCCCGAGCAGCGGTGCGAGATGCCGCGCGGGTGCTGGGCAAGCCGTACTCGGTGGGTGACAAGGTGGCCAAGGCCATGCCGCCGCTGGTGATGGGGCGTGACACCCCTCTGTACGCCTGCCTGGACGAGCACCCGAAGTTCGCCGACGGCTACAAGATGGCGGGCGACATCCGCCAGATGTACAGCGAGGACCCGGACGCCCGAGAGGTCATCGAGGTCGCCAAGGGACTCGAGGGCCTTCGGCGACAGGATGGCATCCATGCGGCTGCGGTGGTGATCACCAAGGACCCGCTCACCGACTACCTCCCGATCCAGCGCAAGCCCGAGGCGGGCAAGGACCCCGAGGAGGCGCCGGTCGTCACGCAGTACGAGATGCACGGCGTCGAGGAGCTGGGCCTGCTGAAGATGGACTTCCTGGGCCTGCGGAACCTGGACGTCATCACCGACACGCTGGAGCTCATCCGCTCCAGCCGGGGCATCGAGGTCGACATCGACGGCGTTCCGCTGGACGATCCGGCGACCTACGCGCTGCTCCAGCGGGCGGAGACCGTCGGGGTGTTCCAGCTGGAGGGCGGCGCCATGCGCACGCTGATGCGGGCACTCGCTCCGACCGAGTTCGAAGACGTCGCCGCGCTGGTCGCCCTGTACCGGCCGGGTCCGATGGCGGCGAACATGCACTACGACTACGCAGACCGCAAGAACGGCCGCAAACCCGTGGAGTACCTGCACCCCGACGCCAAGGAGGTGCTGGGCGACACCTACGCACTGATGGTGTACCAGGAGTCGATGATGCGGGTCGCGCAGAAGTTCGCGGGCTACTCGCTGGCCGAGGCGGACAGCCTCCGCAAGGCGTGCGGAAAGAAGGACAAGGAGCTCATCGCGAAGGAGCGCGTGAAGTTCGTCGAGGGCTGCGAGGCCACCGGCTACGGCGCAGATCTGGGCACCCAGTGGTTCGACATCATCGAGCCGTTCGCCGACTACGCGTTCAACAAGTCCCACGCCTACGGCTACGGGCTGGTCAGCTACCAGACGGCCTATCTGAAGGCGAACTACCCGGCGGAGTACCTGGCCGCGTTGCTCACCAGCGTCAAGGACAAGCTGGAGAAGGCCGCGATCTACCTGGCCGAGTGCCGGGCGACGGGCATCGAGGTCGTGGTGCCCGACGTGAACCGCTCCTCGAGTGACTTCACTCCGGAGATCACGCCGCTCGACGACGGGTCCGAGGAGCTCCGGATCCTCTTCGGGCTCTCGGCGGTGCGCAACGTCGGCGCTGGACTGGTCGAGCACATCGTGTCCGAGCGGGACGCGAACGGCCCGTACGTCGACTTCTACGACTTCTGTCAGCGCGTCAACACCCAGGTGCTGAACAAGAAGACGATCGAGTCGCTGATCAAGGCGGGTTCGTTCGATGCGATGGGTCACCCCCGGCAGGGGCTGCTGACCGTGTACGAACAGATCATCGACCAGACCGTCGCCCGCCGGAAGGAGCACGACATGGGCGTCATGTCGCTGTTCGCCGATGCCGACGACGCAACACCGGCGTTCGATGAACGCGCGGTGATCCCCGACCGGGACTTCGACAAGAAGCTGCGACTGACCTTCGAGAAGGAGATGCTGGGGCTGTACGTGTCGGACCATCCCCTGATGGGTGCAGAGGCTGCGCTGCGCAAGAAGGTCGACTGCAGTCTCCTGGAGCTCGCCGAGGTCGAGGACGGCTCGCGTCGCACCGTCGGTGGAGTCATCACCGGTCTGCAACGGAAGTGGACCAAGAAGGGCGACCTGATGGCGGTGTTCACCCTCGAGGACCTGCAGAGCTCGGTCGAGGTCATGGTCTTCCCCCGCACGATGACCGAGATCGGTCACCTGCTCGCGGACGACACCGTCGTCGTCCTGGGCGCGCGGGTGGACCGTCGCGACGAGACTCCCAAGCTGATCGCAGGTGACATCGAGATCTTCGAACCACTCGCCGAGGGCGAGGCGCCGCTGCGGCTGCACCTGTCGCCGAGTCGACTGACCGACGACACCGTCGGGCGTCTGAAGGAGCTCTTCCTCGACTTCCCGGGCGACTCCGAGGTGTACATCATGTTGGGCGAGCGTCAGGTCGTCCGGCTGTCGGAGCAGTACACGGTGAGCACTCGCAGTGGCCTCGTGGGCGAGCTGCGCGCGCTGCTCGGGCAGGACGCCGTGGTGCTCTGAGTACCGTCGCTCCGAGCAGGATCCCGCGGAGCGCTGGGGGCCGGCTTGCACCGCCGTCGCTGGTCGACTGAGATGTAGCGACCGCATTTTCACTGGATCAGGGAGCAATGCATGGCGTTGGAGGTCACCACCAAGGACTGCACGGCGCTGAGTGATTCCGAGCTGGCCGAGATGGCCGACATCTGCGCGGACGGCGGCCACTGCTACGAGGTGGGCACGCTCTCCAAGCAGGTCGAGGAATGGGTGCTGGTGACGCTGGTCAAGGAGGGCAACCTGCTGCGCGGGTTCTCGTTCTCGACCCTGGAGCGCATCGGCGGCACACCGTGCATCCTGCTCGGCGTCGCGTCGATCAAGCGCACGTCCAAGCGTGACGCGGTGCTGCGGGCACTCATCAGCGACAACTTCCGCCGGGCGCTGATGGCTTTTCCCGACGAGGACGTACTGCTCGGCACGCGGATGAGCGGTGCGGGCGCGCTCGAGGGCTTCAAGCTGCTGGCCGACATCGTGCCGCGGCCCGGCCACAAGGCCTCTGGCGAGGAGCGCGCCTGGGGTCGCCGGCTGGTCAAGCGGTTCGGCATCGACTCCGACCGCTACGACGATCAGGCGTTCCTCATCGTCGGCGACGGTTCGCCGCCGCTGGTGCTCGACCACGAGTCGCTCAAGGCCGACTCGATCGACGCCGAGGTGCTGGCCCAGTTCGCCGTGCTCGAAGAGTCCCGTGGGGACTCGATCGTCACCTGCGGCTGGGTCATGGCCGAGGAGCTCCTCAAGCACGGGTGATGGAACCCTCGGGCGAGGCTGCCGGCTTCGCCTCGCTGTTGGCATCGCGGCGGATGTGCCGGGACTATCTGCCCGAGCCGCTGTCGCCGCAGCTCCTCGCCCCTGTGCTCGACGCTGCGTTTTCTGGCCCCGCTGCGGGCAACACGTGGGCGTTGGACCTGCTGGTCCTGACCGGTGACGACGTGCGGACCTACTGGGACACGTCGCTCGACCCCGCCCGCCGGGCCGACTTCCCCTGGCCGGGACTGCTGCAGGCGCCCGTGCTCGTCGTCCCGTACGTCGACCCCGATGCCTACGCGACCCGCTACGCGGAGCCCGACAAGTCCCACACCGGTCTCGGTGCCGGGACCGAGCGGTGGACCGTGCCGTACTGGTGGATCGACGGCGGCGCGGCGGTCATGGCGATGCTGCTGGCCGCCGAGGCCGCCGGTCTGGGTGCGCTCCTGTTCGGTCAGTTCGACCACGAGGCCGACCTGCGGAGCGTCTTCGGCGTGCCGGCGGGTCGGCGCGCGCTCGGCACCGTCGCGCTCGGTCGCGCTGCAGGCGCCCGCACGGGCTCCGCGTCGGCACGGCGCGGCCGGCCCGACCCGGCGACCCGGACCCACACCGGCCGCTGGTGACCGTCGCCTCGGCAGTCCACTGACGTCACGACGCGACGAGCTGTGCGACCGGACTAGGTTCACGCCGTCTCGAATCCGGGGGGATGCATGTTGAAGATGTGGTCGTGGCTCGCGGTGAACCTCGGGCGCCGGGCGGGTGTCGTCTCGGTCGTGGGGCTCGTGGTGACCATCGGGTTGGGGCTGGGGATCACCCAGCTCGACTTCGCCACCGGCCAGGACAGCTACCTCAACTCCGACGAGCAGGTCGCCGTCGACAACGTCGCGTACCAGGACCTGTTCGGCGGTCAGGCGATGATCACGATGGTGACGATGGACGACGGTGCGACCGTCGACGAGCTGTTCACCACCGACAACATCGCCTCGATCGCAGGTGTCGCCGAGGAGATCCGCTCCGACGACGGCGTGCTCGGCGTGATCAGTCCGCTGACCGCGCTGGAGTTCTCCACCAGCCTGGTCACCGCCGAGAGCGGCAATCCGTTCGACGCCATCGCCTCACGGGCGCTGCTGCACGCTCAGGAGGTCGCCAACGAGATCGGTGACACCGAGAGCGCCGAGGCCCGCGAGGCCGACCTGGCGGCCACCGCCGAGCGCCTGCTGGCCATCCCGCCGGATCAGCAGCAGCTGGACAACCCCGCGTGGGTCGAGTTCCTCCTGTACGACAACGACGGAGAGATCAGACTGGCGCTCCGGCCGTTCTTCCCCGACGAGTCCACGGCGCTCATGATCACCCGGCTCGAGGGCAACCAGTCGATCGAGGACGAGGGCGCGACCTCGGACGCCGTGGTCGCCGCCGCGGCCGACCTGGAGCTGTCGAACGCCACGGCGATCACCACGGGTGCGCCGGTGCTGCTGAAGGACATCAACGACTACCTGCGCGGCGGCATGATCTCGCTGGGTGGGATCGCCCTGGCGGCGATGGCGCTGATCCTGCTGGTCTTCTTCAACGTCCGCTGGCGACTGCTGCCACTGCTCGTGGTGACCGTCGGGGTCGTCTGGGCCTTCGGGCTGAACGGCTACGTCGGGATCCCCCTCACCCTCGTGACCATCGCGGCGCTGCCGGTCCTGCTCGGCGTGGGCATCGACTACGCGATCCAGACTGCACGCGCGCATCGAGGAGGAGGTGATCGTCGACCGAACACCCAACCCGATCCAGGAGGCCGCTCGGCAGCTGGGCGGTCCGATGCTGGTGGTCACGGTCAACGCGGTGCTGGCCTTCGTCGCGATCCAGTTCGCCCAGACCCCGATGATCCGCCAGTTCGGACTGCTGCTGGCGGTCGGCATCGTCGCGATCTGCATCTCGTCGATCATCAATCCCCTCGCGATCCTGGGTATCCGCGAGTTCCGCTCCCCGACGAAGGGTCGTGACTACCGCGAGGGCGTGCTGTCGCGGTTCGTGGTGCGACTCGGACGGGTGCCCGCCAGCCTCGCTCTCGTGCTGGTCGTACTCGCCGCGGGCCTGTTCATCGGCGGTGTCGTGGTCGAGGATCGCCTGGAGATCCAGACCGACCCCGTGCGCTGGGTCGACCAGGACACGCAGGTCATCGCCGACATCGACGCGCTGGACGCACAGGTCGGGGGCTCGTCGGAGTTGGGCGTGTACGTCCTGTCCGACAGCGACGGCGACCTGTTCACCGACGAGGCGGTGGCCTTCACCGACGAGCTGACCCGCTCGACGTTGGAGGACTACGACGACCGACTGCTGGTCGGCAGCGGCATCGTCGGCACGGTCGCGGACCTCACCGCGGTGACGGGCGCAGCGCCGGTCAGCCCCCAGGGCGACGTGGTGCGCGAGGCATGGGAGGTCGCACCGAGAGATGTCCAGGTCTCCACCGCGTCGGCCGACGGGACGGCGTTCAACGTCATCTTCTTCACCGCTGCTGGGCCGCTCGAGGACAGGGCACCGATCATCGATGAGCTCCGCGACGATGTCGAGGCACCGCCGGGCATCCGGGCGACCCCGTCCGGACTGGCCGTGGTGGGCGTCGGCCTGCTCGACAACCTCCAGTCGGGACGCATCCTCCTGACCTATCTGGCGATCGGCTTCGTGCTGATCTGGCTGACCATCGCGTTCCGCTCGCTGGTGCGCTCCCTGCTGGCGCTGGTGCCGGTGCTGATCGCGGTGGGAGCCACGTCGCTGCTCACCTACTTCCTCGGCTTCACGCTCAGCCCGATGACCGCGGTCGGAGGGCCGCTGGTGGTCGCGGCGTGCACCGAGTTCACCACGCTGATCCTCTATCGCTACCTGGAGGAGCGTCGGCGCGGGCTCGAACCCCAGGACGCGCTCGACACCGCCGGTGCGCGCACCGGTCGCGCCTTCGTCGTCTCGGCGCTCACCACCATGGCGGGCGTCGCTGTCATCGCCACCTCGTCGCTGCCGCTGCTGCGGGACTTCGGGCTGATCGTGGCCGTCAACATCACCGTCGCGCTGCTGTCGGCGCTCGTGGTGCTCCCGCCCCTGATCGCGTGGGCGGACCGTCGGGGGTGGGTCTCCAAGGGCATGTTGGACCGGCCCGAGGTGCCCTACATCGAGGTGCCGCAGCACGCGGATCGAGGCCACGGTCGCTGCGGGTTCCGCCGACCGCTGAACCGCCCAGGTCGGACGCACGCCACGCCGGGGCGATGGTCGGGTTCGCTACGGTGCAGCGATGGAACTGCGACTGGACGGCAAGGTGGCGCTGGTGACCGGCGCCTCACGGGGCATCGGGCGGGAGATCGCCGCGGTGTTCGCAGCTGCGGGAGCCGACGTGATGCTGTCGTCGCGCAAGCAGGACGCGCTGGAGTCGGCGGCCGGGTCGATGCGAGCGGACGCTGCCGGCCAGATCGACGTGTTCGCTGCGAACGCCGGCGACCCCGAGGCCGCCGCAGCATGTGTGGCGGCGACGGTCGAGCGCTTCGGTCGAGTCGACATCCTGGTCAACAACGCAGCGACCAACCCGTATCTCGGACCGATGATCGACATCGATCTGCCGCGGCTGGACAAGACCCACGACGTGAACCTGCGAGGGCCCTTCGTGTGGATCCAGGAGTGCTGGCGCCGGTCGATGCAGACCCACGGCGGCGTCGTGCTCAACATCTCGTCGATCGGGGGAATGACGGTCGAGACGTCGATCGGTCACTACAACGTGACCAAGGCGGCGCTCATCCACCTGACGAAGTCACTCGCCAAGGACCTGGCGCCGGGCGTCAGGGTCAACGCGATCTCGCCGGGTCTGGTGAAGACCGACATGGCTCGGGCGCTGTGGGAGTCCAACGAGGAGGCCGTGTCGAAGATGGTGCCGCTGGGACGCCTCGGCGAGCCGAGCGACATCGCGAACGCCGCGCTGTTCCTCGCCTCGGACGCCGCGTCCTGGATCACCGGGACGACCACGGTGGTGGACGGCGGCATGCTGCTCTGACCGGCGCCGCCCGCGCCGGTCACCTCGGTCGAACCCAGGCGAACTCAGCGGGCGCTGGAGGCGATGACGAGCCGGGTGCCGAGCACATCATCGGCGTCCACGACCCAGCGACCTCGACCTGCGGACACCTGCCGTGCTCCGGGGATGTGCGAGGGTTCGTCGAAGTCGAAGAAGAGATGCCGCACCCTGCCCCTGCGGTCGCCGACCCAGTCGGCGATCTCGGCATGGGCTGCTTCGAGCAGACGAAGTCGGCCGGGGCCGTCCCAGCCCAGTTCGGTCCAGTGGTTGCCGTCGACCGCCGAACCGCTCGACACCACCCGGCCCCCCAGGACATCGCGGTACATCGCCAGAGCTGCGCCCATGTCGGCCACTGCATGCACCACCCGGCCGAGCGACGCCACCGGGTGCTCGTAGCTGATCTCGGGGAACCCCTCGGGCACGTCCAACGGGAGCGGGGGTCGGTCGGGGACCTGCACCAGTTGCACCACGACGCCCTGTCCATCGCGGGGATGGATGACCACCTCGAGCCAGTCCGGGTCGGACCGGTCCTCGGTGAACGGCGCGAAGCCGTGAGCGTCGAGCGATGCGATCGCGGCGTCCAGGTCGAGCACGTGGAAGGTGAGGTGGTGGGGCCCGGGCCCGTCGCGGTCCAAGAAGCGGTCCAGGAAGTCGGTTCCCTCGGTCGACTCGGGGTTCAGGCCCTGCACGACGAATCCGTTCGCGAAGCGCACCTGGGTCCAGCCGTAGCCGGCCTTGGTTCCCCGGCCGTCGTAGCGCCCGCCCAGCGCACCCGCCATCATCGGCCACAGATCGGTCGGTCGTCGCAACGCCAGTCCGATGTGGTCGAAGCGCGCCCCGGTGATGGGCACCGTGGCTGTGCTCGAGGGCTGCTCATCCATACCGGGGGTGCTCCGAACCGCTGTCGACCAGGAGTGCTCGACGAATCTTGCCCAGCGCAGTGCGTGGGAGCGAATCGACCAGCACGAGTTCTTTCGGGGCCGCGGCGACCGGTAGTCGTGCGCGGACCAGTTCGCGCAGGCCCTGCAGGGTCGGCGGGTCCTCCGCATCGGTCGCCACCACGACCGCCACGACCCGCTGGCCCCACTCGGCGTCCGCAGAGCCGACGACCGCCACGTCGCGGACGCGATGGTCGGTGCGCAGCACGGTCTCGACAGGATCAGGCCACACCTTCTCGCCACCGGTGATGATCAGGTCGTCCGCTCGCCCCTGCACCGTCAGCGTCCGGGTCACCGGATCGACGCTGCCCAGATCTCCGGTGCGGTACCAGCCGTCCGCTCGCACCGGGTCGGTCCCGTCGCGGTAGCAGCGCAACAGCGTGGGGGAGCGCAGCTCGATCGGACCGATCCGGCCGAACCGAGCAGTGCGGACATCGCTGCTCGCCGTCTCGTCGACCTCGACGATGCGGACCTCGACCCCGGGCAGCGCCAGTCCGTCGTAGACGACCCCGCCCATCGTCTCGGTCATCCCGTAGGTGGCGATGGTGTTCTGTGGACGCCGATCGGGGATCGATGATCCGCCGAGCAGGATCGTCCGCCACGGAGATGGATCGACCCGCGTCAGCAGCGTCGGGACGAGCGAGACGTGGGTGGCGCCGCGCCGCGCCGCATCATCGATCGCGACGGCCTCGGCCCGGGGGTGCACCTCGAGGTCGGTCCCGGTGACCAGCGCCCGGCTGAGCACCGAGAACCCACCCACGTGCGACAACGGCAGACAGGCGAGCCAACGTGTGTCCGCTCCCACCCCTGCTGCGGTCGACGTCGCGAACGCGGCGTGCTCCACGCCCTGATGGGTGTGCACGACGCCCTTGGGTGTGCCCGTGGTGCCCGAGGTGGCGATGACCAGCGCATCACCCTCCCTGACCGGCCGCCCTCCGTCCAGCGTGCGCGTTTCGCCGTCGGCCTCGACCACCTTGGTCGGTTCGAGCGCTGCCATGACGGCGTGCAGGTGGGGTGCGGGGGACGCGGGGTCCAGGGGAAGCACCGCATCGCCGTGTTCCCAGGCGCGCCGTACGGCGTCGACGAGGTCGTTCCCTCCGGGAAGCAGCAGGGCGACCAGGTCGTGCACCCCTCCAGCGTGCCATTCCGCCGCCGGACCCACATGATCGGCCCTCACGTAGGCTTGGGCGGTGCTCAGCGACGACGAACCGCTCCGGATCGAGCCGGCGTCGCCGGCCTGGGTCCTGGCCGCAGCGATTCCTCTGGGCGCGGTGGCGCTGGTGCTGATCGGTGCCAGCAGGGGAGCGTTGGACCGCACCACCGGCGATCCCGTCCCACCGAGCTGGGTGGCGGTGGTGACGATCGTGGTCGCGTTGTTCTTCGGCTGGCGGGCCGCGACCCAGAGCGCCACGCTCGACGCGAACGGACTGGTCAGCCGGAACCTCACCTCGACGGTGCGCCTGGACTGGGCCCTGGTGGAGGAGCTGCGCGCCGTCCGCCGGCCGGGGCTGGTGATGATCGAGATCCGGCTCCACGGGACCCGCCGCCGACTGCGCCTCGGGCCGGCCACCAGGTGGGAGGGCGCTGCCGCCACGGCAGTCATGTCGGCCCTGGCGGCGCAGCCGCAGGCCGGTGCGCTGCTCGTCGCTCACGAGTCGTAGCATCCGACCCCACATGCGCAACACCGAGCTGCCGACCGGTCGGCGACGATGGATCCTGGGTGCCCGGCCGCGGACCTTGCCCGCCGCGGTCGCTCCCGTGTTGGTGGGGACCGCCGCCGCGGCGGGTGTGTGCGGGGCGACGGGGGTCGGGGCGGCCGGTGGATCGACGGAGGCCGCGCTGCGATGTGCCCAGATCGGTGTGCCGTTCTGGTCCGATCCCCAGTTGAGCGCCCTGGCCGGGTCCGCCACCGGATGGCTCCGGGGGCTGCACCTGTGGGCCTTCCTGTGCGCGCTCGGTGTCGCCGTGTTCGTCCAGGTCGCCACCAACTACGCGAACGACTACTCCGACGGCAAGCGTGGCACCGACGCCCCCGGCGAGCGGATCGGCCCACCCCGGCTGGTCGGCAACGGCCTGGCCACACCCGAGGAGGTCAAGCGGGCGATGCTGGTCGCGTTCGGGTTGACCGCGCTGTGCGGACTGCCGCTGGTGGTGTTCGTCAGCCCGTGGCTGCTCCTGGTGGGAGTGGCCGCCATCCTGGCGGGGTGGTTCTACACCGGCGGGCCGCGGCCCTACGGGTACGCCGGCTTCGGTGAGGCCTTCGTGTTCGTGTTCTTCGGACTGGTCGCCACCGTCGGCTCCTTCTACGTCCAGACCGGGTCGGTCAGCGCCGCTGGCGGTCGGTTGCGGTGTGGCGATGGGATGCCTCGCCACCGCGCTGCTGGTGGTGAACAACCTGCGCGACATCCCCGGCGACACACGTGCGGGCAAGCAGACCCTGGCGGTGCGCCTGGGCGACATGCGGACCCGCTACCTGTTCATCGTGCTGCTCGTCGTCCCGATGGCGCTCGTGCCGGTGCTGGCGGGCGGAAGCGGTCGGGTGCTGGCGGCGCTCGCGCTGCTGGCGGTGGTCCCTGCTCGCCGACCGGTGGTGGCCGTGCTCAGCGGTGCACGGGGCCGTGGACTGATCCCCGTGCTCGAGGGAACCGGGCAGGTCCAGATGGTCTACGGCGCCCTGCTGGCGCTCGGCCTGTTCCTCGGGGGATGACGCCTCACGTGCCGTGGCGTCGCACGAACTCCGAGATGACCGCCGTCGCCTCGTCAGCACGCTCGAGGTGCGCTGCATGCCCTGCGCCGTCGATCGCCTCGTGACGGCGCGTTCGATCCGATCGCCCGTACCGCACGTGCAGCGATCTGGCCGTACCGCTCGTCGTCCGCGCCGGTGATCCACAACACCGGCATCGACAGCTCGCCGAGCCGGTCCCACAGCGGTGTCATCGATCCGGTGCCGGCGTGACGCAGACTGGCCGCGAGGCCCGCAGCGGTGTTGGTGCGCCGCTCGGCATCAAACCTCGCCCACTCCGGCAGCCCAGCGAACATCGGCAACGCCAGCCACTCCTCGATGAAGGCCTGCAGCCCGATCCGCTCCAGCCGGTCGGCGAGCGCCAGGTCGGCGTCATGGCGGTCAGCTCGTTGCACCGGGTCCGAGATGCCCGGCGTGGCGCCGATCAGCACCAGGGCGTCGACGTCGTCGGGCTCGCCGAGGGCGGCGGTCAGGCAGAGCCGACCGCCCATCGAGTAGCCGACCAGGGTGGAACGGCCGCCGGTGGCGATCAGCAGCTGCGCCCCCCGTTCCATCGCTGCCTCCCCATGTTGCAGCGAGGCGCCGTGACCGGGTGCATCGGGGCGCACGAGTCGGCACCGTGCCGACAGGCTCTGCGCCAGGGGACCCAGGCAGTCGCGGTTCTGCGCGAACCCGTGCACCAGCGTCACGTTCGGGCCTTCGCCGCTGATGCTCGCGCCCAACGTCGAATCGCCCGCCGGCCGGGTCGTCACTTCAGCGCTCACGGTGTCACACCGTAGGCTGTCGCCTTCCATGCAGCCGGACCACGACGACCCCTCTGCCCCGGACCCCGGTGCCGGCCCCGCATCCATCCCCGTCTCCGCGCATGGTGCCGGAGATGTCGCAGCGACCTACTGCGCCACCCTCGTCGATGAATGGATCTCGTGCGGTCTGACCGACGTCGTTGTCAGCCCAGGGTCGCGGTCGACGCCGATGGCGCTCGCGTTGGCGGACCGTGGCCCCGAGCTGCGGGTGCACGTGCACCACGACGAGCGCAGCGCGTCGTTCATGGCGCTGGGGTTGGCGCGGGTCGCCGGTCGCCCGG
Organism: uncultured Microthrixaceae bacterium; assembly: GCA_963714875.1. Classification (GTDB taxonomy): domain Bacteria; phylum Actinomycetota; class Acidimicrobiia; order Acidimicrobiales; family Microtrichaceae; genus JBAOHV01. The sequence continues at coordinate 786,943 of CAVQQI010000011.1, read as the reverse complement.
TCGCCGTGCTGTGCACGTCGGGTACCGCTGCGGTGCAGTTCCATGCAGCGGTGGTCGAGGCGTCCCAGGCCTTCGTGCCCCTGTTGGTGCTGACCGCGGACCGACCTCCCGAGCTCCAGGGCGTGGGCGCCCCGCAGACGATCGACCAGCGCGACCTCTACCGCAGCGCCGTGCGCTGGTTCTGCGAGCCGGGTCCACCTGCGGAGGCAGATGCGCCGCTGTGGCGCGGGCTCGCGCGCGATGCCTGGGTGCGGTCGGTCGGCGAGCGTCCCGGACCGGTGCATCTGAACCTGGCATTCCGCGAGCCGCTGCTCGGCACCGCCGGTGAGCTGCCACCGCCCGGCGCTGCGCACCCGGCCATCGAGCCGGGTGCGCAGCGCCGGCTGACCGACGAGCAACTCGTACCGCTCGCCGCGGCGCTGGAGCGCCGTCGGGGCCTCATCGTCGCCGGGGATCGGACCGCGCGAGGTGCCCAGGACGCAGTGGCGGTCCACCGGCTCGCCGCACGGCTCGGGTGGCCCGTACTCGCCGATGGACCGTCGGGTTGCCGGCGAGACGTGCCAGGAACGATCACCACGTTCGACTCGCTGGTGCGTCACGAGTCGTTCGCCGCCGAGCACGAGCCCGAGGTCGTGCTGCGTCTCGGGGGGCTGCTCGCCTCCAAGGAGTTGCACCGGTGGCTCGCCGGGTCGGGTGCGGAGCAGTTCGGCATGGACCGCTACGGCATGTGCCCGGATCCCGACGGCGTGCTGTCCCGGACCCACTCGGTCGACATCGCCGGCGCCTGCGATCAGCTTCGTGCAGCGGTGGCCGAGGGAGCTGACCCGTCGTGGCGTGCCGGGTGGATCGAGGCGGAACGGATCGCGGCCGCTGCGATCGACCGGGTGGTGACCTCACACACCGAGGCAGTCGAACCCGGCGTCGCGATCGATGTCGCGACCCTGCTCAGCGATGGAGGGATCCTGGTGGCGTCCTCGTCGATGCCCGTGCGCGACCTGGAGTGGTTCGCGCCCTCCCGGGACGGGGTGGAGATCATCGCCAACCGGGGTGCCAACGGGATCGACGGTGTGGTGTCGACCGCCGTCGGCGCCGCGCTGACCGGCGCGCCGACGGCGCTGCTGATCGGTGACGTCGCGTTCCTGCACGACACCAACGGGCTACTCGGCGTGATGGCCCGCAACGTCAACCTGGTGCTCGTCGTGGTCGACAACGACGGCGGCGGCATCTTCTCGTTCCTCCCACAGCACGACGAGGTCCCACCGGAACGCTTCGAGCAGCTGTTCGGTACCCCCCACGGGGTCGATCTGACCGCCGTCGCTGCGGCGCACGGCGTTCCGGCGCAACGCGTGGGAACACGTACCGGCGTGCAGGCGGCGATCGCCGGCGCGCTCACCCGCGGTGGACCGAGGGTCGTGGTGGTGCCGACCGATCGCGATGCCAACGTCGGTGTGCACCGAGAGGTGCAGGCGGCTGTCGCCGATGCGTGGGACCGTGCGACTGCGGCGCGGTAGCCTGACGCGGGTTCGTCGTTCCGCAGTCGTCGGGCGGCGCACAGCCGATCGGGGGACAGATGGGTGAGCGGACCGCTCGCGGTAGCAGGGGAGACGAGCGGCCCGAGGTGGTCGGGCCACCGCTTCCCAGGGCGGTCGGCACCGCGACGGTCGCGAAGGACCGACAGCTCGGCTGGGCGGAGTTCGGACACCCCGATGGCGACGCCGTGCTGTGGTTCCACGGAACCCCCGGTGCCTGTCTCCAGGTGCCTCCCACCGTGCACGAGGCGGCGCTCCAGCGCGGCTTCCGGGTCATCGCCGTGGAACGTCCCGGTACGGGGCGTTCCACCGACCACCGCTACCAGCGCATCGCCGAGTTCGGTCCGGATGTCGAGGCGCTCGCCGACCAGCTGGGCCTGGAGCGGTGCGCTGCGGTCGGGCTGTCAGGCGGTGGGCCCTACACCCTGTCGGTGGCACACCACATGCCGGACCGGGTCGTGGTGGGCACCCTGCTGGGTGGTATCGGGCCGGTCCGTGGTCCCGACGCCGTGATGTCCTACACCCGGCTGCTCCGTTTCGCTGCGCCGCCGCTGGAGGTGCTGCGCAGCCCCATGGGCAGCGTGCTGCGGGCAGCGGTCCGTGTCGCGACCCCGGTGGCGGACCCGGTGTTCGGCCTCTATGCGCGCGTGCTCGGTTTCGCCGACCGGCCGGTACTCGGCCATCCGCAGTTCAAGGCCATGTTCCTGCACGACCTGATCACCGCGAACGACCTGCGGGCCACCGCACACGACCTGGCGCTGTTCGCACGCCACTGGGGCTTCCAGCTCGACGAGGTCCAGGTGCCGGTGGTGGTCTGGCACGGCCTGGCCGACGTCATCGTGCCGCCCAGCCACGGTCATCACCAGGCGGCTCGGCTCCCCCGGGGCGAGCTGCGGGTGCGGCCCGGCGAAGGGCACTTCGCCGGCTTCGCCGAGGTGGCCGATGTGTTGGACCGGATCCGGGAGATCTGGGGTGACCAGACCGCGGAGCCGGCGACGGTCACCACCCGTCGTGCCCGACCGCCGAGAGCCGCACGCCGTGAGACGCCGCCGGACACCTCCGGCTCCGACGCCTCCGACACCTGACTCCGGCCGCAGCAACTCGAACTGTGCTGCGGAACGCGTCAGCAGCAGCGCGATCTGCAGCACACCTCGGCATGGGGACTCGAACTGTGCTGCGGAACGCGTCAGCAGCAGCGCGACCTGCAGCACGGTTCGGCTCGCAGCATCGCGCGAACGGATGTCGGGTCAGATGCGGACGATGGACTGCAGTAGCGCCTGTGCCTTGGAGCGGGTCTCCTCCAGCTCGGCCGAGGGGTCCGAATCGGCGACCACACCCACACCGGCGAACAGCCGTGCTCGCCGGCCAGCGATCTGCACCGACCTGATCCCCACTGCCCAGGCGCCGTTGCCCTCGGCGTCGATCCACCCCACCGGCCCTGCATAGCGGCCTCTGTCGGCCGACTCGAGCTGATCGATCAGCGTGAGTGCCGTCTCCCGGGGCCAACCGCCGACGGCCGGGGTCGGGTGGAGGCCTGCGACCAGCTCGAGTACCGGAGCCGCAGGTCGGGACAGCCGCCCCTCGACCACGGTCGCCAGGTGCTGCACGGGTCCGGCGGCCACCACCGACGGCTCCGGTTCGGCGTCGAGGAAGCTGCACCAGGGCAACAGCGTGTCGTGCACCATGTCGATGGTGATCTGGTGCTCGATCCGGTTCTTCTGCGAGGCCAGCAACTCCGCGGCCCGCCGCTGATCGACCGACGCGTCGCCGGTGCGGGCAGTGGTGCCCGCCATGGGTTGCGCACGCACGACGTCGCCCACTCGAGACACCAGCAGCTCTGGGCTGGCGCCGACGAACCCGTCGATCGCGAAGCACAGCGCCGCAGGGTGCACGGTTCGGAGCCGCGCCAACAGGGACGCGGCGTCGAGCGCGATGTCGCTGTCGACCTCCAGCTCCCGGGCCAGCACCACCTTGGTCAGCTCGCCCTGGCGGATCCGATCGGTGGCATCCTGCACCGCTGCGCACCACTCGTGGGGCGAACGCATGCTGCGCACCGTGATGGCGGTCGGCGCTGGGGGCGACTCGGGTGGCGCAGCGGCCGGGTCGGACCCGCTCTCGTCGTGGAACGCCTCGGACCGACTGACCGTGGTCCTCCAGTGCAACCCCTCGGCGGTGCGACCGAACAGGACCGAGGGCACCACCAGGGTGGCGCCGACACGTCGGTCGAACGGAAGGGCCCCGAACGCCACGGGGCCGGAACCCGGGGTGCCGACCTCGTCCACGGTGGGAATGGAGCGCAGGACCTCGGTGACGGTCTCGACGTGGTCCGGCCATGGCGCGGGCAGGTCGATGCGCAGCGCCTCGCCGGTGCCCCACAGGGACCGTCTCGGTGAGCCGAACGACGTGACGTCGGTGCCCGGGGGTGGCCCGTCCGGACCGGGATCGACGGCGCTGGTCACACTGCGCAGCCCGGCCGGATCGCTCACCCCGCGCCTCGCGTCGCGGTGATGAGCTGCGCGATCCCGACCGACAGCAGCACCCGCCGCTCGTGGCTGAAGCCCAGATCGGTCAGCATCGCGAGCATCTCGTCGGGCTCCGGGAGGTAGGCCACGGACCGGGGCAGGTAGCGGTAGGCGTCACCGTCGGACAGCGCGGCGCCGATGCGTGGCACGATCTGTCCGAAATAGATGCCGTGCCCGAAGCGGAGCACCGGATTGGGCGGGGTGGCCACCTCGAGCAGTGCGATGCGGCCGCCGGGGCGGAGCACGCGTGCCATCTCGGCGAACGTCGCCTGCAGGTCGGTGAAGTTGCGCAGCGCGAACCCGCACGTGAGTCCGTCGATCGAACCGTCGGGCAGCGGCAGCTGGGCACCGTCGGCCTGGAGCCGGGGGAACGGCCGGGGGGCATTGGCGAGCATCCCGAAGCTGAGATCCGCGCCGACCGGTCGGAGTCCGCGCTCGGCGAGCTCCGCCGCCAGGTCGCCGGTGCCACACGCCAGGTCGACCACCGTCGAGCCGGGCGGCAGCCCGAGCGCAGAGATGGTGCGGCGCCGCCATCCGACGTCCATGCGGAACGTCATGACCCGGTTGACCAGGTCGTAGCGGGGAGCGATCACGTCGAACATCGCCTGGACCGACCGGGTCTTGTCCGAGCCGGTCGGCAGTGGGGCATCGGCACGGGGGATGAGCGCACGTGCCTGGGCAGGTGCGTCAGGAGCGGGAGAAGTCATCGCCGTCAGACTACGACGCGTCGGACGGACCTCCCTCGGCGCCGGACGGGCCTGTGTTCTCACCAGGATGTGGCGCAGCGGCTGCGCCCGCCACGGTCGACGCGGCCCAGGGGTAGTCCGCCTTGCCCGATGCCGTGCGGCGCACCTTCGCCACCCGGACGATCTGCTTCGGCAGCTTGTAGCGGGCGATGTGGGGAACAGCTGCAGCCAGCAGGTCGGCGTCGTCGACGCCGTCGGATCCCTCGCGCAGCTCCACCACGGCAACCACCTCGTGGCCCCATCTCGGGGACGGACGCCCGACGACCACGCAATCGATGACGGACCGGTGGTGCAGTAGCGCTCGCTCGACCTCCTCGGCGAAGACCTTCTCCCCGCCGGAGTTGATCGTCGCCGAGTCCCGACCGAGCAGTTCGAGTGTTCCGTCGCGCAGCAATCGGGCGCGATCACCGGGCACGGCATGGCGACGACCGTCGATCACCGGGAAGGTGCGCGCGGTCGCGTCGGGGTCGTCGAGGTAGCCGAGGGGCACCCGTCCGGTCTGTGCCAGCCAGCCGAGTTCGTGGCTGCCCGGTTCGAGCATCCGGGTGAGGTCGTCGGACAGCACGCGCATCCCGGTGCCGGGCGTGAAGATCCCCGTCGTCGCTCGTTGACCGGCCGAGGTGAGCTGGCTGGCCTGTTGACCCGTCTCCGATGCGCCGAGTCCGTCCAGCACCAGCATCGTCGGCACGGCGCGCAACAAGCGCTCCTTGACCCCTGCGGAGAGCGACGCGCCACCGCTGACCATGATCAACAGCGACGACAGCTCGTAGGGTTGACGCTCCAGCTCCTCCACGAGTGGTCGACCGAACGCATCGCCGACGATCAGCGCGACGTTGACCTGCTCGACCTCCACGGTCCGCAGCAGGTCGGCGGGGTCGAGGTGGTGGGTGATCGTCGGGAGCACCACCGTGTTCGCGTTGGTGAAGCCGTTGAACGCCATCCAGTGGGCCGCGCCGTGCATGAAGGGCGGACCGGGTAGCAGGCGCGAGCCGCCACCCGGCGCGGCGGCGATGATCTCGTCGAGACTCCGCCACTCGGCACCGGTGTCCAGTCGTCGCCCGCCGAGTGCCCCCACGAAGATGTCGGCCTGGCGCCACAGCACACCCTTGGCCACACCGGTGGTGCCGCCGGTGTACAGCAGGTAGAGGTCGTCGGGGGACCAGCGGTCGGCGAGTCCGTCGGGCAGCGGCCCCGCATGGTCACTGAGCACGTCCTCGTACCAGCGAGCTCCCGGCACGAGCTCGCCGCCGGACCCGTCGTCGACCTGGAGGAGGGTCTCGAGCAGCGGCAGTCGATCGATCACCTGGCGCAGGACCGGCGCGAACGTCGAGTGGAACACGATGGCCCGCGCGCCCGCGGCGCGCAGCAGCTCCTCGAGCTCCGCCGCGACGTAGCGGTAGTTCACGTTGAAGGGCACGACCCGGGCCTTGTAGGCGCCGAGCATCGACTCGAGGTACTCGTTGCCGTTGTGCAGGTAGATCGCCAGGTGGTCCTGTCCGCTGCGGTGCGCGGCGAGCGCGGCCCGGGGACGGACCGATCCCAGCCCGAGTGCCGACAGCGCGTTGGCCAACGCCCGTGTGCGGTCGCCGACGTCGCGGTAGGTCAGTCGGCGGCTGCCGAACACGATGCACTCACGGTCCGGCACCGCGGCCTCCACCGCCTCGTGGACCTGCGCCAGGTTGAACTCCACCGCCGCTCCCGGACGCCGCGCCGCCGTTCGGCACAGGGACCGGTCGCGATGCTACGACGAGCCCGCCTCGACTCCCGAACCCCGACCCGCCGGCCGGGTCGAGTCGTGCGGGAGCGGGGCACGCCCGTCCCACGGCCTGTCAGGCGCCGCAGACCGTGCCCGGCTCGGGGACCTCCAGCGCGACGAGGTACTCGTCCACGATCGTGGTGGCACACGAACTGTCGAGATAGGCCGTGTGGCCGTCCGCCTCGACGGTGACCAGCACCCCGGAGTCCAGCGACGCCGCCACGTCGACCGCGTTTCGGTACGGCGTCGCCGGGTCACCGGTGTTGCCGATCACCAGAATCGGTGGTGCTCCCGCAGCGGTCACCGGGGCCGGAACGCCCACCGCATCGACGGGCCAGGTCGCGCACGGAGCGAGCTCGTTGGCCACTGAGGCGCCGAAGCGTGGTGCACGCTCTCGGGCAGCGTCGGCAAAGGCCCGGTACGCCTCCGTCCCCGTCGGCGGCGCGGTGTCGGTGCACACCACCGCTGCATAGGAGGTGAAGCGTCCGAAGTCGTAGTAGGACGCGGCCAGGTCCCACAGCGGTCCTCCGTCACCCTCGAGTGCCGCGGCCAGTGCCGGGCCCAGCTCCACCCATCCGTCTGCTGCGTAGTTCGACTGGATCGCTGCGGTGGCCAGCGCCGAAGGGCCGACCGGCTCGTCGCCGCCGCGCAGCGGCGACCGTTCCACCGCGGCGCGGACGCGGTCGTAGGCGGCGCCCAGATCCTCGACACCGCACCGGTCGACGCCGACCGCCGCACAGCCTGCGACGCTGGTCGCGAACGAGTCCTCGAAGGCGTCGGCCTGACCGAACAGGAACTCCTGGAACCCCTGGGCGGGGTCGACCACGGCGTCGAGCACCATGGTGCGGATCCGTCCGGGGAACATCTGCGCGTACTGCTGGCCGATCTGCGTGCCGTAGGAGAAGCCCAGGTAGTTGAGCTGCTCGCCGCCCAGCGCTCGCCGGATCGCCTCCATGTCGCGGGCGACATCCTGGGTTCCCAGATGGGGGAGCAGCATCTCATCGGTCATCGCACACTCGGCGGCGACCGCCGCCGCTGCGGCATCCAGCTCGGCCTGCTCGTCATCGGAGTCGGGATCCGGGTCCGCCGCCTGGAGGCGGCCCACCTCGGCGCCGCAGCGGAGCGAGGTCGACGCTCCCACCCCCCGAGGATCCCAGCTGACCAGGTCGAATCGGTCGGCCAGGGTGTCGCTGACCGGATCGAACGACAGGAACTCGAGTCCCGACCCGCCCGGACCCCCGGGGTTGATCAGCAGCGAGCCGGTGGGTTCACCCGGCGCGCGGATCCGACCCAGCGCCAGTTGGATCGACGCTCCGTCGGGGTCGTCCCAGTCCAGTGGCACCTCGAGGGTCGCGCAGCGCCCCTCACGGGGGAGTCCGCAGTCGGACCAGCGAAGCGGTGCGGGGACCCAGTCAGCAGGGAATCCCGACCGGGGGCATCCGCGGTGGCGGGTTCCGCTCCGGGGCTCGGGCGTTCGGAGGAGTCTGCCCGGGTCGACCCCGAGGAGTCCTGGCCGCCGCTGCAACCGACCGACAACGCCAGCGCTGTGACCAGCAGAGCGCCGACACGTACTGCTGGTCGGACCGCTCGGGAGCGTCGCTCGAGGGTGACTGGCACACGTGCAGGCTAGGGCCGGCTCGGACAGGTCAGACCGCGCTCAGGGCGTTCACGGTGATCTGTCGGGTCACCGCGGTCGCTCGACCCCAGCCGTCGGTCACCGTCAGGGTGACGTCGTAGGTGCCATCGGCCAGGTAGGTCGTGCTGAGTGCGCTGGCGGTCCTGGCGGGTCGGCCGTCGCCGAAGTCCCAGGAGTAGGTGAGCGAGTCCCCTGCGTTGGCGTCGATGCTGCCCACGGCGGAGAAGTTGCACACCAGCCCGGCGCAGGACGGCGTGTTCAGCACCGGCGTGGGGGCCACGTTGCCGGCGGGCTCGACGATGGTCACCTGCTGCGAGGTGGTGGCGGCGATGCCGTACTCGTCGGTCACGGTGAGGGTCACGGTGAAGGTGCCCGCCGAGGTGAAGGTCTTCACCGGGACCGCCCCGGTGCTCGACGAGGCGGGCGCGGTGCCCCAGTCCCACGTGTAGCTCAGTGCGGGGACGTTCTCGTCGGTCGACCCGCGACCGTCGAAGGTGCACCGGTTCTCCACGCAACTCGTGGTGAACGTCGCGGTCGGCGCCAGGTTGGCCGCCGGGGAGTCCACCGTGACGTTGCGCACGCTGGGAACCTCGGTGACCTGCTCGTGCTGGTCGATGCCGCGGATCATCACCGTGTAGGAGCCTGCCGGCAGTGCAGGTGTGGTGAACGAGAAGTTCGATCCCGGGGAGCCGGGGCTGTTGAGGAACGCCGTCCTCCAGCTCTCGGCGGTGCTGGTGAAGGTGCCGCTGCCGCTCATGTAGCGCCCGGCGCTGTTCAGGATGGCCATCTGCGCCTGACGGATCTGCTGGTCGTCCTCGAGGCGGCCGCTGACGAAGATGCGCGACTCGGTGAACGCGGTGCCCTCGGCCGGGCGCCAGCAGCGACTCGTCGACGGTCGGTGCTGCGTCGCCGGGGAACACCAGGTAGCGGGCGGTGGCGCCGTTGGACTGGCCGGATCCTGCTGGCCGGCGGTGTCGATGGCGAACGCGATCACGTCGTAGTCGCCCTCGGTCGGCAGGTCGACGGTGCGGGTCCACACCGTCGAGGTGGCGCCGGGCGTGGCCAGGGTGGTGGGGAGCATGGCGAACCCGACTGCCATGGTCCCGTTGGGCTGCACGTACCGCCCGGTGTCGCGATCGCGCACCGTGACGCCGACCGACGCGACGCCCTGGGCGTCGGTCGCCGTGCCGGCGAGGTCCAGGCGGCAGCGTCTGGAATCCGGTGATCGTGCCGGTGGTGTTCATCGTGGTGTCGGGGAAGGTGTCGCCCGGGACCTGTGCGTTGACCGTCAGGCGGCCCTGGTTCGGCGCTGACGGCGCCGCAGCGACCGGGTCGGCCATGGCGGGCAACAGCCCCAACGTGGCTGCCGGCACTGCGACCACCATTGCTGACAGAGAGGTCTTCCTGAACACCTCTGGGCTCCCGCGCGTTCGAGCCACACAGACCGTCGTGTGGCTGAGCGAACGTACGGCGAGTGGGTGCCCGAAGTCGATCGAGCAGAAGTCCCAGCGACCAGCCGGCGTCAGGGCCGGACGGTCCACCCTGAGAGCTGGGCGGTCACCCGCAGGAACTCACTCGTAGTAGCGGAAGATGATCTCGGCGACGGCGGCGGGCTTCTCGGAGCCCTCGATCTCGAAGGTGAAGGTCATGTAGACCTGCGCGCCGTTGCCGGGCAGCTCCTCGATCTTGGTGAGTTCCGCTCCCAACCGCAGGTTGGCGCCGACCTTCACCGGCGACAGGAAGCGGACCTTGCCGCAGCCGTAGTTGACGCCCATGCGCACGCCGCTGACCGTGGCGATGGTCGGCATGAGCGCCGGGCCGAGCGACAGGGTGAGGTAGCCGTGGGCGATGGTGCCGCCGAAGGGGCCGTCCTTGGCGCGCTCGGGATCGACGTGGATCCACTGGTGGTCGCCGGTCGCGTCGGCGAAGGTGTTCACCCGCTCCTGGGTGATCTCCATCCACTCCGAGTAGCCCAGATGGGTGCCGACGAGCTCGGTGAGTCCTGCGATTCCTTGGATGTCCATGGCCATGGGAGGATCATCGCCGATGGTGATCCCCGCGATCCACTCCGCAACGTTGTGCCAGGGCTCAGCTGAACCAGAGCTTCTGGTGCTCGCGGGACATCGGGTGCAGCAGCAGTGCGATCAGGGCGTACTGGAAGATCACGTTCAACACGTTGCCCGAGGTGAGCACGTAGCCGAAGCTCTCCACGCCGAACAGGAACAACAACAGGCGCAGCGTGAGCGGCAGGAACGCGGCGACGACGGCGACCTGGTAGCCGCGCTTCAGCTCGTTGGCGATGCCGTACGCGCCGTAGACCGATGCAGCGAGCGCCACGATGCCGATCAGGCCCAGTCCTCCGCCGAACAGGACGCCGAGCGCCATGAAGAACGCATCGATGTACAACAGGAACTGGGCGATGTAGAGCGTCTGGGGGAGGTTCGCGTTGAACCATCGGCGTTCGGACATGGCTGACAGTCTGGCAGCACCACTGGCCGGTGTTGTGCTCGCGGCCGGAGCAGGGACCCGGCTGGCACCGCTGACACGGTGGCGCCCGAAGCCGTTGTGTCCCGTCGGCGACCGCCCCCTGCTGGACTGGTCGCTGGATGCGCTGGCACCCGCGGTGGGTGAGGTGGCGGTCAACACCCATCACCTGGCGGCGCAGATCCACGACCACCTGGCCCGCCGTGGCGACGCAGGTGCGCAACAGGTGCACGTCTCGCACGAGCGCGACCGTGCGCTCGGCACCGCGGGCGCCATCGGGGCCTTGCGGGGCTGGCTCGACGGGCGGCCGGCACTCATCGTGAACGGCGACACCTGGCACCGGGCGGACCTGACCGGGTTCGCGGACCGTTGGGACGGCGAACGGATCCGTCTGCTGACCTCCTCGGCGTTGCCGTTCGGTCCCCGCAGCGGCGTGGTTGCGTCGCTGCTGCCGTGGGCGGTCGCCGCGGATCTTGCCGCGGAGCCGAGCGGTCTGTGGGAGCGCGTCTGGCGCACGGCGCTCGAGCAGGGTCGCCTCGATGCCGTGCACGAGCCGGGTGTCGTGGTCGACTGCGCCACGCCGGCGGACTACCTGCGGGCCAACCTGGCGATGGTCCGGGGGAGCTCCGGTGCTCGGCGAGGGTGCGGTGGTCGAGGGGCACCTGACCCGGTCGGTCATCTGGCCCGGTGAACGTGTCGAGCGCGGCGAGGTGCTCGTCGACGCGATCCGGGCACAGGGTCGTACACCGTCGCTGGTGCGCTGATCAGCTGGAGCGCAGTGCGGTGGTCGACCCGTGGCGGGCTGCTCGTGCGCGTCGAGCTCAGCCAGCGGTGCGGCGGCGGGGCCGTTGCACCGGGGTCGCCTCGTGCCCGGCGCGGAACTGCCCGCACGCCGCATCGATCTCGGTGCCGCGTGTGTCGCGCACCGTGACGTTCACGCCCCGCTGTTCGAGCTCGGAGCGGAACGCACGGACCCGGTTGCCCGACGAGCCGCGCACCGCGTAGCCGGGCGTCGGGTTCAGCGGGATCAGGTTGACATGCGCCCGCAGCGGGCGGGCCAGGTCGGCGAGGCGTTCCGCGTCGACGAACCGGTCGTTGACCCCGTCGATCATCGCCCATTCGAAGCTCAACCGCCGCTTGGTCGCCTCGACGTACCGCTCGCACGATGCCATCAGCACCTCGAGCGGATACCGGCGGTTGATCGGCACCAGCTCGTCACGCAGTTCGTCGTCGGCCGCGTGCAGCGAGACCGCGAGGCCGACCGGCAGGTGCTCGGCGGCCATGCGGTCGATGCCGGGGACCAGACCGACCGTCGACACCGTCAGGTGGCGCGCCCCGATCTCCATGTCGGTGTGCATGCGCCGCACCGCTGCCCATGTGGCGTCGTAGTTCGCGAGCGGTTCGCCCATGCCCATGAACACGATGTTCGACACCCGTCGCGGCGTGGGCCCCTCGGCTGCACGCTGACGTGCCCGTGCCAGTTGCTCGATGATCTCGCCGGTGCTCAGGTGACGTTCGAACCCCGCCTGGCCGGTGGCGCAGAAGCTGCACGCCATGGCACAGCCGGCCTGGGTGGAGACACAGACCGTCGAGCGGTCCGCGTAGTGCATCAGCACGGTCTCGACCCGCGCGCCGCCGTCGAGCTCCCACAGGAACTTCACGGTGTCGCCGCCGTCGGTCACCGACTCGGTGACGAGGTGCAGCGCCAACGGCGCGTCGCGGTCCAGACGCCGGCGCAACCCGGCGGGCACGTTCGACAGCTCGGACAGATCCCTGCCCTGGTGGTAGAGCCCGTTCCAGATCTGCTCGAGGCGGAAGCGGGGCTCGGCGGTGAGCAGCGTCGACCAGTCGTCGCGGTCCAGGTCGTAGCGGGTCTGGTCGGGCACCGTCGGATCCTAGGAGCCCTCCACCCCCAACCGTGTCGCCGATCGCGCCGGACTCGACGCGATCCGCAGCACGGTTGGCAGTATCGCAGCTCGGTGGGTGGAATCGGTGCGCTGGTCAGGTGTCCGGGCGGGCGTACCCGGCGTCGCTGTGGTGCACCCGGAAGCCAAGTCGCTCGTACAGCGCGATCGCCGCTTCGTTGTCGGCCTCGACGTACAACAACCCCAGGCGCAGGCCCAGCGCGCTCATGTGGTCGAGGCCCGCAACGGTCAGCGCACGGCCGAGACCGGTGCCGTGGGCATCGGGATCGGCCGCGATGACGAAGATCTCGCCGGCGGGCTCGCGTGGTCCCTGCGGTGACGCCCTCGGGGAGTGCCGGATGGACCTTGGTCCAGCAGAACCCGTCGACCTGGCCGTCGGTGTGGTGCACCAACAGGTCCTCGTGGCGGACCCACGGCTCCGCCAGGCGCTCGTCCAGGCGCGCACGGTCCCAGTCACCCTGGTCGGGGTGCCAGGCGAACGCCCGGTTGTTGACGCGCAGCAGCCCCTCGGCATCGCTGTCGCGGAACCCTTCCACGTCGATGTCCCTGGTGGCGGCCCGCACCTCGTCGGGGAGTGGCAGCGACCGGCGCATCTCGTGCAACAGGCGCACCCGCTGCCAACCCTGCTCGGCGAGCGTCTCGTCCAGCGCCGGGTGCCACGGCGACTCCCATCGGGTCGCAGGTGGACGGGGCGGGGGCACGTCGCGGCTCACAAGGGGTCGAGGCTACCGTTCGGCCGATGACCGACCCCGAGCCGTCTGACCTGCAGCGTTCTGACCACACGCAGACTGACCTCACGCAGACTGACGTCGACCAGGACGAGCGCGACCGTCGACTCGTCGTGGGCGACCCCGGTCACCCAAGGGCAGGGCGCGAGTGGTCAACGAGCGGCTCGCACAGCTCTATCCCGATGCCGTGTGCGAGCTGGACCACACCAACCCCTACGAGCTGTTGACCGCGACGATCCTGTCGGCGCAGTCCACCGACGTCGGGGTCAACAAGGTCACCCCCGCACTGTTCGAGCGGTATCCGACGCCCGAGGACCTCGCCGATGCCGACCCCGAGGAGGTCGAGCAGCTGGTGCGTTCGACGGGCTTCTACAAGGCGAAGACCCGCAGCATCATGGGCATGGCCAGAGCGCTCGTCGAACGCCATGGCGGTGAGGTGCCCGGCTCGATGAAGGACCTGGTGGCGCTGCCGGGTGTGGGGCGCAAGACCGCCAACGTGGTGCGCGCAGAGGCACTCGGACTTCCGGGTCTGCCCGTCGACACCCACGTCCTGCGGCTGTCCGGCCTGCTCGGGCTGACCACCGAGACCGACCCGGTCAAGGTCGAGTACGAGCTGAACCCGATGGTCCCGGCATCCGAGCGAGGAGCGTTCAGTCTCCGCCTCATCCTGCACGGTCGACGGGTCTGCATCGCTCGCCGCCCTCGCTGCGGTGAGTGCGTGCTGGCCGACATCTGCCCGTCGTCGCAGGTCTGAGCTGCGGGCGGGCGGACGAGTCGCGACGATCGCGCGCGCAGCGTGCCCGACGCGCAACACCGAGCAGCGGAATCCGCCGGTTGCGTGGGGTCATGGCCACCGATGGTGAGGATGGGCATGTGACCACGACCACAAGGTGTGTCGTCACCATCCTCGACACTCCCCACCACCGGGGGTAGGTTGCGACGCAACCAGGTTCCCGCCACCTGGTTAATGGTGACCCAGGGCTCCCGCCGCCCAGGTCACCCGCCCGGCGCCCTTCGGGGCGCTGGGTCCGTTTTCGGCCCGGTTCCCAGCCCGCCAGTGCTCGACCGCCAGTGCTCGAGTGGGCGCTCGGTTCAGCGGCTGCCCGGATCGGGGAGCCCGCTCACCGTGCGGGTCAGGCGGCGGACGGCTGCCCGGAGGTGTCGTTCCACCTCGTACAGATCGATGAGCAGGTCCTCTCGTCGGTCACCGTCGACGGCGCCGGCAGCCTCCTCCAAGCGCTCGAGCACCTGGTCGAGGGTGGACAACACCGAGGTCAGGTCCGCGTGCACACTCACCTGTTCGGTCTAGCACCCGTGCGCCCGGTACTCGTTCGCTGCGCCCCGACCGCGGTGGGTACGTTGAGGCGGTGCTGAACCGTCTGGACCTCCGCGGCGTCGCCGACCTGTCCGGTCGCCTGCCCCGACCCGCTGTCGACGGCGACGGGCCCATGGCCTCGGTGCGTTCGATCCTCGCCGCGGTCCGTGAGCGGGGCGATGTCGCCGTGCGCGAGTTCACCCGCGACTTCGACGGCGTCGCACGTGGCCGAGCTGGAGGTGCCCGCCGCCGAGTTGCGGTCGGCACTCGAGTCGATCGACCCGGAGGTGCGCGACGCACTGGAGCTCGCTGCGGAGCGGATCGCTGCGCACCACCGGGCGCAACTGCGCGACGAGGTCGTCCACGACGACGACGGCGTGCAGATCCGGTCCTACCTGCGGCCGGTCGACCGGGTCGGCTGCTACGTGCCGGGCGGTCGCGCCGCCTACCCCTCCACGCTCCTGATGACCGCCGTGCCGGCCATCGTCGCCGGCGTTCCCGACGTGGTCGTGTGCGTCCCGCCGGACCGGGCGACCGGTCGCGTCAGCCAGGTCACCCTGGCTGCGGCGGCGGTGGCCGGCGTGCAGCACGTCTATGCCGTCGGCGGCGCCCAGGCGATCGCCGCGATGGCCTACGGCACCGAGTCGATCCCGGCGGTCGACGTCATCTGTGGCCCGGGCAACAAGTACGTGGCGCTCGCCAAGCAGGAGGTCGCCGGAGCGGTCGGTGTCGCTGCGGCGTTCGCCGGCCCCAGCGAGGTGGTGGTCATCGCCGATGGCACCGTGGCGCCCGAGCTGGCCGCGATCGACGTGATCCTGCAGGCCGAGCACGGCCCCGACGGACTGGCATGGCTCATCACCTGGGACGAGGCCGTCGCCGATGCGGTCAGCGCCCAGGTGGGGCTGCTCACCGCAGCGTCGCCCCGTGCGGCGGAGATCGCCTCGACCCTCGCCGAGGGTGGCTACGCGGTGGTGGTCGACTCGCCCGCTGCGGCGATCGAGGTGGCGAACCTGGTGGCACCGGAGCACCTGGAGCTGCTGTGCGCCGATCCCGGGGTCGCTGGTGCCGTCGATCCGCAACGCCGGGGCGATCTTCCTGGGGCCGTGGTCGCCCGCCTCGGTCGGGGACTACCTCGCCGGCCCCAGCCATGTGCTGCCCACCTACGGCACCGCCCGGTTCGCCTCGGCGCTCACCGTGGACGACTTCCTCAAGCACCACCACGTGATCAGCGTCGACCGCGCCGTCTACGCCCCCGGTGGTCGCCTGGCCGACGCGGTCACCACGCTGGCCGAGGCCGAGGGCCTCGAGGCCCACGCAGAGTCGATCCGGCTGCGCCGTCGACTGCTCGACGCCGACGACGGGTCGGCGTCCTGATGGCACGGCCCAGCGTGCGCGACGACGTCGCGTTGATGCACGGCTACCACTCGCCCCAGGTCGACGTCCGGGTGCGGATGAACACCAACGAGGCACCTGATGCACCGCCGCCGGCGTTCACCGAGTCGCTCGCGGTCGCCATGCGCGGGCTGGCCTGGAACCGCTATCCCGACCGCAGCGCCGCGGCGTTGCGCAGCCGCATCGCCGAGGTCGAGGGTGGCGTGGTCCCCGGCGGGTTGTCGATGGCCAACGTGTTCGCTGCCAACGGCTCGAACGAGGTGCTGCAGACGCTCTGTCTGGCCTACGGGGGAGCCGGGCGCACCGTGCTGACCCACGAGCCGACCTATGCGCTGCACTCCCACATCGCCCGGGTGTGTGGCACCGAGGTGGTGGAGGGTCCGCGCAACGACGACTTCACCCTGGACGTCGATGCGGTGGTGTCCCGGATCCACGCAGTGCGTCCTGCGATCACGTTCCTGTGCTCGCCGAACAACCCGACCGGCCGGCTCGAGGATCGCGAGACGGTGATCGAGGTGCTCGCAGCGGTCGAGTCGGTCGACGGCCTGTTGGTGGTCGACGAGGCCTACGGGCAGTTCTCGCCGTGGTCGGCGTTGTCGCTGGTCGACGAGGACCGCTCGATCGTGGTCACCCGCACCTACTCGAAGACGTGGTCGGCCGCGGCGCTGCGGCTGGGCTACCTGGTCGGGCCGACGTGGTGTGTCGACGAGCTCGACAAGGTCGTGCTGCCGTACCACCTGGACGCGCTCAAGCAGCTCGCCGGTCTGCTGGCGCTCGACCATCTGGACGAGATGCAGGCACGTGTCGCCCGTCTGGTCGAGCAACGTGGCCGTGTGGCGCACGCACTCGACGCGCTCGAGGTCGACCAGTGGCCCTCGGCTGCGAACTTCATCCTGTTCCGACCGCGTCACCGCTCCGGTGAGCAGGTCTGGGCCGACCTCGTCGAACGCTCGGTGTTGGTCCGCAACTGCGCGTCGTGGCCGGGCCTGACCGATTGCCTGCGCGTCACCCTGGGTACGCCCGAGGAGAACGACGAGTTCCTCGCGGCGCTCGGTGACGTACTGGGCTGACGCTCCCGGCGGGTCCGCTCGGGCTGACGCGCTCGGGCCGATCGAGTTCTGGGCGGCAACGGTGCTCGCCGGCCGTCGTGGTGCCACCCAGAGTGTGGCGGATCCGTCAGTTGGGCCGCTCCGGTTCTGGGCGGCACCGGTGCTCGCCGGCCGTCGTGGTGCCGCCCGGAGTGTGCTGTGCGGAACCGACTCCACGGTCGCCTCAGCCCTGTGGGAATCTTGACCACGTGAGCACCCCCGACCCGACATCGCCATCCGATCCGGCCCCCGCCCCGGCCCGCAAGCGTTCCGCCTCCGCGTCGCGCCGCACCGCCGAGACCGACATCACCATCGACATCGACGTCGACGGATCCGGTCGCACCGACTGCTCGACCGGCCTGCCGTTCTTCGACCACATGCTCGACCAGCTCGGGCGTCACGGCGGGCTGGATCTGACCGTGCAGGCCACCGGCGATCTGCAGATCGACTCGCACCACACCGTCGAGGACACCGGGATCCTGCTGGGTTCGGTGCTGAAGGAGGCCCTGGGCGACAAGTCCGGCGTCCGGCGGTTCGCGTCCCTGCGCGTCCCGTTGGATGAGGCCGTGGTCGAGTCGGTCCTGGACCTGTCGGGTCGGCCGTTCCTGCACTACGACATCGATCCGCCGGGTGTGAAGATCCTGGGTGACCCGCCGTTCGACCCGCAGCTGATGGAGGAGTTCTGGCGTGCCGTGGTCACCTCGGCGGGCATCACGCTGCACCTGACCATGGTGCGGGGCCGCAACACGCATCACATCATGGAGGCATCGGTGAAGGCCGCAGCGCGCTCGCTGCGCGATGCGGTGCGCATCGAAGGCACCGGTGTGCCGTCGACCAAGGGCGTCCTCTGATGGCCGCCGCGGCGGGCCCGCGGCCGTCGATCGCAGTGCTCGACTACGGCATCGGCAACCTGCGGTCCGCGCAGAAGGCGCTCGAACACGTCGGAGCGGATGCGCACCTGACTGCGGACGCCGACCCAGATCGCCCGGGCCGACGCGGTCGTGCTGCCCGGTGTCGGAGCCTTCGGTCGTTGCCGCGAGGCACTTGCCCGCACGGGCCTGGACGAGCTCGCCAGGACCGCTGCGGCGTCGGGTCGGCCGTTCCTCGGCATCTGCGTCGGCATGCAACTGCTCTACGACCGCTCCGAGGAGTCGCCGGGTGTCGACGGGCTGGGCATCCTGCCCGGCGTGGTGCGGCGTCTTCCCGATGGCGTCAAGCACCCACAGATGCAGTGGAACCAGGTGGACCTGATCGGCAGCCCCGCGCTGTTCGCCGGGCTGGGCGAGCGGCCCTGGATGTACTTCGTGCACTCCTTCGCCGCCGAGGCGACCGACGACGTCGTGGCCACCTGTGACTACGGGGCGCCGGTGACCGCAGCGGTGCAGCGGGGCAACGTCCACGCGATGCAGTTCCATCCCGAGAAGTCGGGCACCGGCGGTCTCGCCGTGCTGTCGAACTTCGTGCAACTGGCCGCCCTGCGGACCGCAGGAGCCCCGTCGTGATCGATCTGTACCCCGCCATCGACCTGCTCGGCGGTCGCTGCGTGCGCCTCTACCAGGGCGACTACGACCGAGAGACGGTCTACGGCGACGATCCCGTCGCCCAGGCGCAGGCGTTCGAGGCCGAGGGCGCCTCCTGGATCCACGTGGTCGACCTGGACGCGGCCCGTTCCGGCGAACCGGTCAACCGGGAGGTCGTCGCGGCGATCGCAGCTGGTGTCTCGGTGCCGGTGCAGAGCGGCGGCGGGGTGCGCGACGAGGCCGCGGCCGAGGCCCTGTTCGACGCGGGTGTCGCACGGGTGGTGGTCGGCACCGCCGCGCTCGAGGACCCGGCGTTCGTCCGGCGTCTGGCTGCCCGGCGCCCGGTGGCGGTCGGTCTGGACGCCCGGGGCCGCGAGGTCGCGGTCCGCGGGTGGTTGGAGGGGTCGGGTCAGGACCTGTTGGACCTGGCTGCAGCGTTCGCCGATGCGGGCGTCGCGGCGTTGGTCGTGACCGAGATCAGCCGCGACGGGACCCTCGAGGGTCCTGACGTCGCGGGCCTGTCCGACGTGCTCGCCGCGACCTCGATCCCGGTCATCGCCTCGGGTGGCGTCGGCACGCTGGAGGATCTCTCGACCCTGGCCGCGCTCGAGTCCGGTGGGCGCACCCTGTCAGGGGTGATCGCCGGCCGAGCCATCTACGAGGGTGCCTTCACCGTCGCCCAGGGCGTGGCTGCGTGCGCCGGTGGTGGAGCATGAACGTCGCACGGGTCATCCCCTGTCTGGACGTCGATGCCGGCCGGGTCGTGAAGGGCGTGAACTTCGTCGAGTTGCGTGATGCCGGCGACCCGGTCGAACTGGCGGCGCGCTACGACGCCGAGGGCGCCGACGAGCTGGTCTTCCTGGACATCACCGCGTCATCGGACGCACGCGACACCACCATCGACATGGTCCGCCACGTCGCGGAAGAGGTGTTCATCCCCTTCACCGTCGGCGGCGGCATCCGCAGCGTCGAGGACGCACGGCGCATGCTGCGCGCCGGCGCGGACAAGGTCGGGGTCAACACCGCGGCGGTGGACCGGCCCGAACTGGTCGCCGAGATCGCGGACGAGTTCGGCGCGCAGTGCGTCGTGGTGGCCATCGACGCCCGGCGGCGTACCGACGGTGGCGCCGGCTGGGAGGTGTTCACCCACGGCGGGCGGACACCCGTCGGGCTGGATGTCGTCGAGTGGGCGGCGAAGGTCGCGGCGCTGGGCGCCGGCGAGATCCTGCTGACCTCGATGGATCGTGACGGCACCAAGGACGGGTTCGACGTCGATCTGACCGCCTCGGTGGTCGACGCGGTCAACGTGCCGGTCATCGCCTCGGGTGGGGTCGGCACGCTGGACCACATGGTCCAGGGCGTCACCGCGGCACACGCCGATGCGGTGCTGGCGGCGTCGATCTTCCATTTCGGCGAGTTCAGCATCGGACAGGTCAAGGCGGCGATGGCCGCGGCGGGTGTGACGGTCCGCCCCGTCTGAGCCAGCGGCAGGTACGCCCGTGCCACGTCAGCGGAGCGAGCGCCCTACGCCGGCCAGCAGTTGTGCTGCGCTGCAACGGCGCTCAGAGCTCGTCGAGGGGCCCGGGCGGTCCCAGGCGCCGGTACCACTCCCAGCCGTAGACCTCGGCGAAACGATCCGGGTCCAGACCGAACACCGGGGCGTGTTCGGGCAGCTGGCTGCGGTGCGCCGCCATCGCGGACCGCTTGGCCTCCAGATGGGACCGCACGTCGATGCTCAGGTGGATCTCGACCGAGGCGTGACCGACCTGCGAACCGGCCAGACCCAGGTCCCCCGCGAGTGCGGCCTCTTCGACCAGGTGGGTCTCGACGAAGTGCAGGTACTCGCGGTCGACGGTCATCTCGTAGCGGTGCTCGATGCCGGCCAGCTCGGCCGCAGCGAGCCCGACCAGGTGCCCCTGCACGTGGTCGGGGTGGCCATAGATGCCGTGGTCGTCGTACACCACCAGCGCATCGACCGACTCGTGGCGCAGGACACCTGCGACACGCCCGGCGGCCTCTGCCCGGTCCGCCACGAAGAAGGCGCCATCTGCGCTGTTCGCCGCGTTGCCGGCCAGGCCGGAGTCGCCGTAGCCCAGGTGGTGCACCGCAGCAGCGCCCAGCAGCGCCGCGGCCGCGTCGGCCTCGGCGCGGCGGGCCTCGTGGAGCGGCGACCGGTCGAGCGGCGAGTGCTCGATCTCACTGCCCAGCTCTCCGCCGGTCGCGACCAGCAGCACCACACGGTGCCCGGCGGCTGCGAGTGCCGCCATGGTGCCGCCGCTGAAGATCGCCTCGTCGTCCGGATGTGCGTGCAGGAACGCGACGGTCGCCACGCCCGGACCGTACCGGCTCATCGTGGGGAGCCGGCACGCCCGGGGTAGGTTCGCCGCATGGACCTCAGGATCTTCGTCGAGCCCCAACAGGGCGCCAGCTACGCCCAGCAGCTGGCCGTGGCCCAACGCGCCGAACAGCTGGGCTTCGACGCGTTCTTCCGTTCCGACCACTTCCTGCGGATGGGTGACGGCAGTGCGCTGCCCGGGCCGACCGACTCGTGGGTGACCCTGGGAGCGATCGCCCGGGAGACCTCGACCATCCGCCTCGGCACGCTCGTGACCTCGGCGACGTTCCGGCATCCGGGGCCGCTCGCCATCGCGGTGGCGCAGGTCGACGACATGTCGGACGGGCGCGTCGAGTTGGGGCTCGGCGCTGGCTGGTTCGACGACGAACACCGCGCCTACGGCATCCCGTTCCCACCGCTCGGTGAGCGCTTCGACCGGCTCGACGAGCAGCTGGCGATCATCACCGGTCTGTGGCGCACGCCGGTCGGCGAGACCTTCAGCAACGACGGCGCCGTGTGGCCGATCATCGATTCGCCGGCGCTGCCCAAGCCCGTGCAGGACGGCGGCCCACCGATCGTCATCGGCGGGTTCGGACCCCGGCGCACCCCGGCGCTCGTCGCCCGGTACGCGAACGAGTACAACGTGCCGTTCGCCGACGTGGACACGACCCTGGGGCTGCAGGCCAACATCGACCGGGCGTGTGCTGAGGTGGACCGCGACCCCTCCGAGGTGATCCGTTCCGCGGCACAGGTCGTGTGTTGCGGCCGCGACGACGCCGAGATCGCCCGCCGTGCCGCCGCGATCGGACGTGAGCCGGGGGAGTTGGCGAGCAACGGTCTGTCCGGAACTCCTGCGCAGCTGGTCGAGAAGCTGGAGCGGTTCGCCCGCACCGGGATGTCGCGGGTCTACCTGCAGGTGCTGGACGTGGACGATCTGGAGCATCTGGATCTGCTGGCGACCGAGGTGCTGCCCGCAGCGAGGGAGTTGACCGGCCCATGAGTGCGGTCGACGGACCCGATGAGCGGCTGCCGGTACGGATGCTGAACGACCGGATCCTGGTGAAGATGGATGCCGCGGACGAGGAGCGACGCTCCAGCGGCGGCATCGTCATCCCGGCCACCGCACAGCTGGGCAAGCGGCTGGCGTGGGCCGAGGTGCGCGCCACCGGCCCGAACGTGCGAGCGGTGCAGGACGGCGACCACGTGCTGTTCAACCCCGAGGACATCTACGAGGTCGAGGTGCGCGCCGAGACGTTCATCATCCTGCGCGAGCGAGACATCCACGCGGTGGCCGCCGAACGACTCGAAGAGGGTTCCACCGGCCTGTACATGTGAGCTGCGGGCGCACCCCGTAGTCGCGACCGTTCGGGCCCGGTGCACGACGGCAGGTCCTATGGTCGAGCCATGCTCGACCGGACGCGGAAGCTGTGGGACAAGCAGGACCAACACGTCGGCGATCGCCACCGGCTGTTCACCGCCGTCGCCGAGAAGGTCGATGCCTCGACGGTGCTGTACGCCGGCTCGTACGTCGACCTCGCTCCCTCGTTCGTGTGGCCCTCGGTCACCTACGTCGACATGGATCGACGTGCTGCGCAGTTCTTCGGTGATGAGGAGGGCGTCGAGCAGCTGTTGGTCGAACATGGCGTCGACCCCGCGACCCGTTCGGTGCGCTTCATCGGCGCGGACTACACCGACGCTCTCGGCGTGGACGACGGCGAGTTCGATCTCCTCATCTCGCTCTACGCGGGCTTCATCTCCGAGCACTGCACCCGGTACCTGCGGGTGGGCGGCACACTCCTGGTGAACCCGAGCCATGGCGACGCAGCGATGGCATCGATCGACTCCCGCTATCGCCTGTCGGGGGTGATCACGTCGCGTTCGGGCGGGTACTCGGTGACGTCGCGTGAGCTGGACACGTACTTGGTCCCCAAGCGCGACGTCGACGTGACGAGGGACTCCCTGCACGCCAGCGGCCGCGGGGTCGCGTACACGAGGTCGCCGTTCGCCTACCTGTTCGAGCGGGTCGCCTGACCGCCGACCAGCGGGGACCGGAAGCGGAGCACCGCGCAGTTCCCGGCACCAGGACGGGTGAGAACCGGTTGGGGTGGTCGATCCGCTGCCTCCTACGATGAGTCGATGCCCGACTCGCCCGCCGTCACCCCGATCCCCGTCCGTGACGAGGACCTGGAACAGGTCCGCTACAACGACGACGGGCTGGTCGCAGCGATCGTGCAGGACGTCGACACGAACGCCGTGCTGATGATGGCGTGGATGAACGCCGAGACCCTGCGGATGAGCCTGGAGCAGGGACGCACGGTCTTCTGGTCCCGTTCGCGTTCCGAGGTCTGGCGCAAGGGCGACACCTCCGGCGATCGCCAGTTCATCCGCAGCGCGTCGTATGACTGCGACGGCGACACGCTGCTGTTCCGGGTCGAACAGGAGGGCAACGGCGCCTGCCACACCGGCGCGTACACCTGCTTCTTCCGCGACTTCGGCACATGAGCAGCGGCGTCGCCACGGTCACCCCGGACCGGGAGACCTTCCGGCGCCTGGCTCGCAACCACCGAGTGGTGCCCGTCTGGCGGACGCTGCTGGCAGATCTCACCACCCCCGTTGCTGCGTTCGTGCGGCTCTGTGGCGACGATGAGACCGGTTCTCCGGGGTTCCTCCTGGAATCGGTCGATCACGGCGGCCGCTGGAGCCGCTGGTCCTTCGTCGGTCGCTCACCGAGAGCGAAGCTCGTCGCCCGCGGCGGCACCGTGTCGATCACCGGCGACCTCGCCGGCGAGCTGGACGCCGATTCCAGCGTGCTGGTCACGCTGGAATCGCTGCTGGAGCGCTACCGGGCGCCGGTGGCAGCGGACTTCGGTGAGCCCGGGGAGTCGCTGCCGCCGTTGCACTCCGGCGTCGTCGGCTACCTCGGCTACGACGTCGTCCGAGAGGTCGAGCACCTGCCCGACCCGCCGACCGATGACCGCGGCTGGCCCGACGCGGTCATGTCGGTGCTCGGAGAGTTGGCGGCGTACGACCACTGGAACCAGCAGGTCACGCTCATCTCCAACGCGTTCGTCGCTCCCGGCGACGACGACGCGACCCTGGACGCCGCGTACGACGACGCGATCGCCCGGATCGAGCAGATGGCGAGTGACGGCGCGACCCCGATCGACGAGCCGCTCGTGGCCGCACCCGGACCGGGAGAGGTGCCCCGGGTCGATTCGTCGATGCCGACCGGGGCCTACCAGGACGCTGTCGGCGCGGCGAAGGAGTACATCCTCTCCGGCGACGTGTTCCAGGTGGTGCTGTCCCAGCGCTTCGACGTCGAGCTGGATGCCGATCCGCTCGACGTCTACCGGGTGCTGCGTCGGATCAACCCCAGCCCGTACATGTACTACGTGCGCGAGGAGGAGCTGACCCTCGTCGGCTGCTCCCCCGAGCCGATGGTGCAGCTGTTGGAGGGCCGGGTCATCTCACGTCCGATCGCCGGAACCCGCTTCCGCGGTCGTACCGACGAGCACGACCGTCAGCTCGCAGCAGAGCTGGTCGAGCACCCCAAGGAGCGCGCCGAGCACATCATGTTGGTCGACCTGGCCCGCAACGACGTCGGTCGGGTCGTCGAGTTCGGCACCTGTCACCTCGACGAGCTGATGACCCTGGAGCGCTACAGCCACGTCATGCACCTGACCTCGCAGGTCTCCGGCACGCTCGCCGAGGGGCTCACCCCGATCGACGTCCTGCGCGCGACGCTGCCCGCCGGCACGGTGTCGGGCGCGCCGAAGGTGCGGGCGATGGAGGTCATCGACGAACTCGAGCCCACCCGGCGCGGGCCCTACGCCGGGATCGTCGGCTACCTGGACTTCTCCGGCAGCATCGACACCGCGATCGCGATCCGCACGATGATCGTCGACCCTCCCGGCGCGGATGGTCGTCGACGGGCCTCGGTGCAGGCAGGTGCCGGCGTCGTTGCGGACTCGGTTCCCGACGACGAGGAGCTGGAGACCCGCAACAAGGCCAAGGCGCTGCTGTGCGCCGTCCCTGCCGCCGAGGCGATGACCGCCCAACGCCGCCGAGCGCGGTCCGATCTGACGACCCCGGAGAGCTGAGCTGATGACCGACGTGACCGCCGACTATCTGGCCCTTCGACGAGACGTCGCCGCGGTGCACTCCACTACCGAGGTGATCCGCGCGTTCGGTCCGGAGTCCGCCAACTTCCTCCAGGGACAGCTGTCGGCCGACGTGGCGGCGTTGGGCCCGGGGGAGTGGGCCTGGTCGCTGCTGTTGGAGCCCCAGGGCAAGCTCGTGGCGTGGGTCCGGGTGTGGGGGCGCCCGGGCGACGACGAGGTGCTGATGGACGTGGGTGGCGGCGCCGGCCAGGCCGTGCTGGATCGGCTCAACCGCTTCCGGCTGCGGGTCCGCACCGAGTTGGAGCTGTTGCGCTGGGAGTGCGTCTCGCTGCGCGGACCGAACTGTCCTGCGCCCGCGGATGTCGAGGTGCGCAGCGAGTTGCGGGCTGCGGTGGACTGGCCCGGCGTGGGCGGGGTGGATCTGCTGGGCCCGGCGGTGAAGTTGCCCGAGGGCATCCACGAGTCGGGTCCCGAGGCGTTCGACTCGGTGCGCATCGAGTGCGGCTGGCCGGCGATGGGGGCGGAGTTCCCGGCATCGGGTGATCCATCGGTGATCCCCGCCGAGGCGGGCGCATGGCTGGTGGATGCCTCCGCGAGTTTCACCAAGGGCTGCTACACCGGCCAGGAGTTGGTCGCACGCATCGACTCGCGCGGCAGCAACACGCCCCGTCATCTGCGGGGGATCGTGCTCGGCGAGAACGTCCTGCCCCCCGTCGGGGCGGAGGTCGTCGTCGACGACAAGGTCCGAGGGACACTCACCAGCGTCGGCGAGTCGTTGGACCTGCGGGCGCCGGTGGCGCTCGCGTTCATGCACCGGTCGGTCGAGCCCGGAGCTTCAGTCATGCTGCGATGGTCATCGTCCACCGGCGACGCCGTCGAGGCGGTCGCCCGGGTGCGGGAACTCCCGTTGGTCGACTGACCGCCTCCTGGTGACCGGCCGGGCATTCGGTCCCTACGATGTCGACGTGACCCACTACGAGGTGCTCGGCGTGTCCGCGCAGGCACCGGCCGAGGAGATCCGGCGCGCCTACCTGGTGCTCGCGCGGCAGCATCATCCTGACTTCCAGGCTGCCGCGGGCGACGCAGCGGGGGACCCCGGTGCGCGCATGCGTGAGATCAACCTCGCATGGCAGGTGCTGGGCGACGAGCAGGGTCGCGCCGCCTATGACCGTTCGCTCGGGCTGCGCGACGACGTCGGCCCCGTCTCCACCGGGCCGATCATCAAGCAGCCCTCCACCGAGTTCCGGCCGTACTTCGCCGAGGACGAGGACGATGACGACGACTGGCGCTACGAGCCCGACGAGATCGACCCGACGACCGTGCCCCCCAGGGCGTTGCTCATGGCACCACCGGCGTTGCTGGCGATCGGCGTGGTGCTGTTGGCCGTCAGCCTGCCGCTCGGCAGTCGCCCGCTGACGGTGTTCGGTGTGATGGCGCTGGGGTGTGCGGTGATGCTGTTCATCGGCACGCCGGTGGTCGCGATGTTCCGCAGTCAGAGCGCCGAGGAGCGCGTCCGGCGACGGCGCTAGGGTCCCCCCGCCATGGCCACCTATCTCGACGCGATCCTCGCGGCCCACCGTGCCCGAGCTGCGAGTGACCGCCGCAGCACCGACGCGCTCGTCGAGGCGGCATCGGGGCTGGAGCCCACCCGCGGATTCGCCAGCTGCGCTGCGCGCCGGCGGCGAGCTCCGGGTGATCGCCGAGGTCAAACGCCGCTCGCCGTCGAAGGGGCCGCTGGCGGTCGACCTGGACCCAGCGGCGCTCGCGGAGCAGTACCTGGCTGGCGGTGCGTCCTGTCTGTCGGTGCTGACCGATGTCGAGCACTTCGGCGGGTCGGCCGCGGACCTGGCAGCCGCACGCGCTGCGGTACCGCTCCCGGTGCTGCGCAAGGACTTCACGGTGTGTGCGAACGATGTCTGCGACGCACGGATCATGGGAGCCGACTGCGTGCTGCTGATCGTCGCGGCGCTCGACGATGCCGAGCTCACGGATTTCGCCGCGCTCGCCCGCGTCCTCGGGATCGACGTGCTGGTCGAGGTGCACGACGAAGCCGAGCTCGAGCGTGCCCTGGCAGCGCTCGGCCCGCTGGGTGGCCCGCACGGGTCGGACGTGGTCATCGGCGTCAACCAGCGCGATCTGGTCACGTTCTCGGTCGATCAGGTCCGCGCGGTCCGGGTTGCCGCTGCGATGCCCGAGGGCATGGTGCGCGTCGCCGAGTCGGGTGTTCGTGGGCGCGGCGACGCGGAGGCGCTCGCCGCCGCCGGGTACGACGCGGTGCTGGTGGGCGAGCACCTGGTGACCTCGGGCGACCCGGCAGGAGCGATCCGGGATCTGCGGGTGCCGACCCCGAGCTGACCTCGGCGCCGCAGGCGAACATGCCGCGGGATTCGCCGGGCGCATCACTAGGGTCGAGTCGGTGTTCGTGAAGATCTGCGGTGTGACCAACGAAGAGGACGCACTGATGGCGGTCGCCCTGGGGGCCGACGCCGTGGGGTTCATCTTCGCCCCGAGCCCTCGCCAGGTCACCCCTGGTGTGGTGCGTGACATCGTGCGCCGACTCCCTCCCGAGACGCTCGCCGTCGGGGTCTTCCGCGACCAGGGCTCACGTTTCGTCATCGAGACGACCCAGGCCGCGCAGCTGCGTGGTGTGCAGCTGCACGGCCACGAGACGGCGGCCGAGGCGAGCCGCATCCGCCCCTACTGCCAGGCGCTGATCGTCGCGTTCCCCGCGGGTGACCCAGGGCTCGCCCACGTCGATGACTACGGTGCGGATGCCGTGCTGCTGGACTCCCACGCACCGGGTTCGGGGCAGGTGTTCGACTGGTCGCTCGCCGAGGGTGCGCCGACGAACCGTCGGCTGATCCTCGCCGGCGGTCTCGATCCGGACAACGTGGCGGCAGGTATTGCCGAGGTCCGACCGTGGGGTGTGGACGTCGCCTCCGGTGTCGAGGTCGACGGTCAGCCCGGCCGCAAGGACCCGCTGAAGGTCCGGGCGTTCATCCACGCCGCTCGTGCCGCAGCGGCGCTGAACGCTCCCGCTGCCGCGGTCCCCGACGATGCCGGGCCCTTCGACTGGGCCGAGTCGGGCCTCTGACCCAACCTGTTTCGGCGCCTCGTCACCGCAGGGGTACCTTGCACGACGTGACCGCGACCATGGGAACCCCCGCCCCGGACGGCCGATTCGGCGACTTCGGCGGATCGTTCGTGCCCGAGACCCTCGTACCCGCGCTGCAGGAGCTCGACGCAGCGTTCCGTGACGCCTGGGCGGACCCTGCGTTCCACGCCGAGCTCGACGCCCTGCTGGCCGACTATGCAGGGCGGCCGAGTCCGCTCACGGAGTGCCACCGCCTCGGCGAGGAACTGGGCTGCCGGATACTGCTCAAGCGTGAGGACCTGAACCACACCGGATCGCACAAGATCAACAACGTGTTGGGCCAGGCGCTGCTGGCCCGCCGGATGGGCAAGCGCCGCCTCGTCGCGGAGACGGGAGCCGGTCAGCACGGCGTGGCGACCGCAACCGCGGCGGCGCTGATGGGCATGGACTGCCTGGTGTACATGGGCGAGGTCGACATGGCCCGCCAGGAGCTGAACGTGTTCCGCATGCGTCTGCTCGGAGCAGAGGTCACACCAGCGCTGTCGGGCAGCCGCACGCTCAAGGACGCGGTCAACGAGGCCATGCGGTACTGGGTCTCTGCGGTCACCGACACCCACTACTGCCTGGGGTCGGTCATGGGCCCGCATCCGTATCCGTGGATGGTGCGCGAGTTCCACCGGGTGATCGGCACCGAGACCGCAGCGCAGTGCCGTGTCGTGCTGGCCGACGGCACCGGGAAGCCCGACGTCGTGGTCGCCTGCGTCGGCGGAGGTTCCAACGCGGCGGGCATCTTCTCGGGTTTCGCCGAGGACCCCGATGTCGAGCTCGTCGGTGTCGAACCCGCCGGTGGGGCAGCGGTGGGCCACGGGGTGCCCGGCATCGTGCACGGCATGAAGTCCTACCTGGTGCAGGACGAGTTCGGTCAGGTGCTCGAGGCGGAGTCGATCTCGGCGGGGCTCGACTACCCGGGTGTCGGGCCCGAACACGCGCATCTCTCGGCGAGCGGTCGGGCACGCTACGAACCGGTCACCGACGCCGAGGTGGTGGAGGCGTTCCGGTTGCTGTCGCGGACCGAGGGCATCATTCCCGCGCTCGAGTCGGCCCACGCGATCGCCTGGGTGTCGCGGGAACGTGCTGCTCTGGCGGGCCGCAACGTGGTGATCAACCTGTCGGGTCGTGGCGACAAGGACGTCGGACAGATGATGACCCTGCTGGGTGAGGACCTGTGACGCTGCGCTCCGGTCTGGACCGTCGACGTGACTCGGGCGGCAAGTGCCTGGTCCCGTACCTGACCGGTGGCCTCGACGGCTGGACGCACATGGTCGAGGCGGTGGCACATGCCGGGGCGGATGCGATCGAGGTGGGCATCCCGTTCTCGGACCCGGTGATGGACGGCCCGGTCATCCAGGAGTCGTCCGAGCGAGCCCTGGCCCAGGGGGCGACGCCCGCATCGATCCTCGACGAGCTGGCCCAGGTCGACGTCGGCGTGCCGCTCGCCGTGATGACCTACGTGAACCTGGTGTACCGGTTCGGCTGGGAGCGGTTCGCCCGCACCACCGCAGCGTCGGGGGTGAGCGGCGCGATCCTGCCCGACCTTCCGCTCGACGAGGCGGGCGAGTGGAGCTCGGCCGCAGACGACGCAGGGGTCGAGACGGTGATGCTCGCCGCGCCGACCACCCCGCCGGACCGGCTCGAGAGGATCGTGGCGCGATCACGCGGGTTCGTCTACGCGGTCGGTCTGCTGGGCATCACCGGCGAGCGGGATGCGCTGGCGTCCTCGGCGAAGGTGATCGCCGCGCGGTGCGCCGAGGTGACCGACACGCCGGTGCTGGTGGGCGTCGGCATCTCCACACCGGAGCAGGCCGTCGAGGTCTGCGAGGTGGCCGACGGAGTGGTGGTCGGCTCCGCCGTGGTCCGCTGCGCGCTCGAGACCGGGTCGCCCGAGGCGGTCGCGGAGCTCGTCGGGAGCTTCCGAACGGCACTCGACCGAGGCTGAGCAGATCTCACGCTCCGCGCGAACCCGCGGAATATCAAGGATCTACGCTTTCATTCCGGCCAGCGACGTGATAGTTACAACAGTGGAATTTGACGTTCGGACCGTGTCCGGCACTCGTGGGGTCGTCCTCGCGGGGGGATCGAATCAAGAGGAGACCAACAGATGAACAAGACCGAGCTCGTAGAGACCATCGCCCAGCGCACCGACATCTCCAAGAAGGATGTCCAGGCAGTTCTGGACACCTTCGAGGAGATCGCCGGCGACGTCGTGGCCAAGGGCAAGGAAGCGTTGACCATTCCGGGCTTCCTGAAGTTCGAGCAGACCCACCGTGCAGCTCGTGCGGGCCGCAACCCCCAGACGGGCGAGACCATCCAGGTCGCGGCCGCCAACGCCGCCAAGGTCAGCGCCGGAGCCAAGCTCAAGGCACGCGCCAAGTCCGGCAAGTGATCCTCGCTGCCGCAGGGCAGCAGCGCACGGCTCGCCCGTGCACATGACGTGACCCCCTTCGGGGGCGCACACGGAACGGGACCGCTCTGGGGGCGGTCCCGTTCCGCGTCCCGGCAGGGGGCCCCTTCCCTCCCGGGTGTCAGGGCATCGGCGTAAGGTCCGGACCATGCCCGATCAGCTCACCCCAGGATTGCCCGCCCCCGACTTCACCCTGACCGATCAGCACGGTTCCAGCGTCAGCCTGGGCGATCACGCGGGCCACAAGGTGCTCGTGTTCTTCTACCCGAAGGCCAGCACGCCGGGGTGCACCACCCAGGCCTGTGGTCTGCGCGATGTCGCGGAGGACATCGGCGACACGGTCGTGCTGGGCATCAGCCCCGACCTGCCGCCCAAGCTCGAGAAGTTCGACGCGAAGCACGACCTCGGCTTCACCTTGTTGTCGGACCCCGAGCACCAGACCGCGGAGGCCTACGGCGTGTGGGGCGAGAAGAAGCTCTACGGCAAGGTGTACATGGGCATCATCCGGTCGTCGTTCCTCATCGACGAGTCAGGCCAGATCGAGCAGGCCTGGTACAAGATCAGCCCGAAGGACACACCGAAGAAGCTGCTCGCCGCGCTCGACGCCTGACCACCCGCGGTCACATCGAGATGGAAACTCGCCCGCCGGACGTTGTGCGGGCAACCACTGTCGGTGAGGCGGACCGAGGTCGCCTCGGGTCGGCGGTGTGGGTGTCAGTTCCGTTGTTCGTCGGCGGCGAGCAGTCGCGCCTCGAACTCCTTGTCGGCCTTCGAGATCGCCCATTGGCGTCCTGCGGCCGCGAGGCCGATCGCGACCGCGATCAGGATCAGCCACCGAAGCACGTGGGATCCGCCGTCATCACTGGTGCTGGAGTCGGACATGCCGTCAGGATAGGCCCGTTCAACCGCTACAGTCTCGACCCAGGCCCGGGTGGCGGAATGGCAGACGCGGCGGACTCAAAATCCGCTGTCCGAAAGGGCGTGTGGGTTCAAGTCCCACCCCGGGCACAGAAGTCCCAGGTCACAGACCTGCGGACCGGACGGACTGAGAGCCCTCGAACCTCTTGGTCCTCTCTTGGCGCTACCCACGAAGCTTCTGCCGCCGACCAGGAGGTGGCCGGCCACATCGGCGACCTCCCCAGTTTCAACCTCGGCCGCCGCGTCGTCGTGGGGATGGCCCTGTTCGCCGACCTCCCGGTACCAACACCGGTCGCGTCGGGCGAATCCAGCGTCAGCGGCCAGCCTGCGTCGCCTCCTGCCGCGCCCCAGCCGACCCTGCTCTGAACGGCGACCCCGACGTCACCCTCAGCTGGTCACAGGGCAACGCTGGAGTCCGCCGTCGGCGGTCGCTTCGAGCCGCCGATCACCACTGGGACGAAGCCGACTTCGTCTGGCCTGGCAACGGCCGGGGTGAGCCCCGCCGCATCTTCCGACGAGCCGCTCGCCGCACCCGAGCGAGCGATGGGACCCGTTCCGCGGAGCACGGTCGGCGGGTCACCCTTGACGTGGGGGGTCGGCTTGACCCGACCAAGGCCTGACAGAACGCCCTCCAGCGCGGGGAGGGCCCGGGCAAGGCGGTGCGCATGGATGATCGCGTCCCAGACGCGCTCGAACTTCTTCCAACCAGCCGAGTAGGCGACGTGTCGAACTCGGCCGAGCCGGGTGTCCTTCGCTGGACGCGCCTTTGACGATGTTCGACCACGAGTAGAAGTCGCGGTAGGCATTCCAGTACCCCTCCTCGAGCTGCTCCACGGTCATGCGGGCCGGCTGGAAGACCGCATGACGGGTGTCGTAGCGGTCCCAGTCCGAATGGAGGAGCCGCCGTTCGCTCGCCATCCTCGAGTAGAGGCCGGTGCCGGGGTATGGCGTCAGGATGTGGAAGGTCGCCGTCTCGACGCCCTGCTGCACCGCCCACTCCACGGTCCGTTCGAAGACGGTCGGATCGTCGTCGTCCATGCCGAAGACGAAGCTCGCGTTGACCATGACACCGAGGTCGTGGAGCCGGCGGATCGCTGCGGCGTAGTCCTTGCCGAGGTTCTGCCGCTTGTCGTGCTCGACGAGGTTCCGGGCGCTGATCGTCTCGAACCCCACGAACAGGCTTCGGAGCCCGGACGCGACGGCGGCTTCGAGGAGATCGGGCTGCAGGATGGACTTGACGGTGCCGGCGGCCTGCCACAGCCGGCCCATGCCGGCCATGCCCGAGAAGAGCTCCCTCGCGAAGCGGCGATTGCCGAAGAGGTGGTCGTCGAGGAAGTAGAGGTGTCGCCCGGGCAACCGATCGATCTCTGCGAGGGCATCGTCGACTGACTGTGTGTAGAACGAGCGCCCGCCCTCGAAGAAGGCGTCCTTGTAGCAGAAGTCGCACGTGTGCGGACATCCGCGGGACACCACGATCGAGTTCGGCACGAGGTACAGCCGGCGATCGATGAGATCACGGCGAACCCGTGGCAGGCCGTCGAGCGTTCGGACCGTCGAGACGTAGCGAGACGCGGGCTGGCCTCTCGCGAAGTCATCGAGGAAGCGGGGCCACGTGTCCTCGCCCGGCCCGACGAACACCGTGTCGGCATGCATCGCCGCTTCCTCCGGCAACGACGTCGGGTGCAGACCACCGATCACGACGTACGCGCCCCGCCGTCGGTAGTGATCCGCGAGCTCGTACGAGCGGCGGGCCGACGTGATGTAGGCCTGGATCACCACGAGATCCGGGTCGTCGTTCAGGTCGATGACCTGCACATGCTCGTCGTCGATCGAGACGTCCACCTCGTCAGGCAGGTAGCCGGCGAGCGTCGCAAGACCGAGGGGCGGGAAGAGCGAGTACTTGATCGGGCGGAACAGCGGGCTCGTCGCCTCGGTCAGCGCCGGGAGGATCATCTTGACCTTCATGCCGAGTGAGCCTCTCAACGTTTGATCAAATGGTCAAGGCAATTGATCAAACCATTCGGTCAGGGCAACTGCCCAAGCGGAGCTAGGGTCATCGGGATGGCGAAGGGTGGTCCACGGAAGCAGGCGCCAGGAGGCGAGGAGCTGCGGGCTCGGCTCGTCGAAGCAACGGTTCGCGTCCTGGCGCGTGACGGGTTCGCACACACCAGCGGCCGAGCCGTCGCCAGTGAGGCAAACACGGTCAACGGGTCGATCTTCTACTACTTCGGATCGATGGACGGTCTCCTGGCGGCGACCGCTCGCACACTGACCGATCGAGGGATCGAACGAATCCGGGAGGGTCTGGGAGGTGAGCAGGCGCACGTCGAATGGCCCGATCGACTCAGCGCCGTCCTTCGCTCCGAGGCCGACGGCGACGACGGTCGCGCCGTCATGGAGCTACTCGTCGGCGCACGGACTTCGCCGGAGTTGGCCGACGAGGTACGCCAGGCATTCGATCGAGCCATCGACTTCATCGCTTCCGAGTTGGCCGCCGTCGTCGGTGACTCGCCCATCGGCCAGGTCGTGCCGATGTCGCTGATCGCCGAGCTCGCGGGAGCGACGTTCCTGGGGATTCAGGTGCTCGCACAGAACGGGCGACCGATCGACCTCGACCAGCTGGTGACCGTCATCGCCACGGGTGTTCGCTTGATCACGGCGCTCGTGCCTGCGGAGCAGGACAACGTCCGCGGGACAGGCGGTCCACGTCGTTCCACGTGACCGGCGCCGAGTCGGCCACCTTGCTCGGTCTGGTCGACGAGCGCCGGGACGAGATGAAGGCGATCCTTCGCAGCCACAACGGGTTCGTCGTCGGCGTCAGCCAGTCACTCCGGACGAACATCGCCGAGGCCATCTTGCTCCGACCCGGACGCGCGCCGATGGACGGCTCGCAAGCCCGACCGAGCGAGGTGGATCGGGAGGGACTCCTGCACGACATCAACCCATCCGTGATTCGCCACCGGAAGCTTCCCGCTCACCGCAGCAGTTCATGGTTCCGGAACAGTCATGGAAACAGCACACCCACCCGGGGCAACACACCACTGCAGCCGACGGCGAGCGCTCGAGAGCTGATCTGCTGTCGCCACGCGCCCGATGCGCTCGGCAGTGCCTGCCTGTCCTGCGTGCCCACGGTCGTGAGGACAACCCGGGCGAACTCGATCGACCATCCTGTTGCTGCGTCGCCGGCCACCACGAGGAGTTCACCGGATGCTGCTGCACCACCCCGACCCGTTCACCAGCACCTGGCGCGCCAGATGGATCTGGTTCGAGACGCCGAGGATCCACGCGGAGACGGCGACCCGTCCGGTGCAGACCGATCCGGTCGACACGGTGGCGCTGTTCCGCACGGTCGTCGAGCTCGACGCAGTCCCCGCCTCGGCACCCGCACGGATCTGGATCGACGGTCGCTACGTCCTGGTGGTCAACGGCACCGAGATCGCCCGGGGCCCGGTGCGCTCGGACCCTCGAGCGGCGCACTACGACATCGTCGACCTGGCACCCCACCTGCGGGCGGGGCCGAACGTGATCGCCGTCACCGGTCGACACTTCGGTACCGCCACCTCGTGGTGGATGCCCGTGCCACCGTCCTACTCCCTGGGCGCCGGCTCGATGGTGTTCGAGGCGCTGATCGGGGATCGCTGGCTCTGCTCGGACCGTTCGTGGCGCTGTTGTCGCGCTGCTGCATGGACGCCCGTTCCGGTGCCGGGCGACGTTGCGTGCCTGCCGCTGGAGTCCTTCGACGCCCGTGTGCATCCGTTCGGCTGGGACGACAGTGCGTTCGATGACGACGGGTTGGTCGAACGCGGTCGAGATCACACCCGTCCACACCGGTGCGCACGGACTCCCGTCGCCGCCGAGCGAACCCTTCGGGATGCTGCGACCGCCGGTGCGCACGCGCGTTTCCCGGCGGAGCGGTCCACCGGGCGTCGCTGCTGGCGGCGGAACGTGTTGCGGGATCTGCGTTCCATGTCGACCCGGTTCAACAGGTCCTCGACGACGAGGCCGGGACTCGCTCTGATGACGGCGCGACCGCTGAGGGTGACGTCACCCTGCTGCGCTACGACCTGGGCCGGATCGCCGCCGGAACGCTGCAACTCGTCGTGCACGGGGCCGAATCCGGCACGGTGATCGACGTCGCGGCCTCGGAGCATCTGGACGCCCGGGGCCGACTGGTGCCGCTGGGGCAGCACGCGGGACTCCGCTACGTCTGTTCCGGTTCGTCCCCCGAGGCGCCCGAGGTGTTCGAATCCTTCGACGTCATCGGCACCCGGTACCTCCACGCCGCGGTCAGGACCCCAGGCGGTGGGGCGTGCCCCACGATCGACGTGTCGATCCGCGATCGCCACCGGCCACGCCCGGACGGCGCATCGTTCAGATGTTCGGACCCGCTCCTGGAACGCATCTACCAGGTCGGGCTGCGAACGGTGGACCTGTGTGCGCTGGATGCCTACGTCGACTGTCCGACTCGCGAGCAGCGCTCCTGGACCGGGGACTCCGTCGTGCACCAGATGGTCGATCTGGTGGCGAACCCCGACTGGTCCATGGCGCGCTGGCATCCGCAACTGGCATCCATGTCGCGCTCCGACGGCATGTTGGCCATGGCCGCCGCCTCCGACTTCGCTGCCGATGATCGCACCATGGTTCCGGACTGGTCGCTGCACTGGGTCCGGTCGGTGCACCACATCTACCGCTACATGGGCGACCGGGCCGTGGTCGCCGAACTGCTACCGGTGGCGGAGCGGACGCTGCGATGGTTCGAGTCGTACGTCGACGACTCGGGTCTGTTGAACGACGTGAGCGGGTGGGTGCTGCTCGACTGGGCCAGCGTCGACGACTCGGGGTGCTCGTCGGTGCTGAACGCGCTGTGGGCGCGGGCGCTGGAGGACCTGGCCGAGATGAGCCGTTGGCTCGGCAACGAGGGCACCGCTGCTTGGGCCGACGAGCGTCGCGAGGCGGTCCGGGCGGGATTCGAGCAGTTCTGGGACGATGGGCGCGACGTCTACGTCGACCATCTCGTCGATGGCGTTGCGCAGATCCAGGCGGCTCAGCACGGTGGCGCTGCGGCCTTGGCGGCGGGGATCGTGCCGGTCGAGCGCATCGACCGGGTCGTAGCCCGGCTGGTCGACCGCAGCCGTTCGCTGCGGCACTCCTGGGTGATGGACCCGGTGACGCCGACCGGTGGATCCGACGGCTACCACCACCTCGTGCTCGGCTACCCCGAGCCGACCTGGGACGCCGAGACCCAGATGGTCGAGACGGAGCCGTTCTTCCGCTACGTCCTGCACGAGGGACTGGCACGGGCCGGTAGGGCAGATCTGATCGCGGACCTCTGCCGCGACTGGCAGGTGTTCCTCGACGCCGGCGAGACGAGCTGGCCGGAGTGCTGGACCGGCGGCACCCGCTGCCACGGCTGGTCCTCGACACCGACGTGGGACCTGGTCACCCACACCCTGGGCATCTCACCGGCGTCGCCGGGCTACGCATCGGTGCGGGTCGACCCCCACCTGGGCGACCTGGACTGGGCCCGGGCGGTGGTGCCGACACCACACGGCCCGATCACCGTCGAGGCCCGCGCCGATGGCACGGTGGAGATCGACAGCCCGGTGCCCGTGGTCCGAGCCACGATGCCCTGACGGGCGCGACGTAGTCTCCGCACATGCCGATGGAGCCCGCGCTGACCGAGACGGTGCCCGACGCCGCGCTCATGTTCGACGGTCGCCGCCAGGAGCAGCCCACCTGGGACCAGCTCCGTACGGCCCGTGAGTCGGGCGAGGTGCTGTGGCTCGATGTCGAACGGCCGGTCGAGGACGATCTGCGCCGGATCGCGACGCTGTTCGGCTTCCACGACGAGATGCTGCGCGACTCGGCGGAGTTCGACCAGCGGACCCGGGTGACCGACTACGAGGGCTACGTCCTCATCGTGATGTACGCCGTCGCTCCGGATGCGGCGACGATGATGGAGGTGCACCTGTACGTGACGAGCCAGCACGTGCTGTCGATCCGGCGGGAGGCCTGCCCACCGATCACCCATCTGCGCGACCGGGTCGACCACGCAGTGAACGCGACCACCACGGTGCCGGCGCTGCTGTCACGGATCCTGTCGGTGCTGGTGGGGACGTTCAGCGACGCACTCGAGCGGGTCGATGACGACCTGACCGACCTCGAGAGCCGCATCCTGGATGACCCGCTCAGCAAGGAGCAGCTGGACGAGCTGTTGCAGGTGCGGCGCCGCGTGAACACCTTCCGTCGCGCTGTCGACCCTGCACGCGACCTGGTCGGCGCCGGACGCTTCCTTGTCATCGACGCGCTCGAAGACGTCTCCGACGACGCTCGCCGTCATCTGCGGGACCTGGCGGTCGACCTGGCCCACGTCGGTGACCAGCTCGAGGGCGAGCGCGACCGGCTGTCGGCGGTGATGGACGTGTACATGAACCAGGTCAACAACCGTCAGAACCGGATCATGCAGCAGCTGGCGGCGGTGTCCACGGTGTTCCTGCCGCTCACGTTCCTGACCGGCTACTTCGGCATGAACTTCGCGTCGATGGTGCGTGACGTACGGTCGCCCATGGCCTTCGTGCTGCTCGGCCTGGTGCTCCCGGTCATCATCCTGGTGGGTTCGCTCGTGGTGATCGCCCGCCGGGGCTGGTTCCGGGACCAGTGACGCCGCGGCGCCGGCGGCACATGCCGTTGCGGCTGCACGTGCTGGGGCGGCGACAGCGGCGCTGACTGCCTGCGATCTCAGACCAGCAGTCGTGCCCGCAGGCGGTCGGCGACGTCGTCGTCGAGGCCGAGTCCGTCGCGGAACCACCCCTCGAGCGACCCGAAGTGCTCCCGCACCGTGTCGTGGGACTCCTGCAGGTACCCCTCGGTCACGGCGAACAACGGCACCAGTGCCGCGGGGTCACCACCAGCGGCGGCGAAGCTGTCGAACACCGCGGAGAAGGACTCGATCACCGGTGCGCTGCTGCGCAGGTAGTCCTCGGTCACCACCCGGTCCTCGACGCCGAGCAGCCCCAGCAGCGCGGCCGCCGCCCAGCCGGTGCGGTCCTTGCCGGCGGTGCAGTGGAACAGCGCCGGGCGGTCGAGCTCGGCCAACCGGGTGAACAGCGTGGCGTAGGAGGCGCGGGCGCTGTCGAGCAGCACCAGACTCCGGTACGTCGACCGGTAGTGGTCGTCGATGGCGCCGCTCTCGACCGCCTCGGTGAGCAGCTCAGGTTGCGAGATGAGGTCCGCCAGGCGGGTCGCGATGCGTTCCTCGGCGTCCGCCAGCACGTCCAGATGCACCAGTTCGACGTCGTCGGGCACCAGATCTGGCGCGGCGGCGAGCTCATCGACACCGCGCAGGTCGAACACCACCGACAGCCCCAGGTGCGCCACCCCGTCGCCCTGGGTCCTGGCGAGCTGACCGGAGCGGAACAGCACTCCGGTGCGCACCCGGCGACCCTCCGTGGTCGGCTGACCTCCGGCGTCGCGGAGGTTGACGATGCCGGGGATCATGAATGCAGCGGGGGAGTCGGTCGCGGGGCCGGTGTCGGTCACGCGGCGGACGCTACCGGTCCCGACCGGCGCTCATGATCGCGGCCAGCTCCGTCGCGCCGCGTCGCGTCGAGCTCCTCGATCGGCACCGGGAGTGCCTGGCACCAGTTGGGGTGCTCGTCGATGGTGCCGGGCAGGTTCGGCCGGGAGCGCACCCCGACGGCGTCCTCGAGGGTTGCGAGCGCCAGGTCGCTGCCACTGCGGGCGAGTGCAGCGTGGGCCGCCAGGGTGACCTCGCGCGCATCAGCATCGTCGGGCAGCGTCCGCGCCGGATCGTCGGCGAGTCGTGCCAGGCGCGAACGCAGCAGTGCCGCTCCTTCAGCGTCCGGCGCCAGCCCGGCCTCGGCCCTGTCAGCTGCGTCCTGGCCGCTCCAGATCCCCGCGACGGTCGGCAGGTCATGGGTGGTCAACGAGGCCAGGGTCGTGGCGGGCCAGTCCTGCGGCGGGTCGTCGGCGAACCAGCCGATGCGGTAGCCGAACACGTCCCGATCGGACAGCGCCTCGCGCACTTCGGGTTCGACGGTGCCCAGGTCCTCGCCCACCAGCGTCGCTCCGGCACGGGTCGCCTCCATGACCGCCAGGTCCAACAGATCGGTGCCCCGGTGGTGCACGTAGCCGCCGTCGAGCGCAGAGCCGCCCGAGGGGATCCAGAACAGGCGGAACAGCCCCATCACGTGATCGATCCGCAGTGCGTCGCTGTGACGCAGCACACGCTGCAGCGTGTCGAGCCACGGGCGGTAGGCGACCGAGCGGAGCCTCCAGGGGATGTACGGGGGAAGGCCCCAGTCCTGCCCCGTGGGGCTGAAGTCGTCGGGGGGAGCGCCGACCGAGCTGTCGAGCGCCAACAGGTCCTGATCGGTCCACGCGTCGAATCCCGACGGGTCGAAGCCGACCGGCAGGTCCGCCATCAGCCCGGCGCCCGCGGCAGCGGCCCGTTGCAACTGCAGGTCGGCCTCGACCTGCAGCCATCGGTGGAACGCGACCGTGCTCGGCGTGCTGCTCGGCGAAGGCCGCGACGTCGGGGCTGTCGGGGTGGCGATGTTCGGTGGGCCACTCGACCAGCCCGAGCCATGGTGCTCGGCAAGGGCGCAGAAGACCGCGAACCGCGTCAGTTCAGCATCGGCGCCCGCCCGGGCGAGTTCGTCGCGGACGCCCTCGGTGCGACCGACCCGGTCCCAGATCGTCCCGAGCGCGGCTCGTTTGAGGGCCCACACCCGGTCACGGTCCAGCCGTGCGTCGGCGTTCAGCGCCCGCCCTGCAGCGGCCGCGTGTTCGAGGGGTTCGCCCACGAGTTCTGCGCCGCGTACCTCTTCGATCCGCAGGTACAGCGGCGACCAGAACCGCCGCGTCGAGGCGTAGTACGGCGACGACTGCTGATGGTCGGTCGGCAGGGGGGCGCCCAGAGGGTTGTGCGCCAGGAGCGATCCGCCGCCCTGCTCGGTCCACCGGGCCAGGTCGGCCAGGTCGGCCAGGTCGCCCAGCCCCCAGCTCTGCCGCGAGCGGCTCGCGTAGAGCTGGGCCGACCACCCCCACCCGCGACGGGGTCTGGGTGAGCGTCGGGGGACGATGAACAACGCCGTGGTGGGACCTCCGTCGGAGGGATGCAGGTGGTGCGCCCCGAGTGGCAGGTCAGGGGGAAGCTCGTCATCGCACTCGATCGAGCCGCCGTCGTCGAGGAGCAGCGTGCAGGGGGACCGCAGGGCGTGTCGTTCGCCGGCGTGAGCGAACCACATCGGCGGATCGGGCGGTGGCGAGTCCCTGCTCAGCCCTTCTCGTTGCACGGACCGGAGCGACTGGACGGTGTGGTCCTCGACGGCGTGCCAGTGACCGTCGGTGGCCCACCACCCGTCGGCCACCCCCCACTGGTCGTGTCGTGACATCGCTTCCGATCCCGGCTCGGGTACAGGTCGGGACCAGTGTGCCAGCGGATCCACCCCCGGCCGCGCCGCTGTCCGGTTCGGCCTGCAAGGGTCCGTAGACTCACCCGATGCCGTTCATGATCGAACGTCGGTTGCGCGTCGTGGGCCGCCGTCTCGCCGCCCTGCGTGCGGAGCTGTCGCTGACCGACGAGCAGTTCGAGCACCTCGCTGACGTGACCGATGACTCGCGCATCCGGGCCATGGTGTCCGAGACACCGCTCGCGGACGAGGAGCACCGCGAGGCCGAGCGGACCTCCGCAGCCATGGCGCGCCACCGGGCTGATCTGATCGAATCGATCGCCCGGCTGGAGGCGGAGCAGGACGAGCTGTTGGACAAGCTGTCGGAGCGACGGCGCTGAGCCGGAGGGTGCCGGGGCGCCTTCCCGGCCGGAGTCACAGGAGTGCCGAGTGCCGCACCAACCTCGGGGTGCTCACGCGTACACTGCAACCTCCGAACAGCGAGTTGCGGTTCGATCCAGGAGCTGGCCCTCGGGTCGCAACAGAACGGGGAAGGCAACGGTGCCGACCAGAGTCGTCGTGGCAGAGGACGA
Organism: uncultured Microthrixaceae bacterium; assembly: GCA_963714875.1. Classification (GTDB taxonomy): domain Bacteria; phylum Actinomycetota; class Acidimicrobiia; order Acidimicrobiales; family Microtrichaceae; genus JBAOHV01. The sequence goes on along the minus strand of CAVQQI010000011.1, from coordinate 745,367 downwards.
AGCGATCATCCGCATGGACCTGCGGGAGCTGCTGCAGGAAGAGGGCTACGAGGTCGTCGCTGAGTGCGGGCGCGGTGACGAAGCCGTGGCGCTCGTGCGCGAACACGCTCCCGACGTCGCCCTGCTCGACATCAAGATGCCGGGGCTGGACGGCATCTCCGCCGCCCGAGAGATCGCTTCGGAGCGGTTGACCGCGGTGGTGCTCGTCACGGCGTTCTCCCAGCGTGAACTCATCGAGGAGGCATCCGACGCGGGGGTGCAGGGCTACGTCGTCAAGCCCTTCGAACGACACGACCTGGCGCCGGCCATCGAGGTGGCCATCGCACGCTTCCGCGCCGAGAAGGCACTGGCCGAACAGGTGGTGGATGCCGAGGAGCGCCTGGAGTCCCGCAAGGTGCTGGACCGGGCGAAGGGTCTGCTCATGGACCGTGACGGTCTCAGCGAGCAGGCCGCGTTCGACTTCCTGCAGAAGACCGCGATGACGAACCGCCGTCAGATGCGCGCCGTGGCCGATGAGGTGCTCGCCGGCACGCTCTCGCCCACGTCGCCCGGCGAGGGCGACCAGGTGTGCGGTGCCCGGCAGCTGATCGGAGCGGTCAGCTGACGAATCCGTCGGCTGATCGGGCTGTCGGAGCAGCCGAGTACTGTCGGCGCGGTGCCGACGCTGATGCTGATCGACGGGAACTCGCTCACCTACCGGGCCTTCTTCGCCCTCCCGACCGACCTGGCGACGGCGTCGGGCCAGGTCACCAACGCGGTGTTCGGGTTCACCTCGATGCTGTTGAACCTGGTGCGCGACCACCGCCCCGACCGGGTCGTGGTCACCTTCGATCTTCCCCAGCCGACGTTCCGTCACGAACGGGTCGACACCTACAAGGCCAACAGGGAGTCCGCGCCCGACATCCTCCGCCAGCAGATGGGGCTGGTGCGCCAGGTCGTCGACACGCTCGCACTGCCGGTGGTGACCGCTCCCGGCTACGAGGCCGACGATGTCATCGCGACGCTCGCCGAGCGTGCTGCTGGCGCTGGTGACGACGTCCTGATCGTCACCGGCGACAGGGACAGCTACCAACTGGTGCGCGACCCGCACATCCGGGTGCTCTACAACAAGCGTGGGGTGTCGGACTACGCCCTGTACGACGAGGCGGGCATCCTCGAGCGCACCGGTGTCCGGCCCGACCAGTACGTCTGGTACGCCGCGCTGCGCGGAGATCCCTCCGACAACCTGCCCGGCATCCCGAAGGTCGGCGAGAAGACCGCGGCGAAGCTGATCAACAGCTACGGCGACCTCGAGGGGATCTTCGCCCACACCGCTGAGCAGACCCCTGCGTTGCGCAAGAACCTCGAGGAGCACCAGGACCTGGCACGTCTGAACGCGGAGATGATGCGCCTGGTACGTGACGTCCCGCTCGAGGTCACCGACGATCAGCTGCTGCAGGGTGTCGTCGACCCCGACGCGATCCTCGAGCTGTTCCGGTTCCTCGAGTTCCCGACGCTGGTGCCACGCCTCGCCGAGGCCTTCCCCGAGGAGTTCGGTGCCAGCTCCGAGGTCGACCTGCCGCAGGTGCCCGTGCTCGAGGCCGAGGTCACCGTGCTCGAGGCTGCCGAGGAGGCCCGCACCGCGCTGGCGGCGCTCGCCGCACTGGAGTCGGTCGCGATGGCGGCCGCGTGGGAGGCCCAGCCGGGACGCAGCGCACTGGCAGGGTTGGCGCTCGTGGCCGACAGCGCAGCGGCCGAGGTGCTCTGGATCCCCGGGTCGTTGCTGGGCGACGTCGCCGGCGAGCTGGGACCGGTGCTCTGCGGCACACCGCAGGTCACCGCGCACGACGCGAAGCCGATCCTGCGCTCGCTGCTCGCACTCGGTGCCGACATGACCCGACTCACGCTCGACACGAAGCTCGCGGCCTACCTGCTCGACCCGGGCGACGCCGCCTACGGCCTGCCCGAGCTGCTGCGCCGGCACGCCGAGATGGAGCTGGCCACCGACGGCGACGCGGCAGAGGGTCAACTGGACTTCTCGGGCACCTCGGTCGAGCTGTCCCAGGCCACCGGCCGCCTCGCGCTCGCGGTGCGCGTACCTGGCGCGAGCCGCTCGCCGAATCGCTCGACGCGCACGGCCTGACCGAGTTGAACGACACGGTCGAGGTGCCACTGGTGCGCGTGCTGGCCCGGATGGAGCACCTGGGTGTCGGTGTCGACATCGACGTGCTGCGTGGCCTGTTCGATTCGCTGAGCGCCGAGGCCGACGCCGAGCGAGCGGCGATCGTCGACGCTGCCGGCGAGGACTTCAACGTCAACTCCACACCGCAGATGCGCACGATCCTGTTCGACAAGCTGGGACTGACCCCCGGGAAGAAGACCAAGACCGGCTACTCCACCGACCAGGCCACCCTCGAGAAGCTCCGCGGCGAGCACCCGATCATCGAGCACCTCCTGCGCTACCGCGAGGTGGAGAAGCTGCGTTCCACCTACGGCGAGGGCCTGCTGGCCGAGGTCGCGGCCGACGGGCGGATCCATGCCACGTTCAACCAGACCGTGGCCCGGACCGGTCGGCTGTCCTCCGATGCGCCGAACCTGCACAACATCCCGGTGCGCTCCGAGGAGGGTCGCCGGTTCCGTGAGGCGTTCGTCCCCGCCGACGGCTTCGAGTTCCTGGTGGCGGACTACAACCAGATCGAGCTGCGTGTCATCGCACACCTGGCAGAGGATCCCGGGTCTGATCGAGGCCTTCACCGCCGGCGAGGACATCCACGCCACCACCGCGGCGCGCATCTTCGGAGTCGACCAGGACGCGGTCACCACCGAGCAGCGCTCCAAGTCGAAGATGGTCTCCTACGGCCTCGCCTACGGGATGGAGGCCTACGGGCTGGGTCAGCGGCTCAACATCCCCACCGGCGAGGCACAGGAGATCCTGGATGCCTACTTCGTGGCCTTCCCCAGCGTGAAGGCCTTCATGGAGCGCACCGTCGACGAGGCCCGCGAACGGGGCTACACCGAGACGGCGTTCGGACGCCGTCGGCGGATCCCCGAGCTGTCCTCGCCGCAGCGCAACGTGCGCATGGCGGGGGAGCGCCAGGCGATGAACGCACCGATCCAGGGGCTGGCCGCCGACATCTTCAAGGTGGCGCTGGTACGTCTGGACGCCGACCTGGAGGCGAGCGGGTTGCAGAGCCGTCTGATCCTGCAGGTCCACGACGAGGTCATCGTCGAGTTCGCTCCCGACGAGCGCGACCATGCCGACCAACTGGTGCTGCACGCCATGTCGGGGGCGTTCGACCTACGGGTCCCGCTCGAGGTGCACCTGTCCCACGGCTCCTCGTGGGCCGCGGCAAAGGGCTGAAGATGGACGCGGCCGACCGGCACTGGTTCGAGGACGTCGCCGACCACCTGGGACCCGCCTACCTGCGGTACTCGTTCACCATGGGTACCGCCCAGGAGGTCGAGTTCCTGTCCGAGGTGTTGGGCCTGCGGCGCGGGCATGACCGTGCTGGACGTGGGTTGCGGGCCCGGCCGTCATGCGGTGGCGCTCGCCAGGGCCGGCATCGAGGTGATCGCGATCGACATCAGCGAGCGCTTCATCGAGGTCGGTGAGGACGTCGCGGTACGCGAGAACGTCAGCGACCTGATCGAGTGGCACCGCATGGACGCCCGGCGCATGGCCGGCGACCCTCGTGTCGCAGGCCGGCAGGTGGATGCGGCCATCTCGTTGTGCCAGGGGGCGTTCGGACTCGGCGGTCCTGCTGATCCGGCCGATCCTCAGAACCTGGCGCCGGACGGCGCGGTGCTCGAGGGGATCGCTGCCGCCCTCGCTCCGGGTGGGCGCTGCGCGGTCTCTGCGTTCTCGTCGTACTTCCAGGTGCGCTGGCTGGAGGAGACCGACACGTTCGACGCTGTGGGGGCGGTCAACCACGAGACCACCGAGCTGCGCGACAGCTCCGGGTTCCGTGCGGACGCAGAGCTGTGGACCACGTGCTACACGCCCAGGGAGCTCCGCCTGCTCGCCGAACGCAGCGGGCTGGGAGTCGATCACATCTGGTCGGTCACCCCGGGTGGCTACCAGCGCGTCGAGCCGACGATCGAGACGCCCGAGTTCCTCCTCGTGGGCCACCGTCCCGGCTGAGCAGCCCGGGCTTTCGGGGCGGCAGCAGCGAGGACTAGCCTGTCGACTTCGGTCCGCGCCCACGCGCGTCCGTGTCCCTGTCCCTCGAGAGTATTGAGAAGTCCCTACGTGTCCGACACCACCACCACTGCCGACGAGGCCCAGCCGCAGGATGCTGCGGTCGCAACCATGGGCGACGATGAGTACGTTCCCCGCCAGATCACGTTCGACGACCTGGGCGACCTGTCGCTCGACGACGCGTACGACGCGAGCATGGTCGCCGTCGAGGACGGTCAGCTCGTCACGGGAACGGTGGTGAAGGTCGACCGCGACGAGGTCCTGCTCGACATCGGCTACAAGTCCGAAGGCGTCATCCCCAACCGCGAGCTGTCGATCCGCAACGAGGTCGACCCCTCCAAGGTCGTCAGCGTCGGCGAAGAGGTCGAGGCGCTGGTCCTTCAGAAGGAGGACAAGGAAGGTCGCCTGATCCTGTCCAAGAAGCGTGCGCAGTACGAGCGTGCCTGGGGCAAGATCGAGACAGATCAAGGAGAGCGAGGGCGTCGTCGCCGGTCCGGTCATCGAGGTCGTCAAGGGTGGCCTGATCATCGACATCGGCCTGCGCGGCTTCCTCCCGGCGTCGCTGGTCGAGCTGCGCCGTGTGCGTGACCTGCAGCCCTACGTCGGCAAGACGCTCGAGGCGAAGATCATCGAGCTCGACAAGAACCGCAACAACGTCGTGCTGTCCCGCCGTGCCTGGCTCGAGGAGACCCAGAAGGAGCAGCGCGAGGACTTCCTGGCCAACCTCAAGCCCGGCGAGCGTCGCAAGGGCGTCGTGTCCAGCGTCGTCAACTTCGGTGCGTTCGTCGACCTGGGCGGCATGGACGGACTCATCCACGTCTCCGAGCTGTCCTGGAAGCACGTCGATCACCCCGGCTCGGTCGTCGCCGTCGGCGACGAGGTCGAGGTCGAGGTGCTCGAGGTCGACCTGGACCGCGAGCGCATCTCGCTGTCGCTCAAGGCGACCCAGCAGGACCCGTGGCAGGAGTTCGCCTCCAACCACCAGGTCGGCGAGCTGGTCTACGGCCGGGTCACCAAGCTGGTGCCCTTCGGTGCGTTCATCCAGGTCGGCGACGGCATCGAGGGACTGGTGCACATCTCGGAGATGTCGGCGCACCACGTCGACCTGCCCGAGCAGGTCGTCACCCCCGGCGAGGAGCTGTGGGTCAAGATCATCGATCTGGACCTGGAGCGTCGCCGCATCTCGCTGTCGATCAAGCAGGCCGCCGAGGGTGGCGTGGTCGCCGCTGAGTACCAGCAGCACTTCGGCGAGGAGAACTACGACGCCGAGGGCAACTACGTCGGCGTCGCCGCCGACGGCGACGGCACCTCCGAGGGCCAGGAGGCGTGGGCGGAGTACTACGCCGAGCAGGGCCTCGACCCGCAGGGCAATCCGCTGCCGGTCGACGGCGCCGAGCCGGCGGCTGACACAGCGGCTGCCGCCGACGAGGTCGCCGCTTCCGACGATGCCGATGTCGTCGAGACCAGCAGCGCCGGCGGAGCCAGCAGCGACCGAGGATGTCGCCGAGGCCTGAGCCACGAGTGACTCAGCGCCGCGGCACAGCCCCGGCGGCCCGAGATCACTGCCACAGAGCCCCGCCCGGTGCGGGGCTCTGTCGCGTCCGGAGCTCTGACGCCTGCCGGGGCCGTGCGGAGCGCAGTGGTCCCGATGCACCCATCTGCGTCGAGCGCATGGGCCATTCGGACGGTTTCTTAAGGACCGGGCGGTTTTGGTCGACGGTCATCCCAACGGAGGTCACCTCCGGGCACTGCTCCCACCCCGAGCCGGGGTGGCGGGACCGGGCCCGGTTCGGTGACGAGCCGGGACGATCCCAACGCGCACGGAGCGAGACGCCAGTGAGTTCACGCAGAACATTGATCCTGATCGGTGCCATCGTCATCGGAGGCCTGGCCGCCTTCCTGACCCTGAACTACGTGCGGGGAGTGGAGAGCGAGAACGCCGAGGAGAACCAACTCGTCGAAGTGCTCGTCGCCGCTGGTCCGATCCAGAAGGGTGCCAGCGCCGATGAGGCGCTCACCACCAAGCTGATCGTCGCCGACGACCGCCGCCGTGCCGACCTGCCCGCCGCCGTCGTGCGCCGACCGGCCGAGATCGCAGGGCTGGTCGCCGCGGTCGACCTGACCGGCGGCGAGATCGTCACCACGTCGATGTTCATCCCTGACAACGAGATCAGCGGATCGAAGGGCACCAGCCTGGACAAGGGCAACGTGGCCATCACCATCCGTGTCGAGGAGCCCGCCGGTGTGGCCGGTCTGATCCAGCCGGGTGACTCGGTGAACATCTTCGCCGGTGTCGACGACCTCGAGGGCCCCAGCGACGAGACCACCAACCTGCAGAAGGGCCCGGACGGCTACCGGTTGCCCTCCGCCATGGTGGCCGCCTTCCAGGACGTCAAGGTGCTGGCGGTCGGCCAGAGCCTCGGCGAGCCGGTCGCAGCGGAAGAAGGAGCACCCGCAGAGCCGGCGGGAGCCGGTTCGGGCCTCATCACCGTGCAGCTGCCGCCGGTGCAGGCGACCCAGCTGGCCGGCATGCTGAGCGCCCGCCTGTACCTGACGCTCAACCGACCCGACTACGAACCGGTGCCGCTGCCGTTCGAGAGCGTCCTGCCGGACCTCTCGGGTGTGCAGGGTGTGTCGCCGTACCCCCAGACCGATGAAGAGTCCGGTCAGTGAGCGACTTCATGGCATCGCCGAGCTTCGTCGACCCGGAACCGGAGCCTGAGCCCCGCTCCGGCAACGACCAGGCGCCCACTGTGCCGGTGCGCGTCTCGGTGGCGATCGTCGAGAGCCACGCGCCCACCCGTGAGCGCATGATCGGCCTGTTGGGCGAGGGGGCGACGCCGTTCGCCACGATCGAGGAGCTGACGGCCCGGCTGACCGGCACGGTACCCGTGGTGGTCATCCTGGGTCCGTCGTGTGCCAACGAGGACTCCCTGGCCATCGCCGGGCGGGTCATGGCCCAGTACCCGATGCTCGGCTCGATCCTGGTCGTCGACGAGCTCTCCACGACGCTGTTGCAGCAGGCCCTGCGTGCGGGGGTCCGCGACGTGCTCGCACTGGCAGGCGAGGCCGATGCACTCGCACAGACGGTGCAGCGCATCGCCGTCACCCTCGATCGTGCTCCGAAGGTCACCCAGAGCGCGAGCAGCGATGACCGGGCGCTGCCCGGCGGTGGATCGGGCGCTGCAACAGAGCTCGAAGAGGTCAACGGTCAGGTCCTGACGGTGTTCTCCACGAAGGGTGGCTCCGGCAAGTCGGTGCTCGCCTCATCGCTGGCGGTCACCCTGGCGCAGCGTTCGGACAAGCCGGTGTGCCTGGTCGATGCCGACCTGCAGTTCGGCGACGTGGCAGTCATGTTGAAGCTGACTCCCCACCACACGATCGTCGACGCGGTCTCGGTGCTCGACCGGATGGACGCACCGCTGCTCGACAGCCTGCTCGTCACCCACGAACCCTCCGGCCTGCGAGTCCTGCCGGCACCGCTCGAGCCGGCCTTCGCCGACCAGGTCGGTGCGGCCGAGATGGTCGCCATCGTCGAGATGCTCCGATCGTTCTGTTCGTTCGTCATCGTCGACACCCCGGCGTACTTCAACGACGTGGTGCTCGGTCTGGTCGAGGTCTCCGACAAGGTGATGCTCGTCGCGGGCATGGACATCCCCAACATCAAGAACGTCAAGATCGGGCTCCAGACGCTTCGTCTGCTGAACACGCCGATGGAGAAGCTGCTGCTGATCCTCAACCGGGCGAATTCCAAGGTGAAGCTGGACATCGGCGAGGTCGAACGGACCCTCCAGCTGACCGCAGATGCGCTCATCCCCAGCGACGTGGTGGTGCCGCAGTCGGTCAACAAGGGCGAACCCGTCGTGCTGCACTCGCCCAAGTCCGGCGTGTCCAAGTCGATCCAGCAACTCGCCGACCTGTTCCTGCCCGCACCGGCGACCAAGCGGCGGCGCTGAGGCCCCGTTCCACGGGACCTGATCGTCCAGCTGCCGGCCCATGCCAGCCCCCGAACACCAGCCCCGAGAAAACCGACCACATGCCCGACTGCGGTCGAGGCCATCCGAACGTCCACAGGAGTGAGCAGTGTCGCTGTCCGAGCGCATCAACAGCCAGCAGCCGGGGACCGCAGCGGTCCCGGGCCCCGTGGGGCCGGGTGTCGCCACCCCGATGCGACAGGACGTCGCAGCCACGGAGCTGCGCCATCGCATCCACCAGCAGCTGATCGACGAGCTGGGCCCGATCCTGTTCGACCGTCGGTTGTCCGAGGACGACCTCCGTCGAAAGGTGCACGACCAGCTCCACTCGGCCATCGCCCTGGAGCGGGTGCCGTTGTCAGCAGCGGACAAGGCACGGCTCATCCAGGACGTCTCCGACGACATCCTCGGCTACGGACCCATCGATTCGCTGCTGCACGACGAGGACGTGACCGAGGTCATGGTCAACGGCCCGGAGCGGGTCTTCGTGGAGCGGTCCGGCAAGCTGACCAAGGACGCCGAGATCCGGTTCCTCGATGAGGAACACGTGCGGCGGGTCATCGACAAGATCGTCTCGGAGATCGGCCGGCGCATCGACGAGTCCACCCCGATGGTGGATGCCCGACTGCCCGACGGCTCCCGCGTGAACGCCGTGATCGCCCCACTGGCCATCGGTGGGCCGTTCCTGACGATCCGGAAGTTCTCCGCCGACCCGCTCCAGATCGACGATCTGATCCGCTACGGGTCGCTCAACGCCCACTCGGCCCGCTTCCTGCAGGCCTGCATCGTCGGTCGCCTCAACGGGGTGGTCTCCGGAGGTACCGGTACCGGCAAGACGACGATGCTCAACGTGATGTCGAGCTTCATCCCCGACGACGAGCGCATCGTGACCGTCGAGGACGCGAAGGAGCTCCAGCTGCACCAGGAACACGTGTTGTGCATGGAGTCCCGCCCGCCCAACGTCGAGGGCCGCGGCGAGGTCACCATCCGCGACCTGGTCAAGAACTGCCTGCGTATGCGCCCCGATCGCATCGTCGTCGGCGAGTGCCGTTCCGGCGAGGCCCTCGACATGTTGCAGGCCATGAACACGGGCCACGACGGGTCGCTCACCACGGTGCACGCCAACAGCCCGCGTGACACCCTCGCCCGACTCGAGACCCTGGTGCTCATGGCCGGATTCGACCTGCCGGTGCGGGCGATCCGTGAACAGATGGCGTCCGCGATCGATGTGATCGTGCAGCTGTCCCGACTGCGTGACGGCACCCGTCGCGTCACCCACATCACCGAGGTCCAGGGCATGGAGGGCGACGTGATCACCCTGCAGGACATCTTCCTGTTCGACTTCGGCGCCGGGGTCGACGAGCACGGTCGCTACCGAGGCCAGTTGAAGGCCACGGGTGTGCGCCCGAAGTTCGCCGAGAAGCTCGCGGACCAGGGCATCCGCCTGGGAGCCGAGGTGTTCTCCCCGGAGGCCGACGAGCGCAGGGCGGTGAGCCGGCTGTGACGAACCCGCTGCGAACGTCCAGTGGACCGTCCCGCCCGGTGCGGCTGTGGTGGTCCGTCATCGCTCTGTCGCTGGTGCTGGGTGTCGGATCCGTCGCGGTCGGCGACGCCGGCGCACAGGATGAGTCCGAGGATGCGGCCGTCACCGTCGACCGGGTCGACGCGCTCGGTGACCCGGTCGTCGCCGAGGGCTCGGTGACGGGTGCGGATCCCGCACAGGTCCAGTTCGCCTCGAACGGCACCGAACTCGACACGAGCGACGTGCTGACCATCGGCGACGGACTGCGCAACGACGTGGTCGCCGTGCTCGACACCACCGACTCGTTGGGCAACGCGACGGTGCAGCTCGCGAAGCAGGGGCTCGATCCGCTGCTGCCCGGCGCCGGAGCGGTCAACAGCCTCGGCGTGATCACCACCGGTGGTTCTGCCCAGGTCGAGGTCGGTCCGACCACGTCCTCGAGCGATGTCGCTGCCGGGCTCGCCAACATCACCCCCCAAGGTGCGTCCTCGGCCACGTGGAACGGCCTCAGTCGCGCCGCAGCGCTCCTGTCGGACCGACGCGACTCCAGTGTCGGCACAGTGGTGTTGTTCAGCGCCGCCGCCGAGGAGCCGGACGCAGGGGCGGTCGCCCGAGCTCGGCTGACGCTGCAGCAGGCAGGGGTGCGGCTCCAGGTGGTCGCGATGAACCGGGGGACCTCGGTCGCGGCACTCACCGAGATGGTGGACACCCTTGGCGGGGACATCATCGTGGTGGACAACGACGAGCAGCTCGCAGGGGCATTCGATGACGTCGCAGCCAGTCTGCAGGGTCGATTCCGCGCGGACGTCGCGCCTCCCGAGGGCGCCGCTGCCCTGGTGCCGTTGACCGCGTCGGTCGGCGATGTCGAGACCACCCTCGCCTACGCCGACGATGCGGTGCGCACCGGCAGCGAGGGACTCGCTGCGCTGCCGGCCGAAACCGGTGGGGGTCTGCTCACCAGCGGGTTGGTGATGTGGTTGATCGTCGTGATGGGCATCGCCGCGTCGATGATGCTGGTGTGGTCGATCGCCGCGTTGGTGATGCCCGCCGAGACCAGCCTCACCCGCCGCCTCGAGGCCTACGACGAGACGTTCGGAGCCGAGGAGCTCGATCTCGGCCCGGCCGGCGAGTCGTCGGTCTCGGTGCCGATCCTGAAACGTGCGGTGGAGTTCACCGGCGACATGGCCGAACGCCGTGGCGTGCTCGACAAGGTCGAGGTGATGCTGGAGCGAGCGAACCTGCCGCTGCGCGCGCCGGAAGCCATGTTCTTCTCGGCGGTGCTGTCGGCGATCCTGGTGGTGCTCTCGTTCCTGGTGACCGGCAACGCACTCATCGCCATCGTCGTCGCGGCGGTGGCCGCCGTGTCGCCCTCCGCAGTGCTCAACTTCAAGATCCGTGCACGCCAGAAGGCGTTCCGCGGACAGCTGCCCGACATGCTGACGCTGCTCGCCGGAACGTTGAAGGCCGGCTACTCCATCGGGCAGGGATTCGAGTCGGTCTCGGGCGAGGTCGAGGATCCGATGGGCCGCGAGTTGCGCCGTGTGGTGAGCGAGACCCGGCTGGGTCGTTCGCTCGAGGAGTCCCTCGAGTCGGTCGCCGAGCGGATGGACAGCGAGGACTTCTCCTGGGCGGTCATGGCGATCCGGATCCAGCGCGAGGTCGGCGGCAACCTCGCCGAGCTGCTGATGACGGTCGCCGACACCATGAACCAGCGTGAGCGCCTGCGGCGTGAGGTCTCGACGCTGACCGCCGAGGGCAAGATGAGCGCCATCATCATCGGAGCGCTCCCGCCGGTGCTGGCGGGGGTCATGTTCGTCCTGAACCCGGAGTACATCAAGGAGCTGTTCTCTCCCGGCCTGGGCTACGCCCTGCTGGTCGGAGCCGTGGTGATGATGGTCATCGGCTTCGCATGGATGAAGAAGACCATCACGATCGAGGTATGACGTGACCCCGCTGCTGTTGATCTCCACCCTGCTCATCGCCGGCGCCGTCGGCGGCGTGGTCTTCGCTGTCGCGAGCCAGTTCGACGAGCGTCAGATGGTGCGCAACTCGTTGCGTCAGCTCGACGGGTACGAGGTCGAGAACAAGCGCGACCAGGAGCTGCTCGACCCGCTCCGAGATCGTGCCCTCAAGCCTCTGATGGACGGACTGAGCAGCCTCGGCAAGCGGTTCACGCCGGTCGGCTACATCGACAAGGTGCGCCAGAAGTTCATCCACATGGGCCAGAACGACCCGACCTCGGTCGACCGCTTCCTGGCGCTGCGCGCCGGCACCGTCGTCGGCGCCGTGCTGGTGTTCATCCTCGTCTTCATCGTGAACGTCACGCCGTTCACGGGCAACCTGCGTCTGGCGGTCGGTGGGCTGCTGCTCGCGGCGCTGCTGATCGGACCCGACTCGGTGATCAACCGGAAGGTCGAGGACCGCCAGAAGCTCATCCAGCGTTCCCTGCCCGATGTGCTCGACCTGTTGACCATCTCGGTCGAGGCCGGGCTGGGGTTCGAACAGGCGCTCGACCGGGTCATCAAGGCGGTGCCCGGCCCGCTGAGCGACGAGTTCTCGCGCATGCTCGGAGAGACCAGGGCCGGCGCGTCGCGCAGCGATGCGATGCGGGCGATGGACGAGCGGTGCAACACGCCCGAGCTCCGGTCGTTCGTGCTCGCCATCATCCAGGCCGACACCTTCGGCGTCTCGATCGGGCGCGTGCTGCGTGGCCAGGCCGAGGAGATGCGGATCAAGCGCCGTCAGATGGCCCAGGAACGTGCCCAGAAGGCACCGGTCAAGATGCTGATCCCCATGGTGTTCTGCATCTTTCCCGCGCTGTTCCTGGTCATCCTCGGTCCCGCGATGATCTCGATCAGCAAGAACCTCTGAGCCTGTCGTGCAGGTCACCGGACGACCGCCGCAGATCGTCGGGACCGCCGACAGCGGTGATGGCGAACGCGGCGATGGCGCGTCCGGCGGGGCAGGTGCTGCTGACCTGGTCGGCCGTCCGGGCGCACCCGGAGTCCCCGCCGCGGACACGCTTCGGAGGGGCTCCGGTGGGTCACTCGCAGCGGTCATGGCGCTGGTCGGTGCGGTTGCCGGACTGGTCGCCAGTCGCCCGCTGAGCGACAACAGCTTCCTCACCCACCTTGCCACCGGTCGGCTGATCCTCGACTCCGGCGTACCCTCCGAGAACCCGTTCCTGTTCACCGGGACGAGCTTCCCGGTCCCCAGCTGGTGGTGGTCGGTGTTGCTGGCCGCCACCGAGCGCATCGGCGGCTCGGGTGGCATCCGGTTGCTGACCGCGGCAGTCGGCATCGCAGTGGGCGCGTGCCTGGTCCGGCTCACCAGGGCGCCGGCGGACGAGCGGGACCACAGCCTGCTCGCGACGCTGTTCCCTGCCGCGCTGGCGCTCTTCTGCGTGTTCCACTTCCTGAGCGGGCGCCCGCACCTCGCCGGCTACCTGCTGCTGGCGCTCGCGCTCGTGGTGTGGAACGAGGAGCGCTCACCGTGGTGGATCGTGCCCATCTTCGCGATCTGGGTCAACGTCCACGGATCCTGGCTGTACGGCGTGGTGGTGCTCGCGGCCTTCGGCGTCGCCAGGGTGCTGGATGATCGACATCTCCGACCTCGGGACCTGTGGAGTGTCGGCGCTGCCGGGCTCGGCGTGGTCCTCGGTGGAGCGCTCTATCCCAGGGCGTTCGAGATCGTGCTGCTGCCGACCCGACAGTTCGGCGACCCGATCGAACGCGAAGCGCTCCAGGCGTACCGCGAATGGTCCCGACTCGCCCTCGACCAGCCGATCCTGTGGGCGTTGATCGCGCTCGGTCTGGTCGCACTGGCCGGGGCGGTGCAGCGTCGGCGTATCGGGAGCGTTGCGATCGTGGTCGCCCTGGTCGTGATGGGGTGGTCGGGAGCCCGGCTCGCTCCGATCGCGGCGGTCAGCCTGGTGCCCTTCGCCGCGGCAGCGATGCGCGACGTCGGTTCGGTGGGGCTGCCGAGCGGCCCATGGATCCGCCGGAGCTGGGTCGTCGCCGGAGCGCTCGTCGCTGCAACGGTGGTGTCCTGTGTCGCCGGTCCCGGCTACCAGATGGATCGCTACCCCGTCGCAGCGGTGGACTGGCTCGAGGAGCGTGACCTGGTGGCGAACGACACGCGGGTGCTCTCCCATGACTACGTGGGCAACTACCTGGGCTGGCGGTACGGAGACCGAGCCAACGCCTACGTCGACGACCGACCCGATGCAGCGACCCTGGTGCAGTACCGCGACCTCCTCTATCTGGAGGACGGCTGGCAGTCCGAACTGGCCGCGGTCGATCCGCAGGTCGTGCTGTGGTCGAGCGACGCGAAGCTCACCGATGAGCTGGCCGACCGCGACGGTTGGGTCCGAGCGGTGGAGCTGGACGACTTCACGGTGTTCTGCAGGGCGGATCTCGCCGACCGCTGCAGCTGAGCGGGCAGCTCAGTCCGGCCAGCGTGACGCCGGGTCGCGGCGGCGGTCGTGGTTCGGCGAGCCCCAGTCCCTGCGCCAGCTGTCGATCTCGGGTCCCCGCAGCGACGGAGTGGCCGCGGCGTGGGCCCGCCGCCGGGCGCTCCACCAGTCACTCGAGGTCTCGTCGGCCAGCTGCGCCAGCGCCGCCTCGACCCGGACCGCGAGCGACCGCGCGTCCTCGTCCTGCCTCGCGTGCAGCGGTGCACCGATGTTGACCGTCACGTCGCCGGGCCGGGGGAGCGACGACCCCTTCGGCAGGATGCGTCCGGTGCCGTCCAGATGCACCGGCACGATCGGAGCTCCGCAGCGGACACCCAGATAGGCCGCGCCGCCCTTGTGCTCCTGGCCGTAACCGTCAGGGCTGCGACCGCCCTCGGGGAAGATCAGCAGCGACCAGCCGGCCTCGATCAGCCCGGCAGCCCGGTCGGCGGAGCGGCGACTGACCTTGCGACGCTCCATGGGCACCGCGCCATAGGCCCACGCCGCGAGTGCAGCGGTGAGCGGTGTGTCGAAGAAGTAGTCAGCCGCTGCGGCGACGACCATCTCGTTGCGCCACGGGCGGGGCAGCGTCGTCAACAGCAGCGTCGTGTCCAGGTGGCTGTGGTGGTTCGCCACGAAGACCGCCGGACCCTCGAGCGAGCCGAGCCGGTCGGAGTTCGCCACGCGTGGTCGACAGGTCGTCCGGGTGACGGCGCGGCCCACGGTGTCCAGCGCAGCCCGTCGGGACCAGCGCGCCAGCGGGTGCCGCGCCCACTCGGTGTCATAGGAATCACCCAGTCGATCGACCTTCGGCGGCGGCTCCACCCCCATCGGTGTGGGCGCCGAGGTGTACGGGAAGCCGAGCGACCGCACGTGGCGCGCGGGGAGGTTCGGCACCCGCGACAGCTGCTCTCCCCAGTTCACGTCACGTCCGCCATCTTGTCGTGGGCGTCATCGGGTGCTGGTCGGTGCTCACGTCACGTCCGCCATCCCGATCGGCGGGTTCTTGACGTAGGTCACGGTGGGGGAGGGCCCGACGGTGTCGGTCGCCATCTCCAGGGCGTCGGCAAGGGTCGACGCGGGGCGGAACCCGAGCCGTCGGACGGTCGCGGGGTCACCACCGACGATGATCACCTGCCCCAGGTGCTCCAGGGCGTGGCTTCCCCAGTACCACATGTAGAACGGATGCACGCCGTGGTAGGCGTGGCTCGTGCGGTACAGGTGCCGGTACCACTCGTCGGTCGCGTAGGACTGCTCGTAGCGCTGTTCGATCTCGAGCGGGTCGGTCGTCTCGGCCAGCACCTGTTCGAAGAAGTCGATGTAGCTGGGGTGGTGCACCGGGTGGAACTCGTTGGTGGTCGGGTGCGTCATGATCAGCACGCCGCCCTCGCGGACCACCGGTCGGCCCTTGTACATGTTGAAGAAATAGCCGAGACCCAGGCACATGACCAGGATCGGGTTCATGATCGAGTTGACGTTGTAGGGACCCACATACGGCAGGCCGTAGAGCACGACGTCGGTCTGACCCTCGACCGGCACCAGCTGTTGTTCGTAGACGTGTTCGGTGGTGAGCCGGTGCACCGCCTCGACCTCGCCCGCCTGGACCGACGTGAGCGCGTACGGTGCCTCCCAGCTGTGCATCACCCTGCGGCGGGCAACGCTCGACATGCGGTCCAGGCCCTTCTGCACCCCCAGGAACGTCAGCCGGTCCCGTGCACTCCACTCCCACTCGCGTTTGGCCAGCACCGACAGCGGTCCGTCGCCGAAGAGGTCGTTGTTGACCGTGGTCTCGATCTGGAAGACCTGGATGCCGGCGTCACGCAGCACGTCGCCCTGGCGCCAGTTGCTGCGGTGCAGCTCGGAGTTCTCCTGGTCCATGAACGAGCGCGTGGCGCGCATGGTCGCCACGTTGTGGTGGTGGCGAAGGCCCTGGTAACCCGACAGGCCGGTCGCGGTGGACTTCCAGCCGCCATCCATGGACACCAGGTTGATGTTCACGTAGACGATCAGGTCCGAGGTCGCGGCACGGGTCGAGATCTGCACCTCTTCGCCGTGGCGCGTCTCGCCGATGAGCGACATCGCGTCGGGGTCCTCGGCGTCGTGGTTGTACAGCTGGCCACGCGGCGCGAACGCGTCGTAGATCCGGTCACCCAGGCAGTAGCGCAGCTCGGCCTCGGTCATGCGCCGGTGGAGCGCCAGCGCCGCGATCAGGTGCACGTCATCGACCCCGACCTCAGCGGCGATGTCGAGGACTGCTTCGATGACGCGCTGGCGGATGTCGGGCCGGCGCATCTTCGGTAGCGGCAGCGAGATGTCATCGAAGGCGATCGTCAGCTGCATCCCGGGGAACATGCGCGCACGCAGCGGTTCGGAGTCGATCGGGTGGTCGAGCGCGTCGCGGATGGCCCGGTCAGGATCCTCCACGCCGTGCAACGGCTCGGGCGGATAGATGATGCGACTGCGATCCGCGGGGAGGCGCTCCAGGCGGAACTGCTCACCGGAGTGCAACATCACCGGTGGCGTGGAACGGTCGACGTCGAGCACCAGCCCCGGGCGGGGGGCTGGGCGCCGATCCACCCGGGTCGCGGGCGTGCGGGAAGGTCCGTAGGTCGGGCTCAACGTCGCCCTTTCAGAAGTCGTGTGGCGGGGAAGTCGGGTGCCGGACCGGCGGTCGGACCGCAGAAGGCGATCTTCACCGCGCCTCTGCGGCCGGCGTCGCCGGCATGGATGAGCGCGTCGGCGTGGCGTTCGAGCGGATAGGTGGCGGTGACCAGGCGACCCAGATCTGCAGCGGCGACGAGTTCAGCTGCCAGATCGAAGGTGCGAACCGGTGCGCCGTCGATGATCTCGGTCCCGTAGGCGTACGCTCCGCTCAGAGAGATCTCGCGCTGCCACAACGGCGTCAGGTCCAGGGTCTCGACCCTCGGCATGCCGACCAGCACCACTCTCCCGCCGGGCCGTGTCAACGACAGGGCAGCACTCAGGCTGTCGGCGGACCCGACGCAGTCGATCGTGACGTCGGCCCCCTGGGTCAGGCGTTGATGGCGTCCCGCCGGATCGACCACCGACGTGGCCACAGCACGACGCACCGCCCGGGTGAGCTCGTCGGGCGCGACGCAGCGCACCGGGCGATCCCTGGGCCCCAGCTCGGTCGCCCAGCGCAGCTGATGCGGGTGCTTGGCCGCGACCAACAGCTGTGCGGGGGGCGACCAACGCGCCAGCGCGGCCAACGTGAGTAGCCCGAGTGTTCCCGCGCCGATCACCGCGACGGTCTCGTCGGCGAGCACGTGGGCCGCGAGCGCTGCGTGCACCGCACACGCGGTCGGTTCGATCATGACCGCGGCACGATCATCGAGCTCGTCGGGCACCGCGTGGAGCTGGCTGGGGTGGGCGACCATCTGGTCCGCCCAGCCGCCGCCGGTGTCGCAGCAGAAACCTGTCTGCAAGCCGGGTTCGAGGTTGCCGTGGGCCAGGTTGCCGCAGTTGCCGAGGCGCCCGTCGCTGCACGCGGGGCAGAGGGGTTCGACACCACGGGCGACACAACCCAGCACGGGCTCGACCACCACGCGGTGTCCGTCGGGATGGTCGGCGACCACCTCGTGACCGGGCACGAAGGGGAACGAGACGATGGGCTCGAACCAGCGGCTCGACCGCCCGTCGATCGTCGCCAGGTCCGAGCCGCAGATGCCCGACAGGCGTGGCGACAGGCGCACCCAGTCCGCCCCGGGAAGATCCGGGGGGTCGAGGTCGCCCAGGCGGAGCGGCCCGAGACGTGCGCCCGCACCGTTGCGGACCGAGCTGGCCATCCGGGCCGCGCCGAATCGGACCAGGTCGCGGTCGATGCTCAGGGCCTTCATCGCCGGCTCCTGGACAGGCCGCTGACGCGGGGCCCGATCGGCAGCACCCGGTGGGCGAACCCCGGAGCGGTGCGGAAGTCCTCGATCAGCCAGCCACGCTTGCGGGCGATCGAGGCCAATCGGGGTTCGGGGTTGACTGCGACCGGGAAGCCGACCGCTTCCAACATCGGCAGGTCCGACGAGGAGTCGGCATACGCAACGCTCTCCGCCAGCGACAGCCCCTCGGCGTCGCAGTAGTCGGCCAGGATCCGGGCTCGTGCTTCGGTGGTGGGTGGCACGGTGTCGAGCTGGCCGGTCAGGACGCGGCGTCCGTCGGGGTCGACCGCCGTGCCGAGCTCTGCGCACACGACGTCGTCGAACAACGGCCGCAGCGGTGCGATCACCACGTCGAGCGCCCCGGTGATGAGTACCGTCCGGTGCCCCAGCGCTCGGTGCTCGCGCACCCTCCGGATCGCCGCGGGGAACGACCTGGCCAGCAGCACCTCGCTGAAGTGCTCGAGCGCGTCCTCGTCGAGCTGCTCGATCGGTGCGCCCTCGTAGCGTCGGTAGAAGGATCGCAGGAAGTCCGAGCGGTCCGCTCGGTCCTGGGCCAGCAACGACGGCGCCTCGGCGAGGGTGCGGAGTGCGAAACGCACCCGGTCCGCGGTCGACAGCCGTCGGGTGGCCAGCCATGAGTACGAGGTGACCACGTTCGACGCGATCAACGTGTTCTCCAGGTCGAACGCCGCCATGTGGCGTTGCGGCGCGAGCACCTGGGTGCGCAGACGCTCGGTCCTGGTCGTGCCCCGGCCCCGGGTCGGCGAGGACCGTGCACGGCCGTGCTCGACCACCGACGGCAGGTGGATCGTGGTGATGTAGTGGTCCCACTCGACCACCCTCGGGTCGACCGCGAGCAGCGCTCGGTCCTCGGGGCTCATCGCGGCGGACAGCTCCAGGAGGTGATCAACGGAGTACACCGCCTCGCACTCGGTGTAGGCGCCGTAGAGCTCGACATAGGTCCCGGCGCGGTCGAGTTGTGCGCGACGCTCCTCGATGGTCGCTCCCCACGCAGCAGCGCGACCGCGAACCGGCACAGCGGACACGACACGCTCGGTGGCGCGCAGGACGAACGTGGCCCGCTGCAGCTGCGCCTCGACCCGGCCCCGGCCGGGGAAGTTCCAGTCCGGTACCACGATGGGTTGGCCGTGCTCGTCGTAGAGGGGGTGCTCGGTGAACCACTCGCGGACCCGGTCCACCAGTCGTTGGTAGCGAAGGGGATTCGCCTCGCCGGTCGCGACCTGGACGATGAAGGGTGCCCCGGTGGCAGCGGAGCGGGCTGCAGCGCTGGCGTCCCCGTCGGCGTGGTTGCCCGCCGGCTCGGGCAGCGGTCGCCCGGCGGTGGCGATGATGGCGGCGACGACGAGATCGACGGGGATGACGTCGACCACACCCTCGGGCACGCCCGGGAACTCGCGGAGCAGGCCGCGGGCGTAGGACAGGATGATCGGCTCGGCCATGCGGAACCCACGGATCCATCCCGGTCGGGGCTCGGCCAGCGCCGACTCGATGATGGACGGACGCACGATCGACAGCCGAGGGGCGCCCTCGCCACGCTGGGCGATGGTCCTCGTGACGGCGACCTCGCCGAGTGCCTTGGTGAACGTGTACGCGTCGGGCCAGCCGACCGATGAGGCACGAGCCCGGCCGCTGTCGACCATCCGGTCGTGCACCCAGTCCTGGCGCAAGCGTTCGGTGCGCTCCGACAGGATCGGTCCGCCGGCGGGGCCGAGCTCCGAGCGGGCGGTGGCGGCGAACTCTGCCAGCCGTTCCGGTTCCCGGCTCCGTGCGTCGGTGTCGGCCCGGGAGCGCCGCGCCGCTGCGACCTCGGCGCGCCAGTCGAGCGATGCGGCGATCGGGTTGGTCTCGACCGGCTCCTCAGGAGCGGCACCTCGTCGGTTGCCCGCGACGTAGCAGGTGCTGACACAGACCAGGTGCGGCGCGATGTCGAGCTCCTCGAGCAGCTCAGCGATGCGCACCGGGCCCAGCAGGTTCACCTCGACCGCCCGGTCGAGCGGCGAGTCGAACGCGACGGTTGCGGCGGAGTGGATCACCACATCGCAGCTCGCCAGCGCGGAGCGCCCGGCGCTGTCGAGCCCCAGCCCGTCGGTGCCGACGTCGCCGGCGACGACCTGGATGCGTGCGGCACGCGCTGCGAACCCTTCGTCGCCGAGTTCGGCCTTGAGTCGGTCGAAGCAGTCGTTGCGCAGGATCTCGCGTTCGACGCGGCGCTGTGCCGAGCTGCGTCGCCCGTCGCGCACCAACAGCACCAGCTCGACGTCGGGCACGCACCGCAGCAGTCGCTCGACCAGCGCGGTTCCGACGAACCCTGTCGATCCGGTGACGAAGATCCGCTGGCCGGCCAGTGCAGCGATGCTCACGTCGCGCGCTCCGTGCTGCGGCGCGAGCGCCGTTGGTGGCGTTCCAGGGCGAGCTCGACGAGCTCGTCGATCAGTTCGGGGTAGGTGACCCCGGATGCCTGCCACAGCATCGGATACATCGAGATGGGGGTGAACCCGGGGATCGTGTTGATCTCGTTCACCATCAGTTCGTCGCCGACCAGGAACATGTCGACCCGGGCCATTCCTTCGGCCCGCAGGGCCCGAAATGCCCGCAGCGCCAGATCGCGAGCAGCCTGCATCGTCGACGGGTCGAGATCTGCGGGCACGACGGTACGGGCGACGCCGGCTGCGTACTTGTCGTCGTAGTCGTAGAACTCCGCACCCGGGATGATCTCGCCGACCGTGCTGGCACGCGGGTCGTCGTTGCCGAGCACACCGCACTCCAGCTCGCGGCCGTCGACGGACTCCTCGACCACTGCCACGTCGTCGTAGCGGAGGGCCTCGTCGAGCGCAGCTCGCAGCGCTTCGGCCCCGGTCGCCTTGGACACACCGATCGACGAGCCCATGTTGGCGGGCTTGACGAACACCGTGGGACCGAGCTCTGCGACGAGGCGGTCAGCCAGATTGGAGTCCCTCTGCAACGCGTGGCGTGGCACCGTGCGCCACGCCGGTTGGGGAATGCGTTCGGCGTGCAGCACCGTCTTGGCCATCGCCTTGTCCATCGCCACCGCCGAGCCCAGCACGCCCGAGCCCACATAGGGCACCCCTGCCAACTCCAGCAGGCCCTGCACCGTGCCGTCCTCGCCGTTGGGGCCGTGCAGGATCGGCAGCACCACCGTGGGGAGCTCGCGGTGATCGTGATCGGGTCGCAGCACCGCCAGCGCCCCCACTGCCTGGCCGCTCGCCTCGAGTGCGTCGGGCAGCTCCGCGCTCCGCCGTGCGGCCAACAGCGCGGCTGCCTGCTCGGCGATCTGCCAGTCGCCGTTGCGCGTGATCGCGACAGGCACCACCTCGTAGCGGTCCGGGTCCACCGCACGCAGCACGTGGCTGGCTGACACCCGGGAGATGTCGTGCTCGGCGGAACGGCCGCCGAACAGCACGATCAGTCGGATCTTCTCGGGCAGTGGCACCGCAGGAGCATAGGCAGCTGGGAGAATCACCCCATGCGCTTCGAGTTGAGTGAGCTCTCCGCAGCCCTCGGCGCCGACCTCGTCGGCCCGCCAACCCAGGTGGTGGAGGGCCTTGCGACCGATTCGCGGGTCGTCCGGCCCGGCCAGCTGTTCGCCGCGGTTCGCGCGGAGCGCGACGGCCACGACTTCGTACCTGCCGCCGTGGCCGCGGGTGCTGCAGCTGCGCTGGTCGACCATCCGATCGACGGTGTGACCTGCCTGGTGGTACCGGACGTGCGCCGGGCGCTGGTGCCGCTGGCGACCCACGCGCGTCAGCACTTGGGCGGCCCGGTGGTCGGTGTGACCGGATCGGTCGGCAAGACCACCACGAAGGACCTGATGGCTGCGGTGCTGTCGCAGACCTTCGTCACCGCAGCGTCGCAGCGTTCGTTCAACAATGAGCTGGGGGTGCCGCTGACGCTGTGCAACGCACCCGACGACGTGGGCGCGGCAGTTGTCGAGATGGGCGCCAGGGGGCCCGGTCACATCGCGTTCCTCTGTTCGATGGCGCGACCGACGATCGGCGTGGTGACCACGGTGCAGGCGGTGCACACCGAGCTGATGGGCGACGAGGAACAGATCGCACGGACGAAGGGCGAACTGATCGAGTCGTTGCCCACGGACGGGCTGGCGGTGCTGAACGCGTCGGTGCCGCTCGTGGCAGCCATGGCGCCCCGGTCGGCGGCCCGCGTGGTCACCTTCGGCGACGGTGGCGACGTGCGTGCGTCGGGCGTCACCGTCGATGACCAGCTCCGACCGTCGTTCGAGCTGTCCTCGCCGTGGGGTGCTGCACCGGTGCACCTCGGGGTTCGCGGGGTGCACAACGTCGACAATGCGCTCGCGGCCGCCACCGTGGGGCTGTTCCTGGGCGTCCCGATGGACGAGGTGGTCCACGGTCTGGCGTCGTCGGACCAGTCGCCGTGGCGGATGGACCTGCGCACTGCGCCCGGTGGGGCGAAGGTGCTGAACGACTCCTACAACGCCGCTCCCGCGTCGATGGCCGCCGCGCTGCGATCGCTCGCGGCGCTCGAGGCCGGTCGGCGACTCGCAGTGGTGGGGATGATGGCGGAGCTGGGTGACCGGGGCCCCGCCGAGCACGCTGAGATCTCTCGTCTGGCAGCGGAGTTGGGCATCGAGCTGATCGCGGTGGACACCGAGCTGTACGGCGTGGAGCCCGTGACGGGCATCGACGAGGCGCTCGAGGCGCTCGGTCCGCTCCGCAGCGACGATGCCGTGCTGGTCAAGGGCAGCAGGGTCGTCGGTCTGGAACGCCTCGCGGCAGCGCTCGTCGACTGATCATTCGGCCCCGAGGGTTGCGAGTCACTCCGCGCCGAGGGCGGCGAGCTCGGGGTCGCGCAGGTCGATCAGGGCTGCCAGCGCCGCAGCGACCGCCGCGCCGAAGAGGAGCACCGGGGTGATGCCGATCGCATCGATGATCGGCCCTGCGACCAGGCCACCGAGGGGGACCAGGCCCGCCCAGGCCATCATCCACAGTCCCATCACCCGTCCGCGGACCTCGTCGGGGACGCGCATCTGCAGTGTCGTGGACAGCGCGGTCACGATGATGAAGTAGGCGCTGCCGAGTATGAACACCGCCACGAATGCGACCGGCACGGTCGTGGTGACGCCGAAGACCGCGAGCGCCACGGCGAACACCGCCAACCCCACCCGCGTGGTGCGTGCACGGTCGTGGCCCGACAGCAACGACCCCATGGCGAACGCGCCGAGCGCCGCTCCGAGGGCGAACGAGGCGAACAGCAGGTTGAACCGCCACCCGGTCAGGTCCAGTTGTTGTTCGGCCAGCACCGGCATCTGGTAGATGAAGACCAGCGAGCACATCGACAGCAGCGAGATGGTCAACAGGACCCGGGTGATGATCCGGTCGGCCCGTGCGGCGCGTAGGCCGACCTTCAGCTGTTGGAGCGGGCCGTCGTTGTTGCGACCCGACGGTGAGAAGTCGACCCTCACACTGACCAGGGCCCAGATCACGAACAGGTAGGTGAGTCCGTTCACGAAGAACACCAGCGACGCGCCGCCGAGCGCCCCCACGAGTCCACCGAGCAGCGGCCCGACGACGCGGGAGGTGTTCATCGACACCGAGTTCAGCGCGATCGCCGGCTGCATGTCGGCGCGGGGCACCAGCGTCGGGAGCAGGGCGTTCGCGGTGGGGCCGTTGATCGCCCCGGCACAGCCGATGCCGGCGACGATGAGCACCAGCACGACGCGGTTGGGCGTCTCGTCGAGCGCGACGAGGGCGAGAACCATCGAGAGCGTGAGCTGCACCGCGGCCAGCGACACCATCAGGACCCGCCGGTCGATGCGGTCGGCCAGCGCTCCGCCGAAGGGTGACAGGAACAGCATGGGGCCCAGCTGGGCGAAGGTGATCAACCCGGTGAACCAGGCGTCGCCGGTGAGCGCGTACGCCAGCGAGATGAGCGTGACGTTCTGCATCCAGGTGCCGATGTTGGACGCCAGCGCGCCGGAGAACAGCCGTCGGAACGCCTGGCTCGAGAGTGCCGACCGCATCGTCCCCGGAGTGGGCAGCGAAGGTTCGCCCTCCGAATACTTCGATGCTCGAACCAGTGCCACGGCGGTGATGATACGGCCAGCGATCGTCGGCGCCAAAGAGGTTGCAGAGCGCTCCCGGACGAGCAGTCCGAGAACCGGGTGGCGTGCGGGCGGCGAAACCTCCCGCGGGCAGCGCCGTAGGCTCGCGGGGATGGCATCGGCCGGTGAGCGGACCCACTACCAGGTGCTCGGCGTGTCAGCCGGAGCGTCGCCGGAGGACATCCGTCGCGCGCACCGCCAGCTCGCCCGTGTGCTGCACCCGGACCGGCTCTCGGACTCGCCGACGGCGGAGCGCGCCCTTGCCGAGCGACGGATGCGAGAGGTCAATGCCGCGTGGACGACGTTGTCGGACCCTCGTCGTCGCAGTGAGTACGACCGGTCGCTCGCCACCGGCTCGCGCGCCGCTGGGGGCGCCGGACGGACCCACGGGGCGGGTGCGGCGGGGCCGTCGGGTGACACCCCTGGGGGGCGCTCCGGCGCCCCCAGCGGGTCTCGGCGGCCAGAGGATGCCGACGATCCCGATGCAGCGTTCGCGCGCGCTCGGGCCGCCGAGATCGATGCCGACGAACCGGATCTGTCGGCGGGGCACTTCTGGCTGTTGCGTCGGGGCCCAGTCGTGGCGATCGCAGTGGTGGGGCTGTTGTTGTTCGTGGTGACCGCGTACGCCGGCGGCGGTTCGAGCGGCACGGGTGGTTCCGCTGCTGCGCCGACCACCGCGGCGCCGCTGGCCTGTGTCCGCAACGTCGACGGTCGAACCTCGGTGTGGGTGAGCTGCCAGGACGCGAACGACGGCCGCGTCGTGACCTTCGTCAACACGCCGCTCGACTGCCCGGCCAGGACCTCCTACGTCATCATCGACAACAGAGTGGGCTGCGCGACGACCGATCCGACGCTCATGTCGGACCTGACCCCGACGACCCAGGGCTGACACGGGTGGGCGACGCCGGCGTTGATCCAGTGGTCCGGGTGATCGGTCTCGACCACGTGGTGCTGGTCGTGGATGACGTCGAGGCATCGGTGCGGTGGTACCGCGACGTGCTGGGCATGGAGATCGAACGCCTCGAACCCTGGCGGAGGGGCGAGGTGCCGTTCCCGTCCGCCCGGGTCGACGCCACCACGATCATCGACCTGGTCCAGGGCAGCCCGGACGGCATCAACGTCGATCACGTGGCGCTGGTGGTGGAGTCGATCGACCTGAGCGAATTGGCAGCGTCGGGGCGGCTGCAGGTGGAGGGGCCGCCGCGATCCTTGTCGGGTGCCCGCGGACAGGGCGACGGCCTGTATGTGCGCGACCCCGACGGTCACCGGATCGAGTTGCGCGTCTACCGCTGAGCGTCGCCGTGTCCGACGGCGATCGCCGAGCGTCCGTTCCCCGACGGGCGATCGGCCCTCTCCGCACGTTCGGTCGTCGACGAGCTGCAGGGGCTACTCGTAGCTGACCGGGTG
This sequence comes from uncultured Microthrixaceae bacterium, assembly GCA_963714875.1. Taxonomy (GTDB): domain Bacteria; phylum Actinomycetota; class Acidimicrobiia; order Acidimicrobiales; family Microtrichaceae; genus JBAOHV01. The sequence goes on along the minus strand of CAVQQI010000011.1, from coordinate 719,823 downwards.
CACTCCGGGGTCGGCGGGACTGCTCGCCGGATCCAACAGGGCCGACGAGGTGTCGTCGCCGTTGATGCGTTCGTACAGCGAGTCGACCTGATCGCCGAGCCAGTCGCGCTGCCACCAGATGCCCCCCACGAGCAGTGCCAGCACCAGCAGCTTGGCGAGGCGACCGAGCCACTTCGAGCCCCGTCGGTGTGTGACCGGCGTGGGTGGCGGAAGGTGGTGCACCGCTGGGGTCGGCGGTGCCTGACCCCAGGCGGTGTGCAGCGGGTTGGAGATCTGGGCGTAGGGATCCGGGCGCGGCGCGAGGGGTGGTCGGGGCGGCAGCGGAGCAGCCGCAGCCTGGGCCGGACCTGGGGGCGCTCCCGCTGGTGGGGTCGGCGGTTGCGGCACGCCTGCGGGCGGCGGGGGAGGGCTCTGCGGGCTCGGTGGCGGCGGTCCTGTCTGGGACGTCGGAGCGGTTGGTGCAGGTGGCACCGCGTGCGGGGCCGGCAGCGGTGGCGCCGGCGGTGCAGGTGGCTCGGACGGCGAGGGCAGATTCGGCGCCGGCGCGGCGGTCGAGCCGGGCAGGGGCGGCGCGCCCTGGGCCGGCAGGTCGGCCGGTGGAGGGGCGTGGCTCGCCCACGGCGGTGGAGCGCTCTGGTTCACCTGTGTGCCGGGCTGGGGCGGCAGTGGATTCGGTCGGGGCTGCGGCTGCGGAGTCCGGTGAGGGAGTCCGGAACGGGGCGCGGGTGTGGGCGGGGCGAAGGGGTTCGGCGTCTGCCGCGCAGCTGTGGGGACGTACGGCCGCAGCGGAGTCTTCGGTCTGGTCCGAGTCGGGGTGGCGGTGCCCGACGAGCTGATGTCGGACTCGTCGATCGTGAGATCGATCGTGCCGGAGTCGAACTCGGGCGATGGTCGTCGTCGTCGTCGACGGCGGCGTGGCTGGTGGACGCGGACTCCCGCAGGTCGACCGCTTCGGGCCGCCTCGGGCTGCTGGGCGGGGTCCGACGGCTGTGGGGACTCGGCGTCGGCGGTGAACGGCGTCGAACAGACCGGGCAGACGTCGGGCATGGTGCTCATCACCACTCCGCACGTCTCACAGCGGCGCAGACCGCTCACCTTTGCCTCCCTCTGGCCTGACGCCGTGCCGACAGGACCACGTCAGGATCATCGTTGCACGGTGTGACATCTCGGGCCAACGTAACGCCTGTGTGCGCAGTGAGCAGCTCGCGTGCGACCGGAACGGTCGGCTCTGGGACGTTCGCACCTGTTCGTCAGCGACCGCTACAGTGACCCGCCTCGGGCGTATAGCTCAGCTGGCTAGAGCGCTGCCTTCACACGGCAGAGGTCCACAGTTCAAGTCTGTGTACGCCCACCACTCGGAACCCCTGCCATTGGCAGGGGTTCCGTCGTTCCTCCGGGTCCCGCAGAGGGATTCGACGCGGCGGTCACAGGACTCTGGGCGGCTCACACGCTCGCCGGCCGTCCTGGTGCCGCCCAGAGTCCCCGGTGCTTGCTCGGCAGTGCCGTCGAGCCGCACTTCAGTCGACGTCGGCTGCCGCAGCGTCTCGAGCGTCGGCAGGACTGGCCAGCTCACTGTCGGTGTGGACGCGGTCGACGCTCTCGCCGTGGGCACGGTTCACCGCCACCTTGGCGTCCTCAACGGTGACGTCGTCGCCCGACCGGTCGGCCAGCGCCTCGGCTTCCGCATCCCTGTCGCCGGTCGCCGCGTGCAGCTTCTGGCGGAGCGAGGGGTCGTCCTCGTGGTGTCGGTCGTCGTCCTGGGTCGTCATCGGTGGCCTCTCGTGTGCGAAGTGGTGTGTTGATCCATACCTCCCACCCTGCGGTGGCTGAACAGCACCGTGTCCGGTCGAGCAGGGACCCCACCGGGCCCTGTGCCGCCACAGGCGGATGTGGCAACAGCCGTCGACGGCCGGTCGACAGCGCGTGGGGCCGGGTCGTCGAACCGAGTTCGGAGATACTTGACACTCGGTCAGCGGACGACCACGATGGACCGGCCTGCGGAGCTGCGCGGGTTTCGCGTTCCGCGAAGGCGACGAGGGGGAAGAAATGCGCAAGATCCACTGGATCTCACTTGTGCTCATGGCGTCCACTGCATTGGTGGCGACCGCGTGCACCACACCGCCGGGCGGTGGAGGTGGCACGACCACGACCACGACCGTCGTCACCGGGCCGCCGTCCGCGGTCGCGAGCGCGTCGCCCACCGTCGGCGACGCCCCGTACACGGTGCTGTTCGACTCGGCCGGGTCCTCGCCGGGCACCGGCACGGGCCTCACCTACTCCTGGGACTTCGGCGACGGCAGCCCTGCGGGCTCCGGCGCAACGGCCTCGCACACCTATGTCGACGTCGGCGTGTTCACCGCGAAGTTGACGATGACGAACTCCGAGGGCTCCTCGGTCTCTCCGGGCATCACCATCACGGTCAACCAGGACCCGAACCCCAAGTTCTACGTCACGACCACCGGCAGCACCGGCCCGGCGTGTGGCCCCTTGGCCAACCCGTGCTCGACGATCTCGGAGGCACAGACCAACGCCCTGGCGAACGGTGTCGGCATCGTCCGCGTCGCCGGCGGATCGTTCACCGACCCGATCACACTGGCCTCCGACATGGAGATCTCAGGCGGCTGGAAGCAGGACTTCAGCGACTTCGGCCCCTCCGAGATCACCACCGTGTTCGGCACGGGCACCGCTCCGGCGGTCACGATCAACGCTGTCAGCAACTCCACGATCAGCGGCATCAGCGCCCAGGGCGTCAACCGCACCTCTGGTAGCGCTGTCGGCGTCCTGGTCTCCGGCGGCTCGAGCGGCATCGCCATCGGCGACAACGACGCACCGCGGACCCTCGTCGGCGGCGGTCAGGGACCGAACGCGACCGGCATCCTGGTCACCGGCGGCTCGCTGGTGAACGTGGTCAACGCGACGGTCAACAGCGGCACGCACGGTCGGAGCCGGCGGCAGCGCCTACGGCGTGCGTGCCCTCGGCCTGTCGGTCGTCAACGTGACGCTGTCCGAGGTGACAGCTCAGCCCGGCAACGCACGGTACCGGCGCCCCTGCTGGTGCTCCCGGTCAGGCCAGCGGCGGCTGCGCGGCGGCAACGGCGGCAACGCGAGCGGCCCGAGCAGCCCCGGTAACGGCGGCGGTGGTGGCGGGTGCGCCACCTACGGCGGTGGTAGCGGCGGTCGTGGCGGTAGCTACAGCGGCGGCGGCGCGCAGTGGCAGCAACGGCGCAGGTCCGACCCGTGGTGGTGGCGGTGGCGGCGGCTGTGGCTCGCTGTTCGGTTGTGGCGGTGAAGCAGGTGGCGGCGGCGCCGGTGGCGCTGGTGCTGCGGGTGCACCGGGTGCTGCAGGCAGCAACACCCCCAACGCCAATGATCTGTGGACGCCGACCAACGGCACCCTCGGCACCAACGGTCAGCCCGGCAGCGGCGGCGGCGGCGGTGGTGGCGGCAAGTCCGCCAGCGCATCCGGCGGCGGCGGTGGTGGCGGCGGCGCCGGCGGCAACGGCGGTGCTCGAGGCGCAATCGCCGGGACGTCCGGCGGCGGCTCGTTCGGCGTCTACGCCAACAGCGCCAGCGTCAACCTCAACTCGTCGACGGTCACCTCGTCGGCCGGCGGTGCCGGCGGCAACGGCGCCGCTGGCGGTCGCGGTGGCAATGGTGGCAACGGTGGCAACGGTGGCAACAAGTCGTGCTGTGAGGCCGGCGGTGGCGGCGGTGGCGGCGGCGGTGGCGCCGGTGGCGGCGGTGGCGGTGCCGGTGGCGGTGCCGGTGGCCCGTCGATCGCGGTGTTCCACATCGGCGTCGGCTCGCTCAACACCACTGCCAGTGCCTTCTTCCGTCCGGCGATCCCCGCCCCCGGTGGCGCCGGTGGAGCCTTCGCTCCGCCCGCAACCGGTGGTGTCGGCGGTATCCGTGGCAACTGCGCCCTGATCGGCGGCTGCGGCGGCGGTGCAGACGGGGCGTCCGCATCGACCGGTGCAGCCGGTCCTGCTGGCGGCTTCGCCCCCAACGGCCAGGTCTTCCGGGTCTGGTCGAACGGCACCACGACCAGCTGAGAGCGCAGTCCGACTGTTGAACCGACTCGGGGGCGATTCCGCGGAATCGCCCCCGAGTCGCGTCCGGGCACAGGACGGACCGGGCTGCCGGTCGCCGCAGTACCGGTCGCCAGAGCCGTCTGAGACCTGGCGGGCCATGGCCGTGGTGCGCTGTGGCCCTGATGTACCACCTGCAGCCACAGACCGCTGATGGTCCTCCGACGCCGGCATTGTTCCCAGCCGTGCTGCGAGGTGATGAGGCGGTGTGCCGATGCAGCATCCGAGCGGCCCGGAGCACGGGCGCGCGGGCGGAAGCGAGGAAGCGAGCAGCGGCCCGGGCGATGGTGGGACACGGGGCGCCGGAGAGAGGTCCACCGCATGGTGGGGCAGACGTCCGCCACACGGTGGCACTGGCGCTCTTCTCGGTGAGTACCCCAGATGCACACCAGAAGCAGGAGCAACCTACGGGGCGTGTGCGCGATCCGGACTGCTCGGACTGCTCGGACTGCTTGACGCCGACCGCTCGGGTGACGGTGTCGATCCGCCCGCGAGCATGTCCCCGGCGATCCTCGAGCACCGCCGCCCGGGGCTCGGACGTTGCACACGGTGGTGACGGAGGTCTACGTCGCCGACGTGTCGATCCCCTTCGTGGATCACCTCGTCGCGGCGGCTGGCGTCGGCCCGGGATCTCCCGGTGAGAGGTCTCCACGTCCGAGAGCTCCAGGATCTGCGTTCGGTCCGACACAGCGTTCGTCGCGACGCCCGAGCCGGGACGTTGGACATGTCGGGTCCCCGACATCTACATCGACCCGAACGATCTGCTCCTGCGTGACGACCGCCGGGTCGTCGCTCCAGCAGTCGTGCTGGCCACCGGGACCTCTTCGACCCGCGAGATGACGTCGATGCCCTCGAGGTCGGTACCCCCGGGCCTGGCGACGAGCAGTTCCGGCAACGGTCGCTCCGCTCGCTGACGGCCTGTGGGACGGCAGGTGTGCCGATGGCGGGATATCGGGCGTGCGTCTGGTGATCGCTGCTCAGCCCCCCCCGGGTTCGCTGCTGCGATCCGGTGATGCTTCCGACGAGCAACCTGGCAGCGTTGCCGGGTGCACTCGCCCGCAACCGGCACGCCATGATCCAGACGGCGTGCCGGGACATGGTCGCTGCATTCTCCTGTGACGTGTTCGTCGAGCTCGACCTGGGCCACGACGTGATCGCCGAGCTCGACCTGGGCGTGAGCCGTCCCGCTGTGACCCTGGCGGAGCGCCGGCCGACAGCCGGTACCCAGGGTCCTCGTCGCGTCGGCGGCTCCTCGGGTCCGCCGTGGCAACCCTGTTCCTCGTCGTGCGCCGGGTCGTGCGCTGGCACGGGAACCCGCTCGAGTCGATGGTGAAGGACCTCCAGCTCCAGCTCCAGCGCCACCGCCGAACTTCCGGGAACCCCCCTCCACGCCAAGGGCGCTGCTGTCGGGACGGTGCGTCGACGGCGCCGAGCAGCTGTGAGACGACGAGACCGGTTGACACTCAGGACACCAGAGCGTGCGTGGTCGATCATCTCCAGTGGTCAGCGCACGGTGGTGGCAGCGTGGAGGCTGGCGGGCTCGGAGGACGTCGAGGACCTGGCCGAGGACGTGGGTCGCTGTCCGTCAGCGGGCACGTCCTACTGACCGTCGCCGGGATGATGGCGCTGTACGCGGCGCCCGGGACGTGTGCGCATGGCGACGTGCAGGCGCTGGACTGCGCAGGAACCAGCCGTAGAGGAACCTCGGACAGGATCGCCGGTGCTGGCTGGTCGCGGTTGCCCGTCGTCGACGGGGCCCACCACGTTGATGGGTGGGGACCCGACAGGTGCCCTCAGGATCCGCCGACAGGGGCTGGACGGGGGAACCGACGCGGGCCTGCGTTCGGGCGAGTGGGGTTCTGAGCACGGACCCGGACGCGATCCGGCCCGGCGTCTCGCTGCGGAGACGCCGGGCCGGATCGAAGTGCATGTGCTGTCGGGGGAGCGCCCCCGGGTCACTCGATCAGTAGACCGGGCAGCCGATCACGCCGGGCAGCACGCTTCGCAGCAGCGGCCGCATCAGGAAGCTGCCGCCGGTGATGTTGACCTTCTCGCACCCGCCGGAAGCCTGCAGGTAGAAGTCGCCCTCGAAGTAGAAGGGGATGAAGAGCAGCGTGAAGTAGAAGCCCATCCGGGTGGCTCGCATGCCCTCGGTCTGGGAGAGGTTCAGCCGGGCCGAGGCCACGTTGATCGAGGCCATACGGACGTTGCCGGTGCCGTTCAGCGACCAGCTCGGAGCGTTGAGCGACGAGGTGAAGGTGCCGGTGAAGTTGATGCCGAGCGGGAAGTTCATCATCGTGATGCCGCCCGAGCCGGACAGCGTGACCTGGTCGGGGCTGGCGATCACCGAACCGCTGAAGCCCAGCAGGCCCCACGAGTCGAGCTGGAGCGAGCCGTTGAGCTGGCCGTTGAGGCTCAGCAGGGTGCCGTTGGGGCCGAAGCTCGCATCGACCGAGCCGTTCAGGTCGACCTTCGTGCCGACCTTCAGGCCGCCGGTGAAGGAGACGTCGAGCGGGCTGCCGTAGCTGCTGTCGATGCTCAGGCTGGCGCCGGTCAGGGTGGCGTCACCGAGGTTGACCGTGCCGTCGACCGTCGCGTCGAGGGCGACCGTCTCGGCGAGGCCGTCGGTGATGATGACCGCACCGTCGAGGCGGGCGGCGAAGCCGGCGTCGACCAGGTTGGCGTCGACGAAGAGGGTCGTGGTGGCGCCGTTGGTCTCGACGATCGCCGAGCCGTTCGCCTTGAGGGTGCCGACCTTGAAGTTGCCGGTGACCACCGTGCGGATCTGGCCGCCGACGATCGTCGTGTCGAGCGATCCGGCCACGGACACCGTCTGGCCGTCGTTCAGGGTTCCGGAGAACTCGCCGCCGCCCTCGAGCTGCAGGAACGGGGTGTAGGCGGTGATGCCGTCCCAGACGATCGACCCGTTGAAGCGCAGGTAGTTCGGGCCCTGCTGGACGTCGAGCACGCCGACGAAGGTGGCCTTGTTGGTGCGCCAGGGTGAGGTCGCCGCTGGCGGCGTTGACGACCAGGTCGCCGACGATGCCGCTGCCGGAGAACGAGACCACGGTCTCGTCGGCGTTGCCCTCGATCTTGACGTTGCCGGTCAGGTCGATCTTCTTGCCGCCGGCCTGGGTGCCGACGAGGCGTGCGGAGATGTCGGCCTTGGCGGACACGAGCGCGCCGGTGTTGTCGAACTCGACGTTGACGATGCCGTTGGCGGTGCTGGGCCCGACCTTGATGCTGCCCTGCACCGCGGCCTGTCACGCCGGTGACGGGCGAGGCGACGAGGCTGATGGCGGCGCCGGTGACCGTGACGTCGCCGATCTTGGCCGAGGTGGCTGCGGCGTTCAGCGAGAGGGTGGGGACGCCGTTGCGAACCGTCAGCGTGCCCGAGAAGGTGGCGGGCGAGGAGGTGACCCCGGGAATGGTGAAGGCGCTGGAGGACAGGCCGACCGACCAGTTGTCGAGGTTCGCGAAGGTGCCCGGTGAAGCCGATCGTCGAGGTGCTGCCCGACAGGCGGACCGCGACGTTGCCGCGAACCGTGATGCCGTTCGCGCCGATCGAGGCCGACAGCGCCCGGACCTCGAGGTTCTCGAGCACCGGAGCGCCGCTGCCGATCTCGTCGCCGGTGACTGCGGCGATCGGCTCGGAGTCGGGGTTGCCCTGCTCGGAGGGGACCTCTTCGCCCTCGGCGAGGACGGCGCCGTCGAGCTCGACGGTGGCCCCGGGGTCGGTGCACTCTGCGCCCGACACGGTCGTGTCGTCGGCGAGGGCGACGACCTCGTCCTTGACGAGCACGGCGTTGTCGGCCGCTGGCGGGGTCTCCTCGACCTTGTCCCAGAACTCGCAGAACTCACGTGCGGAGGGCTCGGTCGGGGTGGGCGGCGCACAGGCCACCGTCACCCCGGCGACGAGTGCGACCACGAACGCGATCGCAGTGACGCGTCCGGATCTGGTCCGTTGCGTGGACGAGTGGTGCATGGGTCCCCCCCCGGGAGTTCGCTCAGAGATCAGCCTCGTGACCGTAACACGAACAAATGTCAGCGAGCGACATTCATCTTTCGATCACGGTTCTCGACCGGGCGCTGCGCGCCCGCCCCGAGGATCGACGTCTGTGCGCCCGGCGCGGGCACACAGATGTCGGGTCTACTTGACCACGGCCTCACGGCAGCCGAGCGGCACGCCCTTGCGTGTCGGCGAGTCGAGCAGGTTGACACACACCAGGTGGGTGCCCGGCGCAGCGCTGTAGCTCCAGCCGAACCTGCCCCTCACCAGCCACTGGTCCCACACCGTCGGCCGGCTCTGGACCACGTCCATGATGCGGGCGATGGGCGTCCCGTCCGGATCAGAGCCCTGACCGGTGACGGTGATCGTGGATCCGGAGACGGTGACCGAGTCGATCCGTCCGACGGGGAGTTGCGACGCCGGCTGGACGACGACGGTGGTGGTGGTCGGCGGAACCGTCGTCGTGGTCGGAGGCCGAGTCGTGGTCGTGGTGGTCGTGCTGACCGTGCCGGCGACGGTGACCGGCGACGAGGCGCTGCTGCGGGGACCGTTGTTGGGGCCGTCGTTGGCCCGCACCTTGTAGGTGTGCTCTGCGCCCGGGGTGAGTCCGGTGTCGGTGTAGCGGATCGTGCCGGTGGTCCCGCCGGTGACGCTCCCCACCGGGGTGTTGTCGCCGTCGCGGAAGATCAGGTAGTTCAGGGTGGTGGCGATGTCGTCGGTGGAGGCATCCCACGACAGGTCGACCTGGCCGGCGACGGTGCTGGTGGCGACCGGACGGCCCGGCTTCGACGGCGCAGTGACATCGGCGATGCCGCCGCTCTCGAACCGGATGTAGTCGATGTCGCCCGAGAAGTAGTCGCACGTGACGTTGATCTGGTTGCAGCTCGCCTTGCCGCCGATCGACAGCGGCCAGTCGTTCGAGATGGATCCGGTCACACCCGGGTTGAAGTGGGTGACCTCGCCGTCGACGGTCATCTTCGCCCCGGTCCGCGGAGCGCTCACAGCGGATGGTGTGCCACTGCCCGTCGCTCAGGTCGCGCATCGGCGCTCACGCCCCGTTGACCGTCCACGCCGCGGAAGAGACACGTCGGCACGCCGCCGGGGTTCTCCATCTTGAAGTAGCCGCCCGCCACCGTGGACTGGCCCTTCTGCAGGACGTTGCCGAAGCTGTGGGTGGTGCGCATCCGGATGGTGAACGCGAAGTCCTCGGTGCCCGGGTTGAGCCGGGGATCGTGGGGGACCGTGTCGGTGTGGCCGGGGAACGCCGGCGGCGTGTTGGGCTTGCGGTAGGGGAACCGGTGCCCTGTCGCTCCGTCGAAGGTGGCGCCGGCGGTGACGTCAGCGCCGATCGCCCCGTTCAGGCCGTTGCCGCTGCTGTCGACCAGCACCGTCGAGCCGGTCGGCTCGTTCATCTGGTAGAGCGCCACCGTCTGGTTGGCTGCAGCGCCTGCTGCGCCCTGCCAACCGAGGGTCAGCAGACCCATCGTCATCACGAAAAGAACGACCCGCCGAGTCACCATCGATGTCTCCCTCCAGAGAACGTGAAATTCGAGGTGCTGCACCTTCATCCGCCTGCTTCGAAGGCGCAGCACTCGTTGCCGAGGGTACAACAGCAGTGCGCGGATTTCCTCTGCGATGTGCTGAACGAAGTTCGGTTTTCGGGGAGCTCGTGGCAGTACACCGTGCGACGGGAGCCGCACTACGGTGCCAGCGCCGGGGGTTCGGTCGTGGGGCAGCCACCCTGAAGGTCCATGTCGGCCCGACAGCACTGGAGAACGTAGTGAGCGATTCCGTGGACACCTCCGACGCCGAGCTCGATGTCGTCGACGAGCTCCGGGCCTGGCTCGAGGAGAACTGGGACCCGGAACGCACCGTCGGCGACTGGTGGGAGCTGCTGGGGACGGCCGGTTGGGCTGCCCCGGGCCTGCCCGTGAACGCCTACGGCCGCGGCCTGTCCCGCAACGACTCGGTCCGTGTGCAGAACGAGATCGCCGAGTTCGGTGCCCTGGGTGCACCCGGAGGGCTCGGCCTGCTGCTCGCTGCTCCCACCATCGCGACCCACGGCACCCAGGAGCAGATCGACCTGTACGTGCGCGACATCGTGACCGGCCGACGTGCGTGGTGTCAGCTGTTCAGCGAGCCGGGCGCAGGATCGGACCTGGCCGGACTGACGTGTCGGGCAGAGCTCGACGGCGACGAGTGGACGATCAACGGTCAGAAGGTGTGGACGACCTTCGGTCACCAGGCTGATCTGGGCATGCTCATCGCCCGCACCGACCCCGAGCTGCCCAAGCACCAGGGCGTCACGTGGTTCGCGCTCGACATGCACCAGGGCGGTGTCGAGGTGCGGCCCCTGGTCGAGATGACCGGCCACGCCCTGTTCAACGAGGTCTTCCTGTCCGATGCGGTGACCGGCGACGACACCATCATCGGCGGTCGGGGCAACGGCTGGGCGGTGGCCAACACCACCTTGATGCACGAGCGGTCGGGTCTCGGCAGCGGCGGCGGTTCCGCAGCGGCGGGCGCAGCGTCGCCCGGCACGGTGGCGGACCAGCTGGGCCGACGGGCGGGTGACTTCGTCCGCGGTGCGAAGAAGCGCCGCTCCGGCGGCGGGGGCTCCGGAGCCGGCGGTGGCGGCAGCGCCAAGCTGCTGATCGACCTGGCGAAGGGCAACGGGGCGATCGCCGACCCCACGATCCGACAGGACCTGATGAAGCTGCACACGCTCGGCGAGATCGGGCGCTTCAACAACCTGCGGCTCAAGGCTGCGAAGCGGTCGGGACAGGACATCCCCGGCATCGGCAACATCTCGAAGCTGGCCATGAGCGAGATCATGCGCTCGACCCGCGACATCGGACTGCGCATCATCGGTCCCGCCGGCATGCTGCACGCCTACTCCGACGACCAGAAGGGGCCGATCGAGGATGCCACTGGCAGCCCGTTCGGTCAGATGGTGACCGGCGTCGCGCTGTGGGCGCAGGGCCCACCGATCTACGGCGGCACCGATCAGATCCAGCGCAACATCATCGGCGAGCGTGTGCTCGGGCTGCCCAAGGAGCCCGGCGACACCAAGAACGTGCCGTTCTCCGAGCTGCCCAAGAACGCCTGATCGGCGAGCGGCTACCAGCCAAGGGTTCCCGGGCCGCCCTTGAACGGGCCGACCACCCAGGAGTTGATCCACCCCCCGTAGAACCCGCCGTCGTTGGCCTCCACCCGCTCGCCGTCGACGAAGCACGCATCGACCTTCTGCGGGTAGAACGCGAGGTGGTCGCGGATGGCTGCGAACGCGGGGTTCGGGTCCGGGTAGCACCACGCGGCGGCCTCGACGTCCGGTCCGCCGCTGTCGGGGATGACGAGGTCGAAGTAGGACGCCACCCCCTTCCACTCGCAGAAGGTGCGAAGCTCCGCGGGTCGGAGGAACTCGGTCGCGACGTCACCCGGCGGCAGGTAGTACGCCGGGGGTTGGCTGGTCTCGAGCACACGCCACGCCGAGCGTGTGTCCGCGATCACGACCCCACCGTGTTCGACCCGGAGGTGCCGGTCGGTTCGTTCGACCCTGGGTGGGCGGGGATAGTCCCAGACGGACTCCTGGTCGGGACCGGGCTCGATTCGCGGTGGGCGGCGCATGTGGACAGGCTGACGCGCATCGGCGCGAGATGGAGGTCGCTCGGTCGCGACCTTCTGAGTGAGCACTCACTCAGGTAGGGTCCTCGGGGTGACGTCCCCCTCGAGCTCCCGCCGCCGAGCCACGGCGATGCCTCCCGATCGGCGGCGCGCCCACCTGATCGCGACCACGATCCCGCTGTTGCTCGAGCACGGACAGGGCCTCACGACCCGTCAGATCGCCGAGGCCGCGGACGTCGCCGAGGGCACCATCTTCGGTGTCTTCGCCGACAAGGCCTCGCTCGTCGCTGCCGTCGTCGAAGAGGCGCTCGATCCGACGCAGTTCGAACAGGACCTGGATCGGATCGACCGATCGTTGCCGCTGCACGACCGCTTGGTCGTGGCAGTCCGGCTGCTGCAGCAGCGGGTCGCCAGGATCGGTCAGCTGATGACCGCCAGCGGCATCTCTGCGGTCCCCACGCCGAGCGGCGGCGATCGTTCGGCGCAGACCAGCATCGGTGCACTCGCCCGGTTGTTCGAACCCGACCGGTCCCGGCTGTGCCGCTCGCCGGAGGCATGCGCCCGCATGCTCCGTGGGCTCGCGATCGCGAGCGCTCATCCGGGGCTCTCACCCGACGGTGGGGACCCGCCCGAGGAGATCGTGTTCGTCGTGCTGCACGGGGTGATCCGCGAGGAGGACCCGAGGTGCTGATCGCGCTGCTGAGGACCTATCTGGTGCGCTACCGCCGCTGGATCACCGCAGTGGTCGTCCTGCAGGCCGTGCAGACCGCGGCGGTGCTCTACCTGCCGGCGCTCAACGCCGACATCATCGACAAGGGCATCGCCACCGGCGACACCGCCTACATCTGGCGGACCGGTGCGGTCATGCTCGGCGTCGCCGCGATCCAGGTGGTCTTCGCCGTCGGAGCGGTGTACTTCGGGGCGAAGACCGCCATGGGCTTCGGGCGCGACGTGAGGCGCGATCTGTTCCACCGCGTGACGGGCTTCTCGACCCAGGAGGTCGACCTGCTGGGGGCGCCATCGCTGATCACGCGCATCACCAACGACGTGCAGCAGGTGCAGATGCTGGTGCTCATGTCAGCAACGTTGCTGGTCGCCGCGCCGATCATGATCGTCGGCGGCACGATCATGGCGCTGCGCGAGGACGGCCCGCTCTCGTTGCTGTTGCTGGTCAGTATCCCCGCGCTGGTGCTCAGCGTCGGGTCGGTGGTCGTCCGCCTCGTGCCGCAGTTCCAGAAGATGCAGGAGCGGATCGACTCGGTGAACCGGATCCTGCGCGAGCAGATCACCGGGATCCGCGTCGTGCGCGCCTTCGTACGTGAACCCGACGAGGCGCAGCGCTTCGGTGTGGCGAACAACGACCTGACCGCGACGTCGTTGCGCGCGGGCCAGCTCATGGCGTTCATGTTCCCGATCGTGCTGTTGGTCCTCAACGTCTCCAGCGTGGCCGCGGTGTGGATCGGGGCATCACGGATCAACAGCGGGGAACTGCAGATCGGCGAGCTCGTCGCGTTCCTGAGCTATCTGATCCAGATCCTGATGTCGGTGATGATGGCCACCTTCGTGGCGGTGATGGCGCCCCGGGCGTCGGTGAGTGCCGAGCGCATCAGCGAGGTGCTCGACATGCCGAGTTCGATCGTCGTCGCTCCCGATGCCCTCACCCGGGTCGCCGAGCGGCCGACCCTGGCGTTCGACCACGTGGGCTTCTGCTACCCGGGCGCGGAGGAACCGGTGTTGACCGACATCTCCTTCGTCGCTCGACCGGGAGAGACCACCGCCATCATCGGCAGCACGGGCTCGGGCAAGACGACGCTGATCAACCTGGTGCCGCGCCTGTTCGACGTGACCAGCGGTTCGGTCACCCTGGACGGCACCGACATCCGCTCGATCGAACCCGAGGCGCTGTGGGCGCGCATCGGTCTGGTTCCCCAGAAGCCGTACCTGTTCTCGGGCACGGTGGGCTCCAACCTGCGCCATGCCCGACCCGACGCGACCGACGACGAGCTCTGGGCCGCGCTCGAGGTCGCCCAGGGGCGAGACTTCGTCGAAGCGATGACAGGGCAGCTGGACGCGCCGATCTCGCAGGGTGGAACCAACGTCTCGGGCGGCCAGCGTCAACGGCTGGCGATCGCACGCGCGCTGGTGCGCCGGCCGGCGATCTTCCTGTTCGACGACTCGTTCTCGGCGCTCGACCTGTCCACCGACGCGCGGCTGCGGGCAGCGCTGGGTCCGACGCTGGTCGATGCCGTCAACATCGTGGTCGCCCAGCGGGTCTCGACGATCATCGACGCCGATCAGATCATCGTGTTGGAGGACGGCCGGACCGTGGGGTTGGGCACGCACGCCGAGTTGTTGGAGAGCTGCCCGACCTATGTCGAGATCGTCGACTCGCAGATGGCAGAGGCGGTGGCATGAGCGATCAACCCGCACAGCCGGTGAAGTCGCCCGCGGCGGAGTCGCGCTCCGGAATCGCGGCGCGCTTCTCGGGCGCCGGGATCCCTGCAGAGAAGTCGCGGGACTTCGCCGCATCGAGCCGGCGACTCCTGGCCATGCTCGCACCAGAGCGTCGTTGGATGATCGTGGTCGTCGTGCTGGCGCTGTTGAGCGTGACAGCGTCGGTGCTCGGCCCCAGGATCCTCGGCGCGGCGACCAACACCATCGTCGACGGTGTCGCCGGCGGCGATGGGGTCGACTTCACCCGCCTCTACTCGATCCTGGTCGGAGCGCTGGTGCTGTATCTGGCGTCGGCGGCGATGGCGCTGGTCCAGGCTCGTCTGCTCGCCGGGGTCGTGCAGCGCACGATGCACACGATGCGCGAGCTCGTCGAGGAGAAGCTGAACCGCCTGCCGCTCGGCTACATCGACACGCAGCCCCGCGGCGACCTGCTGAGCCGAGTGACCAACGACATCGACAATGTCGCGCAGAGCCTCCAGCAGACCCTGAGCCAGATGCTGACCTCGGTGCTGACCATCATCGGCGTGGTGGTGATGATGTTCCTCATCTCGCCGTTGCTCGCGACCATCGCGCTGTTCACCATTCCTGCGTCGCTGCTCACCATGCGCTTCATCACCAAGCGGTCGAAGAAGCGCTTCATCGCACAGTGGGCGCACACCGGCTCGTTGAACGCCCAGGTCGAGGAGGCTTTCACCGGCCACTCCCTGGTCAAGGTGTTCGGCCAACAGCGCGCGGTCGAGCAACGCTTCAGCGAGGAGAACGAACAGCTCTTCACCGCCAGCTTCGGGGCGCAGTTCATCTCGGGCACGATCCAGCCGGCGATGATGTTCTTCGGCAACCTCAACTTCGTCATGATCGCGGTGATCGGAGGCCTGCGGGTCTCGAGCGGCGCGATGACCATCGGCGACATCCAGGCCTTCATCCAGTACTCCCGTCAGTTCACCCAACCGCTGACCCAGCTGGCGTCGATGGTGAACGTGCTGCAGTCCGGCATCGCATCGGCGGAGCGGGTCTTCGAGCTGCTCGACGCGGCCGAGGAGCGACCCGATCCGGCCGACCCGCTGCTCGACCAGCGACCGCAGGGGCGCATCGAGTTCGACGACGTGACCTTCTCCTACACCGAGGACACCGAGTTGATCTCGGGGTTGTCGCTGGTCGCCGAGCCCGGCCAGACCATCGCCATCGTCGGTCCGACCGGCGCGGGCAAGACCACGCTGGTGAACCTGATCATGCGGTTCTACGAGCTGGACAGCGGAGCGATCCGCCTCGACGGCCTCGACACCGCCCTGATGAGCCGCCGGGACCTGCGCTCCAACGTCGGCATGGTGCTGCAGGACACGTGGCTCTTCGGCGGCACCATCCGCGACAACATCGCCTACGGCAACCTCGACGCGACCGACGAGCAGATCCACGACGCTGCACGTGCGACCTACGTTGACCGTTTCGTGCGCTCGCTGCCCGACGGCTACGACACGGTGGTCGACGACGAGGGCGGCAGCGTCAGCGCGGGTGAGAAGCAGCTGCTGACGATCGCCCGGGCGTTCCTCGCGGATCCCACCATCCTGATCCTCGACGAGGCGACGAGCTCGGTCGACACCCGCACCGAGGTGCTGATCCAGAAGGCCATGTCGGCGCTGCGCAGCAACCGCACCAGCTTCGTGATCGCGCATCGTCTGTCGACGATTCGTGACGCGGACGTGATCCTGGTGATGGAGTCGGGGCGGATCGTCGAGCAGGGCAGCCACGAGCAACTGCTCGCCGCTCGCGGTGCGTACTACGACCTCTACCAGTCGCAGTTCGCGGCCCCTGCCGCAGAGGTCGTCTGAGCAGTCCGACCTGTTGCGCCGGCTCGTCAGGCGGTCAGGCGGTCAGGCGGTCAGGACGAGTTTGCCGAACACGTCGCCGCGCTCGAGGAGTTCGAACGAGGCGCGCGCCTCGGCCAGCGGCCGCACGTCGCTGACCATCGGACGGATCCCCGAACGTTCCATCAGCGCCAGCATGTCGACCAGCTCGTCGCGGGTGCCCATGGTGGAGCCGACCACCGAGAGCTGCAGGAAGTAGACGCGGTTGAGCACGGCCGGTGGGTTCATGCCGCTGGTCGCGCCGGAGACCACGATGCGGCCGCCCGGTCGCAGCGCCCGCAGCGAATGCTCCCAGGTGGCTGCGCCCACGGTCTCGATCACGACATCGACCTTCTCGGGCAGTCGCTCGCCGGAGGCCACCGCGACGTCGGCGCCGACGTCGAGGGCGCGCGCTCGCTTGTCGGCATCTCGGGAGGTGCAGAACACCGTGTGCCCCAGTGCCTTGGCCAACACGATCGCGGCCGATGCCACCCCGCCCCCTGCCCCCTGCACCAGGACGGTGCCCGGTCCGTCGAGCCCGGAGCGGGTGGTGAGCATGCGGTACGCCGTCAGCCACGCTGTCGGCACCGAGGCCGCCTCTGCCCAGCTCATCGTGGTCGGCTTCGGCACGACGTTGCGTGACGGCACCAGCACCTGCTCCGCCAACGTGCCCGGGTGCAGCTCCGACAGCAGTGTCCGACCCGGGTCCAGCGTCTCGTCACCGCCCCCGGCCGCCGGGTCCCCGATGACGGCGTGCACCACCACCTCGGACCCGTCGTCGAGCACGCCTGCGGCGTCGCAGCCCAGGATCATCGGTAGCCGGTCCGGGGGGAGCCCGACGCCCTTGAGCGACCACAGGTCGTGATGGTTGAGCGCGGCGGCGCGCACGTGGACCCTGATCCAGTCCGGGCGCTGCTCGGGTGCCGCCACATCGCCGATCTGCAGGCCTTGCAGCGGTTCGTCGTCGGACTGGGACACGCACGAGACGGCCAGCATGGGGGACAGCTCCTCATCGATCGTCGGGGGGTGGATCGAACCTAGTGGCGTCGGGCTCGGCAATACTCGACCGGTGTCAACTGTCGATCCTGAGTCCCCCGACACCGAGCTGACCGAGCCGGTCATCATCGGGTGGGACTTGGACGGCGTGCGGATCCAGGACCGTCCGGAGCCACCGCGGACCCGACGCAGCTCGGACCTGGTGCGACTGGTCCTGACGCTCGTGGTGATGGGGCTGATCGTGCTCGCCGGCAGCATCGGGTCGGGAACGACCGAGGGGCTCCAGGAGGACATCACCACGGCGGTGACCAACGTGCCGTCGTTGGTGGTGAGTCTGCTGGCGACGCTGAACACGCTGATCGTGCTCGCCCTGCCGATCTATGTGATCGCGGATCTCCTCATCCGCCGACGGTTCCGGGTCCTGGTCACCGCAGTGGCCGCCTCGGCGCTGGCACTGATCGCGGCGGCGTTGTTCTCGCGCTTCGCGGACGACGTGATCGACGGTGCGCTGCTGAACGCGTTGACGCTGCCGGTGGGCGGTGGCTCGGGTCGCACATCGGCGGCGTTCGGGGTCTTCGCCGGCGTCGCGGCCCTGATGGCAGCAGAGGGGCCAGCGGCGCGCAACAGCACCCGTGCGGTGGTCTGGAGCGCGCTGGTCGCGCTGGGAGTGCTGTTCCTGATCGACCGACGGGCGACGCCGATCGCGTTGTTGTTGAGCGTCCTGGGGGGTGTGGCGCTCGGCCTGATCGCCCGGTACGTGGCCGGCACCGAGAACCCGCGCGTCCCGGCGGCCCGGGTGGTCGAGGCGCTGGCAAGGGTGGGGGTCGAGCCGGTGTGGTTCCGGCAGCTCGAGATCGAATCGGATCTGGGCCGACGCTTCGAGCTGCAGACCACCGACGGCACCAGGGCAGTGGTCCAGGTCTTCGACCCCGATCGACGCACCAGTCAGGTGATCTCGCAGCTGCGGCGGGTGCTGCGTGTGCGCACCTGGGTCACCCGTGCCCCCGGTTGGTCCGAGCGCACCCAGGTGCACCAGGCGGCGGTCCCGCTGTTGATGGCGCGGGCGAAGGGGATCCGCACGCCCGACCTGCTCGCCGCGGTCGAGGTCGATGAGCGCACCATGGCGCTGGTCGAGGAGCAGCCACCGGGGCTCCGCCCGTTGCGGGAGTTCACCGCCGAGGCCATCTCCGACGAGGCGCTCACCCAGATCTGGCATGAGGTTCGCCGCATGCACCACGTGGGCATCGCTCACGAGGGTCTGCACGTCGGCAGCTTCGCGCTGGACGACGACGGCCGGATCTGGCTGCTCGGTCTGGACCGGGGAGAGATCGCCGCGCCGCGACTGCGCATGCGGCTCGACCGCGCCGAGCTGCTGATCGCCACGGCGATGCTGGTGGGCTCGGAGCGGGCGCTGGGCGCCGCCGAGCGCTCGATCGGGTCCGAGGACCTGGCGAACCTGCCGGCGTTGATGCAGCCGGTGGCGTTGAACCCGGCCACGCGGGCGGCCCTGGCGGACCATCGCGGCATGCTGGTCGAGCTCCGCGACGAGGCGATCGCCCGCGCCCCGGCTCCGTCGGCCGACGACGTCCGCCTGGAGCGGTTGCGGCCCCGGTCGGTCGTCAGCCTCGTGGCAGCCACGTTCGCGGTGTACGTGCTCGCCGGGCAGTTGGGCGACGTCGATTTCGGCACCATCATCTCGAGCCTCGACTGGCGCTGGGCGCTCGGTGCGCTGGCAGCGTCGATGCTCACCTACGTGGGGGCGGCGCTGGCGATCCGGCCCTTCGCTCCGGTTCGCATTCCGCTCCCTCGCTGGTTGATGGCACAGTTCGCCGCGACGTTCGTGACGCTGGTTGCGCCAGCGGCGGTCGGTGCCGCGGGGACCAACGCCCGGTTGATCCAGCAGGCCGGTGTGCCCTCGGGACTGGCGCTCGCGAGCGTCGGCGTGTCGTCACTGGTCGCGTTCCTGACCACGCTGACGGCGCTGGTCGGCGTGTCGTTGCTGTCTGCGGAGAGCCCCGCCTGGAACGTCGAGACACCGTCGAGTGGCGTGCTGATCGGCGTCGGCGTCGTGCTGGCGCTGATGGTGCTGGCGTTCATCGTGCCGGCCAGTCGGCGGATCATCGTCGGGCGTCTCCGCCCGACATGGGAGAACACCGGGCCGCGTCTGTTGGATGTGTTGCGCAACCCGCGTCGCCTGGCCGCCGGGGCCGGTGGCAGCCTGCTCAGCTCGGGCGCCTATGCCCTGACCCTGTACGCGGCGGTGCACGCCTACGGCGCATCGATCCCGTTCGCCGCAGCGGTCGTGGTCTACCTGGGTGCGGGGCTGCTGGGGTCGGTCGCGCCGACACCCGGGGGGATCGGCGCGGTGGAGGCAGCACTCATCGCCGGGCTGAGCGCCGTGGGCGTGCCCGCTTCCGCTGCGTTGCCGGCAGCGCTGCTGTACCGGACCGTGACCTTCTGGCTGCCCACGATGCCGGGGTGGCTGGCGTTCCAGTGGCTGCAGCGTCGCAACGCGATCTGACGCCGCTCGGGCGGCAAGGTGACCGGCGACACCCGATCCGCGTACGGTTCAGGTGTCGATCACGTGGAGCACCTCGCCGATGATCTTGGTCATCTTGTGCGGCGGGATCGGGTCGCCGCCTTCGCCCGGGTGCACGGTCACGCGTTCGGATCCGGATGCCGTGGTCTCGTCGTCGACAGCGCTGCGGTCGGGCTCGATCTCGACGCTGAGCGTCCCGTCGTCGTTGCGGAGGATCTCTGCGTCGGGGCGGATGTCCATGATGGGCTCCTCGTGTCGTGTCCGTGTCGACACGGACACGATGAACTCAACCGCCCGGGTGACGGACAGGCCGGAGCGCGCCGACTAGGGTCGAACAGGTGTTCTGTGAGCTGGATGCGCTGAACTCCCGACAGCGGGATGCCGTCACCTTCGACGGCCCCCGGTTGCGGATCCTCGCCGGCGCGGGGACCGGCAAGACGACCACCCTCACCGCGCGGGTGGCGTCGCTCGTGGCGGCAGGCACCCCCGCGGACCGCATCATGTTGGTCACCTTCACCCGCCGTGCCGCACGGGAGATGGCGGGGCGCACCGAGCGATTGCTCGCCGGGCCCACCCCGGGTGTGGCCACCCCGGGCCCGGCCGCCGCCGGGCGTCGCGGTGGCCGGGTTCGGGCGGGCACCTTCCACTCGCTGGCGCACCGGACGCTGCGTCGGCATGCAGCGTCGTTGGGTCTGCCCGAGGGCTTCTCCGTGCTCGACCCCTCGGATGCTGCTGATCTGGTCGACCTCGTACGCCACGACCTGTTGCGGGAGCGCAGCACCGATCGACGGTTCCCCCGCAAGGCGACGCTGCTCGATGTGTACTCCCGGGCGGTGAACACCCAGCGCCCGTTGTCCGAGGTCATCGACGACGTCGCTCCGTGGTGCTCGGACCGGGTGTCCGACATCGCCCAGATCTGCCGTGACTACGTCGCTCGGAAGCGCTCGTTGGGGTTGTTGGACTTCGATGACCTGTTGTTGCACTGGCGCGCCGCGGCACGCGACGAACATCTGGGTGCGGTCCTTGCCGGAGAGCTGGACCACATCTGCGTCGACGAGTACCAGGACGTCAACGCGCTGCAGGTCGATCTGCTCGCCGCGCTGTGCCATCCATCGGTCGAGGGTGGGGTCGCACCGTCGTTGACCGTGGTGGGTGACGACAGCCAGGCGGTGTACTCGTTCCGCGGTTCCAGCCCGCACCATCTGCTCGGGATGGATGCGGTGTTCCCCGGGATCGCGACCGTTGCGCTGGAGCACAACCACCGTTCGACCCAACCGATCCTGGACCTGGCGAACGCCATCGGCGACGACGCCCCCACCGGCTTCTCGACACGGTTGCACAGCGAAACGACCCAGGGACCCCGTCCGGAGCTGGTCACGTGTGCCGATGAGGACGCCGAGGTCGATGTGGTGTGCACCCGGGTGCTGCAGCATCGCGAGAACGGCGTCGCGCTGCAGCGCCAGGCGGTGCTGGTGCGCGCCGCTCACCACAGCGCGCTGCTGGAGCTGGAGCTGAGCCGTCGGCGCATCCCCTACGTCAAGTACGGGGGACTGCGCTTCCTCGAAGCTGCGCACGTCAAGGATCTGGTCTGTCTGTTCCGCCTGGCCGACAACCCACGCGACGAGTTGTCGTGGTTCCGCCTCCTGCAACTGCTCGACGGCGTCGGACCGGTCTCGGCCCGCCGGTCGATCGCGCAGCTCGCCCTCGAGGAGGCCGGCGGCCCCGGCGAGATCCTCGGGCGGTGGCCGCTCGCTGCCCAGCAGCTGCCTGCCGCGGCGCGAGCGGCGGCGGACGAGTTGGTCGATGCGCTCGAGCGGCTGCCGGGTGAATCGACCGGCGCGCACGCCGAGCGGCTGGCACGGGCGCTGACCCCGCTGCTCGAGAAGGCCTACGAGGACGCCGCGGTGCGGCTGGTCGATGTCGACGCGCTCGTCGCCTCTGCTGCCGGCCAGACGATGGTCTCCGACGTCGCTGCCGACCTGACGCTGGAGCCACCGGTGTCGAGCGGCGACCTCGCGGGGCCACCGTTGATCGACGAGGACTGGCTGGTCATCTCCACGATCCACTCGGCGAAGGGCCTGGAGTGGGACGTCGTGCACGTGATCCACGCCTCGGACGGCAACATGCCACTCGACATGGCGCTGTCGGACCGCGAGGGCCTGGAGGAGGAGCGCAGGCTGTTCTACGTGGCGGTCACACGTGCAGCACGGGCGCTGCACGTGTACCACCCGCTGCGGTTCCATCATCGACCGCGGGGTCGCGACGACGCGCACTCCTACGGCCAACCGTCCCGCTTCGTCAGTGGGAGCGCCGCGCTCACGATGGACCGCGCCTCGGTGGGTGCCGCGGAGCCGTCGGTCATGGCGGAGCGCGGCTCAGCTGCGACCGTGGCACTCGAGCTCGACGCCCTCTGGCAGTAGCGGTGACGCCCTCTGGCGGGAGCAGTGCGGTGTCAGGGATTCGACCCGCCCTCGTCCCCGGGCCTGACCGCGGTGGTGTTCCTGGGGTCGCCGTCGTCGCCGCTCGGCGGGCGTGAGGGTCCGCTCCAGGGCGGCTGCACCAGAGGCAGCGGGCCGGAGGTCGCCACCTCGATGGCGACCTCGAGTGTGCCGGCGGCTCCGGTGTCGTGGGTCTCGGCCGGTTCGATCTCGGCGGGGAGGTCGTCGAGCGCTGCCAGCGGTCGTAGCGCCACGCCCGCCAGAGCGACCAGGAGCACGACCGAGGCGACCGCCAGGAACGTGCGCTGCACCCCGAACCGTTCGGTCGCTGCCCCGACCAGCAGGAATCCGAACGGCCCGGCGGCGTACTCCGCGGAGGTGATGATCCCGACCACCCGACCACGCATGCGCTCCGGGCTGCGGGTCTGCATCGCCAGATTCACGATCGGCCCGATGGGACCGTACCCGAGACCGATGACCACGCCGGCGGCCAGCATCACTGCGAAAGAGGGGAGGGTCGCCAGCGCCAGGATCGCCACCGCAGTCAGCACCAGCGAGCCGCGGAACAGACGGGAGCGCTTCCACCTGTGCCCGAACAGTCCGTAGGCGAGTGCGCCGCCGATCGCGCCCACACTCATCGACATGATGACCAGTCCGAGCCGCCCCGGTTGGCCCATCGATTCGAACTCGACGGGCAGCAGCACCCCTTCCACCGGCATGTACACCGACACGAGCGCCGCGATCATGAGGGTGAGGGCCCGCAGCAACCGGTCGTTCCACACGAACCGAAGCCCGGTCCTCGTGTCGGCCCAGAGGCCGCCGGGTTCGACGCGTGGCGGAGGTCGACCGGTGTCGGGCGCTCGCAGCGAGGCGACCAGCAGCGCCGAGACGACGAATGCGACCGCGGTGAACCAGAGTGCATCGATCGCCCCCACCCAGGCGATGAGCACGCCGCCGATGCCGGGCCCCAGCAGGAACGCGACGTTCCAGGTGGCCTCGTGGACGCCGTTGAGGCGTGCGAGCGGCCATCCTGCCCGGCCCGCCACCGCCGGCAGCATCGTCTCGCGTGCCGTCACCCCCGCCGGATCGAAGACCGCGCCGAGGACCGCGAGCGCGATCAGCCATCCCAGTCCGATGCCCGCGAGGTGGTCGACCACGGGGATCGCGGCGACCGAGGCAGCCGACATCACGTCGGACAACACCGAGGTGCGGCGGCGGCCGAGCGTGTCGACCACCGTGCCCGAGAACAGGCTGGAGGCCAGCAGAGGTACCGCGGTCGCTGCGGCCAACAGCCCGGCGCTGCCGGCGCTCCCGGTGCGCTCGAGCACCAACCACGGCAGCACGATCATGGCCGCACCGTTGCCGGCGCCCGACAGCAGCGTCGCCGCCTCGAGCTGCGCGAGGGGAACGAGCGACCGGGACGCACGACCCGTCGGGTCGGATCCCGCTCCGTGGGCCTCAGCGTCGGTGTCGACCACGGGGCTGCTCAGACGGTCACGGGACGATCGCCGGGACGGGGATCCACCAACGGACACCGGGTGCCGCTGTAGATCGTCGGCATGCAGCGGTTGCAGTGGATGCAGCCCGAGGTGGTGGCGACCCCCTCCCGGTACTGGTTCACCAGCTCAGGGTCGTGCAGCAGCGCCCTGCCCATGGCGACGAAGTCGAACCCGTCGTCGATCGCCGACTGCGCCGTGGCCAGATTGCTGATGCCGCCGAGCAGGATGACCGGCACGTCGAGCTGATCGCGGTAGTGCTCGGCCATCTCGCGGAAGTAGCCCTCCTGATAGGGGTAGGACCGAAGGAACCGGGTCCCGGTGAGGCGGAACCCGGTGCGCAGGTACCACGGCAGCGTCTCGCCGAACTCCTTGACCGGGGTGCCGCCCTTGAACAGGAACATGGGGTTGGCGAGCGAGCTGCCACCGGTCAGCTGCAGGGCGTCCACGGTGCCGTCGTCCTGCAGCCACTGGGCCACCTGCTGGCTGTCCTCCAAGGAGAGTCCGCCCCGGACCCCGTCGACCATGTTCAGCTTCGCCGTGACCGCCACCCGGTTGCCTGCAGTCACGCGCACCGTCCGCATGACCTGTCGGGCGAACCGGGCACGGTTCTCCAGTGAGCCGCCCCACCGGTCGTCGCGCTTGTTGAACAGCGGCGACAGGAACGCGCTGAGCAGGTAGTTGTGGCCGAGGTGCACCTCGATCGAGTCGAACCCAGCCTGGACGCACAGCCGGGCGGCGGTTGCGTACCTCGAGGTGACCCGCTCGATGTCGGCCTCGGTGGCGGGCTTGGTCCAGCGCATGCCGAGGGGGTTGAACATGCGGCCCGGCGCCAGCGCCGCCACTCCGTTGGAGGACGCGTTCGCGACCGGGCCGGCGTGGCCGATCTGGGCCGCAGCCAACGCGCCCTCGGCGTGCACGGTGTCGGTGAGCGAGCGCAGTCCGTTGACGAGCTCGGGTCGCAGCCACAGCGCGTCGGCGCCGGTGCGCCCCTCGGGTGCGATCGACAGGTAGGCCACGGTGGTCATGGCGGCTCCGCCGGCAGCGACCCGGCGGTGGAACTCGATGAGCTCGGGGCTCACGACCCCGTCGGGGGTGCACCCCTCGAACGTCGCTGCCTTGATGATGCGGTTGCGCAACGTCAGGGGTCCGAGCGCGGCTGGTTCGAACACGGTGGAAGCCATGTGAGCATCATGGCGCGTCCGAACGTCGACGGTCGGCGCACCGGCTCGACGCGGTCTGCCTCACCACGCCACTGCAGCGCTCCGCCTCGCGGCCGCGGCCGTGCTGTTGCTGGCTGCTGGGCGCCCTGCACGGACTCGGGGGCACGATCGAGCTCACCGACATCTCGATCGACCTGCCGATCGTGACCGGTCTGACGCTGGCCGAGCGCTCCGGGGCCGAGAGCTCCTCCGGATGAGCGTTCCCCGGCTGTGCCGGTGTCGCCCGATCGGGCGCCGGGGAAAACTGGAACGCGTTATCGTTCCGGGCGTGACCATCGATGATCGCCTCCTGAAGAACCCTGACGTGTACCAGCGGATGGAGCACCACGCACTCTTCACCCAGCTGCGCGCCGAGGACCCGGTGCACTGGACCGAGGAGGACGAGGGACCGGGGTTCTGGTCGATCACGAAGCATGCCGATCTCCGCCTCGTGAACCGCGACGCCGAGGGCTTCAGCTCCGAGGCCGACGGCGTGTACCTGATGGAGGCGGACTCCTTCCCCGAGGGGTACGACATGCGGGGCAAGATCATGTTGCTCACCGATCCGCCCAAGCACACCCGCTACCGGCTGCTGGTCAACAAGGGCTTCACGCCCCGCATGATCGGCCTGATCGAGCAGCACCTGCAGTACCGAGCAGAGCTCATCGTCGACTCGGTCATCGAGGCCGGCAGGTGCGAGTTCGTGACCGACGTGGCAGCAGAGCTGCCGCTGCAGGCGATCGCGGAGATCATGGGTGTGCCCGAGGAGGATCGGGGTCTGTTGTTCGACTGGTCGAACCGCATGGTCGGAGCTGACGACCCGGAGTACCAGAGCGACAACCCCGACGACTCCGGCGTTGCAGCCGCCGAGCTGTACGTCTACGCGGCCGCGCTCGGCGAGGCCCGCAGGAGCGACCCGCGCGACGACGTGATCACCAAGCTGATCAACGCCGAGATCGACGGCGACAAGCTGAGCCAGGAGGAGTTCGAGCTGTTCTGCCTCCTGCTGGCGGTCGCCGGCAACGAGACCACCCGCAACGCCACTGCCCACGGCATCCTGGCGCTGATGGACAACCCCGACCAGCTCGCCAAGCTCGCCGAGGACCCGGACCGCTACATCGACGGTGCGGTCGAGGAGATCCTGCGCTGGTCCACGCCCGTGCTGCACTTCCGCCGCACTGCGATGCGTGACGTCGAGCTGCGCGGCAAGCAGATCAAGGCCGGCGACAAGGTCGTGATGTGGCACGTCTCTGCCAACCGCGACGAAGAGGTCTTCGACGACCCGTTCCGTTTCGACATCGAGCGCAGCCCGAACGACCACATCGCGTTCGGCGGCGGCGGGGCCCACTACTGCCTGGGGACCAACCTGGCCCGCATGGAGCTCCGCCTCATCTTCCGCGAGGTCGCGACCCGGATGGCGGACCTGCGACTCGACGGCGATGTCGAGCGGCTGCGCTCGAACTTCATCGGTGGCATCAAGCACGTCCCGGTGGCGTTCACCCCCGGGGAGCGCAAGCACCCCGTCGGCGCCACGGCCTGAGCGCGGCCGTGTTCGACCTGGACGGACGGGTCGCACTCGTGACCGGTGCCGGCAGATCCGTCGGCGCCGGCATCGCAGCAGCGCTGGCAGCACAGGGCGCAACGGTGCTGATCAACGACATCGACGCCGCCCGTGCAGGCGCGGTCGCGGAGCAGCTGCGGGCGACGGGCGCCACCGCACATCCCGTGGTGTTCGACGTGACCGACGCGGCGCAGGTGGCAGCAGCAGTGACGGGTGCTGCCGAGCTCGCGGGCCCCATCGACATCTGCGTGAACAACGCCGGGAACGCCGGCGCGGGCGACTTCCCGTTGGCACCCTTCATCGATCTGGAGCCGGCGCAGTACGAGCGGTTCGTCGCGGTGAACCTCTACGGCGTGCTGCACTGCACGAGGGCCGTGCTGGGGTCGATGGTCACCCGGGGGTGGGGGCGGATCATCACGATCTCCTCGGGCGCCGCGCTGTCGGGTACCCGTCTGGGTGTGTCGATCTACGGCGCGTCGAAGGGCGCGGCGGTGTCGTTCATGCGGCACCTGGCCCTCGAACACGCCCGTGACGGCATCACCGCCAACACGCTGGCGCTGGGGCTGATGGACAACGCCGACGTGCCCGAGACCCAGCTCATGGCGCGCACCGTGCCCGTCGGACGACTCGGCACACCAGCAGATGCCGGCGCTGCATGCGTGTGGCTCGCCGCAGACGAGTCCTCATGGTTGACCGGAGCCACCATCCCGCTCGACGGGGGCAGCAGTGCCGGCTGAGTCGGCAGTGCCGGCCGAGCCGGCAGAGCTGTCGTCCAACGACGCTGCGCTGCGGGACGCACTGGCAGGACGGGTCGTGTTGGTCACCGGGGCAAGTCGTGGCATCGGCGCGGCAACGGCGGTGCACCTGGCGTCGCTCGGCGCCGATGTGGGCATCACCGCCCGCAGCGCCGCGGCAGATGCCGGTCGGTCGCTGGGTGGTTCGCTGCAGGAGACCGCCGAGGCGATCCGCGCCCATGGGGTCCGGTGCTGCATCGTGGCCGCCGATCTGGCCGACGAGGACCAGCGGGCACGCATCGTGCCGGCCGTCGTCGCCGAGCTCGGTCGGATCGACGTGCTGGTCAACAACGCGGCGGCAGCGATGTACGCCCCGGTCGAGCAGATGCCGTTGCGTCGCCGTCGGGTCCTGTTCGAGCTGAACGTCCATGCTCCGGTCGATCTGATCCAGGCAGCCGTCCCGCACATGCGGTCCGTCGGCGGCGGGTCGATCGTGAACGTCTCGAGCAGGACCTCCGAGGCGCCCCACGGCAACTCCGGCGCGCTGGGTACGACCACGACCTTGTACGGGTCCTCCAAGGCAGCGCTGGAACGCATCACGGTCGGCCTGGCCGAGGAGCTGCGGGGCGACGGGATCGCCGTCAACGCGGTGGCGCCGGTGCGGGGGGTGTGGACCGAGGGCGCTGCTGCGCTGCTGGGTGACCGTCTCGGTCCCGAGGACTTCGAACCCGTCGAGCAGATGTGCGCCGCGATCGCGGTGCTCGCAGCGGTGCGGGCCGACGCGTGCACCGGCCGGGTGCTCACCAGCGCCAGGACGCTCGCACTGGCGCGGCACGACGCCACGGATGCTGTCGACCAGGGGACACCAGGATGACCAGACGTGTGTTGTACGCCGGCAGCGTCCACGACGACGCCGAGATCGACGCCTGCATCGAGGTGCTGCGCAGCGGGCCGACCGCGTTCCGGATCGGGCGGCGGGTCGCGGAGTTCGAACGCCGGGTCGCCGAGCTGTTCGGGAAACGAGCGGGCATCGCGGTCAACTCCGGCTCCTCGGCGCTGTACCTGGCGGTCGAGTTGTTGGACCTGCCCAGGGGCGCCGAGGTGCTGACCTCGGTGCTGACGTTCTCCACCGATGTCGCCGCGCTGGTGCGGGCCGGACTGATCCCCGTGTTCATCGACGTCGAGGGCGACACCTACAACGTCGACGTCGGGGCCCTGGAGTCGATGATCGGCCCGGCGACGCGTGCCATGTTGATCCCGAACCTGATCGGCAACGCGCCCGACTGGGACCGCGTGCGTGCCATCGCGGATCGTCACCAGCTGCTGGTCATCGAGGACTCCTGCGACGCCCTCGGCGCACAGCTGCGCGGCACGCCGACCGGGACGCGCTCGGACCTGACCGTCACCAGCTTCGCTGCATCGCACATCATCACCGCAGCGGGCAACGGCGGCATGGTGTGCCTCGACGACGAGGCGCTGCGCGACCGCGGCCTGCTGCTGCGCCGGTGGGGTCGGGAGAGCGAGGTGCAGTTCTACGGGTCACGCAAGGGCGACGATCGCTTCCTCGCACAGGTCGACGGGATGGAGTACGACAGCCTCTTCGTGTTCTCCGAGCTGGGCTGGAACTTCGAACCGTCAGAGCTCGGTGCCGCGTTCGGGCTGGTGCAGCTCGACAAGCTGGCCGACAACATCGCTCGCCGCCAGCAGCACTTCGCCACCTACCAGCGGTACTTCGGCGCGCATCCCGATTGGTTCGCGCCTCCGGTGCAGCTCGAGGGTCTCCGGACCGCATGGTTGGCGTACCCCTTCGTCATCAGGCCCGGCGCGCCGATCGACCGGACCGAGCTGCAGCGGCGCCTGGAGGTCCTCGGGGTCGACACCCGCATGGTGTGGACCGGCAACGTCACCCGCCAGCCCATGATGCGCGATGTCGAGTACCGCAGCGCTCCGGACGGCTACCCGAATGCCGATCGCATCATGGAACATGCGCTGCTGCTGCCGTGCAACCACCACATGACAGCGGACGACGCCGACTTCGTGTGCTCGTCGGTTCACGAGGCGATGTCGGCCGGCTGACGCACCGGCGCCGAACGCCCCTCGTCGTTCAGCTCGGCACCAGCCAAGCGTCGGTCACGCCGTTGAGGTCCGCAGCATCGAGCGGATCGCTGGTCCGCACGCACACTCCTGGGCCCGAGGCGAGCAGATTGCCCGACCCCTGCGAGCAGAACGTCGCTCCGGTCGGCAGCGCTGCGCCGGTGTCCAGCCGGCGAGAGGCGAGGGTCACGGTGTCGGACACCGTGTTCCACAGGTAGATGTCCGACCCTCCGTTGGTGTCGTCGGCAGCCAGGTTCGTCGCCTCGCTGTAGAGCGCCACGGTGCTGCCGTTCGCCGAGATGTCGACCGGCAATGTGGACCCGTCGGGTGCGGGTCCCGGCAGCGTCCTCAGCGTGCCGGTCTGGCGGTCGAACAGCTGGGGAGCGAACGGCGAACCCGGGGTGAAGTCGGTCGCAGCGAGATAGCGACCGTCGTCGGAGATGACCACCGAGTTGCCGAACACGATGAGCCCCGCCGGGGCGGGCGTCACAGCGCCTGTCTGGCGGTCCCACACCAATCGTGCGCTGGTGCCGCCGCCGTCCTGGTCGAGCCAGAAGTACAGGACGAACCGGCCGTTGCGGCTGACCGCGTCGAGCGCGACGGTGCCGAACCCGGGCCCACCCGCAGGGCAATCGGTCTCGGTGCCGGTCGACAGGTCGCGGACCCGGCATGCGGTGGAGAACACTCCGAACGACCCGGGTCGGCCGAAGATGGCGACCGAGCCGTCGTCGGGAACGACCGGGGTGTTCTGTGCGACCGCGGTCGTCCAGCTGACGGTGGTCCCGGCGATCCTGTCGAACACCGCGTAGACCCCGCCGAAGGCGACGTAGGACACGTAGCGGCCGTTCCCGCTGATCCGTGGCTCGCCGACGGTGTGCTGCGCCACGCGCTGCACGTCGCCCGTGGTTCGGTCGCGCAGGAACGTGTCGGTGACTCCGTTGGTGTCACCGGGAACCACGTTGTCGGAGGCAGAACTGAACGCCACGAACCGCCCGTTGCCGCTGATGCTGGCGCCGGTGGTCACGTCGTTGCCCCAGGCGCCGCCGGCGCCGAGCGACAGCGGACCCGGCCCGGGCGGTGGTGGGCCGGTCGGCCCGGGGCCGCAGGCGACGGCCAGGATCGCGGTGCAGATCACCAGTACGGCGACCCTCGTCCGCCCCTGCCGTGTCACCTGCGTGGTCATCGTTGTTCGCCCCCTGCGCCCGCCGGTCGGCACTGCGCCCGAAGAGCCTCGCAGATGTGGCAACCGGCGCGCCGTCCCCGGCAACGTCGCGGATGCTGGGAACATGCACCGGTGCCGGCCCTGACCATGTTCGTCCAGCTGCTGCCGTTCGCGGTCGGCGCGGCGCTCAGCCCCACGCTGCTGGTGATGCAGCTGGTGATCCTGACCGGCGATTCCCGGGCGCTGTCGCGGGCCTGGTCGCTGGCGGCCGGTCGCATGGTCTCGTTGCTCATCATCACCATCGGGGGCGCGTCGCTGCTGGCCCGTCTGCCGGACTTCGACTCGGGGCTGACCGCGTCGCCGGAAGCAGGCGTCATCCTGGTCGTCGGCGGCGCGGTGCTCCTGTCGCTCGCGATTCGTTCTGCTCGACGCCCGGCGTCGACGAGTGCTCCGGGTCGGGCGCAGCGCGTCATCGACGCACCCCCCTTGTCGCTGTTCGTGCTCGGCGCGGTGTGGATGCTGGTCAACGCGTCGACGCTGGCGCTGTACATCCCCGGGCTCCACGTCGTCGCCCGCTCGGACGTCGGCGAGCCCGCACGGCTCGCCGGGGTCGCCCTGTTGTACCTGGCCGCCGCAGCTGCTGCGCTCGTTCCACCGCTTGCGCTCACCGTGTTCGGCGACGACATCCGTCCGAAGCTGAGCCAGGTGCAGGCATGGATGGAGCGCAACGGGCGGACGATCGGGGTCGTGGTCTCGGTGGTGTTCGGCGTGGCGCTGTGCGCCGCTGGCGCGTGGAACCTGCTCAATGCGTCCTGAGCTCGGCGGGGCGACGCCGGCCGGAGCCTCCGACCCGCCTTCCTGCGCGCACCGGCGACGGATCGCGTCACCTGTGCGCGCAGCCCGCTCCGCCCGGACGGAGGCGGCGCCGACGCAGTGAACCGTCCACCCGAGCCGCAACGACGCGCGCCGCGGCCGCTGTCAGCTCAGCTCCGGCGGAGGGTGACCGTGATGGGGCCGGCCGACCCGTCGGGCTCGACCGTCACCCGGCCGGCCTGCGGGGCCGAGGTGATGGTGCCGTGCGTGACCGTGGCGTCGTAGCCGGCCGGATAGGCACGCTCGGGCACCACGATCGAGGTGGGAGCATCGATCGACGCATCCGGGGTGAACGAGTAGGTGAAGGCGCCGGTCGTGGGCTCGTAGCGCAGCTGGCCGGGTGTGCCGGCGGTGGCCTGCGGGTACGGGCGGATCAGGTGGGCCTCGACCTCGTCGGGCAACGCCGAGTCGGTCGGGCTCAGGGCTGTGGTCGCGGCCCAGTACATCCACGACACGAACTCGTCGTCCGCGGCGCGGGTTGCGATGCTGACATCGAGGGGGTTCCTCGAGGCGCCGAACTCGTTGAGGATCCGAGCGCCGCCCAGCTGCTGGGCCATTGCGGCCCCGGCGGCGAAGCCGTTCTGGAAGCGTGCGGTGCAGAACCCGGTGGTGGCCGGATCCGCGACCTCGACCTTCCCGTCGTCGGTGTCGTGGCAGTACAGGTGCCATGCCAGCCCCAGCTTGGGGCCCATCGCTGGCGGGGGTCACCACCGGAGGCGGCATGGTCGGCTGTGCCAGATACGCGGTCGGAGCGAAGGGTTCGACCCAGATCGGCATCTCCGGAGCCGCTGCGCGGATGGGAGCCGCCATCTCGGTGTACCGGTCACTCAGACGCTGTTCGACGTCCGGGCAGCCCTCGGTGACGCAGCGCACGACCGCCGAGCCCGAGAAGGGCTCGTTCAACAGCTCGATGCCGATGACGTGGTCGTTGTCGGCCACCCGCTCGGCGAGCGCGCCGGCCGCGTCGCCCAGCACTGTTGCGGCGCTGCGGCCCTGCACGTGGGGCTCGCCCGCCAGGAAGGAGTCCCACTGGCGGATCGACTTCGGGCTCAGGTAGCCCGCTGCCCAGCCGATGAAGCCGAACAGCTCGGGCGCGACATCGGACAGCGAGGCAGCGTCGGGCGGTGTTGCCCAGTCGGGCATCTGGTTGAAGACGTCCTGGTGGAAGTCGAGCTGCACCCAGATGTCCTCGGAGGCCAACAGATCGGTCATCTCGACGACCCGGTCGAGGTACTCGGTGTCGATCACGCCCGGCTCGGGCATGAGCGCGGCGAAGGTCACGCCCAGGCGCACCGAGTTGAACCCGCTGCGGTGCAGGTACTCCCGTTCGAGCGAGCCCAGCCAGCCTGGCTCGTCGGTGGAGATGAACGGCTCGCCCTTCTGTACCGAGTTCATCCCGTGCAGCAGCACGACACGCCCCGCGCCGTCGACCAGCTCGCCGTCGAGCATCCGCAGCGGGGGGATCACGTCGGGCTCAGCGGGTGTGACCACCCCTGGCCCGCCATCGGGGAAGGGCACCAGCGGCGGCGGAGTGCACGCAGCAGCCACCAGCGCCACCGCGGCGACGCCCGCCGCGAGCCAGCCGCGGCCGGGGCGCCGCCTGCGGCCCGCGGCTGCGTGTTGCTCGACCGATGTTGTCCGACCCATCTCCCGCATCACGTGCTCCTCGCCGAGAGTGGAACATCCTGCGACACGGCCAGCTCGGGTGTCGAGCCGCGCGGCCCTGCCTCGCTACGAGGTGGTGATCTGGTAGTAGCCGGTGGAGTTGCCGCGGCCGTCGATGGTGAGGGTGTAGGTGCCGGCGGGGAGTTCGACGGGTCCTCGGTCGCTGTTGCAGCTGAAGAGGAACTCGGTCGAACACTTCGCCGTCGGGTCCGGTGAGGGTGTGGTCGAAGCTGGCGCCGTTGCAGCCGGTCTCGCCGAGTTCACCGATGGCGGTGACGTCGAAGAACACGGTCTGGCCCGGTGTGGTGAAGGTCCAGTCGTCGGTGACACCGGGGGTTTCGATCTCGCCGGAGATGACGTCACCGATGGTGAAGGTGTCGGTGTCGGGTGCGGGGACGTTCGAGGGTGGTGATCTGGTAGTAGCCGGTGGAGTTGCCGTTGTCGCCGTCGATGGTGAGGGTGTAGGTGCCGGCGGGGAGTTCGATGGGTCCTTGGTCGCTGTTGCAGCCGAAGAGGAACTCGGTCGAACACTTCGCCGTCGGGTCCGGTGAGGGTGTAGTCGAAGCTGGCGCCGTTGCAGCCGGTCTCGCCGAGTTCACCGATGGCGGTGACGTCGAAGAACACGGTCTGGCCCGGTGTGGTGAAGGTCCAGACGTCGGTGACACCGGGAGTTTCGATCTCCCGGAGATGACGTCACCGATGGTGAAGGTGTCGGTGTCGGGTGCGGGGACGTTCGAGGGTGGTGATCTGGTAGTAGCCGGTGGAGTTGCCGCGGCCGTCGATGGTGAGGGTGTAGGTGCCGGCGGGGAGTTCGACGGGTCCTTGGTCGCTGTTGCAGCTGAAGAGGAACTCGGTCGAACACTTCGCCGTCGGGTCCGGTGAGGGTGTGGTCGAAGTTGGCGTCGTTGCAGCCGGTCTCGCCGAGTTCACCGAGGGCGGTGACGTCGAAGAACACGGTCTGGCCCGGTGTGGTGAAGGTCCAGTCGTCGGTGACGCCGGGGGTTTCGATCTCGCCGGAGATGACGTCGCCGATGGTGAAGGTGTCGGTGTCGGGTGCGGGGACGTTCGAGGCTGGTGATCTGGTAGTAGCCGGTGGAGTTGCCGCGGCCGTCGATGGTGAGGGTGTAGGTGCCGGCGGGGAGTTCGACGGGTCCTCGGTCGCTGTTGCAGCTGAGAGAGGAATTCGGTCGAACACCTGCGCCGTCGGGGCCGGTGAGGGTGTAGGTCGAAGTTGGCGTCGTTGCAGCCGGTCTCGCCGAGTTCACCGATGGCGGTGACGTCGAAGAACACGGTCTGGCCCGGTGTGGTGAACGTCCAGGTGTCCGGTGACGCCGGGGGTCTCGATCTCACCGTCGATCGTCTCTCCGATCGAGAAGGTGAACGGATCCACCGGCGGCACGTCCTGAGTGGTGATCTGGTAGTAGCCGGTGGAGTTGCCGCGGCCGTCGATGGTGAGGGTGTAGGTGCCGGCGGGGAGTTCGATGGGTCCTTGGTCGCTGTTGCAGGCGAAGAGGAATTCGGTCGAACACCTCGCCGTCGGGTCCGGTGAGGGTGTAGGTCGAAGTTGGCGTTGTTGCAGCCGGTCTCGCCGAGTTCACCGAGGGCGGTGACGTCGAAGAACACGGTCTGACCCGGTGTGGTGAAGCTCTGCACGTCCAGCACACCGGGGGTCTCGATCTCACCCGAGATGACGTCGCCGATCGCGAACATCGAGGTGTCGGGTGCTGGCACGTCCCACGAGGTGATCTGGTAGTAGCCGGTGGCGTCGTCGCGGCCGTCGATGGTGAGGGTGTAGGTGCCGGCGGGGAGTTCGATGGGTCCTTGGTCGCTGTTGCAGGAGAAGAGGAATTCGTCGAACACTTCGCCGTCGGGTCCGGTGAGGGTGTAGGTCGAAGTTGGCGTTGTTGCAGCCGGTCTCGCCGAGTTCACCGAGGGCGGTGACGTCGAAGAACACGGTCTGACCCGGTGTGGTGAACGTCCAGGTGTCCGATGCTCCGGCGGTCTCGATCTCACCGTCGATCGTCTCTCCGATCGAGAACGTGAACGGATCCGGCGGCTGCGTCGTGGTCGTGCTCGTGGTCGACGTCGTGCGTGGTCGACGTGGTGGTTGTCGTGGTTGTCGGCTGGCTCGTGTAGTCGTGGTCGTGGGCTGCGTCGTCGTCGTGGTCGTCGGTGCTTCGGTGGTCGTGGTGCTGGTCGAGGTGGTCGACGTGGTGGTCGTCGGCGCCTCGGTGGTGGTGGTCGGCTCGGTCGTCGTGGTCGTGGTGGTGGGTGCGTCGGTGGTCGTGGTCGGTGGTGCGTCGGTGGTGGTGGTCGTCGGCTGGGTCGTGGTGGTCGTGGGATCGACGGTGGTGGTGGGTGGCTCGGTCGTCGTGGTGGTGGGATCGACGGTGGTGGTGGGTGGCCTCGGTCGTCGTGGTGGTGCCGCTCGGCTCGCCGACGGTGATGCGCGCGGAGATGACCCCGGGGAACCACTCACCGCTGTAGAAGGACCCGGTGGCGCCCTCGATCGACAGCACCTGCTGGTTGCCGACCTGTTCCAGCGCAGGTGCATCCATGTAGACCAGGCCGCTCACGACCTTGTCGGTGTCCAGGTTGCGGATCTCGATGCTGCCCTTGGCGTGCTCCAGCACTCTGCCGATCGAGAAGGTGACCTGGTAGCGGGCACCGTCCGTACCGGGCACGTCATGGGTACCTGTCAGCGCGGCGAGCCGACCGTCCTCGGCCAGGCCGATGTCGAATCCCGGGACCGGCACGGGCGCGGAGATGGCGACCGGTCGCCGCCCGGTCGCAGTCAGGTCCAGTACCTGGTCGCCGTCCACGGTGCCGACAGGTGGCACACACGCGACCGCGATCACCCCCAGGACGGCGAGTGCGCTCAGTGCCAGGTGGCGGAGCGCGCGTGAGCGCGAACGAACGGTCGTGGTGATCATCGGGTCTTCCCTCCCAGTGGACGGTCCGCGTGCTTCCTCTACGTCGCGAACCGGCTTCAGAAACCCTCGCGCGACTGACTCAGTCGGTCAACGGGTTCGGTCAGAAAACGGAAGGCGGCTGTTCGCCGGTGTCCGTAGGTGCCGGGACAACCGACGCTCCGGCCGCGGTCCAGCGGCGGGACTGATCCCCGGTGACGTCAGCCTTCGGCGGGGACGAAGTCCAGCGAGGCGGAGTTCATGCAGAACCGCTCGCCGGTGGGTCGGGGTCCGTCGGGGAAGACGTGCCCGAGGTGCGCCTGGCAGGTCGCGCAACGCGCCTCGACCCGCGACATGCCGTGGCTGCGGTCCTCGACGAGAGTCACCTTGGCGGGGTCGAGGGCCTCCCAGAACGACGGCCAGCCCGAGCCCGAGTCGTACTTGGTGTCGGACGAGAACAGCGGCTCGTGACAGACCACGCAGCGGTAGGTCCCTGCCTGCTTGGTGTCCCAGTAGGCGCCGCTGAACGCCGGCTCGGTGCCGGCCTGCTGGGTCACCTGGTACTGCGCAGGCGTGAGCCTGGCTCGGATGGCCTCGGGTGACATGTCGGGGCGGTCACCGGTCGTGCTCGTCGTGTCGTCCACGGGACAAGGGTATCGACGGGAACTGGCCGGTGGGCCGCGGTGTTCGGACCACCATGCGCATCGACATCTGGTCCGACGTGGTCTGTCCCTGGTGCTACCTGGGCGCCCGGCGCCTCGACGCCGCACTCGATCAGGTGGGCCGCAGCGACATCGAAGTGCGATGGAGGGCGTTCCAGTTGGACCCGGGCGCGCCGACCGAGCCGGGGGACCTGCGTGCCGCCCTGGAACGGAAGTACGGCCCGGGCGCCTTCGACGCGATGACGGAACGGCTCGAGGGACTCGGCCGTGAGGCCGGCATCGACTATCGCTTCGACCGTGCACTACGGGTCAACACCGCCGATGCCCACCGCCTGATCGCCTGGGCCGGCTCGGGCGACGAGATGGGCGCTGCCGGCGGCTCCGGGGCGGGCGGTGGTCCGGGCGGCGCTGGCACAGCCGATGCGTCCACGATCATGCAGCAGTCCCGCCTCGTCGACCGGCTCTTCGACGACTACTTCACACAGGGTGCTGACATCGGCCGCCACGACACGCTGGTCGACGCTGCCGCGTCGGTCGGGCTGGATCGGGACCTGGCCGCCGAGATGCTCGTCTCGGGCAGCTGGTCCGAGCAGATCCGCGCGGACCAGGCATCGGCACACGAGCGCGGCATCAGCGGCGTGCCGGCGTTCGTCATCGATGACGACTGGATCATTCCCGGCGCACAGGACACCGACCGGCTGGTCCAACTGCTGCAGCGGGTACGCGACCGCTGACCGGACCGACTCGTCGACCTGCCGGACCGCGACGACCGGACAGGCTGCTCGGTTCGGCCGAGCCGCTCAGGTGGCCGGTGCGCGCCGGGCCAGGATCGTGGTCAGTCGTTCCCGGTTGTAGCGCTGGACCGTGATGAACGGCAGGTGCGCGACGATGCCGAACACCACCATGACGCCGCCCAGCAGTGGCGGGCACCAGATCAGGAACACCGGACCGGCTGCGAGATTGGACCAGTGGACCATCTCTGCCCGACGCGTCTCCACGACGAAGCGCTGCAGGTGTGATGTCGACCGGTTCGTCAGGTGCCGCTTGGAGAACCCCCCGCGGAACAGGTCGCCCTTCTCGGGCAGCTTGTCCTTCCAGGAACGGATGCGAAGGTGTCGCTGGTACCAGCGACCTCCCTGTTCGAACGCACGGGGCCGGGTGAGCCAGTTGTCGTCCGCGAAGTGCTCTGTGGGCCGGCGGTGATAGTGCCAGCCGGTGACCAACCCGATGAGCACCCACATCAAGCTGGACACGGCGATGGCCAGTGCGTCCGAGAGCTGGATCAGCACGGAAGCGCGGTCATCCTCGGTCGGGCACGGTCGAGATCTCCCGGCCCCGCCAGGTGACGCTGTGGCGCACGTGGGTGCGCCACAGCGACCTGCAGAAGATCATTCCGAAGAACACCAGAGGTATCGGGAAGGCGAGCGCGGTGAGCGGAGAGAAGTTGCCGACCTGACGGAACATCACCATCAGCTGTGCAGCGAAGGCCAGGTACAACGCGAGGCCGACCGGCAGCGCGATGTCGCCGCGGAGGGCGTCGTCGAGTGCCAGGGTCGCGCTGCCGAGACACGTGACCCACAACACGATGACGGCCAACCTGCCGAGCCGGGTGGATCCTGCCCCTGCGGCGAAGTTCTTGGTCCAGCCCTCCGTGAGCTGACGGAGCCCGCCGGGGTACATGCGGAACCGGATGGAGCGGGCGCCGGTGAACAGCTCGACGGGGATCCGGGCCGACCGGTACCCGGCGGCGAGCGCGAGGTCCTCGATCACCTCGGTGCGGACCGAACCGTGCCCACCCACCCGGTCGTAGTCCGACCGTGAGGTGACCAGCACCGGCCCGAAGGCCCCGTTCGTGCCGCTGCGTGAGCCGGCTGCGGTGCCCATGACGGCGAGCACGTTGAACAGACATGACAGCTGCTCGTACCAGCGTCGGGTCTCGTGCCACGGCTGCACCGAGACGAGCCCGCCCTGGCGGTCACGTTGGGCCACGACCCGTGCCAGCGAGCTGCGATCGAGCTGCACGTCTGCATCCAGGAAGACCAGGACATCGTCATCGGATCCGGCCGGGGGCGGTTCGCCGGCGCCAGGTCGCGGGAGCGTGCCGGCGGCGGGCGTGAGGCCCGCGGCGTGGACCGCGCCCACGTGACATGCCCAGCTCTTGCCGGTCCAGCCATCAGGGAGCGCTGGCGCGTCGATCACATCGACGCCGTCGTACGCACGTGCCAGTGCTGCGGTGCAGTCCCTGGAGTGGTCGTCGACCACGATCAGTCGGTCGGGAGCGGTGACCTCGCTGCTGGGGTCGCACAGGCCCGACAGCAGGATGTCGATGCTGGCTTCCTCGTCGCGGGCGGGGATCACGATCGTGACCCCCCGGAGACCGTCGCGGCCGGAACGGTCGGTGTCAGCCTGCAGCTCGGCAACCGATCGTGGACGGCCCATGGCGAGCCAGCCGGCGAGCCAGCCGAGTACACACACTGTGATCGTGACCGTCACGTTGGCCCTTCGGCAGAGGTCGAAGTGCCCCATCTTCGTCACAACCAGCAGTTCCGGATGCAACGCGGAGGGGACGGACCCAGCCTGACACACCGAGTGCGCAGGTCGGTGACACAGCCTGCCGGTCGCTACGCCGGATCCGAGGCGCGCGAGTAGCTTCGAGCGGCGTCGCGCCGAGCGCCCACGAACGACCTGGAGGCCCACCGTGTTGCGGTTCACCGAAGAGCACGAGATGTTCCGTTCCACCGTGCGGGAGGTGGTGCAGTCCGAGATCGACCCGTACGTCGAGCAGTGGGAGCGCGACGGCGACTTCCCGGCCCACGAGCTGTTCGCCAAGTTCGGCAAGCTCGGACTGCTGGGGCTCGAGTACGACCAGCGCTGGGGTGGCGGCGGGGCGGATCACGTCTACACCATGATCTTCGGCGAGGAGATCGGGCGGTCCGGGTCGCTGGGTGTGTCCATGGCGCTCTCGGTGCAGACCGACATGGCCACACCGGCGTTGCACCAGTACGGCTCGGACGAGCTGAAGGAGCGCTACCTGCGCCCCGCCATCTCCGGCGAGCAGGTTGCGGCGATCGCGGTGAGCGAACCGGACGCCGGCTCCGACGTGGCCGGACTGCGGACCCGGGCGGTGCGCGACGGCGACGAGTGGGTGATCAACGGCACCAAGATGTGGATCACCAACGGGACCCAGGCCGACTGGTTGTGCCTGCTGTGCCGGACCTCGGACGAGGGTGGCTACCGCGGGATGTCGCAGATCATCGTGCCGACCGACGCCCCCGGCTTCTCGGTCAGTCGCAAGCTCGACAAGCTCGGCATGCGGGCATCGGACACTGCGGAGTTGGTCTTCGATGACCTGCGCGTCCCGGTGTCGAACACGATCGGGGAGCCCGGCAGGGGGTTCCAGCAGCAGATGGACCAGTTCCAGAACGAGCGGATGATCGCCGCCTACCAGATGATCGGCGCGGTGGAGCAGGCCATGCAGCGCACCATCGAGTACCTGCAACAGCGCAAGGCGTTCGGCGCGCCGCTGCTCGCGAACCAGTCGATCCAGTACGAACTTGCCGACATCGCGAGCGAGCTCGACATGCAGCGACATCACAACTGGGCGGCGGTCGCGGCGTACACCGACGGTCAGGACATCACCCGCCACGCCACGGTCGCGAAGCTCCGCTCCGCACGACTGGCTCGGCGGATGGCTGATGCCGCGGTGCAGTTCCACGGGGGCATGGGGTACGTCGAGGAGAACTGGCCCGCCCGGTTCTTCCGTGACACCCGCCTGTGGTCGATCGGCGGCGGCGCGGACGAGGTCATGCTGCGCACGCTCGCCAAGATGAACGGCATCGTGGGGGACTGAGCGCCGCACGCTGCACAGCGGTCCGCGCTACTGTCGGCGCTCAATCGAATCCGGGGAGCTCGCACCAGCGGGCTGAGAGGGTGGCCGGGGCCACCGACCCGACAACCTGATCTGGGTAATGCCAGCGGAGGGAGATCATGTCGACTGCGGTCGTGTTCGTCGGTGGGCCCCACCCGGTCGCGGGCGGGACGCTCCCGGACGGGTGGTGGGCGTCCGGCACACAGGGGCCGGATCTCGTCGTCGCTGTCGATTCGGGCCTGCACCTCGCCGAGCTGTCCGGCTGGGCGGTCGATCGTGTCGTGGGCGACATGGACTCTGTCGACCCACGCCTGCTCGCCGCTGCGGAGCAGCGCGGCGCGGCCGTGGAGCGTCACCCCGTCGACAAGGACGCCACGGACCTGGAGCTGGCACTCGACGGGCTGCTCGGCGTCGGGGTCGAGTCGGTCGCGGTCATCGGCTCGCCCGGAGGTCGGCTCGACCATCTGATGGGTGGACTCCTGACGGTCTGCGCCGCCCGGTATGCGCCGTTGTCGCTGCGGGCGTGGCTCGGTGGGACGTTGGTGGTACCGGTGCACGACCGCGGACGGGTCGAGGCGCGCGTCGGCGCCACCGTGTCGCTGATCGCCGTGAACGGCCCCGCGACCGGGGTGCGCACCGACGGGCTGCGGTGGGCGCTGTCCGGCGAACGACTCGAGCCGGGTTCCAGTCGAGGTCTGTCCAACGAGATGGTCGCCGATATCGCCGAGGTGTCCGTGGACGACGGCTGTGTGGCCGTCGTCGTTCCTGAGGAGGATGAATGAGCAGTGTCCGATCGTTCCGGGCCGTCACGGCTGTTGCGGCGATGTGTGCGGCGATCGCGGTGGGCTGCGGAGGCGGTGACGACGACGGATCGGCGACGGGTTCGAACGACGACGACACCGCGGCGCAGACCGTGCGGCTGCTGACCTATGACTCCTTCGCCCTCCCCGATGCGGCCGCTGCGGCGTTCGAGGAGCAGACCGGCGCGCAGATCGAGGTGATCGCGACCGGCGACAGCGGGACCATGCTCACCGGCGCGCTGCTCAGCGCCGGCGACCCCGAGGCCGACGTGATCTTCGGCATCGACGACACCTCGGCGTCGCGGGCCGTGCAGGGGGAGCTGTTGGACACGGTCGCCGCGGAGGTGGTCGAGTCGGTGCCCGAGCGGTACCGGCTGGATGGAGCCGGCGCCGACCTGTTGGTGCCGATCGACACCGGTGACGTCTGCATGAACGTCGACAGCGAGTGGTTCGCAGCGGAAGGCATCGAACCTCCCGAGACGCTCGAGCAGCTGACGGATCCTGACTACCGCGACCTGCTGGTCGTGCCCAGCCCGGTGACGTCGTCGCCCGGGCTCGCGTTCCTGATCGGCACAGTCGATCGCTACGGCGAGCAGGGCTGGTTGGAGTACTGGGAGCAACTCGGCGACAACGGCCTGCGGGTGCGTCCCAGTTGGGATGATGCCTACTCGACCGACTACACGGTCTCGGGCGGCGATCGGCCGATCGTGTTGTCCTACGCCTCGAGTCCGCCCGCCGAGGTGATCTTCAGCGAGGGGGAACGCTCGGAGCCGGCGTCCACGGTCATGCTCGACAGCTGCACCGCGCAGGTGGAGTTCGCCGGTGTGTTGCGTGGCACCGACCGCCCGGAGCTGGCAGCAGAGCTGGTGGAGTTCATGCTGACCGACGACTGGCAGCGTGAGCTGCCGCTCGCGAACTTCGTCTTCCCGGTCATGGACGTCGAGCTCCCCGAGGAGTTCAGCACGTGGGCGACGCGCGCCGAGGATCCGATGGGGCTGGCCCCCGACGTGATCGACGAGAACCGTGATCGCTGGATCGAGGCGTGGCGGGAGCAGATGGAGTGACGCGGTCCGCGGCTGTCCAGGGCCGCTCCGCTCAGGGCAGTCCTGTTCGGTGGCGGCCCGTTCGGTCCAGCACCCGGACCCCCGCCGGTTCGGTCGCGGGCAACCTGGCCCTCGGGGTCGTGCTGTGCGTGATCGCCGTGCCGGTGGCCGCGGTCGCGCTGCGAACGATCCGGCCCGACGGCGTGGTGGACCTGGAGGCGTTCGGCCGGATGCTGTCCAGCCCGCGGACCTGGCGGGTGCTCGCCATCACCGTGGCCCAGGCAGTTGCGTCGTGTGCAATCACCCTGGCGGTCGGCATACCCGTGACCTGGGTGCTCGCCCGCTACCGGTTCGCCGGTCGTGCCGCGTTGCGGACGCTGGCGACGGTGCCCTTCGTGCTGCCCAGCGTGGTGATCGGGGCCGCGTTCGCCACGTTGCTCGGCCCCCGTGGGCTGGTCGATGCCCGGGCGACCTGGTGGCCGATCCTGGCCGCGCATCTGTGCTTCAACCTGGCGGTGGTGCTGCGGACCGTCGGCGCGGCGCTCGCGTCGGTCGACCCCGATCTCGAACCTGCAGCACGACTGCTCGGAGCATCGCCGGTGGCCGCTGCACGGCGGGTCGTGCTCCCCGCGATCCTTCCGGCGGTCGCGGCCGCGGGGATCATCGTGTTCCTGTTCTGTCTGACGAGCTTCGGGGTCATCGTCATCCTCGGAGGTGGGCCCGTCACCACCGTCGAGGTCGAGATCTGGACCCGGTCCACCCGGCAGTTCGACCTGGCAGGTGCGGGCGTGCTCAGCCTGTTGCAGCTCGTGGCGGTCGTCGCCACGCTGTCGGTGCATGCGCGGGTGTCTCGTGGCCGATCGACCAGGCGCATCGCAGGAGCGTCCCGCGGGATCCGACCCCGCAGTGCCCCAGAGCGGTGCGCGGTCATCGCTGCTGCATCCACGGTCCTGGTGGTGTCGGTCCTGCCGTTGCTGGCGGTGGCGGAGCGCTCGATGCGGGTCGGGTCCCGGTGGTCCACCGCCAACTGGCAGCAGCTGGGGTCGGTCACCGAGGGCACAGGTCTGCGGGTCTCGCCATGGGAGGCGGTGTGGGTGTCGTTGTCCACGTCGCTCGTTGCGACCGCGCTGGCGCTCGCTGTCGCGGTGCCTGCCGCCCGGGTCGTGGCACGTCGCCCCGGCGGGGTGGGTGATCGCGTCCTGCTGCTGCCGTTGGGGGTGTCCTCCACGACGATCGGACTCGGGCTCCTGCTGGCGTTCGGGCGGCCGCCGCTCGACCTGCGCGGCGCCTGGTGGCTGGTGCCGGTCGCCCAGGCCCTCGTTGCGCTGCCGCTCGTGGTGCGGGTCGTGCTGCCGGCGCTGCGAGCGATCCCTGCCCAGGTGCGGGACAGCGCGGCGTTGCTGGGGATGACACCGTCGCAGCAGTGGTGGCGGGTCGAGGTGCCGTTGGTGCGCAGGGCCATCGGCGCCGGGACCGGACTTGCCTTCGTCGCGTGCTTGGGTGAGTTCGGTGCGACGGTCTTCCTGGCCCGGTCCGCCCGCCCCACGGTGCCGGTCGCGATCGAACGGCTCATGTCCCGACCGGGCGGTGCCGGCTTCGGTCAGGCGATGGCGTTGTCGTGTGTTCTGGTGCTGGTCTGCGCTGCGGTGATCGTCCTGGTGGACCGGTGGCTCGGCCGCGGCGATGACGAGCTCACCTTCTGAGCGGGGCCGGCGACGTCGCCCGCCTCACGTGTGTCGTCCGCAGTGGGCCCGGGATGTGCCGTCGGCGAGCGGCGGGATCGGGCGATGGTCGGGGACGTCGTCCCGACACAGCACAATGGTGGGGTGGACGTGACCGCCTCGCTCGAGGCCGCGGTGCAGGGCGAGGCGATGTTCGCCGTGGTGAGCGACCTGGGCACCTACCCGGACTGGCTCGAGATCGTGCCGCGCGCCGAGCCGCTCCCCGTCGGATCCGATGAGGACGGCCCGGTCTGGTCGGTGGATCTGCGCGGGCAGCTGGGTCCGCTGCGTCGTTCGAAGCGGCTGCGCATGGTCCGCACGGTGGTGTCGCCCTCGACCTCGGTGGTGTTCGAGCGCCGGGAGCTGGACGGTCGCTCCCACAGCGACTGGACCCTGCGCGCGCACGTCGACACTCCGGCAGAAGGAATCAGCCGGTTGACCATGGAGCTGCACTACGGCGGCTCCATGTGGATGCCGATGCTCGATCGGCTGCTCACCGACGAGATCGGGCGATCACGCACCCGACTCCTCGCCGTTCTGGGGGTGTCGTCGTGATCCGCGCGGGTGCCCCCATCCGCGTCTGGCCCGGGCGGCCCTACCCGCTGGGTGCCACCTGGGACGGGGCGGGAACGAACTTCTCGGTCTTCTCCGATGCGGCGGAACGCGTCGAGCTGTGCCTGTTCGACGCGGACGGCTCCGAGGTCGCCGTCGAGCTCCCGGAGTG
The DNA here is from genome assembly GCA_963714875.1 of uncultured Microthrixaceae bacterium. Lineage (GTDB taxonomy): Bacteria > Actinomycetota > Acidimicrobiia > Acidimicrobiales > Microtrichaceae > JBAOHV01. The sequence continues at coordinate 675,320 of CAVQQI010000011.1, read as the reverse complement.
CGTCGGCTCGGTGTGGCACGGCTATCTGCCCGACGCAGGGCCGGGGCAGCGCTACGGATTCCGCGCCGGCGGCGAGCGGCGTGCGGCCGGCGACCTGCAGCGTCACTCCAAGCTCCTGTTGGACCCCTACGCCCGTGCGATCTCCGGGTCGATCCGCTGGCACGACGCTGTCGACGCCGACAACGACGAGGACTCCGCCCCCTACGTCCCGCGTTCGCTGGTGGTGAACCCGTGGTTCGACTGGGGCACCGACCACCGGCCGGCGACGCGGTGGAACGAGACCGTGCTCTACGAGGCCCACGTCAAGGGACTCACGGCACGCCACCCCGACGTACCACCGCAGCACCGCGGCACCTATCTGGGGTTGTGTGCCCCGCCGGTCATCGAACACCTGCAGCGGCTGGGGGTGACCGCGGTCGAGCTCATGCCGATCCACCAGTTCGTCCACGACCGCCGGTTGGTCGAGATGGGACTGCGCAACTACTGGGGTTACAACTCGATCGGCTTCTTCGCCCCGCACAACGAGTACGCGGTCGGCGGGCAGGACGGCGCGCAGGTGCGCGAGTTCAAGGTGATGGTCAAGACGCTGCACGAGGCGGGTATCGAGGTGATCCTGGATGTCGTCTACAACCACACTGCGGAGGGTGGCGCAGGCGGCCCGGTCCTCAGCTTCAAGGGCCTCGACAACCGGGCCTACTACCGGCTCGACCCCGAGGACCCGTCGCGCTACGTCGACTACACCGGTACCGGCAACAGCTTGAACATGCGCCACCCCCACGTGTTGCAGCTGATCATGGACAGCCTGCGGTACTGGGTCGAGGAGATGCATGTCGACGGGTTCCGATTCGACCTGGCCGCAACCCTGGCTCGTGAGTTGCACGACGTCGACCGCCTCAGCGCGTTCTTCGACCTGATCCAGCAAGATCCTGTGGTCAGCAAGGTGAAGCTGATCGCCGAGCCGTGGGACGTGGGCGAGGGCGGCTACCAGGTGGGCAACTTCCCGCCCCTGTGGTCGGAGTGGAACGGGCAGTACCGCGACTGCGTCAGAGACATGTGGCGCCCGCACGCCGGGCACCTGGGTGAGTTCGCCGCCCGCCTGACCGGCTCGTCCGACCTGTACCAGGCCGATGGCCGGCGCCCGCACGCCAGCATCAACTTCGTCACCGCCCACGACGGCTTCACGCTGCGCGACCTGACCACCTACGAGCACAAGCGCAACGAGGCCAACGGCGAGGACAACCGGGACGGCACCGACGACAACCGCTCATGGAACTGTGGCATCGAGGGTCCGACCGACAGCGCCGAGGTGCTCGAGCTGAGGGGCCGTCAGCAACGCAACCTGCTGGCCACGCTCCTGTTGTCCCAGGGTGTGCCGATGCTGCTGTCGGGCGACGAGATCGGTCGCACGCAGCACGGCAACAACAACGCGTACGCGCTGGACGACGAGCTGTCGTGGGTGGATTGGGACTCGGCCGACGTGGACCTGCTGGAGTTCACACGGCGGTTGGTGCAGCTGCGGCGCTCCAACCCGGTGCTGCACCGGCGGCACTTCCTCAGCGGCAGCCCGGCCGAGGGTGAGGACCTCCCCGACGTGGCCTGGTTCAGCGCTGCCGGGCAGGAGATGACGCCCGACGACTGGAACAACGGCAACCGCAGCGTCATCCTCTGGCTCAACGGGGACATCGACGATGTCGGCCCGCGCGGCGAGTCGATCATGGGCGCGACGCTCATGGTGTGCTGCAACCCGGGCGCTGGTTCGATCGAATGGAACCTGCCCCCGGCCCGTTGGGGCCGGACCTGGCATGCCGTGCTGGACACTGCGACCAGCGGCACCCCCGAGGCGGTGCGGCGTCCTGCCGGCGGTGCGCTGACGGTGATGGGTCGCAGCGTCGTGGTGCTCGAACAGCTCTGATCAATGCCGGCTCAGCCGCTCGAGCGGCGGGCGGACCAGCGTCCGTCGTCGTGATGCGACAACGACAGCGGGATGTCGAAGCAGTCGCTGAGCAGCTCGGCATCCAACGTCTCGGCCAGCGGACCCGAAGCGAGCACGCGGCCGTCGCGCAGCGCGAGCACGTCGGTGAATCCTGGTGGGATCTCCTCGACGTGGTGGGTGACCAGCGCCATGGGCGCAGCACCGTCGGTGCGGGCCAGCAGGTCGAGGCCTTCGATCAGACGCTCGCGTCCGCCCAGGTCGAGCCCGCTCGTCGGCTCGTCCAACAGCACCAGACCTGGCGACGACATCAGCGCTCGCGCCAGCAGCACGCGCTGGCGCTCACCGGAGGACAACGACCCCCAGGCGCGATCGGCTGCGAACCCGACGCCCTGGGCATCGAGCAGCTCCCGGGCGCGTTCGTGATCGGCGGGGTCGTAGTGGTGCCACCAGGGTTCGAGCGCGGCGAACTTGGCGCAGACCACGACCTCTGCGGCGCTGAGTTGCGGGCGGATCAGATCCGACATGGCCGGGCTCACCAGCGAGATGCGCCGCCGCAGGGTTCGCACGTCGGCCTGGCCGAGGAGCTCCCCGAGCACCTGCACCGAGCCGCGACTGGGGTGCTCGTAGAGCCCTGCGATGCGCACCAGGCTGGTCTTCCCGCTGCCGTTGGCGCCGAGCACCACCCAGTGGTGTCCGTGGTCCATGGACCAGTCGACGTCGTCGAGCAGGTCACGGCCGTCGCGGGTCAGACCGACCCTGCGGAGCGCGAGCACGGGGGATCGGCTCGTGCCCTTCACTCGCCAGGGCCGTTCATCCGCCGGGAGCAGTGGCGGGCCGGGCGTCCGGGCCGAAGCGCTCGTCGAGCGCGGCCTCCATCGCGGTGTTCAGCAGCTCCAGTCCCACCAGCGCGGTCTCGGCATCGGCGGGGTCGAGCCGGGTGAGCAGTCGGTCCAGCGCCGCGCCGACGACCTGATCGCCGAGCTGCACCGCGTCGTGCCCCGTCGAGGTGAGCGACAGGACGACCCGTCGGCGGTCCGCCGGATCCGAGGAACGTTCCACCAGTTCCCGCGTCACCAGCCCGTCGACCACCGAGGTGACCGTCGAGGGGGTCACTCCCAACAGCGCAGCGACGTGCGTCGCCGGCCGTCCCCGTCCGGCGAGGAAGACCAGGACGCGGTACTGGGGAAGCGTCAACTCGGCATCGGCGAGTGCGGAACCCGACACCTTCGCCAAGCGTGCTGCGGCGCGGACAGCGCCGGCGCTGCGTGCGGATCCCTGGACCGTCATCGGCACAGCGTAGCGGCGGTCCTTCGGTCATCGAACTACCGGGTCGGCGCCAGCCGCCGGGTCCGCCCGTACACTGCACCGCGGTGGACACAGGGCGCAGGGTGACGGTCGTGTCGCCGCACTTCGATGATGTCCCGCTCTCGCTCGGGCAGAGCCTGCTCGACGGAGCGCTGTCTCGGTGCAGGGTGCGCGTGCGGGTCGTGTTCGGGCGCACGAACTGGACCAACTGGGTCCACCCCACTGCCTCGCGCGCCGCGGTCATCAGCTGGTGGCGGCGCGGTGAGGAATCGCTGGCCTCGCGGACCTTCGGTTACCGCTACACCGCGGCGGGGTGGCCCGAGGCGTTGCTGCGGTGGGGGACCGCGGGCGGCGAACGGTTGCTCGATGAGACCGCAGATCTCTCGGCCGAGCCGTTGATCGGCGAGATCGCCGAGTGGTTGCGTGCAGTCGCGGCCCCCGGGTCGCCTCCTGCAGCCCCGTCGCCCGGTGCATCTGAGTCCGCCCGTGCATCGCACTCGTCCGCTGCGCCAGAGCTGGTGCTCGTCCCGGCGGGGCTCGGCGGGCATGTCGATCATCGGATCGTGGCGCTCGCCGCAGCATCGGTCGCGCCGTCGCTCCCGGTGGCGCTCGGGTTCTACGAGGACCGTCCCTACGTGGCGTACCTGGACGACCGGACGATCCGGGACCAGTTGGCGCCGCTCGGGCTGGACCTGAGCCCTCGCGACGTCTCGGGGCCGATCAGGGCCACCACCCACCGGCGGGTCCGGCGCTGCTACCCCAGCCAGATCGACCCCTACTTCACCCGGGCGATGGACCGGGACCTCGCCGCCGGGGCGGTCGAGCGCGTCTGGTTCCCCAGTGGGCGGGCGCCGGGCTGGTTCGCCTGACGCCCCTCGCAGGTGGGCCTGTCGCCTCGGGTCCCGCCGGGTGTGGACGGCGCCGTGTGTTGCGGTCGCGCGGTCGCGCGACCAAAGTGTCCGGATGCAGATCGGCGTGCTCGGAGGAACAGGTCCGGCGGGAAGTGGCCTCGCCACTCGCCTCGCCTCGTCAGGGTTCGACGTCGTCGTCGGCTCACGGTCCAAGTACCGAGCGCTGGAGGTGGTCGACAAGATCATCGCCAAGTGGCCGGACCGCCAGCTGTCCCTCGAGGCCGGCGACAACCACGACGCCGCGTCCGCCGAGGTCGTGTTCATCGCCACCCCGTGGGACGCTGCGGCGTCCACCGCCAAGGAATGTCAGCGGGAGCTGAAGGGCAAGGTCGTCATCTCGATGGCCAACGCGTTGGCCAAGGTCGGCCACGAGTTCCAGCCGCTGGTCCCGCCGCGTGGCTCGGTGGCGGCATCGGTGCAGGCCGCCGTGCCGCGTTCGCTGGTGGCCGCGACCATGCACCACGTGCCCGCCAAGGAGCTCGGCGACATCGCCCATCCGGTCGAGTCCGACGTGCTGGTCTGCTCGGACCACCCCTCGGCCACAGTGACCACGATCGACATCGTGTCGAAGATCCCGGACCTGCGTGCCGTCGATGCCGGTGAGCTCTCCAACGCGGCTCCCATCGAAGCCTTCGCTGCGGTGCTGTTGCAGGTGAACGTCAAGTACAAGACCAGGGTGGCGATCCGCTTCACCGGCCTTCCGGCCTGAGCGCGGCACCGGCGTGCGGCTCTATGACACGGCTCGGGCAGCGGTGGTCCCCTTCGAGCCGCAGGATCGTGTGGTCACCATGTACACGTGCGGCATCACGCCGTACGACTCGACCCATCTCGGTCACGCGACGACGTACCTGACCTACGACGTGCTGCAACGTCGACTGCGGGACATGGGTCACGAGACGCGGTGCGTGCGCAACATCACCGACGTCGACGACAGCATCCTGCCCAAGGCCCGCGAGCTCGGGGTGCACTACCTGGACCTCGCGGCCTCCGAGCTCGCTCGCTTCGACGCCGACATGGAGCGACTCGAGATGCTGCCGGCATGGTCCGAGCCGCGGGCGACGTCGGCCATCCCCGACATCCGCGGATTCATCGGCATGGTGCTCGACCGCGGGTTCGCCTACCAGGCCGGAGGTTCGGTCTACTTCGAGGTGGCGAAGTTCGAGAAGTTCGGTGCCATCAGCGGCTACGACCGCGAGCAGATGGTCGCCTATGCGGCAGAGCGGGGCGGCAACGTCGACGATCCGCACAAGCGCGATCCGCTCGACTTCGTGCTGTGGCAGCCGAGCCTGGACGACGAACCCTCGTGGGACTCGTTGTGGGGGCCGGGACGCCCCGGCTGGCACATCGAGTGCTCGGCGCTCGCGCTGCGAGAGCTGGGCACGACGATCGATCTGCACGGCGGCGGGTCCGATCTGATCTTCCCGCACCACGAGTGCGAGGCCGCGCAGTCAGAAGCGGCCACCGGTGAGCCCTTGGTGCGTCACTGGATGCACCAGGCGATGGTGCGCATGGACGGCGAGAAGATGTCGAAGTCGCTCGGCAACCTGGTGTTCGTCTCGGAGCTGGCTCGGTCCTGGGACCCTCGGGCGATCCGGCTCGCGTGCGTCTCGCACCACTACCGCGACAGCTGGGAGTGGCATGAGCAGCTCATGCCCGCAGCGGCCGCCCGGTTGTCGTCATGGGTCGCCGCCGGCCCGGGGCCGGCGGCGCTCGATGAGGTCCGCGCCGCGCTGGACGACGACCTGAACACCCCTGGAGCGGTCGCGGCGATCGATGCCGCGGCATCCGCCGGGCTCGGAGTGGGCGATGCAGCAGCGCTGCTCGGCGTCGTCGTCGAGCGCCCGGTGGCCGATCCCGGCTGAGGCAGGTTCATCATCGTCGCCATGACGCCGTGGCCGATCTGTCGGGTTCGGTGGGCCTGGTGAACTGGCTGTGAACACTCTCGTCAGCGTGTGAAATTCCCGCTGCTCTCGTCCCGTGGAGCGGTGGGCCGGTTATACACTCGCTCCACGACGCACGGGAAGGACGGGGTTCGATGAGGCGAGAAGCCGGACAGCTGCAGACGGCGGCACGGATGGTGCTCACCCCGCCGTTCCGCTTCTTCTGGCGCATCACCACCGAGGGATCCCAGAACGTGCCGAGTGCGGGTGGTGCGATCATCGCCCCGAACCACATCTCGGTGCTCGACTCGTTCTTCGTGCCCCTCGCCGTCGGCCGCCGGATGACCTATGTGGGCAAGGCCGAGTACATGGACGACTGGAAGACCAAGTGGGTCTTCCCTGCGATCGGCATGATCCCCATCGACCGTGCCGGGGGCGACGCCTCGCAGCGTGCACTCGACGCCGCCGCGGGCGTGCTCGAGGCAGGCGAGCTGTTCGGCATCTACCCAGAGGGCACCAGGGCCCGCAACGGCAAGTTGCACAAGGGGCACACGGGGCTCGCCCGTCTGTCGTTGCGAACCGGGGCGCCGATCGTGCCGGTCGGCATCATCGGCACCGATCAGGTCCAGCCGCCCGACGCCAAGTTCCCTGCGCCGTTCCGGCGGGTCCACATCCGCTTCGGGCGGCCGATCACGGTCGACAAGTACGCAGACCGTGAGAGCGACCGCATGGTGCTGCGCCAGATCACCGACGAGGTCATGTTCGAGATCCGCAACCTCTCGGGCCAGGAGTACGTCGACAGCTACGCAGGTTCCGCTGCTCCCGAGCAGAAGGTGGCGCCGGTGGTGCCGCTCCCGCAGCGACCTGCCGCACACGAGGCGCCCGACGAGCAGGTCTCGGCACGAGAGGTGCTCGTCGCCTCGGCTGCCAGCAACGGCGGCCTGCACGCCGTGGCGTTCGAGGCCGACGGTGTGGAGCGTCGTTCGTCCTCTGCCGCGATCCGTTCGCGGCCGCTGGATCTCGAGCTCACGAGCGCCTGATCCACGCCCCGCCGCCTCGATGACAGGGCGTGGGCTCAGCTGGTCGTCGGCGCGTCGATCAGGTCACGCAGGTCCTCCGCCGGCGGCAGCGCCAGGCGCAGCTCGTGGTGCTTGCCGTGGCCGTGCAACCGGTACCAACGTCCGTCGGGCCCGATCACCAACCAGGTCGTGGCGGCCATCAACAGGCTGTCGTAGTTGAGCGAGACCGATCGGCGGGGGTAGCCGAGTTCCACCAGCTGGTCCCTGCCCGCACCGAGCAGGACCTGGTCGGTGCTCCAGGTCTCTGCATCCGCGATCACCTCGACCGCGTGGTCACCGCCGAGCGTCCACGCCTCGGCCCATGCGGCGAGCCGGCCCGGAGTGACCCCGGCCCGAGCGGCCAGGGTGGCGAGCGCGTCGCGATCTGCGGCGGCACGGCGCGCCAGGTCCGCCGACGGCGCCGCGGCCAACCCGGACCTCCGATCGTCCACGAGCATCAGCCAGGCCCGTGTCACTGCGTCCTCGGCCAGTTCATCGACCTTCGAGGGGTCGATCCCCAGGTGCGGGGGCGGTTCGGCGCCCCACGGGACATGCCGTCCCGGCTGACGCAGCGCTGCTCGTGCGCCGCCGGGGACCACCGGTGGCGGGGCCAGCACGTCATCCAGCGCGCGTCCGGACCACAGCGCCTGTGCATCGATGCCCGGCGGCGCCTGCTCTGCGGTCAGCGCAGCGTCGTCGGTGTCGCCTCGCCGGCTGCGCACCAGCTCGATGAGTGCGTCCCGGTCGATGCCGCGCAACAGGAAGAGGGTGAACGGATTGCGGTCGAGCTCCTGGGCAGCGACGTAGCAGACCGCTGCCGCGTGCTTGCAGGGCTCGGCCCAGTCCGGACAGGAGCAGTCGGGGCGAAGGTCCGCGGCGCGGGGCAGGAGCTGCACGTCGACCGCGGCGGCGTCGTCGACCACGCCGGGGTCGAGCTCACCGTCGAGCAGCGCCGCCAAGTGCGCGGCCCGTCCTGCGATCGCGTCGGCGACCTGTTCCCATTCGACCGCTGCGAGCTGCTTGACCCCGATGTCGACCCGATACAGCTCGCCGCCGCTACCCACGACCCGGGCTGCGATGTGGCCCGGCCGCAGGTCGATCTCTCGTACGGCGCCCTTGCGTGCGTAGGTCCGGCCCCGCGGCAGGCGGCTCTCGTAGCCGGTGCCGGTGCCCGAACGCTCGAGTGCATCGATCCAGGCCTTGCCCCACCAGGTGGCGCCGAAGCGGCGAGGTCCGGGCATCAGGGCTCGTCCTCACCCAGACGCACCAGGGCCTTCAGCTCGCTGTCGTCCAACTCGGTCAGCCACGACTCGCCGCCCCCGACCACTGCGTCGGCGAGCTCCTGCTTCTGCGCGAGCACCGTCGCGATGCGATCCTCCACGGTGCCTTCGGAGATGAGCCGGTGGATCTGCACGGGGCGGTCCTGGCCGATGCGCCACACGCGATCAGAAGCCTGGTTCTCCACCGCCGGGTTCCACCAGCGGTCGTAGTGCACCACGTGGGTCGCCCTGGTCAGGTTCAACCCGGTGCCGCCGGCCTTGAGCGACACGACCAGTACGGGGAAGCCGCCGTCCTGGAACCGGTCCACCATCGAGGTGCGGCGGCCGAGGGAGTCGCTGCCGTGCAGGAACTCGGCGGCGATGCCCAGCTCCGCGAGACGTGCCAACAGGAGCCGACCCATCGCGACGTACTGGGTGAACACCAGCGTCGAGTCGCCGGCGTCCGCGATCGACACGACGAGCTCATCGAACGCCGCGAGCTTGCCCGAGCGGCCCGCCAACGGTCCCGGTTGGCGCAGGTAGTGCGCCGGGTGGTTGCAGATCTGCTTGAGGGCGGTCAACAGCTTGAGCACGAGCCCGCGTCGTGCGATGCCCTCGGCGCGCTCGATCGCCTCCAGGATCTCCTCGACCACCGCCCGGTACAGCGAGGCCTGTTCCACCGAGAGCGTCACCGGATGGTCGGTCTCGGTCTTGGGCGGGAGGTCGGGTGCGATCTCGGGATCGTCCTTGCGTCGCCGCAGCAGGAACGGGGAGATCAGCCGTGCGAAGCGCTCGGTCGTCTCGGGGTCACGATCGCGCTCCACCGGGATGGCGATGCTGCGGCGGAACGTCTCGACCTGGCCGAGCAGTCCGGGCGTGGTCCAGTCCAGCAACGCCCACAGCTCGGTCAGCCGGTTCTCGACCGGTGTGCCGGTCATGGCGATCCTTGCAGCGGAGGAGATGTTGCGGATCGCCCGGGCCGTGGAGGAGTTGGGGTTCTTGATCTGCTGGGCCTCATCCGCGACCACGAGCCCCCAACGCTGAGCAGCGAGCGTGTCGGTGTCGCGACGCACGATGCCGTAGGTGGTGACCACCACGTCGTCGTCACCGATGCCCGCGAGGGTGCGCTCCGCTCCGTGGTAGCGCCGTACGGCCAGTTCCGGGGCGAAGCGAGCCAGCTCACGCTGCCAGTTGCCCACCAGCGATGCAGGGCACACCACCAGGGTGGGGCCGGTCTCGAGCGGGGCGCGGTGCAGGTGCAACGCGATCAGCTGGATGGTCTTGCCCAGGCCCATGTCATCGGCCAGGACCCCGCCCAGGCCCAGCTGCACCATCTCGTCCATCCATGCCACGCCGCGGCGCTGGTACGGGCGCAGCGTGGCTTCCAGGCCGTCGGGCTCGGGCAACTCGCGTGGCTGGGAGGCCCGGCGCAACCGTTCGGCAAGGTCGGCCGCGGCCCCACCGACGGTGACCTCCACCGGCTCGCCGTCGATGGTGACGGTGCCGCCGAGCGCAGCTGCAAGGGTGTCGGTCGCGCTCAGCCGGTCGCGGCGGCGCAGCTTCTCGGCGACGGCAGGGTCGACCACGACCCACTCGCCGCGGAGGCGGACCAACGGGCGACGGCTTGCCGCCAAGGCGGAGAGCTCGCTGTCCGAGACGGGCTCGCCGTCCAGGGTCGCTCGCCACGACAGCTCACACACGGTGGCCAGGTCGAAGGTGGGGGGTTGGTCGCCCGCACCCGGCGGGGGTTCTGCGTGCGCGGTCGCGGTGACGGTGCGCGTCATCGCTGCAGGGACGAGCACCTCGATGCCGGCACCGCCCAGGTCGGTGGCCAGCGGCCCGAACAACGCCATGGCCTGGTCGTCGTCCACCTGCATCGCGGTTGGTCGTGCCTCATCGAGGAACGCGGTCAACGGCGGCCACAGGCGCTGACCACGCCGAAGTGCCAGCAACAGGTCGGCCTCGGCGCGCTGGTCGAACCCGGGTGCCCGGCCCGACCACAGGTCCTCCGCGTCGGCGACCTGAGCGGGTTCGACCGCCGAGCGCACCTGCAGCACGACCCCGAACGGCTCCTCGGGGTCGTCGGGCAACGACAGCCGCAGTCCGACCACCGTACGCATCGCGTCGTCGGCGTCGACCAGGTGTGAGCGGACCGCGGACACGTCGACCGGTTCGGCCGCGCACCACGCCGGTTGGCGGGACACCGTTGCCGCAGCAGCCGTGCGCGGCAGTGAATCGGCGATGGCGCGGGAGAACAACGCCACGGCGTCCAGGGCGCTGGGCACACGGGTGCGGTCGGAGTCGGGCAGCGGGTGGCAGTGCGCGGCCGGTGGCAGCCACGCTGCGAGTGCCGCACGTTGGCTGCGGTCGCGTTCCTCCAGCGGTCCGAGCGCCCACGTGTCGAACCCGCCGGGGGAGATCGCGGGTTGCAGCCGACCGCGGGCCACCACGTCGAGCGCGGCGCGCGCCACGACGCTCCAGGCGCGCACCGATGGCGACGCGTGGGGATCGTCGGGTGCCACGTCGAGCAGTTCGTCGAGCAGGTCGCCGACGTGGACCAGGTGTGCGGGCTGGAGACGGACCGATGGGCCGTCGGGACTCGGCAGGACCAGCTCGACCAGCTCCGTCGCTGGCAGGCCCGGGTCGAGTTCGATCAGCTCCGTCGCTGGCAGGTCGTCGGTGGAGTGAGATTGCTCGCTGTGGCGCTGGCCGTGCTGCTCGTCGCTCGACCACAGGGCCAGGCAGGTGCGACGCGCGGGGTCCCCCGGCACCAGCGTGGCGTGCAGTCGGTGGTCGAACATGGCGGCCGAGCCTACGGGGTGGCGGGGACACCAACGCCGAGGCCACCCGTGCCCGCCGTACCGGCAACCGTGCTGCAGAACGCGTCGGTCGCGGTGCAGTCTGCAGCACCGTTCGAGCAGCAGGGCTCGGCGGTGCTCGGCAGGTCAGGGCTGCGGTCCGGCAGGGAATCGTGCTTCGGGGCTGGTCCGGTGCGCCGCTAGCGTGGCCGCCATGTCCGAGCTCACCATCACGCTGCCCGACGGATCCGAACGCACGCTGCCCGAGGGCGCCACCGGAACCGATCTGGCTGCGGCGATCGGCCCGGGTCTGGCCAGGGCGGCACTGGTGATCGCCGAGGACGACGAGCCTGTCGACCTGTCCGCCCCGCTGCACGACGGAGCGAAGGTGCGGATCCTGACCGACCGGGACCCCGACGTGGTCGAGCACATCCGTCACTCCACCGCCCACGTCATGGCTCAGGCGGTTCTCGAGATGTGGCCGGGCGCCACGTTCGCCGGCGGTCCGCCCATCGAGGACGGCTTCTACTACGACTTCGAGCTGCCCGGCGGGGCGACCTTCACCGACGAGGACCTGGTGCGCATCGACGCCAAGATGCGCGAGATCATCGCCGCGGACCAGAGCTTCGAGCGGTTCGAGCTGCCGCTGGAGGAGGCCAAGCAGCTCATGGCGGACCATCCGTACAAGCAGGTCTTCATGGACCTCGCTGCAGCGGGCGACGACGCCGACGGCGAGGCCAGCAGCGGGGGGACGATCAGCTTCTACCGCAACACCCCCGAGTTCGTGGACATGTGTCGGGGTCCGCACGTGCCCTCGACGGGCCGACTCGGGCACTTCAAGCTCACCCGCCACGGTGGCGCGTACTTCCGGGGCAGCGAGAAGAACCCGATGCTGCAGCGGATCTATGCCGTGGCGTTCGCGAACAAGAAGGACCTGAAGGCGCACCTGCACCGGGTCGAGGAGGCCGCCAAGCGCGATCACCGCAAGCTCGGCGTCGAGCTCGACCTGTTCTCCTTCCCCGAGGAGATCGGTTCCGGCCTGGCCGTGTTCCACCCCAAGGGCGGGATCATCCGTCGCCTGATGGAGGACTACTCGCGCCAGCGGCACCAGGACGCGGACTACGAGTTCGTCTACTCGCCGCACATCACCAAGTCGAACCTGTTCGAGACCAGCGGGCACCTGGAGTGGTTCGCTGACGGGATGTTCCCTCCGATGGAGCTCGACCACTCCCACGGCGAGGACGGCGAGGCCGCCGAGGGAACGGGCACGCAGTACTACCTGAAGCCGATGAACTGCCCGTTCCACATCATGATCTTCAAGAGCCGGCAGCGGTCCTACCGCGAGCTGCCGCTGCGGATGTTCGAGTTCGGCAGCGTGTACCGCTACGAGAAGTCCGGCGTCGTGCACGGGCTGACCCGCGTGCGCGGCATGACCCAGGACGACGCCCACATCTTCACCACCAAGGAGGAGATGGGCGAGGAGCTCGAGTCCATCCTGGTCTTCGTGCTGGACCTGCTGCGCGACTACGGCCTGGACGACTTCTACCTGGAGCTGTCCACCAAGCCCGAGGACAAGGCGGTCGGCACCGACGAGGAATGGGACGAAGCCACCGAGACGTTGCGGGCAGCGGCGGAGAAGATGCAGATCGAACTGGTCATGGACCCGGGTGGCGGCGCGTTCTACGGGCCGAAGATCTCGGTCCAGGCACGAGATGCGATCGGGCGCACCTGGCAGATGTCCACGATCCAGGTCGACTTCCAGCTGCCACAGCGCTTCGACATGAGCTACATCGGCCCCGACGGCGACAAGCACCGCCCGATCATGATCCACCGGGCGTTGTTCGGTTCGGTCGAGCGCTTCTTCGCGGTGCTGCTGGAGCACTACGCGGGAGCGTTCCCCGCGTGGCTCGCCCCGGTGCAGGCGACCATCCTTCCGGTGTCCGAAGCGCATGCCGACTACGCGCACGAGGTGGCCGCCGAGCTGAAGGGGCACGGGTTCCGTGTCGAGCTCGCTGCCGCCGATGAGACGCTGGGCAACCGGATCCGCCGGGCCAAGGGCGACAAGGTGCCGTACGTGCTCGTCGTCGGCGACGATGACGTGGCACACCGCACGGTCGGGGTGAACCCCCGCGGTAACGACGTCGAGCGCGACGTGCCGCTCGTGTCGTTCGCCGAACGCCTCGCTGCCGACGTCGCGGCCAAGAAGTGACAGGGGAGCGCTGAGCGATGCCGCTCGACCAGCTGTGGGCCACCTGGCGTTCGATGTACGTCACCGGCGCGGCCGAGAGCCGGCGGTCGCTGCCGGGTGACCTGCCCGAGGGGGCAGCCGATGACGGACGTTCGCTGTTCGAACGCATCCTGGCCAGCGGCGCCCCCGACGAGGAGACCTACATCGTCGATCGGGGCGAGAGCTGCTTCGTCATCCTCAACCGGTTCCCCTACACCTCCGGTCACCTGATGGTGCTGCCCAACCGCGCCGTGCCGGACCTGGAGGAGCTCGACGAGCAGGAGTTCGCCGAGCTGTGGGACCTGGTCCGCGCCTGCGTGGTGGTGCTCAAGTCGACCACCCGCTGCGACGGCGTGAACGTCGGCATCAACCTGGGTAGGGCGGCCGGTGGCTCGCAGGCGGACCACCTGCACGTGCACTGCGTGCCACGCTGGATCGGCGATGCGAACTTCATGGCAGTCGCCGGTGGGTCACAGGTGATGCCGGTCGCCCTGGTCGACCAGTGGCGCCGACTTCGGGAGCACTGGCCGGCCGCAGGTACGCTGCGCACATGACCGGCGAGCCAGAGGATCCGACCGTGGCGCCGACCGACGTCGACACCGACGGAGTTGCTCCGTCCGAGGTCGCTGCTCCCGAGCGGGTCGCTCCGGCCGAGCAGATCGATCGCGACGAGTACGTCGACGAGCTGCCCGAGGACCTGGATCTCAGCGGGTTCGTCGGTCCGCACACGTTCCCGAACAACAACCGGCGGCGCATCCCCGCTGCGCTCTACCTGATCTTCGGCGCTGTCTGTCTCGCGCTGTGGTTCGTGCGTGGCGACGACTCGGCCCTGGTCAACGCCGGCACGCTGTGGGCGGGCATCGGCCTGGTCGCCTTCGGTGCGTACGGCATGGTCGCAGGGTGGACGCTCAAGGTCGAGGAGTCCGACGCCCTGGTGACCGCGTCGACGCAGGTCGGGTTCCCCGTCGGTCACGCCGCCGCGCAGATGGTGTGGCGCGGATGGCTGTCGCGTCCGACGTGGCGGATCCTGCTGTACTCCGACGAGAACCCTCCCACCCGACGCGGCATCGTGTTGGTCGACGGGGTCGGTGGCGGCGTGCTCGAGTGGTTCGTCGAGGACAACCCCGAGGACTGGGCCGAGTTCGCGGACAACTGATCCGTCGCCGGGACAGCCGTCCCGCAGCCCGCACGTGCCGCCGAGCGGGGTGGCAGTGGTGCGGTCCTTCACATCCTGCATCTCAGCGAGTAAGGTGCTAACTGCAGTTAGCACCCGACGCGAGGAACTCGATGTTCGACGGACGTCTCCGAAGCCAGGTCGACGCGGCGGTCAAGCCGATCGGCAACAGCATCCGCAAGACCGGCATCACCGCCGACATGATCACCGCGACCGGCATCGTCATGGCGGTGTGCGCCGCGGTCGCCATCGGCGCGGGAGCGCTCCGTCTGGGATTCCTGCTGCTGATCCTGACCGGCATCCCCGACCTGATCGACGGAGCCGTCGCCAAGGCGTCGGGCAAGTCCAGCCTGCGCGGCGCGTTCTTCGACTCGGTGTCGGACCGTGTGACCGACGGCCTGCTGTTCGGTGGCATCGCCTACTACCTGGCGGCCAGTGGCGAAGCGCCGTGGGTCGTCATGTTGCCCGTCGCCGGCTACGTCACGGCGTCGATCGTGTCCTACATCCGCGCCAAGGCCGATGCGCTCGGCTTCGACGCCCGCGGCGGCATCGTGGAGCGAGCCGAGCGGTTCATCCTGCTGGCCATCGGTCTGCTGTTCGAACCGCTGCTGCTGCCGGTGCTGGCGTTGATCATCGTGTTGAACCTGATCACCGCGGGGCAGCGCTTCGTGAAGGTGTGGCGACAGGCCAGCGCACAGACCCCGGCCCTGAGCGACCGTCGCCGTCGTCGCGCACGTCGCTCGGACCGCTCTGCCAGCCAGCGCTGGCAGAGCCGCAGCGCTGCGCGCAGCCGCTCGGGCCGTTCCGGCCGCAGCGGTTCCTGAACGCCGAGCACACCCGACCCCGGTCGCTCGCTGTGCTGTCGATCCCATGCTGGTCGTGACCCCGTGCTGGTCGTGACCCCATGATGCTCTCCGTCCCTGTGCTGCGAACGGCGCAGTCCGCTGCCAAGCACCTGCCGCGCCCCGTGGCCGCACCGCTGGTCAGGGTGGGGAGCCGTGGCTACGCGCGGGCTGCCGAGCAGGAGCGAGCGGTGGTCGAGCGCAACCTTCGGCGGATCCTCGGTGACGACGTCGACGAGTCGACGATCCGACGATCCACGACGCAGGTGTTCGAGAACTACGGGCGCTACTGGCTGGACTCGCTGCGCCTGGTGAACCTGACACCGGAGCAGATCGACGACGGGTTCTCCTACGAAGGAGTCCATCACCTCATCGATCCGATCGAGGCCGGCATCACCCCCGTGGTGGCGATGCCGCACCTGGGCGGGTGGGAGTGGGCGGCGGCCTGGCTGACCAAGGTCAAGGGTTGGCCGGTCGCCTCGGTGGCCGAACGGCTCGAGCCGCCCGAGCTGTTCGAGTGGTTCCTGGACTTCCGCCAGCGCCTCGGCATGAAGATCATCTCGCTCGGTCCGAGTGCTGCGGCCGAGGTGGCAGCCGCGCTGGCGTCGGGGACGATCATCAGCCTGTTGAGCGACCGCGACATCAGCGGTGACGGCATCGTGGTGGAGTTCTTCGGCGAACAGACCCGCCTGCCCGGTGGGCCCGCGGTCACGGCGCTGCGCAGCGGCGCCCCGCTGATCCCTGCGGCTGCCTACTTCGACGGCGGGCACTGCCATGCCGTCGTGCTGCCGGCGATCGACACCGAACGTCGGGGCAAGCTGCGTGCGGATGTCACGCGGGTCACCCAGGACCTGGCGTACTCGCTGGAGACCCTGATCCGCCGGGCTCCGGAGCAGTGGCACCTGCTGCAACCCAACTGGCCGAGTGACTACGACGCCCTGGGCATCGACCGTCCGGAGTGGCTGCGCGACCTCCCGTAGGCTCCTGCGGTGCGCGTCGGCCTGGTCTGCCCCTACAGCCTGAGCATCCCTGGTGGTGTCCAGGGGCAGGTGCTCGCCCTGGCTCGGTCCCTGCGCCGTCGGGGCCACGAGACCAGGGTGCTCGCGCCGTGCGACGGGCCGCCTCCCGAGCTGTTCGTGACGCCGCTCGGCAAGAGCCTGCCGACCGCCTCCAACGGGTCGGTGGCACCGATCGCTCCTGATGTGTCGGCCCAGATGCGCACCCTTCGCGCGCTGTGGGACGAGCGGTTCGACGTCATCCACGTGCACGAGCCGCTGGTCCCCGGCCCGACGGTCACCACGCTGCTGGTGAAGCCAGCGCCGCTCGTCGGCACGTTCCACGCTGCTGGGTCGCAGCCGGCGTACCAGGCCCTCGCCCCGATGGCGGCATGGTTCGGGCAGCGACTCGATGCGCGCGTCGCGGTGTCCGACGATGCGCTCGCACTGGTCCACGGGGCGATCCCCGGCGAGTTCGAGGTGCTGTTCAACGGCATCGAGTCCGAGCGGTTCCGGGCCGCCGAGCCGTGGCCGACGACCGGACCGACGGTGTTGTTCATCGGTCGCCACGAGGAACGCAAGGGCCTGGCAACGCTGCTGGAGGCGGTGCCGAAGCTGGCCGATGACGTCACGGTGTGGGTCGCGGGTGAGGGCCCGCAGACCGACGAGCTCCGGGCTCGCCACACCGACGTGCGCATCGAATGGCTGGGGCGAATCGACGACGACGAACGCGATCGCCGCATGGCCGGTGCCTCGGTCTTCTGCGCGCCGTCGCTCGGCGGTGAGTCCTTCGGCGTGATCCTGCTGGAGGCCATGGCGGCGCACACCCCGGTGGTCGCCAGCTCCATCCCCGGCTACGCGAAGGTCGCCACCGCGCCCGACGGCGAGCGGTCGGCGCTGCTGGTCGAGCCGGGGGATCCGGCTGCGCTGGCCGACGCGCTGAACCTTGTGCTGGGCGACCGGTCGGTGGCCGACTCGTTGTGCGCAGCCGGCGAGCTGCGCTCCGCTGGGTTCGACCTGGAGCAGCTCTGTGATCGCTACCTGGAGATCTACCAGCGGGTCATCGATCGGGCGGGCGCCCCGGTTCCCTGAACCCGGGCCCGAGCGTGGTTCACGTCGTCGGCCCCGCCCAGGAGTAACCTGAACGTGATGCAGACCCAGCCGTCCCTCGACGAGGCCGCCGACCGGCTCGAGCGCAATGCCACGTTCGCCGGCCTGGTGCCTGCGGCGATCATCGGTGTGCTGCTGGTGTTCGTGCAGCCCGCCATCGGTGTGATCGTCGGAGTGCTGCTCGCTGTCGGTTGGGTCGTCGCCATCCGCGCTCGGATCGCCTCGGCGCCGCAGCTCGTGCTGGCCTCGGTGCCCTCGACCCCGCTGGACCCCGGGAGCCAGCCCCGACTCGAGAACCTGCTCGAAGGGCTGGGCGTCACCAGCGGTGTCGCCGGGCCCGACGTGGCGCTGGTCGACTCATCGGCGATGAACGCCGCGGTCGCTGTGGGTCATGGACAACCCCAGATCCTGCTCACCACCGCGCTGGTCGACCGACTGGACCGCCTGGAGCTCGAAGGTGTGCTCGCCAACCTCCTGGGCCGGGTGAAGGACGGGTCCGCCCGCTACAGCACCACGGTGCTGGCCCTGCTGGGCTCCTCGCCGAGGGCGCACAAGACGCTCGCATCGCATCTGGGGGAGCAGCGTTCGGTGCTGTCCGACCTGGCAGCGGTCGACCTGACCCGGTATCCACCGGGGCTCATGTCGGCGCTGTCGACCATGGCCGAACACGGCACCGAACTGCAGGACGTCCCTCCGGTCACGGCCCCGTTGTGGCTCGCCCCTGCGGTGCCGTCCGCCGGTGGCGAGCCGACCGGCGAGCTCCAACCGTTGTCGCTGCGTATCGCTGTGCTCGCAGAGCTCTGAACCTACGCTGAAACGGCGAGCGCCGATGTGGTCGCGCTCGTCCGGTGAGGCCGGTACGGACGAACGGTCGAGGGTGAGCTGTGAGCGGAGCAGACGGTGAGGGCGTGGAACCGACTGCGGGCTCGCCCGATGACGAGGTCCAGGTCGTTCGACGAGATGGCCGACGCGCGGCCGGCGACGACGCTCGTCGCCGCCGACTCGGCCTGATCGCCGGTGGCGCGCTGCTGGTGCTGGTGGTCGTCGGCGGGGTCGTGTTCGCACTCACACGTGGCGAGGACGAGCCTGCTGCGACAACGACGACGACCACCACCTCCACCAGCACCACCACGACCGTTGCGGACCAGCCGGGTCCCGTCGCTCCGCTGACAGGGTTGGAGGTCGACGCCACCGACGGCGCCGCGGTCGATCGCCTGAACCGACCGGCGCTGGTGGGCAAGATCGACAACGACCCCGCGGCGATGCCACAGATCGGTCTGGACCGCGCGGACGTGGTCATCGAGCTGCAGGTCGAGGGCATCAGCCGCTTCATGGCGGTCGTGCACTCACAGGAGCCCGAGGAGCTGGGTCCGATCCGTTCGGCGCGCACCAGCGACCCGGACCTGCTGGCCATGTTCGGCCGCCCGCTCGTTGCGTGGTCCGGCGGCAACCCGACCGTCACCCGCATCATGAACTCGACGCCGTGGATCCAGAGCCTCAACCCGGATCAGACGAGCGGCGCCTACTCGCGGACCCGGACCAAGAAGGCACCGCACAACCTGGTGGCCGACGTGCCGAGGCTCTACTCCTACGCAGATGAGCCCCCTGCGGTGCCGGCGCCGCTGTTCGGCTACCTCGCCGAAGGTGCCGACCCCGGCGGCGTGCCGGTGGCAGGGTTCGATCTCTCGGTGGGGTCCTCGCCGTCGACCTACGTCTGGTCTCCGGAGTCGTCGACGTGGCTGCGGTGGGCGAACCTGCGCCCTCAGGTGACCCAGGACGGCGCTCGAATCGCACCGACCAACGTCGTGGTGCTCGCCACCCCGTACACGACCTCGTCCGCCGACCGGCTCTCGCCCGAAGCACAGACCATCGGCAGTGGCACGGCGTGGGTGTTCACACAGGGCCGGATGATCGAAGGTCGCTGGGATCGGACCGAGATCTCCCGACCGTGGCAGCTGTCGCTCGCTGACGGTCAGCCGATCCTGCTGACCCCCGGCACCACCTGGGTCGAGCTGCCGTCGCCGGAGTCGGGGCCTCGCCTGTTCGACGCCGACCGGGCAGCGACCCTGCTCGAGGGCTGAACCCGCTTCCTGTCGCCCGGACCTGCATCGGTAGACTCAACCCATGGCTTCCCCCGACACTCCTTTCTCGACGACGAGCGCCCACGAGACCGGTTCACAGCTGGTCAAGCGGGGTCTCGCAGAGATGTTCAAGGGTGGCGTCATCATGGACGTGGTCAACCCCGAACAGGCCAGGATCGCCGAGGACGCAGGTGCGTGCGCGGTCATGGCGCTGGAGCGGGTTCCCGCCGACATCCGCGTCGACGGCGGCGTGGCACGCATGAGCGACCCCGAGATGATCCAGGGGATCCAGGAGGCCGTCACCATCCCGGTCATGGCCAAGGCCCGCATCGGCCACTTCGTCGAGGCGCAGATCCTCCAGGCGCTCGGGGTGGACTACGTCGATGAGTCCGAGGTGCTCAGCCCGGCAGACGAGGCGCACCACATCGACAAGTGGGAGTTCACCGTGCCGTTCGTCTGCGGCGCGACGAACCTGGGCGAAGCTCTTCGACGCATCTCCGAGGGTGCGTGCATGATCCGCTCCAAGGGCGAGGCGGGCACGGGCAACATCGTCGAGGCGGTGCGGCACCTGCGTGCGATCACCGGCGACATCCGCAAGCTCACGCAGGCCGATGCAGCGGAGCGCTTCGAGTGGGCCAAGCAGCTACGTGCGCCGCTGCCGCTCGTGCAGGAGATCGCGGTGACCGGCAAGCTGCCGGTGCCGCTGTTCTGCGCGGGCGGGATCGCCACACCTGCTGACGCGGCGCTCGCCATGCAGCTGGGTGCCGAGGCCGTGTTCGTCGGCTCGGGGATCTTCAAGTCCGATGACCCCGCACCTCGCGCCAAGGCCATCGTCGAGGCCACCACCAACTACATGGACGCCGACATCCTGGCAAAGGTGAGTCGCGGGCTGGGAGCCCCGATGACCGGGATCGGCATGGACGACCTGGACCTCAAGTTGGCCGACCGCGGTTGGTGAGCCACGCGGGGACCACTGGCGTCCTGGCGCTGCAGGGAGCGTTCGCGCTGCACCAGGAGATCCTCGAATCCCTCGGTCAGCAGGTGGTCCAGGTCCGCCGCGCTGAACAGCTGGACGGCCTCGCTCGCCTCGTGATCCCTGGGGGCGAGTCGACCACCATGTCGATGCTGGCCGAGCGCAGTGGCCTGCTGGAACCGCTGCGCGAGTTCGTCCACGGGGGTTCCCCGGTCCTGGGGACCTGCGCGGGAGCGATCCTGTTGTCGACGCGCCGATCCGCGACGGTCGGGCCGACCAGCACTGCCTGGGCGCGATCGACATCGTCACCCGACGCAACGGCTTCGGCCGCCAGGTCGACTCGTTCACCGAGCAGGTCGACATCTCCGGCATGGACGGCCCCGGGTTCCGTGCGGTGTGCATCCGGGCCCCGGTGATCGAGGAGGTCGGCGAGGGTGTCGAGGTGCTGGCGACCATCGATGACCACCCCGCGCTGGTGGTCCAGGGTGCGATCATGGTGTCGATCTTCCATCCCGAGCTGGCGGGCGATCCTCGTGTGCACGAACTGTTCCTGACCCACTAGGCAGTACCCGGGCAGCCGCAGGTCGACAGCCGGGCGGGATCGGGCGACGAACGAACGGAGACCAACATGTCGGGCCACTCCAAATGGGCGACGATCAAGCACAAGAAGGGTGCGACGGATGCCAAGCGCGGCAAGCTGTTCGCCAAGCTGATCCGCCAGGTCGAGGTGGCTGCCAAGGACGGTGGCGGCGATCCCGACATGAATCCGACGCTGCGCACGATGTACCAGAAGGCGCGTGACGCCTCGGTGCCGCTCGACACCATCGAACGTGCCATCAAGCGTGGGACCGGCGAGCTCGAGGGCGTCACCTACGAAGAGGTCAACTACGAGGGCTACGCACCCCACGGTGTAGCGGTCTACGTCGAGGGCCTGACCGACAACCGCAACCGCACCGGCCCCGAGATCCGCACGATCTTCTCCAAGCTCGGCGGGTCGATCGCCGAGCCGGGTTCGGTCGCTTGGCAGTTCGAGCGCAAGGGCATCATCCACGTGCCGTCCTCGGTCGAGGAGGACGATGTGATGCTGGTCGCGCTCGATGCGGGGGCCGAGGACATCCGTGCCGAGGGCGACTCGTGGACGGTGGTGTGCGACGCGGCCCTGACCGCCGCGGTGCGCCATGCCATCGAGGACGCGGGCATCGAGGTCACCTCGTCGGACGTGACGATGCTGCCGACGTCGTTGGTCGAGCTCGACTCGGCCGAGGTGGTCAAGCCGATCCTGCGGCTGATCGACGCGCTGGATGAGCACGACGACGTGCAGGCGGTGCACGCCAACTTCGACATCCCCGAGTCGGTGCTCGCCGAGCTCGACGCCTGATCCTGCCGGTGGGGCGCAGCAGCGCTCCGCGGCTACTGGGCGACGCCGAGGAGCCGGTTGCGGGTCACCGATCGGACGCCGCGGAACAAGCTGATGATGGCCAGCGCCCAGGCTGCTGCGCCCAGGACCCAGGCGGTCGAGGTGTTGGCGCCCATCAGGGTGCCGCTCGCCTGGCCGTAGGCGACTGCGATGAGCGGCAGCGTGATCAGCCCCGACGCCTGCTGGGCCGCGGCGGTGGACCGGACCCGGGCCGACAGCCGCAGCACCAGTGACAGCGTGAGCAGCAGGAACGGCGGCAGGATCCAGAGCATCATGATGAGCCACTCGGTGGTCGGGAAGAACCAGCCACCGGCCTCGGGTCCGACGATCAGGTTCACCACCAGCGAGTAGGTGCCGAATCCGACGAGTGTGGTCAGGTAGCCGGGGACGAAGCTCGCCAGGATCTTGCCCATGTAGATCTCTCGGACCGACGCGGGGGAGTGGGCCAGGAACTCCCCGGTGCCACGTTCGCGCTCGCCCACCAGGGATGCCGCGCCCACTGCGGTGGAGATGGTGAGGGGTACCACCACGGCGATGGGTGCGAACAGGTACACCGCCAGGGCGTACGAGGTCCTGGCCTGTGGGCTGGTGCCCTGGATCCGGCTCTGGGCCGCTTCGGGGAGCACGCTGAGCGCCTGGGACGCCTGCTGCACCATCGAGATGTCACCCACCCGGGTGATGACCAGCAGCAGGAACGCCGGCAGGATCATGAAGAAGATCGCGCCGAGCGCCACCATCGGCATCCAGTAGTCCTTGGACAGCAGCAGTTGGCGCAGCTCGGTGCGGGCGACCACCCACATCCGGTGGGGGTCGAACGTGGATGCCGCAGTGCGCGTGCGCTCGGAGGCGGGGGCGACGGACGGTGGCCCGGTTCCGACCGAGGGGTCGAGGGTGCTCATCTCCGACCCTCCCCGTCGTGGAGTGGTGCGATCTCCTCGGCGGTGGCGGGGGCCGGTTCGAGCGGGCTGCGGTCACCCGCCCACAGCGGTGGTGTCGTCGTGGCCGCGCCCCACCGAGCGGCGACCGGCTCCAACATCCTGCGGCCTCCACCCCGTGAGAGCTGGTCCGGCAGTGCTTCGTTCGTTCCGGCGTCGACGTCGCGGCCCGGGCCCGCGGTGGAGCCGCCCGCCTGACGTCGGATGGTGAAGTAGAGGTCCTCCAGGGTCGGCACGTGCGGCTCGACCCGGGTGAGGCGCGCCCCGTCAGCGACGAGCGCGGCGACCAGGTCCGGCAGGCGCGAGAGATCGTCCATCTCGAGGCGTGCCCCGCCCGGATCGCGTCGGTAGGCGGCGACGCCGGGCCAGCTGGACACCCGGTCGAGCACCTGGCCCTCCTCGGCGGCCAGCCGCACGATCGGGTTGGGCCAGAACTGTCGGGTCAGGTCATCGGGCGTGCCGGCGATCATGGCGGTGCCGCCCTCCATCATCACCACGTGGTCGGCCAGGCCTTCGGCCTCGGACAACAGGTGGGTGCACATGACCACCGTGCGCCCCTCTGCGGTCATCTCGCGGATCAGTTCGAGCACGGCGTGGGCGGACTCCGGGTCGAGCCCCGAGGTCGGTTCGTCGAACAGCAGCAGCTCGGGTCGGTGAAGGATCGACCGTGCCAGGGCGAGCCGGGTCTTCATGCCCGTCGAGTAGCCGCCGACCGCGTCATCGAGGGCGTCCGCGATGCCGAAGCGCTGCGCGGCGGCGGCGATGGTGGGGCGCAACGGTCCGGTCATGCCGTAGAGCTCGGCGGAGTAGGCCAGGTTGTCGTAGCCCGTCAGCCGGTCGTACAGCGCCGGATTGGCCGACACCACGCCGCAGCGTGGCCGCACCAGGTGGCCCTCGGTGTCGGGGTCCAGTCCGAAGGTGGTGACCCTGCCGGCCGCAGGAACCAGTGCACCGGTGATGGCGCGGAACGCAGTGGTCTTCCCGGCACCGTTGGGCCCCAGCAGCACGGTGATCCGGTTGCGGGGCACCTCGAAGCTCAGCGACGACAGCGCCAGAGTGTCGCCGAATCGGTGCGAGACGTTCCCGAGTGTGACCAGTGGGTCGGTGTCGGGGAGAGGAGCAGCTGTGGGCATCCTGGATCTATCGGCCTGACCGGCCAGTTCTTGACCCGCGCCGAGGGTCGCCCACCGGAGGAGATCGGACCGCTACGATCGAACCTGTGTTCGTCCTCGGCGTGGATCCGGGCCTGTCGCGCTGCGGCTACTGCGTGGTGAGGGTGTCCCGCGGGCAGAGCCGTGCGGTCGCGCTCGGTGTGTTCCGCACCGATCCGGCCATGACGGTGCCACGGCGGCTCGCAGAGCTCTGGTCCGACGTCCGCGGCCTGCTCGATGAGTTCCCGCCGGACGCGGTCGCGCTCGAGCGGGTGCTGTTCCAGGTGAACGTCCGCACGGCGATGAGCGTCGGCCAGGCATCGGGCGTGATCATGGCCGAGGCCGCCGGCCGAGGCATCGACGTCACCGAGTACTCACCGAACGAGGTCAAGGGCGCCGTCGCGGGTTTCGGCGGAGCCGACAAGGCCCAGGTGCAGCGCATGGTGCAGCTGCTGTTGGACCTCGATGTCGTGCCCGACCCGCCCGACGCCGCCGATGCCGCTGCGGTGGCGCTCACCCACGTCGCCCACACCGCTGGCGTTCGGCGACCGGCAGCGACCACCACCTCCGGAGGTCGTCCGTGATCGGATCGTTGCGCGGCCAACTCCTGGACCGGGCCGACGCGGAGTTGCTCGTCGAGGTCGGCGGCATCGGCTACCGGGTGTCGGTCACCCCGGCGACGGTCGGCGAGGTCGGCGACACGGGTGCCCAGGTGTTCCTGCACGTGCATCACCACCGCCGGGAGGACGCCGAGACGCTGTACGGGTTCACCTCGATCGAGGAGCGTCGGGTGTTCGAGACCTTGATCGGCACCCACGGCGTGGGGCCGTCGCTCGGTCTGGCGATCCTGTCGGTGCACTCGCCGCTGGGGTTGCGTCACGTCCTGGCCACCGACGACGTCGCCGCGCTCTGCCTGGTCCCCGGCGTGGGACGCAAGACCGCCGCCCGACTCCTGGTCGAGCTGAAGAGTCGTCTGGCACTCCCGGACCCCGGGGCGGACGTGGGGCCCGGACCGAGCGTCGCCGGGAGCCCCTCGGTGCGAGCCGATGTCCGCGAGGCGCTGACCGCGCTCGGCTACGGCGCCGACGAGGTGGGCCGGGCGCTCGCCGAGCTGCCCGACGACGGTGAGAGCTCCGAGCTGCTGCGCATCGCCCTGCAACGTCTGGCGGCGGCCTGATGGCGCGCGACGAGCTCCTCGACCCGGCGGTCACCGAGGAGGATCTCGCCGCCGAGCAGTTGGCCGGCGAACAGCCGACTGTCGGGCAGCTCGCCGGCGCGAGTGGCGCCGGCGCTGGCGGCGACGACCATGGCGGTGCATCGGAGCAGGACGGACTCACCGAGCCGATCGCGTCGCTGCGGCCGCGCTCGCTCGATGAGTTCGTCGGTCAGAGCGAGCTGAAGCGGCGCCTCCGGGTCATCCTCGAAGCGGCCCGTCGCCGCGGGCAGCCGCCGGACCACTTCCTCTTCGCCGGCCCGCCGGGGCTGGGCAAGACCTCGCTGTCGGTGATCGTGGCAGCCGAGATGGAGGTGGCGCTGCACATCACCTCGGGTCCTGCGCTCGAACGCCCGGGCGACCTGGCGGCCATCCTCACCAAGCTGGGCGAGGGCGACGTGCTTGTTCATCGACGAGATCCATCGCCTGTCGAGATCCGTCGAAGAGGTGCTCTACCCGGCGATGGAGGACTTCCAGCTCGACATCGTGCTGGGCAAGGGGCCGGCCGCCCGCTCGATCCGACTCGACCTGCCTCGCTTCTGCCTGGTCGGCGCGACGACCCGCACCGGGCTTGATCACCGGACCGCTGCGCGATCGTTTCGGGCTGGTCGCCCGGCTCGACTACTACGAACCCGACGACCTTCGTTCCATCGTCGAGCGCGCCGCGGTGATCCTGGGTGCCGACATCGACGCCGCCGGCGGCACCGAGATCGCACGCCGGTCCCGGGGCACTCCACGCATCGCCAACCGGCTGCTGCGCCGCGTTCGTGACGTGGCCGAGGTGGAGGGCGACGGACACATCGATGCGTCGGTGGCTGCAGCGGGGCTCGAGCTGTTCGGCATCGACTCGCTGGGTCTGGACAAGCTCGACCGGTCGATCCTGTCGTCGTTGTGCGAGCGGTTCGGCGGAGGCCCTGTCGGGCTTGTCGACCCTGGCCATAGCGGTCTCGGAACCCACCGAGACCGTCGAGGACGTCTACGAGCCCTATCTGATCCAGCAGGGGCTGTTGATGCGCACCCCGCGTGGGCGGGTTGCGACGACCGCTGCGTGGCACCACCTGGGTCTGGTGGCACCCACCGCTGCCTACCGCAGCGCGGACGCATCGCTGTTCGAGTAGCGGCCCGCCCTCGACACGTGGTCCACCGTCGGAGCAGCGGCGCCGGGGAGACTGACGCGGTATGAACGACGCAGCTGCGACTCCTGCACGCCCTGGCGACTCCGACGCCCCCGGGGAGCCGACCGACACGGACACCGGGTCGACCCAGGGCCAGGCGGCTCCGGCAGTCGCTGCGCACCGCCGCACCCCGAGGTGGGACTCCTCGACCAAGATCGTCGTCGGGATCGCGTTCGCGGTGCTGGTCGCCGGGGCCGTCTACCTGGCCCGCAACGCGCTGTCGCTGGTGGCGCTCTCGGGGCTGATCGCCTTTCTGGTCGCGCCCATCATCAAGGTGCTCCAGACCCGGCTGAGGTTCCCCCGTTGGCTGGCACTGCTGAGCGGCTACGTCATGATCCTCGCTGATGATCCTGATGCTCGGCGCCCTGGTGATCAACGGCGTCGTGGGATCGGTCTCCGAGATCGATCCGCCAGCGGCAGCAGAGCAACTGCGGCTGGATGCCGTCGACTGGTTGGAGGGCGTCGAGACGGTGTCGATCGCAGGGTTCGAGATCGACCTGACCGACGCAGTCGATCCACTGATCGACCGGTTGAAGAGCGACGAGCAGGCCGACAGCACCTCCGACCGCGGACGACGCGACCGGCAGCGATGCGTCGCGGATCGTTCTCGGACGCGACCAGGTCCAGTCGCTGGCCGGTGGCGTGGTCACCTCGGTCCGCACCGTCGGCGGTTTCCTCCTGGCGGCGCTGACCTCGGCGCTCGTGACGTTCCTGATCGCGTTCTACCTGAGCGTCGACAGCGCGAAGTTCAACAGGGCGCTGCGGACCGCGGTGCCGGACGGGTACGAGGACGAGGCTGATCGGCTCGCGGAGCGCTTCGGGCAGATCTGGCGCGGGTATCTGTACGGTCAGCTCGCCAACAGCCTCGTGACCGGCCTGATGGTGTGGTTCGCGCTCTGGCTGCTGGGGTTGCCGGGATCGTTCGTGTTCGGCCTGATGATGGCGGTGCTGAACATGATCCCGACGTTCGGTCCGATCATCGCGGCCGGCCCGGGCATCCTGGCCGCGCTCGCCCTGGGTTCCACACGGCTGGATGTGTCGAACCTTGTCTTCGCCGTGATCGTCGGCGTCATGTACCTGGTCGTCGTGCAGTTGCAGGCCAACTTGATGGCGCCGCTGATCACGGGCCGGGCGGTGCAGATGTCGCCGGCCGTGATCCTCGTCGGGCTGATCGTCGGCTTCCAGGTGGGCGGACTGGTGGGGTCGCTGCTGGTGGTGCCCGTGCTCGCCACGCTCAAGGAGGCGTCGCGCTACACCATGGCGAAGCTGTTGGACCGCGACCCCTTCCCCGACCCGGAACCTGAGCCGGGCGCCGACGACCCGGAGCTCGGCGCAGCGCCCGCCGCGGGAGGTTCGCCCGATGATCCCGGCGATGCGGGCGCCACCGGGAGCAGCGCCGCCAGCTTCGATGCTCCCGGTGCCAGCGCCTGACGGACCGTCAGTTCGGCGCCGGGCGCGTCGCGTGGTTTGCTGGAGGGAACCGACCGCCCCCGCACCCCTGGAGCAACGAGATGGACCGCACGGGATTCGACGACGAGCACGACATGTTCCGCGAGGCGTTCAGGACGTTCGTGGAGCGGGAGATGGTGCCGAACCGCGAGAAGTGGGAGGCAGCCGAGATCGTCGACCGTGAGCTGTTCACCAAGGCCGGCGCCGCAGGGTTCCTGGCGATGTCGGTCCCCGAGGAGTTCGGTGGCGCCGGGGTGCACGACTTCCGCTACAACCAGATCATCGCCGAGGAGATCTGTCGGGCCGATGTCTTCCCCGGCGGGCTGGGCATGACGCTGCACAGCGACGTGTGTCTGCCCTACTTCCTGGACTACTGCACCGACGAGCAGCAGCAGCGCTGGCTGCCCGGCATCGTGTCGGGCGAGCTGATCACCGCGGTGGCGATGACCGAGCCCGGTATCGGCTCGGACCTGGCGTCGATGACGACCAGCGCGATCCGCGACGGCGACACCTACATCCTGAACGGCTCCAAGACCTTCATCACCAACGGCATCCTGGCGGACCTGGTGATCGTGGCCTGCAAGACCGATCCGAGCCAACGTCACGCCGGCATGTCGCTGGTGGTGGTCGAGGCCGGCATGGAGGGCTTCGAGCGCGGCCGCAACCTCGACAAGCTGGGCATGCACTCCCAGGACACCGCCGAGCTGTTCTTCAACGACGTGCGGGTGCCGGTCGAGAACCGCATCGGCGACGAGGGACAGGGCTTCAAGCTGCTGGTCAAGAACCTGCCCCAGGAGCGGCTGTCGATCGCCGTTGCCGGTGTGGCGCACGCCCGGGCGATCCTGTCGTGGACCGTCGAGTACTGCAACGAGCGCACCGCGTTCGGCCAGAAGATCGGCAGCTTCCAGAACAGCCGCTTCAAGCTGGCCGAGATGGAGACCGAGATCACCATCGCAGAGTCCTTCATCGACCGCTGCGTCGCCGGACTCAACGAGGGCACGCTCACCGCAGAGGAAGCCGCCATGGCCAAGTGGTGGTGCACCGAGCTGCAGAAGAAGGTCTCCGACATCTGCGTGCAGCTCCACGGGGGGTACGGCTTCATGAAGGAGTACCCGGTGGCTCGTGCCTATGCCGACGCCCGCGTCACCTCGATCTACGGCGGTACGACCGAGATCATGAAGGAGATCATCGGCCGTTCCATGGGCTTCTGACCCACGGAGCAGGTCGCCGGTTGCGGCTCGGTTCCCGACACCGCCGATGATGGAGGACTGAGCACGGTGTACACCGACGAGCTCGAGTACGAGCTGCCCGAGACCGCCATCGCGCAGACGCCGATCGAGCCTCGCGACGCGGCGCGGCTGCTGGTCGACCTGGGCGCCGGGGTCCCTCCCCGGGATGCCACGGTGGCGGAGCTCCCCACGCTGCTGCGCCCCGACGATCTGGTCGTGGTCAACGAGACGCGGGTGCTACCCGCCCGGGTGGCGATCCGACGGGACTCGGGCGGGGCCGGCGAGGTGCTGTTGTTGGAGCCACTCGATGCAGCGGTGGTCGAGGCCGCTGGCGGCGACGAGCGCGACCACGGGTGGTGGCAGGCCCTGTGTCGTCCGTCGCGCAAGCTGGGCATCGGAGAGGTGGTGCCCGCCGAGCGCGGCGACCTGCGCTTCGAGATCGGTGAGGAGCTCGGCGACGGGGTCCGCCTGGTGAGGCCGCTGCATGACGGGGAGCTGCTCGATGCGCTCGAGGTGGCTGGGGTGGCGCCGCTGCCGCCGTACATCCACGAGCGGCTCGACGACCAGGAGCGGTACCAGACGGTGTTCGCCAAGCAGGCAGCATCGGCAGCGGCGCCTACCGCTGGCCTGCATCTGACCCCGGCGGTGCTGGCCGGTCTCGCCGACCGCGGGATCCAGGTCGCCACCGTGGACCTGGTGGTGGGGTTGGACACCTTCCGTCCGATCGGCACCGAACGCGTCGAGGATCACGAGATCCACTCCGAGCGGTACTCGGTGCCCTACGACACGTGGGACGCGGTGCAGACCGCCCAGGAGGAGCGTCGCAGGGTGGTGGCGGTGGGCACGACCACTGTTCGGGCGCTCGAGTCGGCCGGCACGCTCGGACAGCTGTCGGGACGGACCCGGTTGTTCATCACCCCGGGGTTCCGCTTCAAGGTCGTCGACGCGATGATGACCAACTTCCACCTGCCGCGGTCGTCGCTGCTGGCCATGATCGAGGCCTTCGCCGGTCCGCACTGGCGAGAGCTGTATGCCACAGCGCTCGAGCGCAACTATCGCTTCTTGTCCTTCGGCGACGCCATGCTCCTCAGCCGTCAGGTCACCGGCGCCCCCAGCTGGGCCGAGCCCGACGATTCGGGCAGCCAGGACGTGGCGGGCCCCACGTCGTGAAGCTGTCGATCGACGTCGAGGCGACCGACGGCGCGGCCCGGCGTGGGACGATCCGCACACCTCGTGGCGAGATCCGCACCCCGGTGTTCATGCCGGTGGGCACCCGTGGCGCCATCCGGTCGCTCACCACCGACGCGCTGTCCGGGCTCGCCGCCGCCGACGGCACCCGGGCCGAGGTGATGCTCGGCAACACGTATCACCTGATGCTGCGACCCGGGGCCGAGACCGTCGCCTCCCTCGGCGGACTGCACCGCTTCACCGGTTGGGGCGGCCACCTTCTGACCGACTCGGGTGGCTACCAGGTGTTCTCGCTCGACCCCCGGGTCAGCGACGCCGGCGTCGAGTTCCGCTCGACCTACGACGGTGACCGTCACCTGCTCACCCCCGAGTCAGCGGTGCACCTGCAGGAACTGCTGGGAGCGGACATCCAGATGGTGCTCGACGTCTGCGCCGCGCTCCCGTCCGACCGTCCGACCCTGGCAGCAGCGGTGCGGCGCACCGCCGAGTGGGCCGAGCGCGCCCGAACTGCGCACCGCCGTCGAGACGACCAGGCGCTGTTCGGGATCGTGCAGGGCGGCGATCTGGCGGACCTGCGGGTCGAGTCGGCGCGCCGCACCGTGGCGCTCGACTTCGACGGCTACGCCATCGGGGGGCTCTCGGTGGGTGAGACGCGTGAGGTGATGCTGCCGGCGCTCGCCGCAGCACTCGGCGAGCTGCCCGCTGGCCAGCCCCGGTACCTGATGGGTGTGGGCGATCCGGTGTCGATCATCGAGGCCGTCGCTCTCGGCGTCGACATGTTCGACTGCGTGCTGCCGACCCGTCTCGCTCGCCACGCGACGTTGCTGACCGACCGTGGGCGCATGAACATCAAGCGCTCGGAGTACGCGGACGACGACCGCCCCGTCGACGAGCACTGCCCGTGCGCGACGTGTCGTCGACACCCCCGCGGGTACCTGCGCCACCTGGCGACGCTGCGGGAGCCGGTCGCGGCGACGCTGTGCACGGTGCACAACCTGACCTGGATCCTCACGTTCGTCGGCCGGATCCGTAGCGCGATCACCGCCGGATCGCTGGATCGACTCCGGTCCGAGACCGCAGAGGTGTGGGGCGACAGCGGGCCGGGACTGAACCCCTGAGACCGCACGCTCCGGGGCGATCGGGACCGCGGTCGACCTCGGCGGAGAGATCTGCGCGACATGATTCGG
The DNA here is from genome assembly GCA_963714875.1 of uncultured Microthrixaceae bacterium. Taxonomy (GTDB): domain Bacteria; phylum Actinomycetota; class Acidimicrobiia; order Acidimicrobiales; family Microtrichaceae; genus JBAOHV01. The sequence goes on along the minus strand of CAVQQI010000011.1, from coordinate 643,830 downwards.
TTCGGGGTCGTGCGGCGCGTAGGCTCGCCCGCCTGTGATGTCCATGATGCTGTCCCTCATCGTCGCCCAGGAAGGCGGCGGCAGTCCGTTGAGCCTCCTGATCATCGTGATCCCGATGGCGGCGATCCTCTACATGACGATCGTGCCGCAGCGGAAGCAGCGCCAACGACAGGCCGAGATGCTGCGCAAGCTGGACGTCGGTGACGAGGTGATCACCTCCGGTGGCATCGTCGGCGTGATCACCTTCGTCGAGGACGACCTGTTCCACCTCGAGGTCGACTCCGACGTGGTCATCCGTATCTCGAAGTCCGCGGTCGCCCGCTCCACCGCCGAGCCGGACCCCGCAGAGAAGCCCGCGGCGCGTTCCAAGCGCGGCGCGGCCGCCAAGGACGAGGACGAGTAGGCCCGATGCGAACCCATCCACTCAGAGCGTTGATCGCCGTGCTGGTGGTGGTCTACGGACTCGTCCTGGCCACGGTGATCACGGGCAACACTCCCAAGCTCGGCCTCGACCTGCAGGGCGGCATCGCGGTCAACCTGCAGCCGGTCAAGGACGGCGAGGTCACCGATGACGTGACCGAGGAGCAGCTCGACCAGGCGATCGAGATCATCCGCAAGCGGGTCGACGCGCTCGGCGTGGCGGAGCCCGAGGTCGCACGTCAGGGCAACACCATCACGGTGCAGCTGCCAGGGGCCAAGGACCAGCAGGAGGTGCTCGACGTCGTCGGCAAGACCGCCCAGCTCGAGTTCCGCCCGGTGCTGTCCACATCCGGCTCGCTGCTCCAGGGTGCGGACCGGACCGAGGCAGAGGCCACGGTCGAGGAGATCCGTTCGGATCTGTCGGTGCCCGAGGGGGTGACCGCCCAGCAGGTCGTGACCGACGAGCAGACCCAGCAGGCCAGCACCACCACGACCACCACGACCGAGCCGCCGGAGCAGGCGGCGGACACGACCTCCACCACCACGACCCTGCCGCCGCCGCTCAACCAGTACGGGGTCGACATCAACGACGAGCGCTTCGCGGAGCTGTTCCAGCTCGAGAACCAGCTGGCTGCGGAGCTGACCCCACCGGAGGACCAGACGCCCGAGGGCGAGGTGACCCTGGCCGACGCCGACGGCAACATCTACACGATGGGTCCCGTCGCGCTGACCGGCACGGCGGTCGAGGGCGCGACCGCAGGCCTGGGCAACGCCGGTCAGTGGACCGTCAACCCGTCGTTCAAGGAGGGCGAGGACGGGATCGACCTGTTCAACGCCATCGCGTCCACCTGCTACTCCGCCACCCCTGACGTCTGCCCGGGGATCGGCCAGGACGACCAGGGGGCCCCTCGTGGCCTGATCGCCGTGGTGCTCGACGACGAGGTGCTCTCGGCGCCGTCGATCAACGAGCCGAGCTTCGGACGCGACCAGATCCAGATCAGCGGTTCGTTCGATCGTGACAGCGCCGAGGCCCTCGCCGTGGCGCTCCGGTTCGGCTCGTTGCCCATCGAGCTCGCACCCCAGCAGGCCGAGAACGTCTCCGCCACGCTCGGCCAGGGGGCGCTCGAGGCCGGCATCATCTCCGGCATCATCGGGCTGCTGCTCGCCTCCATGTACCTGGCGATCTACTACCGATTGCTCGCATTCGTCGCGATGGCCGGGCTCGTGGTCGCCGCATCGGCGCTCTACGTCGTGATGGCCTTCCTGGGCGCTGCGGTGACCCTCGCGGGTGTGGTCGGCATCGTCGTGTCCATCGGCGTCACCGTCGACTCCGCGGTGGTGTACTTCGAGGCGATGAAGGAACAGGTCCGCAGCGGCGTCACCATGCGGGCCGCCGCCGACCGTGCGTTCGACATCGCCTGGAGCACGATCCTCAAGGCGAACGTCGCCTCGCTGCTCGGTGCGGCCATCCTGTACTGGCTGGCCATCGGGCCCGTCCGAGGATTCGCGTTCTACCTGGGCGCCATGACCATCCTGGACCTGGTCTTCATGTATCTGTTCATCTACCCGGCCACGGCGTTGATCGCCCGTTCCGGCCAGGGGCGTCACCCCGGCAGGTTCGGCATGTCGGTGCGGCGACAGGATCCGTCCGGCCGATCCGCGGACCCGGTCGTGCAGGGAGCGTCATCATGAACAGGCTGGCCCGGGCGTACCGGGGCGACAACGACTTCAACTTCCCGACGTGGTCCCGGCGTCTGCTGATCGTCTCCGCGGTCCTGATCGTGGCGTCGATCGTGTCCCTCTTCACCCGTGGGCTGTCACTCAGCCTGGAGTTCGAGGGCGGATCGTCGTGGGCGGTGGAGTCCCAGGAGTTCACCCAGGACGAGGCCAGCGACGTGCTGGCGGACTTCGACGCCGCCGGCGGTGCCAAGTACCAGGAGGCCACCGGCGCCGACGGCTCCAGGGTGCTGCGCATCACCAGCCAGGTCGACGACGTCAACACCGGCTCCGAGATCGCCAATGCCCTGGCCGAGGCGGCCGGCCTCGAGGCCGGCGAGGTCACGGTCAGCACCGTCGGACCGTCCTGGGGGGACGACATCACGCGTCAGGCCGTGCAGTCCCTCATCTGGTTCAGCGTGCTCGTCGCTGCGTACCTCGCGTGGCGGCTCGAGCCCACCATGGCGCTCGCGGGCATGTTGGGCGTGGTCCACGACGTCATCATCACCGTCGGGATCTACTCCCTGCTGGGCTGGGAGGTGACGCCGGCGACGGTCATCGCATTCCTGACGATCCTCGGGTTCTCGTTGTACGACACGGTCGTGGTGTTCGACCGGATGCAGGACGGCGTCAGCCGCTACAGCAGGTCCGGCCAGTACACCTACACGATGATCGCCCGGCGAACGCTGAACCAGAGCCTGATGCGCTGCGTCAACACCTCCATCACGACGCTGCTGCCGATCTTCTCGATGCTGTTCATCGGTGGCTACCTGCTCGACCAGCCGCTGCTGATCGACTTCTCCCGAGCGCTGATCATCGGACTGGTGCTCGGCGCCTGGTCGTCGTTGTTCGTCGCCTCACCGATCGAGATCGCCCTCAAGGAGCGCGAGCAGCGGTTCATCGACATCCGCAAGCGTCTGGTCAACAAGGGCGTCGACGTCACCGACACCCGTTGGCACGACCACAGCACGCCGGCGGCCAGTGCCGCGGTGTCGCCGGCTGCTGCGGCTGCAGGCGCACGGCCCGGCGAGGCACCGCCGTTGTCGGTGAACGTGGGCGGGCACCCGCCGCGACCCCGCAAGTCCCGCAAGCGCTGAGACGGCCCCACGTGCGGGCTGCGTCCGCCCCGGCGGTGGGGGTCGGTAGCGTTGTCGCTGTGAGTTCAGCGCGCCACCTGCTCGTCCCGAGGGGACCGACATGGCGACGGTGACGCGCGTGCTGCCCTGGCGGCGCCACAGCCAGCCTCCAGCGATGGAGGTCCAGGAGATCATCGGGCAGTTCCGCAAGTTCCATCCGCGACGCTCCACCGACACGATCACCGAGTCCTACCGACTCGCGGCAGGTGCGCACAAGGGTCAGCTGCGTCGCTCCGGCGAGCCCTACATCACCCACCCGTTGGCGGTCGCCGGCATCGTCGCCCGGTACGGCATGGACGACGTGACCATCGCGGCTGCGCTGCTGCACGATGCGGTCGAGGACACCGTGATCACCCTCGATGAGCTCGAGGACAAGTTCGGCGCCGAGGTGACCGCGATCGTCGACGGGGTCACCAAGTTGGAGCGCATCCGCTTCGACTCCAAGGAGGCCCAGCAGGCGGCCACCATGCGCAAGATGCTGGTGGCGATGGCCAAGGACCTCCGGGTGCTCGTCATCAAGTTGGCCGACCGGTTGCACAACATGCGCACGATCGCGGCGCTGCCGGCGTGGAAGCAGGAACGCACCGCGCAGGAGACGCTCGACATCTACGCCCCGTTGGCCCACCGCCTCGGCATGCAGGAGATCAAGCAGCAGCTCGAGGACCTGTGCTTCGCCTCGCTGTACCCGAAGCGCTTCGCCGAGATCGACCACATGGTCGCCGATCGTGCCCCCGAACGCGATGCCTACGTCGACCAGGTGGTCGAGGAGGTGCGTGCTCGTCTGGGTCAGGTGAACATCGCAGCAGAGGTCACCGGTCGGCCCAAGCACCTGTGGTCGATCTACGAGAAGATGGTCGTGCGGGGCAAGGCGTTCGAGGACATCTTCGATCTCGTCGGCATCCGTCTGGTCGTGGACAGCTCCAAGGACTGCTACGCCGCGCTGGGATCGATCCACGCGTTGTGGACACCGGTGCCGGGCCGGTTCAAGGACTACATCGCGATGCCCAAGTTCAACCTCTACCAGTCGCTGCACACCACGGTGATCGGCCCCGGGGGCAAACCCATCGAGGTCCAGATCCGCACCGCAGAGATGCACAACCGCGCCGAGTGGGGTGTCGCTGCGCACTTCTCCTACAAGGAGGGTCACTCCGAGGACGTCGCCTGGTTGAGCCGGATCGTCGACTGGCAACAGGAGATGACCGACCCGGGCGAGTTCATGGCGAACCTGAAGCTCGACCTGGACCAGGACGAGGTCTTCGTGTTCACCCCGAAGGGTGACGTCGTCAGCCTGCCGGTGGGCGCGACACCGGTCGACTTCGCCTACTCGATCCACACCGAGGTGGGGCACCGCTGCATCGGTGCCCGGGTCGCCGGACGTCTCGTGCCGCTGGACACCCAGCTGTCCTCGGGCGACACGGTGGAGATCTTCACCTCGAAGGTGGCCGGAGCCGGACCGACGCATGACTGGTTGAGCTTCGTGGCCACCCGCAGCGCGCAGAGTCGGATCAAGCAGTGGTTCTCACGCGAGCGTCGTGAGGACGCCCAGGAGGCCGGCCGCGAGGAGCTGACCAAGGCGCTGCGCCGAGCGGCGCTGCCGGTCCAGAAGATCCTCGCCGGCGATGCCCTCGAGGTCGTCGCGGAGCAGCTGAAGTTCTCCGGGGTGGACGCGCTCTACACCAGCATCGGCGAGCACCACACGTCACCCGAATCGGTGGCGAGCCGGGTCGGGGCGCTGGTGCGTGACCCTGCGGGCGAGCGAGAGGAGGTCATCTCCACGCCCAACCGCACCGTCGCCCGGCGCCGGGGCCGCCCCGCCGGCGTCGACGTCGAGGGCTTCGACGACATGTTGGTGCGGATGGCCCGCTGCTGCACCCCGGTGCCCGGCGACGACATCATCGGCTTCGTGACCCGGGGCCGGGGCGTGTCGGTGCACCGCACGGACTGCTCCAACGCGTCCTCGCTCGTCGGCGCCCAGGCCGAGCGCATCGTGGACGTCAACTGGGACACCGACGCCGTGGGCGACTTCGTCGCCCTGGTCGAGATCAAGGCGCTGGACCGCCCGCGACTGCTCCAGGACGTCATCGCCACGCTGTCGGAGCACCACGTCAACATCCTCAGCAGCCAGAGCCACTGCGGTCACGACCGCGTGTCGAAGATGCGCTTCGAGTTCGAACTGGGCGACGCGTCGCACCTGGACACGTTGCTGAACCGGCTGCGCGACCATCGACAGCGTCTACGACGCGTACCGCGTCGTGCCGGGAGCGACCTCGGGCTGAGCGGGTCGGTCGCGACCGCGCCGAGGCGGCGGCCGAGGCGGCGTGCGTCGACCCTGTCCGTTCCGGCCGGCGAATTCAATGCCGATGGCGCACGCGTGCCGATGGAGTCCCATGGTCACGTCCTGGGGTCGAACGCCGAATCGCCGAACGTGGAGCCGTCGGTCCGATCCGTGTGTCGTTCCGGGCTCCCGAGCGTCGTCGCAGCATCCTCGGTGGGCTCCGGTGCCGCACGGTGACCGAGCCCGGCTACCTGGTCGACCTCTCGGTGTCCGGCAGCGGCCGTCGTGGTGCGAGAGATCCAGGGGCTGCCGTTGAGGAGTCAGGTGGAGATCTGCCACGACGATCTCGTCGCGACCGGTGTCATCCGGCGGATGGTGGCCCGTGTCGACGGACGTGTGCTCTACGGCGTGGACTTCACCTCGCTCGACCCGGGCATGCGCGAGTTCCTCTTCGATCAGGTCGCGGCCCGCCGACCCGCCTCGCTCGAACGGCGCTGGGAGCGAGCCCACTGAGTGGTCGGCCCCGGTCGCCCGGGGCCGACGCAGCTCACTTCTTCTTGCCCGATCTTCTTGCTCTTCTTCGACTTCTTCTTGTCGGACTTCTTGTTCTTCTTCTTGTCGTCTTCTTCTTGCTCCTTCTTCTTGGCCATGTCACCCCCTTCGGTGTGTTGTTGCGCACGCAGGGTAGACCCGTGTCGCTCCCCGCCTGATCCCGGATCGAGGGTGGGCTCACCGTCCGAACCGGGCGCCTGTCGCTACGCTCGTCGGGGAGGGCGGGTAACCGTGGACACACCGAGAAGGTCGGAGATGACGATGAGCTGTCCGGATCTGGCTCCGATGAGCAACCTGCGATGAGCACTCCACGGGATCGCATCGGTCGCGCCTCCGAGGCGCCTGCGCTGCAGTTGATCCGCGGCGAGGGCGCGGACGGTGCCGCGGAGCACGACGATGCCCGAGCGTGACCCGGGATCGCGGCGGTGTCGGGGAGCAGCGCCCGGACGACGGTCGAGTCGGCCCGGGATCTGCTGGCATCGACCGATGCGCAGAGCTACTACCGGATGCTCACCAGCCTGGTGCGACCCTCGCACTCCTCGGTGCTCCAGGAGTTGCCCTACACCCCGGCGCTGTCCTTCCACGACCCGGCGTGCGTGGTGGTCGAGCCCGAACCCACCAACGTCGAGACGCTCGAGCTGTACGCCCGCGCCGCGTATCCCGACTTCGACCGGGTGCTCGCTCCGGCGTTCGCCGACCCGGCGCTCGACCATCTGCTCACGGCGCTGTACCACCTGCTCGCCATCGAGGGCGAGAACGTCGCCATGGTCACGAATCACGGCCAGATCATCGACATCGCGCTCGTGATCGGGGCGCTGCAGTCGGCGCTGATGGCACCGGACCGCAGCTTCGGCGTGCTGGGGCAGCGCACCACGCTCGAGGAGATGGCGGATCGCTGCAACGTCCTGGTGTCGCGCATGGTCACCACCCGACAGGCGTTCAACGTGCCGGCGCTGCAGGTGCTGCAGTCGGGCACCCGCACCTACCTGACCGTTCCCCAGACCCAGAGTCGGCGACGCTCGAAGCTCGACCCGGAGCTGGCGCGGGCCAACAACATCGTGATGCGTCACGAGCTCGACGAGCGTCTCGCCGGTGGCGGCCAACTGCTCGCGATGGCCGCCAGCGGCAGCCAGGACCTGATGCTGCCGAAGTTGATGCTCAAAGCACGCGCTGCGTGGCGTCAGCGTCGGGGCGAGGACCCCGGCGAGACGACCACCCTGCACCTGCAACCGCTCTACGACGGCACCGTCACCCTCATGCGGTCCTGCAAGTACGTGCTGCCGATCGCCATCAGCCTCGACCCCGCCATGCCGGCCTGCGTGATCGGCGGACTCGACCCAGGTGCGCGAGAAGGACGACTGCCACCGGATCATGGACTGGATCGCGCTCGCCCACCAGGAGGCCACCGGCGTCCCGACGATCTACCACTGGCACGAGGACGACCTGTTGACCCAGGTGCGTGCCTTCATGCATCGCTCCGGTCTCTGAGCCGTCCGCCCCGACAACAGGAGGCGCAGCGGCGGTGGGTGCGTCCCCGGACAGCCGCCTGGCCGCCGCCGCAACGGGTTCCGGGCGCTGGCGGACGCTCCGGTAGCGTGACCGCTCGTGACCGACCCCGCCTCCGCCGCGCCGGCAACCGAGTTCCGGACCCTCAAGGGCATGCACGACGTGATGGAGCCCGACTCGTCACGACGCCGTGCACTGGTGCAGCGATTCGCAGCCGCTGCCGCGCCGCGGGGTACGGCGAGGTGGTGCCGCCGCTGCTGGAGGACCTGGGCGTGTTCCTGCGCGTCGGCGAGACCACCGACGTGGTCACCAAGGAGATGTACGACTTCGTCGACAAGGACGGCTCCCGCATCGCACTGCGTCCCGAGATCACCGCGGGCGTCGTCCGCGCGTTCGTGCAGCATCGCCCGGCCCTTCCCTGGAAGGTCTGGTACGCCGGGACCAACTTCCGTCACGAGCGTGCACAGAAGGGCCGCTACCGCATGTTCGACCAGGTCGGTGTCGAGGTGCTCGGCATCGATGACCCCGACCTGGACGTCGAGGTCATCGCGCTCGCGGCCCGTTTCTTCGAGGCACTGGGTCTGCGCCAGGTCGAGCTGTCGGTGAACTCCCTGGGTGACCACGGTGACCGTGCCCGCTACAGCGATGCGGTCCGTGCGTACCTGGACTCGCGGCGCGGCGAGCTGAGCGAGGCCGCCCAGAGCACCCTGGACCGCAATCCGCTGCGGGTCCTCGATGCCAAACGGCCGAGTGACCGGGCAGTGGTCGAGGACGCTCCCCGCATCTCCGCGTTCCTGTCCGACGCGTCCGCGGCGCACTTCGAACGGGTGGTCCGCGGGCTCGATGCCGTGGGCGTCGAGTACGTCGAGGCGCCCCTGTTGGTGCGCGGGCTGGACTACTACCGCCGCACCACCTTCGAGTTCGCCGCCACGGCGCTCGACGCCGCCCAGAACGCGGTCGGGGGCGGTGGTCGCTACGACGGGCTCGCCGAGGACCTCGGCGGACCGCCCACCGACGGCATCGGGTTCGCGCTCGGTGTCGACCGCATCCTGTTGGCCTGCGACGCCGAGGGCGTGTTCGGGCCCCCGGCGGCCTCGATCGACGCGTTCGTCGTCGACGTCGTCGATGGTGTGGCGGCGCGCGACATCACCCACGAGCTGCGCGCCGCCGGCGTCGCGGTCGACCGCCGCTTCGGTGGAGGGTCGATGAAGTCCCAGATGAAGTCCGCCGGCCGCTCCGGTGCGCGCTGGGCGCTCATCATCGGCGAGGACGAAGCAGCCGACGCCGAGGTCACCCTCCGCTCCCTCGTCGACCGCGACGACCAGCGTCGTGTGCCGCGGTCAGCTCTGACCGGGGTGATGCGCGACCTGCTCGACGCTTCCGCCACGACCGACAACTCCCCACCCCCGACAACTCCAGGAACCCGACGTGATCAGCGACTCCACCTCCATGAGAACCCACCGCTGCGGCGACCTCGACACCGATGCGGTCGGCCAGCAGGTCGCCGTGTGCGGTTGGGTCGCCCGCCGGCGCGAACACGGCGAGCACCTGGCGTTCATCGACCTTCGCGACCACACCGGCATCGTGCAGTGCGTCGTCGATGGCGCGGCGGACCTGCGCAGCGAGTACGTGGTGCGCATCACCGGCACCGTGCGGCCCCGGCCCGACGGCACCGTGAACGACTCGCTGCGCACGGGTCGGATCGAGATCGGGGACTGCGCGGTGGAGATCCTCTCGGTCGCGGAACCGCCGCCGTTCCCGCTCGACGAGCGAGCCGCGGATGTCGACGAGACCGTTCGTCTGCGCTACCGCTACCTCGACATGCGACGCGAGGACATGCAGCGGAACCTGCGGTCGCGCGCCGGGGTCAACCGAGCGATCCGCGCAGCGATGGACGCCCAGGACTTCGTCGAGGTCGAGACGCCGATGCTGATCGCGTCCACGCCCGAGGGTGCGCGTGACTTCGTCGTGCCGGCGCGCACCAAGCCCGGCACCTTCTACGCCCTGCCGCAGAGCCCCCAGCTGTTCAAGCAGCTGCTGCATGGTGGGCGGCGTCGACCGCTACTACCAGATCGCCCGTTGCTTCCGTGACGAGGACCTCCGAGCGGATCGGCAGTTCGAGTTCACCCAGCTCGATGCAGAGATGAGCTTCGCCAGCCAGGACGACGTGCTGGCCGCGATCACCGCGGCGGTGGCAGCAGTGGTGCAGGAGGTGGCCGGGGAAGAGCTCGGCCGAGATCCCACGCATGACCTGGCGTGACGCCATGGACCGCTTCGGTTCGGACAAGCCCGACGTGCGCTTCGGGATGGAACTGGTGGAGCTCACCGATCTGTTCGCCGACACGGGGTTCAACGCCTTCAAGGCTCCCTGCATCAAGGGGCTCCGCCACGAGGGAGCAGCAGCTGACACCACCCGCAGCCGCTTGGACGACCTGACCGACCGGGCGAAGCGGTGGGGGGCCAAGGGTCTGGTGTGGATGCGGGTCGAGGCGTCCGATGACGGGGGAGTGACGCTCAACTCGCCGGTCGCCAAGTTCCTCTCCGACGACGAGCAGGCCGGGATCGTCGAGCGGCTCGGAGCCGAGGTCGGCGACGTCGTCTATCTGGTCGCCGACGACTGGGCCCGCACCGCGCATGTGCTCGGCCTGCTGCGGCTCGAGCTCGGCCGGCCACCGGTCAACGAGGGCGGGCTCAACTTCCTGTGGGTGGTCGACTTCCCGCTGTTCGAGTCGGTCGACGCCGCCACCGGCCGGCCGGTTCCGGCCCATCACCCCTTCACGATGCCCCACCACGACGACTGGGAGCGTCTCGGACGGCTCGGCCGAGGACCTGCTCGAGGTCCGCTCCCAGGCCTACGACCTGGTGCTGAACGGCTGGGAGCTGGGTTCGGGCAGCGTGCGTATCCACGATCCGCAGATCCAGCGTCGCATCTTCGATCTGCTGGGCATCTCCGAGTCCGACGCGCAGGCCAAGTTCGGGTTCCTCCTGGACGCGTTCCGCTACGGCGCCCCGCCGCACGCCGGGTTCGCGTTCGGCATCGACCGACTGGTCGCGCTGCTGCTGCACGAGGAGAACATCCGAGAGGTGATCGCGTTCCCCAAGACGCAGTCCGGCGGTGACCCGCTCACCCAGGCGCCGACCGAGATCGATCCCGCCCAGCTCGACGAGCTGGGATTGCGTCTGCTGCCCCGCTCCACCTGAGGTCCGCGGGCCGCTCGCCCTGGGGACGGTCATCCGCTGGTTCACGGGGCACGCGCTGTGCGGTCGGAGTTCCGATCTGTGCGGGGATCGAGTACGTTCTGCACCCAAGTCATCCAGTCCTCAGGTGGGGGAAGCCGGTCAGAGTCCGGCGCTGTCCCGCAACCGTGGGTGACACACCGGTTCGCCGGCGTGTCACGAGTCGGAATACCCGCCGATGGACTGGCTCCTTTCACCGTCGAGGAATGCGGTTCGGGAGCCGGGACGTCGTGTCGTCGCTGCGGATCCGCGAGCGCTCGGTCACGCTGGTCCGGGCCCGCACCCGGATCAGGGAGTGAGCCGTGCAGCACACAGGAACCACCGAAGAGGTCCAAGGTCGCCGCCGGAGGCCGAGGGGGCGCAACCGGTTCGCCGGCGCAGCGCTGTCGCTGGTCGGTGCGGTCACGATCCTGGCCACGTTCGCCGGCGGCGTCGGCGCTGCGGCACCGACCGACGATGGTCCCACGGCCGCGGCGTACGGAACCGCCTGGCTGGCCGACCGGCTGGACGAGCAGATCCCGATGGAGAACTTCGGTTCCCCCGACTGGGGTGTGACCCTCGATGCCGCGCTGGGGATGGCCGCAGCGGGTTCGGGCGGTGCACAGATCGACGCGGTCTGGGCAGCATTGGTCGCCGACCGTGACGCTGCGGTGTCACCGGGTGGTATCGAGTCGCCGGGTCGCCTGGCCCGCGCCATCCTGTTGGCCGAGGCCACCGGCGCCGACCCCCGAGCGGTCGGCGCTGAGCCCGGCGCCGACCTGGTGGCGCGACTGCAGGCCGTCCGCCAGACCGAAGGTCCCGATGCGGGGCTCTTCGGCGACCAGAACCCGACCTATGACGGCGCGTTCCGCCAGGGCTATGCGCTTGCCGCGCTCGTCGCCGTCGGCGTCGCGCCGGACCCGAGTTCGATCGATTGGCTGCTCGCACAGCAGTGCGGCCCCGAGGCCGACCCCGGCGCGTGGATGCCGTACCGCGCCGACCTGTCGGTTCCGTGCGCGGTCGACAACGCACTGTTCGTCGGCCCGGACACCAACGCCACTGCTGCAGCGATCACCGGTCTGAGTGCCGTCGGCAGCGGGCAGCGACGCGGTCGAGGCCGGGCTGGTCTGGCTGGACGGTGTCCAGGAGGCAGACGGAGGATGGGGGCAGATGGTCGGCTACGGCACCGACCCGAACTCCACCGCGTTGGTGCTCCAAGCCCTGATCGCCACGGGCGACGCAGATGCTGCACGGTTCTCCGACCGTGCGGCGACGCCGCTCTCCGCCCTGCTGTCGTTCCAGCTCGGATGCGATGCCCCCGAGTCCGATCGCGGCGCGTTCACCTTCCCGGGTTCGAACGGTGCGCCGAACGGGTTCGCAACCGCGCAGGCCGTCGCTCCCGCGGCAGGAGCCGGCGTGCTCACCGAGGCGGGTCCTGTCGATCCCGGTGTGACGCCACTGGACTGCGACCCGCCTGCGCCGTCGTCCACCACCACCGTGGTTCCGACGACTGCGGCACCGACCACCGCTGCGCCCTCCAGCGTGCCGCCGGTGAGCGCGGCTCCGACATCGGTCGTGCCGGTGACGGCCGGCTCGGGGGATGCCGCACCCCAGGTCCAGGGACAGAGCCAGTCCGCAGTTCCGGCAGCGGCGACGGGTCCGAGCGCGACGACCTCGGGCACCTCCAACCTCGCCAGCACCGGTGCACCTGCCGGCCCGCTGGCGGCACTCGGCGGGGTGGCGGTCCTGGGCGGTCTGGTCCTGATGGCGGCCGGCCGTCGCCGGAGCGGTGCCTGAGGTGCCCTCACGGCCGTCGCTGATCGTCGCGACGCTCCTTGGTGTCGCAGCCGTCGTGCTGGCGGCGGTACCGGCCGCGGCGGCCGCCCCGGTCGCTCCCGGCCGCCGGCCTGCCCACCGCGGTCCTGCCCACCGCGGTCCTGCCCGCCGCTGTGCACTCGGCTGCAGGCGGGTGCGGCCCCGCCCCCCGGGGCCAGATCGCGGTGTCGGTCGTCGTCGACCGGGGCAGTGGCAACCCGACCGCACGCTGCGCGTTCGTTCCCGATGGCTCGACCGGGCTCGACGCGATGCGTGCCGCAGGGCTGTCGGTACGACTCGATGGCGGGTTCGTCTGTGCGATCGACGGCCTGCCGGCCACGGGTTGCGGCAACCGCGCCGATGCAGGGTTCGCGTACTGGCGCTACTGGCATGCTCCACCGGGCGGCACTTGGACCTACTCCCAGGTCGGGGCCGGCGGTTACCGCCTGCCCACCAGATGCGCGGTCGAGGGGTGGGTGTGGTCCGACGCTGCGACGGCGGACACACCACCGCGGCTCGCCGCACCTCGACCGACCTGTGACGCGCCGCCGCCGACTGCACCGCCCGTCACTGCCCGACCTCCTGCGCCCGCGCCGCCCGCTGCCGTGGGCGGCGGCACACCTCAGCCGCCGTCCACACCCGGAGCACCGGCGGCGGGCGCCCCGCCCGGGGCGCCAGGGCCCGCACCCACACCTGGAGCCGGCGGCAGCACCGCCGCACCGGACGGCACTGTCGGACCAGGCGGCACGTCCGGACCGGGCAGCACGGCCCCTTCCGCCGTGGCGGGTGCATCCGTCCGTGGCCCCTGGTGGATCCGAGAGCTCGGTCCCGGGTGACGACGACGATCCGGACGACCCGGATCCGGATCGCTCGGACGGCACCGGCGAACAGGTCGAGGGTCGGGCGGACACCGATGACGAGCTCGCCTCGGCCGCGTTCGCCGACGACGGGTCGACATCGCCGCCGTGGGGTGCGCTGGTCGGGGTCGTGCTCATCTCGGTGCTCGCAGGTGCTGCTGTGCTGCGGTCCCGCGCCCGTTCGCGCACTCCGGGCGTCGAGGGATCCTGAGCCGCCGGCACCGCTCTCGTCGCACGGTTCGAACACGTTCATGGAGGTCTCCGGGAGGGGATGGCCGGTCCCGGCCGGGATTCGGAGGTGGGGATACCTGACGCCGAATGCTTGATCGAACGCTTGTTCGTAACTACAGTCCTGTTCTCGTCCGACGTTCAGTGTCACAGCCCGTCGGTACGGTCCATCCACGGTCCGCAGGTCACCACGCAGGTGGGGGCGAACGACCGTCACCCGTTTCCCCCACAGGAGCGCCGGCCCACCGGCTCACCCCGACGAAGGACGAACAGACATGGCAGTGGAACGTGAAAAGGCGCTCGAGATGGCCCTCGGTCAGATCGAGAAGCAGTACGGCAAGGGCTCGGTCATGAAGATGGGCGAGAAGACCTCGATGGACGTCGAGTCCATCCCCACCGGGGCGCTGTCGCTCGACATCGCCCTCGGCATCGGTGGGCTGCCGCGTGGCCGAGTGGTGGAGATCTTCGGTCCGGAGTCCTCGGGCAAGTCAACCCTGGCCATGCACGTGGTCGCCGAGGCCCAGCGCAACGGCGGCATCTGTGCCTACGTCGACGCGGAACACGCGATGGATCCCACCTACGCGTCCCGCATCGGGGTGGATGTCGACGAGCTGCTCATCTCCCAGCCCGACACGGGCGAGCAGGCGCTCGAGATCACCGACATGCTGGTCCGCTCCGGCGCACTCGACGTCGTCGTGATCGACTCGGTCGCGGCGCTCACCCCACGTGCGGAGATCGAGGGCGAGATGGGCGACACGCACGTCGGCCTGCAGGCTCGACTCATGTCCCAGGCGCTGCGCAAGCTCACCGCCAACCTCAACAAGACCAACACCATCTGCATCTTCATCAACCAGCTGCGAGAGAAGATCGGCGTGATGTTCGGTTCGCCCGAGACCACCCCCGGTGGTCGGGCGCTCAAGTTCTACTCGTCGGTCCGCCTCGACATCCGCCGCATCGAGGCGATCAAGGACGGCGTCGAGGTCGTCGGCAACCGCACCCGCGTCAAGGTCGTCAAGAACAAGATGGCCTCACCGTTCAAGCAGGCCGAGTTCGACATCATGTACGGCCACGGCATCAGTCGTGAGGGCACCGCCCTTGACCTGGCGGTGGACTACAACATCGTCAAGAAGTCCGGTGCCTGGTACACCTACGAGGGCGAGCAGATGGGGCAGGGCAGGGAGAACGCCAAGTCCTTCCTGGTCGACAACCCCGAGATCATGGTCGACGTCTCCGATCGGATCCTCGCCGAGGTCGGTATCGGTGAACACGACGACGACACGCCGATCGACCTCGACCTGGTCGCGGATCCCGACGATCAGCCGATCTCGATCGATTGATCGGTCGGGTCGGCAGCACCGCAGCGCCGGCCGCCCACATCTCGCGCGACCCGAACCGGTGACTGGGGCCGGTTCGGGTCGCCGCGACACTCACCCGTAGACTCCCGACGATGTCCGGCACGTACGTGGTGCGCACCTTCGGGTGTCAGATGAACGAGCACGACTCGGAGCGCATCGCGGGCCTGCTCGAGGCCGACGGGATGCGCGCCGGGACCGACGTGGACTCCGCCGATGTCGTGGTGCTCAACACCTGCTGCATCCGCGAGAACGCCGACAACAAGCTCTACGGCACGCTGGGTCATCTCAAGAGCTTGAAGGACCGCCGTCCGGAGCTCGAGATCGTCGTCGCGGGCTGCCTGGCGCAGAAGGATCGCGACACGATCGCTGAGCGTGCGCCACACGTCGACGTGGTCATGGGCACCCACAACGTGCATCGAGCGGTCGAGCTGCTCCACGAGCGACGCAGTTCCGATGCGGCGGTCGTGGAGATCCTCGAGGAGACCGTTGCCGAGGACCACGAGCTGTTTCCCTCGGCCCTACCCGTCGTCCGCAAGGCCGGCTACGCCGGCTGGGTCACCATTCAGATGGGCTGCGACAACAGCTGCGCGTTCTGCATCGTCCCCGCGGTCCGCGGCCCCGAGATCAGCCGACCTTTCGGCGACGTCGTGGCCGAGGTCGAACGGGCGGCGCTCGAGGGCGTCACCGAGATCACGCTGCTCGGGCAGAACGTCAACTCCTACGGCCGCGACCTGACGCTGCGCGGCACGTGACGGCGCGTCCCCGCTCGACGGGCCGCGCTCGGACCCGAGCTTCGTGCTCGGTCCTGTTGCAGCCGACGGTGATCGGGTCAGGATCCGTCCGTTGTTCGCCGATCTGCTGCGGGCGGTCGGCTCCGTGCCGGGGATCCGCCGTGTCCGCTACACCAGTCCGCACCCGAAGGACCTCCGCCCCGAGACCATGACCGCAATGGCGGACGTCGCGTCGGTGTGCGAGCACCTGCACCTGCCGCTGCAGTCCGGTAGCGACTCGATCCTCGCCGCGATGCATCGCGGCTACACCGCGGAGCGCTACCTCGAGCGTCTCGACGCCGCACGGCGTCAGATCCCCGACCTGGCGGTCACCACCGACATCATCGTCGGTTTCCCCGGCGAGACCGAGGACGATGCCGAGGCGACGCTCGAGGTGGCCGCCGAAGCCCGCTTCGACGGCGCGTTCACCTTCGTGTACTCACCGCGTCCGGGCACCGAAGCCGCAGAGTTGTCCGACTCGTTCGTGCCCAGAGAGGTCGCCGCTGCGCGCATGGAGCGCCTGCGGCGTGTGGTCGAGCGGTCCTCCAGGCTCGCGAACCTGTCACGCGTGGGTGCCACCGAAGAGGTGCTCGTGATCGGACCGAGCCGCAGAGACCCGAGCCGCCTCAGTGGCCGGACACGCCAGAACCGCCTGGTGCACTTCGACCCCGTCGGCCCGGTGCGCGCCGGCAGCTACGTGGAGGTCGTCGTCACCGATGCCACCACGACCCACCTGCGCGGACACATGACCGAGTTGCTCGTCGCGCCAACTCATCGTGTGCGCATCCCGGTCGCTGCGGAGTGATTCCGTCGCCAGCGACATGACCGGCCGACTGCGACCGGAGGAGCTCATCGAGCGCAGTGGGCTCGATGCAACCGGGGCCGGCGCGGAACCCGCCACCTCGGTGGAGTACCGGGTCCGTCCCGAACGCACCGTGGAGCTGTTGGCCGACACACTGGCCCGGCTCCACGCCGTGGCGCTCTCCGACACCGAGCGGGCCGGTGCGCGCAGCGCGCCGATGCTCGCCGAGGAGATCAGCTCGGCGCACCGAGCCGGCCGGTGCTCCGGGGGCGGGCGCACGCCGTCGTACGCCCACGTCAGCGACGATCGCCTCGTGCAGATCCTCCGTGATGGGGCATCGCCGGCTGCTGCTCGTTCGGGTCCTCCGGTGCTGACCCACGGATCGCCCACGCTGGCCAACCTGCGGTGCGCCAACGGCAGCGCGGTCGGCCTGGTCGGCTGGGCCGAGGCAGCGGTGGCCGACCGGTATCGCGACCTGGCGGTGGCCGCACGCAGCGTCGCGGTGGATCTGGCGCCGATATTGGTACCGGTGTTCTTCGACCGCTACGGCACGACCGCGCCCGATGCAGTGCTGCTGGACTGGTACTCCCTGGTCGCAGAGCTGCGGCCCGGTGCCGATTCCAGCGGATGAGTCGGTCACGACGTCCCCCGGGCCGCCACCTCGTGCTCGTCGGTCCGACGGCATCGGGCAAGTCGGCGCTCGCCATGGCGATCGCCACCCGACGGCGATCGGCGGGAGAGCAGGTGGAGATCGTCTCGATGGACTCGATGGCGGTCTACCGGGGCATGGACATCGGCACGACCACGCCGTCGGCAGCCGACCGGGACCTGGTGCCGCACCACCTGGTCGACCTGGTGGAGCCGGAGCAGGAGTTCAGCGTCGCGGAGTTCGTCGTCGCGGTCGATGCGGCGCTCGACGACATCGAGTCTCGTGAGGCTCGAGCGATCCTGGTGGGTGGCACGGGCCTGTACGTCCGAGCGGTGGTCGATGCCCTGGACCTCCCGGGCCGGTATCCCGACGTGCGACGCAGGCTCGAGTCGGAGCCCGACACCTCCAGGCTCTTCGAGCGACTCCGGCGTCTGGATCCGGTCGCTGCAGGTCGGATCGAGCCCGACAACCGGCGACGCATCGTGCGTGCGTTGGAGGTGACAGAGGGTTCCGGGCAATCGTTCTCCGACTACGGGCCGGGCCTGGAGGACTATCCGTGGACGCCGTTCGTTCTGGCGGGGATCGCCGTCGACCGTGAGGTGTTGGGCCCGCGGATCGCGGAGCGGGTCGATCAACAGCTGCGAGATGGGTTCCTCGAGGAGGTCCGTGCGCTGACGGAGCGGCCCGGTGGCGTGTCTCGAACCGCTGCACAGGCGCTCGGCTACGGCGAGCTCGCAGAGCACCTGCGCGGCGAGTGCACCCTGGACGAGGCGGTGGAACGGATCGTCGTTCGCACCCGGCAGTTCGCCGTGCGCCAGATCCGCTGGTTCCGGCGCGATCCGCGCATCACCTGGTTCGACCACGACCAGCCCGCGGCGCTCGACCCCTGGCCGTCCGGTTCGGTCGACCTGATCGATCAGCTCTGGCGCAACAGGGCCGGGTCGCCCGGAGCACAGTGAGGCACCCGCAAACCGCTCCGGCGCCGTCGGGTCGCGCCACTACGGTGGAACACATCGGCGTCGACCCGGCGTCGGTGGCGATGGAGACGACGTGTTGCACCTGACCAAGCACCACGGCCTGGGCAACGACTTCCTCGTGGCCCTGGCCGCCGACAACCCCGAGCTCGTGCCCGACCCTTCGGTGGCGCGGGCGCTGTGCGATCGCCGGACCGGCATCGGGGCCGACGGGTTGCTGTTCGGCCTGGTTCCGTCCGAACCCGACCACGACGCGTGCATGGTGCTGCTGAACTCCGACGGGTCCGAGGCCGAGATCTCCGGCAACGGCATCCGCTGCCTGGCCCAGGCGTTGCTCCGCTCCGAGGGGCAGGGCGAGGGCACGCTGCGTATCGAGACCCCCGGCGGGGTGCGGACGTTGCGGACGGTGCGTGGCGATGTGGACGCCGAGCTGTGGCTGCAGGTCGACATGGGCCCGGCCCGACCCGGGCCCCCTGTCGGCCCGGCGGCGCTGGAGGTCGACGCGGTGCACCGCGCCACGGTCGACATCGGCAACCCCCATCTGGTGCTGCTCGTGCAGGACCCGGACCGGGTCGATCTCGCCCAGGTCGGGCCCGCGCTCGAAGCGGACCATGCCACGGGGATCAACGTGCACCTGATCGCCGTCGAGCGTCGGGACCGTCTTCGCCTGCGGGTGTGGGAACGCGGTGCGGGACTCACCATGGCGTGCGGGTCCGGTGCCGTCGCTGCGGTGGTGGCGGCCCACGGATGGGGGATGGTCGACGATCGGGTGACGGTCGCGATGCCGGGCGGTGACGCGGTGGTGGAACGGACCGAGCACTCGATGCTGCTCACTGGTCCCGCCGTGCTCGTCGCCGAGGTGAGGGTTCCGTGACACCACAGCAGTCAGAGCCCCTCGCACAGTCCGTTCCGTCCGCGCAGTCCGTTCCGTCCGGGCAGTCCGCTCCGACGGAGCTGCCGGGGTCGACCGGGGAGCCCTCCCAGGAGACGCACCGCGGCGGGTTCGGAGAATTCGGCGGCGAGACCTCTGCGTTCATCGAGCGAACCTTCCGTGAACGAATCATCGTTGTGGGTGTCAGCTTCCCTCCCCACGACGAGGAGCTCGTCGAGGGCTCGCTCGACGAGTTGGAGCTGCTGGTCGACACTGCGGGTGCCGACGTCGTTGCTCGGGTGGTGCAGCGCCGTTCGGCGCCCGACCCGGCGACCTACATCGGATCGGGCAAGGTCGAGGAGATCCGGGCGCTCGCCGAGGCCACCGACTGTGACACCGTCGTGTTCGACGACGAGCTGAGCCCGGCACAGCAGTTCAACCTCGAGAAGCTGCTGGGCCGCACCGCCATCGACCGCACCGCGGTCATCCTCGACATCTTCGCCCAGAACGCCCACAGCCAGGAGGGCAAGGCACAGGTCCAGCTGGCGATGTACCGGTACCGGCTGCCGCGGCTGCGTGGCAAGGGGCGCAGCCTGTCCCAGCAGACCGGTGGTATCGGCACCCGTGGCGGTCCGGGCGAGACGCAGCTCGAGATCGACCGTCGCCGCATCCAGCGCCAGATCCACAAGCTCGAAGCCGAGCTGCGCGATATCTCGCACCACAGAGACACCCAGCGCAAGGCCCGCCGCCGCTCACGCATGCGTCACGTGGTCATCATCGGTTACACCAACGCCGGCAAGTCGACGCTGCTGAACCGGCTGACCCAAGCAGGCGTGTTGGTCGAGGACCGCCTGTTCGCGACGCTCGATGCCACCACCCGCCGCCTCAAGCTGCCCGGCGGGGAGTCGGTGCTGGTCACCGACACCGTGGGGTTCGTGCGCAAGCTGCCCCACCAGCTGGTGCAGGCGTTCGCGTCGACCCTCGACGTGGTCAACGATGGCGACCTGCTCGTGCACGTCGTGGACGGCTCTGCCGCTGATCCCGCGGGCAACATCGACGCGGTCCGCCAGGTGATCTCGGAGATCGGCGGCGAGAACGTGCCCGAGATGCTGGTGTTCAACAAGGCCGACCGTTCGCCGCAGGCCGAGCGGTTGGCGCAGCGGTACCCGGGCTCGGTGGCCATCTCGGCAGCGTCCGGCCAGGGCATGGACGAGTTGCTGTTGCGGATCGGCGACCGGTTGCGGGCCCTGGTGGCGCCGGTGGAGCTGTTCGTTCCGTATTCACGTGGCGACGTGCTCGCCGGGCTGCACCGGGGTGGCGACGTGCTGACCGAGACCGCCGGCGACACCGGTATGCGGCTCACGGTTCGTCTCGAGGCCGCCGAGCTCGCTCGCTACGAGGACTTCGTCGTCGATGCAGCTGCAGGGGCCGCGTCATGAGCCGCAGCGGCGCGAGCGGCGCCGATACCGCCGGCCCGGACGTCGCCGTCCCTGGGACCAGCACCTCCGATGGTGGCGCCCACCGGGGCTTCGTCCCACCGCCGTACCCCTACGACCGCCTGACGCCGTTGCTCACGCTGGCCGAACGACACGACGGCGGGGTCGTCGATCTCTCGATCGGTACGCCGTGCGACCCGCCGCCCCCGGCGGTGCTCGACGCCTTGGCGGCTTCGCACACCGAGCGGTCCTACCCGCCGTCGGTGGGTACCCCGGCGTTCCGTGCTGCGGCCAGCGACTGGTTCGACCGTCGCTTCGGGGTGGAGATCGAGCCGACCGCCATCGCTGCGTGCATCGGTTCGAAGGAGCTGGTCGCCGGACTGCCGCACTGGCTCCGACTTCGCGACCCGTCTCGCGACACGGTGCTGTATCCCGAGGTGAGCTATCCGTCCTATGCCATGGGGGCCCTGCTGGCGGGCTGCCGTGCGGTGCCGGTCCCGGTCGACGGGCAGTGGCGTCTCGATCTGGAGCGGATCGACCCCTCTGACGCTGACCGAGCCCTGGTGCTCTGGTCCAACACGCCCGCCAACCCCACCGGCGGGCTGGACGACCTGGCAGCGGTGGCGGCGTGGGGGCGACGTCACGCTGTGCCGGTGTTCTCCGACGAGTGCTACGCCGAGTTCACCTGGCAGGGCGTCGTGGGGCCTGCCGGCGCGCCCGGCGCGACGATCCTCTCCTCGGGGCCGCAGGGGGTGGTGGCCGTCCACTCGTTGTCGAAGCGCTCCAACCTGGCCGGTCTACGGGTCGGGTTCTATGCGGGCGACCACGAGCTGGTGCACTACCTGAGCGAGGTGCGCAAGCACGCGGGGTTCATGGTGCCCGGACCGGCACAAGCGGCCGGGGTCGCCGCGCTGGGTGACCAGGCACACGTCGAGCAGCAGCGTGACCGCTACCTGGGTCGCCTGGAGCGCATGTCCGAGGTGCTGAGGACACTCGGGTTGGACGTCACCCTGCCGGGCGGCGGCTTCTACCTCTGGGTGCCGGCGCCGGGCGGCGACGCGTGGGCCCTCGCCGAACGGTTGGCGGCGGACCTGGGGGTGATCGTCAGCCCGGGCGAGTTCTACGGCGACGCGCACCCCGGCCACGTCCGGGTCGCGGTGGTCCAACCCGACCATCTGATCGATCTGGTCGAGCAGCGAGCCCGCTGATCGACCGGTCCCCGGTACGGATCGACCCCGATCCGCCGGTCGACGTCCCGCCGCCGACATACTGGATCGGTCAGCCCATCCCGCTCGGGGTGATGTCGATCCAGTGGGAGGTCCACACGATGGCCAACGGAACCAAGGCTCCGAAGGGAGCACTGATCGCCGGCGTCGTGCTGTTGCTGCTGGGTCTCGGCGGCTGCGGAGCGGCGGCGGTCGGGGTTGCGTCGCTCGCCAGTCTGGCGGAGGACGTCACCAACACCACCCCCTACGGCGAGACCACGTCGTTCACCTCCTCGAGCGACGCGGGGGCGTTGGTGCTGCTGTCGAACCAGGCGACCTGTGCCGGGGTCGACGGCTCCGGCAACGAGTTGGTCTTCGAGGACCCCGGTGGCAACATCACCGTCGACGCGAACGGCGAGCAGTTCACCTCCGCGCTCACCTTCGACACGACCGACGGCGAGACCTACGAGCTGACCTGTGCCGACTCCTCGGGCCAGCAGGGTGGGACCTACACGGTGCTCAAGCTGCCGTCGATCCTGGCCGGTGGCGTGGGCGTCCTGGTGCTCGCCGTCGGCGGCCTCGGCGGCGCGCTGTTCCTGGTCCTCGGTCTGATCTTCCTGATCGTCGGGTTGGTGAAGCGCTCGAAGTGGAAGAAGCAGAACTCATCCGGCGGTCCCGGGGCCCCGATGGCACCCGGTGGCTACGGTGCGCCACCGGCCCCCGGCGGGTATGCGCCGCCGCCCCCGTCGGGTGCACCACCCATGCCGGGTGGCTACGGTGCCCCGACCCCTCCGCCGGCCAACCCGGGTCCGCCGCAGATGCCCCCGCCGCAGATGCCACAGCCGCAGGCGCCCCGCCCCAGCCCCAGCCCGAGCCGCAGGCACCACAGCCCCAAGCGCCGCAGCCTCAGCCGGGCCCGGTGACCCCACCGCCGCCACCGGGGCAGTCCACACCGCCGCCACCGCCACCCTCCGCCTGACCCCGCTCGGGAGCGGGCTGGCACGCCGCACGAGGTCCCGGAACCGACAGCAGCGTTCGACGAGGTGCATCGTCGTCGTCATCCGGGTCCGTGTAGAACAACGTCGTGACCGTCGACCTGCTGCAACTCACCGCCGACCTCGTCGCGATGCCGTCGGAGAGCTTCGCCGAGGGACCCATCACGGACTGGATCGAAGCCGATCTGCGGACCCTCGACCACCTCGAGGTCACGCGGGTCGGCGACAACCTGGTGGCACGCACCACGCTGGACCGTCCGGTCCGGGTCGTGC
Source organism: uncultured Microthrixaceae bacterium (assembly GCA_963714875.1). Taxonomy (GTDB): domain Bacteria; phylum Actinomycetota; class Acidimicrobiia; order Acidimicrobiales; family Microtrichaceae; genus JBAOHV01. Next base: position 620,779 of record CAVQQI010000011.1, on the reverse strand, counting down.
TGGCGGGCCACACCGACACCGTGCCGGTCAACGGCAACGGGGACGCACGCATCGAGGGCGACGTGCTGTGGGGGCTGGGCTCGACCGACATGAAGTCGGGACTGGCCGTCATGTGGACGCTGGCCCGCCACCACACCGCGCCGGCGGTGGACGTCACCTACGTGTTCTACGCGCGCGAAGAGGTCGCTGCGATCCACAGCGGTCTGGGTGAGCTCTTCGAGCAGCGCCCCGATCTGCTCGTCGGCGACGTCGCGATTCTGGGCGAGCCGACCGATGGTGAGATCGAAGCGGGGTGTCAGGGCACGATCCGGATGCGGATCGAACTGCTGGGCGCTCGTGCCCACACCGCGAGGGCCTGGATGGGCCGCAACGCGATCCACCGGCTCGGCGCGCTGCTGAGCGCCGTCGATTCGGTCGAGTCGCGCCGGCCCGTGCTCCTCGGATGTCAGTTCCACGAGGCTCTGCAGGTCGTTCGCGTCGAGGGCGGTGTGGCGGGCAACGTCGTGCCGGACCGGGTGGAGCTCGATGTGGCGCACCGGTTCGCGCCCGACCGGACACCCGATGCCGCCGAGGCCTACCTGCGCGGCGTCATCGAGCCGTTCCTGGAGCCCGGCGACACCGCAGAGGTGGTCGACATGTCGCCCGCTGCCTACCCGGCGGTGGAGCACCCGTGCATCGTCGCGTTGCGCGAACGGTCCGGTCTCGGTGTGCGGGCGAAGCTCGGCTGGACCGACGTGGCACGCTTCGCCGAACGAGGTGTGCCCGCGGTCAACCTGGGTCCGGGCGACTCGTCGCTCGCCCACACCGCCGAGGAACGAGTGGAGCGCTCCAGCATCGATCGGGCGTACGGCGCGCTCGATGACCTGCTGCGCGCCGGCCCCTGACGGTCGCGCGGCACCGGAGTGGGCCCTACGCTGCGTGGGCTGTCGCCGGCCCTCGGCGATCACCACCACGTGGAGGTTCGTCGTGCCCGATCTGCGTCCCACCAACAGCGAGCAGTTCATCGAGCTGGCTCAGTCGTTGCGCTCCCGCGAGGGCTACGTGGAACCGGTCGCGTTCGGCATCGGGATGGCAACCCGCTCGCTGGCCGATGACTCGGTGCTCGACTCGTGGTATCCGGTGGTCAACCTCGGCGAGAACCTGGGCGCCGCTGCGATCGTGGCCGACGTCGTTGGCCACTCGGGCGGTCCGGCCACCTACGAGCTGACCGCAGAGGTCCTGGCCGAGGTGTTGCACCGGTGTGCGCCCATGGTCGACGACGGCGGGGATCACCCGAACCTGCGTGTGCTGTCGGACCTGGCGTGGGCTGCCCCAGCAGAGCCTCAGCTGCCGGTGCGCCGAGCGCCGATCATCACCTTCATCGGCGACCTGGACGATGCGCCGATCGACGCCCACGACGTGTACCTGCGGTTGCACCTGCTGTCCTACCGACTGGTTGCGCCCCACGGCTTGAACCTGGACGGCCAGTTCGGGCTGCTGTCCAACGTCGTGTGGACCACCCTGGGCCCGTGCGACGTGGCGTCGTTCGAAGCCGCACGCTCACGGCTGCGTTCGGCCGGCACCCCCGTTTCGGTGACCAGCGTCGACAAGTTCCCGCGGATGCTCGACTACGTCGTGCCCAGCGGTGTGCGCATCGCCGACGGCGAGCGCGTCCGACTGGGAGCGCACCTGGCCGAGGGCACGACCGTCATGCACGAGGGCTTCGTGAACTTCAACGCCGGCACCCTCGGCAGCGCCATGGTCGAGGGCCGGATCTCTGCAGGGGTCGTGCTCGGCGCATCGACCGACCTGGGCGGTGGTGCGTCGATCATGGGCACGCTGTCGGGCGGCGGCAAGGAGGTGATCTCGGTGGGGGAGCACTGCCTGATCGGAGCCAATGCCGGTCTGGGGATCTCCCTGGGCGATCGGTGCATCATCGAGGCCGGGCTCTACGTCACCGCCGGGACGATCGTGACGCTGCCCGACGGATCGACGGCCAAGGCGCGGGATCTGAGCGGCTCAGCCGATCTGCTGTTCCGACGCAACTCGACCACCGGCACCGTCGAGGTGCTCCCACGCTCGGGGGCGTGGGAAGAGGGTCTCAACGCCGCGCTGCACGCCAACTGACAACTGCCCCGACCCGACCGTCGGCGGTCAGAGCTTGCGCATGACGGTGACGACCTTGCCGAAGAGCTCCACCTCGGCGGGGTCGAAGACCATCGGCTCCATCGTCGGGTTCGAGGGCTCGAGCACGACCGACCTGCCCTTGCGACGGTAGGTCTTCACCGTCGCCTCCTCGCCCGGGATCCCGGCGATGACGATGTCGCCGTTGGAGAACGTCCGCTCGACCCGGGCGACGATGAAGTCGCCGTCGAGGATGCCGGCATCGATCATCGAATCCCCACGGACCCGCAGCATGAACAGCTCGCCGTCGCCGGTGAAGTCAGCGGGTAGGGGGACGAACTCCTCGACCTGCTCCTGGGCCAGCACGCCGACACCGGCGGCCACATCGCCGACGAGTGGGACGTGGCGGGTGGGTCGCCGCTCCGCAGTGGTGCCGCTCGCGGTGTCGGCGGTGACCTCCATGGCTCGGGGCTTGGTCGGGTCGCGGCGCAGGTAGCCCAGTCGCTGGAGCGTGTGCAGATGGGAGTGCACCGTCGACGGCGACGCCAGTCCGACCGCCTCGCCGATCTCACGTACCGACGGCGGGTAGCCGCGGTCACCGACGGTCCGCTCGATGAAGCGGAGGATCTCCAGCTGGCGTTCGGTGAGCTGCTGATCGGTCATGTCGGCCTCCGGGGGCGTTCGAACAGGTGTTTGGGACGGTAGCAGTTCGTCGCGCCCGCGTGGTGGAACATCCGTTCGATTCGACCCTTGACATCGAACGGATGTTCGGCCACATTGGGTGACCGAACATCCGTTCGAGCGGCGGCTGGGATTCCTCGCTTCACTGTCACACCTCTCCGGGAGACTTCTCGACATGGCAGCAGTCATCGACCTCCACACCGGCCACGCACTCGCCGACGACGCCGGCCTTCCCCCACGATCCGGCGCACCGGTCGGCCCCCGCCTGCGGGTGATCGAAGGTGGCAGATCCACCACGTCACGACGCCTGCGCCGGGTCTACCTCCTGCGTCGGGCCGCGGTGCTGTTCGCTCTGGTCGTGGTCATCTGGGCGCTGGCCCAGATGGTCGGCACCGGGTTCGGCTCGCTGGGCGAGGCGTCCACACCGCCCGCCGGTGCGGTGGCCGCCACCCACCTGGTGCAGCCCGGCGACACGCTCTGGGCGATCGCCGAGGGGGTCGATCCCGACGCAGACCCGCGAGACGTCGTGGATCGCATCGCCGAGATGAACCGTGGCGGGCCGGCCCTGGCCGACTCCGGCCACCTGATCTCGGGCGAGTCACTGCGGTTGCCCGTCGGGCCCTGAACGCCGGCTCGACGTGTGTGACCCACGGGTGGCGCGGGTAGCGTCGCCCTCATGCGTTGCCCTGCCTGTGGAGCACTCGAGGACCGTGTGGTCGACTCGCGTGCGGCCGACGATGGCACGTCGATCCGTCGGCGGCGGCAGTGCGAGGCGTGTTCGACCCGGTTCACCACGTTCGAGCGGATGGAAGACGTCGCTCCGGTCGTGGTCAAGCGTGACGGTCGTCGTGACCCGTTCGACCGGTGCAAGATCGAGTCCGGGGTCCGGTCTGCCTGCAAGGGGCGTCCTGTCGACGAGCGGTCGATCACCCAGTTGTCCGCGTGGGTCGAGGACCAACTGCCCGTCCATGGCGGCGAGGTTGCCGCTGCCAGCATCGGCGAACTGGTGCTCGACGGGCTCCGCAAGCTCGACCCCGTGGCCGCACTGCGCTTCGCCAGCGTCTACAAGTCCTTCCAGGGTCCGCAGGACTTCGAAGCAGAGATCCAGCTGCTCGGTGGCGCCGGCGGAGAACCCGCCGAACCCGCCCCGAACTGAGCCGTTCACTCGCGAGCCCTCCCGAGCAGGAGTTCTCGACCTCGGTGCTCCACCTCCCGTCGGCCCACCTCCAGCCGTCCCATCGACAGCCCGGCCGGGTGGCTCAGTTCCGGCGGTCCCGACGGTAGGTGGCGAACAACGCGCCGTCCTCCTCCCACAGTCGGTGCAGCAGCACCGGGCGTGGGGTGGCTGCGGTACTGCCCAGCAGTCCGACGGCGTCGCCACCGACCATCCACGGCGAGGTGGTGCAGGCGAGCTCGTCGAGCACGTCGAGGGCGTGCAGCTGTCCCAGCAGACTCGGACCGCCCTCGCACATCACCAGCTCCACGCCCTCCTCGCGCAGCAGCCGCAACGCTGCTCGCAGATCCACCGTGTCGGCCCCCGCCGTGCGCAGGCGGACGCCTGCAGGCACGCCGGTGGTGTCCGAGTGTTCCGGATGCAACACCCAGGGCTCGCTCCCGGGCCCGTCCAGCAGCGGCAGGTCCCCGGGCAGGTCCAACGACGACGACACCAGCACGAGGCGGGGGTCATCGGCCAGCCGCTGGGATCGTCGACGGTCCCGCAGCTCGGTGTCGCTGTGCGGGCGCCGGTAGCGCTCGGCACGCGCCGTCCCTGCCGCCACCAGAACGACGTCGGACGCTCCCCGCAGCCGGTGGAACAAGCGCTTGTCGCCCGTTGTGCCCAGTTCGCCGGATCGGCCATCCACTGCGTACGCCCCATCGACGCTCATCACCATGTTGGCCATCACCCAGGGGCGGTCGTGCGGAGCGGGGCGATCCTCGCGGTCATCGAGCACCCCCAACTCGGGTGCGTCGATCGGTCGGGGCAGCAGCTGGCGCATCGCGAGGACCCTAGCGATCCCCATCCGGCGTCGAGCAGGCGGAGGATCAGGACCTCCTCGTCCACAGAGAGTCCACACACCTGTGGGAAACATCACGCGAAATCCACATGTTTGCCCTCTTTTGTTCCACAGGGGCGTGTCCCTAGGGTGTCGTCCGCGGGTCGTGGCGCGGGCGACCGGAATGGTGGCCGATGTGGGCCCGCCTCGGCGGAACCACATCTCCTGGGGGTCGGATCCCCGGGACTTCCTCGGAGGGACCAGAGATCCGACTGGCCTGTGCCCGGTCGCCCGTGCCCGCCCATTCGTCTGCCGACGACCGCCCCCCGCCCCGCCGACACGGCAGCGAAAGGACACCCATGAGTCTCGCCCCCGAGCAGCTGCACGGCCGCCTGACGCGCCGGTTCACCTCGTCGGGTGGCTCGCCCTACGACGGCATCGAGTGGCAGCGCCGTGATGCACGTCTGGTGGACCACCGCGACGGTTCGGTCGCGTTCGAGCAGCTCGATGTCGAGTTCCCCGCCGATTGGTCGCTCACGGCATCCAACATCGTCACCCAGAAGTACTTTCGCGGCAGCGCGACCAGCGGAACCCGTGAGTCATCGTTGCGGCAGGTCATCGACCGTGTCGTCGGCGCCATCACCGACTGGGGGGCCGACGGGGGGTACTTCGTCGACCACGAGGAAGCGTCGGCGTTCGCCGACGAGCTGCGCCACCTGCTGGTGCACCAGTACGTGTCGTTCAACTCCCCGGTGTGGTTCAACATCGGGGTGCCGGGGGTCGCTCAGCAGGCCTCCGCGTGCTTCATCCTCGATGTCGAGGACGACCTGCGGTCGATCCTCAACTGGTACACCGAGGAGGGGATCATCTTCAAAGGTGGTTCCGGAGCGGGTGCGAACCTGTCCAAGATCCGGTCCTCGAAGGAAGAGCTGAGCGCGGGTGGCACACCGTCGGGCCCGGTCAGCTTCATGCGCGGCGCGGACGCCTCGGCGGGCACCATCAAGAGCGGCGGCACCACCCGTCGAGCCGCCAAGATGGTCATCCTGGACGTCGATCACCCCGACATCTCGGAGTTCATCTGGTGCAAGGCGCGCGAGGAGCGCAAGGCGCGGGTGTTGCGTGACGCAGGGTTCGACATGGACCTCGACGGCGCAGACTCGGCGTCGGTGCAGTACCAGAACGCCAACAACTCGGTGCGTCTCACCGACGAGTTCATGGCTGCGGCACTCGAGGGTCGTGACTGGGAGCTGACCGCCCGCACCGACGGCCGGGTGGTCGACCGGGTGCCCGCCCGGAAGCTGCTGCGTGAGGTCGCCGAGGCATCGTGGGAGTGCGCGGATCCCGGTGTGCAGTTCGACACCACGATCAACCGGTGGAACACCACGCCGAGCGCGGGGCGGATCGAGGCGAGCAATCCCTGCTCCGAGCACCTTCGCCTGAAGAACAGCGCCTGCAACCTGGCATCGCTGAACCTGTTGAAGTTCCTCGACGACAGCGGCTCGTTCGACGTACAGGCCTTCGAGCATTCGGTGCAGGTCGTGACGACCGCACAGGACATCCTGGTCGGGGCGTCGGACTACCCGACCGACAAGATCGCCGAGATGACCGCCGCCAGCCGCGACATCGGCCTGGGCTACACCAACCTGGGCGCCTGCTTGATGGCGCTCGGCTTCCCCTACGACTCGGACGCGGGACGGGCCTGGGCCGCGGCGGTCACCGGCATCCTCACGGGGTCCGCCGCCGGCCGTTCGACGCTCCTTGCGGAGCGGCTCGGTCCTGCCCCCCTGTTCGACGCCGATCGCGACGCGTGGGCCGGCGTGTACGACCTGCACCTGGACGCCGCGCGCTCGGTCGGACACGTGGTGGGGCAGCCGGAGCTCAACGCGCGTCTTGTCGAGCTGTGGCAGCACGCGACGCACGAGGTGCGGCGGGTCGGGGCGCGCAATGCCGAGCTGACCGTGGCAGCCCCAACCGGCACGATCAGCTTCATGATGGGCGCCGACACGACCGGCATCGAGCCCGACCTGGGCCTGGTGAAGTTCAAGAAGCTCGTCGGTGGCGGCACGTTGGAGATCGTCAACCAGACCGTGCCACGGGCCCTGACCCGTCTGGGCTACGACGACGACCAGGTCAGCGACATCGTCGCCCACATCGCCGAGCACCACAGCGCCATCGGTGCTCCGCACCTCGACCCCGACCATGTGGCGGTGTTCGCGTGTGCCATCGGCGACAACGTGATCTCCTACGGCGGACACCTCCGGATGATGGCCGCGATCCAGCCCTTCTTCTCGGGGGCCATGTCCAAGACCGTCAACGTGCCCGAGTCGACCACCGTGGAGGAGATCGAGCAGCTGCTCATCGATGCATGGCAGGCAGGCATCAAGTGTGTGGCGCTGTACCGCGACAACTGCAAGGTGGCCCAGCCGCTCAGCAGCGGCACCGCTGCCAGCAACGCCGCCAAGCCCGACGCGACGGTCGAGGACCAGCGAGGCGCCGGATGGCTCGCCACGAACGCGGTCGCAGATCCCGTCGGACCTGCAGAGGTGGTCGCCGGGATCGTGGGTCAGGTCGCGCGTCCCACCCGCGAGCGCATGCCCCGTGCCCGCAGCTCCAGGACCTTCGAGTTCCGCGTCGCGGACTGCAAGGGGTTCTTCACGGTGGGGGAGTACGCCGACGGGCGTCCGGGCGAGTTGTTCATCCGTGTCTCCAAGCAGGGCTCGACCCTTGCGGGCATCATGGACGCGTTCGCCATCTCGGTCAGCCACGGCCTGCAGTACGGCGTGCCCCTGCCGGCGTTCGTGCACGCGTTCGTCGGGATGCGCTTCGAGCCTGCTGGGATCACCGATGATCCCGAGGTCCGCATCGCCAACAGCCTGATCGACTACCTGTTCCGTCGGCTGGCGCTGGAGTACATGCCCTACGAGGAGCGACTCGAGCTGGGGATCCTGGGCACCTCCGAGCGGCTCCAGCCGACGCTGCCCGGGGTCGAGGAGCACGCGACCCCGACCGGGCAGGGTCTCGACCTGGCCCCGTCCAGGCCGAGTGGAGCCCGGCCTGTGGTGCCGGTGCAGCTCGAGGCGCCCGCCCCCGAAGAGCCTCCGCTCGGGTTGGCAGCGGAAGCGCCGCTGTGCATGCAGTGTGGCATCCAGATGACCCGTGCAGGCTCCTGCTACGTGTGCGGTGAGTGCGGCACCACCAGCGGCTGCAGCTGAGGCCGGACATCCTGACAGCAATCAGGGAGCAGTCGCGGTCCATCGGGCGAGCGCATCGAGGTAGCGGTTCGTCGCCCGCCTCTGGAGCCGTCGGGTGACCGGTGTTGCCAACTGCACCAGCAGCACTCCGGCTTTCGAGGTGGCCTCGATGTCGAACCGAACCTCGTCGTGGGTACGGCGCACGGTGAAGGTCTCGTAGCCGCACTCGGGATGGTCCGGAAGGGTCATGTAGGTGAACCCGACGACGTCGGGTTCATCGGTGACGGAGCCGACACGACACGCCGCCAACACCCAGAGGCCCAGCTGGCGGGTCACGATCGCGACGGTCTCGCCTTCGGCGACCTCGGCGGTCTGCGGATGCACCTCGACACCGGAACCCCGGTGCGCTCTCCACTGGTGCAGCCCGGTCCGCGCACGCTGGAAGTCGGCGTCACCCGCACCGATGTGCCTGCTGAAGCGTTCGGTACGGAACCCCTGTGGTGTGCTCGGCGATGGAACCGAGGTCGGCTCGGCCCCGACCCGACTGTCGCGGTAGTCGGTGATCTCCGCAGCAGTCGGGCGGTGCAGCGAGATCACCGACGAACTCTACGGCGCGACACCACGCCGGCCTCGGCTGTCGTGTCGAATCCCCGGGCTGCGCGCACAGGTGACGGAATCCGTCACCTGTGCGCGGAGGACGGCGACTCCGAGTCCACCATCGCCACCGCCGAGGCCCTCGTAGCTGAAGATCCGCTCGGGGTCGTGCCGGTGACCAGCGGTGTCACTGGCAGCGATCTCAGTTGTGGGCGCGCAGGAGTGCTTGACCCATTGCCCATCGTTCGGTCGATCGTGATCATGCGGGACGTGGACTTCCAACGACTGATCGACGACTGCCGCAGTGAACTCGACGAGGGCGGCTTCACCGTCGCCGCGCTCGTGGGTGACGAGACGGGCTGCGACTGGGCCTACACCATCGGGCTGCACCGCAACTTCGCACACCCGGAGTTGTTGCTCGTCGGGCTCGAGGCTCCCGTTGCAGGTGCCGTGCTCGAACTGATGGGCAACCGCATCGCCGCAGGTGACCGTCTCGACGACGGCCGCGCGCTGGTGATGGACGGCGGTCTCGAGTTCCGGGCCCGTCCGGTCGATGCGCTCTTCCGCTCCCAGGGCGACTGGTTCAACCTCGGTCGAGAGGTGATGGCGCACTGGGGAGAGCGGTGGCCGCTGTCGTTGCAGCTGGTGTGGTCCGATCCGGGAGAGGAGTTCCCGAACCACCCTGCAGACCCCCGGTGGGCGATGCGTCAACCGCTGCTCTTCAGCGCCTGACACGCCGCCGCCGGCTCGTTGGCCCGTGCTGCGCTGCGGCGCCAGCTTCCGCATTCCGGACGGATTCGGGCGTCTGATACCATGTCCCGTCCGCCTGGAGCGCGATCCCTCTCCCACGAGGTGCATCGGCTCCGCCCCCGAGCAAGCTGTGAGGAACTGTCCGTGGCATTCGACGTCGGAGATCGTGTGGTCTACCCGCACCACGGTGCAGCAGTGATCCAGAAGCGTGAGAAGCGCAAGATCGATGGCGAGACGCTCGAGTACCTGGTCCTGCAGATGGCCCACGGTGAGCTGACCCTGTCGGTACCCGTCGACAAGGCGGACGACGTCGGCATGCGGCCGCCGATCGGTTCCGAGGAGGTCGAGGACCTCTTCGAACTGCTCGGCAAGAAGGACATCCGCGAGCCCGCGAACTGGAGCCGTCGGTTCAAGAACCACCAGGAGAAGCTGAAGTCGGGCGACGTCTACCAGGTGGCCGAAGTGGTGCGGAACCTGGCGCTGCGTGACCAGTCCAAGGGGCTGTCCGCCGGCGAGAAGTCCATGTTCGTCAAGGCTCGCAGCGTCCTGGTGTCCGAGCTGAGCTTCGCGCTCGACGTCAGCGAGGACGACGCCTTGGCCAAGGTGGAGGCACAGCTCGCCCCCGTGGCGGACTGAGCGGATCCACCTGTTCGGGAGTGTCGGACCGGTTGCGCCCGACACGGGTGCTGCAGTTCATCGGCGACACCGATGTCGTTGCGCCCCACCTGGCGGCGATGGCGCTGCACCGTTCGCTGTCGCAGCGTGGCCTCGAGGTGCGCACCTTGGCGTTGGCGCCCGGGCCGCACGGGGGCCTGGAGCAGGACGTCCCGGCGGTCGCTCCGGGCCGGGCGCCCCTTGCCGCTCGCGGTGCGGTACGCGCTGAGTCGAAGTGGGCCGATGTCGTGGTCGTCCACGGCCCCCGGGCGTTGACGTCGGCAACGCTGCGGCCCCGTTCAGCACGGGCAACAGGGCTGGTGGTGGCGCTGTGGCAGCCACCAGCTGACGACGCGTCCTTCGCCCGGTGGTCGCGCCGCTGGCTCGGCCGGTCGATCGTGCGGCGGAGTCTCGAACGGGCGGACCGCGTGATCGCAGCTGATCCGGCTGTGGCCGAGCAGTGGTCCGTCTCGTTCGCCTCGGCGGCGCCGATCGATGTGGTCGGGGCGGACCTCGGTGATCGCCAGCGCCCTGTCGTCGACGGCGAGGCGTGGTCGGATCTGGTGATCCGCTCCGCCCGTTGAACCGGTGACGTGCCGGTTCGTCGCGAGCTGGCCTGTGTCGCGCCGAGGTGTGTCGCTCCCAGGAGTCTCGCGCCAGCTCCGTCGTGTCGAGCCGCGGTGTGTCGAGCGTTGCCGTGCACCGCTGGTGGCCCGGGAGTCGCACTACCCTCGACCCGGTGGATTCGGACCAGGTGAGTCGGACGTGCGGCGCACCCGCTGCGGGGCCCGTCCCACGTTCCGGGCCAACTCCGATGGCCGGTCGGATCCTCTTCGCGGTGACCATCGCCGTGGTGGCGCTGTTGCTCGGTGGATGTGCTGACCGAGGGCCCTCCGCGGAGGTCGACGACGGATCGGAGTCGGGTCGAGCCGTCGTCGTCGCCCCGGTCTTTCCCGATGGTGGTGTCGTCCCGGTGGACCTGTTGGTCGAGGGACTGGTGTTCGATCTGACGAACCGCCCCGCCAGGCTGGACAACTGGGCCGCGCCGACCGACCAGGCGGAGTGCGCCGCCGAGGCGATCGTCGACGCCCTCGGCGCCGAGCGGCTCTCTGCGTCGGGGTACCGCCCCGGGGTGGTGGGTGCTTCGTTGAACGACATCGACCTGAGCGCCGCGGAGCGGGAACTCGTCGCGGACGCAGTGCAGGAGTGCGTCGACATGGTCGAGGCGGTGGCGGCGATGTTCTACGGCGACGGCCGGATCAGGCCATCGGTCGCGTCCTGCTTGGCCGACGGCCTGGGTGAGCGGAACCAACTCCGCCCCTTCGTCACCGCCGTGGTGTTCGGCGCCGCTGTCGACCCGTTCGCGAACGACTCGGCGCTGGCAACGGCCCTGTTGGACCAGTCGGTGGTGTGCATCCCCGACACGGCGTTCAACTGGTCCGACCTGGACCTCCCGGGTGGTCCGCTCATCCTCGACGAGAATGCACCCGGCGGGGTCCCGGGCTCGCCCTTCGTCGACGATCAGCCGGACCCGACCACCACGACCACGCCGTGACGCCCATCCGAGACAACCGTTCCTGACGGTGTCGCTGCCCACCCGTTGAAGGATCGATGAACGCTCTGCTGTCCGCCATCCCCAGTCCGCCGAACTCCGAGTTGGTGATCGGCCCGCTGCAGTTCCGCTACTACGGACTGGCCATCGCGCTCGGCGTGCTGGCCGCGATCGCGATCGCCCGACGCCGCTGGGAGGCCCGCGGCGGCGATCCCGAGGACATCACGACCATCGCGATCTGGGCGGTGCCCGCAGGACTGGTCGGCGCGAGGCTCTACCACGTCATCACCGACTGGAACCGGCTCTACTCGGACGGGCGCTGGTGGCCCGATGCGCTGGCGATCTGGAAGGGCGGCCTCGGAATCCCCGGCGGGGTGCTGGCCGGGGTGGCCGTGGGCGCACTGGTGTGTCGCCGCCTGAAGATCGACTGGCGCCACGTCGCCGACGCTGCGGCGCCGGCCATCCCCGTCGCGCAGGCCATCGGTCGACTGGGCAACTGGTTCAACCAGGAGTTGTACGGGCGACCGACGGATCTGCCGTGGGGGCTCCGGATCGACGTGCCCGAGGGCTTCCCGCCGGGAACGACCTTCCATCCGACCTTCCTGTACGAGGGGCTGTGGAACCTGGCCCTCGCCGCGCTCATCATCTTCGGCGGACGCCGTGTCGTGCTGAAGCCGGGCAGATGGATGGCGATCTACGTCGCCGGCTACGGCTTGGGACGGCTGTGGGTCGAGTCGCTGCGCATCGACGTGGCGACGGAGTTCCTGGGGTTCCGGGTCAACATCTGGATCTCGCTGATCGCCATCGCCGGTGGGTTGCTGTGGCTGTTCTGGCGCGGGAACCCGATCGACCGTGACGCGACCGCCGAGCTACGCAGCGGTGGTGACCCTCAGGCCCACGTCGGCATGCGCGGGGGCACCCTCGTCGATCTGGACGGCGTCACCGACGACGACATCCATCGAGCCGCCCAGGAGATCGAGGCGACCGGCGCTGCCGACTCGTCCGAACCGTCTGACGCATCCGACTCGACCGAGCCGTCCGACTCGTCCGACTCGCCCGTGACCGGCGATGGCGAGGCAGCGCACGACAGCGCCGAGCCCGAACAACTCGACGGCGGCGCCGAGCCCGATCAGCGGTAGGCGGCGCGCACGGCGTCGGAGAACGGCGGCCATGCGGTGACGGCCCACTCATCGAACGGTCGGTCCGTGAGAGCGATGCATCGCACGCCGTTGACCGGGTCGACCCAGAGCAGGGTGCCGCTACCCCCGAAGTGCCCGTACGTCGTCGGCGGAGCGGTGGACCCGGTCCAGTGCGGTGACTTCGTTCCCCGCAACTCCGGGCCGAGCCCCCAGGGGCAGGGGTCGAACGAACCCCAGCCCGGCACCACACCGGTCAGGTCCGGGAACTGCGGTCGAAGCGACTCGGTGACCGTGGAGCTGTGCACCAAACGCGGCGCGACCAATTCGTCGCTGAACACCAGCAGATCCTCGACCGAGGTCCACAGGCCCGACCCGGCGGAACCGCGCAGTTCGGTGGCGTGCAGCCCCAACGGCGAGGTCACGGCTTCGGCCAGGTAGGTCGGGAACCCGATCCCGGTCGCCAGCGCGACGTGGTCGGCGAGCACCTCGTAGCCGCCGTCGGAGTAGATCCGCCGCTGTCCGGGAGGAGCCAGGACCCGAACCCCGTCGAAGTCCAGCCCAGAGGCGTGGCACAACAGGTGTCGCACCGTGGAGCCCGGAGGCCCGGCGTCGTCGTCCAGGCCGACCACACCCTCTTCGACCGCCACCAGCACCGCTCTGGAGGTGAGCAGCTTGGTGATGGACGCGACCATCATGACCCGCCGGGTGTCGCCGTGGCGGTGGACCTGACCGTCGGCGCCGACGGCTGCTGCCGCGGCAACGCCGGCACCCCAACCGTCGATGGCGGTCAGCGGCGCGTCGGAGCGACCGTGGTGGGCGGCGTCGGTCACGCGTGGTGATGCCGACCTGTGAGGGGTTGACCGGTACGATGATTCCGATACGACAACGCTGAAGAGGACATGACAACAACCTTTGACAAGCTCGGTGTGGCCGACGACCTGTGCCACGCCCTCACCGAGCGGGGCATCGACTCCGCATTCGCCATCCAGGAGATGACGATCCCCGACATCCTTGCCGGTCGGGACGTGTGCGGAAAGGCCAAGACGGGGTCGGGGAAGACCCTGGCCTTCGGGCTCCCGCTGCTGCAGATCATCCCGAAGGCCAAGCCCGGCCGCCCCACCGCACTGGCGCTGGTACCCACGCGGGAACTGGCGACGCAGGTGCGTGACGAGCTCCTGCCGCTCGCCCACGCCCGCGGCGTGCGCATCATGGCCATCTACGGTGGCGATCCGATCGACAAGCAGATCAAGTTCCTGAAGGACGGCGTGGACTTCGCGGTCTGCACCCCCGGCCGTGCGATCGATCTGATCGAACGTGGCGATCTCTCGGTCGCGGACGTCACCCACGTCGTCATCGACGAGGCCGACCGGATGGCTGACATGGGCTTCCTGCCGCAGGTCGAGTGGATCCTGCGCAACGTCGAGGGCACCCATCAGACGCTGCTGTTCTCCGCCACGCTCGACGGTGTGGTCGACAGCCTGGTGCGGCGCTACCAGCACGAGCCCAGCCGTCACGAGGTGGAGTCCAAGGGTGTCACCGTCGAGCAGATGACCCATCGGTTCCTGACCGTGCACGAGATGGACAAGGCGAAGGTCGCGGCGACCATCGCCCGCAACAGCGGCCGCACGCTGGTGTTCACCAACACCAAGCACGGTGCGGACCGGCTGGCGGGCAAGCTCGACGACCTGGGCGTCAGCGCTGCGGCGATCCACGGCGACCTGCGTCAGAACATGCGTGAGAAGGCGTTGCACAACTTCTCCAACGGCAAGCTGCAGGTCATGGTCGCCACCGACGTCGCAGCCCGTGGCATCCACGTCGATGACGTCGACGTGGTGATCCACTACGACCCGCCCACCGACCACAAGACCTACCTGCACCGCTCCGGGCGCACTGCCAGGGCGGGGGAGTCCGGTCTGGTGGTCTCGCTGGTGCTGTGGAACCAGGAGCTCGAGGTGAAGCGACTGCAGAAGCGACTGGGCCTGGACATGCCGTTCGTGGAGATGTTCTCCAACGACGAGCGCCTGACGGATCTGGTCGCGTTCGACCCCGACGCAGCCTGAGTCCGCGGCGGTTCAGCCGCTCGCCAGGTGGTGCAGCAGGGCGATGACGCTCATGGCATCCAGCACCTCGTTGCGTTCCACGACCCCACGCACCGCGTCGTGGTCGAGCCACTCGACCCGTTCCGCCTCATCCGCCGCCGGTGGGCCGACCTCGGTGGCCGAATCCGCCGCGTAGAGCCAGAAGGTCTGTGATGACTGCCCGGCGATCGGCTGGAACCGCTGCACCAGGCGAAGCTGCCCGGGTTCCCAACCGGATTCCTCGATGCATTCGCGTCGCGCCGCCTGCTCGGGTCGTTCACCGGCATCGACCATGCCGCCGGGGATCTCCCAGGCCCACTCGTCGCTCAGGAACCGGTGGCGCCAGAGCGCGAGCACCCCACGATCCGGGTCGGACACGATCACACCCGCCGCATCGGGTCCGGAGATGGCGTGGTGCTCGTAGCGCCGGTGGCCGGGCACCTCGACGTCCACCAGCGACACGCTGACATACGGACTCGAGTAGACGTCGCGCCGCCCGTGGACCAGCCATCTCATCGTCGGACCTGCCGCATCGCTGCGGACCCTAGGGCACAGTGGTGCGATGGCCCCCCGTCCGCAGCACTCCGGCGATGCCCGACGGCTGGTGCGCAACCACGAACGGTCGGTGGCCGACGGTCAGCGACGCACCGAGGGAGTGCACTACACCCCGCCGGAGGTCGCCGCCGCGGTGATCGAGGTGGCGTTCGATGCCCTCGGACAGCAGCCGGCGGTCGTCTGTGACCCCTCGTGCGGCGGGGGAGCGTTCCTGCTCAGTGTGGCCGATCGACTCCACTGCGATGGCGTGCCGGCCGGCGAGGTGGTGCGATCCCGTCTCGTCGGCCTCGAGCTCGACCCGGACGCGGTGGAGGTGGCACGACGGGCGTTGAGCCGGTGGGCGCAGGACCACGGCGCCATGGTCGACCCACAGGAGGTCGCGGTGCACCGGGGTGACGCATTGCAGATGCCCACCGAACGCTGGCCCCGTCGGCCCGACGACGGATTCGACCTGGTGATCGGCAACCCACCGTTCCTCAGCCAACTGTCCCTCGACACCGCTCGCGACTCCGAGCGGCGAGCAGCGGTCGTGCAGCGTTTCGGACCCCTGGGGGCCTACACCGACGACGCGGGGCTGTTCCTGTTGCTCGGCATGGAGCTGCTCGCCGACGGTGGTGTGGTCGCGATGATCCAGCCGCAGTCGGTGCTGTCGGCGCGCGACGCTGCGCAGGTCCGCGCCCGGCTGCGCCAGGACGGTCGGATCGTTGCGTTGTGGGCGCATCTGGGCACTCCGTTCCCCGATGCGGACGTGCAGGTGTGCGCGCCGGTGGTGCGCCGGGGCGGAGCACCGTCCGCCGCGTCCGGTGCTCCTGAACCGGCCGAGCTGGCTGAACCGACCGAACCAGAGCTGGGCGACGTTGCTGGTCACGATCGGGTCCACGTCGCCTGGGACGACGGGGTCGGGTCGCATCGCGGTACCGCGTGGCTCGCTGCCGATGCGCCGCGGTGGGGGCCGCTGCTCGGGGAGGCCCGGGGGATTCCCGACACGCCGCCGCTCGGGGGTCGGCCGCTGTCCGAGGTCGCGACCGCCACCGCGGGGTTCCGCGACGAGTTCTACGCGCTGTGTTCCGTGATGCGCGTCGCGGCTCCCGGCGACACCGCAGCACTCCCCGGTCTCGATTCACCCAGGCTGGTGACGGTCGGGATGATCGATCCGATGGTGTTGCGGCACCGCGACGTGGCGCACCGCATCGGTGGCGCCGAGGTGACCGCGCCGACGGTGGACATGGGAGCCCTGGCCGACGCGCACCCACGGGTCGCCCGGTGGGCTGCTGCACGACTGCGCCCCAAGGTCCTCGTCGCCACGCAGACCAGGATCGTCGAGGCCGTCGCTGATCCGGCCGGCGACTGCGTCCCGATGACTCCCACCATCAGCGTTGAACCGATCGGTGACCTGATCGACCTGTGGCACCTGGTCGCTGCGCTGGTGGCGCCGCCGGTCGCGGCGGAGGCGGTGCGTGAGCACCTCGGGGCCGGGCGGTCCGCGGCCGCGCTGCGCTGGTCCGCAGCGGGCGTGCTGGAGGTGTCGCTGCCGGTGGACGATGAGCGATGGGCCCGCGGTGCTGCGCTGGTCCGGGAGTTGCACAGCGACGCCCCCGGCACCCCGGCCGTCGCCACCATGACGTCGTCCGCACGCAGGGAGTTGATGGAGGAACTGGGCTCGGTGATGACCGAGGCCCACGGACTGGCTGCTGACCACCCGGTCGTCGCGTGGTGGTCAGAGCGGATTCCGCGGCGCTAGGATCGAGGGCTCATCAGGAGTGGCCCTTCGGGGTCCGGCAACCTGGGACGGACACCCAAGGTGCCTTCTCGCTTCGGCGGGGATGTGGCGGACCCTCGTGGTCAGCAACCATGTGTCCGGCAGCCCCGTGGTTCGGGGTCCAGGGTGTCGGTGCGCGAGCACGTCCCGGTGAGTGCCAGCGGTTCGGTCGAACGACCGGACCGACGACCAGGACCGACGTACCCCAGGATCGCCACGTGACACCCGCACCCGCACCACGAGGACCCAGGACGCCCGTGCCGGCGTCGGGCGCGTGGATGCCGGGCGACCCGATCGGCGGGCGCAGCTTCCACACGGTCGGCCACGGTCGTGCGTTCCAGCTGGAAGGCGGAGGGTCGCTGCCGCAGGTGCAGATCGCCTACCAGACGTGGGGCCGGCTCGACCGCGACGGCGCCAACGCCGTCCTGGTGTGTCACGCCCTGACCGGGGACAGCCATGCCGCGGGTCGAGCGGGTCCGGGTCATCCGACCCCGGGGTGGTGGGATGCGTTGATCGGTCCCGGCAGATGCCTGGACACCGAGCGCTACTTCGTCGTGTGCGCCAACGTCATCGGCGGCTGCCAGGGGTCCACCGGACCGTCGACGATCGATCCACGCACCGGCTCCGCGTACGGGTCGACGTTCCCGGTCGTGTCCATCCGCGACATGGTGCGGACCCAGGCCTCGTTGGCCGATGAGCTGGGCATCGACCGTTGGTACAGCATCGTCGGCGGCTCGATGGGTGGGATGCAGGCCCTGGAATGGGCGAGTGATGTACCCCGACCGGGTCGGTTCGCTGGTGCTCGCCTCCTCGACCGCCCAGGCCTCTGCGCAGCAGATCGCCTGGAGCCACATCGGGCGTTCGGCGATCGCGGCGGATCCGGCGTTCTGTGGCGGCGACTACTACGACCGAGCACCCGGCGAAGGACCCCATGCCGGGCTCGCTGTGGCGCGCATGACCGCCCAGGTCACCTACCGCAGCGATGAGGTCTTCAACGACCGCTTCGACCGCGGTCTGCTGGGGCCGCTCGAGTTCTCGCTCGACCCGGTGTTCGATGTGGAGGGCTACCTCGACTACCACGGCGAGAAGCTCGCCCGTCGGTTCGACGCCAACAGCTACATCCGACTGAACCGTGCCATGGACCTGCACGACGTCGGTCGCGGTCGTGGCGGCGTCGAGCAGGCGCTCTCGCGGGTGAGCGCCCCGACGCTCGTCGCTTCGGTGCGCAGCGATGGGCTCTATCCGCCGGATCAGCAGCGACGTCTGCACGACGTCCTTCGAGCAGGTGGGACGCCGAGCACGTGGGTCGACATCGACTCGCCGCACGGACATGACGGATTCCTGATCGAGACCGCACAGCTGGCGCCGCAGATCACCGCCTTCCTGGAGGAGCTTTCGTGAACACCCCCGACCCGACCGGTCCGACCGACCTGACCGACCCGACCGACCCGACCGACCCGACCGATCCGGCGCCGCCGGCCAGGCTCGCTCCCGAGACGGTCGCGATCCGCACCGGGCGCAGCGCCAACGGCACGTCGCTCGCCCCGGTGCTGTGGGCGACGTCGACCTTCGTCGCGGAGTCCGTCGACGAGGGCCGACGCCTGGCGACGTCGACCTCGGCCACCACCTTCTACAGCCGCTACGGCAACCCCACGGTCAACGCGTTCGAGGAGGCCATCGCCGAGCTCGAGGGCGCCGAGGCGGCTCGTGCGTTCGGCTCGGGGATGGGAGCGATCGCGGCGGTCGTGCTCGGGCTGTGCTCGAAGGGTGACCACATCGTCAGCCAGCACCAGCTCTACGCGGGCACCCAGACGCTGTTGCAGTCGGTGTGCCCCCGTTTCGGTATCGAGGTCACCTTCGTCGACGGCGCCGACCCCGAGGCATGGGAGGCCGCGGTGCGTCCGGGCAGGACCATGTTGCTGTTGGCCGAGACACCGGCGAACCCCCGCCTGGACCTGGTGGACCTCGATCGGCTGGGTGCGATCAAGGGCCCGATGACAGCGGTCGACTCGACGTTCGCGACCCCGCTCGGCCAGCGCCCCCTGGATCATGGGGTGGACCTGGTGATCCATTCGGCGACCAAGGCCATCGGAGGGCACAACGACGTGTCGCTCGGCGCGGTGGCGGGCAGCCGCGAGCTGCTGGACTGGGTGTGGGGCTTCGCCGTGCTCCAGGGTGCGAACGCCAGCGCGTTCGATGCGGTCGGTGGGCTGCGCGGGCTGCGCACCCTGGGGGTGCGACTTCGCCAGCAGACCGCGACGGCCGAAGCGCT
The DNA here is from genome assembly GCA_963714875.1 of uncultured Microthrixaceae bacterium. GTDB lineage: Bacteria > Actinomycetota > Acidimicrobiia > Acidimicrobiales > Microtrichaceae > JBAOHV01. The sequence continues at coordinate 601,457 of CAVQQI010000011.1, read as the reverse complement.
GGCCGAGGTGCTCGAGGCCGACGACCGTGCGATCGAGGTGCGCCACCCGAGCCTGGCGTCGCACCCCCAGCGCGAGTTGGCGCAGCGTCAGATGCGCCTGTCGGGTGGCCTGCTCACCTTCGACGTGGTCGGCGGGCTCGACGCCGGTCGACGGTTCGTGGAGTCCACACGGATCTGCCAGCTGGCCACGTCGCTGGGGGGGCCCGAGACGCTGGTGACCCATCCGGCGTCGACCACGCACGTCAACCTGCTGCCCGATGAGCTGGCCGCTGCGGGAATCACCCCGGGCACCGTTCGCATGTCGGTGGGCCTCGAGGACACCGCTGACGTGATCGCGGACGTCGTGCAGGCGCTCGGGTGCGCGGCAGCCGGAGCGCGCTGACCCCGGCACTACGCTGTGCGCGTGGCGGTGACCGTGACCTATGAGATGGCGGCGCCGACGCTCGGCATCATCGCCCAGCTGGCCGATGCCGGCGACGATGCGTCCCAGCAGCTGTCGCTGGTGATCGCCGGCCTGTTGGCGCTGGCGGTGGTGATCGCGGTGGCAACGGTGGTGTTCTGGCGACTCACCACGCCCGACCGACCGAAGGACGTTGCTCGGGCCGATGGCGCCGATGGCGCGACCTCGGGTGACACGGCGGACCAGCTCGGCGATGACGCGAACGACCAGGTGTCGGCGCGGACCGGCTCGCGAGTCGGACCCCGTGCCGGGGGTGTTGCCCATGGTGTTGGCCACCGGATGGGGATCCGGGCCACGTCCGGCCGATACGACCGATCCGGAGCGGTTCGACCGGTCGATCGCAGCGATCGACACGGCCAACGCGGAGGATCCGAACAGTGTCGTCGTCGATGATCAGAGCTGGCCGAAGGAGCTGTTGCACAGCCACCTGATGACGATGTGGCTGCAGCGACTGGATCCGGATGCGGGCGAGCTCGCGCATCTTGCGGCGCGAGCACACCACTTCCGGCGATGGACCCGACCTCGGTCGGACTATCCCGACGGAAGGGCGGGCTACCTGCAGTGGCGCGCCGCAGCGAAGAGGACCCACGCAGCAGAGGTGTCCCAGCTGCTCCTCGACCAGGGTTTCGGTCCGGATCAGGCCGATCGGGTCGGCGTGATCATCCGCAAGGAGGGTCTCGGGACCGACCCCGTGGTGCAGACCCACGAGGACGCCGTCTGCCTGGTCTTCCTGTCGACCCAGCTGGAGCAGGTCGCCGGCCAGCTGGGAGATGAGCGGATGGTCGACGTGCTGGCGCGTACCATCCCGAAGATGAGCGCAGCGGGGTTGGCCGCTGCTGGGTCGCTGCCGCTCGACGAGCACGGTGCGCACCTGCTGGCCACGGCGGTCGAGGCCGCGGCCGACGGAGACCGGTCGGGCTCCTGATCCCGTACGCTGTAGGGGCCCGAGCCACCGACGGAAGGACCTCCGTGGCCGACGAGACGTATGCGGAGCATCGCCATCACGTGACGTCGCTGTTCTCGATGGAGGCAGCCGACAACGCCGAGGTGGTCCCGAACCATGCGCCTCGAGGCCCGGAGTCGATGTGGAGCACCGCAGCGAATCCCGAGATGGCCGACGAGGTGATCATCGACGACCTGGACGTCGACACCCATGGGCCGGGTGCCGGAGACGGTGGTGCCCCCGTGCCGCCGCCCTATGTGGCCAACGGTCCGACCCGAGCCGACCCCGCAGCCGGGCCCACGACCGACGATGACGACCGGGCGTGGTTCAGCATGGGGTCTGCTGAACCGACTGAACCTGCCGGGCCGACATCCGGTGCGCCGCCGTATTCGGGGTTCGGTGTCGGAGCCCCGACGAACGGATGGCCCCGCGTCGACGTTCCACCGACAGCAGCCGGCGCCCCCGGCGCCGGTGGGGTGTTCAGCGCCGAGCCGGTGGAGCGGGTCGGCGACGTCATCGACGAGGACGACGGCGACGAGTTCTACGGCGAGCTGGCAGATGACGACTGGACAGCACCCGACCAGGCCAGTTCGGTGTTCTCCAACGGCTCGGGTGGTCACGTCACGGCCAACGGCGTCGGCAACCCGGGCCCGTCTCGCACGAGCAGCGCCGGCGCTGGGGCGGGAGCGCCTCTCAACGGGTCGCACCGAGGGGCCAGCCCGTTCGGCGGTCCGGTCGACCCGTGGACCGAGTGGGAGGACGTGCCCGACGACACGGTCCGGAGGGTGACGACTCCGTCCGAACCTGCGCCCGAGGCCGCACCCCGCACCGGAGCCGCACCCCGCACCGCAGCCGGACCCTTCGCCGCTCCGCAGGAGTCCTTCCGGTCGCAGAGCGACCCGATCATGGCGGTGGCCGCTGATCAGCACGGGTTCGATGTGGCGATCTCGAGGCTGCGTGACGACGACCAGGAACGGGCTCGGGTGCCGCTGGCGGTGTGCGGTGCGCTGCTCGAGCCGGGTGAGCAGGTCGTGGGTGTGGTCACCGGTCAGATGCTGGGTCGACCGGCAGCGGTCGTCGCCACACGCGAGCGAGTGCTGGTGGTCAACGACCGGCGCTGGGAACCGATCGTCGATGTGTACCGCATCGATCGATCGTTGCAGGTGCGGGGGCGTCACGACCGTCATGTCGCAGCGCTCAGTTTCGCGGACGACGAGCGCCTGTCGATGGTCGACGGCATCACCGAGGTCGAACTGGCGATCGATCTGGCGGAGGCGATCCGGGACCCCGGCGGGGCCGTGCAGGGGTCCGGCACGGCGTTCTAGGGGCCCCTTCGGGAACCCGTGCTCAACTTGCCTTGCAGGGTGCCCCTGCTACGATGACCCGTCCTTGCGGACGTAGCTCAGTTGGTAGAGCGCAACCTTGCCAAGGTTGAGGTCGCCGGTTCGAACCCGGTCGTCCGCTCCAGTCCCACAGCCCCGGCGTTCTGCCGGGGCTGTCGGCGTTGCGGCCGCCGGTGCATCGGGTCCGGCCCCGGACCGCTACAGTGACGGTCTCGTGGCGACGTGGCCGAGTGGTGAGGCAGAGGCCTGCAAAGCCTTGCACAGGGGTTCGATTCCCCTCGTCGCCTCCAACAGCAGCGTGTCTCGTCGGGAACCTGGTTCCCGACGAGACACGCGCGCCGGTGCGCTCGTGTCCGCGACCCTTGGCAGAGCGACGTCACAGCTGGCGGCCACCCGGTGGTGCCCCGTCGTGTCTCGTGCGGCAAGCTGATGGCCATGTCATCGACACCGACGCCGTGGTCCGCGCCCGACAGCGCAGCACCCGATGCTGGTGTCGCCGCGCAGCAGCCGATGGTGCACCACGTGCCGACCCAGGGACTGCCGCCCGCCGGCCCGCCCGCAGCGGGAGCGCTGAACTTCGCAGCCGGCGCACCCCTCGGCGGCACCGCCCCTGTTGCTGTCGAGGCGCCGAAGCGGTCGGACCGCCGTGAGCTGGCACTCACCTCGGTGCTGCTGGTCGCCGCGATCGCGGCGGGCGCCACCTCGCTGATGCCGTGGCGCGACCTCGGAGCACGCTTCGGCGCGTCGGTGGTCGAGACCGGATGGGTGCGCCCCGACGGATCGATGGGTCGGGGATGGGTGTTCGTCGCACTCGCCGTGCTGTTGGCCGTCTCGGGTGTCCTGATCGCCGGCCACCGAGCTGCCGCGGGGCGCGTCCTGGCGTCGTTGACCGGCAGCCTGATGGTGCTCGCTGCGATCGCGGAATGGGGGTTGGGTGCTGAAGCAGCGCGCACCGGGCCGGGTCTGGGCCTCTGGGTCGAGCTCACGATCGGCGTGCTGGTGGTCATCGCGGTCGGGGTGCTCGGGCCCAGGAACGACACCGAGGCGAGGTGACCCGGGTGATTCCGGGCCGCTCCCACGCGCCTGCTACATTCGACGCTTCTCGGGCGTATAGCTCAGTTGGCTAGAGCGCTTCCTCGACACGGAAGAGGTCCACGGTTCAAGTCCGTGTACGCCCACCGGGCGAAGTCCCCTGCTTCGGCAGGGGATTCGTGCGTTTTCGGCGCTGGCGGCGCGTCGGTCGGGACGCTCTCCATCGCGCGGATTTCGCGCGTGATTCCGAGCATCGGTCGCCTCGACCGCTCGGATTCGGCGGTGTCCGGCAGGCTTCAGGGCTGACCGCTGCGGCCCGGCGGGTCGACCCTGGTCGGATCGGTCGAGCGGCGCAGCTTCGGCGTCGATGGAGTCCATGACCGGGTCCTCGCCGCCGGGGAACAGGTGGCCGTAGCGGTCGAACACCGTTGCCACCGAAGAGTGCCCGGCCCACACCTGGACCTGCTTGGCCGATGCGCCGTGCGCGATCCACGTGGACACGGCCGTGTGGCGCAGGTCGTGCATCCTCAGACCGGTCAGGTCGGCGCGCTCCAGCGCTGGGATCCAGAAGCGGGACCGGAACGAACCAGCGCGGATCGCAGAGCCCTCGGCGCCGCGGAAGACGTGGTCCTGAGCGCCGAGATGGCGGATCGACTGCTCCAGCGCTCGGCGACGGAGCGGGGGAGTGGCACGGTTCGGATGCCGGCGGCGGTCTTGGGTCGCCCTTCGATGAGTGCGCCTCGGACCTCGATCAGGCTGGTGTCGACCCGCACGGTGCGACGACGGTGTCGATCTTGGTCGTGCGGAGTCCGGCCAGCTCCCCGAAGCGCAGCCCGCCGTAGCCGCCGAGCAGCACGAACACGGCGAAGCTGTCGGCGATGCGGCGCATCTCCGAGTCGGAGAGGCGCACGCTCGGCAGGTGGCGCTCCAGGCGTTCGATCGTGACCTCGTGCATCGACCGGGCCAGGTGCTGGAGCTGGGTCGCCGTGACGATCCGCATCTCCTTGCGGTCGAGCGGTGGCAGGTTGTCGGTGTCCTCGCACGGGTTGCGTGGGATGCGCTTCGCCTTCACTGCGCCGGAGAGCAGCTTCGACAGCAGCAGGTGACAGCGCCGAACCGTCGCCGGCGCCAGACCTCGGTCCCGCAAGCGACGCCACCCACGCGGTGACGAGCTGGGTAGTCGATGCTCGAGAGCGCGACGTCACCGAACTGCGACAGCACGTGGTTCCGGTAGAGGGACTCGTCACGGGCGACCGTCGACGGCCGCAGCTCTGTGCGCGTTGACCACCACTCCTCGAACCACTCGTCGAGGCGCTGTCGCCCGAGGCGTTGGTCGACCCAGGTGCCGGCGTCGCGAGCGGCGCACTGGTCGCGGTGCCATCGCTCGGCGTCGCGGCGACGCTGGAACGACCGTGTGATGACCCGGCCGTTCGAGCCGCGCACCCGTGCGTCGTACCGCTTGCTCCCGTCGGCGATCTCGCGTGCGGTGATCATGGCCGTCCACGTCCGTCTCGTGATCTGAGAGGAAGGCAGTGACGGCGCGGCCTCGACGCACCGAGCACAGTACGCCTCGGCCGCCGTCGCTCGCCGGCTACCTGGTCGCCCGCGGCGCTGTCGGCCGCCACGTCGGACGTTCGACGAAGTCCGCCACCGCATCGAGCGGGACACGAGCAGCCCGGCCGATGTGGACGACCTCGAGTTCGCCGCTGGCGATCAGCTCGTACGTGAGTGTCCGCCCGATCCGAAGCTTGCGGGCGGCCTCCGGGATGGTGAGCAGGATCGGCTCGGGGTCGAAGAGCGACAGCTGGTCCATGCCCACCTAAGCGCGCGGCGGGGCCTGGGGCTGGGTCAGAGCGAGATGTCGTGGCGTGCGGCGACGCGTCCGCAGATGTCAGCGACCGTGACGTCGGCGTGCTCCGCTGCAGCGCGTGCGTAGACGACGACCGCTTCGAGCGACCAGAGCCAGAGGTCGTTCATGCGCCACCAGGCGGCGTTGTCGATCAGCGCCGGGTCGACGCCGGCGCGGATCATGGCTGCGGCCCTGATCGCGAACTCGGCCTTGTAGTGCTGGGCGCTCGTGTGGGCCCGATCCTCGGGCAGGAGACGTCGACGGATCTGCTCGGTGTCGAGCGGACGCTCACGGGTCGCCCCGGATGCCTCGATGATGTCGGCGGCGAGGTCGAGCAGCACGTCGCCGGGGAAGAGGCCCCGGTCCGAGTGCGAGTCAGATCGGGTCGGTTCCGATCTCCCTGCGTGGACCGTAGTGGTAGCCCACATGCCACATCCCGGCGTTCGGGGGCGCCGCAGTTCCAACGGTGCTTGACTGTGCCGGGGATTTCCGTTGGGGTTCGCCGGCAGACTGGCCGAGCCATCCTCGGACGCGACGAAGGACGACATGATGGGGTACGAGTTCACGACCGGCGTGCCGATCACCGAACGCGAGGCGCTCGAGCAGGTCGCAGCCCTGGGGTTGCATGGCCTGGCGTTCGATGACGTCCATGAGGAGGACGAGACGCTGCATTGGCACGAGTTCGAGGGAGTCACCTGGGTGATCTCCGGCACGGGATCGTTCTCGGATGAACATGGAAACGTGACGCAGGTGCAGCCGGGATGCCGGCTACGAGCGCCGGCCGGGTGGCTGCATCGCACCCTCGCAGGAACCCGTACTCGATTGGTGGTCGGCACCAACTTGCCGGGCGAGGAGTGGACCAGCCCGATCAACAAGGATCCCGCCGATCGCCCTCCTGCGCTGTCGACCTGACAAGCCTGGCATCGACTGCGGCCCGGCGGAGGCGCTGCCAGATGCGCAACCACCAGCGTCGGCATGACGGGGGCCTGCGCGACACCGTGTGCTCCAGCACACTGGCGGGGGCACGGGATGATGTCCGGCGCCTCGTCGAACTCCGGCTCCAGCAGGGAGACCAGGCCCGCTGACCGGGTGTCCCTCACGAGAGGTCCACGGTTCAGGTCCCTCTAGGCCAACCAGTCCGGTCTGCTGCTACGGCAGGGGATTCAGCGCTGTCGGGTGACCTGGTCAGGTGGTTGGACTCGACGCTCGTGCAGCGCCGCCCGTCCCGGAGGCGCGTGTCCTGATCACGGCAAGGAACCGGTCGATCGCCCGCAGGGTGTGGAGGGTCCGCACCGAGGAGAAGAGGTCGAAGGCGTGCTGCGCCCTGGGTAGCTCGGCGTAGACGACGGGCTGATCGGACGCCTCGGAGAGCATCCTGGTGAACGATCGTGCGTGCTCGACGGGCACCAGGGTGTCGTTCGCTCCGTGTGTGATGAAGAACGGCGGCGAGTCGGGGGCGACCCAGCTCATGGGGCTCGCCTGCTCCCACACCTCACGGGCATCAGCCAACTGCGCCTTGAACACGGCGCGGGACAGCAGCTCCTCCATGTCGGAGCGGCCGGTGCGGTCCCGGTTGGTGACGTCGTAGACGCCGTACATGGGCACCGCGGCCTGCACGCTGGTGTCGGCGTCCTCGAACCCGGGCTGGAAGTCGGCGATGCCGGGGGTCAGTGCTGCGAGCGACGCAAGGTGCCCGCCGGCTGAACCACCCGTGATGACGACGAAGCCAGGATCGCCGCCATGGTCGGCGATGTGCTCCTTCACCCACGCGATCGCCCGCTTCACGTCGACGATCTGCGCCGGCCACGTGTTGCGGGGCGCGAGCCGGTAGTTGAGCGCGACGCTCACCCAGCCCCGCTCGGCGAGGTGCCCCATGAGCGGAGCGCCCTGCTGCTCCTTGCTCCCCGACATCCACGTCCCACCGTGCACCTGGATGAGTACGGGTGCACGGGCATCGACCGGCAGGTCGGACCGTCGCCAGATGTCGAGCTGGTTCCGCCGGCCGAACTCCCCATAGGGGACGTCACGGGCTGCGGCGTAGCGTCGACGCAGTGGTGGTAGCGGGTTCGCGATCTGGCGCCGGGTGATGGCGACGCCAGCTGGGGGAGCGAACGACGGGGCCATCTCGGCCCGGTAGTCGGTCCCGAGCCCGTCGAGCAGCGCCGCCTCGAGCACCTCGTCGGTCCGGGCAGCGACACGGTCCAGCCCCATGAGTCCGGCGAAGGACGCAGCGGTGACCGCGAGCCCGAGCCGCCCGGCCCTCGAATGATGGGCCCCTGCCGCGACGAATCCGCCGGCGGCGACGGCCTGCCACATCAGCGAGTGCAACGGCAGCTCTGACACCGGCAGGCCACCGCGGAACGCGACGGTCGCCGTGCGCCCGCTGCGGCCGGCGGGCCGCCAGGCGTTGAGCGTTCCGGCAGCGCCGATCGCGCTCGCGGTCAGGAAGGCCTGGCCTATCCTCCGGTCGTGTCCTGTCGGCCGATCTGTTGCCACGTGTTGCACCACAGCAATCCTGCCCCACTCCGCCGCTGGGAGAATCGCCCGAACTGGGTGATACCGGCATCCACGGCGCTGCCGGCCCGGCATTCGGCTCCACGCAGGGTACGGCGTCGGTGAGCTCGGAGCGGGTTCAGGCACTCCCTCCGCACGACACGACCCCGCCGCACCCACCGGATGATCCGGCAGGCGGTCGCGCTGCGCCCGCCCAACGTGTTCTGACGCTCTGGGCCCGTGTCGCGGTGGGCGGCTTCTACCGCAGGATACGGGTGGTCGGTGACCCGTCGACGCTCCGGGGTCGGCCGGTGGTGATCGCGGTGAACCACTCGAACGCGCTCGGCGACATCGCCCTGCTGCTCACCGTGTTACCCCAGTTCCCGCGGTTCCTCGCTGCCTCGAGCTGGTGGCGTCGCGCCCCGGTGCGGCTGCTGTTCAGACTGGGCCGGGTCCTGCCCGTGCATCGCCGCGACGACGGGTCGACCGGCGAACAGAACGGCAACACGTTCGCCGCGTGCCACGACGCCCTTGCGGCGGCCGACCACATCGCGATCTTCCCCGAGGGCAGGCTCAACTCCGGTTCGGAGTTGCTGCCGTTGCGGACCGGTGCGGCACGGATCGCCCTCAGCGCTGCAGCCGAGGAGGGGATATCTCGCGTCGCCATCGTCCCGGTCGCCCTGGCGTACTCCGATCGCGGTCGCCTGAGGTCCGACGTCGCGATCCAGTTCGGTGTGCCGATCGAGATCGACGACTGGGTCGAGCTGGCCGGGGCGGATCCGCTCGACGCCGCCCGCGAGCTCACCGACCTGCTCCAGCAGCGCCTGTCGGACGCCTTCGCGCTGGGTACCTCCGAGATCGAAGCGATCGGGGTCGACCCGACCGCTGATCGCCATCGCCGGGCCGCAGAACTGGCTGGTGCTCACTCCGGTTGCCGCAGCCGGAGTGGCGGCCAACGCGGCGACCGTCGTCCCGATCGCCCTCGGCGCCCGATTCGTCCGTCACGAGGGCTGGCAGGCGACCGCGAAGGCTGTCGCAGCGACCGTTCTGCTCCCGGTCAGCTGGCTGGTCGCGGGCCGACTGCTCGCCAAGCGCTGGGGAGCGGCCCGTGCGGCGATGTTGGTGTCCGTCGGCGCCGGGAGCGGATGGGTCTCGCTCGCCTGGCTGGGTCGGCTGCGGGATCTGGCGGACTCCGGCCGGCGCACCGCGCCCGGCGGTGACCGGAGTCCACGCAGCACCGACATCTGATGCCTGCCGACGCTGGCGGCAGCCTGCCGACCACGACGACTGAGCCAGGAACGGCGTTCGCTGCCGACCGCTGGTGTCGGTCGCTGCTGGCTGGTCACCGGAGTCCTCCGATTCACCCCGTCCGGGTGATTGCAGCAGCCACGGATCCGAGGATGCTGGTGCGGTTGCCCGATCGTGACGACAGGCGCACGAACGGCTCGATCAGGAAGGTCATTCCATGACGGACACACCCGACACGGAGCTCGGGCCCATCGACTACATGGTGGTCGAGTTCCCTGCCGGAGAGCAGCGGTTCAGCGGAGCGATGGCAGAGGAGTTGGCATCGCTGGTCGAGTCGGGCCTCATCCAGGTGCTGGACCTGCTGGTGCTGGTGAAGGACGAGGACGGTGGCCTCGAGGCCTACGAGATCGAGGACCTCGGTGATCTCGGTGCGCTGCAGGCGCTCGAGGGGGAGCTGGCCGAGCTGCTGGCTCTGGACGACGTCGAGCACCTGGCAGCGGCGATGTTGCCCGGGTCCGCCGCTGGTGTGGTCGTCTGGGAGAACTCCTGGGCCGCCCCCTTCGCCGTCGCGGCTCGCAAGTCCGGCGGCCAGCTGATCGCGAGCGGCCGCATCCCCACACAGGCGATCCTCGCCGCGGTCGAGCACGACGACATCGAACAAGGAGACTGACATGCCACTTCGACCAGCACGACGCGCCCGACGCGGCGTCATCGGTGCACCCGTTGCACGCACAGCCGCCGTTGCGGGTACCGCAGCGGTGGCCGTCCACGGGGTCCGGCGTCGCGGTGATCGCCGCGAGGATCGTCGCGACGACCGTCGCGATCGCCGGCGTTGATGACCACAGCCGCTGCTGACGACGGCCTCTGAACAACTGACCCCGATCAACGTCGATCGATGGGAGGCGGGGCCCGCCCCGCTGCGCCCGGTGATGCCGACCCGCTCACCTCTCGGGCAGCACCCGCGTGTCGGGTGAGAACGCCGCCCAGGCGAACCAGAAGGTGTCGACATGCTCGACCGGTTCGAGTCGGTCCCCCTCGAGCGGTCCGTCGGTCGCGACCCCGAGCACCGACCACTCGCTGCCGGTCTGCTCGTCGGTGAACCCGGTGTCGGTCCGGGTGAAGGTGAGACGCTGCCCGGCGCGCTCGGCGATGAACACGCCGGTGGCGCCGACGTCGCGCCCCTCGTCGACCCTCGCGGAGTCGAGCGCCGATGCCGTGCCGGGCAACGCCCAGACCGTCACGGGTCGGCCATCCATCTCGGTGGGGACGACACCGCGCTCGAGCAGCGGGCCGAGGCGGACCGCGGTGGGCGCGACGTCCAGACCGAACCCGACGACCCGTTCCTTGGCGGGGAGCCGACCGTCGAGCTGGCCGTCGAACAGGAACGGGTCCTCGCGGATGTCGTCGTAGCCGGGATAGGGGTTGCGTCCGTAGTCGCGGTCCTCGCCGGTGTCACGTGACAGGACCAGCCCCTCGGGGTGCTGGGCGAGCCAGTCGCCCCACGACACGGTCTGCACCGGGACACGTTCGAGCTCGGTGCCGGTCAGCACCCCGGCGAGTGCCCGGCCGTCGAAGTGCGACCACAAGGACTCGGTCTGGCGGTCGTACATGACCAACGAGGAGCGGAACAGCTGCCCCGAGGTGCCGAAGGACAGCACCCGGCCGTCATCGAGGCGTCGCTCGAAGCCGATCGCCGTGTTGCACAGCGGGCAGTAGGTGATCGTGACCGGCAACGTGCCGAACGTGTCGTTGACGATCTCGTGCCAGATCATGATCCTCACCGGGTAGGCGCGCGCGTCGCCATCCACCACCACGGCGAGCACGGGTTCGTCATCGGTGAGGAAGTCCACGTCGTCGGCTCGATGGAACCTGGGTTCGTCGATCGGCGGGATGCCGTCGGGTGGTGGTCCGCCGTCCAACAGGTCGTCGGGCTCGATCAGCGGTGTCGGAAGGCCTTCGGAGTCGATCGAGTCGAGTGCCGACGGCACCTCTTCGGTGGGCGACTCGACGGCCTGTGCAACGGTGACCGTCGACGCGCCCGCCCCGTCGGATCGCGACGCGGTACCGTCGCCGTCATCGATCGACGAGCAGGCCGTGGCACCGAGTGCCAGCAGGACGAACAGTGCGCGGAGCCTCACGGTGCATCAACCCTGTGGCGACCACTCGGGCTTCCGCCGGTCTGCGCCGCGGCGCCAGCACCCGGGAGCTCACCATGACCGAACCCGAACGCCGACCTCACCCCGAGCCGCGGAGAGGGGACCGAACCGGAGGTGACGGAACCGCCGGTGGTCGAGTGGCACAAGGTGGCCGAACCCGGCGATCTGCCCGAGGGGCGGGTGCGGACCGTGACCGTCGATCGACGCAGCATCGCACTGAGTCGTCATGAGGGTCGCTACGGCGCCCTCGACAACCACTGCCCCCACCAGGGCGGCCCGTTGGGCGAGGGGTCGATCGAGCAGGGCTGGCTGCGGTGCCCGTGGCACGGGTACGACTACGACCCGGTCACCGGCCGACCGCCGGAGGGATTCTCCGACGCTCCGGCCTGTTTCGACGTGGAGGAACGCTCCGACGGGGTCTACGTGGCGCTGCCGGGACGTCCAGCTCACGTGCGCACCGTGGCCGACGTCATGGTCGAGACCCTCGTCGCCTGGGGCGTCACCCACGTGTTCGGCATGGTCGGGCACTCCAACCTGGGCTTCGCCGACGCGATGCGCCGCGCCGAGGCACGCGGCGAGCTGACCTACGTCGGGATCCGCCACGAGGGTGCAGCTGCATTCGCCGCATCGGCCTACGGCAAGCTGACCGGCCGACCCGCAGCGTGCTTCGCCATCGCTGGCCCGGGCTCCACCAACCTGCTCACCGGTCTGTACGACGCCAAGGTCGACGGCGCTCCGGTGATCGCCATCTCCGGCCAGGTGCCGTCGAAGGTGATCGGCCGCGGCGCGTTCCAGGACCTCGATCTGACCGCGGCGTTCGCCGATGTCGCGGCCTGGAGCCAGACGGTGTTGGCCGGCTCGGACCATGCCGAGCTGGCGGCGTTGGCGGTGCGGCGTGCGCTCGACACACGCGGGGTGGCGCACCTGGTGTTGCCCGACGAGGTCCAGGAGTTGCCCTCGGATCAGCCTGCCTCGGGCCCAGCGGGGCGTCGCGTCCAGCGCCGGGTGGCGCCCGACCCCGAGCAGGTCCCCGCAGCGGTGCAGCTGCTGGCCGCGGCCCAGCGACCGGTGGTGGTGGTCGGGCACGGCGCCCGCGACCACGTGACCGCGGTGCTCGAGCTGGCCGAACGTCTGGGCGCCCCGGTGTTCACGACCTTCAAGGCCAAGGGCCTGGTGGGTGATGAACACCCGCTGGGGGCGGGGGTGCTGGGCCGTTCGGGCACCCCGGTTGCCAGCTGGCTCATGAACGAGTCCGATCTGGTGGTCGCGCTGGGTACGTCGTTCTCGAACCACACGGGCATCGCCGACTACAAGCCGATCATCCAGGTCGATGACGATCCGTCGGCGATCGCCCGATTCCATCCGGTGACGTGCGGACTGCTGGGCGAGGTCGGTCTGACGCTGCGGGCGCTGTGCGACTCGCTGCCCGCCGAGCTGGCCGCGGTCGACCAGCGGCCCGACGTCGAGCATCGCTGGGAGCTCTGGCGTGAGGAGAAGGCGCGGCGTCTGGCTGACGACCGGGGTTCGGGAGTGTCATCGATGGCGGTGTTCGAGGCGTTGACACGGGCGTGTCCCGACGATGCGGTGATCTGCGTCGACGTCGGCAACAACACCTACTCGTTCGGTCGCTACTTCGAGTCCTCCGGCCGACAGTCGGTGGTGATGTCGGGGTACCTCGGTTCGATCGGGTTCGGTCTGCCCGCGGCGCTCGGCGCGTGGGCCGCGGACCCGGGTCGACCCCTCGTGGTCGTGAGTGGCGACGGTGGCTTCGGCCAGTACCTGGCGGAGCTGACCACCGCGGTGAAGTACGGCATCCCGATCCGCCACGTGCTGCTGGACAACCAGTCGCTCGGCAAGATCACCAAGGAACAGCGCGCCGCCGAGCTCGAGGTCTGGCAGACATCGCTGGTCAACCCCGACTTCGCCGCCTACGCCGAGCTCTGCGGCGCGGTGGGTCTGCGGGTCGACCGCGCGGAGCAGCTCGACGCCGCGTTCGACCGTGCCTTCTCGACCGAGGGCCGGCGTTGGTGCACGTCATCGCCGACGCCGAGTTGGTCTGACGCACGTCCGGAACGTGGCGGCAGCTCGCTGCAGCCTCGGGCCCGGCATCGACGATGACGATCAGCGGCGGTTCCAGAAGCGCTTGCGGTCGACCCGCGCCGGTCTGCTCCGGAAGGAGTCCGGGAGCGACCTCGCCCAGGAGTCGTTCGACCGCCTGTGGCGTCGGGTTGACCAGCGATCGTCCGGCGATCACGACCGTCGGTACGGTCTCGTTGCCACCTGCAGCTGCCCGCACCACGTCGGCGGCGCGGGCGTCCTCCCAGATGTTGTGGAACCGCATGGGCACCCCGCGCCGCTTGAGCGACCGCTTGAGCGAGGAGCAGAAGGGACAGCCGGGGCGCCAGTAGACGTCGAGTGCATCGGGGGTGGTGTGGGTGCTCACGGGAGGTGAACACGCTGGCGCCGGTCGGCCCTTCCCGGTGGATCGTCAGATGGCCGGGCGGCCGCGGCGATGCGGCCGACGGCGCCGACCCCGTGGAAGCACCGCCCACGGTGAGGGGCCCGCGCATCAGGACAACCGGGTCGCGGCGAGAAGGATCGCAAGGCCGGCGATGAAGGCGGCGGTGGTTTCGACCTTGTCCCGTGTGCGCTGCTGCGAGGCGAGCTCGGGGAGCAGGTCGGCGGCGCAGATGTAGATGAAGTTGCCCGCGGCGAACGGCAGCAGGTAGGCGACATCGAGGCGACCGGCGAGCGCGTAGGCCAGCAGTGCGCCGAGCAGGAACGTGAGCGCCGAGGCGAAGTTCCACAGCAGAGCGGCACTCCGCCGCCAGCCGCTCTGGACGAGCACGCCGAAGTCCCCCAGCTCCTGTGGGACCTCATGGGCGGCAGCTGCGAACCAGGCGACCAGCCCGACACGGATGTCGACGACGAACGCTCCGCCCACGGCCAGACCACCGATGAGGTTGTGGAGCCCGTCGGCGAGCAGGAGCAGGTAGCCGACCGGGCGACGATGGTCGTGCCGGGTGTGATGACAGTGGTGCCAGTGGAGGAACTGCTCCAGGACGAAGAACGTCAGGAACCCCGCCACCAGCGAGAGGTAGACACCGCGCACGTTGCCCAGCGCGTCGACAGCTCCTGGGAGCATGTGGAAGCAGGCGCCACCGAGCAACGACCCCGCAGCCAGACCGATGACGGGCAACAAGATCCGGTCGAGCACCGGCCCGGGAAGGACGAGCGTGACCGAGCCGACGAGCGCAATCGCCGACATGGCGAACCCTGCAAGCAGGATCCACGAGAGGGTCGACATCAGATGTGGGGCCCGCCGCCGGCGCTGTCAGTCCGCCGGGGTGTTGTCGTACTCCTCGAAGTCGCGACAGGGTTGGGCCCGCAGCGAGTTGCAGTCCTCCGGGACGCTCGCGGGGTACCCGGTCACGCCCGGCACCAGTGGCAGCACCAGCTTGGAGGGGTACGCAGCGGAGTGCCCGACGTCCACGTAGGAGCCGTCGGGCACCTCGGCCAGGATGTACTTCCAGCGCACCTTGTCGCCGCCCGGGGTGTGCACCGACAGGCGGATGCGGGAGCCCTCACGCACGACGTGCGCGAACGGGAAGATCTCGACACGCGTCTCGACGAACTCGTCGGTCGGCAGCGGTTCGGCATCCTCTGCCAGCCCGCTCATCAGCGGCAGCAGTGGGGTCGATTCCGCAGTGGTGCGACGATGGGTGCCGCGCTGCACCCCGGACTGGATGTAGGTCTCCGACCCGTCGGGGCGGACCTCGGACAGCGTCACCCCGAGGTCGGCCTCCTGATAGCTGGAGCGGATCCACAGATCGGCACTGGCCGAGCCGATGAGCGGCTGATCCTCCTCCAGCGGCTCCGAGACGAACACCGTCGCCGAGCCGTCGGGCTCCTGACGCCAGTCGTACTCGGCGTCCGCCCGGAACGGGTCGTTGCCGTCGACGTCCGCGAAGGAGCTGAGCTGGGCCAACGACCGATCGACATCGAAACGGCTCGCGCTGTTCCGCCGCGTCGGACCTGCCTCGTCGGACCCGCCCTCGTCGTCGCCGGGTGCCTCGGTCGTCAGCGTCCCGTCGGGGCCGAACCAGTACGACACCGCCGTGGTGCCCGGAATCGGCCAGGTGTCCGCGAGCACCTCGGCGGTCGCGATCGGCGAGCCGGGCTCGTCGGGATCGCCGGCACCGTTCTCCAACAGGATGCGCACCGGTGGTTCGGCCTCGTACGCCGCTCGCTGCGCCTCGATGTCCTCGCCCGGGATCACCCGCTGGGGCGGCAACGCCGGGGAGACGCCGAACGCCTCGCCGAACACCAGTGGGGCGAACAGCTCGAACGGCGAGTGAGCGAGGGGTCTGCTCGCCGTTGACGTACAGGTCCATGAAGGTCTTCCACTCGACCAGGTTCTGAGGGGCGAACCCGTCGACGTGCGCTCCGTTCCAGGCGTTGAGCCGCACCACCGGCGCACTCGTCAGGTCATCGAACATCAGCGGGGCGCGCCCGCCGACCTGCTCGTCCTGGAACGACGAGGTGTAGAACACCGCTGCTTCGATGTTCGGACCGATCTTCTCGAAGCTGAGTGGGTCGGCGACCTCGGGGACGTAGTTGGGGTAGCTGCGTGCCCGGGCGACGGCGTCGACGTTCTGGCCGCGCAGCAACTGGTTGGTGGCGCACTCGGTGTCGCCCTCGTCGACGACGTCCTGCTCCCAGCCCTGTCCGTAGGGTTCGGCGTCGTCCAGCACGTTCTCGGCCCACTGGAGCGCGAAGCCCTCGTTGAAGATGCCGCCCGGGGCGAGCACGCCGCGAACGGTGTCGTCGTAGACCGACGAAGGGCATGATCGCGGCGAGGCTGGGTGGCTGTGTCGAGGCGACGAACAGCTGCGAGATGCCCGGGTACGACAGGCCCACCATGCCGACGCGGTTGTTCTTGACCCAGTCCTGGGCGGCGACGGTCTCGATCACGTCGTAGCCGTCGAGCAGCTGGAGCGGCTCGAAGAAGTCATAGGAGCCGCCCGAGCAGCCGGTGCCGCGGATGTTGACCGCGACCACGGCGTAGCCCATCGCGTGCGCCAGCAGCGACGCCGGCTGGTCGGGTGCCGCACAGGCGAACCCCGCCAGCTCGCACACGGCCTCCTCGGTCAGACCGTCGGGCAGACCGTCCTTGATGTCGTCCCACCGCTCGCCGATCAGGTTCACCGCAGGCTTGGACGGGGAGTAGCCCGAGTACTCGACCACCGTCGGGTAGGGCCCGTCCTCGATCGGTCCCGGCAGGTACACCGAGGCCGACAGGGTCGTGCCGTCACGGGTCTCGACGTAGGTGAAGCCCGGTTCCAGGGTCTGGGCGTCGTAGAAGGACTGCTGTGGGGTCGAGTCCTCGATCGCGATGACCTCGAAGGGGTCCGAGGCGACCTGCTCGACGTCGGGGTCGTCCTGGTTCTGGGCGTTCGCGACGCGGTAGCCGGTGCCGGGGGTGACCTGACGGAAGACCAGCGAGCCCTGCTCGTCGGTCGTACCGAGTGCCGCAGCAGCACCGCTCTGGTCGAACAGGACCAGGTCGACGTCGGGTGCAGCGCCGGTCACCGCGACCTGCTCGACGCTGGGCTGCACCGCGAACTCCGCGGCCCCCGCAGTCTCGGAGAGGGACGCGATCTCGTCGATGGTCGTGGCGGACAGCATCGGGTCGTTCCAGGCGGGAGCTCCCTCGGGAGTGTCGGTGCAGGCCGCTGCACCCAGCGCGACGACAACGGCGACGGCCGCACCCCGTGCCAGACGGCTCATGGCACGCGGCCGTTGGCGCTGATGCATCGCAGATCCCCCTGTGTGCCGTCACCATCCGACGGCTCGTCGGCGGAGCGTAGTCGCCCGCTGACCGGTGGTCAGGTGCGCGTCCGCTGCTCCTGGGTGCCGCCGCTGTCGTCGCCGTCGGACTCGACACCGTCCAGCAGCGACCTCAGGCGCTCGCGCCGTTCCACCTCGTCGGCTTCGTGGCGGGCCTCCCAGCCGGCATCGAGTTCGGGCAGCGCACGCCACTGCGTCCACAGCGCGACGCCCGCGCAGCACAGGGTCCACACTGCGATCGGTAGCACCGCCGCGGGCGAGAAGGGTCGCTCCCAAGTGATCGCCAGCGCAGCGCCCAGCGCAGGAGCGCCGAGCGCGGTGACGGCGATCTGGCGACGCGGGTCGTAGCGCAGTCGCCCCAGGTGCTCACCGATCCACTCCGCCGCCATCGGTGCGGGCAGCACCCACATCGCTGCCACGAGCCAACCCGTCGCTGCGTCGAGCGCGACGAACAGCACAGCAGCACACAGCGCGACCGGGTAGAGCACGGCGCAACGGCGACAGATCGCCACGCCGCGCACATGCAGGCACCGTTCGGAGTGCTCCGGTGCGTGGTGCGACAGCCAGACCCGGTCCGGCGCTGCAGCAGGGGCGAGGTGATCCGACATCACTCCTTCCATCGGCACGGTGGCGGCGGATCTGATGGGTCGTCTGCGAAGATGGCGACATGTCGACACCCGTGCCCGGAGGTAACCCCGACGCCGAGGGGTTCGTCTACGACGAGATGTCGTACTTCGCGGAGAACTGCGACGAGTACGACCTCGTGCTGCCCCACGACCTGGCGGTGGAGCGGGTCTCCTGTGCCCTGCCCGACCGTCGTTCGGTGTCCGCGCTGCGCTGGGGGGTCGGCGAGCCCCGCGTCGTGCTGGTCCATGGTGGGGCGCAGAACGCCCACACCTGGGACACCGTGGCGCTGGCGCTGTGGCCAGTGCCCCTGCTCGCCATCGACCTTCCCGGGCACGGCCATTCCGACTGGCGCATCGACGGCGACTACGGGCCGCGCCAGAACGCGGACGACCTGGCGGTGATGATCGCCGCGCTGGCCCCGACTGCCGAACTGGTGGTGGGCATGTCGCTCGGCGGCCTGACCGTGACGGCGCTGGCGGCGCGCCACCCCCAGCTGGTGCGGCGGCTGGTGGTGGTCGACGTCACTCCCGGCGTCACCCGTGACAAGGCAGCCGACGTGCATGCGTTCATCGAGGGCCCGCAGACCTTCGACACCTTCACCGACATCTTCGACCGGACCGTGGAGTTCAACCCGACGCGCTCTGCGGCGTCGTTGCGGCGGGGCATCCTGCACAACGCCCACCGCCGCACCGACGGATCGTGGCAGTGGAACTACGACCGAGGTCTCGCCGGCAGCATCGACGCGCCGACCGACCCGACCGGCCCGATCGAGTCCGCGGGAGCCGCACCCGGGGCATCCGCAGCCCACGAGGAGGGCGTGCTGGCCGACGGCGCGGACCTGTGGGAGGACGTCAGCTCGGTCGGAGTCCCGTTGACGCTGGTGCGCGGCGGGGCCAGCCCGGTGGTCGACGACGACGACGTCGCCGAGCTCCGTCGCCGCCAGCCCGACGCAGAGGTGCTGGTGGTCGACGGTGCGGGTCACAGCGTCCAGGGTGACCGACCGCTCGAGCTGGCCGCCATCATCTCGGAGCGGCTCAGCCCGGCGCGGTGAGCACCCCGCCGAGCCAGTCCTCGACCAGTCCGGCGAGCACCGGCAGCGTCACCGCGCCCGAGCCGAGCACGACGTCGTGGAACTCGGCGACGTCGAACCGCTCCCCGAGCCGCTCGGTGGCCACGGCGCGCAGGCGTTCGATCTCGAGCTGGCCGACCTTGTAGGACAGTGCCTGTGCGGGCATGGCCAGGTAGCGGTCGACCTCGGGGGCGATCTGGTCGCTGGGGACGGGGGTGTGCTCGGCGAAGTAGTCGAGTGCCTGCTGGCGCGACCATCCGTGGGCGTGCAGACCGGTGTCGACCACCAACCGTGCCGAACGCCAGGCGTCTGCAGTGAGCATGCCGAGGCGGTCGAGCGACGAGGAGTACAGGCCCATCTCGTCCGCGAGTCGCTCCGAGTACAACCCCCACCCCTCGATGTAGGAGGTCGCCCCGTCGTGTCGCTGGAACGACGGGAGATCCCCGAGCTCCTGGCTGATGGAGATCTGGAGATGGTGGCCAGGGATCGCCTCGTGGAACGCGATCGACTCGGCCTCGGTGCGCGACGACCCGGTCGGGATCCGAGGTGTTGATGAAGTAGGTCCCCGGCCGGCTGCCGTCGGGGGCCGGCGGGAAGTAGTAGGCGTAGGGGGCGTCGGCCGCCAGGAAGTCCGGGATGGGCTCGACCGCACACGCAGCGGTCGGCAGCACGCCGAACCATCCGGGCATGGCAGCCGTTGCCCGTTCCACGCTGCGCCGAGCGGTCTGGACGACCTCGGCCGCGTCGCGGTGGCGGAGCGCCGGGTCGGACCGCAGTCGATCGAAGATGGTTGCGAGATCCCCGGTCCCGATCGCATCGGAGCCCACCGTCGCGAACTCCAGCGGCAGGTCGACCTCGCACAGCTGGCGGCCGAGCTCGTGCAGCTGGCGGGGTGGCTGGTCCACGGTCGTGTGCTGTGCGACGAGTGCGGCGTAGAGGTCGTCGCCGTCGGGCAGCCAGCACCAGCCGGCGTGATCGTCATCACGCGCTCGCGGCGCGAGCTCATCGCTCAACACGTTGCGGTACATCCGGAACGCGGGGCGGATGCGGTCACGTACCAGCGCAGTCATCTCGGTGCGCCACCGCGCTGCGCTCGAGCGGTCGTCGTCGGTCCACCGTTCGGGCAGTCGGGCAGCGAGGAAGGGATCGCTCTCGATCGGGCCGCCCAGGTAGGCGTCGAGGGTGTGCAGGCTGCGTGCCAGAACTGCTGCCGCGGGGGTGCGGCCGACGCCCAGGCCGGCCCGGAAGCGGTCGAGTGCCTGGCCCAGCAGCCGGGGCACCTGCGAGTAGCGGGTCAGCGCCGCCTCGGCGTGGTCCGGTTCCGGGTAGGTCAGCTGCGGGGCGATCATCAACAGCTCGGCGTGGGGGCCGAGCATCTGGTCCGACGCGAGCTCGACGAGGCGCAGGTCGATGGAGGTGATGCCGACCCGGAGCTGGTGGCGCAGCAGTGCAGCGGTGACCCGGTCCGCAGCGCCCAGCGGTGCGGTGGCGTCGATGACGTCGAGCTGGGCGAGCATGGAGTCGAGCTGTTCGCGGTGTGCCGCTTCGGTGGCCTCCGACAGGTCCTCCAGGCGGTCGTCGTGGTCGTGGACCCCGAGCAGCGTCGCAGCGCTCGGGTGCCGCGCCAGCTCCGCTCGCCAGTAGCGCTCGCACAGCTGACCGAGCTGCGGCGAGCGAGGCGACTCGGCTCCGTTGTTGTTCCGGGGTCGCTGGTCGTGGGCGGATCCGCCCGCTGTGCTCGACACGGCCTCGGTCATCTGATCCCCTTCGGTACGCTGTCGCGGTGGACCCTGTCTCGGTGGACCCGGTCGAGGAGCCCGCAGGCTTCGGAGCGTACCCACCGGCGTGGGAGACCGACGTCGTGCTCGCGGACGGTCACACCGTTCGGGTGCGGCCCATCGTGCCCGACGATGCCGAGCGTCTGGTCAGGTTCCACCACCGCCAGTCGGCCGAATCGGTCTACTTCCGCTACTTCTCGCCACGACCCCGACTGTCGGAGCGCGACGTCCGTCACTTCACCACCGTGGATCACCGTGACCGAGTGGCGTTCGTCGCGGTGTCGGCCGATGAGATCATCGCCGTGGCGCGCTACGAGCGCTACCGGGGCACCGACACCGCCGAGGTGGCGTTCTTCGTCGACGACGAGCACCACGGGCGTGGGCTGGCCACCTTGTTGCTGGAGTACCTGGCAGCCGCGGCGACCGACAACGGGCTGGCGCGCTTCGCCGCGACGACCTTGCCCAACAACCGCAAGATGCTCGGGGTGTTCCAGTCGGCCGGCTACGAGGTCTCCTCCCGGCTCGAGGACGGAGTGGTCGAGATCGGCTTCGATCTGGACCAGACCGGCGAGACGCTGGCGGCGATCGACCGCCGTGAGCGAGCTGCCGAAGCCGCCTCGGTGCGTCCCATCCTCGAGCCGCGCTCCGTCGCGGTCATCGGCGTGGGCCGCGGGCGCGGCGGTCTCGGCGCGGACGTGTTCGCCAACCTGCGGGCCAAGGGCTTCACGGGTGAGCTCTACCCGGTGAACCCCCATGCCGACCACCTCGACGGTGTCGCGGCGCTCAGGGCGGTGTCGGACCTGCCCGAGCACGTGGACCTGGCGGTCATCGCGACCCCCGCAGCGAGCGTGCCGGGCATCATCGAGGAGTGTGGAGCGCGCGGGGTGCGCTCGGTGGTCGTGCTGTCGGCCGGCTTCGCGGAGGCCGGCGCAGAGGGTGCAGCACTCGAGGAGCAGGCCCGTGATGCGGCACGTCGAGCGGGGCTGCGTCTGCTCGGCCCCAACTGCCTGGGTGTCATCAACACCGATCCCGACATCCGCCTCGCCGCGACGCTGGCGCCCGAGATGCCGCTGAGCGGCCCGGTCGCGGTCATGGCCGAGGCCGGCACGCTCGCGGCGGGCATCGTCGACCACGCCGCCAGGATGGAGCTCGGCCTGTCCACGATGGTCGCGGCGGGCAATCGCGCCGACGTGTCCGCATCGGACCTGCTCAGCTACTGGACCGAGGATGATCGCACCCGGGCGATCCTCATGTACCTGGCGGCACGTCACCTGCAGCCACGGTTCGTCCGCGCCGCTCGTGCCGCGTCGCTGCACCAACCGGTCGCGGCGCTGCACACCTCGATGGCGGTCTCGTCCCGCTCGCCCCAGCGTGGTGAAGCCGCCGGGCGTGCCCGCGCCATGTTCCGTCAGACCGGCGTGATCGGCGTGTCGACCCTGGAGCAGCTGTTCGACGTCGGCAGGATCGTCGCCGACCAACCGGTGCCCGCCGGGCCGGGAGTGGTGGTCGTGGGCAACTCCGACGGCGCCATCAGCCTGGCCGCCGATGCCTGCATCGACGCCGGACTCGAGCTGGTCCCGATCGACGTCGCGGATGGTTCGCAGAACATGGCGAACCCCGTCGACCTCGGGTACGCAGCCGACGCCGCAGCGTTCGGTGACGCCTTGGCCCGTGTGACCCGCGACCCCAGGGTGCACAGCGTGGTGGTGGTCTACACGCCGCCGCGGCTGGGCTGGGACCAGCGGGTGGCCGACGCAGTGGCGAACGCATCCGCCGCTGCGCCCGAGGTGACCTTTGCTGCAACCATGCTCGGCGCCGCGGGCCGGGCACGTCTGCATTCCGCTGCAGCGGGTCCCGACGCCGAGGGTCGGTGGGTGCCGATCTTCCGCTTCCCCGAGGACGCTGCCCGGGCGATCGGTCGTCTGGTCGAGTACCGCTCGTGGCGTGACGTCGCGGAAGGGTCGACGGTCGCGGGTTCCGCATCCGGTGACCAGACAGCGGCGAAGGAGATCCTGGAGCCGGTCGAGCAACGCTGTCGCGCCACCGGCGACACGTCGAGCATCGCCGAGCTGGGCCTGGGGGAGCAGGATCGACTGCTGCGGGCCTATGGGGTCGACGTGATCCCGCGTGAGGTCGCCGCCGACGTCGACGCAGCGGTGTCCGCGGCGAACCGGGTGGGCTGGCCGATCGCGTTGAAAGCAGCGACCCGTGACCGGCTCACCCGCTCCACGGCGAGCGGCGTGGTGCTCGACGTCGCGGATGAGGAACAGCTCCGTGCCACCTGGCAGCGGATGTGGGACGCGCTCGGACCTGCGATGCTGCCGGTCGTGGTGCAGCGCTTCTCCGACTCGGGGCTGGACGTGGCGATCGAGGTGCAGCGCGACGATCTCGGTTCGGGCACCGTGCGGGTCGGCCTCGGCGGACCCGCACGGATCCTGGACGAGAACGAACTGGGCGTGTTGCCCCTGACGCTGGCCGATGCCTCGTCGCTCGTCGCCACCTCTCCGGTCGGACGGGTCCTGACCGATCCGCTCGACCGCGTCCCGCTGGTCGAGGCGGTGCACCGCCTCGCGGCGATGGTCGAGCATCATGACTGTCTGCGATCGGTGGTCGCTGATCCGACGGTCGTGTCGCCGATGTGGGCCAGGGTCGCGGATGTTCAGATCCGTGTCGGAGTGGCGGTCGATGACTTCGCGGTGCGCCGGCTGGACTGAGCTCGCCGGTGATCCCGCTGAACCGAGTCGGCCGGGGCTGTCGGTGCGGCGGGCGACCGGTCAGCCGGTGTCGCAGCTGTTCGGCCCTCAGCTGCTCGGTCGAGGGGTCCGAGGCAGGCCGAGGTACCGCTCGGCCAGGACGTTGCGCAGGATGTCGGTCGTGCCACCCATGATCGTGTACGCCGGCGAGTAGCAGATGTTGCGCGACACCCGGTTCCACTCGAGTGCACCGGGGCCCGCCACGTCGCCGCAGAACTCGGCGACCCGTTGCTCGAACTCGGTGCACCACGTCTTGGTCGCTGCGGAGAAGCCGGCAGGTGCCTGTCCGAGCAATTCCCTCAGCACCATCAGACGGCCGATCCGGTAGCCGGACTCCAACGTGGCGACGCGCTGACGGACTCGGGCGTCGGTCAGTTCTGCGGTCTCGATCGCGTCCAGGTAGAGCCGCCGGTTCGACACCAGGCGGTCGATGCCGCCGCGCTCGTGCTCCATCTGGCGCATGACCTGCTTGAAGCTGCCGTTGAGCGTTCCGACGAGGTGTTCGGCCGGTACCTCGACGTCGGTCAGGTACACCTCGCAGAAGTGGGCGTTGCGCGTCGCGTCGACGATGGGTCGCACCTCGATGCCAGGCGCGGTCATGTCGAGAACGAACTCCGACAGTCCGGCGTGCGGCGCGGCCTGCGGATCGGTACGGGCGATCAGGTAGCACCAGTCGGCATCTGCCGCGCCCGAGGTCCAGATCTTCTGGCCGTTGACGATCCAGCGGTCACCGTCCCGTACCGCCATGGTGCGCATCGAGGCGACGTCGGAACCGGCATCGGGCTCGCTCATGCCGATGCTCCACGCGGAGGTGCCGGCGATGATGTCGGGCAGCCAGCGCCGCCGCTGCTCGGGTGTGCCGAACTGCAACAGCGTGGGGCCGATCTGACGGTCGGCGAACCACGAGGTCGCGATCGGGGCGCCCTGCGCGATGAGCGCCTCGAACACCACGAAGCGGTCCAGCGGCGTCCTGCCGCCCCCGCCCTCTTCGATGGGCCAGGTCATGCCGAGCCAGCCGCGCCGGGCCAGCTCCCGGGAGAACTCGCGCGAGGTGCCGATGAGCCAGGAGTCCTCCTGCACCGCCAGGTCCTCGGCGGCCCGCCGGCCGACCTCGTTGGCCTCGAGGGACAACGCCTCCAGCTCGGGTGGGAGCGAGAAGTCCAGCACTGCTCAGGCGCCCAGGCCGGAGTCCGGGGTCAGCACAGGGTGGCCGGCCTCGATCCAGGCGTGCAACGACTCGAACGGGTAGATGCCCGTCGAGTGGCCATCGTCCCAGGTGATGCCGAGACCCCACGCGCCGACGAGCTGTGCGTCGCTCAGGGCCAGCTGGGCGGAGCCGCCCAGGGTCGGCCAGGCCGGCCGACCTGCCTGCCGTGCGGCCCGACACGTGGCACACGGGCAGTTCAGCCGCAGCTCGGTCAGCCCGATGGCACCCGTCACGCCATCGTCGAAGGTGAGTCGCAGCTGCATCGCTGGACGATCGACGGTGATCTCGACGATGTCGGGAAGGGTCATGGGGCGAATGCTGCCACGCCCCCGGTCGGTTCGGTGAGCCGGACCCCGGTGTCGGGTCGATGTCGGTGTCGGGTGGAGGTGGCGCGCTGCACGACTACGGTCGACGGGCATGCGTGCGATCGTGCTGGACAGCCATGGCGGACCCGAGGTGCTCACACTGCAGGAGGTTCCCGATCCGGTTCCGGGGCCGGAGGAGGTGCGGGTGGAGCTGGCGGCGACCGCGGTCAACCGCGCCGATCTGCTGCAGCGGATGGGCCTGTATCCCGGTCCGCCGATGCCGCGTGAGATCCCCGGTCTCGAGTTCGCCGGGACCGTGGTGGAGGTCGGGGAGCGGGTGGCCGACCGTTCGGTCGGCGACCAGGTGATGGGCATCGTCGGCGGTGGTGCGTACGCCGAGCAGCTGGTCGTGCACGAACGCCAGACGATGCGTGTCCCTGATGGGGTGGCTCTGGTCGACGCGGCAGCGATCCCCGAGGTCGCGATCACCGCGTACGACGCACTGGTGCTGCAGGGCGGGTTGACCGCCGGAGGTTGGGCGCTGGTCCACGCCGGCGGTTCGGGGGTGGGTACCGCGGCGATCCAGATCGCTCGTGCGGTCGGGGCCCGTGTGGCGGTGACGTGTTCTGCTGCCAAGGTGGACCGGTGCCGCAACCTGGGCGCGGACGTGGTGGTGGACTACGCCGAGGACGACTTCGTCGCAGCAGTGCGCCGGGCGACCGGTGGGTCGGGTGTCGACGTCGTGCTCGACGTCATCGGCGGCGACTACGTCGCCCGCAACCTGAAGGCCTGCCGCGTCGGAGGTTCGATCGTGCAGGTCGGCGTCATGGGGGGCGGCACCGCCGAGGTGCCCGTCGGTCAGCTGCTGACCCGTCGGATCCGATGGGTGGGCACGGTGCTGCGGGGACGTCCGGTCGAGGAGAAGATCGCTGTCACCCGCCGCTGCGAGCACGACCTGGTGCCGCTGTACGACTCGGGGACGCTCCGACCGGTGATCGACTCCCGCTACCCCTTGGAGTCGGTTGCGCAGGCCCACGAGTACGTGGCGTCGAATGCCAACGTGGGCAAGGTGCTGCTGACCCTCTGAGCCGGGCGCATCCGCCAGCGAACGCACATCGTCCCGAAAAACGGGACACTTTGCGGAGAAGTTCTGGGCCGTTCGGTGCGCTCAGCGGGTTTCGATGTTGGTGTAGTCCCGCTCCGGATGGCCGACGTACAGCTGGCGTGGGCGGTAGATGCGTGACTGCTGGTCGAGCAGCTCGGTGTAGTGCGCCAACCACCCGGCGGTGCGGGGGATGGCGAACAGCACGGTGAACATCTCCATCGGGAAGCCCATCGCCTGGTAGATCAGCCCCGAGTAGAAGTCCACGTTCGGGTACAGCTTGCGGCTGACGAAGTAGTCGTCGTTCAGCGCAACGTCCTCGAGCTTGAGCGCGATGTCGAGCAGCGGGCTCTTGCCGGTCACCTCGAACACCTGGTCCGCGGTGGTCTTGATGATGCGGGCCCGCGGGTCGTAGTTCTTGTAGACGCGGTGGCCGAATCCCTGCAGGCGGGTCTCGCCCCGCTTCACCGCCTCCACGTAGGACTCGACGTTGTCGATCGACCCGATGGTGTTCAACATCCGGATCACGGCCTCGTTGGCGCCGCCGTGACGCGGCCCGTACAGGGCCGCGGTGGCCGCTGCGGTGGCGCTGTAGGGGTCGGCGTGGGACGAACCGACGGTGCGCATCGCAGTGGTGGAGCAGTTCTGCTCGTGGTCGGCGTGCAGGATGAACAACACGTCGAGCGCACGCGCCAGCACGGGATTGGCGTCGTAGCGGAGCTCGGCGGTCTTCCACATCATCGACAGGAAGTTGGCGGCGAAGTCCAAGCTGTTGTCGGGGTACACGAAGGGCATCCCGGCGGAATGCCGGTAGGCGCCGGCGGCGAGCGTCGGCATCTTCGCGATCAGCCGTACGACCTGCTTCATCACGACATCGGGGTCCTCGATGTCCTTGGCCTCCGGATAGAAGGTGGACAGCGCTGCGACGGTCGAGACCAACATGCCCATCGGGTGGGCGTCGTGGTGGAAGCCCTCCATGAAGCGCTTGCGGACGTTCTCGTGGATGAACGTGTGATGGGTGATCTCGTAGCGCCAGTCCTCGAACTGCGCCGGCGTGGGCAGGTCGCCGTGGATCAGCAGGTAGGCGACCTCGAGGTAGCTCGAGTGCTCGGCCAGCTGCTCGATCGGGTAGCCCCGGTAGCGCAGGATGCCGGCCTCGCCGTCGAGCTCGGTGATGGAGGACGCCACGCCGGACGTGGAACCGAACGCCGGGTCGTGGAACCACACTCCCG
This sequence comes from uncultured Microthrixaceae bacterium, assembly GCA_963714875.1. Classification (GTDB taxonomy): domain Bacteria; phylum Actinomycetota; class Acidimicrobiia; order Acidimicrobiales; family Microtrichaceae; genus JBAOHV01. The sequence continues at coordinate 574,010 of CAVQQI010000011.1, read as the reverse complement.
GTAGGAGCTTGCTCCACGCCTTCGCGTCGACGCCGCCGTCGAGGATCGGGATCTCGGTCTGCTCCCCGGTCCGGTTGTCGGTGATGGTGATGCTGTCGGCCACTGTGCGCTCTCCAGATGTGTGATCCACCTGCATCCTACGGCCTCGGACGGCATCGCCGAGCCGCCCCCGGTTCGCCCGGGGTGTGGGCCCGCCGGCCGGTCAGTTCGATGGCGGGTGGATTCCTGCCGGAGCGGAATCACCGTCGCTGACCGAGGCGTGGATCGTCTCGGCGACCACCCGCTGGGCGGCGGACAACAGGCCCCGTCGCCGGCGGACCAGTCCCACGGAACGGCCGGGAACGCCGGTGACCGGCACCCTCCGCCACTCGCCGCCGAGCCCGACCGGTGCTGCGGATGCGGGCACGATGCCGGCGCCGTAGCCGCTGAAGACCAGCGATGCGAGCAGGCGCATCCCGTCGAACTCGGCCTTCGGCTGGATCCGGATTCCCTGTGCGGCTCCTGCGGCGTCGAGCAGGTCCCGGAAGGGCGTGCCCGGCGCTTCGAGCAGGAGCTGGTGGTGCACGAGCTCGGAGAGGTCCACCGACTCGTGGTCGAACAGTGGATGGCCCTTGGGCACGATCAGCAGGCGGTCCTCGTCGAACAGCGGTTCCACCACGAGTTCGGTCTCATCGACCGGCAGGTTCAACACCGCCAGGTCGATCGTGCCCGACAGCAGGTTGAGCACCAGTGAGCTCGTGGTTGCGTCGAGGACCACCACGGACACCTCGGGGTACTGCTCGCCGATGCCGCTGAGGAGTGGCGGCACCAACCACCGGGCGGTGGTGCCGATCAGCCCGAGACGGACGTGCCCGGAGATCTCGTCGCGCAGCGATGCCACGTCGGAGTCGAGTGCTTCGAACTCGGCCTCGATGCGTCGCGCCCGTTCGAGCACGGCCCTGCCCTCGTAGGTCGGCGTCGTCGTGGCCCGGTCGATGAGGGTCAGGCCCAGCTCGCGTTCGAGCCGGGCGACGTGGGCCGAGATGTTGGACTGCACCGTGTCGAGCGAGCGCGCAGCGCCCGAGAACGAGTGGTGCTCGGCGACGGCGACGAGGGCCCGGAGTTGTTTGCGATCCATCGCTGAACAAGATACTGAATATCACTACAATTTACTTGTCAGATTGCTTGCTGCCAGCTAACTTCTTGCTCAACAACACACGCCGAGCGTGCGGGCCTCCCCCCGGGCCCCGCTCGAGCAGCAGCTGCAGGGTCACCCCCCCGACCCAGCGGCTCACATGCTGAAGGACTGGCTCCCCCCGCCAGTCCTTCAGCCTTTTTGCGCCCGGTCGTCACCGTCGGGCCCGCACGTCCGCCCCAGTGCTGGGGGCGTGGGTCGGCGATGGTGCTCGCCCGGACGGCGATGGTCGCGCAGCGATAGCGTCAGCGCATGGCCACACCACCGGATCAGCCCACGTCGACCACCACCGGGCCGACCAGCGCGGCGATCTTCGACCTCGATCGCACCCTGCTGTCCGGAGCAAGCGGACCCATCATCGGCGAGGCGCTGCGTCATGTGGGTCTGCTGACCTCTCCGTCGGGTGCGCTGGAGTCCGTTGCGTTCGGCGTGTTCAACCTGATCGGCGAGACCTGGCCCTCGATGCTGGTGACCCGACAGGGTGCCCGAGCCGCCCGTGGGTGGTCGGTGGACCTCGTGCGAGCTGCGGCGGAACGTGCAGCAGGCCCACTCGCCGAGGCGGTGCTGCCGTACGCACAACAGGTGATCGCCGAGCACCGTGCGCAGGGTCGTGTGCTGGTGATGGCCACGACCACTCCCGAGGACCTGATCCGGCCGCTGGCCGAGGCGTTGGGCTTCGACGACGTGATCGCCACCCGGTACGGCCGCCGGGCGGGACACTACGACGGCACGATCGACGGCGAGTTCGTCTGGGGCAAGGGCAAGGCCCGGTCGGTGGCCGAGTGGGCGTTCCGCCGCGGCGTCGACCTGGACGCCAGCTACGCCTACAGCGACAGCTACTACGACGTGCCGTTGCTGTCGATCGTCGGCTACCCGCGTGCGGTCAACCCCGACCCGCGCATGGTCGGCGTCGCCGCGCTGCGGCGATGGCCGGTCATCCACTTCGACGTGCCATCGGGGGTGCCGAAGTTCGCGGGACTCGAGCCGCAGCGGGTGCTGATGATGCTCGCGCAGCCGCAGCTGTTCCCGTGGATGCGACTCGACTTCGACGGCACCGAGCGCATCCCGCGCCACGGTCCGGCAGTGCTGGTCGCGAACCATCGCTCCTACATCGATCCGATCGCGATCGGCCTGCTCATGGCCCAGGTCGGCCGCCCCGTGCGGTTCCTCGGGAAGAAGGAGGTCTTCGACGCTCCGATCGTCGGCGACATCGTCGGTGCGCTCGGCGGGATCCGGGTCGACCGGGGCTCAGGGTCCGATCAACCGCTCCAAGCGGCTCAGGACGCCCTCGCCGCCGGTGAGCTGGTGGCGATCATGCCGCAGGGGACCATCCCTCGTGGCCCGGCGTTCTTCGACCCCGAGCTCAAGGGCCGGTGGGGTGCGGTGAAGCTGGCGGAGGCGGCGGGGGTTCCCGTGATCCCGATCGGTCTGTGGGGAACCGAGGCCGTGTGGCCCCGCAGCTCGAAGCTGCCCAACCTGACCGCCGTGCTGGATCCTCCCAGGGTGCAGGTGCGGGTCGGTGACCCGGTGCCGATGAAGCATCGGAGCGTGAAGGCCGACACCAAGCGGATGATGGCTGCGATCTCGGACCTGCTGCCGGAGGAGGCTCGGGAACGCCGCGAACCCACTGCCGAGGAGTTGGCGCGCACCTATCCGGGCGGAGTGATCCCCGAGGATCTCGACGATGCGGCCGTCCACGAGGCCGACCGCCGTCCCGGTACCGACTGATCCGGCACCGGCCGACCGATCAGGCCGGTCAGGCCGGTCAGGCCGTGATGGTGTTGGGCGCCGAGGCCGCAGAGCTGCCGTCGACGGGCTCGCGGCTCAGGCGGTGCGGGCCCTGATGATGTTGAGCGCCGAGCCCGCGCGGAACCACTCGATGTGCTCGGGGCTCATCGTGTGGTTGGTCCAGAACGTCAGCGACGTGCCGTCGGGCTGGGTGAGGCGGCACTCGATCGGCGAGCCGGGCGCCAGGTCCTCCAACCCCAGGATGCTGATGCGGTCGTTCTCGCCGATGACGTCGTAGACCTCGGGTTCGTCGAAGGTGAGCGCCAGCACGCCCTGCTTCTTCAGGTTCGCCTCGTGGATGCGGGCGAAGCTGCGGACCAGGATCGCCTTGCAGCCACGGAAGCGCGGTTCCATCGCAGCGTGCTCACGCGACGAGCCCTCGCCCCAGTTCTCGTCGCCGACGGCGATCCAGGGCTGGCCGGCCTCGTGGTAGTGGCGGGCGATCTCCGGGTAGGCCTTGGTCGTGCCGTCGAGCACGTCCTTGCCCTCGCCGACCTCGCCGGTGAAGGCGTTGACGGCCCCCAGGAACAGGTTGCCCGAGATGTTCTCGAGGTGTCCCCGGTACTTCAACCAGGGCCCGGCCATGGAGATGTGGTCGGTGGTGCACTTGCCCTTGGCCTTGACCAGGATGGGCAGGTCCATGATGTCCTGGCCGTCCCACGCTGCGAACGGCTCGAGCAGCTGCAGTCGGTCCGAGGTGGGGGAGACCTGCACCTGCACCGAGCTGCGATCCTCGGGTGGCGCCACGAAGGTGTTCTCGCCGGGGGTGAATCCCAGCTCCGGGAGCTCGACACCGACGGGTTCGGGGAGCTTGACCTGCTCGCCGCTGGCGTTCGTGAGCGTGTCGGTGAGCGGATCGAAGTCCAGCGTGCCCGCGAGGGCGAGTGCCACGACGGTCTCCGGAGAGGTCACGAAGGCGAGGGTGTTCGCCGAGCCGTCGTTGCGCTTGGGGAAGTTGCGGTTGTAGCTGGTGACGATGGTGTTCAGGTGGTCGTTGGCCGACTCGGGTCGTGCCCACTGGCCGATGCACGGACCGCACGCATTGGCCAGCACGGTGGCGCCCGCGGACTCGAACTCGCCGAGCAGGTCGTCGCGGGCGATGGTGGCACGGACCTGCTCGGAGCCCGGGGTGATCATGAGGGGTGCCTTCACCGACAGGCCGTTGGCCGCGGCGAACCGCAGGATCGACGCGGCACGGGTGATGTCCTCGTAGGAGGAGTTGGTGCAGGACCCGACCAGCGCCGAGCTGATCTCGAGCGGCCATCCCTGCTCGCGTGCCTCGTCGCCCAGGGCGGACACCTCGCGGGCCAGGTCGGGGGTGTGGGGGCCGTTGATGTGGGGCCGCAGGGTCGACAGGTCGATCTCGATGACCTGGTCGAAGTGGCGCTCCGGATCGGCCAGCACCTCATCGTCGGCGCGGAGGTGGTGCGCGATCGCGGTCGGCGGCGTCGGCGATCTCCTCGCGGCCGGTGGCCTTGAGGTAGCGCGACATGGCGTCGTCGTAGGCGAACACCGAGGTGGTCGCGCCGATCTCGGCGCCCATGTTGCAGATGGTGGCCTTGCCGGTGCAGGAGATGGAGTTGGCGCCGGGGCCGAAGTACTCGACGATGGCGCCGGTACCGCCCTTCACGGTCAGGATCTCGGCGACCTTCAAGATGACGTCCTTGGGCGCCGACCAGCCGTTGAGCTCGCCGGTCAGGTGCACGCCGATGAGCTTGGGCCACCGCACGTTGAACGGGAACCCGGTCATGACGTCCACCGCGTCCGCTCCGCCGACACCGATCGCGACCATGCCCAGGCCGCCGGCGTTGGGCGTGTGGCTGTCGGTGCCGACCATCATGGCGCCGGGGAAGGCGTACTGCTCGAGCACGACCTGGTGGATGATGCCGGAACCCGGGCCCCAGAAACCGATGTCGTAGCGGGCCGAGACGGACTCGAGGAAGTCGTAGACCTCGGCATTGTTCTGCTCCGCGGCGAGCAGGTCGACCTTGCCGTTGTCCTTCGCCTGGATCAGGTGGTCGCAGTGCACCGTGGAGGGCACAGCGACCTCGTCGAGGCCGGCGGTCATGAACTGCAGCAGCGCCATCTGCGCAGTGGCGTCCTGCATGGCCACCCGGTCGGGACGCAGGTCGTTGTACGTGACGCCACGCTCGAAGTCGGTCGAGGGGTCATCGAGGTGTGCGATCAGGATCTTCTCGGCCAGGGTCAACGGACGTCCGAGGCGGGTCCGCGCATCGCCGATCCGGTCCTCGAAGCGCGCATAGGCGTCTCGGACGAGTTCGATGGGGGTGGATGCGCTGGCGGCCATGGGGTCTCCCGGGTGGTTCGTGCCGGTTCGGGGCGGCGTCTGGGCGCCCTGGATCGCTGTCATGGATGACCGTGGCCAGCCACTGGACTCGATCGAGGGAGGGTCGACGAGGGCCCGAACTCGAAGAATACAAGTACACTACAAGTTCGTGAGGACCATCCGCTACCAGGTCATCGCGGACGACCTCCGCAGAAGGATCCGTGCCGCTGAGTTCGATCTGTCGGGCGTGCTGCCGTCGGAGTCCGAGCTGTCGGCGCACTACGTGGCCAGTCGGGTCACGGTGCGCCGGGCGCTCGAGGTGCTGCGCCACGAGGGGTTGCTCGAGAGCCGCCAGGGTTTCGGATGGATGATCTCGGGCGAGCCGCTGCGCCAGGACCTGCACCGACTGGGCACGATGGAGGCCCAGCTGTCCGCAGCCGGGATCCGCTCGGAGCGGCGGATCCTGTCGTTCGGCTTCGTGTCGGCTTCGCCGAGGGTGCGGGACCTACTGGGTGAACGCACCGTGTTGGAGGTGGCTCGGCTCAACCTGGCCGACGGCGTGCCGATCGGGCGCGTCACGGTGTGGTGCCCCGAGGAGCTCGGGGCCTCGCTGAGCCGCGACGACGTCGAGCGGGCGTCGTTCCTGGAGCAGCTGCCGGTGGCGCTGGGCGGCGCGACCCAGATGATCGGCGCCGAGCTCGTCGGTGAGCGCGACGCCGAGCTGCTGAGCGTCCCGATGGGCTCCCCGGTGCTGGTGGCGGAGCGCATCACGCGCAACGCCGACGGGCGCCCCGTGCTGGTGAGCCAGCACGTGTTTCCCGCGCATCGCATGCGATTCGCGGTCGACCTCCCGATCGATGACGGGATGATGCAGCCCGCCGGGATGCGGTTCGTCGACGGCCGGACCTCGTGAGGTTCAGCTCGTCGCGGTGAGGATCGAGCTGCCCGAGCGGTCGAGGCTGCCGGTGGTGGTGTCGCCCAGGAACGTCACCGCTCCCACCATCACCACGGCGATGAGTGCGACCAACAGGGCGTACTCGACCAGGCTGGCAGCTCGTTCGGAGCGGATCGTGCGATGGGCGATGAGGTGCGAGCTGAGGCGGTCGATGAGGCTGGCTGTGCGCTGAAGGGTGTCCATGTCGTGACTGGTCTCCATGTCGTGACCGGTGTCGTCCTGGCCGGAGAACGCAGGAGGGGCGGACCCGCAGGCCCGCCCCTCCTGGGTTCGTTCAGATCGTCGTCGTCAGGCTCAGGAGAGGCTGTCGGAGACGTTCGAGAAGGTGGTCTCGGCGGTGCTGCCCAGCAGGGTGACAGCGCCGATGACGACCACGGCGATCAGTGCCACGAGGAGTGCGTACTCCACGAGGGAGGCGCCACGCTCGGACTTGGTGAGGGCGGTGAGCCAGGTCTTCATGATGTTGTACTGGGTGATCATTGTGTATTCCCCTTGTTGTGGTGCTTGGTGTTCGGGTCTTGCGTCGTCCAGATTCCGTCCGCCGGATCCGTACGAAGTAGGTATCGGCATGCGGAGCGAGGGCTGTATAGGTCGTACGGACCATTGATGAGGCCCCCGACCCAGCCGGTCGGACCAGCGGAGCTCAATCCAGTCGGACGATGCCCATGCGGACCGCCTGCAGCACCGCCTGGGTGCGATCACGTGCGTCGAGCTTCTGGTAGATCGAGGCCAGGTGGTTCTTCACCGTCTTCTGGGAGATGTAGAGCCGTTCGGCCACCTCGGGCGTCGAGCAGCCGTCGGCGATCAGCTGCAGCACCTCTTCCTCGCGCTTGGTCACGACCCGCTCCTCCTCGGGGGTGCGGGGCTCGTCCAGCTTGCGGACCTCGGCCAGCATGGAGCGGGCGAGCTGTGGCGACAGGACGGTGTCGCCCTCGGCGGCCATGCGGACCGCCTCGGCGATCTCCCTGGTGGAGCAGTCCTTGGTCAGGTAGCCGATGGCGCCCGCCCGGATGGCGTTGGTGAGCACCTCCTGGTCGGCATGCATGGTGAGCATCACGATCCGGCTCCGGGTGCCGATCGACTTCAGCTGCCGACATGCCTCGACGCCGTCGCAGTTCGGCATCGTGACATCCATCAGGATGACGTCGGGGTCGAGCTGATCGGCGAGGCTGACGGCCTCGACGCCATCGCTCGCTTCGCCGATGACGTCGAACCCCGCATCGGTCATCGAGCGTCGGAGTCCCTCCCGGAGCATGCGGTGGTCATCTGCGAGCATGAGTCGGATGGACATCTGCTACCTCTCGCTCTCGTGGCCCGGCGCACGAGCGGCGCCGGCAGGATCTGGGGTGGGTGTGGTCGGTGGGCGGGTGTCGAACAGACCTGTGCCCCTGTTGCCGGTGGCCACCGGCCGGGGGGTGGTGTCGGGCACGGCGGCGGCATCGGGCGCGAGCTCTGCGAGCTTCGGCGCCCCCGCCACCTCGGCGGCGCCCTCGGTGCTGACCTCGCTGGGCACCAGACTGCAGCGCACCCGGGTTCCGCGGCCGGGAGCGCTGACGATCTCGAGCGACGCGCCGATGCTCGACGCTCGTTCCCGCATGCCGAGCACGCCGTAGGAGTCGACACGGCCCGCTCGGCTCTGGTCGAAGCCCATGCCGTTGTCGGTCACGTCGATGAACGCTCGTTCGCCGTCGCAACGCCACACCACACGCACCGCAGTGGCCTTCGAATGGCGCTCGATGTTGGCGAGGGCCTCCTGGGCCACGCGCCACATCTCGCGTTCCTGGAGCATCGGCAGCCGGGCGCCGCGGTCGGCCTCGACCTGGATCCGCAGATCCGCGCGGTCCCCCAGGCGCTGTGCGAACTGCTCGAGGACGTCGGCCAGCCCCTGCCCCTCGGAGACGTCGGTGCGCAGGTCGTAGAGCGTGTCGCGCACCTCGCGGGTGACGCCGCGCACGTCGTCGCGCAGCTGGTGGAGCTCGGTGGTGATGCCGTCACCGGCCTCGTCGCGGTCCACGAGCCGGTCGAGCTCGAAGCCCAGGTAGGCGAGCGACTGGCCGATGCGGTCGTGCAGGTCCCGTGCGATCCGGGTCCGCTCCTCGTCCGCACCGACGGTGCGCAGCCGTGCGAACCACCGGGCGTTGTCGAGCGCCAGGGCGGCGGGAGCGACGAATCCCTCGACCAGTTCCAGGTCCCGGACCGTGAAGTGCTTCGTCTCGTTGTGCTCGATCGCCAGCAGGCCGATGATCGAACCTCTGGCGGCCAGCACGGTGTAGATGCCCGAGCCGGCCCGGGCGGAGAGCCCGCCCCCGGCGTCGTCGCCCAGGGCGGACAGATCCGACAGGTGCACGATGCCGTTCTCCGCAACCGCCCGCCGCAGTCCGGGGGGAAGCTCGGTCGGGCCGAGCCGTGGGGGAGCGACCAGTCCCTGGTGGCGCACGACGTCCCAGTGGGCGTCGGCCTCATCGAACAGCAGGACAGCGACGCTGTCGTAGCTGATGAGCGACTTCATCCGGCTCAGGGTCGAGTCGAGGACGTCGCCCAGGTCGAGCGAGGCCGGCAGGGTCTGTGCGACGCGGTGCAGCGAGAACAGCAGCGCGTTCGCATCCGCCAGCCGGCCGAGCCGGTCGATGGCGAGCTCCCGTTCGCGGTCCGCCTCACCGGAGATCCGGCGTGAGTAGCCGGCCACGATCGCCACGAGCAGCACGATGGCGGACCAGGACGCCGAGAGGATCATGGCCTCTCTGCGGTCGCCGGCCTGGAGCACGAACGGGAAGGTGATCGCGACGACGGTGGCGATCGCGACCCGGATCGAGAAGCCGAACCCCCGGGCGAGTCCGGCGACGGTGACGGCGGTCAGCAGGGTGAAGACCAGCGGCGAGTCCCAGGCTCCGGTCGCTGCAACGGCGACGACGTGCAGCGCGACCTCTGCCAGGACCCGCAGCAGCGAGGAGATGTCGTTCGAGTAGGTCAGCGGGCGGAAGGCCCTGACGAGGGCATACGCGACGACGATCGCGGTCCAGATCCGCAGCGACATGCTCACGTCGCCGGAGGTGGAGACCAACAGCAGCGAGACTGCGGTGGTGGCCAGCCGCATGGCGGTGATGAGGCCGTTGAACGTCGCGACCCGGTCCGCTCGGGATCCGCTCTGGCTCTGCACGACGATGTCGAAATCGCCGGCGGGTTCCTGGGCCGGGTCGACCATGGCGTCGCGCAGGTCGGTCGCGGCTCGCCGGCGCAGGCGCGCCAGTGGGCCCGGGGCGGGCGCAGGCGGGACGACGGGCGGGTCGGTGAAGGCAGGGTCGCCGAGCGGTTCGGAGTCGTGCAGCTGGGACATGGGCGTCCTGATCGAGAAGGAGGGCAGGTCGAGCGGGTCGCCAACGCCGGCGGCGTTCGTCGACCCTGAGGTGGCTATCGGCACATGGGCCGTGTGACCTAGAGAAAACGTGCGGAATCTCCCGGGTAGGGTGTCGACCCGTGCGGCTGTTCGGACTGACCGGGGGAATCGGAGCGGGCAAGTCGACCGTGTCCGCGGGCCTGGCGGCCAAGGGCGCTGCGGTGGTGGACGCCGATGCGATCGTGCGCGAGCTCCAGCAGCCCGGCACGGCGGTCTTCACCGAGATGGTGCAGCGTTTCGGCCCGGGCATCGTCGCTGCCGACGGCGAGCTCGACCGTGCAGCCATCGCCGATCTCGTCTTCTCCGACGAGGCGGCACTCGCTGACCTGGGTGCGATCGTGCACCCGCGGGTGCACGACGAGATCGAACGTCGGATCGACGAGCTGTCAGCCACCGACCGGGTGGTGATCCTGGACGTGCCCCTGCTCGTCGAGTCCGGCCGCGAGGGCATGTTGGGCACGATCGTGGTCGATCTGCACCCCGACGTGGCGGTGCAACGGCTGGTGGATCACCGTGGTTTCAGCGAGGAGGACGCCCGCAGCCGCATCGCCCGGCAGGCGACGAGGGAGCACCGGTTGTCCCACGCCGATTTCGTGATCGACAACCACGGCCTGCCCCACGAGCTCGACGACGAGATCGAGCGAGCCTGGGAGTGGATCCAGTCCGTCGAGGGCTGAGTCGCGGGCTGACCGCACGCCTGAGCGGTCCCGACCGTCCGGTGTCACAGCCGATCGGTACGATCCGTCGGTGAGCACTTCTGCGACGAGGATGCAGCCCAAGGCGGTGCGGCCCTTCAAGGTCGTGTCCGACTTCCAACCCGCGGGCGACCAGCCCGGCGCCATCGCGGCGCTGTCCGAGGGGGTCAACACCGGTCAGCGGTTCCAGACCTTGCTGGGCATCACCGGGTCGGGCAAGTCGGCCACGATCGCCTGGACGATCGAGCAGGTGCAGCGCCCCACCCTGGTGCTGGCGCCCAACAAGAGCCTGGCAGCGCAGCTGGCCAACGAGTTCCGCGAGTTCTTCCCCGACAACCGGGTCGAGTACTTCGTGTCGTACTACGACTACTACCAACCCGAGGCCTACATCGCCTCGAGCGACACCTTCATCGAGAAGGACTCATCGGTCAACGACGAGATCGACCGCCTCCGCCACGCCGCCACCTCGGCGCTGCTGACCCGTCGCGACGTCATCGTGGTCGCCTCGGTGTCGTGCATCTACGGCCTGGGGTCGCCCGAGGAGTACTCGTCGCGGCTGTTCTCGACCCGTGTCGGCGACGAGGTCGACCAGCGGGACCTGCTGCGCCGCTTGGTCGACCTGCAGTACGAGCGCAACGACATGAACCTGGTTCGTGGCAAGTTCCGGGTGCGGGGCGACGTGCTCGAGGTGCACCCGGCCTACGAGGAGACGGCGGTACGCATCGAGCTGTTCGGCGACGAGGTCGAGTCCATCTCGGTCGTCGATCCCCTCACCGGTGAACGGGTCGCGCAGCTCGACGACGTCGTGATCTTCCCCAACACTCACTACGCCACCTCCGACGAGCGGCTCGGCGCTGCGATCGGACGCATCGAGACCGAGTTGCAGCAGCGGCTGGCCCAGTTCGAGAAGGAGGGCAAGCTCCTCGAGGCCCAGCGTCTTCGGATGCGCACCGAGTACGACCTGGAGATGCTGCAGGAGATGGGGTTCTGCAACGGCATCGAGAACTACTCCGCCCCGCTCGACGGCCGGGGCCCGGGTGAGGCGCCCAACACCCTGCTCGACTTCTTCCCCGACGACTACCTGACGATCATCGACGAGTCCCACGTCGCCATCCCCCAGCTGCACGGGCAGTACGAGGGCGACCGTTCTCGCAAGGCAAATCTGGTCGAACACGGCTTCCGGTTGCCCTCGGCCGCGGACAACCGCCCGCTGCGGTTCGAGGAGTGGGCCCAGCAGACCGGCCAGACCATCTTCCTGTCGGCGACGCCGGGACCGTGGGAGCTGGAGCACAGCAGTCAGGTGGTGGAGCAGATCGTGCGGCCCACCGGCCTGATCGACCCCGAGGTCATCATCAAGCCCACCAAGGGCCAGATCGACGATCTGCTGGCCATGATCAACGAGCGTGTGGCCGGTGGCGAGCGGGTCCTGGTGACCACGCTGACCAAGAAGATGGCCGAGGACCTCACCGACTACCTGCTCGAGATGGGCGTGCGGGTGCGGTACCTGCACTCCGAGGTCGACACGCTCCAGCGGATCGAGCTGATCCGCGACCTGCGCCTGGGCGAGTTCGACGTCCTGGTGGGCATCAACCTGCTGCGCGAGGGGCTGGACATCCCCGAGGTGTCCCTGGTGGCCATCCTCGATGCCGACAAGGAGGGGTTCCTCCGCTCCGAGACCTCGCTCATCCAGATGATCGGGCGGGCGGCTCGGAACGTCAACGGCGAGGTCGTCATGTACGCCGACCGGGTCACCGATTCGATGACCCGGGCCATCTCGGAGACCAACCGCCGGCGTGGTCTGCAGAAGATCTACAACGAGGAACACGGGATCGACCCGAAGACCATCATCAAGGCGGTCACCGACATCCTCGCCGACCTCCGGGGCTCCTCCGGAGAGGCGCCGCTGCCGGGTCGGGGGCGCCGCAAGCAGCGTCCTGGCGAGAAGGCCCGCGCCGAGCAACTCGCCGACCTGCCCCCCGAGGACCTCGGTCGGGTCATCGCCCTGATGGAGCAGGAGATGCACCAGGCATCGGCAGATCTCCGCTTCGAAGAGGCAGCTCGCCTACGCGACGAGATCAAGGAGCTCAAGCGGGAGCTCCGCCACGCCGGCCTCTGAGGTCGTCCCGGGCCCCGCTGCCCGGATCGCCCACGCTGGTCACTCTCCCGCACAGTCCACACCGGTCGTTCACCTGTTCATCCGATCGGGCTGCCCTCAGCCACTCCATCTCACCGGTTCGGCGCTCGTGCCGGAGACATCTCGACGGCGGTCCCTATCTGCCTCCACCTCACCCACGAGTCGTCTCGAGGCCGCATGTCCGCCGATCTGCCCGTACCAGCTTCGTCCTCGCCCGAAACCCTCCGCGTATCGTCCCGAAAAACGGGACGATATGCGGAGAACTTCGAAGGCGAGGTGGGGTTCCTTGCGCTTCGTCCCCCAGCGCCAACCGATCCCGAGCTCCCAGAACCCGACGCCCGGCACCCACGCGCAGGTGTTCGAGTACGCCGACGGCGTCGCCTCCAACTGATCGCGGCGACCCAGCACGGCCTCTTCACCTCTCGTCAAGCTGCCTCCGCCGGACTGGATCGGCGGGCCCGGCACCATCACCTCACCTATGGCAACTGGCGGCGGACCGAAGCGCCCGGTGTCATGCGGCTGTCGGGCTGGCCGGCGGATCCCGCTGAACGTTGCCGGGCCTGGCTGCTCTGGGCCGGCAGCGGCGCTGCGCTGACCAGTTGGACGGCGCTCGAGCTCCTCGGGTGCACCGTCGCCGGGCCACGGACCCCTGTGTGTCTGGCGGTACCGGAACCGGCCACCTACGAAGATGTCCGCCGACTGCGGGCAGCCCGTCGAGTGCTCGCCCAGTTGGCGGCAGGAGATCCGAACGCGCCGAAGGTCCACCCGTCGGGCGTCGTGCACGGTCCACCCGCAGAGCTGCACCGCTTGCCGATGGGTGGCACCACGCTCGAGGTCGAGGGCATGGCGGTCCGTTCGGGCGCCGAGGCGATGTGTGCAGCGGTCTCCGCCTTCGACGGAGGTCGGGCCTCGTGCGCCTTGACGCTCGACCTCATGGACGAGCTCATCGCAGCAGGCCGCCTGGACCAGTGGACGCTGGCACGCACTGCGGTCGCCATGGGCGTCACCGCCGTCCGGGACCACCTGTGGCCCCGGTTCTCCTCACCTGCTGACCGAGCCACGGGTGTGCAGTGAGTGATCAGGCGCCCGGGGGAGTGGTGGCGCCGGGAAGTCCTTGGCCCGCCTGCACGGCTGTCTGCCGGAGCCAGTGGTCGGCCAGCACCAGCAACACCGCTGCTTCGACCAGTGGGACCGCTCTGGGCAGCACACACGGATCGTGGCGGCCCTTCGCCGCCAGGACCGTCGCTTCGTTGGCTCTCGTCACGGTGTCCTGCGGCGACGAGATGGTCGCGGTGGGCTTGAACGCCACGCGCAGATCGATCTCCTCGCCGTTGGAGATGCCGCCCTGGATGCCCCCGGAACGGTTGGTCACCGTACGCGGCCGGCCCTCGGGGCCCGGGACGAAGGCATCGTTGTGCTGTCGGCCGGTCATCTCGACGGAGCTGAAGCCGGAACCGATCTCGAACCCCTTGGATGCGGGCAGCGACATGATGGACTTGGCCAGGTCGGCCTCCAGCTTGTCGAACACCGGCTCCCCCCATCCTGCTGGCACGCCACGCGCGACGCAGGTCACGATCCCGCCGAGTGAGTCGCCGTCCCGGCGGGCCTGCTCGATCGCCGCGGTCATCTCCGCAGCAGCCTCGGGGTCCGGGCACCGGGTCGGATCGGCCTCGACGTGCTCGAGCTGGACCTCCGAGGCTGTGATGCGAGCGTGGATCGTGTGCACCTGGGACACCCAGCCGAGGACCTCGACGCCGCAGTGCCGGGCCAGCAGCTTGCGGGCCACCGCGGCTGCGGCGACCCGTCCGATGGTCTCCCGGGCTGACGCGCGCCCCCCGCCGGCGACGGCCCGCACTCCGTACTTCGCCTCGGTCGACCAGTCCGCGTGCGACGGGCGGTACAGGTCCTTCATGTGGTCGTACGCCCCAGAGTTCTGGTCCTTGTTGCGCACCAGCAGAGCGATGGGGGAGCCGAGCGTCACACCGTCGCTCACACCGGAGAGGATCTCGACCAGATCGGTCTCGTCGCGTTGGGTCACCAGGCGACTCTGGCCCGGTCGGCGACGGTCCAGATCCGGCTGGATGTCGCCCTCGTCCAACTCCAGGCCGGGAGGACAGCCGTCGATCACGACGCCCACCCCGCCACCGTGCGATTCGCCGAAGGTGGTGATGCGGAACAGCCGTCCCGAGCTCGATCCCATGGCGCTCAGTATGCCAGTGCGACCGGTTCATCGAGGCTCCCGAACACCTGTTCGGCGATGGGGGCGGTGCGCTAGTCTCTGCGCCGATGGCACGAGCCGCGACCACCTCCACGAAGCGACCCGCCGCAAAGGCTCCAGCGAAGAAGTCCTCGCCCAGGAAGGCTCCCGCGAAGAGCGGCTCCCGCCAAGAAGGCTCCCGCCAAGAAGGCTCCCGCCAAGAAGGCTGCAGCGAAGAGCGCTGCCGCCACGACGGCACCGGCGAAGGCGGCGCACCACCCCGCCGACACGATCGTCATCCGCGGGGCTCGCGAGCACAACCTCTGCGACGTCTCGGTCGAGCTTCCCCGCGACGAGCTCATCGTGTTCACGGGGCTGTCGGGCTCGGGCAAGTCGTCGCTGGCGTTCGACACCATCTACGCCGAGGGCCAACGCCGCTACGTCGAGTCGTTGTCGTCCTACGCCCGGCAGTTCCTCGGGCAGATGGACAAGCCCGACGTCGACGTGATCGAGGGCCTGTCGCCGGCCATCTCGATCGACCAGAAATCGGCCTCTCGCAACCCGCGTTCGACCGTCGGGACGGTGACCGAGGTCTACGACTACATGCGGCTCCTGTTCGCCCGTGTCGGAGTCCCGCATGACCCCGACACCGGCGAGGCGCTGGTGCGCCAGACCCCACAGCAGATCGTGGACCGCATCCTGGCGCTGCCGGAGGGCACCCGGTTCCAGGTGCTCGCCCCGGTGGTGCGCGGGCGCAAGGGCACCTACGAGCAGCTGTTCATCGACCTGGCGGGCCAGGGGTTCAGCCGGGTCAGGGTCGACGGCGAGGTCCACGACCTGCCCGTGGCGCTCGACCTCGCCCGCTACGAGCAGCACACGATCGAGGTCATCGTCGATCGACTCGTGCTGCGTGACGGCATCGAGCGCCGTCTGACCGACTCCATGGAGACGGCGCTCCTGCTCGCCGAAGGTGTCGCGCAGATCGAGATCGTGCCTGCCAAGGGGGCGGAGGGTGACGCCGAGGTGGAGCTCCTCACCTTCTCCGAGAAGCTCTCACGCCCCTCTGACGGCAAGAGCTTCGAAGAGCTGGCGCCACGCAACTTCTCGTTCAACTCGCCCTACGGGGCCTGCGCCGCGTGCGACGGTCTCGGAACCCTCTTCGAAGTGGACCCCGAGCTGGTGGTGCCCGACCCGGAGCTCTCGGTCGGCGCAGGAGCGCTCGCCCCTTGGGCCTCGGGTCATGCCAAGTACTTCCACCGGCTCCTCGAATCGGTCTGCGACGAGTACGACATCGACGCCGACGTCGCGTTCGAAGACCTTGCCAAGCAACAGCAGAAGCTGCTCCTGTTCGGCATCCCCGGCGCGGAACGCGTCGACGTGCGCTTCCGCAACCGCTACGGCCGCACCCGCAGCTACTCCGCCAAGTACGAAGGCGTCATCCCGTATCTGCAAGCGCCGTCACAGCGAGGCCGAATCCGACTCGGCCCGCGACGCCATCGAGGGCTACATGCGCCTGGTGCCGTGCGCGACCTGCAAGGGTGCCCGCCTCAACCCGCTCGCCCTCGCGGTGACCGTCGACGAGTGCAACATCGATGACCTGTGCTCCATGTCGATCCTCGAGTCCGCTGAACGGCTCTCGGAGCTCCGCCTCGACGACCGTCAGGCGATGATCGCCGAGAGCATCCTGAAGGAGATCAACGTCCGGCTCCGCTTCCTGTGCGACGTCGGTCTGGAGTACCTGTCGCTGTCGCGTTCGGCCGCGACGCTCTCGGGTGGTGAGGCGCAGCGCATCCGTCTGGCCTCGCAGATCGGCTCGGGGCTGGTCGGGGTGCTGTACGTCCTCGACGAGCCGTCGATCGGGCTGCACCAGCGGGACAACCACAAGCTGATCGAGACGCTCGAGCGTCTGCGCGACATCGGCAACACCGTGCTGGTCGTCGAACACGACGAGGACACCATCAAGGTCGCGGACTACATCGTCGACATCGGCCCGGGCGCCGGCGAACACGGTGGCCGGGTGGTGCATGCCGGCACCTACGACGAGTTGCTCGCGGCCGAGGACTCCGTCACCGGCCAGTACCTCTCGGGAGTGCGGTCCATCCCGCTGCCCGAGGTGCGCAGGGAACCGGGCGACGCATGGCTTCGCATCCGCGGCGCACGCGAGCACAACCTGGCCAACATCGACGTCGACGTCCCGCTCGAGTGCTTCGTGGCGGTCACCGGTGTGTCCGGCTCGGGCAAGTCGACCTTGGTCAACGACATCCTGCTGCGGTCGATGATGCAGCACGTGTACGGCTCGAAGGTTCCGCCCGGACTGCACAAGCGCATCGAGGGCCTCGACCAGATCGACAAGGTCATCGACATCGACCAGTCACCGATCGGCCGCACGCCCAGGTCCAACCCGGCCACCTACACCGGCGTGTTCGACCACATCCGCAAGCTCTTCGCCCAGACCAACGAGGCGAAGGTCCGCGGCTACCTGCCCGGCCGGTTCAGCTTCAACGTCAAGGGCGGTCGCTGCGAGGCCTGCTCGGGCGACGGCAACATCAAGATCGAGATGCACTTCCTGCCCGACGTCTACGTGCCGTGCGAGGTGTGCAAGGGCGCCCGGTACAACCGCGACACCCTCGAGGTGACGTTCAAGGGCCTGACGATCGCCGATGTGCTGAACCTGCCGATCGAGGACGCGCTGGAGTTCTTCGGCAACCAGCCGACGATCGCGCGTCACATGCAGACCCTGGTCGACGTCGGCCTCGGCTACGTGCGGCTCGGCCAGCCAGCGACGACGCTGTCCGGCGGCGAGGCGCAGCGGGTGAAGCTGGCCTCGGAGCTGGCCAAGCGTTCCACCGGTCACACCATCTACCTGCTCGACGAGCCGACGACCGGGCTGCACTTCGAGGACATCCGCAAGCTGCTGACGGTGCTGTCCCGGCTGGTGGATCAGGGCAACACGGTGCTGGTCATCGAACACAACCTGGACGTGATCAAGACCGCCGACTGGGTCGTCGACCTGGGCCCCGAGGGCGGGCGTGGCGGCGGCACCGTGATCGCCGAGGGTCCGCCGGAGCTCATCGCGGACTCCGCCGACAGCTACACGGGGCAGTTCCTCGCACCCCTTCTGGCGAACGGCCGGGGCTGAAGCGCTCCGACGAACGGAACCACTCCGACGAACGGAACAACTCCGGCAGCTGCTCCATCCCGGCGGCGCGACGATGCCGAAAACGCCGGCATCCCGGCCGCCGAGCGGCCGGGATGCCGGTAGTTCGTGAATTCGCGGCTCAGACGCTGAGCAGGTCCTTGGCGCCGGTGTCGGCGCTGGGGTGACGCAGCTTCGACATGGCCCGTGCCTCGATCTGGCGGATGCGCTCACGGGTCAGGTTGAAGTGCTCGCCGACCTCTTCGAGGGTGCGGGGCTCGCCCCGGTCAAGGCCGAAGCGCAGGCGCAGGATCTCACGCTCACGCTCGTCGAGCGGCGACAGGAGCCGGCCGATCTCGTCGGGCAGCAGCGAGATGGCTGCTGCGTCGAAGGGGGACTCGGCGCCGCGGTCCTCGACCATGTCGCCGAGCTCGGCGTCGCCGTCCTCACGCAGTGGCGTGGAGAGCGACAGCGTGTCGGCCGCGAACCGCAGGGTCTCGGTGACCTTGGCCTCGGGCATCTCCAGATCGATCGCCAGCTCTGACAGGGTCGGCGGGCGACCCAGGGAGGTCTCGAGGCGCACACGTGCCTTCTGCAGCCGCGACAGGGTGTCGCCGGCGTGCACCGGGAGGCGGATGGTGCGCCCGGTGTTGGCGATGCCACGGGTGAGCGCCTGACGGATCCACCAGGTGGCGTAGGTCGAGAACTTGAAGCCCTTGCGCCAGTCGAACTTCTCGACCGCGTGCATCAGGCCCAGGTTGCCCTCCTGGATCAGGTCGAGCAGGGGCAGGCCGGATGCCTGGTACTTCTTGGCGATGGAGACGACCAGGCGCAGGTTGGACTGCACGAAGGTGCGCTCTGCTTCCTCGCCGGCGCGGATCAGGCGTCGGAGCTCACGCTTGCGGGACGGGGAGAGACTGCTCCCACCTTCCTCCAGGTCCTTGACCGCGGCCGTCCCGGCCTCGATGGCCTGCGCGAGGCGTGCCTCGTCGTCCTTGGTCAGCAGGGGGTACTGGCCGATGTCGCTGAGATACATGCGAACGAGATCTTCTTCGTCACGTTCTGCTCGCTGATTCGCCAACTGAGATACCTCATTCACTGGAGATGCATCCGACGGACCTGTCGGATGTGGGGCGCGGCGGGGTGCACAAACTCTTCCGACGGCCGAGATTCCATGATACGGGTCGTGTCAAGGGCGTCCTTGGCGCCTAGTCCACGCCCCGCGTCGCGTCAAATGTCACTGGGTGAACCCTTGCCGACCCGTGGATGTTCCCATTGTCCGGAGAACCCGGCCCACGTCAACGGTGACCTGGGTCACCCGCCGAACCCGAACCGTGCTGCAGTTCGCGCCGGAACTGGTGCGTTGCGCAGCACAGCTCGGCCGTGCGCGGTCCCGCTGGCCGAACGGCATGCGCTCAGGTGATGGCGAGCATGCGCTCCAGCGCGACGCGGGCCCAGTGCGCGGTGTCGGCGTCGACCGAGATCCGGTTGATCACCCGACCGTCGACCAGGCTGTCCAACGTCCACGCGAGATGCGGGGCGTCGATGCGGAACATGGTCGAACAGGGGCAGACCAGCGGATCGAGCGACACCACGGTCTTGTCGGGCGTCTCGGCGTCGAGCCGCTGGACCAGGTGGATCTCGGTCCCGACGCCGATCACCGCACCCGAGGGCGCGTTCTCGACCGCCCGGATGATGAAGTCCGTGGAACCGACCTGGTCGGCCATGGAACACACCTCGTAGGAGCACTCGGGGTGCGCCACCACGAGCCCGTCGGGATGTTCGGCGCGGAAGGCGTCGACGTGGGCGGGCTGGAAGCGCTGGTGCACCGAGCAGTGGCCCTTCCACAACAGGAACGTGCGGGACTTCGCGGTGGCCTCGTCCAGACCGCCGAGCTCGGCCCGTGGGTTCCACACCGCCATGTCGGCCTCGCCGAAACCCATCTGGTGAGCGGTGTTGCGCCCCAGGTGCTGGTCGGGGAAGAACAGGACCTGCTGCGCCTGCGGTCCGTCGGGGCGTTCCAACGCCCACTCGAGCACCGCCCGGGCGTTGGTCGAGGTGCACACGGCCCCGCCGTGGCTGCCGACGAAGGCCTTCAGGTTGGCCGCGGAGTTCATGTAGGTGATGGGCACGACGCGGTCGATGTCGGTGACCTCGGCGAGCGACTCCCAGGCCTCCTCGACGCTGTCGATGTCGGCCATGTCGGCCATCGAGCAGCCCGCGTTCAGGTCGGGCAGCACGACCTTCTGGTGCTCGCCGGTCAGGATGTCGGCCGCCTCGGCCATGAAGTGCACGCCGCAGAACACGATGAACTCGGCCTCGGGGCGTTCCTTGGCCAGCACGGACAGCCGGAAGGAGTCCCCCCGGGCGTCGGCCCAGCGCATCACTTCGTCGCGCTGGTAGTGGTGCCCGAGGATGAACAGGCGCTCACCCAGCTCGGCCTTGGCCCGGGCGATCCTGTCGGCCAGTTCGTCCTGGCTCGCCTCGGTGTACCACTCCGGCAGGGGTGACTGGAGTCGCAGCATGTTGTCGGGACCTCCTCGGCACCCGGATCACCGGATGCTGCTGAAGACTCCTGAGATTCAGCCGGTGGGGACAGCCTGGTCGCCACGCCACGGGGATGTCGGCCTCAGAAGTAGATGGTGCCGGAGACCAGGCCGGCGAGGGTGATCGTACCCCGCGCACCGCCGTGGTGGACACCACTTCGACGCCGAGGTCGTCCGCAGCCCGCTGTAGGTTCACACCGATGCTCGAGCGACCCGCTGCAGGCACGATCCCCGACACGCCCGGCAGCTACCAGTTCAAGGACGCCGACGGTCGCGTCATCTACGTGGGCAAGGCGAAGTCCTTGCGCCAACGCCTGTCGAACTACTTCCAGAACCCCCGCAACCTTCCGGTGCGCACCGCGCAGATGGTGGCCACCGCCGAGTCGGTGGAGTGGATCCAGGTCCACAACGAGGTCGAGGCACTCCTGTTGGAGTACAGCCTGATCAAGCAGCACCGACCGCGGTTCAACGTGCGCCTGGTCGACGACAAGAGCTACCCGTTCCTGGCGCTGACGCTCTCCGACGACTGGCCCCGCGCCCAGGTCATGCGGGGCCGGCGCCGCAAGGGCACCCGCTACTTCGGGCCGTACGCCCACGCGTACGCCATCCGCGACACCCTGGACGAGCTGCTGCGCACCTTCCCGATCCGCACCTGCTCGGACGCGAAGCTGCGCCGGCACGAGCGGCTCGGCAAGCCGTGCCTGCTGTTCCACATCGAGAAGTGCTCCGGACCGTGCGTCGGCGAGATCGACAAGGCCGACTACGACCAGCTCGTCGCCGAGCTGGTCGAGTTCCTCGACGGCGACCACGAACCGGTGCTCACCCGTCTGGAGTCGCAGATGGCCGAGGCGGCTGCCGAGCTGGAGTTCGAACAGGCCGCCCGTGTGCGGGACCGTCTGGCCACGGTGCGCCGCGCCATCGAACGCCAGCAGATGGTCGGGGACCGCAACGAGGACGTCGACCTGTTCGGCATCGCCGAGGACGAGCTGGAAGCTGCCGCGCAGGTGTTCTTCGTGCGCAAGGGGCGGGTGGTGGGCCGTCTGGGGTTCATCCTCGACAAGGTCATGGACCTGAGCGCGGACCAGACCATGGCTGCGGTGTTGGAACAGGTCTACGGCGACGAGCCGGCGGTGGGGTACCCCAAGACGGTGCTGGTGCCCACCATCCCCGAGGACGTCGACATGTACACCGAGTGGCTGACCGAGAACCGCGGCAGCCGGGTCGAGATCCGGATCCCTCAGCGCGGGGCGAAGCGAGAGCTCGCCGAGACCGTGGCCAAGAACGCCGGCGAGGCGTTCCAGCGCCACCGACTGAAGCGATCGGCGGACCACAACAGCCGGGCCAAGGCCCTCAACGACCTGGAGCAGTACCTCGAGCTGCCGGCCGCCCCGCTGCGCATCGAGTGCTACGACATGAGCCACCTCCAGGGCACCGACTACGTGGGCTCGATGGTCGTGCTCGAGGACGGTCTGCCGCGGAAGTCCGAGTACCGCAGGTTCAAGGTGCACGTGCCGGGCAACGACGACTACGGCGCGATGGAAGAGGTCTTGACCCGTCGGCTCTCCGCGTACGTGACCGACAAGGACAAGCCGGTGGCGGAACGCGGCAGGTTCGCCTACCCGCCGCAGCTGCTTCTGGTCGACGGCGGCAAGGGGCAGCTGGGCGTGGCGGTGAAGGTGCTGGACGACCTGGGTCTGAGCGACGAGATCCCCGTGGCGTCGCTCGCCAAGCAGTTCGAGGAGGTGTACCGACCCGGGCGGACCGAGCCCATCGAGGTGCCGAGGGGATCCGAAGCGCTGTTCCTGCTCCAGAGGATCCGTGACGAGTCCCACAGGTTCGCCATCAGCTACCACCGTCAGCTCCGGGGCAAGCGCATGACGGTGTCGGTGCTCGACGACATCCCCGGTCTGGGCGAGAAGCGCAAGCAGCGTCTGATCAAGGAACTGGGCGGTGTGCGGGCGGTGAAGACCGCTGACCTCGAGACGCTCCGTGGATTCAGCTGGCTGCCGGATTCGGTGGCAGCCGCTGTCTACGACAAGCTCCACGGTCAGCCGGACCGGACCGAGGGGCGCACATGACCGATCCATGGGAGGACCATGCGGAGTGGTGGCAGCGTGAGTTCACCGACGGTGCAGATCCCGAGTACACCGAGCAGATCCTTCCGCTGATCCACGAGCACCTCCCGCAGGGCGGGCTGATGCTGGACGTCGGGTGCGGAGAGGGGCAGGTGGCCCGGATGGCGACCGAGCTCAACGCGATGAAGGCCATCGGGGTCGACCCGGCGATGACCCAGGTGCGCGTCGGCGCGGAGCGTGGGGGCGGCCCGGTCTACCTGCAGGGATCAGCGACCTCGTTGGGGCTCGTCGACGGATCGGTCGACGCAGCGGTCGCCTGTCTGGTGTTCGAACACATCGCCGATGTCGACGCGGCGCTCGCGGAGGTGGCACGGGTGCTGCGGCCCGGCGGCACGTTCCTGTTCCTGTTGAACCACCCCTTGCTCCAGACCCCCGGAAGCGGCTGGATCGACGACCAGGTGCTGGACCCGCCGGAGCAGTACTGGCGCATCGGGGCCTACCTGGTCGAGGGGGACACCGAGGAACAGGTCGAACGCGGCGTGTTCATCCGCTTCTTCCATCGTCCGCTGTCGCGCTACCTGAACGCCGCGTCGGACATGGGCCTCCAGCTGGTCCGGATGGAGGAGCCGGCGCCGCCGCCGGGGTTCCTGGCGCGTGCTGCGGAGTACACCGAGGCGGCGTCGATCCCTCGCCTGTTGTTCCTCCGGTTCGAACGTCGCTGAGCCCGGACGCGACGGTGGGGCGGCGCATGTGCGCCGCCCCACCGTGTGAGGATCGGATGGAGAGCGGGGAGAGGGAGGGGGGAGGTGCCCTCCGTCCGATCACGTGCCCCGATCGGGGCGGGGGATCAGCAGTCGGTGGAGGCCTCGGTGACGACGCCGTCCAGCACGTGGATGATGCCGTTGGAGCCCATGATGTCGGTGGAGACGATCTTGGCGCCGCCGAAGGTCAGGTCCTCGCCGTCCATCTCGACCTTGACCTGGCCGCCGAGGGTCTCGACGCAGGTGCCAGCAGCTGCGGTGGCCGCAGCAGCGTCGACCTCACCCGAGATGACGTGCAGCTTGCAGCACGTCGGCCAGGGCGCCGGTGGGGTCAGCGGCGAGCGCCGACAGGGTTGCCTCGTCGACAGCGGCGAATGCCTCGTCGGTCGGGGCCATCACGGTGAAGGGGCCTTCGCCGGACAGGGTCTCGGCCAGCTCTGCTGCGGTGACCAGCTCCACGAGCGTGGAGAAGTCGGGGTTCGCCACCGCGATCTCGACGATGGTCTGATCCTCGGTTGCCGTCTCGGTGGTCGTGGTCTCCTCGGCTGCGGTCGTGGTCGTCGTGTCGTCTGCCGACTCGTCGTCGGAGCACGCGGCACCGACCAGTGAGAGGCCGAGTACGAGTGCTGCCGAGGTCATCAGGAATCGGTTGCGCATTGAAGTATCTCCTTGAAGTGGGGTGTGCATCGTACTTCGCCGTCCCCACGCACGGTGGATGCACCACGAGGAAAAGAAATCGACCGGGCGCCCGTCGGACCGCAGCGCGGCGCCCCGAGCGGTGCGGGACCGGGACCGGGCCCGGACCCCTCGCCGGTAGCCTCGCCACATGGTCGAGTTCGTCGTCGTCACGGGTCTGTCGGGGGCGGGTCGCACCCAGGTGGGCAACACGCTGGAGGATCTGGGCTGGTTCGTCATCGACAACCTTCCCTCGGAGCTGATCCCCAAGGTCGCCGAGCTGGCCCGGTTCCAGTCCGACTCGCCGACGCCGGTGGGCCTGGTGGTCGGGTCCGAGGGCGACCTGTTCGAGGTCCGCCCGGCGCTCGACGAGTTGCGCAGCACCGGAGCCACGGTCACCACGGTCTTCCTGGACGCCAGCACCCCGACGCTGGTGCGCCGCTACGGGGACACCCGGCGCCGACACCCGTTGCTGGGCGAGATCGGCTCGGTGGAAGGCGCGATCCAGGAGGAACGCGACCGCCTGGGCACCGTGCGGGGTTCGGCCGACGTGGTGATCGACACCAGCGACCTGAACGTGCACGACCTGCGCCGTCGTGTCGTCGAGCTGTTCGGTGACGCCGCCGGTCGCGACAGCACCCAGGTCACGGTCATGTCCTTCGGGTACAAGCACGGCGTGCCGCCCGACGCGGACCTGGTGTTCGACTGCCGGTTCCTCCCCAACCCCCACTGGGTCGAGGGGTTGCGGCCGATGACCGGCCTGGACGCCGAGGTGCAGGAGTACGTGGCGTCGTTCGAGCTGACCGACGAGTTCCTGGACCGCCTGTATCCGCTGCTGGAGCTGCTCCTGCCGGCCTACCTGGAGGAGGGCAAGTCGCTGTTGACGATCGCGTTCGGGTGCACGGGAGGCCGGCATCGGTCGGTGTCGATGGCGGAGCGGACCGCGCAGTGGCTCCGTGAACAGGGGATCGAGCCCCGTCTGCGCCATCGGGACGTGGCCAAGTGAGCTCCGCTGTGGGACCGGCGGTGGTCGCGATCGGCGGCGGGCACGGCCTGGCGGCGTCGCTGCGAGCAGTACGCACGTACACCTCGCGGGTCACCGCAGTGGTGTCGGTGGCCGATGACGGCGGCTCGACGGGTCGACTGCGGGCTGCTGGTGAACGGCCGGCCCCGGGCGACCTGCGCAAGTGCCTGGTCGCGCTGGCCGGCGAGGACTCGCTGTTGGCCCGCTCCATGGAGCACCGGTTCAGCGCCGGCGAACTCGAGGGCCACGCGTTCGGCAACCTCCTGATCGTCGCGATGGCCGAGACCGATGGCGACCTGGTCGCATCGCTGGACGAGATCGGCCGGCTCCTCGGCGTGGTGGGTCGGGTCCTGCCGGCCACGACCGACGTCGTGCAGCTGCGCGCCCGGGTGACCACCGGCGAGCAGATCGCCGGTCAGGTGGCGGTCGGCGCCCGCGACGACCTGAGCGCGGTGGAGGTGACGCCGCCCGACGCGGTCGCCTGTGCCGCGGCGGTCGAGGCGATCGCAGCGGCGGACCAGATCGTGCTCGGGCCCGGCTCGCTGTACACCAGCGTGCTCGCCGCGACCGCGGTGCGGGGCATCCGCGAGGCCATCGCCGCGTCGTCGGCGCCGCTGGTCTACGTGTGCAACCTGCGCCCCCAGGCCTCCGAGACGACCGGCTACGACGTGGCAGCGCACGTGGAAGCGCTGTGTCGACACGGACTCCACGCAGACGTGGTGCTCTATGACCCCGCCACGATCGGCGGCGCCCAGGGCGTGCACGGCGCGGTCCCGGTCGCCGTGGCCCGCTCGTCGGGTCTGGCGCACGACCCGGCATCGCTCGGCGTGGCGCTGGCTGCACTGACCGGCAGCTGAGGCCCCGGCGCCCGGCGTGTCGGTTGGCATCGCGCCGACGGATCTGCTCGCATAGGGACGGGTCGCGCGCAGAGGGCGAGGCCCGTTCGACCGGACCATCCAGAGGGACAACATGACCATTCGTGTGGGGATCAACGGCTTCGGCCGTATCGGGCGCAACTTCTTCCGCGCCGCCAAGGCGCAGGGCGCCGACATCGACTTCGTGGCGGTGAACGACCTGGGCTCGCTCGAGACGATGGCCCACCTGCTCAAGCGTGACTCGGTCGCGGGCACCTACCCGGGCGTGGTCGCAGCGGTCGAGGGCGGCATCGACGTCGACGGCGACGTGCTGAAGGTCGTGTCGCACCGCAACCCCGCAGAGATCCCGTGGGGCGACCTCGGCGTCGATGTGGTGATCGAGTCGACGGGCATCTTCAACACCCGCGACAAGGCCGCGGCCCACGTCGAGGGCGGCGCTCCCCGGGTGATCGTGTCGGCCCCCGCCACCGAGGCTGACGCCACCTTCGTGGTCGGCGTCAACGAGGACACGTTCGATCCGGCCAAGCACATCGTCGTGTCCAACGCGTCGTGCACCACCAACTGCTTCGTGCCACTCATCAAGGTCCTCGACGACGCGTTCGGCGTCGACAAGGGGCTCATGAACACGATCCACGCCTACACCGGCGACCAGATGCTGGTCGACGGTCCCCACAGCGACCTCCGTCGTGCCCGGGCTGCGGCGATCAACATCGTGCCCACCTCGACCGGAGCGGCCCGTGCCACGGCGCTGGTGCTCGAGTCGATGAAGGGCCGGCTGGACGGCACCTCGCTGCGCGTGCCGGTGCCCACCGGCTCGATCACCGACTTCACCGGTGTGCTGCACACCGAGGTGACCGTCGACGAGGTCAACGCCGCGTTCAAGGCCGCCGCCACCGAGGGTCGCCTCAAGGGCATCCTCGAGTACAGCGAGGAGCCGCTGGTCAGCTCCGACATCGTCGGTTCGCCGTCGTCGTCCATCTTCGACTCGGGCCTGACGATGGCCATGGGCAACATGGTCAAGGTGCTGTCGTGGTACGACAACGAGACCGGCTACTCCAACCGTCTGGTCGACCTGGCCAAGATCGTCGGCGCAGCCAACCACTGAGGTTCCATCCGGGGCCAACTGTGCTGCGGAACGCGTCGATCCTGACGCGGTCTGCAGCACAGTTCGGCTCCCGGCGGTGCGTGGGGTCCGGGCGAACGAGGCGAACGAGGGAACGAGATGAAGTTCGGTGTGCCAGAGCTCGAGGACCTGGGCGACGTGGCGGGCAAGTCGGTCCTGGTGCGGGCGGACTTCAACGTGCCGCTGTCCGACGGGGTGATCAGCGACGACCTCCGCATCCGTGCGGCACTGCCCACGTTGAACTGGCTGACCGAGCACGGCGCCTCGGTCACCGCCTGCACCCATCTGGGTCGTCCGAAGGGCGAGCCCGACCCGAAGTACTCGGTCGATCCTGTCCGTGCACGCCTGTCCGAGCTCGCTCCAGGTGTCACGCTGCTCGACAACCTGCGCTTCGATCCGGGCGAGACCGCGAACGACCCCGCCTTCGTCGACCGGCTCGTCGAAGGTCACGACCTGTACGTGAACGACGCCTTCGGCGCCTCGCACCGCGCGCACGCCTCCATCGTCGGACCGCCGACCAGGTTGCCCTCGGCCGCCGGCCGGCTGCTGGCCAGGGAGGTCGAGGTGCTCCTCGGGGTGCGGTCCGACCCGGGCCGACCGTTCGTCGCCATCACCGGTGGGTCGAAGGTGTCCGACAAGCTGGGCGTGCTGACCGCGCTGCTGGACATCGCGGATTCGATCATCATCGGCGGCGGCATGTGCTTCACCTTCTTCGCCGCCATGGGCAACTCCATCGGCAACTCGCTGTGCGAGCCGGACCAGGTCGACGCGTGCGCCAAGCTGCTCGACGAGCACGGCGACCGGCTGCACCTGCCCTCCGACGTGGTCGGCCTGGGCCCCGGCGGGAAGATCGGCGATCCGTCCGCCGGTGGCGACGTGCGCAACTTCGGTCGGGCGCTACCCGACGGGTGGATGGGCCTGGACATCGGCCCGGGCAGCGCGGCCGAGTTCGGCGACATCATCGGTGAGGCCCGCACGGTCCTGTGGAACGGTCCGATGGGCGTGTTCGAGGACCCGCGTTTCGAAGCCGGCACACGAGCGGTGGCTGAAGCGGTTGCCGACAGCCGGGCGTTCTCGGTGATCGGTGGCGGCGATTCCGCTGCTGCGGTCGCCCAGTTCGGTCTGGCTGACCGCGTGTCGCACATCTCCACCGGCGGTGGGGCCAGCCTGGAGCTGATCGAGCAGGGCGACCTGCCCGGCCTGGACGCGCTCCGTAGCGCCCCGAACGCCTGAACCACCCCTGTCGGGCCCCGACGCCCGGCGACGCACGACCTGAGAACCGCACAGAGCCCGAGGAGTCCGACAATGGCAGCAGCACGCAAGCC
The DNA here is from genome assembly GCA_963714875.1 of uncultured Microthrixaceae bacterium. GTDB lineage: Bacteria > Actinomycetota > Acidimicrobiia > Acidimicrobiales > Microtrichaceae > JBAOHV01. The sequence goes on along the minus strand of CAVQQI010000011.1, from coordinate 545,846 downwards.
GATCATCAGCGGCAACTGGAAGATGCACCACAACCACTTCGAGGCGATCCAGGCGGTGCAGAAGCTGCACTACCGCTTGGACGACGACGACCACGAGGCCGTGCAGGTGTCGATCCACCCGCCGTTCACCGACATCCGCTCCATCCAGACCGTGATCGAGTCCGACAAGATGAAGATCCTGATCGGTGCGCAGAACTGCCACTGGGAGGACAAGGGTGCGTTCACCGGCGAGGTCGCGCCGCCGATGCTGGCCAAGCTGAACGTCAGCCACGTGATCGTGGGTCATTCCGAGCGGCGCGAGTACTTCGGCGAGACCGACGAGACGGTCAACAAGAAGGCCAAGGCCGTGCTGGTCCAGGGCATGACGCCCATCGTGTGCTGCGGCGAGACCCTGGAGGAACGTGAGGCCGGTGGGGCCGAGGCCAAGGTCGAGGGGCAGATCCGCGCCGGGTTGGCAGGGGTGACCAATGAGCACGTCGCATCTCTGGTCATCGCCTACGAGCCGATCTGGGCGATCGGCACCGGTCGGACCGCGACATCCGACGACGCGCAGAACATGTGCGCCCACATCCGTTCGGTCGTCGCTGCCGAGTTCGGGGCCGACGCCGCCGCAGCGGTGCGCATCCAGTACGGCGGGTCGGTCAAGCCCGGCAACATCGCCGAACTGATGAGCAGGCCCGACGTGGACGGAGCCCTGGTCGGCGGTGCCAGCCTGGACGCCGACGAGTTCGCGGCGATCGTCCAGTACCGCAACCACTGATACGCTGCCCGCCGTGGACTTCGTCGAAATCATCCTGTGGGTGCTGCAGTTCGGGCTCGGATTCGGACTCATCTTCCTGGTGCTGATCCACTCCGGCAAGGGTGGCGGCCTGTCCGACATGTTCGGCGGAGGCCTGGGTGCCTCGGCCGCCGGTTCGACGGTGATGGAGAAGAACCTCGATCGGATCACGGTGGTCGTCGCGCTGCTGCTCGGCTTCAACACCCTGATCATGTCGATGCTGCTCGAGACCTGAGCAGCTGACCTCAGCTGCGGTCCCGTCGCCGACGGAACCAGCCGACACCCTCGCCGACCGCTCCTCCGACGAGTGAGCCGACGATGACGTCACCGGGATAGTGCACGCCCGTGTGCACCCGCGACCACGCAACGGCGGCTGCAGCCAGACGCAGCGGCACCGCCAGTTCGGGCATCTCACCGCTGACGCCGTTCGCGAACGCGAACGCCGAGGCCGAGTGCCCCGAGGGGAACGACGTCGAGCCGGGGAGGGGCACCTGACGTGCCACGTCCACCTGATGCAGCTCACGGTCCGGTCGGGTGCGGGGCAGCACCGGCTTCATCGCCAGGTTGACCACCACCGAGGTCACGCCGACCGAGACCATGCCGTCGAGCGCCGCGACCCGACCGCGTCGTCCGCCGAGGATCGCGGTCAGGCCGGCGATGCCCACCCACAGCGCGCTGTGGTCAGCAGCCAGGGAGACCTTGCGAAAGGCGTTGTCGAGCGTCGGTGTCGGTGTTGCTGCCACCGCTCGATAGATGTTGCGGTCCAGGTTGCCCAGCTCCGACACCGCGGTCTCGGTCCGGTAGCCTGCGCTGCCGCCGCCAGCGAGGCGGCCCGCACGCCCAGCCAGACCGATCCGTCGGGCACCGGGCTGTCGCCGATCGTTCGATGTCGGGGAGGTCACGGGTCGAGTGTCGCACAACGGTGGAGAACAGGACGCTCCTGAGGGCGGACCGCGGGGCCCGGCCGGTCCGTCGGGTTCGCTCGATCGATCGCGTCCATCGCTGGCGCACCGGGCGCAGGCGATCGGGGCACTGCTCTGCCTGTCGGGGGCGGTGGTGTTCCTCGCCGTCGCTCTCGTGGGTGGGCTGTTGGGGCTGCTCGGTCCGGTGGTCCTGGCTGTCGTCGCGGCGTGGTTCGGCTGGCGGGCGGTGACTCGTCGCGGCTCACGTCGCCTGGCCTATGCCGCCGCGGGGGTGGTCACGGCCGCTGCTGCGCTCGTCGCCGTGGTGGTGTTCACGCGGCAGTCCCCGGCAGTGCTGGCGGCGGTCGCCCTGTTGGTCCTGAGCGGACTGCTGACCAGCTCGGGCGCTGGCGTGGATCCGGTCGCCCGACGGTCGCCTCGTCGGTCCTGCCCGACATCCGGTGCTGATCGTCAACCCCCGCTCCGGCGACGGCGCGGCGCAGCGGTCGAACCTGGTCGTAGCTGCCCGGGAACGGGGGATTCGGGTGATCGAACTGGCTCCGGGGGACGACCTGGCGGCGCTGGCCCGAGGGGCGTTGCACGGTGGGACCGACGTAGTGGGCATGGCCGGGGGCGACGGCAGCCTGGCGCTGGTCGCATCGATCGCGATGGAGGCACACATCCCGTTCGTCTGTGTGCCGTCGGGTACCCGCAACCACTTCGCGCTCGACCTCGGTATCGACCGCACCGACCCGATCGGCGCGCTGGACGCGTTCGGTGAGGCGGTCCAGCGCAAGATCGACGTGGGGCTGGTCAACGGCCGTCGCTTCCTCAACAACGTCTCGGTCGGCGCCTACGGCGAGGCGGTCGCGTCGGATGACTACCGCGAGAACAAGGTCGGGGTGGCGCTCGAGACACTGCCGACGCTGGTGGGACCCGACGCGGAACCGATCGACCTGCGATTCGTCGACCACCACGGCGACCGACACACCTCGGCGGTGGTGCTGCACGTGTCGAACAACTCCTACGACCTGTCACCGAACCTGGGGTTCGGGAGCCGACCGAGCCTGACCGACGGATGTCTCGGCGTGGTGGCGATCGTGGCCGACGACGGCGCCGGCTTGCCCAAGGTGCTGTCGTGGGACGCCGAGGAGTTCACGGTCACCTCGGCTGGTCCCATCTCGGCCGGTGTCGATGGCGAGGCGGTCGACCTCGCGTCACCGGTGCGGTTCGGTGTCGAACCGCTCGCGCTGCGTGTGCGGACCTCGCGCGATGCGCTCGGCGTGTCACCGGCCGCGAAACGCCCGTCGCTCACGATGCGCACCTTCGTGCGGCTGCTGGCGGTCGCCGGAGGGAAGCTCCCCCCGGCCGACCTCACCAGCGACACCGCCGTCGAGCACCACTGAGCCGCCGGCTCACGGACCTGAGCGACTGGTCGAGGAGTCTGGGGAGCGTCAGTCGCCCGATGCGTCCTTCTCGGCCTCGGCGATCTCCTTCTCCAGCGCCTTACGGTCAGCCTTCATCTGCTTCTTCAGCGATCTTCTTCGAGTGCTTGACCGCTGCGTCGATTCGGCCCTCGAGGTCGATCGCCGCAACCACCACGAGGCCGGATTGGCCGGCATCGAGCGACTCACCCAGTTCCTTGAGATCGTGGCGGGGGAGTCCGCCTGCGGCATGGCCCGCGAGTGCGCCGAGCGCTGCGCCACCCGCCGTCGTGCCGGCCAGGAGTCCTCCGCCGATCGCTGCGGCCGGGAACAGTGCGATGACCGCGCCGGCGGCCAGGCCGAGTCCTCCACCGACCCAGCCGCCGGTGCGGGTGGGCTGCTCGTGCTTCTTGACGATCTTGACCTTGCCGTCGTCGCGCTTCTCGATGACGGCGGCGTCGAACGTGTCGACCAGGCCGAGCTCGTAGTACAGGTCCTTGACTGTCTGGTAGTCGGCCTCTGCCGACTCGAGGTCCGAGTACTCGGCGGCGAACAGGATGAAGGTGTCGAAATCGGTCACGGACGTGCTCCAGTGTCGTTGTCGGATGAGGTTTGCGTTGCACCATCGTGGCCGCTGGCGTGGTCCTGGGTCACCACCCCAGAAGGGTGAACGTGCCCGAGCTACCGGCTGGCGATTCCGCGGAATCGTCGATGTGAGTGCCCGGCCGGGACGCGCTAGTCTCGGCGCTCGCCCAGCAGAGATGTGGGGCCACGTCGGAGTGGCGGAATTGGCAGACGCGCTAGCTTGAGGGGCTAGTGCCCTTAGGGGCGTGGGGGTTCAAGTCCCCCCTCCGACACGACTGTTCTTCTCCGGCTCCGCCGGTCCGAGTTCGGACAACAGGTTCAGAAGAGCGCTTCACCGTCGATCGACGCTGCCTGGCGGAGCCAGTCGCGAAGTTGATCGTCATCGATCTCGTCGTCCTCGGCGATGTCGAGGTAGCGGACATGTTCGTGCTTCGACGCTCCCGGCGGTGGCGGGTCCAGAGCGCTGCCGTTGAGCCAGGTGACCTTCACGTACCGGGTGAAACAGTGGAAACTGAGGAACCAGCCGTTGTCCTCGATGCCGTAGAACGGCGAGTTCCACCGGACCGCACGACGGGCCTCCGGAACGACTTCGCGCACGAGGTCGTCGAGGTGTCGGCCGATGCGGCCCTTCCACTCGGGCATGGCATCGAGGTATGCCCGGACGGGTTCGTCGCCGTCGCCCTTCGGGATCTGGGGGTTGCCGCCTGAAAGCAGCTTCGCCTGACCTGAGTGGTTCGTCATCCTGGTCCGACCTCCGTTCAGGGTCGCAGCTGGAGAGACTCTATGAGGGGTCGGTGAACGGCGGGTTCCCAAGGTCGTTGCATCGGCTCCAGACGCCGCCCGCAACGCCACACCTTCAAGCGCCGCTGGCCGAACCGCTGAATTGGCAGAGTCGGGTGGAGCGGCCGAGGGGATCGAGCGGCCCCGATACGATCCGGTCCATGGAGATGCGTATCGAGGTCGTGCCGGTACCGGTAGCCGATATTGACGCCGCCATCGAGTTCTATCGGGACAAGGTCGGCTTCGCCCTCGATCACGATGTTCAACCTGCCGAGGGAGTCCGTGTCGCCCAGCTCACACCCAGTGGCTCGTCGTGTTCCATTGTTCTGGCGGAAGGCCTCCCAGGTCTCTCTGGCGTGCCGGGATCGATCAAGGGCCTGCACCTGGTGGTGGACGACATCGAGGCTGCTCGTGCAGCCCTCGCTCGAAACGGCATCGACGTCGAGCCGGTGAGTGACCTGGGCGGAGGCGTACGAATGGCGGGCTTCGCAGACCCCGACGCGAACACCTGGACCTTGCAGCAGCTGAACCGATAGCTCAGGGATCGGCGCGCCGATCTCTCGCCCCGGTCAGCGGTCCACCGGACACTGGCGACGCAGGCACGTCGCTCCCGCCCGAGCTGGCGCTCACCGGACCTCCAGGCGCGGAAGCCCTTGCGATGGCGGGCCGGCCCCTCGTCGCGATCAACGCAGTCACAGTCGTTCCCGTCCTGCTCAGAGCTGTTGGGGGTAGACATCGGGCGACGCTGACCCGCCGCCGAGCGCTCTCCGAAGGTGATGGAAGGCCGCTCAGTCGCAGCCGACGTCGGTGATGTGGACGACGGCGCGGCCGGCATCGTCGCTGGCGGCGAGATCGACGAGGGCGAGGATGCGCCAATCGTGGTCCTCCGCGGGGTCGTGGAGGATCTGGCGTACCGACCAGCAGCCGGGGTGGTCGACCGGGTGCTCGTCGATCAGGAGCAGGGCGGGGTTGCGGGCGTCGGCGCCGATGCCGATGGTGTCGTGCTCCTCGAAGTACGGCGCCATCGCGTCGAACCACCGCTGGGCGCTCCACCCGTCGTCGCCGTCGAGCGCCTCCAGCTCCTGCCAGCGCCGGGTGCCGATGTGCTCCACGCGTTGGAACATGGCGTTGCGCACCAGCACGGTGAACGCCCGCCGGTTGGCCGTGAGCGCCGGCGGAGGCCGGTCGATGGGTGGGTCCTCGGCCGCGCTGCCGTGCTCTGCGCTCGGGTTGCGCAGCTCTTCCCACTCGTCCAACAGGCTCGAGTCCACCTGGCGGACCAGCTCGCCCAGCCACTCGGTGAGGTCGATGAGCTCGTCGGTCTTGGCGTCCTCGGGAATCGTTCGCAGGAGGGTCTTGTAGACGTCGGACAGGTAGCGCAGGACGGTGCCTTCGGAACGGGCCAGGTTGTAGAAGCGGATGTAGTCGCCGAAGTCCATGGCCCGCTCCCACAGATCCCGGGCGACCGACTTGGGTGACAGAGGGTGTTCGTCCACCCAGGGGTGGCGCTCGCGGTAGACGTCGAACATCGGCTCGAGCAGCTCCGCGAGCGGCGTGGGCCACGTGATCTCGTCGAGCGCCGCCATCCGCTCGTCGTACTCCATTCCCTCGGCCTTCATCGCCGCCACCGCTTCGCCCTTGGCCTTGGACAGCTGAGCGCGCAGGATCTGGCGGGGGTCGTCGAGCACGGCCTCGATCACCGACACGATGTCGAGCACGTAGGTGTCGGACTCGGGGTCGAGCAGATCGAGCGCGGCCAGGGCGAACGGCGCCAGCGGTTGGTTCAGGGCGAAGGTCTGCTGGAGGTCGATGGTGACCCTGACGGTGCGGCCGAAGTCATCGGGCTCGTCGAGCTCCTCCACCACCTCGGCGTCGAGGAGCGAGGCGAACAGGTCCTCGGCGCGAGCCAGGTGCTCGGCCTGCTTGGCCTCGCTCTCGTAGTTCTCCGTGAGCAGGTGGTGCAGTGCTGCCCGTCCGTCTCCGGGCCGATCGAGCACGTTGAGCAGCATCGAGTGGCTCACCGTGAAGCTGGAGGTGAGCGGCTCGGGTGGAGCGGCGACCAGGCGGTCGAACGTGGGCTGACCCCACGAGACCTGGCCGGGGGGTGGCTTCTTCTTCTGGATCTTGCGGACCTTCTTGTCCTGCTCGGTCCTGGCCGCAGCCTTCACCGCCGCCTTGTGGTTCTCGATGACGTGGTCCGGGGCGAGGGCGATGACGGTGCCCATCGTGTCGAAGCCGGCCCGTCCGGCCCGACCGCCGATCTGGTGGAACTCCCGCGCACTGAGCAGGCGGGTCGACGTGCCGTCGTACTTGGCGAGGGCGGTGAAGACCACGGTGCGGATGGGCACGTTGATGCCGACGCCGAGGGTGTCGGTCCCGCAGATGACCTTGAGCAGCCCGGCCTGGGCCAGCCGCTCCACCAGGCGCCGGTATTTGGGCAGCATCCCCGCGTGGTGGACACCGATGCCGTGGCGCACGAACTTGGCGAGCGTCCTGCCGAACCCGGCGGCGAAGCGGAAGCCGCCGATGAGCTCGGCGATCTCCTCCTTCTCGGCTCGGGTGAGCAGCTTGAGGCTCATGAGTGACTGCGCCCGCTCGACCGCCGATGCCTGGGTGAAGTGCACGACGTACACCGGCGCCTGGTGCGTGGACAGCAGCTCCTCGAGCACCTCGGTGAGCGGCGTCATCCGGAACTCGTGGACGAGGGGGATGGGTCGGGTGGCCGAGCGCACCACGGCGACGGGCCGATCGGTGCGCTCGGGGAGCGTCTCGGTGAACCGGGTGACGTCGCCGAGCGTCGCGGACATCAGGATGAACTGCGCGTCGGGCAGTTCGAGCAGCGGGACCTGCCACGCCCAGCCGCGGTCGGGATCGGCGAAGTAGTGGAACTCGTCCATGACGACCTGGCCGACGTCGGCGGCGCGGCCCTCGCGCAGCGCGAGGTTGGCGAGGATCTCCGCCGTGCAGCAGATGATCGGGGCCTCGGGGTTGATCGAGGCGTCGCCGGTCAGCATGCCGACGTTGTTCGCCCCGAACGTCGCCGACAGGTCGAAGAACTTCTCCGACACCAGCGCCTTGATGGGTGCGGTGTAATAGCTGCGGCGCCGATCGGCCAGGGCGACGAAGTGGGCGGCGACCGCGATCAAGCTCTTGCCGGACCCGGTGGGCGTGTCGACGATCACGTGGGACCCGGCGATGATCTCCAGCAGGGCTTCCTCCTGGTGCGGGTACATCGTGAGCCCGCTGGCCTCGACCCAGCCGAGGAACGCATCCATGACCGCATCGGGTTCGGGTGGCGTCGGGATGAGCTGGCCCAGATCGGTCACCTCGGCAGCGTAGGAGGCTGGTCGGTGTTCGTCCGCCGGGCAGCGGTGCCTCGGTCCGAGGTGCCGGGCGGGCTCGGTTCCTGACGAAGTGCCCTAGTGGTATCTACCGGATTGGGTTGGGATGTTCGTACTGGGCGGGTGTCCACTCTGCTGGGCACGTCGGGTCGGGAATATCCGCACGAGAGAGGGAGCACACCATGAAGAGAGTTCTGTTGATACTGGCCGCGGTGGCGTTGATCGTCGTCGTGGCGCCATCGGGGCCGGTCGGTGCCCAGGCCACGACCGATGTGTACGTGGTTCACGGTCTCAACACCGGGGGGCAGTCTTCACCGGATGAGGGCGGGTCGAACGTGACGGTCTGCTCGGGTGACACGGCCCTCCTTCCGGACTTCCAGTTCGGCGAGATCGCCGGCCCCTTGGCGCTCAGCTCCGGGGAGGATGTGCCTGTCCAGGTGTACGTCAACGGCGCCGAGGACCCGGACCCGGTCGACTGCGCCGATCCGCAGCAGGACCCGCTGATCGACCAGACGGTCACGCCCGAGGGTGCCGCGGTCGCGTTGGTGGCCACCGGCAACGGTGAGCCGTTCGTCCCTGAGTTGCTGCCGATCCCGCTCGACGTGGCCTGCGTCGATGCCGGCTCGGGGCGCGCCGTCGCCGTGCACTCGGCCAACGCCCCCACCGTCGACGTCATCAACACCGACCTGGGCCGATCGGTCGGCACCTTCTCCTACGGCGAGCAGATCTCGGGTCCGCTGCCGGTGGGGACCTACGGCATCGAGGTCTTCGTGGTCGACGGGCCGACCGAGCCGGCGCTGTCGTTCGACTTCTCGGTGACCGAGGGCGACGACTCCATCGGCTACGCCGTCGGTGGCATCCCGATCGACTCCCCGGAGCCGGTGGCCTCGCCGATCGTGCTCATCCCGCAGACCATCGAGGTGGGTACCTGCGCTGCTCCGGTGACGCCGGCGCCCACGACGGCGACGTCGGCCCCGCCCGCAACGGTGGCCCCTGCCACTGCGGTGCCGCCGAGCTTCACCGGCTGACGAGTCGGGCGTAGGTACACCCGTCGAGCGTGGTTGCCGGTGGCACCTCGGGCTGCATCGTCGCCCGGGGTGCCACCGGCCCGCGTCGGCGCGTCGCCCAGCTGGGCGCGTCCATGATGCGAGGGACGGCCTGGCCGACGTCGAGCATGACCTTGGTCTCCTACTCGACCCAAGTCGTGCAGTCCAAGATGTTGCGGTAGCCGGCCGTGGGGTCGTCCGATTCGCTGATGACCAGTCCGCCGCCCCCGTCTGCGTTGATGTAGCGCGCCGTCGTGCCCTCGCCGGGGCCGACCTCTGCGAAATCCCGGGAGCGTGCGAGGGGTGGCGGAGCCCCGGCCCCGCTGGGGGAGGGCTCGGGGCTCGACGCCAACACGGACTCAACGTATGAGTGGCCAGGATCGTTGACGCGTGGGATCCGGCGGGGTCGCTCGGTACCCTCCAGGTCGAGGGCTTGTCCTTCGAACGACAACGTCCTGGCCTCTTCGCCCTGGGGTCGGGACGTTGTCGCGTTCGACGCGGAGGGCGGTCGCCGCCGGGGCTGTCCCCAGCTCACCCAACGGCGACCAAGCGCATGATCCTACGGGGCGGGTGGCGGGATTCCACCGGGAATGGCGTTGCGGTCGATGTCGAGGTTCGAGCAGCAGCCGAGACGCTGGCGCCGTCGGCACGAACGGCGTGCTGCCGCAGGATGCAGCGGTGCCGCACCCTTGCTGATCGGCTCGGATTCGGGCTTGGCTGAACGGCATGGCGAACAATCCGATCGGCCCGCTCGTCGCAGCAGACGAGGGCTTCACCCACCAGATCGCCGACACGTTCGCGATCGTCGGCACGAGCGACCCCGCGTGGACCGAGAAGGTCTGTGCCATGGCGATGGCCCGCGACGGCAGCCTGCAGCTCGGTTTCGGTCTCGGCCGCTACCCGAACCGGAACGTGCTCGACGGGTACGCAGCGATCAGCCGTGGGCCGGAGCAGCTGACGGTGCGGGGGAGTCGCAGCTTGTCGTCCGCTCCGGAGGCGACCTCGGTCGGGCCGATCCACTACGACGTGCTCGAACCGCTGCGACGCGTGCGGTTCCGGCTCGAACCCAACGACGTGCAGCCGATCGCGTTCGACATCGAGTTCGAATCGGTGGTGCCTCCCCGACTCGAGGAGCGCAGCCACCTGCGTGACCAGTTCCGGGTGTCGGCCGATCTGGTGCGCTACCACCAGACCGGCGTTGCCTCCGGCTGGGTGGAGGTCGACGGCGACCGTACCGAGGTCGATCCCGAGAGCTGGGTGAGCACGCGGGACCACTCATGGGGTGTGCGCTACGACGTCGGCCCACCTCCGACCGACCGCGGCGACACGAACGCGTTCCCCGAAGGTGTCGGCTTCATGATGATCTGGCTGCCCGCCCTGATGGAACGAGCTGACGGCTCCCGTTACGCGCTGCACCTGCACTTCACGCTCGTGCAGATGCCCGGTTTCGAACAGAAGACCGTGACCGCAGGTGTCGAACACCCCGACGGCTCGGTCGACCCGATCGTGGACCTGCAACCTGATCTGCGGTTCGACCCCGACAACCGTCGCCTGCTCGGTGGGACGGTGACGGGCACGATGCCGGACGGGAGCGAACGGCCGATCCAGATCGAGGTGCTCGGCGACACCGGGGTCCAGCTCGGCGCGGGTCTCTACTTCGGTCTCGACGGCCATCATCACGGCGAGTGGCGCGGCGAGTTCCATCTGGACGGCGAACGCATCGATGACTGCCGCACGCCGGAGAACGCTCGCCGGCTCCATCAGATCCGCGACACCACGGTCCGTGTCATCGACCCGGTCGGGGGCGGAACCGGGTGGGGCAACTGTCAGCCGATCGCCGCGGGGCCGTGGCCGGAACTCGGCCTGGCTGACGAGCCGTGGATGTGACCGCTGCGCAGCGGGTCGGGTCGACTTCGCGTCAGACCTTGGTCGCCTTGACGGCCAGGTAGTTGGGGATGCGGCAGCAGGCCACACCGAACACCAGGAGACCGCATCCGGGCTGCAGCACCGGGGTCGTCATGGTGACCGGGTTGCCGCCGTCACTGGAGGAGTAGCGGACCCCGGCCCAGTCGAGATCGAAGGAGCCGATGGCGCCCTGGCTGCCGTCGCCGGTCTCGAGCAGTACGGCGGACTCCTCGTCGAGGCACATCAGTACCGTGGCCTGACTCGGGTTCTGCCAATCGGGGGTGGCCCAGAGGTCTGCGACGTAGTTGCCCGGCACGTTGAGCACCGCCTGTGGGGGATTCGTGCTGCACCCGGCCAGGATGCCGGACAGCAGGGCGACCACGAGTCCTGCTGCCACGACTGCGCTGCGACGGTGCGCCGCAGACATGCTCCGTGGGGCTGCTGACTTCCACCTGTCGACGTCGCTTCGTGGACTCACGTTGCCTCCCGAGGTAGATCTCGTCTGCCCGAACGCTATTGCCGGGGGCGGAGGTGCCACTAGGGACTGAGGTCCCGAAACGGCTGCCGAGGAGGGCCCATCGTCGGCCCACATCGATGCGTTCGCGATCGGCGCGGGCCCATGGAACAGAACGCCGGTCCGAGGGCGTTCGGGCAGGAGCGGGCGTGGTGATGTCTGCTCGCTAGTGTCGTCGTGGTGCACCTCCTCCTCGCTGCTGTCCCTGCGCCTGCTGACGGTGGTGGCTCCGGCTCACTCGCACTGCTGTTCGTCTTCGTCGCGTTGGCGATCGGCGTGTCCTTCCTGTGCTCGATCATGGAGGCGGTGCTGCTGAGCGTCACTCCGGCGTACATCGGGGCGCTCGAGTCGACCAAGCCCGATGCGGCCCAGCGGCTGCGTGAGCTCAAGGCCGACGTCGACCGGCCGCTCGCTGCGATCCTGACGCTCAACACCGTCGCCCACACGATCGGCGCGGCCGGCGCCGGTGCAGAGGCGGCTGCCTACTTCGGCAACGGTGCGATCGGGGTGTTCTCCGCGCTGCTGACCCTGGGGATCCTGGTCCTGAGCGAGATCATCCCCAAGACCCTGGGCGCTGCCTACTGGCGTGGATTGGCGCCGCTGGTGAGCCGGGTGCTGAAGCCGCTGATCTACCTGCTGTACCCACTCGTGCTGCTGTCGCAGTGGTTCGCCAAGCTGCTCACCCGTGGCGAGAAGAAGGGTGACGTCAGTCGCGAGGAGCTGGCTGCGCTGGCCGACATCGGGGCCGAGGAAGGTGTGTTCGGTGACCGCGAAGCGGGGCTGTTCAAGAGCCTTCTGCTGTTCGAGAGCCTGGTGGCCTCCGACGTGATGACCCCACGCACCGTCATGGTGGCGTTCTCCGAGACCGACACCGTCGACCAGCTGATGCAGGCCCACCGACCGTTCTCCCGGTACCCGGTCTTCTCCGAGAACCGGGACGACATCACCGGCTACGTGCTGCTGAGCGACGCGCTCACGCTCGTGGCCGACGACGCCCATGACACGCCGCTGTCCGACCTGCGGCGTGATCTCGCCGCTGTTCCCACCGATCAGTCGCTTCTCGACGTCTTCGAACGCCTCCTGGGCGGGCGTGAGCACATGGCGCTGGTGGTCGACGAGTACGGCGGCACCGCCGGCATCGTCACGATGGAGGACGTCATCGAGACGCTGCTCGGACTGGAGATCACCGACGAGACCGACCGGGCCGAGGACATGCAGGTGCTCGCCCGGAGCCAGTGGCGCGCCCGGGCACTTCGGCTCGGCCTCCTCGACGACGAGGAACGCGACGCAACCATCCGGTGGGGTCTCACCGGTGGCGAACCCCCTCGGTCCCGTCTCCTGAGTCCGACCTGAGCGACGGGCGATGCGTGCCGCTCGGGCTCGGCCGGTCGCCGGTTCCGAGCGGGCCTCAGGCGGGCAGCGGCACGAAGGTGTCGTGATCGTTCGGCACCTTCGGGAACTGCTGGTCGGTCCAGTCGGACTTGGCCTGTTCGATCCGCTCGGGGTCGCTGTGGACGAAGTTCCACCAGATGTTCCGGCGTCCGACCGGCTCGCCGCCGAGCACGACGGCGCTGCCGGAGCCGCTGAGCGTCGTGGCCCTCCCGGGAGCGAGCACGGCGAGCTGGCCCGTGGCGACCGATTCGTCGTTCACCCGCACGTCGCCCGCCAGGGCGAGAACCGCGAGCTCGGGGAGCGTCGATGCGAGCGGGACGGGGGAGTCGGCGTCGAGCATGACCTGGGCCAGGAGCAGCGGAGAGGAGCCCGTCACGGGCGAGTCGAGGCCCCAGCCGGAGCCCACGGCGACCCGCAGGGACGACCCACCGACCCTGTCGGTCGGGATGTCGGCTGCCGGTGCGTGCTGGAACGACGGCGCGACGTCCTCACCGCCGGTCGGGAGCGCCACCCAGGTCTGGAGCCCGTGCAGCGCACGTGTCTCGCCCAGGTCGTCGGGATGCGACCGCTCGGTGTGCACGACGCCGGATCCGGCGGTCATCCAGTTCACCGCTCCCGGATCGATCGTCTGCACCGCGCCCGTCGAGTCCCGGTGCACCATGCGCCCGTCGAACAGGTACGTCACCGTCGACAGACCGATGTGCGGATGTGCGTCGACGTCGACGCCCGAGCCGGCCACGAGCGTCTCCGGTCCGATGAGGTCGCTGAAGATGAACGGTCCCACCATGCGACGGGTGCGATGGGGAAGGAGGCGACGAACCCGCCCGGCGCCGACGGCACGATCGCGGGGATCGATGCGGACCTCGATCGCGGAGGTCGTCATGACCGCACCAACCACGGGACCGGGCGGAGAATTTCGATGGTCTCGAGCAGCGTGAGCTCGTCAGAGCTCAGTCGCAGCCATGGTCGATGCGGTCGACCTGCCAGGTCCAGTGCTCGCCGTCGGCGGACACCGACAGCTCCCATCCCAGCCGGTCGCCTGCGGTGACCGCCAGCGGTTCGGCGAGCGGGAGGAACCCGTGGGACCAGCTCGACCCGGTCCGCGGCGGCAGGTTGTCGACGGTCACGCCGGGGCACAGCAGGGAATCGAACCAGCAGGCCAGCCCGTGCAGGGTGCCGTCACGGTCGACCTGCAGATGGCCCGACGAGCTGATCGTCGCGTCGGTCGCGGTCCGCAGGTCGACATCTGCTGCCAGTTCCGGCTGTCCGAGCAGGTTGTTCGGCGTGAGGTCGGCGTACCAGAGCGTCCGTGCCGCCCGACGTTCGGCGGCGCTGTAGTCGTACGGAAGGTCCGCCGATCGCCAGTCCGACACCAACGCGTGATCATCGAACGACTCCGCGGCGGCGACCCAGACGCGGAGTCGCTGGGGGAGCACCACAGCTCCGGGGCGCAGCAGTCGTTGCCGTGCATCGAAGGTCCATGCGACGATCCCCTCATCGAGCCCGGCGTTGCCGATGGTCTCGGAGACGAGCACGTCGGCGGGTTCGGGCAGACCGACGTCGATCGACCACGCACCGAGGAACTCGATCCGGTCGGCGAACCCGTTGTCGACCGCCAACTCCCGGGCGACCTCGATGACCGGGCCGCCATCGATGGCGTAGACCTTCCGGGCACCCGCCTCGCAGGCCATGAACGACAGGACGCCGGTGCCGCAGCCGATGTCGACCACGACGTCGCCGGGCTGCACCGACGCATGGATCGCACGCCGGAACGAGTCCATCCGGGCCGTGTCGTGCAGCATGCTCAGGTGGTAGTCGAGCACGGTGGAATGGGAGCTGTCGCGCTGCCAGGCAGGACTTCCGGGCAGGTTCGGCACGGCCCCGAACCTAGTGGTGGCTACCTTGGGGCGGTGACCTCCCCGAGCTCGTCGAACTCCCCGTCAGCGGTCCTGCTCGACGCCGGCGGCGTGTTCGTGCTGCCGGACCCGACGCGGGTGCTCGGTGCCTTCGCTCGGGCCGAGTGTGACGTCGACCCCTCGGTGCTGGCTGCAGCCCACTATCGCGCCGCGGCTCGCTTCACCACCGACATCGATGTCGAGACCGGCTGGGCCGAGGCGTGGCTGGGCTACCTGCAGTCCTACGTGGAGGCATGCGAGGTGGACCACGCCCGACGCAACGAGGCGCACCGGCACATCGACAGCGAGTTCGCCGACGCCGCGCTGTGGGTCGAGCCGATCGAAGGGGCCAGGGACGGGTTGCAGGCGCTGGCGGACGCCGGCGTGCGGCTGGGGATCGTGTCCAACGCCGACGGCCTGATGGCCCAGCGCCTGGCGGCGTTCGAGATCTGCCAGGTGGGCCCCGGCATGGGCGTGTCCATCGAGTTCGTCGTCGACTCCGGCAACGTCGGGGTGATGAAGCCCGACCCGCGCATCTTCCACGCCGCGCTGGACCTGCTGGGGCTCGATGCGGCGGCGACCTGGTACGTCGGGGACATGCCGGCCATCGACGTCGTCGGCGCCCGGCGAGCAGGGCTCCGGCCGTTCGTGATCGATCCGCTCGGCCTGCACCACGATGCCGACTACGACCGGACGGCCTCGTTGGCCTCGCTGGCCGCAGCCATCTCCGCGAACGCGGATCGGTGAGCGTCGACGCGCACTACCCGGTCGACCATGCCTACTCGGTCGACACGGCGCGGCGGGCGAGTGACGCTGGTCGTCTGGCCGAGTGGGTCACTGCGTTCCTGTCCAGCCCGGGGAGTGACAACGAGGAGCTCGCGGCAGAGCTCGCGCTTCGTGGTGCCACGTTCCTGGGGCCCGTCCGCCTCGCGTTGGACGACCTCCACCCCCTGGCCGGCCCGGACGACCATGACGTCGAGATTCCCGTGCCGGTACGGGAGTGGGACGTCGAGGTCGACGCCATGGACGAGAGCCTGGCCAGGGGGTGGGAGCCGCCACCGCTGCTCGTGTCGTTCCGGCACGGCACCTTCGTGTTGGAGGACGGCAACCACCGCCACGATGCACTCCGCCGGGCCGGGGTCACGCAGACCTGGGCGATCATCGCCTTCTGGGACGAGTCCGAGCGGGCCGCGTTCTCGGCGCGGTTCGGTCCGGGCGCCACGTCGGGCCTGGAGTGAGGTCGACGCCCGTGCACTGGTCATCCGATACAGGGTCCACCCGAGAAGGAGCACACTCATGACCACGATCGCAGTGACCGGATCCGCCGGGGGAATGGGCCGGGCGATCCGCCGACGCCTGGAGTCCGACGGTGCCACCGTGGTCGGCATCGACCTGCACGACGCCGAGATCATCGCCGACCTCGGCGTCGCTGCGGGACGGGAAGGGCTCGCCGACGAGGTCGGTGTCCTGTGCGACGGGGTGCTCGACGGCCTCGTGGTCGCTGCGGGCGTGCAGTCCGCCGACGCTCCCACGATCCTGTCGGTCAACTACTTCGGGGCGATCGCCACCATCGAGGCCTTGCGTCCGATGCTCGAACGCGGCGTGGACGCGAGCGTGATCGCCGTCGCGTCGAACTCCACCACGACCCAGCCGGGGTATCCGGCCGAGCTTGCGCAGCTGTGTCTGTCGGGCGACGAGGCTGCGGCCCGGACGGCGATCGGCGACGACGCGCTCGGCGCCTACCCGGTGTCGAAGCTCGCACTCTCCCGATGGGTCCGTCGGCATGCCACCACCGCCGAGTGGATCGGCGCAGGCATCCGGCTGAACGCGATCGCTCCCGGCTTCATCGACACCCCGATGACAGAGGGCGCCTGGGAGCTGGTCGAGTCGATTCCTGACGTGTATCCCATCCCGGCGGGCCGCCCGGGCCGTCCCGAGGAGATCGCCGAGTTGGTCGCGTACCTGCTCTCGCCCCTTGCGGGGTTCATCTGCGGCTCGATCATCACGATCGACGGTGGGACCGAGGCGGCGTTGCGGGCCGACGACTGGCCCCGCCCGTTCGACAGCTGACCGCAGGACGCTGCGACCCCGCTGCGCGGATGCTCCGCTTCGGGAGGTCGAGCGGGAGCGTCGGCCCCGGAGCCGCAGGGCCGTTCACCCGATGGGGATGAATCGCCGCAGGGTGAGGTTGGACCAACATGGGCACAACGACCGGAGGTCTTGAATGGTTGCACCACCGAACGCCACCACCGTGGTGAGCGTCGCAGACCGCGATCAACCCGCTGGGCGGCCCGTCGTCGCCGCTGGAGACGCGTGCCCTGTTCGCGGCGTTCTCGCCCTCGCTGATGCCTCGGGCCGGTTGGCACCAGGGGTTGGCCGCCGGGGCGTCGCTGCTGGCCGCCGAGTCGGTCGGGCAGTTGGTGAACACGTCGATCGACCGGGTGGTTCGACCCGGAGTCGCCGCTCGTGGCCAGGTTGCTGGCACGCGGTGTCGTGTTCGGGATGGGGCGGTACGTCGGGCAGCTGCCGGAGCGCGACGACGAGCCGACCAGCAGGGCCTCGTTGCGCTCGGCGGGCAAGCTCGACCGCGGCAGCCGCGGTCGGCGGGATGATCCACGACTGTGCGTTGGCGTTGCGCGAGGGGCGCCCGCCTCGTTCTGCGGTGCGACCTGCGATCGTCGGCGCAGCTGGTGCGGCGGCCGTGCTGTACCACGCAGGTCACCTGCTGCAGCAGCGGGACGGGATCGTGCAGCAGTGGAGCGACCAGGACAAGGCCGCCACCCTGCCGGCCTCGATCGGCGTGGCCGCCGCGACGGTGCTGATCGGCAACGGGATCGGACTCGGTTTCGGGGCGTCACGCCGCGGCATGCAGCGGTTCTTCGGTCCTGGTGTCGCCCACGACACGATCGCCCGGTCGGTGAACGCTGCGGTGTGGGCGGCTGGACTCGCCGGGCTGTACAAGGCCGGAGTCGGCTACGTCGCTCGCACCAACGAGAAGATCGAACCCGCGTATTCCTCGCCCCCCGAGCACCAGTACTCCTCCGGGGGGCCCGCCAGCATCTCACCGTTCGACGAGCTCGGCCTGCAGGGCCGCCGATTCGCCACCGATGTGGTCACCCCGGAACAGATCGAGGCGGTGATGGGGGAGCCCGCCATCGCACATCCCATCCGTGCCTTCGTCGGGGTGAACAGCGAGCCGATCTACCCGTCGGGCCGGTCCGAGATGATGATGGACGAGCTGGAACGGCTGGGAGCGTTCGACCGGTCCCACCTGTTGTTGGTGTCGCCGACCGGGACGGGGTGGGTCGACCAGACGATGATCGAAGCAGCGGAGTTCCTGACGAAGGGGGACATCGCCACGGCATGCATCCAGTACGGACGAGGGCCGTCGTTCCTGGAGGTCCAGAAGGTCCATGTGGGCCGGGCGCAGTTCCGGGGGCTGCTGTGGGCGGTGAAGATGCGCCTGGCGGGGATGCCGGAGGAGCAGCGGCCGAAGGTGTTCGTCTTCGGCGAGAGCCTCGGGGCGTGGTCCTCGTCGGACGTGATCATGTACCAGGGGAGTGCCGGCTTCGATCACTACGGCATCGACCGGGCGCTCTGGTTCGGGCTTCCCGGGTCTGGCCAAGTGGTCGAAGACGGGGATGCGCCAGGGGTCGAGTGACCTCGTGGCGCGTGGCACCGTCAGGGCGTTCGACAACTTCGAGCAGTACCAGCAGCTCGATCGCCGACGAGCGAGCCGCACTGCGAGCGGTGGTCGTCGATCACGACAACGACCCGATCGCGCAGGTGTCGTTCCGGTGGGCGGTCAAGCAGCCGCCGTGGTTGGGCGACGGACAGCGCGGCCGGGGCGTGCCCGAGGCGATGGACTGGATGCCGTTGGTCACCTTCGTGCAGATCGCCGTCGACGCGACGAACGCGATGCGGGTCATCCCCGGCACGTTCAAGTCGTTCGGCCACGACTACCGGGCCGACACCGCCGACTTCGTCCGTGTTGCGTACGGTCTGCCCGACATCACCGAGGACCAGGGCGCTGCGCTGCTCGACGCGCTGCTGCGGCTCGAGGTCGACCGCGGCGAGCGGATCAAGAACGCCAAGGATCAGAGCGGCGGATCCGTGGCGCGTACCCAGCGCGTCCGTCGTCGGGGATCGGTCGCGGCGATCGATCCCAGCGAGCCGGCGATCCGGCGGTCTCCGGGCGACGCTCCAGCGGACGTGCAGTGACACACCGCCGCAGCGGCGAGTCGTTCTTCAGCTCGGGTCAGGACACACCCAGGGAGCGCAGCGCGAGCGACGTCGTCGCGCTGGTCGGCACGCTGACGTCGGTGCTGCTGCTGGCGCTCATCAGCGTGCCCCCGTCCGGTTTCGAGAAGTCGGTCATCGCGCTGGTCGACTCGGTGCCGTCCTGGCTCGACATCGTCTGGGAACTGGGGGCCATCGCCCTGGCGGCGTGGGTACTGGTGGTGCTGGCGACGGCGATGCTGCGCCGGCGGACCGACGTGCTGTTCGATGCAGCACTCAGCTGTGTCGTGGCGCTCGGACTGGGAACCCTGGCGGTGAAGCGGCTCGACGGGGCGTGGCCGAGCCTCTCCCAGATCGTCTCGGGCGGCGCACAGGGCACAGTTCCCCTGGTGGTGCTCGGCGGCGGCTCTGCCATCGTCTCTGCGGCAGCCCCGCACGTGGCACGGACCTTCCGCCGGGTCGGCCGCTGGACGGTCGTGGTGACGGGGCTCTCGGCGGTGATGCTCTCAGCGACGACACCGGTCGGCGCGTTGGTCAGCCTGCTGGTGGGCGCTGCCTCCGCAGCTGTGGTCCACGTCGCCATGGGCACCACGACCGGCAGACCGACGACGGCTGAGGTGGCGAGCGACCTCGCCGAGCTCGGCGTCAACGTGAGCGGGCTCGAGATCGCCCCCGAGCAGTCGGGCGGCGTCGTCAGGCTGGACGCGGTCGATGACGGCGGGGTCCCACTCCGGGTGAAGGTCTACGGACGCGATGCACGCGACGCCCAACTGCTGGCCCGTGTCTGGCGCGGCCTGTGGTACCGAGGAAGCGCCACGATCCCGACGAGTCGGCTGCAACAGGTCGAGCACGAGGCATTCGTCACCTTGTTCGCGTCGGCCGGGGGTCTCGCCGTGCCCGAGGTGGTGGTCGCAGGCAATGATGCGCACCGCGACTCGGTCCTCGTCGTGCGGGACGTGAGCCGACCGCTCGTGGATCGGTCCACCGACGAGCTGCGCGCCGACGTGTCCGGCATGTGGAACATGGTCCGTGGTCTGCATGCGCTGGGACTGATCCACGGCGAGCTCTCGCCAGAGGTCTTCGGTCTCGTGGACGGTCAGGTCTCGCTGCGCGAGATGGGCCCCGCGGCGCTCGCCGACACCGACGACCAGCTGCAGAAGGACCTGGCACAGACGCTGGTCTCCACGGCGTTGCTGGTCGGCATCGAACGAGCGGTCGTGGCCGCGGGGGACGAGCTCGGCGCCGACGGGGTCGAGGCGATGCTCCCGTACCTCCAGGCGGCGGCGCTCGGCAGGCCGCTGCGGCGCCGGGTGAAGTCCGAGTCGTTCGACCTCGACGCCCTGCGTTCCGCGGTCGCCGCGGTGGTGGGCGTGGACGTTCCCGATGTCGTCGAGCTGCGCCGGGTCCGACCGCAGTCACTGGTCACCACGGCGCTCATCATCTTCGTGGCGTACGCGTTGATCTCGTCGTTGGGCAGCATCGACGTGGCGGAGCTGATCGATGAGCTCCGTGGCGTGTCGCTCGGCTGGTTCGTCGCTGCGCTTGTTCGTGGCGCAGTCAGCGCTGTACTTCCAGGCCGTGGCCACCCGCGGTGCCAGCCCGCAGCCCGTGCCGCTCGGGCCGCTCACGCTGCTGCAGTCCGGGGTGGGATTCGTGGCACTCGCGGTCCCGTCCACCGCCGGGCGCCTCGCGCTCGACATCCGGTTCTTCCAGCGTCAGGGTCTGCCCGCCACCACGGCGGTGTCGATCGCCGCACTCGACAGCTTCAGTGGATTCCTGGTGCAGATGTCGCTGCTCCTGCTGACCCTCGGCGTCGGGGTGGGCGGCGTCGACCTGAGTTTCGACCGGTCGAGGAGCGGCGGATCGAGCGGTGGCTCGAACCTGGTCGTCGCGCTCGGCGTCCTGGCCGTGGTGGTCGTGGTGCTGGCCCTCGTCGCCATGGCGCTGCCACGGATCCGGGCTCGTGTGCTCGGGCGTCGTGCGCCCGGTCCTCGCGGAGGTGTCGGGGACCGTGCGCTCGCTCCGGTCGCCGGTGAAGCTGCTGCAGCTGTTCGGCGGCAACCTCGGCAACCAGCTCATCCTCGCCGTCGCACTTGGGCTGTGCCTGCTGGCGTTCGGCGGCAGTCTGGACCTGGCGACGTTGCTGACGATCTACGTGGCCGCAGCGCTCTTCGGCGGCCTGATGCCGGTGCCGGGCGGGGTGGGCGTGATGGAAGCTGCCTTGACCGCCGGACTGGTCGCCGCGGGGGTCGACGCCACGACCGGCGCCGCGACGGCGATCCTGTTCCGACTGGTCACGTTCTACCTGCCACCCCTGTGGGGCTGGCTGTCGCTGCGGTGGCTCCGCCACCACGACTACCTCTGAGTCGTCGGGGCCCTCCGCCTGAGGTCCCCGACCGTGCAGGTCGGCGGCGGCCCGGGCCGAGCGCTCAGCCGATGGCGGCGCCGAAGCCCTGGCCGAGGAGCTTGGCGCCGAGGACGAGCAGGACGACCATCATGATGACGGCGTTGTGCTCGGACATGTACGTCTTGATCGACTCGAGCGGCGCAGCGGCCCTGGCGGGGGCCAGGACGTAGACCAGCACCGGCCCGGCGACGGTGAGCGACGCGAGGACGACGAACACCGCGACGGCGATCGCCGAGTCGGTGCCATCGAGCCCTGCCTGGGCGATGGATGCCGCAGCAGCGAGGGTGAGCGCCAGGTTCTTGGGGTTGACGCCCGACAGCACCGCACCGAGCACCACGGACCTCGCCGGGGTGAACGTGTCGACCGTGGCCATCCACTTGGGCAGCTCGGGCTCCTGACCCCTTCTGGGGCGGTCCTTCCACTGCTTCGCGGCGAGGGCGAGGAAGAGCACGCCGACGGCGACCTGGAGCCAGTTGATGCCGACGGACACCGCGTCGTCGGGGTTGCTGGCGTCGCCGGCGACGAGGAGGACGACCACCGAGACGATCGCGAGTCCGGCGACCCATCCGAGAGCGAAGGCCGGCCCGTTGGAGCGGGCCTTGGGGGTACCGAGCATCAGGATGACCGCGATGATCGGAACGGGGCTGAGTGCCACGCCCACCGCTGAGGGGAGGATGTCGCCGATCGCCTGGGTCAACATGTGGTGCGAACGGTAGTGGTTCCCGGAGTTCCCATGGTCGGGGCATCGACGCTGTGGCGAGGTGTCACCCGGACGGGGTGAGGTCGGCCCTGCGGTGTCTGGCGTACGGTCAGGCGCGAGGTTGGGGTGCGAGCCCGACGAGCCGACCGCCAGAGAGCCTGAACGATGACCACACAACCGGTGAACATCGTCCCCAAGGACCACGCACACGACGCAGGGCCACCTGCACCGGCGACACGACCCCTGACCGCGCCGCCCTACTTCCACCTGCTCGCCAAGCCGACCGGACCGATCTGCAACCTCGACTGCGAGTACTGCTTCTTCCTGTCGAAGGAGGCCCTGTATCCGGGGGACCGGTTCCGCATGTCCGACGAGCTGCTCGAGACCTACATCCGCCAGGTCGTCGAATCGCAGAGCGCACCGGAGGTGACCATCGCCTGGCAGGGAGGTGAACCGA
This sequence comes from uncultured Microthrixaceae bacterium, assembly GCA_963714875.1. Taxonomy (GTDB): domain Bacteria; phylum Actinomycetota; class Acidimicrobiia; order Acidimicrobiales; family Microtrichaceae; genus JBAOHV01. The sequence continues at coordinate 523,481 of CAVQQI010000011.1, read as the reverse complement.
CCCTGATGGGCGTCGACTTCTTCCGTCGCTCCGTCGAGCTCGCCGAGAGCTACGCGCGCCCCGGGCAGACCGTGCACCACACGATCCAGACGAACGGCACCCTGCTCACCGACGAGTGGTGCGAGCTGCTCCACGACCACGACTTCCTGGTCGGGCTCAGCGTCGACGGCCCGGGCGAGCTCCACGATCGGTACCGGGTCGACAAGAAGGGCAGGCCGACGTTCGACAAGGTCATGCGTGGCCACGAGCTGCTCGTCGCCCATGACGTGGAGTACAACATCCTCTGCACGGTCAACGCAGCGAACCAGCACCACCCGCTCGACGTCTACCGCTTCTTCCGCGACGAGCTGGGTGCCCGCCACCTGCAGTTCATCCCGATCGTCGAGCGGGACAACGACACCGGCTTCCAGGAGGGCGACGTCGTCACCGATCGGTCCGTCGATCCCGAGGCCTGGGGCTCGTTCCTGATCGCGGTCTTCGACGAATGGGTGACCCGCGATGTCGGCACCGTGTTCGTGCCGACCTTCGACGCCGCACTCGCATCGTGGATGGGCCTTCCTCCGAGCATGTGCGTGTTCGCCGAGACGTGCGGGAACGCGCTCGCGATGGAGCACAACGGCGACATCTACTCGTGTGACCACTTCGTCGAGCCGGACCACCTGCTCGGCAACATCACCGAGACCCACATGGTCGAGCTGGTGGCCTCGCCGCAGCAACGGGGGTTCGGGGCCGCGAAGCGCGACACGCTCCCGAAGTACTGCATCGACTGCGACGTCCGGTTCGCCTGCAACGGAGAATGCCCCAAGAACCGGTTCACGCTCACGCCGGACGGAGATCCCGGACTCAACTACCTCTGTGCGGGCTACAAGTCCTTCTTCACCCACATCGACGGTCTGATGCAGATCATGGCGGACCTGTTGCGCCGGGGCCGCTACGCGGACGAGGTCATGGCGATCCTCACCGACGTGGGACGCAACGAGCCCTGCCCGTGCGGGAGCGGGCGCAAGTCGAAGCACTGCCACCTGCGCAGCGGCGCAACAGGAGCGCCACGCCGGTGAGCGGTTCCGAGATGATGACCGCTGCGGTCACGGTCGGTCACGGTGGTCCGGACCGACTCGAGCTGCACCACGACTGGCCCCGACCGACGGTCGGTCCCGGAACCGCCCTGGTGCGGGTGCTCGCCGCATCGGTCAACAACACCGACATCTGGACCAGAGAGGGCGCCTACGGGACTGCGGCCGACCCCGATGCCGTCGTCGGGTGGAAGGGAGTGCCGCTCGACTTCCCCCGGATCCAGGGGATCGACATCGCCGGAGAGGTGGTCGAGGTCGGTCACGGCGTCGACGCCGGGTGGGTGGGACGGCGCGTGATCGTCGATCCGGCCGCCAGCTACCGCGACGGCTACCCCGACCGCATCGTCGGCAGCGAGGTCGACGGCGGGTTCGCCCAGTTCCATGTGTGCAGTCAGGACCAGCTCCACGACGTCACGGCGTCGACGTTGTCCTCGACACAGCTGGCGTGCCTGCCGACCGCCTACGGCACCGCGCTCGGCATGCTCAACCGGGCCGGATGTGTGGCGGGGGAGCGAGTCCTGGTGACGGGCGCATCGGGGGGCGTGGGCGTTGCGGCCCTGCAGCTCCTGGTGCACCGTGGCTGCGAGGTGGTGGCCCGGACCAGCGAGCCACAGCGCGACCTGGTGACGTCGTTGGGGGCGACCGAGATCTCGGCGCGTGGTGTCGACGACGTGTCGGCCCTGGCGCCGGTGGACGCCGTCGTGGACGTCGTCGGCGGGGAGGAGTTCCCGATGGTCCTCGACCGGCTCCGCACCGGCGGTCGACTGGTGACCGCCGGCGCGATCGCCGGACCCGTGGTGCCGTTCGACCTCCGCCGCCTCTATCTGCACCACCGCCGGATCATCGGGTCGACGATGCACACGTGGGGAGATTTCGCCGAGCTGGCGGAGATCGCAGTCTCGGGCGGGATCCTCCCGTTGGTGGCCGACACCTACCCGCTCGTCGACATCGCTGGTGCCCAGGCGAGGTTCGTGGACAAGGATTTCGTCGGCAAGCTGGTCCTCCTACCCTGATCGGCGTACACGGGCTGGGACGGACTGCTCCACGGCCTCGATCACCTCATCTCCGGGAGCGCTCCGATGACCGAGTCCACGCCGAGTGCTGCCGACCCGTCCCGTGGCGGACCCCGCGGAGCATCGCTCCCGGAGCTCCCCGAAGGATGGCGCGTCGTCCGGGAGAGCGGACCGCTGGGTTTCACCACCAGGGCGGTCCTCGAGCGACCCGACGGCACAGAAGTCGAGTGGAATTCTCGACGCCAGCGGAAGCGACTGAGCCTGCGGCTGGCCGACGGCCACCGTCTGGCGGCGATCGAGGACCGGTGGGGAGGGCGCCCGAACCCGCTCAGCTGGTGGATGGGTGCGCTGTTCGCGATCGGAGCGACCTGCTTCGCCCTGGGGTCGCTCCCGCTCTACTTCGATGCGGTCAGTCCGACCGCCCTCGGCGCCACCTTCTTCGTGGGTTCGATCTTCTTCACCACGGCGTCCTACCTGCAGTTCCACGAGACGCTGGCAGCTCCGGGCGGCGTGCTCGCCGACTCCGCCCGCCCGGGACGTCTGGCGTCGTTGCTCGGGTGGACCCCCCGCCGGCTGGACTGGTGGGCGGCCATCGTGCAGCTGGTGGGGACGCTGTTCTTCAATCTCACGACCTTCGCCGCGACCCGGGACGCGCTCAGCCTCGAACAGCAGCGACGGCTGATCTGGGCGCCCGACGTGGTCGGCTCGATCTGCTTCCTGGTCGCCAGCTGGCTCGCGTACTCCGAGCTCAACCGCGGCCTGGTGCCACGATCGGACGGTTCGGTCGGCTGGCGCATCACCGCAGTGAACCTGGTCGGCTCGGTTGCGTTCGGGGTTGCGGCAGTGGCCTCGCGCTACCTGCGCAGCGACGGTCAGATCGCGAACGTTCCGCTGGTCAACGCGGGGACCTTCATCGGCGCATGTTGCTTCCTCATCGGCGCGGTGCTCCTGCCGGTGGAGTCCGCACGCGACAGTGGGCCGGACCCATCAGGCAGCTGAGCGGGCTCCGGCTGGTCCTAGGGTCTCACCCATGATCGATACCCACCCTCGCCCTCCCTCGGTCGGCTCCCGGGGCAGCTCCGTGGGCACAGGCGTGCACCGGAGCGTGGGACGCTCATGGCGGAGCCACCGCAGCGTCGAGTCGGCACTCTCGGTGTACTCGGCGTGGTCGGCGGCAAGTGCTGGTTCGGTCCTCAGCGTGCTGAGCGTCGGATCGATCGGATCCGCCGGTTCGATCCTTTCGATCGGGTCGTCCGGTTCGATCCTGTCGATCGGGTCGTCCGGTTCGATCCTGTCGATCGGGTCGTCCGGTTCGATCCTGTCGATCGGTTCCTCGGGCGCGTTCCGATCGAACCGAGCCCGAGCCCGTCGCTGATCCCGCCGAGCCTGCTCAGCGCGTGACGAGGGGATCAGCCGGCGAAGGCGAGGCGACTCGGCGTGACTCCGCCCGCGACGCCGGCCGACGCGGCGGCTCAGGCGGCGGGGTCGGTCTCCGGCGGTGGGGGCAGCACGACCACCGGACAGGGTGCCCGGTGCACGATCTCCCTGCTGGCCGAACCCAGCACCAGGCCGGCGAAGCCCCCGCGTCCCCTGGCGCCGACCACGACCATCGACGCCGTCGCTGCTTCGCCGAGGATGGCCTCGGCGGGGTTGCCCCATCTCACGCGGGGTGTGACCTCGACGTCGGCGGATACCGCCGTTGCGGTCCACGCGTCCAGTTGTTCGAGCGCATCGGCTTCGGCCCGGTCCATGTCGGGCACACCGGCCGCGGTGGCAGAGGGATCGAGTGCCGGCACGGCCCAGGCGGAGACCACGATCAGGGGGAGCCGGTGCAGGGTCGCTGCGTTGCCGGCCCATTCGAGCGCATGGAGCGAGTTGCTGGATCCGTCGACGCCGACGACGATCGGCCCCTCCCACGTGCCGGCGTCCTCGGCATGCGGCACGATCATCGTGGGACATGACGCATGGCGAACGCACTGGTCAGCGACGGAGCCGAGCAGGAGGTGGCGCAGGCGGGACTTGTCGCGACGTCCGACGACCAGCAGCTCGCTGTGCTCCGCAGCGTCGAGCAGTGCCCTGACCGGAGCCGCTCTGAGGACGTTCAGCCGGACCTCGAGATCTCGCTGGTCCTGCGGGCCGAGCGCGTCGTCGACGTGACGGGCCGCGACCAGCTGCGCCTCGCTGCCGACCTGTTCAGCGGAGACCATCATGCGTTCTTCGGACGACATGGGTGGATAGGTCCACACCGACACGACGTCGAGGCGTGCGTCACGCAGCCGGGCCTCGGCAGCCGCTGTGGTCAGGACGAGGCCCTCCGAGGGAGCACTCGAGTCGATCCCGACCACCACGCGCCGAGCGTCCTCCGCCGGCTCCTGCTCCGGTGCACTGGGCTGCGCGGACGCATCGCGATCCTCTGCAGGGCGCCAACCGGAGGGGACCACCACGACTGGACAGCTGGCGTGGCCGGCGATCTGCTGTGTCACCGAGCCGAGCAGTGCCCCGGCCAACCGCCCCAGGCCACGGGACCCGACGACCACGAGCGAGGCGTCCCTCGACGCTGCAACGAGCGCGGACGCCGCACTGGTCGGGACGCTCTCGGAGGTCACCGTGACATCCGGCGAGGTCGCTGCGGCGAGCTCGACCGCGGCGTCGGTGATCATCGCTGCCCGGCGGCCGATGGCCTCGGTGGCGGCCGCCAGGTAGGCGAGCTGGGGGCTCGGAGCGGGTGGTGGTCCCCATCCGTGCACAGCGAGCACCGAGGCGTCCCACATCGGTGCAGCCTCGAGCGCCCAGCGCAGCGCGGCCTGGGCCGTGTCGGACCCGTCGACCCCCACGGCGATCTGTGGTCCGGTCGTCCCGTCGGCACCGGCGTCGTCGTCGGCCGATGCTGCAGGGACGATCACGACCGGGCACGACGCACGAGCGGCGACCCGTCGACTGACCGAACCCAGTCGAAGTCCCGCGAACCCGCCGGCACCACGGGCGCCGACCACGAGCAGGTCGGCGTGTCGTCCCGACCGCACCAATGCGTCCACCGGCGTATCCGGCACGGCAACCACCACGGTCGCGGGCTCCAACTCACCCAGGACGTCGACGACGAGCGTCTCCAGCTCGCGTCGGGCCCACGACTGGAGCTCGACGGCGTCGACGGCGCCATCCCTCCCGCCCGACGCGGGGGAGTCGCCCCATGCCCACAGGACCTCGAGTCGGGCGCCGCGCCGATCGGCTTCTGCCGCTGCGAAGCGGAGGGCTCGGGCGGACGCGTCGGAGTGGTCCACTCCGACCACGATCACTGGGGCTCGGTGCATGTGGAGCAGTCTCACGCGCTGGCCCGCCCGAGTGCAGAGCCATAGGTCACGATGCGTCCGCCCGGCACGTCTCGACCGTGCAGGCGTGGTGCGTCAGACGGGCAACGTCACGTCGTAGGCGCACGTGTGCGCACCCGCGGTCTTCAGCGACACCCGCTCGACGGTCGCACCGGGGATCAGTTCCCGCAGGAACTCGAGCTCGCCGGTGCAGGCCTGGCGATAGCGGCTGGCCACCGACCAGATGGCGCAGCTGTGCAGGTTGATGCGGAAGTGGCCCTCGCCGAGTTGCTCGCAGTCAGCGAGGTAGCCCTGCGTGTCGAGCAGCGCGGTGAGCCGCTCGACCCGCTCCTCGAGCGGTGTGCCGGCGAGCTGGGAGTCGGCCTCGGCCACCAGGCGGCGCCGTCGACGCTCGAACACCCGGGTGACCAGCTCGGGGTCCTCCTCCTCGATGTGGCCGAGCAGCTCGATCGACAGGCTCCCGTCGGGCGTGACGAACAACGACTCGGTCAGCTCGGTCGCGTGGTAGACGTCGGCCGGTCGACCGGGCTGGCCGCGCTCCTGGCGAGCCGCGACGAACCCTGCGACACGCAATGCACCCAGGTGCTGACGCACGGCGCTCGAGGAGATCTCCAAGGCCGTGGCGAGGTCGTCCGCGGTCGCTTCACCGCGACGCTTCACCTCGGTGAGCACACGTCGCTGAGTTGTCGACAGAGCAGTGGTTGCGGTAGCCACGGAACGGATCGTAACAGCGGCGACGCCGTTGCGCTATTCTGCAAGGTGAATCTTGCAGAACCGAGCGGATCCCTGCTAGTACAAGGCGTGCAGGGCCGCCGGAACCACCGGGCGAGCGCCCGATCTGCACGAGCCGACGCCCCACCCCGCTGGCCGAGAGGACCTTGGATGAGCGAGACACTGCGAGAGATCGAGGAACTGGTCGACGCCGGTTACGAATACGGCTTCAGCACCGAGCTCGACACCGACATCGCGCCCCCCGGCCTGACCGAGGACACGGTCCGGCTGATCTCGGCCAAGAAGGACGAGCCCGAGTGGCTCCTCGAGTGGCGGCTCAAGGCCTACGCGGCGTGGACGGCCATGGAGGAGCCCGACTGGGCGAAGCTGCAGATCGCACCCATCGACTACCAGGCCATCAGCTACTGGGCCGCGCCCAAGTCCAAGCCGGTGCTCGACAGCATGGACGACGTCGATCCCGACATCCGAGACATGTTCGACAAGCTCGGCATCCCGCTGCACGAGCAGAAGATGCTCAGCAACGTCGCGGTCGACGCCATCGTCGACTCGGTCTCGGTCACCACCACCTTCAAGGAGACGCTCGCCGAGGCCGGCGTGATCTTCTGCTCGTTCTCCGAGGCGGTGCAGGACCACCCCGACCTGGTGCGCGAGCACCTGGGCTCGGTGGTGCCGGTGCGCGACAACTTCTTCGCCGCGCTCAACTCGGCGGTCTTCTCCGACGGTTCGTTCTGCTACATCCCCAAGGGCGTGCGGTGCCCGATGGAGCTGTCGACCTACTTCCGCATCAACTCCCAGAACACCGGTCAGTTCGAACGAACACTGATCGTCGCCGAGGACGACTCCCACGTCTCGTACCTGGAGGGTTGCACCGCCCCGCAGCGTGACGAGAACCAGCTGCACGCAGCGGTGGTCGAGCTCGTCGCCAAGGACCGCGCCGAGATCAAGTACTCCACCGTGCAGAACTGGTACCCCGGCGACGAGAACGGCGTCGGCGGCATCTACAACTTCGTCACCAAGCGGGGCCGGGCACACACCGACGCCAAGATCTCCTGGACCCAGGTCGAGACCGGCTCGGCCATCACCTGGAAGTACCCCAGCGTCATCCTCCAGGGTGACCGCTCGGTGGGCGAGTTCTACTCGGTGGCACTCTCCGCCAAGCGCCAGCAGGCCGACACCGGCACGAAGATGATCCACATCGGCGCCGACACCACCAGCAGCATCATCTCGAAGGGCATCTCGACAGGGCAGGGCCAGAACACCTACCGGGGGCTGGTCAAGGTGCTGCGCTCGGCCGAGAACGCCCGCAACTACACCCAGTGCGACTCGCTGCTGCTGGGATCCGACTGCGGTGCGCACACGATTCCCTACATCGAGGCGAAGAACCCCACTGCGCAGATCGAACACGAGGCCTCCACGTCGACCGTCGGCGAGGACCAGCTGTACTACTGCCGTCAGCGTGGCATGTCCGAAGAAGATGCCATGTCGATGATCGTCAACGGCTTCTGCCGGGAGGTCTTCAACGAGCTCCCGATGGAGTTCGCCGTGGAAGCTCAGCGACTGCTGAGCGTGAGCCTGGAAGGAAGTGTCGGCTGATGCTGCACATCGAGAACCTGACTGCGTCCATCGGTGACAAGCAGATCCTCAAGGGGCTGGACCTGGACGTCGGCGACGGCGAGGTGCACGCGATCATGGGGCCCAACGGGTCCGGCAAGAGCACCCTGGCGCACGCGCTGGCCGGACGTGACGGCTACGAGATCGGCGGCATCGCGACCCTCGACGGAGTGGACCTGCTGGCGATGGAACCAGAGGAGCGCGCCGCAGCCGGGGTGTTCCTGGGCTTCCAGTACCCGGTGGAGATCCCCGGGGTGAACAACATGTACTTCCTGCGTACTGCGCTCAACTCGGTGCGCAAGGCGCGTGGCGACAAGGAGATCAGCGCCCGGGACTTCCTGGCGGTGGCCAAGAAGGCCATGGCGCTGGTCGAGATGAAGGAGGACTTCCTCAATCGCTCGGTCAACGCAGGATTCAGCGGCGGCGAGAAGAAGCGCAACGAGATCCTCCAGATGGCGGTGCTCGAGCCCCGTCTGGCCGTGCTCGACGAGACCGACTCCGGACTCGACATCGACGCGCTGCGCATCATCGCTTCCGGGGTCAACGCGCTGCGTGGCCCCGAGCGATCGGTGATCATGATCACCCACTACCAACGCCTGCTCGACTACATCAAGCCCGACTTCGTCCACGTGCTGGTCGACGGTCGCATCGTCCACTCGGGCGATCACACCCTGGCGCTGCACCTCGAGGACCACGGCTACGCCGACTTCGTGAACCACGACCTGGACAGCGTGCCGGACCGCTCGCTCTCGGGGAGCGCGACGTGACGGCGGGCGCAACGACCGCGCCCGAGGTGCGTCGACCCGCCCCGGACCAGATCGAGGCCCTGAGCGGGATCGCCCGTCCGACCAAGCGCGACGAGGCATGGCGGTATGCGCCCCACGCCGAACTGGCCCAGCTGCGGTTCGGACCCGTCGCAGGGGACCAGCCGGCGGTGCCCGCGGAGGTCCTCGAGCAGATCCCCGAGCTCGACGGCCCCAGGGTCGTGGTGGTCAACGGCGTGTTCCGCCAGGACCTGTCCGACCTGGCCGCACTGCCCGTCGGCATGCAGGTGTCGTCGCTCTCCACCGCTGCCGATGTGCGCCCCGACCTGGTCGCTGCGCACATCGGCCAGGACAGCGATGAGCTCGCCGACGCGTTCGTCGCGTTGAACGTCGCGTTCGGCACCGACGGTGTGGCGATCCACCTGGACCCCGGCCACCGCACCGATGCCCCCGTCCATCTGGTCCTCATCGTGCTCGCCGGCACCGCGCACGACACCGCTGCGCCGAACGCCTGGTGCAGTGGTGCGGTGATCCACCTGGGTGAGGATGCCGCTGCCACCGTCGTCGAGACCCGCATCGGTGCCGGTCCGGAGTTCTCGGGATCCAACACCCGCACCACCATCGCCCTCGGCGAGAACGCGACGCTCGAGCACATCGTCGCCCAGGACGTGCCGGACACCCAGATCCAGCTGTCACGGGTCGAGGCGACCCTGCAGGAGCGCAGCGTGCTGCGGGCACGGTCGTTCAACCTCGGCGCCCGGTACGGGCGCCTTGCCTACGACGTGAGGTTGGCCGGAGCGGGCGCCACCGCGGAGCTGTCGGGGCTGTACTTCGGGTTCGGCGAGCAGACGCTCGACCAGCAGATCACCGTCATCCACGACGCAGTGGACTGCACCAGTCGACAGTCCTACCGGGGCGTGCTGGACGACGAGAGCACCGGCGTGTTCAACGGCGGCATCGACGTGCGACCGGGAGCCGGTGGCGCGGATGCCGAGCAGTCCAACGACAACCTGCTGTTGTCACGTCGCGCCGAGGTCAACACGCAGCCCCGCCTGGAGATCCTCACCGATGAGGTGGTCTGCAAGCACGGCGCCACGGTCGGCGAGCTCGACGACACCGCGATGTACTACCTGCGCTCCCGGGGCATCGCAGAGGCCGACGCCCGACGTCTGCTGGTCAGGGGCTTCGCCGAGCAGGTCGTGGAAGAGCTCGACCTCGCCGGGTTGCGCAGTTGGATCGAGCACCGACTCAGGTTGGACCGCGATGGGTGAGCAACCGGTCAACATCGGTGCCACGCGGCTGTTCACCCTTCCCCGCGACGTCGAGGTGACGGTCGTGCCGGCCGGACACCACAAGGCGCTGGCCGAAGGCACCCGCGTCACCTTGCTGCAGGCCCTCGGTGGCACTGCGACGGTGACCACCACCGACGGCGAGATGGCGCGGCTGTCCCCGCAGGACTCGATCGACTTCGGGTTCATCGACCCGCAGGGTGCCGACAGCATCGGCGATCCCTCGGACTTCGACGAGTCCCTCGTGTGGGCCGCCGCGTCCACCGTGTTCGATCCCGAGATCCCCGTCGACATCGTCGAGCTGGGCCTCGTCTACCGGGTGGACACCGAGCAGCTCGACAACGGCGCGTGGCGGGTCGAGATCGACATGTCGGTCACCGCGCCGTTCTGTGGCATGGGTGACATCCTGCGCCAGGACCTGCACGACGCGGTCGCCGCGATCCCAGGTGTCGAGGCGGCCCAGGTCAACCTGGTCTTCGACCCCCCGTGGGACGCCTCCCGGCTGTCCGACGTCGCACGCCTGGAACTGGGGATGATGTGACCGACCCCGACGCGGCACCGGGGATCGACCTGGGTGCTGCGACGAACGAGCCGGCCGGACCGGACGACGCCGCGCCGCCCACCCCGCAGGTGGACGCGCCCCTCGTGGTCGGCGAGCGGATCGACACCGAGGCGATCATGAACGCCCTGCGCGGCGTGATCGACCCCGAGCTCGGCGGCAACGTCGTGGATCTCGGCATGATCAAGCGCTTCGAACGCACCGACGACGACGTCATGCACGTCACCATGGCGCTCACCACCGCCGGCTGCCCCCTGCGGGCACAGCTGATGCGTGACGCAAAGGCACGTGTCGGCTCGCTGCCGGGCATCGACACCGTCAAGATCCACTTCGGCGAGATGACCGCTGCTGAACGCAGCGACGTCATGGCGCGGGCCCGCTGGAAGGCGCGGGACAACGCCCTCGACACCGACATCCCACCCACCTGTCGCATCCTCGCCATCTCGTCGGGCAAGGGCGGGGTCGGCAAGTCGTCGGTCACCGCCAACCTGGCGGTGCTGCTGGCGGATCGTGGCCACGTCGTGGGGGTGCTCGACGCCGATGTCGGCGGGTTCTCCATGCCGCACCTGCTGGGTCTCGACGGCGAGGTCGAGGGCGAGCGCGCCGTCGGGGGCAAGACCGTGATGCGTCCGGTCGTCCGCCCCATCGGCTCGGGCGAGCTGCGGGTGGTGTCGATGGGGTCGATCGCGGGCGCGAACGAGACCGAGGCCATCATGTGGCGCGGCATGATGCTCAACCGCGCTGTGCAGCACTTCCTGGAGGACGTCGAGTGGGGAAACCTCGACTACCTGCTGATCGACATGCCCCCGGGAACCTCTGACGTGCAGATGGGCCTGGCACGCATGCTGCCCAGCAGCGACGTGATCATCGTCACCACACCGGCAACCGCCGCCCAACAGGTCGCGGCCCGAGCTGCGGACATGGCGCGCAAGGGCTTCCTGCGGGTTGCAGGTGTCATCGAGAACATGGGTCCGTCCACTGCGCCCGATGGCACCGTGACCGCGATGTTCGGCTCGGGCGGCGGCCAGGCCCTGGCGGATGACATCGGCGTGCCGCTGCTGGGCTCGATCCCGTTGGATGCGGGCGTTGCTGCTGGCGGCGACGCAGGGGTGCCGCTTGCGCTGGAGCACCCGGACTCGCCCGCAGGTTCGGTCTACCTGGATCTGGCGGAACGCATCGTGACCGACGTCGCGCCACCGGTCGAGATCGCCGAGTGCTCCCTGCGGGGGACCTTGCTGCGGGCTGGCGCCGATCTCGAGGGAGCTCGGGCGCGAGCCGAGGCTCGCTGAGCCCGCACCCGCAGACCTCGTCCACCGCTGGGTCGCCTCGCCCTACCAGCGTGATGCGGCGCGGTGACACACTGTGGGCCCGACCACCACAGGAGTCCGATGACGTCGACCAGGGTCCATGCCGTCAGCGACGATGCGCTCGGTGAGCACGATGCGGTGGCGCTCGCGGCGCTGGTCCGTCGCCGCGAGGTGTCGCCGGCGGAGCTGGCCGCAGCAGCAGTGGCTCGGGCCAGGCAGGTGGAACCGGAGCTGAACGCACTGGTCCTCGAGCGCTTCGACGAGGCGATGGCCACCGCCGACCGCCTGCCCGAGGGGCCGTTGCGCGGCGTGCCGACGTTCATCAAGGACATGTCGGACCTGACCGGATACCCGACCAGGTGGGGCTCGGACGCCCTTTCCGCTGCCGCACCCGCGGACCACGATGCGCCCGAGGTCGCCCAGTTGCTGGCGATGGGGACCAACGTGCTGGGCAAGACGACGCATGCCGGACTTCGGCATCATCTGCAGCGCGGAGTATCCCGACGCTGCGCCGACCCGGAACCCCTGGAACACCGGCCACACGCCGGGCGGATCGTCGTCGGGCGCGGCAGCGATGGTCGCCGCGGGCGTCGTGCCGCTCGCGCACGCCGCCGACGGTGGTGGGTCGATCCGGATCCCCGCCGCCGCGTGCGGACTGGTGGGCATGAAGGCGACACGTGGCCGCATCGCCGAGGAACCCACCACCAAGGTGCTGCCCGTGCGGGTCACCTCGCACGGTGTGGTCACCCGGACGGTGCGGGATTCCTGGGCCTACCTGGCAGCTGCCGAGCAGCAGTTCCGGCCCCGGTCACTCCAGCCGATCGGACCGGTCGGTGCGCCGCTCAGCTCCACGCTGCGCATCGGCTACATCACCGGGACCAGCAACGGGGCGGTCATCGACGCTGCCACCCTCAGGGTCCAGGACGAGACGGTCGCCCTGCTGGAATCGCTCGGCCACCAGGTCGAGCACGTGTCCAACCCGATCTCGGCGTCGCTCGCGGACGACTTCATCCTCTACTACGGGTTCCTCACCCTCATGATCGCCACCGGTGGGCGCCAGCTGTTCGATCCCTCGTTCGACCGCGCCGCGCTGACCCCGGTGGTGCGGGGGTTCGGCGACCACTGCCGGGCGAACCTCGCCAAGCTCCCGGGGGCCATCCGGCGCCTGCGCCGTTCGACCGTCGAGGCCTCTGCGCTGTTCGTGCGCAACGACGTGCTCGTCACCCCGACCGTCGGGCAGGTCTCACCCGCCATCGGACACTTCGACACCGCGTTGCCCTACGAGGAGCTGCTGCCGAGGGTCGCCGAGTGGGCCTGCTTCACGCCGTGGAACAACGTCACCGGGCACCCTGCGGTCTCGCTGCCGATGGGCCACGACGAGGCGACCGGGTTGCCGATCGGCATGATGTTCCACGCGGACGGCGGACGTGAGCGGCTGCTGCTCGAACTGGCAGCACAGCTCGAAGCGGCCCAACCGTTCCGCAGCATCGCCGCCGAGGGCTGAGCGCGGTGGAGATCGCAGCCAGCACGATCCAGGTCTATGTGCAGCACGCGCTGACCCGCATGGCGGCGACGCTCGACCGCTTCGACGACGACTCGGTCAACCGGGCCCCTCACGGTGCCGGCACCAACTCGGCCGCTGCGTTGATCGTGCATGCCTGTGCCTCATCGACCTTCTGGCTCGGCCACGTGGGTCTGGGTCGACCGGGGGAGCGCGACCGCGACGCGGAGTTCTCCGCGACCTCCACCGTCGACGAGCTCCGAGCGTTGTTGGTTCGCACCGGCACGCAGCTGCGCGAGCTCATCGCTGAGACGGACGCCGGCCCGACGATCACCGATCACGAGCTGCGGGTGTTCCTGCAGAGCGGCGACAGCTCCGATGGGTCACTGGTGCTGCACGTTCTCGAGGAGCTCTACCAGCACCTGGGTCACCTGGAACTGACCGCTGATGCGCTGGAGCGGCCGGGGACCACCTGAGTCCAGGGGTCGCTCAGCACAGTCCCATCGAGTGCGCCTGCTGGCTCAGCGCGTCGCGGAACGCGGGGTCGGCGATGGCGATCAGTGCCGCCGCCCGCTCGCGGGTGGTGCGGCCCGTCAACTCGGCGACACCGTGCTCGGTCACCACCTTGTCGACCAGGTTCTTGTGGGCAGTCACCACCGAGCCGGGGCTGAGCGTCGGCACGATGCGTGACACGACGCTGTTGCTCGCCACGTCGTGCGCGGTGCTGTGGGTGACGATGAAGCTCTGCCCGCGTGTTGCCAGCTGGGCGCCGCGCATGAAGTCGGCCTGGCCGCCGGTGGACGACACGTAGTGGCTGCCGAGCGATTCCGAGCCGCACTGCCCGAGCAGGTCGATCTGCATCGTGGCGTTGACCGCGGCGAAGTCGTCGTGCTCGGCGATCACGCGCGGGTCGTTCGAGATGTCGACCGGGAGCACGTAGACCCCCGGGTGCTCGTGCGCCCAGTCGTACAGCGCAGCCGAGCCCATGATGGTCGTGGTGGTCGCCAGGCCGTGCTCACGGCTCTTCGTGCGGCCGGTCGCGGCACCGGACTCGACGAGCCCCATGACCCCGTCGCCGAGCAGCTCGGTGTGGATTCCCAGGTCACGGTGATCTCCCAGCAGTCCGGCGACCAGATCGGGCACCGCTCCGACGCCGAACTGCAGTACCGCTCCGTCAGGGATGCGTGCAGCGACCAGCTCGGCGATCCGGCGATCGGTCTCGGTCGACCGAGCCGGTGGTACCGCCACCATGGGTGTGTCGTGCTCGATCCACCCCGCAGCGTCGGCGAGGCGGAAGGTGTGTTCGCCCTGGGTGCGCGGCATCGACGGGTTCACCTCGACGATCACCGGCATCTCGCTCAGCAGCGCTGCCGCGTAGTCGCCAGCCACCCCGAGTGAGACGTAGCCGTGTGCATCCGGTGGGGAGGCGGCGACAGCCAACAACGGCTGGTCGAGCCTCCGAAGGAGATCGGGCACCGCGTGGAAGTCGTTCGGCACCAGGTCCACCTGACCTCGCTCGTAGTGCTCACGCAGCGATGCGCTCAGGAAGTACGACACGTGGCGCAACCGGTCACCGAAGCAGCCCGAGTGGTGCCTGCGATCGCGCAGCGGCAGCAACTGGTGGATGCGGACGCCGTCGAGCAGCGACGCATCGGCTGCCGCCTCGATCGCGTCGAGGAGTGCCACCGGTTCACCGTTGCCGACCGGCACGATGACCGAGGAGCCGGCCCCGACGTGTTCCACGAGGTCAGCAGCGGAGGCTGCGGGCGCAGGAGTGATGGACATCTGACCATCCTGCCGGCGGATCGACCGAAAGCGGCCGCCCGGCCTCAGGTGAAGCGGGTGACCCAACCTTCGGAGCGGAACCGACGCAGCTGCCGGTCGACGAACCACGTGGCGGCGCCCAGCAGGACCAGCGTGCCGATCGCGGCGATCCCCAGCTGTGCCCAATCCACCCGTGAGGTCTCGAGCCCGACACGAACGGCGTCGAACACGTGCGTCAGTGGGATGATCTGTGCGACCGCTGCGAGTGCCGGTGGCAGCGAGTCGACGGGGTAGAAGAAGCCCGACAACGGCATCAGCAGCACGAGCGTGCCCCACGAGAAGACCTCGGCGCTGTCGCCGTACTGCAGCGTCAGGCCGACCACGAACAGCGTGACGACCCAACCGAACGCCATCAGGATGGCGGCGCTGGGAATCAGCACCCATCCCGCCGAGTCCGGTGCGACGGCGTAGAAGACCAGTCCGACCAGCGCGATCACCGTCACCGAGATGACGGTGCGGACCAGGCCCACCACGCCGAGCGACCCCATGAACTCCCGCTCGGTCAGGGGAGTGGCGATCAGGTTCATGATGTTTCGTGTCCACACCTCTTCCAGCAGGCCGAGCGAGCCCGCCAGGGTCAGCTGCCAGATGAGGTGGAACAACATGATGCCGGTCACCAGCAGACGAACCGGGCCCTCGCCCTCGCCGAACGCGACGCCGATCGAGCCGAACAGCAGCCCGTCGACGAGCGGCAGCACCAGCAGCAGGAACCAGTGACCCGGGTTGCGCGTCTGCGCACGCAGGTTCCGCGTGGCCATGGCCGACACACGCCGGCGCGATGCGCGGCTCACACGGCGTCCTGGCGGACCCGTGCTGCTTCGGCCAGGAACATGGTCTCGAGATCGGGGTGGCCTGCGTCCGCGACGACCGTCGCCGCTGGGCCGTCGGCGATGACGGTGCCGGCGCGCAGGAAGATCACCCTGGTGGTCAGACGTTCGACCTCTCGCATGTCATGGCTGGTCAGCAGCAGCGTCGAGCGGTGCTCGGCGTTCATGTGCTCGAGACGGTCCCGCACCCGCATCGCGACGTCCGGGTCGAGCGATGCGGTCGGTTCGTCCAGCACGATCAGCTCCGGATGATGGATGACCGCCTTCGCGAAACCCACCAGCGTGCCCTGCCCCGAGGACAGCGACTCGACGCGCTGGTGCGCCAGCCGGGCGATGTCCAGTTCGCCGAGCACCTCCTCGGCACGTGAACCCGGGTCCTCGACGCCGTACAGCGTGGCGAACAGCTCGAGGGTCTCCATGACCGTGAGACGGTCGGGGAGCGGCAGGTAGCCCGCGGCGAAGCCCACACGTTCCATCGCGGCGCTGCGTCCACCGGGCAGCCGGTGCCCGACGAGCTCGATCGTGCCCTCGTCGGGGTCGATGGCGCCCATCAACATCAGCAGCGTGGTGGTCTTGCCCGCACCGTTGGGACCGACGACGCCGACACGCTCCCCGGGAAGGATCTCGATGCTGATGCCGTCGACGGCCTGGGTGGAGCCGAACCGCTTGCGCAGGTCGACCGCGTGCAGCACCGGGCGGTCCGCAGTTGGGCTCATCACCGCAGTCTCGTGGCGATGGGCCCCGCTGTCACCCGAGTTCGCGCACGACCCGTGCGCCCGGGTAGCCCTCGGTGTCACGCCAGCGCTCCAGGTAGCCCGCGTAGTCGAGCAGGCTGCCCGTGTAGACCAGGTTGCGGGCCGCCTTGGGGTTCTGGCCCTGCTCGCCGTTGTAGTACCCGGGCGTGCAGTTGCGTGAGTACCCGGCGATGCCGCCCGCCACGCCCAGCAGCACACCGAGCCACTCCTCCTCGGCCTCGGGTGTGGCTTCGATCGTGGTGACGTCGTCGTCGATGCAGGTGGCGATCAGCCATGCCACGTGCTTGGCCGACTCGGACAGGAAGTGCAGGAAGTTCGTGCCGAACCCCGCCTGCACCAAGCTGATCATCATCATGTTGGGGAACTCGGCGGACAGCACGCCGTGCAGGGTGTGGGCACCGTCGAACCAGCGCTCGCTCATTGCGACGCCGTTGCGGCCCTTGGGGTCGAACCCCAGCCGGTGCTCCAGGTCGGTGGTCACCTCGAACCCGGAGGCGAAGACCAGCACGTCGACGGGGTACTCGACGCCGTTGGCCACCACGCCCTTCGCCGTGATGGCCTCGACCCCGCGGCCGTCGGTGTCGACCAGGTGGGCGTTGTCACGGTTGAACGTGGGCAGGTACTCGTCGTGGAAGCACACCCGCTTGCAGTGCTTGCCGTACCAGGGCTTGAGCTGTTCGGCGGTCTCGGGGTCCTCGACGATGCGATCCACCCGATCGCGCAGGGCCTGCATCGTGGCGAAGTCGGATGCCTCGAGCGCCGCCGCTCGCTCGGCGTCGGTGGTGGCGGTCTGGGTGTCGTCCCACATGACCTCGGTCCAGCCGTCACCGACCAGGTCCTTGTCGGGCTGCACGCCGGTGACCGCCTGGGTGAAGTTGCGGATCCGCTCGGCCTGCCAGCCCGGCTCCAGGCTGCGGTACCACTCCTCGTCCGTCGGTCCGTTGTTGCGCACGCCCACCGCCGAGGGTGTGCGCTGGAACACGAACAGCTCCTGTGCGGCCTCGGCCAGTCGGGGGACCGCCTGCACAGCGGTGGCACCGGTACCGATGATGCCGACGCGCTTGTCGCCCAACCGGTCCATCGGCTCGGTCGGGCCGCCGCCGGTGACCCGGTAGTCCCACCGGCTGGTGTGGAACGCCTCACCCTCGAAGTCCTCGATGCCGGGGATGCCGGGGAGCTTGGCCTTGTGGAGGATCCCGCCGGCGGTGACGAAGAACCGTGCGGTCAGCACGTCGTCACGCGTGGTGCGGACCTGCCAACGGACGGCGTCCTCGTCCCACTCCGCGGTGTCGATCTCGGTCTGGAACAGCGCCAGCGGGTACAGGTCGTAGTGGCGGGCCATGTGCTGGCAGTAGGCGAAGATCTCCGGCGCGCTCGCGTACTTCTCCGACGGCATGAAGCCGGTCTCCTCGAGCAGCGGCAGGTACGTGTAGGACTCGACGTCGCACATGCAGCCCGGGTAGCGGTTCCAGTACCAGGTGCCGCCGAAGTCGCCGGCCTTCTCCACGATCCGGATGCGCTCGACCCCGCGTGCACGCAGGTTGATGGCGGTGAGCATGCCGGCGAAGCCACCGCCGACGATGACCACATCGGTCTCCTCGACCAGCGGATCGCGGGTGAAGCCGGGTTCGACGAAGGGGTCGCGGTCGAAGTCCGCGTAGTCGCCGGCCAGCTCCCGGTACTGCGCCAGCCCATCGGAGCGCAGGCGCTTGGCCCGCTCGGCCTGGTAGCGCTCGCGTGCGGCGGCGAGCGCGGCAGCGTTGTCGGGAGTGGGCTCGGTCATCTGCGTGTCCTCGAGTCGGGGGAGGCGGTGTCGACCCACAATGTAGGGCCAGCAGCGACTCGTTTCTGACGGGTCGTCAGATCCTGTTCGTCCCGCGTGTGCAGCAGGCCCGGAGCTACCGTCGACGGATGGGCGATCGACGAGTGACCACCGTGTTGGAGCCCGCCGACGAGTACCCGCACGAACCCGACGACGTGCCCAACTACAACGAATCGATGTACCTGAACGTCTTCGACGTCGGCCGTGAGGTCGGGGGTTGGTTCCGCCTGGGTAACCGGGTCAACGAGGGCTACGCCGAGATGACCGTGTGTCTCTACCTGCCCGGCGGTCGGGTGGGCTTCATCTACGGACGCCCGGCGATCGACACCAACGACGCGATGGATGCGGGCGGGTTGCGCATCGAGGTGGTCACCCCGTTCGAGCACCTCCGTGTCAGCTACGACGGCCAGGTGTGCCTGCTCGATGAGCCCCGCCAGATGGCGAACCCCCGCCGGGCCTTCGCCGACAACCCGATGGTGTCGTGCACGGTCCGCCTCGAGGTGCGTGGCATCTCACCGATGTACGGCGGCCGGGCACTGCACCTGGACGGGACCGAGCTGGCGACCGACCCCGAGAAGTCCTTCGCGAAGGCGCACTACGAGCAGCACATCGCGGCGGTGGGCACGATCACCGTCGGCGACGAGGTGATCGAGTTGGACGGGCTGGGTCTGCGCGACAAGTCGTGGGGCCCCCGGCACTGGCAGGCGCTGCACTGGTACCGCTGGTTGCCGCTGGTGTTCGGCGAGGACTTCGCGATGATGATCTCGCTCATCGGCGGCGATGACCCCGAGGTCCCGCCCCGCCAGACCGGCATGGTGCTCGTCGACGGGGAGTACCACCTGGTCCGTGAGTGCCGGATCGACACGGACTGGGACGACGATCGCTACCAGCGAACCATGCGGGCGTGGGTGCGCACCGACCATGCCGAGTACGACGTCACCGGCGAGGTGATCTCGTTGATCCCGTTGCGCAATCGCCGCACCACGCCCGATGGCGAGCAGCTGGTCACCCGCATCACCGAGGCGATGACCCGCTATCGGTGCGGGGACCGCACCGGCATCGGCATGAGCGAGTACCTGGACCAGATCGTCGATGGCGAGCCGGCCGGCCCCGATGTCCGCTGAGCTCTGCAGCAGGGTGAGCGCTGCAGTCCGCTGAGCTCGGCGTCCGCTGAGCTCGGCAGCAAGGTGAGATGCTCGAGCGATCTTCGCCGCTCGACCGCTCGACCGCTCGACCGCTCGGACACCGAACCGAGCGGCTTCGGAGCTGCCCCCAGCGGCACATCAGCCACACCCGCGTCCCTGCGAAATCCTGGCGTTTCGCGTTGCCCTCCAACGCGAAGAGCCGGCAGATCGCCCGTTCCGACAGTGACCACGCGACCTCGGGGCATCGCGTGCCCTCAGGAGTCGCGAACTACCCCGAGGGCGCCTGCCCCTGATCGCCCGCTCCGTGACGTTCTCGTGCGTCGCCCAGCGGAACTTCCGGGGCGGGAAAGAAGGCTGCGCCGGGCAGCCGTCCGGGTCCTGCTCGTGATGGAGAGGCGCACCGGCCGGGTGTCGGCGTTCAGGGGGTCGAGGTAGCGACGCAACCACGAGAACCATCCCGATCAACGCCATCCCAGCCACGACGATCGTGAGCACCCAACCAGGCTCGTCCAACCGATCGAACCCGTTCAGCCCCACCGTCCACCGGCAGGGTGTGCCGACGGTCAACCACGACCACTCGGCTGCGCCGAAGTCCGAGTCACCTGGCGCCACCTCGCAGGCGACGTCACTCGAGAGGAACCACGCTCCGAGCACGAGCAGCAACGCACGGGCGAGAACCGCAACCCCCGGCGCCCAGCCGAGCGTTCGGAGACGACCACTCCTCGTCCGGGGCTCTACCTCGCCGTCACCCAGAGGCGTGATGATGGGCCGACCACCCGGTCTCCGTGAGGTTGCTCCGGCCACCGGCACGGCGGCCACGTCGGGCAGCTCGCCGAGGCCGAAGCCCCATCGACTGAGCTGGCGCTCGTCGTCGGTGACGACGGCCGAGCCGTGCTGCTCGCGCTGTTCCCCGACGGCGCATCGGCAACGCTCGATGCTGTCGCGACATCGCGGAATCGTCGGGCCACAGCTCTGGGTGGCACACGCGACCACATGGCGTCCCCGTGCCACCCAGACTGGATGCACCCCCCACGCCCCGCACCGCCCCGCACCGCCCCGCCGCCGTCCCGCACCACCCCACGACGTCCGAACGACGGTGTTCGCAAGTACGGCCACGCGGTGGAGATCTGCTCCGTTCACCTTCTCCTGCTGTCGAGCTCGACGTCCGCTGAGCCCGGCGTATCCTGCGGTCCGTGACGACCTACGAGACGCTCCTGTACGACCTGGACGACGGTGTGGCCCGGGTGACGCTCAACCGGCCCGAGGTGCTCAACGCCTTCAATCCGACCATGGAGCAGGAGCTCTCGTCGTTGTGGCAGGCGCTGCAGCGCGACGACGACGTGCGCTGCATCGTGCTGGCCGGCGCTGGCGAGCGGGCGTTCTGCGTCGGCATCGACCGCGACGCCACCATCGGCGAGGCCGACCCGGATGCAGAGATGCCGGGCTACTCCACCCCGTGGGAGTTCGACGACCCGGGCCGTCGCCTCGGCCCGAAGGCCAACCACCTCTGGAAGCCGGTCATCGCCGCGGTCGACGGCATCGCGTGCGGCGGGGCGTTCTATCTCCTCGGCGAGGCCGACTTCATCATCGCAAGTGACCGTGCGACCTTCTTCGACCCGCACGTCACCTACAACATGACCGCAGCCTACGAGCCGGTGCAGCTGCTGCAGAAGATGCCGTTGCAGGAGGTGCTGCGCATGGCGCTGCTGGGAGCGCACGAGCGCATGAGCGCCCAACGTGCCTATGAAGTGGGGCTGGTGTCGCAGGTCGTGGCGCCCGATGAACTGGCCGCAACGGTCGACTGGGCGGCATCCGCGATCGCGTCGTCGCCTGCGCTGAACGTCCAGGGCACGCTGCGGGCCATCTGGATGGCGAACGAGGTGCCGCGGTCACAGATGCTGGAGCTCTCGGCGCTGTACACCAGGGTCGGGACCGATCCGGTGGCGCTGGCAGAGGGGCAGGCGTCCTTCGCCGGCAAAGCACGCATCCAGCCCCGGATCCGCTGAGCGTCGCCGGGATGAGCGGAACCCCGGAGCACCAGCGGCCGCAGGTCGGTGACCAGCCACCGTCGGTTGCATCGCTCCCGCTGTCCGGCGACGCGCTCCCGCTGTCCGGCGACGCGCTCCGGCAGCGCTATCGCGAGGAGCGCGACAAGCGGATCCGACCCGAGGGCAACGCCCAGTACCTGGAGCCCACGGGTCGGTTCGCCCATTTCCTGGACGACCCCTACGTGCAGGTGGAGGAGCGGGCAACGCGCCACGACGAGGTGGATGTGGTCTGCATCGGCGGCGGCTTCGCCGGGCTCGTCACTGCCGCCAAGCTGACCGAGCGCGGTGTCGAGGACGTATGGCTGGTCGAGGGGGGCGGCGACGTCGGCGGCGCGTGGTACTGGAACCGCTACCCCGGTGCGATGTGCGACACCGCCGCGATGGTGTACCTGCCGCTGCTCGAGGAGACCGGCTACATGCCGTCACACAAGTACGTGCCGGCGGCGGAGATCTTCGCCCACGCCCGGCGGATCGCGACGCAGTACGGGCTCTACGACCGGGCGCTGTTGTCCACCGAGGTGACCGACCTGCGCTGGGACGAGTCCGCCGGCCGCTGGCTGGTGGCCACCAACCGAGGCGACGAGCTGCGCGCCCGGTTCGTCACCATGGGCACCGGACCGCTGCACCGCCCGAAGCTGCCGGGGATCGAGGGCCTCGAGACGTTCGGCGGCCACTGCTTCCACACGAGCCGCTGGGACTACGACTACACCGGCGGTGACCCTGTGGGAGCGCCCCTGGACGCGCTGGGCGACAAGCGCGTCGGCATCATCGGCACGGGTGCGACCGCGGTGCAGTGCATTCCCCACCTGGCCCGCGACGCCGGCGAGCTGTACGTGTTCCAGCGCACCCCGTCGTCCATCGACGTGCGTGACAATGAGCCGGTCGACCCGCAGCGCTTCGCGGAGCTCGGCCCGGGCTGGCAGCGCGAGTGGCAGTTGAACTTCGCGACCCTGCAGACCGGAGGGTTCGCGGACGAGGATCTGGTGAAGGACGGGTGGACCGACATCGCCCAGCGCATCCGCGACCGAGTCGTCGCCGAGGTGACTGCGGGCGCGGAGTTCACTCCCGAGACGGTGCAGCGTGCCTTCGAGGACAGCGACGACGAGAAGATGACCGAGATCCGTGCCCGGGTCGATGCGATCGTCGAGGACGCCGAGACGGCCGAGTGGCTCAAACCTTGGTACCGGCAGTTGTGCAAGCGTCCGTGCTTCCATGACGAGTACCTGCAGGCCTACAACGAGCCCGGCGTGCATCTGGTGGACACCGACGGCCGTGGGGTGCGTCGTGTCGACGAGACCGGCGTGTGGGTCGGCGACCGTCACTACGAGCTGGACTGCCTGATCTTCGCGTCCGGGTTCGAGGTCGGAACCGATCTGTCGCGCCGGGCCGGCTACCAGACCCGTGGACGCGACGGTGTTGCGCTGTCGGATCGATGGGCCGACGGCATGCGATCCCTGCACGGCATCCACGTGCACGGCTTCCCGAACCTGTTCGTGATCGGCATGGCGCAGGGCGCGAACCTGATCTCCAACTTCACCCACAACCTGGTCGAGGCCGGTACGACGGTCGCGGCGGTGATCTCGCACGCGATCGCGGTGGGCGCCGAGCAGGTCGAGGTGACCGAGTCCGCCGAACAGGCCTGGGTCCATGATCTGGAGGGGGCGTCAGCGTCGTTGCTGGGCAATCCGGACTGCACGCCCGGGTACTACAACAACGAGGGCGGCACGATCGGGCGCCGCGAGCGACTGAACTCCAGCGGCTATCCGCTCGGGCCGGTGGCGTACTTCGACCACATCGAGCGGTGGCGCAGCTCGGGTGAGTTCCAAGGCCTGGAGTTCCGCCACCGCTAGAATCGCACTGTCGGCCACGGATTCAGTGAGGTGTCAGGTGTCGTTGACGGATCGCTTCGGTGACGGGAGCGCCCTGGTGGAGCAGCTGGGGGCGTTGCTGCGGACCGACGGGCTGTCCGACCTGCTCGCCGGATTCAACGACGCCGGCCAGGAAGCCCAGGTCGAGTCGTGGGTGGGCAACACGGCGAACCGGCCCACCGAGACCGGCGCGGTGGAGCGAGCGGTCGGGCGAACCAGGATCGAGGCGATGGCCGCGCAGCTCGGCGCCAGTGACAGCGACACCGCAGCGGGGCTCGCTCGAATCATCCCCACAGCGGTCGATGCCATGACCCCCGGCGGGCAGCTGCCGACGGGGGCACAGCTCGACGAGCTGGATCTGGGCGAGCTGCTGTCCGGGGTCGACATCGCTGCACTGCTGCGCTGACGTTCTGCGCTGCACTGCCGCGCCGCCTCCTCGGCGGTCGAGTCAGGCCGTCGCCGGTCCCTCGCCGAACTCGTAGACATCGGCGGGGCGTCCGACGATGAGCGGGTCGAGCGGGCCGATCCGGTCGGTCTCCTTGCCGGTGAAGGGCATCCGGTGCAGCACGTAGCGCATGGCGTTCAGGCGGGCTCGCTTCTTGCAGTCGGACTTGATGACCGTCCACGGCGCCTCGTCGGTGTCGGTGTGGACGAACATCGTCTCCTTCGCCGCGGTGTACGCAGGCCACTTGTCGAGCGACGCCAGGTCGATGGGTGACAGCTTCCACTGCTTGAGCGGGTGCTTCTCACGCTCATGGAACCTGCGCAGCTGCTCCTCTCGGCTGACCGAGAACCAGAACTTGATCAGGTGGATGCCGCTACGAGCCAGGTTGCGTTCGAACTGCGGGGCCTGGCGCAGGAACTCCAGGTGCTCTTCGTCGGAGCAGAATCCCATGACCTTCTCCACCCCGGCGCGGTTGTACCAGGAGCGGTCGAACATCACGATCTCGCCCCGCGTGGGCAGGTGCTCGACGTACCGCTGGAAGTACCACTGGCCCTGTTCGGCCTCGGTGGGCTTCTCGAGCGCCACCACGCGGGCACCGCGTGGATTCAGGTGCTCCATGAAACGCTTGATCGTGCCGCCCTTGCCCGCTGCGTCGCGCCCCTCGAAGATGATCACGACCCGTTGGCCGGTCTCCTTGGTCCATGCCTGCAGCTTCAGCAACTCGACCTGTAGGCGGTACTTCTGGCGCTCGTAGGCCTTGCGGGACATGAGGTTGCGGTACGGGTAGACACCGCTACGCCAGTGCTCGACCAATTCGTCGTCGTCGTCGAGGGGGATCTCGCCGTAGATCGGCTCGTCCTGGTCGACCAACATGTGACGCAGCGTCACCAGGTCGTCGGGCGACGTTCCGGCCAGGACATCGTCGAGCCAACGGGCGACCTCGAGCATCTCGGTGCGGTCCGAGCGGGCCAGCACGTCCTGGATCACCTCGACGCGGGCATCCTGTGCTCCGTCGGTCGCATCGGTCACCACGTGGCGTTCGATACCCGAGGGACTCAGATCGTCGGGGATGTCACCGTCCGCGGCGCGACGGGGTGTGGAGTCGTGTGGAGCAGTCATCTTGGTGTGACTGTAGGCAACCGCTGCGGCCACGACTCGGGTCTTTCGGCCCTTCCGTCGGCGCTCGGACCGGTCCGCCCGCCGGCGGCGAAGGTCAAGTGGCGGCGATCGCGCCCGATACAAGTAGCCGGGACGTCGGAAGGCAACGCGATGGAACAGACGGTGGACACAGGGCGCCGGGCAGCCGGCGTCGGCACCTCCTCCGACCCGGACGGCGTCGGCGCGGGGGAGACGGCAGTGCGGGCGGCACTCGACCGACTCGGCGATGCCGGAGCTGATCCCGCGCTCCTGGTCGTCTACGCCTCGGCCAGATACGACCCCCACGCGCTGGCACGTGGATTCTCCCGTGCTGCGGGAGATGTCCCGTTGATCGGCTGCACGACGGCCGGCGAGATCGCCACCGCCGGCCCAGGAGAAGACGGTGTGGTCGCCGTGGCGCTCGGCGGCGTCGGGCTGTCGGTCGCTGTGGGCATGGGATCCACCGACGGCGGTGATCTGCGTCGAGCAGGTGCCCAGGCAGCGCGCTGCGTGGATGCGCTCCCCGGCAGCGACCGGGTCGACCGGGCCTCGCACCGCGTGCTGCTGCTGTTGTCCGACGGCTTGTCGGGCGATCAGCAGGAGGTGGTCCGCGGCGCGTACGAACAGGTCGGCGCTGCGGTGCCCCTCGTCGGCGGCTGTGCGGGCGACGACCTCCGGATGGACACGACGCACCAGTTCTTCGGGTCGACGGTGCACACCGGAGCCGTGCTCGGAGCTGCGCTGGAGTGCGACGGTCCGATGGGCATCGGGGTGCGCCATGGTTGGACACCGGTGGGCGAGCAGATGACGGTCACCTCTGCTCAGGGTGTGGTCGTGCGGACCCTCGACGACGAGCCCGCACTCGACGTCTACCTCGACCGGCTGGACGCCCCGCCCGAGGTGCGGGTCGACCCCGAGGCCTTCACCGCGCACGCCGCGACCCGTCCGATCGGCCTGGTGCGGCGAGGGCGGGAGGAAATCCGGTTCGTGGCCACCGCGGACTTCGAGCAGCGGACGATCTCCTGCTTCGCCGAGGTGCCCCAGGGCGGGCAGTGCTCGATCATGCGCGGCGACCAGCAGTCGGTGCTCGATGCGGTCGAGGAGGCGATGGGCGACGCCATCGAGCCGCTCGGCGGCGCGGCGCCCGCTGCGGTCATGGTCTTCGACTGCATCGCCCGCAAGGGCGTGCTCGGCGGGGGCGTGTCCGAAGAGGTCGAACGTATCGCCGCCATGGCAGCCGGAGCACCGGTGGCGGGGTTCTACACCTACGGCGAGATCGCTCGGGTCAGCGGCTCGGGCGGATTCCACAACCAGACACTCGTGGTCCTGGCGATCGGCTGACGGGTGTCCGTCGCGTGGTCGACAGTGCAGCTCGCGGAGTTCCTCGAGGTCTTCGAGGCGCCCGAGCGCGCCGAGACCGAGCGTGTGGCCATCGACAGGATCGCGGACTCGCTCGACGCCGAGGTCGTCGTGCTCGTGCTCGACGGCGCGATCGTCCGGGTGCTGGGTGCAGACGTGGACCGGTTGCCACCCGAGCTGACAGCGCAGTTGCTGCAGCCGTGGTCAGGGCGGCGTCAGGAGCAGATCGAGCTCCCGGGGATCGGCGCGCTGCAGGCCCTGGGTGCGCCCGTGGGAGCGCACGACGGTCACCTGCTGGTGCTGCGCAGGACGTCGGGGTTCGATCGGGAGGAACAGACGCTGCTGCGTTCGATGGGACGCGCGCTGGGCCTGGCGCTCACCGCGGCGTCCTCCCTGGCCTCGTCGCAACGCCTGGCGGCCGAGGTCGTGGAACGACAGGTGCTGAGCGACCGGATGTTCCGCATCCAGCAGTCCATCTCACACCGGGCGCCCCTGCAGGAGGTCCTGGACTCGATCGCCCACGGTGCGGCCGAGGTCCTCGGTGTGGAGGTCGTCGGGCTGCGCGTGGGCGGGTTGGATCCCGAGGAGCCTCCGCGGGCGGCGCTCGTCGGATACTCCGAGTCGATGGTGGAGCAGTACTCACGGTTGCCCATGACGGCGGGCTTCGCAGGACGGGCCTACTCGACCGACAGCCTGGTCGTCACCGATGACTACGCGGCGGAGCCCACCCGAGTGGGGCGCAACCAGCTCTACGGGCTGCGGATCGCCATGGCGGCGCCGGTGCACCGCAACGGCGAGCCGGTCGGGGTGCTCAACGTCGCGTCGGCAGCAGCTGATCGCCGGTTCACCGAGACCGATCAGGAGGTGCTGCTGGGTCTTGCCGAGCATGC
The DNA here is from genome assembly GCA_963714875.1 of uncultured Microthrixaceae bacterium. Taxonomy (GTDB): domain Bacteria; phylum Actinomycetota; class Acidimicrobiia; order Acidimicrobiales; family Microtrichaceae; genus JBAOHV01. The sequence goes on along the minus strand of CAVQQI010000011.1, from coordinate 496,186 downwards.
CTCTCTGGCGGTGAACGACGCGACCGCGGTGCACCAACTGCAACAATCGCTCGACGGCGCCACCTATCGCGCGGGCCACGATGCGCTGACCGGCCTGCCGAACCGCCCGGCGGTGCTCGAGATGCTCGGCACGGCGTTGGGCGAGGCGTCCGAGGACTGGCCGGTCTCGGTGCTGTTCGTCGACCTCGATCGCTTCAAGCCGTTGAACGACGTGTTCGGTCACGCCTTCGGTGATGTGGTGCTGTGCCAGGTGGCGGATCGGCTGCGATCGGTGGTCCGCTCCGACGACACCGTGGCTCGTCTGGCGGGCGACGAGTTCGTGGTGGTGGCGCCGGGTGTGGACGGGGTCGCGGCAGCCGAGCTGGGCCGGCGGCTGGCCGAGCAGGTCGAGGTGCCCCTGGAGGTGCAGGGCCGCGTGGTCGAGGTGTCGGCCAGCGTCGGTGTCGCGGTCTCACATCGGTGGTGCCCCGCCGAGGAGCTGGTGTCCGACGCCGACGTGGCCATGTACCGGGCGAAGGACGCCGGTCGTTCCTCGGTGGTGCGTTTCGACCGCACGATGCGCAGCGACCTCCAACGTCGCAGTGACCTCGAGCGACAGCTGACAGCGGCGCTGCGTCACGGTCAGATCCAGGCGTACTTCCAGCCGGTGGTCGACACCCGGAGCCGGTCGATCGTGGGCGTCGAGGCGTTGGCACGTTGGCAGCATCCGGAGCGTGGGCTGCTGCTGCCCGACAGCTTCATCGACATCGCCGAGGCGACCGGCCAGATCGTGCAACTGGACCGCATGGTGCTGTTCGACTCCTGCCGTCAGGCGGCCGCGTGGAGCGCCGGGCTCCGTGACGTCTCGGTGTCGGTGAACCTGTCCGCCCGTCACTTCGCAGATCGCACGATCGTGGCGGCGGTCCGCGAAGCGCTGGCGCTCAGCGGCATGCGACCTGAGCAGCTCTGGCTCGAGATCACCGAGCGCGTGGTCATGGATGACGACTCGATGGCCCTGGAGGTGCTCTCGGAGCTGCGCGAGTTGGGCGTCAGGTTCATGGTCGACGACTTCGGCACCGGCTACTCCTCGCTGTCCTACCTCAAGCGCTACCCCGTCGATGCGATCAAGGTCGACCGGTGCTTCGTCACCGGTCTCGGCGTGGATCCGTTGGACGATGCGATCGTGGCGGCGATCGTGCAGCTCGCCGATGCGCTCGGGCATCGTGTCATCGCCGAGGGTGTCGAGACCGAGGAGCAGGTGGCAGCGCTCGCCGAGCTGGGGTGCACCGACGTCCAGGGATTCCTGTTCTCGCCGGCGGTCGACGGTGCGACGCTGCACGGACTGCTGGACACGGGAACGGTGTCGCTGCTGTCGATGTGACACAGGCCCCTGACATCGCCGCGCCGGTGCGCGTACGGTCGGGAGACCGCGAGATCACAGGGGGCAGCAGATGGCGAATCCGGAGGTTCAGTTCGGAGCGGGGCCGATGACCGGAGCGTCCGGCAGCTGATGGACCGCCTGAGCGCGCTCGACGCGGAGTTCCTGCACCTCGAGGACGGTGTGACCCACATGCACATCGCCGGCATGTCGGTGTTCGAGGGCGATCCGCCCGACGAGGCCGACGTCCGGGCGCTGCTCGCGTCGAAGCTGCACGCCATCCCTCGCTATCGCCAGCGGGTCCGCTCGGTTCCGTTCGAGGTCGGACGGCCGGTGTGGGTCGACGACCCGCACTTCCACCTCGACTACCACGTCCGGGCCACGGCGCTGCCCGACCCGGCCGACGACGCTGCGGTGTGTCGCCTGATGGGCCGGCTGATGAGCACGCAGCTGGACCGGGAGCGTCCACTGTGGGAGGTCTGGGTGGTCCACGGGCTGCCGGCGGGCCGCTGGGCGCTGGTGTGCAAGGTGCACCACTGCATGGTGGACGGCATCGCGGGTGTCGGGCTGCTCGAGGCGCTGCTGGACCTCGACCCCGACGCAGCGGTGGCGGCCCCCGAGCCGTGGTCTCCCTCGCCCGAGCCCTCCGGTGCGGCGATGGTGGTCGACGCGTGGGCAGGTCTGGCCGGCGACGTCGTGGCACAGGTGGGAGCGGTGCCGAAGATGGTCGCCGATCCGTTGGGCACGGCACGGGCGGTCGCCTCGACCGGTGCGGGACTGCTGCGCTTCGCCCGCGAGTTGACCGCCACCTCGGACAACGCCCTCGAGGGGACCATCGGTCCGCACCGGTCCTGGGCGTATTCGTCCGCGACGATCCCCGACGTCAAGCGGATCCGCACGGCGCTGGGCGGCACCCTGAACGACGTGGTGCTCGCCGCGGTCACCAGCGGCTACCGCGACCTGCTGGTCGCCCGGGGCGAGGACCCCGCGGCGACGACCATCTGCACCCTGGTGCCGGTCTCGGTGCGGGGCGCGGACGCGAAGGGAGTCCCGGACAACCGGGTCTCCGCCATCCTCTATGACCTGCCCGTCGGCATCGATGACCCGGTGCAGCGACTTGTCGCGGTGCACGAGCAGATGGACGAGCTGAAGGCCTCGCACATGCCCGAGGCCGGTGATGTGCTCACCACGGCTGCCAACCTGTTCCCGCCCATGCTCGTCGGTTCCGCGACCCGGGCGATCATGCGCCTGGTCGAGGGCCACCCTCAGCACTCGATGAACACGGTCACGACCAACGTGCCCGGCCCGCAGATCCCCCTCTACTGCCTCGGACGTCGCATGACGGAGTACCGACCGTTCGTGCCGATCGGGCCCGGTCTGCGGGTCGGTACCGCCATCATGTCCTACGACGGCCGGCTGTTCTTCGGGGTCACGGGCGACTACGACTCCGTTCCCGACGTCGACGTCATCGCACGCGGCATCGAGGCCGGTGTCAGCGAGCTGTTGGAGCGGGCCGACCGGTCAGGTTCGTGATGTTGACCAACGGCCCTTCGCAGAGAGGCCGGGGCGTGGTTGCATCGGACCCATGAAGGCACTGCAGCTCACCGACTGGCAACACGACGCGGAACTCCGGGAGGTGGACCAACCGGACCCCGGGCCGGGTCAGGTGCTGGTGCGGATCGCTGCTGCGGGAGCCTGCCACTCCGACCTGCACCTGATGCACGACTTCCCTGCCGGGGTCATGCCGTTCGATCCGCCGTTCACCATCGGGCACGAGAACGCCGGCTGGGTCGAGTCGGTCGGGCCGGGTGTGTCGGGTCTGGAGCCGGGGGAGCCCGTCGCCGTCTACGGCCCGTGGGGCTGCGGCAGGTGTCACCGTTGCCTGTCCGGGAAGGAGAACTACTGCGAGCGCCAGGCCGAGCTCGCGCTCGCCGGAGGCGGCCTGGGAGCCGACGGCGGCATGGCGCCCTACATGCTGGTGCCCGACAGCCGATGGTTGGTGCCGCTGGGCGACCTGGACCCGGTCCTCGCCGCCCCGTTGACCGATGCGGGCCTGACGCCGTATCACGCCATTGCCCGCTCCCGCGACCTGCTGCTGCCCGGCAGCACGGTCGTGGTGATCGGCGCGGGCGGCCTGGGCCACATGGCGGTCCAGATCCTGGCGGCCACGTCGCCGGCCCGCATCGTGGTGGTCGACCGCAGCGACGCAGCTCGCGCCCTGGCGTCACGCGTGGGAGCGCACGCCACCATCGCCGCGGGCGAGGATGCGGCCAGCCAGGTCATGGATCTGACCCGGGGCAGGGGGGCCGACGTCACCATCGACGTGGTCGGCGCCGATGACACCCTGGCGCTCGGCGCAGCGGTCACCCGGCCCCTCGGGCACCTGACCATCGTCGGGATCGCGGGCGGGACGTTGCCGGTCAGCTTCTTCACCATCGGCTACGAGGTCTCGGTCGCCACGACCTACTGGGGCTCGCTGCCGGAACTGGTCGAGGTCCTGGCGCTCGCCGAGTCCGGTGCGATCACACCGGATGTGACCCGATTCGACCTGTCCGATGCGCCCGAGGCCTACCGTCTGTTGGCAGAGGGGAAGATCTCGGGCCGGGCTGTCGTCGTGCCGTCCTGAGCCGACCGATTCCCCGCGTCACCCCGCCACCCTGAAGGAGACCCCATGGAACCGCGCCGAATCCTGCAATCCGCCCTGGTCCTGTTGTTGATCGCACTTCCCGTCGCGTGCGGTGACGACGGCGACTCGGCGGACGGATCCACGACCACGTCGGATGCATCGACCACGACCACCACGACCACCGCCACGTCCGGTGAGGGATCCTCGACCTCCGAGGCGCCATCGGAGCAGCTGTCGGTGTGGCCCCTCGCCGGGAGTTCGCTCACCTACGACGATCCGGTGCAGGCGGCGACCGGGTTCGCCACCGAGCTCGTCGGGTTCACCGACCCGGTGGTCGGCGAGTTCCAGCAGGGGGATTCTCGTTCGGGCGAGGTCGAGATCCGTCCCTCGGCGGACGGTCCGGTCACCACGGTCATGGTCCGTCAGCTCACCGGCGACGACACCTGGGTCGTGCTGGCCGCCGCCACCGCCAACATCGTGCCGGACCAGCCCGAGGCCGGTGCCACCGTCACCTCTCCGTTGCAGCTCGCGGGCGAGAGCACCTCGTTCGAGGCCACCGTGCAGGTGACCGTCATCGGAGCTGACGCCGGGACGCCACTCGCCCGGACCTTCTACACCGGCGGCGGCGCCATGGGAGAGCTGGCCCCGTTCGACACCAGCGTCGAGTTCGACACGCCGGACGCCGCAACGGGGGCGGTGCTGTTGTGGACGGATTCGGCACAGGACGGCCGTGTGCTGGAGGTCGCCGCGCTCCCGGTCCGCTTCGGCTGACCCTTCACGCGGGTCGTCTAATGGGGTACATTAGAACGCGTTCTACTTCTCTACCCAGGTGGTTCCCATGGAGTTCGGTCTGTTCCTCAACGGCTATCTGCCCGGTCCGGCAGCGCACCATCCGCCCTCCGAGCACGAGATGCTCCAGCGAGAGATGCAGTACGCGGTCCACGCCGACGCCTACAACTGGAAGTACGCGTGGTTCGGCGAGCATCACGCGCTGACCGAGTACTCCCACATGTCCGCGCCCGAGTGCGTCATCCCCTACGTCGCCGCGAAGACCGAGCGCATCCATCTCGGCTCGGCGATCATGAACCTGTCGCCGCCGGTGAACCAGCCGACCCGCAACGCCGAGCGCGTGGCGATGCTCGACCACGTCACCGAGGGCCGCTACGAGTGGGGAACCGGCCGCGGCGCCGGTGAGCACGAGATGCAGACCTTCGACCTGCACACCTCTGAGACCAAGGAGATGTGGAACGAGGTCGCCCCCGAGATCCTGCGCATGTTCGAGCAGCGCGACTACTCCTTCGAGGGCGAGTTCTTCCGGGTGCCCAGCCCGCACAACATCCTGCCCAAGCCCTACGGCACCGGGCACCCACCCATGTGGGTCGGCTGCGGCAATCCGGGCACCTTCACACAGGCCGGCGAACTGGGCATCGGCGCGATCGCGTTCAACTTCGAACCGATCTACAACCTGAAGGGCCGCATCGACGCCTACAAGGAGGGCATCGCGAACTGCACCGAGCCCATCGGTCAGTTCATGAACGACAACGTGATGATGACCAACGCCGTGGTCTGCGTCGCCGACTCGAAGCGTGCCCGCGAGATCGCCATGTCGCCGGGTCGTGGCTACCTCAACACCATGGTCAACCTGTACCACTCGACCATGCCGAAGCAGAAGCACGCCGTCATCTGGCCCGACGCTCCTCACGCGATCCCCGACGAGGCGACCCTGGACTTCCTGATCGAGAAGGGCTACCTGCTGTGCGGCAACCCCGACGAGGTGAACGAGCAGATCAGCAAGTACCAGGAGGTCGGCTGTGACCAGCTGGTGTTCGGCATCCCCAACGAGGGCTTCGAGCACGAGGAGGTCCTGGAGATGATCGAGCTGTTCGGCACCAAGGTCATCCCCAACTTCGACACCGATCCCGAGCACCGCACCACGAGGTTCCGCCGGACGGCCCAGCGCAAGTACCCGGACTTCGCCGAGCCCATGCCCGAAGGGCTCCAGGTCGAGGTCCTGCCGCAGAACGCACTGATCCCCCTCGGGGGGTGAGCACCGGCACCACCGTGCCCGCCACCCGGGACCGGCTCCTGGACGAGGCCGAGCACCTGTTCGCCCGATCCAGCATCGCAGGGGTCACCACCCGCCAGATCGTCGAGGCCGCCGAGCAGCGCAACGCCTCGGCGGTCAGCTACCACTTCGGCTCACGTGAGGGACTCCTGTTGGAGCTCCTCGCCCGCCGGGGTGGGCCGGTCGATGAGCGGCGGGGCGAGCTGCGCGCCGAGCTCGGGGCCCACCCCGGTGTGGCCGAGCTGGTCCGGTGCCTCGTCGTGCCCTACTGCCAGCTGTTGCACACCGGACACGGTCGGGCCTACGTGCGCATCGTGGCGCAGCTGCGCGGTCGTTTTGCTGCATGGCGGGTGCAGTCGGATTCCTCCACCACCGTGCACCTGTCGGCCATCCTCGAGGAGATCGAGGCCCGCCCCCGCGTCTCGGAGCCGTTGCGCCGAGAGCGGGTGGTGGCGCTCATCATGGTGATGACCGCCACCACGGCCGAGCGGGCCCGTCGGATCGATGAGGGGACGATGCCCGAGCTCGACCACGACGCGTTCGTGGCGAACCTGATCGGCATGTGCTCGGCGCTGGTCCTGGCGTCCGAGGGCTGACCGTCGCGACCCGTGGACCCATGTGCTATCCCGGGGTGATGTCAGATCACACCGATGTGGTCCTCGTCGACGTCGCCGATGCGGTCGCCACCATCACCCTCAACCGACCCGCGGCGCGCAACGCTCTGTCGCTCGAGGTGCTGCGGGCGCTGCCCGCAGCGGTGCGCGAATGCGACGAGCGCGCCGATGTCCGGGCGATCATCCTCACCGGCACCGACCCGGCCTTCTGTGCGGGACTCGATCTGAAGGAGCTGGGTTCGGGCCTGTTGAGCGCCGAGGTCGCCCCGGACGCCCCTGAGCCGACCGACGCCGCCGCGAGCGGTGCTCGTCGCTGGCGTGGCCCGATTCCTCCGACCCGCACCCCGATCATCGGCGCGGTGAACGGCGTGGCGGTGACCGGCGGGCTGGAGCTGGCGCTGGCGTGCGATCTGCTGATCGCGTCGGAGCGCGCCCGTTTCGCGGACACCCATGCCCGGGTGGGCATCATGCCCGGATGGGGATTGAGCGTGCTCCTGCCCAGGGCGGTCGGTCTTCGTCGTGCCAAGCAGATGAGCCTGACCGGCAACTACGTCGATGCCGATGAGGCGCTGGCATGGGGGCTCGTGAACGACGTGGTCGCACACGAGACGCTGCTCGACACGTGCGCGGCGCTCGCGGCCGACATCGCCAGCAACGATGCCGCCGCGGTCGGTCGCCTGCTGCAGACCTACCGTGACGGCGCCGATCTGTCCGCCGCCGAGGCATGGCGGCTGGAGGGAGAGGTGGCCCGGTCCTGGCGACCCGATGGTGCGGTGGACCCCGCCGAGGTGGAGCGTCGCCGAGTGGCCGTTGTCGAGCGGGGGCGATCTCAGGTGGGGTGATCGGTGCGGGGACACCGCCTGGTCGTGCCTGATGGTCGGCGTCTGGTTGACTGGTGCTCCGACCGGCTCATGGGGGTGCGCGATGGTCGCGATCATCGGCGGGTACCAGAGCGACTTCGCCCGCAACATCACCCGCGAGGGCGGTGAGATCTCCGATCTGGTGGCCGAGTGCGTCGAGCACACGTTGCGCGACGCCGGCGTGGACCCGGGCCAGATCGACACGATCCACCTCGGCAACGCCTTCGGGCAGCTGTACACCGGACAGGGGCACCTGGGCGCCATGCCGGCAACGGTGCACGACGAACTGTGGGGCGTGCCCGCCATGCGCCACGAGGCCGCGTGCGCGTCCGGTTCCATCGCGGTACTGAGCGCCATGGCCGAGCTGGAGTGCGGCCGCTACGACTGCGCCCTGGTCCTGGGCGTCGAGGTCGAGAAGTCCCGTCCCGGCCCCGAGGCGGCGCAGATCCAACAGGCCGCCGCATGGGTCGGCCACGAGACCGAGGACGCCCATCCGATCTGGCCGGCGATGTTCGAACAGATCGCCCAGGAGTACGAACGTCGGTACGGCATCGATGAGGTGCACCTTCGTGCGATCGGCGAGCTGAACCTGCGCAACGCGAAGGACAACCCGCTGCGCCCAGACCCGGTCCTGGTCGATCACGGCGGACAGCACCGCGGCCGACGACCTGGCGAACCCGGTGGTCGCCGGCCGTCTGCGCCGCAACGACTGCTGTCAGATCACCGACGGAGCGGCGGGCGTGGTGCTGGTCAGCGATCGCTGGCTCGCGGACCATCGAGAGGTCGCGCCGCTCGCTCGCATCGCCGGGTGGGGGCACCGCACCGTCGGCCTGCAACTCGCGCAGAAGCTCGATCGGGCCCCTGAGGACCACGTGATGCCCCATGTCCGCGGCGCCATCGTCGACGCGTTCGACCGGGCGGGCATCGCGTCGGTGGACGACCTGGACATGATCGAGACCCATGACTGCATGACGCCGTCGGAGTACCTGGCGATCGACCACTTCGGCATCACAGAACCCGGCGAGAGCTGGAAGGCGATCGAGTCCGGCGTGCTCGAACGCGACGGATCGATGCCGGTCAACCCCGGTGGCGGGCTGATCGGTGGCGGGCATCCGGTGGGTGCGACCGGCATCCGGATGCTGCTCGACGCGACGCGGCAGGTGTCGGGCACCGCCCCCGGCTACCAGGTCCCCGGCGCGCGTCGGGCGGCCACCTTGAACATCGGCGGGTCGACCGCCACCACCGTGTCGTTCGTCGTCGATGCAGCAGGAGCACCCGCATGAAGACCCAGATCCACCACGAGTTCGACTCGAGCCTGCCCGCCGACGACACACATCCGTACCGCACCGGTGCCTGGCGACCCCAGCACGTCGAATACGACGCCTGGGATCTCGAGGTCGAGGGTGAGCTCCCGACCGACCTGGCCGGTGTCTACCTGCGCAACACCGAGAACCCGTTGTTGCCGGCGATCACCCTCTACCACCCGTTCGACGGCGACGGGATGCTGCACTCGGTCAGCTTCGCCGACGGCGAGGCCCGCTACTCCAACCGGTTCGTCCGGACCGAGGCCTTCGCCGCGGAGCGCGAGGCGGGCGAGTCGCTGTGGGCCGGCATGGCCGAGGACCCGGCGACGTCGCTGCGTGAGGACGGCTGGGGCGCGCGCCCCGGCTGAAGGATGCCTCCAGCACCGATGTGGTGGTCCACCGTGGCGAGGCGCTGTCGAGCTTCTGGATGTGCGGCGACCTGTACCGCCACGACCCCGTCACGCTCGAACCCCTGGGTCGTTCGGAGTTCGGCGGCCGCTTCCCCGCCGAGGGCGTGTCCGCGCACCCGAAGGTCGACGAGCGCACCGGAGAGCTCCTGTTCTTCAACTACGGCCTGGATGCGCCGCACTTCCACTACGGCGAGCTCTCCGCCGACGGTGACCTTCAGCGCTACATCGAGGTGCCCATGCCGGGCCCGCGCCTGCCCCACGACATGGCGTTCACCGAGCACTACGCGATCGTCAACGACTTCCCGATGTTCTGGGACCCGGGAATGATGGAGCACGGGCTGTACATCCCACGGTTCCATCCGGAGATGGCGTCGCGGTTCGCAGTGATCCCACGCCACGGCGTGCCGGGCGACATCCGCTGGTTCGAGGCGGATCCGACCTACGTGCTGCACTGGGTGAACGCCTACGAGGACGGCGACGAGATCGTCCTGGACGGCTTCTTCCAGCACAGCCCAGCCATCGCGCCGGACCGCAGGGCATCGTTCGAGGAGAACCTGTTCAAGTACCTGGACGTGACCGCGTTCCAGGCGCGCCCGCACCGCTGGCGGTTCAACCTGGTCACCGGGGAGTGCCACGAGGAGCCACGCAGTGACGAGTTCCGCGAGTTCGGGATGATCAACGGCGCCCATGCCGGTCTGGAGGCCCGTTGGTCGTACCACGCGATTCCCGCCGAGGGCTGGTTCGGTTTCACCGGGGTGGCCAAGTTCGACCTGGCCACCGGCGAGGAGCAGCGCTACGACCTGCCCGACGGCGTGTTCGCCAGCGAGACAGCGATGGCGCCCCGCATCGGGTCCTGCGCCGAGGACGACGGCTATCTGGTCACGATCACGATGGACGTCGAGGCAGATGCGTCCCACTGCTGCGTCTTCGACGCGACCGACCCAGCTGCAGGGCCGATCGCCAGGGTGCGACTGCCGGAGCGGATCAGTTCCGGCACCCACGCCTGCTGGGCGCCCGCATCAGCTCTGGGCTAGCGGTCCACCGTGGCGCTGCTGCCACTCGATGTAGCGATCCATGAACTCCGCACCGAACGGGTCGTCGCCCACCAGGTGCATCCCTGCGCGCCAGATGGTGAAATCGTCGGGAGCGAGGGAGTCGGCCAGCTGCACCCGCTGCGCGGCTGCGTCGGAGTGCCCGGCGCGAGCCAGCTCGAGCGCGAGGCGGAACTCGGCGCGTGCCTGGCGCTGGTCGTCGGAGAGGCCCTTCGGGTAGGGATCGGCGGGAGCGGCGTCGTCGCCGGCGACACCGGTGGTGACCCAGCGGCGCACGGCGTCGAGGTGCGGGCCCGACTCGACACCGTGGACCTCGGTGAAGATGTCGGTGGAGAACTCCGGCGAGGGGTCGCGGACGATCCGCCGCTCGGCGTCCAACCACATCACGGTGGGCACGTTGATCAGGCCGTAGGTGTCGGCGAACCGGCGATCGGTGTCGACCAGGACGGGGAACTCGATCCCTTCCGCCCATGGTGCGACGTCCTCGGTGCGTTGGTCGATCGCCACCGCGACCACACCGAAGTCGTGTTCGGCCAGCTCGCTCGCCAGCTCCTGCCATCCCGGAAGGTCGTAGCGGCATCCGCACCAGCTGGAGAACGCCACCACCATCGTCTTGTCGTGTGGTTCGGCGAACAGCCGCTGGGCGCTGCCGTCCAATCCCGTCAGCTCGACATCCGGTGCCACTCCGGCGGCCAGGGTCGAGGCGGCGTCGGGCCGGACGCCGATCACCGCCATGCGGTGCTCGGGGTCCACCGCGTACGCCGAGCCGAGCGCCGCGGCCACCTGCGCGCCGGTGAGCTCCTCGGCGGACGCCACGGCTCCCAGCAGTGATGCAGGGATGCACTCCGAGCCGCGGCACCAGCCCTCGGGCTTCGGTTCCCAGCCCGTCAGCGTGGCGAGGTCGACCGCGGTGACGACCGGGTCAGCGGCGGTTCCGGCGTCGATCGAGCCGAGCTCGCCGATGATGGTCCAGCTGACGGCAGGGTCGGTGTGCATGCGGCGACGCTACCGGTGCGCCGGTGCCAGTGCCTCGCGGACCTGCTCCAACTCCTCGGGTGCGGCCAGCACCATCACGGAGTCGCCCGGCAGGAGCTGTGTGGCGCCGACCGGTACCACGTAGGCGTCGTGGCGTTGCACCAGCACGACCAACGTGCCCGGCGGCAGGTGCAGTTCGACCAGGGAGCACCCTGCAGCGCGCGCCCCCTCCTGGATGACCATGGTGTGCAGACGGGCGCCGCCCTGTCCGACATCGACTGCCTCGAGCGGTGGGGCGGAGAGCCGTGCTGCAGGCTCATCGACGCCCAACCAGCGGGCCACCACGGGGATGGTCGTTCCCTGGATCAGCACCGAGATCAACACCGCGAAGAACACGACGTCGAAGATCAGCGGCGCTGAGTCGACCCCCGCCACCAGGGGGAAGGTCGCGAGGATGATCGGTACGGCGCCACGTAGCCCGACCCACGAGATCATGGCCCGCTCCGCGATGCTGAACCGGCTGAACAACAGCGTCGCCATGACCGCCAGCGGTCGGGCGAGCAGGACCAGCGACGCGGCAACGATCAGTGCCGGCAACGCCACCTCGCCGAGCTGCGAGGGCAGCACGAGCAGTCCGAGCACCAGGAACATCCCGATCTGGCACAGCCAGGCGGCAGCATCGTGGATGCGTTGCAGTGACCGGCGGTGCAGCAGGTCCGAGTTGCTCATCACGATGCCGGTCAGATACACCGCGAGGAACCCGCTGCCACCGAGTTGCGCCGCCACGCCGTAGGTCAGCAGCACCACTGCGAGGGAGATGACCGGGTACAGCCCCTCGTACTCCAGACGGGACCGGTTCACCGCCCGCACGGCCAGCCACCCCGCGGTGAGACCGACGACGGCGCCGATGGACATCTGCTGGACGAACAGCGGCAGCAACGACGCCGCCCCGGTGCCCGGGATGGTGATCAGTTCGATCAGTCCGATGGTCAGGAACGCCGCCATCGGGTCGTTGGTCCCCGATTCCAGTTCGAGCAGGGGGGTGACCTCGCCGCGTAGCCCGGCGGTGCGCGCGCCGAGCACCGAGAAGACCGCAGCGGCATCGGTCGACGACACGATCGCCCCCAGCAGCAGCCCGGTGGTCCATGGCAGGTCGAGCGCCACCGCAGCGATCGCCCCGGTGACCGCTGCGGTGACACCCACGCCGATGGTCGCCAGTCCGAGCCCCGGCGCCAGCAGCGGCCGGATCTGACGCCACGACGTCGAGAAGCCCCCGTCGAACAGGATGTATGCCAGAGCGACGATGCCCAGGTTCCGGGCCAGCTCGAAGTCGGTGAAGTCGATCCTGCCGACGCCGTCGGTCCCCGCCAGCATGCCGACACCGATGAAGAAGACCAACGCCGGGATGCCCAGACGCGCCGAGACCTTGCTGGCCACGACGCCCAGCAGCACCAGGGCCGACGCGATGATCAGGGTGGTCTCGATGCCGGTCATGTGCCCAGCAGTCTTACGTGCAGACCGTGCCGATCGTGACCGGGCCGAGGAGCGGCGCCGCCGACGCCGCGTGGGCTGCAGCGGCGCGTGGGCTGCGACGCAGCGACCTAGCATCGCCGGGTGGTGGCGACGGCGAACTCCGGTGGTGGGAGCCACGTCCCGACCGGGGAGGCGGACCGGACCGTTGCGGTGATCGGCGGTGGGCCCGGCGGCCTGATCGCCGCAGAGGAACTGGCTGCTGTCGGACTGGCGGTCGTGGTCATCGAGGCCGGTGCGTCGGTGGGGCGCAAGTTCCTGCTCGCCGGTCGTGGCGGGCTCAATCTCACCCATTCCGAGCCGTTCGACCGGTTCATCGAGCGTTACGGCGACGCCGCTCCCGCTCTGCGTGGGGCGCTTCGGGCGTTCTCGCCGGATGATCTGCGCGACTGGAGCGCGGGGCTGGGCGAGGCCACCTTCGTCGGCAGCAGCGGACGCGTGTTCCCCGAGAGCTTCCGTGCGAACCGTCTGCTCGACGCCTGGACCGAACGCCTGGTGGACGCCGGGGTGGAGGTGCGCACGGGTCTGCGGTGGATCGACCTGGGCGAGCTGCAGGCTCCGGGCGACCGGCCCCGGTTCGTGCTGCGCTGCGAGGGCTCGTCGGGCCCGGAGCACGTGGCGGCGGACGCCGTGGTCCTGGCGCTCGGCGGCGCCAGCTGGCCCGGCACCGGCTCCGACGGCGCCTGGGTGCCGACCCTGGAGGCCCACGGCGTCGCGGTCGGCCCCCTGCGGCCGGCGAACAGCGGCGCCGAGGTGACGTGGACGCAGCTGTTCATCGACCGCTTCGCCGGCACCCCGCTGAAGAACGTGTCGGTTCGCTGCGGCACGGATGCCGCCCGCGGTGAGCTGATGGTGACCGACCACGGTCTGGAGGGTGGAGCGCTCTATGCGCTGTCCACCGCGCTGCGGCAGGAGCTCGACGAGTTCGGCGCTGCGAACCTGTTCCTCGACCTGCTCCCGGATCTGGGCGACGCCGCGCTCCGGGCGCGACTGGAGCGCCGCCGGCCGAAGGACTCCATGGCGACCGTGCTGGGTCGCCACGTCGGGCTGGCGCCGGTCGCGATCGGGCTCCTGCGGGAGGTCACCGGGAACCGTCTACCGAGCGACGACCAGTCGCTGGTGCAGCTGCTGCGCTCGGCCCGCATCGAGGTGTCTGCGACAGCGCCGATCGAACGAGCGATCTCCACATCGGGCGGTGTCTCGCTGTCCGAGCTCGACGAGCGCTTCATGCTCCGCCGACGACCGGGCGTGTTCGTCGCGGGCGAGATGCTCGACTGGGAGGCCCCGACAGGTGGGTATCTGCTCCAGGCCACCTTCGCGACCGGCGTCGCGGCAGCGCGTGGCGTGGTCGGGTGGCTGGCGGAGGTCACCTCACTGGCGGACCGCCCGCAGCACGACGAACTTGGGTGAGCTCGCCACCACCTCGCAGTTGCCGAACAGGCGGGTGAGCTTGGCGTGATGGCCGAGATGGCGATTGCCGACCGCCCACAGCTCTCCACCGGGTCGCAGCGCCGCTCGTGCGTCGCTGAACATCTGCCAGGCGACGGCGTCACCGCGGGCGCGCTGTTCGTGGAACGGCGGGTTGGTCAGCACCAGCCCGACCGAGCCGGGCGCGATGCCGGTCACCTCGTCGCTCGCAGCGTCGCTGCGCAGCCAGTCCGACAGCCCGTTGCCCCACACGAAGCGGGCTGGTCGGTCGCCCCCGACCGTCGCGGCGAAGGTCGACCTGGCGGCATCGAGCGCGAGTGCGGAGTCGTCGACGAAGGTCACCTCGGCCATCGGGTTGTCCAGCGCAGCGACGGTGCCGAGCACTCCGTTGCCACAGCCCAGATCCACGACGTGTTCGGTGCCGTCGGTCTCGGGCAAGTTGTCGAGCAGCAGGGCGGTGCCGTGGTCGAGTCGCGTGCCGGCGAAGACCCCTGGCCAGCTCGTCACACGCAGCGCACCCGGCTCGACGCGGAACTCCAACGGCCAGGCCCACGGCCCGGCATCCAGCGACGGGTCGGGGCGTGCCTCGAGCAGTCGGGCCTTCCGCTGTGCCCGGCTGGTCGTCGTCGGTCCGATGACCCGCTCCACGACCTCCAGGGTCGAGGTGTGCAGATGCTTGACCATCTCGGCGCCCACCACGATCGACTCGTCGCTCAGCAGCGGTGCCACGATGCGCAGCAGGTGTTCGAACAGGGCGAGCGTCCGCGGCGGACGCAGGACCAGCAGCGAGACCCGGTCGGTCAGGTCGCCCAAGGGGTCGAGTGGTGTGCGAAGTGCGACGGCGTCCGGGGCATGGCCGTTCCGTTCCAGGTTCTGGCGAACCGCCACGGTCGCGCTGTAGGAGTCGATGATGCTGGTCGGCGTCCGGTCGGCCAGGCCGACCGACAGTGCGCCGAACGCGTCGCCGACGATCACGGTGGCGCCCGGCGCGGTCGATCGGTGCCCAGCCGGCGCCCAGACCGGCGTCGTGGCCGGCGATGCGGTGCAGCAGCAGTTCGTCCGCAGCGTCCCAGGCGCGCAGCCCCTCACGTGCCCGCTCCGGATGCCGCCGGAGCTCGATGCGACCGTGCGGCAGTTCGAGCACTCGCTGGGGTTCGCCCCGTTCGGAGGCCTCGGCGGGCACTGGGTCGGACATGGCAGCAGTCTCAGCGTGTATCGGTTCGCTCACGACGCACCTTCGCCTTGTTGCCCTTGATGGTGGTGCGTCGCATGGCCCACAGGACCTCGTCGACCTTCTTGTCGGGGACCTCGACCAGGGAGAATCGCTCGGCGATCTCGATCGCACCGACCTCCTTGCCGCTCAGCCCTGCCTCGCCGGTGATGGCGCCGACCAGGTCCTTGGGCCGCACGCCGCCGGCCCGTCCGACGTTGACGAACACCCGCGTCATGCCCTCCGAGGCTGCACGCTGGCCCCGGTCCTTCTTGTGCTTGCCCTTCGGGGACTTGCCCTCGTACCCCTTGCCCTTGGCCCCCTTGGGACGCTCGCTGCGGCTGGACAGATCCGGGATCTCCTCCTCGTCGGTCTCCGGCCCGGTGGCACCGTGGGCGAGCTTCACCGCGGCCAACGCGATCTGCTCCGGGTCGAACTGCCCCCCGAGCTCCTCGATCACCACCCGATACGGCTCCAGGTCGTCGTGCAGGGCGATCTCACGCAGCGCCGCAGTGGTGAGCGCGAGCCGGCGGTTCCGCAGGTCATCGACGCTCGGCACCTTCTCGACGGGGATCTGCTGACGGGTGAGCCGCTCGATGTTGCCGAGCAGGCGACGCTCCCGGGGCTCGGCCAGCGTGATGGCCACGCCCTCGCGGCCTGCTCGTCCCACACGACCGATGCGGTGGACGTAGGCCTCGGGGGCAGAGGGGACGTCGTAGTTCACCACGTGGGTCAGGGTGTCGACGTCCAGCCCGCGGGCGGCCACGTCGGTGGCGATCAGCAGATCCGCCGTGCCCGAGCGCAGACGGCCCATGACCCGGTCGCGCTGCTCCTGGCTCATGCCGCCGTGCAGCCCCTCGGCGCGGTAGCCGCGCCCGTTGAGCGTCTCGGCCAGCGAATCGACCTCGACCCTCGTGCGGCAGAACACGATCGCGGCGGTGGGCGCCTCGACGTCGAGGATGCGGCCGAGCGCAGCGGGCTTGTGGGAGCGGGGCACGACGTAGGCGGTCTGGCGCACCAGTGGGGCAGCGCCCGCCGCGGCCTCGTCGGCCTGGATCTCGATGCGGACGGGGTCGCTCAGGTGTCGCTTCGCGAGCTTCTCGATGCGGGAGGGCATCGTGGCGGAGAACAGCACGGTCTGTCGTTCTGCCGGGGTGGCGTCGAGGATCGACTCGATGTCCTCGGAGAAGCCCATGTCGAGCATCTCGTCGGCCTCGTCGAGCACCACCACCTGCAACGACGACAGCGGCAGGGATCCACGGCGGAGGTGATCGATGGCGCGGCCAGGGGTGGCGACCACCACGTCGACGCCCCGTTGCAGCACCTGGAGCTGGCGCCAGATGGGCTGCCCGCCGTAGATCGGCAGGACGCGGGCGCCCATGCCACGTCCGTAGCGGTGCACGGCCTCGGAGACCTGCATGGCCAGCTCTCGGGTCGGCACGAGCACCAGTGCCGTCGGACCCCCACGGTGTGAGTCGGCCTGGAGGGCCTGCAGGATCGGCAGGGCGAACGCCGCCGTCTTGCCCGTGCCGGTCGCTGCCTTGCCCAACAGGTCCGATCCCCGGATCATCTCCGGGATCGCTGCGAGCTGGATCGGCGTCGGCTCCTCGTACCCGAGTTCGGCGAGCACCTCGACGAGTTCGGCACGCAGCCCGAGCTGCCCGAAGCCGCCTGCGGTGCCTGACGCCTGGTCCGCCGGGTCCGTCTCGTCTGCGGGGACTGGCTCGGCGATCGGGCCTGGTCTCGGTCTGCCGGGACAGCCTCGGCCGTCGCTGGCTCGTCGGCCGGCGCAGGGGCCGGTGCAGGCCCCGGATGCTCGGGCTCGGGCCCGTCGAGCGGGTCTGATGTGCTGATCTCGGTGCTGTCGTCGTTCATCTCTGTGTCCTGTCCGGCGCTGCGGCCTGGGCTCACGGTGACACGCATCGGGACGGACATCGAATCCGATCCGGAGAAGATCGTTACGATCGGGGGGTGACCACCGATGCCGACCGGCTCGAGCGGTACCGCCAGCGGCGCGACTTCGCCCGCACCTCGGAGCCGGACGGCGCGGCCAGCCGCTCCACCGCGCCGGGCGCCGCGCCGCGGTTCGTCGTCCAGCGCCATCGCGCCCGACGACTCCACTACGACCTGCGACTCGAGATCGACGGGGTGCTGGTCAGCTGGGCGGTGCCCCGGGGACCGTCGCTGGATCCCTCGGTGCGGCGGCTTGCCGTGCTCGTCGAGGACCACCCGTTGGAGTACCTCGACTTCGAGGGTGTGATCCCACGCGGCGAGTACGGCGCCGGCGACGTGATCGTGTGGGACCGTGGGACCTATCGGCTGGCCAGGGGTGTGGACGCCGCAGCCGAGATGGAGCGGGGCGAACTGCACATCGACCTGTTCGGCCAGAAGCTGCGAGGGCGCATGGCCTTGGTGCGCACCGGCCGCCGAGCCCACGGTGGCGACCAGTGGTTGATGATCCACGCCGCGGATGACCACGCCGTGGACGGGTGGGACGCCGAGGACCATCCGAGCTCGGTCCTGAGCGGTCGCAGCAACGACGAGGTGCGTCATCCGTCCGGGCCACCCCCGCCGCCCCCGGACACCCACCAGCGGTGGCATGCGCCATCCGCCGCGCAGTTCGAGGCGCTCGACGCCCTGGGCAACGAGGGCACCTGGCACGTCGACGGGGTCGACCTGCAGCTGACGAACCTGGACAAGGTGCTCTTCCCGGGCCGTGCAGGCAGCCGGGAGCTCACCAAGCGGGACCTGATCGTGCACTACGCACGTGTGGCACCGCTGATCCTGCCGTACCTGGCGGGCCGGCCGGTCAACCTGCAGCGCTTCCCGGACGGTGTGCAGAAGAAGGGCTTCTGGCAGAAGCAGGCACCCTCACATGGGCCGGAGTGGCTCACCCGTTGGCGCGACGAGCACGCCCGGCCGGGTCGCACCGAGTGGTACTCGGTGATCGACCGCCCCGCGGCACTGGTGTGGATGGCGAACCTGGCCGCGGTGGAGCTGCACCCGTGGACCTCCACCTGTGTCGGACCGGGCACGCCGACGTGGGCGCTGATCGACATCGACCCGGGGGAGTCGACCACGTTCGACGAGGTGATCGTGCTGTCCCGGCTCTTCCGCACCGCCCTGGACCAGCTCGGGCTGCAGGCTCGCCCGAAGGTGTCCGGGCAACGAGGACTGCAGATCTGGGTGCCGGTCGCGCCCTGCTACAGCTTCGAGCAGACGCGGGCATGGGTCGAGTCGTTGTCGCAGCGAGTGGGCTCGCTGGTGCCCGAGCTGGTCAGCTGGGAGTGGCGCACCGGGGACCGCCGGGGTCGGGCGCGGTTGGACTTCACGCAGAACGCGCAGCACAAGACCCTGGTCGCCCCGTGGTCGGTCCGCCCCGCGCCCGGCGCACCTGTCTCGGTGCCGCTCGAGTGGGACGAGCTGGACGACCCCGAGCTGGCGGGGGACCGTTGGGGGATCGGGGACGTGCCCGACCGTGCCGGACGCGCCGGCGACCCGTTGGCCCATCTCATCGGGATGGATCAGGAGTTGCCGAACCTCTGAGGCAGGACCGGCGAGTCCTACGATGTACCTCGACCAGCGGCGCGACGGCGAACGACAGGCGAGCGGGTGGGTGGCATGGTTCGACAGGTGAGTGCCACGGTGGACCGGTGGTGAGCGGCCGGCGGCCCGACCGAGCGGGCCGCATGCGACGCCTGGCCGAGGAGTTCGCCGAGATGGGACTCGACCTCGGAGCGGGCGCCGGGCCCGGCTCGGTGTTGTCCGAGGAGATCGACCACGCGCTGCACCCGGTGGTGCACGAACGGCGGGTCCCCAGCTACGGCTGCATCGTCGACCCCACCGTCGACCCCGATCACTGGACCGAGGTCACCCAGGTGGGAGCGACCCGGCGCCTGGTCGGCACGTTCCCCATCGAGCAGGCCCGCCGGTTCGCCGATGGCATGTCGAGCTGGTTGGAGCGTTCCCACGACGCCGGCGACGCCTCGGTCGTGTTCGATCGTCCTGTCGGGTCCGAACGGGACCTGGTGGTGCTCGCGAGGGCAACAAGCGCAACGCTGGTCCAGCGCCACCCTCTGGGCGTGGTCCGGGTGGTGGGAGCGTTCGGCGTGCTGCGCTACGACGGACTCGACTGGCACCACGAGCCACCGGTGGCCGACTGGATCAGCGTGACCGCGGCGAGCGGTGCGCACGACGGGGTCGACGTGTTGCGTCGCTTGCTGGAGTTCGCCGTGCACGACCTGGGTGCTCGCGGCATCGGGGCGATCCTCGTGCACCGACCCCAGGGCGACCCGTTCCCCGCAGTGCAGCCGAGACTGCCGGTCCCGCCGCCGTTGCAGATCGATCGTCCTGCGGACCTGGCACCGCTGACACATGCCATCAGTCAGGTCGACGGCGCCACGGTGTTCGACGCAGCGGGGACGCTGCGCCAGCTCGGTGCCCGACTCGTGCCGAGTCCGGAGGCGGAGGCCGAGGTGGATGGGTTCCGCGGGATGCGCCACACCGCAGCCCGTCGCTACAGCTTCGACGATCCGGACGCGACGCTGATCGTGGTCAGCGAGGACGGTCCCGTCACCGTGCTCCGGGCCGGTCGGCGCATCGGGCGGAGGGACCGCGACACCGACGAGGACCGGACCCCCTGACAGGAGCCCCGGGCGCTCGCACTGGGCGGCCCCGGAGCGACAGTACGCTGAGCCCGCTGCGG
This sequence comes from uncultured Microthrixaceae bacterium, assembly GCA_963714875.1. Lineage (GTDB taxonomy): Bacteria > Actinomycetota > Acidimicrobiia > Acidimicrobiales > Microtrichaceae > JBAOHV01. The sequence goes on along the minus strand of CAVQQI010000011.1, from coordinate 476,050 downwards.
GCGACGGGTCGTCCGGAGTCGTGCAGGAGGAATCATGAGTCACAAGGACGAGACCCCGGGCGACACCGGCCACACGGGCGGCGACGCGGCGGGTGCTGCCGACGGTGACGGCGACGTGGTCGGCGGCGCGAACGGCGAGGACCAGAAGGTCTTCGGCCCCGACGCCTACAGCAGCTCCGGGCGACTTCGGAAGGACCTCTACGAAGCAGAGCTGGAGCGCCTGCAGATCGAACTGGTCAAGCTCCAGGAGTGGGTGCGTGCGGAGGGTCTGCGCGTGGTGGTGCTGTTCGAGGGCCGCGACGCCGCGGGGAAGGGTGGCGTGATCACCCGCATCGCCGCCGCCACCAACCCTCGAGTGGTGCGGGTGGTGGCGCTCGGCACGCCGAGCGACCGTGAACGCACGCAGTGGTACTTCCAACGGTACGCAGCCGAGCTCCCCGCAGCGGGAGAGGTCGTCCTGTTCGACCGCTCCTGGTACAACCGAGCCGGCGTGGAGCGGGTGATGGGCTTCGCGACCCCCGACGAGGTCGAGGAGTTCATGCGTTCGGTGCCGCAGTTCGAAGGCATGCTGCAGCGCGACGGGATCATCCTGGTCAAGTACTGGTTCTCGGTCAGCGACGAGGAGCAGGAGCGCCGCTTCCAGGCCCGGATGGACAACCCCCTCAAGCGATGGAAGCTCTCACCGATGGACCTGGAGAGCCGCGCCCGATGGGAGGAGTACTCCTTCGCCAAGGACGAGATGTTCGCCTACACCGACACCAAGCAGAGCCCGTGGTGGGTCGTGGACGGCGAGGACAAGCGCTCCGCCCGCCTGAACTGCATCAGCCACCTGCTGTCGATGATCCCCTACGAGGACGTCACCCCGGCTCCCACGAAGTTGCCCGATCGTCCGGAGCCGACCGACAAGCACATGCGTCCGCCGATGGAACACCAGACATTCGTTCCTGCTCGCTACTGAACATGGTCCGTGCCTCGACGGGGCGATCGCCCCGACCCGCCCCGGGAGACCCTCGCTGAGATGGCTGCTCGCCTGCACCATCTGGCACTCCGCTCCGAGTGGGCCGACGCAGTGCGGCGAGGGGTGCCGTACGAGCGCTCGACGATCGGCAGATCGCTCGAGCAGGTCGGCTACATCCACTGCTCCTTCGACGAGCAGGTCGCCACGACCTACGACCGCTTCTACGCCGGTCGCAACGACGTGGTGCTGCTGGTCATCGATCCGTCCCGACTCGCAGCAGAGGTGCGCGTCGAAGACCTGATCGACGTCGGTGAGTCGTTCCCGCACCTGTACGGTCCATTGGAGCTGGATGCCGTGATCGACGTCCGGGACTACCCCGGGTGACGGAGGCCGACATGGACACAGGCAGTTCCGAGCGCAACCGTTTCGCCGGTGAGCCCATCACCGACGACGATGCCGCGATCGCCGCCGCGCTCAGCGAGGTGAGCGTCCCGACGCTGCTCATGTCGATGGTCCACATGACCGGCGACGCCCGCTACCTGCGGTGGGAGCACGTACCGGCTGGCATCTACCTGAACGAGGTGCAGGGGTTCATGGACCCCGACGCGCAGCAGGCGGTGCGCGACGAGGCGCTGCGGGTCATCGCCGCGTACCGCGATGGTGGCTGCGTGCTGCCCGCGCCACCGGATGAAGCACTGCTGCGCGAGATGATGCAGGTGCTCGTCGCGTCCGAGGTGCCCGAGGAGTACGTCCCGCTGATCCTCGAGGAGCTCGAGCTCGACGGTGTCGACGCCCGCGACGTCGCCGCAGCCGTCCCGCAGTCACACGACGACGGCTTCTCGGTGGTGGTGATCGGTGCCGGGATGTCGGGGCTGCTCGCCGGGATCCGCCTGGCCGACGCCGGCATCCCCTTCACCATCGTCGAGAAGAACCCTGCGGTCGGCGGGACCTGGTACGAGAACCGCTACCCCGGATGCCGGGTGGACGTGGGCAACCACTTCTACTGCTACAGCTTCGAGCCGAACACGGAGTGGACCGAGTTCTTCGCCCGCCAGCCCGAGTTGCAGGCCTACTTCGAGCGCGCCGCACGCGACCATGGGCTGTTCGACCACATCCGCTTCGACACCGAGGTCCGTGCCGCACGCTTCGACGAGTCCAGCGGTACGTGGGCGGTCGAGGTCGACGGCCCGGGCGGGGTCACGACGCTGGCCGCGAACGCCGTCATCAGTGCGGTCGGGCAGCTCAACCGCCCGAAGCTGCCCGACATCGAAGGGATCGACGACTTCGCAGGGCGTCGCCATGCACTCCGCCCGATGGGACCCGTCGGTCGATCTGCACGGGCAGCGGGTCGCAGTGGTCGGCACCGGTGCGAGCGCCTTCCAGATCGTGCCATCCATCGCCGAACAGGTGGAGCAGCTGACCGTGTTCCAGCGATCGGCTCCGTGGATGTTCCCCAACCCCCACTACCACGACGAGGTCGCTCCGGGAGTTCGCTGGGCGATGCGTCATCTGCCGTTCTACGCCCGCTGGTACCGGTTCTTGCTGTTCTGGCCGGCGTGCGATGGAGGCCTGCCGGCGATGCGTGTCGACCCCGACTGGCCCCACCAGGACCGTGCGGTCAGCGAGCTCAACGACGGGGCGCGTGAGTTCTTCAGCGCCTGGATGGTCGAGCAGTGCAACGGCGACGAGGACCTCGCCGCGAAGGTCGTGCCCGACTACGTGTGTCTGGGCAAGCGGACGCTGCAGGACAACGGCAGCTGGCTCGCAGCTCTCACGCGGCCCGACGTGGAGTTGGTGACCGACCCGATCGAGCGGGTCACACCCACCGGGATACGTACCGCGGACGGCGTCGACCACGAGGTGGACGTGATCGTCTGGGCCACGGGCTTCCACGCCAACCGCTACCTGTGGCCGATGGAGATCACCGGCCGCAACGGTGCGGTGCTGGGCGAACAGTGGGGCGACGAGCCCACGGCGTACCTGGGCATGACCGTGCCGAACTTCCCGAACCTGTTCTGCATGTACGGGCCGGGGACGAACCTGGCCTCGGGCGGCAGCCTGATCTTCCACTCCGAGTGCCAGATCCGCTACATCATGGGCGCCCTGGGTCAGCTCCGGAGCAGTGGACACCGCACGATCGAGGTGCGCCCCGAGGTGCACGACGCCTACAACGACAGGCTCCAGGCGGAGCTGGACACGATGGTCTGGTCCCACCCGTCGATCCGCAGCAGCTGGTACCGCAACGACGCCGGCAGGATCTTCATCCTGTCGCCGTGGCGGCTGGTCGACTACTGGTCCTGGACCCGCGAGCCCGACATGAGCGAGTTCGTGCTGCGGTGACCGAGCTGGTCGAGTGGCTGGTGCGGCTGGGTGACGCGCTCACCGGCGAAGCCGACATGGATGTGCCCTGCGACACCTGCACCGCGTGCTGCACCTCGTCGCAGTTCGTCCACGTGTCACCCGACGACCGCGCCGCGTCGGAGCGCATACCGGCGGAGCTGCTGTTCCCCGCCCCCGGACTGCCCGACGGACACCTGGTGATGGGATACGACGAACGGGGTCACTGCCCGATGCTGAAGGACGGGAGGTGCTCCATCTACGACGCTCGTCCGAGGGCCTGTCGCACCTATGACTGCCGGGTCTTCGCAGTCGCAGGGGTCGAGCCGGCCGACCAGCCCGACATCGCCGCTCGTGTCCGGCAGTGGGCGTTCGGACCGCCCTCGCCCGAGGATCAGGACCTCATGGACCGCATGCGTGCCGGGGTCGACCCACGCGTCGCCCGGCCGCTCGAACGGGCGCTCGGGGCCGTCGGTCCTGTCGCGGTCGAACTGAGCAGCCCCGGGTCACCTAGTTTCGGCAGCTGAGAACACATCTGGGCCCGCCATCCGAGGAGCACCCGAGCCATGTCGATCGACTTCACCCTCACACCCGAGCTCGAGGAGATCCGGCTGCGGGTCCGAGCGTTCATCACCGAGGTGGTGAAGCCGGGCGAGGAGCGCATCGGCGACCCTGACGAGATCGACCGCGACGAGTACATCCGCATCCTGTTCGACATGCGTCGCCAGGCCCGCGAGGCGGGGCTGTGGCTGCCCCACATGCCCGAGGAGTGGGGCGGAATGGGACTGGGTCACGTCGAGCTGGCCATGGTGCAGGCAGAGGCAGCAAAGGCCTACTACGGCCCGTTCATCCTGAACTGCCAGGCGCCCGACGAGGGCAACATGCACACGTTGCTGCACTGGGCCACCGACGAGCAGAAGGAGAAGTACCTGCGCCCGCTGTGCGAGGGGCTCGCCATGAGCTGCTTCGCCATGACCGAGCCCGAGGTCGCCGGCTCCGACCCGACGTTGATCCGCACGACGGCCGTCCAGGACGGCGAGGAGTGGGTGATCAACGGTCACAAGTGGTTCATCTCCAACGCCCGCCGTGCGAGCTTCGCCATCCTCGTGTGTCGCACCGAGGACAACCCGGATCTGCCGCAGGCGGCCAACTCGGCGTTCCTGGTCGACATCCCCTCCGAGGGATGGAACCGCGTGCGAGAGGTCGAGACCATGCACGGCGGCACCGGCCACTCCGAGATCGTCATCGAGGACCTGCGCGTGCCAGCGGCCAACATGCTGGGCGGCCGTGGTCAGGGTCACCTGTTGGGGCAGTACCGACTGGGTCCGGCCCGGCTGGCGCACTGCATGCGCTGGATCTCGCAGGCCGAGACGGCGCTGGACATGATGGTCGACCGATCGCTGAACCGGTACGCGCACGGCTCGGTGCTGGCCGAGAAGCAGGGGATCCAGTGGATGATCGCTGACTCCACGATGGAGCTGTACCAGTCGAAGCTGATGGTGCTGCACGCGGCGTACCGCATCGACCACGGTCTGGAGTTCAAGAGCGAGGTCTCCATGGCGAAGCACTTCGTCGCCAACATGTTGAACCGGGTCATCGACCGGTCGATCCAGGTCCACGGGGCGCTGGGGTACTCCACCGACACGCCGCTCGCGCACATGTACCAGCACGCCCGCTGGGCCCGCTTCGCCGACGGAGCGGACGAGGTGCACCAGATGCGCATCGCCCAGCGGACGATCGCGGCCTACCGCGACACCGGCACCACGAAGGTCGCCACCGGCGACCTTCCCCTCTGATCCTCACCGACCTCCACGCCGACCACGGGCACGCCACGCCAGCTGTGCTGCGGATCGCGTCAGCGACGACGCGATCCGCAGCACAGCTGGCGGGTTCGGCGCGGCGCCGAGCGCGTCCGGCGCGGCCGACCGTGACCCTCAGAGGTCCAGCCAGAGCCCGACCAGTTCCCGCAACCGGTCGATGTTGACGTTCTTGGCCGCGCTGACCCAGACGACGTCGCCGGGTTCCAGGTCGCACGCCGCGGCCAACTCCCGCTTGCGCTTGTCCCGCCGTGAGGACTTCACCTTGTCGTGCTTGGTGGCGATGACGGTGTGGGGCAGCCCGTTGGACCGCAGCCAGTCCAGCATCTGCAGGTCGAGCTTGGTCGGACCGATCTCGCCGTCGACCAGGACCATCGCCATCCGCAGACCCTCGCGCCCCACGAGGTACCGCTCGATCATCGGACCCCATGACTGGCGCACCGCCTTGGACGTCGCCGCGTAGCCGTACCCAGGGCAGTCCATCAACGTCGGACCCGGCTCGTCGTCGCCCCGCTGGGCACCGAGCGCGAACACGTTCAGCAACTGGGTGCGCCCCGGGGTCTTCGAGACGTGCGCCAAGGCCTTGCGGCCACCCAGTGCGTTGAGCAGCGAGGACTTGCCGACGTTCGACCGCCCGAGGAACGCAACCTCTGCAGTGGTGGGCGGTAGCTGCTCGAGCTCGGTCGCCGAGCGGACGAATCGGAGCTGCAGCGGTGGTCCCATGACAGCGACATGCTGTCACGCGGACGGCGCCGGACCCGACGGCGGTCGGAGCAGCTGGTGGTCCTGCAGCTGAGTCGATGCGTCGCCCGGACGGTCAGTCGGATCGACCGGTGAGCCGGTCGATCCGCCGCCGGTCACGTTTGGTCGGCCGACCGCTGCCCCGATCACGCCGGCCGACCTCGGGCGACGAGTCCCATGTGGCTCCGTCCCCCGAGGTCGAAGCCGAGCCGGATCGGGGTGACTGCGGCAGCGGAGCGTGGTCCACGAGGCACTCGGCCGCCACTGCTGCGCCCACACGCCGGCGCACCGCCCGCACGACCTCGACGTCACGTTCGTCGCCCCTGATGCGTGCCCGAACTCGGTCGCCGCTGGTGACCGTTGATCCGGACTTCGCCGTTCTGCCGTTGATCTGCACCTTGCCCGCTCGACACGCGGCGGTCGCGTCGGAGCGGGTCCGGAACAGCCGGACCGACCACAGCCAGGTGTCCACGCGGGCGGAGTCGTCGGGGTCGGTGGTCGTGCTGCGTGGAACGAGCTGTCACGGATCCTCCGGACTCGACGCCGGACAGGACGCCGGTCGACATCGTAGGCACGTCGCTCCGTTCGGGCCGCGTGCGCGCCTATCCTCGACGTCCGTGATGTCTCGACCTCCCGCTCAGGGAAGCTCGTCGTGCCGGCACGGTCCGACCGAGGCAGGGAGCGGTCAGATCGCTGAGGCCAGTGCCATCTCCCTGGCGGCGCTCACGAAGCGCTTCCCCGGGAGCGACAGCGACGCTGTCAGTGCATTGACCCTGGACGTTCCGGCAGGCTCGATCATTGCGCTCATCGGGCCGTCGGGATGTGGCAAGACCACGACGCTGCGCATGATCAACCGGCTGATCGAGCCGACCTCGGGGTCCATCTCGATCGGCGGGGTCGACATCATCCATCAGCCGCTCACCGAGCTGCGGCGGGGGATCGGCTACGTGATCCAGCAGGTCGGGCTGTTCCCGCACCGCACCATCGCCCAGAACGTCGCCACCGTCCCCCGCACGCTGGGGTGGGACAAGGAGCGCATCGCTGACCGAGTGGCCGAGCTGGCCGAGTTGGTCGGGCTGGCCCCGGAGCTGCTCGACCGATACCCCGACGAGCTCTCGGGCGGACAGCAGCAGCGCGTCGGAGTGGCCCGCGCCCTGGCGGCGGACCCGCCGGTGCTGTTGATGGACGAGCCGTTCGGTGCGGTGGACCCGATCGTGAGGGGCCGCCTCCAGGACGAGCTGCTGGCCCTGCAGCAACTGGTGCACAAGACCATCGTGCTGGTCACCCACGACATCGACGAGGCGGTGAAGCTCGGCGACCGGATCGCGCTGCTGAACGTCGGGGGCGTCCTGGAGCAGTTCGACACACCCGATGCGATGCTGGCCGAACCGGCCAACGGCTTCGTCGAGGAGTTCATCGGCGAGGATCGGGGCATCAAGCGCCTGCGTCTTCGCACGGTGGCCGACCTGCCGTTCGAGCAGGGTCCGGTCGTTGACGTCGGCGCGTCGATCGAGGTCCGCCAGGGCAGCGATCGCCGAGCACGGCACCGAGTGGCTCGGCGTGACCGTCGACGGCGTCTTCGAGGGGTGGGCGCCGGTCGCGGCGCTGGACGCCGTCACGTCGCTGGATCAGCTCGACCTCGCCCCGCCGGTTGCGCAGCTCGGACCCGGACAGCACGTTGCGCAACGCCATGGAGCTCATCATGGCGTCCAACACCTCGGTCGCCGTCATCGGTGACGGGGGTCGTTTCGCCGGGGTGGTGCGTCTGGAGCAGATCCGTGCCGGTCTGCGGGTACCGGTGCGGCACCTCGAACGCACCAGCGGCTCGGATGGGGCCGACCCATGAGCCAGCTCGCGCAGGCCGCCAACCCGATCATCCGCTGGGAGTACTTCGTCGACGAGTGGGACCAGATCAGCGAGGCGCTGGTCCAACACCTGCAGCTGACGGTCGTGTCGGTGGGCATCGGCATCGCCCTGTCCGCAGCGCTCACCGTCGCAGTGCTGCGGTTCCACTGGGCCGCCACCCCGATCTCGGGGGTGACCGGCGTGCTCTACACGATTCCGAGCGTCGCGTTGTTCGGCGTCCTCGTGCCGTACACCGGTCTGACGATCTGGACCGCGGTGATCCCGCTCATCTCCTACACGCTGTTGATCCTGGTCACGAACTTCGTCGCGGGGTTCCGCTCGGTGCCCGCTGCGGTGCGCGACGCAGCTGACGGGATGGGGCTGACCCCGGTTCGGCGGGTGCTCGGTGTCGAGCTCCCGGTCGCTGCGCCGTACATCATCACCGGGATACGGATCGCGACCGTCTCCACCGTGGGACTGGTGACGGTCGCGGCGATCATCGGCCAGGGCGGGCTCGGCCGGCTGATCCTGGACGGTCTGCGTCGGACGTTCTGGACCCCGATGGTCATCGGAGCGAGCCTGTCGATCGTCATGGCGCTGGTGCTCGATCTGATCATCCAGCTCGTCGGTCGTCTGGTCACGCCGTGGGCGCGACGGCGACGCGCATGACGATCCTGACCGGCCCGACTGGGCGCCGCGTTGGATGCCCTGGCCGCACCGCCGGCCCTTCCGGCGCTGCTCGGCCAGGCCGCGGTGCCGCGTGACATCGGCGTGTTCGAGTGGCTGTTCGATCCCGACAGCTGGAGCGGTCCGACCGGCATCTGGTCCTCGCTGTGGGAGACCGTCCAGCTGTGCGTGGTCGTGGTCGGGGTCGCGGTGGTGCTCACCGTGCCGTTGGCCGCGGTCCTGTCGCACCAGCGGCGCGGCGAGTTCGCCGCCACGTGGGCAGTCACGCTCAGCCGTGCGGTGCCGACGTTCGCGATCGCAGGGCTTCTGGTGCCGATCTCGCTGCGCCAGGGCTGGGGGAGCGAGCCCTGGCCGATCTTCGTGGCGCTGCTGTTGCTGGCGCTGCCACCGATCTACCTGAACACCTACACCGCCATCCGACAGGTCGACCCCGCGACGGTGGACGCCGCACGGGCGGTCGGGCTGACCGAGCGGCGCGTGCTGCTGAACGTCGAGCTCTCGCTCGGCGCAGCGCTCATCATCAGCGGGATCCGAGTCGCGGCGGTGCAGGTGGTGGCGACCGAACCGATCCGGGCCTTTCTCGGAGGCGACGGTCTCGGCCGCTACCTGCGTGACGGGCTGGGGCAGAACAACAACAGCCTGGTCGTCGCCGGCGGGCTGCTGATCGCCCTGCTCGCCGCGGTCACCGGTCTGGCGATCGGCCTGTTCGAACGCCTTCTGCCCCGCGGGGTGCGTCGACTCCGAAAGGCGTCATGAGACCATCCCGTCGAGGGACCATGGCGATCACGGTCGACCCGCACTCACCCACCCACAACAGATCACCCACAACAGATCATCCACGAATGGAGTTCCCATGAGCATCAAGAAGTTCCTGAGATCGGCAGCAGTGCTGTTGGCGCTGGCCATGTTGGCCGGCGCCTGCGGCGGTGATGACGACGCAACCCCTGCAGATGACAGCGACGCTCCGGCGGACTCGATCGAGGGGCCGACGATCAAGGTGCGGGGCCAGGACTTCAGTGAGTCGGCGACGCTGGCGCAGGTCTACGGCCAGTACCTCGAGGCCAAGGGCTACCCGGTCGAGATCCTGACCCAGGCCGGTTTCCGTACCGAGGCCGTCGACGGGCTGAAGAACGGCGACCTCGATCTGATCATCGACTACGCAGGCGGTTCGCAGACCGAGTTGCTGCCCGACGTCGAGGCGTCCCAGGACATCGACGAGGTCATCGCCACGATCACCCCTGCGTACGAGGAGATCGGCGCGACCGTGCTCGAGTACTCGCCGGCGATCGACGGCGATGCGTTCGTCGTGCGGGGTGACTCCGAGGCCGAGTCGATCTCCGACGTCGCCGACCTGGACTACCGCTTCGGTGCATCCTCGCAGTGCTTCGAGCGCCCCCAGTGCTACCTCGGTTACACCGACCCCGACGTGTACGGCATCACCTTCGCCGACACGACCACCTTGGAGTTCGGTCCCCTGCTCGGAGAGAACCTGGCCAACGACCAGGTCGACGCGGTGGTGTGGAACACCACCGCGCCCGAGATCCCTGCCAACGACTTCAAGATCCTCACCGACGACCTCGGGCTGCACCCCGCACAGAACGTGGTGCCGATCATCGTCACCGAGACGCTCGACGCCTACGGCGAGCAGCTGATCACCGACCTGAACACGCTGTCGGAGATGATCACCACCGAGGATCTCATCGCGTGGAACACCAGCACCGACATCGACAAGGAGGAGTCCGACGACGTCGCCACCGAGTGGCTGACATCCAGGGCCTGATCTGACCTGATCCGACCGACTGACGTCCTGGGGGGCCGCATCGGCCCCCCAGGACGCCGGTTCAGACCGGGCCGGGGCGCCAGGAACGTGCCGCGGAGACCTTCGCCGTACACGGCCATGTCCGGCGCGCACGGCAGCCCCAGGCTGCGCAGCTCGTCCGCCACCGGCCCGTCGCCCAGGGTCATCACGACCTGCTCCGGATCGACCGTCGCTCCGCCCATCTCGATGGTCAGCGGCAGCTCGGTCGGAACTCCGTCGAGGTAGGAGTACGTCACCGTCTCGGTGGCGGTGGGAGCGTCGTCGGTGAGCACCCGCGGGAAGGTGACCGACATCTGCTCGGCACCGACGGCTCCGAGGCGGACGCTGACCTGCCCGCCGACGTAGTCGACGGAGAGATCCTCGACGGTCTTGGGCAATCCCAGCACGGTGTTGCCGGCAGTCATCGTGAACTGCTGGTCCACCGGCATGCGGTACACGAACGCGCCCGCCCGCTCGGGTTGCCCGACCGGGTGTGCCAGCAGACCCAGGTTGACCTCGTTGTAGTCGCCCCAGGGATTGGTGATGTAGTCGACGAGCGCCACCAGGAACATCGCCTGTCCCGGCGCCACCTCGAGCACCTCGAACGCGTCGCCGGGCAGCAGGGCCCGCGCCGGGTCGATGGGCACGGTGTAGGTCAGGGTCAGTTGGCGCATGTCGTCGACGACCATCGGGAAGTCGATCGACACGCCGTCGATCTCGCCCCAGTGCGAGCTCTGCGGGTCATCGGTCACGGTCATGTCGTCTCCTGTTCGTCGCTGCACATCATGGGCCGTGCGCTCCAGCGAAGTGTGGTCATCGCTGGGCCGCCAACTGGGCGCGGTAGGCCTCGATCGCCTCGTGGTGGTCGACGATGGGTTCGGGGTAGCCGACACGTCGTCGTGTCTCGCTGTCGGGCTCGTGGATCTGTGGCGCAGGCACCTCGGCCAGCTCGGGAACGTGACGACGGATGTAGTCGCCTCGTGCGTCGAACCGCTTGGACTGCACGGTCGGATTGAAGATCCGGTTGGGGTTGGAATCGGTCCCCGTGCCGGCGGTCCACTGCCAGTTGAGCTGGTTGTTGGCGACATCGCCGTCGACCAGCAGCGACATGAAGTGGGCTGCTCCGAGGCGCCAGTCGATGTACAGGTCCTTGGTCAGGAACGAGGCGACGATCATGCGGGCCCGGTTGTGCATGAAGCCCTCGGCGCGGAGCTGGCGCATACCCGCGTCGACCACCGGGAAGCCGGTGCGACCCTCGGTCCACGCCGCCAGGTCCTCGGGGTCGTCGCGCCAGTGGTCGTTGCGGGAGCGGTAGTCGTGCTGGGCGACCTCGGGACGCCCTGCGAGTGCCTGGTGGTAGAAGTCGCGCCAGCAGAGCTGGCGGACGAACGGCGCGCCGCCGGGACGGTCACGCAGTCGTGTCGCGACCTCGAGCGGCGACAGCGTGCCGAAGTGGAGATGCCCGGAGATGTGCGAGGTCGCATCTCCCGGCAGGTCGTCGTGTCGGTCCTCGTACTCGTGCAGGTGATCGGTCGCCCAGTCCCGGAGCTGCGCGAGCCCGGCGGTCTCTCCTCCGCGGCACAGCTGCGGCGAGGTCGCGCCGCTGGTCACCTCGTCCAGCGCCGGGAGCGGACCGGCCGGGCCGAGCCCGGAGGGCAGACCGAGCGCTGCGGGCACCCCCAGCACCGGCCGCCACGGGTGGTCGAGCCAGCGGCGGTAGAAGGGTGTGAAGACCTTCCAGTCACCGCCGCTGCTGGGCGCGGTGGCCCCGGGCGGCACCACGGTGATGCCCTGGTGGGTGACCACCTCGACGCCGCTCGGGTCCAGCAGGGAGCGCAGTCGTCGCGTCCGGCGCTGCGCCAGCCCGCTGACATCCGCACTCAGGTGCACCTGTGCGGCGCCGGAGTCGCGCACCACCCGCGCGACCTCGTGCGCCCAGTCGCCTCGGCGCAGCACCAGGTCGGCGCCCAGACCCTGCAGGCTCGAGCGGAGGTCGGCGAGACAGTCGAGCAGGAACGCCGTGCGGTTCGCCGAGCCGTGGGCGGCCAGCACGGTGTCGTCCAGGACGAACAGTGGCACCACCTGATCGGCGGCGGCCGCTGCGACCAGCGCCGGGTGGTCCCGTACCCGCAGGTCGCGGGTGAACACCACCACCGAGGTCCTTGGATCTGTCGTCATCGCGCTGTGCTACCTCCTCGGCGCCTCGCCGGCCCACATTCTGGAACAGGAGCGCCACTGCGACGATCGGGCCCCCTGCGGCGGTCCCCGTCGAGCGGGTCCTTGACGACTCGGTACGGCGGTACGAAACTCGTTCCCGTGTACCACGCCGAGCCGATGGAGTTGGGGCCCGGCTCGCTGCTGTGGCGGTGGGCGGGGGACAACCGCCTGTCGTTCACGGGGCTGTCGGCAGGGATCCTGCAGTTGATGCATCCGGGTCTGGGCGCTGGTGTGGTCGAGCACTCGGCGTTCTTCACCGAGCCGTGGGACCGCATCATCAGATCCCTGCCGGAGATCATCGGCGTCGTCTACGACGGTCCGGAGGCCGAGACCACGGGTCACCGGGTGCGGGACTACCACCGCAGGATCTCCGGGGTCGACCACTTGGGTCGTAGGTACAGCGCGCTGCGCCCGGAGACGTACTGGTGGGCACATGCGACGTTCCAGTTCTCCGTCGAGCAGGTGGCGGACCGGTTCGACAGCCGCCGGCTGAACGACGAGGACCGCGAGCGCCTGTACCGAGAAGGGGTCGAGTGGTACCGCCGCTACGGCGTCAGCATGCGCCCGGTACCCGATGACCGCGCTGCGTGGGGCGTGGCGTGGGATCGCTACTGCACCGACACACTCGAGATGACCGCCGCTGCCGAGCGCGCCGTCGACATGGCGCTGCACGAGAAGGTCACCGACATGCCCGGCCTCCCGCGGTGGTCGGTCCCGATCCAGCGAGAGATCATCACGCCGCTGTTCAAGCTCACCGCCATCGGTGGTCTGCCCGATGTCGTCCGGCGCCGCTTCGACATCCCGTGGGGTGCGGTCGAGGCGGCCGAGCTGCGCCTGCTGGAGCTGTGGGTGCGCGAGACGTGGCGGTTCATGCCGCGGCCGCTGCGCTGGGCTCCCCGAGCAGCACAGGGTTGGCAGCGCGAGATCGCCGCCCGGCGGGAGCGTGAGCGTTTCGAGCGGCGCTTCGGGCACGCCGGCCTCGTCGACGCTGGCAGCTGATCGACGTGTCGCGTTCGGTCACCATCGACATCGACGGGGTGCTCAACGCTGCGATCGACGCGCCAACAGGTGCCGAGGATATCGACGAGGCGACCGAGCGCATCCTGGTCGCAGCGGCCGAGCTGTTCGCGCTCCACGGCATCCAACGGTGCAGCGTGGAGGACATCGCACGTCACAGCGGCGTGGGGCGCACCACGGTCTATCGACGCTTCGAGAACCGCAACCAGATCGTCCAGGCGGTGCTCGCCCGTGAGTGCCGGCGCTTCTTCGCCTCGATCATCGCGTCCACCGACCCGAGCGCACGTCTCGAGGACCAGGTGGTCGAGGCGTTCCTGTCCGGTCTGCACGCCGCAGCGACGTCGATGCTGACCGAGCTGGTGCGCACCCAGCCCGAGTTGCTGCGGCTGTTGACCGTCGACGCTGCGCCGGTCATCAGCGCCGCCACCGGTGTGCTGACCGCTGCGTTCGGACCGGTCGAGGGCCCCCGGGAAGCACGTCAGGTCGCGGCGGTGGCCGAGTTGTTGGTGCGTCTGGCCATCTCGGTGGTGGTCTCGGGTCCGGGAGTGGTCCCGATGCAGGACGACGCCGCGTCCCGACGAGCGCTGCACGAACTGCTCGACCCGTTGCTGGTGCCCCTCGGCGAGATCCGGGTGCATCGGAACCGTGGGGTCGAGAGCACCACCGGGTCGAGGGAACCAGGGGGGAGGTACGAACCATGAGCCTCGACGTGTGCAGGAACGACCTCGAACACCGCTACGAGCTGCTCGACGACGGTGAGCAGGTCGGGTTCGCCGACTACCACGTCGACGGCGACCTGGTCGTCCTGCCCCACACCGTCATCGACCCGTCGCGCCGGGGCGAAGGCCTGGCAGCGCAGCTCGTCAGCGCCGCGCTGGACGACATCCGCGCCGACGGCCGCTCCGTGGTGGCGAGCTGCTGGTACGTGGCGGAGTACATCGACCGCCATCCCGAGTACGCCGATCTGCTCGCGACCTGAACCGGACCGACCGCGCCGCCCATCCCCGCTGCGGGCAGGTCAGCCGCGATCGAAGAACCGGGTGATCGCCGCGATGTTCTCCTCGCCACCGGCCAGACGAGCCATGTCCACGTACTCGCGCTCCACAGCGGCAGCCCACGACGAGCGACGACGTTCCCTCATCAGCGACAGCGTGGCGCGCAGCGCGATCGGCGGTTGGTCGGCCAGGGTGCGAGCCAGGCCCAGCGCTCGTTCCATCAGGCGGTCCGCCGGCACGACCTCCAGGGCGAGTCCGTGGCGCACCGCTGCCTCGGCGTCGATCCACTCGCCGGTCAACAGGTGCAGCGCTGCCGCCTGAGGGCCCATGATCTCGGGCAGGCTGACGCTCGCTGCTGCCTCGGTCACCACGCCGAGCCCGACGAACGGGGCCTTGAACCGGGCCTCCGGCGCGACGACGGCGAGCTCGCACCACGGCAGCACGGTGAGCCCGAACCCCACTGCGGTGCCGTTGACCGCTGCGATGAGCGGGACCGGCACGTCCGCCAGCGCCCGCATGAGGCCGCGGAACCCGCCGTCCGGCTCGCCGTGTCGCGGGTCACCGAACTCCGCCAGGTCCTGGCCCACGGTGAAGGCCCGACCGGTACCGGTCAACACGATGCAGCGGATCCCATCGGCGTCTGCGGAATCGAGCGCGTCCCGGGTTCCGTGCCACATCTCGATCGACATCGCGTTCAGCGCGTCCGGACGGGTCCACGTGATCGTGCGGACGCCGTCGTCGTCGGTCACGGACAGGTGCGCTGCGGAGGTGCTCATCTGGTGAGTCTCGCATCCCCACCGGAGCCCTCGGGCGTCTCAGAGCCGCTCGACCCCGTGCAGGAACAGGTCGGCCAGCAGATCGACGTCCACCGGGTGGACCCCGCCCTTGCCGCTGAGCACGGTGTTGGCGAGCATCGAGCCGAGGAACAACGACGCGAGCTGGTCCGGCGCTGCGCCGGTGGGGGTGCGATCCGACTCCGAGCCGGTCGATGGCCCGCCGGCTTCCGCAGGAGCCGGGCCGCGGAACAGCGGGGACAGCAGCGCCAGAAGTTCGGTCACCAGTTGGTCGTCGGGCTGTGGGCGTTGCTGCAGGTGCCCCGATTGCTCGACCACCCTCGCCATCTGCTCGATGCGCGGCTGCAGCGCGTGCGCCGCCGCGACCAGTCGTTGGGCGAGGGTCGGCAGTTGGGTGGCTGCGGAGAGCAGTGGCGCCAGGCCCTCGAGATCGAGCGCCGCATCCCGGGCAGCCTCGAGCAGCGCCCCCTTGTCGGGGAAGTAGCGGAAGATCGTTCCCTCCGACACTCCTGCAGCTGCGGCGAGGTCGGCGGTGGTGAACTCCGGTCCACGGGCGATGAACAGCTCGGTCGCGGCGTGCAGCAGCGCGGCACGTCGCTCGTCGGGTCGGAGCCTCGTGGCCCGGGAGCGCACCTGATGAGTCATCACTCACCAAGGGTACCGGTGTCCGACCGCGCCGGGAAGCCTCGGGACGAAGCTGTGCCCCCTGGCACATGCATTGCGGGGGCCCGTGGGGGCGCGTGATACTGAGCGCCTACTCACTTCGCGGTCGATCCCCCGTTCGACCTGGCTGAGTCGTCACGTGGTGACGGAGGAGGATCCGCATGTTCAGTCGCCTCGGAGCATGGTGCGCGCGCCGTCGTGGCACCGTGGTCATCGCATGGCTCGTGGTGTTCCTGGCGTTGGGCGCCTGGTCGGGCGCGGCGGGTTCCAACTTCTCGACCGAGTTCGGTCTTCCGGACGTGGAGTCCAAGCGCGGCCTGGACATCCTCGAGTCCGAGATGGGCGGCACGGGCACGGGCCTCGAGGGCACCATTGCGTTCCAGTCAGCCGACGGCTTCGAGGACCCGGCCACCCGCACCGCGGTGGACGAGTTCCTGGCACGGATCGCGAGCGATCCCGACACCACCGTCACGGGCCCCTTCGATGCACAGG
Organism: uncultured Microthrixaceae bacterium; assembly: GCA_963714875.1. Lineage (GTDB taxonomy): Bacteria > Actinomycetota > Acidimicrobiia > Acidimicrobiales > Microtrichaceae > JBAOHV01. Next base: position 459,689 of record CAVQQI010000011.1, on the reverse strand, counting down.
TCGAGCCGACCCCCGCGCTCACCGAGTGGTTCCTCAGCGGCACCGACGACCCCGCAGGTCTCGCTGAGCTGTTCGCCGGCGCCGGCAGCCAGGTCTCCGAGGACGGCACGATCGCATTCGCAACCGTCACGGTCCCCGGTGACACCGACCTGGCGTCCGCCCAGGAGCAGGCTGCCACCTGGCGCGACGACGAACCCGAGGTCGCCGGGCTGCGCATCGAGTACGGCGGTGACGTCTTCACCGAGGCGTTCGCCCCCTCCGCCGAGCTGATCGGCCTGGCGTTCGCCATCGTGATCCTGATCCTGGCGTTCGGGTCGGTCCTCGCCATGGGGTTGCCCATCGGCACCGCGCTCGCCGGGATCGGCGTCGGTTCGATCCTGCTGATGCTGTTGTCGAACCTCATCACCATGCCGGACTTCGCGACGGTCCTCGGCGTCATGATCGGACTCGGTGTCGGCATCGACTACGCGCTGTTCATCGTCACCAGGTACCGGGAGCAGCTGCACGCGGGGCACACGGTCGAGGAGTCCGTCGCGATCGCCATCGACACCTCGGGGCGGGCGGTCACCTTCGCCGGGATGACGGTGGTGATCTCGCTGCTGGGGATGCTCCTGATGGGCGTCAGCTTCGTCACCGGTCTGGGGTTGGGGGCCGCGACCATGGTGCTCGTCACCATGATCGGCTCGTTGACACTGCTGCCGGCGCTGTTGTCCTACGCCGGCACCCGGGTCGAGGTGACCCGCTGGCGGGGACTCATCTCTGCCGGACTGGTGGCGGTGGCGTTGCTCGGAGCGGGCCTCAAGATCCAGCCGCTGCTGCTGGGTCTTCCACTTGCAGCGGTGGTGCTGGTGGCAGGGTTCGCCGTTCGCCCCCTGCGCGCGGAGGTGCCCCGCCGCGTCCAGAAGCCGCTGCGCGAGACCTCCGCGTACCGCTGGAGTCGGGTGGTGCAGAGCCGTCCGTGGCCGCTGGCCATCGGCGCCACCCTGGGCCTGTTGATCCTGGCGGTGCCCGTCACCGGCATGCGACTCGGCTTCTCCGACGCCGGCAACATGCCGGAGGACTCCTCGGCCCGGCAGGCGTACGACCTGCTCACCGACGGATTCGGGCCAGGGTACAACGGCCGGATCCTGATGGTCGCCGACGTCCCCGAGGGAACGGACCTGTCGACCTCGACCTCGGTGCTCGCGGTGACCGAGGCGGTCGCCCAGATGCCGGGTGTGGCATCGGTGTCGCCGCCGTTCCCGTCGAACCCCGAGGATCCCGCTGCCTCCTCAGCGGTGTTGTGGAGCGTCTTCCCGACGACGACACCGCAGGACGAGGCCACCACCGACCTGGTGCGCGAGCTCCGCGACGAGGTGCTGCCGACCGCGACGCAGGGCACCGGCATCGATGTGCTGGTGTCCGGCATCGTCGGGATCCAGGTGGACTTCTCGGACTACCTGGCCGGACGGCTCCTGGTGTTCTTCGCCGCAGTGCTCTCGGTGTCGTTCGTGTTGTTGATGCTGGTGTTCCGGTCGCTGTTGGTGCCGCTCAAGGCGGTGATCATGAACCTGCTCTCGATCGGCGCGGCCTACGGCGTCCTGGTCGCGGTGTTCCAGTGGGGATGGATGAAGGACGTGTTCGGCATCGAGCCAGCGCCGATCGAGCCGTTCCTGCCGATGATGCTCTTCGCCATCGTGTTCGGTCTGTCGATGGACTACGAGGTCTTCCTCCTGTCGCGGGTGCGCGAGGAGTGGCTCCGCACCGGCGACAGCAGTTCGTCGGTGGCCGACGGCCTTGCCGCGACCGCACGGGTCATCACCGCTGCCGCGGCGATCATGATCGTCGTGTTCGGGTCCTTCATGCTCGAGGCCGACCGCATCATCCGCCTGTTCGGCTTCGGACTGGCGCTCGCGGTGTTCCTGGACGCGACGGTGGTGCGCATGCTGTTGGTGCCCGCCACGATGGAGCTGCTGGGGGACAAGAACTGGTGGCTGCCGAAGTGGCTGGATCGCCTCCTGCCGAGCATCAACGTCGAGGGGCCCGCCGACGACGTCGACGAGGAGCTGGAACGCGAGGGCGTCCTGGTCTGACCGACCGCAGCTCGCCCTGCGGCACGCCGCCGGTCACTCACCGAACGGCGGCCGGCCCATCTGCTCGCGGATCGGAGTGACCGGGGGAGAGACCAGCCCCCGGCGCTGCCAGTTGGCCCCGTCGACCACCAGGGTGTGCCCCGAGATGAACCTTGCGTACGGCGATGCCAGGAAGGTCGCGGCCCACCCGAGCTCCTGACGTTGCCCCACGCGCAACGCTGGCTGGCACACGTCCTTGTCCGAGGTCGACGCGAGGTTGCCCTGTATGTCGGCAGTCATGTCCTCGTGGGGCATGAGGCCGGGCACCAGGCAGTTGACCTGGATCCCGTACGGGCCCCACTCGACCGCCAGGGTCTCGGTCAGGTTCTTCACCCCGGCCTTCGCCGCCGACGAGTGTGCGAAGCCCGGCCCACCCGTCCACGCGTAGGACGCACCGATGTTCACGATCGAGCCGGGCCGGTCGCCGGCGAGCAGGCGGCGACCGTACTCGCGGCACATCAGGAACGTGCCGTTCAGCGTGATGTCGACCACGGTCCGCCACGCGTTGGGAGAGAGGTCCTCGCTCGGCGAGGGGAAGTTGGCCGCAGCGTTGTTGACCACCACGCCCGGCAGTCCCAGGCGATCCTCGACGCGGTCGAACGCGGCCGAGATGGCCTCCGGGTCACGGATGTCGCACTCGACGCACTCGACCCGACCGCCCAGGGGCTCGAGCGCCTCGGTCGCGGCGGCCAGGTGGTCGGCGCTGCGACTGAGGATCGCCAGGTCGGCACCCAGGCGAGCGAACTCCGCCGCGATGGCCTTGCCGAGTCCGGTGCCGCCACCGGTCACCAGCACCGTGGTGCCGGCGAACGTCCCGGCCGCGAGCGCCACGGTTCCCACCGGTGGCGGCGCGGGCAGCCCCCGATGGGCCCGGGGGTCGTCGTCAGGTCGTGCTGCCATGGGTCAACTCCCGGTGTAGCGGGGCTCGCGACCCTCGGCCCGCGCCGCACGGAACTCCGCGAAGTCGTCGCTGCGGTTCAGGAAGGTCTGGTACACCATCTCGTCGGCCATCGATGATCGCACCTCCGGCACGCTCAGATGCCGGAGGACCTGCCGGGCGAGCTTGACCGTCACCGCAGGTGCTGCAGCGATCTGCTCCGCCATGGAGCGAACCACCTCGTCGAGCTCATCGGCGTCCACCACCCGGCTGACGATGCCGTGGCGCAACGCCTCATCGACCTCCATCACCCTGCCGGTCAGCACCAGATCGCTCACCACCCCGGGACCGCACATCTGGTGCAGCACCGCCATGCCGCCGGTGTCGGGGATGACCCCGTGGGTCAGTTCCGGCAGGCGGAACCGGGTGCCCTCGGCAGCGACGCGGACGTCGCACAGCAGCGCTCGTTGGAACGACCCGCCCATGACCCACCCCTTGCAGGCCACCAGCACCGGTTGGTCGAGCTCCCACAGCTGCTGGATGCCCCGGTGGCCGCGGCGCATCAGCTCGTGATGGCTCAACTCGGTCTGCGCGGTACCGATCGACCCGACGTCGCGGCCCGAGGAGAACGACCTGCCCTCGCCGCGCCAGATCACCACGCGGATGTCGGACCGTTCCCGGAGCTCGGCCAGGATCCTGAACAGCGCCAGGTCCATGTCGTCGTCGAAGGCGTTGTGCTTCTCCGGGTGGTCGTTGGTGATGGTGGCGATCGGGCCGTCGACCCCGAGTCGGATGCGGTCGGTCACTGTTCCCCCTGTTGGAGTCGGGCCGGTGTCGAGCGGCGCTCAGCGCTCACGATGCGCCGTGTCGGCGGACAGGAACTCCGACAGACCCGAAGCCGGGCCGTCGTGGATGATCTCTCCGTCATCGAGCACCAGACCGCGCTCGAAGCGGTCGAGCACCACAGGATCGTGGGTCGCCACCATCAGGGTTGCGCCTGCGTCGTGCGCGTCGGCCAGCAGATCCAGGAACGCCTGGCGCCCCGACGCATCCAGCCCGACGAACGGTTCGTCGACCAACAGCAGCGAGAAGGGTCGGCACAACGCCACTGCGGCTGCGGTCTTCTGGCGGAGCCCTCGACTGAACTGCGAGGGCAGGTCGTCCTCTCTCCCGCGCAGTCCGAGGTCGTCGATGAGCTGGTCGATGACCTCTTCGTCGCCGTCGCCGCCGTGCATGCGCACCGTGTACTCGAGGTGTTCCTGCACGCTCAGGTCGTCGTAGAGCACTGGGGCGTCGGGAAGCCAGGAGCGCTGGGCCCGGGCCTCGATCGAATCAGGTGCGTGCCCCCGGACCTTGACCACGCCCTCGCTCGGATCGAGCGTGCCGGCGATCAGGTTCAACAGGGTCGACTTGCCCGACCCGTTGTGTCCCACCAGCACCACCGACTGGCCCGCAGGGATCTCCAGTTCCTCGACCTCGAGCGCCACCACCTCGCCGTAGGACTTGACCAGATCGGACACGCTGACCGCCGGTCGCGGTGCTCGCTCGGTCCGGCCGCCTCCGCTGCGTCGACTCATGTCGTCTCTCCTCTCATCGACGCCGCCATGGTGGCGTGCAGATCCGCCCGGTAGCGGACCCAGGTGAACACCAGTGCCGCCAGCGCGACGGCGATGGACGCTCCGGCGATGGCAGGTCGGACGATGTCGTCGCCGACCCGCATCGACCGCTGTGCCATCAGCACCGGGATCAGACCGATCACCGACACCGCAGGCGGCCAGAGCGTGCGGATCACCACACGCGGACCGGCGACCTCGGGCGACAACATGGCTGCATCGCTGTCGCCGACCTGTACCTCGCTCACCACGCTGATCGATGCCCCGGCGACCGCGCCGAAGGCGCCACTCAGCACCGTGACCGCGCCCAGGATCAACACGTCGACGTCCGGACCGACCGCATAGGTGACGCCCACGCCGATACCGCCGACGAGGAGCATCAACAGCACCGGTGCCACCAGATGGTGGACGAGGATCAGCCCCAGCGGCTTGGGATACGACGTCAGCAGCGTCGGATGGTCCACTTCCTGCGCGAGCGGCTCGATCGCGTCCAGCGCGGCGACATAGGTGAGGATCCCGGCGACCAGGATCAGCGGGGTGGTGCCCGTGTAGGTGGCGCGCAGCGCCAGCGCAGCGCCGACGACCAGCAGCGTGACCCGCGCCATGCGCACGGTCGGCCATCGCAGCAGGCTCTGCAGGTCACGGGTGAACACCGGGAGTTGCCGCCCGAGGCCTGCCGGCAGACGCCGCACGAGCGGACGATGCCGTGGGCGTTCGGCTGCGAGCTGGCGACGGAGGAGGAGCACCGAGCGCAGGTCCTGCTGTGTCACGGCGAAGCGGAGTTGGCCGACGAGCTGGGTGCGGCGTCGGGCGGCCTCGATCGACAGGCCGCCGACCAGTGCGACCCCGGCCGACGCGATCACTGCGGTGGCGGCGATTCCGGTGATCGGCCACCCCTCGAACCGGATGGGCCAGAAGGCGACCTGACCCAGGTACGTCAGCGGCGCGGTGGGGACCACACCGAACAGGTCGGCAACCGACCATGCCAACAGGGCGAGTGCGCCCAGCTCGGGGACGGGCCGGCGAAGGCGCCGCGACGCAGTGAGCATCGCCGAGCCGAGGACCAGCACCGCGGTGGTGGCGCCGAACAGCGCGCCGCTCGCGATCCAGCCGGTGGAGGCGCCCGGGAGGCGCTGTGAGAACAGCTCGCCGGCGAGTCCGCCCACCGCAGCAGCACCGGCTGCGCCGTAGACGACCATCGACACCGCGGGGGTCCGCAGCATGCGGGAGCGGTCCAGCGGTGCGAGCAGCAGGTGGTGGACGTCGGCTGCCTCCAGCGCCAGCGGTCCGCTGCGGACTCCTGAGCGGACCCCGGCGAGCAACAGCACCGCGAGCATCAGGCCGGCCCAGATGGGCCCCACGTCGGCGACGGTGGCGGCCTGGTCGGCATCGAGGCGGGAGTCGCCGACCAGACCCGAGGCGAACACGGTGAGCACCAGGACCGCCAGCGCAGTGGTGTACACCCGGTAGGCCAGGTCGCCCCACGCGACGTTGCCCATCCGTCGACGACGACGTGCAGCGTGCATCTCGCGTGCGGCTGCCATGCTCGGAACGACCGGTGGCGGAGCACAGTCGTCGGTCGCGCCCGACCGGGTGGTGGGGGCGCTGTCGGGGGCGGTCGGGGCACTCAGAGACACGAACCTACTCCGCCTCGGTCGACGTCGTGTCGAGCTTCCGGCGGTGGGTGCAGCTGTCGGGGCACAGGTGCGCACACCTGTGGCGGACGCTGTGACAGGCTGTGGGATGACCGGCGGTCACCTTCCGTCGGTCGTTGAGCATGGGGGCCACATGACCGACACCGCGGCACACGTCGACATCAACGGCGGGCCCGACACCCTGACGCCGACGGGACCGCCCGAGCGTTGCCCGGTCGGCGACTGGGCCACCGACTTCGACCACACCGATGCGGAGTACGCGGCTCGCGCACCGGAGATCTGGCAGGAGCTGCGCTCGACGTGCCCGGTGGCGCACTCGCCCCGCTTCGGCGGTACCTGGCTTCCGACCCTGCACGCCGACGTCGCGGCGATCGCGCACGACACGGAGCACTTCACCTCGAACGGCGTCATCGTGTCGGTCTTCGATCCGCCCGACACCGCGCCGGTCGGCTACGCACCGCCGATCACCTCGGATCCGCCCTTCCACGAGCGCGCACGACGACTGCTGCTCCCGGCGTTCTCCCCCAAGGCGATCCGTCCCCTCGAGCCCTCGACACGGCAGTTCTGTCGAGAACTGATCACCGATGCCCTGGCCGCCCGTGGGCCCGACGGCGTGCTCGACGCGGCGACCGACTACGCCCAGCACATCCCCGTGCGTGTCATCGCGCACATGCTGGGCGTGCCGCCCGGTGATGGTGAGCGGTTCCGGGGCTTCATCCACCGCATCCTCGAGACCGGCGGTCAGAACGAACCCGTCGACCCCGGCGACACCCTCGTGGCGTATCTGCTGCAGGCGGTCGAGACCCACCGGGCGGAGCCGCGTGACGACCTGATCGGTTTCCTGCTGGGAGCCGAGCTCGACGGTGTCCCGCTGGACGAGGAGCACATCGTCGGAACGCTGGCGTTGCTGCTCATCGCCGGTATCGACACGACGTGGTCGGCGATCGGGGCCAGCATCTGGCACCTGGCCCACCATCCCGAGCACCGTCGGCACCTGGTGCAGCATCCCGAGGCGATGCCGATGGCGGTCGAGGAGCTGCTGCGTGCGTACGCACCGGTGACCATGGCGCGCAAGGTCGCGAAGGAGGTCGAGGTCGGCGGACGTCGCCTGCCGGTCGGGGACTGGGTGCTGTTGTCGTTCCCCTCGGCCAACCGCGACCCGGAGTTCTTCGAGCGCGCCGACGAGGTCGTCCTCGACCGGGCGAAGAACCGCCATGCCGCGTTCGGACTGGGTATCCACCGGTGCCTGGGGTCGAACCTGGCGCGCATGGAGCTGACCGTGGCGATCGAGGAGTGGCTGCGCGCGGTGCCGGAGTTCGAGCTGGCCGACCCCGAGGCCGTGCGGTGGTCGACGGGCCAGGTGCGGGGCCCTCGCGAGCTGCCGGTCCGGGTGCCCGCCACGAACTCCGGCGGAGCCGTTCCTGGCCCAGAGGGGAGTCCGTCATGAGGATCGACTACGACCGCAGCGCCTGCCAGGGGCACAATCGCTGCTACCTGCTGGCGCCCGAGCTGTTCGACGTGGACGACGACGGCTACGCAGTGCTGCGTCTCGAGGGTGACGTGCCCCCCGAGCTCGAGGCCAAGGCGCAGCTGTGCGTCGACAACTGCCCGGAGTACGCGATCACGCTGGTCTGAGCAGCGGGTTGTGCCCGGTGTCGGGGTCGAAGCTCGCCAGCCACTGCACCAACAGCGTCGGGTCGCTGAACTGGCTGGGATGGTGCCCCGGCATGGCCGAGACCACGAGGTCGGGCAGCACCTCGAAGCAGAGGCTGATCGACCATCGCAGCAGCCGGAACCACGCGACCGGCGACCAGATCCGCCGCGTCGACCACAGCTGCGCGAGCGTCGCCAGCGTCGTGAGCGTGGCGAGCAGCGCGAGCGAGCACAACCCGGCGACCAGGTAGCGCATCCGGGAGCCGTCGATGGCGCCGTACACGTCGAACGCGACGCTCTTGTGTTCGACCTCCTCGGCGAGGTGCCAGAGGAACAGCGTCGACACCGCGGGGTCGGCGCCGTCGAAGAGCATCCGGAGGTGGCGCTCGCTCCAACGTGCCAGCGCGAACGCCGAGGTCTCGAAACCCGCCGCGAACGCGAGCGACCACCGGGTCGACCGGGTGCGCTCGAGCCAGCCGTAGGCACGTGCAGCGAGGCGTTCCACACGCGCCGTGCCCGGCGCGCCAGCGACCACACGTTGGTTCATGCAACGGTGCTGTGCCTGGTGTTGGAGCTCCTGGGCGACGAAGGCCGCGGCGTCACCCCTGAGCGGCTCGGACAGCTCGGACCGGACCGACCGTACGGTGCGGGCCACGTACGGCTCGACGAAGGGCATCAGCAGCGACACCGAGTTCGCGGCGGCCGCGAACTCCGGGAACGCCGGCTGCCACGAGGTGTCGATGCGGTCCGGCAGCGTCAGCTCCGGGACCCTGACCACGGGGTGTGACACAGCGCTCATGGGTCTTCTCTCGGCACGTCGGGGCTCCGGGGTTAGGGTCATGTGGTGCGAGTCGTTCCCGACACACCGATCGACACCTCCATCCGTACGGTCACGATCCACGGCTACGACCGTGCGTACCGCATGGCGGGGTCGGGCCCGGCGTTGCTGCTGCTGCACGGCATCGGCGACAGCTCCGAGGGCTGGGAGCCCCTCATGGCGGACCTGGCCCAACACTTCACCGTGATCGCCCCCGACCTGCTCGGGCACGGCCACTCGGCCAAGCCGCGTGCCGACTACTCCGTCGCCGCCTATGCCAACGGCATGCGTGACCTGCTCGATGTGTTGGACATCGACTCCGCGACCGTCGTCGGGCACTCCCTCGGTGGTGGCGTGGCGGCGCAGTTCGGCTACCAGTACCCCGAGCGATGCGAGCGACTGGTCCTGGTCGCCAGTGGTGGGGTCGGACCCGAGGTCAATCCGGTGCTGCGCCTGGTGTCGCTGCCAGGGGCGGATCTGGCGCTGGTGACCATGCAGCTGCCGACCTCGAAGTTGGCCATGCGCGCGGTGATGGCGGTCCTGCAGCGTCTCGGCACCGATCTGGGCCGCGACGCCGATGAGTTGGCGCGTGTGATCCACGGCATGCCCGACGCCGCCGCCCGCGGCGCGTTCGCCCGCACGCTGCGCTCGGTGGTCGACTGGCGCGGCCAGGTGGTCACCATGCGAGATCGCGCGTATCTGACCGATGAGGTGCCGGTGCTGCTGATCTGGGGCGCGCACGACGCGGTGATCCCCGTGCATCACGCCGAGCTGGCCGCCGCCGCCATGCCGAACGCCCGACTCGAGATCGTCGAGGAGGCGGGACACTTCCCGCACCACACCGACCCCGAGCAGTTCGTCGCGTGGCTCGTCGACTTCGTCGCCACGACGGAGCCTGCCACGCACGTCCCTGCGCGACGCCGGGCCCAGCTGCGGTCATCGGGGCGGTCAGGTGTCGACCACGAGGAGCACACGACTCCTGACTCCACGTTGCTGGGCTGAGGCGTAACCTCTCAGCACCGACGACAGGGGGTCCGCGGTGACAGCTGAGACGGTGGCGGCCGGCGAGCGACCATTCGAGTTCCAGGGGATCAACCACCTGGCGCTGGTCTGCCGGGACATGCAGCGCACCGTCGAGTTCTACTCCGGCGTGCTGGGCATGCCGCTGATCAAGACCATCGAGTTGCCGGCGGGAATGGGCCAGCACTTCTTCTTCGACTGCGGCGGCGGGGACTGCTTGGCGTTCTTCTGGTTCCCCGACGCCCCGGAACCCGCTCCCGGCGTCTCTGCCCCGGCGCAGCGGCCCGACCGCGGATCGCTCACCAGTGCCATCGGCTCGATGAACCATGTGGCCTTTGCCGTTCCACCGGAGCGGATCGAGCAGTACCGGGACCGGCTCGTCGCCGCGGGGATCGACTGCACCGAGGTCGCCAACCACGACGACAGCGAGTGGGGCATCAGCGCGACGGTGCACCCCGGGGTGTTCGTGCGGTCGATCTACTTCCTCGACCCCGATGACATCTTGTTGGAGTTCGCCTGCTGGACCAGGGAGTTCGGCCCGGACGACGCGACGCTCGCTCCTGCGACCGCCCGGCACCCTGCGCCCACCTGAGCGCGGCTGACCGTTCAGCCGGTCGGGTCCGCCTCGTCGTCGCCGGTGCCGTCGTCCAGCAGGTCGGCTGACGCTGCGAGCGCCGTGGCGAGGATGGCGGCTCGTTGGACCACTGCCTCGAGGTAGGGCAGCGCCACGTTCTGTTGACCCGGCAACGGCGGAGGACCCATGGACCGCAGCAGCGCGGTGGGGTCGTCGGCCGGGACGATGTCGGGTGGCTCGGGCGGTTCCGGCGCCGCACGCCAGAACTCCGCGGGCGGTGCCGCCTTCTTGTTGTTTCCGCCGCCGCGGCGCTGCTTGGACTTGCGTCGAGGGCCGCTCACGACGCCACCCCTGCCAACTCGTCACCAGCGCCCGCGTGGGCAGACGCATCACGCAAGGTCTCCTCGGACTCCTCGAGGTCGCGGGCCAGTTCGGCGGAGTTCTCGGTCAGCAGGCTGTCCTCGCGCAGCCCCAGTGCGCTGCGCAGCTGGTGGGTGTCGAGATCGGCGAGCGACGACGACTTGGGGAGCACCAGGTCCGCGATGTGCCGCTTCCCGGCGACGACCTCCTCGACACGCTCATCGATGGTGCCGGGACACACCAGCCGGTGCGACACGACGGTGCGTGTCTGCCCGATCCGCCATGCCCGGTCCCTCGCCTGGTCCTCGACCGCCGGGTTCCACCAGCGGTCGAACAGCACGACGTGGCTGGCGGCGGTCAGGTTCAGTCCGGTGCCACCGGCCTTGAGTGACAGCACCAGCGCCCCGGGCCCCTCGCCCTGCTGGAAGTCCTCGATGATCTGGTCACGAACTCCGCGTGACAACCCACCGTGGTAGCAGGCCACCGGCGTGCCGGTGTGCGCAGTCAGGTGTTCGGCCAGTCGGACCCCCCAGGTCGCGAAGTGCGTGAAGATCAGCACCCGCTCGCCGGCGGCGAACACGGCATCGACGATCTCCTCCAGACGGGTGAGCTTGCCGGACCGCCCCGGCAACGGCCGACCGTCGTCCTGGTAGTTCACCGGGTGGTTGCAGATCTGCTTGAGCGCGGTGATCGCCGCCAGGATCGCTCCCTTGCGCGGCTCGGCGCCCAGCTCGTCCTCGGCCTCGCTGTCGGCCACCAGGCTGTCCAGCACCGCCTGGTACAGCCCGATCTGTTCGGGTGTCATCGTGCAGTGATCGAGCTGATCGATCCGCTCGGGCAGTTCGGCGGCGACGACCGGTTCGGACTTGGTCCGACGGAACACCAGGATGCCGTTGAGCGCCCGCAACGCCGTCTCGGCCGCCTGCCGCGACGGTGCGGCCCCGGCGGACAACGCTGCCACGAAGCTGCTGCGTGAGCCGACCAGGCCGGGATTGGTGAAGTCCAGCAAGGACCACAGGTCGCCCAGACCGTTCTCGATCGGGGTCCCGGTCAGCGCGATGCGGACCCGGGCAGGGATGCGTCGCAGCTGCTGAGCGGTCTCACTGGCCGGGTTCTTGATGGCCTGCGCCTCGTCCAGCACCACACGGTCCCAGCTCAGCGACGAGATCGCCTCGACGTCGCGCACCGCGGTCCCGTAGGTCGTGATGACGATGTCCGCGTCGGCCACCTCCGATGCAAGCTCCTGCTCGGAAGCCCGGGACGCGCCGTGGTGCACCACCACCCGCATGCCGGGGGTGAAGCGAGCCGCTTCGGCCGCCCAGTTGCCGACCACCGCCGGCGGCGCGATCACCAGGGCCGGACCGGCGCCGGCGGTGCGAGCGATGTGGGCGAGCATGGTGGGGGTCTTGCCCAGCCCCATGTCGAGCGCCAGACACCCGCCGAGCTCGACCGAGTCCAGGAAGCCCAGCCATGCCACGGCTTCACCCTGGTAGCTGCGCAGCTCCCCGGAGAAGCCCTCGGGGGAGGTGATCGGTTCGGCCGACATCTCCTCGGCCGACGCCAGCAGGTCGGCCGCCCAGCCCGAGCCGCTGACGCTGAATCCGCCGGCCAGCGGTGACTCCTCGAGACCGATGGCGAACCGCAGCACCTCGGCGCCGGTGAGCTGCGTCTGTGTCGAGCGCTCGGCCAGGGCGGCCGCTGCTTCGGCCAGGTCGGCCCGGTCGAGCTCGACCCACTTGCCGTGCGACCGGATCAGCGGACGTGCCTGGCTGGCCAGCTGCGAGATCTCGGCCGCCGTCAGTTCGACGTCGTCGAACACCGCCGACCAGCGGACCTGGGCCAGCTGGTGGGCACCCACCACCGACGGGTCGCTCGCCACGGTGTCGAGGCGCAGCGCGGGCGAGGGCTTGCGGCGCGACAGCGCAGGGACCCGCACGTCGAAGCCGGCGGCGAGTGCCTGCGGACCGGTGGTGGTCATCAGTTCCCACGCCTCGTCCTGGCTCAGCACCACCTGACCGCGGCGCGCCTCGCCGGGGCGCTTCAGCACCGGCATCAGCCGCTCGAGCCGCGCGAGCTCATCGGCGAGATGTCGCTTCGGCCGGCTCTCGATCAGCGCGACCTCGAGCGGGACCAGTTGCCCGTCCAGGTCCGGTCCGGCGACCGACAGGAACCACGCGTTGTCCTTGTCGGGCGGGTCCAGCTGCACCACCAGTCGGGCGTCCGACGGGGTCGTGACCGGCGTCGACCACCGATCGAGCCGCTTGGCGACCTCGGTCCCGGCGCGGGCGGGCACCTCGAACGCCGAGCCGTCCAGTCGGGTGAGGAGCGTCTCGGCGATGGTCACCGGGTCGCGCGGGTCCGGCGGTGGGGCCGGCAGGGTCAGCCGAGCGGCGGCGTCCGCGGCGATGGCGTTCACGATGGCTCCGAGCACCGACAGCGTCAGGGGTCGTGCGTCGGTTCGTTCGAGCGCGGTGACCGGGCCCGGCAGCGCAGAGGCCAACTCGTCGACCTCGCTCGAGCTGAGCAATGCAGGCCCCCAGCGCACCGACAGCTCGACCGACTCGTCGTTGCCCTGCCGGCCGCGGCGACGTGTGCGCACGCTGGGCACGATCGACCCGTTCGCCACCAGTCGGATGGCCAGCACCGCCACCCGTCCGAGCCAGGTGACACTGCTGCCCAGGGTCGCGTCGTCGTGGCCACCACCGACCGCGGCGAGCCACCCCAGCGCATCGCCGACGGGGAGCGCGAGCGCGGGTGCAGCGCCGCCGCTCGGTAGGCGCACCGGTGGATGGCTCGTCCATCCGCTCTCCAGGACGCCTGCCGCGCCGAGACGCTGCTCCAGTTCCTCTGACGAGGCTGGTTCGGTTCCGGGTCCGGCGGCCCACACGACCAGGCGTCCGGCAGCCCAGGAGGCCTGGAGGCGGACCTCGCCGGCTGATTCCAGCAGCGTCGGATCCGGATCGCCCGACGAGGCCCCGGTGAGTCGCCGCAGCGCTGCTTCCAGGCGGTCCCGTTCCTCTTCGAAGTCGGCGACGATCTGTTCCCGCTGTGGCGAGGCGAGCCCGCGAACGGCGTCCAGGTCCTCGTCGGTGCGGTGCAGCAGCCGTTCCAGGGTCCACCGCCACGCCCCCCGGTGCCCGTCGAGCATCTCCAGCTGTGCGGCGCTGGCCTCGGCAGCAGCAGCGGCTTCGACGGCGTACTCGAAGCCGGGCGGCAACGACGAGCCGGCCGGCCGTGCACCGCCGTCGGCGGGTGTCGGCGGCGTTGCTGTTGGGTCGGCCTGGTGCGGCCCACTGGGACGCTCGGCGATGTCAGACACCTGCTGCACTGTGCTCCTCGGCAGTTGCTGCAGCGCCGTCCCGAACAACGGGAGCACCGACGGGGGTCGGTGCTGACGACGTCTGCCCGAACCGACGGCCTCGACGATCCCTGTCGTCGGAGACCTGTGCTGCGACCCTCCGGCCGGAGCAGCGGACAAGATCTCATGTGCCCCTTGGGCGACAAGACCCTGATCGGCTCTGTGTGGAGCCGAGTCTACACCCATCAGCTCGCCACGGCGGAACACCGGTAGTCTGACCGCATGGGCAGCAAAGGCAGCAAGCCTCGCAAGGAACAGCACCACCTGCCGCCGGTGGGGTCGAAGGCCAACCGCGAGTACGAGATGCGCCAGAAGCGCGTCGAGGCGTTCGGCGGGTGGCCCATCTGGCTCGTGGGCGGCATCCTCGCCCTGGCGTTGATCAGCTGGTTGGTCATCTCCATGTGAGCTGACGGGGCCACGGATCGGCATTGATTCCGCCGCGATCCCCGCGTACGGGTCCGGTGCGGCTACCATGGTCCCACTGGTACGGCCAGAAGGGCCGAACCAGGGACAGAGAAGAGAAGACGTTGGCAACAGGTACCGTGAAGTTCTTCAACTCCGAGAAGGGCTTCGGATTCATCTCCCGAGAGCAGGGCGAGGACGTGTTCGTTCACTACTCGAACATCCAAGGCTCGGGCTACAAGTCGCTCGAAGAAGGCCAGCGCGTCGAATTCGACGTCGCCCCCGGCCGCAAGGGTGAAGAGGCCCAGAACGTACGGGTCGTCTGATCCCGAGTAGTTCCCAGGGGGCCGCCGGCACTGTGCCGGCGGCTTCCTCATGTCACGGCACCCCTACGATGTGGGTCGCCGACGTCACCGGTGGGCCCGGTCGCCGCTCGCGGCGTTCCATGGGCCGAAGCCGGACGAAGTGCAAGGAGGATCACGATGGGTGCAAGTCGGACGAGTTTCGAGAAGCTGCAGCGTGACCGGGCCAAGAAGGCCAAAGCCGCAGCAAAGCGTGAGAAGCGCTTGGACAAGGATGCCGTGGCCCCCGAGGAGCAGGTGGCCGACACCACCGTTGCGCTCGCTCCGGGCCAGGAGATCCCGCCCGACCAGTTGCTGAAGATGGTTGCCGACCTGCATCAGCAGTTCGAGGACGAGGCGATCACCTTCGAGGAGTTCGAGGATCGCAAGACCGAGCTCTTCGCCCTGCTGTCGGTGGACTGAGCTGTCGGTCGACCGAGCTGTCGGTCGAGCAGGCAGATTCAACCTGAACGCAGACCGCCGAGCGTCATCGCTCGGACGTCCAGCGCGATCTCCAGCTGTTCGGGCGTCACCAGCCCGGACTCGGCGACGACGTCACGCAGCGTTCGTCGTTCGGCGACCGCCCGGTGCGCCGCTGCGGCTGCAGCCTCGTAGCCGATCAACGGCACCAGCGCCGTCACCAACGACGGCGACGACTCGGCCAGCTGCCGACAACGTTGCGCGTCAGCCTCGATCCCGTCGATGCAGCGGTCGGCCAGCAACCGGCTGACGTTGCCCAGCAGTCGCATCGAGCTCAACAGGTTGTCGGCGATCACCGGCAGCATCACGTTGAGCTCGAAGGCCCCCGACGCGCCGGCGATCGCGATGGCGGCGTCGTTGCCCATGACCTGGGCGACGACCTGGTGCACCGCCTCGGGCAGCACGGGGTTGACCTTGCCCGGCATGATCGAGCTCCCGGGCTGGAGCTCCGGCAACCGGATCTCGGCCAACCCGGTCGAGGGGCCCGATGCCATCCAGCGCAGATCGGTGGCCAGCTTGTTGAGCGACACCGCCACCACTCGCGTCGCTCCGCTGAGCTCGACCAGCACGTCCTGCGCGCCCTGCGCCTCGAAGTGGTCCGCGGCCTCGTGCAGCTCGAGGCCCAGCTGCGCGCCCAGCGACTCGATGCAGGCCCGCGCGAACCCGGGCGGGGCGTTCAGCCCGGTGCCGACCGCGGTGCCACCGAGGGGGAGCGACGACAGCCGCTCAGAGGTGGCGAGCAGCCGATCGATGCCCAGTTCCACCGCTGTGGCGTAGCCACCGAACTCCTGGCCGAGCGTCACCGGGACCGCGTCCATCAGGTGGGTGCGACCGGCCTTGACCACCTCGGCGAAGCGCTGCTGCGCGCCGCGCAGCGACGCTGCGAGATGTGCCAGGGCCGGTACCAGCCGGCGGTCCAACGACTGCAGCGCGGCCAGCCGGATGGCGGTGGGGATGACGTCGTTGGAGGACTGCGATGCGTTCACGTGGTCATTGGGATGTACCGGCCGGCCCAGCTGCGCGGTGGCGAGCGACGACAGCACCTCGTTGACGTTCATGTTGGTGGAGGTGCCCGAGCCGGTCTGGAACACGTCGATCGGGAACTGGTCGTCGTGGTGGCCTGCGAGGACCAGGTCCGCCGCAGTGACGATCGCCGCGGCGACCGCAGCATCGATCACCTCGAGCTCGGCGTTCACCGGCGCTGCGGCGCGCTTCACCTGCACCACAGCGGCGATCAGTTCGGCGTCGACCCGGCGACCCGAGATCGGGAAGTTCTCCACCGCCCGCTGGGTCTGCGCCTGCCACAAGCGCGTCGGCCGGCACCGCCACCTCGCCGAGCGCGTCGTGCTCGATGCGTGTTCGGTCCTGCGGTGAGGTGGTCATGGTGCTGATGCCTCTCTCTGGGTGGGTGGGCCGGTGCTGGCCATGACGTCCTCCGCCACCCGCTCGCCGGAGCGGACCGCTCCCTCCATGTAGCCGTTCCACACCTCGGCGCATTCAGCGCCTGCCCAGTGGATCGGGCCGATCGGTGCGCGCAGGGCACTGCCGAACGCCGTCCAGACTCCCGGGGTGAAGTGCGCCCCGTAGCAGCCGCGGCTGTACTCCTCGGCCATCCAGTCACGCTCGAGGTACTCGACCGGATGCGCCGCACGGGCCCCGAAGTAGCGCACCAGGCACGCCACCGCCGCGTCGCGCCGCTCCGTCTCGGTGCGCCGAGCCCAGACCCGCCCGTCGTTGGCCTCCATGAACCCGACCAGGATGCCGGGGCTCCCTGACGGTGGGCTGTTGTCGAAGGTGACCTTCACCGGCCCGGTGTCCGATGCGGCCTGGCCCGTCAGGCCGTCGTGGCGCCAGAACGGCTCGTCGTAGACGACGTGGAACTTGATGACCGACCCTGCCGGCAGTCGCTGGGTGAGCTGATCACGCCACGACGGGAGTGCCGGTGCGTACTCGAGCCGGCCGGCCAGGGTCGGGGGGAGCGTGACGATGACCCGGTCGCCGTCGATCACCTGTCCGTCGCGCAGCTCGACGCGCACATGGTCGTCGCCGTGTCCGATGCGTCGCACCGGACACCCCAGGCGCACCCGATCACCCAGGCGGGCGGCCATCTCCTCGCTGATGCGGATCGTCCCGCCGACGACACGGTCGCGTTGCGCCCCCCGGTCGACCGACAACAGCGTCTCCAGGCCGGCGCCCGAGTGGGCGTAGAAGGCCGCGTGCAACGCGGACAGGTCCGAGCTCTCGGTAGAGAACACCGCCTCGGTGGCGATGCGGAAGTAGGCGCGACCGGTGTCGGTGCGCAGGTTCGCCCGGATCCACGTCTCGAAGGTCTGGGCGTCGAGGACCGACGCACCGGGCGCGTTCCACGGTGCGTCGAGCGGCACCGTGCTGGCGATGGCGTCGAACCGGCGCAGCCCACGGAACAGATCTGCCAGCACGAACGGTCCCAGATGGGGCACTGCGCCGCGGTGGGACTTCAGCCGCCCGGTCCGCCCGGCGAGGTGGATGAGGTGCTCGCCGGTGTTGTAGGTGGGAAAGGTGCTCAGGCCGAGTTCGTCGACGAGCTCGTACATGCGGGTCTGGGTGGCGCCGAGCCACTGACCGCCCAGCTCCACCGGTGTGCCGTCCGTCGTGTGACCGCCCTCCGTGCGACCGCCGACACGGTCACGGGCCTCGACCACCTCGACCTCTGCGCCGAGCTCGACCAGGCGACGCGCCGCTGCCAGGCCCGCCAGACCGGCACCGACGACCACGACCCGGGTCACGCCCGACTCCCCGTAGCTGCCGGGGCTCCGTCCGGCAGGCCCGCGCTCGCGGTCCCATCGTTGCCACTGCCGACGCACCCACGTG
This sequence comes from uncultured Microthrixaceae bacterium, assembly GCA_963714875.1. Taxonomy (GTDB): domain Bacteria; phylum Actinomycetota; class Acidimicrobiia; order Acidimicrobiales; family Microtrichaceae; genus JBAOHV01. Next base: position 441,578 of record CAVQQI010000011.1, on the reverse strand, counting down.
GGCCGCACGTCGGTGTCGGGCCCGTCCAGGACGTCGGTGAGCCACCGCTGTTCGAGCAGGTCGGCTGCGGCGAACGCAGCGTCGCTGGCCGGAGGGGTGGCGAACCAGCGCGCTTCGATCCGGTCGCGCTCGGCACGGAACCGGGGGATGAGCGCTCCGGGGTCGTGCAGCGCACGGCGGTGCAGGCGCTCGTGACGCCACCACAGGGTGGATGGGTCGTCGGTGTTCGTCGGACGAGGCCCCAGGTCGACCGGTTCGTCCACGGTGACCGGCTTGAAGACGGACGTGCACGGTGCCGCTGTGGCGGTCACCCAGTGCTGCGGAGCGGTGCCGCGCAGGTCCGCGATCCACGACGAGGTCGTCTGGCTGGACGTGACCAGGCCCCCGGCATGCAGGCACGGGGCCGACATCGCACCGTTGAGCGCCGAGTAGCGGGGATCGGGTGTGTCGCCGTGGCTGCGCAGCACCGCTGCCAGATCGCCGACCGACGATGCTGCGGTGGCGCCCGCAGTGGTGACGTTCCGGCGGCGCGCAGCGGCCGCGACCGCTGTGCGCAACCTGTCACGGTGGGCGTGCGCGAACCCTGCGATGGTGAGCGCGTTCGAGATGCTGCGAGCACGGCCGGTGACCCGCTCGATCGCCCAGGCGCGCCCGGCGGTCTCCAGCACGATCGCGCCGTTCGGATCGGCGATCATGAAGCTGTTGTCGTAGCTGAAGCCGGGGTGCTCGAAGCTGCAGGAGCCTCCCTGTCCGTGGCGCTCGAGCAGCGAGACGATGACCTGAGCGGCCTGGTCGGCGGAGTCCGCCCGCTCCAACGCGAGGCGAAGCAGGTCCATCCCCAGCAGTCCGGGCGACTCCTCGTGGGAATCGGTGAACACCGCTTCGTTCCCGATGACCACGCCCGCGTCGTTGGTGCCCATCTCCGCACCCCACAGCCACCACGGCCGGGACAACAGCACAGCGCGGGTGCGCTCCACCTGCGGCACGTCGATCCAGGTGCAGCGCACGACCGCACCGGGTGGGTGAACCGCCCCCGGTCGCCAGTCGAGGAACTGCGACTCGTTGGGGTCCCGGTCGCTGTTCTTGGCGAACAGCAGCCCGTCGTCGGTCCGGGTCACCAGCGTGTCGCACACGGTGGTGAATCTACGCGTCGACGCTGCTGCGTCGGCCCGAGAACGCTCAGGAAGTGCCGCTCGTCGCCGATGAGTGGAGAACGCGTCTGCGCTGGTGCACCACGAGGTGCGGGGTGCAGCCACCGTCCGAAGGGATGACCCAATGCCTCGAACGCAGCACCGAGCAGCGAAGCACGCACCCACCGGGGACCTGACCCTCCTGGGCCGGGTCGGTGCGGGCATCGCACGGCATCATCGCATCGCCGCGGTGATCTGGGTGCTGATCCTCGTGGGAGGTGGCTACCTGGGCGCCATCTACGAGAAGAGCGTGTCGGACGACTTCCGGATCCCCGGAAGTGACTCACAGGCCGCCTACGACATGCTCGACGAGCGCTTCAGCTCGCAGAACGGCGCCACGGCAACGGTGGTGTTCTCGGTGCCGGCCGGCCAGAGCGTGACCGAACCCGCGGCGGCCCGCTCGATCGCCGACTCCGTCGCGGCGATGGAGAAGCTGCCTGCAGTCACCTCGGTGTCGGATCCGATCACCGAGAACCCGACGGAATCACTGGAGAAGGTCGCCGGGTCGTTGCCCGCCGCAGAGCGAACCGCGGTGGAGGATCTGGCGAAGGTCATTCCGTCGCCGATCGCCGAGGACGGGCGCATCGCGTACTCGACGGTCACCTACGACCGCAGCGCGGTCGACCTGATGGAGCGGTTCCCGGTCAATCCCGACAAGGATCCGTCGGACTACACCAACCCGTGGTCGCAGATGGACCGTGCGCTCGCCGAGACCCGTGCAGCGGGCGTCTCGACCGCGATCGGTGGGCCCGTGGCCGACACGTGGAACAACCCGGTCAGCTGGTGGGCCAACCACGCCGACGAAGTGGGACTCGGCATCGGGGCCCTGCTGTTGCTGTTCGCCTTCGGGTCGCTGTGGGGCATGGCGATCCCGATCTCGACCGCGCTCTTCGGCGCCGTGACCGCAAGCGGTCTGGTGTACCTGCTCGCCAGCGTCACGACGGTGTCGTCCGCCGCGCCGCCGGTGACCCTGATGATCTCGCTCGGTGTCGGGCTGGACTACTCGCTGCTGATCGTGACCCGCTACCGCCAGTTCATCAGCGACGGACACGACCCGCACGACGCGGTGGGCTACGCGCTGCAGACCTCGGGCCGGGCGTCGATCTTCGCCGGCATCACGGTCTGCATCGCCCTGCTCGGCCTGCTCGTGGTGCCCATCCCGCTGGTGCGCACCCTGGGGCTGTCCGCAGCGATCGGCGTCGCGGTCATGGTGCTGGCGGCCTGCACGCTGCTGCCGGCGCTGCTCGGCTTCGCCGGTCGTCGCATCGATGCACTCGGCCTGCCGAAACGTCACCACGAGGAGGGCGACCCCCACCGCAGCTTCTGGGGACGTTTCGCCACCGCGATGTCCGCTCGCCCGTGGACCGCGCTGCTGGCCGGCGGCGCAGTGATGCTGCTTGCTCGCAGTGCCGTTCCTCGGCATCCGGTTCGGCATGCCCGACGACGGGTCCATGCCGACCTCGCTGTCGCAACGCCAGGCGTACGACCTGATGGACGAGGGCTTCGGCCCCGGCGTCAACGCCCCGCTGGTGGTGGCGGTCGCCATCGACGACAAGGACGCCCCCAACTACCTGACCGCGCTGGAGCAGTTGGGCCCGGTGAACACTGCGGTCGGCGCGTTGCAGCCCTCGGGCACGGTCAAGGGAATCGACTCTGCCATCGGCCCGATCCCCAACTCGGTCGACGCGACGACCGCGGTCATCTACCAGGTCACGCCGACGACCGGACCCGACGCTGCAGCGACCAAGGACCTCGTCGACAGGCTGCGCGCCGATCTGGCAACTGCGACGCGGGGCACCTCGCTCGAGGCGCACGTCGGCGGCCCGACCGCGACGTTGCTGGATCTGACCGACCGGGTCGAGACCTACCTTCCGTTGGTGATCGGCGCAGTCGTCATCGGTGCGTTCATCCTGTTGATGCTGGTGTTCCGATCGCTGCTCGTGCCGCTCAAGGCGTCGATCATGAACCTGCTGTCGATCGGCGCCGCCTACGGCATCGTCGTGGCGGTCTTCCAGTGGGGCTGGGCCCGGCAGCTCGTCGGGCTGTCCGACACGATCCCGATCGTCAGCTTCGTGCCCTTGGTGATGTTCGTGATCCTGTTCGGACTGTCCATGGACTACGAGGTCTTCCTCATGAGCCGCATGAAGGAGGAATGGGCCCGGACCGGCGACCCCCGCGATGCGGTGGTGCTGGGTGTCGCGAACACCGCACGGGTCATCACGACCGCAGCGCTGATCATGATCGTGGTGTTCCTGTCCTTCGTTGCGAACCCGAGTCCGACGGTGAAGCTGATCGGCTTCGGCATGGCCGTCGCGGTGTTCATCGACTCCACCCTGGTGCGCATGGTGATGGTGCCCGCGGCCATGGAGCTGTTCGGCAGGCGCGCCTGGTGGCTGCCGAGCTGGCTCGGTTGGCTGCCCCGCCTCGATGTGGACGGTGTCGCACCGGATCCGGTCGACCGGGACGCAACGGCGACTGCGGAGGGACCTGACGACGCGGCGGAAGCGATCGATCCGGAGCTCGTCGGCTCCCGCTGATCCGCGGTCGGATCGCCCACGTTCCCTGCAGTGTTCGTCACCGGCAGCCCCGACGGGTTTCAGTCCGGCGTCATCCATGTCGCGGTTGCCCCGTCCGTCTTCAACCTGCTGATCGGAGTCAGGTTGTCCGCCTGGTGGCGCCTCGGGTACCACGACTGAGCGTCCGCAGCGCATCTCCCCAGCGGACGGGACTGCCGCGGCCTGGGAACGCTCAGAGCGCGGAGAACCGCTGTCGAGCATCGAGGGATCGCCTCGACTGCGCCCTATGTCGTCGGAGCCGTCCAACACCTCGGCGGCCATCGCCCACGGCTGAGCTGTGCCGATGGTGTCCTCGGCGCTGACGACCTGTCGGGCGTATCGAGGCTGCCAAGGGTCCGATGACGCAGGCGCTTCGAGGTGTCGACTACTCCGCCAGAGTCTCAGTCGACTCCGACCTCGGCACCGTGGTCTGGCCCAACGGAGCGGACCTTGCTCCAGAAGTCCCTCACGAGCAGGCGCTCAGTCTCACCTGATCACGAACCTGATGCTCACCGCCACTCCGCGTCGGTACGGTGGCCGTCGGACTCGCAGGCTGCGCGCACAGGTGACGCGATCCGTCGCCGGTGCGCGCAGGAAGGGGCGATTCCGCGGAATCGCCCCTTCCTGGGATCGAGGTCGGGCGTCAGTCCGCAGCTGGCGCTGGTTCGTCGACGCCGAGCTCCTTGCGGATCTCGGCCATGTCGAGCGCCTCGACCTGGCCGATCAGATCATCGAGCGCCGCCTTCGGCAGCGCTCCGGGCTGGGAGAACATCTGGATGCCGTCGCGGAAGATCATCAGCGTCGGGATGGACTGGATGCCCAGACCGCCTGCCAGCTCCTGTTCGGCCTCGGTATCGACCTTTGCGAAGGTGATCTCCGGGTGCTCCTCGGCGGCGGCCTCGAACACGGGGGCGAACGAGCGGCACGGGCCGCACCAGGACGCCCAGAAGTCCACCAGGACGATGCCCTCCGCTGTCACGGTGGACTCGAATTCGCTCAGCGTCAGATCGACGGTACCCATCTGTTCTCCTTGTCGTTGCCGACGGGAACCCGGTGAAGGTCCGGACCATTTCCGCCCCACTACGGTTCCGTCCACGGCCCACGCCTGTCTCCTGCTCCGGACCCGCAGCCGCACCCGACGGCCCGCAGTACGATCTCGACCGTCCGGCCGAGTACGGGGGTGCCGATGGGCCACGGGGCAGTTGCAGCGGACCGACTCGTCGACGATCCCCGATCGGGCACACCACGGGTGGCGATCCTGGGAGCCGGAGCGGCCGGGCTGTGCATGGCCATGCAGCTGCAGGACGCCGGCATCCACAGCTTCACCATCTACGAGCGCTCCGACGGCGTGGGCGGCACGTGGCGCGACAACACCTATCCCGGCGCGGCGTGCGACGTGCCATCGCATCTGTACAGCTTCTCGTTCGCCCCGAAGACCGACTGGACCCGCAAGTTCGCCGAGCAACCGGAGATCCTCGGCTACTTCGAGTCGCTGGTGGACTCCCACGGCCTGCAGCCCCACCTGCGCTTCGGCGCCGAGGTGACCTCGGCGACCTGGAGCGACGTCGACCAGAGCTGGGAGCTGACCCTGGTCGACGGCGAACGGGTCACCGTCGACGTGGTGGTGTCGGGTCTGGGCCAGCTGAATCGGCCGAACATCCCGGACATCGCGGGGCTCGACGACTTCGCTGGCACCGTGTTCCACTCCGCACGCTGGGACCACGACCACGACCTGCGTGGGGAGCGCGTGGCGGTCATCGGCATCGGTGCGAGCGCCATCCAGTTCGTGCCCCGCGTGGCCGCACAGGCCCGGCACACGACGCTGTTCCAGCGCAGCGTCAACTACGTCGCGCCCAAGCCCGACCGGCGCTACCGCCCCTGGGAACGTTGGTTGTTGGACCACGTGCCGCCGCTGCAACGGGCGTATCGGGCGTCGATCTACTGGCGGTTCGAGGCGCGGTTCGCGCTGATGCGCAAGGGCAACCGTCTCGGCAAGCTGATGCAGGACCGCTTCGGCAAGGAGCTCGGCAAGCTGGTCTCCTCGACGTTGCCCCGCGAGGCGCTGATCCCGGACTACACGCCGGGTTGTCGCCGCATCCTGATCGCGAACGACTGGTACCCCACGCTGCTGCGGCCCGATGTGGAGGTCGTGACCGATGAGGTGGCCGAGATCACCGAGCACTCCATCCGCACCGCCGGCGGCGACGAGTTCGGGGTCGACACGATCATCTTCGGTACCGGGTTCCGCAGCACCGAGTTCCTGTCGCCGTTGCGCATCACCGGTCGTGACGGTCTGGAACTGAACGAGGTCTGGGCCGACGGCGCGTACGCCTACCTGGGGGTGGCGGTCGCAGGGTTCCCCAACCTGTTCATGTTGTACGGCCCGAACACGAACCTGGGTCACAACTCGATCCTGTTCATGATCGAGCAGCAGGTGGCGTGGATCCGTTCGCTGCTGGTCGACATGGTGCGCGACGGATCGGGTTCCGCGGAGGTGACCGAAGATGCCATGGAGCGCTACGACGCCCAGATCCGAGCAGCTGCGCAACGCACCGTGTGGGCCGAGGACTGCCACTCCTGGTACAAGACCGACTCGGGGCGCATCACCAACAACTGGCCTGACTACACCGTCAAGTACCGGCGTCGGATGCGGCACCGGGTACCGGGTGACCTCAGGCTGACAGCTCGACCGGCCCGTCAGGCACAGAGTGGGCGGGACGGTCCAGTTCGAGCGAGTCGATGAAGCGGTCGACGAACTCGGCGTTGCGCACCCGCCGCAGCGGTGGGAGCAGTGCCAGGATCTGCTCGCGGTAGCGGGCCTCGGCCAGCCGCGGGTCACACACCGTCACCACACCACGGTCCGTCGCGGTGCGGATGAGCCGGCCGACGCCCTGGGCCAGCTGCATCCCAGCGGCAGGGACCGACACCTCCTGGAACGCTCGAGCGTCGCCGACCAGCTCGGAACGGGCCTCGATGATCGGGTCCGAGGGGACCGGGAAGGGGATCTTGTCCAGCACCACTGCCGAGCAGGTGGTGCCGGGACTCGACATGCCGGTCCAGAAGCTGGCGGTCGCGAACAGGCTGGTGTGCTCCTCATCGAGGAACCGTTGCTGGAGCACCGGGTTGGGCGCCTCGCCCTGGGCGATGATGGACGCGTCGGGGCACAGGTCGCGACACCTCTCGACGGTGGCGTGCAGCATGCGGTTCGAGGTGAACAACGCGAGCGTTCGACCCTCGAGGCGTTCGATCAGGTGTGCGACGACCGCAGCGACCTGCTCGGGCCAGTCCGGATGGTTCGGCCGCGCCAGCTTCGGTACGTACAGCACGGCCTGCTCGCGGAAGTCGAACGGCGAGTCGACCGCCAGGTACTCGGCGTCCAGACCGAGCCGCTCGGCGGTGCCCCGGTCGAGCGTGGCCGAGCAGCAGACCACCGTGAGCCCAGAGTCCTCCCATGCCCGAACGGCCAGGGTCGCGGCGACGTCGATCCGGGTGAGCCGCAACGCATGGCGACCACTACGTGTGGTCTCGATCCAGCACACCGAGCCGGGCTCGAGCGCCCCGAGCAGCGACTGCGCATCGCCCAGCACCCCCTCGGCCACCCGAACCGCACGGTCGATCCGGTGTCGCGCCGGGCCCTGGCCGGCGTGCTTGGCGGCTCGGCGCAGGCTGTTCAGCGCTCGGTCAGCAGCAGCGACCGCGGTGGACACCACCGCAGTCAGGTCGCTGCCCAGTCCCTCGCGCAGGCGCACCTGGGTGGCCGGACCTGCGGCGTCCGCGGTCATGCCGGTCAGGAGCGACTCCAGCATCTGACCCGCCGAGCGGAGCGACGTGCCCACCTTGTCCTTGGGCCCGTCGGTGTCGTCGCTCGCCACGCACCGTCCGTGGACCCGGGCCAGGTTCGCCAGACGTCCCTCGGTCAGCTCGACGCTGAGCGATCCGACGATGGAGTCCTCGAACTCGTGGGCCTCGTCGATGACCAGCCGCGTGTGGTGGGGCAGCAGCGTTCGTCCGGTCTGGATGTGTGCGCCGTAGAGGTGGGCGTTGACGATCACGACGTCTGCGTGCTCCGCAGCTGCACGGGCCTGTTCGGACCAGCACTCCTCGGAGAACGAGCAGTTGGCGGCGCCCACGCACTCGCCGGGGCCGACCGACACCGCACGCCATGCCTGCCAGTGCGGAGTGTCGTCCAGCTCGGCCATGTCGCCGGTGGCCGTCAGCTCGGCCCAGTCGAGCAGCCCCTCGACCTCGGCGACCACGTCGTCGTCGGAGAGGTCCGTCGCCACGCCGGTGGACGCCGTTGCGTCCTCGGCGCCCAGGTCCAGGTGCTGCTGGCTGGCGCCCGACCGCAGGTGCACGCGCACTTCATCCGCGGCAGCGGCACAGAGGTAGTTGGACCGACCCTTGAGCACGGCGAAGGTGAAGGGCCGCTCGAGGGTGGCAGCGAGGAACGGCAGGTCGACCTTGGCCAACTGGTCCTGCAGCGCTTTGGACGACGTGACCACCACGGTGCGGTCCTCGGGTCCGGCAGCTGCGATGGCAGGCAGCAGATACGCGAGCGACTTGCCCACCCCAGTGGGTCCCTGCACCGCGAGGTGACGCTGGGTGCGGAACGCCGCCTGTACCGCGGCGGTCATCTCACGCTGAGCGGGACGGTCTTCTCCGTCGGGGATCGCCGCTGCGACCTGCGCGAGCAGGTCGACGGCATCGACCGGGGGTGGGGCGGGCACCGGGCGAGGTTAGCGAGCCGATCCGACCGCGCCGGAGACCCTCAGAGCGTGGCCGGCATCATCGCCTCGACCAGCGCCGGGCCGGGTGTGGCCAGCGCAGCCTCGAGCTGCTCGGTGAACTCCTCGGCGGTCGTCGCCCGGGTCGCGGGAACGCCCATGCCCGTCGCGATCGAGACGAAGTCCAGTTCGGGTCGGGTCAGGTCCAACATCTCGAGCGCCTTCGGGCCCGGGTCTGCCCCGACGCGTGACAGCTCCAGGTTGAGGATCGCATAGGACCGGTTGTTGAGGATGATCGTCGTGACGTCCAGGCCTTCACGGACCTGGGTCCACAACGACTGGATCGTGTACATCGCGCTGCCGTCGGCTTCCAGGCTGAGCACCTTGCGATCCGGGCAGGCGATCGCGGCGCCGGTGGCGACGGGCATGCCGTAGCCGATGGCGCCACCGGGCAGACAGAGCCAGTCGTGGCGCGGCGCTCCGGCGGTGAAGCCCGAGACGAACAGGCCGCCGGTGTTGCCCTCGTCCGCGACGATCGCACCTTCCGGCAGCAGCGCACCGATGGCCAGGGCCAGCGTCTCGGCGTTGAGCGCGCCGGTCGGTCGATCCGGACGGAACGCGGCCGCGGGGGTGGCGGCATCCGGTGCTGCGCCGAGTGCGTCGGCGAGCGCCGCGAGCGCCGCCGGCGCGTCGTCGCCGGGGGCGGCGAGCACGTGCACCTGGCAGCCGTCGGGCACCAGGTCCGAGACCTTGTCGGGATAGGCGAAGAACGACACGGGCGAGAGGGCATCGACCAGGACCAGGTGGGCCAGCCCGTCGAGCTGCGCCTGTGCGAACTCCGCCAGGTAGCCGAGCCGCTCCACCGCCGGGATGCCCGCCCCGCGCTCCAGCCGTGGCGGGAAGGTCTCGGCCAACAACTTGGCCCCGCTGGCGGCCGACACTCGAGACCCGGCCACCAGGCCGGGTTCGAACATCGTCGATCCGCCCATCAGCAGCGCTGCGGGCTCACCGGAGCGCAACACCGCCGCGATCTCCTCGACGGTCGCGGACTGCACGGGTGCGGGCGGCGTCGGAGCGACCGGCTCGACCGCACCGGGAGCGTCCAGCCAGCACACGTCGGCCGGCAGGATCAGCGTCGCGACCTGACCGGGTGCCGAGGATGCGGCGGCAACCGCGTCGGCGGCGTCCACGGCGACGGTCTCGGGATCGGTCGAGGATCGGATCCACTCCGACACGCCGGACGCGATCGCGGCGATGTCGCTCTGCAGCGGAGCGTCGTACTGCGCGTGGTACGTGGCGTGGTCACCGACGATGTTCACCATCGGCGTGTGGCCGCGTCGAGCATTGTGCAGGTTGGCCAGGCCGTTGCCGAGCCCCGGACCCAGGTGCAACAGCACCGCTGCGGGTCGCCCCGACATCCGGGCGTAGCCATCTGCCGCGCCGGTCGCGACGCCTTCGAACAGCGCCAGCACCGAGTGCATCTCGGGGACGTCATCGAGTGCTGCGACGAAGTGCATCTCGGAGGTGCCGGGGTTCATGAAGCAGGTGTCGACTCCGGCATCGACCAGGGTGCGGATCAGTGCCTGCGCACCGTTCATGGACTCGGTCATCAGTTGCTGTCTCCGTCGGTGGGTGGGAGGGGGTCGGTCTCTGCGTCGAACAGGACGCCGGGGTTCAAGATGTCGTTGGGGTCGAAGGCGGTCTTGATACGACGCATCAGTGCGATCTTCGCCGGGTCCTCCAGCGTGTTGAAGTGCCGCTTCTTCGCGACACCGATGCCGTGCTCACCCGAGATCGCACCGCCGAGGGCCATCCCTTCGGCGAACAGGGCGTTCAGCAGGGCGTGGCGGCGGTCGGGGTCGGCGCAGAAGATCCCCAGGTGCACGTTGCCGTCCCCCGCATGCCCGCACCCGGCGATCCAGGCCTCGTACTCTCCGGCCAGCGCGCTGACCTTCTCCATGAACGCGGGGATCGATGCCCGGGGTACGACGATGTCGATCACGTCGTCCGCACCGTTGGCCTTGGCCATCCAGAACGCCTTCTCGCGTGCGTCGATGAGCTCGCCGGCCGAATGCGGCGGCAGCGCGTAGACATCGATGGCGCCCAGGTCGAACAGCATCTCCGAGAGCCGCTCGGTGTCCTCGTCGAGACGGGACTCGATCGAGTTCTCCATCATGACCACCAGATAGGCGAGCGCGGTGTCCTTGACCTCGGCGGGGATTCCCAGCTCCAGCCCGCAGAACGACTGCGTGGCCGACATGGTGAGCAGGTCGATGTACTCCAGGATGAGCGGCCCGATCCCGGAATCGATGATGCGGGGCACGGCATCGGTGACCTGTTCGAGCGTGGTGAACGGCGCCAGGACGGTCCGCTGGTGCTCGGGTCGCGGGTAGAGCCGCAGGGTCGCCTCGGTGACGAGCGCCAGGGTGCCCTCGCTGCCGATGACCAGCTGCGTCAGGTCGTAGCCGGTCGAGGCCTTGACGAACTTGCCGCCGCTGCGCAGCACCTCGCCCCCGGGCAGGACCGCTTCCAGGCCCAGCACCTGGTGGCGGGTGACGCCGTACTTGACCGCCCGCATCCCACCGGCGTTCGTGGCCAGGTTGCCGCCGAGGCTGGCGGAGTACTCGCCCGGGTACACGGGGTACACCAGGCCGTGGGTCCGGGTGATCTCGTCGAGCTCGTTGAGCCGCACCCCGGGCTGGACCACCGCGACGTGGTTCTCGGTGTCGATCTCGAGCACCCGGTTCATGCGCTCGAACGACACCAGGATCGAGTCGGTTCGAGGGATCGCCGCACCCGACAGCCCCGTGCCCGAGCCGCGTGCGGTCACCGGGATCCGCTCGCGTGTGCGCGAAGCGCAGCACGTCGGCGACCTCCTCGGTGGTCTCGGGACACACCACCACCGCCGGGGTGACGGCCGTGTGCGGTCAGGCACTCGTCGTGGGTGTAGTCCTCGGCGATGCGGTCACCGCTGAGCACCCGGTCGACGGGAAGCACCCCTGTCAGCTGTTCGACGATGTCGGGCATCGTGACGTTCCCCCCGGGTAGTCCTGGCTCGATCGGTCCACAGTGTGTCAGATCAATCGAGGTGCACGGCTCCATCGCCGACGAGCGTGGGGGAGACTGTGCCGGTGCCGACCGTGGTGTGGAGCGACGACGACGATGCCGCGAACCCCACCCTGACGGGAGCCAAGTTCGCCACGCTCAGCGCGATGGCCCGCTGGCCGGCGAAGGATCGCCCGCTCCTTGCCGCAGGAGCAGCGCTGAGCACCGTCGCGTGGCGCTCGGTGGTCGCCCACAACGCACTGGAGTCGCTGGTCGATGCCGCGCTCGGCGGACAGGACCGTGCCGCAGAGGAGCTCCATCGGGCCTTCAGCGCCGCACGACTGCCCGAGCCGGTCAGCGAGGGGATCTCGGCGTCGGTGCAGCGACTCCTCGATGAGGGGGCCGTGGGCCTGGCGCTGCGCTCGAGCGCGGTCGCGGAGGACCTCGCTGGTCGCAGCTTCGCAGGGCAGTACGTGACCCGGCTGTCGGTCCACGACGTGGACGGCGCCACTGCTGCCTATCGGGACGTGCCTGGCGTCGGCGTGGGCGAGGGGCACGCACGGCTACCGGCGCCGGACCGAGGATCCGGCCTCGATCGCACCGGATGACCCTGCGATGGCGGTGATGGTGCAGCCGATGGTGCACCTGGGTGACGGCTGGGCCGGCGCAGCGTTGAGCGACGGGCGACGGGGCGTCGTCATCGAGGTGGTGCGGGGTCTGGGTGACCGGCTGATGTCGGGCAGGGCCGACCCCCTGCAGTGGTCGGTGGCCGGCGACGAAACGCCCGACGGAGCGCTGGCGGCATCCCTGGTGGACTGGGTGCGCCGTGCAGAGGCCAGGTTCGGCCACGCGATCGAGGTTGAGTTCGCGGTGCGCAACGACGAGTCGGTCCCTGTCGTGCTGCAGGCTCGTCCCCATGACCCGGGGGAGTGGCATGCGGCCGGCGCAGACCACTGGACCGGTTCGACCGGGCTGGTCAACGGTCGCGCCGTCGGCAGCGGCACCACACGCGGCGTGGTCTGCCGGCTCGATGACCCTGCTGATCTCGACCTGTTGGAGCCCGGTGGCGTGCTGGTGACCTCATCGACGGATCCGAGATGGCTGCCGCTGCTCGACCGGGTGGCGGCAGTGGTCACCGATCACGGCGGACTCACCTCGCATGCAGCGATCGTGTGCCGCGAGCTGGGTCTGCTGGCTGTTGTCGGTTGCACCGACGCAACCCGGCGCCTGCACCACGGCGACCTGGTCGAGGTCAGCTGTGACGGTGGCGCCGGTGCGGTGCGGCTCCTCGACCCGGACGCCTGACCCGCCGTGCGCCGCCAGCGAGCCCTGTGTCGCCAGCCAACTGTGTCGCCAGCCAACTGTGTCGCCGAACGCGTCGCTCTCGAGCCGTTCCGCGACACCCTTCGCGTCTGGAGGGCCGCTGGGGTTCCGGGGTCAGACCAACAGGGAGCGCAGCGCAGTCCGGAGGGTGCTCTCGGCAGCCGCCCGCTCCAAGCCCTGTACGACGCGCAGCCGATCCCACGACTCGAACGAGCACAGCAGGTCCACCACTGACAGCACCTCGGCCCTGCGGCCAGCGGGCAGCGCACGCAGCTCGCTCTCGAACTGCTCGTTCACCTGTGTGCGCAGCGCTGCTGCGAGCTCGGCGAGACGGCCCCGCAGCGCTGGCGACCCGACCGCCCGGCCCGCCACCGCGTGACGGACCGGCGTGATCGTCTCGAACAGCTCCGCGCGCCCACGCACCAGCGCGACGATCCTCTCCTCGATGCCATCGGGGCGTTCCACCGCGGCGATCAGTGGTGCGACACGATCACGCTGGGCGGCAGCCAGGTCCTCGTACAGCGCCTCCATGTCCGAGAAGTGCTGGAACACCGAGCGCACCGACACGCCCGCGCGATCGGCGATCTGCGCAGCCGTGGGAGACGCGACACCGTCATCCAGCAACGCCAACAGCGCGGCCACGATGCTGGAGCGGGTGCGTTCGCCGCGCAGCCGCCGACCGTCGGTCGGCCGGTCGGCCAGGTGCGCGGTGGTCACGGCGTGCTGGCGATGAACGCCGCCACCGCTGCTGCCAGCTCCGGACCCCGGTCCTCCTGCAGGAAGTGCCCGCCGCCCTCGATCACGGTGTGCGGCTGGCCCTCGGTGCCCGGCACGCGGTCGCGGAACACCCGGTCCGCACCGGCGGTGATCGGGTCTGCATCGCTGAACGCGGTGAGCATCGGCTTGTCCCACTGCTCGAGCACCTGCCACGCCGCCTGGTTGGCGGCAGAGCTGGGGTCATCGGTCGAGATCGGCACGAGCATCGGGAACCTGCGTGCAGCTGCGCAGTAGCTGTCGTCGGGGAACGGGGCGTTGTAGGCGGCGACGACCTCGGCGGAGAGATCGGTGGTGGTGCCCATCTGGACCACGAAGCCCGAGTCGAACACCTCGACCTCCTGGGAGAATCGCTGCCAGTTCAGGAACGCCTCGCCGGGGTGCCGCTCGCCGGTCGGCAGGAAGGTGTTGGCCACCACCACACGGGCGAAGCGGTCGGGTTCCGCGGTGACGAGGCGCAGGCCGATCAGGCCGCCCCAGTCCTGACAGACGAGCGTCACGTCACGCAGATCCATGGCGCGCAACCACTGGAGCATCCAGTCGACATGGGACTCGTAGGTGTAGCTGTCCTGTTCGACCGGCTTGTCCGATCGACCGAAGCCCACCAGGTCCGGCGCGACGACCCGGTGCCCCGCCGAGACGAGCGGCTCGACCATGTGTCGGTACAGGTACGACCAGGACGGCTCACCGTGCAGGCACAACACGGGCGCTGCGCCGGCCGGGCCCTCGTCGAGATGGGCGATGCGTAGCGGGGTGCCGTCGCCTGCGATCACCTCGGTGTAGTGCGGAGCGAATCCCCAGCCGGGCAGATCGGCGAAGCGGTCATCTGGTGTGCGAACGACGTCCATGGGAGCTCCCGGGTGGTTGCAGTACCGCTGTTGACCCTGCTGCGAGGGTAGTACGGGCCGGTCGGCGCCTCATGATCGGAACTGCGTCGCAGGAGGGCCCGCTGCTGCACCGTTCTGCAACACAGTCGGCATGGGAGTGGGCGACGCGCTCAGATCCGCTCGAAGTTGCGCCGCAGCTCCCACTCGGTGATGACGTTGTTGAACGCCTTCCACTCCTCCTCGGCGGAGTGCGTCAGGTGGAAGTGCACTTCGTCTCCCAGGCTGGACGCGGCGAAGGCGGAGTCCCGGAACAGTGCGATGGCCTCGACCAGGTTCCAGGGGATCCGCTCCAGGTCGGGTGCGGTGTAGGCGTTGCCGGCGTACGGGTCGCCGCAGTCCAGCTCTCGGTCGATGCCGTCGAGCCCCGCGGCGATGATGGCCGCGAACGCGATGTAGGGATTGCAGTCCGCCCCGGGGATCCGTGACTCGACACGCATGGCCGGTCCGTGTCCGACGGTGCGCAACCCGCAGGTGCGGTTGTCGGGTGACCACACGACCGCGGTCGGCGCCCACGAGTCGGGCTGGTAGCGCTTGTAGCTGTTCACGAAGGGCGCGAAGCACAGGGACAGCTCGCGGGAGTGCGCCAGGATGCCGCCCATCCAGGAGCGGAAGATCGGGCTCATCTGCGGTCGGGTCGTCCTCGGCGGGGCACAGCGGGCGGTCGCCGTCGAGCGACCAGATCGAGGAGTGGATGTGGCAGCTGGAGCCGGGCTGGTCGATCGAGGGCTTCGCCATGAACGTGAGCGCCTTGCCCTGCAGGTGGGCGATCTCCTTCGCGCCGTTCTTGTAGATGGTGTGGTTGTCCGCCATCGTCCGCGCGTCCGCGTAGCGGAGGTTGAGCTCGTGCTGGCCCGGGGCGGCCTCTCCCTTGGAGAACTCCACCGGGAGCCCGGCGTCGACCATGCCGTTGCGGATGGCACGGATGAGCGGTTCGTCCTTGGTGGTCTGGAACACGTGGTAGTCGAGGTTGTACCAGGACGACGTGTGCTCGGCGAGCGTGCGGTACTGCTCCCGCGCCAGGTCGTCGAAGTGGCGGTCGTAGGCGAAGAACTCCAGCTCCGAGCCCAGCTTGACGGTGAGCCCCCGCTCCGCTGCCGCGGTCCAGTTGGTGCTGCAGCACCTGACGCGGCGACACCGCGACGGGCCCACCGTGGTGATCGACGATGTCGCACAGCACCAGCGCGGTCTTCTCCAGCCAGGGCGTGACCCGCAGCGTCGAGAGGTCGGGGCGTCCCCGGAAGTCGCCGTAGCCGCCGTCCCAGGTGGCGTAGCGGAAGCCGTCGATGACGTTCATGTCGACGTCGACGGCCAGCAGGTAGTTGCAGGCCTCGATGCCCTCGCCCTCCATGGTGCCGTCACCGGCGACGTGGTCGAGGAAGAACCTTCCCGTGACCCGCTTGCCCATCAGGCGACCCTGCAGGTCGACGAACGCAACCACCACGGTGTCGATCTGGTCCTCGGCGACGAGACGCGACAGGGTCGGCAGGTCGATCAGTCCGGTGGTGCTCACGTGCTGCTCCTGGATCGTGTGCGCCCGACGGTACCCGCCGGGGTCGTCAGCGTGGCGGTGCTCACTGGGGCGTGGTGTAGGCGGCGGTGATGCCACCGTCGACCAGCAACGACTGCCCGGTCATGAACGACGACTCGTCCGAGGCCAGGAACAGGGCGCCGTTCGCGATCTCGATGCCCTCGCCGAACCGGCCCATGGGGACGTGCACCAGGCGTCGCTCGCGAGCCTCGTCGTCCGCCAGGTACTTGGCCAACAGCGGTGTGAGCACCGGACCGGGGCACAGCGCGTTGGCCCGGATGCCGCGCCGCGCGTACATCACGGCGATCTCTCGGGTCATCGACAGCACCGCTCCCTTCGATGCCGTGTACGCGATCTGCGGGGTGGCCGCGCCGAGGTGTGCGACGAAGCTGGCGACGTTCACGATGGAACCGCCGCCCGAGTCCAACATGGCCGGGATGCCGTGCTTGCAGCACAGCGCGAGCCCGGTGACGTTGACGTTGAGGGTGGTGTCCCACACCTCGGTCGGGGTGTTCTCCGGGCCGTCGTCGTCGGCCAGCGACACGCCCGCGTTGTTGTAGAGCACGTGCAGCCCGCCGAAGGCGTCCACGGTGTGCGCGACCGCGGCGGCGATCGAGGCCTCGTCGGTCACGTCGCAGTGCACGTAGCTGGCCTCGCCGCCGGCTGCACGGATGGCCTCGACGGCGTCGGCGCCGTCGGCCAGATCGGCCACGACCACCCTGGATCCCTCTCGGGCGAACAGCTCGGCGGCGACCCGCCCGAGCCCCGCAGATGCGCCGGTGATCAGGCTCACCCTGCCGTCCAGACGTGCCATGTCGTGTGCTCCTGTGATCGAGGTCCGGCGCAGCGTAGTCAGCGCTGCCGCGACCACTCCTACACTCGGCGACCATGTCCGATGCGACCGCCACCCGACCGCCACGCCGACTCCGCCGACCGCCCAGCTGCTGATCGGCGGCGAGCTACGTCCCGCTGCCGACGGGGCGACGTTCACCACGTCGAACCCTGCGACGGGCGAGCCCCTCGCGCAGGTCGCGAAGGCCGGCGCCGAGGACCTGGACGCGGCGCTGCGCAGCGCCCGGGGAGCGTTCGAGTCCGCCGCGTGGTCATCGGTCAGCGCGACCGACCGGGGCCACGTGCTCATGGCGGTGGCCACGCTCATCCGTGAACGACTCGAGGAGTTCGCACAGCTCGAGGTCGCAGACGCCGGTCACACGATCGACGACGCCCGGTGGGAGGCGGGCGCGATGGCCGACGTGTTCGAGTACTACGCCGGCGCGGCGAACAAGCACCTCGGCTCGGTGGTGCCGACCCCCGACGTCGGACTGGGCGTGGTGATGCGCGTCCCGGTCGGGGTGTGCGGGCTGATCGTGCCGTGGAACTTCCCGATGCTCATCGCCACCTGGAAGCTGGCCCCCGCACTCGCGGCGGGCAACCCGGTCGTGCTCAAGCCGGCATCGCTGACCCCGCTGACTGCGCTGAAGCTGGGCCAGCTGCTGGTGGAGGCCGGGGTGCCTGCGGCCGCGGTGTCGGTCCTGGCCGGTCCCGGCGCCACCGTCGGCGACGCCCTGGTGGGTGACCCACGGGTCGACAAGATCTCCTTCACCGGCGACTCGAGCACCGGCGCCGGCATCCTGCGCCGGATCGCGGACAACATGACGCGGGTCTCGCTGGAGCTCGGCGGCAAGTCCGCCGCGATCGTGTTCGCGGACGCGGACCTGGACGTGGCGGTCGACGCGATCCCGTACTCGGTGTTCGCCAACGCCGGACAGGACTGCTGCGCGCGCAGCCGCCTGCTGGTCGAGCGGTCGGTCTACGACGACGTCGTCGCCCGGGTGGCGGAGCGGACCCGGCAGCTGGTCGTGGGTGACCCGACCAGCGAATCGACCGAGATCGGCCCGATGATCTCGGAGTCCGCAGCGGGCCACTGCGCTGGACTACCTCGCGATCGGACGCAGCGAGGGTGGCGAGGTGCTCGTGGGCGGCGACGCCAGCGGGCCGGGCTGGTTCCTGAGCCCGGCGGTCGTGGCGAACGTCGACAACAGCATGCGCGTGGCCCGCGAGGAGATCTTCGGTCCGGTGCTGTCGGTCATCCCGTTCGACGACGAGGCCGATGCCATCCGCATCGCCAACGACAGCGAGTACGGCCTGTCGGGCACGCTGTGGACCCGCGACGTGGGACGTTCGATGCGTGTGACGGCGGCGGTCCGCACCGGTGTCATGTCGGTCAACACCAACCGCAGCGTCCGCTACGAGATGCCCTTCGGCGGCTTCAAGCGCTCCGGGCTGGGACGAGAGCTCGGGCCGACCGCGCTCGATCACTACACCGAGTCCAAGACCGTGTTCTACAGCGCCGACTGAATGCCTGCCGCGGCGCGGGGCCCGTACGAGACCCACGAGGTGCACCCCGGGGTGTTCAGCGCGACCGAGTGCGAACGCATCGTGGCGCTGGGCCTGGAACTCACCGACAGCGAGGGCGCGCTCGAAGGCGACGCCGCCCCGCTGACCGACCACGCGGTGCGTGACGCCAGGATCGCCTGGATCCCCGCTGGCGACGACACGGCGTGGATCGCTGAGCGGATCGCGGCGGTGGCCGACGATGCGAACGAGCGCTACGGGTTCGACCTGTCGGGGGTGGACGAGGACCTGCAGTTCACGACGTACCACCGCAAGGGATCCTTCTACACCTGGCACCAGGACGGGCTCGACGGTCCGGTCGCACATCGGAAGCTCTCGGTGGTGGTGCAGCTGAGCGACCCCGACGACTACGTCGGTGCGGCGCTGGAGCTGTTCCAGGTGGTGGAGGACTACGACCGCGATGAGCTCGCCGAGTTCCGTCGGATGACCCGACAGCAGGGGACGGCGGTGGTCTTCCCGGCGTTCGAGTACCACCGGGTCACACCGCTGGAGCGGGGGACCCGGCACTCGCTGGTCAGTTGGGTGAGCGGTCAGCCGTTCCGTTGAGCCGCGACTCGACCGGTCCATCGGCCGCCGTGTCGGTCAGCGTCTCGGTCAGCGCTGCGGCGCCCTCGTCGATCGGTGGGCCGAGCGTGGGTCGCGGGCCGGTGATCTGGGTCGCGGCGAGCACCACGGCCAGCACCGCCGCGAGGGCGACGAGCGTCGTCCAGTGCGGTCGACGCCGCGCCGGGGCGGCGGCGACCTTCGCCGGGACGCGTCGGGTCAGCTCGGGGTCGCCCAGATCCCGGTAGTCCACCCCGGGTGGTGGCGCCAGGATGCCCGCCAACTGCACGGTCTGCTCGGGCGTGCGGTGCACGACCCCGGCGATCATGTCGGCCGGGTAGCCGGCGAGGTGGATCAGCGACCCGGCGACACGCTCGTCGGGCGCTGCCCGCTCGAGACGGCGGCGCAGCGCGGTGCGCAGGCCGGTGTACGGGTCGTCCTCGCTCGGACGGACCGCCAGCACACCGGGCTCGACGGTCTGGTCGAGGGTGAACTCGACCAGGAGGTACATCCAGTCGGGCCGGTTCATGCCGCCGGCCTGGCGCAGGCGCTCAGCTGCGATGGCCGACACCGCGCGGGCTGCGGGACGATCGCCCAGCAGGCGGTACGAGATCGCGTAGGAGTTGGTCTCGAGAGCGGTGTCGGTGTCGTCGGGGGTCACGGTGATGGTCGACACGCTACGCCGCGGACCGCCAGATGCACCGATGCGACGGGGGAGTCGGGCCACAATGTCGAAATGCCCTCACAGGTACCGCCGGATCGTCACGGCGACCGACCCCCGCGAGCCGGCGGGCAACCTCGTTCCGCGGGTCCGGGTCGCCAGTTCTTCGTGCCGAGTCCCGGTGGGGCTCCAACTCCCGGCGACGCCGTCGCGTCCCGCCGGGCGTGCACCACAGCGTGTGCCGTCCCAGCCGGCACCCCGGCAACGGACGCCGTCCCAGCCGTCGCCGTCCCAGCCGTCGCCTGCCCGGCCGAGACCGGCCCCGCCCCGTACCGATCCGGGCACCCCCGGCCCGCCTCGTCGGCCCGCTCCTCCGCCGCGGCCCGACGAGCGTGCGCCACGGCCGCGCCGCCGGGGCCGGGCCAGATGGCTGATGGTGATCCCGGTGCTCCTCGTCGTCGCGCTGCTGGCGGGGTTCCTGTGGGCCCGCTCGACCTATGACCGCATCGAGAAGATCGACCTGACCGATGTGCTGGATCCGGTCCGCGGCGACGTGCGCAACTACCTGCTGGTCGGTTCCGACTCTCGTAGCGAGTTCGACCCCGAGGGCGAGTCGGGTGTCACCGGCACCCGCTCGGACACGCTCATCGTGTTGCGGACCACCCCCGACGGGTCCTCGATGATGTCGATCCCGCGTGACCTCTGGGTCGAGATCGCGGACACCGGCGAGATGGGACGCATCAACGGCGCCTACAACCGAGGGTCCGGCGAACCTGGTGCGCACGGTGCAGCAGAACCTGGACATCCCCGTCAACCACTACATGGAGGTGGGGTTCGGCTCCTTCGTCGGCCTCGTCGACGCCGTGGGCGGTGTCACCATCAACTTCCCCCACCCGGTGTTCGACCCCGGATCCGGTCTGAACGTGACCACCGCCGGCGACGTCACCCTCGACGGCCAACAGGCGCTGGCGTACGCCCGGGCCCGCAACTACACCGAGATCATCGACGGGCAGGAGGTCAAGGAACCCACCGCCGACCTGGGGCGCCAGCAACGTCAGCAGGACTTCCTGCGCACCGCCATGAGCGAGGTGGGCGCCACCCGCAACCCGATCGCCCTGGTCCGCGTCGCCGACGCGATGTCCTCGGAGCTGATCGTCGACTCCGGGCTCGGCATGGGCGAGGCCTTCTCGCTGGTGCGCACGCTGGGTAGCTCGGATCCGGCCACGATCGTGCTGCCCGTCGAGGGGGTGCGGCGTGGCGACGCCGCGGTGCTGATCCTTGCCGAGCCCGCAGCACAGGAGGTCCTGGCCGGCTTCCGTTGAGGACGTCCGACACGGGTAGCATCCGCCCATGCCCACTCCTGCAGCAGCCGCCGACGGCTCCTCCCCCCACCAGACCAAGTTCTCCGACGCCTTCGAGATGGCGATCGATCCGGCCAAGAGCTACCAGGCCGAGATCGTCACCAACCACGGCACGATGGTCGCCCACCTGCATGCGGGCGACGCCCCCAACACGGTCAACAACTTCGTCAACCTCGCCCGCCACCACTACTACGACGGGCTCGTCTTCCATCGGATCATCCGCGACTTCATGATCCAGGGTGGCTGCCCCGAGGGCACCGGTCGCGGAGGGCCGGGCTACCGCTTCGCTGACGAGCTGCCGGCTCCGGGCCGCTACAAGATCGGTTCGCTCGCGATGGCCAACGCCGGTCCGAACACCAACGGCAGCCAGTTCTTCATCGTCTCCGGCGCCCACGGGGTGCAGCTGCCACCGCAGTACTCGCTGTTCGGCCAGCTCATCTCCGGCGAGGAGGTCCTCGCCGAGATCCAGAAGGTCCCCACCGGCGCCCAGGATCGGCCGAAGGACGCAGTGGTGATCGAGTCCATCACGATCACCGAGAGCTGAGTCGACCCACCATGGGTCGACCGACGCGCGTCGCGGCGCGCCCTGATCGACGGTCGGGGCCCTGGGACTGGCGGGCGCGGCAGCTGGGCGCGGTGCGTGGCGTGCCGTCGCGACCGGGTGCTCAGCACCGAGCGTGCCCGTCGTACGGCCCAGATGGCGCGGATCGGCGCAACCACCGGGTCCGGGCTACGTCGCGATGAAGGCGCGTGGCGCGGTGGCGTCCGAGCAGCGACGCGACGAGCTGCCGCGTCGAGTTCGAGCTGCGCACCGCCGAGCAGGTCGCGGCGACGCTCGGTGGGATGAAGGGCGCGCTGATGAAGCTCGGCCAGATGGCCAGCTACCTGGACCAGGGCCTGCCCGAGCCGGTCCGCGACGCACTCAGCCAGCTCCAGTCCGACGCGCCGCCGATGGCGTTCGACCTGGTCCGTCGAGGTGATCGTCGACGAGCTGGGCGGCGAGCCCGACGTGGTGTTCTCGCGTTTCGACCGGGTGCCGATCGCGTCGGCGTCGATCGGCCAGGTGCACCGTGCGTGCACGCTCGACGGCGTCGAGGTCGCGGTGAAGGTCCAGTACCCGGGCGTCGACGAGGCCGTCGCGGCGGACCTGCAGAACACCGACCTGTTGTTCTCCATGATGGGCATGCTGTTCCCCGGTCTCGATCCGGGCCCGATCGTGGGGGAGCTGCGCGACCGACTGCTCGAGGAGCTCGACTACCGCAACGAGGCCGCCAACCAGCAGCGGTTCGCCGATGCCTACCGAGGGCACCCCTACATCCACGTGCCCGACGTCATCGGTGAGTTGTCGACCGGGCGGGTGCTGACCAGCGAGTTCGTCGACGGCGCGCGCTTCGACGAGGTGCTCTCCTGGTCCGACGAGGAACGCCAACTCACCGCCGAGTGCCTCTTCCGGTTCGCCTTCGGAGGGATCTACGGGCTGCACGCCTTCAACGGCGATCCGCATCCCGGCAACTACATCTTCCACCCGGGCGGCAGGATCACGTTCCTGGACTTCGGGCTCTGCAAGTCGTTCGCCCCCGACGAGGTGGACGGTGTTCGAGGAGATGATCCAGGCGATCGTCCTGGACCACGACATCGCCCGCTTCCGCGCGATCGTGGAGCGCATCGGGATCCTGGACCCGAACCTCGACGTCGACGAGGAGGAGCTCGCCGACTACTTCACGCACTTCTACGAGTTCGTGATGGTCGACGAGGTGCAGGAGATCACCCCTGAGTACTCCTCGGAGTCCGTCCGACGCTTCTTCGATCTCACCGGACCGCATGCCGAGATCATGAAGGCTGCGAACCTGCCGCCGTCGATGGTCATCATCCAGCGCATCAACCTGGGTCTGTACGCCCTGTTCGGCGACCTCGGCGCACGCAACAACTGGCGACGCATCGCCGAGGAGCTGTGGCCCTTCGTCGACGCCGAGCCGTCGACGCCGATGGGCCACGACATCGCCGAGTGGAGCGCCGCCCGCAGCTGAGCCCTCCAGGTCGTCGGATCCCGACTACTCGACCAGACGGATCGGGTTGCCGAGGATGGCGGCGGACCACGTGGTGGTGTCGTTCACCGGGCCGTTGAAGTCCGCGAGCACCGTGATCCAGCACTCCGTGCCCACCGCGGGGTTGCAGGTGTAGCCGTCGGGGATCGGCAGATCCACGGTCACGGTGCGTTCGTTGTAGTAGCCGTTGGGCACCGTCAGCGTGCAGGTGTTGGCGTTGTACGACATCGACTTGTTGATGTCGTTGCTGAACGAGCACCCCGAGAAGGTGCCGCCGATCTCCGCCGGTGGCAGGATCCTCATGGTTCCCGAGTCGCCGACGTCGGAGATGTCGAACAGGTTGATGCGCAGCGTGCGCCCGGCGTCGAACGGCAGCACCCGGGCCAGGTAGAAGTTCGTGGATGCGGAATTGGCGTTGGCGTAGATGGGCAGCCGGCCGAGCGCGTTGATCGAGACGTTCGCCCCGCCCAGGTTCTCCACTCCGGCGGTGCCGAAACCGGTCTGCAGCGACATGCGGTTGTGGCCACCCTGGTTGACCGACGCCGAGTAGTTCAGCGGATCGATCGCCGTGGCGTTGGACCGGACCTGCAGGATGTAGTCGCCGGTCACCACGTCGCTGGCCGGGATCGAGCAGATGGTCACGTTCTGGCGGAACACCTCGGCGAAGGTCCACGGGGCCTGGCCGTCGCGGACGGCCTGGTCGTCCTGCACCCCGTCGGTGGGGTTCAGGTACTGGAAGATGGTCGGATTGCCGCTGTTGCCGGGGTTGTAGGCCGGCATGGTCGTGGTGCACCCGGCGACGACCGGGTTGTCGGTGAACGACCACGGGGTCTGGTCCGGCGCCCGGACGATGAAGGTGGTCTGCGTGTTGCGTCCTGCGATGTCCTGGTCGCCGGTGCACCACGGTCCCAGCCCGCCCGCGTACCGCTGCGGAGCGTCCGGGTACCAGGTCTGCAACGTGGCGAGTTGTCCTGCATCCGGGAACGTGGCGTTGGTGCACCTGTCGCCGACGTAGATCATGCCGGGGTCGTACACCTGCACGTTGAGCGGCTGGCCCGGCACCTTGTTCTGGACCTTCAGTGCGAAGAAGTAGCCGTCGAAGGAGTAGTCGTCGTTCTGGATGCCCGGGTTGGCTGTGCCGGTGCAGCTGGCGACGCGGGAGGGGCAGTTCTTCGCCTGGTAGCGGTCACCGGAGAACTTGTTGGCGTTCGGACCTGCGATGTTGATCCAGAACTGCGCAGAGGTGTCGCCACGCGCGGGGTCGTTGCCGAGCTTGTTCTCGGGGGAACCCATCGGCACCGGCGCGATGTACTCGGCGACCGCCTCACGGGTGAGGGTGACCTCGTCGACGCCCAGGAGTTGCACGAAGTAGGACTGCACGGTGCTGGTCACCGACACCCGCAGACGGTTCGGGTTCGGTTCCTGGGTCACCGAGACGCTCGCGTTCTGGTTGGCGCCGGTGCTGCGGTAACCGTTCTTCGCGACCTCCGCCCGGGCGGTCGAGGTCGCCCCCGACATGTCGCCGGGCAGGTAGACGACGCCGGCGTGGGCGCCCGCATCCGCGGAGCGCTGGATCCGTTCGGCCTGGAGCCACCAGTTCGACAGGTCGACGGCGAACCCGGCGAAGCCGATCAGCACCACCAGCATCAGTGCGAACCAGACCAGGACCACGGCGCGCTCGTCGCGCCACCTGCGCTCGAGACGTGCCCGTCGTGCGGCGAGTCGACGACGCAGCATCAGCCGCACTGGTCCGCCGGCAGGGGCTCGAGCCGCATCACGGTGTGGCCGTCCACGATCCGGTTGCGCCCGAGGATTCCCGAGATGTAGTCGTGGCGGGCCTGCACGTAGACCCCGATCGAGTCCACGTCGTTGAGGGTGCACGCGTCGACGTCGGTCCAGGACCCCGAGGTCCTGGTGAACGACTCGGTCGCACTGTTCCAGGAGAAGCGGATGCAGTCGGTCGAACAGCCGCCGGACATGTTCGCCCCCGGGAACCCGCCGTAGGGAGCTCCGTCGCCGGAGGCCTTGTCGACCTTGTAGATCGCCATGCCGATGGGCTCTGCGTTGTTGAGCACCTCGAGGTCAGCCGCGGTCGCGAGCGAGATCTGCGTGGCAGCGTCCTGTTGCGCCGCTGCGGCTCCGCCGGCCTGGGAGTACGCCGTTGCCGCCAGCCGGGCGCCGCTGCGGCTCGCTGCGGTCGAGGTGGAGTAGCTGGTGAACAGCAGACCGAACTCCATGATCCCCAGCAGCAGCAGCACCATGATCGGCAGGATGAGCGCGGCCTCGACCAACACCGCGCCCTGTTGGCCACGAGGTCGGCGATGTCTCGGGGAGTGCAGTCGTGAGGTCACCATCTACGGTGTCGGCGCGCGACGTGGTGTCCTTTAGGCCGGATGGCCCAGAATCTCGCCGAGATGCTCCCGTGCGGAGCGCAGGTGGTGCGCTCAGCTGGGCAGCACGGTGTCGAGCACCACTGCCAGCTGTGCCGCGGCGATGTCATCGACGGGGGCGTCGGGCTGGAAGATGTGCCGGATGAAGCCGCTGAAGATCTGGGCGACGATCAGATGAGCGAGCGTGTCGCGTTCCGCCAGCTCGGGAACGCAGCACTCCAGGAAGCCGACGACACCGCTGTGGAAGACCTCGAGCAGTGCTGCTCCGGTGGGGAGCGCCACCGGTTCGTTGCGCAGCCCTTCGCCCAGCAGCAGTCGCAGCACCGGCTCCTCGTCGAGCGCTCCCTGCCAGAAGATGTCGAACACCGCACGCAGGCGGTCCTCGATGGGGTCCGACATCTGCAGATCGACGGGGAGCTCGACCAGACGGGCCGAGTAGCGCCGTTCCTCGACCACGCTGCGCAGCAGCTCACCCTTGGACGGGAAGTAGTGGTAGATCGCGGCGACCTGCACCTCGCAGGCGGCTGCCAGCTGTCGCATGCTCATGGCCGACGAGCCGCGTTCGCTCATCAGCTGCAGCGCCACGTCCAGGATGTGCTCACGCTGGTTGGCGCGCGGCACCGTTGCGATCGGCATGGTTCGTCGGCTCAGTGGGGCACCGGGCATCCGCCCGGGGTGAACTCCGCCGGCATGTGTGACAGCGCCAGCACCAGACTCGAGTCGCCCCGATCGGGGGTGACCCCGTCGGGCACCGTGATGTCGGGGAGCCGGGTCAGCAGCTCCTGGAAGACCGTGGTGATCTCCATGCGGGCCAGGTTGGCCCCCAGACAGAAGTGCGGTCCGATGCCGAAGCCCAGGTGCGGGTTGGGCGAGCGGGTCAGGTCCAGGTCGTCAGGACGATCGAACACCCGCTCGTCCCGATTCGCCCCGCCGTACAGCATGAGGACGCGGTCACCCTTGTGGAGCTCGGTGTTGCGGTAGGTGTGATCGGTGGTGACGGTGCGCACGAAGCCGAGCACCGGCGTCACGTAGCGCACGATCTCGTCGGCAGCAGCCGGCCATGAAGGCCTCGTCGTGCAGGTTGTCCAACATGAGCTGACGCTGCTCGGGGAAACGGCTCAACGCCAGCAGTCCACCGGTGATGGCGTTGCGGGTGGTCTCGTTGCCCGCGACCATCAGCACCGTCAGGAAGGCCAGCAGCTCGTCGTCGTTCAGTCGAGTGGCATCGCGAGCCTCGAGCTTGGCCCGCTGCTCGTCGGAGACGCCCATGATCGCCTTGTGCTCCTTGGTCAGGGCGCCGTCGTCGAAGGCCTGGGTCAGGATGCTGATCAGGTCGTCCTCGGGGTCTGCTCGACGCCGGGCGATCAGCTCGATCGTCATGCCGGCGAACTCCCCGAACGCCTCCGCGGCGGCGTGGAGCTGGGGCGAGTCGGCATCGACGTGGCCGTCACCGGCCATCATCGCGTCGGACCACCCGTACATCTTCTTGCGCTGCTCCACCGGCAGGCCCATGAGCTCGCAGATGATGATGAGCGGCACATGGATCGCGAAGTCCTGCACGAAGTCCACCGACGACCGCTCGCCGTCCGCTGCGGTGGCCTCGAGCTCGTCGATGACCTCGTTGGTCAACTCCCGCACGTGGGGGATCATGGCCCGCACGCGGTTGGGGGTGAAGCCCTTGTTGATGAGCCGGCGCTGACGGACGTGCTCGTCGCCGTCGAGGGTGATGATCGACATGTCGCCGGCGATTCGCGGCCGCACGCCGTACATCGAGCAGTAGATGGCGTCCTCACGGCTGATGTGGAACACGTCCTCGTGCCGCGCGGCGATGTACAGGTCGTTCGCCGCGTCGTAGTGCAGCGAGTCCTGGTCACGGAGCCACCCGTACAGCTCCCACGGATCATCGAACACACGCGGGTCGGTGAAGTCGGTGTTGGCGAAGTCGGTGCGACGGTCGGCGTCCACGAGGCTCATCGGTGGGTTCCCCTTGCTCAGGTGTCGCGGCGTCCGAGCCTGCGACTGATCGGACCGTAGGGTTGATTGAACGTTCGATCAAGCATCTGGGCCCGGTTGTGCTCGCACCCGGTGGTGAAAGGCGTCACAGCGTCCGGGGGGAGTTGCCGACCTGCGGTGTACCGTGCCGCCATGGCGATCACCGACGACCTGCGGGACATCGACACGGCGGTCATCGAGACGTTCGACCCTCGCAGCGCGACGCCGCTCGCGGTCGTGCCCGAGATGAACGCAGATGACGTGCGTGCCGCCGTCGCACGTGCCCGCGCCGCTGCGGGTCCGTGGGCGGCGCTGAGCTTCGAGGAGCGGGCGTCGCACCTGCTGGTGGTCCGCGACCGCCTGCTGGATCGCGCCGAGCAGTTGGTCGAGGTGATCTGCGCCGAGACCGGCAAGCAGCGCGCCGAGGCGGTCACCACCGAGCTGATGGCGGTGTGCGAGACGATCGACTGGTACGTGCGTCACGGCGGCCGCCTGCTGCGCCAGCGCAGCGTCGCCCCCGGCGCCCTGGCCCACAAGACCGCCCGCGTCCGCTACGAGCCGGTCGGTGTGGTCGGGGTCATCAGCCCGTGGAACTACCCCTTCACCCTGTCGATGACCCCGCTGGTGACCGCGCTGTTGGCCGGCAACCCCGTCGTGCTGAAGCCGTCGGAGGTGACCCCCACCGTGGGGCTCGCGATCGGCGAGCTGTTCGACGACGATCGATGGGGGGCCCTGGTGCAGGTCGTCACCGGCGGCGGCGCGACCGGCGAGGCGCTGGTGCGCGGCGGTGTGGACAAGATCGCCTTCACCGGGTCGGTGAGCACCGGCAAGCGGGTCATGGCCGCCGCGGCCGACACGTTGACCCCGGTGCTGTTGGAGCTGGGCGGCAAGGACCCGATGATCGTGTGCGCGGATGCCGATCTGGATCGGGCTGCTCGCGGCGCGGTGTGGGGCGCGTTCCAGAACTCGGGACAGACCTGCCAGGCGGTGGAGCGGGTGTACGTCGAGCGTCCGGTGGCCGAGGCCTTCATCGACCGCGTCATCCTGGAGACCGGACGCATCCGCCAGGACGATGGCAGCACCGGCGGCGGCGACATCGGATCGATGACCCATGCACCGCAGCTCGACATCGTCGAGCGCCACCTGGCCGATGCCGTGGCCAAGGGTGCGGGGATCGTGGTCGGCGGTCGCCGCATCGAGCGCGACGGGCTGTGGTTCGAACCCACGGTGCTGCTCGGAGTGGACCACACGATGGACGTGATGACCGAGGAGACCTTCGGCCCGGTGCTGCCCATCATGGTGGTCGACTCGGTCGACGAGGCGGTTCGCCTCGCGAACGACTCCCGGTACGGCTTGAGCAGTTCGGTCTGGACCAGCGACCGGGCGCTGGGGGAGTCCATCGCCGCACGCCTGCAGGCGGGGAACGTCTGCATCAACGACTGCATCGTCTCGTACGCGATCCCAGGGCTCCCCTTCGGCGGCGTGAAGGATTCCGGCATCGGTCGGGTCCACGGCGCCGAGGGGCTACGTGAGTTCGTGAACACCAAGTCGGTCATGGCGGCGCGGGTGCATCCCGGCCGCGAGCTCTGGTGGTTCCCCGTGCCCTCGGCACTCGACTCGATCGGCATCCGCTCCATCCGCGTCCGGTTCGGGTCGACCCTGGCCGCCAGGGCGAAGGGGCTGCGCCGCAGCAGCTGATCCCCGCTCAGGCGGTCGGGTCCTCGCCGCGCAGCGTCCGCGCCAGCAGGCGTGTGACTGCATCGGCAGCGGGGGCCTCGCCGCCGCTCAGGGGTTCGACCGAGCAGAACACCTCGGTCACGCCACTCGCCCGGCCCTGCAGCGTCAGCACGACCGAACTGGTCGGAGCGCCCACGAACTCCACGATCACCTCCAGCAGCCCGGTGGTCGGGTCCAGGTAGCTGATGTCACCGAGCTGGTGCGCGGCGTCGACGAGCATCGGTACGACGTCGATCGCCGGTACGTCGATGCCGATGGTCTCGGCATCGACGAGCACGATCGAGGGCCCTTCCGCAGCTGGAGCTGCGGACGCCGCCGGTCCATCGGGTCGTGCTGCTGCAGCGGGCCGGGCTGCGTCGCCGGACCGGTCCGGATCGACGGCCGGTGCGCTCGAACGAGTGCCGCCGGCGTCGACCGAACGCAGCTGGCGGAGGACCACCTGGTAGGCGGTGGTCAGGCGCACGGTGCGTTCGGTTGCGTCCGTTGCGGCGTTCAGGTCCGGATGGGTGTCGAGCAGCCGGCTGCGGAACGCTCGGCGGGTGGCGGACTCGTCGTCGCCGGCCGTCAGCCCCAGCAGTGAGAGCGCCTGGTCCAACGGCATCGATGCACGCTCCGGTCCCGGCATCCTTCGCTCAGCGCAACGAGTCGAGGAAGTCCTTCACCGCAGCGGTGAAGGCGTCGTTGCGGTCGCCGGCGACCATGTGGCCGGCACCGGAGACGTCGACGTAGTCGGCGTGCGGGCACAGCTGCAGGAAGTGCCGGGCGGTCTCCTCGCTCACCAGGTCCGACATGCGGCCCCGCACCAGGAGCGTGGGCACCTGCAGGTGTGTCGCAGCGTCGTCGAACTGCCCCGCAGAGCTGTTGGTCCCCAACGGTCGGGGACCCAGGAACATGTCGGGGTCCCAGTGCCAGCGCCATCGGCCGTCAGGATCACGTCGAAGGTTCTTCGCCAACCCGGTCAGGTCGGCCGGTCGGGGCCGGTGCGGCTGGTACGCGGCGATCGCGTCGGCGGCCTCGTCCAGATCGGCGAACCCGGTCTCGACCCGATCCAGCATGAACCCGACGATGCGGTCCACACCCGAGCGCTCCATGCGCGGCGTGATGTCCACCAGCACCACTGCCGAGGTGGTGCCGGGCGCCAGTGCTCCCTCGGCGAGGAGCGCGGACAGCCCTCCGAGCGACGCGCCGACCACGACCGGTGCACAGCCGTGGCGGTCGCGGAGCCTCTCGCACACGTCGATGCAGTCGGTGGCGAACGACAGGTTCGAGTAGTCCTGGTCCGGTGCCCGGTCCGAGGCGCCGTGGCCCCGCTGGTCATAGGCCAGTGCGTACCAGCCGGCGTCGGCCAGCGCCGCTGCGGTACCTCCCCAGCTGTGGCGCGTCTGTCCGCCCCCGTGGATCAGCACCACCGGAGGGGACTGCACGTCGCCCCACGAATCGGCCCGCAGCACCAGACCGGAACGCGTCGGCAGCTCCAGGCCGGTCGACGCCGCAATGCTCACAGCAGCGAGCGCAGCAACTGCCAGGTGCGATCGTGATCGGCCCCGTCGGGAGCGACGATCGCCGCGCCGAACTCGGTCACACCGCCATCGGCCAGTCGCCGCAGTTGTGCCTCCACCTCCGACTCGTCGCCGATGATGGCCACATCGGCGGGTCCGTCCGCTCCATCGAGGTCGAGCATCGCCCGGTACGACGGCAGCCCGCCGTACATCGCCAGCTGTTCGGCGACGACCGAGCGCGCACGATCGGCATCCGAGGTGACGCAGATCGGGAGTCCGACCACGACCCTCGGACGGGAGTGTCCCGCCGCCTCGGCCGCGGCGTTGATGCGCGGCACGACATGGTCCAACAGCGCCCGCTCCCCGGTGCACCAGGTGGCGGTGCCGCATCCGGTCGAACCGGCGAGTTTGAGCATCTGGGCGCCCAGTGCGGCCACGATCACGTCCGGAGCGGCAGCGCCAGCGACATCGACCGCGCCGATGCAGGTGATGTCCTCTCCCGTCACGGCGACCGACTCACCGCGCAGCAGCGGCAGCAGCGCCTCGAGGTACTCGCGCATGTGCCGGACCGGCTTCGCGTAGCTGTAGCCCCACAGGTCCTCGATGACCACCTTGTGCGACAGGCCGATCCCCAGGGCCAGCCGATCCGAGATGGCGGCCTGCACCGTGAGCGCCTGTCCGGCCATCATCATCGGGTGTCGCGGGTAGGTGGGCACGACCGCGGTGCCCAGCTCGATGCGCGGGACCTCCCGTCCGGCGATCGCCAGCGCGGTGAGCGCGTCCATCCCGAAGATCTGTGCGATCCAGAAGGAGTCGAATCCATCTGCCTCCGCTCGGGTCGCTGCTGCGATGAGCTCATCGAGCGTGCGCAGGTTCCCCGTGCCGTTGATGCCGATCTTCATGTCGATGCCCATCGTGGGCCCCCTGGCTGTGTCGTGCGGTCGGTGTGCTGGTCGGTGTGCTGGTCGTCGGTGTGCTGGCTGGCGGAGTCGTGGGTCGGGATCAGCGCAGCGTGAGTGCCATCGGCAGCGCCTTGATACCCCGGATCGACGGGTTGGTCCCACGTCGGACCTCGCCGGTCACCTCCATCGAGGCGACCCGCTCGACCAGCTTCGTGAACATGATCGAGGCCTCGAGGCGTGCCAGGTGCGCGCCCAGGCAGTGGTGGATCCCGGGCGCGAACGCGACGTGATCGGCGTCGGTGGGAGCAGCGGGGTAGCGATCCAGCCGGAACTCGTCCGCGTCGGGCCATCTCGCCGTGTCACGGTTCGCCGAGGCGTAGCAGAGGAACACCTTGGAGTCCGCCGGGATGGTCGTCCCGCCGAGCTCGGTGTCGACCAGGGTGTTGCGGAACAGCCCCTGCACCGGTGACAGGTAGCGGATCGACTCCTCGATCATCGGCGCCATCTGGGAGTCGTCCGCAGCGACCGCGTCCCAGACGTCGGGCCGGTCGGCCAGCACCACCGCCATGTTCGCCATCAGGTTCGTCGTGGTCTCGTTGCCGGCAACGACCAGCAGGACGCACATCGAGATGATCTCCTCGGCGGTGAGCCGGTCGCCGTCCGGGGTGCGGCCGAACAGGATCCCGACCATGTCGTTGGGGTCGTCGATGTCGTTGGTGCCGTCGTCGAACTCGGCCTGGCGGCGCGCCACGAGCTCCATGAAGTACATCGCGAACTCGACGATCTGCAGTTCGTTCTCCTCGGTGGGTGGTCCTGCCATCTGGTCCACCGTCGCGTCGGACCAGCGACGGAACTTCTCCCAGTCCTCGGTGGGGATGCCCATGATCTCTGCGATCAGGGTGACCGGCAGGGGCTCGGCGACGTCGACCAGGAAGTCCACCTCGACACGATCGCCGCTTCCCGCGGATCCCAGCGCTCGGTCCAGGATCTCGTCGCAGAGCCGCTCGATCCTGGGCGCCAGACGGTTGATCGCTCGAGGTGTCCAGTGACGCGCGACGAGACGACGCACACGGGTGTGCTCCGGTGGGTCCAGCCCGACCAGCATCGGCACGGGGCGACGCTGGTAGCTGTTGCCCTGGTTGGACGAGAAGACCTCGACGTTGCGCGCCGCAGCGACCAGGTCGTCGTAGCGTGACACGACCCAGATGTCGTGGTCTGCGACGTGGTACACCGGCGCCTCGCTGCGCAGCCGCTCGAAGTAGGGATACGGATCCAGGAGCACGTCCGGATCCCACGGGTCGTAGCTGAACACGGCATCGTCCTGCGAGGGCGTCATGCCCGCAACGTAGCCAAACCCGACAGGGGCAGCGGTGACGTCGGGTCAGCGGGGTGCTAGGCGACCACGACGACGTTGTCCCCGACCTGGAGGAAGTCCCACGTGAACGTCGAGTCCTCCTCGCGCTGGCGGATGCAGCCGTGTGACAACGGCTCGCCCAGCTGTTCGTCGGACTGGACCCTCACTCCGTCGAACTCGGGGATGTCGTGGAATCCGATCGCCCCGCCGTTCGGGCCCCGGGTGAAGCGCACGAAGTGATCCATCTTCGACCCGTCGAGACCGGTGGCATCGAGCGTCTTGGAGAAGACCTGGAACACGCCGGTCGCCGGCATGTCCAGGCGCCCCGAGACCCTGCTGGTGCGCAGCACGGACTCGTCGTCGTCGACCCACCACATGCGTTGGCGTGCGATCGAGTAGACGACCCGTCGACCCCAACCCGACACGGGGAGCATCTCCTCTGACGGCTCAGCAGGTGTCGGAGCGGCCGTCGGCGCGGGAGCGGTGGTCGGGGTCGGCGCTGCCGTTGTGGGGGCGGCGGTCGGCGGCACGGCAGCAACCGCAGCGCCCGCCCGGTCGACCGCGCCGTCCGAAGTGCCGACCGTCACCCAGAGTCCGGCGATGACGCCCAGCATCACCGCGACGATGCAGGTCAACAGCACCGCCGGATGCCGCTCGAGGTACGCCGCTGCGGGCGGCGTCGAGTCGGACGTCCCCGGACCGTCGGGGGGCTCGGCAGCTTCCGAGCTCTCGGGCGGGGCCTGGTCGCCGGTGGTCATGACGCTCCGCCGTCCATCCATGCGGAGAACGCAGCGACCATCCCGGCCACGTCCGACACCGCCATCAGCTCACGCGCGGAGTGCATCGAGAGCTGCGCCATCCCGACATCGACGGTGCGTGCGCCGAGCCGAGCTGCGCTCAGGGGTCCGATCGTCGACCCGCAGGGGAGATCGCCGCGGTGTGAGTACTCCTGGACCTCCACGCCGGCACGTGCGCAGCACCGTCGGAACTCTGCGGCACCGAGCGCGTCCGTCGCGTAGCGCTGGTTGGCGTTGTGCTTGATCACCGGACCGCCGCCCAGCCGCACCCAGTGCCCGGGCTCGTGCTTGGCAGGGTGGTTGGGGTGGGTCCCGTGGGCCATGTCGGCGGAGAGCAGCGTGGAGCCCGACAGGACTTCCAGGTGCGCCGAGCGGTCGAGCCCCAGGGCGAGGGCCCGCTGTTCGATCACCCGTCCGAGCCACCCCGAGTCGGCCCCCGTCGCGCTGGTGGAGCCCACCTCCTCGTGGTCGAACAGCACGATCATCCCCGGAGCAGTTGCGCCACCCGACCAGCGAAGCGCCAGCAGCGCCTCGACGGCGCCGAACGCCGAGCACAGGTTGTCCAGGCGCGGCGCCGCCAACAGCGACGCGTCACCGCCGATGATCGCCGCGCCCTGATGGTCGAAGCAGGCAAGATCCCAGCCGAGGACGTCCCCGGCAGCGACACCGATCTCGGCGGCCAGCCATTCCTTGAAGTCGCCCTCCGCAGCGTCGCCCAGGCCCCACACGGGGGTCATGTGGGTCTGGCGGTCGAGCTGGAGTCCTCGCTCGCCGATCTCCCGATCCAGGTGGATCGCGAGCTGCGGCACCCGCAACAGCGGCTCGGCGCTGCGGTAGAGCCGTCCGGTGACCCCCGACCCGTCGCGCAGCGCGACCCGTCCGGCCAGGCCGAGGTCCCGGTCCAGCCAGGAGTTGAGCAGTGCCCCGCCGTAGACCTCGATGCGCAGCTGACGCATGCCGGCGACCGACAGGTCCGGCCGGGGCCGTAGGCGCAGGTTGGGGGAGTCGGTGTGGGCGCCGATCATCCGCAGTGGAGCGGTCGGTGCTGCGCCGTCGACCCAGGCGATGAGCGCGCCGTCGCGCACCACGAAACGGGCACCCGGATCGGCTGCGTCGCCCGGGTCGAACTCCTCGAAGCCGGCATCGGCGAGCCGTGCGGCTGCGTTGTGCGCCGCATGGAACTGCGTCGGCGAGGCGTCGATGAACCCGATCAGGTCCTGGACGGGTTCCACCATGGTCATCCTCCGAATCCCGGACCGGTCGGCGTGCCCGACAGCCCCGTGCATCCCCGCAGCTCGTCCATCGCCGAGCGTTCGGCTTCCTGTGCCGACCCGCTCAGCGGCACCGGCAGATTGCCCTGCAGCACCGCGGGGTCCCAGCGGTAGCCATCGATGCGGCGCCCGGTGGCCGACACGGTCAGCACCCCTGAGCGCCTCCCGGGTGCAGATGGCGCCTGGAAGATGAAGTTCGACAGGCCGTAGGCGACGAACTGGTCGCCCAGGTAGCCCATGCCCTGCAAGCGGTGGGCGTGCGAGCCGACCACGATGTCGGCGCCCGCGGCGGTCATGAGCGCCGCGAGCTCCTGCTGGCGACCGTTGGGGCACGTCTGGGTCTCGGTGCCGTAGTGCAGGAACACCACGAGCGTGTCCACCAGCGCCCTGGTCCTGCGGACCTCGTCGGCCAGGCGCTCCTGGTGGGCCTCCTCGGCACTGGCGATGCCAGCCGTACCCGGTCCGGCGGTCCACCGCGCCACCAGGTTCGAGTCGAACACGTCGTTGGCGGCGATGACGCCGATCCGCTGACCTCTGACGTCGGTGATCCACGGGGCGTAGGCGTCGTCCTCGTCGGCCCCGATGCCCAGGATCGGAAAGCCGCTCGAGTCCCTGATCGCGAGCGACTCCGCCAACCCCTCCTCGCCGAAGTCCATGCCGTGGTTGTTGGCCATGGTCACCGCGTCGACGCCGGCGGAGCGCAGCGCATCGAGCGCCTGGGGTGGCGCCTGGAAGGCGAACGACTTCGGTTCCGGGCTGCCGGTCGTGCCGAGCGCAGCTTCCAGGTTCACCACGCTCACATCAGCGGCGCCCAGCACGGGAGCGATGGAACCGAGCAACCCGCCCGGATCCGCGACGACCGCCTCGGTCAACCCCTGGAAGCTGGCGTCGCCGGCGAAGGCCAGGGTGACGGACTCGCCGCTGCCGAGCGGTCCACGGGGCTCGCTGATGGTGCGACGGTGGCTCCGAGTCCACGTCGGTGGCGGTGTCCGGCGACTCCGGCGAGCTGACCTCGGCGGTGGTCGATGCCGGGGAGGCCGATCCCGAACCTCCACCGCACGCCGCCGGAACGAGCACGGCCAGCACGACCAGAGCCAGAACCGGGGGGAGCAGCGGTCGGGTGACGGTCGTACGTGCCGAGGGGCGGGCGAGGAGCACCCTGCGATGCTACCGACACCGCCAACCCGCTTTGGGCCCTTCGGCGCTCGCGGCTAACTTCGACTGACCGCTGAGCCCGTGCCGCAATGGCGCCGCCGGGTGCGGACCTCTTTCGCAGCACCGTCGCTGCACCCTCTGGCAGCAGCGTTGCTGCCCGCTGCGGTTCCTGACCGCAGCATGCAGTCAACGGCGACTGCCACTCGGCTGCGTCCACCGACGCGCCGAGCTGCCACCCGGCGCCGCCATGGCGATGAGCGCTGCCCCGTACCGGACCCCGACAGCCCGCATCGGACACCCACAGAGAGCCTTGATGTCACCTCACCCCCAGCCGCCCACCGGCCTGTACCAGCCCGACGCCGAGCACGATGCGTGTGGCGTGTCGTTCGTGGTCGACCTGCATGGCCGCCGTTCGCACGACCTCGTCGCCAAGGGCCTGACGTCGCTGTGCAACCTGGAGCACCGCGGCGCCACCGGCGCCGAGGAGAACACCGGTGACGGTGCGGGCATCCTCGTGCAGGTCCCCGATGGCTTCCTGCGGGCGGTGCTGGAGGAGACGCTGCCTCCGGCCGGACACTACGCCGTCGGCAACGTCTTCCTGCCGGCGGACGGGAGCGCTGCGGACGCAGCCGCTGGGTGGGTCGACAAGATCTGTGCAGAAGAGGGCCTGAGCGTCCTCGCCTGGCGCGACCTCCCGGTCGACCCGTCGATGATCGGCGCCACGGCGCTGGCAGCCATGCCGACGTTCCGGCAGCTGCTGATCGCCTCGACCGACGCCGAGGAGTCCGGCATCGTGCTCGACCGCCGTGCCTTCCTGGCTCGCAAGCGGATCGAGCACGAGGTGCTCGGCGACGACGGCGAACCCTGCGTCTACCTTCCCTCGCTGTCGTCACGCACGATGGTCTACAAGGGCATGCTCACCACGCCGCAGCTGGGGGAGTTCTTCCCCGACCTGGCCGACGAGCGCTTCGACTCCGCGCTGGCGCTGGTGCACTCACGGTTCTCGACCAACACCTTCCCGTCCTGGCCGTTGGCCCACCCGTACCGCTACGTCGCGCACAACGGCGAGATCAACACCGTGCAGGGCAACCAGAACTGGATGCGTGCGCGCGAGTCGCTGCTCGCCTCGGACCTGTTCCCGGGCGGCCGCGATGCCCTCGAACGGATCTTCCCGATCTGCACCCCCGGTGCGTCCGACACCGCCAGGTTGGACGAGGCGCTCGAGCTGCTGCACCTCGGTGGCTACTCGTTGCCCCACGCGATGCTGATGATGATCCCCGAGGCGTGGGAGAACCACCAGCACATGGACCCGGCGGTCCGTGACTTCTACCGGTTCCACGCCTGCATGATGGAGCCGTGGGACGGACCGGCCTCGGTCACCTTCACCGATGGCACGGTGGTGGGAGCGGTGCTGGACCGCAACGGTCTGCGTCCGTCCCGCTACTGGGTCTGCGACGACGGTCTGGTGGTCATGGCCTCAGAGGTCGGCACACTCGACATCGACCCGGCCCGTGTGGTGAAGAAGGGCCGCCTGCGCCCGGGTCGCATGTTCCTGATCGACACCTCGCAGGGCCGCATCATCGACGACGAGGAGATCAAGTCCCAGCTCGCCGCCGAGCACCCCTACGGCGAGTGGCTCGATGCGGGCATCAAGCGGCTCGACGACCTTCCCGAGGTCTTCCACGTCACCGAGTCGTCGCGTGACGTGCTGCGGGAGCAGCAGACGTTCGGCTACACCCATGAAGAGATCAAGATCCTGATCGAGCCGATGGCGCGAGCGGGGATCGAGGCGCTGGGGTCCATGGGCACCGACACCCCGATCGCGGTGCTGTCGGACCGCTCCCGGCTGTTGTACGACTACTTCACCCAGCTGTTCGCCC
The DNA here is from genome assembly GCA_963714875.1 of uncultured Microthrixaceae bacterium. GTDB lineage: Bacteria > Actinomycetota > Acidimicrobiia > Acidimicrobiales > Microtrichaceae > JBAOHV01. Next base: position 403,550 of record CAVQQI010000011.1, on the reverse strand, counting down.
AGGTCACGAACCCGCCGCTCGATGCCATCCGTGAGGAGCTCGTCACCTCGGTCGGCCGCCACATCGGCCCCGAGGGGAACGTGCTGGAGCCGACCGCGGAGTCGTGTCACCTCCTCGAGCTTCCCCACCCGATCCTCGACAACGTCAGCCTGGACAAGATCCACCACATCGAAGAGGCAGACCCGCGGTTCAAGGCGCGCACGGTCCGCACGCTGTTCCCGGCGTTCTCCGGCGGCGATGGCATGCGCCGGGCGCTGGACCGCATCCGCAAGGAGGTCTCCGCGGCGATCGATGACGGCGTCAACATCATCGTGCTGTCCGACTGGCACTCGAACGAGGACCTGGCGCCCATCCCGATGCTGCTGGCCACCGCTGCGGTGCACCACCACCTGATCCGCGAGAAGTCGCGCACCAAGGTCGGTCTCATCGTCGAGACCGGCGAAGCACGCGAAGTGCACCACTTCTGCCTGCTCATGGGGTACGGAGCCGCGGCGATCAACCCGTACCTGGCGTTCGACACCATCGAGCAGATGGTGCAGCAGGGCGGCACGACGATCACCGACTTCGAACAGGCAACCCGCAACTACGCGAAGGCGGCCGGCAAGGGCGTGCTGAAGGTGATGTCCAAGATGGGCATCTCGACGGTCGCGTCCTACACCGGCGCGCAGATCTTCGAGGCCGTCGGCCTGGGCGAGGAGCTCATCGACGAGTACTTCACCGGGACGGTCAGCCGTCTGGGGGGCATCGGGCTGGACGAGATCGCCGAGGAGTCGCGGCGACGTCACGCCACCGCCTACCCGTTGCGCCCCCAGGAACGAGCCCACCGCGACCTGGACTACGGCGGCGAGTACCAGTGGCGCCGTGAGGGCGAGTACCACCTGTTCAACCCCAAGACCGTGTTCAAGCTGCAGCACGCGACCCGCAGCGGTCAGTACGAGGTCTTCAAGGAGTACACCAGCCTCGTCGACGACCAGTCCGAGCACCTCGCAACGCTCCGCGGCCTGTTCACCCTCAGCTCCCACCGTCGACCGGTGCCCCTCGACGAGGTCGAGCCGGCATCGGAGATCGTGAAGCGGTTCTCGACCGGTGCCATGAGCTACGGCTCCATCTCGGCCGAGGCGCACGAGACGCTGGCGATCGCGATGAACAGGCTGGACGCCAAGTCCAACACCGGCGAGGGTGGCGAGGACGTCGCCCGCTTCACGCCGATGCCCAACGGCGACTCGAAGCGCTCTGCGATCAAGCAGGTCGCCTCCGGCCGCTTCGGCGTCACCGCGGAGTACCTGACGAATTCCGACGACATCCAGATCAAGATGGCCCAGGGCGCCAAGCCCGGCGAGGGTGGCCAGCTGCCGGGCCACAAGGTGTACCCGTGGATCGCGGACACGCGGCACTCCACGCCGGGTGTCGGCCTCATCTCGCCACCGCCGCACCACGACATCTACTCGATCGAGGACCTCGCCCAGCTCATCCACGACCTGAAGAACTCGAACCCGAGCTCGAGGGTGCACGTGAAGCTCGTGGCCGAGGTCGGTGTCGGCACGGTGGCAGCGGGCGTCGCCAAGGCCAAGTCCGACGTCGTGCTCATCTCGGGTCACGACGGCGGCACGGGCGCCAGCCCACTCACCTCGCTCAAGCACGCCGGCGGGCCGTGGGAGCTGGGCCTCGCCGAGACCCAGCAGACGCTCCTGCTCAACGGGCTGCGCGACCGGATCGTGGTCCAGGCCGACGGTCAGATGAAGACGGGCCGCGACGTCGTGGTCGCAGCGCTGCTCGGTGCCGAGGAGTTCGGGTTCGCCACCGCACCCCTGGTGGTCTCCGGCTGCATCATGATGCGGGTCTGTCACCTCGACACGTGCCCCGTCGGGATCGCCACCCAGAACCCCGAGCTGCGCGCCAAGTACTCGGGCCAGCCGGAGTTCGTCGAGAACTTCATGCTGTTCATCGCCGAGGAGGTGCGCGAGCTGCTCGCCGAGCTCGGATTCCGTTCGGTCCAGGAGGCCGTCGGCCACGCGGAGTGCATCGACGCCCGAGCAGCGGTCGACCACTGGAAGGCGTCGGGACTCGACCTGAGCCCGATCCTGACGGTGATCGAACCCCGGACCGATGACCATCTCTCGTGGCGCCGGGAGCAGGACCACGGCCTGGCCGACGCCCTCGATGTGCGCCTGATCGAGGAGTGCCGCGACGCCATCAGCTCCGGCCAGCCCGGTCCACCTGCAGCTCCCGATCCGCAACGTCAACCGCACCGTGGGCACCATGCTCGGTCACGAGCTCACCAAGGTCCACGGTGGTGCAGGTCTCCCCGACGACACCATCGTGATCGACTTCGAGGGCTCGGCGGGCAACAGCTTCGGCGCCTTCGTGCCGAGGGGGATCACCCTTCGCCTCCACGGAGACGCCAACGACTACGTCGGCAAGGGCCTTTCCGGAGGGCGGATCGTGGTGCGCCCGCCCGCCGACGCCCACGAGGACTTCGTCGCCGAGCAGAACATCATCGCCGGCAACGTGCTGCTCTACGGCGCCACCGGGGGCGAGCTGTTCCTGCGTGGCGAGGTCGGCGAGCGCTTCTGCGTGCGCAACTCGGGTGCGCTGGCAGTGGTCGAGGGTGTCGGCGACCACGGCTGTGAGTACATGACCGGTGGTCGGGTGGTGGTGCTCGGTCCGACCGGACGCAACTTCGGCGCCGGCATGTCCGGTGGGATCGCCTACGTCTACGACCCGGAGGGCGACTTCCCCTCGCGGGTCAACTTCGACATGGTCTCCTTCGCCGAGCTCGACGACACCGACATCGAGTTCCTGCACACCGCTGTGACCCGGCACCTCGAGGAGACGGAGTCGGCGATGGCCCAGGACCTGCTCGGCGACTGGGACGACGCGGTGGGGAGCTTCCGCAAGATCATGCCGAACGACTACCAACGGGTGCTCGACGCGACCCGTCTCGCAGAGGCAGAGGGCCGCGACGTGATCGAGGCCGTGATGGAGGCCAGCCGTGGGTGACGTACGAGGGTTCCTGAAGCACGAGCGAAAGCTGCCGCAACGGCGGCCGGTCCCGGTGCGCCTGCGCGACTGGCACGAGGTCTACGAGGAGTTCCCCGAGGGAGAGCTGCAGGAGCAGGCGAGCCGCTGCATGGACTGCGGCATCCCGTTCTGCAACAACGGGTGCCCGCTGGGCAACCTGATCCCGGACTGGAACGACCTGGTCTACAAGGACCGCTGGCGTGACGCGATCGAGCGACTGCACGCCACCAACAACTTCCCCGAGTTCACCGGCCGGCTGTGCCCGGCCCCGTGCGAGACCGCGTGCGTGCTCGGCATCAACGCCGACCCGGTGACCATCAAGCAGGTCGAGGTCGAGATCATCGATCGTGCGTGGTCCGAGGGGTGGGTCTCGGCGGTGCGCCCGACGCGCCAGACCGAGAAGCAGGTGGCGGTCATCGGGTCCGGTCCCGCCGGCCTCGCAGCTGCCCAGCAGCTGACCCGGGCAGGGCACCGGGTCATCGTGTTCGAACGGGCCGATCGCATCGGTGGTCTGCTGCGCTACGGGATCCCCGAGTTCAAGATGGAGAAGCGGGTGCTCGACCGTCGCCTCGCACAGATGCGTGCCGAGGGGACCGAGTTCCGGGTCAACGTCGACGTCGGGGTCGACCTGACCGTCGAACGCCTCCGCAAGGACTACGACGCGATCGTCATCGCGACCGGTGCCACCCAGGCCCGTGATCTCCCCATCCCAGGACGCGAGCTCTCCGGGATCCACCAGGCCATGGAGTACCTGCCGTACGCGAACCGGGCCCAACAGGGCGACATGGGCGTCGATGAGGTGCCGATCCATGCCGGCGGCAAGAAGGTCGTGATCATCGGCGGCGGTGACACCGGCGCCGACTGCCTGGGCACCGCGCACCGTCAGGGAGCCGAGGAGATCTACCAGTTCGAGATCATGCCCCGACCGCCCGAGGAGCGGCCCGAGACCAACCCCTGGCCGACGTGGCCGTTCGTCTACCGCACCTCGTCGGCGCACGAAGAGGGCGGGGAGCGGGTGTTCTCGGTCAACACGCTGGCGTTCGAGGGCGACGGCCGAGGTCGGCTGCGGGCCCTGCGGGTGGTCGACGTCGAGCAGCAGATCGTCGACGGACGCCCGCAGTTCGTGCCGGTCGAGGGCACCGAGCGCGAGCTCGAGGCCGACCTGGTGTTCCTCGCGATGGGGTTCACCGGACCCGAGCGCAGCGGTCTGCTCGAGGCGCTCGACGTCGAACTGGACGATCGCGGCAACGTCGCACGCGGTGCCGACTGGGCAGCGTCGGAGACCGGGGTGTTCGTCGCGGGCGACGCGGGTCGCGGACAGAGCCTGATCGTGTGGGCCATCGCCGAGGGTCGGGCCTGTGCGGCCTCGGTGGACCAGTTCCTGATGGGTGAGACCGCCCTGCCGGCGCCCGTGCGACCCACGGACCGTCCGCTGGTGTGAGCCGACCCGTCCCGTCCGCACGGGCCACGCCCCTGCGGGTCGTCATCGTCCATTGGAACCAGGTGCTCGCCTGCCTGGACACCGTCGGCGCGCTTCTGTGACCGGGAGGTGCCGGTGCAGGTCACGGTGGTCGACAACGCGTCGGAACCGACGGCGTTGGCGCAGCTGCGCTCGGCGCTCATCGCACTCGGCGACGACCGGGTCGAGCTGATCGAGGTCGGGCGCAACGCCGGCTTCGGCCCGGGAGCGAACGTCGGACTGCGCCGCTTCCTCGACGACCCCGATGACGGCGAGTGGTGCGTGCTGGCACCGCACGACGTGGATCCCTTCCCCGGATGCCTGTCCGGCATGCTCGACGCGGCGCACGGTGAGCCGATGGCGGGGCTGATGTGCGCGGACGTCGGCGATGCCATGGTGCCGGTGATCGACCCGTACTTCGGCGGGATGACCGTCGCGTCACCCGATCCGATCGATCCGGGCTCACCCGATCTGCCCCGGTGGGAGACGGTCGACTACCCCCACGGCACGCTGATGATGCTGCGGCGTACCTGCCTGGAGGAGATCGGCGTGTTCGACGAGCGCTACTTCTCCTACTGCGAGGAGGCCGACCTGGCGTTGCGGGCGCGGCGTGCCGGCTGGCGGGTGGGACTGATCCGCGGGGCACGGGTCCGCAACATCCACATCGGGTCCGGCATGGCGGTCGTCGACTACCTGCAGACCCGCAACACGCTGCTGCTGGTGCAGGAGATGAGCGGCTGGTACCACGCGTTCATCCGCGCCTGGTTCACCGTCGTGCAGACGGCGCGCGGCAGTCAGGGACTCCTCGACCAGACCGCTGATCTTCGACGCCCGTGCCCGTGTGCTGGGGCTCCGGGACTTCGTGCTGCGTCGCTTCGGTCCGCCGCCGCCCTCGCTTGTTGGTCCGCCGACCCAGCTCGAGAACGTGTAGCCCGCTGGCGACCGACGCCATCACCGGGTGGCGCACCCGACTCCCGCCCGCCGTCGGCGTCTCGGCGCGCCCCTCGAGAGCCGCTGGTTGTCAGCCCGCTGGGGTCGGCCCGGCACAGGGGTCGTCCAGGTTCCACACGAAGACCAGCTGGGTGCCGCTGCGGGTGCCTGGCATGGCGAGCTGCAGATGGCGGCCGTCCTCGTTGTCGAACCCCGTGATGGAGCCGGTGGCTGCGACGTCGGCACCCAGCGGCTGGCGGTCGGTCCGCAACACGACGGGGGGCTCGGTGATCATCACCAGCTCCGTCGCAGTCCGTGCCGCCGTCGACCGGTCGGACCCGGATCGGCACCGTGCGAGCGTCACCCAGCAGCAGGGTGCCGCGTACGTCGCTGGGCAGGGCCACCAGCGGCTGCACATCGTCGGGCACGGCGCCGCCCAGCGCATCCATGATGATGGTGCCGCTGACCACCATCAGCTCGTCGGCGTCGCGGGGCAACAACAGGTCCTGGTTGCCGTCACCGTCGACATCGCCGACGGAGCGGCCGGCATCCCCGCTGCGGCCGGCAATCTGGCGCCGACGATGCGCGGGTCGTGACGGCCGGCGCTCGTCGCCCCGGACACCACGTACAGGGGGTGGTCCCCGTCGTCGGACCCGTCGGCGACGAACACCAGGACCTCGTCGCGCCCGTCACCGTCCAGGTCGCCGGCCCACGACGCCCCGCTCGGCGCGCCGACCGTGCCCCCAGGCACCGCCAGGATCAGCTCACCGTCGCCCCGGGCCAATGCGAACGCCGCACCGTCGTCGACGCCCTCGAGCTGCACATCGGCCACGCCGTCGCCGTCGGTGTCGGGCGACTGGAACCGCAGCTCGACGAGGTCGGGGATCGGCGTACCATCACCGGGCCGGACCTCGGTCGGCCTGATCGACACCGGGTAGCTCTTCTCGTCCTGGGCGTACACGGGCAGCCACGGCATGGGGCAGTCCGGTGGCACCGACAGGCCGATGTCGGCGATCGGCACGGGGGTGAACCCGGGCGGATCGGCGGCCCCGTCCTCGGTGGACGTCGTCGGCGCCGTGGTGGTCGCCGAGCCGGCGCCGTGGTGGCCGTCGAGGTGTCCTCCGTGGTGCCGCACGCGCCCAGCACGCCCATGACGCCGATCGCCAGGCCGCACCCGACCACTCCTCGAACACCCACCTGGGCAGGGTACGCCCGACCCCCGACGACAGCGTCGACCCGACCTGGGTCAGGCAGCCTCCCCGCGGTCGGCGTTCCGGGATGCGGCCCTGCTCGGCCGCGGCGACGACCGGCCGCACACGCCACAGGTACCAACCCGAGATGCCCAGTCCGAGCACCACCGACAGCACACCTCCCAGGATCACCGCGAGCCACAGCACCTGGTTCCGTTCGGCCAGGGACCAGGCCCACTGCGGGCGGCGGGCCGCATCGAGCAGTGCCCACATGCTCAGGCCGAGCGGGATGCCGACCAGCAGGAGTCCACCAGTGGTGGCGAGGAGGTCGGACCAGGGCACAGCCCGAGGCTACGACCAAGCCCTACGGCGACACCCGTCGGATGCGGGCAGCGCCACGGTCAGGACCCCGCTGGGTAGGGTCGAGACCGTGCCAGCGCAGCCCGTTCCGGATCCCGACCAGGTGCTGGAGGTCGTTGCCACCACCAGGGCCGTGCGCCGCTACCGCGACGAGCCGGTCCCCGAGAGTGACCTGGCGCGGATCATGTTCGCTGCGACCAGGGCCCCGTCGGGGTCCAACGCACAACCCTTCCGCTTCGTGGTGCTGCGGGACTCCGACACGGCGCGAGCGGCCAAGGCCCTGATCGGACGGGCCTCACGCGAGTTGTGGAGCGCCAAGCGCCGCAGCGACGGCTACGACCGGGGCAGCGGCACCGATCCCAACTCGCGCAAGGGTCGCACCGCTGCCACCATGGCGCACTACGTCGATCACTTCGAGCAGATCCCGGTCGTGGTCCTCGCCACGGCGGTGCGCAAGCGGCCCGGACCGGAGGAGACACTTGGCGCCTCGGTGTATCCCGCGTGCCAGAACCTGCTGCTGGCGGCCAGGACACTCGGCTACGGCGGAGTGATGATGATGTGGCACGCACTGGTCGCCGACGAGCTGCGGGCCCTGTTGGGCATCCCCGACGACGTCTTCCTGGCCGCCACGATCACGCTCGGAGTGCCACAGGGCGGCACGGGGGCCGTGCGGCGTCGGCCGATCGAACAGCTCGTGTTCGAGGACCGCTGGGACCTGCCGGCGCGGTGGCTGGTCGAGCCGCCCGGTACCGAGCACACCGGCAAGCCCCCGCCTCGCGACTGACGGATGGCGCGGTCAGCCGCCCTTGCGGCGGTCGAGTCGATCTGCGCCGGCATCCAGCCCCGGGAACTGCCCGGCGAAGGAGCCGCCCGTCGTGGCGACCAGCTCGGCGACGATGACCTCGACCTCGTCCCAGGTGCGGGCCCTGGGTCCTCCCAGGTGCCGGTTGTAGGGCTGGTCGAACACGATCACCGTGTTGCCGCCCGCCCGCAGGGCCTCGATGTTGTGCGGCGCGTCCTCGACGTAGGCATCGGCCTGGACCTCGGGCTTGCGACCCAGGAAGCACAGGTCCCGGTAGGGGATCCGTGCCGAGTCCAGCCACTCGACGGTGTCGGACACGATCAGCGCGTGCCCCCAGTTGGTCACCAGACGGTGGGTGATGACGCGCAGCCACACCCCGGCGTCCGACAGACGCCACAGCGACTCCGACGCCCCGGGTATGGCCGGCATGTCGCGGAACATCCGATGGTCCTGGACCGCGGCGCGGTGCAGTGCCAGGAATCCGGCGCGGTCCAGGCCCCACTCACCGAAGTCCCAACTGACGTCGGTGGTCAGCGATGCCTCGGGCACGTTCCACTCGATGGCCGCGACCCGTCGGAACGCAGTGGTGTAGTCCGCGCAGACGGCGTCCAGGTCGACCCCCAGCACGAAGTCCGTCACCGGTGCCGGTCCGTCATCGGGGGAACGCAGTGTGCACCGACGCCATCACCTCGTCGGCCTCACGGTGGCGCCCCTGACGTCGCAGCGCATCGGCTGCCAGCACCTCGAAGTTGGCGAGCGCCGTGCGCTCCCATGTCAGCTCTGCAGCTCGTTCCAGGGCGCCGGCCTGCAGCCTGGCCCGAAGTCCGTCGTCGGTCATCACCGAGGTGATCGCGTCGATCAGGTCGGGGTCGTCGGTCCGCAGCAGTCCGCTGCGGTCACGGGCGACGGCATCCGCGTGGCCGAGATGTCGGTCGCCACGGTCGGTGTGCCACAGGCGCCGGCCTCGGTCAGGGTCATCCCCCAGCCCTCACGCACCGACACCGACGCGGCCAACCAGGCCCGCCGGTAGAGGTCGCGCAGCTCCTCGTCGCTGATGCGCCCGGCCAGGCGCACCCAGTCCTGCCCGCCGCAGTCGCGGATGGTCTCGACGATCCGGTCCCGCTCGTAGCCCTCGCCCACGACGACCAGTTCTGCGTTCGGCACCCGTTCACGCACTCCTGCCATGACCCGCACCAGCCTCGGGAAGTCCTTGACCGGGACGAGACGACCCACCGCCACCACCAGGGGCACCGCCGAGCGCGTGCCGCCGGGGGTGAAGAAGGGGTCCACACCGGGAGGGATGACCGTCACCCGGTCATCGGCGAACCCGAGGTCGTCGACGAGCTCGGTACGCGACGACGGCGACAGCGTGACGATCGGTTGGCGTCGGTAGAACCTGGGGGCGATCCGCTCCTCGAGCGCCACGCCGACAGCGGCGAGCGGGGCCGGCAGCGTCATGCCCCACATCGGGCCGTGCACGTGGTGCAGCCAGATCACCCGCGGCTTGCGCCACCACAGCGGCGACATGAACGGCATGCCGTTCCAGATCTCGATGAGTCCGTCGCTCGGCCCCAGTCGCCCGGAGAGCTCGGCGAGGGCTGAGCGGGGGAACACGCCGTAGCGTCCCGCCTTGCGGCTGACGGTGTAGCCGTCGCGCACCGCCGCGCTGGGACGGCCGGCTGCGGCAGAGGTGCGCATGGTGACCTGCACCCCGGCCTGGGCCCAGATCGCGATGATGTTGTGCGCGTGCACCTCGGACCCGCCGGCCTCGTCGTCGTCCAGGTCACGCCAGGCCAGCACATGGACGTGCGACAGCCCGGTGCGGGCTGCCAGCTCCGCGATGGCAGCGGTGGTGGACTCGCTGGCGATGGGGGTCTGCACGTCGGGGTGGGCTCCGTATCACGGTGAGCGGGCGGGCCTATGCTACGCAGCCGAACCACGACCGCCGGCGACCCAGCCCGTGCAGCCGACCCACACCCCCAGGAGCAACCGTGAAGCTCACCGGCGAGCGACCGATCGAGGGCGAGACGCCCGATTCCCTGCTGGGCCTGCACGCTGCGGGCTACCGCGAGGTGCGCGCCCGGGTGGGCGCTGGACGCATGCTCGACCTGGGCTGCGGTCTGGGCGACGGCACCGTCAGCTTCGCAGCCGATGACCGCATGCTGGTCGGGGTCGACTACGACCAGGAGACCGCATCGTCGGCGGTCCGGCTCCACCCCGAGGTCGATCTGCGCACGGTCTGCAGCGACGGCGCCGTGCTGCCGCTGCGCACCGGCGCGTTCGACGACGTCTGCTCGTCGCATCTCATCGAGCACTTCGTCGACCCGGAGTTCCATGTCGCGGAGACCGCGCGGGTGCTGTCCGACGACGGTCGCGCCTTCTTCCTCACCCCGAACAAGCCCGCCGACTTCGAGAACCCGTACCACGTGTACCTGTTCGACCCCGAGGACCTCCGCTCCATGCTCGAGCGGCACTTCGCGCGTGTGACGCTGCTCGGCCTCGATGCCACACCGGAGGTCAAGGCCGACTTCGAGAAGCGCCGGGCGATGGCCGACAAGCTGCTGAAGCTCGACCCCCTGGGGATCCGCCACAAGCTGCCGCGGTCCAGCTTCGTCTGGCTGCACGCGACCGGGCGGCGCCTGGCCTACCGCTACACCAACACCGAACAGGTGGGCGGGGACTCGGGAATCACCGACGAGGACTTCTTCGTCACCGAGCAGATCGACCCGTCCACCCTGGTGCTGCTGGCGATCGCCGAGCAGCCGCTGCGTTGACGCAGTGACCCTCCCGACCGGCGCGGCGGGCGTCGGTGGCGGAACGGCGCCCAGCCCCGGTCGCACCCACGGCCGCCACATGCCGGGCATCACCGGGCTCCGCGGCATCGCGGTGGCCGCCGTCGTCGCCTATCACCTGGAGTACCTGCCCGGTGGGTTCCTCGGCGTCGACCTGTTCTTCGTGCTGAGCGGGTTCCTCATCACGACTCTGCTGCTGGGCTCACCGCCGGAGGGTGCTGCGGGGCTGCGCAGGTGGTGGACCCGTCGCTTCACCCGTCTGACACCTGCGGTGGTGGTCGTGGTGCTCGCGGTGCTGATCGCCTTCGCCTCGCGGTCGGGCGTGGTGCTCGATTCGATCGCGACGTTGACGTGGTGGCAGAACTGGCACCTGATCCTGGAGGGCCTCCCGTACTGGTCGGGGAGTCCCTCGCCGCTGCGCCATGCGTGGTCGCTGTCGATCGAGGAGCAGTTCTACCTGGTGTGGCCCCCGGTGCTGATGGGCCTGTTGGCCATTTCTCGGCGCAGCCGCCGGAGGTCACCGGAGGTGCTGGTGGCAGCCGTTGCAGCTGCGCTCGCCGCGGCGTCGTTCCTGTGGGCCGGCGTGCTGGCGCTGACGAGCGGTGTCGAGCTGTCGCGGATCTACTTCGGTACCGACACCCGGGCCGGAGCGTTGCTGCTGGGATGCTCCGCCGCCGCGCTGCTGCGGATCCGGCCCATGCATCGGCGGTCCGGGCCACGCTCGGACGCCGGCGGCGTGGTGGCCGCCGCGGTGCTGGTGCTGCTGTGCGTCGTCGCATCACCTGAGCAACGCTGGGTCTACACCGGCGGACTGCTCCTCGCAGCCGCCTGTTCGTTGGTGCTCATCATGGTCGCGACCCGCCCCGGTCCCGCTGAACGTCTTCTGGAGTGGGCGCCGCTGCAGTGGCTGGGGGTGCGGTCCTACGCGATCTACCTGTGGAGCTGGCCCCTGCAGGTGCTGCTCGAGGAATCCACGCTGCCGCGCTCGCTGGTCACGCTGCTGACCGTCGCCGGATCCCTCCTGCTCGCGAGCATCTCGCTGCGCCTGGTCGAGGACCCGATGCGCCGGGCGAACGGGTGGGCACGCCGACTGCGGCCGCGCCGTGCTGCGTGGCTGGGCGGCACCGCACTGGTGATCGTCGCCATGGTGTTCGCCGCCAACTCGACCCAGCTCACCGTCGCAGAACAGGTGGCACCGCAGTTCGAGAAGCTTCCCGACCCTGTTCCGGTGGTCGAGTCCACCACGACCACGATCTGCGTCCCACCACCACCGAGCGATCCCGCGCCGGCCTTCACCGGCGACACGACCCGTTTCGACCGCTCGACGGTGGAGCGCCCCGTCGACCCCTCGGGCGTGCCGATCTGCCAGGACGAGGTCACCAAGGTGCTCGTGGTGGGCGACAGCACCGGGCGCGGTGCGGTCAACGGACTGCGTCGTCTGGGTGTGTCCGACCTGGAGGTCTGGGACCGCACCGACCTGGGGTGCGGCCTGGTGTCCACCGACCAGGACTGCCCCGACTGGCGCACCACCTGGTCCCAGGCGCTGGACGAGGTCCAGCCCGAGGTGGTGCTGGCCTACATGCGGACGTCGGACGACCTGATCCCCGGCGACGAGCCCGAGTTCACCACCGCACAGGGCGGTGAACTGCGCAGGGCGCAGATGGCAGAGGCAACGCAGCTGCTCGGTTCCCGGGGAGCCCGTGTCATCTGGGTGCTCCCCGCCGCACCGCTGCCACGCGGTGCGTTCTACTGCGACGGCGTGGGCACCGGCAGTGCGTGTGATCCGAACTGGGTGGCCTCGTGGCGGGCTGATCTGGCACAGACCACCGGGGAGCTCGGCATCCCCACCATCGACGTCCAGGCCTGGGTCGACGCCCGCGCAGCCACCGCCGACGTCGACCGTCCGGACGGACTGCACTTCTCCGGCCCGGCACTCGACGAGCACGCCGGCTGGCTGGCCGATCAGCTCCGGTCGGCCACCTGATCCGACTCGTGATCCGATCGGGGTTCCGATCGGCTCCGCAGGCCGTCCAGGACCACCGCCGCCGCCAGCAACAGCGTGGCCGCCACGCCCCACAGGTGCGACCGTTCGAACCACTCGACCCAGTTGAAGTCGACCTGGAAGTCGTTGCGGTACTGCTGCACGACGATGTACAGCGCCGCAGCGCCGAACAGCCCCACGCTGCCGACTCTGGCGAGCAGCTGGCCGCGCGGCACCGCCAGCCCGATCGCGACAGCGACCGCCACCAGCACCCCGACCTGCGGACCGCCGGCCACGAACGCCGCCGCTCCGGTGGCAGCGGCCACCAGCAACGCCCGGGAGCGGGGCCACACGGGCCCGTCCACGTGGCCCGGCCCGACTGGTACGGGCCGCATCGGAAGCGGCAGCTCCGGGCGTGGCAGCTCCGACTCGTGCTCGGGGTCGAGCGACGTGCGGTTACGGGGCCGGCGGAGCGCCAACACCAAGCAGATGAGCACCCCGATGGCCGAGGCCCCGAGACCGATCCACACGAAACGCTGTGGTGTCCACGTGATGTCGACGGTGACGTCCGCACCGAGCTCGTCCGGGTCGATCCGCCAGCCGTTGGCGTAGCCGTTGATCAGCGTCGAGGTCCCCAGATCCACGCCGTCCGAGGTGGTGGCGCGCCACCCCGGGCCGTGGCTCTGACCGAGCACGACCCAGTAGGGCTCGGCCGCACCGGTGACCTGGGCCCGCCAGTCCAGGCGTCCGGTACGTTCGACGGCGGTCGCCGGTGGCTCCGGTCCCGGGCCGGGCGGATCGGCAAGGGTGTCGGGTCCTGCTGCGCCACCGGCAGCAGACGACAGCGTGACCATGTCGACATCGATCCCCGTGGTGCGACCGTCGCCGGAGCTGAGCAGGGTGCGCCCCTCGGCCACCACCAGCGGGTCACCGCAGGTCTCGATGCGCAACCGCCCACCCGAGGTGGCAGCACCGACGGTACCGACGAGTCGCACCGGGACCGGTGTGACCTCGCCGGTGGGATCGGCCGCGGTGCCGCCGACCTGATCGGCGTCGGTCACCGCCAACAGGTCGTCCCGGCAGCTCGCGTCGAGCGGCGTGCTGTCCGGTGGCGGCGCCACGACGGGTAGCCCGATCTCGGCGATCCCGACCGGCAGCACCGTGCGGCTCCCGCCGAACCAGTCCTTCGACGCGGCTTCGGTGACCTCGTCGATGGTGATGCGGAACGTGGTGCCACGCAGCGGTCCGGTGCCGAGCGTCAGGCCCGAGGTGCTGCCACGGTCGTTGCCCTCGCCGAGTCCGACCTCGGGAAGATCCACGCTGATGGGCTCGCCGCCGTCGACGCTGACCGACACACGGGTGGGCACCGAGTGCGATCCATCGGTGATCACCGTCATGACCGGCTCGTCGACGGTGACCTCCTCGCCGTAGGTGTACTCCACCGTCGTGCCGGTCGGTTGGTTGATCGGGGTGAGGAACGCAGTGCGGTCATCGCCGTCGATCGCCACCGAGGCCCGCGACGCCACGGTGCCGGGCATACGGGCCGATGACGTCGCGTCCACGCCCCCGGCCGCTGCAGAGGGCAGACCGATGATGCGGTCGACGGCACTGTCCTCGGTCTTCACCGCTACCCGCGCCCAGCCGAAGGCAGTGAAGCTGCGCCGCACCGGACCGATCACCCAGCGCTGCATCGTCGGTTCCTCGTCCGCGACGATGACGTCACCAGGATTCGGTGCACGACGGCTGAACACGTAGCTCAGGGGCTGCTCGATCGATGCTGGTCCTGCGGCATCGAGCAGCGCGACGGGGGGTCGCACGATCTCTCGCACCGGGGCGACGCCCGGGATCGTCAGCTCGGCGATGCCGACGTCCGAGATGCCCTTGTAGGACCGCAACAGCCCCAGGTCCGTCGCGTCGATCGTGACCCGCAGCGTGTCGAAGGTGCGTTCGGGGAACTCGATCACCTGCCCGGGAACCTCCCGAGAGCGCTGGTCGAGCGCCACCGACACCGGGTTCTCCTCGTCGCCGTCGAACGTCAACGACACCTCGGTCATGGTCCGGTTCTTGCCGCCCTGGACCTGCAACAGACGGACCTGGTCGGTGGTCACCGGCTCATCGAGGCGCAGCTGCAGGTAGTTCTCCTCGGCCTTCGCGAACGCCGCGACCCGCCAGGCCGTCGAGGTGTCACCGTCCATCGCGTTCATCGCACGGTCACCGGCGGTGTAGGTGACGCCGTTGCCGTAGTCCGAGGCGGAGAGCACCGCACCGCCGAGGGGCTCCACGACCGTGCGGTCTGCATCGGTCTCGCCGGGGAAGAGCTCGAGGCGGTTGTCGGTGCGGTCGGGTTCGATGGCGACCTCCCCCGTACGTTCGGTGTAGCCGTCGTTGTCGCGCACCGAGCCCCAGCGACGCGCCTGGCGCCGGTTGGTGTCGGTGATGACCAGGCTGGCGCCCGGCTCGGCCAGCTGCTCGTCGAGCCCGGAGGGATCCTCGGCGAACGACGCGGAGTACAGCAACGGTCGATCGACCTGGAGTCCGCCGCTGGATGCCAGCGCCACCATGCCCGCTCCGTTGCCCGCCATCAGCACCGGATCGGTGGCGGTGACGGTGCGGGTGATGGCCCGAGGGTCCAGTACGGGAAACAGCGACACCGGCGGCGGGTCGGGGGCGTCGACCGGAGTGGAGAACTCGAGCTCGTCGTCGAGGGGGAGCGCCTCGACCGGTACGTTCGGTGCGGGATCGCCGAACCGGAGCGGCTCGCCCAGTCCTGCTGCTCCCAGCAGCTGCATCCAGGTCCGGCGCGGCCGTGGCGTGAGGTAGCGCTCGTACTGCAGGTCCGATCGCACCAGGATGTCGCCGACGCCCATCATCTGAGCGAGTGGCGCCAACGTGTCGGGGTCCGGACGACCGGCCTGGAACGGCTGGTCGAGATCGTTCAGCAGGTTGGCCGACGGGGGAGAGCCGTACGGGATCAGCTCCCGCGCCACGAACTCGCGGTCCGTGAGGCCCGGGGTGATCGGGTCGACGGTGTTGCCCCAGCGGTAGGCCGCGAAGTCGATTCCGGGGAACTCGAGTGCCCGGGTGTCGGGGTCGCCCTCGCTCAGCGCCGCCGCTGCGTCCAGCCACTCATCGGGGAGTTGCTCGTCGCGCATCAGGTTGCGGTCGACCATCTGGCCCCGGAACAACGGCGCCATGTTGGCGCAGATCAGCAGGATCAGCAGCACCGCCAGCGGCTGGCGAAGCCGCGGTCGCCACCGGCTGACCGCAGCCGCACCGGCGCCCAGGAACACCGACAGACCCAGCGCGATCAGCGGAACTGCACGCGGGGTCGAGCGGAACGACAGCCCCAGGTCCGAGGTGCTCCACGCCTTGAAGGCGCTCCCCCACGGCGAGGGCGAGTCCCACGGATGCGCACCGACGCCGAGCACCAGACCGATCGCCACGATGCCGGCGAAGAACACCCGGTGACGGAACCGTGTCAGCACCGCCGACACGAAGCCGAGCCACGGCAGCAGGTACGACAGCGCCAGGGCGCGGACCGATTCCACCAGCGCGACCGACGAGGCGGTCCATGCGCCCAGCCCGTCGCGGCCGTAGAAGAACCAGTACCCCAGCCCCCGCAGCAGCTCGGGGGCGAGCGCTGCGGCCGCCACCGTCTGATAGGTCTCGGTGTAACGCAGGATCGGGATGCCGTGCGCGCCCTGGATCATCAGCCCGACCAGCCACCACAGCGAAGTGATCGCGGTCAGCGCCGTGATCCGCAAGCCCGCCCGCAACGCGTCCGCAGGCGTCACCTCGCGCACGACGAAGGTGGCGTGCACGAACCAGAGGATCGGCCCGACCATCACCAGCACCAACGACGTGGCGTTCACCCCTCCGACCGTCAGGGTGACGAGCGCGAACACCGCAGGTGCCTGCCATCCACCTCGGCGCAGCGACCTGGCGGCCAGTCCGATCAGCCACGGCAACCCGGCGAACGGCAGCAGGATGACACTGATGCGCGCTGCGTAGTCCAACAGGTACGGGCTGAGCGCATAGCTGAACGCCGCCACGGTGATGCCGGCGCCCTCCCAGCGCAGCTCGCGCAGCATCCAGCGCACGCCGAGACCCGCCGCGAGGATGATCGACCCGAGCCACAGGCGTTGCGCCACCCAGTCCGGCAACCCGAGGGTCTGCATGACGAAGTAGTAGGGCCCCATCGGCCAGAGGTAGCCGATGTTCTGGTGGGTCACCGTGCCGAGCCCGACGTTCGGGTCCCACATGAACGGTGCCCGCGACAGCAGTCGACCGGGGTCCAGGTAGAGATAGGTCTTGGTGTCCGCCCCGACCATGCCGGGGCGGGTCAGCAGCAGCGGGACGTAGGCCACCAGCACCAGCGCGACCACACCGGGGTCCAACCGACGCCACCACGTCGTGTGCGGTTCGCTGTGGGCGGATTCGGTGGCGACGGCGCTCATCGAACCCCGACGGGAGTTCGCGGGACCTTCGGGCGACGGTCACGGCGACGCATCAGGGGTCGTTCGACCAGGTACCAACTTCCCGCCGCTGCCACGAGCGACAGTGCCACGGTCACCACGAGCATGCCGAGGAAGCTGGCGTTGAGGTCCTCCTGTCCGGTCCACTCCAGGTACTTGTACTGGAAGGCCTTGTGCCAGATGTAGACGCCATAGGACACCAGCCCCAGCCAGACCGCGACGGGGTTCGCGAGCACCTTCAGCGCCAGGCCCCGATCCTGGCGTCCGAGGACGATGGGCGCCACGATCAGCAGACCGACCACCGAGTAGAGCACCCGCAGCGCGAGCGCCCGCTGGGGGCTGAACTCGAGGCTGAGCGGAAAGCCCATCTGCGTCGCGATCGCCCAGAAGAGAACGACCGCTGCGCCCCAGCAGATGAGGGTGAGGCGGGTGCCCGACCATGCCCGGGGTAGCTCCAGACGGCGGTGCCGCAACCACGCGCTCGCGACCGCGAGGCCCATGCCGAGCACGAACTCGTGGATGCGGAACGGCAGCCAGGTGCCGAACTGACCGAAACGAGGCCCCGAGACACCCATCGCGATCACTGCCAGGTTCAGCGCGATGCACCCTGTCCACAGCGCCGTCAGGGTGCCGACCTCGACCTTGAGCTGCTGCTCGGGGCGGCGGGTGCGCCGTGCCAGCAGCCACGCCCACATGGGCAGGAAGACGTAGAAGCTGACCTCGGTCGCGAGCGACCAGGCCTGGTCGATCGGACCGAACACGACCTGGTTGGGGTCGTAGATCTGCAACAGCAGGTAGTGCGCCACGATGCTGTGGGGTTCGACGAACGGCGGTGCACGCAGGACGAACGCCACGATCGTCAGCGCGACCCAGTACGCGGGAAAGATGCGCAGCAGACGTCGGCGCGCGTACTTGCCGGTCTCGCCCGGAGGGTGCCCTGCGAACCGTCGCACCGCGAACGGCCGGTACAACAGGAAGCCCGAGAGCACGAAGAAGATGGACACGCCGACCTCGGCGCGGGCGAAGTAGGCCCCGATCGCCGGGTGCGCGAAGTTGAACCCGCTGAGCAGTCCGACGTGGGTCAGCAGGACCCCGAACGCGGCCACCGCACGCGCCCCGTCTGCCGCCGGGAAGCGGTCGCCGAGAGCAGCGAGCTCTCCGGAGTAACGGGCGGCCCCCGGCTCGGTCGCCGGCAGGCCGTGATGGCTGTCGGGGTCCGGAGCATCCGCCGCGCCGACGCTGTCGGTGCGGCTCACGGGAGGTGGCCCGGGAGGTGGCGCGGCCGACTCCATGGCCGCGGACACTACCCCACGGCGGCGGCGTCGCCCGGGGACCGGCCGGGCGTGCGAGGGGCTCCGGTCGGGCCGGCGGTCACGGTGTGCAGGACGACCCCGAAGTACAGTCCTGGGGCTGTGACGACCCCACCGACCGCGGTTGCGGAGCAACCATCTGAGCCGGTCCGAGCGGTGGATGCTGCTGGTTCGGCGGAGTCGTTCCGGCGTCGACTCGGCGTCATCGCGGTCGGTGCACTGGCGGTCCGGCTGGCGTTCGTGCTGATCGTGCAGTCCCGCATCGTCGAGCTGCGCGGCGACGCCGGGTGGTACCACTTCCAGGCACGTCTGGTGGCCGAGGGCCGGGGTTTCCTGAACCCGGTGTTCTTCTACGACTCCGGCACCGCCATCCCTGGAGCGCAGCATCCACCCGGATTCGTCCTGTTCCTGGCGGCCCTCGACCTGCTGGGCATCGACTCGCCGCAGGGCCAGCGGATCGTGATGACGCTGGTCGGGACGCTGTCGGTGGTGGTCATCGGCCTGCTGGGGCGTCGCCTCGCAGGGCCTCGGGTGGGCCTGATCGCCGCCGGCCTGGCCGCGGTCTATCCCAACATGTGGATCAACGACGGCATGCTGCTCACCGAGACCGTGTTCATCCTGGCCGTCGCGACCGCCCTGCTGTTCACGTATCGGTACTTCGTCTCGGTCGCCCGATCCGATCTGATCGCCATCTCCGCCGCGCTCACCGCAGCGATGCTGGTACGACCCGAGTCCGCGCTGATGTTCGTGGTCCTGGTGCTCCCGCTGGTGCTGACGCGCCGCTCGCTGCCCGGTCGGGAGCGGGTGTTGCAGTTGGCGCTGGCCGCCATCCTGCCGGTGGTCGCTCTGACGCCGTGGATCGCGTACAACCTGTCTCGCTTCGATCAGCCGGTGCTGCTCAGCACCGGCCTGGGGCAGACCTTGCTCGCGGGCAACTGCGACGCCACCTACAGCGGCGAGAAGATCGGGTTCTGGGAGTTCGAGTGCATCCCGCCGGCGCCCCCCCTGGGCGAGGACAACCCCGACCTGTCGGGAATGGACCCGGTGTACCGGGACCAGGCGCTGGAGTACATGTCGGAGCACCGCGCCGAACTGCCACGCGTCGCCGCGGCCCGCGTCCTTCGGCTCTGGGGGTTGTTCCGCCCTGAGCAGAGCGTCGGGCTCGACGGGATGGTCGAGGGCCGGGCCGGTGGCGCACCCGGCGACGGCCTGCGCATCGCCCGCGAAGCGATGTGGGCCTACTTCGTGCTGCTGCCCGCCGCGGTCGCCGGCACGGTGCTCCTGCGGCGTCGGCGGGTGCAGGTCCTGGCGCTGTTCGCCCAGGCGCTGATCGCCACGGTGATCGCTGCGGGCACCTTCGGGCTGACCCGCTACCGCGCCGGCGTCGAGGTCTCGATCGTGGTGCTGGCCGCGGTCGCGATCGGGTGGGCGTGGTGCAGGCTCACCGGTGTCGTCGACTCCGAACGGGTGCTGGGTCCGCTTCGTCCGCCCGGTGGGGACCGCCGCGAGCCCGTCGAGGCCCCCCGCACCGACCACCGCGGAGCCGACGCACCGTGAACGCACCGGTCACCACCCGCGACGACGCCCCCGACGGCGGCACGGCCCCCGACCCCTCGGTCGATCGTTCTGGCGGGCGGGCTTTCTGGATCTGGGTCGGCGGGGCCATGGCGCTCGGGTTGGCGGTCCGGCTCGCGTTCGTCCTGATCAAGCAGTCACAGGTCGAGCTGCGCACCAGCGACAACTACTGGTACCACATGCAGGCGAAGTTGGTGGCCGACGGGCGGGGGTTCCTGGATCCGTTCCTGCTGCGCAATGCCGGCATCGAGGCTCCCGGCGCGCAGCACCCGCCCGGCTTCGTGCTGATCCTGACGGTGCTGGACCTGCTCGGCATCGATACGCCCCAGGGCCAGCGGATCGTGATGACCTTCGTGGGAACCGCGTCGATCCTCGTGATCGCCCTGCTGGGCCGCCGCATCGCCTCGCCACGGGTCGGCATCGTGGCTGCGTTCATCGCCGCGCTGTACCCGAACCTGTGGATCAACGACGGCATGTTGCTGGTCGAGACCGTCTACATCCTCGCCATCGCCGTGACGTTGTTGCTGACCTATCGGTACCTGGCGCAACCCCGCTGGGGTGACCTGGTGGGGCTGTCCGCGGCGCTGACGGTGGCGGCCATGACCCGACCGGAGTCGCTGCTGCTGTTCGCCGTGGTGGTGGCCCCGCTGGTGCTGAGCCGCACGTCGATGCCGTGGTCGCAGCGCGTCGGACAGTTGGCGGTCGCGGCGCTGGTGCCGATCGCTGCGTTCGCGCCATGGGTGACCTACAACCTGAACCGCTTCGAGAGCCCGGTCACCATCAGCACCGGCGCCGGCCAGACCCTCGCTGCGGGCTACTGCGACTCGACCTTCTCGGGGTCGCTCGTGGGCTGGTACGACGTGCAGTGCGTGCTCGACCGCTGGGACGGCGAACCCGACGCGGACCCCACCGTGCGCGACGCCGCCCTGCGGGCCGACGCACTCGAGTACCTGTCCGAGCACCGCGGTGAGATGCCCCGCGTGATGGCGATCAGGGTGGGTCGTGTCTGGCACCTGTACGGCGCGCAGCAGAGCCTGGGTCTGGACGGTTGGATCGAGGCCCGGGCCGGCGGGGTCCCCAGCGGTGACCGCACGGTGGTGACCGCTGCGCTGTGGTCGTACTTCGTGCTGGTGCCGCTGGCGATCGGCGGTGGCGTCGTGCTGTGGCGGCGTCGTGTGCGCATCTGGCCACTGCTGGTCCAACCCGCACTGGTGACCGTCGTTGCGGCGCTCACCTTCGGCATCACCCGCTACCGTGCGGGCGCCGAGATCACCCTGGTCGTCCTGGCAGCGGTCGCCATCGTCGCGGCGGTCGAGTGGGCCCTGCGGAGCAGAGCGGCCCGCTCGGGGCCCGACCAGCACACAGAAGGAGTCAGCCTCGATGGTGAGCGAACCAGTCGCACCTGAACCGGGCACGGAACGCGTGGAAGCCAGCTCCATCACCCAGCAGGACATGGCGCACCGGCTCCCTCCGGCCCGACTCGTGGACCGGGTGGAGTACATCCTCGACGCCGCCCGCCGTCGACGGACGGTGCACGTCGGTTTCGTCGACAGCGGCTGCTGGGAGTACCACGACCAGTTCGACCGCTGGCTCCACGCCCACCTGGACGGTGTCGCCACCGAACTGGTCGGACTCGACCTGGATGCGCTCGGCGTGGCCGAGGCGACACGCCGGGGCTACGAGGCCCATCAGGTCGACTGCTCAGATGCCCGGGCCGTCGCGGCGCTCGGCATCGAACCGGCCGAGGTGATCATCGCGGGTGAGATCATCGAGCACCTCGACAACAGCGGCGACTTCCTCGACGGCCTGCACTCGCTGGGCGGACCTCGAGCCACGCTGGTCGTGACCACACCGAACTCGAGCGGCCTGATGAACGCGGTGTCGGCGGCGCTCGCCGGCTACGAGGTCAACCACCCCGACCATGTGACGCTCTACTCGTGCTTCACCTTGTGCAACCTGTTGGAGCGCCACGGATGGGTCGTGGACGAGGTCGCGACCTACGTGCCCGAGGTGAAGGAGACCGAGCACCTGAGCGGTCGGATGAGGGTCCTGGCGGCCGGTGCGCGCGCGGTGCTGGGCATGGAGCGCCTGCTGGCGCGGGCCGGGCGTCCCTATGCGGCAGACGGTCTGATCGTGCGCGCCCACTCGGCCCGGAGCTGATCCGGGACTGCGCCGTCAGGGGCGGTCGAGCACCGATCGGTCCGAACCGGTTCGATCCCGGTGCACCGCGAGCAGCTCCTCGGTGATCGACGGCGCCAGTTCGATCGAGGTGGACTCGCTCAGGTGGACCCCGTCGGGGCGCAGGCGACGGTCCTCGGTGTCGTCGTAGGGGTACCAGTCCTCGACGGGCACCACGGTGACCCGGGGGTTCCCCCCGGCGACCTCGACCAAGAGCTCCCGGAACCGTGCCATGCGGGCAGGGTCGGACTCGACCCACGGGCTGGCGGGGGACCGTCCGTCGATCCGGCCGACGTCGATCGGCGGTGGCGCCAGGAACACGACCTGTTCGTTGTCGACCAGGAGCACCTCGATCGCTCGCTCCAGCCGTTCGGTCAGGACACGGTCGAACTCGGGTTCGCCGATGCGGAGCAGCGGCCCCTCCCTGTCGAGCTGCTGGTCGACCACTTCCCACGGCCCCAGCTGCACCACTGCCACGTCGGAGCCCTGTTCGGCCGATGCATCGGCCCAGAGCTGCTCCCACCCGGCGCACTCCTGGTCCGCCGGGACCAACTCGCCGCGCACCAGCCGGTCCCCTCCGGTCAGCACGCCGCACCCGAGCATCGTCCACCCTTGGGTGCTGACGACTCGGTCGGGGTCCTCCAGGCTCAGGCTGGCGACGCCGCGACTGGTCATCAGCGCGCTCGAATCACCGAAGAACCCGACGCGCGGCGCGTCCGACTGCTGCTGGGCCTCGGTCTGCTCGACGAAGCGCTGCCACTGCTCCGCTGCATCGAGGTCGACCGCGTCGGCGGGTCGGACCGCGGCGCTCACCACCACGATCAGCGCGGCGGTGGCCACGATGGATCCCACGGCGATCGGACCGGCAGTGCGTGGTCGTGACGGCAGCTCTCCGCGACGTATCGGCCCCTCGAACCACCGGACCGACAGATGTGCAGCTCCCAGGACGAACGGCAGGGCGATCAGCAGACGCACCAGCGCCGGCCACGACGAGAGCTGGCCGAACCACAGCAGCACCGGGTAGTGCAGCAGGTAGGCGCCGTAGGAGATGGTGCCGATCCACACCAGCGGTCGCCAGCGGGTCACCAGCGAGACGGGGCCGACGCCGTCCAGACATCCGAGGATGACCAGCAGGGTCAGACCTGCATAGGCCAGCAACCCGCCACGGTAGAAGATCCGCTCGGTGAGGTCCGCCACCATCCACGACATGAGCATCGCCGCCAGCGCGAGGGGCGCCAGCACGCGCACCCACCGCCGCGAGCGCTCGCTCAGCGGCTCATCGCGGCGCATCCACCACACGGCCAGCAGTGCACCGGCGAAGAGCTCGGCGCAGCGCACGTCGGTGCCGAAGTACAGCCGATCGGTCGTCGCCCCGCTCGACTCCAGGTGCATCGACCACACCAGGGACGCGGCGGTCAGAGCGACGAAGACGCCGCTGAGCACACGACGAGAGCCGCGGGTGACGGCCAGCACCACCACCACCAGCAGTGGCAGCGCCACGTAGAACTGCTCCTCGATGGCGAGGGTCCAGAAGTGCGTGAACGGCGACGGGCTCTCGAAGCCCGCGGCATAGCTGTCGCCGGTCGAGATGAACCGCCAGTTGGCGACGTACGCCAGGGACGCGAGCGCATCGCCGCGCAGTCGGGCCAGCTGGGTCGAGTCCGCGAACCAGATCGCTGCCACGGTGATACCTGCGATCACCGCGACCGATGCAGGGAGCAGGCGCCGGAGGCGCCGCGACCAGAACTGGCGCAACGAGATGCCCGAGTCCCGCTGGTGCTCCGCCAGCAGCAGGGCGGTGATGAGGAACCCTGACAGCGTGAAGAACGTCGAGACGCTCAGGAACGCGCCGGGGGCCCAGTCCAGCCCGGAGTGGTACACGATGATGGCGATCAGCGCGAGGCCGCGCAGCCCGTCGAGGGACGGCTCATAGGCCAGGCGGGCCGGGGGAGTTCGCGTGGGGGGCGCGGAGACGGTCGTCACGGGTACCGGGTGGCGGCGGGGTCGGAGATCCGGATCAGGACGGTTCCGGGGGAGCGGCGCCGGGAGCCGTGGGTTGCTGGTGCTCCGCAGCGGGCCGATCGGACACGGTCGGGGAGGAGGCTGGTCCCGATGTGGCTGCGTCGTCGCCGAGGGCGCTGCGCAGGCGATCGACCTCATCGCCGAGCAGTGCCGCGTGCTCTGCGAGCATCCGGGTGCGTTCCTCGATCCGCGACAGCTCCCAGCTGAACTGGATCACGATGAGGAACAGGAAGCCGGTGGCCAACGTCAGGAACGCTGCCGGCGGGTAGTTGATGCCCAGTACCCGCGAGGCTGCGACGAGCAGCCCCGGAAACACCCCGAGCGCGACCAGCACGACCGCGAGCGAGAGCCACAACAACGTGTACTTCGACCGCAACCCGTGGCGCCGCACGAGCCGCAGGATGAACCCCACGCAGACGACCGTTGCGACGAACACCGCGGCGTGGGTCCGGGGCGACATCTCACCGATCTGGTCGAGCCCGTCGGCCTCACCCGCGAGCTGGGCCGCCAGCAACGACGGTGTCATCGCCGTACCGGCTGGTTGGTCGGATCAGCAGGTGAGACGGTGCCGCTCGACGTCACCGGTCCGGCAGCGTCGCGCCCGATGGGCTCGGCGGACGCCGGCTCGAGTGACACCGCGGTCGCCGCTGCGTCCGGGGCGTCGCGCCGCGGCCGGCGACGGGAGCGCACGAGCAGTGTCACGATGACCCGGAAGTAGTGGTACGCGAGCTTGGCGTGCATCGTGGAGGGGTCGCCGCCGGCACGGGCGTTCATGCCGATGGGGACCTCGACGATGCGGAACCCCTCGTAGGACGCCTGCACCAATGCCTCGACCGACTCCATGTACTCCGAGGGGTAGGTGCGGGCGAAGTACTCGAGCACCTCGCGGTCGAACGCCCGGAACCCGGAGCTGGTGTCGGTGTAGCGGGTCCCGGTCAGCAGACGCACGGTCAGCTCCAGCATCCGCATCGCGATGCGTCGGACCCGTCCGACCCGGTAGCCGACGTCACCGGCGGAGAACCGGCTGCCGATGACGAAGTCGGCATGCGCCAACTCGGCCAGCAGCAGGTCGATCGACGCCGGGTCGTGCTGGCCGTCGGCGTCGACCTGCACCGCGGCGTCGTAGCCCTGCTCGACGGCGTAGCGGAACCCCGTGCGCAACGCGCCCCCGATGCCGAGGTTGTAGGGCAGGCGCAACACCGCGGCGCCACCTCGATGGGCAACCTGCGCGGTGGCGTCGGTGGAGCCGTCGTCGACCACCACCACGTCGTGGTCGGGACACGATCTGCGGAGGGTCGCGAGCACGTCGGGCAACGTGGCCGCCTCGTTCAGTGCAGGGATGATGACCAGGACTCGGATGACGCCACTCCATCGCCGGGACGGGTCCCGACAGTCTGTCACAGCCCTGAGAGCGCTCCGTGGTCCCCCCGGGCGCTGCCGCGGGCTCCTGAGGGGCTCGTGGTACGTTGCGCGGCGGCCTGCAGCGACGTGCTGCGTCCGCTTCGCCCACCCCTGGTCCTCCCATGACTCTCACGCGCACCGCACGCCGCCAGTTCGTCGAGTTCCGTGGGGACAACGGTTCCAAGCTGCCCCATCTGCCTGGTCTGGACGGCCTGCGTGGCCTTGCCGTCGCCGGCGTGGTGCTGTTCCACACCGATCTGGGGTTCATGGTCGGTGGCTACCTCGGGGTCTCGACGTTCTTCACGCTGTCGGGCTTCCTGATCACCTCACTGCTGCTGCGTGAAGCGGGCGATCAGGGCAGCATCGACCTGCGGGCGTTCTGGGGTCGCCGGTTCCGCCGTCTGCTACCGGCGTCGCTGGTGACCCTGTTCCTGGTCGCGACGCTCTTCGCCTGGTTCGTGGCGACGGCGGAGCAGCTCGATGCGCTGCGCGCCGAGGTGCTGGCATCGCTCGCGCAGGTCGCGAACTGGCAGCTGATCCTCGCCGGTTCGAGCTACGGCGACCTGTTCGCGGACCCCTCGCCGCTGCTGCACTTCTGGTCCCTGGCGATCGAGGAGCAGTTCTACCTGGTGTTCCCGCTGCTGCTGGCAGGGCTCTGGGCGGCCACCCGGGGATCCAAGGTGCTGCTCGGCGCAGCCCTCACGGTCCTCGCGGCGATGTCCGCCGCCGAGCCGTTCCTGTTCGAGATGAGCCAGGACCGCATCTACTTCGGCACCGACACCCGTGCCGTCGAGCTGCTGCTGGGCGCGTTGCTCGCCGTGGTGCTGAGCCACCGCAACGTGCGCCGTCGACTCGTGGGCCCGTCCGCACTGCGCACCGCCATGGTGCTCGGCGGGCTCGCGGCGCTGGCGTTGCAGCTCTACTGGTGGATCACCCTGGAGCAGTCGACCCCGTTCCTCTACCAGGGTGGCTTCGCGCTGTACGCACTGCTGACCTGCACGGTCATCACCGCGGCATCGCTACCGGCGGGCGGGCTGCCGCGGCTGCTGTCGGGGGCGGGGCTGACCTATCTCGGCCAACGTTCCTACGGCATCTACCTGCTGCACTGGCCGCTGTTCCTGGTGGTGCGCCAGACATGGCCCACCGCATCGCTGTGGCTGTTGGCCGGCGTCGGCATCGCGTTGTCCCTCGCCCTCGCCGAGGTCTCGTACCGCGTCGTCGAGCAGCCCATCCGACGCGGAACCTCGCCGGTGTCGTCGCACTTCGCACGCAACGCGACCGTTGCCATCGTCGTCATCGCGGGGCTGGCCATGTTGCTGCCCACCAACACCGCTGACCCGGAGGGTCGACTGGACTTCGAACAGGCCGCCCTCGATGCAACAGCCCTGCTCGAGCGCCAGGCCTCGACCACCGAGGCACCCGCGACGGTTCCCGACGACCCCGAGGCTCCGACCGCCACCGCGGCGCCACCGGAGCCGCCGGTGCCCGTGCTCGCGACGTTCGGCGACTCGACCGCTCTGCTCATGGGACTCGGCATGCTGCAGTACGCCGCCGAGACGGGCACCTTCGTCGGCACAGCCGGGGACGCGGCGCTGGGGTGCGGCGTCAGCCGTTTCGAGAAGCGGCGGGTCGACGAGGTGTTCGGCTACACCGAGGAGTGCATCTCGTGGCCGACCCGCTGGGCTGCCGCGATCGACGACCAGCAACCGAACATCGCCCAGCTCATCACCGGCTCGTGGGAGGTCACCGATGCGCTCCTGCCCGGGGCGAGTCAGTACTCCGCCATCGGTGATCCGGTCGTCGACGACTTCATCCGCTCGGAACTGCTCCAGGCGGTCGACATCCTGGGCAAGGACGGAGCGTTGGTGCTGCTGGTGCTCTGGCCGCAGTTCACCGACGCGGTTGCCAATGCCGGCACCGCGGGCGAGCGGGCCAAGGGCGACCCCGCCCGTATGGCGCGACTGCACGAGATCATGCGCGAGGTGGCCGCAGAGCGACCCGAGACCGCGCGGGTGCTGGACCTGCAGGCCCTGCTCGGCGACCGCCTCCAGGACGAGCAGCTGCGCCCTGACGGCGTGCACATCCCCGCGGACTCGGCCTACCAGCTCTACCAGGAGCAACTCGGCGCCGAGACCATCCGGATCTGGGAGGAGTTCTGGCGGGAGAAGGTCGCCGAGCTGACCGCCACACGCCCCGAGTCGTGACCGACACCCCATCAGCGGAGCAGACCACCGAGGAGGGGGTCGACACCGCCGACCGTGTGCTGGCCTGGGGCGAGTTGCTGGCGGTCCTCACCGTCGTCGGTGTGTTCGTCATCGCCGTCGTCAGTGCGGTGCGGCAGGGGTGGACGCCGGTGTCCGACGATGCGCTCATCGAGTTGCTGGTGCGCGACGTCCCGTCGAACCTGCCGCTCACCGGCGTCTACTCGCGCTACGGCTGGAGTCACCCGGGTCCGGCGCTGTTCTACCTGTTGGCGCTGCCCTATCGGATCTCCGGAGGTGTCTCCTCCGCGCTGCTGGTGGGCGCCATGGTGGGCCAGCTGTCGGCCGTGCTGGGCGCCTGGTGGGTCGCACGACGCATGGATCGGCTGGCAGGGATACTGGTGCTCTGCGGCGCAGCAGGAGTGCTGGTGACCACCGCTCCCGACGTGCTGCGCAGCCCGTGGAACCCCTACGTGGCGCTGATCGGATCCGGCCTGCTGGTCGTGCTCGGGTGGTCAGCTGCACAACGGGCGCGTCCCGGCCTGATCGCGCTGGTACCCGTGGGGTCGCTGCTGGTGCAGAGCCACGTCGTCACTGCACCGATGGTCGTGGCCGTCTGCGCCGCGGCGATCATCATCGCGGTGGTCCCTGCCGCGGGTCGTCGCCGCCCCCGATGGGACGGTGCCCGCGGCGCTGCGGCCGCCATCGGTGTCCTGCTCACGGTGGTGATCTGGCTCCCGCCACTGGTGCAGCAGATCAGCGGCGACCCGGGGAACCTGGGCGAGCTGTTCGCCCGACGCGGCACCGGCGACCCCATCGGCATCTCGGCTGCGCTCGCGTCGATGTCGAACGCGTTCGCCGTGGTCCCCTCGGTGCTCGATCCCTCGACGGTCGACAGCAACTTCATGTCGACCGGGTGGGCACTGCCGGTCTGGCTGGTCGTTCCGATCGCCGGCGCGATCGTCGCGTTCCGCCGCGGCGACATGCTGCACCTGCGGGGTCTGGCCGTGGCCGGCGCCGGACTCGTCGGCGGCACGCTCGGCATCGCCTCGATCTCGGACGGCCTGTTCGCCTATCTGGTCGTGTGGAACCGCAGCGTGGTCGTCGTCGCTCTGGCGATCGGTCTGAGCGCCCTGCTCGGCGCCGGTGGCGCCGCCGTGCGCAGGATCGGCTTCGGCGCAGCGGTGGCGGTCACCGTGGTGGCCAACGTCGTCACCGGCGTCGGCCAGTTGGGCGGGGACAACCCCTACCGGAGCTACGCGCCCACGGTCGAGGCACTGACCGACCGGGTCGACAGCGAAGCACTGCGGGGAACGATCGCGGTCGACGCGGTGCCCGACTTCCGATCGATCGAGGTGGCCAGAGCAGTGCTGTTGCAGCTGGAACGCCGGGGGTACGACGTGACCAGCGAGAACGAGTCCGGGGCCTACATCGGGCTGCACCGGGGGGACCGCACCGCGCAGCAGCTCGTGCTCATCGCCCCGGTCGAACTGGACGACATGCTGACCGATGACGGCTGGACGGTGCTCGGCGCCTACCAGCCGCTCACCGACGACGAGCTGGAACGCAGCACGGCGCTACGGACCGAACGCGAGCAGCTCCCTGCGCCGAGCAACGACCGCGAGCGCATCGCCATGTTCAGCCGCAGCGCCGAGATCGAGGACGAGCTGGAACAGATCGAGGCAGGTCGAGTCCCGCTGCTCGTCGCCACCCGGCCGACCTGATCGGGCGGGTGGCGACGCGGCCTCAGCCCAGACGTGAGCCGGAACGGGCGATGTCGCGTGGCAGCAGCGGCGCCTCACGGCCGGTGCCGCTCGAACCGGAGCCGCCGGACTCCTCGTGGTAGTCCTCATCGACGTTGACCGTCCAGATGTCGTGGTCACCCTTGCCCAGGATGTTCTCCACGGTCAGCATCGCGGTGAGCATCGAGTGGTCCTGGTTGTTGTACTTGTGCATGCCGTTGCGTCCCACGGGGTGCACGTTCGGGGTGGTGGAGGCGATCCAGTCGTTCAGCACCGCAACACGATCGGCGTAGACGTCGTCGTAGACCGGGTAGGCCTTCGGCTGCCGCACGACGTAGCCCTTGGACACCTTGCCGGGATCGACCAGGTTGAGGATGCCGAGCTCGCGGGTGCCGCGGGCGATCAGCTCCTCGTCGGTGGAGTCCCACAGGTCGTCGCCCTCGAACACGAAGTACTCGAGGCCCAGGCAGGTGTTGCCGTCCTTGACCAGGTAGGGCGACCAGGAACCGAAGTTCTGGATGCGACCGACCTTCACGTCGGGCGAGTGGATGTAGATCCAGTTGTCGGGGAAGCCGGCTGCTTCGGGCACCACCAGCGCAACGGTGAGGAAGTCCCGGAAGCCCAGGTCGTCGGCCGCCGCCAACACGGGGGCCGGAGGCTTCGGGTCCATCGCCCGCAACAGCTGCGGGAACGGCATGGACGACACCACGTGATCTGCAGCGAACTCCAGGGCCGTGCCGTCCTTGGCCCGGGCGTGCACCGTGGTCGCCCGGCCGTCGCGATGCTCGATGCGCTCGACCCTGGTCTCCATCAGCACCTCGGTGCCCTCGGCGGTGACCTTGTCCGTGCAGGTCTCCCACATCATGCCGGGGCCGTACTTGGGGTACTGGAACTCCTCGATCAGGCTGGTGACCTGCGCCGAGCCCTTGCGGCGACCGGCGAAGCGTGCACGGATCGGCTCCCACACGGCATCGAAGATGGACATGCCCTTGATGCGCTGCGCACCCCAGTCGGCGGAGATGGCCGACGCGGGGACGCCCCAGACCTTCTCGTTGTAGGTCTTGAAGAAGTGGTCGAACAGTCGGCGGCCGTAGTTGGCCACGATGTAGTCCTCGAGCGTCTCCTGGGTCTTCGGCGGACGCACCTTGACCGCCAGGTACGACAGCACGCATCGCACGGCCTCGACCGGACCCAGGTTGCGCAGCGCGTTCACCGGCTTGATCGGGTAGTCGTAGTACTTGCCCTTGTAGTAGATCCGGCTCATCCGAGGGCGCAGCAGGAAGTCCTCGTCGGGCAGGATCTCGTGCCAGAGCGCTTCGACCTCGGGCACCTTCGTGAAGAACCGGTGGCCGCCGATGTCGAACCGGTAGCCGTCGCGCTCGACCGAGCGCGAGATGCCGCCGACGATGTCATCGGCCTCGATCACCGTCGAGCGGTGTCCGGCCTTCATCAGTTCGAAGGCAGCGGTCAGTCCCGCCGGACCGGCACCGATGATGATGACGTTCGGGTCCGCGGATGCTGGCGCATCGTCGGAGGTCGCAGCGTCGGCGGTGGACTGGGAGGTGGGGGAGGTGTCGTCAAGCATCCGAGTTCGAGTGGGCAGGACGAGTCTCGTCCGCCTGCCGAGAGTAGTGCGTGACGGTCCACATCACGGAGTACCCCCGGCCCGCCGACGCTCACGCCGGATGCAGATGGCGCACCCTGGCCACGTCGTCCTCGTGGCGGCGGATCACCGCGATGTGCTCGGTGCGGAAGCTCGCCACCCTGACCGACCAGCAGTCCACGGCCTGACGGCCGTTGTCGGTGCGGAAGAACGTCGTCATGGAGGCCTCCTGCTGGTAGGCGTCGGCTCCGAGCACCACCTCGTGGCTCCCGTCGGCCAGCACGACGTCGAACGCTGCGGTTCCGGTGAGATGTGCGGTGGGTTCCAAGGTCATGTCGTGACCGTACGGGCATCGCCCTGTGGATCGGAAGAGCCACAACCCTGTAGATCCACGGTGCACCGGCGGTGGATGAGCGGGGGATGGGAGTGAGGTCATCCACAGCCGACGAGGCTCGGCAGTGCCACGATGGAGCGATGTCGACCGAGGACGCAGCCGGCCAGCGCACCGATGCAGAGCCCACCCAAGCAGAGGGCCGCAGTCCGCTGCCGGACCAGCCGGCAGAGGGCGAGCTGCTGTCGTTCACCTGCCCCCGGTGTCGTCTGGAGGTGGCAGAGGAGCTCTACGGCCCGTGTGGCTCCTGTCGCACCACCTTGCGCTCGGTCATCGGTGGCGAGGCGCGCGAGGTCGAACAACAGGACTACGTCCCGAAGATGAACGTCACGCCGAACGCCGTGGCCTCCAAGGACTGATCGCAGCAGCTTGTCACCGCGCTCACCACGACGCGATGGGCAGCGGCGCGTAGCGGGGTCCACGGCGCGGCGCACGGCGACCCGACCGCCCCAGCAGGCGCACCACACGGGCGCGCTGACCCCGCCAGGGCTCCAGCAGCTCGATCATTCGCTCGTCGGACCCCCGCTCCTCGCCCGCGAGCGCGAAGCAGACGTTGTGCGGGACGTGCAGGTCACCGAGCAGCACCGCATCCGCGTCCCCCAGCACGTTGGCAGCCAGCGACGTCGCGGTCCACGGCCCGATTCCCGGTACGGCGCAGAGTCGCCGCTGCAGCTCGGCACTGCTGCGCTCCGCCGCCGCTTCGAGCGAGCCGAGCACCGCGTGGGTGCGACGGATGGCATCGGCACGCTGGCGCTCCACTCCCAGGCGGTGCCAGTCGGCATCGGTGAGCCGCACGAGTCGCGCCGGGTCGGGGGGCGTGAGCACCTCATGGGGCCCTGGCGCCGGCTCTCCCAACCGCCGCACCAGCATCCACCAGGTCCTGCGGGCCTCACGGGAGGTCACCCGCTGACCCAGGATGGTCGGCACCAGCACGTCGCGCAGTCGCAACGATGCCCCGAAGCGAGCCGAGCCGAACCGGCGTTGCAGCTGGTCGACCAGGGGGTGCAACGAGGCGTCGAACGATGCCGGAGCAGGCTCCCCGACCAGATCGCCCAGGCGAGGCGTGACCCATGCAGCGCCCGGCCCCCAGGCCGTGGCGGTCACCTCGGAGGACCCGCTGCGCAACTCGACGGTGACTGCGCCCTCGGGTGTGCTCATCGCCCGGACCACTGCACCGGCGCCGAAGATCCAGGTCGGATCCGAGGCACCGTCGGCCATGGGGCGACACGTGCCCACCACGTCGACCCCCGCGGTCCCGGGCAGCGACACGACGGAGCCGGCACTCACGACCGCCTCCGCATCGACGCGTCCGTTCACTGCATCACCTGGGCGCGGGCCCAGCGGTAGTCGGCCTTGCCCGACGGGGCACGCACGACCCGCTCGACGCGGTGGACCGCTCGCGGCAGCTTGTAGCGGGCAAGATGCTCGCCCGCGGTCGCCACCAGCTCCTCGTCGGAGACCTCGTCGCCGGGACGCACCGCGACGATCGCGACGACCTCCTCTCCCCACCGGGGCGAGGGACGGCCACACACCACGGCGTCCAGCACCGCCGGATGCGAAGTGATCGCGGTCTCCACCTCTTCGGCGAAGACCTTCTCGCCACCCGTGTTGATGCACACCGAGTCCCGGCCGTGCAGCTCGATGCGACCGTCGGTACCCAGCCGTGCTCGGTCGCCGGCTACGGCATACCGGGAGCCCTTCACGAGCGGGAAGGTGGCAGCGGTCTTGTCGGGGTCGCCCAGATAGCCGAGCGGAACCCGGCCCGACTGGGCGAGCCAACCGAGCTCGGCCGATCCGGGTTCGACTCGCCGGGTCAGGTCCTCGCTCAGCACCGTCGCGGTGTCCGACGGAGCGAACGTGGTGCGGGTGTCGTCCCCGGCGCGAACCTGTGCGACACCCTGGCGGCCCGACTCGGTGGAGCCGAGCACGTCGACGATCGTCAGGTCCGGGAGCAGCTCCAACAACTCGGCCTTGGACCGCGGCGACAGGACCGCGCCGCCCGACAGCAGGTGGCGCAGCGAGCTCAGGTCACGATGTCGCGACCCGGCGGCATCCCTGCGGAACGCGTCGATGAGCGGGCGAGCCATCGGATCACCGACCACCAGCAGCGAGGTGGCGCGATGGGCCTCGACCGTGTCCAACACGTCATGGGGATCGAAGCGGTCGACGACCGACTGGATGATGACCGTGCCACCCGCCAGCCATGCCGACAGCGCGTTCCAGTGCGCCGCGCCGTGCATCAGGGGCGGCGCCGGCAGCGCTCGCACCCGACCGTGCGCATCCGCGACCAGTTCGTCGAGGCTCGAGTACTCCTGGCCGTCGCGACGGCGCACACCGAGCGCGGCGACCACGAAGTCCGCCTGGCGCCACATGGTGCCCTTCGGCATCCCCGTGGTACCGCCGGTGTAGCAGAGGTAGAGATCGTCGCCGCTCCAGCTGTTCACCAACTCCTCGGGCAGCTGCGGGCTCGCGTCGGCAAGGGCCGCCTCGTACTCCAACGCTCCTGGCAACAGCTCGTTGCCCGAGCCGTCTCGGACCTGCAGCAGCAACTCGGGACGACGTCGCAGGGTGGGCAGCACCTCGGCCAGCACCGGAGCGAAGCAGTCCGCGACGATCACCGCGCGGGTGCCGGCATCATCGAGCAGGTAGCGCAGCTCCTCGGCCACGTAGCGGTAGTTGACGTTGAACGGCGCAGCCCTGGCCGACCACGCCCCGAGCATGGATTCCAGATACTCCGAACCGTTGTGCAGGTACAGCGCGACGTGGTCGTGCGGCGAGGACCACCTGGGGTCACCGTCGACGGTCGGGTGCCGACCGAGCCCGGCCTCGCGCAGGACCTGGGCGAGGCGACGGGTCCGGCCCTGGACCTCTGCCCAGGTCCACGAGCCGCTCGAGCTCACCAGCGCCTGACGCTCCGGGTGGGCGGCAGCGATGGCTGCACAGGCGGCCGCGATGTTCAGCTCCACGAGCACACCTCAGGAGTCGCCGGGAGCACCTCAGGCCGGCGGCGAGAAGGGCTCCGTGGCCGCAGCTGCCCTGGGGTCGGGCACCGCGACGGGCACCAACGGGAAGTGACAGGCCACCCAGTGGTCGCCCTCCACCAGTTGCATCTGCGGTTCGACCTTCGAGCACAACTCCTGCGCACGGTCGCATCGCGTGCGGAAGCGGCACCCGCTGGGCGGATCGATGGGGGACGGGAGCTCACCCTCCAGATGTTGCCCCACGTCCACCGATGCCGCCGGATCGGGCAGCGGGATCGCCGAGAGCAGCGCCTTGGTGTACGGATGCGCCGGGGCTGCGTACAGCACGTCGGGCGGGCTGATCTCGCACATCTTGCCCAGGTACATGACGGCGACCCGGTCAGAGACGTTCTTGACCACGGCCAGATCGTGTGCGACGAAGACCAGGGTCAGCCCGTAGCGCTCCTTCATCTCCTCCAGCAGGTTCAGGATCTGTGCCTGCACCGAGACATCCAGCGCCGAGACCGGCTCGTCGCAGATGATGACCGACGGGTCGGTGATCACCGCCCGGGCGATGGAGATGCGCTGGCACTGGCCACCGGAGAACTCGTGCGGCTTGCGCTCGGCCGCGGCCCGGGGGTCGATGCCGACCGACGTCAGCACCTCCTCCACCTTGGCCAGACGCTCGGCCTCGGAGCCCAGGTTCCAGATCTTGAGCGGCTCCTCGACGATCTGGGTGACCGTGCGCCGCGGGTTCAGCGACGAGATCGGGTCCTGGAAGATCATCTGCAGCCGCGGTCGGGTGCGGCGCAGCTCCTCGCCCTTGAGCGCGGCAAGGTCGGTGCCGTCGAGTCGCACGGACCCGCGGGTGGGGCGCGGCAGCTGCATGATCGCCTTGCCGGTGGTCGACTTGCCACAGCCCGACTCGCCCACGAGCCCGAGCGTCTCACCCCGCACGATGTCGAACGAGATGTTCGCAACCGCGGACACCTTGCGCTTGCGACCGACGGGGAAGTCGACCACCAGGTTCTCGACGCTCAGCAGGACGTCGTCGGTGCCACGCAGGTGTGCTGATCCGCTGCCCGCCATCAGCCAGGCTCCCCGGTCGAGCCGGCGTCACCGGCGTCGGTGGCGCCACCTGCCCCGGTGTTGTCAGGAGCGGTGGTGCCGGGAGCGGTGACGCTGCTGGGAGCGGTGCGCATCAGCCGGCGCGCTTCGATCTGCACACGGATCTCCTCGGACTCGGGTGAGCCGACAGGGTAGAAGCAGGCGAACGAGTGCTCGGGGTCCGTCGGGCTCGGCGTCAACTCGGGACGCTCCTCGTGGCAGCGTGCCTGGGCGTACGGACAACGGGGGCTGAAGGCGCAGCCCTTCGGTGGGTCGACCAGGTCCGGAGGACGTCCTCCGATCGCCACCAGTCGGGTGTGCGACGGATCCTCGAGCTTGGGGATGGCCGCGAGCAGCGCCTCGGTGTACGGGTGACGCATCTCGGCGAACAGCGTCGCCGTCGGTGCCTGCTCGACGACGCGCCCGGCGTACATGACGGCGATCTCGTCGGCCCGGCCGGCGACGACCCCCAGGTCGTGGGTGACCAGGATCATCGCCATGTACCGCTCGCGCTGCTGTTCGGCCAGCAGATCCAGGATCTGGGCCTGCACGGTCACGTCGAGCGCCGTGGTGGGCTCGTCGGCGAACAAGAGCTTCGGCCCGCACGCCAGCGCGACCGCGATCACCACGCGCTGGCGCATGCCGCCGGACATCTCGTGGGGGTAGCTGGAGAACCGCTTCTCGGGCGAGGGGATCTTGACCGCGCCAAGGAGCGCGATCGCGGTCTCCCGCGCCTCGGACTTGCTCATGTCCAGGTGGAAACGCAGCGACTCGGTGATCTGGCGACCGATCTTCATGACGGGGTTCAGTGCCGTCATCGGATCCTGGAAGATCATCGCCATCTCGTCGCCCCACAGGGCTCGCATCTCGTCGTTCGGCAGGCCCGAGATCTCCCTGCCCTCGAAGTGGACCGACCCGGTGCGCTCCGCCGTGCTCGGCAACAGACCCATGATCGAGCGGGACAGCACCGACTTGCCGGAGCCGGACTCACCGACGATGCCGAGCGTGCGCCCGCGCTCCAGGCGCAGGGACACGCCGCCGACGGCCTGGAGCGCACCGCGTGGCGTGCGGAACTGCGTGACGATGTCCTTCACCTCGAGCAGTGTGGCTGCGCCGGGAATCCCGCTCGGCGGGGGACCGTCGAGCACGTTCTGAGGACTCACAGCACCGACTCCCGCACGTTGAGGCGCTGACTGACGACATCGCCCAGGTAGTTCAGCGCCAACACCGTGAGGAACAGCACCATCGAGGTGATGATGACGATCTGGGGCGCCCGGCGGAGTTGATCGCGGTTCTCGGCGATGATGTTGCCCCACGACGGTGTCGGCAGTTGCACCCCCACACCGAACAGGCTCAGCCCGCCCTCGGCGACGATCGCGACACCGACGCCGAGCAGCGCGATCGAGAGCATCGCCGGGATCACGTTCGGCAGCACCTCGCGGATCATGATGCGCCAACTCCTGGCGCCCATCGCCCTCGAGGCGAGGACGAATTCACGTTCGGACCAGGTCAGGGTGTTGGCACGGGTGATGCGACCCAGGATCGGGATCGAGACGATGCCCAGACCGAACACCACCACCCCGATGCGGCGTGTGGTCGACACATCGTCGCCAGAGGCGAGCACCGTGACCAGCGACAGCGCCAGGACGAACTGGGGGATGGCCAGCAGCACGTTCATCAACGGGGTGATGATGCTGTCGACCTTGCCGCGGAAGAACCCGGTGACGAGCCCGAGGATCCCGCCGAGCAGCAGGCCGACGGCCACGGCGCCGAACCCGACGGCGAAGGAGGCGCGGGTGCCGTAGATGATGCGCGACAGCAGGTCGCGGCCGTTGGAGTCGCCCCCGAACCAGTGACCGGCCGAGGGACCCTGGCGGGCGATCTCGGGGAACGACTCCGACGGATCCGGCAGTCCGATCCAAGGAGCGATGATCGCCAGGATCGCCAGTCCGCCGAGCCAGCCGATGGCGAGCCAGGCGCCCACACCGAGCTTGTCGGCGCGTGTGCCCGCGGGGGGATCGGTCTCGATCGCCTCGATCAGCACCGAGGCGGACGGATCCAGGTGGGTCACCGCCAGGTCGTCGCGGTGGTCCGGCTGCTCAGCGGGCATTGCGGATCCTCGGGTCCAGGGCGGTGTAGAGCAGGTCGACCGCGAAGTTCACCAACACGTAGAGGATCGCCACGATCGCCACGATCGACTGGAACGCCACGAACTGGCGGGTGGCGATGGACTCGAACAACAAGAAGCCCATGCCGGGTATCGAGAAGACCACTTCGATGATGAGCGTCCCGCCGATGAGCGTGCCGACGTTCAGTCCGGCCACGGTGAGCAGCGTCAGCGACGACGGCCGCAGTGCGTGACGGAACAGGATGCGACGGGTCCGCAGCCCCTTGGCCTTGGCCATCAGGATGAAGTCCTGTTGCAGCGTGGCGATCATGTCGCTGCGCAGCAGTCGCATGTAGACCGCGATCTGCCCGACCGCGAGGGTGACCGACGGCAGCACCCACCACTGTCCGGCGTTGTTGCCGCTCGTCGGGAACCAGCCTGCCCTCACGCCCAGGTAGTACTGCAGCACGAAGCCCAGCGCGAAGTTGGGGATGGCCAACATGGCGAACGCGGTGGTGTTGGACATCCGGTCGAAGAAGGTGCCCTTGCGGTGTGCGGTGAGCACACCCATCGGGATCGCGATGACCAGTCCGATCAGCTGGGCGTAGATCATGAGTTGCAGCGAGACCGGGAACGCATCCTGCACGCGGTCGAGCACCGGGCGGTTGGAGCTGACGGTGTAGTAGCTGCCCAGGTCGCACTCCGCGACGCCGGTCCACGCAACCGCACAACCGGTGAACCCGCCGAGCCAGGTCGCGTAGCGAGCGACGAACGAACGGTCGAGTCCGAGGTCCTGGCGCACCAGCTCGCGCTGCTCATCGCTGCCGAAGGGGACCAGCACCTCCACCGGGTCACCGGGGAGCAGCTCGAGCAGCAGCGACGCGAACAACGTGACCAGGATCACGGTGGCGATCAGCTGACCGACCTTCTTCAGGATCTGCACGTTCCCCCGGTTCGTCCGACTCGAGCGATGTTCATGGCCAGCGACGGGGCCCGCACCGAGGTGCGGGCCCCGTCGTTCACTGCTGGACCCACATCCCGCTCACGGAGTGACCCGTGGCGAGTCCGAGGAAGGGGTCGCTGCCGTCGGGCAGCGGGGGGCCGTAGACGCCGAAGACGTCGGTCGCGGTGGCCACGTCCCACTGCGACCAGTTCAGCCACAGGTTGTAGACCTTCTCGCCGAACAGCTTGTTGATGTTCTCGTACACCTGGGCACGGGCCTCGGGGTCGCTCTCGGAGCGCCCCTCGTCCAGCAGCGCATCCAGCTCGGGGTCGTTGATCCTGCCGAAGTTGGTCGGCAGACCGCTCTTCCACCACACGTACTGCTGGTCGGGGTTGCCGCCGGGGTGGTTGCGCCATGAGATCGCCTGCCAGTCCCCGCCGAGGGCGGTGCTGATCAACGCAGCCTGCTCGACGCCCTTCAGGTTGACCGTGACACCGATCTTGCTGGCCTGCTCCTGGATGAACTGGGCCGTCTTGGTGGTCGACGCGTCGTTCACGTGGGTCAGGGTGAACTCCAGCGGCTCGCCGGTCTCCTCGGTGTATTCGTCGGCCAACTGCTGGGCCTTCTCCGGGTCGTACTCGGGGAAGCCGGCGTCCTCGAGGTAGCCGATCTCACCGGGACCGAACGGACCCGAGGCCATCGTGAACAGATCCAGGTTGCGGACCTGGTTGAAGGTGTCACGATCGATCGCATAGGCGGCCGCCTGACGGGCCTTGATGTTGTCGAACGGCGGCACGCTGGTGTTGAACATGCCGTAGCTGAGCTCCGGGAACTCGTCGGACTCGACCAGGTTGATCGAACCGTTCTCGGCCTCCTGCTGGAGCACGTCGATCTGCTCGGCTCCCGAGGCGTGCAGGGCGTTGATGTCACCACCGAGCAGGGCGTTGACCCGGGCGTCACCCTCCACGATGGGCCGGAACTCGATCCCGTCGAGGTAGGGGAGCTGGTTGCCCTCTGCGTCGGTCTGCCAGTAGTCGGGGTTCTTCGTGGCGACGAACTTGTCGTTGACCTTCCACTCCTCCTTCATGAAGGGCCCGGTGCCGATCATGTTGGTGTCGCAGGTCTCGGCGTCGTCCAGCTGGGCCTGGGCCATGATGCCGAGTCGGCCGGAGCTGAACAGGTACGAGTCGAACGACGGCCAGGGCACCGTCGTGGAGACCGTGACCGTCGTGGGGTCGGTCACCACCACGTCGGTGACGTTCGACAGGATGAAGGAGAACAGCAGCGAGGAACGTCCTTCGTACTGACCGCGATAGGCGTCCAGGTTGTTCTTGACGACCTCGGCGGTCAGGTCGGTGCCGTCGTGGAACTTCACGCCCTCACGGATGGTGATGGTCCACTCGGTGAAGTCCTCGTTGGACTCGACCGACTCGGCCAGGAACGGCACGTACTCGGCCTCCTCGTTGGGCACCGTCAGCGTGTCGTACACCGCTCGCGCCACCTGGATGCCCGAGATGGCGAGCTGCCCCTCGGGCAGGCACCACCCGTTGGTGTTCTCGGCCTCGAGGGCGTAGATGACGTTGCCACCAGGGGTGGGCTCGCCGGCGCCCTCGTCGGGGATGCCCCCCTCGGCGGGCTCGTCGTCACCACCGCCGCACGCTGCAGCGATGAGCGAGAGCGTCAGGACCAGTGCGAGGAGCACCGACCACCGTCTGCGAATGGATGAGAGCTGCACGTCGAGTTCCCCCTGGGTCTGACCCGCACCACGCACCCGTGAGGGCGGTGCTGACGAAGCCGCTGGACTGGCACCTGTCGGCCGCACAGCGACTGTGACGGCCATCACAAGTGGGCGCACCTTAGTCCCGCGCGCGCACCTGTCAACGACCACCCTGCCCCGTCCGGCCGGACACCCGCACGATGGTTCGCAACACCCCGATCAGCCCAACGACACGGCTGCCGCGTAGGCCCTGGCGCGCTCGTCGACCACCCGCACGTACTCCAGGCTCCGGTTGTAGCTGAGGTAGGCGGCGTTCATGCGCTCGGGGTCCTCCAGTCCCGGGCCCCTCCTGCACAGGTACACCCCGGCCGACACCGCTGCGTCGAAGAGGTTCTGCGGATCGGCGTTGCCGTCGCCGGTCCCGTCGGTGCCGACCGCGACCCAGGTGCTGGGCAGGAACTGCATCGGGCCGACGGCGCGATCGGTGCTGGCGGTGCCGTCGAGGCGGCCGCCGTCGGAATCGCGGACCACCGCGAACCGGTTCGACCCATCGAGCTCCGGGCCGAAGATCGGCGGGTCCACCGCGCCGTCGACGGCGAGTCGAGCGCCGCGGTAGGTGCCATGCAGGCTCTCGGTGCGCCCGATGCCCGCCAGGGCCCACCACCTGACACCGCACTCGGGCTGGGCGAGCGCGACGAAGCGCTCGGCACGCCAGTAGGCGTCGAGCGCAGTGGCCGAGAGGTCGGTGCCGTCGATCGTCGCCGACATCGCAGCGACCTCCCGGCGGCGCCGAACATCGAGGATCCGTGGTTCGAGCGCCACCAGCGATGCGGTCAGCTCGTCGATCCGTGCGCTCAGCCTGGTCGCACGGGCCTCGAGCTCCTCGATGTTCGTCTGCAGCTCCGCGAGCTCGCCCGACAACGCCTCCACCCGCAGCCTCGCGTGGCGCAGCTGCGCGAGCAGGCGATCCGCGCCCACCTGGGCCAGCACCATCTGCCGGGCCAGCTGGTCGCGGTCACGTGCACTCAACGACGGATCCAGTCCCTCGAAGAGGTGATCGCCCTCGATGAACCGGTCGACGGTCAGCCCGCCCAGTGCCGCCCGCGTCCGTTCGGCCACCTGTGTTGCCTTCGCTCGCTGCTCGGCTCGACGAGCTGCGAGCGATCGCACCGGGACCAGCTCGGTGCGGACCGCCTCCAGTTCGAACGAGTCGTCCGCGAGCTCGACGGTCTCGTCGCGCCGACGCTGCTCGAGTGCGTCCAGCGCGTCGACCGCTGCGTCCAGGTCGGGGGACGAGGCCGGCACCGCCGCCACCTCGGGCGACAGCCCCTCGCCGGGCGGCGGCGTCAGGGGCAGCGCCCCGGGGGGTTCGGCCTGCCGTGCCGGGGACGCGAACTGAGCTGCCGCGGACGGCAGCTGCGTCGCGGACGACGCAGCGTCGAGCGGGTGAGCACCCGCCGTGGCGTCCAGGACGAGGAGCGCCGCCGCGAGCGCGAGCGGGGCGAGTCTGCGCACGTTCAGTGCCACGTCAGTGCCACTCACCGCGTCGCTCGAGCACCCCCCGCAGCACCGAGGGGCTGTCGGTCATGATGCCGTCGACACCCAGGTCGAGCAGGCGGTGCATCTCGACGGGGTCGTCGATGGTCCACACGTGCACGTGCAGTCCGCGATCGTGTGCTGCGGAGAGCAAACCAGGGGTGACGATCTCGACCGTGCGGTGACGTACCGGCACCTGGAGGCAGCGGTAGGGGGTGGACGCCACGCGCCCGGAGGTGGTCCGGCCGACCCGGGTCGCCCCGAGCAGCCCGGTGATCTCGCGAGGACCCGCTGCGGTGCACAGGTCCGGGCCGACCAGCGAGCGGAGTCGTCGGAGGCGGACGTCGGAGAACGCTCCGATGCAGACCCGCGCCATGGCGTCGTGTCGCCGCAACGTGGCCACCAGCGACACCACGGCGTCATCGGACTTGGGGTCGATGTTGAAGTTCGTGTCGGGGAACGACTCGAGCAGCTCGTCGAGGGTCGGGATCGGCTCGGTGCCCCCGATGCGAGCCTGGCTGACCTCGGCCCACGGGAGTGCAGCGAGGCGGCCGTGCCCGTCGGTCACGCGGTCCAGTTCGTCGTCGTGGAACGCCACCAGGACGCCGTCCGCTGTCAGGTGCACATCGGTCTCGAGATGGCGGAACCCGACGTCGGTTGCCGCGCGGAATGCCGCCGCGGTGTTCTCCGGTGCCGACTCGGTCCCACCACGGTGAGCGATGGCCAGCGGTGCGGGATGATCGAGATACGGGTGCGTCGGCACTGTGTCAGGCTATCGGCGTACGGCATGGGAGAGTGGGGCGGTGCGACCGCAGATCACCGGGCCGGGGTCCGCAGCGGCGCCCCGAACCCCCGGGGAGACCGCCGGACTGGGTCCGGTCGCATTCGCGATCGTCACGGCGATCCTGCCGGTGTTCCTGCTGGGTTCCCTGTCGATCGAGATTCGGTCCGAACTGCAGTACGGCGAGGCGACCGGCGGACTGATCCTGGCGGTCTTCTTCGCCGCGAGCGCAGTGGTGTCATCGAGGATCGGTCGGGCCATCGACCGGATCGGACCCCGTCGGGGCCTCCTGGCGGCGCTGAGCGGCATCGCGACGCTCCAGTTGCTGATCGCCGGGGCGGGCCGACACCCATTGGTGCTGGCGGCGCTGGCCGCAGCTTCGGGCATCTGCAACGCCACCGCCCAGCTGTCCGCGAACGTGTTCATCGCGCGCGACCTGCCACTGCACCGGCAGGGTGTCGGCTTCGCGGTGAAGCAGTCCGCCATGCCCGGGGCGTCGCTCGTGGCGGGGCTGACGCTGCCGGCGATCGCGTTGACGCTCGGGTGGCGCTGGGTCTTCGTGCTGGGCGCTGCACTGTCGGCTGCTGCGATGGCGCTGGTGGCGTTGCGGTTGCCGGGGTCACCGGCTGGTTCGACGGACCCGCTCGGCGGACCGGCGGGTGGGCAGGTGGCCGGTGGTTCGGCTCGTGACGGCTCCGGTCCGGCGCCGCCCCGGGGCGCGTTGGCCGCACTGGCGGTCGCCGCTGCGTTCTCGACCGCGGCAGCGATCACGCTGGGAGGCTTCTTCGTCGAATCAGCGATCGACGCCGGCATCACCGCGGCGGTCGCAGGCCTGGCGTTCGCCGCAGGCAGTCTGGTGTCGATCATCGTGCGGCTCGGCGTCGGCGCGCTCGCCGACCGGCGCCCCGGCAACCTGCTCGGTGTGGTCGCGGCGATGATCGCCCTGGGTGCGTTGGCCTCGGTGTGGTTCACGTGGCGCTCGCCCACCGTGCAGTTGGTCGGCGTGCCACTCGCGTTCGGCGCAGGATGGGCCTGGCCCGGGTTGTTCAACCTGTCGGTGGTCCGTGCGTCGCCGGGCTCACCCGGACGCGCCACCGGCATCACCCAGACGGGCACCTACATCGGCGGAGCGGTCGGACCGGTGCTGTTCGGGGCGGTCGCCCAGTCGGCGGGGTACGGCGCGGCCTGGTGGCTGGCTGCGGGACTGGGGCTCTCGGCATCCGCAGCGGTGATGGTCGGACGGTCGGTGCTGCTGCGCGTCGACGACCGGCCGACCGCTGCGCCCCCTGCCTGAGCCGGGATCCCGACCGGTTTGCCAGGGACCGGCAGCCGACCAACCGCTCGGGTGCGGCCGGCGTTACGGTGCACCGGTGGACGTCGTCTCGCGCTTCGCGGAGTTGGTCGCCAGCCCGGACCCGCGCCTGGACCTGGCGCTGGCGCTCATCGCTGGCGTCGGCCGACCCGAGGTCGATCCTGACGCTCTGGTCGACGAGCTCGATGCAGTCGCGCAGCAGGTCGACGCCGCGGACGCTGCGCACGTCTGCGAGCAGTTGTTCTCGGCGAACGGCATCGGGCTGCAGGGTGACAGGGTCGACTACTAC
The DNA here is from genome assembly GCA_963714875.1 of uncultured Microthrixaceae bacterium. Lineage (GTDB taxonomy): Bacteria > Actinomycetota > Acidimicrobiia > Acidimicrobiales > Microtrichaceae > JBAOHV01. The sequence continues at coordinate 359,365 of CAVQQI010000011.1, read as the reverse complement.
GACCCCCGCAACAGCCAGCTCGACCAGGTGCTCGAGCGACGGCTGGGCATCCCCATCACGCTGTCGGTGATCGGCATCGAGGTCGCCCGACGTCGCGGAATGACGCTGCGGGGCATCGGGATGCCAGGTCACTTCCTGTTGGAGCACGAGCGGTCGGGCCGCTACTTCGACGCCTTCGATCAGGGCCGCATGCTCGACGCCGAGGGCGCCCGCGAGCTGTTCTGGTCGCTGCACGGTGCCGGGCAGGACTTCGACCCGAGCTACCTGTCGCCAATGTCGTCCACGATGATCATCATCCGGGTGCTGAACAACCTCCGCGGCGCACATCTGCGGCGCGGCGACCGCACCGGGCTCGCCGATGCGCTGGCGCTGCAGGGCACATTGCCCGGTGTCGGGCTCGCCGCCCGGAGGGACCTGGCCGGGGTGCTCGCCGCCGACGGACGCTTCCTCGAGGCCGCGGCGGTGCACGACGCCCTTGCGGACGACCTGCCGAACACGGCGACCGAACACCGCTCGACGGCCCAGCAGTTGCGTGCCCGACTGAACTGACCTCCACCAAGACCGACCGTCGGGCATCGCTCGCCGCGGCTAACTTGACCGGGCAGTCAAGTCAGGCGCAGGGGGTTCCGCTATGTCCCAGGTCGAGCAGTCCCAGATCGAGCAGTCCCACACCGAGGACGCCGGCGAGGATGGCGACGAACGTCGGGTCGTTGCCGCGGTCGAGGAGCTGCTGGCGCAGCATCCGCCGGCGACGACCGACGAGCGGGCCTTCCTCGAGGCGCAGTACGACATGGGTCTGGCGTGGGTCCACTTCCCCGTGGGCCAGGGAGGGCTGGGGGTCAGCCCGAAGCTGCAGCGCACGGTGATCCGCCATGTCGCCGCCGCCGGAGGACCCGTCGGAGGTGCCAAGAACCCGATCGGCTACGGCATGTGTGCACCCGCGGTCCAGGTGCACGGCACCGACGAGCAGAAGGAGCTGCTGCGACCGCTGTTCTCGAACGAGCACATCTGGTGCCAGATGTTCTCCGAGCCCGGCGCCGGCTCCGACGTGGCATCGCTCGCCATGCGGGCGGAACGCGACGGCGACGAGTGGATCGTCAACGGCCAGAAGGTCTGGACGACGCTGGCACACATCTCGTCCTACGGACTGGTGATCGCCAGGACCGATCCGGACGTCCCCAAGCACCGCGGGATCACCGCGTTCATCGTCGACATGAACGCCCCGGGTGTCGAGGTGGTGCCGCTGCGCCAGATGACCGGTGAGGCGGAGTTCAACGAGGTCTACCTGACCGACGTGCGGATCCCCGATGCGATGCGGCTCGATGAACCGGGTCGGGGCTGGGCGGTGTCGATCACGACCCTGATGAACGAGCGCGTGTCGATCGGCGGCGGCACGCCACCGAGGGGCGCCGGTCCGATCGGCCAACTGGTCGACACCTGGCACAAGTACGGCAACGGGGATCCGGTGCAGCGCGACGCAGTTGCACAGCTGTGGGTGCAGGCCGAGGTGAACCGCCTGACGAACATCCGGGCGGCACAGCTGCGCACCGCAGGAACCCCCGGACCGGAGGGCTCGGTGGCCAAGCTCGCCATGGCCGAGCTGAACAAGGCCATCTTCGACCTGGCGCTCGACCTGATGGGTGCCGAAGGGATGCTGTACGACTCCTACGAGTTCGTCCGCCCGCGCCACGCCCTGTTCACCGACGACCTGCACAAGAACTTCCTGCGTGCCCGGGCGAACTCGATCGAGGGCGGCACCTCCGAGGTGCTGCGCAACATCATCGGCGAACGGGTCCTCGGGCTTCCCGGCGACGTGCGTGTCGACAAGGAGGCGCCGTGGAAGGACGTGCCGCGCAGCTGAGCGCCGCCCGGAGCCGGGCCGCCCCGCGGCGTCGACCTGTTGTCACCTGACACGGGCGGCACGGGCGTAGCCTTGGCCGATGTCCCGTCGCACGAAGATCGTCGCCACCATCGGACCGGCGTCGGAGTCGCCCGCCACGCTGCGCAAGATGATCGACGCGGGCATGGACGTCGCCCGCATCGGCCTGGCGCACGGCAGCCTGGACGAGGCGTTGCGCAAGTACCAGACCATCCGTGACGTCGCTGCGGACATGGGCCGGACGGTCGGCATCATGATCGACCTTCCTGGTCCGAAGGTCCGCCTGGGCCACTTCGAGGGGCCCACGCACCTGTCCACGGGTGCGGTCATCACCCTGGTGCCCGGCCGTGAGACCTCTGACGCTGAGTGTCTGGGCGTCGACTACGACGACCTGCTCGACGACCTGCACCCGGGCGACTGCCTCGCCATCGGCGACGGCAACGTGACCCTCGAGGTGGACTCGATCGGAGGCTCCGCGGTCAACGTGCTGGTGTCCCACGGCGGGTCGGTGCAGGGTCGGCCGGGGCTGCACATCCCGTCGGAACGCCTCGGCATCGCCTCACCGACGCCCGAGGACCTGGAGATGCTGGACGCGTTCGTCGAGGTCGGCGTCGACATGGTGGCGCTGTCGTTCGTGCGGTCCGGGCACGACATCCGACGGGTCGGCACCGAACCCGCGCCGCGGGGCCCGTTGCTGGTCGCCAAGATCGAGACGCGGGCGGCGGTGGAGAACCTGGAGGGCATCATCGAGGCGTCGGGGGCGATCATGGTCGCTCGCGGCGACCTCGGCTCCGAGCTCGGGATCGAAGAGCTCCCGCACGTCCAGAAGCAGATCATCCGGGACTGCATCTCGTTGGGCAAGCCGGTCATCACCGCGACGCAGATGTTCGAGTCGATGGTCACCTCGCCGTCACCGACACGCGCCGAGGTGTCCGACGTCGCGAACGCCGTGTTCGACGGGACCTCGGCAGTGATGCTCTCCGCGGAGTCCGCCATCGGTCACGACCCCGTCAACACCGTCGCCACGATGGCGCGGGTGGCGGACCGAGCAGATCAGGAGTTCGACTACGACGGCTGGGCGCGGCGCATCCGACTGCTCCGCAACGAAGCGGTCGGGGCGGGGCCCGCCCGGCTCACCGATGCCATGACCGGCGCCACGTGGCGCGCTGCGACCGAGATGGGCGTCGCGGCGATCATCTGCATCTCCGAGTCCGGGTTCACGGTGCGGTCCATCGCACGGTTCCGGCCCCGCATGCCGATCATCGCGTTCAGTCCACAGGAGCGAACCGTCGCCCAACTCGCGCTCAGCTGGGGGGCGAACCCGCTGCTGGCACCGAACCGCGTCGATGACCTGACCATGATGGACCAGCTGGTGACGATCGCCCGCGACCGCGGGCTGGTGCGCACCGGCGATGCAGTGGCGGTGCTCGCCGGCGCCGGCGGCAAGGGGTTCCACGCCACCGACGTGCTGCGGATGATGCACGTCCCGTGACCGGTCCCGCACCGAGCACCACAGCCACCGTCGCCGGTCTGGCGGTCACGCGCCGTCGGCCGGACCCGCACCCCCGGTCGACCCCGACCGTGGTGCTGGTACACGGAGCGATGGACCGTGCGGCCAGCTTCGGTCGCTCCATGCGTCGCACGGGACGGCTGGACGTCGTGGCGTATGACCGCCGCGGCTACGCCGGGTCGCTCGCCGCGGGAGTGGCACCGACCCTGGAGGACCACGCAGAGGACCTTGCGGCGATCCTCGACTGGACGGGCGCGTCGAGCGCGGTCGTGGTGGGCCACAGTCTCGGCGGCACCATTGCTGCGACGCTGGCGGTGCACGGCGACGACCGGGTGCGGTCGATCGCCACCTTCGAGTCGCCCTTCCCGGTGCTGGACGACTCGTTCGACCAGGTCGGTGGCGGGGCGGTGCAGATCGGTCAGGAACGTGGCCCGCAGGACGGAGCCGAGCACTTCTACCGCCTGATGGTCGGCGACCCGACCTGGTCGCGACTGCGCGAGCGGGACCGCACCGCCCGGCGGGCCGAGGGACCTGCGCTCATGGCCGAGCTCGCGGACCTGCGCCGACGCGACACCGCACTGGACCCGGCGCGGATCCCGGTGCCGGTACTGGTCGGGTGGGGCGACCTGAGCAGCGAGTCGCTGCGGGCCGGCGCTCGTCGTCTGGCCGCGCACGTGGGCGCCGGTGACACCTACGAGATCGTCAACGCCGGCCATGGCGCGCACCTGACCCACCCCGACGACTTCGCCCGCTACATCGCGGCGGCGGTCGCCGTCGCGTCGACGACAGGAGCGTGAGCGCCGGTGGCGTCCTGCACCGGGCCATGAGCCGGGGACTCCGGGGACTCGTTACGCTGGGCCCATGGCACACCTGCGCGACCTGACACGCCGCGACAGCACCCGCCGGCGTCCCCGCACGGCGTTCGTGCTGTCGGGCGGCGGGAACCTGGGATCGATCCAGGTGGGCATGCTCAAGGCGCTCGTCGAGCGGGAGATCGTGCCGGACGTGGTGCTGGGCTGCTCGGTCGGGGCGCTCAACGGCGCCGGATACGCCCTCGACCCGACGATGCGGGGTGTCGCCCGTCTGGAGCGCCACTGGCGCAACTCGGCGAGCGACCTGATGCCGTCGTCGTGGATCCCGTCCGCGGTCCAACTGCTGCGCAAGGGGTTCTCCCTGCACGACAGCGACAAGCTCCGCGCCAGCATCGACTCGTTGCTCCAGGGCAACCACTCCTTCGATCAGCTCCAGGTGCCGTTCAGCTGCGTGGCAGCTGATGTCGAGTCCGCGACCGAGCAGTGGTTCGACGACGGCGACCTGATCGAGTCGATCGTCGCCTCGGCAGCGCTGCCAGCGGTGTACCCGCCGGTCACCATCGACGGTCGCCGCTATGTCGACGGGGGCGTCATCGACAACGTGCCGATCGCACAGGCGGTGGAGCTCGGCTGCCGCACCATCTATGTGCTGCACGTCGGTCCTCACGGGCGTCCCGACGCCGAGATCCGTCGCCCGCTCGACGGCGCGCTGCTCGCGTACTGGATCGCTCGCAACAGCCGCTTCGCCCGCGATCTGGCGAGCCTGCCACCCAAGGTCGAGGCGGTGGTGCTGCCGCCCGGCAGGCGACCCGACCTGCGCTACGACGACTTCAGCCAGACCGACGAGCTGGTCGAACAGGGCTACGAGAACTGTGCGGCGTTCCTCGACGAGCGAGCGGCGGAGATATCGGACCGGCGCCGGGGTGCCGATCTGCTGCGACCCATCGAGCGACTCGTGTTGTCGGCCCGGTCACGGTCGGTGCGCCGCGCCCGCGATGCGGCCAGCTCACCGGACGGGGCCATCATCACCGGCGATGACGACGTGACCGACGCGCCTGCTGGCAATGGTCGGGCTGGCGATGGTCGGGCCCGCGATCAGGGCAGCACCACCGAGCAACGGTCGGGCGAGCACCAGGTGTCCGGGAGCGACGTGGACGGAGCGGGCGGGGCGGAGGACCGGACCGAGCCGCCTACCATCACGCCATGAGCGACTCGCCGATCCACCTCACCCCCTCGGGCCCGCCCGAGACCGTCATCATCCCCGAGCCGCTCGAGGCACGTGCTGCGCTCGATGCGGCGATGGCTGCACCGAGTGACGCCCGACGTGCCGCCGTGGCCGAGGTGGTCGCACGGTTCCCGCGGTTCCTCGACGGGTGGGCCCATCTGGGTCAGCTGGGCCGAGACCCGATCGAGCGGTACGCCTACTTCCGTGTCGGCTACCACCGGGGGTTGGACACCCTGCGTGGCTCGGGCTGGCGGGGGAGCGGCTACGTGCGGTGGCAGCACGAGTCCAACCGTGGCTTCCTCCGGGCGCTCGAAGGGCTGCGGGCCAGTGCCGCCGAGATCGGCGAGCGCGATGAAGAGGAGCGGTGCCGGCACTTCCTGCACCAGTGCGACCCCACGTGGCCGCCGAACGACCTCGACTGATCGGCCGCTCCGCGGAGGCACGTCCCCGGAGCGTTCCGCGCTCTAGTCTCCGCACATGAGCACAGCGAACGAGACCCACGGGATTCCGGCGACGGGCACGCCGGTCGACGAGTTGCTCGAGTCGATCCGGGCGGAACGCAGCGGCGATCTCGACTGGGCGGGTGGCAAGGCGTTCAGCCTCGTGTACAACACCGATGACCCCGACCTCGCTCGACTGCAACACGAAGTCGCGTCGATCTTCCTGCACGAGAACGCGCTCAACCCCTTCCGCTACCAGACGCTGCTGCGCATGGAGGGCGAGTTGCTGGCCATGGCGACCGGACTGTTCGGCGCCGGTCGGGCAGCGCTGTCCTCGGGCGGCACGGAGTCGATCTTCCTCGCGGTGCAGACCGCGCGCGACCACGCTCGGGCCCGCGGCGTCATGGCGCCCCGCCTGGTGTGCTCGATCACTGCGCACCCTGCGTTCGCGAAGGCGTGCAAGTACCTCGATGTCGAGATGGTCCGCCTCGACGTGCGCCCCGACGGTCGGGCCGACCCGGACGCGTACGCCGCAGCGATCGACGACCGCACGGCGCTGCTCGTCGTGTCGGCACCGTGCTACCCCTACGGCGTCATCGACCCCGTGAGCGAGATCGCCGGCATCGCCGCGGAACGCGACGTGCTGTGCCACGTCGATGCCTGCCTCGGCGGCTACCTCCTGCCATGGTGGGAGCAACTCGGCGAGCAGGTCCCACCGTGGGACTTCCGCGTCGAGGGCGTGACCTCGATGTCGGCCGACGTGCACAAGTACGGCTACTGCTTCAAGGGCATCTCGACGGTGATGTACCGCGACGACGACCTCTACCAGCGCCAGATCTTCATGTACGACGACTGGCCGGGCGGGCTGTACGCCTCGGCGTCGTCCGCGGGAACCCGGCCCGGCGCGCCGATCGCCGCGGCGTGGGCCACGATGGTCCACCTGGGCGAGGCGGGTTACCTGCGCCTGGCACGACGGGTGCTGGACGCCACCACCACGTTCACCACCGGTGTCGCATCGATCGACGGACTGCGGATCACCTCGGACCCCGACATGTCGGTGTTCGAGTTCGGTGCGGATCCCGATGTCGCTCAACCGGTGGACATCGACGCCGTCGGCGACGCGATGGACGACCGTGGCTGGAACCTGGACCGCCAGCAGGGGGGCCTCCATGTGATGGCGTCACCCGGCCACGACCGGATTGCCGCGGCCTTCGTCGACGACCTCCGCGACGCGGTGGCTCTGGGAGGTACCGGTCGAGGCATCGAGCACGTCTACGGCGGAGTGGTCCAGAGCTGACGCCGCGAGGCCGGGAACCGAGGCGGACGGGGTCGCTTCCGGGCCGACACCGTGCAGCGCCGGAGGCGAACAGGGGCAGTGGCCTGGATCGCCGGCCGGCGGAGTAGCGTGGTGTCATCCGACACAGCGCTGCGGGAATCTCCGCTGCCACGGCCGACGGGAGCGACGGTGACCGATCACGGATCGATACGCGAGATCAGCGTGCAGGAGCTGCGTCCGCTGATCGAGGCCGGGGACGCGGTCGTGCTCGACGTGCGCATGGACGACGAGTACGCCGCGGCCCACGTGCCCGGTGCGGTCCTGGTGCCGCTGCCCGAGCTGCCGGGTCGCCTGGAGCAGATCCCCGCCGCGGACACCTTGTACGTGATCTGTCGCTCCGGCGCCCGATCGAGGTCCGCGTGTGAGTTCCTGACCGCCAACGGGCGACCATCGGTCAACGTCGCCGGCGGCACCCTGGCCTGGATCGAGGCCGACCATCCCGTCGTGACGGGACCCGAGGCCGACTGAGCGTGAGCGACCCCGGGCCCATCGAGTTCGAGCTCATCGAGGACGACGCCGGATTCGAGCGTCTGCTCGACCGACTCGTCGATGAGGAGCGATTCGCGATCGACACCGAGTTCCACCGTGAGCGCACCTACTTCCCCCACGTCTCGCTGGTCCAGATCGCCGATTCCCACGGGATCGCACTCGTCGATGCGCTCGAGGTCGACCTGTCGCCGTTCGCGAAGGTGCTGGAGGGACCAGGACTGGCGGTGATGCACGCCGCACGCCAGGACATGGAGGTCCTGGAGCGGGCGACGGGCACCGTACCGCTGCACCTGGTCGACACCCAGCTGCTGGCAGGTTTCCTCGGGTACACGAGCCCCTCGCTGTCCACGCTGTTGGACCGTGAGCTCCAGGTGCGTGCGCCGAAGGCCGATCGCCTGACCGACTGGCTCCGACGTCCGCTCGGCGCGGCCCAGCTGACCTATGCCGCGGCTGACGTCGCGAACCTGCTGGAGCTGTACGACAAGTTGTGGGCGCGGGTGAAGGCCAAGGACCGGGTGGAGTGGGCCGAGGAGGCCTGCGAGGAGCTGCGCTGCGAGCACCGCGGCCCGCGGGATCCGGGTGACGCGTGGCGCAGGATCAAGGAAGTGCGCCACCTGCGCAGTTCCGCGCTCGCGGTCGCCCAGGCGGTCGCCGGGTGGAGGGAGTCCAAGGCGATAGAGCTCGACCAGACACCTCGATTCGTGCTGTCGGACCTGGGCGTCGTCGGCGTCGCCGGCTCACTTCCCGGCTCGGTGGAGGAGCTGCGTGCTCTGCGCGGCGTCGACGGGCGCAACCTGCGTGGCGGACTGGCCGAGGAGCTCCTGGCCGTGGTCGAGCAGGCCAAGGGCAGCACCCCGTCGCGGGCGCCGGCCAACAAGGTGCCGGAGATGCCCGCCGAGCTGCGGCCCGCGCTCCCGCTGGTCAGCGCCTGGGTGTCGCAGCGGGCTCGCGACCTGGAGCTGGAGACATCGCTCCTGGCGACCAGGTCCGACCTGGAGGATCTGCTGCGTGGTGTCCCCGACGCACGGCTGACCTCGGGTTGGCGTCAGGAGATCGTCGGTGAACCGATCCGCCGGCTGGTCGAAGGCGAAGCGACCCTGGCCTTCGACCGTTCGATCGGGCTGGTGCTGGAAGAACGCGCCGGTTCCTGACGGCGACCGGCCTCAGACCCCCAGCGAGGCGAGCAGGACCCCACTGGCGATCACCGCCAGCACGCTGATCCCGACCCAGGCGAAACGCACGTCGCCGCGCCGGAACCAGCGCTGCACCAGCCAGAGCACCCGCGCGATCGGAGCGCCGACCAGGAGCGCGAACAGCGCGACCCCGGTCCACTGCGACATCGGATCGGGGAGCACCAACGCCGCCGCCGCCAGGGCCGCGCACGCCACGAGCACGGCCCGCAACGACGCCGTGAGCGGGCGGAACCGCTCCAGCCGCGGATCAACAGGGCTGTGGTCGTCCGGCGTCACAGCGAACGGCCGATCACGACTGCGGCGACCACCAGCAACAGGGCTCCCGCTGCCCTGCGCACCGAGGTGGCCGGCAGCCGCGACTGGAGCCGGGCCCCCATGAGCCCACCGACGAGAGCGCCGACGACCACGGCCGCGCCGGCGTCCAGGTCCATCCGGCCCTGCACGCCGTAGATCAGCAGACCGGAGGCGGCGGTGAGGCCGAGGGTGAAGGTGGTCGTCGCTCCTGCGACCTTCACCGGGATGCGCATGATCTCGCTCATGGCGGGGGTCTTGACGAACCCACCGCCGACACCGGCCAGCCCGGCGACGACGCCGGCGACCGCGGAGGCAGCGAGACCGGCGGGCACGTTCGTGGCCTGGTACGGCACCATGCGGCCGCCGAGGGAGTACTGGCCACCGAGCGTTCCCGGCCACTCCCCACCGGTGTCGGCGTCGAAGATCCCCTGGGGTTGGTTGCGCACCCCGCTGCGGCCGAGTGCAGCAACGGCTCCCACCAGTGCTGCGGCACCCAGCACCCGGGCCAGCCACTCGGCAGGCACCTGGGTGGACACCAACGCACCGGCGACGGTGCCGATGCCGGCGGTCAGCTCCACGGTGAGTCCGAGCCGGTGGTGCACCAGCCCGTCATCGACCTGCCGAGCGGCTGCAGCGAGCGAACCCGCGGCGACGACGAGCAGTCCCAGAGGTGCCGCTTCGAGCGGTCCCGTCCCCAGTGCCAACAGGGCAGGGACCAGGAGCGTTGCGCCGCCGATCCCGCCCACCGATCCGGCAAGCGCGCACACCATGCCGAGCACCAGCAGCGCTGCAGGCGCCACGGTCAAGCGACTGCCACGGTACGGGCCCCGTCGCCGGCCCCGGCGCAGCTGCGTGTCGCTCTCCGGCAGATCACCGCGACCTGCCACCGTTCCGGTCGATCCGCTGCCCGCAGGTCATCGCCGCCGGCGATGGAAGGAGGGGCGATGCCGTTCACCGGTGCGAGCGTAGCGGCCCGCTGCGGGCCCGTTCAGCTCCGCTGGCGAGGCTGAACTGCAGTGGCGCTCAGGTGAGCTACGATGTTCGATTCAGTCGTCGATGACGGGGAGTCAACCGTGAAAAAGGGTCGGCACCGGCGGTACGAAGAGGCCCGCAACCTGAAACGTGGTCCAGACCTCGACATCGAGGCCCTGTTCACCGATCTCGGCGGCGAGCCGTCGGCTGTTGCTGCGGTCGTCGAGGACGTGCCGCGAGGCGACGTCGATGACGTCGATGACGACGACGAGCCGACGTTCTACGCCGAGGACGAGGACGACATCGAGGCCTGAGCCCCGCTCGGGGGCACTGCAGCAGCGCGCGCTCCCAGCTGTCGGCCGATCCGGTCGATGTCGTCGGTCCCCATGATGGGCACACCATCGGTGGGCACCGAGTCCGACCACGGCGCTCCCGCGAGCATGTCCGGCGGCGGAAGGAGCGGCACGCCGCGGTAGCAGATGCCCGCCGGGGTTCCGCCGGGCGTCCTCGGATGGCGCCATGACACCGGCCCGCACCACAGCCCCTCGTCGGACAGCGAGAACGTCGACGGCAGTGGAACCGATGCTCCCAGCACGTCCAGCACGTGCAGGACGAAGGCGTGGTAGCGCCGGGTCCACTCGTCGGACAGCCCGATCACGTCGTCAGCGACGAACGGCTCCGCTGCACGCTCGCGGATCGCGAGCACGTCAGCCATGCGCGCCAGCCGGTGACCGCCCCGGAGCTTGCTCATGTCCCGGCCGCTGAGACGCCCGGCCCGGAGGTCGACCAGACGAGGATGCCGACGCCAGCTGCCGGCCTCCTCCGCTGCCGATGCGATCTGCTCCGCCGCATCCGCGGGCACCTTCTGCCCGGTCGGACCGCGCATCGCTCGGCCCGCTCGGGAGATCGCCTCGAGGGCGCCGACGAGGACCCGGTTCTCCACCGTGTCGAAGCTCCGGCTCGTGGTGGAGCACACGAACACGTCGTCGTTGCCCAGGGCGTTGGCCCTGGCGGTGATGGTCTCGGACCACAGGATCGGGCCCCGCACCGAGTTCACACATCGCTCGGCCGAGGTGTGCACGGTGGTCGGCAGGGTCCGCACCCGCAGCTCCATGCCGTCCAGCAAGGCTGCGGCCTCCGACGACGCCGCCAGGGTGATGCTCACCGCATCGGTGAGCGTCGCCACGTCGTCGCCGATCAACGCTGCGGCGTACGAAGTGGCATGTACCCCACGTGCCCGGCGCCGCCAGAGATCGGCGGTCGCGGACCCGGGGTCGTCGCGCAGCTCCGGGAACGGTGTCGATGCCGTTGCGGTCACGCCACGAGCTCGTCCCCGAGCAGCTCGGCGATGACGCGGCGCGCCTCGACCTGTTCAGCTGGCTCGAGGTGCGCCGCGAGCATCCGATAGAGCTCGACGCCGCGGTGCTCGTCCAGTCCTTCGAACTGGGGCAGGAAGAAGGAGTAGAAGACCTCGTACAGCAGTCGGGACTCCGAGATGCCGTCCCGGGCTCGCCGCTGGGAGTACTTCATGGCATCGACGTAGATGGCGGGGCCGAGGTTGTTCAGCCGTCGCAGCGGCAGCAGACGACGCACGATCTCACCGGAACCGTCGAGCAGCCGGTCATAGGCCAGGTCCGGGGGCGTGCCGACCTCGATGAACGCGAAGCGACGCATGAGCGCGTAGGACATGTCGAACAACAGGTGCTTGTCCATCGCGTTCATGGTCGCGATGATCCGCCACGACGCCGGAAGTCGGATCGGATCGGTCTGGTCCGGCGGCTCCACACCGTGGGGAACCAGTGAGATCGGCTTGATCTGCCCCGACCGTCGGAACGGGAGCACCACCGCGGATCCCGACAGGACCGTGAACAGCTGGCCGAACGCACGGTCGAAGTTCGAGCGGTTGAGTTCGTCGATGACCAGCCACCGACCCGTCTCGATCGCCTCGACGAACAGGCCCGGTCGGAAGATCAGCCCCTCGGGTGTGGGCTGGAGCCCACCGATCGTCTCGAACGTCGTCCACTCCGAGGTGGCGGTGGTCGGTTGGTAGCCCGTGCAGAGCATCGCGTGACGTGCCAGCTCTGCAGCCAGATAGGCCAACGTCGTCTTCCCGGTACCCGGTGGGCCGGTCAGGATCACGTGCTTGCCTGCTTCGAGCGCGGAGACGAGCTGGTCCACCACGTGGTCCGGGAAGATCATGCCCTCGCTCTCCGCGAGTCGGGTGAGCTCAGGTGCGGAGAAGATCGTCACGCCGTCAGGATCGGCGTGCGCGGTGCGACGCTTGAGAACCTTCAGTCGCGGCGGACCGCCGGGTGCGGCACCCAGGTGACCGCCGGGCGGTCCCGGAGCTGGCCCAGGAGCAACTCGTACACGTCCTGGCCGACCATCGCGACGATCTCGTCGCGCAACGTCACCACGACCGGATCGGCGTCGATGAACGCTTCGGGGGACTCGGTGCACCACCAGTGGAAGTCGGCCCCACCCTCGCCCCAGTCGCGCCGCTTCCACTCGCGCAGCGTGTAGGTGGTGTGCTCGGCCTCATCCACGTGGTGGGACAGCCGCAACGGCAGCTGCCAGCAGACCTCGGGCTTCCAGTCGAGGAAGCTCTCGCCGGCATCGAGCGCACCGACGTGCAGCGCACATCCCACCCCACGACCGAAGTCGGCACGGTTCAAGAAGATGCAGCCGTCGTCGACGGTGCGGGTGGTCCAACCCCCCTCGTCGCTGCGTTCGACAGCGCCACCCAGGTCGGCGGCGGTGGAGCGCAGCTGCCACTGCTCGTCGGTCAACCGGGCGGCGTGGCGCAGCGTTCGCTTGCGGTCAGCGGCATCGGCGAAGTGCGCGCCGTGCGAACAACAGCCGTGCCCCAGCTCGGTCGCGTCGTGCTCCAGCACCCCCTTGCACCCGTCACCGAAGATGCAGCGCCAGTTGCTGGTCAGGAACGATGCGTCGAACAGGTACGTGTCGTCGTCGTACTCGAACGAGATCCACTCGCGTCGGGTCGGATCCTCGTCGGGGGCGTTCACGGGCGGCGACTCTACCGACCCCGCTGATCGGCAGGAACGACCGGGGCATACAGCGTGGAGCGCTGTGCGAGGGTGCGCCCCAGGGGCTCGACCAGCGCCCGGAAGTCCTCCGGTGTCACGTCGGTTCCGTGCTCGGCGCCCGCAGCGCGCGAGATGTTCTCGTCCATGAGCGTGCCGCCCAGGTCGTTCACGCCGGCCTGGAGGAGCTGGCGGATCCCGGGAAGGCCGAGCTTCACCCACGAGCCCTGGATGTTGTCGATCCAACCGTCGTAGGCGATGCGGGCCACGGCATGCATCAACAGCACTTCGCGGAACGTGGGACCGCGCCGCGAGCGGCGCTGGAGGTACATCGGAGTGGCCATGTGCACGAACGGCAGGCCCACGAACTCGGTGAAGCCGCCGGTCTCCTTCTGCAGGTCACGGGTCACCAGCAGGTGTCGCGCCCAGCTGTCGGGGTGCTCGATCGATCCGAACATGATCGTCACGTTCGACCGCAGCCCGATCGAATGGGCGACACGGTGCGCCTCCAGCCATTCGGCGGTGTCGATCTTGTCGGGGCACAGCTCTGCTCGGACGTCGTCGTCGAGGATCTCTGCAGCAGTACCGGGAAGTGAGCGCAACCCCGCCTCCATCAGACGGCGCAGGTAGACCTCGAGCGGTTCGCCCAGGCGTTTGGCGCCCTCGGTGACCTCGAGCGCGGTGAAGGCGTGCAGGTGCATGTCGGGCACCGCGTCCTTCACCGCACGACAGACATCGATGTAGTAGTCGCCGTCGAAGCTCGGATGGATGCCACCGACCAGGCAGACCTCGGTCGCGCCGACGTCGCGTGCTTCGCGGGTGCGCTCGGCCATGTCGTCCAGGGTCAGCAGGTACGGGGTCCCGCGCAGGTTCAGGCTCAGAGGGCCCTTCGAGAAGCCGCAGAACCGGCACTTGAACGTGCAGACGTTCGTGTAGTTGATGTTGCGGTTCTTGACGTACGTGACCGTGTCGCCGACAGCGCGACGTCGCAGTTCGTCGGCGACCTCGGCGACCGCGACGACCTCGGGTCCACGAGCGGAGAACAGGGTGACGATCTCGTCATGGCCCACCTCGTCGCCGCCGAGCACACCAGCGAGCACCTCGTGCACCGCGCCCCCGGGCGTGCGGCCCGACGGGAAGCGCTGAGACACCGACGCTGCGGGGACCAGCACCGGAGGGTCGACCGGAGCACCCGAGTACCAGGCGGTCGACGAGTTCCCGCGCGTCGAGATGGCCACCACCTCGGCGCCGGTCCCGGCATCGTGGTTCGCCGTCATCTTCTCGGGGAACATCGCCCCGGGATCGTCGCGGCCGAGGGCCTCGGCGTCGGAGCGGTCGAGCACGGCGAAGCCGGTGGCGTCGTCGAGCCAACGCTGCGGGTCGAGCGCCCACTCGGGATAGATCGTCAGACGGGGAGCGACGACGAATCCACGAGCCTCGGTGACGTCCCGCAGGCGGTCCAGGTCCGGCCAGGGACGTTCGGGGTTGACGTGATCCGCGGTGATCGGGGAGACACCGCCCCAGTCGTCGATTCCTGCGTCGAGCAGGACGCCGAAGTCGTCGGACAGGTTCGGTGGCGCCTGCAGATGCACCTCGGACGGGAGGATCATCCGTGCGAGCGCGAGTGCGTCCAGGTACTCCTCGCTCGGACACGGACGTGATCGGTGCATCGTCGTGCCCGCCTTGGGCAGGAAGTTCTGCACGATCACCTCTTGGATGTGACCGTGGTGGGCGTGGCTGTCGGCGATCGCCTGCAGGGCCACCAAGCGGTCGGCGCGCGACTCGCCGATGCCGACCAGGATGCCGGTGGTGAAGGGGATCTGGAGCGCGCCGGCAGCGTCGAGCGTGGCCAGGCGCCGTTCGGGGGTCTTGTCGGGCGAACCCCGATGGCACTCCAGGTCACCGTTGAGGGACTCGATCATCATCCCCTGCGAGGGGGCGACCACGCGCAGCGCTGCGAGCTCGTCCGCGTCGAGGGCCCCGGCGTTCGCATGGGGCAGCAGTCCGGTCTGGTCGCGGACCAGCTCGCACATGGCGACCAGGTAGTCGACGGTGCTGGCGTAGCCGTGGTCGTCCAGCCACTGACGTGCCACCGGATAGCGCAGCTCCGGGCGTTCACCCAGCGTGAACAGCGCCTCGTGGCATCCGGCCCGAGCACCCTGTCGGGCGATGGCGAGGACCTGGTCGGGCTCGAGGTACGGCGAGTCGAGCCGTGCCGGTGGCTGTGCGAACGTGCAGTAGCCGCAGCGGTCCTGGCAGAGCATGGTGAGCGGGATGAACACCTTGGGTGAGTAGGTGATCCGTGTGCCGGTGGCCGCGTCGCGCCGCTCCCGGGCTGCCGCCATGAGCTCGGGGAGCGGGAGATCGGTGACGCCGGACAGGTCGTTCGGAGGGGGCTCGGCACGCCGCGGAGCTGCGGTGCTGAGCATCGGATGGTCGGTCGACAGCATCAGGGGTGGCGCTCCTGGACGTGGTCCGCGGTCGGGTCGGTCTGGTCAGGACCGATGTGGTCGGTACTGGAGTGGCCGGGTCGGCTGGAGATCTCGGTGGGCGAGAAGTCGCGCTCGCAGGTGAAGCAGTGGAAGCCGAGGTCCACCTCGGTCCCGCACGCCTCGTGCACCAGCAGCGTCGGCGCGCCGTCCTCGCTGAGCCAGCGATCACCCCACTGCATCAGCGACACGAGGATGGGCGACAGCTCGAGTCCCATGCGCGTCAGTCGGTACTCGTAGCGCATCGGCCTGTCCTGGTAGGCCCTCTTGACCATCACGCCACGTTCGACGAGCCGTCGCAGCCGGTCGGCGAGAACCGCCCGCGGGATGTCCAGATCGCGGCGGAACTCGTCGAAGCGCCGCAGCCCACGGAAGGCGTCGCGAAGGATCAGGATCGTCCAGCGGTCCCCGACGATGTCGAGCGACGCCGCGATGGAGCAGGCTGACGAGCCGGCTCCCGCGTCGTCGGATCCCGCGTCGTCGATGGTGCTCGCCGAGCCCCCCGGTGTCTGCATCGGCGGGACCGTAGCAGGTTCATCTGGCGAACCGAGTCAGTTCGCCGGATGAACTCGACCGGATGCGGTCCCGAAGGAATCAGGCCGTGAGCTCCTCGCTGCGGGCGCAGTGCAATCCGACGAGCCGTATGCTCCAACCGGCACACCAGTGGGAGGGACCCAGATGACCGACGAGTTGGTCCACGACGTCGATGACCATGAGCCGAACGCGACCGAGCGGGCCTCGCTGACGTCGTTCATGGTCGGCCTGCTGGTCGTGGCGTTGATGGCCCTGGTCGCGATCCTGGCGTTCGGCGCACGCGATGACGTGGTGAGCACCGACGACATCGGGACCGCCCCGAGCACGACCAGCCCGGCCACGAGCGCTCCTCCGACGCCTGAGCCCGACGATCCGTCCGCGCCGGTGGGTGCGGACAGCCCACTCGTCGGGCTGACCGAGGCCCAGGTGCGCGACACCTATGTGGTCGTTCGCGTGGTCGAACGCGACGGAGAGCCGCTGATGACGACCATGGATCTGGTGCCAGGTCGCATCAACCTGGTGGTGCAGGACGACCGGGTCATCGGAGCGACCACCGAGTCCTGCGACGATGCCCTCCCTGCGTCGGAGTCCGCCGCCTGGTTCCAACAGGCATGCGACCCTTCGCCCGGGACCGATGGCCCCGATGTCACCGGCACGCTCCGTTCCAGCGCCAGCGGCGGTGGGGGCCTGCTGGTGCTCGAGGTCGATGACGACAGCAACGACTACTTCCAGGGCCTGGCCGTCGAGCCCGGTCCGGACGCGATGCTGCGCCACGCAGACGGCGCGCCCCTCGGGCCACAGGAGCTCGCCGCGGGCGACGAGGTCCGCATCTGGACCGCGGGCGCCTGCCGGGAGTCGTCCCCCGTGCAGTGCGAGATCGAGGCCATGGTGGTCCTCAGCTCCTCAACGGAGTGACCGAGTCAGTGGAGTGACCGAGCTGTCTGCTGGCCGGGCGAGCGGACCCGGCGCAGCTGGTCAGAGGGCGGCGACCCGTCGTTCGAGCACACCCAGCAGCTCGTCGAAGCTCTTCTCGAACGCAGTCACGCCCTCCGCTTCGAGCACACGCGCCACCTCGGGCAGATCGACCAGCTCGCCCAGCAGGTGCCATGTGTGGCGGGCGTGCTCGGGGTCGGCATCGAGGGTCCGTGACACCGTGCCGTGGTCCTCGAACGCGGCCAACGTGGCATCAGGAAGGGTGTTCACGCTGCGCGGCCCGATCAACGAGTCGACGTACAGCGTGTCGGGGAAGTCGGGATTCTTGGTCGACGTCGACGCCCACAGCGGACGCTGCACGCGAGCTCCGCGGTCGGCCAACGCCTGCCAGCGGGGCCCCGAGAACACCTCGGTGAACATCGCGTAGGCCAGCTGCCCCTGGGTCACCGCCGCGGTGCCGACCAGCGCGAGTGCTTCGGCGCTGCCGTCGGCCTGCAGCCGCCGATCGACCTCGGTGTCCACCCGGCTGATGAAGAAGCTGGCGACCGAGCTGATCGACGACAGATCCTCGCGCCCCGACGCGACGGCGTCCTCGAGCCCTGCCAGGTACGCCTCCATCACCGCTGCGTACCGCTCCAGGCTGAAGATGAGCGTCACGTTGATGCTGCGCCCCTCGCCGATCATCGAACGGATGGCGGGGAGTCCCTCGATCGTCGCCGGGATCTTCACGTAGAGATTCGGTCGGTCGATCCGGTCCGACAGCTCGCGGGCCTGCACCTGCGTCGCCGCGGTGTCTCGGGCGAGCGCCGGGTCGACCTCGACCGACACATAGCCGTCCACCCCGTCCGAGCTGTCGTACACGGGACGCAGCAGCGCCAGCGCGGCGCAGATGTCGGTGATCACCAGCTCCCAGTAGGCATCCTCGACCGACACCCCGGCCCCGACCAACTCGGCCAGCTGCTCGGTGTAGTCCTCGGAGGACTCGATGGCGTTGGCGAAGATCGAGGGGTTGGACGTGATGCCCCGGACCCCCCGGTCGATCCACCGCTGGATCTCGCCCGAGTCGAGCCAGGCGCGCTTCAGGTTGTCGAGCCACGGGCTCTGGCCCTGCTGGTCGTACAGGTCGTGGAGGGTTCCCATGCCACGCGATCCTACGCGGCGGGGTGGTCCCTCAGAGCAGGCCGCGCACCGTGTCCGCGACGTTGGCCGCGTTGATGCCCAGTTCATCGAGCACCAGCGCCCCGGGCGCCGATGCGCCGAACCGGTCGATGCCCACCGAGGCCTGTGCATAGCGGCTCCACCCCGCGGTGACGCCGGCCTCCACCGATACCGTCGGCACGCCGACCGGCAGCACTGTGTCACGGTACGCAGCGTCCTGGGCGTCGAACAGCTCCCAGCTGGGCAGCGACACCACCCGGACCGCGATGCCCCCGGCGGCGAGCGCCTCGGCAGCGTCGATCGCGACGGCCACCTCGGTGCCCGTGGCGACGATGATGGCGGCAGGATCCTCTGTGTCGCGAACGATGTAGCCACCACGGGCGACGCCGTGGATCGCGCGCTCGGCAGTGGTGGCCAGCACCGGGGTGTTCTGGCGGCTGAGGATGAGCGCCACCGGGCCGGTCCCATCCACGATGATCTTCCAGGCAGCCGCCACCTCGTTGGCGTCCGCCGGGCGCAGCACGGTCAGCTCCGGGATGAGGCGGAGCGACATGACCTGCTCGACCGGCTGGTGTGTGGGCCCGTCCTCGCCGACTCCCACCGAGTCATGGCTCCAGACGAACACGGTCTTGGTCGCGCTGAGGGCTGCGAGCCGCACCGCCGGGCGCATGTAGTCGGCGAACACCAAGAAGGTGCCACCGATGGGCAGCACGCCGCCGTGCGCCGCTGCACCGACCATCGCCGAGCCCATGGCGTGCTCACGGATGCCGAACGCGATCTGCTGTCCGCCGCGCCGGTCGGCCGACAGCAGCTCCTTGCCCTTGAGCGTCAGACCCACGTTGCCCGTCAGGTCCGCGCCCCCGGCGACGATGCCGGGCACCTGATCGACGATCGCGTTGAGCACCTGCTGCGAGGCGACCCGCGTTGCGGGGGACTCACCGACGGCGAACGTCGGCAGCGACGCCTCCCAACCCGGCAGCCCGCGACTACCCAGGGTCGCTTCCCACTCGGCCTCGCGACCTGCCAGCGCGGCTTGCGCCCGCTGCTCCCAATCGGCCCTCGCGAGCGCCCCGCGCGACCCGGCGTCCCGATAGTGCTCCACGACGTCGGCCGGCACGTGGAACGCCTCGTCGGGCAGCCCCATCAGCTCCTTCGTACGGCGGATCGACTCGTCGTCGAACGAGAGGCCGTGTGCTGCGGCGGTGTCGACGTGGTCGGGCGACGGGTGGGCGATGTGGCTGCGCAGCACGATCAGCGACGGTCGGTCCTCGGTGTCGCGTGCCTCGATCAGCGCTGCTTCCATGGCGTCCAGGTCATCGGCGGCCTCGCCCAACTCGATGACCTGCCAGCCGTAGGCGCGGAAGCGACCGACGGCGTCGTCGGTGAGGGCGAGCTCGGTCGGACCATCGATCGAGATGTGATTGTCGTCGTAGACGTAGACGAGCCGCCCCAGACCCAGATGGCCCGCCAGCGATGCGGCCTCGTGACTGACGCCCTCGGAGAGATCGCCGTCGGAGACCATCGCGTAGATGTGGTGGTCCACCACCTCCGGGCCGAACCGCTCGCGCAGCGACTGCTCGGCGATCGCCATGCCGACACCGTTCGCGAACCCCTGACCGAGCGGACCGGTCGTGACCTCGATCCCGGGGGTGTGACCACGCTCGGGGTGACCCGGAGTTGCCGACCCCCACTGGCGGAACTGACGCAGGTCGTCGAGCGACACGTCGTAGCCGGTCAGGTGCAGCATGGCGTACTGCAGGATCGAGGCGTGACCGCAGCTCAGGATGAACCGATCGCGGTCGGCCCAGTCCGGCGCGGCGGGGTCGTAGCGCATGATCCGGGTCCACAGGACGTGCGCCAGGGGAGCGAGTGCCATCGCCGTGCCCTGGTGTCCCGAGCGGGCGGCATGCGGCGCATCCATCGACAGACCTCGGATGACGCTGATCGCGCGGTGCTCCAGCTCCGATGTGCCTGTGCCCGCGGCGGTTGCCTCAGCCATGTGGTCCAACTTCCCTCGACGACGTTCGCGGTCGCGGGACGCGACGACGACCGGGCGATCGTAGCGACCCGTCGCCGAGGCCCGAAACGCGGCTTCGTCAACCGAGCAGCACCACGACCGCACTGGAGCTGTGCGCTGCGTTGTCGCGGCCGACCGGCCCCAACTCGCCCGAACAGAACGCTCCCGCCACCGCACCCGAGGCAAGGTGTTCGGCGACAGTCGCTGCGTCGTGATCGGGCTCTCCGAAGAAGGCCGCCCCACGCGCGGCGCTGGTGAACACCAGGGCGCCGACGGGCCCGGGTCTGCGTGCGGCTGCGGATGGGGATCCGCACGCCACCGAGGCTGGCGCCGGCACAATCGGCCGGTCTGCGCCCGCCACAGCTGCAGCCAGCCGAGCGATCAGGTCGTCATGGGCCGGGACCCGTCCCCGGATCTGGAACCTGACGGTTGCGCCGACCGGGACCTCATCTGCGATGGCGAGCGCACCGGCATCGTGGTCGACGCCCAGCACCCGGGTCACCGTCATCTCGGGCTCCGGTCCGACGTGATCGTCGTGGACACGTCCCAGCAGCACGCCGTCGGCTGCCAACAACTGGTCGTCGGGGGAGCAGGCCTCGACCGCCGCCCGAAGCCGTTCGAACGCGGGTCGGCCTGCCAACTCGCGCACCATCCGACGCTCTGCCGCCGTGACCGTCATGGGCTGGCCGACCGACCGGGTGCCGTGGGACACCAGTGCCGTCACCGGCACTGTGGGGTCGAGCAGCACTCCCACCGCGCCATCCATGAACTGCTCACCGTCCAGCAGCAGCCGGTTGCCCCCGCGATGCCGGGCTGCGCCGACGACGCCACCCACCACGGCGACATCAGGCGCGTCCTCGTCAAGGGCCGAAAGGAGCTCGTCGGGATCGCAGGTGAATGGGTCGGCCAGCAGCACCAACGTGCCCGCTGCGCCGGCGAGTCCGCCCGGTGTCGTCAGGTCCCGCCCTTCCAGACGGACGGGTCGAGCCAGCGGCACCGGATCGGCGCCGGCTGCACGATCGCCCCACAGGGCGAACATGGCCAGCCCGGCGTGGTCCTCCACCTCACGTCCACCCGCCAGCACTCCGGCGGCGCTCGATCCGAACAGCACCGTCGGCGACAGGAGTCGGCGTGCAGCCGCGACGATGTCGTCCAGCGCACCCTGGTAGGCGGGGGTGCAGGTCACCACGAGCACGTCGGGGTGGGTGCCACCCGTCTCCATGAGTTGCCCGACGCACTCGCCCAGGGCGTGGGTCGCCAACGGGTGCTCGGAGAGGGCGGCGGCAGCGTGCATGCGCGGCGTTCCTCAGGCCGTGGTCGCCGACGGGCAGATCCGCTGTGTCGACGGACAGCAGTGCACTGCTTCAGTCCACCGGCGCGAGCAGCGTGTACGGAACGACGGTCACCTCGCCCATGTCGATGCGACAGTGGGCCTCGACGGTGCCGGCGGTGGGGAACTCGAGCTCGGCACGCACCAGGCGGTAGGCGAACTTGCCGGGTTCGACGTCGATCGGCTGGACGTTGCGGGCGATCTGATCACCGTCGCGGAAGAACACCACTTCGAGCGCGCCGTTGGGGTCCTCGCCCTCGCCGTTGCGCACCAGCACCACCATGTGCGGCGTGACCGTCACCGGGAAGGGCCCGGGCGCGGGCGCGGAGAACTGGATTCCGGTCAGATCGATGCGAGTCGAGGGGCCCGGCACCTGCCGGAGCTCGATCTCGTCGATGAACAGTGCCGAGACGATCTGCATGAGCCCCACACTACGGAACCTCGGCGCGCCGCCGACCCACGGGACCGGGCCGGCCCGCTGGCGGTGGTGCCCCCGTCGCCCCACTCGTCGGCGTGGTGCGTGTCGAGCCAGGCGATGTGCGCATCGCAGCCAGGGAACGCGCAGCCGCCATCGCGCATGGCGATGGCCGTGACCTGGGCGGGCGTCGCGAAGCGCTGCTCGCAGCCGAGCGCGAGCGGCACGTCGTCGAAGTTCGCGACGATCGGACGGAGCCGGGCGACGCACAGCAGCCTGCCAACGGTCGAACGTGGTCAATCAGGCCGCAGCGCAGAGCTCATGAGTGGGATGCCCGCCTCGCTGCGAGATCCTGGCGTTTCGCGTTGCTCAGCAACGCGAAACGCCGGGATGTCGGCGAGTCTCGCCACCGACGACGATTCCGCGGAATCGCCGCCGTCGATCCGGGCGCGTGCACACTCCGGGTAGGCGGCGACGTCGTCCTGGCGCGACGCATCCCCGGCAAGGTCGCGGGACCGAGCATCAGCGCGCGGCTCGCCCACTGGAACGAGACGCAGCGGATATCGGGGTGTACTCCACCCGTCTCACCTCGCTTCCGAGCCCGCCAGGCGCTCATCCGCCGCCGAGCTGCTGGCGACGGATGTCGATGAGCTTCCTCACCAGAGGTTCGGGCAACGGCGCGTCGATCGGGAACCGCAGCGTCCCCTTCGATGCGGTGTAGTCCGAGAGGTCGTCCAGCAGCACCGGAATGACCGACCCGCTGTGTGGGAAGTAGCTCAGGTGGTGTTTGAATGCGCCGAAGCCCGCCACGGCCTTTCCATCCAACTTGAACGCCGGCATGCCGTACGAGATGCACTGCTCCGCATCGGGGACGACGCCGAGGATCGTCCGTCGCAGCGCCTCGAGCGTCCCTCGCTTCGGCTCGTCCAGCGCAGCGAGGTAGTCGTCGATCTCCCGTGCGGACACCTGGTCAGTTTCCGTCGCTCGGACGCCGGGAGCAATGCCCGTGTCGCGCTCACGTCCCACATCTCCCTCGGCTGTTGGCGAATGCTGAGGTCCACCGAGGCCGTTGCTTCCACCACCATGTCGACGCCACGTAGCCTGCGCGACATGTCTCGCACGTTGTCCGAAGCCGACTCGAAGGCCCTGCTCGCCGGCTTCGGCATCCCGTTCGCCCCCGAGTACCTCGTCGCCGACGCCGAGACGGCCGCTGATGCAGCATCACGGGTGGGCCTGCCGGTCGCGGTCAAGCTGTGCGGCGAACACATAGCGCACAAGACCGAACGTGGCCTCGTCCGCCTCGGGCTCTCGGACCCGGATGCGGTGGCGGCTGCGGCCCGGGAGCTGCTCGCTGCGGCCCGACCCGAGGACGAAGCGACCGGTGTGCTGGTCGCTCCCATGGTCTCGGGTACCCGCGAGCTGATCGCGGGTGTGTCCCACGACGAGCAGTTCGGTCCGACCGTGCTGATCGGCATCGGCGGCGTGCTCGCCGAAGCGGTGGCGGACGTCGCGATCCGTCTGGTGCCCATCACCGAGGTCGATGCCGCAGAGATGCTCGACCAGCTCTCCACCCAGGCCCTGCTCGACGAGTTCCGCGGCGAGCCTGCGGTCGACCGCTCGGCGGTGGTCGATCTGCTCCTCGCGCTGTCGACCGCGGCGGGCTCGATGCTCGACGGGACCGATGAACGCATCGTGTCGATCGACATCAATCCGCTGATCATCAGCCAGGGACGTCCGATCGCTGTCGACGCGCTGGTGGAGGTCACCGGGGCCGCGGCCCAACAGGAATCCAGCACCGAGGTCACCGCATGAGCCCGACCCCGGAGCAGTTCGCCGCCCTGTTCGACCCCCGTGGCGTGGTCATCGCCGGGGCATCCACCCACCCCGGCAAGTTCGGCTTCGTGAGCCTGCACAACCTCCTGGCCAACGGCTACCGCGGCAACGTGTTCGCGACGAACCTCGAGGGCAGTCCCGTGCTGGGCATCGAGACGCTGCGCAGCCTGGATGAGTTGCCCGAGGGCGCCGCAGATCTGATGTTCGTGTGCACGCCGAAATCGGCGAACCCATCGCTGCTCCGCACCGCCGCGGCCAAAGGTGTGCGCGCCGCGTTCCTGACCTCGGCGGGCTACGGCGAGGCGGGGGAGCAGGGCCGGGCCGACGAGGCCGAGCTGGTCGCGCTGTGCGACGAGCTCGGGATCCTGCTGGCCGGACCCAACGGTCAGGGCGTCGTGTCGACACCGGCGCGGCTGTGTGCGCAGATCGTGGCGCCGTACCCACCCGCCGGCCGGATCGGGGTCGCGAGCCAGTCGGGCAACTTCGTGTCGAGCTTCATGAACTGGTCGTGTGCGACCGGTGTGGGCATCTCGCGGGCGGTCTCGGCGGGCAACGCAGCTGCCACCGGTGTGGCCGACTACCTGCGCCACTACGCCGACGACCCGGCCACCGACGTCGGCCTCGCCTACGTCGAGGGCATCCCGGACGGCAGGAGCTTCTTCGACACCGTCCGCGAGGTGGCTGCATCGATGCCGCTGGTGGTGGTCAAGGGTGGTGCGACCGTGGGCGGCGCGAAGGCTGCTGCCAGCCACACCGGGTCGTTGTCCAGCGACGATCGCACCTTCGACGGCGCCTGCCGCCAGGCCGGCGTCACCAGAGCCGCCACGGTCGAGGAGGCCTTCGAGGCCGCCGCGACGTTCGCCACCCAGCCACTGCCTCGGGGCAATCGGGTGGTGGTCATGACCACCGCCGGCGGTTGGGGGGTCGTGACGGCGGACGCCATCACCCGCGACCGCGACCTCCAGCTGATCGATCTGCCAGCGTCGCTGCGCGACCGGATCGACGAGCATCTCCCGCCGCGCTGGAGCCGTTCGAACCCCGTCGACCTCGCCGGCGGCGAGACCCGAGACACCATCCCTCTGGTCCTGTCGATGATCGCCGAGGACGACGGCGTGGACGCCGTGGTGTACCTGGGTCTTGGCATCCAGTCGAACCAGGCGCGCATGCTGCGGACCGGACCATTCGGCGAGGACCCCGACGTCGAACGCATCGTCGCCTACCACGAGCGTCAGGATGCCCGCTTCGCCCAGGCGGCCCATGACGTGTCGGTGGCCACGGGCAAGCCGATCCTGACCGCGACCGAGCTGGCCGTCGCGTTCCCCGACAACCCGGGGCCCGCGACGGTGAGGGCGACCGGTCGGCTCTGCTACGGCTCGGCCGACCGGGCGGTCACCGCGCTCGGTCACCTGTGGCGTCGCAGCAGCCACCTGCAGCGTCGTGGATCGGACCTGACCGGTGCTGTCGATGGACGACCGAGGTGAGCGGCCCGGGCGAGGGGGGCGGCGACGGGGACCGCACCGTGGGCGACGACGAGGGTCCGCCGAAGGAGTCCCGGGGGCGGACACCAGCTGAACGCGCCGGTGCCACGCCGCTGGACCCGGAGCGGTTCAAGGCGAACGCCGGCATGCCGATGGGGCAGCGAGAACGCGAGATCATCGGCCAGATCCCCCGCGAGGATGAGCCCGGCACACCGGTGGTGCGACGTCGAGTCCGGGGTGCAGATCCGACACGCAGATCCCCTCGCAACGGTCGCGGCGTTCAGCGGGACGGGATCGGCTCCCGCGGCATCCTCGTCGCAGCAGTCGTCGCCGGCGTGATCGCCGTGGCGGCGTTGCTGGTCGCGTGGATCGCCGAGGACGACGTCGCAGTGGCCTCCTCGTCCCCTCCCGAGCTGGTGGCGACGACCCCTGCCCTGTCCGCGCGCAGGGTTCCCGAGCTCGTCGCCCGGCCGGTCGCGGCCCGGAACCTGTCGGCTGCCGTCGCGCCGGTACTCGCACAGGCCCCGCCCGACACGTGTGTCCAGGTACGTCAGGGGCCCAATCCGCTGTTGTCCCAGCGGGAGTCCGATCCCCTGACCCCGGCATCCAACCTGAAGCTCGTCACGGCTGCGGCGACCCTGGACCTGCTCGACCCGGCGGCGCGTCTGACGACCCGTGTGGTCACCGACGGAGTGCCGACCGACGGCCGCGTCGTGCGCGGCAACCTCTACCTGATCGGCGGAGGGGATCCGCTGCTCAGCACCGAGGCCTACCTTGCCCAGCTGCCCAACGGGCGACAGCAGGCGACGGACCTGGCCGAGCTGGCCGACCGCATCACCGCCACCGGTGTGCGCGAGGTGACCGGTTCGGTGATCGGGGATGATTCCCGCTACGACGACGTCCGCACCGTGCCGTCCTGGCCCGAGCGCTTCATCACCCAGGGTCAGGTGGCACCGCTGTCGGCGCTCGTGGTCGACGACACCTGGAGTCCCGCTGCAGGGCCCGGCGCGGAGCCTGCGGTGCACGCTGCGGGTGTGCTCACCGACCTGCTCGAGGACCGTGGCGTGACCGTCGCCGGCGCCCCGGAGGCGGGCCTCGCGCCGCCCGACGCTGCACCCCTGACCGAGATCGAGTCGCTGCCGATCGCGGAGATCATCGATGAGGCACTGCGGTTCTCGGACAACACGACCGTCGAGATGCTGGTCAAGGAGATCGGCCTGCAGACCGCCGGCACCGGCAGTACCGACGCCGGGCTGACGGCGATCCGCGAGTGGCTCGACGGCTCGGGTCTCCCGGCCGAGGGAGTGGTGCTCGCTGATGGTTCAGGGCTGTCCGAGGAGAACCGCCTGAACTGTGCGTTGCTGGCATCGCTGCTCGAACGCGACGGTCCCGATGGCGTCATCGCAGCGGGACTCGCCCGCCCTGGGGAGGACGGCACACTGGACGACAAGCTGCTCGACGAGGACCTGAGCGGACGGGTCCGCGCCAAGACCGGCACGCTGCGCCCGGTGACCGCGTTGTCCGGCTGGCTGCGGACGGTGCCTGAGGCCGATCTCGGCTTCGCGTTCCTGATCACCCGTCCCGGGGGGCAGGTGACCGCTGCGGACACCGCGCTGCAGGCCGATCTGCTCCAGGCGATGCTCGGGTACCCGGCGACGCCGGATCCGGCCCAGCTGGCCCCACTCGCACCGGGCACGCCGGAGGGCTGAGCGGATGTCGCAGCCCTACGAGCTCCCCATGTTCCCGCTCGGATCCGTGTTGTTGCCGGGCATGGTCCTGCCGCTGCGGGTGTTCGAGCCCCGCTACCGGGTGCTGGTCGACACCGTCCTGCTCGCGGATGAACCAGAGTTCGGCTCGGTCCTGATCGAGCGGGGCAACGAGGTCGGGGGAGGCGATGTCCGCGCATCGGTCGGCTGCATCGCTCGGATCGTCGACTTCACCCGGCACGACGACGGGTTGGTGACGCTGGTCGCGGTCGGCATCCGGCGGGTCACCGTCGAGGACTGGTTGGACGACGACCCGTTCCCACGGGCCCTGGTCTCGGACTGGCCCGACGACCCGGCCCCGGGCGACGCCGCGATGGGCGATGCCATCGACCGACTCGAGGGTTCGGTGCGCCAGCTCATCGCCCTCGCTGCAGAGCTGGGCCTGGTCCCGACGCTCGACGACGCCGCGCTGAGTCTGGACGACGAGCTGCGTGTGTACCAGTTGGCGACCGTGAGTCCGCTCGGCGCGCATGACCGTGTACGAGTACTGCGCTCGCCCGGGCTGTCCGGCCGTGTGGAGCTGCTCGAGGAGCTCATCGAGGAGCAGCACCTGCTGCTCGAGGCGCGGCGCAGCTTCGGTCAGGAGTGAGCGACTCACCGCCGGGGTGGTGGGTACCTGCTACAAATGACACCGATCGCACTGGAGGACCTCGTGCCACAGCCAACCGGCCGCCCATGGTCGGCCAAGTCCGCACCCAAGGGCGCCGCCACCCAGATCTCCGAGCTGAAGACCCTGGTCGTCGGCTACGCGAAGCAGGAGACCATCGACCCCCTCAAGACGCTCGGCCGCTACCTGGGCTTCGGCCTCGTCGGGTCGCTGATGATCGGAATGGGGCTCGCGATGCTGTTGCTGGCGCTGCTGAGGGGCCTGCAGCAGATCGACCAACTGACGGATCCGACGTGGTCCTGGGTGCCGTACCTGGCGACGCTGTTCGCAGGTCTCGTCCTGGTCGCCCTGTTCATGTGGCGCCTGATGAAGTTCCTGAACTCGTCATCGGCGGACACGGCGCACGGCGCTGCGGTCGCGGCGAGTTCCAGCACCTCGACGCCGGGAGGCCGACGATGAGCAACCACGTGGACCGACAGATCACCCCCGACGACATCAAGTCGAAGCTCGGCGACCTGCAGGGTGAGGCCCTCGAGCAGGTGGACGGCGCCAAGAACCAGCTGCTCGCGGTCGGCGTGGGTGTCGGCCTGCTGTTGCTGGTGATCGCCTTCATGCTCGGTCGGCGCGGCGGCAAGCGCGCCTCCGCGGTGATCGAGGTCCGACGCGCCTGATGCTGCGCGGGCTCAGCACGACGCTGCTGTCGAAGGTCTTCGGCGACGGGATCGGCGCGGATCTGGCGGCTCGCGGGACCGTGTACCTGGCCGACGGCGTCCGCCATGCCATCGACCGGCCCGAAGAGCGCCTGACCAGGGTCCGTCTCCGACCCGGCGAGACGTACACGGTCATCGCGCGGCCTCCGGCGACCCGCAGGGAACGGCGACTGGCGGCCCGCCAGGCCTCCCTGCGTCAGCGCGACCGGAAGCTGGCGCGCCCTGACCGCGCGCAGATGCGAGCGGCGCGCCGACTCGAGCGCACGCAGCGCCGGCTCGAACGGGCCCGGGTGGGGAGCCGCAAGCAGCGTCGCCTCCTGGACAAGGAATCCGCACGGGGCGCCCGGTTCGACAAGGTCATGCGCCCGACGAAGCGACAGGCTCGAGCACACGAGGCCTACGCCCGGGTCACCGCAGAGCTCGACGCCGAACGCGAGCGCAGCTTCGGACGTGCCCGGGACAAGCGCCCCCGTGCACGGCGTCGGCCCAGGGTCCGCGTCTACGACTGAACGATCCCACCGCCCGGTCCGCCGTCGGCGCGCCGGCTGTCGGGCGTACCGATCGTCGTCCATCATGGGGAACGTGCACGTCAGCCTCCGCAACCCGACCCGGACCGAGACCGTCCAGGGCCCCCTGCTCGTCTCGGTGCTGTTGGACCGCCTGGCGATGAACCGCGAGTCGGTGCTGGTGGTGCGCAACGGCGAGCTGGTCCCGGGCGACACGATGCTCGATGACGACGACGAGGTGGAGATCCGCCCGGTGATCTCGGGCGGCGCGACGTGAAGTGTCGCGTGTGCCGCGGCCCGGCGGTGGTCGACGTCCGCCGGGCGAACGCCAACTTCTGCTCCGAGCACTTCGTTCGGTTCTGCACCGAGCAGGTGAGTCGCGCCATCGCCGAGTTCGACATGCTCGACCCCGATGACCGGGTGCTGGTCGCGGTCTCCGGCGGCAAGG
Source organism: uncultured Microthrixaceae bacterium (assembly GCA_963714875.1). GTDB lineage: Bacteria > Actinomycetota > Acidimicrobiia > Acidimicrobiales > Microtrichaceae > JBAOHV01. The sequence goes on along the minus strand of CAVQQI010000011.1, from coordinate 329,947 downwards.
ACTCCCTGGCGGTGTGGGACCTGTTGACCCGCATGGGCTACGCCGCCGACGGGCTGTACGTCGGCCTGGGCATCGGCGACTACAGCGACACCTCGGCCGAGCACACCCGGCGCTTCGCCGCGGACCGCGGCCTGCACCTGATCGAGATCGACCTGCCGGGTGAGTACGGCTACGACATCCCCACCGGCGCGTCGACCGCTCGTCGCGCGCCGTGCTCGGTGTGTGGCACCTCCAAGCGACATCTGTTCGACGCAGCGGCGGTCGACGGCGGCTACGACGTGCTGGTGACCGGCCACAACCTCGACGACGAGGCGGCGGTGCTGTTCGGCAACGTCCTGCGCTGGCAGACCGAGTACCTGGCACGTCAGCTGCCGGTGCTCCCCGCAGCACACGGCTTCCCCAAGAAGGTCAAACCGCTGGTCCGGCTCTCCGAGCGCGACATGGCGGCGTTCTGCATCGTGACCGGCATCGACTACCTCGTCGACGAGTGCCCGATGTCCGCGGGCAACAAGCACCTCGGGTACAAGGACGCGCTCAACGACATCGAGCTGGTGTCGCCGGGAACGAAGTCGGACTTCTACTTCAGCTTCCTGCGCAGGGCAGCTGCGCTGTTCCGCGACGCGGTCGAGGAGTCAGCGGACCACGAGCCCATCGGGGTCTGCACGCGCTGCGGTTCGCCGAGCGGCTCCGACGTCTGTGCCTTCTGCAGGATCGTCGAGAAGGCCACCAGTCAACCGGTCGAGCTCAGTCGCCGACCTTCCACAGAACCAGAGGCCCACACGTGAGCGGCACCCTGACCGAGGGCGACCTCGTCCAGTTCCTCGACAGCAAGGGGCGCAAGTACCCCGTCGTGCTCAAGGAGGGCAAGGAGTTCCACTCGCACTCCGGCTTCGTCCCCCATGCCGAGGTCATCGGTCTCGCCGAAGGGTCCAAGGTCCACACCGGGCGCGGGCAGGCGTACGTCGTCATGCGCCCGACGCTGTCGGAGTTCATCCTGAAGATGCCCCGCGGGGCACAGGTGATCTACCCGAAGGACATCGGGCCGATCCTGATGCTCGCCGACATCGGGCCCGGTGTCCGCGTGCTCGAGTCCGGAGTCGGCTCCGGCGCGCTGTCGATGGCCATGTTGCGGGCAGGCGCCGAGATCATCGGCTACGAGCTCCGCGAGGACTTCGCCAACCGGGCTCGCTCCAACGTCGAGCAGTTCCTCGGCCCAGCAGCGCTCGAGCGCTACCACGTCGAACTGCGCGACTGCTACGACGGCATCGACGCGACCGACATCGACCGCGTCGTGCTCGACCTCCCCGAACCGTGGCAGGTCGTGCCCCACGCCGAGACCGCGATGCGTCCGGGCGGCATCCTGGTGGCCTACACGCCGAGCATCACCCAGGTGAGCCAGCTCCGTCAGGCCCTCGAGCGCGTCACGCTTCTTCGCACAGGAGACCGTCGAGGTGATGCAGCGCGGGTGGCACGTCGAGGGACACGCCGTGCGCCCCGATCACCGCATGGTCGGACACACCGGCTTCCTCACCCACGCGCGCCTCGGCGCTGCCTGAGACCGGTGGGATGATCGTGACGGTGGCCGAGCGGTGAACGGACTGGACCTGCTCCTGGTCGTGCTCGCCGTCGTTGCGGCGGTCGGCGGTTGGCGCCTGGGATTCGTGCGCCGGTTCGCCGGTTGGTTGGGCGCCGGCGCCGGGCTCGGACTCGCGATCCTGGTAGCGCCGGCGCTGCTGCGGCGCCTGGACCTGGCCTCGGACCTGTCGGTGGTGCTGGTCGTGACCGCGCTCATGGTGTTGCTGGCGTCGATCGGCCAGGGCATCGGTGCGCTGGCCGGCGCCAGGGTCAGCCAGAGCGTCGAGTCGCCGGTGGTGCGCGGGATCGACGCGACCGGCGGGATGCTGCTGGGCATCGTCGCCATCGCTGCGATGACGTGGCTGGTGGTGCCGGTGATGGCCGATGCCGAGGGGTGGCCGTCGGCATCCACCAGAGGTTCGCTGCTCGCCGGATTCGTCGATCGTTGGCTGCCCGAGCCCCCGGACCAGATCCGTGAGCTGGAGCGCCAACTGGCCGGCGGCGCGTCCCCGCAGCTGTTCACCGGGCTGCGTGAAGCGCCCGAGATCCCCGCCGCGCCCGTCGGCAGCCCCGTCAGCCAGGCAACCCTGGACTCGGTCGCCCCCAGTGCCGTGCGCCTCCAGTCCAACGCGTGCTCACGCATCCAGTCGGGGAGCGGATTCTTCGTCGGTGACGGTCTGATCGTGACCAACGCGCACGTGGTGGCTGGTTCGACCCGCACCGAGATCACCACGGCCGACGGCGCCGAGGCCGTCGGCGAGGTGGTGTCGTTCGATCCGGCGACGGATCTGGCGTTGTTGCGCACCGATCTGGTCCGTGCCGCGCTGCCGATCGCGACACCGACTCGTGGCGACCGTGGTCTGGTCCTCGGCTTTCCCGGTGGGGGTCCCTTCGAACCGTCACCGTTCGAGGTCGGCCAACTCATACAGGCACGCGGGTACGACATCTATGACAACACCGTGGTCGATCGCGCCGTCCTGGCTCTGGCGGCGGAGCTCGAACCGGGTGATTCCGGGAGCGCCGTACTGCGCTCGGACGGCTCGGTGATCGGTGTCGCTGTCGCCGTCGCACCGGATCGCCCCGAGGTCGCGTATGCGCTGAACAGCGACGAGCTGACCACACTGCTCGAGGGTGGGACCGGGTCGCCGGTGGGCACCGGCCCCTGCGCGCTCTGATCCGGCATCCGACCGGTGGGGCCGCCGGCTCGATACCGTGAACGCTCGACCACGAGGAGGTCCTCCTGTGAGCAACGTTCCGCCAGACGGTGGCTACCAGCCCGACGAACCGACCCAGGCGGTCGATCCCACCGCAGCGATGCCCGCTGCCGACGTGCCGCCGCCGGGCGATCCGAACGCACCCGCCGGCGCCGGTGCTCAGGGCACGGTGCCCCCCGCCCCAGGGCAGCAACAGGGTCCGCCTGCAGGACAGAACGGTGTTCCGGGATGGGCGGTCGCGATCATCGGTCTGCTGATCATCGCGGTGGTGCTCATCATCTTCCTCGTCGTCAACAACGACTCGGGTACCGACGACACGACCACGACCACCGAGTCGACCACCACCACCGAGGTGACCACCACGTCCACCCCGGACACCACCGCAGTTCCGCCGACCTCGCCGCCGACGACCCAGGCCCCGCCCACGACGCAGGCCCCGCCGACCACCGAGGCACCGACCACCACGGAGGCACCGACCACCACGGACCCGGTCGGGCCCTGAGAGCGCTTCCGGGACGAACAACGGCCCGCACCCCCGGCGGGGGTGCGGGCCGTTCGGCGTTCAGACCCGGTGCGGCACGACAGACCCCGGGATCGGTCGTTCCGACCGCTGGGGGAGCTGGGGCCCGAAGGGCGTCAGCTCACTCGGCCTCGATGAAGATGCACTCGCCGGGGCACTCCTCGGCGGACTCGATCACGCCCTCGAGCTCCTTGTCGGGGATCTCCGCGAGCCCCTCGGCGCCGCCGGGATCGGAGAACACCTTGTCACCCTCGCGGACGTACGCCAGACCGTCGTCGAGCAACGTGAACACGGCGGGAGAGATCTCCTCGCACAGCCCGTCTCCCGTGCAGAGATCCTGATCGATCCAGACCTTCAAACCCATGGTGGTTGACCTGCTTTCGCCCGGCACGCAGCGGGCCTCGGACACCTGTTGTGTGCAGCACAGTGTAGCCGCTGCCACCAATTTGCACGGTAATCCCGGGGGAAATCCGTCACCTCGGGCGACGCGGGTGGGGCATGGCGAGGGACTGGTCCCGATCCGGGGTAGAACGGCGGGGACCACCGACGTGAGGGGCGGCCATGGACGAACCACGACAGGACGACCGGGGACAGGACGCACCGGGAACGGACGACCGCGAGGTCGAGACGCTCCGGGCGCAGATCGGTGAGCTCGAAGAAGAGGTCGCGTCCATGGTGCGGCGACTCCAGGACGCCCCGAAGCGGGTGCGCACGCTCGAGGAGCGTCTGCTCGAGACCAAGGGGCAACTCGCCCAGGCGGTCAGCCAGAACGAGAAGCTGAGCTACACCCTGCGAGAGGCGCGGGACCACATCGCTGCCCTGCGCGACGAGGTCGACAAGCTCACCCAGCCACCAGCTGCCTACGCCACCCTCCTCGGGTTCAACGACGACGGCACCGTCGACGTGCAGGCAGCAGGGCGCAAGATGCGCGTCGAGGTGAGCCCCGCGATCGACGACGACGAGCTGACCGCCGGTGCGGAGGTCGTGCTGAACGAGGCCTACAACGTGGTGATGGTGCGAGCACCGGAGCGCTCGGGCGAGATCGTCACGTTCAAGGAGCTCCTCGACGACGGTCAGCGGGCACTGGTGGTGGGGCGTGCCGACGAGGAGCGCGTCGCCGAGCTGGCCGAGCAGTTGCGTGAGCAGAAGCTGCGCGCCGGCGACATCGTCCTGATGGACAACCGCTCGGGCCTCCTGCTCGAGAAGCTGCCCAAGGCAGAGGTCGAGGAGCTCGTCCTCGAGGAGGTGCCCGACATCTCCTACGAGGACATCGGCGGACTCGACGACCAGATCGAACAGATCACCGACGCGGTCGAGCTTCCGTTCCTGCACCAGGAGCTGTTCCGGGAGTACCGGCTTCCGGCGCCGAAAGGCATCCTGCTGTACGGGCCACCGGGCTGCGGCAAGACCCTGATCGCGAAGGCCGTCGCGAACAGCCTGGCCAAGAAGGTCACCGAGGCCACCGGCAAGGAGGCCCGCTCGTTCTTCTTGAACATCAAGGGCCCGGAGCTGTTGAACAAGTACGTCGGCGAGACCGAGCGGCACATCCGTCTGGTGTTCCAGCGTGCACGCGAGAAGGCCGAGGACGGCACGCCGGTCATCGTGTTCTTCGACGAGATGGAATCGCTGTTCCGCACGCGGGGCACCGGCATCTCGTCGGACATGGAGGCGACGATCGTGCCCCAGCTGCTGGCGGAGATCGACGGTGTCGAGACGCTCCGCAACGTCATCGTCATCGGCGCGTCCAACCGTGAGGACCTGATCGACCCGGCCATCCTGCGCCCCGGCCGACTGGACGTGAAGATCAAGATCCATCGGCCCGACGAGGTCGCAGCCGCACAGATCTTCGGTCGGTACCTGACACCCGATCTGCCCTTCGACGCGGATGAGGTCGACCGACTCGGGGGCGGCGACCCGAACAAGGCGATCGCGGCGATGATCGAGCAGACCGTCGAGGAGATGTACCGCACCGACGAGCAGAACCAGTTCCTCGAGGTCACCTACCAGAACGGCGACAAGGAGGTCATGTACTTCAAGGACTTCTCGTCGGGCGCCATGATCGAGAACGTCGTACGTCGCGCCAAGAAGCTGGCCATCAAGCGTCAGCTCGCCGAGGGAGCGTCGGGCATCCGGGTGAACGACCTGATCGCGTCGATCCACCAGGAGTACAAGGAGCACGAAGACCTGCCGAACACCACCAATCCGGACGACTGGGCGAAGATCTCGGGCAAGAAGGGTGAGCGCATCGTGTACGTCCGCACGCTGGTGCACCACATCGACGCCGACCCCGAGGGCGGACGATCGATCGAGCGGGTCGCGACGGGGCAGTACCTGTAGATTGCTACCGGGTAGAAGACGAAGGGTGGTCCAGATGGACGACATGGCTGTTCGACGCAACCGCGTGGTTCGACGACTGGTGGCTATCCCGCTGCTGGCGGCATCAGTGGTGCTGATCGGCTGCGGTCCCGAGCTGGGCCCGGTCAGCAAACTGGCGCGGATCGCCTCGCCGGTACTGCCCGAGACGTCGGATCCTTCGGTGGTCCGGGTCAACAGCACCTACTACATCTACGGATCCAACAACGACCGTCGGGCACCGGTCACCAGGACCACCAACATCGATCGCAGCTACACCCTGGCCCAGAAGAACGCGATCACCTCCGAGGCGATGCCCACCAAGCCCCCGTGGACGGCTCGCTCCGAGCAACTGTGGGCTCCGACGGTCGGCAAGTTCGGCGCTCGTTGGATCATGTATTTCTCCGCCGACCGTCCGGAACCCCCCGCAACGGAACAACCCCCAGTGCATCGGTAGGGCATTCGCCGCGTCGCCGGGTGGGCCCTTCGTTCCTGAGGCCAACCCGATCCATTGCGGCCTGCGCGGCACCGGAGGCGCGTTGGATCCCCAGCTGTTCAAGGACCCCAGCGGCCAGCGCTGGCTGCTGGTGGCCTTCGGTGACACCGAGACGCCGATCAACACGATTCGGCTCGACGCCAGCGGCAACCTGACCGGCGCCGCCGTGCCCCTGTTGCCACGCCGGTACCCGTGGGAGTACCACTTCATCGAACAACCGGCCATGGTCTACGACTGGACCCGTGGGAACTACCTGCTGACCTACTCGGCGGGGAAGTGGTGGGAGCGCAACTACTCCACCGGGATCGCCCGCTGCGCGGCGCCCACCGGGCCGTGCACCTCGGATCCGTCGGGACCGTGGATCGCCTCGTCGGCGGGCAGGACCGGCCCGGGCGCCCTGAGCTTCTTCACCGACACCAGCGGTGCCGGCAGGGCCATCTTCTCCACGTTCCAGGCAGGGTGGGAGACCACCAACGGCGGCCGGTCGGCGTCGATCATGCCGTTCAACACCAGCCCGAGCGTCGGAGTCGGCACCGTCACCAAGTGAGCGGCACCAACCACGACCACGGGGCCCCACCCGACCCGCACTAGCGTCGCCCGCGTGGCCGTGCCGAAGATCTGCGGAATCGAGACCGAGTACGGCATCGTCATCCGTGGCACCGACGACTCCAACCCGATCACCGCGTCATCGCTGCTGATCAACGCCTACCTGGCCGAGTTGGCCGGCCGGCGCGGCGATGCGGACGCCGCCAGGGTGGATTGGGACTTCGAGGACGAGATGCCCGGCAACGACGCACGCGGCGACTCGTTGCGGCTCTCGGCAGCACCGGAGGTCGAGACGCACCTGGTCAACGCGGTGCTCACCAACGGGGCCCGCTACTACGTCGACCACGCCCATCCGGAGTTCTCGGCGCCCGAGTGCCTCGATGCCCGTCAGGCGCTGCTGTACGACCGGGCCGGTGAGGAGATCCTGCTGCGGTCGATGTCAGCTGTCCGCTCCATGCTGCCCGAGGGCCAGGAGATCGTCGTCTACAAGAACAACTCGGACGGCAAGGGCAACAGCTACGGCTGCCACGAGAACTACCTGCTCGACCGGGCCACCCCCTTCGGGCGCATCGTCGCACACGCCACCGCGCACTTCGTCAGCCGACAGGTCTTCACCGGATCCGGCAAGGTCGGCTCGGAGATGCCCGGAACCCGCCGCGACGAGGTCGCGTTCCAGCTGACGCAGCGGGCGGACTTCTTCGAGGAGGAGGTCGGGCTGGAGACCACGCTGAAGCGCCCGATCATCAACACCCGTGATGAGCCGCACGCCGACCCGCAGAAGTACCGCCGCCTGCACGTCATCGCCGGTGACGCCAACATGAGCGAGGTCCAGACCTTCCTCAAGCTCGGCACCACAGCGCTGCTGCTGGCCATGGTCGACGACGACGCACTCGGCGACCCGCTGCTGTTCGCACGACCGGTCCAGGCGATGCACGCGGTGTCACGGGATGTGGGGCTGGACGAGCCGTTGCCCATGGCCGATGGCACCTCGATGACCGCGCTCGAGATGCAGTGGCACCTGCTGGGCATGGCTCGGACCTACGCGGAGACCCACGGCCTGGAGGCGGTCGGTGCCGAGGTCGGCGAGGAGACGCTGGTGCGGTGGGAGTCGGTGCTGAGCGCACTCGAGGCCGATCCCATGCAGCTCGCCGACCAGCTGGACTGGGTCGCGAAGTACCGCTTGTTCGACGGCTACCGGCAGCGTCACGGGCTGGAGTGGACCGATGCCAGGCTGGCAGCCATGGACCTGCAGTACCACGATCTGCGACCGGGTTCCTCGCTCGCTCGACGCGTCGGGCTGGAGCGACTCACCGACGACGAGGCGGTCGCCGCAGCGGTCCACGAGCCTCCTCACGACACCCGTGCGTACTTCCGTGGGCGGTGCCTGGCCCGCTTCGCCGATGACATCGTGGCGGCCAACTGGGATTCCCTGGTGTTCGACGTGGGGGCGCCGTCGCTGCAGCGGGTACCGATGCTCGAGCCGGGCCGCGGCACCCGTGTCGCCGTGGGCCCGCTGATCGACGCCGCCACCTCTGCGGCCGACCTGTTGGAGCGCCTCAAGGGTTGACACGGAGCCGACAACCCGCCGCGAGTTCCTCCGACGGGCGAGGTACGGTGACCCTCGACGCGGAGGTCCGAGATGCCAGAACGTGAACAGAAGAAGAAGCCCGCACCGCAGCGTCGTGACGACGAGGTGGTCGAGGAACCCCAGGCGAGCGATTCGGGCGACAAGATCAAGGCCGAGCTGGACGATCTGCTCGACGAGATCGACGACGTGCTGGAGACGAACGCCGAGGACTTCGTGAAGTCCTACATCCAGAAGGGCGGGGAGTGAGCCGTCGGCGCCACCTTGTAGCCTGCGGCCCGTGACACTCCCGAACTTCAGCGCCGGGCACGACCCCGGTCCCGACTTCGCAGCACTGGTGCGCCACGCCGGCCTGTCGCCGGTCGTTCCCGACGCCCCGGTCGACGCCCGGTTCCAAGTGACCCACGGCACCACGTGTGTCGCGGTGCGCTACGGGTCCGGCGTGGTGATGGCCGGCGACCGGCGGGCCACCTCGGGCAACTTCATCAGCCACCGCACCATCGAGAAGGTCTTTCCCGCCGATCGGCACTCCGGCGTCGCCATCGCCGGCGCCGCGGGACCTGCGGTGGAGATGGTGCGACTGTTCCAGTTGCAGCTCGAGCACTACGAGAAGGTCGAGGGGTCACCACTCAGCCTGGAGGGCAAGGCCAACCAGCTGTCGCAGATGGTGCGCAACCACCTGCCTGCAGCGATGCAGGGCCTCGCCGTGGTGCCGATCTTCGCCGGCTACGACACCGGCAGGTCGCTCGGGCGCCTCTTCCAGTACGACGTCACCGGCGGTCGCTACGAGGAGTCCGACCATGCCACGACCGGCTCGGGAAGTCTGCACGCCACCACGGTGATCAAGATCGGTTGGCGCGACTCGATGTCGGCCGACGAGGCGGTCGACCTGGCGCTGCGGGCGTTGTACGAGGCAGCCGATGAGGACTCGGCCACCGGCGGACCCGACCTGGTCCGCGGCATCTACCCCGTGGTCGCCACCATCAGCGCAGAGGGCTATCAACGCATCGCCGAGGCCGACCTGGCATCCCGCTACGTCGCGCTGTTGGAACGCATCGAGACCGACCGAGGAGGTGCGCGCTCATGACCATGCCCTTCTACGTCGCTCCCGAGCAGATGATGAAGGACCGGGCGGACTACGCCCGCAAGGGCATCGCCCGGGGCAGGGCGCTGGTGGCCTGCACCTTCGATGAGGGCATCCTGTTGTGCGCGGAGAACCCCTCGCGGATGCTGCGCAAGATCTCCGAGATCTACGACCGCATCGGTTTCGCCGGGGTCGGCAAGTACAACGAGTTCGACCAGCTCCGCATCGCGGGGGTCCGCCACGCGGACCTGAAGGGCTTCTCGTTCAGCCGCGAGGACGTCGATGCCCGCAGCCTTGCGAACCAGTACGCACAGATGCTCGGCCAGGTCTTCACCCACGAGATGAAGCCCATGGAGGTCGAGATCCTCGTGGCCGAGGTCGGCCACGAGCCCGACGGCGATCACCTGTTCCACATCCTCTACGACGGCACGCTCATCGACGAGGACGGCACCGCGGTGCTCGGCGGCGAGGCGGACGCGATCAGCGCTCGCCTCTCGAGCGCGTGGGAGCGTGGCGCGACGCTGCGCTCGGCGCTCGGTGCAGCGGTCGGGGCACTCGAAGGGCCCGAGCGCAGCTTGGTGGCGGCCGACCTCGAAGCGGCAGTGCTCGATCGTTCCAACGGTCGCCGCACCTTCCGCCGCATCGAGGACGACGAGGTCGCCGTCCTGCTGGCCGACTGAGCTGCCGGGCTGCGCCGCTGCTGCTGGCCGACTGAGCTGCCTGGCCGCCTGAGTTACACCGAAACGCCGGCCGACTGAGCTGCTCGGCGGTCCGGAAGCCCTCGACCGAACGTCTGGGCGGCACCACGACCGCCGACGCACACCCTTGCCACCCAGAGCTCGCCGGAGCCGACGGGCATGCCCGACGTGCGCGCCGGACCTGCTCACCAGGGCGAGACTCGCGGCGGGCCTCGACGCAGTCACAGGGCTGCGCCCTCCCGGCACCACCTGCCGCTAGCTTGAGCGCACATGGACCGCAGGATCTACGGGCTCGAGAACGAGTACGGCGTCACCTGCACCCTCCGCGGCCAACGGCGCCTCAGCCCCGACGAGGTCGCTCGCTACCTTTTCCGGCGCGTGGTGTCCTGGGGACGCTCGTCGAACGTGTTCCTGGCCAACGGGGCGCGGCTCTACCTCGACGTCGGTTCGCACCCCGAGTACGCCACGCCCGAGTGCGACTCGCTGCACGACCTGGTCGCCCACGACAAGGCCGGCGAGTGGATCCTGGGCCAGCTGGTGGAGTCCGCCGAGGCTCGACTGGCCGAGGAGGGCATCCGCGGCGACATCTACCTGTTCCGCAACAACACCGACTCGGCCGGCAACAGCTACGGCTGCCACGAGAACTACCTCACCAGTCGCGACGACGACCTGGCGCACTACACCGAGGTGCTCATCCCGTTCCTGGTGAGCCGCCAGATCTACTCCGGCGCCGGAAAGGTCCTGCAGACCGCCCGCGGCGCGCAGTTCTCGATCGCCCAGCGCGCCGAGCACATATGGGAGGGCGTCTCCTCGGCGACCACCCGCTCTCGGCCCATCATCAACACCCGCGACGAACCGCACGCAGATTCTGACAGGTACCGCCGCCTGCACGTCATCGTGGGCGACTCGAACATGAGCGAGTACACGACCTTCCTGAAGGTCGGTGCCTGCTCGCTCATCCTGCGCATGCTCGAGGACCCGTCGGTGGTGCTGCGCGACATGACCCTCGAGAACCCCATCAGGGCCATCCGAGAGATCAGCCACGACATCACCTGCACGCGGCGGGTGCGCCTGGCCAACGGCCGCGAGGCGTCCGCATTCGAGATCCAGGCCGAGTACCTGAACCGTGCCCTGCGCTACGCGGACAACCACGAGCTGCATCCCCAGGAGAAGCAGGCACTGGGCATGTGGGAACACGTCATGCGCGGCATCGAGACCGACCCGCTGACACTCGACCGCGAGGTCGACTGGGTGACGAAGCACAACCTGATCCAGGCATACCGGGACCGCCACGACCTGCCGCTCAGCGATCCGAAGGTCGCGCTGCTGGACCTGCAGTACCACGACATCAGCACCGAGCGCTCGGTGTTCTACAAGCTGCAGAGGGCCGGCAAGGTGGAGCGCGTCGTGACCGACGCCGCCATCACCGAGGCGATGGAGACCCCTCCGCAGACCACTCGTGCACGCCTGCGCGGCGAGTTCATCCGTCGAGCCAAGGAACGCAAGCGGGACTACACCGTGGACTGGGTGCACCTGAAGCTGAACGACCAGGCGCAGCGCACCGTGCTCTGCAAGGACCCGTTCAAGGCGACCGACGAGCGTGTCGATCGGCTGATCGCGTCGCTCTGATCCTGCATCCAGCGGCACATCGGGTCGCAGAGGACGCCGGTGTCACCGGGGGAGCGGGGGATCTGGGCTAGACCACTCCGGTGCCGAGCTTCCGGACCGCGCAGGTCACCGAGATCCTCTCCGAACGACCCGGCCTGCAACGCCTGGCGGTGCAGATGCCCGATGGCAGCGAGTCCCGTGCCTACGTGGTGACCCAGCTGACCGGAACCTGTGCCGTCGGCGACCGGCTGGTGCTCAACACGACCGCGGTCGAACTCGGCCTGGGCACCGGCGGGTGGCACGTCGTGCACTGGAACCTGGCACGTGAGGAGCTCGTCGAACCGGGGCCCGAGCACATCATGAAGCTGCGGTACACCAGCCTGCAGTTCGACGCCGGGACCGACGAGCTGAGCCACCCCGAGGTCGATGAGCCGCTGGAGGGGGTGCCGGTGGCGGTCTGCTCGGTGCACAGCCAGGTGGCGACGGTCGCTGCATCGTTCGCCGATGCCGCCCCAGGTCGACGCCTCGTGTACGTCATGACCGACGGAGCGAGCCTTCCGATCGTGTTGTCGGACCTGGTGGTCGCCCTGCGTGACAAGGACCTGATCCACAGCACCGTCACCGCCGGGCATGCGTTCGGCGGCGACCTGGAGGCCGTCACGGTGGCCTCGGCACTGGGCATGGCGGTGCACGTCTGCGGCGCTGACGCCGTGGTGGTGGGGATGGGGCCTGGTGTGGTCGGCACCGGCACGCGGCTGGGGACCACCGGGATAGAGGTCGCGCCGATCCTCGACACCGTGGCCGCACTCGGTGGAACGCCGGTGTTGTGCGTGCGCGCCTCGAGCGGCGATCACCGCGATCGGCACCGGGGCGTGTCGCACCACACCCGCACCGCGCTGTCGCTGAGCAGTGCCGCGCCATGGGTCGCGCCGGTGCCCGCGGAGGCAGCCGAGCTGCACGGTGTCCGTGTCGCCGACGTGGGTGACGGGCCGACGGCTGCGGAGCTGTTCGAGCGGTTCGATCTGCACGTGACCACCATGGGCCGCACGGTGCACGAGGACCCGCTCTTCTTCGCCACCTGCATCGCCGCAGGACGCCTGCTCGCCCGGCACGCTGGCGGCCCGACGGGGCCGGACGGCCCGCACGAGGCCCGGACCGACAACCCGTAGGATCACCTCGTGGCCAAGCTCGATCGCCTGCTCAACCTGACCGCCGCCCTGCTCGAGGCACGGGTGCCCATGACCGCCGAGGAGATCCGCACCCGTGTACCCGGTTACGCGGGCACATCCGACGAGGCGTTCCACCGTTCGTTCGAGCGGGACAAGGACGATCTGCGCGAGCTCGGCGTGCCGATCGAGACGGTGCAGGTCGGCCACCACGAGCAACCGACCTCGGCCTACACCATCGAGCGGTCCCGCTACGAGCTGCCCGACCCAGGTTTCGAACTCGACGAGCTGGCGGCCATCCAGCTGGCGGCCACGGCGGTGCAGCTGGAAGGACTCGACCCCGACGACGCCGAGGAGGGTCTGCGCAAGCTCGGCGGTGTCGTCCCGACGTCGGGGCCGGACGCACCGCAGGGAGCCGCTGCGGGGACGCCCTTGGGCGCGCTGCCGGCGGCCCCGGCGCTGCTCGACCTGTTCGTCGCGGTACTCGAGCGTCGCGAGGTGCACTTCGGCTACAGCGGCGAGACACGCACCGTCCAGCCCCACCGGCTGCAGTTCGAGCGCGGCCGCTGGTACCTGACCGGGTTCGACCGCGCACGCGACGCCCGCCGGAGCTTCCGGCTCGACCGGATCGACGGCGACGTCAGCAGTGGGTCGCCCGGTACATTCGACTCGCCCGGCGAGGTGCACGGAGTACGCCTCCGGCCGTGGGAGCTCGGCAGCGCCGAGCCTCGTGCGGCCAGGGTGCTGCTCGACGCCGACATCGCCCGCTCGGTGCTGAACGAGGACCCCGGTCTGGACGTCGTCGAGCGCCGCGACGACGGATCGCTGGTCATCGAGCTGACGGTGCGCAACCCGGTGGCACTGCGCAGCTTCGTGCTGAGCCAGCTCGATCGCGCCGAACTGCTCTCACCTCCCGACCTCCGTGAGGAGCTGGTGCGGTGGCTCCGCTCGTTCGCTGACGCAGGGGCTGCTGCATGAGCAGGGTCACCGCCACGGAGCGGGTGCAGCGCATCCTTGCGGTCCTGCCGTGGATCGTGCAGCACCAGGGCGCCACCGTCGAGGAGATCTGCACCCGGTTCGGGATGGAGCGCGCCGCGCTGCTCGCCGACCTGGACTTCGTGTTCTACAACGTCGGCCTGCACCCCTTCACCCCCGACATGCTGGCCGAGGTCACCATCGATGAGGACCGGGTCACGGTGCACCTCGGCGACTACTTCCGTCGCCCGTTGCGGCTCACCCACGCAGAGGCGCTGACCCTGCTGGCCGCCGGTCGTGCCCTGGGTGCCCGCCCCGGCACCGATCCCGACGGCACGCTGCAGCGGGCGGTCGACAAGCTCGGTGCCGCCCTGGGCGAGGGCGCTGCAGAGTCCGTCGAGGTCGCGCTCGGCGAGGCCGACCCGGAGGTGCTCGCGACCACCCGACGGGCGGTGCAGGACCACCAGCAGCTGACCATCGACTACTACAGCTACGGGCGCGACGAACGGTCCCAGCGCACCGTCGACCCGTACCGACTGGTCTCGCGCGAGGGTCACTGGTACCTCTGGGCCATGTGCCACACCGCAGGTGGCGAGCGACTGTTCCGGGTCGACCGCATCCGCACCGCCGTCGTGGAACCTGAGCGTTTCGAACCGCCGGCCGAACTGACCGATGCGCCGTTCGAGCTGTCCGAGAACCGCCGCACGGTGGAGCTGCTCGCTCCGGCCGAGGCTGCCTGGGTGGCCGCGACCTACCCCTGTGACGAGGTCAGCGAGACCGACGACGGCAGGTTGCGCATCGTCCTGCCGGTCACGACCACGCAGTGGCTGGAACGACTGCTGTTGCGCCTCGGCCCCGGCGTCGCCGCCACGGAACTCGGCACCGACGCGCCGCTCGGGGCCACTGGGGTGCAGGCCGCCCGTCGGATCCTCGACCGGTACGAGCGGGGCCAGGTTGCCCCGGGACCGCTGTAGCGTTGCCACGATGAGTGAGCCGACCGCCAGCGACGCCATCCCACCGACGTCGCCCCAGGTCGTACGGCGACGTCGGGGTCACTCATCGACCCGCAACACCCTGGAATGGGTGGCGGTCATCGTGGGTGCGGTCGTGGTGGCCCTCCTGATCAAGACCTTCGTCGTCCAGGCGTTCCGGATCCCCTCGGAATCCATGGTTCCCACCTTGGAGATGGGCGACAGGGTGCTGGTCAACAAGCTCAGCTATGACGCCCACGACCTGAACCGCGGCGACGTCGTGGTCTTCGAGCGTCCCGACAACCTGCCGGCCGGCCCGAACGAGCCCAAGGACCTGATCAAGCGGGTCATCGGGTTGCCGGGTGAGCAGATCGTCACCCGCGACGGCCGGGTGTACATCGACGGGCGACTGCTCGAGGAGCCGTACCTGCCGCCCTCCACCCCGACGGTCGGGATCGAGGAGGAGCTCACGGTCCCCGAGGGGGAGGTGCTCGTCCTGGGCGACAACCGCCAGAACTCGAGCGACGGACGGGTGTTCGGCCCGGTGCCCACCGACTCGGTCATCGGTCGGGCGTTCATGATCATGTGGCCGCCGGGTCGCATGGGCGCCCTCTGAGCAGCTCGGTCAGCGGGCGACGGTCACCGGGCGGTGACCGAGTCCACCATCCGGTCCACGTGGTCGCTGACGACCCCGTCGATGCCCATGTCGAGCAGCGCCGAGATCACTCGCTCCTGCTGCGCATCTGATCCGATGCAGTACCGACCGAAGCGGTGGTAGAGGGCCACCGACCCTGCACCCCACTCCATGTGGTGCAGCTCGACCGCGTCCACCCCCAGCTCGCGCAGCCGAGCGCCATGGTGCTCCGGGCCTCGCTCCATCGACGCCTGCCTCGTGGTGTGCACCAGACGGGCTGCGCCACAGCGGTCGCGCCAGGACGCCAGCTCGTCCAGATCCGGATGGGACAGCCACAGTCGAGCTAGTGCCCCAGCGGCGGTCGCGGCACCGAGGACCAGATCCAGCGCCCCCGGATCGGGCACCTCGAGGAACAGCTCGTACTCCGCACCGACCTCGCCGAAGAGGTCCGCCAACGTGACCAGCTCGTCGGGGAGCTCCGCGGCTGCGGACCCGGAGATCGGGCGACGCCGGAACCGCCCGCCGACCGATCCCGACGCATCGAGCACCACAGCGCCATCAGCGCTGGCCCACGCCGTGCTGCGGATGCCGGTGGCGCCGAGTCGCAGCGCGAGCCTGAAGGCCTCCATCGTGTTCTCGGGTGCGTGTGCACGAGCACCGCGGTGGGCGAACAGCACGGCGGGGAGCGACAGCGGGGGGTAGGTGGGCGGCATCCGGGAGCCATGTTGCCAGCGAGGCGCTGCACGGTCGAACCGCTCGATTCTGCCCGAAAGGTCAACTGCTGAGGGGTCGGAGCCGAAAGAGATCGGGTACGGCGAACGAGGAGACATCAATGGCGCTGATCCGTGCGACCTGTAGTGACTGCGGTGATGTGGAGCTGCGTTCGCGTGACCTGCGGGTCCGGACCTGTTCCGATACCGATGAAGCGAGCTATCTGTTCCGCTGCCCTGTCTGTCGCATGATCGAGGTCCGGCCCGCCGAGACCCACGTCGTGGACGTCCTGCTCGCCGCCGGCGTCGACTCCGAGACGTGGCGACTCCCGTCCGAGCTCAACGAGCGCAAGGGCGGCCAGGCGATCACCCACGATGACGTGCTCGACTTCCACGACCTGCTGAACACACCCGACTGGTACGTGACACTCGCAACGATGACCGAGAGCTGAACCAGCGCTGATCCGGGGCGCGGCGCGGCGAGGGCTACGGTGAAGAGGTGATCGCCGTGGTGCTGACGCTGACGTTGCTCGCCCTCGCGGCGTTGATGGCCGCCAGGAGCGCCGGGCGTGTCGAGGCCGCTGCCCTGACGATCTCCGCCATCGATCCGGCGCTGTGCCACCAACGCGCCGCCGAGCTGCGCAGCGGTGCCGACGCGGTGCGTGACGCCGTGGCCGAACGAGCACCTCGGTAGGCTGACCTGATGGCCGGGACCGGCCTCACCGGCTTCCTCGAGAACCTGAAGGGCACGGAGATGCTGATCATCGCGCTCGTCGCGCTGGTCGTGCTCGGCCCTGAACGCATCCCCGAGATGGCTCGCGGTGCCGGCAAGATGATCGCCAAGTTGCGCACCATGACCGAGGGAGCCCAGTCGGAGCTCCGCGATGTCATGGCCGACCCGTCGATGCAGCCGCTCAAGGAGCTCGGCGAGCTCGCTGCGCGGCCGCGCCAGAAGCTGACCGAGTACGCGCTGGAGGCAGAGGCAGAGGAGCGAGCCAAGCGTGAGGCACGGATCGCCGAGCAACAGGCCGATGAGGCCGATGGGAACGCCGACGCCGCCGAGGACGCCGCCGAGAACGCCGACGCCGCCGGAGACGACGAGGGCGCCGGAGACGACGAGGGCGCCGGGCACCCTGTGGACGACGGGGAGGTGGCGCAGGGCCGGGCCGCCGCGCTGGACGACACCCCGGAGCCCCAGGATGCGGCGCGCGACCACACAGCGACGCCGTCGGACGGAACCGATGCGGGGACGCCGCCGGGTTCCTCGCTGCCATGAAGCGGCCCGAGATCCTCAAGGGCGCTGAACGCAACGGCGCCGACATGACGTTGGGCGACCACCTGCGTGAGCTGCGCTACCGCCTGTTGATCGCCGTCGGGTCGGTGTTCGTGCTGATGATCCCCGCGTGGTTCATGTACCCGTGGTTCATCGAGCTGCTCAACCAGCCGTACTGCACGGCGCTGGTGGGTCAGAACCCCGAGGCGAACTGCGACTTCCTGGTCGTCAACATCCTGGACCCCTTCAGCCTGCGCCTCAGGGTCGCCGGGTACGGCGGGTTGTTCATGGCCATGCCCATCTTGTTGTGGCAGCTGTGGCGTTTCATCGCCCCGGGCCTGTACCGACGGGAGCGGCGCTATGCCATCGCGTTCGTCGCCTCATCGGTCGCGCTGTTCGCCATGGGCGCGGCAGTCGCGTACCTGACCCTGGCCCGTGCGGTGGAGTTCCTGGTGCAGATCGGCGGCCCGGACCTGGACATCCGCTCGGGCCCGAACGAGTTCGTGCGTCTCTCGCTGTTCATGATGCTGGCCTTCGGCGTGGGCTTCGAGTTCCCCATCGTCCTGGTCGCCCTCCAGATGACCGGTGTGGTGACCCACCACCAGCTCGCGCAGTGGCGTCGTCAGACGGTGCTCATCATCGTCATCCTGGCGGCGGCCATCACCCCGAGCGGGGACCCCTTCTCGCTCGCAGCGCTGGCGGTGCCGATGTACCTGTTCTACGAGCTCAGCCTGTTGTTCGGTCGACTGCTCGTGCGACGGCGCTCCGGCACACCCGATGCCGAGTCCGAAGGGGCGTCGGCCTGAGCACGCAGTTCGAGCGGGACTTCCCACTCGACCCCTTCCAGCAGGCGGCCATCGCGTCCATCGACCGTGGCAGCAACGTGCTCGTGGCTGCACCGACCGGATCCGGCAAGACCGTCGTGGCCGAGCACGCGGTCGGCCTCGCCGTCGCTGGCGGCTCCAAGTGCTTCTACACCGCTCCGATCAAGGCGCTGTCCAACCAGAAGTTCACCGACCTACGCCGCGAGCTGGGCGACGACACCGTGGGCCTGTTGACCGGGGACCACTCGATCAACGCGGATGCTCCGGTCGTCGTCATGACCACCGAGGTCCTGCGCAACATGGTCTACGCCGGGTCCGCCGCGCTCGACGGGCTCGCATGGGTGGTGCTCGACGAGGTGCACTTCCTGGCCGATGCCTACCGGGGTCCGGTCTGGGAGGAGGTGCTGGTGCACACCCCGCGCGCCGTGCGGTTCGTGTGCCTCTCCGCGACGGTGTCCAACGCCGACGAGCTGGGCGACTGGATCGAGGCCCTGCGCGGACCGACCGACACCGTGATCGAGCACGAACGCCCCATCCGTCTGGATCCCATCCTGCTCGTGGGCGACCGCACCGCCGAGCGCGAGCACCTGGTGCCGCTGTTGGTCAACGGTCGACCCAACCCCGAAGGACACCGGTTCGACGCGGACCGGCCCGTGCAGGGCGGACGGCCCCGCGGACGCCCGCGTTCCCGCTTCTACACCCCGCGCCGGCTCGAGACGGTCGAGCGCCTCGATGACGAGGGGTTGCTCCCCGCCATCTACTTCATCTTCAGCCGCAACGGCTGTGACGAAGCCGCCCGCTACTGCACGACCGCAGGGCTGCGACTGACCGACGCAGCGGAGCGGAGCCGGATCCGGGAGCTGGCCGAGTACCGGACACGATCGCTGACCGACGACGACCTCGACGTCCTGGGCTACGACCTGTGGCTCACCACACTCGAAGCGGGCTGCGCCGCGCACCACGCCGGAATGATCCCGGCGTTCCGCGAGACCGTGGAGGACTGCTTCAACGAAGGGCTGCTCAGGGTGGTGTTCGCGACCGAGACGTTGGCGCTCGGCATCAACATGCCGGCCCGAGCGGTGGTCATCGAACGCCTCTCGAAGTACAACGGCGAGGGCCACGAGTTCCTGACGCCGGGCCAGTTCACCCAGTTGACCGGTCGTGCCGGACGACGAGGGCTCGACGACACCGGCTCCGCGGTCGTGCTGTGGTCGCCGTTCGCCACCTTCGACCAGATCGCCACACTCGCTGCCAGCCGCGACTTCCCGCTGACGTCATCGTTCCGACCGACCTACAACATGACGGCCAACCTGGTCCACCGCTACGACCGCGAGACCGCCCATGAGGTGCTGAGCCGATCCTTCGCGCAGTTCCAGGCCGACCGGGCGGTCGTGCGGCTGCGGGCGCGACGCGACCGCCTTGCAGCGGACCTCGCCGCCGTCACCGAGGACAGCGGCCCGGGGGCCCCGACCGGCACCGACAGCGCCGCCACCCAGGTGTTCGATGTGGCCGGCTACGCCCGAGCCCAACAGGACCTCCGCGCCGCCCGGCGCGACGCCAAGGGGTCGCGACGCGAGGTGGAGCAGTCCCTGACCCGCCTGAAGCCGGGCGACGTGGTCGAGCGCGGTGGACCGAACCAGCGCCAGCTGTTGGTGGTGCTCGCCGTGTCGCAGCGGCGTGGGGGAGCGGTCAAGGTCCGTGCCACCGGTACCGCCGGCCGTCCGGTCAGCCTGGATCTGTCCAACGTGAGCGAACCGCTGGTCGCGCTCACCCACGTGCAGCTCCCGGTTCCGCACCAGCCGCGCGATCCCTCCTACCGACGCGACGCTGCCCAGGTGCTCCGCCGGGTCAATCGGAAGCGACTGGGGCGATCGGCGCACGTTGCTGGCCGGACCGACGCGATCGGTGCAGCACGCCATGCGCTCGAGACCCACCCACTGCACCACCATCCGGATCGGGAGCAGCTGCTGGCCCGACACCGCGACGTCGCACGGCTCCGCGACGAGCTGTCACGCCTCGACCGGGACATGACCCGTCGGGGTTCGGGACTGGTCCGCCAGTTCGACAACATCCTGTCGGTGCTGACACGCACGGGCCACGTCGAGGGGTGGGAATTGACCACCTCGGGACAGCGACTGCGCCGCATCTACCACGAGTGCGACCTGCTGCTGTCGCTCGCGCTCGAGGACGGATTGTTCGACGGCCTCGAGGACGCCGAGGTCGCATCGCTCGCGAGCTGCTGCACCTATGAGCACCGGAGCTCCGAGCCCCCGCCGCCCCCGATCCTGCCCAGCACCCAGGTGCGCGATCGCGTCGAACGCCTGGAGGGGTTGGCCGAGCGGCTGCAGCGCATCGAGAGCGCCCAGCACGCCCCGCTGACGCGCCTGCCGGACCCGGGTTTCGCAGCCGCTGCGTGGTCGTGGGCAGCAGGCCAGGACCTCGACGTGATCCTCGATGAGGACCTGACGGGCGGCGACTTCGTGCGCAACGTCCGCCAGCTGATCGATCTGCTGCGGCAGTTGGCCGAGGTGGCACCGCAGCGCGACACCCGCGACGCCGCCCGGCGGGCATCCGAGGCGTTGGTCCGCGGTGTCATCGTGAGCGCAGGCAGCATCGAGTGACCATCCGCAAGGGCGAGAGCTGGGGCGAACCCGGCGGATTGGCACCGGGATCGCCGGTCGTCGACACCGACGACGGTGCTCGGCGCCATCTCCAGCGATCGTGGTCGAGCTCGGACGATCGCTCGGGCACACCCGAGATCGGGATCCTCGGCGGGGACCTGCACCGCACCCTCGGCGCTCCCCGTCACGACCGGGCGGATCTGCTGGCCGGCAGGGCCACCCGGTTCCCCATGGACCTGGGCACTGTGCAGGTCGACGACGGTCCCGAGCAGGTGTTCGTGGCCCACCTCGTCGCGACCGCCTCACCGTCGGGGCGTCTGTGGTCCTCACGAACGGTCATCGCGATGAACGGGTCGTTCGCGGGGCAGTTGAACCTGGGACCCCGGGCGCACCCCAACGACGGCCGGCTGGACATCGTGGACGGCCGGCTGCCGCGGCAGCAGCGCCGCGCAGGTCGGCGTCGAGCGCTGACGGGCAGCCATGTTCCCCACCCCGACCTCGCCGAACGTCGCACCGCCCACGTGGTCATCGACTCGGACCGACCGCTGCACCTGTTGCTCGATGGCGTCTCGGCAGGCACCGGCACCCGGTTGGAGCTGCGCTGCCACCCGGACGCCTGGATCGCGGTGGCCTGAGTGACGGTGGCCCGGGCGACGGTCGACCGACGCGGTCGGTACCCTCGACCGGATGCAGGCATGGCACCTTCCCGAGTCACCCGGACAGTACGTCTGGGGTGAGGTCGACACACCGGAGGCGGGGGCCGGCGAGGTCCGGGTACGTGTGGTGGCCTCGGCGCTCAACCACATGGACATCTGGCTCACCACCGGTCTGCCCAAGCCGCCCGCCTTTCCCCATGTCCCGGGCAACGACGTCGCCGGCATCGTCGACCAGGTGGGCGACGAGGTGCAGCGCTGGTCGGTCGGCGACGAGGTCGTGGTCAACACCGCGCTCGTGCCGCAGGACGCGCTCGAACGCGGGGTCGACTCGGTGCTGGACCCGGGCATGCGGTTGCTCGGCGAGCACTGCTGGGGCGGTCACGGGGAGTTCTGTGTGGTGCCGGCCCACCAGCTCGAGGCGAAGCCAGCGGGGCGCACGTGGGCGGAGGTCGCCTCGTATCCCGTGTGCGCCACCACGGCGTGGCGGTTGTTGCGCCGCGCCAGGATCGCCGAGGGCGACACCGTGCTCATCACCGGCATCGGTGGGGGCGTGGCGACCGCGGCGCTGATGATCGCCCGACACATGGGCGCCAGGGTGTTCGTCACCTCGCGCGACGCCCGCAAGCGCGCCATGGCGATGGAGCTCGGCGCCGAGGACGCATTCGATTCGGCCGAGCCCTACCCGGTCACCGCCGACATCGTGGTCGACAGCATCGGTCCGGCGACGTGGGAGCACTCGCTGCGCACGCTGCGCCACGGCGGACGGATGTGCGTCTGCGGTGGCACGTCGGGCCCCAAGGTCGAGCTCAACCTGCCGCGGCTGTTCTTCAAGCAGCTCGACATCATCGGAGCGAGCTGTGGCAGCCAGGATGAGTTCCGACATGTCACCCGGCTGGTCGCCGACGGGCTTCCCCTGATCGTGGACGAGGTCGTCCCGCTGTCGGAGTATCCCGCCGCGCTCGAGCGGCTGCGTACCGCGAACCAGTTGGGCAAGATCGTGCTCGAGCACCCGCAGTAGCGTGTCAGCGGTGACCCTCCACGATCGTGCGCTGGCCGAGGTCGACCGCTTGGCCGACACGCTGTTCGAGGTCTCCCACAGCATCTGGGAGCACCCCGAGCTCTGCTTCGAGGAGCACCACGCACACGATCTGTTGTGTGACGTGCTCGAGGAGCACGGCCTGAACCCCACGCGCCACGCCTACGGGCTCGACACGGCGTTCGTCGCCGAGGCCGGCACCCAGGGTCCCGTGATCGCCGTGTGCTGCGAGTACGACGCCCTGCCCGACATCGGTCACGCGTGCGGTCACAACATCATCGCGGCGGCAGGACTCGGCGCCGGGCTGGCCGCAGCCAGCCTCGCCGAGGAGTTGGGCGGCCGGGTGCGCATCCTCGGCTGTCCCGCCGAGGAGGGCGGCGGCGGCAAGGTCTTCATGATCCGTGCCGGGGCGTTCGACGGCGTCGACGCGGCGATGATGGTGCACCCCGCGGATCACGACCTCGCCACGATGACCACCCTCGCCATCCAGGGTCTGCAGGTCACCTACCGGGGCCAGGCGTCACACGCCGCGTCCGCGCCGGAGCTGGGCCGCAACGCGCTCGACGCCGCCGTGCTGGGCTACGTCAACGTGGCGGCGCTCCGCCAGCACATCGCACCCGACGAGCGTGTCCACGGCATCTTCACCGAGGCCGGGGAGAAGCCCAACATCGTTCCGAGCAGGGCCGCTGCGCACTGGTACGTGCGTTCGGGCTCCTCCGAGCGCCTCGAGTCGCTCAAGGACCGGGTGCAGAGCTGTCTCGCAGCAGGAGCCTCCGCTGCGGGGTGTTCGATGGACACCCACTGGATCGACCCGCCGTATGCGGAGATGCGCGACTCCGCGGAGCTCTTGGAGCGGTATCGACGCCATGCGGAGGCCATGGGACGCACCTTCCCCGCTCCTGGCGACGGACCATCGGTCGTCGGCAGCACCGACATGGGTGACGTCAGTCACCTGGTGCCGAGCATCCACCCGATGCTCGCCGTGGCGCCAGCGGGAGTGTCCATCCATACTCCCGAGTTCGCCGCCCACGCACGCAGCGAGTCGGGCGATCGGGCGGTCCGCGACGGCGCCGCCGCCATGGCAGCAACGGTCCTCGACTGCTGGACCCGGCCGCTCGGGGCCATCCCCGGCAGCGTGGACCGCCGCACCTAGTCTCGGCGCCGTGAGTACCCCCGTTGCGACCTATGTGAGCGAGGAGTTCACCGACGAGGAACGCGTCATCCTCCGACGGTACTTCTCCAACCTCGACGGCCCCGTGTTCGCACTCGTGAACCTGCCGGAGGTGGTCAAGGGCGCCCTGTTCGCCCGCTACTCCCGGTCGGCGAAGTCGTTGCGTCGCCTCTTCCTGGACGAGTTCGTGGGAGAGCTCGACACGAGCGGCGACGTGACGATCGACGCGACCATCGGCCTCGACCGCGCCGAACAGCTCTACGACCGGGTGTTCTTCGAGTACGGCGACGACAGCGTGGCGCAGCTGGGCGGGGTCCACCTGGCGTGCGAGCAGGCATCCAACCTGCTGACGAAGATCCTCGAGTGGGGCCGGCTGATGTCGTACCTCGAGCAGTCGACCCGGTACATCCCCTACGACGAACGACTCGGCGGTCGCTACCGGTACCACCGGGACCCGGAGATCCTGGGCTCCACCCTCGGCGCTCGCTACGTCGGCGACATGGACCGCCTGTTCGACACCTACGGCGAGCTCGCGACGTCGATCCAGGACCACTTCAGGGAGCGGTTCCCCAAGAGCGAACAGGACTCCGATTTCGTGTACCGCCAGGCCATCCGGGCCAAGGCGTTCGACGCCACCCGCGGGATCCTGCCCGCTGCTGCGCTGTCGAACGTCGGCATCTACGGCTCGGGGCAGGGATTCGAGGCGCTCCTGTTGCGCATGCGGGCCAATCCACTGCCCGAAGCCCGAGCGTACGCCGACCTGATGCTGACCGAGCTCCGCAAGGTCATCCCGAGCTTCCTGCGCAGGGTGGATCTCCCCGACCGCGGCCAGGCATGGTCCGACTACATGAGCTCGACGCGCAGGGCCATGGAGACGGCCACCTACGAGCTGCTCCCCGGCGACGAGGTCACCTCGCCGTCGGCACCGACGGTCACCCTGGTGGACTGGGACCCGGAGGGAGAGGTCAAGGCCATCGCGGCCATGCTCTACCCGTACACGGGGTTGGCCGAGACACAGGTGCTCGAACGCGTTCGGTCCATGGGCACAGAGGAGCGCATGTCGGTCGTGCGCGCCTACGTGGGCGAGCGCTCGAACCGGCGCCACAAGCCCGGACGCGCACTCGAGCGCACCGACTACCGCTTCGACGTGATCTCCGACTACGGCGCGTTCCGCGACCTCCAGCGGCACCGGTTGATGACGATCGAATGGCAGGAACTCACCCCCCGACACGGCTACACCCGCCCGGTCGCCATCGACGAGGCCGGACTGGCCGACCGTTTCGACGAGGCGATGGACACCTCGGCGCAGCTGTGGTCCGACCTCGCCGAGCGGTACCCCGAGCGCGCCGCATATGCCGTGTCGCTGGCGTACCGGATCCGCTACGTCATGCAGTTCAACGCCCGCGAAGCCATGCACCTGATCGAGCTGCGCACCTCGGTGCAGGGCCACCCCAGCTACCGTTCGGTCGGTCAGGAGATGCACCGCCTGATCGCCGAGCAGGCCGGCCACAAGGCGATCGCAGAGATGATGCGCTTCGTCGACCACTCCGGCGAGCCCGAACTCGAACGGCTCCAGGCGGAGCGCTCGGCCGAAGCCCGCAGGACCACCGCAGGCTGACCGCACAGCGGCGCAGCACCACCGGGGCACCCCACGGTCCCGAGTGTGTCTATGATGCGCCCCGAATCGGCCCGCAGAGGGTCACAGCCGTACTGATTGGACGACCAGATCTTGGACGAGGACATCGACACCGACGACGTCGACACCCCTGACGAGGACGAGCTCGACGAGCCCGACGAGCTCGATGATGAGGACGACGATGTCGACGTCGACGTCGTCGTCGACCCGGTCGTCGCCGTCACGTCCGACGACGAGGACGACGACGATGACCCCGAACCCGCCAAGGCGAAGCGCAAGGCTGCAGGCGACGACGACGAGGACGACGACGACGACGAGGACGACGACGACGTCGAGGCCGACCTCGACGCCATCCTCAAGGACCGGATCGCAGCTGGAACCGACGACGAAGAGGACGAGGACGAGACCCCTGAGGACCGCAACGATCCCGACGTCACCGAACGGGTCGCTGCCAAGTCCGCTGAGGAGTTCACGTGCGCGACCTGCTTCATGATCGTGCACCCTCGCCAGTTCGGCCGGCTCGGCCACCTGACGTGCCCCGAGGGCTACGACCCGTGCTCATCGGTGTCCCTGGTCGAGAAGCGGCTGAAGAAGGCAGCGAAGAAGTAGGCGTTGCCGTCCTCGTGCGAGTAGCGGTCCTGATGCCGGGAGAGGCATGCTGAACCTGATGGCCGCACACGAGCAGTCCAAGGGAGCGTCCTCCGCGGTGGAACGTCCCGTCGACGCCGGGCCGGACACCGATGCCGGCGTCGTGGGCGAGTTGCTCGGGATCGTGCCCCGGTGGGTGGACCGGACCCGCAGCCAGGCCGAGATCGCCCGCAAGGTGGTCGCCATGGTGCCCTGCATCGGGGCGCTGGTCCCCGGCCGGCACGACCAGCCGGGACCGGGTGTGCCCGAGCACGAGCGGGTCGACGTGCTCAGCGTCCTGCGACAGGACCCCGAGTCCCTGCTGGACGCTGCAGATCCGCAGTCGACCGAGCCGGCCGGCGACATCCCCGCGCCGACAGCCGGAGCCGCTCACTCCGCAACCGAACCGGTGATGGCTGCACCCGCACCGGCACCGATCGACGAGGCAGCGGGCGACCAGGTGGCGACCGGTCCGACGCCCACCGAGGCCGACCTGCCGATCCAGGACTACGACAGCCTGGCTGCATCCCAGGTGGTGCCCCGCCTGGCGACGCTGGCGCCCGATGACCTGGTGGTCGTGCAGCGCTACGAGGGCGCCAACCGCCGCCGACAGACGATACTGAACCGCGTCGCACAACTCCTCGGCGGCTGAGCGTGACCCGTGCAGACCCCGCCGTCGACCCGACGGTCGACCGCGGTCCTCGCGTCCGCCCGGCGCTGCTCGAGGATCTCGGCGAGTTGGTCCGGCTGGACGCGCTCTCCCGCGAGCACCTGCGGCCGCTTCGGGGCGGCCCGATGTACCTGCTGCACACCGCACGCCCGGACCCGCCCGAGCCGAGTCTCCGCGATGACCTGGACGACGTGGACCGTGCGGTCGTGCTCGGCTGCCTCGGCGACGTCGCGGTGGGCTACGGGATCGGCGCGATCCGACCGCTGGCCGACGGTACCTGTGCGGCCGAGGTGACCGAGATCTTCGTCGAGCCCGATGCTCGTGACGTCGGTGTCGGCGGGCTGCTGTTGGCCCACCTGGTGCACTGGGCGACCGATCGCGACTGCATCGGGATCGATGCCCGGGCCTTGCCCGGTGACCGCGACACCAAGAACTTCTTCGAGTCCTTCGGCCTGGTCGCCAGAGCCATCACGGTGCACCGTGACCTCCGCGGCTGACCAACCCGGCGGACAGCTCCCGAGCGGGCACGGACCGGTGTTGTGCGTCGGGGCGGTCTGGCAGATGGGCGACGCGCTCGTGCTCGTGCGCCGCGGCGCCGGACCGGGATCGGCTCCGTGGGGGCTCCCGGGCGGAGCGCTCGCTGCAGGGGAGTCATTGGCCGAGGCGGTGGTGCGGACGATCGGCGACGACACCGGGGCCGAGGCGCTGTGTGGACCGTTCATCGGATGGATCGAGGGATTCGACTCGGACCCCCACACCGTGACGATGTGCTTCCGCGCCGTGGTGCTCGACCCGCCGGAGCACGCCGACACCGGCACGATGCCGACCGGCACCACGACATCAGAGGTGCGGCTCACCCCCACGTGGGAGGTGAGCGAGATCCCGGTGGCGCCCGGTCTGGCGGAGTTCCTGGCGGATCACGACCTGATCGATCTGGTGATCTGACCGGTCAGCGTTGACCCGGCCGGGTTCAGCGGGTTCAGCGGGTTCAGCGTCCCTTCCACTTCGGGGGGCGCTTCTCGGCGAAGGCGGTGAGTCCCTCGGAGAAGTCCTCGGTGCCGAACATCTTCATGATGCCGTCACCCGACAGCTTCCACCCGATGTCGTCGGGCTGATCGGTCGCCTCGAGGACGATCTTGCGGCTCTCACGCACTGCCAGAGGCGCATTCGCGGTGATCTCCTCGGCAAGTCCCTTGGCGGTGGCGAGCGCCTCGCCCTCCTCGCACAGGCGGTTGACCCAACCGAAGTCGTAGGCACGCTCGGCGGGGAAGTCGAGACGCCCGGTGAGGACCAGCTCCATCGCGATGTTGCGGGGCAGCTTGCGGGGGAGGCGGAACAACCCACCTGCAGCAGCGACCAGGTTGCGCTTCACCTCGGGCACGCCGAACACCGCGGTGCGCGACGCCACCACCAGGTCGGCGGCGAGGACCAGTTCGGTACCGCCGGCCAACGCCGGACCGTCGACCGCAGCGATGATCGGCTTGGTGCGCTCGCGCTGCACGAATCCTCCGAAACCGCCCTTCGGGGTGGACATGCCACCCGGATCCACCGCCATCTGCTTCAGATCGGCACCGGCGCAGAAGATGTAGCCCTTCTCGGTCCGGGCGCCGGTCAGGATGCCGACCCACACCTCGTCGTCGGCCTCGATCTGATCGATCGCCGACTCGATGCCCTGCGCGACATCGCTGTTCACGGCATTGCGTGCATCGGGCCGGTTGATCGTGATGATCCCGACGTTGCCCTGCTTCTCGTACTCGACAGTCATGGGCGGGAATCTAGCCCAAGGGCACCGGCGCTCAGCGCGTCGCCGATGGCGCTGTGGAGTCCGGCCGACGTCGCTCGACCCCGGGCAGTCCCGACCGGACGACCCGAGCGGATGCCCTCGGGCGTCGCCGGGTGACATCGTGGTCCCATGTCACCTTCGAGCACCCGCACCTACGACGCGCTGATCTTCGACTTCGACGGCACCCTGGTCGACAGCGACGACGAATTGGTCCGGGCCTTCGTGTTGCTCGGCGTCGAGCGGGAGAAGGTCAGCTTCGGCCACGCCATCGGTGAGGAGCTCGAGCTGCTGGGCCTGACCCTCGACGACTACGCGGACACCTACCGCGACCACATCGTCGGGCCGTTCCCCGGGGTCGAAGCGGTCATCGGCCGGCTGGGCCGGTGGGCGTTGTGCTCCAACAAGCACCCTCGGTCAGGGATCGCGGAGCTCGCCCGGCTCGGCTGGGACCCGGAGGTGGCGGTGTTCGCCGACCACTTCGACTGGGCCCACAAACGACTGGGTCCGGTGCTCGAGATGATGGGCCTGCGCGCCGAGCAGGTCGCCATGGTCGGCGACAGCGATGGTGACGCCGCCTGCGCGGCCGAGGTGGGCTGCGACATGATCTGGGCGGGATGGAACCCGCGGGTGGCCGCCGCAGCCCCACAGGGCCGGGTCCTCGAGCGACCCGAGGAGCTACTCGTCCTCTACCGCTGACGAGGGCTCGGGATCAGCCGCGGCCTGCTCAGCGGACGAGGACTCCTCGGCCACGGCCGACGGCGCCGGCTCGACGACGGCCGTCGGTGGCTCGTCGTCCACTGCCGCTCGATCGGTCTCCAGCGAGGCAGCGACCACTGCTTCGGCAGCGGCGGGAACCTCCACCTGTGCGGGCCCCTCGGACGACTCGATCGGAACCGTCACCGTGTCGGACTCGCTCATCGGAGCATCCGCTCCGCCGGAGGACATCCCTGCAGCGTGAACGGACGTTGCGGCGTGCGTCGCAGGGTCGGTCGGAGCGGCGTCAGCCGGTGCGGAGTCGGTCGGAGCGGCGTCGCCGGCGTCCTGGCGCTGTGCGTCCGCACGCTTCGATCCACCGCCCTTGCCGGCAGGCTTCGCTCCGCCCTTGTCGCCAGGGCGTCCACCACGTCCACCGCGAGGACGCCGCTTCGCGGCCTTGGCCACCTCGGCAGGGTCGAGACCGAACAACTCGACGAGCTTGGGCAGGCGATCGCCGTAGCGCATCACCGCATCGAGCAACGCCTGCGACGGCTGCTCGGGCCGACCTGCGGGCTCGACCTGGTTGCGGACCGGGGAGAAGGCCAGCGCGTCCACCGCGGCGGCCCACAGGTCCTGGTTGACCGTCGGCGTGAGTCCCGTCGAGACGGCGGCGATCAGGCGGGTCGCCAGTTCGGGCGGCAGGGGAGTGCCGGCCTTGGGCGGGCGGGAGCTGAGACGCAGTGTCCGCACGAATCGGCCCGCGTCCAGGTTCGCGGTCATGTCGTCGATCCAGTTGGTCTGCTCCTGTTCGACCCGACGGGCCAGACCCTCCTGGAGTTGCACCAGCAAGGCCCGGGACTGCTCGTCGCGGGTGTTGCCGTCCGCGGCGACGACGACCGAGCGAAGGTCACGCAGATCGAGCTCGTCCAGGTCCTTCAACGCCGCATCGGCTTTGTCCAGCCACTCCGCAGCACGCAGCTTGGGCAGCATGCGCTCGGCGAGCGCCACCAGCTGGTCGCTGGGGATCTCGGGGCGGTTCTCGGCGCGCGCCTGCTCGTTCTGCTTGGCGATGGCCTCGCGCACCGCGGGGACGCCACCGCGCAGCACCTGCTCCGCGATGGGGCGCTCCTCGACGGCCAGCTCGTCCAGCACCGCCGAACGGTGCGTGCGCCCGGGCCGCAGCCGCTTGGGCTTGGGACGTTCGGGCACCGGATCCGGACGAGGTCCGCGACTGCGGTCCCCGTCGGGACGATCCCGGCGGGGCCGGTCCCCGTCCCGGCCGCGGTCACCGCCCGGACGGCCACCCCGACGGTCCCCGCGATCACCACGGTCACCACGGTCACGGCGGCCGCCCCCGCCCCGCCCCTTGGGTGCCAGCTGCGTGGTGATCAACGGCTCGTCGGTCTTCGTGCCGACGACGACCACACGCTCGGGTTCGGCGCGCGCCGCCTTGGGCGGCAGCACGGCGACGATGTCGATGCCGTCCATCGCGAACTCGGCATCGGCCCTGACGACGTCGCCGACGCCCACCCCCTCCGGCAGGACCGCTGCGTTCAGCTCGCCCTTCGGCTGTTTGGCCCCGGCAGCACGCCAGGTCCAGGTTCCATCGGGTCGTTCACTGGTGAGCTCGATCTCAAGTCGGCGCGACATAGGGAGTGCACGCTACCGAACCAGCGGGGTCCCTTGGAAACGGACTAGAACCCCGGCAGCGACCCAGGTCGGGCGGAGCAAGGGGGTTCGATGTCGAGCTATGTGATCACCGGGGTGACCGGACAGGTCGCGGAGACCGTCGCGACGGTGCTGGCAGCCGATCACCAGGTGATCGGGCTGGCGCGCTTCACCGACGACGCGGCGCGTCGACGCCTCGAAGCCCTCGGGGTGCGGTGCATTCCCACCGACCTGCTCGCCGCGACCTTCCACGACGTGCCGGTCGACGCCGACGCGGTGCTGAACTTCGCGGTGACCAAGTCCCAACGCTGGGACGTCGACCTGCGTGCGAACGCACAGGCGGCCGGACTCCTCATGGCCCACGTGCGCCCCGCGGCGTTCCTGCACTGCTCGTCGACCGGCGTCTATGACCCCTCCGGCCCGGTGGTGCTCGATGAGCGCTCGGCCCTGGGCGACAACCACCGGCCGATCATGCCCACGTACTCCATCGCCAAGATCGCCGCGGAACAGGTCGTGGCCACGATGTGCCGCCATCTGGACATCCCCACGACGATCGCCAGGTTGAACGTGCCCTACGGCGTGGGACCCGACGGCACCGCCCGCGGTTGGCCCGCGTTCCACATCGCGATGATGGAGGCCGGCATGCCCATCCCGGTCGACGCAGACCGCCCCAATCTGTTCAACCCGATCTCGCTGACCGACATCGCCGCGATGGTGCCGGCGCTGCTCGACGCTGCCACGGTGCCGGCGACGACGGTCAACTGGGCGGGGGTCGAGCAGGTCTCGCTCGAACAGTGGTGCGAGTTCCTCGCGCAACGGTTGGGACTCGAGGTCGACTTCGAGGTCACCGACGCCACCATCGGCGGGGTCACCGTGGACACGACCCGGATGGTCGAGCTGTGCGGCCCGACGAGAGTGGGGTGGCGCGAGGGGTTCGCTGCGCTCGCCGAGGCCTATCGGGCAGGGAGCTGAACCGGCATCTGGGCGAGCGCGTCCAGCAGTGCGTTCTCCAGCAGCTCGGGCAACGCGGGATGACACCAGATCTGGTCCCGGGCCAGGCGATCGGCGGTGATGCCGAACTGCATCGCCTGCGCGATCTGTTGGATCAGCGTGGCCGACTGCGGCCCGATGATGTGGGCACCCAGGATGGTGGCGTCGGCTGCATCGATGAGCACCTTGGCGAACCCCGTGGTGTCCTCGAGCGCCCAGCCGTACGCGACCCCGGCGTAGTCGCAGTGTCCCTCGATGAACATCCGGCCCTCCGCACGCAGCTCGAGCACCGTCGAACCGACCGAGCCGACCTGGGGGTGGGAGAACACCGCATGGGGCACGACTCGCTGGTCGATGCTGATCGGCGCGTGCGGGTGCAACAAGTTGTGGGTCACCACGCGCTGCTCCTGGTTGGCCAGGTGCTTCAGCTGCTGTGGGTTGCGGATGTCGCCGAGCGCCCAGATGCCCGGCACGCCGGTGGCGAGGGTGTCATCGGTGATCACGTAGCCGTGGTGGTCCAGCTGCACACCGGTCTCGGTGACCGCCAGCTGGTCGCCGTTCGGGTCACGGCCGGTGGTCACCAGCAGCGCGTCCCCGTGCAGCTCCGAACAGCGGCGATGACCTGGGAGCTGCACCGCTTCGGGTTTCTGGTCGATGCTGAGCACGAACCGGCCGTCGCGGTGCTCCACGCTGGTCGTCTCGGCGTGGAAGTAGGTGTCGATGCGTTCGCAGAAGGTGTCGGTGAACCGCTTGGACACGTCGGGGTCCTCGTGTCGCAACATCCGATCGCCACGGTGCACCACGCTGACCCGCGAACCCAGCGACGCGAACACATGGCCCATCTCGGCCGCGATGAAACCGCCGCCCAGGATGATCAGGTGCTCCGGCAGCTCATCGATCCGCATGATCGAGTCCGAGGTGTGGAACGGCGTGGCCTGCAGGCCCGGTACGTCGGGAACGCGAGGACGCGCACCCGCAGCGAGCACGAACCGGTCCGCAGTGATCTCCGTGGTGGTGCCGTCGAGCGAGCGCACCGCCAGCCGATGGTCGCCGACGAAGCGACCATCGCCGTGCAGCACCGTGACGTGGTCCTGGGAGTGGCGGTACTCGGTGCCGCCCGCAGCGATCGGGTCGATGCGCCCGAACACCCGGTCCCGCATCGCGGGCCAGTCAGCACGGCGGGCCTCGATGTCCACGTCCAGGCGATCGGTCGCCTCGGCGGCCTCGACCATGCGATCCGCGGGGATGACGAACATCTTCGAGGGGATGCAGCCCGCGTTGAGACACGTCCCACCGAACACCGCCCGCTCGACGATCGCCACCTTCCAGTCCTCGAACTCCGGGGTGAGCACGGAGTTGCCGGAGCCGGTGCCGATGATGGCCAGATCGAAGTCGGACATGGCCGCACAGTAGGTCGGGGGCGCCGGACTCCCGCACCCGCGGCCGCCGGGCCGCGGGCCCGACGGCAGCTCTCGTGCCCACCTCCGGCCGGTCGCGGTACTGGGTGAGGGGAGTAGAACGCGTTACAGTTCTCGCCGTTCGTCAACCCGGGGGGCTCGATGCAGATCGCCTACACGCCAGAGCAGGAGCAGCTGCGCGACGAGCTGCGTTCGTACTACGACAACCTCCTGACCGACGAGGTGCGATCGGCGCTGCACGAGGAGGTCGGCTGCGGCCCGGTGACGCGTCAGATGGTCAAGCAGATGGCGGCCGACGGCTGGCTCGGCATCGGCTGGCCCGAGGAGTACGGCGGCCAGGGCCGCAGCCAGATCGAGCAGTTCATCTTCTTCGACGAGTCCATGCGCTGCGGTGCCCCGGTGCCGATGCTCACCATCAACACCGTGGGCCCGACGATCATGCAGTTCGGCACGCAGGAGCAGAAGGACTTCTTCCTGCCGAAGATCCTCGCCGGCGACCTGCACTTCTGCATCGGCTACTCCGAGAACCGAGGCGGGAACCGACCTGGCGGCGCTGACCACCAGGGCGGTGCGCGACGGCGACGAGTACGTGATCAACGGTCAGAAGATGTGGACGAGCCTGGCCAGCGACGCCGACTACTGCTGGCTCGCGGTGCGCACCGATCCCGATGCACCCAAGCACAAGGGCATCTCGATGATCATCGTCGACATGGCGTCGCCCGGCATCACGGTCGACCCGCTGCACCTGCTCTCCAGCCACGACATCAACGCCACCTTCTACGACGACGTGCGGGTCCCCGTCGGCAACCTGGTCGGCGGTGAGAACAACGGCTGGGGCCTGATCATGAACCAGCTGAACCACGAGCGGGTCACGCTGTGCTCCTCGGGGCTGCTGGAGCAGTCCTACTTCGAGGTCCGCCGCTGGGCGCAGAACACCACCGGGGCCGACGGTGGGCGGGTCATCGACCACGAGTGGGTGCAGCTGAACCTGGCCAAGGTGCATGCCGGCATCGAGTTCCTGCGACTCATCAACTGGAAGGTCGCCTGGACCGCCACGCACGCCCCGCTCGACGTGTCCGACGCCTCCACCATCAAGATCTTCGGCACCGAGTTCTACCTCGAGGCCTTCCGCTTGATGATGGAGATCCTCGGGCCCCGCGCCTACCTCGACCGGGAGTCCACCGGGTCGATCCTGAAGGGTCGCCTCGAGATGAACTACCGCAGCCTGCTGATCCTGACCTTCGGCGGTGGCACCAACGAGATCCAGCGCGACCTGATCGGCATGTTCGGTCTGGGTCTGCCACGAGCGCTGCGCAGCTGACAAGGGGACTGACCATGGACTTCTCACTGGACGAATCGGCAACCGCGATCGGCGACCTCGCCACACAGGTCATCGGGGATGCCTCCACCCACG
Source organism: uncultured Microthrixaceae bacterium (assembly GCA_963714875.1). GTDB lineage: Bacteria > Actinomycetota > Acidimicrobiia > Acidimicrobiales > Microtrichaceae > JBAOHV01. The sequence goes on along the minus strand of CAVQQI010000011.1, from coordinate 295,330 downwards.
AACGACTGCGCGAGCTCGAAACGGGCGACGGACCGCGCTTCGATCGTGACCTGTGGGCCTCATTGGCCGAGACGGGCGTGCTCGGTGCGTTCGTGCCCGAGGCCCACGGCGGCGCTGGGCTCGATCTGGTCGCCCTCGGCGCCGCACTCGAACAGGTCGGCCGCCACACCGCTGCGGTCCCCTTGTGGGAGACCCTCGGGCTGGGCAGCCCCGCGATCGCCGAATTCGCGCCCGAACCCCTCGCCGAGCGGGTGCTCACCAGCGTCGCCGCCGGCGAGATGGTCTTGACCGCCGCGTGGCACGAGGACGGCGGCGAGCCGCTCATTCCGACGACCCAGGCCGCCCGCGACGGGGACGCCTGGCAGCTCACCGGCACCAAGATCTGCGTGCCCGCCGGCGCCATCGCGGATGCCGTGCTCGTGCCGGCCGCGATCGAGGGCCGGTCGATCGGGCTGTTCCTGGTGCACACCGATGCTGAGGGTGTCGGCATCGAGCCACTGCGAACCACGCTGGGCGATCCCCAGGCGGCGATCCTCATGGCCATGGCCCCCGCAGAGCTGGTTGCCGACGGTCGCGACTCGGTGCGCTGGGCCTACGAGCGTGCGGTCGCCACACAGTGCGCCGTCGCGGTCGGTGTGTTCGCCCGGGCACTGGAGCTGACCGCTCAGTACACCAAGGACCGAAAGCAGTTCGACGTCCCGATCGCGTCGTTCCAGTCGGTGGCACACCGTGCAGCGGATTCGTTCATCGACACCGAGGCGGTCCGACTGACCGCGCAGCAGGCGCTGTGGCGCCTCTCGGTCGACATGCCGGCATCGGCCGAGGTGGCGACGGCGAAGTACTGGACGGCGTTCGGCGGCCAGCGCGTGGTCCACACCGCGCAGCACCTCCACGGCGGGGTCGGTGTGGATCGCGACTACCCACTGCACCGGTACTTCCTGTCGGCGAAGGAGATCGAGCTGCAGCTCGGCGGCACGACACGTCAGCTCCTGGCGCTCGGCCAGCTGTTGGCAGCCGAAGCAGTCTGACCCAGCAGCTCCCGCAGGTCAGGTGCCGAGGACGTCGGCGAGCACGGCGTCGAGCGCCGCGGCGTCGACCACGACGTCGCGTCGTAGTCGTGCCGTCGTGTCCAACCGGAGCCGGTCCGGCGGCGCCGGCACGTACGAGTAGGGCAGGCCCTTCGCTGCGGCGAGGTAGTAGAAGTGAGGCAGCAGTTCCTGACCGGGGAGCAGCTCGATGATGTGCGCGGCCCGACTGAACACAGCGTTCGCGAGACCGCTGCCGGTCACACCGACGACCACCTCGGCCTGACGGAACATGACGATCTGGTCCGCCGGAGGAAACGTGGAGGGCTCGACGACATCGATGCCGTGACGTGCGAGGACGGGCTCGATCTCGGCGCGGTTCACCACTCGACGTGGGCTGTGGGGCCGATCGATGAAGATCCGTCGACCCGGCAGTCCGGCGGGGTCGGCGGAGTGGCGCTGTGCCTCATGATCGATCCAACGGCGGTACCAACTGGGAATCGCACCGGCGGAGGGCCGGGTCACGTAGCCGGGCAGCAGGAGCCGCTCTGGTCGCAGGGCGGTTCCCGGCTCGACCTGCAACAGGCGCACCTGTGACGGAACGAGCCGCGCCAGCAGGTGGGCCTCCACCGGCGTCAGCGGGCCGTCGTGGACCAGCGTCACCGGGCCGAGTCGGCGCACCGCGGGCTGACCCAACAGCGCGGCCCGCGGCAGATGGTCGATCAGGGTGTGGAAGTACGGCCGCCACGGCGAGCGGAACAGCGCCACGTTCCCCTCGAGCTCGACCGGCTCCGACGACAGCTCGGCGTCGTGCGGCCCCACGACGCCGACCATGTCGGACATGAGCGACTCGGCGACCAGGCGGCCCGACCGATCCGTGACGGTGCGTGAACCCGGGTACAGCAGCACGTCGCGCAGCAGGTGCACCCGTGCCGGCGGCAGCGCGAGCGACGGCGACCCGAGCCCCAGACGACGAGAGCTCTGCGCGATCGGCAGCGCCGCCACACCGGGACAGGCGATCTGCTCGCCACCACCGAGGTGGATCAGCTCGGTGCCGTCGAGCACCGCAGCGGGCACCGTTCGCGCTCCCGGTCGCCGACCGACGCTGCGCCGGAGCCACGAGGACACCGCTGCGGCCCCGTTCACCCGCGCGCCGTGACCGGGGTGGGTCATCACCACTCGATCTTTGCGCTCATCCACGAACGGTCCTTCACCCGTGCCCCAACTAACCACACCGGTTCTGTCACTGAACTGTAACCTAACGACACGCTCCGTGGTGGCAGGTTCCGGCGGTTCTTCGACACACACCTCCGAACCCCGAGCGAACCCGGCACGAGATCCGCAGTGCGCCGGCGACACGCGCTCGATGCCGCCCAGAGCGGCGTCGTGGCGCCGTCAGCGGCCGGGGGAGCGCCCTGGGGGCCATCTGCGCCGACACCATCCCGACGAGCGCCCGGACCGGGGCCTCCTCGGGGGCTCGCTCGCTGTTCGAACGTCGCCTCGGACGATCCGGGTGACGACGCCGATGACCCCGGCGCCGACGATCGCAGCGAGCGCGACGACCGCCAGCGCCACCACGAGGATCTCGTAACCGCTGATGACACCGAACACGGTCACGAGTGTGCCACCGGTCGAGCAGCAGCACCGGCAGCGACCCAGGGCGTCCGGAACCATCGGTGCAGCCACTTCCCCGCACCGCCGGAAATGCTCATTATGTCAAGTTGGACGTTCGACCGCCGGGACGGGGCCCCGGGACCCCGGTGCTCTCCCGTCAGTCGACCAGCGCACGCTCCAGACGTCCCACCACGTCGGACAGCTCCACCTCGATGCCATCGGCATCATCGGCACGCAGTTCATCGAGCAGTTCCCGTACGCGGTCGATCGCATCCTCGTGCGCCGCGAGCTGCTCGGACATCTCGATCAACCGTGCATCGCTCCACGCCTGGTCGCCGGCATGGCGACGCTGCTCGAACGCCCGCTGACGACAGCTGCGCCGGCAGTACTTCCCCGGACGCCCCACGCCGCTGTTGGGTGTGAACCCCCGACCGCAGTGCGCACACCGCGCCGACCCGACAGGTGCACCGTCCTGCTGCGTGCTCGACCCCTGCTCTCCCACCCCACCGAGCATAACGTCACCGTGACGCAATGGCGGGGACCTGCCGGCGTCCGAGGTCCGGGCCGAGCACTCGACCCGGTGCTCTCGCACGTAGGGTGTCGCCCACGCACGGCCCCCGGAACCATCCGGAACCGGACCGACGGCGGGTCGACGAGACGAGGCGGTCCCGTTCCCACCGTCGTGGGGCCGTGGACGAAACGCACAAGGGGGACAACACATGGGGCAACTCCAGGACCAGGTGGCATTCATCACCGGGGCCGCGTCGGGCATCGGCGCCGCGACCGCAGATCGATTCGTCAAGGAGGGTGCGACGGTGATCACCGCCGACATCGCCGGTGAGGCGGACCACCTGCTCGACGTGCGCGACGAGTCCGCCGTGGCAGCAGCAGTGGCGTCCATCGTCGAGGCGCACGGCCGGATCGATGTCGTGGTGAATGCAGCAGGGGTCGCTGGCGGAGGTCCGGTCCACATGGTCGACTCCGACGAGTGGGACCGGGTCATGGACATCAACCTCAAGGGCACCTTCAACGTGTGCAAGCACGTGTGCGCGCAGATGATCACGCAGCGGTCCGGCAGCGTGGTCAACATCGCCAGCATCGAGGGCATCGAGGGCACCGAGGGCGGATCGGTCTACAACGCCTCGAAAGGCGGCGTGATCATGCTCACCAAGTCCATGGCGATCGACTACGGGCCGAACCAGATCCGGGTCAACGCCGTGTGCCCCGGCGGCGTCTCGACCCCGCTGTTGCACAGCCTGATCGACCAGCCCGGCATGGAGGACTACCGCGCCAAGATGCTCGGCGCGCACAAGCTGGGGCGATTCGGCGAGCCCGAGGAGATCGCCAATGCGGTGCTCTTCCTGGCATCGTCGGAGGCGTCGTTCATGACGGGCTCGGCGATGGTCGTCGACGGCGGCATGACCGCCGGGCTCAGCGGCGGCTTCTTCGGTGAATTCTGAACAGCGCACGATCACGAGGGGACACGACATGCACGGACCGACAGCAGCAGTGAAGATCCGGGAGGTCCTCGAAGCCGAGGCGCAGCCCAGCGAGGACGCCCGCACGCTCACGCCGACCGCCGTCGACGCCCTGTGGGACAGCGGTCTCATGACCTACCTGAACCCGGTCGAGGCCGGCGGCTGCGAACCGGGGTTCGCCGACCTCATCGAGACCTGGGTGGAACTGGCCAGCGCCGACGGTGCAGCTGGTTGGATCGGCATCGCGAACCTCCCCACCGCCATGGCCGCGGCGGTGTACCTCCCCGACGAGGGCTTCGAGGAGGTCTTCGGCGCCGGCGGACGCGTCACCAGCGCCGGGCAGCTGTTCCCCAACGGCATGGGCGACACCGTCGACGGCGGATTTCGCATCACCGGCTCGTGGAACTTCGGTTCCGGGGTGGCCCACTCCCCTGTCATCTGCGGCGGGTTCATGAAGGTCGTCGACGGCGAGCCGATCCTCGACCTCGACCAGTTCAGCGTGGCGGTCATCGACGCGAAGGACGTCCTGCTGACCGACGGGTGGCACGTCCAGGGACTCAGGGGCACCGGCAGCTACGACTACGAGACCAGCGACGTCTTCGTCCCCGAGCACCGGACCTACGGCCTGTTCACCCGGGAACCCCGACGCGGCAGCGCTCCGATGTACCGACTCGGCATCATGCCGGTGACCGCCGCCGGGCACGCCTCGTGGGCGCTCGGCGTGGCCAGGTCGATGCTCGACGACGTCACCGAGCTCGCCAAGGAGAAGGTCCGCATGTCCGACATGGAGACCCTCGCCCGGCGCCAGACGTTCCAGCGCAACCTCAGCCACCACACCGCGATGTGGCGAGCCGCCCACGCAGGAGTGCTCGAGGCGTTCACCACGGTGGAGTCCGCGGTGGCCGCTGGTCAGGACTTCACGCCCTCGATGCGGGCCGACCTGCGGATCGCTGCGACCTACGCCACCGAGGCCAGCCGCGAGGTGGCGCAGTGGGCACACCTGGCCGCCGGCACCAGCGCCGTGCGAGAGGGATCCCGCCTCGAGCGGGCCTTCCGCGACATGTACACCGGGACCCAGCACGCCTTCATCTCCGAGAAGACCTACATCGACGCCGCCCAGATCCATCTGGGGCTCGAGGACGACCTCCCGGGCATCTGATCCTCCCCTCCCCCGGGACGAACCGGCGATCAGTGGGCGTGGCCTGCCGTTCGGGCGTCGTCGGTCGGGTCGATGACGCCCATCGCCGCGGCGACCGTCTCGTCCAACGCCCGGGTGGTGTCGAGTGGCCGTGCCCGGGGCCACGGCGCAGCACGCCGAGCGAGGGCATCCAGAACGGTCCGGTCTGCATCCGACGTCGAGGGTCCCGCAGCCGCCCGCCGTGTGACGCGGTCCTCCAGCACGGGCGGGGGCGCCACGCACTGGAACTCGAAGAGCGCAGCAGATACCTCCTCGGCCAGTCGCTGCGGTGCCACACGGCTCGCCGGATCGGTGAAGCTCGCGTCCAGCACGACCCTCTCCCCCATCTGCAGAGCGCGCCGTGCCCTGCGCACCAGCTCGGCGTAGGTGCGCTCGGTGTGCTCGGCGTCGTAGATGCCCTCGCCGGGTGGCGCAGCAGCCGATTCCAGCGGCGCGATCCCGGCGAGCTCCTTGCGCACCTCGTCGCTCGACAGCACCATCGCACCACGTCGGCGAGCCAACTCCGCAGCGACAGTGGACTTGCCGCTGCCCGGCAGTCCGCCGATCATGACCAACTCGACCCTGGCCCGAGCAAGGTGTTGTGACGCCAGCTGGAGCAGGAGCCCGGGGTCCTCGTCGGTGGTGACGCCCTGTGCCGCCCGGATGCAGGCGACCTTGGCGCGCACCTGCGCGCGGTAGGCGATGTGGTGATGCGCGAGCGACACCGGCCAGTCGTCACCGAGCAGCTCGCGGTGGCGCTCGAGGAACCGCCAGGACAGCTCGGGCCTGCCGAGGCGCTCCAGGTCCATCGCCAGGAACGCCACGTCGGCGAGCACATCGCCCGCTCGCAGGGCCGCGTCGAACTCGAGGCAGTCGAGCACCGCCGGACCGTCGTCCCCGCAGAAGATGTCCTGCGCGAGCAGATCGCCGTGCCCGTCACGCGCCCGACCCGAGTCGATGCGGTGCTGGAGCAACGTCTCACGGCCTGCGAGGTAGCGGCGTGCACCGGCGAGGAGGTCGTCGAGCAGCCCTTCCGGAAGGTACCGACCCTCGAAGGGACGCATCTCCGTCGTGTTCTGCTCCCACCGCGACGCCGTCGCCGTGGTGGAGGCCGCCAGATCGGCCATCTCGGTGCGGGGGACCCGACCGTGGAAGGTGGCGAGCAGCTGTGCGAGCTGTTCGATGCACGCCGCTCCGTCGCCGCCGGCGATCAGCTGCGAGAGACGTCGCCCGGCAGGCAACCGCCGCATGACGACCACTGGCTCCTCGTGCCCGGGGGCGCTCAACGAGCCGACGCCCAGATAGACATCCGGCGCGAGCCGACGGTTGAGCCGCACCTCCTCCTCACAGGCGGTCCGACGCGACTCCACGGTTCGGTAGTCGACGAAACCGAGGTCGAGCGGCTTCTTGATCTTGTAGGCGCGGTCGCCGATGAACAGCACCGCACCGGAGTGGGTCTCGGCAACGTCGACGAAGGGCGTGTACTCCTCCGGGCTGTCCTGCATGCAGCGCATTCATGACAGTCATCGTCGCCCGGGTCAACTGTGCGCTGCCCGGGACGCTCCCGCGGTGCTCAGGCGACCGGAACCGCAGCGCCCTTGACCCCGACGGCGCCACGGAGGTCGGCCTCGCTGAACGGGCCCATCGCGCCGTCACCGGTGGCCCAGCGGTAGAGAGCGACGCCGAACACGGTCCGACACGTCGCGGCCTTGACCGCGCCGACGATGATGAGCGCCAGACCCGCCAGGGCCATCAGCACACCTGCGGCGATCACGGCGCCACCCACGATGACCCCGAGCGCGATACCACCGGCCAGCAGCAGCAATCCGGGCAGTGTGAAGATCAGGAAGAACCGGGCCCCGATGCGCACGCTGCCGAGCAGCGCCTCGCCCCAGGTGGTGCGGATGATCCCGCTCGAGCGCTTGATCGCGGCCACCGCACCGACCTGCTCCAGCACGATCACGGGCATGACCAAGGTCGTGACCACGGACCACACCGCAGCCACCATTCCGGCCAACAGGTTGCGGACGATCGAGGACACGATGCCGCCCTGGCCATCGCCCCGGAGCGCCGACACCAGTGCGCTCACGGCCACCGAGATCGTCGACCAGGCCGCCAACGTCCCGAGGCGGGACCGCGCAGCGTTCGCGCGCTGCCTGCTCGTCGGCCTCACGTCCGTGCAGGACGTCATCGGTGACTCGCACCAGACCGGCGAGCTGCAGGTTCGCAGCAGTCAGCCCGGCGATGAGTGCCATCACCACGATCGCCACCCCGAGCACGATCACGGCCGTGCCGGCCCCGCTCCCTGCGTCCCCGGCGTCGGCCTCCATGACCTCGCCGCCGAACATCAGGGCCAGTCCGATCAGCACCCCGATGCCGCCCACCACCGCACCGTGGAGCGCTGCACGCACGGCCCAGCGGTTCATGCCGCTGTGCTGCTGCACGAGCCCGTAGCTGGCCTGGGTCAGTTCCTTGCTGTTGCCCCACTTGCTCATGGCACATCGTCTCCGGGAGTCGTGGTGGCACGAGTGGCGCGACACCGTCACGATGTCCGTCGGCCGACCCGAGCTGGAACTGAACATTGCCCGGCGATCCTGAAACAACTCCCAGTCAGGCCTGGGCCGAGCGGCCCATCGCGCTCAGGTCCTTTACATCGATGGGCCGAGGGTGTCTCATGGACGGAAGCGTCCGGGGCACGCCTCGGGCGACACCCACAACTGAGGAGGTGCCGATGTCCACTCGTCATCGTGCCCGGCAGACCGGACCGAGTTCTGCGCTCCAGGAGGAGCGGGACCAAAGGAAGGCGGAGCACCGAAAGGTGCGCCGGACAGTGAACCAGTCGCTCCACCTCGCGACGCTCGAGAAGGACCACGACGGTCTTGTCCTCGAGACGCCGCACCCGACACACGGGTACACCGACGAACACGAGCCACCGGTTCCACACGCGATGAGTGACCCGTCGAAGCGGCTGAAGCACTGGAAGCAGTCCTTCTGGAAGCGCCGCACACTGGAGCGCCGCCGCAAGGCCCTCGCCTACGAGAGCACGCTCCGCCAGGCCTGACCCCCGACGATGCCGGATCCCCAGCGGGGTCCGGCATCGTCGCTCGCGGCCCCGCCCTCGCGGGCGCACAACCGAGTGGGACAGTGGTTGATGCCATCGACCCGCACCCCGAGTCGGCGGAGCGTCGCGTCGGTCGGCGTGTGGTCGGCGGGTCTCGTGCTGTTGTCCTGCGGGATCGCCGCCGTGATCGTCGCGGGGGTCGGAGTCGGTCCGCTCGACGTCGTGACCACTGCGCTGGTGCGGGGCACGGCGCTGTCGATCGGCGTGGCCATCTTCCTGCTCAACGTCGCGATGGCGCTGGCGGCCCGGGCCCTGGGGGCGCGGGTGCGCATCGCCACCGTGCTGACCGCCCTGGCGCTCGGGCCGATGGTCGACCTCGCCATCGGCCTGCTCGACGGCGCTGAGCTGTTCGAAGGAACAGGCGAGCTCGGGCGGGGCGGCGCATGGCCGTGGATCGGCCTGGTCGTCGGCATCGTGCTGATCGGCGCAGGGGGTGCACTGCAGATCACCTCCGGGTGGGGCCCCAGCCCCCTCGACGCGTTGGCGGTCGCGATCGTCGACGCCACGAGTTGGTCGATGCGTCGGGTCCGTACCGCGCTCGAGGTCTCCTTCGTCGTGGTCGGAGGTCTTGCCGGCGGCGCGCTCGGGGCCGGCACCCTGCTGCTGGCGGTCGGTGTCGGACCGGTCGTGGCCTCGGTGCTCGGACGTCTCGAGCCACTCCACGACCTGCTCCGTGCCCCGCAGCCTCCCCCTTGAGCGAACAGCGCCGGGGCTGTGGCGCGGCGACCGGCACGTCGAGCTGCGACGGTGAGCGCCGCACCGGGAGATACCGTTGCGGTCGTGAGCCGCCGGGACCGCACCACTGACGCACAGAGCTTGGTGCCCTTCGTCGACCGCATCGTCGAGCACCGCTCCGACGCAGCGATCGACGGGGTCACGGCACTGCGCTGGCAGTTCCCTGACGACACGCCCGACGAGCTCGCGAACCGCGTGATACGCCGATACGCCAAGGACATGGCCCTCGGCGGGGCCGTCAGCGGCGGTGCAGCCGCCTCTCCGGTGGCGGGAGTGGCGGCCGCTGCAGCGTCGGCCGGGGCGGATGCCACCCTCAGCGTCGGGCGGCTCGGCGAGATGATCATGGCCATCGGCGCGGTGTACGGCCACGACGCCACCACCGTCGATCAGCGGCGAGCGGCCATCATCACGATCATGGGACTCGCCGACGGAGCTGCGGTCGGGATGAGCGGGCTGGCGGCTCGGGCCGGAGCGAAGGGCGGCGCACGCGTGCTGCAGCGGATCCCGACCACTCCGGCGCCCGCCACGGCCACCGCACGGCGCAGGGCGCTGTCCAAACTCGGGGCGACCAAGGGTCCATGGAGCCTCACCGCGCTGATCCCCTACGGCATCGGCGCCGGCGTCGGCGCCGCGGGCAACGCGCTGCTGGCTCGTACCGTGGGACGGGCCGCCAAGGAGTACTTCGCCGGGCACGCCCCGACCGCTGGAGGTGGGACCGGGCCCGCCCCCGAGGTCATCGAGGTGCTCGACGACGAGACCGAGTTGCTGGACCCCGATCCGACGGACCACGGCACCGCTCCCCCGGTGCCGTCTGCCGACGTACCGGGCGTCGAGGACGACATCGTGGACGCCGAGATCGTCGACTGACCCCCCGTTGGCGCCCTGGGACGACCGCGGCGGCCCACTACCCTCGTCGGTACGTGCCGGTCATCGGACCGGTCGGAGGGAGTCTGCAATGATCGGTGCACTGATCCTCGGCTTCGTCGCAGGTGCAGTGGCTCGAGCACTGATGCCGGGGGACGCGTTCCGGGACATGAGCGGACCCTCGTCCTGGGGCGTGTCGATCGTGCTGGGTCTGATCGGAGCGTTCGTCGGCTACGTGATCTTCACGGTGCTGCTGGGCATCGGCGACGACGACATCTTCGACCTCGGCGGCATCGTCGGGGCCATCATCGGCACCATGATCATCCTGCCGATCGCCGCCTTCGTGCTCCGCCGTACGGGCGGGTCACGGGACTGATCGGGCTTCGCCGGCCACGGTCCTGTCGCGCCCGGCCGAAACAGCGGCCGATCCGGGGTGAGGTCAGGGGCTCGTGGGTAGAGTCCGATCCATGACCGACATGACCCCGGCACTGATCGACGGCACCGACGTGCTCGCATCCCAGGCGATCGAGGTCCGATCCCCCTATGACGGCGCCCTCGTGGGCAGCGTGCCGGCATGCGGTACCGACGACCTGGACCGGGCGGTCGGCGTCGCCCGGGAACGACATCGCTCCGGCCCCCCGCCGGCGCACGAGCGCGCCGCCATCCTCGATCGGGTCGCCGTGCTGCTCGCCGAGCGCCTCGACGAGTTCGCCGTCTCGATCAGCCGCGAGTCGGCCAAGCCGGTCACCACCGCACGGGTCGAGGCGGAGCGGGCGATCGACACGCTGCGCTTCTCCGCGGCGGTCGCACGAACACTCACCGGCGAGATGGTGGCCATGGATGCCAGCTCGGCAGGGGTCGGCAAGCTCGGCTACGTCATGGCGGTCCCGGTCGGTGTGGTGGCGGCGATCTCCCCGTTCAACTTCCCGCTCAACCTGGTCTGCCACAAGATCGCACCGGCGTTGGCAGCCGGCTGCCCCGTGGTGTTGAAACCCGCGTCCGCCACGCCGCTCACTGCTCTGCGCATCGCCAGGTTGTTCGAAGAGGCGGGGCTTCCTCCCGGTTGGCTCAACGTCGTGACCTGCAGTGGCAGGGTGGCCGACCACATGGTTCGCCATGACGATGTCGCTGCGATCACGTTCACCGGCTCGCCCGAGGTCGGCTGGTCCATCCGCGCTGCGGCCCCCCGGGCCCGGGTCGGGCTCGAGCTCGGCAACAACGCGCCGGTCATCCTCGAGCCGTCGACCCCGATCGCGGTCGCGGCGGCGAAGATCGCGAAGGGTGGCTTCAGCTTCTCGGGGCAGAGCTGCATCTCGGTGCAACGCATCTACGCGCACCGCAGCATCCACGACGAGTTCCTGGCCGCGCTCGAGGCCGAGGTGGCCGCGCTCGTCGTCGGCGACCCGATGGACCCGGCCACCGACGTCAGCGCGCTCATCAGGGCATCGGAGACGGACCGTGTCGCGGACTGGCTCGGCGAGGCGGTCGAGCAGGGGGCTCGAATCGCCCTCGGTGGCGACCGAGCTGAGGACGGGGTCCTGCGTCCGACGATCGCGACCGGCGTGACCGCGGACATGCGCATCAGCAACACCGAGGTGTTCGGACCGGTGGTCGGGCTCACGGCCTACGACCACTTCGACGATGCGGTGGCCATGGCGAACGACACCCGGTACGGACTGCAGGCTGCGGTGTTCACCTCGGACATCGCCACCGCGCTCGATGCGACGCGTCGGCTGGACTTCGGTGGCGTGCTGGTCAACGAGGTACCCACCTGGCGGGCCGACCAGCAGCCCTACGGTGGGGTGCGCGACTCGGGCAACACCCGAGAGGGTCCTGCGTACGCGGTCGAGGAGTTCACCGAACGACGCATGGTCGTCATCCAGGGCTGAAGTCCGCAGCGGGCCGAGGGGAACTCGATCCACCTCCGCTCGGAGGCGTCCGAACCCGTCGCCGCTGCGCGCAGGAAGCCGGACCCGATCACCGGCTCGGCGACACTCAGTTGGCGCTGACGTCGTCGGGGTAGAGCCCCTGCGCAGCCAAGCGACCGCCCTGACGGCGCATCACCGACCGCCACAGCTGCTCCGGCTCCGAGGTGAACACGTCGTCGGGCAGCACCTTCACGGTGTGCCATGCGCCAGAGGTCAGCTCCGCGTCCAACTGCCCGGGCGCCCAGCCGGAGTAGCCGGTGAACAGCCGAGCGACATCCAGACCCTCGACCTCACCGTTGACGAAGGCCTCGGGGTCGACGATCACCACCGGCCCCGCGACGTCGGTCGCGTGGGTCACCGCACCGCTGAGGGAACGTCGACCCAGCGCCAACAACCCCCCGACGGCGACCGGTCCGCCCACGAAGAACACCGGCGGTGAGGCCAGCAGCGGCACGAGCGACGGAAGGTGTTCGGCAACCGGGGTGGCCGACGGGCGATTGACGACCAGACCGAGCGCGCCCTGTTCGTCGTGTTCGATGATCAGCACGACCGACTGGTCGAAGTTCTCGTCGCCCATGTCCGGCACCGAGACGAGCAGCTGTCCCGCGGTTCCGCTCACCCCGCCACACTACCCATGCTGTCGCCCGGCCGGTTCAGACGATGTCGAGCGAGAGCATGCGGATCGCATTGCCCCGCAGGATCTTGTACTGCACGTCGGGGGGCAGGTGACCCATCATCTTCTGGGCGACCTCCTTGGAGTGCGGCCAGGTCGAATCGGTGTGCGGGTAGTCGGTCTCGAAGGTGATGTTGTCGACGCCGACCTTGTCCAGGCTGTCCAGGCCGTGCTGATCGCGGAAGAAGCAGCCGTAGACCTGCCGGTAGTAGTAGCTCGACGGCGGCTCGGGAATCGTCTCCGCGACACCGCCCCACGCCCGGTGCTCGCTCCACACGTCATCAGCACGTTCCAGGATGTAGGGCAACCAGCCGATCTGCCCCTCGGAGTAGGCCAGGCGCAGTTCGGGGAAGCGGATCAGCACGCCCGAGAACAAGAAGTCCGACAGGCTCGCCATCGAGTTGTTGAAGCTGAGCGTCGCAGCCACCGCGACCGGTGCATCCGGAGAGGTCGCGGGCATGCGTGAGGACGAGCCGATGTGCATGCACACCACCGTGTGGGTCTCGGCACATGCAGCGAACAGCGGGTCCCAGTAGCCCGAGTGGATGCTGGGCAGGCCGAGGTGCGGCGGGATCTCGCTGAAGCACACCGCATGACAGCCGCGCGCCGCGTTGCGACGAACCTCTGCGGCGGCGAGGTCCGCGTCCCACAGCGGGATGATGCACAGCGGCACCAGATGCCCGTCCGACCCGCCGCACCACTCCTCGATCATCCAGTCGTTGTACGCGTAGACACACGCCTCGCCGAGCTCGCGGTCCTTGGCCTCGGTGAAGGTCTGACCGCAGAACCTGGGGAACGACGGGAAGCAGAGCGACACGTCGACGTGGTTCATCAGCATGTCCTCGACCCGGGCCACCGGGTCGTAGCAGCCCGGGCGCATCTCGTCGTAGGTCATCGGCGTCATCGTCATCTCATCGCGGCTGTAGCCGACCGAGGCGACGTGACGCTTGTGGATGTAGACGAGATCCTCGAAGACCCAGCAGTCGGCCGGTCGCCCGTCCGCGGTGAACTCCTGCTCGTAGGTCCCGCCGCCGACGTGGCGCATCGATCCCACGTTGCGGCGCTCGATCCGCGGGCCACGGTCCTTGAGGCGTTCGGGCAGCCACTCCTGCCAGAGGTGCGGCGGCTCGACGACGTGGTCGTCGACGCTCACGATCCAGGGAAGGTCGCCCTCGAGGGTCGCATCGTTGGCGTTCGTCTCACTCACGGGTCCTCCGGAAATCTGACGGGTCGTCAGATTGTATCCACCCGGCCGTTCGCACGACCCGTCGGACTCACATGACCGGCAGGGAGCTCTGCCCGTCGGTCCCCCACCAGCTGGCGGTCAGCGCGAACCCGGCGATGGACGACGTGGGGAGCGTGAACTCGAAGCTGCGGCGGTACCCCGTGTGCTGGATCAACCAGCGACCGTCCCGGCGCACGTAGACATCCTCGTAGAAGGCTGCGCCGATCAGCAGGAAGTCCCACTCGGAATCGATGACGATGTCCTCGAGCGCCCAGGTGGCCTCTGCGCGGTCGCCGTCGAGACGGATCTCGGGGTGGTGCGCCCGGTGGCTGGAGTGGAACTGCTCGCGACCCATGTTGCGCTCGACGAACGCGACGATCTCCTCACGCCCGGCGTAGGTGTACTTGCCGCCGCTGTAGGCAGCGGTGGCGTCATCGACGAGCAGCGTGGCGAGCTCGTCCCAGTTCTTCTGGTCGAGACACCGCAGGTAGGCGTACTTCAGCGCCTTGATGGCCTCGCGGTCGTCCAGCTCTTCGGGTGTCATGTGGGCTCCGTGGTCATGACGACGGACCGGACCGCGGTCGTCGTGGGGATGGCTGATGTCGGCCGGCGTCGGCAGCAGACCGCCGCCGGCAGCACGCCGGAAACGGACTGTAGGTGCCCGAACCGATCAGCGATGCCCTCCCCAGCTCCCCGGCGACAGCTCCCCGACGACGCCGTGCTCACGACGCAGATCGACCTCGGGAGCGAACAGATCACGCCGACGGAAGGACGGCGGGCGCACCTCGACCTCGGCGGACAGCGAGTCCCACGTCGCCGGGCCGGGTCGGCCCCACCTCCGGTATCCCGCCCACACACCGGCGCCGAACACCGCGGCGAACACGCCGACGGAGAACAGGAACTGCACAAGCCACACGGCCTCGTAGCGCACGATCGACCCCCCGGTCTCCGGAGGACCCCTGCCCCGGATGCCGGCGACTGTAGCCCGATGCCCACGCAGCGTGTCGGACCGACCGCGTCGGCTCCGGTCTAGGGTTCCCGCCGATCGGACGGCGAGGGACACCAACGGGGGTCGGCATGGACGAACGCGTCGAGGCGCTGCTGGCGGCGATGGACCTGGACGAGCGGGCATCGCTGACCGCAGGGGCCGACATGTGGCACGGGCATGGCATCGACCGACTCGACGTCACCGCGCTCAAGGTCTCCGACGGGCCCGTCGGCGTGCGTGGGGAGGCCTGGGTCGGCACGTCCTCGGCCGCGACGCCGTGCGGCACCGCGCTGGGAGCGACCTGGGATCCGGAGCTGTTGCTCGAGGTCGGCCGCGTGCTCGGTGAGGAGGCCCGCAGCAAGTCGGTCGACATCGTGCTGGCGCCCACGGTCAACCTGCACCGCAACGCCCTGGCCGGACGCAACTTCGAGTGCTTCTCCGAGGACCCCCACCTCACCGCCGTCGCTGCCGTGGCGATCATCGACGGCATCCAGTCGACCGGCGTCGGTGCGTGCGTCAAGCACCTGGTGGCCAACGACAGCGAGTTCGAACGCCACACGATCTCCTCGGAGGTGACCGAGCGGGTGCTGCGTGAGCTCTACCTCCTTCCCTTCGAGGCGGCGGTGAAGGACTCACTGGTGGTCTCGGTCATGTCGGCCTACAACCGTCTCAACGGTGTGCACTGCGCCCAGGATCCCTGGCTGTTGACCGAGGTGCTGCGTGACGAGTGGGGCTTCGACGGCATCGTGATCTCCGACTGGTGGGGCACGAAGGGCGACGCTTCGATCGACGCCGGGCTGGATCTGGAGATGCCGGGCCCCCCGGTCCACAGCGGCTCTCGCGCTGCGGAACGGGTGAGGGCGGGCGAGCTGGACGAGCAGATCGTCGACACCGCCGCCCGGCGGGTGCTGTCCACCATGGAGCGCCTCGGCGTGCTGGACCTGACCGCCCGCCCACCGGAGCGCTCCGACGACGTGGCTGCGCACCGAGAGGTGCTGAACCGGGCGGCCCGAGCGGCCATCGTGCTGCTGCGCAACGACACCGTGGACGGCGAGGCGGTGCTGCCGCTGCGACGCCAGCGTCGCTGCGCAGCGTCGCGGTCATCGGCGCTCACGCCGACACCGCCGCGGTCCTCGGCGGTGGGTCGGCCGCGGTGAACCCCCACCACGTCGTCACGGTGCTCGACGGGCTGCGCGCCGCGTTCGGGGATGAGGTGGAGATCATCCACGAGATCGGCGTCGACCCGTCGCGGACCACTCCCCCGATCGACCGGCGACGCTGCCAGACGGTGGACCGCAGCGCCGCCGGCCTCGATGTGGAGTACTTCGACAACCGCGAGCTCGCCGGCGAACCCGTCGCCCACCAACGCATCGACACGCCGCGCATGGTCTGGCTCGGATCCGACCCCGCACCGGGCGTGGATCCTGGCAACTTCTCGTGTCGGCTCCGCTGCACCTTCACCGCCGAGGTCGGCGGCGAGCACACCTTCTCGCTGATCACCGGCGGCGCCGGGGGCCGGGTGATCCTGGACGGGACGACGGTGCTCGACAACTTCGAGCACCAGGAGCCCGGTACGGCGTTCTTCGGCCTGGGCTCCCAGGAGGTACGCGCCGCGGTCGAGCTGACCGCCGGCCAGTCGATCGAGCTCATCGCCGAGTACGTGTCGTTCGAGGGCATGCCGGTGGCGGCGCTGCTCGTCGGACACCTGCCGCCGGTCGCAGAGGACGGGATCGAGCGCGCGGCCGCCGCAGCCGCCGCAGCCGATGTGGCGGTGGTGGTGGTGGGACTCGACCAGGACAGCGAGACCGAGGGCGAGGACCGGCTCACGATGGACCTGCCGGGACGCCAGGGCGACCTGGTCCGAGCGGTCACCGCAGCGAACGACCGGACGGTGGTGCTGGTCAACGCGGGGTCGGTGGTCGACCTGGAATGCGCCCGCGACGCCGCCGCCATCGCGCAGACCTGGTACCTGGGTCAGGAGACGGGCACCGCTGTGGCGCAGATCCTGACCGGCGAGCACTCCCCGTCCGGGCGACTGCCGATGACCTACGGGCACCGCGTCGAGGACTGGCCGTCGTGGTTGAACTACCCCGGAGAGGCCGATCAGGTGCTCTACGGCGAAGAGCTGTTCATGGGCTACCGGGGCTTCGACGAGCGCGGCACCGAACCCCGGTGGTGCTTCGGCCACGGTCTCACCTACACGAGCTTCGCCTGGGGCGGGACCTCGGTCGACCGGGACGAGCTCCCGATCGCCGGCGGGGACCCACAGCGACACCGGACGGCGCTGCGCGTGCGGGTCGAGATCACCAACACCGGCGACGTCGACGCGTCCGAGGTGGTGCAGTGCTACCTGCACGACGGCACCGGTCGGCTCCGACGTCCGGATCAGGAGCTGCGGGCGTTCTCGAAGATGCAGGTGCCCGCTGGCGAGACCCGTGTGGTCGAGCTGACCCTGGACGAGCGGGCGTTCGCCGCCTGGGACCCGACCTCGGGCGGCTGGATCGTCACTCCCGGCGCCTACGAGGTGCGGCTGGGGCCGTCCAGCCGTGACCTGCGTGCCATCGTGCCCATCGACGTGGTCGAACCTGACTGACCGGACGGCTGCAGGTCGATCCTCGCCGTGGCCAGGCCGCCGCGCCCGAGCGTCTCGAGTATCCGTGGACGCTCACCTGCCGGGGGCACCACCAGGATCGCCCCACCTGAACCCGCCGACGTCGCCGACCCACCCGCTGACCGCGCCATCGCTGCCAGCTGAGCGGTCCGCTCATCGAGGGCGCCGAGCCGCTCGCGGAGCGCACAGGACCGCTCGACCGCCTCGGCGAGGTCATCGAGATCCGCCCGTTCCAGCGCTGCGGCCGCCGTGCGGGCCGCGTCGACGAGACCGTCCACACACACGTCGAGGACCGGATCGCCCGCGGCGAGCCGTTCGCGCAGCCCCGCATGCAGACGCCCCGAGGGCGATGCGCCCGCCGCGTCCCATGCCACCATCAGCTCGACCGGTGCGCTCAGCTCGAGGGTGCGCATCGGCGGGTGGGCGGCACGGTTGCCGGTCGGACGTTCCACCATCGTCGGGGCATCGCGGGCCTGCACCGCACGATCCATCCACCCCGCCGCGATCCCGAGCTCGTCGACCTCGGCGCGACGGGCGAGCGCCGCGAGCTCGTCCACCGACAGCCGGACATCCCAACGCCGGCACAGGGCTCGCAGCGTGGCGATGACGAGCGCCGAGGAACCGGCGAGGCCGATCGAGCGCGGGATGTCGGTCCGCCAGACCGCGTCGAAGGGGCTGTCGTCGGGCACCGTGCCCCCGTCGACCAGGTGGCGGTGCAGGGTCGCGATGGCGGCGGTGACCAGACGGTCACCACCGTCGTGGCCCACTCGGGCAGCGCTGTCGACCAGGTCACCCACCGACGACCAGGACGGGGGTCCGGCCTCGCCACGCACGGCCAACCGGGGTGCGTCGGTCAGCTGGACCCGGGCGGTGAGCGACGCGACCGGCACCGCCAGCGCGGCGCCGCCCAACGCGTCCGAGGGGTTGCCCGCGACCCCGGCACGTGCCGAGGCGCAACCACGCGAGATCGACGCCGGCATCTCCCTCAGCTCCGCTCCGACGCGAGTGAGTCCAGCAGACGGCCCAGCAGTGGCATCGGCAGACCGAGCACGCCGCTGTCGTGCTCGCCGCGCACCGCCACCACGAACGGCAGCAACGGGGCCATCCGCTCCTGGTCCTCGAGCCGGTAGGACCCGGAGCTGTCGAAGGGCTCGAACCTCGTGACGTAGTCACGAGCCTCCACCTCGGTGAACTCGCGCATCGTCACCACCTGACGGTCAACGCCTTCGGCGTGACGCAGCGAGGCCGTGTCGAGCACGACCACGCCGTTGACCAACTCGTGCGAGGTGCCCGACATGGCCATGAGCTGACGCACCGCTCGTTCGACATCTGGCTGCTTGGTCAGCATCATCGAGCCGTCGCCCGCTGCGGCGCCTGCCCGGCGGTGCACCACGCCGACCTGATCGGCTGCAACGACGAGCGCTGCGGGGTGTCGGGGTGCCACCGCAGCTGCCTTGCGACGCGCCAGCTCGAGGGCCACCCCGTCCGCGCCGAGTTCGTCCAGGGAGTCATCGAGGAGTCGCTCGTCGATCTCGGGAGGGTCGATGCGCGCCGTGAGTCCGGCCTCGGCGAGCATCGCGGCGCGGTAGCGCGAGGAGGAGGCGAGCACGAGCGGCAGCACCCCGGCAGTCTTGCCCACCGCCGGGGTGCAGGCCCCACCGTTACGATGTCGGTGTGGCTGCCCCCCTCCCCGACCCGTGCGGATGCGCCGTGGTGACCATGGAGCTGCAGCGCGGGGTCGTCGGCGACCTCGCCGCGATGCCGATGCTGGTCGATGCTGCAGCACAGCGAGGCACCCTGGACGCCTGTGGCGCACTGACCCGTGGGGCACGGGCCAACGAGGTACCGGTCGTGCACGCCAGGGTGCGGTGGGCGGCCGACCGTCGGGGAACCCCGCTGGTCACACCGCTGGTCGCAGCGCTCGCCCGTCGACCGGAGCAGATGCTGGAGTCCACCGCCGCCGTCGACCTCATCGACGAGCTCGGCGACACCGGCCGCGATCTGTCATCGTGGCGACGCCACGGCCTGACACCCTTCACCGGCACCGACCTGGACCCGCTGCTGCGATCCCTCGGGGTGCACACCGTCGTCGCGATCGGCGTCTCGCTCAACGTCGGCGTGCTGGGGCTGTGCCTGGGCGCCACCGACCTGGGCTACCGGGTGGTGGTGCCCACCGATGCAGTGGTGGGTGTCCCGGCCGACTATGGCGACGCAGTGCTCACCAACTCCGTCGCCATGGTCGCCACCCTGACCACGGTCGACGAACTGCTCCGGCACTGGAGCTGACCGGACCCGCCGGTCAGCCGAGCCCCAGAGCGGCCGCCAACTCACCTGCACGGTCGATGACCTCGTTGCGGGTGGAGCCGGGCACCATCAGCGACACCCAGTCCAGGCCCATCGACGCGAGCTCATCGACCTCGTCGACCAGACGGGTCAGGCCCGCCTCCGGATCGGACAGGTAGTCCGGCAACGAGAAGGGCACGAAGCAAGTGGTGAGCGGCTCGGTGCGTCCGGCGTCCTCGCAGAGCTCGCCGAGTCGGCCGAGGCGACCTGCGAGCGAGTCGAGATCATCGATCGCAGCAGTGCGCAACGCCCGCTCCACACCGCCCACCGTGGGGAAGGGCGACCATCCCTGCCCATGGCGTATCGCCCGGCGCATCGCCGCGACGCTGTTGCCGCCGACCCAGATGGGTGGGTGCGGGCGTTGCACCGGATGCGGCAGTGCGGTCACTCCCCTGGCCCGGTAACCCGGACCGTCCACTGCGACACCGGCCTCGCGCCACAGCCGCGGCAGCAGCTCGAGCGCCTCGTCCAGGCGACGGCCACGCTCGTCGAAGTCGGCGCCGACGGCGTCGAACTCGGGCCGCAGATAGCCGGCTGCCACGCCGATCACCAGCCGCCCGTCACAGACGACGTCCAGACTGGCCAACGCCTTCGCCGCCAGGAACGGGTTGCGGTAGGCCAGGACGTAGACGTTGGTGTGCAACAGCAGGCGTCGTGTGGCAGCCCCGGCGACGGCGAGCGCGACGGTCGGCTCCAGGGCGTGGTGACCGCCCGCTGCCAGCCAGCGGTCGTCCGGGGCGGGGTGATCGGTCACGTAGGCCGCGTGGAAGCCGAAGCGTTCGTAGCTCGACGCCAGATCTGCCAGCGCCGGACCGGAGA
This sequence comes from uncultured Microthrixaceae bacterium, assembly GCA_963714875.1. Taxonomy (GTDB): domain Bacteria; phylum Actinomycetota; class Acidimicrobiia; order Acidimicrobiales; family Microtrichaceae; genus JBAOHV01. Next base: position 274,729 of record CAVQQI010000011.1, on the reverse strand, counting down.
TCAGCTCCGCACCCGATTCGACCCGGTCCACCGGTAGCCCGAGCGACACGCGCACGCCGCCGCCGAGGGCACGAGCGATCCAGTCACGAGCGACGGCGACCATCGTGTGATCGACCTCGTGTCCGGCGCCGACGAGCTCCAGTTCGACCTGCCGGCCAGTTGCTGCGAACACCGCAGCGGCGTCGGAGGACATGAACGCCGGGACCCGGTCGTCACGTTCGCCACCCACCACCAGCAGCGGCGCGCCGACCGAGTAGTGGCGCAGTTCGTCCGCTCCGGCGCACTCGGGAAGGAACCCGCACATCGCCACCACGCCGTCGACGTCATCGCCGTGGCGGGCGGCGACCTCGAGTGCCACCGCGGCTCCCTGACTGAAGCCCGCGACCACGACCGGGCGGCCGCCCGAGCGGATCCTGACCACCAGGTCGTGCACCTTGCGAACCGCTGTGGTGAGCTCCGCCTCGTCCGCACCACGAGCTCCGCTCGCGAACCAGCTGCGCTCCCCGTCGCTCTCCGGCGCACCCGGAGCGACGATCTCCCAGCCGGCAGGTGCCACCTGCCGGCCCCACGACCGAGCCGACGAGGGGTCGTCACCGTGGCCGTGGAGTGCGACGAGCACACCGGTTCCCAGATCCAGGTCACGCATGGCGCAACTCTCGCGGCGCCCCTGCGTGCGAGCAAGTGGTGGACCCGGCACTCCCTCTGCAGAAGCCCCCGCCTGCCCGACGGCCGGGGCGACCGCGACGCTTTGGACCCCGGTGACCGCACACTGGACGTGTCGTGTTCCCCCACCCCCGCCGCCGCCGCCGAGCCGAGCCCGACGTGCCGGCCCTCGACCGGCAGCTGCGCGACCTGATCGATGAGCACGCGGGGTCGGTCTATCAGCTCGCGTTCGGGATCCTGCACGACCGGGGCCTGGCCGAGGACGTCGTGCAGGAGACCATGATCAAGGCGTGGCGGAACCTGGACGGGTTCCGTGGTGATGCCTCGCTGCGCACCTGGGTGCTGCGGATCGCGCACAACACGGCCATCGACGCACTGCGGCGCCGGCGGGACGCGACGCTGGCACCCGGGGATCGAACCCTCCAGCAGGTCGCCACGAACGAGTCGCACGATCCCGCCGCCCGCGCCGCAGGGCGTTCCGACCTGGAGGAGCTGCGCGGCAGCGCTGGAGGGGCTCGATGAGCTGAGCCGTTCCATCGTCGTGCTGCGTGAGGTCGAGGAGCTGTCCTACCAGGAGATCGCAGCGACGTTGGACATCTCGACGGCGCTGGTGAAGACCCGTCTGCTGCGAGCACGACGCGCGCTGCAGTCCGCCGTCCGACCGCCGGAGGTCACATGAACACCGAACCCACCCGCCCCAGCGACGAGCTGGTGGACGAGGAGCTGCTGGACGACGCGGACCTGGATGACGCGCTCGCCGCTGGCCCCGTGGCGCTGCGGGCTGATCTGCGCACCCTGTTGGACCCGGACCACGAGTTGCTCCGGCGGACCGCTGCAGAGGTCGATCGGACGCTGCGCTCCCGCGACACCATCGGCGCGGCACTCGACCTGCTCACCCTGAGCTGGTGGACGGGTCGCGCCGTACTCACAGATGACCGCCGACCTGCCGATGCAGAGCGTGAAGGACGTTGACCATGGAACACCTCGAATGGATCTGGGCCGCAGTGGCGTTCGGCAGCGGTCTGCTGTTCGGCGAGATCGCCGGACGGATCGCACGCGCCGCGATGTCCCGACGATCCGGCGGGCCCAGCGACACCGCCGCAGCGGTCGGTACGTTCGTGTTCTGGGCCTCGACCGGCATCGGTCTGGTGATCGCCATCGCGCTCATCGATTCCTCGGTGCTCGACGAGCTGGGCGACCGACTCGCCGACCAGTTGCCCCGTCTGCTCGTCGCCTTCCTGTTGCTGATCGGCGGCTACGCACTGGCGGTGGCGGTCTCGGCGATGATCGGACAGTCGGCCCGCAAGGCGACCGGCGTGCGGCAACTCGGACTGGAACGTGGCCTGCGGGCGGTGCTCATGGCCGCGGCAGCGGTCGTTGCGCTCACCGAGCTGGGCGTCGAGTCCTCGATGCTGGTGGTGCTGCTCGCCGTGGCGGTCGGGACCCCCGCGGCTGCGGCGGCGCTGCTGACTGCGCTGGGCGGGCGCGAGGTCGCTGCCCAGATCGCCGCGGGCCGATCGCTGCGACATCAGCTGCGACCCGGACAGGTCCTGACCTGTGACGGCGAGCGCGGCACGATCACGGTGCTGCACCCCTCGACCGTCGAGCTCGAACGCAGTGACGGCACGCGGCTGCTGCTTCCCAACCGCCGGCTGCTGGAGTCGTCGTTCACCCTCGACGACGACCACCGCTGAGCTGACACCGCCCTCAGGGTCGTACGGCCCATTGTCGGAAACCTCGCGACTTCCCGTCCGCTCGGGCGTCAGTCTCCACGTACAGCGCAGAACGGAGTCCGCCCGTTCGACGTGTTGTGGTCATCGCTCAGTCAGATTCTCGCTGGTGCTTCGGGGACGGGTCGACGAGCGGCATCGATGGGGGCCCCGCTGCTGCGGGGCCCCCATCGCCGTGTCGGTGGCGCCCGGGCCGCAGCCGCGACGTCGATCCCGGTGCCCCTGAGCCGTTCCGTGTCAGGGCGCCGGTACGCTCAGCACCATGTTCCGACACGTCGTGCTGATGGAGTTCGACCCCACTGCCCCTGCTGGTCATCTCGACGCCGTGACGGCCAGGTTGCGGGAGCTACCTGAGCAGCTCCCGTCGCTGCGTTCCTACGTGATCGGCCAGGATCTCGGGCTGGCTGCGGGCAATGCACACCTGGCCGTCATCGCCGAGTTCGACGACATCGACGGCTACATCGAGTACCGCGACCACCCCTCGCACCGCCGGATCGTCGACGAGATGATCGCACCGCACCTCCATCGCCGCTCCGCAACGCAGTTCGACGACGGCGCGACCAGCTGATCGGGACGCTTCTGCGGCCGACGCGTCAGCCGGTCCGACGAACTTTCGCGTGACAGCGGTCACGGCGGTGATCTATCTTCCCCCCATCGACTTCGGTCGGTCCGGTCGAGGGGCTTCGTGCTCCTCCCGGTGACCGGGTGGGCCGTGTGGACGGATTCGGGGGGTTCCGTCCACACGGCTTCCGGCATCCTCCGCCCTGCCAGCCGTGGCGCTCCGACGCCCTGCTCGGTGGTGCTGCACGGCTCGGCCCGCGTGGACAAGACTGCGGACGTGCCCATCCAGAAGATCACCGGACCCGACGACATCGAGATGACGGGCTTCGTCATCGTCGACCTGGACGGCGCCGAGCACGCCGATGGCGTGGTGCGGTGCGCCAAGAAGATCCTGATGGACGGAGCCTGGACGATGGCCCGTTCTCGCACCTACTCCTGGGCGCTGCTCGGCGAGCGGCGCTCCGGCGCATCGGCGGGCATCAACTGCCCGCCGCCCTCTCGATCCGACGGCGTTGCGGCGTTCGTCGAGTCGGTGCGTGACAGCATCCGCAGCGGCGCACTGTCGCTGGACGCGGCCAAGGGGGTCGAGCCGGCCGAGCTGGCGGAGCTGTCCGAGCTCGACTCGCGCAGCCGCGTGCGAGACGATGCCACCGAGCACGGCACGCTCGCAGCCGAGCTGACCTGTCGGAGCGCTGCGATCGCCGCCGGGGTCGCGCTGGGCGAGGGCGGCCTCGCTGGTCGGACAGTGGCGATCGAGGGAGCGGGCGAGCTCCGGGCGGCGCTGCTCGAGGTGGTCACGGCGATGGGCGCAAGCGTCGTGGGCGCCGACCTCGATCCCATCGAGGTGCTGCAGGCGGAAGCTGACGTGCTGTTCTGCGGCTCCAGGATGGGCGTGGTGGACCACGACGTCGCAGCGTCGCTCAGGGTGAAGGTGCTTGCGCCCATCGGCGTCGCACCGGTGACCGCTCGAGCTCTCGCCGTCGCCGAGCGGGGCGACGTGACCGTCCTGGCCGACTTCTTGACCCTGTCCGGCGGACTCCACTCGTTCATCGCTGGCGATGGCGACACCGCCGAGACCCTGCGTGAGCGGGTCGAGCGCCGGACCGCCGAGCTGAGCGCCGCAGCACTGGCACATGACGACGGCGCGTACCTGGGTGCATGTGCGCTCGCCGAGGAGTTCCTCGGGTCCTGGCAGGACCAACTGCCCTTCGGTCGACCGCTGGCCTGAGCCGCACCCGAGCTGTTCGGGTCGACACGACTCGGTAGGTTGATCCGATGTCTCCCGCCCAGTTCACCTTCCCCGAGTTCGACGATGTCGCCGCCGAGCGCCAGCACCTCAAGGAACGCCTGGCCGCGTCGTTCCGGCTGTTCGGCCGCTTCGGCTTCGACGAGGGGGTCGCGGGGCACATCACCGCCCGCGACCCCGAGCACGCCGACCGATTCTGGGTGAACCCCTTCGGCATGAGCTTCAAACAGGTCCGTGCCTCGGACCTGATCTGCGTGGACCACGACGGCACCGTGGTCGAGGGCGACTGGCCGGTCAACGCAGCAGCGTTCGCCATCCACTCCCAGGTGCATGCGGCGCGACCCGACGTGATCGCAGCCGCACACTCCCACTCGGTGCACGGCAAGGCGTTCAGCTCGCTCGGGGTCACCCTGGACCCCCTGACCCAGGACTCGTGCGCGTTCTACGGCGATCATGCGCTCTTCGACGACTTCACCGGCGTCGTGATCGATCCCGCCGAGGGCGCCCGCATCGCCGAGGCGCTCGGCGACAACAAGATGGCGATCCTGCGCAACCACGGCCTGCTCACCGTGGGAGCGACCGTCGATGCTGCAGCATGGTGGTTCATCACCGCGGAGCGCACCTGCCAGGCACAGCTGCTGGCGATGGCCGCCGGCAAGACCGTGTCGATCGACCACGACCACGCCACGCTCACCCATGGTCAGGTGGGCTCCGAGCTCGCCGGACAGTTCAGCTTCCACCCGCTCTACGAATGGATCGTGGCAGCTGAACCAGACCTGCTCGACTGACGGGGCGGGGCAGCGACTAGCGTCACGTCCACAACTGAAGCTGGAACCCGTCCGGGAGAGTCCTGTCGCCTCGTGCGACGGGCGCCGAAGGAGCAACCGCCCCGGAATCTCTCAGGCACACGCACCGGTCGGGTCAGGCAACTCTGGAAAGCAGCGGGTCCGCCCGCTCACCGACGGGGAAAGCACCGGCTCGTCCGGCGTGAAGCTCTCAGGTACGGCGACAGAGGGGGGCGAACACCTCCTCCATCGTCGACCACCCGGAGCCCCAATGGCCGCCACGCAGCACGACCCAGTTGCCACGTCCCTCCCTTCGGAGGACTTCTCGCGACGCCATCTCGGCGCGGATGCCGACGCGATCGCCGCGATGCTGGACCTCATCGGCCACGCCTCGCTCGACTCGATGATGTCGGCCGCGGTGCCCGAGTCCATCTCGATCACCGAGCCGCTCGGGCTGCGCCACCTCCCCACCGAGCACGACGCACTCGAAGCCCTGGCCGACCTCGCCGGCCGCAATCGCGTCGTCACCACGCTGATCGGCGCGGGGTACTACGACACCCACACCCCGGCGGTCATCGCACGCAACATCTTGGAGAACCCCGCGTGGTACACGGCCTACACGCCGTACCAGCCCGAGATCTCCCAGGGTCGACTCGAGGCGCTGCTGAACTTCCAGACCGTGGTGACCGACCTGACCGGCATGGATCTGGCGAACGCGTCGCTGCTCGACGAAGCAACTGCCGCGGCCGAGGCGATGACGATGGCACGGCGGCAGTCCAAGGTCGCCGGCGACACGTTCTTCGTCGATCGCGACTGCCATCCGCAGGTGATCGAGGTCGTGCAGACACGAGCGGAGCCGCTCGGGATCAAGCTCGTGGTCGGCGACCCGTTCCAGGATCTGGATGCCCACGAGCCGTTCGGCGTGCTGCTCGCCTACCCGGGCAGCTCCGGCGCGGTCCGGGACCTGCGCGACCTGACCGCGTCGGCGGCGGGGGCGGGTGCAGTGGTGTGCGTCGCCACCGACCTGCTCGCGCTCACCCTCCTGACGCCCCCGGGGGAATGGGGCGCCGACATCGTGGTGGGTTCGGCCCAGCGATTCGGTGTGCCGCTCGGTTTCGGTGGACCGCACGCAGGGTTCATGGCGGTCCGTGAGTCCGCTCGTCGGTCGCTCCCGGGGCGGTTGGTCGGCGTGTCGGTCGACGCCCACGGTCGACGGGCGCTCCGCCTGGCACTGCAGACCAGGGAACAGCACATCCGCCGGGAGAAGGCCACCTCCAACATCTGCACCGCCCAGGTGCTGTTGGCGGTGATGGCCGGGGCATTCGCCACCTACCACGGGCCCGACGGACTCAGCGCCATCGCTCGCCGCACCCACGGCCTGGCATCGGCAGCCGCCGCCGCCCTGGTCGCCGACGGCGTCGAGATCACCTCTCCTGCCCTGTTCGACACGGTCACTGCCAGGGTGACCGGCCGTGCCGACGCCGTGATCGCCGCAGCGCTGGATCGTGGCATCAATCTGCGACGGGTCTCCGGTGATGCCGTGGGCGTGGCGTTCGACGAGACGTCCACCGTCGCCACCGTGGTCGAGGTCCTGGCGGCGTTCGGCGTGCACCGCACACCGGAGCAGGTCACCGATGCTGCCGCAGCCGCTGCAGCGGCACTCCCTGGGGTGCCGGCAGCGCTGGTGCGTGACTCGGCGTTCCTCGAGCACCCGACGTTCCACCGCTACCGCTCCGAGACCGAGATGATGCGCTACCTGCGGCGGCTCGCGGACAAGGACCTGGCGCTCGACCGCACGATGATCCCGCTCGGTTCGTGCACGATGAAGCTCAACGCCGCGACCGAGATGATCCCGGTCACCTGGCCCGAGTTCGCCCGGATCCATCCTTTCGCCCCGGCCGATCAGACCAACGGGTACCTCCAGATGATCCGCGAGCTCGAGGACTCGCTCGCGACCATCACCGGCTACGACCGGGTGTCGTTGCAGCCCAACGCCGGCAGCCAGGGCGAGTTCGCGGGCCTGCTCGCCATCCGCGGCTACCACCGCGCTCGTGGTGACGTCGGACGCGACGTCTGCCTCATCCCCGCCTCGGCCCACGGCACCAACGCCGCCAGTGCGGTGATGGCCGGGATGCGGGTCGTGGTCGTGGCCACCGATGACCACGGCAACGTCGACCTGGACGACCTGGCCGAGAAGGCGGCCACCCATCGCGAGGATCTGGCGGCGGTGATGATCACCTACCCGTCCACCCACGGCGTGTTCGAAGAGGGTGTCACCGACCTGTGCCGCATCGTGCACGACGCCGGGGGGCAGGTGTACGTCGACGGCGCGAACCTGAACGCGCTCGTCGGTGTGGCACGACCCGGGAAGTTCGGTGCTGACGTCAGCCACCTGAACCTGCACAAGACGTTCTGCATCCCCCACGGGGGCGGTGGTCCGGGTGTCGGGCCGGTGGCGGTGCGTGAGCATCTCGCCCCGTTCCTCCCCAACCACTCCCTGCGTGACGATGCGGGACCCAGCAGCGGGCCCGGTGCAGTCTCCGCTGCCCCGTTCGGGTCGGCGAGCATCCTGCCGATCTCGTGGATGTACATCACGATGATGGGCGACGAACTGCGTCGGGCGACCGAGGTGGCGATCCTGTCAGCCAACTACGTCGCCCGGCGACTCTCGGAGCACTACCCCGTGCTCTACACCGGACGCGACGGGCTGGTGGCCCATGAGTGCATCATCGACCTGCGGCCCATCGAGAAGGCCACCGGTGTCACCAACGAAGACGTCGCGAAGCGGCTCATCGACTACGGCTTCCATGCGCCGACGATGTCGTTCCCGGTGGCCGGCACCCTGATGATCGAACCGACCGAGTCGGAGAGCCTGGCCGAGCTCGACCGCTTCTGCGACGCCATGATCTCCATCCGCGCCGAGATCGCCGCGGTCGGCGATGGCGTCTGGCCCGCGGAGGACAACCCGCTGCGCAACGCCCCGCACACGGCGCTCGAGGTCGGCGGTGACCACTGGGAGCACCCGTATCCGCGTTCGCTCGCGGGATGGCCCAGCGCGCACCAGCACGAGGCGAAGTACTGGGCGCCCGTCAGTCGCATCGACGGCGGCTACGGCGACCGCAACCTGGTCTGCTCGTGCCCCCCGATCGAGGACCTCGCCCAGTAGGGCAGCAGGTCAGTCGTGCAGCCGCTCAGTCGTGCAGCCGCTCAGGGACGAGCGACGAAGGGCAGTTCGACGCAGCGGGCCGGGACCGACGTGCCCCTCATGTCCACTGCCACCTCGTCACCGATCCCGACCCCCGGCTCGACGAAGGCCAGCGCGATGCCGCATTCCAGCATCGGCGAGAAGTTGCCGGAGCTGACCCGGCCCACGGTCCGTCCGTCCCTCACCACCGACTGATCGGTGCGCGGCGGCCGCCGGCCCTCGAGACGCAACCCGACCAGCACCGGGTCGATCGCTGTGTCGCGCTGACGTTCGAGCGCCTCACGGCCGAGGAACTCTCCCTTGGTCCAGCTGACCACCCACCCCAGGCCGGCGTTCAGCGGGGTGATCCCTGCGCCCAGTTCGTTGCCGTGCAGCGGCAGACCGGCCTCGAGCCGCAGCGTGTCGCGTGCTCCCAATCCCGCTGGCTGCACCCCGGCGTCCATCAGCGCACGCCACATCTCGGTCGCTGCGTCGACCGGCACGGAGCACTCCACGCCGTCCTCGCCGGTGTAGCCCGTGCCTGCGACGACACAGCGGTGACCCCGGTACTCGAAGGTCTGCGTCCGGAACCTGCCGACCTCTGCGGCTGCAGGAGCGACAGTTGCCAGCAGACGGCGAGCCTCGGGGCCCTGCACCGCGATCAGCGCCCGGGAGTCCGTGGTGTCGGTCACGGTGACGGCGTGGTCATCCGACGTCAGCTCGAGCGCCGCGCGCACCCCATCGGTGTTGGACGCGTTGGGCATGACGTCGAAGACCTCGGGAGCCAGCCACCACACGATGATGTCGTCCACGACCGACCCGTCGGCGGGATCGAGCAGGTGTGTGTACTGGGCGCGACCCGGCGTGATCTTGTCCAGGTCGTTGGTCAGGGTGCGTTGCAGCGCCGCATGGGCTCCAGGGCCCTCGACCCTGACGGTGCCCAGGTGGCTGACGTCGAACGCCACGGCACCATTACGGCAGGCCCGATGCTCCTCCAGGGTGCCAGCGGGGTACGACAGGGGCATGTCCCACCCACCGAAGGGCACCATCTTCGCCCCGAGGGAGCGGTGCTCTGCATCGAGGGGGGATCGCTTGGTGGTCATGGGACCGAGTCTGCCGGGTCACACGAGCGCCCGGCGAACCAGCTCAGACCGCCGAGGCGGCGCCCTCGGTGGTGCCGGAGGCGTCCCCGACGTCGGCGCCGGGTGCACCGGGGTCCCCGACCGTGGCAGCAGCCGACGGACGCAGCTCCATGATCCGTGCGTCGATCTCGTCCTTGACCCCGGCCAGCGCCAGCACGTTGAGCACTCCCTGACCCTGCTGGAGCACGTCGATGAGCTCTTCACCTGAGCGCACCAGCACCGAGGTCGAGCCGCTGATCACCAGGTTCGCCGACGAGATGTCCTCGCCGAGCTGCTCGCGCATGTAGCTGAAGACCTTGCGAACCGATTCCAGCTTCAGTCCCGAGTCCAGGAGCGTCTTGATGACCTTCAGCTCGAGCAGGTCCCGGTAGGAGTAGAGCCGGCGGGAACCGCTGCCGCGAGCCGCTGCCAGCGAGGGGGTCACCAGGTCGGTCCGGGCCCAGTAGTCGAGCTGACGGTAGGAGATCCCCACCACCTCTGCGGTCTTGCGGCCGCTGAACCCCACGGGTGAGGCCGAGGACTCGGTGGCTTCGTCGAGGCTGAGCTGCTGGGTGGTCGCGTCGCCCATGGTGAGTGCTCCGATCTTCACGGTGCGCGGTCGCGCACCGGAATTGCAGCCGGGAAATTACCGCGGCGTGACCAGTATGGGGTGGATCTGTGTCGACCGCACTCCCAACACCGAACGACGTGACTCAGGAGGCGAAATCCTCCGGAGAGACCTGGTCGATGAACTGCCGGAACTCCTCGACGACCTCTTCGGGCGACTCCTCGCCCTCATCGGCAGGCTCCTCGACGAACCCGGCCTCGTCGAGCAGCTCCTCGGTGGCGAAGATCGGACAACCGGCGCGAACTGCCAGGGCCACCGCGTCGGACGGCCGTGCGGACACCTGGGAGCCGCCGGCCGAGCCCGAGATCTGCAGATCGGCGAAGTAGGTCGTGTCGCGCAGCTCGGTGATGACGACCCGTTCGAGCTGGGCACCGAGCTCGTCGAGCACGTCACAGAAGAGGTCGTGGGTCAGCGGTCGGGGCGTGTCGACGCCTTCGAGCGCGAACGCGATCGCGGTCGCCTCGGGTCCGCCGATGAAGATCGACAGCTGGCGGCGACGGCCCGACAGCTCGCGGAGCACCACCACAGGGGTGTTGCTCGGGAGCTCGACCCGAACGGCGACCAGCTCGAGTTCGATCACGCCCGAACCCTACCGCGGAGCCCGGAGCCAACGCGCGAGCCTGCGGCACCGACGCAGCTCATGTCCCGAGCACCGGACCGAGGCGACGACGCAGCAGCGCGGCGTGCAGATCGGCACCCATCGCCAGCAACTCGTCGGTGCGTTCGACCGCCTGTTCACGCGAGGCAGGGTTGCGCTGCTTCAGCAACGGCATCACCAGCTGCTCGACGAATCCAGCTTCGCGTTCGGCCGCCACCTTGTACATCCGCAGGTGGCGGGGTTCGATGCCCAGTTCGACGCAGCGCACCGCGGTGCGCGCCACCATCTGGGACTCAGCATCGTAGGTGGCAGCACCTGCGAGATGTCCGACGTCGATCAGCCCGTAGGACTCCAGGTCCGCCAGCAGCTCCTCGGTGACGCCGGTCGCCGCGCACAGCTCGTCGCGGCTCATGGGTTCTCCGGCTGCAGCGGTGCCGAGTCCACCCGCGCGTGACGCTGCGGCCACCTCGGGCACTGCGTGCCCGGACTGCTCTGCTGATGCTGGGGACGCGGCGCCTCGTCGGCCCCGCGCCGCCGTGGCGGCCCTGGGGTCCTCCTGCAGCGCAGCAACCACATCGGCCGGCGTCGAGTGTCGCTTCGCCGTGCCGGCGCCACCGCTGTTCCCTGCGGCACCGTCCGTGCTCGGCCCGCGCCCGGCAGCGGCCTCTGCCCGCGCACCGGCTCGGCATCGGACGTGCCGGTCGCTGCCGGCCCGCCGGACGGGGCGGTCGAAGGCTGCGACCCACCGGCTGACCGCTTGGCGCCGGCCGCCGCACCGACCGGCCGGCGGGGTGCGGATTTCACCGCCGGATGCTGCGACGATCTGGCGGCAGCCGAGCGGTCGGACTCCGCCGCGAGCGCCTGCGACGGGTCGGATGCCGGAGCAGAGAACAGGCTGGGCTGGCTCTCCGACCCATCTGCGACGTCGACGCCCTGGTCGAGCATCTTCTTGATGACCTTGAGCGGCAGGAAGTGGTCGCGCTGCTGGGCGAGGATCCACCGCAGACGATCGATGTCGGCCTCGTAGAACTTCCGGTATCCCGACGCGGTGCGTTCGGGCGCGATCAGCCCCTGGCTCTCCAGGAACCGGATCTTCGAGATGGTGACGTCGGGGAAGTCCTCCTGGACCAGGGCCAGCACCTCGCCGATCGAGAGGTGGCTGCTCGCCACGGAGTCGCTCATGCCGAACCCCCGAGCGTGCCGATGACGAACACCAGGCGGAACCGCCCGACCTGCACCTGCGCACCCTCGCGCAGCGGCGCGTCCTCGATGCGTTCGCCGTCCAGATAGGTCCCGTTGAGCGAGTCCGCATCGTGCAGCGTGTACTGGCCCGACGAGTCCCGGGTCACCGATGCGTGACGACGAGACACCGTCACGTCGTCGAGGAAGATCGAGCTCTCGGGATGGCGACCGATCGTCACCTCGTCCTCGGCCAGGGCGAAGCGTGCCCCGGCGGTGCCGCCACGGGTCACGATCAGCTGCCCCACCTCGCCGTCACCGGCGACGTCCACGCCGAGGACCGGGAAGGTCCCCGTGGCCGCGTCGGCGTCGTCAGGGAGCTCTGCGCCGCAGGCGGAGCAGAAGTTCGATCCGGCAGCGTTCGCGAGACTGCACACGGGGCACACCACGTCTCGGTCCATCGTCACCAGCCCTCCCTCATCGATCGTTCGCCAACTCCTGTGGACACCGGGTCAGCTCTCGGTGAGCTCCCGGTAGGCGTCAGCGTCCATCAGCGCGTCCAGCACCGAGGCGTCGGCGAGCTCCACCACCGCGATCCAGCCGGCACCGTACGGGTCGGAGTTGACCAGCTCCGGGCTGGTCTCGAGATCCGCGTTGACCTCGACCACCTTGCCGGGGACCGGGGCGTAGAGCTCGGACACGGACTTGGTCGACTCCACCTCGCCGACCGTCGCCCCGGCCTCCGGGGCAGCGCCGAGCTCGGGGACCTGCACGAACACCACATCGCCCAAGGCGTCCTGTGCGTAGTCGGTGATCCCGATGGTCGCCCTGTCGCCGTCGATGCGAACCCACTCGTGGTCGGAGGAGTAGCGCAGTTCGTCAGGCACGTTCATGGCCGGAACGCTACCCGAACCCGACTGGGCGCGGAGCCGCCGCAGTCCCGACTCAGCGCAGCATCTGGCGGATGCGGCGTCCGTACTCCTGGGCGAGCGTGCGGGCATCACCGGGTCCGTCCCCCTCGGTCCAGATGTGGGTCACCGGCTCCTCGGGATCGGGCAGCACCAGCACCCAACCGGTGTCGTGGTAGGCCTTCACGCCGTCGATCAGGTCGACCTTGCGGCCGTGGGTCTGCTCCACCAGCGTGCGCATGACGGTGCCCTTCTGCTCCCACGGCGTGACGACGACCTCGTGGACCATGTGCACCTCGGGTGCCGCCGCCACGACGCCCGACAGCGCGACGTCGCGCGCCGCCAGCAGATCGAGCATCTTCAACAGACCTGCCGCCCCGTCGAACGCAGGGAGGAAACCCGGAAGGATGACACCGCCCTCGATGTTCCCGGCGAATCCCACCCCCGGGGAGTCGGCGTCCTCCATCAACGCCGCTGCAGAGGTCTTGGTCCACAACACGTCGTACCCGCGGGAGCGCACCAGCTCTGCAGCGGTCCTGCTGGCCGTCACGGGGAGCGCGATCCGGTCACCGAGCAGTCGGTCACAGACCAGGTCGAGGAAGGACATCAGCAGCTGCTGGTGGCTCAACACGATGCCCCGGTCGTCGACCAGCGTGAGCTGCTCGCCGGACGGATCGATCACCGCGCCCACGTCCGCCCCCGAGGCTCGCACCAGGTCGCCCACCCCTGCAGCGTGCTGCTCCCGGTCGAAGCCCAACACACCACGCGTCGAGGCGTAGGGATTGACCGCCAGCACCTCGGCGCCCAGCTTCGACAGCACGTTGGGCATCACGAAGCTGGTCGAGCCGTACGAGTAGTCGATGACCACCTTGAAGCGTCGAGCCGCGATCGCCTTGACGTCGATCGTCTGCTCGAGCGCCACGGCGTACTGCTCCAGGGCCCGTGGCACCAGGTCGATGTCACCGATGTCGGCAGGACGAACCCGACGGAAGTCCTCTCGGATGAAGAGTCGCTCGATCTTGCGTTGGCGGTCCTCGAGGATGTCGGCCCCGTCGCCGTCGAAGAACCGGATGATCACCGAGTCGGGGTCGTCGGCGCTCAACCGCAGCGTGATCCCCGCCGAGACCGGTGCGGAACGGCAGTGGAACCGGGTCAGGGGCACGCTGGCCACCTCGAGGTCCATCACGTTGATGCCACCGGCGTTCAGTCCGGCGATCGTCGCCCGCTTCAGCATGCGCGCCGCACGGCTCGAGTCCCGCGACACCACCACGGTCGCGTCCTTCTTCAGCGACGTGGCGAACGCCAGCGCGACCTTCGCTGCCAGCTCGGGGGTCGCATCGACGTTGGCGAGTCCGGACACCCCGCCGCGACCGAACAGCGAGCGGGCTCCCCGCGACTCCCAGATGACCGAGGTGTTGACCACGGCCCCGGCCTCGACGGTCTTGAACGGGTACACCTTGACGTCGCTGGACAGCACGGCGTTCTCTCCGACGAAGACCTCGTCGCCGAGCACCACACCTTCCTCGCACCGCACACCGCGGCGCAGGTCCGACGCTCGTCCCACCACGGCGCCGCGCATCTTCACCGACTCCCCGATGTAGGCGTTCTCGTGCACCACCGTGCGCTCGAGCTCGCCGTCGCGCCGCATGCGCACACCGGTGCCGAGCACCACGTACTCCCCCAGCTGCACGCCGGCGTCGACGAAGCAGTTGTCGCCGATCACACAGGGACCGGTGAGCGTGGCGCCGGGGTTGATCTCGGCCCCCTCGCCCACGTAGACGCCGTCGGCCAGCTCGAAGCCGGGAATCGACACGACCACCCGGCTGTCGAGGATGTCCTTGTGGGCACGTACGTACGCAGCAAGGGTGCCGACGTCCTCCCAGTAGCCCTCGGCGACCGAACCGAACACGCCCTCGCCCGCCTCGAGCAGGGCAGGGAACACATCGCTCGAGAAGTCCACCGGCTGATCGGCCGCGATCCAGTCGAAGATCCGTGGCTCCAGGACGTAGATGCCGGAGTTGATCGTGTCCGAGAAGACCTGGCCCCAGGTGGGCTTCTCCAGGAACCGCTCGATCGAACCGTCCTCGTTGGCGATGACGATCCCGTACTCCAGGGGGTTCTCGACCCGTACCAGACCGATCGTCGCCAGCGCCTCGGTGTCCCGGTGCCGCTCGATGAGGGCGGTCAGATCGATGTCGGTCAGCACGTCACCCGAGATCACCAGGAAGGTCTCGTCCAGTTCCTCCATTGCGTTGCGGACCGATCCGGCGGTGCCCAACGGCGACTCCTCCGCCGCGTAGACCATTCGGACGCCGAACTCCGAACCGTCGCCGAAGTAGTTGCGGATCGCGTCGGGCATGAAGGCGACGGTCACCACGATCTCGGTGATGCCGTGCGACTTCAGCAGGTCGATGATGTGCTCCATCATCGGTCGGTTGACCAGCGGGAGCATCGGTTTGGGAGCGTTGGAGGTCAGGGGGCGAAGGCGTGTGCCCTCGCCTCCCGCCATGATGACGGCCTTCACAGGGGGGTCCTTGCGTCGCGGGTGTTTCACCCCTGAACCTACCGCCCCGACCCACCCCGCCATTCCGGATGTGACCGATCCACACCGTTGCAGCGGCGTGGGGGCCTGACGGTGCGGTGCGAGCCGTCGGTGCGGTGCGAGCCGTCGGTCAGGGCCGGGACAGGGCCTCGCGCATCTCGCGACCCTCTCGAAGGGCGACGGGCGCCTCTCGCACGTAGCCGACGAACGCGATCATCGAACAGACCAGCCCGGGAAGCCCCGAACCCCACGCGACGACCAGGAAGAAGGTCTGCCACCCGGTGCCGGCGATCGACGGATCGGCCGAGGCGAGGAACGCCGGGAACGCGGTCATCATCGCGAAGGCGCCGCACTTGCCGACCCAGGTCACGTCCATGCGGCGGGCACCCAGCAGCACCGAGCCGCCGACGATCACCGACAGCACCACTTCCCGGATGACCACCACCCAGGCGAACGCCATGAAGTACGGGATGTCCAGGTCGGCGACCATGATCGCCCCGATGCCGATGATCAGCAGCATCCGGTCGACGGTGGGGTCGAACATCTTGCCGAAGTTCGACACCTGCCCGAAGCGGCGGGCGACGTAGCCGTCCACCCAATCGGTCCCGCCCAACAACAGCAGCAGTCCCGCTGCGGCCAGGTAGTTGTCGTCCCCGAACAGGAGCCACAGGAACAGCGGGATGCACAGCAGGCGCAGCAGCGTGATCAGGTTGGGCGCCGTGAGGATCCGGTCCTCCCCCTCGGGGATCTCCTCACCGGCCAGGCCACGGGCATGCGTCATCGGCGACATCGTAGGCTGGCGGGATGACCCCGGATCAGCCGCCCT
The DNA here is from genome assembly GCA_963714875.1 of uncultured Microthrixaceae bacterium. Taxonomy (GTDB): domain Bacteria; phylum Actinomycetota; class Acidimicrobiia; order Acidimicrobiales; family Microtrichaceae; genus JBAOHV01. The sequence continues at coordinate 258,758 of CAVQQI010000011.1, read as the reverse complement.
CCGTCGAGCCGTCGGTGTTCAGCCGGATCATCTCGGGCGAGTTCCCGGGTCGCTTCGTCTGGCGCGATCCCGATGTCGTCGCGTTCCTCACCATCGCCCCGATGCGGCCCGGCCACACCCTCGTGGTGCCGGTCCGCCAGATCGACCACTGGACCGACCTGGACGAGGATCTCTGGTCGAAGATGGCCGTCGCACAGCTGGCCGTCGGCAAGGCGCTGATGACCGCGTTCACACCGGTGCGGGTCGGCACCATGATCGCCGGGCTGGAGGTTCCGCACTGCCACGTGCACCTGGTCCCCATCCGCAGCGAGTCCGACCTGGACTTCGCACGGGCGGACCACTCACCGGATCCGGCCCGACTCGACGACGACGCCGAGCGCATCAGGGCTGCGCTGCGCGACCAGGGCCGACCGGAGGTCGCCACCGGCTGATCGGCCGGACCGCGACCCGTCAGCCCTGCACCGGCTCCCCGGTCGCCGGGTCGACCCGATCCACCAGGTGCTCGCCCTTGTTGCGAGCGTTGTTGACCTCGGTCGACACGGCGTGGAACGAGATCAGCTCGGGGGGTGCGGGCACCAGGAGCTGTCCCAACAGCTCGGTGTCGTGCTGCTCGGGATCCAACCAGTCCTTCCACGCCGATTCGGGCAGGATGACCGGCATGCGGTCGTGGAGCTCCTGCATCGGTTCGTTGGCCGTGGTGGTGATGATCGAGCAACTCCGGAGCGGTTCGGCATCCGAACCCTCCTCCGCCTCGCCCGCGGCACCCTTCCACCGCTCCCACAAGCCGGCGAACGCATAGGGCTCGCCATCGGGCCGGTGGATGAAGTACGGCTGCTTCTTCTGCTCCCCCGGCTGCGTGGTCCACTCGTAGAACCCATCCGCCGGAATGATGCAGCGGCGCTTGGCGAAGGCGCTGCGGAACGCAGGTTTCTCGGCCACCGTCTCGGCCCGGGCGTTGATCATCCTGGCGCCGATCTTGACGTCCTTCGCCCAGAACGGCACGAGCCCCCAGCGGAACGCGTCCAGATGCCGGGTCGAACCGTCCTCGTGGACCACCAGCACACTGGTGGTGGGCGCGGTGTTGTAGTTGGGCCCACGGTCCAGGAGCTGCTCGGGCACCGCGTCCACATCGAAGTAGTCCGCGATCTGCGCCGGTGAGGAGGAGGAGACGAAACGACCGCACATCGACCCGATGCTACGGCCCGGGCCGACCGCGACCCTCCGGATGCCGACGGATCCGCCGTTGCGCACCGACCGCGCCGGTACGATCCGAGCGCCCATGTGCCCCTCCCCGACCTCTGAGCAGTCCGAGCAGATCCAGCCCGTGGTGTCGGTGATCACGCCGACGTTCAACGAGGCCGACAACGTGCCGATCCTCGTGCAGCGGATCCACGACGCACTCGGCGACGTCGCCCACGAGATCATCGTGGCCGACGACGACAGCCCGGATCGCACGTGGGAGATCGCCGATCGTCTCGCCGAGCACGATCCGACGATCACGGTGATGCGCCGCTTCCACGATCCCGGCCTGTCGGCCTCGGTGCTCGACGCGATGACGATCGCCCGGGGCGACGCGCTCGCCGTGATCGACGCCGACCTCCAGCACGACACGTCGATCCTTCCGCAGATGGTGAACATGGTCACCGAGGACACCGCGGACGTCGTGGTCGGGTCACGCTCGACCGCCGGCGGCGGCTACGGCGACTGGTCGCTGCACCGCAGGTTCGTCAGCTGGGTCGCGACGCTGATCGCCCGTCTCCTGCTGCGGGTGCCGGTGTCGGATCCGATGAGCGGCTACTTCGTCGTGTCGCGCCGCACCTACGAGTCCAGCGCCGCCAACATCAATCCGCAGGGCTTCAAGATCCTGCTGGAGTTCATCGGCCGCAACCGCGAGCTGCGGGTACGCGAGGTCGGCTACGAGTTCTCCAACCGCGTCCACGGCGAGACGAAGCTGAACCGGTCGGTCATCCGCTCGTACCTGTTGGGCGTCGCCGAGCTGTGGGTCGGTCGCCAGGTCGACCCGGCCTTCCTGCTGTACGTCCTGGTCGGCATCGTCGGCCTGATCGTCAACTCCGTCGCCTTCTGGGTCGCCGAATGGATCGGGTTCCCGCTCGTCGACACCGGCCTCAACGACCAGATCGACCCGATCGCCACCTCGTTCATCTTCAGCGTGCAGCTGTCGATCCTGGCGTTGTTCGTCATGAACAACGAGTTCACCTTCTGGGAGCAGCGGTACCGGGGGTGGAAGCTGGTGCCGGCATTCCTGGTGTTCCAGGTCATGTCGCTGGTGGGCACCGGGGTGCACGTCGCGGTGTTCACCTTCCTGCAGGAGAGCGGGTTCCTGCTCAGCATCCTCGGTGGGGCGACGCGGGTGGTGCACAACCTGATGGGTGCGGTCATCGCGCTGGTCATCAACTGGTACCTGAACACCACCTACCTCTGGCGGCGTCGCTCCTGAACCGACGCGAGGAGGCGAACCGGACCGCCGATAGCGTGACCTGATGTCCGATGACCAGCTCGCGACCGGCGCGCACGGAGCGGATCTGATCGACCGGACCGCCGAGGCGAGAACGTTCGTGGTCGTGGTGCTGGGTTCGGGCCTGGTCGCCTGGCAGATCGGCTTCGACCTGGGCGCGTTCGACACGGTGGACCATCGCTGGCGTTGGACCATCTGGGTGCTCAGCTTCACCGCCCTGGTGTCCAGCTTCATCTTCCGCAACTCGGAGTTCGCGCTCGCTCGCCGCTGGCAGCTGATCCTCGCGTTGCCGACGATGCGGCTGATCTCGGACTTCTACCTCCCCTACGGGGAGAGCCTGGTGTCCAACGTGGTGCTGCTGATCTCCGCCGCCACCCTGCCGCTGGCGCTCTACACCCTGGCGCGCCTGCTGGCGGGCCACTACTTCGGCATGAGCACGGGAATCCGCGCCGCCGCGACGGTCATGATCGCGGTCATCTTCATCGCGGGACTCGTGGTCGGCGAGGCCCACCCCAGATACGTCGAGTGCGACGACTTCGAGCGCATCGGCGACTACGTCCCCGAGAACTGCACACCCGGGGTGCTCGGCTGACCGATGATCCGGCCCGACCGTCCGCGATTGCGCTGAATCGCAGAACGAGCGCTCACGACGACGGCGAAAACGGGCGAAACCCCTGCAGTTGCAGGGGTTTCGTTCCGTCGGGCTGGGGAGATTCGAACTCCCGACCTCTTGACCCCCAGTCAAGCGCGCTAACCAAGCTGCGCCACAGCCCGTGGGAGCGGCCACTGTAGCTGAGCCGCCCCGCACTGCCGAACACGGCCGGCGGGTCACCGTCGGGCTTCCACCGTCCGGACGCTGCGACCGGTCGAGGCGCTCCGGCAGAGGCCGGGCCAACGATCGCGTACGTTGCCGCTCGCACCGTCAGCGGTTGAGGACCCAGGCGATGCCCTCGACCGCACGCCACCCCAGATAGGCCACCGTCGCGATGATCAGCAGCCAGAAGTGCCAGGGCACCTTCGGGTCGGGCTCCTCCTCACGTCCGTCGACGGTCGACTGCACCAATCGGGGCGCATCATCGGGGTCGGCGACGTGGTGGCCTTCGGGGCAGTCGCCCGCTGCGTTGAGCGTCGGAGGGGTGTAGAAGCGGTCGCAGTCCTCGCACCAGGGCATGTTGCAGATCCCCGCTCAGACCGGCGGCACGCCGTGACGGCGGTCCGAGAAGTGCCGGCTCTTGCCCTGTGCGCGCTCCAACCGGTGATGCACCTGGGAGCGCAGCGATTCCCACTCGACGATGCCGTCGATGACCAGCTCGGACGCCAGCCGCAGCAGGTCGACGTCCTCCTCGTAGAGCCGACGCTGCTCCTCGACGAACGCGAGGCGTTCGCCCTCGTCGGCGATCGCGGCGATCTTGTTGGCGAACACGGCGTTGACCGCCGCTTCGGGCCCCATGACCGCGATCTTCGCGGTCGGCAGCGCCAGGGTTGCCTCCGGCTCGAACGCCGGGCCGCTCATGGCGTACAGGCCGGCGCCGTACGCCTTGCGCACGATCACCGAGATCTTCGGCACCGTCGCCTCGGACACGGCAGTGATCATCTTCGCCCCGTGGCGGATGATGCCCTCACGCTCGACCTGGGTGCCGATCATGAATCCGGGCACGTCGGCCAGGAAGATCAGCGGGACGCCGAACGCGTCGCACAACCAGATGAACCGCGCCGCCTTGTCCGCCGAGTCGGTGAAGATCACCCCGCCCTTGTGCATCGGGTTGTTCGCCACGATCCCGACCGGCCGACCCTCGAGCAGGCCGAAACCGACCAGCATCTCCGGGGCGAACAGGGGCTTGATCTCGAAGAAGGACTCCTCATCGAGCAACCCGTCGAGCACGTCGTGCATGTCGTAGCCGGCGGTCTCCTCCGCCGGCACGAGCTCCGCGGTCAGCGGCCGGGCGGGCGGCGCCGGGTGGTACTGCGGCGGGTCATCGCTCCACCTGCTGGGCAGGTAGGTCAGGTACGCCTTGGCCTGTGCGATGGCGTCCTCGTCGTCATCGGCCAGGTTGTCGCCGCAGCCCGACACCGTGGCGTGCATGCGAGCGCCGCCGGTCTCCTCGAGGGTCGCCACCTCGCCGATGACCATCTCGGCCATCCGCGGCGACCCCAGGTACATCGAGGCGTTCCCCTCGACCATGATCACCAGGTCGGTGAAGGCCGGGATGTAGGCGCCGCCAGCGGCCGAAGGGCCGAACAGACAGCAGACCTGGGGGACCTTCCCGGACAGGCGCACCTGGTTGTAGAAGATGCGTCCCGCCCCGCGCCGACCCGGGAACAGCTCGACCTGGTCGGTGATCCGCGCTCCCGCGGAATCCACCAGCCACACGACCGGCAGCTCGTCGCGCAGCGCCGTCTCGGTGAGCCGCACGATCTTCTCGACCGTGCGCGCTCCCCACGACCCGGCCTTGACCGTCGGATCGTTCGCCATGACGCACACCGGACGACCGTCGACCTCGCCCACGCCGGTCACCACGCCGTCGGCGGGCAGGTTCGGATCCATGTCGTCGCGATAGGCGGCGTTGGCCAGCAACTGGTCCTCGACGAAGGTCCCCGGATCGCACAACAGCGCGATCCGGTCGCGCACGAACAGCTTGTGCTGCTGCTCCAGCTTGCCGGCGCCCGAGGCCAGGTTGCCCTGCAACGCCCGGGCGGTCGCTGCCGCGATCCGTTCGACCTGTCCCTCCGTCATCGGCGCTGGTGGCTCAGCCTGCGACGGTGGTGCTCGGAGCTGCGGGCGCCGGGGCCTCGGCGGCGGCGTCGACCGACACGAGGTCGATGGTGAACACCAGGTAGTCCCCCGGAGCCGGCCCTGCGTCGCCGTAGGCCAGGTCCGGCGGGATCACCAGGGTGCGGCGGCCGCCTTCCTTCATCCCCACCATTCCCTCGGTCCAGCCGGGGATCACCTGGTCGAGCCCGAAGCTGATCGGCTCACCGCGCGACCAGGAGGAGTCGAACACGGTGCCGTCGGCTGCACCGACGCCGCTGTACTGCACCGTGACGGTGGCGCCTTCGGGAACCTCGGCACCGGAGCCGATGACCTCGTCGATCACCACGAGTCCTGAACCCTCTGGGTCACACGCCACCAGCTCGGGCTCACCACGGGCCTCGATCTGGTCAGGTCCCTCGACGGCGTCGCCGGCGACGTAGACGTCGCTGCACGGCTCCGCCGGCGACACCGTGGTCGTGGAGGAAGTGGATGCTGCGTCCTCGTCGTCACCGCACCCCGCGGCAACGAGCGACATGACGGCCAACAGGCCGGCAACGAGCAGAAGAGGAGTTCGGCGGTGCATGTGGGGCTCCGGGTGGGTCGATGGGTCGGTGATCTGACTGGGTGGTCGCTGCGATTCGCAGCAGCAGGTCTCAGCGCCAGCTGACGTCGACCAGGTCGACGGTGAACACGAGCGTCTCGTCGGGGGCGATGCCGGCACCGGGTGGCGGGTTGGACCCGTAGGCCAGGTGGCCGGGGATGACCAGGGTGCGGCGACCGCCGACCTTCATGCCCAACAGACCCTGGCTCCACCCGGCGATGACGCCGTCGAGCGGGAAGCTGATGGGTGCGCCCCGATCCCACGAGGCGTCGAACTGCGCGCCGGTGGATGCCGAGACGCCGACGTAGTGAGCAGTCACCGTGGCACCCACGGTGACCTCGTCGCCGGCACCCTCGACCTCGTCGGTCACCGACAGGTCGGTGACCGGGTCGGTGGCGCCGAGCTGCGGCTTGCCTCGGGACTCGATCTGGCTTCGAACGTCGCTCACATGTTCCTCCTCGGTCGGGCCGTCAGCGTAGAGATCAGTCGCCCCGGCGGCGAACCCGCAGCTTGATCGGCGTCGCGCCCAGGTCGAACTCCGAGCGGATCTGGCGTTCGAGGTAGCGCAGGTAGCTGGCGGGGACCTCTTTGTTGGTGAAGAGGGTGAAGGTCGGCGGATCCGTCGCCCCCTGTGTCGCGTAGAGGATCCGGCCACCGTGCGGAGCGGGTTGCGCCTGCTGGGCGCGGCGGATCAGGTCGTTGACCTTCCTGGTGGGCACGCGCGTCCGGTATTGGGAGATCGCCTCGCCGAGGGCCGGGAGCAACCGGTGCACGCCTCGACCGTTGAGCGCCGAGACGCGCAGTACGGCGCTCTCACCCAGGAAGTGCATCTTCTGGCCCATCTGGTAGAGCACGTCGCTGCGTGCCTCCTCATCGAGCAGCTCCCACTTGTTCAGCACGACGATGATCGGGCACCCCGCGCCGTCGACCCGTTCGGCGAGGCGCTGATCCTGGTGCGTGATGCCCTCGGTGGCGTCGATGACCAACAACGCGACGTTCGCCTCGTCGACCGACCGCAACGCCCGCACCATCGAGAAGTACTCGGTGCCCTCGTCGATGCGTGACTTGCGCCGCATCCCCGCGGTGTCGACGAACCGGATCGGCCCGACCTCGGTGTCGACCACCGTGTCGACCGAGTCCCGCGTGGTACCGGGCATGTCGTGCACCACCGACCGATCGTCGCCGATCAGCCGATTGAACAACGTCGACTTGCCCACGTTGGGGCGGCCGACGAGGGCCACCGAACAGACGCCGTCGGCGGCGACCCCACCGGAGTGCGGCTCGACCTGCTCCGCCAGCGGCGGCAGATAGCCGACCACCCGATCGAGCAGATCCCCCGCGCCACGACCGTGCAGCGCAGAGACCGGAAACGGATCTCCCAGACCGAGCGACAGCAACTCCCAGATGAGCGCCTCACGGCTCTGGTCGTCGACCTTGTTGGCCACGACCAGCACCGGGGTGTCGATCGACCGGAGCATCTGCGCGACGCGGGCATCCTCGTCGCTCACCCCGACGGCGGCATCCACCACGAACAGGACGATGTCGGCGTCGTTGATGGCCTGTTCGGCCTGGTGGCTGACCTTCTTGTCCAGATCGCTCCCGCCGGTCATCCACCCGCCGGTGTCGACCAGCCGGAACTCGTGACCCAGCCAGTCCGCCTCGACCTCCTTGCGGTCGCGGGTCACTCCGGGCTTCTCCTCCACGATCGCGACGCGCTTGCCGACGATGCGATTCATCAGCGTGGACTTCCCGACGTTGGGGCGCCCGACGATGGCCACCAATGGCAGCTCTGCGGGGGTGGGCATCGGTACTCCGTTCGAGGTCGAGCCGTCATCGTAGGCCGGGCCACCGCGACGACGGACTCGGACCCGCCCGTCCGGGCAGCCCGCGACTGCTGGATCGGCGGGAGCTGTGACAGGATTGCCCGGTCCGTCCGGTGTGCGGGCCTGAACACCTGGGGAGTGTGAACATGTCCATCACGATGGTGTCCCGACCGACGATCGCCCGACGGTCCCGATCGATCACCGCGGTGATCGCCGTGGCGGCAGCGGCCACGCTGGCCGCGTGCGCACCCATCCCTCCGGAACCGGCGACAGGACCGAGCCCGAACGACGCCCCTCGCGCCGCGGACGCGGCGTACACCGAGAACGGTCCCTTCGAGGTCGGGGTGACCACCATCGACCTCTCGGACCGGAAGATGGAGGTCTGGTACCCCGTCGACCCTGCTGATATCGGCACAGGTGCACGCGACGAGTACTTCATCCGGGACTACGTCTCGACCGCGTTCGACGCGTTGATCCCCGACGACGTCAACCCGCCCTACGTCACCGATGCCACCAGGGGCGTGCCAGCATCGCCCGACGGCCCCTTCCCGCTCGTGCTCTTCTCCCACGGCTTCGCCAGCTACCGCGTGCAGTCGACCTTCCTGACCACCCACCTGGCGAGCTGGGGTTTCGTGGTGATCTCGCCGGACTACCTGGAACGCGGTCTGCGTTCGGTCCTCGGCGAGCCGCCGCCGGCCGGCCGCGCCGACACCGACGTCGCTGATGAGGCGATCGAGATGGCTCGGGCAGCGAACCTCGAGACCGGCAACCTGCTCGAAGGACGTATCGACGCATCCACGATCTACCCGATCGGTCACTCCGCGGGTGGCGGAACCACGTTGCGCCTGCTGTCACGCCCCGACGTGGTCAGCGGCATCCCGTTGGCCGCCGGGCTCGGACCGACCCAGTTGATGGATGCCGCCCGGTTGTTGCCCGCCGACAAGGACGTGATGTGGATCGGCGCTCGTCGTGACTCGGTGGCCGCCATCGACAACGTTCGCAACGGCTTCACCTACACCGCCGGTCAGCGCAAGCTCGTGGAGCTCGACGGCTCCGGCCACGTCAACGCCTTCAGCGACATCTGCGAGATCGGCGAGGGCGGCGCGGTCGAGATCGCCAAGGCGGCGGGGATCCCGGTGCCCGAGGGCCTGCTGGCGCTCGGCAACGACGGATGCCGCGTCCCGTCGTTCAAGGACTCCCCCGAGGTCTGGCCCGAGGTGCGCCACTTCGTCACCGCCGAGATCCGCTTCCGTGCCGGCATCGACGCCGAGCCCGTCGGCCTCGGCGACCAGGTCCTGGCCAACTTCGACGACATCGCCCGCTACCGCCACAACCCCTGAGTCGCCTCGATCACCACGCCGGAACATCCCGGCGACCCGGTGCAGTGCCTGCTCCGGGGCGGCCGTCGGCGCGTCGTAGAGTCGGACCGTGGCTGACGACGAGGTGACCAGCGGTGTCGACGAGGTGCTCCTTGCGGCGCCACGGGGATTCTGCGCCGGCGTGGAGATGGCGATCAAGGCCCTGGCCTGGATGGTGCGGGCGTTCGACGGGCCCATCTACTGCTACCACGAGATCGTGCACAACCAGCGAGTCGTGCAGCGATTCGAGGATCTGGGAGTGGTCTTCGTCGACGACATCGATGAAGTGCCGCCGGGACGCCCCGTCATGCTGTCCGCGCACGGCTCTGCGCCCGAGGTCGTCACCGCGGCGCGTGAACGCGGCGGGTTCGTGGTCGACGCGGTGTGCCCGCTGGTGACGAAGGTGCACCACGAGGTCAAGGTTCGCTCGGGCAAGGGGTACTCGATCGTCTACGTCGGCCACGAGGGCCACGAAGAGGCCGTCGGGACCATGGCCGTGGCTCCCCAGGACGTGCACCGGGTCGAGTCCGTGGCCGAGGTGCGGGCGCTGCCTGCGTTCGAGACCCCGGTGGCGCTGCTCGCCCAGACCACCTTGTCGCATCTGGATTGGGAGGACGTGGCGAACGCCACCAAGGAGCGCTTCCCGCAGCTGTGGATGCCCGGCCGTTCGGATCTGTGCTTCGCCACGACCAATCGGCAGACGGCGCTCATGCACATCGCCGGCCGATGCGACGCCGTGGTCGTCATCGGGTCGGCCAACTCCTCGAACACCGTGGCGCTCGAGAAGCTCGCCGTCGGCGCAGGGTGCTCGAGGGTGTACCGCATCAACGACCCGCTCGAGCTTCCCGACGACCTGCACGGCACCGTCGGGGTCACCGCGGGCGCATCGGCGCCCGAGGAGCTGGTCGAGGCGGTCATCGAACAACTCGCACCGACCCATGGCGTGACCGAGGTGCGCATCACCTCCGAAGAGGAGTACTTCCCGCCGCCGCGCAACCTGCGGGACCTGCTCGCGGCGATCGACGTGGTCGGCGCGCTGGGGCTCGGCGCCGACCCGGTCGGTCGCCCACCGGTGAACGACCGCTCGGTGTCAGCCAGTTCCGTGCTCGGCGACCTGGGCTGACATGCTGGAGCGGTGACCGCGTTCCGACTGTTCCTGCACGTCCTGGCGGCATCCATCTGGGTCGGCGGACTGATCGTGATGGCCGGCCTCGTGCCGACCGTGCGCACCTTCGGCGACGACGCACCCCGACGTGTCGCCAGGGCCTTCAACCGCCTGGCGTGGCCGGCGTTCACCATCGCGGTCGTCACCGGTCTGTGGAACCTGTTCGTGCTGCCCCTCGACGAGCTGGCGCACCCGTGGATCGAGCTCAAGGTGCTCGCCGTGCTGCTGTCGGGCGCGGGTGCGGCGGTGCATCAGAACGCACGCGGCAACAAGGTGCTGCTGGCAGGCGGTGGAGCGGTCGCCTCGGTGTTCGCGGTGATCGCCATGTACCTGGGCTTCCTCGTCACACCCGTCGCGTGAACGAGGCCCCACGGGCACGCACGCTGGCGTCCCTGGTCCGATCCGACGCCCCGCTCCCAGCCCGTCGTGCCGCAGCGATCCTGTTGCCGGTGGTTCGCGAGCTGCTGCGCGACCGCACCGCGGGTCGAGCCGTCACCGACCTCCGCCCCAATGAGATCCTGTTGTGGACCGACGGGTCGGCGCAGATCCGTCGCGACGGGTCCAGCTCCCCCGTCGCGCAGACCGCCTCGGGCACACAGGTCGCTGCGGGCGCCTGCATCGGACGCCTCATGGTCGAGCTGATGGTCGGACGCCCGGCGCTGGGCCGAGAGGATGCGCTGGAGCCGCACATCACGTCGTCGCTGCCGACCCGGACCACCACGCTGCTCGCCCGGTCGTGCGACGACGTGGTCGGTCAGTGGCCGGACCTCGAGCAGTGGGCCGCCGAGCTCGAGGCGCTCGCGGGACCTGCAGCACCGCCGTTGGCACCCGCACACCTGCGGTCCCGACGCCGCCGTCGGATCATCCTCGTCGCGGGGTCAGCGGTCCTGGCCGCAGTCAGCATCGCCACGTTGCTCCTGGCGCCACGTTGGTGGAACGACGCCACCTCCGACGAGGGAGCACAGGTCGTTCCCCACGCGACGGCGGCCGGCGCGTTCGAGCGACCAGCGCCTCGCGGGGTCAACGCCGCGACAGATCGAAGCAGCGCTGGACCTCATCGCGGAGCTGCTCAGTGAGTTCTGCGACCGCACCGCGCGGCACACGGCCCGAGGCCGGCACGTCGGGGTAGATCGGCTCGCCGATGACAACGGTCAGCTTGACCGGGCGGACGAACTTCGATCCGATCGGCATCGCCCGGTCGGTCACACCGAGACCCACCGGCACGATCGGAACCCGGGCACGGCACGCCACCCATGCGGGACCCTCCTGCAGGTCCTCGATCACCTGGCCGCTCTTGCGACGTCCCTCCGGGAACATCACCACCGGATCTCCGTGGGCCAGCGCCTCGGAGCAGTTGCGCAGCGCCGCGCCGGTCCGCCCGGCCACGGTTCACCGGAAAGGCACCCATGTGCACCAAGAACCGCCCGAAGCGGTCGTTCGACCAGAGGCTGTCCTTGGCCACGAAGCGCATGACCCGAGGAATCGCTGCGCCGGTGACCAGGAAGTCGACGTTGGAGCGGTGCGACGGCGACAGGATGAACGGACCCACCGTGGGCAATCTGTCCCGGCCGACCACCGTCATCCGCCAGAACACACGGCACCAGATCTCCAGGACCAACCGGATGCAGCGGTACCCGATGCGTTCTCGCGCCGTCATGGCGGCGACACGGTGGCGTCGAGCGGGTTCGACAGGTTCGATGCCCCCGGTCGGCTCGACCGGCTCGGCGTGGCCGCTGCTCATGAGCGTTGCTCGACCATGTCGACGATCAACTCGAGGACCTGCTCGATCCCGAGGCCGGTCGTGTCGACGGTGACTGCCCCGTCGGCCTGCACCAACGGGCTGTCCGACCGACTCTGATCCGATGCGTCGCGACGAGCGATGTCAGCGGCGACCTCGTCGTAGTCGGCATCGAGCATCTCCTTGGACCGCCGCTGGGCACGCACGGCGGGATCGGCGGTCAGGTACACCTTGAGCACCGCGTCAGGGAACACCACCGATCCGATGTCTCGACCCTCGATGACGCCGCCGCCGTGCTCGGCTGCCCAGACACGCTGGCGGGACCGCATCTCGTCACGCACACCCGGGTTCGCTGCGACCAGGCTGACGGCTCGCGACACCTCGGCACCGCGGATCTCCAGGGTCGCGTCGACGCCGTCCACGTTCACCTTTCCGTCGTCGACGACCAGGTCCATGTCGCGGGCGACCGCGGCGACCGGTTCGTCGTCGGCAGGATCGACGCCGCGTCGCATCGAGGCGAACGCCACCGCTCGGTACATCGCTCCGGTGTCCAGGTAGGTGAGGCCCAGTTGCTCGGCGAGGCGGCGTCCCACCGTGGACTTGCCCGAACCGGCAGGGCCGTCGATCGCGATCACTCGCACGTGTGTGTTTCCTTCTGCTGGGCGGTCACGGGGTGGTTCCACGCTAGGACCTCTCGCTGCCGCGGAGCGCGTCCAGCGCAGTCCAGTAGTCGGGAAAGGTCTTCGCGACGCAGCCCGGATCTGCGATGCGGATACCCGGGGCGGCAAGTCCGAGCAGAGCGAAGCTCATCGCCATGCGGTGGTCGTCGTAGGTGGAGACAGTGGCCGGACGGGGTGTGCCGGGGTGGATCCGGAACCCGTCGACGAGCTCCTCGGCGCGGATGCCGCACCGCTGCAGCTCGGCCACGGTCGCAGCGACGCGGTCGGTCTCCTTGTGGCGGATGAACCCGATCCCGGAGATCGTCGTCGGCGTCGATGCGAACGGGGCGACCACCGCCAACGTCTGGGCGGTGTCGGAGAGATCGCTGAAGTCGACCTCGATGCCGCGCAACTCAGCTGCGCCCTGCACGGTCACGTGATCGGACGCGCGCTCCACGGTGGCGCCCATGCGCTCGAGTGCGTCGACGAACGCCACGTCGCCCTGCAGCGACCGCTCGCCGAGTCCCTCGACCCGCACACTGCCGCCGCAGATGGCCGCGGCTGCGAAGAAGTAGGACGCCGCCGATGCATCCGGCTCGATCTGGTAACGCTCGACCGCTCGGTATCCGGTGGGGGGCACCGTCAGCCGTCGGTGTCCGTCGGTGCCGACCTCGTGGGTGATGCCGGTGGCGCCGAACGCCTCCATGACCGCCACGGTCATCTCGACGTAGGGCACCGAGACCAGATCGGTGCTCACGTCGACGATCAGACCCTCCCGCATGCACGGCGCGGCGAGCAGCAGACCGGACAGGAACTGGCTGCTGATGTCACCGCGGACCGACAACTGTCCCCCGGACAACCCGGAGGCCTCCAGTCGCACCGGAAGATGCCCCGGCTCACCGAGCGGCTCGATGTCGGCATCCATGGCGTGCAACGCATCGATCAGGTCGCCCATCGGTCTCGCACGGAGCTGCGGGCCACCGTCGATCACGACCGTGCCGCGGCCCAGCGCCGCGACCGGCAGGACGAACCGCGAGGTGGTGCCGGACTGGCGTGCATCCAGCAGCGCACCATCGACCGGCGGCACTCCCCCCACACCGCGCACGGTCACCGAACACCGCTCCCGGTCCAGCTCCAACCGGACACCCAGCTCGTGCAGGCAGCTGAGCATCGCCTCGGTGTCATCGGAGAACAACAGGCCGTCGAGCGTCGAGACACCGGCGGCGAGCGATGCCACGATCAGCGCCCGGTTGGTCAGGCTCTTCGATCCCGGCGGTCGCACGACGGCGTCGAGCGGGTGGTCGATCGGGATGATCTCGAGGTCGTCGTGTTCGCCCATCAGAGCTCGTGGGACGACGCGATCCGCCCCCGTCGTCGAGAGCGCCTCGACCAGTTCGCCCGCACGAGCCGCATCGACCACCAACAGCAGTCGGCCACCGGGTTCATCGATGCTGTGGGCGACCTCCACGTCGTAGACGTTGATCGAACGATCTGTTGCCAACGCAGTGACCATCGCCAGCTCGCCGGGCTGGTCGGGGATCGCCACCCGGACCTCTGCCAGCTGCTCGGCAGGTGGCGCGCCCATGGGCAGGGCACGTCGCGATGTCTGTGCAGCCTGGAGCTGACGGCGCAGGCCCTCACGATCGCCGTCGTCGACGACCCGGCGGAACTCACCCAACGTCGCGAGCAGGTCGTCCAGCACGTCCACGATGGCGTCGCGGTTCTCCGCACACACGTCCAACCACATCGCGGGGTCCCCCGCGGCGATCCGGGTCATGTCGCGGAAGCCACCCGCTGCGAGCCGCAACAACGCTGCGTCGCTCTCGCCCCGCGCCGCAGCGAGCTGCATGAGCGCCGCTGCACCCAGGTGCGGCACGTGCGACACCGTGGCGACCATCCGATCGTGTTGGGCCGGAGCGAGTGTGAGCACGTCAGCCCCGAACGAGCGCACCACCGAGTGCACGAGTGCGTGCGCCTGCTGGTCGGTCGACGTGGTCGGGGTCAGCACCCACGCCGCCCCGTCGAACAGGTCCGAGCGTGCGCCGTCGACGCCCACGGCCTCCGAACCGGCCATGGGATGGCCCCCCACGAAACGGGGATGATCGACTGCAGCGACCACAGGCGCCTTCACGCTGCCCACGTCGGTCACCACACCACCTGTGTCGAGCGCATCGGCCGCCGCGGCCGGCACCGCCGAGACCGGCACGGCGACGAAGGTCAGCTCCGCGTCGGGGTCGACGCCCACCGCATCGAGCACCCCGAGCTCGGCGGCGCGCTCCAGACGGGCTGGGTCGCGATCGGTCCCGGTGACATGCCACCCACGGCGGCGCAATGCAAGCCCGACCGATCCTCCGATCAGACCGGTGCCCACCAACCCGGCACGCCGCGGTGCCACAGCGGTCATCGACCGGTCATCCGGGAAGATCGTCGCGGAGGCTTCGAGCACGTTCCAGGTAGACGTGGTGCAGCTCGCCACGACGGCGCTCGGTGCGCAGGTGGAGCATCACCCGGATGCACAGCGGCATCGCGCCCTCGACGTCGAGCTCCTGGGCGCAGATGAGGGGCACGTCGCCGAGACCCATGGCCCGGGCAGCGGCAGCGGGAAAGGCGGAGTGCACGTCCGGCGTCGCGGTGAACAGGATCGACACCAGGTCGTCGTGGTCGATCGCGTTGCGTTCGAGCATCTCGGACAACAGCCGCTGCACGCGCTCGAGGAGGTGCTCGCGCTCGTCGCGCTCCAAGGTGATCGCTCCCCGCAGGGCCAGCACGGACTCGGACATCCGGACGAGGTTAGCGGTCGTCGCCGGGCACACCGTCGACGTCGAGGACCACATCGACGCTGTCGTCGTCGGAGCGCTCCGGTGATGCGAGCACCGAGGGGTCGAGCACCGCTCGCTCCAGCGCCCGCACCTCATCGATGGTCAGCTCACGCCACTCCCCCGGCGCCAACTCGGTGTCCCGCAGCGATCCGATGCGGGTCCGCACCAACCTGGTGACCGGATGCCCCACGGCGTCGCACATCCGGCGCACCTGACGGTTCCGACCCTCGTGCAGCACCAGCTTCACCATTCCTGGTGCCGGCGAGCTGGCCCGGGCGGGCGCGGTCGGCCCGTCATCCAGCTCGACGCCTTCACGGAGGCGGCGCAGCGCGCCACGTCCGGGCGTGCCCCTGACCTGGGCGACGTACTCCTTCTCCACGCCGAAACTGGGATGTGTGAGCCGGTGGGTGAGCGTGCCGTCGTTGGTCAGCAGCAGCAACCCTTCGGTGTCCATGTCCAAGCGGCCCACCGGAGTGCACCCTCGGTTCGTCGGGGACCAGGTCCACCACGGTGGGGCGCCCATGGGTGTCCTCCGCGGTGGTGACGACGCCGGCTCGGCTTGTTCAGCAGGTAGTACACCAGGCCCGGGACGCACACCCAGGGGCACGCCGTCGACCGCGACCACATCGGCGTCGACATCCACACGCGCACCGAGCACGGCCTCCTCGCCGTTGATGCTCACCCGGCCGTCCTCGATCAGCTCCTCGCAGACCCGGCGACTCCCCAGGCCGGCGCGGGCCAGCACCTTCTGCAGACGCTCGCCCTCGCGCAGGGTCGGACCAGTGACGCTGCCACCGGCATCGGCAGAACCGGTCCGGACCCGGTCGACCACGATCTCATCGGCCGGGACCGCATCGGAGAACTCGGCATCGCTGTCGGGCGTCGGCGGATCGGACACGCCCGATCAGTCGTCCCCTGCATCGAGGTCGATCACCGGCTCGTCGCCCAGATCGACGGCGATCAGCGGGCCGGAACGCCCGTCATCGTCGTCCAGCCCCCCGGTACCGTCGCTGGACGGTGGGCCGTCGCCGCGCCCGGACGGCGGGTCCTCGTCCACCCGGAGTCCCTGCTCGAGCAGTTCCACCACGTCCGCTCCCGGGATGAAATCCCCGAGCGACGGCAGCTCGGTCAGCGAGTTCATCCCCAGCCGCTCGAGGAAGAGCTGGGTGGTGCCGAACAGCGTCGCCTGTCCCGGGCCCGGGTCCTTCGCGACCTCGTCGATGTAGCCACGCTGGGCCAGCGTGCGCATGACGCCGTCGACGCCGACGCCGCGGATCGCGGCGACCTGCGCCCGCGAGATGGGCTGCTTGTAGGCCACGATCGCCAAGGTCTCGAGCGCAGCGGCGGACAGCCGGGCGGTCTGGCCCGACAGCACGTAGCGCTCGACGTAGGCGGCGCAGTCCTCGTGGCTCTGGAAACGCCAGCCGCCGGCCACCTTCGCCAGCTGGAAGCCACGGCCCTGCTCCTCATAGGTGCGGGCCAGCTCCTCCAGCAGCTCCTCGACGGCCTCGGGGCTGAGCTCCACCAGCTGCGCGAGCAGTGCCGGGTCGGCCGGCTGGTCGGCCACCATGATCAGCGCCTCGAGCGCCCGACGAGCCTCGTCCTGCATCCAGAGCCCCCGACTCAGCCGTCGTAGACGTCGATGGCGTCCAGCGCACCCGCGCCGACCAGCTCGCCACCGCTGCCAGACCACTTCGATGTCGCCGAAGGTGTCGGGCTGACGAAGGTCGACCAGGCCCTGCTTGAACAGCTCGAGGATGGCCAGGAAGTGCACGACCACCTCGAGTCGTTCGGCGAGCGACGCGGTCAGCTCCCGGAACGACACACGCCCCCGACGGGGCAGTTCGACGCAGAGATCGGCCACCGCGTCGATGACGCTGGCCCGGATCGGAGCGACGTGGAACAGGTCGATCCGCGGCTGGGGCCTCGGTGTTGCGGCACGCACGAACGCGTCCCGCAGCTGGTGCGCAGTGATGCCCTCGAGCAGGTCGGGCGCCAGATCCATGTAGCGCTCGTCGGGACCGACACAGCGGCCGACCACCCGCGACGCAGCGCTGTGGAAGACCTCGATGACACGAGCAGCGTCCTTGAAGGTCTTGCACTCGAGCAGTCGGGACAGCAGCAGGTCACGCTCCTCCCACAGCGACAGGTCGTCGTCGAGATCCACGTCGTCGTCGCCGGGGAGCAGACGCTTGGTCTTGAGCTCCACCAGCGTCGCTGCGATGAGCAGGAACTCGGTGGCGATCTCCAGGTCGAGGTGGTCCATGCGATCCAGCTCGACGAGGTACGCGTCGACGATGGTCGACAGCGAGATCTCGTAGAGCTCCACCTGCTCGCGCAGGATCAGGTGCAGCAGCAGGTCGAAGGGACCTTGGTACACGGGGGTCTCGACGGCGTAGGCCACGGGCACGACGATAGCCGCCCGCGGCACGTCAAGTGACACGCGTGTGATTCGCGGGCCATCGGTGTGCGGAACCCGTTCGGGACCACCTCGGGGGGTCGGTAGCATCGACGCTCATGTCTCGCGTCTTCTCCGGCATCCAGCCCACCGGCGACCTGCACCTGGGCAACCTCCTGGGTGCGGTGAGGAACTGGGTCGAGGACCAGCACCACGCCGACAGCTTCTACTGCATCGTCGACCTGCATGCCCTCACGGTTCCCAAGTCCCCGGGCGAGGTCGGTGCGCGGACCCTGGAACTGGCCCAGGTCCTGATGGCCTGCGGGCTGGACCCGGACGCGTGCACGCTGTTCGTGCAGAGCCACGTCGACGAACACAGCGAGCTGGCCTGGCTGTTGCAGTGCGTCACCTCGATGGGCGAGCTGCGCCGCATGACGCAGTTCAAGGACAAGTCCGAGGGCAAGGACTTCATCTCCGCCGGGCTGTTCACCTATCCGGCGCTGCAGGCCGCCGACATCCTGCTGTACGACACCGACCGGGTTCCCGTCGGCGAGGACCAGCGCCAGCACATCGAGCTGACCCGCGACGTCGCCGATCGGTTCAACCGTCGGTACGGCGAGACGTTCGTGCTGCCCGTGGCCACGGTTCCCGCTGCCGGCGCCCGGGTCATGGACCTGCAGGAACCCACCAACAAGATGTCCAAGTCCGCCGACAGCGACGCCGGCACCGTGCTGCTCACCGAGGACCTCGCCGCCGTCGCGAAGAAGTTCAAGCGGGCGGTGACCGACTCCGACGGCGAGGTCCGCTTCGACCCCGCCGCCAAACCCGGTGTGTCCAACCTGCTGTCGATCCTGGGCGCCTGCACCGGACGGGAACCCGAGTCACTCGCCTCGGACTACTCGCAGTACGGGCCGCTCAAGGCCGACACCGCCGAAGCCGTGGTCGAGGTGCTGCGCCCCATCCAGGCCCGGGTCGCCGAACTGCGTCAGGACCCCGCCGCCACCGCCACGCTGCTCGCCACCGGTGCCGACAAGGCGCGCCTCGTCGCGTCCGGGGTGGTCGATCGGGCTCGCACCAACATCGGCCTGCTCCCCCGCTGATCCGAGCGACCGCTCAGAGCGCCTCGTCGTCAGCGGCTGCCAGGAGCCGACCGAGGTCGATCGGCACCGTCCAGGACGATTCCGGCTCGTGGTGCTGCGCCGCCCACGCGACCACGCGCGCATCGGAGCCGGCAACGGCCAGCAGCTCGGCGCCCAGCTCCGGGTACTGCAGGTAGAGCCCCACCCTGCGGGTCATGCCGCGTCGTTGGGACCAGGCTCCGGCCATCGACGCACCACCGGCAGCCTCGGAGAGCGTCGCCACCACCCGGCCGTAGGTGCCGAGCCCCGCGACCGACTTGCCGACGTCATGGGTGAGGGCCGCGACCACCACCCAGCGGGCGTCGGGATCGTCGATCGACGGAACCCCGGGCCGGTCGTGACTCTTGCGCTCGTCGGCGCCGTCGCGCTCGAGGTGCGCCACGACAGCTCGCGCAACGCCGATCGAGTGAGCCCGATCCACCGCCGGCATCCGGTCGAACAGTCGCTGCTCGGCGGGTGTCAGCCACCCGTGGGCCCACTCCACGTCGTGTGCACCCGGGGCACGGGCGACGATCGATCGCAGGAACCTGCGCACACGGTGTGCCGGCTGCAGGCTCATCGAGGCGCCCCGGCGCGTGGGTGCGCATCGCTGTAGGCCTGCCAGAGACGATCGGTCGCCACCCTGGTGTAGATCTGGGTCGTGCTGATCGAGGCGTGACCGAGCAGCTCCTGCACCGTACGGATGTCCGCGCCACGGTCCAGCAGGTGCGTGGCGCACGAGTGACGCAGCACGTGCGGGCTCACCAGGTCGGCGAGACCCACGGTGCGGGCCCAGCGCTGCAGCACCAGCCACCCACCCTGCCGCGTGAGTCGCCCGCCGCGGGCGCCGAGGAACACCGCGTCGGCATCGTCACGGGAGCGCCAGGCCGTCGGCGCCACCGACGGGCGCCCCTCGTCGAGCCAGACCGCGAGGGCCTGGATGGCCGGTCGCCCCAACGGCACGATGCGTTCCTTGGACCGCTTGCCGAACAGCCGCACGAGCGCACCGTCCAGGTCGACGTCACCGAACCCCAGCCCGCACACCTCCGAGATGCGCGCCCCGGTGCCGTAGAGCACCTCGAACAGCGCAAGGTCGCGCAGCGCCAGCGGGTCCGGCTGCACTGCGATCCGCTCCTCGACCGCCCCCAGCAACATCAGCACCTGCTGTTCCGTCAGCGCCTTCGGCAGCGGACGCGGCAGCTTGGGTGTTTCCATCGACACCGTGGGGTCGGGCCCCAGCACGCCTTCGGCGGACAGCCACCGGTGCAGGTTCCGCACCGCGACCAACGTGCGGGTCGACGATGACGGCGCCAAACCCCCGACGCGCAACGAGGTCGCGAAGTCGGCGACGTCGTCGGGACCAGCGGTGCCCAGCGATCTGCTGCGCTCGGCGAGGAACCCGCAGTAGCGACGCAGGTCGCGCCGATAGGCGGACACCGTCAGTGGCGACCGGCCCTTCTCGACCACCAGGTGCAGCAGATAGTCCTCGGCCTCGTCGGGGAGCTCGACGACGGGAGTCGACGCCATGATGGAGCTCAGCGGGTTCGGTCGAGTGCGAGCGTCAGTCCGATGACGGTCTTCGCATCGGTGATCTCTCCTGCAGCGATCATCGCCGGGGTGTCGTCGAGCGCGACGTGCACCACTTCCATGTGCGACTCCTCGATCCCCTGTCGGTCCATGGGCGCCGTCGTCAGCTCGGTGCCGAGGAAGACGTGGCTCTCCTCGTCGGTGAAACCGATGGAGTTGTGGAACCTGGCGAGGAGCACCAGTTGTCCCGCAGCAAGTCCGACCTCCTCGACCAGCTCACGCCGGGCGGTGTCCTCGAGCGGCTCGCCGGCGACGTCGCGCTTGCCGGCGGGGATCTCCAGCACCATCTGGTCGACCGCTCCGCGGTACTGCCGCACGAGCACCACCGTCCGGTCCTGCAGCAGCGGCACCACCGAGACTGCACCAGGATGACGAACGACCTCTCGCTCGAAGCGCTCGCCGTCGGGCGAGGAGAACTCCGAACGACACAGCGTCACGACCGGGCCGGAGTGCAGCACCGTGTCGCCGAGGTGCCGGAACCCGCTCATGCCTCCTCGGCGCCGATCCCGGCGTCCACAGAGCTCACCGCCGACGCGCCGCGCTGCCCCGTTGCGGGATCGTTGAGCTCGATCAGCTGCGGGTTGCGGCCACGTGCACGTTCCACCGCTGCGCCGATCAGCTCCCGGAAGAGCGGCGCCGGATTGGTCGGGCGGCTCTTGAACTCGGGATGGGCCTGGGTGGCGACCCAGTACGGGTGGTCGTCGAGCTCGATGAACTCGACGAGGCGACCGTCCGGCGAGGTGCCCGAGAACCGGAAGCCGCTGCCCTCGAATCGACGCCGGTACGCCGGATTGAACTCGTAGCGGTGCCGGTGACGCTCCGAGACGACCTCCTTGCCGTACGCCGCAGCGACCACCGATTCGGGGTCGAGCTGCGCGATGTAGGCACCCAGACGCATGGTGCCGCCCTTGTTGGTGACGTCGCGCTGTGAGTCCATCAGGTCGATCACCGGGTGCGGCGTCGAGGGATCGAACTCGGTCGAGTTCGCACCGGCCAGACCCAGCACGTTGCGGGCGAACTCGACGGTCATGACCTGCATCCCCAGACAGATCCCGAGACACGGCACGCCGTGCTCGCGGGAGTACCCGGCCGCGGCGATCTTGCCCTCGATGCCCCGCTCACCGAATCCACCGGGGATCACGATGCCGTCCAGGTCCATGAGGCGGCCCGCTGCGAGCAGACCCTCGACATCCTCTGCCTGAATCCATTCGATCTCGATGTCCGCGCCGTGATGGAAGCCCGCGTGGTTCAGCGACTCCACCACCGACAGGTAGGCGTCGGGCAACGAGACGTACTTGCCGATGATGCCGATCCGCACCGGGAACGTGGCGGCGGTCACGCTGCGGACGAGCTCCACCCACTCCGTCAGGTCGGGCTCGGTCGCCGGCAGCGCCATGATGCGACACACCACTGCGTCGAGTCCCTCGTCGTGCACGACCAGGGGGATGTCGTAGAGGCTCGAGGCGTCTGCAGCGTTGACCACGGCGTCGACGGGCACGTCGCACAGCGACGAGATCTTGCGTTTCAGGTCGGGGGAGATGGCCTCCTCGGACCGGCAGACGATGGCGTCGGGCTGGATGCCCCGGCTGCGCAGCTCGGTGACCGAGTGCTGGGTCGGTTTGGTCTTCTGCTCGCCTGACGGGCCGATGAACGGCACCAGCGTGACGTGCACGTAGCAGACGTTCTCACGACCGACGTCGAGGCGGAACTGCCGGATCGCCTCGAGGAACGGCAGGATCTCGATGTCGCCGACCGTGCCGCCGATCTCGGTGATGACCACGTCGGTCCCGTCGATCGCCAGACGTGAGATGCGACGCTTGATCTCGTCGGTGATGTGCGGGATGACCTGCACCGTCTTGCCCAGGTACTCGCCGCGGCGCTCTGCAGCCAGCACGGCCTGGTAGATCGAACCCGTCGTCGCGTTGGAGTCCCTGGTGAGCTGCTCGTCGATGAAGCGCTCGTAGTGGCCGAGGTCCAGGTCGGTCTCCCCGCCGTCCTCGGTGACGAACACCTCGCCGTGCTCGAACGGGTTCATGGTGCCCGGGTCCACGTTGATGTACGGGTCCAGCTTCTGCATGGTGACCCGCAGGCCTCTGGCCTTCAGGAGTCGTCCGAGCGAGGAGGCGGTGAGCCCCTTTCCCAGACTCGACGCCACGCCGCCGGTGACGAAGATGTGCTTTGCCACAACCTCTCCTGAACGTCGGTTCCCGCGAGGGTAGCGCGAGGGCAGGGACGCCCCGCGCACGTCCTGCGCCGGTAGCCTCGGTCGCCCTGCCCGCTCCCGCGGGCCCGAGCGCCGGAGTGAGATGAGCGAATCCTCGATCGTCGAGCGCAACGATGCGGTCGACGATCTGGCACAACGGTGGCCCCTTCGGTGGCTCGACATGGCAGCGCTGGCCGTGCTCGCCCTGGTGGTGCGGCTCCCCGCGGCGGTCGCCACACGGGCGCTCACCTTCGACGACGGGGTCTTCGCCAACTCTGCGATCGCCATCCGCGACGGCGGGGTCCCGTTCCGCGACGTGTTCTCGAGCCAGGGCCCGCTCTTCCTCCCCCTCGTGGCGCTGGGTGACCTGGTCGGTCTACGGGCACTCGACGCGCCTCGTGTGCTCGCGGTCGTGTCGGGAGTGGTGGCCGTCGTCGCCACCTACTGGGCCGCGGCCCGGCTGACCGATCGGGTCGGAGCCCTGCTCGCCGGCGGGCTGCTGGCGGTGTCGGGTTCCTTCGCCTGGGTCACCGGACCACTCGCGGCCGACGGCCCTGCCCTTGCGTTCGCAGCGATCGCCATGGGACTCGCCCTGCGACAGCGCGACGATCCCCGCACCGGACGGGCGGTGCTGCTGGGCGCGGCGGTCGGTGCGGTGCTCTCGACCAAGTCGCTCGCGGCTCCGGTGCTGGTGCCGGTCGGACTCGTCCTGCTGGCGCCGGTGATCTCTGCGGGGCGACGGCACACGATCGACAGCACCGGGTTGCTCCGCGGCGTGGTGGCAGCAGTGTCGGCAGTCGTGGTGTTCCTGACGGTCGCCGTGCCACTCGGTCTGGCCGAGGTCTGGGACCAGTCGGTGGTGTACCGCACCGACGCCGCCGCGGACCGGGACATCCCCGCCACCGCGGCCAAGTTGATCTCCACCCTGTGGGACCGGGACGTCGCCACGCTGTTCATCGCCGCGGTCTGCCTGGTCGCCGGACTGTGGGCCCGGCGACGCACCGGTTCGGCACGAACCGCGGTGGTGGAGTCCGACGTGTCATGGTGGTCGCGGCGTCGCTGGGCAGCGGACGGCAGCTCGGACTGGTCGCCGTCGGGCCGGCTGCTGTCGGTGTCGTGGCTCGTGGCCACGACCGTGTGGCTGATCGTGGTGGTCAGTCCGCTGTGGCGTCCCCACGTCGCGGCGATGTCGATCCCTCTCGTGCTGGTGATCGGCATCTACCGTCCGCCGCTGCGTCCCCTGCTGGTGACGGCGCTCCTCGCTGCACCGCTGGTGGTGTGGCAGCTCGACGGGCTGCTCGTCACCGGCGACTACGAGGGCACCGAGGCCGAACTGGTCGCAGCACTCGACGAGCTGCCCGAGGGCGCCTGGGTCATCAGCGACGAGCCAGGCGTGGTCTGGCGGGCGGGGCGCCGCACCACCGACGACCTGGTCGATCCGTCGATGCTGCGCCGCGAGCAGGGCCGATACACCGAGTCCTCGCTGGTCGCGGCCGCGACCGATCCGCAGGTGTGTGCGTTCATCCGCATCTCCGAACAGCGGTTCGCCCACTTCGACGGACTCCCCGACCGACTCGAAGGCATCGGCTTCGAGCCCGTCACGGACGTAGGTGACGGCACCGTGCTCTTCGTGCGCACCGACTGTCAGCCGACGGGCTGAGGTTCCGACGCCGGCCCCGGACCAGGTCCGCTCCGGGTGCTGGCCACGGCATCGTCGGACACATCGGGACCGCTCGGGTCCCCGGCGCCGTCGGCGGGCTGACCGCCCAGGTCGCCCCGTCGGCTGGGCAGACCGTCGTCGACGCGCAGCAGCAGGTTGATCAGCGACGCGTTCACCACTCCCAACATGATGCCGGGAACAGAGATGCCGGAGTCGTTCAGCGCGAATCCGAGCACCATCGCAGTGATCAGCCCGGCGACCGCGGCGCGCTCCTGCGGGATCCGCTCACGGATGGTGCGGAGCCGCCACGGCGCCTGCCAGAAGAGGTAGGCGATGAAGGCGAACACCAGCGGCAGCATGAGCGTCCACACCGAGCTGGTCAGGACCGACAGGTTCGCGTTCAGCTTGCGCAGCACCACCGTCTGGAACGCCTCGAACCCGTTGTCACCGATGTCGGCGAAGAGCCGGCCCAGGTGCGTCCGCCGCGCCTCGGGGCGGCCCAGGTCCAAGAAGCCGAATGCCAGGACCACTCCGACGGTGACCAGCGCGCCGGCCACCGCGGTGCGCACCCGGATCCGCCACCCCAACAGCAGCCATGCCGTCACCCCGGCCGAGGGCACCAGCGTCAGCGCCCCGCCGACGTCGGCGCCGAGGAACGGCGCGCCGTCCAGTACGACGCACCATCCGAGCACCGCGATCGCCGTCCAGGTGCCGCGCCGGCCCGGGATGCGGTGCGCGACCAGCGCCGCCAGGATGATGCCCGACGCAGCCAGCATCGAGAACGCCGGATTGCCCATGCCGTTGAAGCGACCGGCCACGGTCGGCGTGTAGCCGAACACGGTGTTGAACTGCAGCGGCCCCCCGAGGACCAGGTCGACGCTCAACAGCCCCACGAGCAACGCGAGCGTCACCATCAACGGGTCGACCAGATACCTCCGGGTGAGCAGGTGCACCGCCGTGGCCGACGACGCCGAGGCCCCCAACACGAACACCCACCACGCTGCGGTTCCCCAGGTGTGGAACGGGAACGCTCCGGCGAGGAAGGTGACCGGCAGGAACATGAGCACACCGAGCGTGCAGACCTCCGCGACCGTTCGCAGGCGGTGCTCCCGAGTCCGACCGAGTGTCCACAGCGCCAGGGCCCACAGGAGCAGTTGGGCCAGGACGAAGACCACCGACGCAGCGCCCAGCGTGCGGTCCCTGAACTTCGCGCCGCTGTCGGCATCGATCAACATGGAGGTGCGGTCCTCGTAGCTGCCCCCGTCCCCGGAGCGCTCCATGACGGTGCCCTCCATCGATGAGGCGCGCGCTGCACCGACCAGCGACAGGATGCTCGGTGCCAGGTCCACGGTCTGGACGAAGCCGGGGCGCCGCGTCGTGCCCGACGAGAGCAGTCCGGCGCTCAGCGCCGGGGCGTGGACGCCGACGACGGTCAGATCCGTGCCCTGGCTGCTCGCGTAGGGGGCCACCACGATCACCGCATCGCGTTCCAGGTCGATCTGGCCCAGCAGCCGACCGAGCAGGTCATCGGATCGCATGATGGCGGCATCACGCTGGCGTTCCCGCTGCACCGGCAGCATCAGGGCGCTCGCGTCCTCGAAGCGGACCATGTCCGAGGCCTCGACCAGGACCACCGAGTCGGGTTCCCAGAACTCCCCGAAGGCATCAGCGACCTCGGCGTTGTCGTACCTCGTGCCGAACGGTGCGCCGGAGTCCGCGGTCAGCAACGTCCGCCCCACGCGACCGTGTGAGACCAGACCGCTGCGGTCCATCAGCCCGACGCTCGCCTCACGTCGGTAGTTGACGTCATCGTCGCCCTCGCCGTGGTCGCCGTTGGCGATCACCGCACGGCCGACTCCGTGGTCCGCGAGCGCCTCGCCGAGCGCGCCGATCTCGGCATCGAACAGCAGCTTCGAGTTCAGGTCCCGCATCGACACCAGACCGAAGTTGAACACCTGCCCCGCACGGGGCTGGACGCCGGTCCGACGTGCGAACTCCTCCGCCGCGGGCGAACCGTCGTAGTTCTCGCCCGCCTCGGGTGCGATGAGCGCGGGATCGACCGGCTCTGGTTCGGCGGCGCCGGGAGCTGGAACCAGACCGGGGTCGACCTCGTCGTTCGGGGGCTCGGTCTCGAACGCCTCGGGCGGCACCCCGGTGGGATCGCCATCGGTCGAGCGCCGCGAGATGCCCGCCACGAACGCGAGCGACGCCTGTTGGGTGCCCTCGGCACGCGTGCCGGCGTTCAGCGTGGCGTAGCCGTCAGCCGCAGAGGTGCGTCGGCTCACGGAGCGGACCGACAGATCACCGATCGCTGCGCCGGCGAGCAGACCCTCGAGGTGGGGGGCGTCGACGCGCTCCAGGTCCTCCCACGCGAGGGTCGGCACCGAGAGCACCAACACCCGCTCCGCTGTGCCCAACGGACGGTCGTCGGTCGTTCCGAACGACTCGTCCGCCGTGGCGGTGTCGGCCGCGGCGCGGGTGTCCACAGCCGGGTCCGCACCTGCGGAGGAGCCGAACGTGGCGGCGAGCACGACCAGCGCGACCGCCGACCCGAGTACCTGTCGCGTCCGCATCAGCCTGCTCCTCCCGGGACCGTGGCCCCGCCGCGTCGCGGCAGTCGGGTCGTCACCGAGATGCCCAGCAGACGCGTGCCACCCAGGTAGACCAGCGCTGCGAGCGGCACGATCACCGCGAGCGCCACGACATCCATCACACGACCGACCGGCGCCCACATCTCATAGCCCGCCCACGCGCCGGCTGCGGCCACCACCGAGACGGCAACTGCGCCGGGCAGCACCGAGGGAACTGCCCACCGCCCGGTCCGTCGGGCGAGCGCGCACGAGCAGCGCCACCGAACCGAGCAGGAACGCAGCGCTGTGGGCCAGGCCCAGCGCGAGCACCGTGGTCGTGCCGGAGGTGGTGGCGCCGGCGACGAGCATCAGCACCACGCCCACCAACGAGGCTGCAGCCCCCAGCAACGCCGGCAGCTTCGAGTCGCCGAGCACGTAGAAGGCACGGGCGAGCAGGAAGAACATCCCGTAGGGCAGCATCCCGACACCGAGCGATGCCAACGCAGTGGCCAACAGGTCGACGCTCTGCGTTCCACTTGCTGCGCCGAACGCAACCACCGACATCAGCGGGACGGCGAGCGCGACGCACAGCGCGCTCAGCGGCACCAGCAGCACGGTCATCGACTCGAGCGCCCACCGCACCGATGCGGCGAAGGCGTCGGTGTCGCCCTCACCGTGCTCGGTGACGAGCTCGGGAAGGATCGCGGTGTGGATCGGCTGAGCGATGATGCCGTACGGCGCCAGGAAGAGGAACCAACCGACCTGGTAGGCGACGACGCCACCCTCGACCGATCCTCCGGCGATGATCGCTGCGCCGTAGAGGAGGGCTGCGAAGCCGTGCTGGACGCTTGCCCAGCCCGACAGCCGCAGCAACGCTCCCAGCCCCTCGTGGCGCCGGGACAGACGAGGAACCAGCCGGAAACCGGATCGCCAGACAGCGATGGTCGGAGCGGCGACGAACGCGACCACTCCGAGCGTTCCGCCGAGACCCAGCAGGACCTTCTCGGTGGTGGTCAGGTCGAGCCCGGGGTCGGGTCCGGCGACCACCCGGAAAGCGACGAGGAACCCGACCATGACCACCGTGTTGCCGATGGGAGCGACGGCGGGAACGACGAATCGCCGCTGTGCGTGCAGCACTGCGGTGGCGATCGCTCCGATGCCGTACAGCACCACCTGGGGAATGAAGAACCACAGCAGGAAGGTCGTCAGCTGTTGCTGCTGTGCAGAGATGGCAGGATCCGACGACGGCGGCGGTGAGCACGTCCGCCAGCCATGGCGCCAGCACCATGCCGATCGCAGCGACGACGCTGAGCACCAGTATCGTGACGCCCAGCAGCTCACCTGCCAACAGCTCGGCGCCCGGACGATCCCCCCGGTCGAGGTGACCGACGAAGGTCGGAACCAGCACCGCGGACAGCGCGCCGGCTGCGAGCAGTTCGAACAAGAGGTTCGACACGGTGTTCGAGCTCTGGAAGGCGTTGCCGAGGTAGGTCGTGCCCAGCACTGCGGCGATGACCAGCACCCGGCCGCCGCCGATGACCCTCGACACCGCCGCGGCGGCGCCCATTCCCGTCGCCGAGCGCACGACCGTCGGCGACGTGTCTCCTGTTGTGCTCACGGCCCCTTCCAGGCAGGCAACACCCCGTCGACGCCATCTGCCAGGCCGTAGCGACCGAACAGACCCTCCTGCGCGTCGGCGAGCGCCAGCACCGTGGCGACCCGCCCGGGGATGATCTCCAGGTCGTCCACCGTGGAGAACCTGGCCGAGCCCGACTCCAGCGCCGCCGCGACGAGCGCACCACGGTCCGACTCCTCGCCGGGCTCGACCTCCCCTGCGGCCTCGGCCAGCACGGAGGGAACCCCGAGCTCGCCGGCGATGCGCACGATCTCGGTCGCCAGCACGGCCGGCTCCGCCATGGCCGAGTCCGCGCCGGTTGCGGCAACCAGCAGCAGCTCACCACCCACGGAGAGGTCGCCACCGTCGATCACCTGCAACCGGATCAGGCCGGCGTCTGCGAGGTCGGCCAGCGGCGCGGCGTCGAACAGGGGTGCCGGGACCGGCTCGATCGTCGTGGCGGTCTCATCGGCCGGACCTGCGGTCGTGATGCCGCCGGAGGGGTCGGTCGTCGCCGGATCGGTCGAGGGCTCCGACGTCGAGGGCTCTGTCGTCGAGGGCTCTGTCGTCGTGGTGTCGCCCGACGCCTCGATGTCCCCGGTCAGCTCGAGCAGTCGTGACCACACCGCATCGCGCACCGCCTCGGGATCCGCAGGATCCTCGTCGACCAGCCGTGCAGCTGCGGACAGATCGTCGGGCTGGGCGAGATCCCAGCGTGGGTCCAACCAGACGATGCCCTCGACGCGCGACCCCGACTCACGCAGGCGACGCACCAGGTCCTCCACCGCCGGGGTTCCGGTGCCCGACTCGGCCACGACCAGTGTCGAGGTGGCCTCCAGGCGCCCCTGCACGGCGAACGGGGCAGACGCCTCCACGTAGCGGCTGAGCTCGTCGATCTCGACGTTCTTGGCGTCGATCGCCTCGACGGTCTCGTCCAGTGAGGTCTCGACCCGTTCGAGGCGGGCCTGGAGTCCATCAGCGATGCGGCCGTCGAGGACCGAGCCGACGACCACTCCCACGGCGAGCGCCAGGAAGAACGCGACGGTGGACACGACGTAGAAGCGGAAGGTGACCATGTCAGGAGAACCGGCCTGTCAGGGAGTACCAGAAGTCCCGCAGGTCCAGCCAGACCGTGCGGATGAGCAACTGGAGCGAATCGGACACGAACACCACCGCTGCGATGACCAGAAAGGCCGCCAGGATGAGCCAGACGATGTCGCGGCGGCGGACCCGTCCCTTGTAGAGCTGGCTCACCCCCTTGGCGTCGATGAGCATCGGCCCCAGACGTAGGCGGGTGAGGAACGTCGAGGACATCCCGGCACGGCCCTTGTCGAGGAACTCGACCATCGTCGCGTGGGTACCGACCGCCACGATCAGCTCGGCGCGGCACTCGTACGCGAGCAGCATCGCTGCGTCCTCGCTGGTGCCCTCGACCACGAACTCGAGGTAGGGCAGACCCTGCTCCCGGAGCTCCTCGCGACCGGGCGCCCGGCCATCGGGATGGACGTGGTGCACCAGCTCCGCGCCGCAGTTCCACGCTCGCTGCGACAGCGAGTCGAAGTCGCCGATGATCATGTCGGGCACGAGCTTCATGTCGAGCAGCGCATCGGCGCCGCCGTCCACCGCGACCAGCACGGGGTGGTATTCGACGATGTAGGGCCGGAGCGCCTTGAGGTCTTCCTTGTAGTCGTGGCCCCTGACCACGACCAGCACGTGTCGGCCGGCGAAGTCGGTGCGCAACTCCGGGATCACGAGCGGGTCGAAGACCAGGTGCGCCTCCTTCTCGATGTACTCCAAGGTGTTCACCGCGAAGCGCTCGAGCTCGTCGCCGATCGAGTCCCGGGCCGCCTCCATGCGGTCCACCACGTCCTGGGCGTCGATCACCGTGCCCCGGGCGATCTCCTCACCGTCGACCAGGAGACGCCCGTCGAGGATCGTCAGCGAATCACCGTTGCTGATCCGGTCCATGACCTCGGGACCGACGTCGTCGACCATCACGATCCCCGCCTCGGCCAGACGCGCCGGGCCACCGTTCGGGTACCGGCCCGAGATGAACGCCGAGGCGTTGACCACTGCGAGCACCCCGGTTGCAGCGACCGACTCCCCCGCGACCCGATCCAGGTCCTGATGATCGATCACCGCGATCTCACCAGCACGGAGCTCCTTCGCCAGGTCCTTGGTCCGCCGGCCGACGCGGGCCGGTCCGGTGACGGCGACCGCCGGTGCGGCGCTCAGGTCACTCACCGGGAGCGGTGCCATGGCGGGCACGGGGAGGCGGACGATGTGTGGTGCATGGCGAGGGTGGGTGCGCTGCCAGCAGCAGGACCGAGGGACGAGCGTAGTTCATGGGCCGTTCAGCTCTCCGGACGCCCCCGACCGAGACGATCGAGCATTCTCAGCGGGGCGAGACGGTCGATGACCGCGCTGAACGACACCCGTTCGCTGACCAGGTTCAGCGCGAACAACACCGCGATCACCCAGTTCCTCGTGGTGGCGTCACATGACAGCACCACGCCGAGTCCGAGCGCAGCGCCGACGGGGTTGGCGCCGGCATCGCCCAACATGAGGCGCTCCCGCAGGTCGGGCACCGCCAGGGCCACCACCGCTCCGGCGACGACCGCGACGCCGAGCAGCGTCGGAGCAGCGGCGGTGGCCGCGACCAACACCGCCGCGGCCAGCAGCGACACCTTGGCCACCCGTCCCGGAGCGCGATCGAAGAGGTTCGCCAGGTTGGCTGCGAGCGCGACCAGAGCACCGTCCAACACCAGACGGACCGCCGAGTCGTTCGACACCGGCGCCACGACGATCAGCGCGACCGCCGGCCCTGCGACCATCTTCAGCGATCCTGCGGTCAGACGGCCCCGGGCCAGCGCCGCGACGTGACCGCGGTAGCCCGACGCACCCTCGTCCACCGCCACGTCGTCCAGCATCCCCAACAGGCCGAACCCCAGTGTGGCGGTCGTGGTCGCTCCGAGCGCCGCCAACCCCGGCCGGTCCGGCCGCCACCCGAGCGTCGTCAGCAGCGTCAGCGCCGCGAGCGTCGCGACGGTCGCCAGCGGGATGACCAGACCGACCGCGGTCGGCAAGCGGATCCCCCGGTAGTTCTGCCTGGTGAACACCGGCCGGGAGAACACCGGCTGCATGCCCACCCAGATCACCAGCGCTGCGGTGGCGCCGAGCACCGCGCCCGCGACCAGGGTCATCGTCGTCCGGTCGCGCCGTGCGCGGCACCGAGCAGCTCCTCGGCATGGCGGCGAGCGGCCTGGCTGTCCGGGCTCCCGGACAGCATCCGGGACAACTCGACCACGCGGGAGTCGTCGTCGAGCACCTCCACGGTGGTCACCGCCCCTTCGACCGAGCGGGACTTCTCGATCAGCACCTGCTGGTCCGCGAACGCTGCGACCTGGGCCAGGTGCGTGACGACCAGGACCTGACGCTGTGTGCCGAGCGTTGCGAGCGCCCGACCCACCGCCACCGCCGCCTCGCCGCCGATCCCGGCATCGACCTCGTCGAAGACCATGGTGGGTGGCCCCTCGGACAGCACGAGCCGCAGCGCCAGCATGACCCGGGACAGCTCGCCGCCGGAGGCCACCCGGGACAGCGGCGCCGGAGCGGTGCCGGCGTTGGCCGCCAGACGGAACTCCACCGATTCACCCGCACCGGGGAACTCCGCGGTGTCCTCGACCTCGACCTCCAGCCTCGCCCCCGGCAGCGCCAGACCCACCAGATGTCCCTCGACCGCTGCAGCGAGCGCCGGAGCGGCCGCCCGGCGGGTGGCACCGAGCTCCTGCGCTGCTCGCACCAACTCGCTGCGGGCCGAGGCGAGCTCGGCTTCGCGACGCTCGAGCACTTCGTCGTGGGCGGCGAGCTCGGCGGCCCGTCGAGCCATCTCCTCGCGGTGGACGAGCACCTCGTCGAGGGTCTCGCCGTACTTGCGTCGCAGCTGCACCAGCTGGTGGCGACGCTCCCGCACCCGGGCGAGGCGCTCGTCGTCGGGCTCGATCGTGTCGGCGAGCCGCCGCAGTTCCGTGGTGCAGTCCGCCAACTCGGCGCCGAGGTCGACCAACCTGCTCCGGAGCGGCTCGAACACCGCGGCATCGCCCAGTGCGGCGCTGCAACGGGCAACCAGATCTCCTGCAGCGCCCTCGTCGCCGAGCAGCGCCACCCCCCGCCGCGCCGCCTCGCGGTGCTCCACCGCAGCGGACAGCAGTTCCTCCTCCTCGGCCAGTGACTCGTCCTCACCCGGCAACGGCGCGATCGCGTCGATCTCGTCCACCTGGAAGCGACACAGATCCAGCTCCCGCGCCCGCGCCCGTTCGTCACCGCCGGAGGACTCGAGCAGCCGGGTCGCCTCGTTGACCGCCCGACGGGCGTCGACGAACGCCGAGCGGTCAACGCCGGCGAAGCGATCGAGCGACGCACGCTGCGAGCTCGGCACCAAGAGGGCCTGCTGCGCGTGTTGTCCGTGCAGCTCCAGCAGGGTGGAGCCCAGCTCGGACAGGGTGGCGGCAGTGGCGAGCTCGCCGTTGACGTACGAGCGTGATCGCCCTCGCGCCGGAACGCAACGGCGGAGGACCCACTCGGTGTCGCCGACCGCGAACAGCCCCTCCACCACGGCCTCCTCGGCACCGACACGGACCCGTGAGGGGTCAGGTCGGCCGCCGAGCAGCAGGTGCATCGCCTCGACCACCATCGTCTTGCCCGCGCCGGTCTCGCCGGTGAGCGCGACGAGTCCGGATCCGAAGGGGATCCGGGCGGACGGGATGACCCCGAGGTTCGTCACCGCCAGTTCGACCAGCACGACGTTCAACCGTAGAGGATCCGGACGCGGGCCCCCGGGGACCGGCCCCGGATCGACATCGGGCCCGACGGCAGGGCCAGCGAGCGGCTCAGCGGTCGGACAGGCCGAACTTCGCGCGCAGCACGGCGTGGAAGTCGTGAGTGCCGAAGGTGACCAGGCGTGCAGGTCGGTCCGACGCGGTGCAGACCACTGCGTCACCGGTCTCCAACGGCGCTGCGGGTCGACCGTCGACCGACACCCCGGCGGGCCGATCTCCGTCGACGCTCACCCGGATCTGGCAGTCGGGCCGCAGCACGAGCGCACGGTCGAACAGCATGTGCGCCGCCACCGGGGCCATCAGCACCGCTCGGTGGCGGGGATCCACGATCGGCCCGCCGGCGGAGAACGAGTAGGCGGTCGAACCCGTGGGGGTTGCCAGGATCAAGCCATCGCTGACGTACGAGGTGAACGGGCGGCCATCGAGCTCGACCTCGAGCCGGACGGTGTGTCCCATCTGCGACTTCTCGATCACGGCCTCGTTCAGCGCCTGGAGCCGCTCGGGTTCGTGCCCGCTGCGATGCAGCACGACCAAGAGGCGCATTCGCTCCTCGATCCGGTAGGAACCGGCGAGGAAGCGCTTGAGCGCCATCCGGACCCCCGACGGCTCGACCTCGGTCAGATAGCCGAGCTGCCCGAGGTTCACCCCCAGGACCGGGACGCCGTCATCGGCAACCAGATCGACCGCTCGCAACATGGTGCCGTCGCCGCCCAGACTCAACAACAGGTCCAGACCGATCGCCAGGTCGGCCATCGGCACGCCCATCTCGGTCAGCCCGAGCAGTTCGGCGTCGTCGGTCCCGAGGCGCACGACGTGGCCGCGGTCGACCAACCACTCGATGGTCTCCAGGGCGAGCTGCGGCGCTCGCTCGCGATGCATGACAAGGCCGACGGTGCTCACCGGGCGCCACCCGCCATCGGTCCGGCCGTCAACCCGGCATCGGCGAGGACATCGGCGACGAGCCGTTCCAACCGTCGTGCTCCTCGTCGTGCTCGCGTCCTGCCGCGCGGGACAGCGTTGGCGCCGAGGGGTCCGGACGACGTCGCAGCTGCGCCAGGAACTCCACGTTGCCCTCCGCCCCGCGCAGCGGTGAGACATCCAGCCCCACGAGGTCCGCCCCCGCAGCCCGGGCGCTGTGCACGACCCGCGCCACCGCTGCGGTCCAGGCAGCAGGGTCGGTGATCACACCACGACCCCGGCTGACCTCATCCCTGGGCGCCTCGAACTGGGGCTTCACCAGCACCACGATCCATCCGCCGGGTGTGCAGCAGCGCACCAGCACGTCCATGACCTTGGTCAGGGAGATGAACGACAGGTCGGCGACGACCGCGTCGAAGGGGCCGAGCAGCGCCGGATCGACATGACGCAGGTTGGTGCGGTCACGCACCTCGACCCGAGGGTCGCTTCGGAGCCTCTCGTGCAGCTGCCCGTGACCCACGTCCAGCGCCACCACCCCCGCAGCGCCACGCTGCAGCAGCACATCGGTGAACCCGCCGGTCGAGGCACCCGCATCCAGCACGCGCAGTCCAACAGGATCGAGGCCGAAGGCGTCGAGCGCCCCTGACAGCTTCTCCCCTCCCCTCCCGACGAATCGCGGGGCCGGAGCCGTCACGGCGACCGACTCGCTCGGGTCGACCAGTCGCGCCGCGGTGCTCGCAGGGGCTCCCCCCACCAGCACCCGACCCTCGCCGATCACGGCCCGAGCCGGGACGAGGCCATCGGCCAAGCCCCTCCTGACGAGTTCGGCGTCGAGGCGGCGGCGCACCGGATCAGCCTACCGAGCGGTAGGTCGACAGGCCCCGTTCGGCCACCATCTCCACCAGGTCGAGCAGGTCGGCCGCCACCCATCCGGGCGGAAGGTCGCCCGGCACCGCGTCGGCCCGGGTGACCCCGCTCAGCACCAGCCCGAACCCGGCACCCAGCGCAAGTGCGAGCGCACCATCGGTGTCGGGCCGATCGCCCACGACCACATCGACGGCGCCGCAGCGCGACGAGATGAGCGCCGCCATCGCCCGATGCGGCTTGCCGGCGACCTCGTCGGGGCCGCGGCCCGCGGCGACGGCCACCGCAGCGAGCAGCGCTCCGTTGCCCGGCAGCAGTCTGGCGCCGAACGGACCGCTGCTGGGGTGGGTCGCATCGGTGTTGGTCGCCAGGAACCGAGCTCCGCTGCGCACTGCGTCGGCCACCATGCCGACTCGTGAGCGGTCCCATCGCTCGGTGGATCCCACCACGACCGCATCGACGCCGCGCACGGGCTCTCCGTCGGGGCACTCGAAGACGTCGATCACCTCCAGCCCGTGCTGCACGAGCACCGCGACGAGCGAGACGTCTCCCAGGACCAGGATCCGCTCACCCCGCTCGCACACCTCCGCCACCGCCTCGGCCGAGGTCACCACCGGGAACGCAGGAACGCCCATCTCCTCCAGCGCCTGGTGCTTCGTCTCGGGCGAAAGTGCGTGGTTCGTGCACCCCAGCAACGTGTGCCCGTCCTCGAGCAGTGAACGCACCGCTCGATCGGCGCCGGGGATCAACTCCGCCCCCCGCCACAGCACGCCGTCGAGGTCGAGGATCCAGGTGCTCACCGTCGCCACCATTGCACAACGCGTCGCCCCTGCCGGAGTGGTTTCCCCGATGACGGCTGTGAGAGCCTGTCGGCCATCGAGAGGGTCGGAACGGGGGCAGTCACGCCTCTGGCCGACGACGTCGCAAGGAGCAACGGTGGACGAGCAGATGCTGAGCAAGGTCGGGAACGACGAGGGCTTCATCGCCGCGCTGGACCAGTCCGGTGGCAGCACGCCCAAGGCGCTGAAGCTGTACGGCGTCACCGAGGACGCCTACTCGGGCGAGGACGAGATGTTCGACCTCATCCATCAGATGCGGTCGCGCATCATGACCAGCTCGTCCTTCGACGGTGGACGCGTGCTCGGCGCCATCCTGTTCGAGCAGACCATGGACCGCGAGGTCGAAGGCCGCGGCACGGCTGACTACCTCTGGAACGTCAAGCACGTCGTGCCGTTCCTGAAGGTCGACAAGGGCCTCGCTGATGAGCAGAACGGCACGCAGATCATGAAGCCGATGCCCGACCTGGACAGCCTCTGCGAGAAGGCGGTCGCCAAGGGCGTGTTCGGCACCAAGATGCGCTCGGTCATCAAGGTCGCCGACGCCGACGGAATCGCGACGAACGTGGCCCAGCAGTTCGAGATCGGGCGACAGATCCTCAGCCACGGCCTGGTACCGATCATCGAGCCGGAGGTCGACATCAACAGTCCGTCGAAGGCAGAGGCCGAAGCGTTGCTGAAGGCGCGCCTGCTGGCCGAGGTCGGCGGTCTCGGCGATGGGCAGCAGATCATGTTGAAGCTGACCCTGCCGGAGGTGGACGACTTCTACTCCGAGCTGGTGCAGCATCCTGCGGTCCTACGGGTCGTCGCGCTCTCCGGCGGCTATGCAAGGGATGAAGCCAACGCACGGCTGTCGCGCAACACGGGTGTGATCGCCAGCTTCTCGCGGGCGCTCACCGAGGGCCTGTCGGCCCAGCAGTCCGACGCGGAGTTCGATGCTGCGCTGGACGCCTCGATCCAGTCCATCTTCGAAGCATCCCGAACCTGACGGGCACGGGACTCGCCGGTGCGATCAAGGACCGGCGAGTCACCGGTCGGTGATCACCGCAGCGCTGCAGCTCGCTCCGCTGCATCGAGAAAGCCAGGATCGGCCTGCGCGACCTGGTCGAAAAGCGATCGCGCCTGGGGCACATCGGCGGAACGCTCGTACAGATCTGCCAGCGCATAGGCACGCCGCAGGTGGTGTTCCATCGGGCGCTTCGGGAACCTGAATCCCTTCGAGAGCAGTCGAACAGCCCCTCCCAGGTCACCACGATCGGCGAGCGATCCGGCGGTCACGATCCGGCCCTCGGTCACGAGCGCACCACTCGGTGAGCTCTCCCGGAGCTCTTCCCAGAGCCGGTCCACCTCCCGGTACTGCCGCAGCGCTCTGCGGCAGTCTGCCAGCACCGGATGCTGCTCGGTGCTGCCGTTGCTCAGCTCCACGAAGGCATCCAGCTCCCGAGCGGCCTCCTTCCACCGGCCCAGCCGGTAGAGGGTCAGACCGTAGAGCTCGCGCCCCTCGGCCAGCTCCGGAACCTCTCGCACGATCGGCGCCAGCAGTTGGCGCGCCTCGCCGAAGCGCTCGCCGGCGAACGCAGTCGCAGCATCGCTGAGCCTGCCCTCGAGTCGCTGGGCGCGCTGCGCTCCTACGAGCGCGACCAGCTCGGGGGCCTCGACCTTGACTCGCTCGGCGCTCGAGCGCCGAGCCCGCCCGGCCTTGGACGGCTTCGACGGCTGGGCACCGGTAGGGCCCTCATCGATCCACAGCTCCGGCTCGGGCACCACGTCCTCGACCGGCTCGGTCCTGGTCGGTGGCCGCGACCGCCGGGGAGGAGGCGCAGGGATCGCTCGGGTGTCTCGGGGCCCGCGGGTCCTCGACGCACGAGTACGGTCACCCGGACGACCACGTCCACCAGATGACGATCCTCGAGGACCGTTGGTGGAACGCCCATCAGATGAACTCATGTCAGAACCTGCAGTCTCGAAGGGGCGACACGATAGCTGCACCGTGCCCTGGCCGGCGAACACACACGACGCGGACGACAGGACCCCTCACGAGTCCCACACCGTGAACCG
This sequence comes from uncultured Microthrixaceae bacterium, assembly GCA_963714875.1. GTDB lineage: Bacteria > Actinomycetota > Acidimicrobiia > Acidimicrobiales > Microtrichaceae > JBAOHV01. The sequence goes on along the minus strand of CAVQQI010000011.1, from coordinate 220,702 downwards.
ACGAAGAGCAGTCGAACAGGGTGAACCCGTTGCGGGACACACGCCCCGAGCCGCCGGATGGGTCCAAAAACGCCAATGAGCGGAGGCCGAAGCCTCCGCTCATCGTAAGAAATCCGGCGGCGTCCTACTCTCCCAGGGACACTCGTCCCAAGTACCATCGGCGCTGGAGGGCTTAACTTCCGTGTTCGGGATGGGAACGGGTGTGACCCCTCCGCTATGGCCACCGAAATCAGTTGTCAACTACGAGCGGCGATCCGGTCGAACCAGATCTGCGACGTCTCGAGGACTTCATAGCGAGCACGAACGGCTTTGTACAAACCCAAGCCCTCGGCCGATTAGTACCGGTCAGCTGAATGCATTACTGCACGTACACTTCCGGCCTATCAACGTGGTGTTATGCCACGGGCCTTACCAGGTTGACCCTGTGGGTAGATTCATCTTGGAAGGAGCTTCCCGCTTAGATGCTTTCAGCGGTTATCTCTTCCGTAGGTCGCAAACCAGCCATGCCCTTGGCAGGACAACTGGCACACGAGAGCTACGTCCATCCCGGTCCTCTCGTACTGGGGATAGCTTTCCTCAATCTACCTACGGCTGCAGAGGATAGGGACCGAACTGTCTCACGACGTTCTAAACCCAGCTCGCGTACCGCTTTAATGGGCGAACAGCCCAACCCTTGGGACCTGCTTCAGCCCCAGGATGCGATGAGCCGACATCGAGGTGCCAAACCTTCCCGTCGATATGGACTCTTGGGGAAGATTAGCCTGTTATCCCCGGGGTACCTTTTATCCGTTGAGCGACGGCGCTTCCACACGCAACCGCCGGATCACTATGCCCAGCTTTCGCTCCTGCTCGACTTGTAGGTCTCGCAGTCAAGCTCCCTTTTGCCATTGCACTCGACGCCTGATTGCCAACCAGGCTGAGGGAACCTTTGGGCGCCTCCGTTACACTTTAGGAGGCGACCGCCCCAGTCAAACTACCCGCCTGACGCTGTCCCCGACCCGGATAACGGGTCTGGGTTAGAGGCTCGTCATACGCAGGGTGGTATTTCAAGGGTGACTCCACACTGGCTAGCGCCAATGCTTCCTAGTCTCCCACCTATCCTACACAACGCATGACAAACCCCAACATCAAGTTATAGTAAAGGTCCACGGGGTCTTTCCGTCCTTCTGCAGCTAACGAGCATCTTTACTCGTACTTCAATTTCGCTGAGTCTCTGGTTGAGACAGTTGGGAAGTCGTTACGCCATTCGTGCAGGTCGGAACTTACCCGACAAGGAATTTCGCTACCTTAGGACCGTTATAGTTACGGCCGCCGTTTACTGGGGCTTAGGTTCAGAGCTTCGCCCGAAGGCTAACCCTTCCCCGTAACCTTCCAGCACCGGGCAGGCGTCACAGCGTATACAGCGCCTTACGGCTTCGCACGCTGCTGTGTTTTTAGTAAACAGTCGCTTCCCACAATTTGGTGCCACCTCTTCGAGCTCAGGCAGCAAGTGCCGTCACCCTAATGAGGTCCTCCTTCTCCCGAAGTTACGGAGGCATTTTGCCGAGTTCCTTAACCAGAGTTATCTCAATCGCCTTGGTATTCTCTACCTGTCCACCTGTGTTGGTTTGGGGTACGGGCACCACATGAACTCACCGCTGGGATTTTCTCGGCAGCATAGGATCAGTGACTTCCCCTGAAGCGGGTCCGTATCACGTCTCAGGCTTCATGAGGTCCGGATTTGCCTAGACCTCGCCCTACACGCTTACCCCGGGACAACCATCGCCCGGGATCACCTACCTTCCTGCGTCCCCCTACGGCTTTCCGCCTACTGGTGGGTCGGTTCGTACAACGGCGTAAACGCCAGAGACAGCCCCTTAGCAACCTGTGATTGGAATTGGACGCGCATGTGGTGGTACCGGAATATCAACCGGTTGTGCATCGACTACGCCTCTCGGCCTCGCCTTAGCTCCCGACTCACCCTGGGTGGATTAGCCTTCCCCAGGAACCCTTGGACATCCGGCGGAGGGGTTTCTCACCCCTCTTTCGCTACTCATGCCAACATTCTCACTCGACCACGCTCCACGACCGGTTACCCTGCCGCTTCGCAGCGAGATCGACGCTCCGCTACCGCGCGTCTTACGACGCACCCGTGGCTTCGGTATCAGACTTGAGCCCCGTTACATTGTCCGCGCAAGACCACTCGACCAGTGAGCTGTTACGCACTCTTTCAAGGGTGGCTGCTTCTAAGCCAACCTCCTGGCTGTCTATGCGATCTCACATCGTTTACCACTTAGTCTGAATTTAGGGACCTTAGCCGACGATCTGGGCTGTTTCCCTCTCGACCCCGAAGCTCATCCCCCGGGGTCTCACTGCTGCACTCTGGATCCGTGGCATTCGGAGTTTGGTTGGGGTCGGTAAGCTTGTAGGCCCCCTAACCCATCCAGTGCTCTACCTCCACGGATGAACATGCAACGCTGCACCTAAATGCATTTCGCGGAGAACCAGCTATCACCGGGTTTGCTTGGCCTTTCACCCCTATCCACAGGTCATCCGCCCAGTTTTCAACCTAGGTCGGTTCGCGCCTCCACGAGGTCTTACCCTCGCTTCACACTGCCCATGGATAGATCACCCGGCTTCGGGTCTACAGCATGCGACTATGCGCCCTATTAAGACTCGCTTTCGCTCCGGCTTCCCCTCACGGGTTAACCTCGCCACATACCGTAACTCGTTGGCTCATTCTTCAAAAGGCACGCCATCGCCGTCCGAAGACGGCTTTGACTGCTTGTAGACCAACGGTTTCAGGTACTATTTCACTCCCCTCCCGGGGTACTTTTCACCTTTCCCTCACGGTACTAGTTCACTATCGGTCGATGAGGAATACTTAGCCTTACGAGGTGGTCCTCGCAGATTCACGCCGACTTTCTCGGATTCGGCGTTACTCGGGAGCATTGATCAGAGACTGCGTGAGTTTCGTGTACGGGGCCATTACCCTCTGCGGCGCGACTTTCCAGACGCTTCCACTACTCAGCAGCTTTGTAACTCTGTGCAGGTCCTACGCTCCTGCCATCATGTCCCACAACCCCGAACTGGCAACGCCGTAGGGCTATCACACCAGTTCGGTTTAGGCTCTTCCGCGTTCGCTCGCCGCTACTGACGGAGTCACTGTTGTTTTCCTTTCCTCAGGGTACTGAGATGTTTCAATTCCCCTGGTTCCCTCTACCCGCCCTATGTGTTCAGGCGGGAGTAACACCCCATGACGGGTGCTGGGTTGCCCCATTCAGAAATCCACGGATCGAAGGTTGGTCGGCACCTCCCCGTGGCTTATCGCAGCCTCCCACGTCTTTCATCGGTTCTCATCGCCAAGGCATCCACCGTTGGCCCTTAATAACTTGGGTATTGCATACAAAGATGCTCGTGCTCGCTATGAAATTCTCAAGAAACGCCGGCGAGCAGAGCTCGCGCCAGGAAGGACGCGCCGAATGCCCCGCGAACGGGGCCGGCAGCGTTCCTTCACAACGGAAGACAGGACGGGTACCAGCGACTCGATCGCAAGTGTGCGAACGAGCGATGCCAGAGCACCAGACGAGTGCATCAACTGGGTGTCCAGACTCGACACGGAACAAATGTCCGTGAACCGAGCGGAATTGGACTCCTTAGAAAGGAGGTGATCCAGCCGCACCTTCCGGTACGGCTACCTTGTTACGACTTCACCCCAATCGCTAACCCCACCTTCGGCAGCTCCGTCCCCGAGGGGTTCGGCCACTGACTTCGGGTGTTGCCAACTTTCGTGGTGTGACGGGCGGTGTGTACAAGGCCCGGGAACGTATTCACCCCGGCGTTGCTGATCCGGGATTACTAGCGACTCCAGCTTCATGAAGTCGAGTTGCAGACTTCAATCCGAACTGAGACTGGCTTTTTGGGATTCGCTCAACCTCGCGGTCTCGCAGCCCTTTGTACCAGCCATTGTAGCATGTTTGCAGCCCTAGACATAAGGGGCATGATGACTTGACGTCGTCCCCACCTTCCTCCGAGTTGACCCCGGCAGTCTCCCACGAGTCCCCGCCATTACGCGCTGGCAACATAGGATAAGGGTTGCGCTCGTTGCGGGACTTAACCCAACATCTCACGACACGAGCTGACGACAGCCATGCACCACCTATCGCAGGCCCCTAAGGACACCACATCTCTGTGGCTTTTCCTGCGTAGTTCAACCTAGGTAAGGTTCTTCGCGTTGCCTCGAATTAAGCAACATGCTCCGCCGCTTGTGCGGGCCCCCGTCAATTCCTTTGAGTTTTAGCCTTGCGGCCGTACTCCCCAGGCGGGGCACTTAATGCGTTAGCTACGGCACAGAGAGGGTTGATCCTCCCCACACCTAGTGCCCAACGTTTACGGTGTGGACTACCAGGGTATCTAATCCTGTTTGCTACCCACACTTTCGCTCCTCAGCGTCAATACCAGCCCAGAGTGCCGCCTTCGCTGCTGGTGTTCCTCCTGATATCTGCGCATTTCACCGCTACACCAGGAATTCCACACTCCCCTACTGGATTCTAGTCACAGCAGTATCGGGTGGCCTCTCCGAGTTGAGCTCGGAGCTTTCACACCCGACTTACTGAACCGCCTACGAGCTCTTTACGCCCAATGATTCCGGACAACGCTTGCCCCCTACGTATTACCGCGGCTGCTGGCACGTAGTTAGCCGGGGCTTCTTCTGCAGGTACCGTCATTTTCGTCCCTGCTGAAAGCGGTTTACAACCACGAAGGCCGTCATCCCGCACGCGGCGTTGCTGCGTCAGGCTTTCGCCCATTGCGCAAGATTCCCCACTGCTGCCTCCCGTAGGAGTCTGGGCCGTGTCTCAGTCCCAGTGTGGCTGATCGTTCTCTCAAACCAGCTACCCGTCGTTGCCTTGGTAGGCCGTTACCCCACCAACAAGCTGATAGGCCGCGAGACCCTCTCAGAGCGAAATTCTTTCTTCACTAGACCATGCGATCATGTGAAGGTATGCGGTATTAGCTCGGGTTTCCCCGAGTTATTCCCCACTCCGAGGCAGGTTTCTCACGTGTTACTCACCCGTTCGCCACTAGGTCTTCAGGGAGCAAGCTCCCTTGGACCTCGTTCGACTTGCATGTGTTAGGCACGCCGCCAGCGTTCGTCCTGAGCCAGGATCAAACTCTCCATCGAGATCATTGGAGCACCGTCTTCCGAAGAAGCAGGCACTCCGCAAATCGAAGAGCCGGCGCCAGAGTGGAAACTCCGACGCCAACTGGCACAGTTCTGGCATTTCCCCGGCGACCGAGGTCGACGGGGGTTGTCCGTTGTGTGCTTAAAGGTTATTGACTGGGTCTGCCTCATACGCTCGCTTCCGAACGTACGGCAGCCCGCACTCGCCTATTTGGCATCCTGTCTTCCGTTGTCAAGAAACGCTGCCACCGATGAACGGGGCGTCGTGCGGAACATGGCCTGAGCCAGTGGTTCCTGTGCTCCCCGAGGGCCGTTTCCGGCTGTCAGGGGCGAGGTGAGAACTTACATTCCCTGCCGGGTTGAGTCAACTCGCTTCCGAGTGACGCCCGGCACTTCCGGAGAAGCGGCCTCGCTCGAGGGTTCAGGCGGCCTCCACCAGGTGGTGGGACGACCTTCCCCGTCGAAGAAGGATGAACCTACCGTGCACCAGATCGGCTGCGCCAATCGCTCCTGCCTCACGGGCCTGGAGCGACTCCTGGTTGACGTAGTAGCCGCCCGGCGTGCGGCGCACCTCGCTCTTGGAGCTCGCGAGCGGTGTCGCTGCGAGCAGATCCACCGGGTCTGTGCCGATCAGCTCACCCAGCGCGATGCGAGACGTCGGGATCTCGGCGGCCAGCAGCTGGAACGCGGCAGCGTCCAACGCCTCGAGCGGCTGTCCGAACAGGACCGCGGAAGCCCGTTCGACCTGTCGTGCCACCTCGTCGCCATGCACCAGCGAGGTGACCTCGCTCGCCAGACGCTGCTGTGCCGATCGGCGTCCCGGCTGCTCGCGGTGTTCCGCGACCAGTCGGGTGATCTCGGGGACCGCCACGGTGGTGAGACGCATCAGGAGGGTCTCGACGTCATCGTCAGTGACGTTCAACAGGTACTGGTACATGCGGTAGGGGCTGGTTCGCTCCGGTGCGAGCCAGATGTTGTCGCCCTCGCTCTTGCCGAACTTGGTGCCGTCCTGGCGCACGATGAGCGGAGCGGTCAGCCCGTGCACCGCGTCGCCGGTGCGACGGCGCACCAGGTCGATGCCTGCGGTGATGTTCCCCCACTGATCCGATCCCGCCACCTGCAGGTCACATCCGTAGTCCCTGTGCAGCACGAAGAAGTCGTTCGCCTGCAGGAGCATGTAGCTGAACTCGGTGAACGAGATCCCCGATTCCCGGTCGATGCGGCTCTTGACCGAGTCCCGGGCGAGCATCGTGTTGATCGTGACGTGCTTGCCGACGTCACGGAGGAACTCGAGCACTCCGAGCGGCTCGGTCCACGCACGGTTGTCCACCAGCCTGGCCGCCGTCGGACCTTCGCCGAAGTCGAGGAACTGCTGGAGCTGCTCGCCGATGCAGACCCGGTTGTGGTCCAGGACCTCGACGTCGAGGAAGGTGCGCTCCTCGCTGCGGCCGCCCGGGTCGCCGATCATCCCGGTGGCGCCGCCCACCAGCGCGATCGGCGCATGTCCTGCCGACTGGAACCGGTACAGCAGCATGATCGACTGGAGGTTGCCGATGTGCAGGGAGTCCGCCGTCGGATCGAATCCGCAGTAGAGGGTCACCGGAGCGTCGTCGAGTCGCCGGACGAGCGAGGCGAGATCGGTGCAGTCCTGACGCAGACCTCGCCGGGTCAGGTCGTCGATCAACTCGGCGCCGCTGGACATGGAACCACCTTCGGATGCGGACGGGGCGATGATCGTACCGGCTGAGTGCGGGCTCACCCGCGACATGTGACACCGAGCTGGTGCCACCGGTCGCGCATCGCAGGGCACCAGAATGTGCAGGTGCCCCGTTCCTCGAACCTCATCGGCGCGCTCGTCGCGATCGCAGTCGTCGCCACTGCGTGCGGCTCCGCGCGCGACGCTCCGCCGGTCGCGCTGCCGGAGAACGCCCAGCCGTCCGCCATCTACGATGCCAACGGCACACTCATCACCGAGCTGGCCGAGGAGAACCGACAGAACGTCTCGCTGGAGCAGGTGCCACGATCGCTGCAGGATGCGGTGGTCGCCATCGAAGACGCTCGGTTCTGGACCCACAACGGCGTGGATCCAAAGGCGGTGGCCCGAGCCGCGGGGGCGAACGCCCAGGCGGGCAGCGTCGCCGAGGGTGGATCGACCATCACGCAGCAGTACGTCAAGAACGCCCTGCTCACCCCGGAACAGACGCTCGGACGCAAGGTCGAGGAAGCCACCACGGCCCTGGCACTCGAGCGCAACTACTCCAAGCAGCTCATCCTCGAGCTCTACCTCAACACGATCTATCTGGGCAACGGCGCCTACGGGGTCGCTGCTGCTGCCCAGGAGTACTTCGGTGTCCCGGTCGCGGATCTGACCCTGGAGCAGTCCGCCCTGATCGCCGGGGTGATCCAGGCACCTTCACGACACGACCCCCGGACCGACCCCGACTCCGCGGTGCAACGCCGCAACCTGGTCCTGCGGCGCATGGCGGAGCAGCAGCTGATCACCGAGCAGCAGGAGACCGCTGCGGTGGCGACACCGCTCGTGCTCGCACCGGAGACGCCCGACCCGACCCAGGAGCGCTATGCGGCGCCGCATTTCGTCGACCAGGTGAAGGACTGGCTCCTGAACCGTTCCGATGCGCTGGGGACCAGCACCGCTGAGCGGCGCGAGGCACTGTTGCGCGGCGGGCTGCGCATCGACACGACGATCGACCTCGGCCTACAGGCGAAGGCCGAGGAGGCGATACGAGAGGTCCTACCCGGGCAGGGGACCGACCCGCGCACGCCCGACGCCGCCCTCGTGTCGATCGAACCGCGCACCGGCTTCGTTCGGGCGATGGTCGGCGGCTACGACTACTTCGGCACGCACTCCTACCGTCAGACGAACCTGGCCGCAGGTGCCGGGCGCCAGACCGGCTCGGCGTTCAAGCCGATCGTGATGGCCGCGGCACTCGAGAACGGGGTGTCGCCGTCGACGCGGTTCGACGCGCCCTCCTCCGCGGTGCTGACGATCCCCGGTGGGATCTGGAGGGTCAAGGGCGGCGGCATCGGGGCCGGCACCATGGCCGAGTGCACCGTGGTGTCGTCGAACACCTGCTACGCCAACATCATGTTGGATCCCGCCGTCGGGCCGGAGCGCTCCGTCGAGATGGCTCGCAAGCTCGGTGTGGTGTCGACCGAGGTCGAGACCACACCCGCAATCGTGCTCGGCGCCAACAACGCCACCGTCACCGACATGGCATCGGTGTACGCGACCTTCGCGAACGACGGGGTCGGGGTTCCGCCCACGCTCGTCACCAAGATCACCGGCCCTGACGGCGCAGTGGTGTACCAGCACCGCCACTCCCAGACCCGTGCCATGGACTCGGCGAACGTCCGGGAGATCGCTCCGGCGCTGGAAGGCGTGATCCAGCGCGGCACCGGCAGGAGCGCGAACATCGGTCGGCCGGCCGGCGGCAAGACCGGCTCCGCGCAGAACAACACCGATGCCTGGTTCTGTGGGTACACCCAGCAGCTGTCCACCTCGGTCTGGGTGGGCTTCGCCGAGCCGCGGGCGGTGGCGGGTGGCACGCGCCAACTGGTGTCCATGACCCGGCCGAACACCCGGATCACCGTCTACGGGGGCACCTATCCGGCGCAGATCTGGGCGCAGTTCATGCGCTCGGCCCTGGCCGACACCGAGGCAACTCCGCTGATGGATCCGTTGACCGCACCAGCGCCGACCACGACGCTGCCCTCCCCCAACAGCAGCTTCGTCGAACCCGTCCAGCCCGCCCAGGAAGTCGCCGTGCCCGACCTGGGCGGACTGGACGCATCGGCAGCGACGGCGCGACTCGAACGAGTGGGGCTGACGACCGAGCGCGTGATCATCACGTCGTCGCAGGCGCAACCGGGCGCTGTGGCCAACCAGAGTCCGGCACCGGGGAGCATCGTGGCTCGTGGCTCGACGGTGTGGATCGAGGTCACCGCGCTGCCGACCACCACCACAGCGAGCACCTCGACCACCTCGACCACGTCGACGACGTCGACGACCACCACCCCACCCCGGCGCTGAGGGCGCCGCCGCACCGCCGGACAGCCGCGAGGCCCAGGTGGACTGCGTGCGCACCCTGTGGCAGTGGCAGACTCAGCGGTCATGGCGTCGCCGATCACACCTGAGGTCCCCGGCGCACCGGACGAGGAGCCGACCGACCCGCCGAGGTCACGCGTGGCGGTCGTCGCGACGGTGCTGGCGCTCGCCGCCCTGTGCGGCGGTTGGATCTACGTGTTCTTCATCTACGACCCCGGGCTGCTGATCGATGAGCTCGGCGACCGCACGTTCCCGACCGCTGCGGAGGAGATCTGCGCAGCGTCCCGATCCGAACTGGACGCGCTGCCGCCCGCGGCGTTCGCGGCCACTGCGGACGAGCGCGCGGATGACGTGGAGCGCAGCAACATCGTGCTGCGCTCGATGATCGCCGACCTTCGGGCCGTCGCTCCCGTGCCGCCGCCGGCTCTGGCCCAGCTGCCGCCGGAGGAGCTGTCGCCCCAGCAGCAGGAGGAGCTCGCTGCCGCGGAGGGTGTCGGAGAGTGGCTTGACGACTGGTCGACCTACATCGGCGACCGGGAGGACTACGTCGAGAACCTCCGTGTCGATGACGAGGCGCGGTTCCTCGAGACCACGAAGGGCAGCGACACCAGAGGAATCACCCGGGCGATCAACTCCTTCGCCCAGGTGAACCGCATGGCGTCCTGCGAGACTCCTGCGGATCTCAGCTGAGACCGTCGGTCTCAGGGCTCCCGGCGACTGCTGCCATGCCTGCCCGGGCCAGGCGAACGAGCCCGTCCTCATCGGCCAGGTCCTCGAGCTCGGTCATCGTCACCCATCGCAGGTCGAGCGACTCGTGGTTGCCCTCGAGCGTCGCATCTGCCGGCGCCAGCACCACGAAGCGCAGATCAAGGTGCAGATGGCGACCCAACGCATCGCCGTGGTCCACCTCGTGGACGTCCAGATCGACCGCCGGCAGCATCACGCGCAGACCTGGGATGCCGGTCTCCTCAGCGGCCTCTCGCAGCGCAACGCCCGCCAGCTCGAGATCGCCGTCCGCGTGTCCTCCCGGCTGCAACCATCGGCGGAGCTTCGTGTGCAGCAACACCACCATCTGCGTACCCGTGGCGTCCACGACCAGCGCCGAACCGGTCAGGTGCCCCGGCATCGTCGTGCGGTCCGCCAGCGACGCCCCGTGTTCGTCGAGCAGATCGAGGACGCGCTGGCGCGCGCCGGCCTGCCCTGGCGGCAGCGTCGCCCCGACGATGCGGGCCCTGGCTCTGTTCGGATCACGCGAACTGGACAACAGGGGATCCTGCGCAGGCAACAGACGGCGAGCGTGCGTCACGAGCCTGAGCGTGTTCGGCGCCCCCGAGTCGGCGCTGCCGGTTCAGCCACCGGCGGATCCGTGAGCGATGCGGGCTCCTCGGATGGCCGCCTCCAGGCGCGCTCGCTGCGCGGCGACCGCGACGGGTCCGGCTCCGCCGGGTGTGGTGCGTTGACGGACCGAGACGCCGGGGTCCAGCAGGCGCTCGGCGTCCGGACCCAGCCGAGGATCGGCGCGCACCAGTTGCGCCAACGGTGTGCCGTCCTCCAGCGACGTGCGCACCAGCGCGCCGACGATGGCGTGGGACTCACGGAACGGCACGCCGTCGCGGACGAGGAACTCGGCCAGATCGGTCGCCGCTGCGTGCGGGGAGTCAGCAGCTGAGCGCATCCGGTCGGTGCGGAACTCCAGCGTGCGGACGAGCCCGGCCATCGCTCCCAGACCGAGACGAACCGTGTCCAGGGCATCGAACAGCGGTTCCTTGTCCTCCTGCAGGTCACGGTTGTAGGCGAGGGGCAGCGACTTGAGCGTCGCGAGGAACCCCGTGAGATCACCGATCAGGCGTCCCGTCTTGCCGCGGGCGAGCTCTGCGATGTCCGGGTTCTTCTTCTGGGGCAGCATCGACGAGCCGGTGGCGTACGCGTCGTCGAGCCGGGCGAAGCCGAACTCCTCGCTGCTCCACAACACGATCTCTTCGCCCATCCTGGACAGGTGGATCCCGATCATGGCGAGCACGAACAGCGACTCGGCAACGAAGTCGCGGTCCGACGTCGCATCGAGTGAGTTCTCGAACCGGGCGGCGAAACCCATGTCCGCAGCGGTTCCGTCGGGGTCGAGCGGCAGCGAGGACCCGGCCAGCGCTCCCGCCCCCAGCGGCGACACGTCGAGACGTTCGCGACAGTCGCCCAACCGATCCACGTCGCGCAGCAGCGCCCAGCCGTGCGCCATCAGGTGATGCGCCAGCAGCACAGGCTGTGCCTGCTGCAGATGGGTGTAGCCGGGTAGGTAGGCCGCGTCCTCGCCGGTGCCCGCCTCGTCGGCGCGTGCCGCCAGCACCTCGACCAGGTCCAGCACACGGTCTGCCACCACGACCAGCTCCCGCTTGACATAGTGGCGGAACGCGGTGGCGACCTGATCGTTGCGGGACCGGCCCGTGTGCAGCTTCGCTCCGGCATCGCCGGCGAGCTCGGTGACGCGCCGCTCGATCAGCGTGTGGACGTCCTCATCGGACTCGATCGCGACCAGGGCCCCGTCGCGGTACTCGCTCTCCACCGCGTCCAGCGCGGACAGGATCAGCGCCAGCTCGTCGTCGTCGAGCAGCCCACCTCGACGGAGCCCCCGCACGTGGGCGCGGGAGCAGGCGAGGTCGTCGAAGATGAGCCGTTGGTCGTAGCTCAGGCTCTCGGTGAACTCGACCAGCTCGGCGGCAGGCCCCGACTCGAAGCGTCCGTGCCAGAGCTGCTGGCGGTCGTCGGTGCTCAACTGCTCGACCCCGGCCCCTGCACCGCCGACCAGGTCTGCACACCGAGGCCCCAGATCCGGACGAACCCTTCGGAATCCGCGTGACGGAACCTGTCGGCGGCGTCGTAGGTGGCGAGGCCGTAGTCGTAGAGCGAACGTGGCGCTCGGCGTCCGACCACGTAGCAGCGGTTGGGCTCCAGCTTCAGCCTGACCTCGCCGGTGACGTGGCGCTGGGACGACTCGACGAAGGCATCGAGCGCCTCGCGCAGCGGCGAGAACCACAGACCGTCGTAGATCATCTCTGCGTAGCGGTGCTCGAGGCGCACCTTCTCCCTCTGGAGGTCACGTTCGAGGGTGATCGACTCGAGATCTGCGTGGGCCATCATCAGTGCGAGGGCGCCGGGAGCCTCGTAGGTCTCCCTGCTCTTGATGCCGACCCGGCGGTTCTCCACCATGTCGAGACGGCCCCACCCGTAGGGGCCCACGATGTGGTTGGCAGCGATGATCAACTCGTGCAGCGGCATCGCCGTCCCGTCGAGCGACACCGGAACGCCCCGCTCGAACCCGATGGTCAGCTCGCGGTGTTCGGTCGCGGTGCGCCGTGTCATCTGCCAGACGCCTTCGGGCGGCTCCGCCCACGGGTCCTCCATCTCGCCGCACTCGATCGCCCTGCCCCAGAGGTTGTCGTCGATGGAGTACAGCTTCTCCTTCGTCGCGCCGACGGGGATGCCGTGTTCGCCGGCGTAGGCGATGGAGTCCTCACGGGTGAAGCCCCAGTTCCGCACCGGCGCGACCAGTTCCAGGTCGGGTGCCAGTGCCATCGAGGACACCTCGAACCGGACCTGGTCGTTGCCCTTGCCCGTGCAGCCGTGGGCGATGCCATCCGCGCCGTACTTCCGGGCCATCGCCACCTGGTGCTGCACGATCAGCGGACGTGAGATGGCCGACACCAACGGGTACTGGCCCTCGTACAGGGCATTCGCCCTGATGACCGGCGCCAGGAAGTCCGACGCGAACTCCTCGCGGAGATCGAGCTCCTCGTACGCGATAGCTCCGGCGCCGAGGGCCTTGTCACGGTTGCCCTCCAGGGTGCCCTCCTGGCCGACATCGGCCGACAGGCAGATGACCTCGACCCCGAGGTGCTCGATCATCCAACGGACCGCGACCGAGGTGTCGAGTCCGCCCGAGTAGGCCAGCACGACTCGTTGTGCCATGGGTGTTCGCTCCAGTTCTGTGTGGTTGAGGTGGGTATGGGGACCGGGCGGTCAGCTCAGCCCGGCGAGGTCATGGACCCGCTCGGCCACCGCGGCACCCGCGCCCTCGATGGAGATCAGCAGCAGTGTGTCATCTCCGGCGATGGTGCCCAGCACGTCCGCCACGCCCGCTCGGTCGATGGCGGAGCCGACGACGTGGGCCGACCCCGGCGGCGTGCGAACCATCACCAGGTCTCCGGAGCGCGCGACCTCGACCACCCAGTCGCCCAGCACGCGGCGCAGATGGTCCGGTGGCGCGACCTGCTCCCGAGGGAGCTCCGGTACCGCGTAGGCGGTCTCTCCGCCAGGGATCCGCACCTTGATGGCTCCCAGCTCCTCGAGGTCGCGTGACACCGTCGAGACGTTGACCTCGACGCCATCGGCGGCGAGCAACTCGACCAGATGTGCCTGGTTGGTGACCCGGTGCTCCTCGAGGAGCCGGGCGATCCGGTGCTGACGTTGCGCCTTGTTCGGACGTGACCCGACCGCTCGCGCAGGTCCGGGCGTGGCTGCGGCTCGACTCATCGAAGGTCCTCGTCCAACAGCCAGGCGAGCAGTCCACGCTTGGTGTGCATGCGGTTGCGGGCCTGTGGCCAGATGCGACTCCGTGGCCCGTCGAGGACCTCGTCGGTGGCCTCGTCGCCGCGGTGGGCGGGGAGGCAGTGCAGGAAGATCGCCCGGGACGACGCGACCGACATGAGATCGGGGTCGACCCGCCATCGGTCGAACGCCGCGGTGCGTGCCAGCTTCTCCTGCTCCTGACCCATCGAGTACCAGGCATCGGTGTAGACGACGTCGGCACCCTTGACCGCCTGGGCGGGATCGGGCTCCAGCACCACGTCGCACCCGGCCGCCCGAAGGCGATCGAGCGAGTCCTCGTCGAAGTCGTAGCCCGGAGGGTTCGAGACGCGGAACTCGGCGCCGACCAGACCGCATGCGACACCGAGGGATCGAGCGACGTTGTTCGCATCACCGACATAGGTGACCACGACGTCGTCGAGGGCACCGAACTCCTGACGGATGGTCAGCAGGTCTGCCAGCGCCTGGACGGGATGGGCCTCGTCGGAGAGCAGGTTGATCACCGGTACCGTCGCTGCGGCCGCCAGACGATCGACCTTGTGGTGCTCGAAGACCCGGGCGCCGATCACGGCGCCGTAACCGGACATCAGGCGACCCAGATCAGATGCTGACTCACGCGTGTCGATACCGACCTCGTCGCCGCGTAGCGAGATCGGATGCCCACCGAGCTGCACCACTGCCATCTCCATGGACGTCCTGGTGCGTGCCGAGGGCTTCTCGAACAACAGGACCGCACCGCGACCGTCCAGCACACGGGGAAGATCCGGGCGCTCCGACAGGTCGAGCACCCGCAACAGCTCGTCTGCGCTCAGATCGTCGATCTCCAACAGATGTCTCACGTCGTCTCCACTCCGGCCACGTCGATGTCCGCCAGCGCTGTGGCGATGGCGTCGACGGCCAGGTCGATCTCGTCAGGGGTGATGAGCAGGCTCGGCGCGAGCCGGAGCGCGGTGGGAGTGACGGCGTTCACCACGACGCCGCGTTCGGACAGCACCGCTGCGACCTGCCCTGCGGTGACGCCCAGCGCGTCGACGTCGAGCTCGACGGCCAGCAGCAGACCCAGGCCCCGCACGGCACGCACCCGGGGCAGCGCTGCAAGTCGGGCACCCAGCTCCGCACCGGCGGCCGCTGCGCGCTCGGGCACCCGCTCCGCCTCCATCACCGCGAGCACGGCCCGGGCCGCAGCGGTGGCCAGCGGCTGGCCGCCGTAGGTGGTGGCGTGGTCGCCCGGTTCGAACACGCCAGCGACCTCGGCACGCGCCCAGCAGGCGCCGATGGGCACGCCGTTGCCGAGCGACTTGGCCATTGTCACCACGTCGGGCACCACACCGAAGTGCTGGTGTGCGAACCAACGTCCGCAGCGACCGAGCCCGGTCTGGACCTCATCCACCATGAACAGCACGCCATGCTCATCGCACAACCGACGCACACCCGAGAAGTACTCCGCCGTTGCCGGATTGACGCCGCCCTCGCCCTGCACGGGCTCGAGCAGCACCGCGGCCACCGAGTCGTCGAGCGATGACTCGAGCTCGTCCAGATCGGACCAGGTGACGTGTCGGAAGCCCTCGGGAAGCGGCTGGAACGCCTCGTGCTTGGCCGGCTGGCCGGTGGCGTGCAGGGTCGCGAGCGTGCGCCCGTGGAAGCTCCCGTACGCACTGACCACCACGTGGCGGCCACGACCGCCGAACTTCCGGGCCAACTTGAGCGCTGCTTCGTTGGCCTCGGCGCCGGAATTGGCGAAGAAGACCTGTCCCCCACCGCCCAGCAGGCGGTCGAGGGTCGCCGCGACATGCCATCCGTGCTCGGTGCCGTACAGGTTGGACACGTGCAGCAACCGCCGGGACTGCTCACAGAGTGCCTCGGCAACCGCGGGGTGGCTGTGCCCCAGCGAGGTGACGGCGAGGCCGGACAACAGGTCGAGGTACCGACGCTCATCGCGGTCCCAGAGCCAGGATCCCTGGCCCCGCACGAACTGCACCGTCGGCGCGCCGTAGGTCGCCATGATCGGGCAACGATCCAGCTCCCCCGGCGCGCCCATGGCGGCGGCATGGGTGGACCTGGTGTGGTCCGGCGCGCTCATGACGAAGCTCCTGCGCGCCCGGGGACGACCATCGTCCCCACACCCGCACGGGTCAGCAGTTCGAGCAGCAGCACGTGGGAGAGCCGACCGTCGATCAGGTGCACCGAGCCGACACCGTTGTCGATCGCCCGGATGCAGCCGGCCATCTTGGGGATCATCCCGCCAGAGATCACCCCGGACCCGATCAGGTCCTGCACCTCGTCGGTGCCGACGGTGGTGATGAGCGACGCAGCGTCCTGCACATCCGCGAGCAGGCCGGGGACGTCGGTCAGGAAGATCAGCTTCTCGGCCTGCAGCGCCTGTGCGACCTCGGTCGCGGCGTCGTCCGCGTTGATGTTGTAGGTCTGTCCTGTTGCGTCGGCCCCGATGGTCGCGATCACCGGGATCAGGTCCATCGACAGGGTGCGTGTGATCAGCTCGGGATTGACCTGCGTGACCGACCCCACGAATCCCAGGTCGGCATCATGGGCCTCGGCGGTCAGCATCATGGCATCGGTTCCCGCCAGACCGAGTGCGAGCGGACCGAAGGTGTTGAGCGCGGTGACGATGTCGGAGTTGACCTTGCCGATCAGCACCATCTGGGCGACCTCGAGCGTCTCGGCGTCGGTGACCCGGCGCCCATCGACGAAGGACGTCTCCTTCCCCATGCGCCGCAGCCACTCGCCGATCTGCGGTCCGCCGCCATGGACCACGACCGGTCGCATCCCCACCCGGTGCATCATGACGATGTCCTTGGCGAAGTCGGCGAACAGCTCGGGACGCGACATCGCGTTGCCGCCGAACTTGACCACGACGACGGCGCCGCGGAACCGCTCGATGTAGGGCAACGCCTGCAACAGCACGGCGACCGCGACCGACGGGTCGTGAAGGGTCGGTGCAGGGTCGGTGTCGTGATCGCTCATGGGTAGGTCCCCACCAACGACAGCCCCGCGGTCTCCTCGAGGCCGAGCGCCAGGTTGGCGCACTGCACCGCCGCGCCGGATGCCCCCTTGCCCAGGTTGTCGATCGCGCAGAGTCCGATCACCGTACCGGTGCGCTCATCGACCCTTGCGCTCAGGTGGGCAGCGTTGGAGCCCAGCGTGGCCTTGGTCGACGGCGACCGTTCCGAGACCACCACGAACGGCTCGTCCGCGTAGAACTCGGCGAGGCAGTCGAGCACGTCGCCGGTGCGCAGCGCGTCGTCCGCCGGTCGGCCGTAGCAGGTGGCAAGGATGCCGCGGCTCATCGGCACCAGATGGGGCGTGAAGAGCACCGTTGCGCCGATGTTCATCTCCATCTCGGGTGTGTGGCGATGGGCCAGCAGGCCGTACGCGGTGACGTCGGAGTCGACCGCACAGAACGTGGTGTTCGGTTTGGCGGGTCGGCCGGCTCCCGACACTCCGGAGACCGCATCCACGATGATCCGCCCGGGATCGAGCAGACCCGCACGGACCAACGGGGCCATCGGCAGCGAGGCAGCGGTCGGGTAGCAACCCGGCGCAGCGATGCAGTCGGCGCCGGCCAGCCGGTCACGGTTCAGCTCGGGCAGCCCGTAGACGAACCGGTCGAGCAGCTCAGGACAGCTGTGCGCTGCCCCGTACCACTGGTCGTAGTCCGACGACTCGCTCAGCCGGAAGTCCGCCCCGAGGTCGATCACGACACGGGTGCGCCCCACGAGATCCGGCACGATCGCCTGGCTGGCGCCGTGGGGCAACCCCAGGAACACCACCTCGACACCACCCAGCAGTTCGGGGGCCCATGGCTGGAACACCAGGTCGGGATAGCCGGCCGCCAGGCTCGGGTACAGGTCCGCCACCCGGGTGCCGGCCTGCGAGTCGCCCGTGGCGAAACTCACGCGCAGCTGCGGGTGGCCCAGACAGAGCCGCAGCAGCTCGGCACCGGTGAACCCGGATGCCCCGATGATGCCGACGTTGATCATCTGCGCACACTAGCGCATGTTCGTGCAGATTGCTGCAACTACTTGCGGAGCAGCATGGGTCCCCGGATCGGTCCGACACCGCCCGCGATCAGCCACGCAGCGTCGCTGCGTGCGCCCCGGCGACGGCGTCGATGATCTGCGCCCGCGCATCCGCGACCTCGGCGTCGGTCAGGGTGCGATCCGGCTCCTGGAATCGGAGCCGGAATGCCAGGCTCTTGTGGTCCGCCCCGAGCTGGTCGGAACGGAAGACGTCGAACAGCTGCACCGAGACGGGTTCGACGCCCTGCGACGCCGCCAGGATCGTGCGACGGACGTCATCCGCGGCGACCCGGGCGCCCACCACGAAGGCCAGGTCGATGTCCGAGGAGGGGAATCGTGCCACCTCCCTGGCCCGGGGCACCATGGCCCGGGCCGACAACAACGTGGACAGGTCCAGCTGCACCCATGCGACCCGTTCATCGATGTCGTGGGCCTCGAGGACCCCGGGGTCGATCTCACCGAGCTGTCCGACGACCGGCCCCGTCGTCGAGTCCGGGGCGTCGCCGGCGAGACGCACCCTCGCGCAGCGGCCGGGGTGCAGCCCGGCCGACACCGCCGGTTCGAGACGGGCGGCGAACTGCTCCGCGGCGGCGGGCGACGCACTGATGGCTGCAGGGGCGTACCAGCGTCCGACCGTGCGCAGGAGCAGCTCGACGAGCTCCACCGCTGAAGTGGCGTCGGCCCCGGCGAGCACCACCCCGAGGTGTTCGACCTCCCCCGAGAGCACGCGGCCCGCGATCTCGGACGCCGCGACGTCGTTGATCACGCCCTGCTGACCCACCTCGAACACACGACCGATCTCGAACAGCCATGCACCCGGGCTGCGGTGACGCTCGTTGTAGGCCACGGCCTTGACCAGGCCCGGCAGCAGCGACGTGCGCAGGATCGACTCCTCGGCCGCCAGCGGGTTGGCGAGCACGAGCCCGTCGGGAGGCAGGCCGCAGCGTTCCAGGTCACCCGGTGCCAGGAACGGCATCGGCATCGCCTCGTTCACGCCGAACCCCACCAGCGCCCGCCGCAGCGACCGTCGATCCCGCTGGCGCTCGCTCAACTCACCCGTGTGGGGTGAGGAGGGCACGGTCTTGGGGATGCGGGAGAACCCGTGGTGCCGGCCGATCTCCTCGACGATGTCGACCTCGATGGTCGAATCGGGCCGCCAGGTGGGCACGGTCACCTCGAGCACGTCGTCCGACCTCGCGCACTGGTACCCGATCGGCCCGATCAGCGACGCCATGCCCTCAGGCGTCAGCGACGTGCCCAGCAGCGCGTTCACCCGGTCGGGGCGCACCCGCACGGTGGCGGGCGTCGGCAGGCTTCCCGTGGCGGTGACCGTAGCCCGGGTGCAATTCGGCGCCACCCACCTCGGACAGCAGTTGTGCGAAGCGTCGAGCGGCCAGCGGGGCGATCTCGGGGTCCACGCCTCGCTTGAAGCGCAGCGACGCCTCGGAGTGCAGGTTCAGCCGCGCCGAGGTGGCGGCGACGGCGGCCGGGTCCCACCACGCCATCTCGAGCACGACGTCGGTCGTCGACGAGGAGATCTCGGTGGATGCGCCGCCCATGACCCCGGCGAGGCCGATGACCCGGTCGTCGCGGTCGACGATCACCCCGTCGGCCCCGCTCAGCAGGCGCTCGACACCGTCCAGCGTCCGGACCACTTCACCCTCGAGCGCCCACCGGGTACCCAGATGGCCACCCGGGAGCTTCGCCAGGTCGTAGGTGTGGTTCGGCTGACCCAACTCGACCATGACGTAGTTGGAGACGTCGACGACGTTGTTGATGGGGCGCATCCCGACAGCGATCAGACGCTGGGCCAGCCATGCCGGCGACGGACCGACGGACACCCCCGACAACTGCCGCACGAGGAATCTCCCACACAGGTCAGGCGCCTGGATGTCGACCGAACAGCGCTCCGAGCCGACCTCGCCAGCCGCGACGTCGACGAGGTCGCCACCTGTCACCGGCAGGGTGAAGGGCACCCGCTGGTGCGCTGCGAGGTCACGTGCGACGCCCGCGATGCTGAGGGTGTCGGGTCGATTGGGCAGGGCGTCGAACTCGTAGACGACGTCGGCGACGACGCCCAGCGCGTCGTTGATCGGTGTGCCGGGAACCGAGTCGGACCCCAGCACCAGGATGCCGTCGTGATCGTCACCCAGCTGCATCTCGGCGGCGGAGCACAGCATGCCGTTGCTCTCCTGGCCACGCATCTTCCGGCGTGCGATCTGCAGACCGCCGGGCATGACGGTGCCGATGGTGGCCAGCGGCACCAGGTCGCCGGCGACCATGTTGGTCGCACCGCAGCAGATCTGCAGCGGCGTGCCATCGCCGGCGTCGACGTCGACCAGCCGGATCCGATCCGCGTCGGGGTGCTCACGAACCTCGAGGACCCGCGCCACGACGATGCCGTCGAGCCCGCCACCGATCAGCTCGACGGATTCGAGCTCCATGCCGAGATCGGTGAGCTGCTGGGCGATCTGGTCGGGTTCACCCTCGATCGGGGCGAACTCTCGGAGCCAGGACAGGAGGACCTTCATCGTGTGGGTACCACCGGGTGTGTTCGGGTCGGGCGGGGTTGCAGCGGGGCTGGCATCCGGCGGAGCGTGCGCCGCAGGACCGCCCCGCCGGAGTCGGGATGGTCAGAACTGGCTGAGGAACCGCAGGTCGTTGGTGACGAACTCCCGGAGGTCCTCGACGTGGTGCCGGACCTTGGCCAGGCGGTCGATGCCGAAGCCGAATGCGAAACCCGACCACTCCTCGGGATCGAGCCCCCCGGCGCGCAACACATTGGGGTGCACCATGCCGCATCCGCCGAGCTCCAACCAGGACCCGTCGGGCGCCGAGATGTCGAACTCCGCAGATGGTTCGGTGAAGGGGAAGTAGGACGGTCGCAGGCGGCTGGTCATCTGCTCACCGAAGTAGGCCTTGGTGAACTCCTCGATCGTCCCGGCCAGATCGCCCATGGAGATGCCCTTGTCGATCACCAGCCCTTCGATCTGATGGAACACCGGTAGGTGTGTCGCGTCAGCGGTGTCGCGGCGGTACACCCGGCCGGGGCACACCACGTAGATGGGCGGTCCATCGCCGGTCCGACCGGCACGGAGCATGGTACGGATCTGCACCGGCGAGGTGTGCGTCCGCAGCACCAGCTCACCCTCGCCCACCCCTCCGAGCCCCGTCGTGTCCAGGTACAGCGTGTCCCACAGCGAGCGAGCCGGATGTGCCGGCGGGAGGTTGAGCGCCTCGAAGTTGAACCAGTCGGTCTCCACCTCCGGTCCGTCGGCGACGGAGAACCCCATGCCGACGAACACGTCCTCGAGACGCTCCCACGTCTGTGTCACGACGTGGGTGTGGCCCACCCGCACCCTGCCGAGCGACTCGGTCAGGTCCATACGTTCGGCATCGAGGCGGGCGCGCCGGACCTCGGCGTCGAGCACCGCTCGGCGTTCGGCCAGCGTCTCCTCGATCGACCGGCGCGAGTCGTTGAGCACCGCGCCGAAGCTGCGACGCTGTTCGGGGTCCATGTCGCGCATCATCGCCTTCATGGCGCCCAGGGCCGACCGCTTGCCCAGGTACTCCGACTCGAGCTCGCTCAGCTCCGCGAGGTCGGTTGCCCTCGCGACCCTGTCGACCGCTGTCGCGGCAAGCTCCTCTGCGTCGTGGCGAGCTGCACTGCTCATCGAGTGGCACTCCCGTGCTCAGGCGTCGGGTCGACCGGCGTCGGTCTCCCGGCTGCGACCGGACGGTCATTGTGGCCCACGACGGCGGTCGGGTCGCCAGTCGGATCCGGCACCGAGGAATCCCGCCGTTGACGTGCCGCCTCGAACGCCAGGACAGACCCGGCAACCGCAGCGTTGAGCGACTCGACCGATCCCTCCATCGGGATGGTCACGATCTGATCACATCGCTCGATCACCTCGGGCGCCAGGCCGTGGGCCTCGCTGCCCACGGCGAGCGCGACCGCTCCCCCGAGCTGCACCAGTTCCGGGGCGCGACCCCCGTCGCCCGAAGTGCCGACCAGACCGAGCTCGCCGTCCTGCAGCGCGGCGATCAGCGCGACGATCCCCTCACAGACCGCGACCGGCACCCTGAAGACCGCACCCGCGGTGGCACGCACCGTCTTCGGGTTGTACAGGTCCGCGCACGCCCCGACCAGCAGCACGCCTGCGCAGCCGGCCGCCTCTGCGGTGCGCACGAGCGTGCCCACGTTGCCGGGGTCCCCGACGTCGACGAGCACGAGCACCGGCCGTGCCGCGTCCACGGCGTGCTGCACGACCTCGTCAGGTGTCCGATGGTGCTGATCGACCACGGCCACGATGGACTGCGGCGTGGCGAGGTCCAGCACCTTCGCGAGGGTGCCCGGCGCCACCTCACGGACCTCGCTCCCCGCTGCTGCAGCGGCATCGACAGCGTGGCGAACCCGATCCAGGTCGGCGTCGGACTCGACGTAGACCGAGCGGACCGTCGCACCGGCGTGCAGCGCCTCGGTCAGCAACGTGGGCCCGTCCACCAGGAACGCACCTTCGGCGGAACGCACGCTGCGGCGCCTCGAGAGGCGCCGCAGCAGTTGCAGCTCGGGATTCGACCGACCCAACGGGCTCAGCTGCCGGCTCCGGCAGGTTCCGGCTTGGACTCGAGCGCCGACTCCGCAGCGCGGACCAGCGCAGCGAACGCCGCGTCGTCCCGAACCGCCAGATCGGCCAGGACCTTGCGGTCGACCTCGATGCCGGCGACCTTCAGACCGTTGATGAAGCGGCTGTAGGACACACCGTGGGTACGGCATGCGGCGTTGATGCGCTGGATCCACAGCTTGCGCATCTCGCCCTTGCGCGCACGGCGGTCACGGAACGCGTACTGCCCGGCGTGCATGACGGCTTCGTTGGCCGAGCGGAAGCTGCGGCTGCGGTTGCCGTAGTACCCCTTGGCCTTGCCGAGCACCGCACGACGGTTCTTCTTCGCATGAACTCCACCCTTGACACGTGCCATCGGGGGCTCCTTTCGACGATTCGGTGCTCAGATACCGAGCTGCTTGCGGGCGCGACGGTCGTCGCCCTTGGAGAGTTCGAAGTCGCCCTGCAGGCTGCGCTTGCGGGAGGCGGACTTCTTCTCGAGGATGTGGTTGAGTCCGGCCTTGCGGCGCGTGAGCTTGCCGGTTCCGGTCACCTTGTAGCGCTTCTTGGCGCCGGACCTCGTCTTCATCTTGGGCATGGGGTTTCCTCGTGGTGACGACCACCGGAGTCACCGGCGGCGTGGATGGTTCGTGACAGTGCGAGCTGAGCCGGGTGCGACGCACCCCGCCATGATCAGGCGGTGTCGTCGGCGGCCGGCTCGGGATCTGGGACCGGAGCGGGAGTGGGGTCCGGAGACACCACTGCTGCGGGCCCGTCGGACGCCACGTCGACCGCGCTGGGCGCAGCTGCGGCAGCTTCCTTACGTGCTTTCTCCTGGGCCAACTTGTCGGGACCCAGGACCATGGTCATGTTGCGACCGTCCTGTTTGGGCATGACCTCGACCTTGCCGACCGAGGTGACCTCTTCGGCCACACGATCGAGGATGCGACGACCCAGCTCGGGATGCTGCATCTCTCGCCCGCGGAACATGATGGTGACCTTGACCTTGTGGCCTTCGCCGAGGAACTGAGCGACCTTGCGGGTCTTGGTGTCGAAGTCGCCGCCGCCGATCTTGGGGCGGTACTTCATCTCCTTGACCACGATGTTGGTCGCCTTCTTGCGGGACTCCTTGGCCCGCTGCTGCTCCTCGTACTTGAACTTGGTGAAGTTCATGATCCGGCACACCGGTGGACTCGCATCCGGTGCGACCTCGACCAGGTCGAGCTCCATCGAGCGAGCGATGTTCAACGCCTCAGGAAGCGCCTTGATGCCCAACTGCGCCCCCTCGGGGTCGATCAGTCGAACCTCACGTGCCCGGATCCTGTCGTTGATCCTTGTCTCGTCTCCAGGTGCAGCAGCTATTTCGAGTCACTCCTCAACATCACGTCCTTTCTGCAGGGATCGCGTCCGTACGTTGCCGCAACCGGGCATGGCCCTGATGTAGGTCCGGACCACGGCCCGAAAACGAAACGGGCGGATGCCGGAGCACCCGCCGAAACGCAACTCGATCGGAGACCGGCTGCGAAACTGATGATCCCGGTCGCACTCGGTCGATGTGACCGTTGTGGCCGGGAGGGGCGGGACGCCCTCTTGCTCGGTTGTGGCAGCTACTGTACCAGCCGATCCGCGCCGGGTCTGCATCGGCGTGGCGACAACCTCCTGGAGACCCCCGATGAGCTCACTGTGGACACCCGATGGCGAGCGTCCGGTCAGCCGCCCCAGCACCACCGAGTCGTCGCCGTCCGGCACCGGCACCGCAGATGCGGCCGAGCCGCTGCGCGCCGCAGCAGAGGCACTCGGCATCGATCTGGAGTCCCTCACGTCCGAGGAACGACAGGAGCTGGCGGGCGAGCTCGCCGAGATGATGCGGGTGCGTCAGGAGATCGCAGCGACGCCCGCTGCGGAGATGATCAGCAACCACCTGATCCGCTTCTTGGACCTGGCCACCATCTACCTCGAGGGCGAACCGCCGGCGTTCGCCGAGGCGGCGACGGCCATCGAGGCGTTCCGCTGCGTGCTCGAGGGCGTCGGTGACCGGCTCGGCGAACACCGGACCATGCTGACCGAGGCGCTCGGGCAGGTGCAGATGATCTTCGTCCAGGTCAAGCAGGCCAACGAGTCGGCCACTCCCGACGCCTGAGGCGCCACAGCTCGGCGCGTCGCCGGACGATCAGGTTCGTGTGATCTGGGTCGCCTCCCGGCGCCCCGAGCCGCCCGCAACGACGCGGAAGCTGACCGGCGCACCGACCTCGATCGTGCGGGACCCGTCGGTCAGCGCAGTGCAGTGGAACGGATGGACCGCACCCGACGCCGACGTGACCTCGCCGAGCCCGGCGTGGTCGTCGAACGACGTGACGGAACCGTTGAGCACCGGGTGAGTGGCCACCGGACCGGGCTCAGTGGACGATCTTGGACAGCGGGAGCTCGATGATGTCGGTCGCCCCCGCGTCCGACAGCGCCGGGATCAAGATGTTGATCTCGTTCTTCGGCACGACGGTCTCCACCGCGTACCCGGCCGCACCGTAGAGCTCGTTCACCGTGGGGGTCTTCATCGCCGGCAACACACCGATCACCTCGTCCAGACGGTCCTTCGCCACGTTCAGCTTCACCAGGACCTTGCCACGCGCCTCCATGACCCCGAGCAGCAACGTCATGACCTGCTCCATGGCGTGGCGCTTGTCGGGATCGGCGTACGCGACGGGGTTGGCCACCAGCTCGGTGTAGGAGACCAGGACCTCTTCGATGATCCGCAACCCGGCGGCTCGCAGTGCTCGGCCGGTCTCGGTGATCTCGATGATGCAGTCGACGATGTCGGGCACCTTTGCCTCGGTGGCGCCGTAGGACAGCCGGATGTCGGCATCGATGCCGCGTGACGCGAAGAACCGCTGCGTGATGCCCATGTACTCGGTCGAGACCTTGACGCCGGCGGGCAGATCGTCGGCCCGCCGGTACGGAGAGTCCTCCGGCACCGCGAGCACGACCTTGATCGGCTTGCTCGTCGCCTTGGAGTACCGCAGCTCACCCAGACTGACGACGTCGGACCCGGTCTCCTCGACCCAGTCACGACCGGTGATGCCCAGGTCGAACAGGCCGTCGGCGACGTAGGTCGGGATCTCCTGTGGACGCAGGATCCGCACGCTGTCGATTCGAGGGTCGTCGATCGTCGCCGAGTAGTCCACCGAGGAGCTGCGCTGCACGGACAGATCCGCGGCGGAGAACAGCTCCATGGTGGCCTTCTCGAGAGAACCCTTGGGGAGTACGAGCTTGAGCACGGCGCCGAGGGTAGCCGGGTGGCCGCCGGGCACGCGAACGAGATGCGCTGCATCCCGCTGACCCGACGAGCCGTCACCGCACCTGTGGGCGCACCTTCTCCGGCGCAGCGGACGACGTGATGCCCGCAGCACCGCCCGGCAAGGGGCGGCGGATGATAGGTCGTGAACTTTCACTTGTCGCGGATGCCCGCGTCTGATTGACTCAACCCGTCGTCCGGCATGGGAGTCCGTGCTGCTGGGGAGGACGTGTCACCAGGGGCGAGACACGTTGGCGCTGACCACCACCTACCGAACTGATCCGGACTACGGCGACGAGGGCCCCGGGCCCCAGCCACACACCGACCAGTACCACTTCGAGCCCGAACGCCTCGACGACTCCCTCCGGGTCTGCAACGTGGGCCCCGACCACGAGCTCTGGGACGAGGCGGAGAGATTCGTGTACTCGGTCTTCCGCACGTCCGGCTTCTGCAAGGAGTCGCCACGGCAGTGGGTCGAGGAGACCGAGCCGTGGCGCGAGGGAAGCACGCTGCACGTCGTGACCGAGGAGGACGGCCGGGTGATGGGCGTGTGCCGCACGATCCTGGGCGACTACGACGAACTCCCCGTCAGCCAGTTCCGACCCCAGATCCCGGTGCGGTCCGGCAGGCTGTGTGAGATCGGATCATTGGCGGTCCGCCCGTCGCAGCGCGGCCTCGGCGTGGCCAACGAACTGCACCGTGTGGCGTTCCAGTTCGGCATCTCCTCGGGGGCCGGCGGCTTCTGCTTCCTCATCGACAGCTGGATGTTCGAGTTCTTCGCCACCCACTACGGGCTGCCGGTGCGCCAGCTGGCGCCTGCTCGACACTTCATGGGCGGCGAGGTCGTACCGACCGCCATGTGGATGCCCGAGATGCTCGAGCAGATCGCCGTCATCCGTCCGCGGGTGTACAAGTGGTCGATGGAGGGGTTCTCCCCGCAGCTGTGGGCCGAGATGGACCTGCCGATCGTGCTCGACTGAACCCCGACCGGACGTGTCGCCCACACCGATCAGCATGGTCCGTCCAACTCCGTCGACCCGCCGGTAGCCTCTCCATTGCGTCGTAGCTGACGGCGTCGTATCGACGCCACGGCGAGGAGTCCAGCGTGACGAGTACTCGGAGTCGGCCGAGCACCGTGCGCGAGGTCCGCTCACTGGGCATGTTCGGCCGTGCGTGGGCGATCGGGATCGTTGCGTTCTCTGCTGCACGTGCCCTGATCGTGTGGCCGACGCTCGGCGAGTACGGCGTGAACCCTGGTGGTTCCTGCTCATCGACATCGTGACTGCCCCGCCGTACGGCATCGCTCAGGCGATCACCGTCAAGATCCTGCGGACCCCTCACGGACCCGGGCGACGCACTGCCATGGGCCGCCTTGGTGGGCGCGATGTTCTTCGCTCCCTACGTGTTCATCGTGGTTGCGTCGAACCTGGCTCGACAGCCCCCAACCGATGCCAGCCATCGCGTACATCGGGCTGATTGTCTGGATCGTCGTGTTCGGGGTGCTCGCCCTGCTGCGGATGCGCCGACAGGTCAGGGCGACGTAACCCGACCGCGCTCCCGACCCGACGCGACGGGCCCTCGGACACCGGAGTCAGCCAGCGAGCGGAGCGCCAGGGGCCCCTCCGGATGCTTGATTCTCAACCCGGCTGGCTGCCGATCACTGACGGTAGCTCGTCGACCGAGGCGCCATGACCAGCGACACCACCGCGGCAACGATCGAGGCACAGCACCGCCCGAGAGGGACCTCGCGCCTTCCGCAGATACCTGGTCGTGGCCGCAGTCTTCGGCGTGGTGTTCCTGGTGCTGCCGGTGTGCTCGAAGCCCATCGCGTACTCGGTGTTCGGATGGGTGACGGTGGGCATCGCCTGGAGGCGGGTGCGACGCCTTCCAGCCTCATCCGACGCCCGGCAGCCTCATCGTGCTGGCGGGAACGATCTCGCTCGACCGGCGGACTGGTGCGAGCCATCGACGGGGGCTCCGCGGGCTCGACTACCCGTTCCCGTCGATCGCCGACGCGTTCGCCTTCATGCCGCTGGTGATCTTCCTGATCGCGATCCTCACCATCGTCCATCGTCGCGTCCAGCGCTTCACCCTGGATCCGATCATCGACGCGGTGGTCGGCGGCGTCGCGGTGGCCCTGGTGCAGTGGACGGTCATCCTGATCCCGTACCTGCGCGACTCCGACGCGACGATGGCGGCCAAGGTCACCAACGTCGTGTACGCCGTGCTGTCGCTGCTGCTCGTCGTCGTGGCCGTGCTGGCGCTGGTCTCCGGATCCCAGCGATCGACCAGCAACCGACTCCTGGCGGCCGGGCTGGTGGCGACGTTCGCGCTCGACATCGTCGCCACGATGGTGACCGCCGGGCTGCTCGGCAACGACATGCGACTGTACGTCGCCCCGTTCGCCTTCATCTTCGGTTGCGCCGGGCTGCTGCACCCGTCGGTGGTGTTCCTGACGAGTCGACCGTCGGATCCGACGCTGATGCGTCGCCTGACCTCCCGTCGGATCATGACCCTCGCGCTCGCGCTGATCACCCCGCCGACGCTGATCGTCATCGGCCTGGCCCGCGGCGACGCCTCGGACCTGGTCCTGCCGGGCATCGCGTCCTTGGCGCTCGCTCCGCTGGTGGTGACCCGCCTCGGTCGACTGGTGCGTCAGAACGAGGAGCTCGCCGCGCTCGAGTCGAGCCTGCGAGCGGTCGGCGAGCGGCTCGTGAGCGCGGAGACGACCGACGACGTGGCACGCATCATCACGATCGGCGCCGAACAGGTTCTGCGTCGCGGCTACGTCACCGGCGGGCTGGTGCTCGACCCCCGCTCGGAGGATGGAATCGAGCGGGCCGCCGAGCTCGCCGCGCAGGTTCGATCGCTCCAGGACGATCTCGAGGGTCGCCAGCAGCTGTCGAACGCGACGCTGGTGACGCTGGTTGCGCCGGCCGAGGACCAGCACGCGATGGCCGGGCTGGTGGTGGTCCAGGGCGACGTCGTCGCCGCACTGCTGCTCGTCACGAACCGACGGCTGACCGACGACGAGACCAACGCGGTGACCGCGCTGTGCCGTGAGTCCGCCATTGCCTTCCGCGCGGTGGAGCACACCGAGCAGCAGGTGCGCCAGCGCAGCGAGGACCGCTTCGCCTCCCTGATCGACAACTCGTCGGACATCGTGACGGTGCTGGGACCCCAGCTCGAGCTGCTCTACGTCTCCCCTGTCGCCCGACGTCTGCTCGGCTACCCCCTCGAGGGCCTCGGCGACTTCGACGTCATGCGGCTCGTGCACCCGGACGACGTCGCGACCGCTGTTGCCATGTTGGACGAGTTCCGATCCGGGGTCCGGGAATCGGTCGAGCTCCGGCTCCGTCACTTCGCCGGGACCTACCACTGGTTCGAGGTCATGGGCGCGGACCTCGCAGATGACCCGAACATCGGCGGTCTGCTGCTGAACCTGCGTGAGATCGGTGACCGGAAGCAGGCCGAAGAGCTGCTGGCCTTCTCCGAGGCTCGGTTCAAGGCGCTGGTGCAGAACTCGACCGACCTGGTGGTCGTGCTCGATCCCTCGGGGGCGATCAAGTACGCCAGTCCCTCGGTCGACCAGGTCTTCAACGCCCAGGTGGACGGCCTGCTGGGCCGCCACATCGCCCAGGTGTTCCGGGACAGCAGCATCGACTGGGACTGCCAGCTCAGCGACGACGGACCCAGCACGACCGGCGCACCGGCGCTGTTCGAGTTCACCTACCGCAATGCAGAGGACGACTGGCGAACCATCGAGACCTCGATCACCGACCTCCGTGGCGAACCGGCGGTCGGCGGCTTCGTGCTGAACGCCCGCGACGTGACCGACCGCAAGGGCATGGAGCAGCGCCTGCGCTACCAGGCCACCCACGACGAGCTCACCGGACTCGCCAACCGGGTCCAGGCGCTGGACGAGCTCGATGGCATGCTCGGACGCAACAGCGGCAGCACCACCGTCGCGGCCATCCTGATCGGCCTGGATGACTTCAAGGACGTCAACGACTCGTTGGGGCACGGCTTCGGCGATCGGGTGCTCGTCGCCGCTGCCTCGCGCATCACCGCGCTGCTCGGGTTCGGCGACGTCGCCGCCCGCGTCGGCGGCGACGAGTTCGTCGTGGTGCTCGAACGGGCCCACGGGGAGAACCACGTGACCGACCTGGCCGAGCAGGTGCTGTCCGCGATCGCGCTCCCCTACGAGATCGACGGACGCGAGCTCACGATGACGGCCTCGGCGGGCATCGTGTTCGACCACGACCGCACCAACACCGGCGAGATCCTGCTGCGCAACGCGGACATCGCGATGTACAGGGCGAAGACCAGAGGCCGGCGTCAGGCCGTCGTGTTCGAGACCGAGATGCACACCGCGTCGTTCGACCGCCTCGAGATGCGAGCGGACCTGGCCAGGGCCATCACCTCGGAGCAGTTCCTCGCGCACTACCAGCCGGTGGTGGACATCGAGAGCCGCCGCATCGTGGGGGCAGAGGCGCTGATCCGCTGGGACCACCCCCAGCGAGGGCTGGTCGGCCCCGGGCTCTTCATCCCACTCGCCGAGGAGACCGGGATGATCTCGGCGTTGGGCGAGTGGATCCTCGACCGCGCCTGCACCGACCTGGCAGCGTGGCGGGCCGACTTCGGCGAGCCGATGATGGACTTCACCATCTCGGTGAACCTCTCGGTCCAGCAGCTGCACGACGACCTCATCGTGACCACCGTGTCCGACACCCTCCGGCGCGCCGGGCTGCCGGCGGAACGACTGGTGCTCGAGGTCACCGAGTCGACGTTGATCACCGAGACCGACAAGATCCGCGCCACGATGCAACGGCTCAGAGCGATGGGATCCCGCCTGGCTGTCGACGACTTCGGCACCGGCTACTCCTCGCTGGGCTACATCCAGCAGTTCGACTTCGACGTGCTGAAGATCGACAAGAGCTTCGTCGACGGACTCGAGACCGGCACCAGCCGACAGATCGTGTCCGCCGTGCTCGAACTCGCCCGGGAGCTGGGTGTGCGCACCATCGCCGAAGGCATCGAGACCGAGCCGCAGGACGCGATCCTCCAGGAGCTCGGCTGCCGCTACGGGCAGGGGTACCTGTACTCACGGCCGGTGGCGGAAGCGGACTTCCGCGAGCTCCTCGCGGTGGACCGGGCGATCTCGACCGATCGCGTCTCGCTCTGAGCAGAGGGTCCAGACTGGTCGCCGTGCAGGTGATCGACGACCCCGACGACCCCCGACTCGACGACTACCGCCACCTCACCGATGCAGCGGCACGCCGAGCTCTCGAGTCGGGGCGGGCTCCCCATGGCATCTTCGTCGTGGAGGGGCTCCCGGCGCTCGACCAGCTGCTGGCCAGCACCCATCGACTCCGATCGGTGCTGATCTCCAGCGCCAGGTGGGGCTCGCTGCACGGACGACTGACCGGCATCGGGCCCGTCATGGTCGCCGACCGGGCCGTGCTCGCTGCGGTGGCCGGGTTCGACGTGCACCGAGGCGTGCTCGCCGCCGCTGATCGACCCGGCCCGATCGATGCCCCCGACCTGCTGCGCCGAGCGCGTCGGGTGCTGGTGCTCGAAGGCGGTGAGCGACAACGAGAACGTGGGGTCGCTGTTCCGCAACGCTGCCGCGCTGGGCCTCGATGCCGTGATCATGGACGAGGCGTGCACCGATCCGCTGTACCGACGCAGCATCCGGGTGTCGTCGGGCTGGACGCTGCGGATCCCGTTCGCGAGGACGGACTCGACTGCGACGACCCTGCAGCTCGCCGCGCAACACGGCATCGCGCACCATCGCGCTGAGCCCGTCGAGCGACGGGATCGACGTCGATCGTGCGGCATCGGAGGGGCTGCTCGACGAACCGTTCGCGCTCGTGGTGGGAGCGGAGGGTCCCGGGCTCACCGCTGCCAGCATCGTCGACTGCGACGTGTCGGTCCGGGTGCCGATGGCGACCGGTGTGGACTCGCTGAACGTGGCGACCGCGATGGCGGTGGTGTCGGCCTTCGCAGCAGCGCGCCGCGGTTGGACCTGAGTGCTCACTCCCCGCGGATCTGCTCCAGGGCGCTGATCATCGCCAACGCCGTTGCGGCGGCCTCGGCCCCTTTGTTGTCGCCCGAGACGTCGCCATCGACCACCGACCGGACCAGCGCCTGCCGGCGGGTCTCCACGGTGAGCACTCCGAACACGATGGGCACCCCGGTCGTGAGCTGCGCGGACAGGATGCCCTCGGCCGCCGGACCGGCGACGTACTCGAAGTGGGCGGTGTCGCCCCGGATGACGCATCCCAGCGTGATCACCGCGTCGACCCGTCCGGTCTCGGCGAGCGCCTTCGCCGCCAGGGGGATCTCGAACGCGCCCGGCACCCAGACCAGCTCCACGTCGTCGGGCGACACCCCCGCCTCGGCCAGCTGCTCCCAGACACCGTGCAGCATCCGCCGCGTGATCATGTCGTTCCAACGTGCACAGATGATCCCCAGTCGGCGGCCCTGACCCGCAACCGGGGACTCCTCGTGGTCGGTCGATCGGAAGTCCACGCCCATCAGGTGCCTCAGTCCAGTCCGTCGAGCAGGTGACCCATGCGCTCCCGCTTGGTGCGCAGGTACTCGATGTTCTCGGGGTTGGGTGCCGACTCGAGCGGTACCCGGTCGGTGATCTCCAATCCGAAGCCTTCGAGTCCACCGAACTTGGTGGGGTTGTTGGTCATCAGCCGCATCGTGGTGATGCCCAGATCGTTGAGCATCTGCGCGCCGATCCCGTACTCGCGGCTGTCGATCGGCAGACCCAGCTCGACGTTCGCGTCCACGGTGTCGCGGCCCTCCTCCTGCAGCGAGTAGGCACGGATCTTGTGACCGAGGCCGATGCCCCTGCCCTCGTGTCCACGCAGGTACACCAGCACGCCGAGGCCTTCATCCGCGATCTTCTCCATCGCGGCGTGCAGCTGCACGCCGCAGTCACAGCGCAGGGAGTGGAACACGTCACCGGTGAGGCACTCGGAGTGCACCCGCACCAGGACGTCCGGCTCGCCCTGCACCGCACCCCGCACCATCGCCACGTGCTGCTCCCCGTCGAGCACGGACTCGAAGACGTAGGACGTGAAGTCGCCCCAGGGCGTGGGAATGCGGGCCTCGGCGACGCGACGTACCAGCTTCTCGTTCTGGCGGCGGTACTTGATCAGCTGGGCGATGGTGACCATGAGGAGCCCGTGCTCCTGACAGAAGTCGATCAGGTCGGGGACCCTGGCCATGGTGCCGTCGTCGTTGACGATCTCACACAGCACACCAGCGGGGTCCATCCCGGCCAGCCGGGCCAGGTCGACCGCAGCCTCGGTGTGTCCGGCACGCTTGAGCACGCCCCCCTCGCTGTAACGCAGCGGGAAGATGTGCCCCGGTCGGGCGAGGTCTGCGGGTCGGGTCGCAGGATCGATCAACGCACGGATCGTCGTCGCCCGATCGGCCGCCGAGATGCCCGTCGAGGTGCCGTGGACGTAGTCCACCGAATAGGTGAACGCCGTCCGGTGCGACTCCGTGTTGTCCCGCACCATCAGCGGGATCTCCAGTTCGTCGAGGCGATCCCCGGTCAAGGGAGCGCAGATGACCCCGGAGGTGTGGCGGACGAAGAACGTGATGGCCTCGGGCGTCGCCGCCTCGGCGGCCATGATCAGATCGCCCTCGTTCTCGCGGTCCTCATCATCGACCACGACGATGATCTCACCCCTGGCCATCGCTGCCACCGCATCCTCGATCGAGGCGAACGCGGAGTCCTCGGCCCCCTGTCGTTCGAGCGGCTCACGATTCATGGTCGTCTCCTCGGTTCGGACCGGTCGCCGCCGGCTCGCGATACGCAACGAGCAGTCGCTCGGCGTACTTGGCCATCACATCGACCTCCAGGTTGACCGCGTCGCCCTCGACCCGACCACCCAGGGTCGTCACCTCGCACGTATGGGGAATCACCGCGACGGTGAACCCGTCCTCGAGGACCTCGACCACGGTCAGCGACACGCCGTCGACGGTGATCGAGCCCTTCTCCACGACGTAGCGCATCAACGCTCCCGGCATGGCGACGTGCAGTGCAGGGGCGGGCGCCACGACACGACCGACCGCATCGACATGCCCCTGGACCAGGTGACCCCCGAGTCGGTCCGCCACTCGCACCGGACGCTCGAGGTTGACCGCGTCGCCGCGGACCAGCGCCCCCAACGACGTCCGGGCGAAGGTCTCCTCGCTGACGTCGGCCTCCCACCAGTCGTCCCCCCAGGCGACCACGGTCAGACAACAGCCGTTGACGGCGATCGATGCCCCCATCGCGACGTCCTCGAGCACCCGCCGGGCCGAGAGCCGCAGCCGCGATCCCTGCAGCGACTCGACAGCGCCGAGTTCCTCGACGATTCCGGTGAACATCTCAGGCCTCGTCCCTGGCAGCCGCCATCTCGATGCGGAGATCGGATCCGACCCGCTCGACCGCCACGAACTCGCCCCGCCAGACCTCGCTGATGTCCCATGCGCCGGCGCCGTCGAAGAGCGCGTTCGCGTCGTTGCCGCCGAAGAGCGCCGGGGCGACGTAGATGACGTAGCGATCGACCAGACCGGCGCGGTGGAAGTCACCCGCCGTTGCGGCACCGCCCTCGACCAGCAGCTGCAGCACGCCGTCGGAGCCCAGCTCATCGAGCACCTCGCAGAGATCGCCGCCCATCTCCCGACACGGGTGCACCGCTGCCTCGGGCGGTGCGTGGCCGAGGACGATCCGGGTCGGGTCGAGTGAGCGGTGCGTCGGCTCGACCGGCGGGTGGTAGTCCCGAACCGTGAGCGAGGGATCGTCACGCCGTACCGTTCCGGCACCGACCAGGATCGCGTCGGACTCGGCTCGCAGCCGGTGACCATCGGCGCGCGCCGGGGGTGAGGTGATCCACTGGCTCGAACCGTTGGGCGCAGCGGTGCCGCCATCGAGCGAGGCCGCCAGCTTGAGCACCACCCACGGTCGACCCGTGCGCCGATGCTTCAGGTACGGATCGAGCTGCAGGCCGACCTTGTCGGCCTGCACGCCGAGCACGACCTCGATGCCGGCGTCGCGCAGGGCCGCAGCACCCCTGCCCCCCACCCGGGGGTCGGGATCTTCGATCCCCACCACCACGCGGGCGACTCCGGCCGAGATGATCGCGTCGGAGCACGGTCCGGTGCGGCCGTGGTGCGCGCAGGGCTCGAGGGTGACGTAGAGCGTCGCCCCGCGCGTCCGCTCGCCCGCTGCTGCCAGCGCGACGACCTCGGCGTGGGGCCCACCGGGTTCCTGGGTGGCCCCCTGGAACATCTCACCGTCGGGAGTCCGCACCACAGCTCCGACCCAGGGATTCGGTGAGGTGATGCAGCGCACATCCGACGCAGCTGCGATGGCGCGCGTCATGCATTCACGGTCGATCGCATCGATGGGGACGGAGCGGGTCATGGGTCGACCACCCTACGCCCCGGACCCCGGCCGGTCGAATGTGATCCGACCGGCGGGAAATCGACCACACGCCCTGCGGGCGGCTCAGTCCACCAGATTGGGTTCGACCGCATCCACGGTCGGCACGAAGCCGCCGGCGAGCAGTCCGAGTGCCTCGGGCACCACGTCGATCACCGCGTCGAGCATCTGCACCGCACGGTCGGGTGCTGCGGCAAGGTTGAGGATCAGCGCCGACCCCCTGGTCCCCGCGACCGCGCGCGAGAGCCGGCCTCGGGGACTCACCAACCGCATCGCCTCGGCCATTCCCGGCGCGGCGCGATCCATGACCCGCTTGGTGGCCTCGGGGGTGAAGTCCCGCTGGCCGAACCCCGAACCACCCGTGGTCGCGATCAGGCCGTTGAACCCGTAGGCCATGTACGACAGGGCGTTGGTGATACCGCCGATGTCGTCGGAGACGACCCGGTGCTCGATCACCTCGAAACCAGCATCGGCGAGCCGGCGCACCACGGCCTCGCCGGTGACGTCGCTACGACTACCGGCCTCGACGCTGTCCGAGACCGTCAGGACCTTCGCCTGGTCTGGAGACTGTCGGGTCATGTCAACTCCTGTCAGATGCGACGCGACAACGCCGCACGGCCGATCGTACCCGCCGATCCTGACCCGCAGTACCGGGTCGTGGCGAACGGCTCATCCGGATGCGGCTCACGCCGGTCCGGGAACGCGGTAGCGGGCGATGAACATGCCGTCGGTGCCGAGCGTCTGGGGCAACAGCACGGCTCCCCGCCCCCACGGTTCCCACGGCGACCCCGGCGGCGGCAGCGCCTCGAGCTGGGGATGCGCAGCGGCAACGTGGTCGTCCACGCCGAGGCTCTCCGCGCTGCTGAGCGTGCACACGCTGTAGATCAGCACCCCACCGGGCCGCAGCAGTCGGACCGCTGCATCGATCAACGAGCGCTGCAGCCCTGCGAGACGCTCGACCGCGCCAGGATCGATGCGCCACCGGGCGTCGGGACGACGTCGGAGCACGCCCAGTCCCGAGCACGGCGCATCGAGCAGCACGCGGTCTGCTGCCGCGGGTCGGAAGGGAGGATGGGCGGCATCCGCCACCACCACCGGCACCGCGTCCAGTTCCAGGCGCTCGATGTTGCGACGGACGAGACCGACCCGCTGGAGCTGCAGATCGGCTGCGACGACGAGTGCGCCGCAGTTCGCGATCGCTGTCGCCTTCCCCCCGGGGGCCGAGCACAGGTCCACCACCAGGTCGGAGGGTTCGGCGGCGACCAGCTCGGCGACCAGCTGGGAGCCCAGATCCTGGACGTAGCCGTCGTGCCGCACGGTCGGCGACGCTGCGACGTTCATCGCCCGCAGTGCCGCCTCGGTCACCTCCCGGCCGAGGTCGGCGACCAGCAGCTCGATCATCCAGTCCGGGTACGACAGCTCGGTGCCGAGGTCGGGGTACTGCACCGGCGCGGTCGCGACCTTGCGCAGCACTGCGTTGACCAGGCCCCGGAACCGCTTCGGCGCAGCATCGACGGTCGCGCTGACCGCGGCATAGGTCGGGATGTCGTCACGGAACACCAGCTGATAGGCACCCAGCCGGAGCGCTCGTCGCGCCGCCGGCGGCGGAGCAGAGGTCAGGAACCGGTCGACGAGGTGGTCCAGGGAGCGCTGTCGGCGCAGCGTCCCGTAGACCAGGTCGGTGACGAACCCGCGGTCGGTGGCGGCCAGTCCGGACCGGTCGAGCATCGGCGACAGCACCAGGTTGGAGTAGGCGCCGTCATCGCCGACCCGCGCCAGCACCTCGAGCGCCACACGGCGAGCCGGCGCACCGGCGTCGGTGGTGGTGCCGGAGTCGGTGGCGTTGCCGGAGTC
Source organism: uncultured Microthrixaceae bacterium (assembly GCA_963714875.1). Classification (GTDB taxonomy): domain Bacteria; phylum Actinomycetota; class Acidimicrobiia; order Acidimicrobiales; family Microtrichaceae; genus JBAOHV01. Next base: position 183,659 of record CAVQQI010000011.1, on the reverse strand, counting down.
GGCGTCGGCGTCGGCCGCTGGGCTCATTGCGGAGTTTCCTGTTCCAGTCGCTCCCCCACCGGGCGGGCGCCGTTCACCCAGTCCGATGCCGTCATCGGGGCCTTGCCGGCCGGTTGCACCCGTAGCAGCTCGACCACACCGTCACCGGTGCACACGCCCACTCCCCGACCCAGCGGGACGATGGTCCCGGGACCTGCGCCGGAGCCAGCACCATCGCTCGCACCGCGCTGCGCCCGGTCGTCCGACCCGTCCGACCGCTGGACGGCTTCCAGGACCTTCAGCCGGGCCCCTCGGAACGTGGTCCAGGCGCCACCGACCCGTACCACGCGGGTGATCGAGGCCGAGGAATCGGACCATCGCAGTCGGAGGTCGTCCGCCCCCAGCTTCTCGGCATAGGTGACCCCCTCGGCGCCCTGCGGCGCACAGTCGCCGAGGCCGCGCTCGAGCGAGCGGACCAACAGGGCAGACCCCTGCGCCACCAGAGCGGCTCGCAACTCCTCGGCCGTCGATGTGGCATCGATCGGTACTTCGACGCGGTCGTAGACACACCCGGTGTCGAGGCCCTCGTCGACCCTCATCAGGCACACCCCGGTGACCTCGTCACCGGCGAGGAGGGCACGTTCGACCGGCGCAGCACCCCGCCAGCGGGGCAACAAGGAGAAGTGCAGGTTCACCATGTCCAACTCCGCCAGCAGGTGGGGTCGCAGCAGTCGGCCGTAGGCCACCACCACGCCCAGCTCGGCGCCGCGGCCGATCACGGCATCGGGGTCGTCGCTGACCTCCAGGCCCAGGTCCAGCGCAGCGGCCTTGACCGGACTCGGGGCGGGAGCGCCCCGACGACCCCGGCGCTTGTCGGGCCCTGACACGACCAGCGCGATGTCATGTCCTGCGGCATGCAACCCCCGGAGTGGCGCCACGGCCATCTCCGGTGTGCCCATGTAGACGAGCTTCACGCGGTCAACGGAGTCTGAACAACGAGCGGCGGGGTTCGGAGTCCTCGGAGGCAGGTAGGTCGTCGCCGGCCATCACACGCTCTCGCAGCGCCTTCTTCGCGTCGCGACGCTGCTCGTCATCGAGGTGCTCGAGCAGGAGCACGCCGTCGAGATGGTCCAGCTCGTGCTGGATCAGCCGGGCGAAGATCTCGTCCGCCTCGAAGCTGATGTCGTTGCCGTCGAGATCGATCCCGGTGACGTGCACCTGCTTGGGGCGCACGATGTCGAAGTGCATCCCGGGGACGCTGAGGCAGCCCTCGAAGAACTCCCACTCCCCGTCCGATTCGGTGATGACGGGGTTGATGAGCACCTGGCCACCGTCACCGGCGCCCAGGTCGTAGACGAAGAAGCGCTTCTGGACACCGACCTGCGGTGCTGCAAGACCCAGCCCAGGCGCGTCGTACATCGTCTCGAGCATGTCGTCGCAGAGCCGTACGAGGCGTTCGTCGATGTCGGTCACCTCGTCGGACCGCTGGCGCAGGACAGGATCTCCGACGATGCGGATCGCGTACGGGCTGGACATCCCCTCACGATACCGTGACGACCATGTCCGCTCCCGGCAGTGACGATGAGCCACAGGTCACCGCCACCAGCGATGGCACGGCCGATCCGGGCACGGACCAGGCCGTCGGGGGCACGAACCAGGCCGCCGGCTCGACCGACCACTACTTCTCCGGGGACCCGGCGAGTGCCGCACGACCGCGCCGTGTGCGCCTGGACCTTCCGGACCGGACGATCCACCTCCACACCGACGCGGGTGTGTTCTCACCGGACCGCGTCGATCCGGGCACGAAGCTGTTGTTGATGGAGCTGCCCGAGCTCGCCGACGGGCCGGTCGTCGATCTGGGGTGCGGCTACGGCGCTGTCGCCTGCACCGTTGCGCTGCGTCACCCGGATCTGGCGGTCGTCGCTGTGGATGTGAACCCACGAGCGCGCCAGCTGTGTGAGCGCAATGCAGCAGCGCTCGGGGTCGACGTCACGGTCCTCGACCCCGACCGTGCGGACGGGCTGCGCGGCATCGGGACCATCGTGTCGAACCCGCCGATCCGCATCGGCAAGTCCGCCCTGCACGCTCTGCTCGTCGACTGGCTGGGCCGTCTCCGCCCCTCGGGCACCGCGTACCTGGTCGTGAACAAGAACCTGGGTGCCGACTCGTTGGCGCGCTGGCTCACCGAGCGGGGACACCACGTCCGACGACTGGCCTCTCGGCAGGGCTACCGCGTCCTCTCGGTCGCCGCAGCCGCTCCCGCGGTCCGGGTGGAGCGCAGCGGACAGAGCGACCGTTCCGACCCTGCAGACCCCACCGACCGCTGAGCCAGCGCCGGGCGCCGATCAGCGGATCCGCGCCGGGTCCACCTGCAACCGCAGCTGACCGGGAGGGCGCTCGACGTTCGCAAGGTGGTCCAGCAGCACCTGGCGATCGTCGCTGCGCAGCACCCACCGACCGCCATCGGGACCCTGCACGCTCACGCCGGGCAGTGAGCCCAGACGTTCCACGTACTCCGCCGCGGCACTGCGCCCCACCACGACGACCGCGCCGGCGGGCGGGAACCGCAGCATCCGCCGTCGGGCAGCCTCCACGACGCTCACACCGCGAGGGTCGGCCCGGAGCGCCGCTTGGACGACCTCGTGCTCGGGTGAACGTGTCTGCACGATCACCCGACCGCCGCGGGATCGCCCCCCGACGAGTCTGCTCGCGAGCACCAACAGCGCCAGCGCCTCCTCGGCGGAGCGATATCTGGGGGCCAGCAGTTCCTGGTCGAAGTCCAGGAACACCACCAGGTCGGCGTGCCCGGCGCGGTGCAACACCGCCTCGGTGCCGATCAGGATCCGGGCCGTCCCGACGAGCTCCGCTGCGCCGCCGGTCGAGCCACCGTCGACGGTCCCTGACCCGGTCACGGCGACGACCGGTTCACGCACCAGCGACTCCAGCTCCTCACGGGCGCGGGTCACACCCAGCTGCAACCCTGCGAGCGCCGTGGACCCGCACTCGGCACACACCGCAGGGCGCACCAGTCGCGCAACTGCTGCAGACCAGGCGGCCGCTGTCGTCCTGGTGGACCGCCACGCCACAGACCTCGCACTCCGCGATCGTGCCGCAGGACCGACACGCAAGGAGCCTGGCGCGGCCGGTGCGGTTCAGCACACACACCACTCGGCCCCCGTCGCGCGCCACGTCTCGTGCTGCGGTGACGAACCGACTCGAGTACAACCCGCTGCGGCCGCTGTCCTCTCCCCTGCGGTCGATCACCGTCAACGGCGCCCAGCCGCTGCGCCGGACCGCTGCCGCCACCCGCTCAGCAGGTTCGGGAAGCTCCAACGTCGGTGCCGCCGGCGACGCCGGGGCCGGCCGGCGCCCACAGACCCGCGCCGCCATCGCTGCGCTGTGCAGCGAGTGCCTCGAGCGACGGACACGGCGAGACCAGCAGGCACGGCACCCCGGCCCTCCGGGCGCGTTCGATCGCCACCTCCCGTGCGTGCCAGGTCGGTGAGGCTTCGCTCTGGAGCATCTCGTCGTGCTCGTCGATCACCACGATCGAGGCCAGCGCCGGGGCTGGGGCGAACACCGCAGCGCGTCCACCCACCACCGTCGCCCCGCCGGCTGCCGCAGCGAAGTCGCGGGGCCAGCGGGCGACTGCTGCGCCCGAGCGACGCACTCCCCGAGCGAGGCGGTCGGCAGCGTCGCGCTGCGGGACCACCACGATCACCTGCCCGCGTCCGGCGGCTGCGAGCACCAGATCGAGTCGGGTCGGTGGTCGGGGCGACCTCGACGACGTGCACGCCGCCACCGGCGTCGAGCGATGCGGTGCCGACCGGCTGCGCGGACACCGCCGACGGCACTCGCACCCGCACCGGGGGAATCGCCCGCACCGCCCGCTCGGGCGACGCCAGGCGCAGCACGGTGGCCAGCCGAGCGGCCCACCGCCATGCCGTCCAGCGGCACAGGTCCACCACCTGTTCGTCCGGCCCTTCGCCGACCACCTTGGACACCTGCGCCAGCTGTCGGCCCGACTCGGTCCGGACATCGACGTCGACAACCCAGCCGGCGACGCGACGACCTGACAGCGGCACGCGCACCACCGTCCCGATGCGCACGAGTCGCACCAGGTCGGCAGGCAGCAGGTAGTCGAACTCCCGGTCGATCGCCGGCACGTCGGGCAGGACCCTGACGATGACCGGGTCGTCCACGGTGGCTCCGGTGGAGCTGGCCGTCAGAGGCCCAGCGAGGAACGGAGCGCGTCGACCCGGTCGGTCCGCTCCCAGGTGAATCCGTCGCCGGTGCGTCCGAAGTGGCCGTAGGCGGCGGTCTCGCGGAACACCGGACGGCGCAGTTCGAGGTCGCGGACGATGGCCCCCGGACGGAGGTCGAAGATCTCGCGGACCGCCGCGTCGAGCTGGCCCGGGTCGACGGTGTTGGTGCCGAAGGTCTCGACCAGCACCGACACGGGGTGCGCCACGCCGATCGCGTAGGCGACCTGGACCTCGCACCGCGAGGCTGCGCCGGCGGCAACGACGTTCTTGGCCACCCAACGGGCGGCGTACGCGGCGGACCGGTCCACCTTGGAGGGGTCCTTGCCCGAGAACGCACCGCCACCGTGGCGAGCGGCGCCGCCGTAGGTGTCGACGATGATCTTGCGGCCGGTGAGTCCCGCATCGCCGACAGGTCCGCCGATGACGAACCGGCCCGTCGGATTGACGAAGACCTCGAAGTCGTCGTCCGCGAACTGCTCGGGGATGGTCGGACGGATCACCTGCTCGATGAGGTCGGGACGGATCTCGGTGTCGCGATCGACGCCGTCGTTGTGCTGGGTCGAGATGAGCACCGTCTTCAACGCGACCGGACGGCCGTCCTCGTACTCGAAGGTGACCTGGGTCTTCGCGTCGGGACGCAGGTAGGGCACCGTGCCGGCCTTGCGGACCTCGGCCAGGCGCTCGGCCATGCGGTGCGCCAGGTGGATCGGCAGCGGCATCAGCACGTCGGTCTCGTCGCACGCGTAGCCGAACATCATTCCCTGGTCGCCGGCGCCCTGCTTGTCCAGAGCGTCGTCCTCGCCGACCTGTCCGGAACGGACCTCCTCGGAGTCGTCGACACCCTGAGCGATGTCGGGCGACTGCTCATCGATCGCGACCATCACGCCACAGGTGTGACCGTCGTAGCCGAAGCTCTCACGGTCGTAGCCGATGTCGCAGATGGTGCCGCGTGCGATCGAGGGGATGTCGACGTACGCGGACGTGGTGATCTCGCCCGCGACGATGCACAGGCCCGTGGTCACCATCGTCTCGCAGGCGACCCGGGCTTCCGGATCCTGCTCGAGGATCGCGTCCAGGATGGAGTCCGAGATCTGGTCGGCCATCTTGTCGGGATGCCCCTCGGTCACCGATTCCGAGGTGAACGTCCACTTGCTCATGTCATCTCCCTGTCTGGGTGCTGTCGTTCGACCTGATCCCGGTGACGGCATCGAGCACCGCGTGGGCGACCGAGCGCTTGTCGCTCAGCGGCACATGATGTTGGTGGCCATCGGGGAACAGGATCAAGACTTCGTTGGTGTCGTGTTCGAAACCCACGCCGGGAGCCGACACGTCGTTGGCGACGAGCAGGTCGAGTCCCTTCGAGACGAGCTTCGTCGTCGCGTGCGCTCACGAGGTCGTCGGTCTCTGCCGCGAACCCCACCAGCGTCTGGTCCGGGCTCCTGCGACGTCCCAGCTCGGCGAGGATGTCGACCGTCGGGCGGAGCTCGACCACCGGCACTCCGTCGCTCTTCTTGAGCTTGTGGCCGGCGGCCTGCACCGGAGCGAAGTCGGCCACCGCCGCAGCCATGACCACGACCTGGGCGTTCGGCGCCAGACGAGCCACCGCCTCGTGCATCTCTGCAGCGGTGGCGACCTGGACCCGCTCGATCGCTGCGGCGACGAGGTGAGCGTCGTGGTGGTCACCAGCGTGACCGACGCTCCGCGCTCGACCGCCGCCTCGGCGATGGCGTGGCCCTGCTTGCCCGACGAGCGGTTGCCGATGAAGCGAACCGGATCGATCGGCTCACGGGTCCCCCCGGCAGTGACCAGCACGTGCAGACCCTGCATCGACCGGGGCGTGCCCGACGTCGTGAGCAGCTCCGTCGCCGCCGCGACGATGTCGACAGGTTCGGCCAGCCGGCCGGCGCCCACGTCCCCGCCGGCGAGGCGACCCTCGGTCGGCTCCACGACGTGGACACCCCGCGACCGCAGGAGCGACGAGGTTGTCCTGCACCGACGGGTGCTCCCACATCTCGGTGTGCATGGCGGGGCAGACCATCACCGGCGCCCTGGTGGCCAGCAGCACGTTGGTCAGCAGATCGTGGGAGTACCCCGCCGCGTAGGCCGACAGCAGCTTCGCGGTGGCCGGCGCCACCAGGATCAGGTCGGCCTGCTGGCCCAGGGTCGTGTGCGGGATGGGGTCGTCATCGTCCCACAGGGATGCGGCGCACGGGTTCGGAGGCCAGCGCGCTCAGCGTGACCTCTCCGACGAAGCGGGTCGCTCCCTCGGTCATCACCGGCACGACGTGCGCGCCGGCGTCGACGAGTCGACGACACACGTCCACCGCCTTGTAGGCAGCGATGCCACCGCACACACCGAGCACGACACGGCGCCCCGCGAGCGCGTTCATCTGATGACGGAGATCAGTCGTCGCCGTCGCCGGTGTCGCCGTCGGCGTCACCCTCGACGACCTCGCCGAGGAGCGAGGCGTCGGCATCCAGATCGACGGCGATGCCCTCGATCTTGTCCGCGGCGATCTCCTCGAATGCGATCGAGAGCGGCTTGCGAGCGGTCGAGGTGACCTGCGGCGGCACGACCTGACCGGTGCCGTCGCCGAGGTGGCCGTAGTAGCTGTTGATCTGACGGGCCCGCTTGGACGCCAGCGTCACGAGCGAGAACTTGGAGTGGCACCGCTCCAGCAGCTCCTCGACCGGCGGATCCATCATCGTGTCGAGCTCTGCCATCGGTGGGGGTTCTCCAAGGTCATCGGGGCTTCGCCGCCCGAGCGTGGGCAGCTGTCCACTCTAGCAGCGGCGGCCGGATCACCGCGAACGGTGCCGCGGCGATCAGCTGCTCCAGCTCGTCGAGGGCACGCGTCAGATCGTCGTTGACCACGTGCACCACGTCGAGCTCGCGGGCGAGCTCGACCTCCTCCGCGGCCTTGGCCAGGCGCTGGGCGATCCGCTCCTCGCTGTCACCCCGGCCGCGCAGGCGCTGCCTCCTGCACCGAACGATCCGGTGCGTCGACGAACACCAGGAGCGCGTCGGGGTACAGCTCCTTGATGTTCGCTGCGCCCCGGACGTCGATCTCGAACAGCACGTCACGTCCCGCCGGGGGTTCGGGCAGCGGGCTGCCCTGCAGATAGTCGAGGAACTCCGTCCACTCCAGGAACCCACCCTGTCGGACACGGTCCTGGAACTGCTCGCGGGTCACGAAGTGGTAGGCGTCGGGCGACTCGCCCGGCCGCGGGCTCCTCGTGGTCCAGGAGCGACTCAGCCACAGCCGGGCAGTCCCGGTCGAGCAGCTCGCCGACCAGCGTGCCCTTGCCGACCCCGCCGGGGCCGGACACCACGATGACGTGCGCGTCGTCGGGCAGCGGCACCGGTCGTGCTCCCGATGGGGTGTTCACGACGCAACCTCGTCCGGGGCGAAGGTCGCACGCACCGTGCGCAGCGTCGCCTCGTCGAGCGTTGCGATGGGTCGATCCCCGTCGATGCCGAGTCGCCCGAGAGTGCGCCGCGTGTCGATCTTCCGCGCACCTGGCAGCGACTCCAGCACCCACAGCAGCCGGAGCCGCCCCAGCAGGTCGTTCGTGCTCGCCTCCGCCAGCACGTCCGACAACGTGGTCGTTCCGGAGCTCATGGCGGCGCGAACGCCGTGGCGCACCTCGCGCGCTGCTGCCGCCCAACGGAGTGCCTCGGCGCGCGCATCGCCTGCACTCGCAACACTGCCGCTGCCGTTGCCGGAACCGTGGGCGGTCGAGGATCCCACCTACACCGCCGCCGCCACCGCAGCAGCTGCGGCGACCGGGTCCTCGGCACCGGTGACCGCTCGTCCGATGACCAGCAGATCGGCGCCGTTCGCAACGGCCTCCTGCGGAGTGGCGGCCCGGGCCTGGTCGTGTCGTGCCCCGCCGCTGAGGCGGATCCCGGGTACGACTCGCTTCAGCCGGGGTGCGAGCTCCCGGGCGGTCTGCAGGTCCTCCGCCGCGAGGATGAGTCCGCCGCACCCGCCCTCGAGCGCCAGACGGACCCGGTTCGGCACGATGTGCGGCGGTGCGGTGTCGTCGCTGGTCAGCACGGTCACCGCCAGGGCGGTCGGCGCGGGGAGGCCGGCGCGGGCTGCGCCCTCGTGGAGGCCCTCCACCCCTGCGCGCAGCATGTCGACGCCGCCCAGCGCATGCAGCGTCAGGTACTCGACGCCGAGTGAACCGAGCACCATCGTCGAGCGGTTGACCGTCGTGGGGATGTCGAACAGCTTCAGGTCGAGGAACACCTGGTAGCCCAGGTCACGGAGCGCGCCGATGGCCTCGGGACCGTCGGAGCTGAACAGCTCGAGGCCGATCTTGGCCACCCCGAACCACGGTCGCAGTGCCGCCGCGAGCCGATGCGCCTCGACCAGGTCGTCGACGTCGAGCGCCAGTGCCAGCCTGCGGCGCACCTCGTCGGGAGCTCCGTCGAGCGTCGTGTCTCCACCCGGCACCTCAGACATCGGCCGCTCCGTTCGCGCTGTACTTCATGGTCGTCTCCATCTGGTCGATCACCTGGTCAGCCCCGGACCGCTCCGGTGAGCGAGGCGAGCCGGTCCACCGAGTGCCGCGCACACCATGTTTCCATCCCGTCGAGCACCGTGATGACCGACCTGGGGTCCGCGAAGCTCGCCGTGCCCACCTGCACCGCGCTGGCGCCGGCGAGCATCAGCTCCACGGCGTCCACCGCCGTGGCCACGCCACCCACACCCACGATCGGGAGCTCCGGGAGCGCGGCATGCACATCGTGCACGGCCCGCACCGCGACCGGGTGGATGGCAGGGCCCGACAGCCCGCCGCTGCGACCCCCGAGCACCGGCCGCCGTGTCTCGGTGTCGATCACCATGCCCATGACCGTGTTCACCAGGGTGACCGCTTCTGCGCCCGCTGCGGCCGCGGCCTCCGCAACGTCGACGAGGCGGTCGGTGTTGGGGCTGAGCTTGGCCCACCTGGGTCGACCGACCGACTCGGTGACCGCCAGCACCTGCGGCGGTGACCGCTGGATCGTGCGCGAAGAGATGTGCGCCGCCGTCCAGGTTCGGACACGACAGGTTGATCTCGACCGCGACCACGCCGTCGGGACACCCGCCGATCGCCTCGGCGGCACGGGCGTAGTCCTCGACCGAACGCCCCCAGATGCTGGCCACCACCGTTGCTCCCCTGTCGAGCAGCGCCGGCAGCTCGGTGGTCCGCCAGGCCTCGATGCCCGGCCCCTGCAGGCCCACGCTGTTGAGCATCCCCGCCGCGCTCTGATGGATCCGCGGGGCAGGGTTGCCGTCCCACGGCTCGGCACCGAGGGACTTGACCACGACGGCGCCCAACCGGGACAGGTCGACGTACGCCGCGAGCTCGTCGCCGTGGCCCGCGGTGCCCGATGCCGTCATGACCGGAGAGGACAACGTCAGCGAACCGACGCGGACCGACATGTCGACCGGACCACCCTGGAGCGCCGCGCCGATCGACGTGCACTCCACTCCGCTCGACGGTGCGACAGCGAGGTCACCGGTCACCGATCATGCGCGGATTCCCTGGTGGTAGTCCTGCAGGCTGCGCACCGACATGTCCTCCCGGAGCAGCTCGGCGATGCCGTTCGCCGCAGCCAGCGCGGCGGCGGCGGTCGTGAGCAGCGGCACGTGGTGGGTGGCGGCGGTGGAGCGGATGTAGGCGCCATCGGCCCGCGGTCCACGGCCCCTGGGGCTGTTGACCACCAGATCGACCCGGCCGGCGGAGATGAGCGCCACGGCATCCTCGCCGTCGGGCTCCGCCGGTACCTGCGAAGCGGAGCCGGCGGTGGTGAGCTTCGACACGACCTGCGACACGGGAACACCTGCGGCGCTCAGCCGGGCGGCGGTGCCCGAGGTCGCCACGATCGTGAAGCCGAGTTCGGCGAACCGTTGCGCGGCGCGGGCGCCGACCTCCTTGTCCCGGTCGGCGAGTGAGAAGAACACCGTCCCCGACGTCGGCAGACGGTCGCCCGCGGCCAGCTGGGACTTGGCGAAGGCCATGCCCACCGACGTGTCGATCCCCATCACCTCACCGGTCGAGCGCATCTCCGGGCCGAGGACCGCGTCGACGTCGGGGAACCGACTCCAGGGCAGGACCGCCTCCTTCACCGCGATGTGGTCGCCGTCGACAGCGGGGCACAGCAGACCCTCGTCCTCGAGCTCGGTGAGCGTCGCACCGCACATCACCCGTGCCGCGACCTTGACGAGCGGGACCCCGGTCGCCTTCGCGACGAACGGCACGGTGCGCGATGCCCTCGGGTTGGCCTCGATGACGAACACCTGGCCCGTACCCGGGTCACCGCCCGATCGCTTCACCGCGAACTGCACGTTGATGAGTCCCCGGACCTCGAGCGCCGAGGCGATGCGTCGGGTGTAGTCCTCGATGACCGCGATCGTCGCATCGGACAGGCCGACCGGAGGGATCACACACGCCGAGTCGCCGGAGTGCACCCCCGCTTCTTCGACGTGCTCCATGATGCCGCCGATGATGACCCGGCCGGTGTGGTCACGGATCGCGTCGACGTCGACCTCGGTGGCGTCCTCGAGGAAGCGGTCGATCAGGACGGGGCGTTCTGCGGAGAGGCCACCTTCGCGACCGAGCGAGCCGCTCAGCGCGATCGCCTCCCATGCCCGGGTGAGGTCCTCGGCGTCGTAGACGATCTCCATCGCACGTCCACCGAGGACGTAGCTCGGCCGGACCAGTGCGGGGAAGCCGATCCGCTCGGTCGTCGCGATCGCCTCGTCGAGGGTCGTCGCGGTGGCCCCGGCCGGTTGGGGGATCTCGAGGCGGGCACAGAGCGCGCCCCAGCGGTCGCGGTCCTCTGCTGCGTCGATGCTGTCGGGCGACGTGCCCAGCACCAGGTCGGGGTCGAGCACCCCGGCGAGCTTCAACGGGGTCTGGCCGCCGAGCGAGACGATCACCCCGGCGAGGCTTCCGCCGCCCTGTCGGGCAGAGCGGCGCTCCGCGTCGATGACGTTGAGCACACCCTCGGTCGACAGCGGCTCGAAGTACAGCCGGTCCGACGTGTCGTAGTCGGTCGAGACGGTCTCGGGATTGCAGTTGACCATGATCGTCTCGTAGCCGGCGTCTGCGAGCGCGAAGCACGCGTGCACACAGCAGTAGTCGAACTCGATCCCCTGGCCGATCCGGTTGGGGCCGGACCCCAGGATGATGACCTTCTCGCGGGCGGACGCGGCCACCTCGGTGTCGTCCTCGTAGGTGCCGTAGTGGTACGGCGTCTCGGCTTCGAACTCGGCAGCGCAGGTGTCGACGGTCTTGTAGGTCACCTCGACCCCGGCGTCCAGGCGAGCCGCTCGGACCGTCGACTCGTCGAGGTCCCAGAAGTGGGCGAGCTGGGCGTCGCCGAAGCCCACGCGCTTGGCACGGCGCCAAGCACGACGATCCATCGCACCGATCGCCGGCGCGCCGCCGCCGAGCGACTCGAGGTGCGCCCGCTCCTCGACGATCAGGAGCATCTGGTCCAGGAACCATCGGTCGATCCGCGAGACCTCGTAGACCTCCTCCAGGGGAACGCCGCGCCGCAGCAGCGACTCGACCTCGAAGATCCGCTCCGGTGTGCCGATCGCTGCCCGGCTGAGCAGTTCGGCGGTGGGGACGTCGTCGAACTGGATCTCCGCAGCGTCGCCGTTGAGGCCGCCGCGCCCCTGTTCCAGGGACCTGAGCGCCTTCTGCAAGGACTCGGGGAAGGTGCGGCCGATCGCCATGACCTCCCCCACGGACTGCATCTGGGTGCCGAGGCGGGGCTCGACCCCGGGGAACTTCTCGAAGGCCCACCGGGGCACCTTCGTCACGACGTAGTCGATCGTCGGTTCGAAGCTGGCCGGGGTCTTCTTGGTGATGTCGTTGGGGATCTCGTCCAACGTGTAGCCCACGGCGAGCTTCGCTGCGATCTTGGCGATCGGGAAGCCCGTGGCCTTGGACGCCAGCGCCGAGGAGCGGCTGACGCGTGGGTTCATCTCGATGACGACCAACTCGCCGGTCTCGGGGTGCACCGCGAACTGCACGTTCGATCCGCCGGTCTCGACCCCGACACGCCGGATGCAGGCGAACGCGGCGTCGCGCATCTGCTGGTACTCGACATCGGTCAGCGTCTGCGCGGGTGCGACGGTGATCGAATCACCGGTGTGGACGCCCATCGGGTCCAGGTTCTCGATCGAACAGATGATCACGCAGTTGTCCGCCACGTCGCGCATGACCTCGAGCTCGAACTCCTTCCATCCGGCGATCGACTTCTCGATCAGGATCTCCGAGATCGGGCTGGCCTCGAGGCCACGTGTGGCCATCATCTCGAACTCCTCGGGCGTGGCGGCGATGCCGGTGCCCTTGCCGCCCAGGATGTAGGCAGGGCGGATCACCACGGGCAGCCCGAGCTCCTCGATGCACGCGAGTGACTCCTCGATCGTGTGCGCCGTGCGCGACGCCGGCACGCCCAGGCCGATCTCGATCATGGCCTGCTTGAACTTCTCGCGGTCCTCCGCGGTGCTGATCGCCTCGGCATCGGCGCCGATGAGCTCTGCGCCGTAGGCCTCGAGCACGCCGTTGGCATCCAGCTCCATCGCGAGGTTGAGCGCCGTCTGGCCGCCCAGCGTCGGCAGCACTGCGTCGGGACGCTCCTTCGCGATGATGCGTTCGAGCACGTCGGCGGTCAGGGGCTCGATGTAGGTGGCATCGGCGAAGTCCGGATCGGTCATGATCGTCGCCGGATTGGAGTTCGCCAGGATCACCCGGTAGCCCTCTTCGCGCAGCACACGACACGCCTGGGTCCCCGAGTAGTCGAACTCGCAGGCCTGACCGATCACGATCGGTCCGGAACCGATCAGCAGGATCGACTCGAGGTCGTCGCGACGGGGCATCAGTGGCTCCTCTGGGGATGATCGCAGCGGCGCACGTCGTGTGCGACGCTGGACACGTGAACTTCGGATTCGAACAACGATGGACCGCCACGGTGGACGACATCGTCGAGGTCTACCTGGACGAGTCGTTCTGGACCGGGCTGGCGGATCTCACGACCACGACGCCGCCGACCGTGCTGGACATCGAGCGGAGCGGGGACCGGGCGGTCGTGCGACTGCACTGGGTGCTGTCGGTCGACCTGCCCAGGGAGGCCGCCAGGTTCATCGACCCCGACGACGTCGCCTGGGTCGAGCAGACCCGCTGGAACCTGTCGGACCGCAGTGCCGAGGTGAGCTTCGTGCCGGACCAGGCGGCCGGGTTGTTGCGGGCCTCCGCGACTGCTGCCCTGCGCCCCGACGGAGCCGACGCGGTGCGATCCATCTCGGGCGAGCTGAAGGTTCGCATCCCGCTGTTGGGTCACAAGGTGGAGCCTGCGATCGTCGACGGCGTCGGCGAGCACCTGGAGGAAGAAGCCGCCGCGGTGGCCGCCCGACTCGGCGGCTGAGCTCCTCGGAGGGGCGGCGGAACGGGACCGGCTCATGTCGAGTGCTGGTCCATCAGGTCGGCGAACCGCTCGAACAGGTAGCGGCTGTCGTGGGGGCCCGGCCCGGCCTCGGGATGGTGCTGCACGGCGAACGCGGGGACGTCGGTGCACTCGAACCCCTCGATGGTGCCGTCGTTGAGGTTGCGGTGGGTCACCTCGACCCCGGCGACGCCGTCCAGATCCACGCAGTAGTTGTGGTTCTGGGAGGTGATCTCGACCTTTCCGGTGGTCAGGTCCCGCACGGGGTGGTTGCCGCCGTGGTGACCGAAGGGCAGCTTGTAGGTGCTGGCACCCAGTGCGGTCGCCAGCATCTGGTGCCCCATGCAGATGCCGAACACCGGCACCTCTCCCAGCAGGTCGCGGATGGTCGCCGGCACCCGGGCCACCGCCGAGGGGTCACCCGGGCCGTTGGAGAGGAACACGCCGTCGGGCTCCATCGCCAGGATCTCCTCGGCGCTGGTCGAGGCCGGGACGACCTCGACCGAACCGATCGTGGCGAGGTTGCGCACGATCGTGGTCTTGATGCCCAGGTCGATCGCGACGATCCGCCTGTCGGCACCGGTGCTCGACGGTGTCGAGTACGCCGAACCTGCACTGACCCCGGCGACGAGGTCACGCCCTTCGGTTCCCACGGCGGTCCGGGCGGTCTCGGTCAGGACGCTCAGCTCTGCGGTCCCGAACGCGCCGGGGAGCGCGCCACGATCGCGCAGATGGCGGGTGAGGCGCCGTGTGTCGATGCCGGCGATGCCGGCGATGCCGTGGCGCACCAGGTACGAGTTCAGGTCGGACTCGGCACGCCAACTGCTGTGGCGGCGGGCCAGGTCACGGATGACCACACCCGCGCACCGTGGCCGTGGCGACTCGTCGTCGTGGTCGTTGACGCCGTAGTTGCCGATGTGAGGAGAGGTGAACGTGATGATCTGCCCCGCGTAGGACGGGTCCGAGATCACCTCCTGGTAGCCGCTGAGGACCGTGTTGAACACGAACTCACCGGTGGTCACCCCCTCGGGGGCCTCCGCTCCGATGGCTTCGCCCTCGAACACGGTGCCGTCGCTCAGCACGATTGCGGCTGCACGGATGGTCATCGCTGCGCTTCTCCATCGCTCACGACCTGCTCACCGAACAGGAAGGTGTGTCGTACCCGTCCCCGCACCTCTCGACCCACGTAGGGGACGTTGCGGCTGCGCGAGGCCCCGCCGGAGTCGTCGATCGTCCAGCGAGCGCCGGGATCGATGACACAGACGTTGGCCGCGGCACCGGCCACGAGCGGCCCGCCGTGGTGCTCCAGACCGGCGATACGGGCGGGGCGCCACGACATCGCGGCGATGACGTCGGACTCGGACATGGCTGCCTCGCCATCGACCAACTGGGTGAAGGCCAGTGCCAGTGCGTACTCCAGTCCCAGCATCCCTGGCGGTGCGTGGTCGAACGGACGCTCCTTGTCCTCGGGTGTGTGCGGGGCGTGGTCGGTGGCGATCGCGTCGAGGACACCTGATGCCAGTCCGGCGGCGATCGCCGCGACATCGCTGTCGGCACGCAGCGGGGGGTGCACCTTGAACGTGGCGTCGTAGCCGGCGCAGCACGCGTCGGTGAGCGTGAAGTGATGCGGTGCTGCCTCGGCGGTCACCGGCAGACCCCCGCCCTTCGCCGCAGCGATCATCGCGACGGACCCGGCGGTGGACATGTGCTGGAAATGCACACGAGCACCGGTGAGGCGGGCGAGCGCGATGTCACGCATGACCATCAGCTCCTCGGCCTCGCTCGGTTGGCCGGGCAGGCCGAGGCGGCTCGACCACTCCCCCTCGTGCATGCAGGTGCCCTCGGACAACGAGGTGACCTCGCAGTGCTGGGCCAGCGTGACATCGAGCCCCGAGGCGTATTCCATGGCACGACGCATGAGCCGGTCGTCCTGCACCCCGGTCCCGTCGTCGGTGAAGATCCGAACTCCGAGCGCCGCCAGCTCGCCCATCGGCGCGAGCTGCTCTCCCGCACGCCCCACGGTGATGGCCGCAGTGGTGTGGACATCGCACGGCGCTGCGCGTCCCAGCTCCAGCACCTCTCGCACCACCGATGCGGAGTCGATCGGGGGCGTCGTGTTGGGCATGGCCAGGACCGCGGTGTAGCCCCCGAGCGCAGCGGCGCGAGCGCCGGACTCGATGGTCTCGGCCTCCTCACGGCCGGGCTGTCGCAGGTGCGTGTGCAGGTCGACCAGACCCGGGGTCACCAGACAGCCCCCCGCGTCGATGATGCGGTCCCCGTCCAGTCCCTCGCCCACCGCGACGATGCGGTCACCGGAGATGGCCAGGTCCGCAGAGCGTTGCCCGGACTCGTCGACGATGCGGCCGCCACGGATGACGACGTCGGCAGCGCTGCTCATGAGGCCTCCTCGTGGACCTGTGTCAGATGTCGGCCGGACCCCAGCAGCAGGAACAGCACCGCCATGCGCACCGCGACGCCGTTGGCGACCTGTTCGGTGATGACGGCGTTGGGCCGCTCGACCACCTCGCTCGCGATCTCGACCCCACGGTTCATCGGGCCGGGATGCATGATCAGCGCGTCGGCGCCCAGTCGGTCGGCGCGCTCGGAGCTGAGCCCGAACCTGGTGGTGTACTCACGGACGGTCGGGATCAACGCCTCGGTCATCCGCTCGGACTGCATCCGCAGCAGATAGCAGATGTCGATCTGCGGGAGCACCGGATCGAGCTCGTGGCTGACCGAGACGTCCCACGCGGCGGTGTCGGGCGGGAGCAGCGTCGGCGGGGCGACGAGCGTGACGTGCGCCCCGAGCGCGGTGAACATCTCGATGTTGGACCGGGCGACGCGCGAGTGCTTGACGTCGCCGACGATGGCCACCGACCGCCCCTCCAGGTCGCCCAGGTGCGACCGGGCGGTGTACGCGTCCAGCAGCGCCTGGGTCGGGTGCTGGTGCCAGCCGTCGCCGGCGTTGACCACCACCGCGTCGGTCCAGCGCGCGATCTGGGCGGGGACGCCGGAGGACCTGTGACGGACGATCACGGCGTCGATGCCCATGGCCTCGATCGTCTCGACCGTGTCGCGGACGGACTCGCCCTTGTTCACCGACGAGGACGACACCCCGAACGACATCGTGTCGGCCGACAGACGCTTGGCCGCGGTGTCGAAGCTGAGTCGTGTGCGGGTCGAGTCCTCGAAGA
The DNA here is from genome assembly GCA_963714875.1 of uncultured Microthrixaceae bacterium. Classification (GTDB taxonomy): domain Bacteria; phylum Actinomycetota; class Acidimicrobiia; order Acidimicrobiales; family Microtrichaceae; genus JBAOHV01. Next base: position 166,770 of record CAVQQI010000011.1, on the reverse strand, counting down.
ACAGCGACACCACGGTACGACCCCGCAGTGCGGGCACCTTGGGGATGGAACGCCGACCGACCTCGACGAAGGTGTCGGTCAGGTCCAGCAACTCGAGGATCTGGTCACGGTCGAGATCGCCCACCGACAGCAGGTGCCGTGAGGTGTCCACCGGTGTTGCTGCAGTGCGCAGTGGTGAGGTCACGACTTCTGCAGTTCGCCGAGCTCGACACCCTGCATCGTGACGTCGACCAGCTCGTCGCGCCGTGTCGGAAGGTTCTTGCCGACGAAGTCGGGGCGGATCGGCAACTCCCGATGACCGCGGTCGACCATCACCGCCAGCTGCACGATGCGAGGGCGACCGAAGTCGATCACCGCATCGAGCGCTGCTCGGATGGTGCGTCCGGTGAACAGCACGTCGTCGACGAGGACCACCACACGGCCGTCGAGGTCGACGGGGATGTCGGTGACCTCCTCGGGAAGCACCGGGCGGATGCCGATGTCGTCGCGGTACAACGCGACGTCGAGGGTGCCGACGGGGACCCCGTCCTCGGTGTCGTCGATCTCCTCGATCTCCTCGAGGGTCGAGGCCAGCGCGTGTGCGAGCTGCACCCCGCCGGTCTGCAGACCGATCAGCACCACGTCGTCGAGTCCGTGGTTGCGCTCGAGGATCTCATGGGACATGCGGCGCAACGCCCGATGGATGTCGTCGACGTCCATCACCTGGGACCGGGCAACGAAAACGCCCCCGTAGGGGCGCGTCAGGCGTCGTTCGCGTTCTGCCATCGGCAGGGGCCTTCCTGTCCGTAGGAGCCTCTCGGGACTCCTTTCACGTACAGACGCTGACCATAGCACCCGAGGTCGCGGCGTCCCACCGAGCGGGGTCTCCGCGGGCCGCCATCAGGCGAAGGAACCCCTGCGTCGCGGTGTCGGCAGGATCTCGATGCGCTGGGTGCCCTTGGCGATGCGGAACCTGGCACCATCGACCGCCTCGGCATCGGGGTCCGAGGTGTCGATGTTGCGGATCGTCACGAGCGTCTCGGTCGGTGTGACCTCGATGACGGTGTAGCCCTGGTCGATCAGGTTCATGTGACGCAGATAGGGACGGTTCTGGCCGAGCACGAAGCGCTCGGCCGCCCGCAGCACCTCCTCCGCGACATCGGTCGGCAGGTCGCCGAGGAACGCGCTGCGGGGGTCGGGGTCTGCGGTCAGCGAGCCGGTGCAGACGTCGAACGCTGCGACCGGAGTGCGCGGACGGTCGAAGTCGGCCCGCAGCTCGGCCACGAGCTGGACGTGGGTGTGCCCGCTCGCGAAGACCGTGTCGCTGACACCGGCGTCGACGAGGAACTGCAGCAGGTCTCGTCGCTCGACCATGTAGTCGTCCCAGGCCTCGTTCGGTGCATAGATGCCCGAGTTCGGTGGTAGATCCGGACGGAAGGCGCGCAGGAACTCCAGGTTCACCAGCCGCCACGGATTGATGTTGTAGGGGTTGCCGACCACACGCCACGCAGCGTTCGACGCCGCCAGCCCCCGGGTGAACCAGTCGTACTGCTCGGCGCCCAGCGTGGTGCGCCCGGGTTCGTTCGCCCCACCCGGATCGGCGTAGACGATCCCTTCCACCGCCGGGTCGCGATAGGCCCGCACGTCGATCATCGACACATCGGCCAGGTCGCCCCACGAGAACCGGCGATAGGCGCGCCGGTCGCCGGGGTCGATGAGCGGGAAGGACTCGAACCAGGCCTGCTTGGCGTTCGCCAGGCGATCGACCGGTCCCGTCGCGTCGACCCCGTTGTAGAACTCGCCGTCGTCCCACATCGCGACGGTCGGCAGGGCGGCGTGCAGGTCCCGCAGCAGCGGCTGCTGGCGCCACCGGCGGTAGGCACCCCGGTAGTCATCGACAGTGAGCGTGTCCGCGTCGGACACGTACACGTAGTCGCCCAGGTGCATGAAGAAGTCCAGGTCCGGCTCGGACGCGGCCGCCCGGTGTGCCACGAACCAGCTGTCGTTGATCTGCTGGCAGGACGCGAACGCGAAGCGCAGCCGCTCGGGGCTGGATCCCGCCGCGGGAGCGGTCCGCAGCCGGCCGACACGGCCGGCGACCTGGGCCCCGTCGGGGCCGGGTGCCTCGAACCGGTAGTGGTACCACCGATCCGGCGCCAGTCCCGACACGGGCACCGACACGGCGTGTCCGGTCGCAGCGGTCGCCAACACCAGTCCGCCGGCCGCCAGCGTGGCGAAGGACGGGTCCTCCGAGACGGTCCACAGCACCGGCACGTCGCCGCGGTCGCTCGGCTCCATCACCCTGGTCCAGATGACCGAGCCGTCAGGCGCCGGATCGCCCGCCATGACGCCGTCGGGGAACGGCTGCGGGTCGGGCACACCTGGCGGTGGCAGGCGGGGTTCGACCGGCGGTGTCGGCACCGCACAGGCCCCGAGCAGCACGGTCGCGCCCACGCCGAAGCCCAGACCGCGCAGCAGGTCGCGCCGCGACACCCCCTGACCGACGGCCAGCTGCATCGTCCGGTCCCGATCAGTCACCACAGCTCCTCCGCGGCCCCCACACCTCGGCCACCGGGAAGTGTGGCACGGTCAGAGGGCCGTTGGAAGGCGTCGCGAACGAGGTTCGGTCCGGGTTCAGGCGGGGCGGAGCTCGTCGGCCGCAGCAGCGAGCAGCCCGTTGACGAACCGGGCCGACTCGTCGGTGCCGTAGCGACCCGCCAGGTCGACCGCTTCGGCGAGCACCACGCCGCGTGGGACCTCCGGCGAGTGTGCCAACTCGAAACAGGCGACCTCGAGCACCACGACATCCAGTGTCGGCATCCGCTCCAGGGACCAGCCGCGGGCCAGTCGCCCGATGACCTCGTCGAGCTGCCCGACATGGGCATCGACGCCGCGCACCAGTTCGATCGTGTAGCTGTCCGGCGAGAGCACCTGCGATGCGAGGACCTGATCGATGCCGAGACCCTTGATGCGCGACTCGTAGAGCAGGTGCACCGCTCGCTCACGAGCCTCGTGACGTCCACCGGCGACCGGCCGCAGGACCGGCGGAGCGTCGATCGAGATCTGCTCGACCACCGTGTCGCGGTCCAGCACCGTGTCGAGCACCGACTCGCTGACGGGGGCATCCGCCGGCAGCCGGGGTCCGTCGGACCCGGGAACGGCGCCCGGTTCGGGCACGGCGCCGGTCACGCCCGTGAGATGAAGTCGCCCGTGCGCGTGTCGACCTTGATCGTCTCGCCAGGATTGATGAACAGCGGCACCTGCACCACCAGACCGGTGACGAGCGTCGCCGGCTTCTTGGCGCCCGACACGCGATCGCCCTTCTCGCCGGGCTCGGTCTCGGCGACGTCCAGCTCGACCGACGCCGCCAGCTCCACGCCGATGATCTCGTCGCCGTACATCATGAGCTGCGCCGTCGACGAGTCGATCATGTAGTTGGTCGCGTCGCCGAGGGTCGCCGGCGGCACGTTCAGCTGGTCGTAGGTGCTGTTGTCCATGAACACGTAGTCCTCACCGTCGCGGTACAGCAACTGCATCTCGCGCTTGTCGATGATGGCCCGCTCCATCTTCTCGCCGGCGCGGAACGTCCGTTCGATCACCGCGCCGTTGCGCACGTTGCGCAGCGTGGTGCGCACGAACGCCCCTCCCTTGCCGGGCTTCACGTGCTGGAACTCGTTGATCTGGAACAGCCCGTCATCGAGATCGATGGTCATGCCGTTCTTGAAGTCTGCGGTGGAGATCTGGGCCATGGTGTCAATCCGGGGTCGTGGGGTGGGTGGGCGGCGCCGGGCGACCGACACCTGCGCTAGCGCAGCGCTGGATCCTTGGGCGCCAGGGTGAGACGGTCGCAACCGTCCTCGGTGACCAGCACGGTGTCCTCGATGCGGACCCCGCCGAGGCCCGGGAGGTACACCCCGGGCTCCACGGTCACCACGTGGCCGGCGACGAGGGTAGCAGTCGACCGGGCCGACACCCGAGGCTCCTCGTGGATGTCGAGTCCCACGCCGTGCCCGGTGGAGTGCAGGAAGGCCGCTCCCCAGCCGGACTCGTCGATGACCGAACGGCACACCGCATCCACCTCGGCGGCGGTCGCTCCTGCCCGTACCGCCTGCACCCCGGCGTCCTGTGACTCGAGCACGACCCCCAGCATCCGCCGGCGTTCCTCGCCGACGTCGCCCACTGCGACCGTCCGGGTCATGTCCGAGTGGTACCCGTCGAGCAGGGCTCCGAAGTCGATGACCACCAGGTCCCCCTCGACGATGCGCCGACCGGACGGGTGGTGGTGGGGCTTCGCACCGTTCGGACCGGACGCGACGATGGTCTCGAAGCTGACGTCCTCGGCCCCGAGCCGCCGCATCGTGGCATCGAGCTCCAGACCGAACTCGACCTCGGTGGGCATCTCGGCCAGCCGGGGTCGCACCTCCGCCAACGCCGCGTCGGCGATCGCGCACGCGCTGCGGATGCGGGCCGCCTCGCCCGCATCCTTGACCAGGCGCAACTCCTCGACCACTGCGCGGGTCGGGACCAGCTCACCCGACGTGAACAGGTCCTGCGACCACCGCAGCTGCTGGGCCCAGGTGACCGACTGCGACTCCAGACCGAGCCGCTGCACCCCGGCAGCGCCGGCGACATCTCCCAGCACGGCGTCGGGATCCGCGGTGACGATCTCGATGCGGGCGGTCACACCGGCCGCCTCGAGCTGGTCGGCGCTCTGGGTGCGGTAGCGGCCATCGGAGACGAACACGACCTCGTCGGGGGTCACGAGCACGAGTGCTGCCGAACCGGTGAATCCCGTCAGGTAGCGGATGTTGGTCAACTCGCTGATCACCAGCGCGTCGCAACCCGCTGCGTCGATCAGGGGGCGCAGCCGCTCGACACGGCCGGCGATGTCCATGGGTGGCAGCTCGTGCGGGGCGTACTGCGGGGTCAGTCGTTCGGTCACGGCCATGTCCGCCAGCCTATGACCGGGGTACGCGCAGCCGGGCCTCGACCCCCAGGTGATCCGCTCCGACGTCGTCGAGGATCTCGGTGCGCTCCACGCCGATGTCGTCGCCGACCAGGATGTGGTCGAGCCGCATGACCGGCGGCAGCGGCGTCGCCGCCGGCCAGGTGGCGCCGAAGCCGGCACCCGAGACGTCCTGCGCGTCGGCCAGACCCGCAACCGACTTGAGCTCGCGGAACCTGCGGTGGCCAGCGGTGGCGTTGAAGTCCCCCGCGACCACCGTCGAAGGTCCGGCGTCGAGCAGCACGCTGGTGAGCGTGCGATAGTCACCCTTCCATCGTCGCAATCCGTAGCGATCACTCGGTGCAACGGGGTGCACCCCGTAGAGGGTCACCGCTGTGCCGTCGACGTCGAGCTCCAGTCGCACCGCACCGCTCCACGTGCTGAGCCGGGCGATGTCGTCGAACGAGAAGCGCGACATGACCGCGAGCCCCCCACCGCGCTCGCCGGGCTCCTCCCAGCGGTACGGGTACGCCTCGCGGACACCCGCGGCACGGAACGCCTCGGCATGGGCCGGGGTGTACTCCACGAGCACCATCACGTCGGCGTCGCGAGCCATCACCGCTCGTGCGGTCCGCCCTGGATCGTCGTTCTGGTACCAGAGGTTCTGGGTCAACAGCGTCATCTCGGCACCGTCGCCGGCCGGTTGCGGCGCCACGATCCCCTGCAGGGTCGGTGCGCCGAGGACCACCACCATCCCCCAGGTCACCGTCAGCGCACCCACCAGACCGACGGAGCGGCGTCGCCGGCGCGGGCCCAGCACAGCGGCGACGACCGCTGCCAGCGTCGCGACCGCGGCGAGTGCAGCCGCGGTGGGCAGGCCGACTCCCGCGAGACCCATCCAACGGAAGCTGACCTCCTGGAGCCAGGTGTGGACCGTGACGAGCACCACGACCTGGCCGACCAGGGCCGCCAGGACCACGACGATCGCCAGATCTGCGACACGGCGGGTGGTCAGGGCTCCGCTGCGTTCAGGCACCGCCGCCGGCCCGCACCACCAGGGCGTCGACCGCGTCGACCGCAAGTGCGTAGCCGGCACCACCGAGTCCACAGATCAGCGCGTCCGCGACCGGCGTCACCACCGATGTGTGGCGCCAGGGCTCGCGCGTCGAGGGATTCGACAGGTGCAGCTCCACCACCTGCCCGTCGAACGCCGCCAGCGCGTCGTGCAGCGACCAGGAGTAGTGCGTGAGCCCACCCGCGTTGACGACGATCGCGATCGCCCGGCCACGAGCGGCATGGACCGCGTCGACCAGCGCACCCTCGTGGTTGCTCTGCAGGTGTTCCAGCACGAAGCCGTGACGTTCAGCAGCGGCGCGAGCGGTCGAGACGTGGTCCTCGAGCGTCTCGGTGCCGTAGACGTCCGGTTCACGGTCCCCCAACAGGTTCAGGTTGGGACCCGACAACAGCACCACGACGCCCCGCCCGCCGACGCCGGCGGCACCAGGGCTGGATGGGTGCTGGCTCATCGCAACGCTCCGATCGTGTCGCGTGCCGTGTCCGCCTCGACCCCGGCGACCACCTCGAGCCCGTGCGGACCGTCCAGGACGAAGGTCAGGCCCGTGTCGAGCACCTTCTTGTCACGACCCATCAGGGCGACCAACTCATCGACATCAATGCCGTCCGGGATCGTCGTCGGGGAGGTCGTAGGCGCCGACGACGCGGCGGTGCTCCGCGACAGCTGCATCGTCGATCCGCCCCAGCGCCCTGGCCAGCTCGGCTGCGTAGACCAATCCGATCGCAACGGCCTCGCCGTGGCGCAGGTCGTGGTCGCCGGCGATCTCGAGGGCATGGGCGAGCGTGTGGCCGTAGTTCAGCAGCGCCCGGCGGCCGGATTCCCGTTCGTCGGCGGCCACCACATCGGCCTTGATGCGCACGCACTCAGCCACCTGGTGCTCCAGATCCAGCTCGTCCAGCCGCCCGCCACCGAGCCAGTGGTACTTGGCCAGCTCACCCAACCCGCACCGCCACTCCCGCGGTGGCAGCGTGGCGAGCGTGGCGGTGTCGCACAGCACGGCGTCGGGTTGCCAGAACGAACCGACGAGGTTCTTTCCGGCCGAGAGGTTCACCCCGGTCTTGCCGCCGATGGCGGCGTCGATCTGGCCCAGCAGCGTGGTGGGCACGTGCACCACCGGAAGTCCCCGGTGGAACACCGCTGCTGCGAACCCGGCGACGTCGGTGACCATCCCTCCACCAACGCCGACGACGCAGTCGCTGCGGGTGAGTCCCCACTCGGCGAACTGCTCGCACAGCCGCTCGACGGTCGACAACGACTTGTACGACTCGCCCTGCCCGATGTGGAACACCCGGTGGTCGCGCCCGGGGTCGACCTGGACCGGGATCTCGCGTTGGGTGACCACGGCGATGCGACGTGCGCCGTCGGGCAGCACGGCGGCGAGCTCATCGAGGATCCCTTCGCCGACCAGGACCGGGTACGCGCGCCCACCCGACAGCGGCACCTCGACGGTGATCACGGTCGCCTCGGAACGTCACGCCTGCTGCACTGCACGCAGCGAGCGTACTGCCGCCCGGGCGCGATCCGGTCGGACCGGCTCAGCTCAGCAGCCGGGCGATCTCGTCGGCCAGATCGTCAGGGGTGGCCCCACCGACATCGACCTCCAGGTCCGCCACGCTGCGATACAGCGCTGTGCGCTCCGCGTTCATCCGGGCCAGCGCTCCCGCGGGGTCGTCGCCCAGCAGCGGGCGCTGCTCGTCGGTGTGCTCGAGACGTCGGTGCAGGTCGCTGGGATCGGCTCGGAGCCACACGACCAGCGCCGAGTCCCGCAGGGCCGCCCGGTTGTCCGCGGCAAGGACGACCCCGCCACCGGTGGCGATCACCGCTGGCGGCCCCTGCAGCGCCTCCAGCAGGGCCTGTGACTCCGCGGCGCGGAACGCCCCCTCGCCGTCGGTGGCGAACAGCTCCGCGGTCGACCGGCCGAGGCTGCGTTCCACGACCCGGTCCAGATCCACCACCGTGCGACCGCCGACATGTGAGGCCAACAAGGGCGCCAACGTCGACTTCCCGGTCCCCGACAGACCGATCAGCGCCAGATGGCGGTCGGCGACCCGCCTCACACCACCACGACGGCGAGCCCGGCGAGCAGTTGTGACATGGCCGAGCGCAGCGCGATGGTGGGACAGTCACGAGCCTCGAGCAGGATCGAGACGTCCTGATCGCACTCGATCACCAGCGCAGAGGCGTCGCGGTGGATCTTGGTGTTCATCCGGAACCGGGCCTCGTCGGAGTTCTGGACCTCGATGGTGCGTACGACGTCCCAACCGACCCGGAAGTGCATGTCGCCGGGGCCGTCCAGCTCGAGCGCCTGGCGCGACATGCGCACGGTGCACTTCTTGCGCCGCTTGCTCTGACCCGGGTAGCCGCCGAGATACACGACGTCCTCGAGCTCGAGCGCCGGCGACCCCTCGTCCGGAGCGGGAACGGGAACGGGCACGGCGGAGGGTGCGGCGACCTGCGCAGCGGGCGCGGAGCTGTGCCAGCGGAGGGTGCGTCGCGCGGCGCGGAGCTCTGCCAGCGGAGTCCGCGACACCTGCTGGTGCGGCATCTGTGGACGCGACGGGGTCGGCGGCGCTCGCCGGCACAGTGCCCGCTTCGGCCCGCAGCACGTCATCGCCGGCCGTCGGCGCGGCCTCCGAGGGGTCGGGCCCGACGACGGGCGGAACCGTGGACGTCCGGCGCCGCCGGTGGCGTGGGGTGGGGAGTGGCCGCCGGCGATCCGGGGGTCGCCGTGGGCGCTCCGCTGCTGACGAGCAACTGCTCGACGACGGCATCACAGAACTGCGCGGGCCATCCGGCGCCGATCACCCGTCGGTCCTCCATCGTGATCTCGACCTCGGTCAGCCCGTCGACCGGGTCGCCGATGGCATCGAGGTTGACCAGGTCGTCGAGGTTGAGCCACACCGGTGACGCGGCGCGCTCGACCCGACCGATGCCGAGCGACGTGCCGGCGAGCACGAAGAGCGCCTCGACACGTGATCCGCCGGGGGGGACCACCCATCCCCTGGCGACCGCATCGGGCTCCGGTTCCGACACGTCGGACATCGTCTCCTGCCCCCGTCCGTCACCGGCTCCGACCACGTCGCTGACTCCTCCGCGCACGTCGAGTTGTGGTTCCACCACCGCGCTCGTCGTCCACCGTACCGGCAACGACGGGGCCTGCGTCGCGTTCACCACGGGCGGTTCTGCAACGGTGGAGCCGCTCGACTCGGGCGCCGTGCCCAGACTCCAGATCGGGCCGTGTCCGAGCGGGTGCGTCTCGCCGCGCATCAGAACGACCCCAGATAGGTGACCGGTCCGTCGCCGTCGGTGCGGTCGAGCGGACCCTCCGCCTCGGGCGCGATCGCCGCCGGCGTGCCCAGCGCCGCGGCGATCGCCTCGGCGGCTTTCGGGCTCAGCCGCGACATCTGACGCAGGACCTCATCGGCGGTGTCGTCGACGCCGTGGGCAGAGCTGTCGACCGCATCTGGCCGCTCACCCGTCGACGCCACCGACGGGTCCTGGCCGGTCGGGCGCAGGGTTGCTGGATCGAACCCGGCCACCACGTCGTCCCAGGCCTCTGCGGTGCGCCCCTGCACGTCGTGGTCGGCGCCGGCGACCGTCTCGTGCGAGAACGCCTCGGCCCCGAGCGGCTCGAAGGACTGGGCCGCAGCGAGTCGTGAGCCCTCGGCCGACCCCTCCGACCAGCTCCCACCGGGCGCGGCCCCCTCGTCGTTCAACAGGTCATCGATCGGGAAACGCTCCGGGAAGGACGAGTCCTCCGACACCGGCTCCTCCGGTGGCGCGCCCGACGGGGTCGCCCTCGGCCGCGGCGAACCCACCGTCGGCAGCACCGTTCGCGTCATGACCACCGCCATCCTGATCCGGGGTCGACCGCGCCGCGCCCTCGGCCGTCGGCGCCGTGTCCTGGACCGTCGGCTCATCGATGACCAGCATCGAGCGCTCGACCATCGCGACGATCAGCGCGCTGGTGTCGAACTCCCCACTTCCCAGCCGTTCGGCCAACCGGGCGGCGGTCGACTCCTCCCCCAGCATCGCCAGCAGTCGCCACTCGTCGGCGCTCACCGTGATGGACGACTCCGGCAGCTCGGCGGCGAGGCGGATCGCGTGTCGGCGCGATGGCAGGACCGCTTCGATGCGCGACCACTCCTCGAGCAGGGAGGCCGCTTCGACGAGGCAGTCATCGAGCGTCGTCGGAACGACGCTGTGCGATGGCACCGCATCGGGAGCAATCGGACCGTCGAAGACGAACGCGCCGTCGGTGAAGCGCAGCATCTCGAACACCAGCTGAGCAGCGCTGTCGCTGGGCGTGGCGGTGTCGCCGCCGACCACCGAGCCCTCGTCCAACCACAGATCCGCATGACCCCGGTCGCCATCCAGCATCAGACGTCCACTGCGCGTCGACGACGAGAGCAGCTGCAACACATCGGTCAAGGGAAAGGCATCGATGGTTCCCTGGAGCGCCACGGGTCGTCCTCCTGCTGTGCTCGGTGGCCGGAAGTCCGGCAGATGTGTCCTTCATCGGCACACTCGGCACAGGGGTTCAACAATTCTCTGGGCCGAACGACCCAGGAGCGAACGGCGCTCGCATCGGCCGGGACCGGAGTGGCCGACGCCCGCCGGTCCGCAGGAGTCCCCGCGAGGTCCCGACACCTGGAGCGTCGCCACGGCGGCGGCGCTGCCGCCACCTCAGTGGTGTCGCTCCATGGCGTCGATCGCCGCGGCCGTCATCGCCCGGACCGGTGCGGGCTCACCGGTCCAGTGCGTGAACGCGACCGCCGCCTGGTGGACCAGCATCGACACGCCGTTCGCGGTGCGGGCACCAGCGGCGCGTGCTGCTGCCATGAGCTCGGTCTCCGCCGGGTGATAGACGAGCTCAGCCACCACCTGACCGGGCCGCAACAGGGCTGCGTCGAACGCCAGGCCGGCTCCTGCGCCGGGTGTGGCACCCATTCCCACCGGGGTGGCGTTCACCACGAGGTCGGCCTGCGCCACGTCGGATGCCGCTCCCACCGCAGCGCTCGGGCCACCCAGCGCCGCGGCGTGTTCTGCTCGCGAACGCGTCCGGTTGATCACGCGGACCGATCTGGCACCGGCACCGATCAGCGCCAGGATCACCGCGCGCGCCGCACCGCCCGCCCCCAGCACCACGCAGTCGGCACCAGCAGGGTGGAAATCGAAATCGGCCTGCAGCCCGTCGAGGAACCCGGCGCCATCGGTGCTGTCCCCGATCAGCTCTGCATCTCGCAGGGTGACGCAGTTCACCGACCCCAGTGTCGATGCGACCTCTGTGAGGCGATCCATTCCGGCGACGATGGCGGACTTGTGGGGCATGGTGACCGACATCCCCCGCAGCCCGAGCGTGCGCATCGCCAGCGACGCGTCCACCGCTCCCCCATCTGCCACGGGCAGCGCGACGCAGACCCAATCGAGCCCGAGCTCGGCGAAGCCGGCGTTGTGGATGACCGGCGAGAGTGAGTGGTCGATCGGGTCGCCGATGACCGCGACCACCTGGGTCCGGGCCGTGACCGCCCTCACGCTCAGAAGACCCCCTCGGCCTGCGCATCGGACTTGGCCTCGAGGAACTCGTCGTAGTCGTCGGTGAAGAAGTGCCGTGGTGGGTCGTTGGCCACCAGCACGTAGTACCGCCAATCGCCGTCGCTCGGATCGATCGCCGCAGCGAGGGACGCCTCGCCGGCCAGCGCGATCGGTGTGGGCGGCAACCCGGTGACGATCCGGGTGTTGTACGGCGTCTCGGTGTCCAGGTCGGACCTGGTGAGCTCACCCGCGTCGCGGCCCAGCCCGTAGAGCACCGAGGCGTCGATGCCCAGCGTCTCGCCATCGTCGAGCCGGTTCGAGATGACCCGGGAGATCATGCCCCGCTCCTCCGGCGGAGCGCCGGTCTCCTTCTCGATGAGCGAGGCGATCGTGATCAACTCGTACGCGCTGCGTCCCTGGAGCGTCTCGGCCTTGTCGTACCCCAGCCCGTCGAGCACGTCCTCCATCTTCGTCGCCATGGTCTGGAGGACCTCCTGGGCGGTGACGGCCTCATCGAACTCGTAGGTGTCGGGGAACAACAGCCCCTCCCAGCTGGTGACCTCGGGCGGCTTGTAGGCCGAGGTCACCGCGCCGGAATCGAGCGTCTCCTGCAGCACCTCGACGGTCAGTGCCGGCAACTGCTCGGAGATCTGCACCAGGGCGTCCGAGAGGCGTCGCCCCTCGATGATGCGCACGACCCGCGCCTGTGGCGGCACGGGCCCCGAATCGAGCACCTCGATCGCCTCATCGAACGAGGACCCCGTGCGGAAGTCGACGTACTCGCCTGCGTCCCAGGGGCCTGCGCCCTTCCATCCGACGTAGTAGCGGAACATCCGTGCGTTCGAGATCACCCCTTCGTCTGCGAGCAGCTCGGCGATCGAGTCGGTCGAGGATCCGCTGGGGACCACGACCGACGCCACGAGCTCGCCCGGCTCACCCGACGGGTCCACCTGACGCGAGGCCCACAGCAGCAGCCCACCGATGAAGATGGCCAGCACCATCACGGCGATCCCACCCACGGCGAGCAATCGTCGGGCCCCGCTGGTGGGCGGCGGCAGCACGACGTAGTCGTCCCCCGAGGCGGCCCTGGGTCGCCCGCCCGCCGGCCCCGGTCGCCCCGGCTCGGGCCGGGTGGGCCGCGGCCGCTGCGCGTTCCCGGGCGCGGACCGGGGCCGCTGGGGCTCCTCTGCCCGCTGCCGAGCCCGAGGGTCCTGAGGTTGCTGAGGTTGCTGACCACCGGGGCGCCGCGGGGCGGACCCCTTCGGCTCCTGCCGCCGCTGAGCATCGGGCCGTCGAGCCGGAGATCGCGGCGACTCCTGCGGATCCGACCGACGGGGCCGCACGACGGGCTTCACCTCGAGGTGGTCGAACTCATCCGGTGGCGTCACGTGGGGTCGTCCTTGATGGTCCGGCGGGGGTCGGTGGGGGGATCCGAGTCGGGGCGATCGTCGTTCGGCACGGCGCCACGATGATCCAGCCAGGACTGCAGGATGACCGCAGCGGCGATCTTGTCGACCACCCGGCGACGAGTCGCCGCTCCCACGTTCATCTCCCGCAGCGACCGGTGCGCCGTGACGGTGCTCAGCCGCTCATCGTAGGTCTCCACGGGCACGCGGAGCGCGCGTCCGAGCACACGGATCTCTGCCAGCGCACGTCGGGCCGACGGGCCGACGGTGCCGTCCATCGAATACGGGACACCGACGACGACGATCTCCGCCTCTGCCTCGTCGACCAGCGCCGCGAGTCGGCGGTGGTCGCGCTGGCGGTCACCTGACCGCTCCACCACCTCGAACGGCGAGGCCACCGTGCCCGCGGAGTCCGACAACGCCACGCCGATGCGTCGGGAGCCCAGGTCGACACCGAGCGCCCTCATGACCCCAGCAGCGCTCGGACCTGATCCAGTGCATCGGGAAGGCGTTCGGGGTCGCGACCACCGGCGACCGCCAACTCGTCGCCCTTGCCGCCCCCTCCGCCGATGGTACGGGTCGCCTCGGCGATCAGCTGGGCCGCGTTCACGCCGCTGTCGGGAGACACCGCGGCGACCAACGCCGCGCCCTTCCCTCCGGGCGAGCTGCCCAGCACGACCACCGACATGCCAGGGCGATCGCGCAACGCAACCGCGAGGTCGCGCAGGTCGTTGCGCGAATCGCAGTCGACCTGTGTCACCAGCACGCCGTCGACCGCAGCAGCGACGAGCTCGCCCGCCTGGTTCCCGGCGAGCTCCCTGCGCAACGACTTGAGCTCGTCGCGCATCGCCTTCAGCTCGCCCAGTCGACGGTCGATGCCCTCGACCAGGTCGTCCGGTGCCACCCCGACCATGTCCGCAGCGGTGCGCACCAGCGCTCCCTGCTCCCGCAGGCGCTCGATCGGGCCGAAACCGGTGACTGCTTCGATCCGGCGGATGTTCGAGCCGATCGAACCCTCGGAGATCACCTTGAGCGGGCCGATGTCGCCGAGCGCGCTGACATGGGTGCCGCCGCAGAGCTCGGTGCTGTGCGGCCCGGCCTCGAGCACCCTCACGACGTCGCCGTACTTCTCACCGAAGAACGCGATGGCGCCGAGCGCACGGGCCTGCTCCATCGAGGTCTCGAAGTGCCGAACCGGTGCGTTGGAGAGGATCTCGTGGTTCGCGAGGTCCTCGATGCGGACCAGTTCCGTCGGGGTGATCGCATCGAAGTGAGCGAAGTCGAACCGCAGGCGGTCAGCACCGACCCAGGATCCCTGCTGCTTCACGTGGTCCCCGAGCACCTCCCGCAGTGCCCAGTGCAAGATGTGCGTCGCGGTGTGGTTGCGCTTGATCGCCGCCCGGCGTTCGGCGTCGACCGACGCCGTCACCTGCTGGCCCACCTCGACGGCACCCTCGAGGATCTCCACGGTGTGGCGGTGCAGTCCGGGTAGGGCGTAGGTCGTGTCGAGGACCCGCAGCGCTCCGGAGGGACCGGCGATGACACCGGTGTCACCCACCTGGCCGCCGGACTCGGCGTAGAACGGGGTGCGATCCAGCACGACCGAGTCACCGATCACCGCGAGCACCGTTGCGGTGGATTCCAGTTCGTCGCGTCCGGTGAAGTCGGTGGTGCCGTGCTCGGCGAGCAACGCCCGGAACAGGTCGACCTCGTCACCTGATGCCACACCCGTGGACCGGCCAGCAGCGCGGCGAACGGTCGCGCTGTTCGGCCATCGCCTCCTCGAAGCCGTCGGTGTCGACCTTCACGCCTCGCAGCTCGGCCATCTCTCGTGTGACCTCGAGCGGGAAGCCGAAGGTGTCGTGGAGCTCGAACGCGACGCGCCCGTCCAGCATGCCGCCCTCGGGGAGCGCAGCCAGCTCGGTGTCGAGCAGCGCAGAGCCCCGTGCGAGGGTCCGACGGAACCGTTCTTCCTCCCGACCGATCATGTCCAGCACCGAGGAGCGCTGCTGGATCAGCTCGGGATAGGCGCCGCCCATGATCTCGATGCAGCGTTCGACCATCGGCACCATGACGTGCTGCTCGACACCGAGCATGTAGGCGAACCGGACCGCACGCCGGATGATCCGCCGCAGGACGTAGCCGCGGTCCTCGTTGGAGGGCACCACGCCGTCGGCGACCAGGAACGCAGCGGTACGCGTGTGGTCCGCGAGCAACCGGAGGGCGATGTCGGACAGCTCACCCTGGCCGATGCGATGGCCCGTGACCTGCTCGGCGCGGTCCACCAGCTCCGACAGCACGTCGGCTGCGTACAGCGAGGCGCTGCCGGCCAGCACCGCGAGGATCCGCTCCATACCGGCGCCGGTGTCGACGTTGCGACTGGGCAGGTCAGACAGCGAACCGTCCGCGTTGCGGAAGTACTGCGTGAAGACCAGGTTCCAGATCTCGACGTAGCGCTGGTCGGCCGCCTCGTTGGCAGGACCGCCGTCGGGACCGTGGTCGGGCCCGTGGTCGTAGAAGATCTCGGTCGACGGGCCGCACGGACCGGTCTCGCCCATCTCCCAGAAGTTGTCCTTGTCGAGCCGCTGGATGCGCTCGCGGGGCACGCCCACGACGTCGGCCCAGATGTCCTCGGCCTCGTCGTCGCTGACGTGGCAGGTCACCCAGAGGCGATCGCCGTCGACGCCCAGCACGCCGGTGACGAACTCCCACGCCCAGGGGATCGCCTCGGCCTTGAAGTAGTCGCCGAAGCTGAAGTTGCCGAGCATCTCGAAGAACGACAGGTGTCGGGCGGAACGACCGATGGCGTCCAGATCGTTGTGCTTGCCGCCGGCACGGACGCACTTCTGGACCGACACCGCCCGGGGCGGGTCATACGGCACCGGTTCCTCTCCGAGGAAGTACGGCACGAACGGCATCATGCCCGAGTTGGTGAACATCGGGGCCGACGGGTGCGTCGGGAGCAGACTTCCCGATGGCACCACGGTGTGCCCTCGTGCTGCGAAGAACTCGGTCCACGCCGTACGCAACTCGTCGGCGGTCATGGGGCGCATGGCGGAGGGCATGGAGCGACCAGCCTACCGGTGAGCCAGCAGCGGAGGTCATCTGTGGCGACGCCCGTTGCCGCGGTGAGCTCAACGGTGGCGAGTGGTTCCCCGTGACCAGCTGCCGGTCGACGGACGGGTGCTGGAGCCTGCGACGACGCTGCGGTGCGGCGGCGGACCGCTCCTCGGCCATGTGCTCCTGTCGCCGCGGAGCTCGTCCTCACGCTCACGCATCGCGTCGCGGCCCTCGACGACCGCGTCAACGACGGAACGACCGACCTCGCGGGCACGGTTCCCTGCTGCGAT
This sequence comes from uncultured Microthrixaceae bacterium, assembly GCA_963714875.1. Taxonomy (GTDB): domain Bacteria; phylum Actinomycetota; class Acidimicrobiia; order Acidimicrobiales; family Microtrichaceae; genus JBAOHV01. The sequence goes on along the minus strand of CAVQQI010000011.1, from coordinate 150,480 downwards.
CGCGAGGTGCTCCGGACCGAGCTGCTCGACCCGGGTCCGGACCTTGCGCTCGGCCCACACCGTGCCCGAGGCGCCGGCCACCGCGCCGACTCCCAACCAGAACAGGCGTCTCATCGTCGTCTCCCAGAGGTGTTCGAGGTTCGTGGGGCCCTGCGACCGCGAAGGCGCTCCGCGGTTCGACGCGTCCCAGTGGCGAGGGCGACTCCCTTGATCACCGGCGAGGTCAGCGCCCGGTAGGTGATGTCGGTCGCCGAGTCGACGCGCTGACCGATCGATCCCGCCACCTCGACCAGGGCGTCGATGCGAGCGACCTCGTCGACGGCGTCGGACGCGGCGAGCTGCAGCTCGGCGACGGCGAACGCAGCGGTCCGATCGAACTCGGCGGCGGCGAGCTCGAGCGAGCGAGCTGCGCGCAGGAGACGGGAGCTGACCAGCGAGAGCACGACCGCGGCACCCAGCGCCGCCACGCCGCACAACACCATCAGCAACTCGGCTGCATCCATCAGCCGCCAGTCTCCTCCACCGAGGCGCCCGGAGCACGGATCTCACCGCGACGCTCCCGCCAGCGGGCCACCAGCCGGGCCTCGGCGCCCTGATCGCCGGCCCGGTAGTACGTCGAGCCGGCCAGCTCGTCGGGGAGGTACTGCTGAGCGACCCAGGCATTGGGGTGGTCGTGCGGATAGCGGTACCCCGTGCCGTGGCCGAGCTTGCCCGCAGCGCCGTAGCTGGCGTCACGCAGGTGGGCCGGCACCTCGCCCACCGGCCGGGAACGCACCTCGGCCGTTGCTGCGTTCAGCGCTGCGTAGGCGGTGGCGGACTTGGGGGCGAGCGCCAGGTGCACCGTCGCCTGTGCCAGGTTGATGCGGGCCTCGGGCAACCCCACGAACTCCACGGCGTTGGCCGCGGCCGTGGCGACCATGAGCGCGAACGGGTCCGCCATGCCGACGTCCTCCGACGCGGAGACGACCAACCGGCGTGCGATGAAGCGGGCGTCCTCCCCCGCCTCGAGCATTCGCGCCAGCCAGTGCAGCGCAGCGTCGACGTCGGAACCACGGATGGACTTGATGAACGCAGACACCACGTCGTAGTGGTCGTCGCGGCCGTACCGCACCGGCGACGCTCCCAGGGCGCCCTCGGCATCGACCAGCTCGAGGTGGACCGGCCCCTCCGGTCGAGGCTCGGATGCGGATCGGGCCGCTGCCAGTGTGAGCGCGACCTCGAGGCTCGTCAGCAGGTGGCGTCCGTCGCCGCCGGCGCGGTCGATCAGGTGGTCGAGCGCACCGTCGGTCGCAGTGGCTGCTTCGGCCACGAGCCCGCGCTCGGCCAGCGCCCGGAGCCCGTCCTGGTCGAGCCCCTCGAGGCGGAACAGCGTGGAGCGGCTGAGGAGCGGCGGGTTGACCTCGAAGTAGGGGTTCTCGGTGGTGGCACCGATCAGGACCAGGAGCCCGGTCTCGACCGACGGGAGCAGCGCGTCCTGTTGGGCTTTGGTGAAGCGGTGGATCTCGTCGAGGAACAGGATGGTTCCCTGCCCCTGGGCGCCGAGGCGGTGCTGGGCCTGCGCCGCGACCTCTCTGATGTCCTTGACCGTCGCGGTGACTGCGGACAGCGGTACGAACACCTTGGACGATGCCTGGGCGATGAGGCGGGCGATGGTGGTCTTCCCGGTACCCGGCGGCCCCCAGAGGATCACCGAGCTGAGCCGGTCGGCATCGACCAGGGCCCGCAACGGTTTGCCCGGTCCGAGCAGGTGATCCTGTCCGACCACCTCGTCGAGGGTCGTCGGACGCAGCCGGTCCGCGAGCGGACCACGGCGCGCCAGCCGCTCCTCGGCCGCTGCACCGAACAGGTCGGATGCCACCCTCAGCGCTCCGGGTCCATCTCGAGCAGCCGGCGGCGCAGCAGGGCCAGCAGGGTGATCACGCTGAACTCCCTGACCTGCCGGCGGCGGCCCGGCAGGTGCACCTGCATCGACGACGTCGTCCCGCCGTCGTCGGGGTCGCCGATCGCGACGGCCATGCAGACCGTGCCCGGCGGCTGGTCCTCCTGGGGGTCCGGACCTGCGACCCCGGTGGCAGCGATGCCGACGTCGGCACCGAGGACCCGGCGTGCGCCCTGCGCCATGGCGATGGCCGCCGACTCGGTCACCACCGGTCCGTCGGGCACTCCCAACAGGTCATGCTTGACATCGGTCGCATAGGACACGACCGCGCCCCGGAAGACCGCTGACGCTCCGGGGACGTCGCAGAGCCGCGAGCCGATCATGCCGCCCGTGAGGGACTCGGCCACGCCGAGTGTCCACCGACGTTCGGCCAGCATGGACAGCACCACGGACTCCATGGTGTCCTCGTCGACACCGAACACGACAGGACCCAGCACGTCGCGGACGATCCGTTCCTCGGCGGCCAGGATCTGCTGGGCCTCGTCGTCGGTCGCCGCCTTGGCGGTGAGGCGCACCTTGAGGCCCTCCACCCCCGAGGCCAGGAAGGCGATGGTGGCGGCTCCGCCGCGATCCAGCTCATCGATCCGCGGCGAGAGCAGCTCCGACAGCGCCGACTCCGACTCGCCCCATGTGCGCAGCGTGCGGCTCGCGATGACCGAGGTGATCCCAGCGCGACGCTGCAGGTCGGGCAGCACGGTGCCCGTGATCATCTCCTTCATCTCCCACGGCACGCCCGGCACGGCGTAGATGACCTTGGACGTCGGGGAACCGTCGGGGCCGGGCAGCTCGAGTGGGCACACGAGTCCGGGGGCGGTCCCCGGCATCTCGCGCGATGAACTCCGCCCCGACCGGCTTGGCCGCCTGACGGAGGTTGTTCATGGGCATCCGCCGCCCACGGCCGGAGAACATCTCGATGATGCGCTCCTCCATGGCGTCGTCGGCCTCGAGCGGAACGCCCATGACCGCAGCGATGGCCTCTCGGGTCAGGTCGTCCTGGGTGGGACCCAGTCCCCCGCAGCAGATCACCGCATCGCTCCGCCCCAGGGCGAGCGACAGGGTGGCGACGATGCGGTCGAGGTTGTCGCCCACCTTGGTCTGGAAGTAGGTGTCGATGCCCGACATCGCCAGCTGCTCGCCGATCCACGACGAATTGGTGTCGGTGATCTGCCCCAGGAGCAGCTCGGTTCCGATGGCGACGACCTCGGTGCGCATGGCCGGCAACGCTACCGGGCGCCCCGGACGCCGCACACAGGCCGGCCGAGCTGCTGCGGGGTTGACCGGCGTGGGTTCAGTCGCGGGTCATGGTCGAGGTGGCACGCGACCCGGCGGCGACGTACTGCACCGCCGAGATCCATGCCACCGCTGCCCCGCCCCACAGGAACAGATCAGCCAGCCACGGCAGATCGGTGGTCAGCGGGAAGACCACCCAACCGACCGCACCGAACTGCAGGAAGGTCTTGAACTTCGCGACCTGCGACGCCTGCACAGCCAGACCGCGGCGCCCCCAGTAGGAGCGGAACGCCGAGATGAAGGCCTCACGAACCGTGATGAGCACCACCGGCAACCACCAGAACCGCCCCTGCAGCACCATGGCCCACAGCCCGCCGAGCGACAGCACCTTGTCGGCCAGCGGGTCCAGGAAGGCCCCGGCCCGGGTGGTGCCCTGTCGCCGCGCCAGGTAGCCGTCCAGGCTGTCGCTGGTGGTCAACAGCGCCCACAGTGCCCACAGCGGCCAGCTGGACTCCTGGCGGACGATCATCCAGAACGCCAGGGGCGCCAGCAACAGGCGGACGATGGTGAGGATGTTCGCCGGTGTCAACAGCGCGGAGGGTCCGAAGGAGCGGTTGCCGGCTCCGGATCCCGGCCCGCCCGCGGTGGAGTCGGTCACGTCCACCGAGCCCTCATCGAACGGCCGGGACGGGCTCGGCCTGCAGGTCGGGGCCGTGGGCGTCGACGATGTGCACGGTGTGGAACTCGCCGACCGCCAGGTCGTCGGGGACGAGCACCACCCCGTCGATCTCCGGGGCTTCACGGTGAGAGCGGGCCACGCCCACGTCGTCGACCAGCACGGTGGTCTCGGTCCCGATCAACTCGTCACGGCGCGCAGCACAGATGGGGTCCGACAGCTCTCGCAGCTCCGCGAGCCGCTCCCCGGCGAGGCCGGGATCGACCGCGCCGTCCAGACCTGCTGCATGGGTGCCGTCCTCGAGCGAGTACTCGAAGAACCCGCACCAGTCGAGCTGCGCCGCCTCGACGAACCGCAGCAGCTGGTCGTGATCTTCCTCGGTCTCGCCGGGATACCCGACGATGAAGTTCGAGCGGAACGCCGCGTCGGGGCGCAGGGCCCGGATCTGTTCGATCCGCTGCAGATACTTCTCGCCGTTGCCCCACCGTCGCATCCGTCGCACCAGCGGCGCCGAGACGTGCTGCAACGACAGGTCGAAGTACGGAACGGGGCCGGATGCCATCAGCTCGATCAGCTCGTCGGTCAGCTCCGAGGGGTACAGGTACAGGAGCCGCACACGATCGACCAGCTCCGACACGGCTCGCACCAGCGGCACGATCGAACGCTCGCCCCGTCCGCCGTCGCGGCCGTAGGCCGCCAGGTCCTGTGCGACCAGGACGATCTCGCGGGCATCCAGCTGTTCGACCTCGGTCAGGATCGACTCGATGGGTCGTGACACCTGCGGACCACGGAACGACGGAATGGCACAGAAACCACAGGCCTTGTCACACCCCTCCGCCACCTTCACGTACGCCCACGGCCGATCGGAGCGTGGCCGGGGAAGGTTGAGCAGGTCCATCGACGGAACGGGCTCTCCCGACGCCGACAACCCGCCGGCGGGTTTGGCGCCGAGCGTCACCGGCACCCCGAAGCCCAGGACGGAATCCACTTCGGGCAGTGCAGCGGACAGCTCCGCGCCGTACCGCTCGGCCATGCACCCGGTCACCACGAGCCGCGACCCCTCGGAACGCCGTTCATCGAGGGCCAGGATCGTGGCGATCGACTCCTCGCGAGCCTCCTCGACGAACGCACAGGTGTTCACCACCACCAGGTCGGCATCATCGGCCGACTCGGCCGCGACGAGTCCGTCGGCGGTCATCGTTCCGGTCAGCTTGTCGGAATCGACCTGGTTCTTGGGGCAGCCGAGGGTCTCGACCCAGTAGGAGCGGGGCACGGTAGGACACTAGGCGTGCGCTCAGAGCTGGTGAGCGAGCCCCAGGCCGGACACGGGCCAGTCGAGGGCCAGCAGCCGCCCCGTGCCCGACGCCGTGACATATGCGGTGCGCAGGTCCGCTCCACCGAAGGCGACGTTGGTGACCAGCGGATCGTCCACCGCCAGGTGCTGGACCGAGGCGCCGTCAGGGCTGATCACCGTCACGCCTCCCTCGTTCAGGGTCCCGACACAGACGTTGCCCGCGCCGTCGACGGCCAACGAGTCCAGCAGCTGGAGACCGGCCAACCCGGCGAGCAGTTCGCCGTGGGGCGCCAGCAGCCCCCCGCCGACGGCCACCCCCGGTTCCGGCACGTTCCACCGGTACACGCGGCCGGTGTGGGTCTCGGCCACGTAGAGCATGTCGCCCGCAGGTGACATGCCGATGCCGTTGGGCGAGTCGAGCGGGGTGAGGACCTCACGGATCGACGAGCCGTCGAAGCGTGCGTAGTGGACCGCACCTCGATCGGTGGTGCGGGCGTGGCGCAGGCCGTGGTCGGTGAACCAGAACCCACCGTGTCCGTCGGCCACCAGATCGTTTGGTGCCAGCAATCGACGTCCGTCGCAGTGGCTGTAGATGGTCTCGACCCGACCCGTGTCCAGGTCGACTCGTTGGACCGAGCCTCCGGTGTAGGTGTCGGGCACGTCCCCGGGCAGCAAGAGACCCCCCAGATCGATGAAACCGAAGCAGCCACCGTTGTTCGTGATCCAGACCGATCCGTCGGGGCCGACCGCGGCGCCGTTGGGTCCCCCGCCACAGTCCGCGACGACCTCGATCTGCCCGGTGGGCGTCACGCGGCTGAGCGTGCCCCGCTCCATCTCGACCACCAGCACCGACCCGTCCAGCAGCGGCGTCGGCCCCTCGGGGAAACGGAGGCCTTCTGCGACGGTCCGGTAACCGGTGGGCAGGTCCATCGACATGGGGCGAGCGTACCGACCGTCATCGGACGACGCGGGCAGCTGCGCCGCCGCGAGAGGGGTCCGATCCGAGGTACACCTTCGCCACCGTCGGCGAGGTCATCGCTCGCAGGAGTGCGGAGTAACCGGCGCCGAACGACATCTCGGATCCCACCGCGACCCGTTGGGCACCCCGGAGCACCAGATGATCGCTCGAGGACGCGACCATCGCGATGCCACCGGGCGGCGTGAGGTCGCCCGGATCGGTGTCCTGGCGACCCAGCGCCACGATGGTCTGGACCGGGCCGGCAGGGACGAGCGCCGCGGGTGGTTCTCCGAAGGCGTTCGCTCCGCGTGTCCCCCATGGAGCTGCCGGTTTGGGCCCGGACTCGATCACCTCCCCGACGATCGTGGCACCGTCGGTGCGCAGCCCGGGAATCGGGGTGCGATCGAGCGGATCACACCCCAGCAACAGCGCCTCGCCCAGCCTGAGGTCGTTGATCCGGCCCACGTTCGTCGCACCCAGCGCCCAGGACACGTTGGCGGAGTTCCCGCCCGAGACGATCTCGAGCTCGAGTCCGCCGGCATGCTCGACCCGGCCCGCCAACGCCGACAGCTCGGCCATGTTCGCTGCATCGGGCACGACGCCGCTGCTGCACGCGAGGTTCGCGCCGATCCCCCGCAGGACCAGCCCCGGCAGGTCGCACACCCCTGCGGCGACCGCCCACAGGTCGTCGGGCATGATCCCTTCGCGCAGGTCGCCGAGTTCCACCATGAGCACCACGCCGTGGACCCGGCCCGCGGCGACCGCGGCGACCGACAGCGCCGCGAGCACCGTGGGTTCGGTGTTGCAGCTGGTGTCGCACTGCTCCACGACGTCATCGACCTCGCTGAGCATCGGGGTGCGCAGCAGCGTCACCGGCGCCCGGATGCCCGCCCGACGCAGGCGGCGGACGTTGGGGAGCCGGGAGTCGGCAAGCGCATCTGCGCCTGCCGCGACGAACGTCGCGGCCACCTCGGGTGACCCCGACGTCGCCTTGGTCACCGCGGTGACCGAGATGCCCAGTTCTCCGAGTCGCCGCACCATCGCGGTCGTGTTGTGCGCGATGGCGTCGAGTCGGATCTCCAGACGTGGACCACTCACGCGTGGGCCACGACACGCCCCTCGAGCGCGGGGAACGCAGCGAGCACCATGTCGACAAGCCGCTCCGGTCCCATGAGCAGCGCATCGGTGACCGGGATGTTCAGCTCCCGCTCGTACTCGACCACTGCGGCTTCGACCTCGGCCATGTTCATCTGCTCGTGGTTGATGGTCAGCCCGATCACCCGGGTCGGGGCGAACGTCTCGATCAGGTGGATCTCGCTGGCGGCCGACGGTGTGGGCAGCTCCGGGAAGTCCGACAGGTGGTGGCGCCGGGGCGCATGCTGGAGGATCACCGCCTGGGGCGTGCTGCCACGGAGGATGTAGGCAGACGTCAGGTAGGCAGGATGGCTGAGCGCTCCCTGCCCCTCGATGACGATGACGTCGGGATCCTCGCCGTTCGCCGCTGCCACGACCGCTGCCTCGACCTCTCCTGCGCAGAACTGGGCGGGAATCGCATCGATCGCCACCCCGTACTTCGTCCCCTGGATCAAGCTGGTCTGCCCGGTCCCGACCAGCACGGCGCGCAGCCCTGCTGCTTGGAGCGCTGCGACCAGACGGGTCGAGGTCGTGCGCTTGCCGATCGCGCCGTCGGTGCCGAGCACCGCGATCCGCGGACATGTCACCGCATCGATGCGACCGCTGAACATCGAGAGATCCACCTTGTCGGGCGGGCGCCGGATGTCGACGATCTCGACGTCGGCGAGGATCGCGGCAGCTGCGAACTCCGGGTCGTCGTTCAGGAACTCGTGCAGGCCGTTCATCACACTCAGACCTCGGGCCATCGCGCTCAGCACGACGCCGCGCTCCTCGGGCGACAGCAGACCGCTCAGCGGAGCCATCCCCAGCACGAACCACTCGGCACGTTCGTCGCCGACCGCCATCGCTGCGTCCAGCCCGGCGACCACCGGGATGCCGTTGGCCGGCTCACCCAGCACCGTGCCGGCATCCGCACCTGCGCGCACGCTGTCGATCACCGCGACGATCCGGTAGCGCTCGCAGTGGCGGACCAACCCGTTGGCGGTCTTCCCGTCGGTCCGGCCGAAGTTGCCCTCGCAGTAGACCACCGCCGGAGGCAGGACGGCATCGGGGCGCTCGACACGCGCGTCGCCGACGAGTCTGGAAGGGAACGTGGATGACATGGCACTCCTCGAGTCAAGGCTCAGAGGAGGCGACCGAATCAAGACGGCCGATGTGACCGTGCGTCATGAGTGGTCCCCGCTAAGTCGGGCTGGACCGTCGACTCTAGTGGCCCGACCGGTCGCCCCCCGGTCGGTCGCCGACCCGGTCGTCGAACCTGGGCGACGCGCCCAGCAGCCGGGTCACGTCATCGCCGGTCACCAGGTCGTCCTGACCGCTCCGGGTGAACAGGCGCGCCGGCCCGTGCACCCTGGCGCTGCCGCCGCGCACGCGCAGCCAGGAGCCCTCGTACATCGCCAGCACCGGACAGTCGTTCTCCTCGAGGAACTCGGCGATCCGTTCGTCCCGGGACTCCCCCATGTAGGTCGACGCCGGATCCGGGTCCACGTAGTGCAGGTTCACCTGGAACGGGAGCAGACCGAGTGCCTCGAACGACAGCGGCCGGAGGATCGGCATGTCATTGGTGGTCCTGATCGTCGGGCAGGTCACGTTCGTGCCCGCCGAGGAGCCGATGTACCGGGTCAGCCCGGAGCGGACCCGATCCGCGAGCGGCCCGACGACATCGAGACCCTGCAGCGAGTCCAGGAGCCGGAACGTGTTGCCGCCGCCCACCAGCACCACCGAGGCATCCAGGATCGCTCGACGGGGCGATGGTGCCCGGTGCGCCGGGACGACCTCCACGCCGATCAGCCCGAGCGCTGCCTCGACGCGCTGCGCGTAGTCGTCCCGATCCGCCAGCGCATAGGGCACGAAGGTCACGGGTTCGCCCGCCACCAGATCGATCAGGTCGTCGGCAGCATGAGCGAACATCGTCGAACCGTGGTTCATGGAGTTCGACAACAACAGGAGTTCCATGAGCACCGATCGCCACGGCGCCGGAACGGCGCGTCCGCACAGCGTGACACGTGGAGCGCTCCCGCACCGCCGCGGCAGTCCCGGCCGCTGCGCTAGAGCTCTCCGGCCTCGATCATGTTGTCGAGCTCGTCGGGGGTCATCATGACCGTGCGGGACTTGGAACCCTCGGACGGACCCACCACACCTCGCTCCTCGAGCAGGTCCATGAGACGGCCGGCCCGGGCGAAGCCGACCTTGAGCTTGCGCTGCAGCATGGACGTGGAACCCAGACCGCTGCGGACCACCAGCTCCAGGGCCTGTGCCAGCAACTCGTCGTCATCCGAGCCACCCCCACCGCCTCCACCTGCGCCGCCGCCTGATGCACCGGACTCCTCGTCGGCCACACCCGGCACGTAGTGCTCGTCGGGCAACGGGGTCTGCTTGCGCCACTGGCCGACGATCGAGGAGACCTCCGCCTCTTCGACCCATGACCCCTGGATGCGTTGCGGCGCCGAGGAACCCGCACCCAGCAGCAGCATGTCGCCCTGGCCGACGAGACGTTCCGCACCGAGCTGGTCCAGGATGACCTTCGAATCCATCGCCGAGGCGACGGCGAAGGCGAGTCGTGCGGGGATGTTGGCCTTGATCACACCGGTGATCACGTTGACCGACGGGCGCTGCGTCGCGATCACCAGGTGGATGCCCACCGCACGTGCCTTCGCCGCGATCCGGGTGATCGACTCCTCCACGTCGCGCGAGGCCACCATCATCAGGTCCGCCAGCTCGTCGACCACGACCAGGATGAACGGCAGCCGCTGGAACTCGCGCTCCTCGCCCAGCGCGGCGGTCAGATCTCCCCGGTCGAACGCAGCGTTGTACCCGGTGATGTCACGCACGCCGACCTCTGACAGCAGGTCGTAGCGCCGTTCCATCTCCTTGACCGCCCAGCTCAGGGCGTTGGCGGCCTTCTTCGGGTTGGTCACGACCTGGGTCAGCAGGTGCGGGATCTTGTTGTACTGGGTGAGCTCGACCTGCTTGGGGTCGATCAGGATCATGCGGACCTGCTCGGGCGTGGAGCGCATCAGGACCGACGTGATGATCGAGTTGATGCACGACGACTTGCCGGCACCGGTCTGCCCGGCGATGAGGAGGTGAGGCATCGTCGCGAGGTTCATGAGCACCGAGGTGCCGGAGATGTCGCGTCCGACGCCGACCTCGAGCGGGTGTGTGGCCCGGTGGGCCTCCTCGGAGGTGAGGATGTCACCGAGCGCGACGATCTGGCGGTCCTTGTTGGGCACCTCGACGCCGATCGCCTGGCGGCCCGGGATGGGAGCGAGGATCCGTACGTCGGGCGAGGCCATCGCGTAGGCGATGTCCTTGTGCAGACTGGTCAGGCGGGCGACCTTGACCCCGACACCCAGCTCGAGCTCGTAGCGCGTGACGGTCGGGCCCACGACCATGCCGACCAGCCGGGTCTCGACGCCGTGCTCGGCGAGCGCTCCTTCGAGCACACGACCCCGCTCCTCGACCGCTCGGGTGTCGACCGTTCGCTTGCCCGACACCGACAGCAGCTTCGTGGGCGGCAGCCGCCAGGGCGACCCTTCGGCTGCAGGGCCCAGACCCATCTCGAGCTGTTGGGCACCCGTGGGGTCGAACGGGGTCGGATCTGCGACCACCACGGACAGCGACTGGTCGACCGGAGCCTTCTTCTTGCGGGAGCGCTTGGGCTTGGACGGGGCATCTGCATCCTGGTCGTACAGGTTGACGGGAGCTCCCTGCGCAGCCGTGTCATCGGTCAGGTCGACCTCCGAGCCCAGGTTGAACAGGTCCGAGAACCACTCGGCGAACGCCCGCGCCGCCGGCGCCACCGACCGGGTCGATCGCTGACCGATCTGACGTAGCGACCACCCGCTGACCAGGCTGACCGAGACGACCCCCAGCAACACGCAGCACCACCAGCGCACCCCACCGGCCCAGCACCTGCGCCAGGGCGCCGGGCAGCGCTCCGATCAGACCTCCGCCATCGGCATAGGCATCCATGCCGTCCTCGCCGATGGTGCGTTGCTCCGCGAGCAACAGGTCGAGGATGCCGGCGACGACCAGCACGCCCAGTGACGCCCCCAGCGCCACCACCGCCGCGGGCCGGTGCGTCGGTCCGACGATGTCGTCGTCACCCTCGGGGGATGCCAGGTCGACCGAGACGTCTCTCGGTCCGCGGATGAGGAGCACGCCGCCCACCAGGAGCGCCGGGGGCACCAGGAGCTTCAGGCCGCCCAGGACGGCGGCAACGACTGATCCGACGGCGTTGCCCAGCGTGCCGGCGGTGTCGGTGTAGACGCTGACGCCCACCAGCACCGCGAGGATGAGCAGCCCGACGCCCCAGAGGTCGTGACCGTGCCCATCGACGAGCATGCGCAACGCGGATGGCGCCTTCGGGGTGGGCCGCGCCTTCTTGGCGCCCGTGCTGCCGGAGCGCGCGGCGCCACCCCGGGTGCTGCGCGACGACGGCGAGCCGCGTCGAGCGGTGCCCTTGTTCGAGCCGGAGCGGCTGCTGGAGGAGTTGCGCGTTCGAGTTGCCACGGTGACCCCCACGGTACTCAGCGTGAGGGACAGGATCGCGGCATCGTGCTCAGGCTTCGAGCACCACCGGGACGATCATGGGACGGCGACGGGTCTTGTCGGACACGAACCCGCCCGACGCCCGACGCACCGCCCGCTCGATGCCGGCCACATCCGCGCCGTCGGCGAGAGCCTTGTCGACCGATGTGCGCACCCGCTTGGACAGCTCACCGAGCAGGTCACCCGCCTCGGGCTCATAGATCCAGCCCCGGCTGACGATCTCGGGGCCGGAGACCAACTGTCGCTTGGAGCGGTCGACACACACGATCGCAGCGACCACGCCGTCGTCGGCCAGGATGCGGCGGTCCCGCAGGACCCCGTGGCCGATGTCACCCACGGTGCCGTGGACGTAGATGTACTCCGAGGGCACGCGACCGACCGACCGCAGTCCGTCGTCGTCGAGGACCAGCCGATCGCCGTCCTCGGCGAGCAGGATCCGCTCGGCAGGGGTCCCCATCAGCTTCGCCAGCCGGGTGTGGGCGACGAGGTGGTGGTACTCGCCATGGACCGGAACGAACCACTCGGGCTTGGCGATCGAGTGGTAGAGCTTGAGCTCCTCGGACTTGGCGTGTCCGGTGGCATGCACGTCGGACAGCCCGGAGTGGATGACCTCGGCGCCGAGTCGGAACAGGTTGTCGATCACCTTGGTGACTGCGTGCTCGTTGCCCGGGATGGGGTGCGAGGAGAAGATCACGGTGTCGTCGCGGTTGACCTTCAGCCAACGGTTCTCGTTGGCCGACAGCAGCGTGAGTGCCGACATCGGCTCGCCCTGGGACCCCGTGCACAGCACCAGGACCTGACCCGGTTCGTGGCGGTCCACCTGCTCGATGTCGATCAACGCCGAGTCCGGGATGCTCAACAGGCCCATCTCACGAGCCATGGTGATGTTGCGCTTCATCGATCGGCCCAACGGCGCGATCTTTCGGTCGAACGCGATCGCCGCGTCGGCCAGCTGCTGGATGCGGTGGATGTGGCTCGCGAAGCACGCCGTGATGACACGACGCCCCTCCTGCTCGTGCATCAGGTTGTACAGCACCTTGCCGACGCTCGACTCCGAACGGGAGTGGCCCGGCTGGTCGGCGTTGGTCGAGTCCGCGAGCAGCAGCCGGATGCCGTCGCCGTCCGCGAGCGCCCCGACGCGCGACAGGTTGGTGAGGCGACCATCGACCGGTGTCAGGTCGATCTTGAAGTCGCCCGTGTGCACGATCGTGCCCTGCGGCGTGTGGTACGCCGTGGCCATGCCCTGGGGCACCGAGTGCGTCGCCGGGATGAACTCCACCTCGAACGGACCGATCTCCCACATCTCGCCGTCGGCAGCGACGTTCATCTCGGTGCGGCCGAGCAGCCCGGCCTCCTCGATGCGCCCGCGGGCCAGGCCCAGGGTCAGCTCGCTGCCGAAGAGCGGGAAGCTGGCATGGCGCAGCAGGTACGACAGACCACCGATGTGGTCCTCGTGGCCGTGGGTCAGCACACAACCGACGATGTCGTCGGCTCGTTCGATCAACCAGGTGAAGTCCGGCAGCACGAGGTCGATGCCGAGCATGTCGGTGTCGGGGAACATCAAGCCGCAGTCGATGAGCAGCAGCGACTCGTCGAGCTCGAGCACGGCGCAGTTGCGACCGATCTCCCCGAGCCCGCCGAGGAAGGTGATGTGGACAGGTGAAGCCATCAGTTGAGGTCCTCGAGCACCCTGCGGGCGCGGTCGGCGAGCCCCTCCGGGACCGGGCCCATCGGTGGACGGCAATCGCCCACCTTCAGGCCGAGCACCCGCAGGAGCGTCTTGGTGGGAATGGGGTTCGGGGCGTCGTCGCCCGTCTCGTAGTCGTAGGAGGCGATGAGTCCATCGTTGATTCGGCGAGCGGTCGCGATGTCGCCCTTGTCGAACGCATCGATCAACTCTCCGAGTTGCCGACCCACCCAGTGTGACGCGACCGAGATGGTGCCGACGGCCCCGACGGCGAGCAACGGCAGCAGCAGCGGATCGTCGCCGCTGTAGACCTCGAACCCGGACGGCGCCCGGGCGATCAGTCGTGCCGTCTCCGCGGGGTTGGCCGCAGCATCTTTCAGGCCGACGATGTTGGGCACCTCATGGGCCAGGCGCAGGATCGTCTCGGTCGACACCTTGCGGCCCGTGCGGCCGGGGATGTCGTAGATGAACACCGGTAGATCGGTTGCTGCGGCAACGGCGCGGAAGTGCGCATCGAGTCCGAGTTGGGACGGACGGTTGTAGTAGGGAGCAACCGACAAGATGGCATCGACACCGGTCTCGGTCGCTCTGCGCGTCTGCTCCACGGCCGCGGCGGTGGAGTTGGAACCGGCACCGCCGACCACCGGCACCGTGACCGCGTCGCTGATCGTGCGGAACAGCACCAGCTCCTCGGACTCGGTCAACGTCGGGCTCTCGCCGGTGGTGCCGGCGAGCACCAGTCCGTCGCTGCCGTTCTCCACCAGCCAGTGTGCGAGCTCCACCGCGGCGTCCAGATCCAGATCACCACGTTCATCGAACGGAGTGACCATCGCAGTGACCACACGGCCGATGCTGGGACTCATCTGCTCTCTCCGTCGGGGATCGGTGCGTACTGGGGAAGTGGCTCTGTCGAGCGGTCACGGTCGAGTGTGACGAGCAGGTGCTCGTGAAGCTCGAACCAGACACCGTGATAGGAGTCCACCGTTGGCTTGGCGATCCACTCGGTTCGCCCGTCGCGGACGTGCCGGTGCGCACGCTCCAGTCGCTCACCGTAGGTGGCGAACCGCCCCGACGCCTCGCCGAGATCGCCCAGCACCGGGACCGCCGAACTGTGCAGGACGTCCAGCCGCGCCAGCACCGCAGCATCGCGGTCGGTGTCGGCGTGGTCGTTGGGCACGTGCTCACCGCCGACGACGACCGTCTGCCAGTCCGTGCAGACCCGCAGCAGCTCGGCGTTGAGCGGCAGGAACCGTCGGTAGCAGGCCTCGATGGCAGCAAGGGCACCCGATGCAGCGACCTCGGAGCGCAGCAGCTGCTGCCCGTGACGACGCCCGTCCGGCGTCAGGCTCCAGCCGGGAGCCATCCCGTCGCGATGCTGCACCCAACCCCGCTCCGCCAGTCGGTCCATGTCCTGATCGATCTGTTCGACAGCCACGCCGAGCAGCGCCGCCAGACGATCCGAACGAGCGAACGCCTGGAGCCGCAGCTGGAGCAGCAGGGTCGCTGCGGGTTCGTCCGACATCGATCGCCACACTACCGGAGCACCCCGGACACCCCGGCCGACCGGCCCGACGATTCAGCTGTGATCGCGCCGGCGAGAAGGGTCGCTACCGACGTCGCGCCGTGTGGTCGGACTCAGGCGGTGCGGAGTTCGGTGTCGCTGAGCGCGAAGGTCTCGTACTCCGAACCGGTGTCGACCCAGTCCTCGAACTGGATCACACCCAGCTCCTCGAACCGGTGCCGCAGCCAGTGGTCGTTGCGGTCCAACAGGCCCAGCTTCTTGCAGTTCGGCACGATCTTGGAGAACAGCATCATCTGGAACAGCTGCCGCGTGGGCGTGAGCATGACCAGCTCGATCGCCTCCTTGACCGGCACGTCCATGCGCTCCCAGACCTCCTGCTGCAGGAAGCGGTCACGCATGCGCACCGCGGCTTCGAACGCGAACTGCTGGCGCTCGAAGATCTCTGCGTCGCTCAGTCCCTCGTAGTACTCCTTGAGCGACAGCACACCGAACGCCACGTGGCGGGCCTCGTCGCTCATGACGTAGCGCAGCAGCTGCTTCAGCAGCGGTTCGGTCGTCATCTGGTGCATGAAGCCGAACGCTGCAAGGGCCAGTCCCTCGACCATGATCTGCATGCCCAGGTACGTCATGTCCCAACGACTGTCGTTGACGATGTCGTCCAGCAGCATCTTCAGGTGTGCGTTGACCGGGTAGTAGCCCGACAACTTCGTGTCGAGGTACTTCGCGAACACCTCGACGTGGCGGGCCTCGTCCATGACCTGGGTCGAGGCGTAGTACTTGGCGTCGATCCACGGCACGGTCTCGACGATCTTCGCGGTGCAGATGAGCGCGCCCTGCTCGCCGTGCATGAACTGGCTGAGCATCC
Source organism: uncultured Microthrixaceae bacterium (assembly GCA_963714875.1). GTDB lineage: Bacteria > Actinomycetota > Acidimicrobiia > Acidimicrobiales > Microtrichaceae > JBAOHV01. The sequence goes on along the minus strand of CAVQQI010000011.1, from coordinate 134,621 downwards.
AGTTCTGGCTCTCGATGCCGAGCTTCATCCAGGTGGCGTCGTCCCAGTTCTCGAACGGAGTGCCCCGCACGTCGAAGTCGATGAGCCCGAATCCCTCGGCACCGTTCTGCTCCGCGTTGGAGATGACGACGCTCTCCTGGTCGACGTCGATCGACCAGTCCAGGTCGGTCTCGCCGTTCCACATGGACACCTTGGCCTTCTCGTAGAGCTTCTCCAGCGGCGGCCGGGCCCCCTTTTCGTAGTCCCAGGTGAAGATGGCGTCGGAGTTGTCCGCCACCACCGAGATCACCTCGTCACGGTCGGAGTTGGTCACCGCGAGGATCGCCTCCAGGTCGTGCATGTCGGCACGGCCGATCAGGTTCTCGGTGAGTGCATCATCGGTGGTGGACATCTGGGACTCCTGGAGGTGGGGAAGTTGGTGAAGGTGATGGATGTTCCGCGGTGATGCCCGACGGAACCGGGCCGGCCGCATCGGCGACGGGTCAGTCGTCGAGGCCCGGCAGCAGGTGGGTCTCGACGACAGCTCGGACGTGGTCGGGGTCGGTCAGATCGAGCGCCGGGGACGGATCGACCAGGTGGCTGACCACGATCCGCGACATCCAGACCGCGACGTCAGCGGCCTGTGCGTCACTGTCGAACACGGGTCGCAGCTCGGGGCCGAGCAGTTGGCCGGCAACCTGCAACAAGGCGTCCAGCTGGTGCAACCGCACCAGCCGAGCGAACTCGATCGGTTCGTGGGTCCGCAGGAACGTGAGGGCCTCGTGGTCCAGGACGAACCGGGCGCCGAGCAGCATCGCCCGTTCGAGTCGCGACCGACGATCGTCCAGGCCGGTCAGGCCCACGCGCAGCTGCTCGATCAGTCGACCCAGCTCCACCCGGACCGATTCCTCGAGCACTTCGGCCTTGCCGCCCGGAAACAGCCGGTAGACGGTGGCACGCGATACGCCCGCCTCGCGTGCGAGGTCGTCCATGGTGGTCTTCGACAGGCCCCACCGCCCGATGCAGACCACCAGCGCCTCGATGACGCGGTCGCGAGCCGGCAGTGCGGCGGCCCTGCGCGCCGCTCCGGGAGGCGGGTCGACACCGACCCCCGCCGACAGCAACGAGGAAGAACTGCGAGCGATCGAGACCATCGCTGTGAACAATAAGACCCCGAACGTCTCACCGACAACGCGCTCCGGGTGTGTCCTCGGTCACTCCGATCGCGACCGGCCGCTGGTCGCGGCCATCGGATTCAAGTCCTCAGCACTCCGGCGAGGAACTCGCGGCGGACCACGGAGCGCACAGCGGCCTCGTCGCTGAGATCCACACCCGCCGGACTCCCGAGCCAGCTCAGGGTCATCCGCATCAGGTAGTCCGCCGCCGCGTCGAGATCGATGCCATCGCGCACCAGGCCGTCGGCCGCTGCATCCTCGAGCGCTTCACGCATGTAACCCCGGATGACCCCGTGGATCAACGGCTCGGACGGATGCACCGCGGCGATCAGCTGCTCGAGCTCTGGTTCCAGAAGGTTCGCGAGGATCGAACTGCGCGTCATCACCCTGCGGCCGATGACGAGTCCGGCCACCAGGCGATCCTCCAGGGTCGGGAGGTCCTCGACCGCGGCGGCGAGCCGACCCCAGAATCTGGCGATCTCCCAGGTGGCGGTCTGCTCGATCAGCTGTGACCGCCCTCCGGGGAAGTGACGGTAGATGGTGGTGCGCGAGACGCCGGCACGCCCGGCGACGTCCTCCAGCGAGAAGCTGCCCATCCCGGACTCACCGACACTCGCCAACGCGGCCGTCATGATGCGCTCCCGCACCGCCGCTGGCTCGTCACTCACGGCCGACCCGGTTGAACTCGCGATCGTGACCGCCAGCGTTCGTCAGCCCACACCGGTCGGCTCCAGCGGCTGATCGGGCACCTGCTCCCCGCGCGCGCGGTTGCGGGCCACTCGCCGGATGATCAGCGGATACCCCACTGCACCGATCAGGGCGAAGATCCACCACTGCATCATGTACCCGAAGTTCTGACCCGAGTCCCCCACCGTCAGCTCCACGACCGCTGGCAGGTCGCCGGGCTGAGGCGGCTGCTGCGAGTCGAGCACGATCCAGGCGGGTGCGAGCGGTTCGTCCAGCTGCTCCGCGTACCGATCGAGGTCGACCCGTGCGAGCGCGGACAGCGTCCCGTCGGCTGCGTCGACAGGACCCAGGGACCCCCGGACCTGTGTGAGCTGCACCAGGCCGGTGACGGTGACCTCGCCGTCGGGCGGCGCTGCCTCGGGGAAGTCCTCCGCCAGCCCGGCCGGGTCGTAGGGGATCCAGCCACGCACGACCGGTACCGCCGTGCCATCGGAGCGCACCAGCGGAGTGAGCAACCACGCTCCGGGTGCGCCTCCCCGCGTCCGGTTGAGGACCGCCACCTCCTCCGAGACGTCGTACCGTCCCGTGACGCTGACCGGGGTGAACTCGACCGCCGGCTCCACCTCGTCGGGTGCCAGGTCCGGTGGGACCACCTCGTCGAAGGGCACCGGGGGCTGCAACGACAACTCCTCGATGCGTTCCTGTTCGGCGGACTCCTCCTGGTACCGAGAGAGCTGCCAGAAGCCCAGGACGATGGCCACAGCGACGAGCGAGATGGCCACGACGTGGCTCAGGATCCAGGCCGGCCGGCGCAGGAAGTCGTACATCGCTGCGACCCTACGCCCCGGCGGGCCGGCTGTGGCAACGCCGGGACGGAACGGTGCCGCGGCGTTGCGCCGCGGCACCGACCGACGCCTGTAGCGTGACCGTTCCCGGCGGCGCCGCAGGGAACTCCCCCATGACCGACACCTCCATCGCTCCTCCGCCGGCCGTCCCGCGCTGGTTCCTGCCCCTGGTGGGTTCCTGCATCGTGGCGCTCATCGCGGCCAACAACATCGGCAACGTGGTGTGGTCGTGCGCCGTGGTCAGCGATGCGGACTCCGCGTCATCGATGTGCACATGGCCGGGGGTCTCGTGGTTCGCCGACAACCCGCTCGGGCTGTTGATGCTGAACAGCTCCAACAAGTACCTGCTCGCCACCTCGGTGCTCACAGAATGGCTGCCCTACACCGCGATCGCGCTGGTCCGGCTGATGCTGCCCGACCCGCTGTTCTACCTGCTCGGCTACCTGTACCGAGGACGAGCACTCGGCTGGGCACGACAGGTCTTCCCCGGCATGGACCAGGTGTTCGACCAGTTCGAATCACAGGGTGGCGCCAGCCGTCGGGTCCTCGATGCTGCGGTGGTCATCGCCCCCAACAACCCCGTGTGCCTGCTGGCGGGCGTCGCAGCGATGCCGTGGCGGCGGTTCCTCACCCTCGCCGTGGTCGGCACGCTGGGGCGGATCGCGCTGATGCGCGGCATCGGCCTGCTCTTCTCGAACCAGATCGAGGACGTCCTCGACGTGGTCGCCAGGTACCAGCGCTGGTTCACCCTCGGATCCCTGGCACTGGTCGTCGCGTACGTGGCGTACCAGGTGGTGGGCCGTCGCGGACTCGTCGGCGGTGTCGAATCCCTCGAGGACGAGCTCGGCGAGGACTGACCCGGGAGGTCCGGCGCGCTCCCGACACCCGATCGGGTGCCGCTGCTCAGTCCAGTCCGAGCACGGCGTCGAGTCCGACGGTGACGCCCGGGCGCTGTGCGACCTGTTTGACCGCCAGCAGCACTCCCGGCATGAAGCTGGTGCGGTCGATCGAATCGTGGCGGATCGACAGGGTCTGACCCGTGGCGCCCAACAGCACCTCCTGGTGGGCGACCAATCCGCGCAGCCTGACCGAGTGCACCCGGATGTCACCCGGACCGACCCCACCCCGAGCACCGGCGACGACCTCGTGGCGCGTCGGGTCCTCAGCCCAGTCCGACGACGCCGCGGCCATCTTCTGCAGCGTCAGCATCGCGGTTCCCGACGGGGCATCCACCTTCGCGTCGTGATGCAGCTCGATGACCTCGGCGGAGTCGAAGTACGGCGCAGCGATGGCGGCGAAGTGCATCATCAGCACCGCACCGATGGCGAAGTTCGGCGCGACCACGCAGTTGGACCGGGTGAACTCGTCGGCGAGACGGTCCATGTCGCGGTCGGAGAACCCCGTGGTCCCCACCACCGCGTGCACCCCGTGCGCAGCGAGCCACGACAGGTTGGCCACGGACGCGTCCCGCTCGGAGAAGTCCACCACCACCTGGGTGCCGGTCCGCTCGAAGGCCTCGACCTCTGCGGAGATGCCCAGGTCGACATCGACGCCGGTGACCGTGCGCAGGTCGATGCCCTGGTAGCTGGGGTCGACCGCGGCGACCAGTTCCAGGTCGGGGTCCGCAGCCACCGCCTGACACACCGTCGACCCCATCCGGCCACCGGCCCCGAACACTCCGACCTTGATCGTCATGGTGGGAGTGTAGAGCCCGCCCGGACGGCGGCCCGGCCCCTGGGAGCCAGGATCAACCGCCGTCGAACAGGTCCCGGCGGGGTTCGTCCAGGAACACCGGATCGCGCCCCTCGTCGAAGGCGCGGATCGCTTCGGGAAGGTTGTCGGTGAAGCCGGCCATCAGCTGGTTGCGATCCTCGAACTCGATCGCGGCGTGCAAGCTGCTGATCTCCTGTTCGACCCACAGCGACTGCTTGGTGGCCTCGAGGCCGTGGTGGGAGTAGCGCGCCATCGCCCGGGCCATCGACACTGCCTCGTCCAGCAGCTCCGCGGCCGGAACCACGCGTGACACGAGACCGATCCGCAGTGCCTCGACCGCATCGATGCGGCGGCCGGTGAGCAACAGGTCGTTGGAGTTCGCCGCCCCGATCAACCGGGGCAGGATCCATCCCGCGCCCATCTCGGCCGACGTGAGTCCGTTCACGATCCCCGTCGCGTTGAACTCCGCGGTGTCCCCTGCGATGCGCAGGTCGGCTCCCAACGCCAGGCACATGCCGCCGCCGAACGCCGAACCGTTGACCGCGGCGATCACCGGCTGGGGAATCGAGCGCAACCGGCGGGTGAGCTGCGAGTAGATGCCCATCGATCGACTCGCGATGCGGTGCACCGACAGGTTGTCGATGTTGGGGATGATGCCGTAGTCCTTCAGGTCCAGACCCGAGCAGAACGCTCGCCCCTCGCCGGTCAGGATCACGACCCGGGCCATGTTGTCCGCGCCGATCTCGGCCAGGCAGCCGTCGAGCTCGACCGCCAGGTCGATGGACAGGGCGTTCAGGCGCTCCGGCCGGGCGAGGCGGACCACGCGTACGGCGTCGTCGATCGTGTCCACCGTGACCAGTGCCATCTGAGCTCCTCGGATCCCCCGCCGCGGCCTTCGACCGCCGTCGCGCCGATGGCGGCGCGCCCCATCGCGGGGCCGTACCGTAGCGGCATGTCACGCGCTGTCGAGCAGTCCGAGGAGACCGTGCTGGTCCGTGTCACCGGCCGGGACCACCCGGGCATCACCACCGACCTGATGACCGTGCTCGAGCTGGCCGGGGCCGAGGTGCAGGACCTGGAGCAGGTGCTCGTTCGGGGACACCTGACCCTGGCCGCGGTGATCGACACGCCGATGGCACCGGATGAGCTCGCCGCGACCCTTGCGCACTTCGCGTCACAACGTCAGCTGGCGGTCGAGGTGGAACGGGTGCCGGCCACTCCGACCGAGGCCGGCCCCGTCGACGCCATCACCGTGCTGGGCCACGAGTTCGAGACTGCACTCTCGCCCGGTGAGCTGGGCGCGGTCGCGGGATGCATCGCTGCAGCGGGGGGCAACATCGATCGCATCGCTCGACTGGCGCGCTACCCCGTGCACGCGTACGAGTTCCGCGTGACCGGCGCGGAGCCGACCGCGCTGCGGCGCTACCTGGGTGAGGGAGCGGCCATGCACGGCCTGGACATCGCCATCCAGCCCGAAGGCCTGGGGCGCCGGGCCAAGCGCCTGGTGGTGCTCGACGTCGACTCGACCCTGATCCAGGACGAGGTGATCGAACTGCTCGCGGCCGAGGCCGGGTGCCTGGAGCAGGTCCGGGAGCTGACCAACGACGCCATGTCGGGCGACATCGACTTCGAGACGGCGCTGCGCCAGCGCGTTGCGCTGCTCGCCGGACTCGACCTTGCCGCCCTGGACCGGGCGCGTGCCGCGATGCGCCTCGCACCCGGCGCGCGGACGTTCATCCGCACCCTCAAACGCCTCGGCTACACCGTCGGCATCGTGTCGGGAGGCTTCACGCACTTCACGGATCGGCTGGCAGCGGAGCTGTCGCTCGACCATGCGGTGGCCAACCAGCTGGAGATCGTCGACGGTCGCCTCACCGGTCAGGTCCGGGGCGACGTCGTCGACCGACGACGCAAGGCCGAACTGCTCGCCGAGTTCGCCGCCGCCGAGGGCATTCCGCTGTCACAGGCCGTGGCGGTGGGCGACGGCGCGAACGATCTGGACATGTTGTCCACCGCGGGGCTCGGCATCGCGTTCAATGCGAAGCCGATGGTGCAACGAGCTGCGGACACCACCGTCAACGTGCCCTACCTGGACGCGATCCTGTTCGTGCTCGGCGTGACCCGCGACGAGGTGGAACGCGCCGACACGGCGATCGACTGACACAGCGAGCGACCGACAGAGCGAGCGGCTTCCCGGCGGACCGGGAGCGGCCGGACGGGTTCACCACCGAGGTCAGCCGGCCAGCGACTCCAGTTCGCCGGGGCCGACGAGCGAGAGCACCCGGGGGCCACCGAGCACCGCCCGGGCGACCCGAGCGACCTGCTCGAGCTGGACCGACTCGATGCGGTCGAGATGCTCGGGCAGCGGCGTCACCCGACCGCGGAGCGTCTCGGACAGACCGAGCCGCGCGCCGCGGGACCCGGAGTCCTCCAGCCCCATGAGCAACGCACCGCGCATCGACCGCTTGGCGCGCGACAACTCGTCGGGGGTGATGCCGACAGCAGCCAGCTGCTCGACCTCGGCACCGACCACGTCGAGCAGCTGTCGTGCCTTGGCCGGCGTCGTGGTCGAGGCCACCGTCAGCGCTCCGGCGTCGGTGTACTGCGACACACCCGACGAGATGGCATAGGTCAGCCCGTGCTGTTCACGCACCACCTGGAACAGGCGGCTGGACGGACCGGAGCCGAGGATGTGGTTGAGCACCGCCAGTGCGAACCGGTCCTCGTCGTGGACCCCTCCGGTCCGCCACCCCATCCCGATCTGGACCAGCTCTCCCGGATCGTGTGCAGTGACCACAGCTTCCGCCGGCATCGGCGGGGCGTCGCGGAGGGGTCGCAGGCCACGATCGGTCGAGTCCAGTCGGGCACCGACCTGCTCGACCAGGTCGTCGTGGTCGACACACCCTGCCGCGGTCACGACGAGGTTGGCCGGCCGGTACCACGCGTCGAAGAAGGTCGCGACGTCAGATCGGTCGAGGGACCTGATGCTGTCGAGGGTTCCGAGCACCTCTCGCCCCAACGGGTGACGGGGAAACAGCGCCTCGAACAGCTGCACCCCGGCGACGTCCTCGGGATCGTCGGTCGCCGCCGCGAGTTCCTCGGCGATGACCTCGCGTTCCGAGCTGAACTCCGTGGCACGCAAGGCCGGACGACCGACGACATCGAGCAGCACGTCGACCGCCACATCCACCTCGACCGCCGGCACGCGGGTGTAGAACGCGGTGTACTCGCTGGCCGTGTAGGCGTTCATCTCGCCGCCCACACCGTCGATCTCGAGTGCAAGATCACGTGCGCTGCGCTGTTCGGTTCCCTTGAACAGCAGGTGCTCCAGGAAGTGCGAAGCACCGGCCAACTCGTCGGGCTCGTCACGACCACCGACGCCGACCCACACCGACACCGTCGCGGAGGACGAGGTCGGCACCAGGTCGGTGAGCACTCGAACTCCGCCGGGCAGCACGGTCCGACGAACATCGGCGACGGGCGGCGGCAATGCCACCGCCCGTCGGTCCGAGGTACTCATCTGGTTCCCGGCAGCGCCGACGCGCGCCCGGACGCCGTCGTCACCGGCGTCGGCCGCCGCCACCGCCGCGGTTGCCGCCGCCGCCACGGTTGCCACCTCGGCCACCGCCGCGGTTGCCGCCGTCGCGACCTCCACCGCCACCGGATCGAACCGGTGCGGGGCCGAGGTCACCGAAGGTCTCGGTCAGCTCGGCATCGAAGGACTCGGCGAAGTTCAGCTCACGCCGGTTGCCCGCCGGGGCGTCGTCCGACCCTGCAGCCTCCCGGACGGGAGCTGCGGAGTGGGTGACGCCGTCGGCGTCACCCTCACCCGCTTTTGGGGAGAGGTCGTCCACCAGTGCAAGGGAGATCTTGCCGTTGGGGTCGATGTCGTCCACCCGGACCGAGACGGCGTCGCCCAGATCGACCACGTCCTCGACCCGGTCGATGCGTTTGCCGCCGCCCAGCTTGGAGATGTGCAGCAGACCGTCGCGCCCCGGGAGGATGTTCACGAACGCACCGAACTTGGTGATGTTCACGACCCGCCCCTCGTAGGTGGCTCCCACCTCGGCGGTCGGCGGGTCGAGGATCAGCTTGATCTGCCGCTCGGCCTCGGCCATCGCTCCGGCGTCGACCGCAGCGATCGCCACGGTGCCGACCATGCCGTCGTCATCGACGCTGATGTTGGCGCCGGTCTCGGCCTGGATGGCGTTGATGACCTTGCCCTTGGGGCCGATGACCTCGCCGATCTTGTCGATCGGGATCTCGAAGCTGATGATCTTCGGTGCGGTCTCGGCGACCTCGGGTCGGGGCTCGGCGATGGCGCCGGCCATGGTCTCGAGGATCGAGAGGCGGGCCTCACGAGCCTGGTCCAGCGCTCCTGCGAGCACATCGGCGGGAATGCCGTCGATCTTGGTATCGAGCTGGAGCGCAGTGATGAACTCCGACGTGCCGGCAACCTTGAAGTCCATGTCGCCGAAGGCATCCTCGGCACCGAGGATGTCGGTCAGGGTGACGTACTTGTCATCTGCGTGGATGAGACCCATGGCGATGCCAGCGACCGGCGCCCGCAGCGGAACACCGGCGTCCATCATGGACAGCGTCGAGCCACAGACCGACGCCATCGAGGACGAGCCGTTGGAGGCCAACACCTCGGACACCAGTCGGATCGTGTAGGGGAACTCCTCGAGCGAGGGCACCAAGGGGAACAGGGCCCGCTCGGCGAGGGCACCGTGGCCGATCTCACGGCGCTTCGGGCCGCGCATGAAGCCGGGTTCGCCGGTGGAGAACGGCGGGAAGTTGTAGTGGTGCAGGTAGCGCTTGCGGGTGACCGGATCGATGCCGTCGATCATCTGGTCCATCTTCGCCATGCCCAGCGTCGCCACGTTCAGCACCTGGGTGTCGCCACGCTGGAACAGGCCGGTGCCGTGAGCGGTCGGGATGACCCCGACCTCGGCGGTGACCGTGCGCAGATCGCGCAGACCGCGACCGTCGATGCGGGCGCCCTCGTTCACGATGCGGGACCGGACGGTGGCCTTGGACAGGGACCTGAACGCGCTCTTGACGTGCTTGGTCGCGAGCTTGGTCGCGTCCTCCGCAGGGGTGCCGGCGGTGACCGCTGCTTCGACCAGACCGGGGACGATGCGCTCGACGAGCTCGTCGCGCAGCGCGCCTTCGGCGGCCTGACGCTCGGCCTTGTCGGCGATCTGCATGATCTCGGCGATACGCTCGCCGCCGAGGCTCTTCACCTCTGCGTAGGTGTCCTCGCTGTAGTCGACCTGCGCGGTGTAGTCCATGACGCCCGGGTCGCCCTTCTCGGCGATGACGGCGTCGGCCAGCTGCTGCTGGAGGTCGATGATGTCGGAGATCCACCGCTTCGACTCGTTCAACGCTGTGGCCAGCGCCGCCTCGTCGACCTTCGGAGCGCCACCCTCGTAGAGGCTCCAAGCAGCTTCGGTGCCGCCGGCCTCGACCATCATGACCGCGACATCGCCGTTGTCGAGCTTGCGCCCGGCGACGACGATCTCGAACGTGGACTCGTCGCCCTCTTCGTACGTGGGGTGCGGGATCCACTCGCCGGTGGCGCTGTAGGCCAACCGCACGGCGCCGATGGGGCCCGAGAAGGGGATGTCGGAGATCATCAGCGCTGCGGAGGCACCGTTGATCGCCAACACGTCGTAGGGGTTGAGCTGATCGGCGCCGAACACGGTGCCCACGACGTGGACCTCGTTGCGGAAGTCCGACGGGAACGACGGGCGCAGCGGCCGGTCGATCAGCCGACAGGTCAGGATCGCGGACTCGGGCGCACGGCCCTCACGACGGAAGAACGATCCGGGGATCTTCCCCGCTGCGTACATGCGCTCCTCGATGTCGACGGTGAGCGGGAAGAAGTCGATGCCCTCGCGGACATGTCCCGCCGCGGTCGCGGTCATCAGGATGCGGGTCTCGCCGAGTCCGGCGAGCACTGCACCACCTGCGAGCGGGGCGAGTTTGCCCGTCTCGAACGAGATGGTCTTTGCATCGTCGTCGCCCACGGGCGCCTCGACGCGGATTGCTGTGGCCATGTGGCCCTCCTTCGGTCCCCCTCGGGACCGTCAGGTGCGGTCAGGGCCAGTTCCCAGTGGTCGACTCCCGATGCATCGACGCTCCGAGCACCACCGCTCGGCGGCAGGTGTCAGGGGCGGACATCGGAGGTCGGCGACCGGTAACTGACCGCCTCGCCGCACTCTCTGTGTGATGTTGTCGTCACACGCTACCCGACATCGGCTCCGGACCGGGGATCGCCCGCGATCCATGGGTACCGCCGGACGCGCAACGGCCGGCCCGAGAGGCCGGCCGTGCGGAGAGCTGAGGTTGGTCGGTTCGCTCAGCGACGGAGGCCGAGCTCCGCGATCACCGTGCGGTACCGCTCGACGTCGTTGGTCTTGAGGTAGTCCAGGAAGCGACGGCGCTTGCCCACCAGCATCAGCAGACCACGACGCGAGTGGTGGTCCTTCTTGTGCGACTTGAGATGCTCCGTCAGGTGGTTGATGCGGTCGGTGAGGAGCGCGATCTGGACCTCGGCGGAACCGGTGTCCTCGGTGTTCTTGCCGAACCTTGCGATCGTGTCGGCCTTGGGGGGCAGGTGGGTGGGCTGTCGATTGCCCATGGTGGAACCTCCGTGGTGGGTGTCTGACCCGGCCCCGTACGGCCGATCGAACCCGGAACCACCTGTGGTTCCTGCACGACGCACCGAGGAGCGGCCCCGACAGCTCTGCCGGGAACGGGCGAGCGTAGTTGGCTCAGCGCTCGGTGTGCCAGCGGTACTTGGGACGACGGTGACGTCCGACGACGACCTTGCGGGGATCCGCAGGTGCCAGCGAGAACACCCGCGCATCGGCGGCGTAGCAGACGGACTCCACATCCGCGATGGTCGGGTACCTGGCCCGGACGCCAGCACCTCGCAACGAGCGCCGGATGCTCTCGCCCAGCTCGGTGGCGAGCAGCTCGGCGACGATCGCCGGCAGTGTCTCGGGATCGCGCAACAGCCAGGAGTGACCGGCACGCTCGATGGTCACGAGCACCCCGTCGGTGCGGCGGGCGGTGTCCCGCGCCGTTCGGTGCGGCACCGCCAGGTCGAGCGATCCGTGCAGCACGAACACGGGCACGTCGTGGCGAGCGAGCTCATCGAGCGCATAGCGGCTCGATCTGGTCCTCAGGATGCTCATCATCGGCCCCAGCAACCTCCACGGTTGCAGGACGTGACCTGCCAGCGTCGGGATGACCAACCGCATCAGCTTGGTGGCCTGACGAGGATCGGAGAACGCCGGAACGATGGTGACCGAGTCCAGCAGCAACATGCCACCGACCGCACCCAGCAGTCCCGGAGCCACCCGGAACAGGTACACCATGCGGTCCCACGTGTCGCCGACGATCGCATCGATCAGCACCACGCCCATCACCTGGTCCGGCCGGGTTGCAGCCATGCGCGTGATCAGTTGACCGCCCATGGAGTGCCCCGCGACCACGAATCGCTCGATGCCGAGCTCGTCGATCACCCGTCCGAGGAGCTCGGCGTAGTCGTTGAGGCTCTGGCCGCTCAGCGGCAACCCCTGGGTCGCTCCATGGCCGGCCGTGTCGATCGCGATGACCCGGAACCCCATCTTCACCAGACGCGACAGCGACTGGGCGTACAAGAACCCCTCGGCCGAGAACCCGTGCACCACGACCAGCGGTACGCCGCTGCCGGCGACCGTCACGCCGACGGTGTGTCCATCCGGCAGATCGATCTGGTGACGGGCGAGTCGGGGCGCCTCGACCGCCGTGGCCGCCAGGGGCGCGTCGAGGACGGGTCCCTGTATCGGCTCGCTGGCCACGCCGTCCCGACCGGCGGGTGCGACTCCGGCCGGGACCGCCGATCCCGTCTCGGTGAGTGGATTCATGCCGTCTCCACAGTATCGCCATGAACCCGATTCGGGGTGGTCCGACACTCCGCCGACGATTCAGGTGCCGGACCCGACCCCCAGCAGTTGCCGGGCCCGGTCGCAGTCGAGCTGCAGCTGGGCCGCCAGCTCGTCCACCGACGCGAACCGTGCATCGGCACGGATCCGGTGGGTGAAGCGCACACCCACACGCTCACCGTAGAGATCGCCGCTGAAGTCCAGCGTGTGCACCTCGAGCAGGGTCATCGCCCGGTCGTCGTAGAACGTCGGCCGCTTGCCGACGTAGATGGCGGCCGGCAGCAGGTCCCGGCCGCTCGCGTCGCCACGCTCGAGCCAACCGGCATAGATCCCGTCGCCGGGCATCAGCATCTCGTCGGGTATTGCCACGTTCGCCGTCGGGAACCCGAGGGTTCGCCCTCGGCGATCGCCCGGAACGACGTCGCCGCGCATCTCGTGCGGCCGCCCCAGCATCGAGTTCGCGTCCGCCAGACGTCCCTCGTGCAGCGCTCGCCGGATGGCCGTGGACGACACCTGTGCGTCGTCGCGCGCCGCCAGTCCATCGCGGCCGACGAGCTTGTGGCCCAGCACCTCGAATCCGACGCGGGCGCCCATGTCGGTCAGCAGCGCCACGTTGCCGCGACGGTTGTGCCCGAAATGGAAGTCCTCGCCGACCACGACCGCCGCGGCGCCCAGTCGACCCACCAGCACCGACTCGACGAAGTGCTCCGCGCTCTCCGTCGCCCGCTGCTCGTCGAAGCCGATCACCATCGTGTAGTCGATCCCGGTGTCGGCGAGCAGCTCGAGCTTCTGGTCGAGATCGGTCAACAACAACGGCGCCGAGTCGGGTCGGATCACCTGGGCCGGGTGGCGATCGAAGGTCACCGCGGCGCTGGCACATCCCATGGCTGCTGCCCGTCGACGGACCTCTGCGATGACCGCACGATGACCGAGGTGGACGCCGTCGTAGGCACCGATGGTCACCACGGTTCCTTCGGCTGGCGCTGGTCGCTGGTCGGCGTCGGTCAGGATCTGCACCGGAGGCAACCTAGCCAGCATCCGCAGCGAGGACGATCGCCGGCTTGATGCGACCCGGCCCCCGACGCTCGTAGACCGCGAGCAGTGAGCCCGCTGGATCCAGCACCGCCCACGGACCTGCGTCATCGTCCGACGGCAACGACGTCCCCAGCTCGGCCTCGGTCAGCACGCGGCCGTGGCGCACCCACCCGGCGACCTGATCTGCCACCACCAGTCGGGCCAGGTGGCGGACACCCTCGACCTGGTCCAACAGGACAAGGTCGGTCAGCGGGTGGGCCTCGGACAACAGGAACGGACCGACCGCAGTTCGACGGAGCGCGACCAGGTGCGCTCCCCCACCCAGGGCATGGCCCAGGTCGGCGGCGAGCGTCCGCACGTAGGTCCCCGACGAGCAGTCGATGGCTGCGTCCCAGACCAGTGGGTCCGCAGTCGCAGTGACATCGAAGCGCGACACGACCACCGGGCGAGGCGCACGCTCCACCTCGACACCCTCACGAGCCAATTCGTGCAGGCGTCGTCCGCCGACCTTGATGGCGGAGACCATGGGAGGGATCTGCTCGATCGGCCCGGTCAGCCCGGCTGCCCCTCGGCGGACGGCGTCCGGGTCCAACCCGTCCATGTCGTGATGCGCCGTCACCTGCCCGTCGGCATCCAACGAGTCGGTCTCGACCCCGAAGCGGATCGTCGCCGAGTAGCTCTTGGCCACTCCGGTGATGAAGGTCAGCAGCCGGGTCGCTCTTCCGACACCGAGCACCAGGACACCGGTCGCCATCGGGTCGAGCGTGCCGGCATGGCCGACCCTGCGTGTGTCGAGCAGCTTGCGTGCGCGCGCCACGACGTCATGACTCGTCCAGCCCGATGGCTTGTCGACGATGCAGATGCCGTTCGGACCCCCCTCGTCACGCCGTCGGCTCATGTGTCGTCGTCGAGGTCCTCGACCGCGTCCGACGGCGAGCCGACGGACTCCTCGGACTCCTCGGACTCCTCGGACCCGTCGGAGCCGTCGGACTCGATGTCGCGCAGGATCTGGTCGATGCGCAGGGCGGAGGACAACACGGTGTCCGGACGGAATCGGATCTGTGGCGTCCGGCGAGCACGAACCTCACGGTTGATGCGCGACTGCACCTTCCAGCGCCGTTCCTCGAGGGCCTCGACCACCTCGTCGCTGCGCCCCTCCTCGTCGGCGGACATCGCCGAGTAGAAGACCTGGGCGTGTTCGAGGGCCCCGTCGACGTCGACCCCCGTGATGGTCACCATCTCGAGCCGGTCGTCGCCGATCCGCTCGAGCTCGGACGCGACGATCTCTCGGATGAGCTCGCCGATCCGATCGGTTCGGGCGAACTGGCGGGGGCCGGAGGGGCGTCGACGGGCCATGGGCCATTGGTACCACGTCGAGCGGCTCGGCTCGCCCCGCCGGCACCGTGACGCAGCGCTTCCGCCACCCATGGGCAGCCGTCTCCGGAGCAGCCTCGCTTGGGGAATCATCCCAGTGTGGTTCTCGCCGGGGTCGTGCACACTGGATGTCAATGCATGGCGACACCGCTCTCGCGGACCACGGCGTACCGCGGGCGGGCGGCCAACAGACGCGTCGATCCCGGCGACGATCCAGTGCCACGCGCGCGCAGCGAATCGCACTCGCCGTCGTGGTCGGCCTCGGAACGGCGCTTGCCCTGACGCTCGAAGCAGCCCCCACCGGTAGCCCCCTCGTCGACGCGATCGCCCGCGCCGGCGTGATGACAGCCTGCATCCTGTCCGCAGCGAGGGCGCGTCGGCGCGTCCTGCTGCTCTCTGCGGCACTCGTGGCGATCGGATCAGACGGGTGGATGCTGCTGACATCCGCTGCCGCTCTCCTCCTTTCGTTCGGGCTGGCATGGACAGATCGACGCGACCGTGTGATCGGTGGCGTCGCCGGCGGGCTGATCGGCTGGGCTGCGCTCCAGCTGTCGTGGCCTGCATCGCCATCGGGTGCAACCGCAGCGCTCGCTGCCCTCGCGCTGATCCCGCTGTGGGTCTCGGCCTACAAGGTTGCCCGAACGAACACACGCAGGTGGGTACGCAGGGGCCTCGCTGGTCTGGCGCTGCTGCTCGTGCTGGGAACGATCGCCGGCGCAGTCCTCGCCATGACGCAGCGTTCGGCGTTGCTCCGCGCGGCCGATGACACCGTCGCCGCGGCCGAGGTGCTGGTGTCAGGGACCACCGACGATTCGTCGGACGCGTTCCTCGCGAACGAGCGCGAGTTCGGCGAGGTGGCCACAGCGACCACCTCGTGGTGGGCCGGGCCAGCCCGACTGGTCCCCGTGGTGGCGCAGAACGTCCGTGCGATCGAGGTTGCTGCCTCGAACGGAGCTGACCTCAACGCCGCAGCAGCCCAGCTGGCCAGCGCCGTCGACTACGACTCGTTGTCACGGCAGGACGGCTCGATCGACCTGGCTCGCCTTGCCGACTTCCGCGGCCCGGCGTCGCAGGCTGCTTCCGCCGTCGCTACAGCCGAGATCGAACTGTCAGAGGCCGCCTCCCCGTGGCTGCTGCCGCCGGTGGCCGGGCAGCTCGAGGAGTTCAGCGAGCAGGTCGGCGAGGCGTCCGCAGCGACAGAGGTCGGGGCGCTGGCAACCGCCCAACTGCCTGCACTGCTGGGAGCGGAAGGACCTCGGCGGTATCTTCTTCTCCTCGGCAGCCCATCTGAGGCACGCGACATCGGCGGCCACCTCGGCAACTGGGCAGAGATCGTGGTCGATGATGGCAAGCTCGACGTCGTTCGAGTCGGGGAGCCCTACGAGCTCTTCGGCCCCGGCACACAACCGGCCCCCCAGCTGTCGCCCGACACCGAGCTTCCTCCTTCGTTGGTCGAGGTCGATCCAACTCGCTTTCCCCAGAACTGGGGATCGTCCCCCGATCTCGATGCCGTCGCCCGACTGGCGGCGGACCTGTTTCCCCAGGCTGCCGGCGGCGCTCCCATCGACGGGGTGATCTACGCCGACCCGACGGCGTTTGCCGCCCTGCTCGAATTGACCGGGCCGGTCGAATCCCAGGGCCGTGTGTTGGACTCCGCCACGGCAGTGCAGTTCCTCACCGTCGACCAGTACCTGCTGCCCGACGCTGAGACGCAGTCGAACTCGCCCTTCATCCAGACCGCGCTGGATCGTTTCACGGACTCGGCGCTACCAGGTCCCCGCCGTCTGGCGGACGTCGTTCGGGACCTGCGATCGACCAGGGCCACCTGCAGTTCGTGACCACCGACGGCACTGGCGCGCAGCTCTTGGAGCGCGTGGGGATCGATCAGCCGATCCTGACTCCCGATGGCGGCGACTTCCTCGCCGTGATCAACAGGAACGCCAACCCCTCCAAGATCGACTCCTACCTGCACCGGGTCATCGACTACGACCTGAGGTGGGACCCGGAGAGCGGTGCCACGACCTCTCGTGTCGTGGTGACCATGCGCAACGATGCGCCCTCTGCAGGGCTGCCACTGCTCGTCAACGGCTCATCCGCTGCCACGCCGGTCGGCACCAACCGCACCGAGCTCTCGGTGCTCAGCCCCTTCGATGCTGTGGGCGCGATGCTCGATGGCACCTCCCAGCCGTTCGGCGCCCGAGATGACGTCAACGGCCTCCGCCGCTACACCCTGACTGTGGACCTGCCGCCGGGAACCGAGCGAACGGTCATCTTCGATCTCACCGGCGATGTCGATGCCGGACCCTCCTACCGGCTGCGCTGGTACAACCAGCCGCTTCCCAACGACGACGTGTCGCAGGTTCTGGTGCGCCTGCAGGGAGCAACGTTCCCAGACGGTGCTGAGGCCGGACGGGTGGTCGTCGGCGAGCGCCGCGTCGAGGACCTCCTTGTCCGCGTCGATCAGCGAGAGGAAACGTAACGAAATGGATTCAGATGTGCCAGACAATCGCCAGAAGGTGTCCCAGGTGCTGGACACTGGCCGTGAGGTCGGTTCAGAATGGGGCCTGGCGGCGCGTGGGGAGTTGATGGTGTGAAGTCGATACAGCGGTTCTGGCTGGTCGTGGCGGCGATGCTGCTGGCGGTCGGCGCGGTCGGCGCGTTGCCGAGTGCGACAGCAGAACAGGCCGGAGCCACTCGAGCCGCCCAGGCTGAGGACTCCGGGAGCAACATCGAGATCATCCAGACCCCGTCCGGCGGCGGCGGACTCTGCCTGCCACCTGCGCTCGCACTGCGCCAGTCGACCCGCACGGACGCCACGACCTTCCGGCTGATCATTCGGGTCACGGCTCCGCTCTGCTCTCGGGTGAACGCAGTCGCTGCGATCTACCAGATGCCCGGCAACGGCGTCGCATGGCCACAGCGTCGTCTCGAGACGCTGCCGTTCACCCTGCGCGAGCCGGGCACGACCGAGGTCATCTTCACCAAGACGTGCGACCCGGTGCAGTTCGATGTCATCACCGGCGCAACACCGCCCATGATCTCGCCACCGGTCCGTTCCACGGACCACTCCTGTTCCCGTTCGACACCTGAGCGTCGCTGCAGTGGTGGGGCTGCGGTCCGACCACCGCCACCTCGACGACCAGCACCACGACGTCGTCCACCACCACCACGATCGATGACGACTGTGAGGACTACACCCCGAGCAACGTGACGGTCAGCCCGCCACGGTCGCCACCCCGGCGACACGCTCACCGTCACCGGCACCGGCACACCCGGCACGTCCATCCAGGTGCTGTTGCGACCACCGCCCGCTGGTAACGACACCGAGCGGCTCAGTGCGGCGGTGCGTGAACGCTGGCTTCGTCGCCCTCTCGGACCCGGTGCTCGGTGGCCGCCGGATGGCACATGGTCCACCACGGTGATCATCCCCACCGATGCGGGCACCGGCACCTGGACCGTCGTGCGCCAGGCAGTCGACTGTGACATCGAAGTGACCACCGAGGTCGAGGTGTCCGACAGCACCCCGGTGGTTGACGCCCACCACCCAGAGCCGCCCGTGGTGGCCGGTGAGTCGGCGGTGAACATCGTGGCCACCGGCAAGTCGCTGTCCGACAGCGTCCCAGAGCCCGAACCAGCGGTCAGCGCAGGGAGCTGGCGACGAGTCGCCGGTTGGCCTTCACCGGCTCCACCACCCACCTGCCGGTTGATCGCCGGCATCGTCATGGTCGCTGTCGGCGGCCTGCTGCTGCTCAGCTGCCGGCGACGCCGAGCGCCTGACAGCGACCGTCGACCTCCGACCTTCCGCCACCGAGCTCGCCCCGCTGGGCCCCGGCGGCGAGTCCTCCCGCCGCTGACCGCGTGAGCCCAACCGCAGCCTCGGTGAGACGCCCCGCACCTGACCTCGGAAGCCCCGTGATCGACTGGTCGGTCCACGGCGGCCTCGTTCACGCCACGGTCCGACCGAGCGTCACCGAGCGGCGACGCCGGGCGCACCCGGACCCCGTTCGCGAAAGATCCCGGGCACCCCGCCATTCGGCGCAGCACCCGGGATCCGTCGCGAACGCTCAGCTGCGGGGGATCTCCCGCAGCTCGTAGGTCTCGATGATGTCGCCACCCTTGAGATCCTGGAAGTCCGACAGGCCGACGCCGCACTCGAAGCCGGCAGCAACCTCCCGGACGTCGTCCTTGAAACGACGCAGCGAGCTGATCTCGCCCTTCCAGATGATGGTGCCCTCACGCAGGAACCGGACCTTCGAGCCCCTGGTGATGACTCCCGACTGGACCATGCACCCTGCGACCGACCCGATCCGGGGCACCTTGAAGACCTCGCGGACCTCGGCGTCACCGGTCACGACCTCTTCGAACTCCGGCTCCAACATGCCGATGAGCGCCGACTCGACGTCCTCGAGCAGCTTGTAGATGATCTCGTAGGTCCGGATCTCGACACCCTCGGCGTCGGCCATCTCACGGGCCTGACGACCCGGGCGCACGTTGAACCCGATGATGGTCGCGCTCGAAGTGGCAGCGAGCTGGATGTCGGATTCGGAGATGCCGCCGACACCGCGCAGCACGAATCCGACCTTGACCTCGGGCCGTTCGAGCTTCTTCAAGCTCTCGGTCACCGCTTCGAGGGAACCCTGCACATCGGCCTTGACGATGAGGTTGAGCATCGCCTGCTCCCCCGCCTGGATCTGGGCGAAGATGTCCTCGAGCCGCCCGCCCTGGGAGACCACCGAGGCGTCGCGTCCACGGGCTGCGTCGCGCACCCAGCGTTCGCGGGTCTCCGCGACCGATCGAGCCTTGCGCTCATCCGGCGCGACGACGAAGTCATCCCCGGCGAGCGGCACGTCGGACAACCCGAGCACCTCGACCGGTGTCGACGGACCTGCCTCTTTGACCTGTTCACCGCGATCGTTGATCAGCGCACGGATCCGGCCCCAGGCAGCGCCGGCGACCAGTGGATCGCCGACACGCAGGGTGCCTCGCTGGACCAGCACAGAGGCCACCGGCCCACGACCGATGTCCAGGTGTGCCTCGACGACGACGCCGCGGGCTCGCCCCTCGGGGCCGGCGCGCAGGTCCTCGACCTCTGCCACGATGAGCAGGTTCTCGAGCAGTTCGTCGATCCCGAGGCCCTCGAGCGCGGAGACCTCACACATGATCGTGTCGCCACCCCATGCCTCGGGGACGAGCTGGTGCTCGGCGAGCTGCTGCATGACGCGGTTGGGATCGGCGTTCTCGCGGTCGATCTTGTTGATCGCGACGACGATCGGCACCTCGGCCGACTGTGCGTGGGCGATGGCTTCCTTCGTCTGGGGCATGACGCCGTCATCGGCTGCGACGACGAGCACCACGATGTCGGTCGCGTCGGCACCCCGTGCACGCATGGCGGTGAACGCCTCGTGACCAGGGGTGTCGATGAAGGTCAGCGGACGACCGTCCTTGTCGACCTGGTAGGCACCGATGTGCTGGGTGATCCCACCGGCCTCGCCAGCAACGACGTTGGCGTTGCGGATCCGGTCGAGGAGCTTGGTCTTGCCGTGATCCACGTGACCCATCACCGTGATGACCGGCGCGCGGTGTGGCAGTGAGTCGCGATCCTCGTCCTCGTCGTCGGGGACCTCGAGCACCTTGCGGAGCTCGACCTCCTGCTCCTGGCCGAGGTCGACCAACGAGATCTCCGCTCCCACCTCGGTCGCGAACAGCTCGATCATCTCGTCGGGCAGCGACTGCGTCGCGGTCACCATCTCGCCCTGCTGGAGCAGGAAGCGAACGACGTCAGCCGCGGTCCGGTTCAGTCGGGCACCGAGATCCTGCGGGGTGGACCCCCGCTCGATGACGACGACACCCTCGGGAACCGGTGCACTTGCCGGCGTGTAGCTCGGCATGTCCATCGGCTGCAGCTCTTCGCGGTTGCGACGACGACGACCCTTGCGTCGGGGCGGCCGCTGTGGGCCGCCACCCGGGCGCCCACGGCCACCTGGGGGACCTCCGGGTCCACCACCGCCGGGCGGCGGGAAGGGTGAGCCGCCGGGGCCACGATTGAATCCACCACCGGGACCCCCGGCGGGGCGAGGCCCTCCGGGACCACGGCCACCGGGGCCACGGCCGGCGCCGGCCGGCCCACGACCTGCCGGAGCGGGACCGCGGCCACCGAGGCCCGGCGGCGGCGGGATCGGCTTGCCGGTGCGCGACAGGGGTGGACCCGGCGGCGGCGGGATCGGCTTGCCGGACTGCGACAGGGGCGGGCCACCCGGCGCATCGGACGGCGGTGCGTCCTGTGCGGGAGCCGGGGACGACGCAGCTGCCGCGGCAGTGTCGTCTGCGCCCGCTCCGGTGGAGTCTGCGGACGGCGCGGGCGCTGGTGTCGATGCAGGAGTCGGTGCCGGCGCTGCTGGCCGAGCAGGAGGCGCTGTGGCAGCAGGCGGAGCCGACGCGGCAGGACGAGGCGCAGCCGGGGCCGGAGGCGGCTCGACCGGCTTGGGCGCGGGACGCCCACTGGTCGGTTTGGTGGAGACGACCTTCTTCGTCGGCTGATCGGCGATCGGCGCCGAGGGCGCATCGGTCGACGAGCCGACAGACTCCCCGGTGGTGCTCGGTGCAGTGGCGACCTGTTCCGCCACGGGCTGGGCCGCAGGGGCAGGCTCTGGCGCCGGGGCCGGCGCCGGGGCGGGCGGAGCCTCCGCCTCGGGCGGCTCGACGCTCTCGGTCGTGCCGGGAGCCGCTGCCTTGGCTCCCTTCTTGGAACCCTTCTTGGACGGCTCCTCGGGCTGCTGCTCGCGGATGAGCCCTTCGCGCGCGGCCTTCCGGCGGACCTGGTCCGCGTAGGCGCCATCGAGGGAGGAGGAGTGGCTCTTCACGCCGTAACCGAGGGCGTTGCAGAGGTCGATGCACTCCTTGTTGGTCAGGCCGAGCTCTTTAGCCAGCTCGTACACCCGTTGCTTTGCCAAGACGTTCCGTTCGCTTCCGTGTCGTGAATCCGTGCCGGGGCCGGCACCGTGGCGCGCTGAACGCAGGTCACGGCGGGCTCTGACAGCCCTCCATCCTCGCACGGATCAGCGCGTCGCACGAACCGCCCCGGGCTCATGTCGCGAAGGTCACATGACCCGTGCCCCGCTCTCAGTCGGCGGGAGGAGCCTCGACCTCGGCCGACGGCTCGGCAGCGGCATCGACAGGACCGGCGCCCTCGACGGCCTCCCCGCCCAGGCTCATGTCGGACTGGTCGATCTCGGCGCCGGGGCTCTCCTCGGCATCGACCTGTGATGCGGCAATCGCCGCATCGGCCTCCTCGACGGCCTCGGCCACATCCGCGTCGAGCGCCTCGGCGACCTCATCCTCGACTCCGTCGGCAGCGACGCTGGCCTGGGCGGCCTCCCACTGCTCCAGCGTCATCGCCGGCGAGCCGTCGGTGGGCTGCCACAGCTGCTCGCCGCTGGCAGGGTCGACGATCCACTCGCCGTCCGCATAGGCGTCCGTGCCGTAGGTGCGCTCGTAGGCCTCCTGCTCGGCGATCTCGGTCTCCGAGCGGATGTCGATCCGGAACCCGGTCAGTCGGGTCGCCAGTCGGGCGTTCTGGCCCTCCTTGCCGATCGCGAGGGACAGCTGGAAGTCGGGCACGATGACCTCGGCGACACGGGTCTCGTAGTTGATCCGCACCTCCTTGACCTTCGCCGGCTGCAGCGCCTTCATGACGAAGTCGTTGTGGTCGTCGGAGAACGGCACGATGTCGATCTTCTCGCCGCGCAGCTCGTTCACGACCATGCGGACACGTGCACCACGGGCACCCACGCACGACCCCACCGGGTCGACGTTGCCGTCATTGGACCATACGGCGATCTTCGTGCGCTGCCCGGGCTCCCGGGCGCATGCCTTGATCTCGACCACGCCGTCGGCGATCTCGGGGACCTCGAGCTCGAAGAGTCGGCGGATCAGGCCCGGGTGGGTGCGGGACACGACGATCTGCGGCCCCTTGGCGGTCCGACGCACCTCGACGATGTAGGCCTTGACCCGCTCGCCAGGATCCGGTCGCTCGTAGTTGACCTGCTCGGACTGGGGCAGCAACGCCTCGACCCGACCGAGGTCCAACAGGGTGTAGCGGGAGTCCGACTGCTGGATGATCCCGGTGACGATGTCGCCCTCGCGGCCTGCGTACTCCTCGTACTTGAGCTCACGTTCCGCTTCTCGGATCCGTTGGGTCATCACCTGGCGGGTGGTGGTCGCGGCGATACGCCCGAAGTCGTCGGGCGTCACGTCGAGCTCGGGGCCGACGGGCTCGCCGTCCTCGTCCAGATCCTGGGCGAAGACACGGATCTCACCGGTCTCGGTGTCGATGTTGACCCAGGCGAACTCCTTGGCCTCGGGCTGCTTCTTGTAGGCCGCTTCGAGCGCCTCGGCGAGTGCGGAGAACAGCGTGTCGACGGTGATCCCGCGGTCGGCGGCGAGCGCCTGCAGCGCCTCCATCATCTCTGGGTTCATGGGGTGGCCTCACTCGGTGTGTCAGAAGAACTCGGTGTGTCAGAAGAACTCGGGGCCTCGGGCGGGTCGGGGCGGCGTTGGCCGCTCGACTTCGACCCCTTCGACCCGGGCTTGGGCGGCGGCGACCAGTCCACGTGGACGTTGGCCTTCGTGATGTCGTCGAGTCGCACGACGCGCTCGCCGCTCTCGCCGAGGGCGACCGTGGCGGTGGTGTCGTCGGCGGCGGTCAGGGTTCCGGTCAGGCGGCGATCGCCCTCGATCCCCGGACGGAGCTTGATGCGGACCTCGCGACCTACGGCGCCGGCGAAGTGCTCCGGGGTACGCAGCGAGCGCTCCAGCCCCGGACTCGACACCTCCAGGGTGTAGGACGAGGGCACGATGTCGGCTTCGTCGAGCGCCGCGGAGACGGCCCGGGTGACCGCGGTGATGCTGCCCATGTCGACCCCGCCGGGCCGATCGAGCACCACCTTGAGGGTGCCCCCGGTGTACTCCACGTCGTAGAGCACCAGATCGGGCTCGGTCAGCAGCGGCGCGACGAGCTGGCGCACCCGCTCTGCTGTCGCGCTCATCTGCACCTCCGTGGGATCTCGTGTGACACGGCGCCGATGCGCCGAAGGTCCGGCCCAAACAAAAGGCGTGGGCATCGCCCACGCCTCCCGGAGAACCGGAACACGATCAGTATAGGCGACGCTGCGGGACTCCCCCTGCCATGGCGAGGACCGGAGGGATCGCCGATCGCTCAGTACGCCCGGGCGACGATCGCGATGTTCTCAGCCGCGTCCAGCGAGGAGGGAAGCCCGCCATCGGGAGTCTGCACGCACCGTACGGTCAGGGCGTCGCGTCCGAGGCGATCGAGCGCAGCTGCGTCGAGCGCCGCCCAGGGGATGCGGGCGAACCCCTCGGCGCCGGCGGCGGCCGCCTCCTCGACGGTCGAGCAGTCGATGGTCCGCCGGTCCCGCTCGGCGAGCGATCCGGCGAGCAGGTCCTGCTGGATCTGCTCCATCACCGCCCCCGCCGCCGTCGGTAGCTCCGCGAGCGCCATCGGCACCTTCTCGCCGGTGTCGCGTCGCACCAGCACCGCTCGGCCCTCTGCCAGGTCACGAGGGCCGACCTCGATCCGCAGCGGCACGCCCTTCAGCTCCCAATCGGTGGCGCGACGGCCGAACGGCGTGGCGACCTGGTCGTCCAGACGTGCGCGCACTCCCAGATCGGTCAGTTCGCGGTGCAGCGCCCGAGCGGCGCCGGTCACCGAGGCGTCGTCATCGTCCTTCACCACCAGCACCACCGCCTGCACCGCCGCCAGACGTGGCGGCACCCTCAGTCCGGCGTCGTCGCCGTGGGCCATGATCAGTCCGCCCATCATGCGCGTGGAGACACCCCACGACGTGGTCCAGCACAGCTGCTGTGCACCCTCGGCGTCCTGGTAGTTGATGTCGAACGCCCGGGAGAAGTTCTGCCCGAGCTCGTGGCTGGTGCCCATCTGCAGCGCCTTGCCATCGCCCATCATCGCTTCGCAGGTGAGGGTGTTGATGGCGCCGGCGAACCGCTCCTCGGGGATCTTCGCTCCGATCAGCACCGGCATCGCCAGCACCTCGACCATGAAGTCCCGGTAGACGTCCAGCAGGATCCTCGCCGCGTACTCCCGCGCGTCAGCCTCGGTCGCGTGGGCGCAGTGCCCCTCCTGCCACAGGAACTCCGTGGTGCGCAGGAAGGTGCGGGGCCTGAGCTCCCACCGCACGACGTTCGCCCACTGGTTCAACAGCAGCGGCAGATCCCGGTACGACTGGATCCAGCGGGCCATGTACTCCCCGATCACCGTCTCCGACGTGGGTCGGACCACGACCGGCTCGTCGAGCGCCTTGCCACCTGCGATGGTCACGACGGCGAGCTCGGGGCTGAAGCCCTCGACGTGCTCAGCCTCACGCTGCAGGTAGCTCTCGGGGATGAAGAGCGGGAAATAGGCGTTCTCGGCGCCAGCAGCCTTGATGCGCTGGTCGACCTCGGCGACCATCCGTTCCCAGATCGCGTACGCGTAGGGTCGGATGACCATCGTCCCGCGTACGGGGCCCGACTCCGCCAGCTGCGCCTTGGACAGCACGTCCTGGTACCAGCGGGGGAAGTCCTCGGAGCGAGGGGTGAGAATCGGAGCCTTGGCCATGGCGGCTGATCGTAACCGGGGTCCTGCGGACCTCCGGACCCGATTCAGCGGTCGAGCGTCCTGTGGATCAGCTCCACCCGTTGCTCACTCGCGTTGGCATCGTCACCCTGTTCGGCCAGCAGCGCGGCACGATCCTTCTCCGCCTCACGCCGGGCCTTGTCGGTGTCCACCCTGGCGAGCGCCGCGTCCGTGCCGTGCTCGGCGATGAACTCCGCCCACTCGACGAGTGTCGGGACCATCTCGTCCTCGGGCACCACTGCTGCGTTGATGCCCTTCACGAACAGGTGCCCCTTGTGCTTGCCCGCAGCGATCCCCAGATCCGCGTCTCGAGCCTCTCCCGGTCCGTTCACCACGCAGCCCATCACCGCGATCTGCAGCGGAAGCTCCTTGTCGGCGAAGGCGTCGCGGGCTCGTTCGGCGATCTCGATCACATCGACCTCGGCGCGACCGCAGCTGGGACAGGCGATCAGGTCGACATTGGTGCGCTCGCGTAGCCCGAACGACTCGAGCAGGACGCGGGCCGCCTTGACCTCCTCGACGGGGTCCGCCGTCAACGAGTAGCGGATCGTGTCGCCGATCCCTTCGGCGAGCAGCGTCGCGATCCCGGCGGTGGCCTTGATGAGTCCGTCTGGCAATGGCCCGGCCTCGGTCACCCCCAGGTGCAGCGGATGGTCGGTCACCTCTGCGAGCTGACGGTAGGCCTCGATCATCAGCGGCACGTTGGAGGCCTTGACCGAGATCTTGATCAGGTCGAAACCGACCTCGTCGAAGTAGGCGATCTCGGAGAGCGCGGACTCGACCATCGCCTCGGGAGTGACCTTGCCGCCATGCTTGTCGTAGAGCGCCGGATCGAGCGATCCGCCGTTGACACCGATCCTGATGGGGATGTTGCGGTCCTTCGCCTCGGCGGCGACGGCCTTGATGTGCTCGGGGTTGCGGATGTTGCCAGGGTTGAGCCGCAACCCCTGGACGCCGGCCTCCATCGCAGCGAGCGCCATGCGGTACTGGTGGTGGATGTCGGCGATGATCGGGACCGGGCTGCGTGGGACGATCCGCGCCAGGCCCTCGGCAGCCGCCATCTCGTTGCAGGTGCAGCGCACGATGTCGACGCCGGCCATGTCGAGCGAGTAGATCTGCTGGAGGGTCCCCTCGACGTCGGCGGTCTTGGTCGTCGTCATGGACTGGATGCTGACCGGCGCCCCGCCACCCACCGCGACGTCACCGACGTGGATCTGTCGGGTCGAACGTCGTGGAAAGGTCAGCGAGCCGGCATCCATGGCCCCAAACTACTTGCGGCCAGGCCCGGGAAACGCGTCACGGGATCGCGCCCGGGTCAGAGGCTGACGCCCCTCGTCACGTCCAGGAAGATCGCCAGGACGCCGACCACCACGAGCACGATCACCACTCCGTAGGCGACGGGGAGCATCCTGGAGACGTCGGCCAGGTAGCGCTGCTGGGTGCGCCGGCGCTTCTCCTGGGCCTTCTCGTAGCAGGCGATGACCACGTGCCCGCCGTCGAAGGGCAGCAGCGGGAACAGGTTGAACACGCCGATGAAGATGTTCAGCTGGGCCAGGAACAGCACCAGGTTCGACAGGTTCTCCGCCGACAGGTCGCTGCCCAGCATCGCGACGCCGACGATCGATATCGGTCGGTTCTCCGACACCGTCGACGGGGTGTCCGCAGCGACCGTCGGTGTGTCCGTCGCGTTCTCGTCGGAGCCGCCGGACACCGCGTCGGTGACGAAACCGAACAGGTTCGGGGGCCAGATGAACTTGCCGATGCCGACCAGACTGACGCGGACGACCTCTCCGAAGGTCGTGACCGCACCGACGACCGCTCCGGGCGCTGATGCGGTGATCAGCACCGGCTGCGACCCGACGCCGACGAACGCCGCCGGTTCCGTCGCACCGAGCTGACGACCCAGGTCGATGCGATGCTCGCTCGTCGTTCCCGACGGATCCGCGGTGGTCAGCTCGACGACCCCGGCGTTGGACGTCGCCGCAGCATCGATGACCGCGTCGAGGGAATCGACCGGTTGACCGTTGACCGCCACCAGGGTGGCGCCACCGATCAGCCCTGCAGCCTCTGCCTCGCCCTCGGGGTACGGGTCGCCCACGAGCAGACGATCCCCGTTGTCGACCACGTCGATGTCCTCGCCGATGGTGCCGATCAGCTTGGCGCGCTGGGACAGCGAGATCGGCACGGTGACCTCGTCGCCGTCACGCAGCACCAACAACTCGGAGTCGCCCGGAGGGGCGACTCGGATCACGTCGCGGAACTCATCGAAGCTCCCCAGGTCCTGTCCGTCGAAGGTCAGGATCTCGTCCCCCTCGACCAGACCGGCAGCCTCGGCTGCGCTGCCCGGGGTGATGTCGCCGATCGCCCACCGATCGGTCGTCGGATCACCGATGAAGGCGAACTGCACCACCAGCAGCACCAGGGCGATCAGGAAGTGCATGGTCGAACCGGCGACCGCGACCCCGACGCGCTGCGAGAAGGACTTCTGACGGTAGGTGCGCGACTCCAGCGCCGGATCCACCTCCTCCATGTTCGACATGCCGATGATCTTCACGTAGGCCCCCGCAGGGATGGCCTTCAGCCCGTACTCGGTCTCGCCGCGACGGAAGGACCAGATGCGGGGGCCGAAGCCGATGAAGAACTCGGTGACCAGCATCCCCGCACGCTTCGCCATCACGTAGTGACCGAGCTCGTGCAGGAAGATCATGACGACGATGGCCGCGACGACGATCAGCATCGACAGGCCCTGTTCGATCCCGAGGTAGATGACCAGGGCGACCAGGATCGCCAACCTCACCGCCCGACCGAGCGGGGTACCGACCACGCCGGCCATCTCCTGGCGTTCCTCCGCCACCTCGGCGCCCGAGGGGGGCGGTGGCGGATCCTGCGCGGTCCGATCGGTGGGATCGTCGGTGGTCGGCGGCGGTTCGAGACTCATCTCACGCTCCTGTGGACATCGCGGTGCCGGCCACGAGATCGAAGCGACCGCCGGACAAGGCGGCCCGTGCAGCTGCCCGTCCGCCGGCATCCGCGCCGAGGACGGCATCGAGTGACTCCGCGGCTGTGCCGTCCCAGCGTTGCATCGCGGCCTCC
This sequence comes from uncultured Microthrixaceae bacterium, assembly GCA_963714875.1. Taxonomy (GTDB): domain Bacteria; phylum Actinomycetota; class Acidimicrobiia; order Acidimicrobiales; family Microtrichaceae; genus JBAOHV01. Next base: position 106,132 of record CAVQQI010000011.1, on the reverse strand, counting down.
ACCACCTCGGCGATCGCCGCCCACCCGATTCGCCCTGCGAGGAATGCGTCGACCGCCACCTCGTTCGCAGCAGAGAGCCAGGCCGGCGCGGTTCGACCGCAGCGGCCGGCGTCGTAGGCCAGTCCGAGACACCGGAAGGTGTCGCGATCGGGTGGTTCGAAGGTCAGCGACATGGGGCTCGACCAGTCCATCTTCCCGAACGGGGTGCCGATCCGGTCCGGGTAGGCCAGCGCGTAGCCGATGGGCAGACGCATGTCGGGCAGTGACAGCTGGGCGATCGTGGTGCCGTCGGTGAACTCGGCCATCGAGTGCACGATGGACTGTGCGTGCACCACCACATCGATGTCGTCGTAGCCGACGTCGAACAGCTCATGGGCCTCGATGACCTCGAGGCCCTTGTTCATCAGCGTGGAGGAGTCCACGGTGATCTTCGGGCCCATGGCCCACGTGGGGTGCTCCAACGCCTGCTCCACGGTGACCGAAGCCAGGTCGTCCGCGCTCCGACCGCGGAACGGTCCACCGGATGCGGTCAGCACCACCCGGGAGAGCCGCCGAGTGCCCTCGCCCGCCCGTAAGCACTGGTGCACCGCGCAGTGCTCGCTGTCGACCGGCACCAGCTCGGCGCCGGGCGTCGAGCGCACCTGTCGTACGACCGGTCCGGCGGCGATGAGGGACTCCTTGTTGGCCAGCGCGAGCCGGCGGCCCGCCGCCAGGGCGGCGAGGGTGACAGGGAGCCCGGCGAAGCCGACCACCCCGTTGACCGTGACATCGGCCTCGACCGCCAGCGCTGCGAGCGCATCGGGGCCTGATTCGATCTCGATGCCGGGGTCCAGCAGCGCAGCGAGCTCGGCGGCACCGTCAGGGTCGGCCAGACCGACGACGCGAGGCCGCACCCTGTTGGCCTGCGCCGCGAGCTGAGCCACCGAGGACCCTGCGGCGAGCGCGACGATCTCGTAGCGGTCGGGCTCGGCCTCGACGACCTCGATCGTCTGCGTACCGATGGATCCGGTGGAGCCGAGAACGGCGACCGTGGTCATGAGGAGGTCATCGTACCGATGGCACCAGCCGTTGGACCGACGCCCCGCACAGAGCTCTCAGCTGGCACTCCGGGGGTCAGCTGGTGATCGACCAGATGTCGAACAGCACGGTGACGAAATAGGCGACGGGCAACACGAACAGCAGCGCGTCGAAGCGGTCGAGCACCCCACCGTGCCCCGGCAGCAACGTGCCCATGTCCTTGATGCCCAGATCTCGTTTGATGAACGACTCGCACAGGTCACCCATCGGTGCCACGACCGCACACAGCAGGGCGAAGATGAACGCCTGGGAGATCTGGTCACCGATCGGCGAGATGCCGAAGAGGCCCACCACCACGAAGGTGACGACCAACGACGCCAGTACGCCGCCGATGAGCCCCTCCTGGGTCTTGTTCGGACTCGCGGCCGACAACGGGGTATGCCCGAGGTACTTGCCCGTGAAGTAGGCGCCGACGTCGTGGCTGACCGAGGCGATCACCGCAGCGAGCAGCACGCCGATCCCCGGGTTGGTGACGATCTCCGGTGACGCGTCCTCCAACACGCGGCCGAGCCCCAGGAACAGGGTGGCGAACGAGCCCAGGAAGCCGATCCACAGCACGCCGAGCAGGGTCAGGCCGAGGTTGACCACCGATCGCTCCCCCGGGGCGACCCAGAGGTACCACAGGAGCCCGAAGATCGAGGTCAGGCCGATCACCACCGGATACGCGGCCAATCCCGAGGTCGCGGTGGCCACCATGAGTCCCGCCACCGCGACGATGCCCAGCAGCGTCGCGGGATTGTTCCCGCGGTCGCGAACGGCGGTGAAGTACTCGAGCGCTGCCATCGTGACGACCACCGTCGCCAGGATCGCCGTGGTCAGCGTTCCGAGGCGGAAGCTGAGCAGACCGAGCAGCACGAGTCCGACCCCGACGCCGACAGCAACGCCGAGCGGTCGATCTCCACCACCCCCTGCTGGGGGTTGGTCGTCGTCGCGCCGAGGACGCCGTCGGGGTCGACCGCTGCCAGCGGGGACCTCGTCGCGCCGTTCGCCGTCGAGGTCGTCGGGATCCAGGGCCTCGTCGTAGCGATCGTCATCGACCGGTTCGTCGGTGAAGCTGTCCATGCCGAACGGATCGGCGTCGAAGAAGTCGTCCTCGGTCCCTGTGTTCCCGAGCGCACCGAGCGCCGGACCGTCGTCGACCAGATCGTCGAACGCGGTGACCGAGGTGCGCTCGCCCTCGTCACGCCATCGAGGTTGGCTGCCGTAGGTGGCGAGTGGCTCGGGGTCGGGGGCTCCGTCGCCGACGACCACCTTGGGGACCTGCCCTGTCGGAGGTTCGGTCCAGTGCGGGAGGACGAACGAGTCGTCCTCGGTCACCGAGCCGGCCGACGGGTCGGCACTCGCGGCCCCGCTGACATCGCCACCGGTCCCGAGGTCGCCGGCAGCCGCGCCACCGGCGTCGGCCTCCTCAGCTCCTGCGGCGGACCCGGAGGACCACTCGGACTCCCACGGATCATCGACCGGACGATGCGCCGGGGACGGCGGTCCCACGTGGTGGACGGAGCATCGAGCGACAGGTCCTGATCCGCCGACGTCTCATCGACCACCTCGGCCCGGGGCTCCTGCAGGGAATCAGAGTGCTGACGGTTCGGGAGTTCGGCGAACGGCTCGTACTGTTCCGACGACGCGGGCGTGCCGAACGGATCGTCGTCGCGACTCCACGTCGGGGCGACGTAGGGCTCGTCCCACTCGGGCACCCCGACCGCCTCGTGACGGCCGGCATCGGACTCGGACGGCTCCGCTCCGGGAGCCACGGACGCAGCCGCGGGATCCTCGTCGGCCGGGTCCGCCGCTGCGGCCGGGACGAGACGGGCGTGGCCGTAGCCGGCACGCTCCGGGTCGTCGTAGGCGCCCGGCCCGCTGTCGGCCCACTGGGGATCCGGCGCCGACGGGTCGTTCTCGGGTCGAGCAACTCCCGACCGGCCGTACTGCTCCCCGCCCTCGCCCTCGGTGGTGGAGATCGTGATCTTCGGCAGGTCCGACACGTCGGCCGGCGCATCGGGACGGTCGCCGTAGCGCTTCTCGCTGCCACGTCGGCGCCTGACCACATCAGGCCGTTCGGCTGCTGCCGCGGCCTCCTGCGCGCCGATGATCCGGACGCCCTCTGTGCGGCGCTCGTCGGGTGCGTCGTCGTCGCTCATCGCTGCCTTCCTGGCCGGGTGACGGCCGGCGCAACGCCCGGCCGGACCGGCTCGAGGCCGGTCATCCTTCCATCAGCTCGACGGTCTTGGCCTCGAGCACTTCGTCGATCTCGGCCTCGTGGGCCTTCGTCGTTCGATCCAGATCGGCCTCGGCGCGGCGGAGGTCGTCGGTGGAGATGTCCCCGCCCTTCTCGAGCCCTTCCAGATCCTTGCGGGCATCCCGGCGAGCGGCGCGCACTGCGGTCCGTCCGTCCTCGGCCTTGGCCCTCACCAGCTTGACGAACTCCTTGCGGCGTTCCTCGGTGAGCGGCGGGAAGGCCAGGCGGACCGTGATGCCGTCGTTGGACGGGTTGAGACCCAGGTTCGAATCCTGGATCGCACGTTCGATCGCCGGCATCGAGCCCTTGTCGAACGGCGTGATGAACAGCATCCGTGCCTCGGGCACCGAGAAGCTGGCCAGTTGCTGCAGCGGCACGGTGCTGCCGTAGTACTCCACGGGGAGCTTCTCGACCAGCACCGGCGTGGCCCGGCCCGTGCGCACGCCGGAGAACTCGCTCTTGGCGTGCGCGACCGCCTTGGCCATGCGGTCCGCCGCGTCCTCACGCACTGCTTCGATCAACTCGTCACTCATCGCAGTCAGCCTCTCACATCCACCCCTGCTGTGCGCGACACCGACACCGCCCACGAGCCTCGCCGCGACCGTTCAGGAGACGACGGTGCCGATGTGTTCGCCGTCCAGCAACCCGGCGAGGTTCTCCCCCATCAGGTCGAACACGCAGATGGGCAGGTGGTTGTCCATGCAGAGGGTGATGGCGGTGGAGTCCATCACCTTCAGGCCACGGTTGAGCACGTCGATGTAGCTGACTTCTCGCAGCAGTCGGGCCGTCGGATCGACCCGTGGGTCGCCGGTGTAGACGCCGTCCGTGCCGTTCTTCCCCATCAGGATCGCGTCCGCATCGATCTCGACCGCCCGCAGCGCCGCGGTGGTGTCGGTGGTGAAGAACGGATTGCCGGTACCGGCGGCGAAGATGACGACCCGACCCTTGTCCAGGTGTCGTATCGCACGGCGGCGGATGTAGGGCTCCGCCACCTGCGACATGTGGATCGCGGTCTGGACCCGGGTGGGCTGACCGAGCCGTTCCAGGGTCTCCTGGAGTCCGAGACCGTTGATCACCGTGGCCAGCATGCCCATGTAGTCGGCCTGGGCCCGGTCCATCCCGGCACCCTCGCCGGTCATGCCGCGCCAGATGTTGCCGCCGCCGACCACCACCGCGACATCGACGTCGAACGTCTGCTTGACCGCGACGATCTCTGCGGCAAGGCGCGTCACCACCTCTCCGTCGATTCCGGTCCCGGCATCTCCGGCGAAGGCCTCGCCCGAGAGCTTCACCAACACACGGGACCACCGTGCGGGCCTCTTCGCAGGTCCGCCGGCGGCTCCGGTCACGCTGGTCACCCGATCGCCCTCAGTTGCCGATGACGGCCTGGACGTACCGCACGATGCGGGCATCCCCGAGGCGCTGCTGGACCGTCTCCTTCTCACCGAACACGCCCTGTTCGGGCAACACACGCTCGGCGTACCAGGAGTTCAGCCGACCCTCGACGATCTTGGGCACCGCCTGCTCCGGCTTGCCCTCCTTGCGCGTCAGCTCCTCGAAGGACTCGCGAGCCTTCTCGACCAGATCGGGGTCGATCTCGTCGCGGGTCAATGCAACGGGCTTGGCGAACGCGATGTGCAGCGAGATCTCCCGCACGGTCTCCGCGTCGGCGCCGACGACCTCGAGCAGCACGCCGTTGACCCCGCGACCGTCCTGGTTGTGCAGGTAGGTGTCCAGCGTCGAGCCCTCGCCCGCCTCGAGACGCACCACGGTGCCGACCTCGATGTTCTCGCGCTTGGCCACACGCAGGGTGTCGAGTTCGTCGGCCAGCTCCTCGACCCCGGCCTCGCCGTGTGCGAGCACCGCATCGGCCATGCGCTGGACCAGGCCGACGAAGTCCTCGGACTTGCCGGCGAAGTCGGTCTCGGACTTGAGCTGGACCATGGCTGCCGCGTTCCCGTCGCGTGCGATGGCGATCGTGCCCTGGTTGTTCTCGCGGTCCTCGAGGGTGGCGACCTTGCTCAGGCCCTTCTGTCGCAGGATCTGCGCGGCCTTGTCACGGTCGCCCTCTGCCTCGACGAGCGCCTTCTTCGCGTCCATCATCCCGGCGCCGGTCGCGTCGCGCAGCGACTTGACCTCCTGGGCGGTGATGTCAGCCATCAGTTGCTCTCCTGTGGTGCTGCGGTTGCTGCGTCGGCGGGCACGTCGCCCGGCGGTGCGGGCTCAGGCGTCTCGGCGGCGGACTCAGCGGCCGGCTCGGCGGACTCCGCCGCGGGCTCGGCATCCTTGACCGCCGCGAGACGAGCCTCACGTGCAGCCTGGGCTGCCGCTGCCTCGACCCGGGCGCGGTCCTGCTGGTTGCGGCGCTCGGCCTCTTCCTCTGCGGTGCGCGGCTTGGGCGCTGCTGCTTCGGGGAACTTCTTGGAGCGCATCAGGCGACCCTCGAGCACAGCATCCGCGATCACACGTGTCAGCAGGTCGGCCGAGCGGATGGCGTCGTCGTTGCCCGGGATGACGTACTGGATGACGTCGGGGTCGCAGTTGGTGTCGACCACGGCGACCGCGGGGATACCCAGCTTGTTGGTCTCGGTGACCGCGATGTCCTCCTTCTTGGTGTCCAGGATGAACACCGCGTCGGGGAGGCGCTCCAGGTTGCGGATGCCGTTCAGGTTGCGCTCGAGCTTGTCGAGCTCGCGGCGAGAGGAGGAGGGCCTCCTTCTTGGGCATGACCTCGAACTCTCCGGAGTCGCGCATGCGCTGGTACTCCTTCATCTTCGAGACGCGCTTGGAGATCGTCTCGAAGTTGGTGAGCATTCCACCGAGCCAGCGCTGGTTGATGTACGGCATGCCGCACTTCATGGCGTAGCCCTCGATGGAGTCCTGGGCCTGCTTCTTGGTCCCGATGAACAACACCGTGCCGCCGTCGGCGACCAGGTCGCGGACGAACACGTAGGACTTCTCGATCCCCGCAAGGGTCTGGTGCAGATCGACGAGGTAGATCCCGCCGCGCTCGCCGTGGATGAACCGCTTCATCTTCGGGTTCCAGCGTCGGGTCTGGTGCCCGAAGTGGACTCCGGCCTCCAACAACTGCTTCATGGTGACGACTGGGGTCACGGGTGCTCCTTCCCCTCGGTTCGGCGAGACCCGGGGACGACGCCGCGCCGGAGCGTGGCGACCGAGGGAGTTCCCGGGCGGATGAGTGTGATCGCCGGGACGGTGCCCGGAGCCGAGCGCGGCACGGGGCCACGGGCGGCATCGGCCCGAGCGTCGGGCCGACGGAGCACTCTAGTGTGGGCCGGCACCCGGTCGACAACCGGTCACCCGTCGCCGGCGCCCGGCCACGGGACGAGCCGGGCAGGACCCGTGGCACCGAACAACGTTGCGGGGTCCACGTAGACGCCGGCCCGCCGAACCCCGAGGTGCAGCACGGGTCCTGCCCGACCGACCACCTCCCCCCGGCCGACACGTCGCCCCACGACGGTGTCGATCGCCGCGAGTCCGACCAGGCTGGAACGCAACCCGTCGGCGTGGTCGATGCTGATCACGAGTCGACCGGCCACCTGCCCGGCGAACGCCACGGTGCCGGCGCCGATCGAACGGACGGTCGCTCCCGGCCGTGTCCGGTACTCGAGACCTCGATTCCCCGGCCCGTAGGGACCGGCGGGAGCGCGGAATGCATCGATGACTGGCGCGTCCACGGGGGCGGCGTACCGGGGCAGGGAACCGTCGCCGCGGTCACCCGGACGAGCGGTACGACCGGGGTCGTTGCCCCTCATGGAGATCAGCGAGCCACCGACCTCTGCGGCAGCGCCGACCGGTGTCGCGGTGCCGAACCCGAGACCCACCACCAGGAGCACGGCCACTGCGACGGGGCGTCCGACCGCCGGGACCCGCCGTCGGTCAACCCCTGTGGGGTTGCGGCATCCCCGTCGGATCGACCTGCGGTCGGTCGTTCTTCGATCGGGCCTGACGGGACGAGCTGCTCGGGACACGCTGCTCCTCGGTTCACGGGCGACGACCCGCAGGAGCGGAATCACGCCGTCGACGGGGAAGTCGGTGCCGGAGCAGCAGGTCTCGGGGAGGTGCGTGCAGGAGCGGGGGTACCCGGTCAGCTGCGACGTCAGACCGGTTCGCGCTCCATGCTGGAGAACCTCGAGCGGAGGTGCAGCACGGCCTTGGTGTGGATCTGGCACACCCGCGACTCGGTGACGCCGAGCACCCTGCCGATCTCCTGCAGCGTGAGGCTCTCGTAGTAGTAGAGCGTCAGGACGACCTTCTCCCGCTCGGGCAGGCCGTTGATGGACTGCGCGAGCAGTTGACGGGTCTCGGTGATCTCGAACGCACCCATGGGCCCGTGGGTGGACGTGTCTGCGATCGTGTCGCCCAGCGTGATCGCCTCGCCACGGTCGCCGCCGACCGCCAGGATCTCGTCGAGCGCGGCCAGGCCGACGGTGGAGATCTGGGTCAAGGCCTGCTGGAGCTGGTCGTGGGTCCATCGAAGCTCCGAGGCGAGCTCGTCGTCGGAGGGCGGTCGGTGGTGCATCGATTCGAGCTTGGCGTAGGCCTTCTCGATCTGGCGCACCTTGGCGCGCACCGAACGTGGTACCCAGTCGATCGAGCGCAGCTCGTCGAGGATGGCACCCTTGATGCGGGAGATCGCGTAGGTCTCGAACTTGAAGCCCCGATCGGGTTCGAACTTGTCGATCGCGTCGATGAGACCGAACATCCCGTAGCTGACCAGGTCGGCCTGCTCGACGTTCTGGGGCAGCCCCACAGCGACGCGGCTCGCGACGTACTTGACCAGCGGCGAGTAGTGGACGATGAGCGTGTCGCGTGACGGACGCGGCACTCGACGACTTGTACTCGGCCCACAGGTCGTGCAGCTCGTGTTCAGTTGGCTCGGTGGTTCTCAAACTCGTTCCCCAGGCTCGATCCAGCGCTATGCCCTCGGATGTGAGGACGCGTACACGTGACGTAGTCGTTCCCTGCTGACATGTGTGTAGACCTGGGTGGTACCCAGGTCCGAGTGCCCCAGCAGTTCTTGGACGACTCTCAGATCGGCACCTCCGTCCAACAAATGAGTGGCGAAGGTGTGACGCAGCGCGTGGGGGTGGGTCGGAACGGGCGAACGACGGTCCAGGATGCGCCGCACGTCGCGGGGACCGAGCCGCTTTCCCGCGGCGTTGTGGAACAACGCGACGGCGTCGGCCGAGGGCGGGCGGACCTGTGCGACGTGCCGTGCCCGCGCACCTCCCAGCCACTCCGACAGGCGCTGCGCGCTGGGCTCGCTCAGTGGCACCGCCCGCTGCTTGGCGCCCTTGCCCCACACCGTCACCCGACGGCGCGACAACTCGACCTGGTCCAGATCCAGTCCGCAGAGCTCCGAGACCCGCAGGCCGGAGCCGTAGAGCAGCTCCAGCACGGCGTCGTCACGCGCCACCGTCGTGGCGTTCGGCTCCGCCGCTGACCGCGAGGGAGGGTCATCGAGGATCTGGTTGAGCTCGTCCGCTCGCAGCACCCGGGGCAGGCGACTCACCCCGCTGGGTGCCGACAGCGCCGACGTCGGATCGACCGGGACGACACCGCGGTGCAGTGCCCATCTGAAGTAACGCCGGAGCGCAGCGAGCTTCCGGGCGATCGTGGCGTGCGCCAGGCCGCGTTCGGTCAGCGCAGCGAGGTAGCGCCGCAGGTCGGCACGCTCGACCGAGCTCGGGGTGGTCATGCCCCGCACGGCGCACCACTGCACGAGGTCCACGAGGTCGCGCCGGTACACCGCGATGGTCGATGGGGCGAGAGGAGTTGCATCGAAGTAGCGCGCCAGCTGCCATGCAGCGTCCGCCTCGACCGTGCCCCCCGTCGTCCCCACTACTTCCATAGCCACCACTCGATCGCCGGTTGCCTCTCTACGTAGCGTACCCACCACGCAGCGTGACTGCGAATGGTTCGTTCGGCCACGCCGTCGATTGGACACTACGCAGCGCCGCCGCGCGGGCCGGGGACCCGGGCCACACGCTCGATCCAACCGTCGCTGCGACGCACCCACTGGTCGGCCTCGAGCTGGAACAGCGCGGCCGCAACAGCGTCCAGGCCCAACCCGCTCGCTGCGGCCACCTGTTCGACCGACATCGGGCGCCACCCCAGCTGCTCCAGCACTGCTGCTGCCTCGCCGACCGGTGCCGTTCGTCGTTCGATCGGCACCGCTCGACCCGCAGTGGCAGCCCCACCACCGGAGGTGTGGCCGATGGCCATCAAGATGTCGTCCAGCGTGAGGCACACGAGCGCGCCGTCCGCGATCAGCTCGTTGGTGCCGTCCGAGACCCTGCTGTCGATCGGGCCGGGCACCGCCAGCACCGGGACGTCGCGCCGCATGGCCTCGCGAACCGTGTGCATCGAACCGCCGGCGCCGGCCGACTCCACGACCACCACTGCCTGCGCCACGGCAGCGATGATGCGGTTGCGGACCGGGAACCGCCACGGCGACGCAGCAACCCCGGGTGGCACCTCGCTGAGCAGCACGCCATGAGTGGCCACCTGCTCCGCGAGCTCGAGGTTGCGGCGTGGACACGGATTGTCGAGCCCACCACCCACGATGCCGATCGGTGCCCCGCCGGCGCCGGCGACCGCCCCGCCGTGCGCTGCGGCATCGATGCCGAGCGCGAGGCCCGACACCACCGACACCCCGGCGGCGGACAGCCCAGCTGCGAACTCCCGAGCGTGACGACGGCCGTAGCCCGTCGCCCTGCGTGTGCCGACGATGGCGACTCGGGGCCCGCTCAACAGATCGACGTCGCCGCGATGGAACAGGACCACGGGTGGATCCAGGTCGTCCGGACAGCGCGGGCGGGTAGCCCGCGCCGCCGAGGGTGACCACACCGATGCCCAGCTCGCCGCAGCGACGCCAGATCTCCTCGGGCGTGATGTCCGCGGCACCTGCACGCCACCTCGATCCGAGCGACAGCTCGGTACCGGCGATCCGCCGCGGGACCTGCGGCAGTCGCCCGGCGACGACGCGTTGCCAGGCCTGCTCAGGGGTGCCCATCGACAGCAACCACCGCAGTCGCGACGGACCGACCCGGTCCAGACTGGCCAGCGCAGCGACGTAGGCCTCGTGGGGGAGCTCGGTCGACGCGCTCACGCCGCTGCCTCCGAACCGGTCGGCGCCGTGCGCAGGAGGACTGCAGCCGCCAGACGATGTGCATCGAGCGGGCCTTCCTCCCCCGCGAGGTCCTGCAGCGTGAGCGCGACCGACCGCACCCGCTGCGCTCCCCGCATGGACAGCCGGGCAGCTCCCATCTCGCGGCGCAGCAGGTCGCGTCCATCTGCGGTCAGCGGCGCGTGGAGCTCCAACGCGTCGCCGCTGAGCTGCCGGTTGCAGCTGACACCGCGCCGGGCCGCACGACGACGAGCTGCGACGACCCGGGCGCGCACCGCTGCGCTGCTCTCGCCTGCGGAGTCGGCGCCGAACAGCACGTCGGGAGCGGGCGGATCGACCTCGATACGCAGATCGAATCGGTCGAGCACCGGTCCGGAGAACCGACGCCGGTAGCGAGCGATCTGCACGGGCGAACAGCGACACTCCCCCCACCTGCCGGCTCCGCAGGGACAGGGGTTGGTGGCCGCCACCAACAGGAACCTGGCAGGGAGAACCACGTGATGCAGCGCCCGGGCGACGTGGATCTCGCCGTCCTCGAGCGGTTGGCGCAACGCCTCGATGTGCGCCGAGGGAAACTCTCCGAACTCGTCGAGGAACAGCACGCCGCCGCTGGCCAGTGAGACCTCTCCCGGGCGCAACAGGGCCGACCCGCCCCCGATCATGGCCACCAGCGATGCCGTGTGGTGCGGCGAACGGAACGGCGGCCGGGTCGCGAGACCTCGGTCGGCGCGCAGCTGGGACGCGACCGAGTGGACACGGGAGACGTCGATGGCCTGGGCGGGGTCGAGATCCGGGAGGATGCTGACCAGTCGCTCGGCCAGCATGGTCTTGCCCGCTCCCGGAGGCCCGGTCATCAACAGGTGGTGACCACCTGCGGCTGCGACCTCGAGCGCAGAACGGGCGATGCGTTGACCCTGCACGTCGCGCAGGTCCTTCTCCTGGGGCCTGAACCCGACCACGACCCGATCCGGACCGTGTGGCCATGCCCGCTCGCCGCGCAGCACCGCCACCAGCTCGACCAGGTCGCTCACCCCGACCGCCTCGGGACGCACCAGCAGCGCCTCGGCGAGATTCGCGCGCGCGACGACGGGCCGGACGTCGGGCAACGGGTCGAGCGCCGCCAGCACCCCCGGTACGGACCGCATCGACCCGTCGAGGCCGAGCTCGCCGATGAACCCGAGCCCTCGGACCGACTCCTCCGGGAGCACACCGGTGGCGATCAGCACCGCGACCGCCATCGGGAGATCCAGCCCGGAACCCGCCTTGCGGAGGTTGGTCGGTGCCAGGTTGACCGTCACGCGACGGGTTGGCCAGGCGAAGCCCGACGACTGGACCGCAGCGCGCACGCGGTCGCGTGACTCCCGCACCGACGCATCCGGCAGCCCGACGATGGTGAACGACGGCAGACCGTCGGCGACGTGCACCTCGACCGAGACGCGATGCCCCTCGACGCCGAGCACGGTGGCGGACAGGACCTGGGCGAGCACGGGCGACTCCTCGACGACTCCCGTGACGACCACCTGATGGTGTCGTCGACGGAGTGCTTCGGCAGCCGGGCTGCGAGTCGCTCGAACAGCGGTGACCCCATGGTAGGGACACGCACCGACAGCGTCGCCCACGCCGACCGGGCACCAGGTCCCGGTCCAGCCCACGTGCGTCGGCCGCTGGTCGCCCGCGATACTTGGCAGATGGGCTTCAACCCCGACCGCCAGCACCGCCGCTCCCCCTGGGACGTGGTCTTCGTCGGCGCCGCGCTCGCGGTGGCCGCGGCACTGGTGCTGTGGGCCTTCCTCGGCTGAGTCCGCGACCCCGCCGTGCCCGACTACACCGCCACCGCCGACTGCGAGGTCCGCCGGGTTCAGCCCTACCAGGCCAACAAGGCCTACCTGTGCCCCGGATGCAACCGGGACATCACCTCCGGCACCGGTCACATCGTCGCCGTCCCACTCGACGCGCCCGATCTGCGACGCCACTGGCACCACGGGTGCTGGGCGGCGCGCACGCGACGCGAACCGCGCCGCTGACCCGGAGCGCCGGACAGGCGCCGCGGGGATCTCAGAGCGCGTGTTCGATGACCTCCACGCGGCGGCCGACGACGCCGGCCACGTCGAACCGGACCTCGTCGGGGCGGAACGGCGCGGCCTCCCGGAGCCATCTCGCCGCCAAGCGGCGCAGACGGTGCTGCTTCGCGGGGCCCACGGCGTCGAACGGCGAACCGAATCGCGACGTCGAGCGGGTCTTCACCTCGCAGATGACGATCGTGGTCCCACGACCGACGATCAGATCCAACTCGCCGTCGCTGCAGCGCCAGTTCCTAGCGAGCAGTTCGTAGCCGCGTTCCTGGTACCAGCGCGCGGCTGCGTCCTCACCGTCGGCACCGAGCCGACGTGGATCGAAACGGGGATCGCCCACGGTTCCTCCATCCTTCGCGCCGAGCGGCGCTTGCACATGGGGGAAGGTGGGCGGACCGGACCTGCTGTCCGGTCAGCGGGTGCTCAGTCCCGCTTCTCCTTGATCTTGGCGGCCTTGCCGATGCGATCACGCTGGTAGTACAGCTTGGCGCGACGCACATCGCCACGACTGACCAGTTCGATCTTGTCGATGATCGGAGAGTGCACCGGGAACGTCCGCTCCACCCCGACGCCGTAGGAGACCTTGCGAACGGTGAAGGTCTCCTGCAGGCCGCCGCCCTGACGGCGGATCACGGCGCCCTGGAAGATCTGGATGCGCTCCTTGTTGCCCTCGACGACCTTCACGTGCACCTTGAGGGTGTCGCCGGAGGCGAACTCCGGCACATCGCTGCGCAGGCTGTCGATGTCGATGATGTCGGTGGGCTTCATGTGTCTGATCTCCTCGGGCGACGCGCGGCCCGAAGGGGCGGGGCGCCGGACTTGCGGCTCGGCGATGATAGTGGCTCGACGCCCGAGCGACGAAAACGGGTCGCTCGACCCGGTCAGAGTGCGTCAGACCGGGTCGGCACCGGCTGCTGCGCCGGTGCCCGCGTCCCTCCCATCGGCACGACCCGCACGATCCGCCGGTCCCAGCCGGTCGGCCAACCCGTGCTCCGCGAGCAGCTCGAGGTCGGCCGCATCCAAGGACCGTCCCCCGTGGATGAGATCAGGGCGGTGATCCAGGGTTCGGGCCAGGGCCTGGGCCCGACGCCAACGGGACACGCGCCCGTGATCGCCCGAGCGCAGCACCTCGGGAACCGTCCAGCCCCGGTACTGCGCCGGTCGGGTGTACTGCGGGTACTCGAGCAGCCCTGACGAGAACGACTCCTCCACCGCGGAATCGGCGTTGCCCATCACACCGGGCACCAGGCGCCCCACGGCCTCGAGCACCACCATCGCTGCAACCTCGCCACCTGACAGGACGTAGTCGCCGATCGAGAGCTCGTCGTCGACCAGGTGCCGACGTACACGCTCATCCACCCCCTCGTAGCGGCCGCACAGCAGTGAGAAGCCCCCGCTGCCCGCCAGCTCGCGGGCGAACGACTGGTCCAGGCGCCGACCGCCGGGACCCAACAGGAACAACGGACGTGGCGGCTGCTCGCGTTCGACGGTGTCGAAGATGGGCCCCGGGGTCAGCACCATTCCCGCTCCCCCTCCGAACGGCGCGTCATCGACGCTGCGGTGCACATCGGTGGTCGCCGCTCGTAGGTCGTGCACCCGCAGGTCCAGCAGCGATGCCCGCTGCGCCCGCCCGAGCAGGCTGTGCTCGGCGAAGGACGTGACCATCTCGGGGAAGATCGTGAGCACGTCGATGCGCATGGAGATGCCCTAGTCCGCGAGCTCGAAGAGGCCGTCGGGCGTGTCGACGTCGATCCACCCATCGCGTGGCGTACCCACCACGAAGACCACCGGCACCAGCGCCCCGGAGTCCAGCACCAGCAGATCGGCCGCAGGGTTGTCCTGGACCGACTCGACCACTCCCCGATCCACCCCGTCGGCGCTGCGCACTCGTGCGCCGATCAGCTCATGGATCCACAACACGTCATCGTCGTCGAGCGGGACGGCGCGGAGCACCAGCCCACGCATCGTGTCCGCAGCCTCGCGCGACCCGATGCCGTCGAACGCCACGACCCACCGGTCCTGGTGGGGGCGGGAGGCGACCACGGTGAGCTCACCGCGTTCGGTGGTCAGGACCGACCCGGGGGCGACGCGCTCGGAGCGATCGGAGGACAGCAGCACCACGAGCTCTCCCTTGAGACCGTGGGCCTTGGTGATGCGGCCGACTTCCAACAGACGTGGCTCGTCGGCCCCGCCGAGGTCCGGCGCGTCGGGCACGGTGATGTCAGTCGACGAACTCGACGTCGATCTCGACGCCGTCACGTGCAGCAGCAGCACGGGTCACGGTCCGGATCGCGGAGGCCATGCGGCCCCGCTTGCCGATGATGCGGCCCATGTCGCCGTCGGCGACGTAGAGGTTCAGCTGTGGCCGGGGCGATCCGTCGACGACCTCGACCCGGACGCCGTCGGGTTCCTCCACCAGGGAGCGGGCGATGTGTTCGAGCACGGCGCTGGCCTGCGCCGGCCGTGGCGAGTTCGGGGAGTCATCGGTGTCGACGACGGCGTCGTCGCTCACTTGGCGGCCTTCGACGCCTCGAACTCGTCCCACGCGCCAGAGATCTTGAGGAGCTTCTCGACACGCTCGGAGGGCAGCGCACCCTTTCGGAGCCAGCTGACGGCCTTGTCGTTGTCGACGGTGATGGCCGACGGCTCGCGGCGAGGATCGTAGGTGCCCACGATCTCGAGGTACTTGCCGTCGCGGGGCGAACGGGCGTCAGCAGCGACGATGCGGTAGCTCGGCTGCTTCTTCTTGCCCACGCGGGTGAGGCGGAGTCGAACGGCCACGTGTGTGAATTCCTTCTCTCAGGGGCGGCACCGGAGCGAGTCTTCGATGCCGAATCAGATCTCGATCACACCGAGGATGGCGTGACGGCCCGTCAGGGCAGCGTCCCATGATGGTCGCTGTGCGGGTACACCAGCAAGCCGTGGCCGTCCGGCGCGGCTCGGGCAGCTCAGCTCAGCCGGTACCGGGACCCTTGCGACCGGGGATCTGGGCTTCCATCTCCTCCAGTGTGGGCAGGGCGAAGGCCTCCTTGGCGATGGTCGGTGTGGAGCCCTTCGGGGTGACGCGTCCACCACCCTTGCGGCCCTTCTTGTTCTTCTTGGCCTTGCGCTTGGCGAACTTGTTGCCGCCCATCTGCTGCATCATCTGACGCATCTGCTTGAACTGGCCGACCAGCTGGGTGACCTCGGTGGCCGAGCTGCCCGAGCCGCGGGCGATGCGGTCGCGGCGCGAGTTGTCGATGATGTCGGGACGTGCCCGTTCCTCCAGTGTCATCGAGCGGATGATGCCCTCGATGTGTGCGATCTGGCGGTCATCGATCTCGACGTCCCGGACCTCCTTGGGCACCCCTGGCAACATGCTCATGACACCCGACAACGGGCCCATCTTCTTGAGCGCCTGCATCTGCTCGAGGAAGTCGTCCAGCGTGAACGTGCCGTCCATGAGACGCGCGGCGGCAGCCTCGGCCTCGTCCTGTTCGAAGGCATCTTCGGCCTTCTCGATCAGGGTCGCCAGGTCGCCCTCACCCAGGATGCGGCCGGCCAGACGATCCGGATGGAAGAGGTCGAAGTCCTCGAGCTTCTCCCCCGTCGATGCGAATGCGATGGGCCGACCGACGACCTCCTTGACCGACAGCGCCGCGCCGCCTCGTGCGTCACCGTCCAGCTTGGTCAGGATCACGCCGTCCAGCTCGAGGGTCGCGTGGAACGACTCCGCGACACCGACCGCGTCCTGTCCGGTCATGGCGTCGATGACGAGGAAGGTGAAGTCGGGCTCGACCTCGGCGGAGATCCGCCGCACCTGGTCCATGAGCTCGGCGTCGATCGCCAACCGACCTGCCGTGTCGACGATGAGGACGTCCCGACCGAGGCGGCGCGCCTCGGCAACGGCGCCACGAGCGACCTCGACCGGGTCACCCTGACCCGATGCGACGACGTCATCCGGTGCGGAGAACACCGGGACGTCGATCTGTGCACCGAGCGTGCGCAGCTGCTGCACCGCAGCGGGCCGTTGCAGATCCGCGCCCACCATCAGCGGGTTGCGACCCTGCGCCTTGAACCACCGGGCGAGCTTCGCCGAGTTGGTGGTCTTGCCGGAGCCCTGCAGGCCGGCCATGAGCACCACGGTCGGCGGCTTGGAGGAGTACGTGATGCGCAGCGTCTCGCCGCCGAGGGTCTCGGTGAGCTCCTCCAGCACGATCTTCTTGACCTGCAACGCCGGGTTGAGCGCCCGCGACAGCTCGTCGCCGACCGCCCGCTCACGGATACGAGCCTGGAGGGACTTGACCACCCCCAGGTTGACGTCTGCTTCGAGCAGCGCCATGCGGATCTCGCGCAGGACCTCGTCCACGTCGGCATCGGACAGCCGTCCCTTGCCGCGCAGGCGAGTGAAGATTCCGTCGAAGCGATCGCTGAGTGAGTCGAACATCGGGGTCAGACGCTACCGGAGGACTCGGGGGCGCTCGGTTCGAACAGCGCGTCGACGAACTGCTCGGCATCGAAGTCGACGAGGTCGTCGGCCGATTCCCCGAGTCCGACGAGCTTCACCGGGATGCCGAGCTCGGAACGGATCGCGAACACGATCCCACCCTTCGCCGATCCGTCGAGCTTGGTCAGCACGACGCCGGTCAGTTCGGTCGCCTCGGTGAACTGGCGCGCCTGTTGCAGCCCGTTCTGGCCGGTGGTGGCATCCAGGACCAGCAGCACCTCGGTGACGGTTCCCTCGCCCTTGTCGGCCACCCTGCGGACCTTGGCCAGCTCTTCCATGAGGTTGGTCTTGTTGTGCAGCCGCCCTGCGGTGTCGGCGAGCACGACATCTGCGCCCTTGGACGCTGCCGAGGCGATCGCATCGAAGATCACCGACGACGGATCCCCGCCTTCTGCGCCGCGCACCAGATCCGCACCACAACGGTCTGCCCACGTCCCCAGCTGCTCTGCTGCAGCGGCCCGGAACGTGTCGCCCGCCGCCATGACCACCCTGCGGCCGTCGTCGGTGAGCCGCTTGCCGACCTTGCCGATGGTGGTGGTCTTGCCGACGCCGTTGACGCCGACGAACAACCAGACAGCGGGAGCCGCACCGGTGTCGGTCAGCCCGACCGGGCCGGCGAGGCGCTGCTTCATCTCGGCCTTCACCGCGTCGATCAGATCGTTCGAGGTGGTGATCCCCTCCGCCTTGACCGTCGCCCGCACGGCGTCGAGCAGTTCTGTGGCAGGTCCGATGCCGACATCGGCGCGGATCAGTGCTTCTTCCAGCTCCTCCCAGGTCTCTGCGTCGATCTCGGTCCGCGACAGGATCGACCCCACGTAGCCCGAGAAGGCCGACCGAGCTCGCGACAGCCGGTCGCGGAACGTCGGCTTCTCCGCCTCCAGCAGCTGCTGCTCGCTCTCGAGCTCGGCAGCTTCGGCGGCTGCGATGTTCGCCGCCTCCTCCTCGGGCGTCAGCTCCGGCCCCGTGATGACCACCTCGGGAGGCATCACCCCCGACATGGGGTCGACGACCTCCACCTCTGGTTCGGTCAGCTCGTCGATGGCGCGTTCATCTGTGCCGACCCGGTCGGGTGGGGTCGACGTGGCGACATCGACCGGCGGTGGTTCGAGGATCTCGCCGCGGCCGGGCCGGCGGGCGACGAAGGCGCCCGCGACCGTGACGATCAGGACGAGGGCGACGGTCGCGGCGATGACGATGACGATGGGGTCCATAGGCCCAGCGAGCCTACTGTGGTCACCCGTCGGTGGATCCCGACACGGGTCCCTGAACGGTGGATCAGCTTCGGGCGTCCACGACGGGCGCATCGCGTCCCCGGGGCCGTACCGTGCTGCGGGTCGCCCTCGGACCGACGCACTGCACCGAACCCCACCCCACCAACGATCCCCAACCAGACGCTGAGCGGTTCCGGCACGAGCCGGGGCAGGAGACAGATGGAACCGTCAACAACCACCCCGACGTTGCCCGACACCCCCTCGGGCGAGGTCACCCCGCCCGAGGCGCAGGTCCTCGAACAGCTGCTCTTCGAGATCAAGAAGGTCATCGTCGGGCAGGACCGTGCGATCGAGCGCATGCTCGCCTGCCTCATCGCCGGGGGCCACTGCCTGCTCGAGAGCGTGCCGGGACTGGCCAAGACGCTCGCGGTCGAGACCCTGGCGACCTCGGTCGGCGGCAGCTTCTCGAGGGTCCAGTTCACCCCCGACCTGTTGCCGGCCGACGTCATCGGCACCCGCATCTACCGCTCGTCGTCAGAGAGCTTCGACGTGGAACTGGGTCCGGTGTTCGCGAACTTCCTGCTCGCGGACGAGATCAACCGCGCCCCGGCCAAGGTCCAGTCAGCGCTGCTCGAGGTGATGGCCGAACGCCAGGTGACCATCGGCGGCACGTCGCACGCCGTCCCCACGCCGTTCCTGGTCATGGCCACCCAGAACCCCATCGAGTCCGAGGGCGTCTACCCGCTGCCCGAGGCGCAGCGCGACCGGTTCCTGATGAAGGTCGTGCTGGGATACCCCTCTCCGAACGAAGAGGTGGAGATCGTCCAGCGGATGGGCACCAATCCACCGGAGGCGACCAAGGTCATCGAGATCGAACAGGTCGAGGCGCTGCAGGCCGCCGCGGAGCGCGTCTACGTCGACCGATCGGTGCTGGAGTACGCGGTCAACCTGGTGCTGTGCACCCGAACGCCCGAGAACTACGGCCTGCCGGAACTGCGCACCTTCATCGAGCTCGGCGCCAGCCCCCGCGCCTCGATCGGGCTCGTTCGCGGTGGTCGGGCGCTCGCGCTGCTGCGTGGCCGCAACTATCTGACGCCCCAGGACGTGTTCGACGTGGCGCCCGAGATCCTGCGCCACCGCATGCTGCTGTCCTACGAGGCGCTCGCCCAGGACGTCGACGTGGAGCAGGTCCTGGGGCGACTCCTGTCGACCGTTCCTGCACCCCGGGTCAGCCCTGCCCAGGGCGGCCAGCACGCAGATCCCTACCTGGGTGCCCAGAGCGACTCACGTCCCTGGGGGGCCTGAGCGCGTGCCTGGTCTGTCGAACACGTTGGGGCTGGTCGGCGACCGACCTGCGGATGAGATCATCCGCAGGCTCACCCTGGATGTGTCGCGCCGACTCGACGGCATGCTCCACGGTGACTTCATGGGCATCGTGCCGGGACGAGGCAGCGAACCCGGCGAGACCCGCCGGTACTCCCCGGGCGACGACGTGCGCCACATCGACTGGAACGTCACCGCACGCATGCAGGAGCCCTACATCCGCGAGACGATCGCGGATCGGGAGCTCGAGACCTGGATGGTGATCGACCGGTCCCCGCGACTCGACTTCGGGACCGCCTCGTGTGAGAAGCGCGACCTGGTGCTCGGCGCGGCTGCTGCGATCGGCCTGCTCACGGCCCGCGGCGGCAATCGCGTGGGCGCCATGATCATGCGCGGACCACAGGTCGCGACGATCCCGCCGCGACAGGGTCGACGGAACCTGCTGGGGGTCCTGAACCAGATCCTCACCGCTCCCCGCGTCGACGGCGCCGGGAGCATCGACCTGGGGGCCGGACTGCGGGCACTCGGATCCATGGCGCCGCGACGCGGGCTGATCGCGGTCGTCTCGGACTTCCAGAGCGATCCCGCGACCTGGAGCACCGCGCTCGGGGCGACAGCCCTGCGACACTCGGTGCTGTGCGTACAGGTGGTGGATCCCCGCGACCTCGAGCTGCCACCGGTGGGCGTGCTGCACTTCACCGACCCGGCGACGGGCGCAACGCGGGAGGTCAACACCGATGACGCCAAGCTGCGTGCGCGCTATGCCGAGGCCGCCGGCCGCCAGCATGCAGCGATCAGTTCGGCCATCCGAGGCGCCGGAGCGGACCACATGACGCTGCGCACCGACGGCGACTGGCTGCTGGACCTCGCCCGCCACGTGTCGCAGCGTCGACATCGGGCCGAGGCGACGGCAGGAAGGCGCACACGATGAGCGAATGGTTCATGGAGCCTTCACGGCTGTGGCTGCTCGTGGTCGTCGCAGCGCTGATCGGGCTGTATGTCGCGCTGCAGTTCACCAAGCCCCGCTACACCGTCAGGTTCTCGAACCTGGAACTGCTCGACAAGGTCGCCCCGAAGCGCCCCGGGTGGCGCCGCCACCTGACCGCGGGCGTGTTCCTGGCTGCAGTCAGCCTGCTCGTGATCTCCTTCGCCCAGCCCGTGATGACGGTCCAGGTCCCCGAGGAACGAACCACCATCATGTTGGCGTTCGACACCTCGCTGTCGATGGCCGCCGAGGACGTCGACCCCAACCGCTTCGAGGCCGCGCAGACCGCCGCCAAGGAGTTCATCGACGAGCTCCCCGACCGACTCAACGTCGGCCTGGTCAGCTTCGCCGGCACCGCACAGCTGCTGGTGCCGCCGACGCGCGAGCACGATGACATCAAGGCGTCGATCGACAACCTGGAGCTCGACAAGGCCACCGCCATCGGCGACGCGGTGAAGCTCTCGCTCGACGTGATCGAGGACCAGGCGGTCGGCCTCGACGGCGAGTCGCCCGACGCGGCGATCGTGTTGATCTCCGACGGTGAGACCACCGTCGGGCTGCCGACCGAGGATGCGATTCCGCTGGCAGTCGACGCCGGTGTCGCGGTGTCGACCATCGCGTACGGCACGGCGAACGGAGAGATCCTCGTCGACGAGGACGGCGACGGCGTGGGTCAGCTCACACCGGTGCCCGTCAACGTCGACGAGCTGCGGCTGCTCGCCGAGGGCACGGGCGGGACCGCGTACACCGCCGAGTCGGTGTCGGACCTGCGCTCGGTCTACGACCAGCTGGGCTCGACGATCGGGTTCGACGAGCGCCAGGACGACGTCGTCCTACCGCTTCGTCGGCTTCGGCCTGGTGCTGCTGCTGGTGGCCGCCGGGTTCTCGCTGCGCTGGTTCAGCCGCCTGCCCTGACCTGGCGGCTCGACCCTTCAGCGCTCCGCCGACGCGGTGGCCCTCTCCGAGACGACCTTCGAGGACCCGCCCGGCTCCATGGTGACGCCGTAGAGCACGTCGGCTGCCTCCATCGTGCGCTTCTGGTGGCTCACGATGATGAGCTGCGCAGTGCTGCGGAACTCGGCGACGAGGTCCAGGAACCGGTGCAGGTTGACGTCGTCGAGGGCTGCTTCGACCTCGTCCATGACGTAGAACGGCGACGGGCGGGAGCGGAACACCGCGAAGAGGTACGCGAGTGCGGTCAGCGAGCGCTCGCCGCCCGACAGCAGGGACAGCTTGCGCACGTTCTTGCCGGACGGCTTGGCCTCGATCTCGATGCCGGTCTCGAGCAGGTTGTTCGGATCGGTCAACCGCAGACGGCCCTCGCCGCCGGGGAAGAGCGTCTCGAACAGCACGGTGAAGTTCTGACTGACATCCGCGAACGCGGCGGAGAAGACCTTGACGATCTCCTCGTCGACCGCCCGGATCACCTTCGACAGCTCGCGACGTGTCTGACGGATGTCCTCGAGCTGGCCCTCCAGGAAGGTGTGGCGCTCGGAGAGCTCGGTGAACTCCTGGAGCGCCAACGGGTTGATCGGGCCCCATGATCCGCAGCTCCCGCTCGAGCTCGCGCACACGGGCCCCGGCGGTGACGCCCTCGGGCAGCTCGGGGCACTCGGCCGAGATGGCGGCGTCGGGCTCGGCATCGAGGTCGTGGCGCAGCGACTCGGTCGCCGCCTCCAGCCGCATGCGTGCCTCGGCGTCGGCGATCTCGGCGGTCTGCACCCGCGCGCGCACCTCTTCGAGCCGCCGTTCGGCATCTGCACGTTCGGTCCGCCGGGCCTCGAGCTTCGAGGTCACGTCCCGCGCCGCATCGGACTGGCGCCGTCGCTCGTCGCGCAGCAGCGCCAGGTTCGCCTCGATCACCGCGGCGCGTGCGGTCACGAACCCGCTCAGACGGTCGGTCGCCGCGGCACGCGCCTCGAGCTCGACCCGGCGCCGGGCTGCGGAGTCGCGTTCGGCGATGTTGCGCGACAGCCGTTCCATCGACCTGTTCGAGCCGCTCGCTGACGAAGCGGCGACGCTCGTCCACGCCGGCGGAGCGAACCTCCAGGTCGGTGCGCATCGACCCGACGCGAGCGCTGTGCTCCTCGAGGTGCTCCCGGGCGATGGCCATCGCCCGGGCCCTCGGCGCCGATCTCCGCCTCCGCAGCGTCGAGCTGCGGCAGCAGCGCCTCGAGCTCGGCGACCCGTGCGGTCTCCCGTGCGTGGCGCTCGACCAGTTCGCCGAGGTGTGCCCCCAGCGCCTCGAGCTCTGCACGCGCCTCGTCGGCATCGCCGGACAGTCGACGGGCCGCATCGGCGAGGGATCGGCGCAGCGACTCGTTCACATCGCGCTCGCGGGTGGCGCCGGACTCCGTCTGACGCGTCTCGCGCACGGCGACCCTGGCGCGCTCGACCAGCGCTCGCACCCGGTCGCGCTCGGCCAGTGACGAGGACGACCGAGCGGTGGCCTCCTCGAGCGCTGCACCGGTGGCGCCGGAGCTCGCCGCCCCGATGCGCCACCCCGAGATGCCGAAGCGATCGCCCGGTCGCGGGTGACCACCACTGCCGACGGGGTGTTGTGCTGCGACCGGGACCGCCTCCTCCCAGCCGCCGTCGATCGCCACCGCGGAGGACAGCAACGCGTCGAGCACCCGCTCGAGCCCGGTTGCATCGCCCCCTCTGGCGCAGCGGCCGGACGTGGCGGCGCACCGGCTCCCCGACCGGCGGCGGTGCGGCGGAGCTGCCGGCGACGCCCTCGAGCGCCAGCACTGCACCACGGTGGTCACCCTGTCCCAGGGATGCCAGCGATCGGCGGGCGGCGTCGACATCGGCCACCACGACCGCGCCGAGGGCCTCGCCGGCGGCGGCTTCGAAGGCGTCCTCCCAGCCGGGGTCGACCTCGACCAGGTCCAACAGGGTGCCGAGCACCCCGTCCAGCCCGGCCAGGTGCTCCGCACCGGCGCGCTGGCGAGCCTCGTCGAGCGCCAGCGACAGCGCCTCGACCCGAGCCGACCATGCGGAGTGATCGGCCTCGGCATCGATCGCCAGCTGCTCGGCAGCACCCAGCGCCTGCTCGGCGTCGATGCGGGCAGCGGTCGCGGCGTCGAGAGCGGCCCCGATCGTCGGCACCGCAGCGTCGGCCTGGGAGCGTTCACGTTCGGTCTGGTCCACCTCCGCCCCGAGTCGCTCGACGCGATCGGCCAGCGACGCCCGTCGGGTCTCCAGACGACTGCGGTCGTTGTCGGTCCGCTCGATCGCGGAGCGCAGCGCGGCCAGCTCGCCCCGGATGCCGGCAGCCTCACCGGTGAGTGCAGGGACGCCCTCGCCCCAGTCCTGCTCGAAGCGCTCCCGCTCCTCGGCCAGCGCCGCTTCGGCGTCGGCAAGGGCGGCTGCGGCCTGCTCGATGGACTCTGCATCGCCGTCGGCCTGGTCACGCTCGGAGCGCAGCTGGGCCTGCTCGGACTCGAGCGACGCGATGACCCCCGCGTCGACCGACGAGCTCAGTTCTCGATCCACGCCCCGACGACGCTCGGCCAGCAGCGCGAGCTGCCCCCTGGCCTTCTCCCGCAGCGTCTCGTAGCGCACCAGCGCGTCGCCGACGTCACGGCCACCGAGCGACGACAGCTCGGCCTCGGCACCCAACACCAGCGCGTCCAGCTCGGCCAGCGCGGCGCGCAGCTGTTGGTCCTGGCCGCGCAGCTCCTGCTGCGTGCGCGAGCCGACCTCGAGCTGGGACCGCAAGCGCGCCAGCTCCCGGCCGGCGACGATGCAGCCGCACTGCGCCCAGCTCGGCGATCAGGTCGCCGTGGCGTCGGGCTGCGTCGGCCTGGCGTTCCAGGGGGCGCAGCTGGCGTCGCACCTCGCGCAGCAGGTCCTGGATGCGGGTCAGGTTGGCCTCGGTGGCCGACAGCCGGCGCTCGGCGCGTTCCTTGCGGCGGCGGTACTTGAGCACGCCGGCGGCCTCTTCGATGATCAGGCGCCGCTCCTCGGGGCGGGCGTTGAGGACGCCGTCGATGTTGCCCTGGGAGATGATCACGTGCTGCTGGCGGCCCACCCCGGAGTCCGACAGCAGCTCCTGGATGTCGAGCAGCCGGCACGGCACGCCGTTGATCGCGTACTCGCTGTCGCCCGAGCGGAACAGCAACCGGGTGAGCGTCACCTCGGTGAAGTCGATGGGCAGCTGCTGACTGGAGTTGTCGATGGTCAGCGACACCTCGGCGCGACCGAGCGCCGGGCGCTTCGACGTGCCGGCGAAGATGACGTCGTCCATCTTCTGGGACCGCACGATCGAGGGCGCCTGAGCGCCGAGCACCCACCCGATGGCATCGACCACGTTGGACTTGCCCGACCCGTTGGGCCCGACGACCACCGTGACGCCGGGTTCCAGGGTGAGATCCGCAGCATCGGCGAAGGACTTGAAGCCCTTGATCTGGAGAGTCTTGAGGAACACGTCGCTCCTGGGGTGGTCACCGTGGAAGGGAAGGGCCCGGGACGCCGCCCGGCAGTCAGACCTGGGTCTGTTCGCAGTAGTACGTGTAGCCGTTGCCGAACCGTGACTTGACGATGGGGCCCCGCGCCCGGGGGCTCATCTCGCCGTCACGCTTGTAGACGGTGATGTACTGCTGGTAGTCGCCAGGTTCGCCCGAGAGCCCACGCCATCCGTCGGGTCCGAGCGAGGTGCCACCGTACTTGACGGCCTCGTGCACGGTTTCCACCACGGCGCGGTACAGACGGCGGATCTCCTGGGCCGAGAGGCTCGACGGAGCTCTGTCGTAGCGCAGTCCTGAGTGGAACAGGATCTCGTCGGAGTAGATGGGGCCGATGCCCACCATGAAGGTGGGATCCATCAGCACCGACTTCAACTTGCCGTCACGTCGCAGGATGTTCTCACCGAAGGTCGTCCACGAGATCGGCTCGTCCACCGGGTCGAGTCCGAGCGACGCCAGCTCCGGGTGCAGGTCGTCGAGCTCGTCCGCCGCGACGTACTGGACGGTCGCCTCCTTCTTCGGATCGACGACCCGCAGCTGCCCGCCCTGGGTGAAGCTGAGGACCAGAGCCGTGCCGGGAGCCGCCTCCTCACGCGGCTGGTTCCTGGTGAGCCGGGTGCGCTCCCCCAGCGACAACACCAGCAGATGCGTCCCCTCGATGCCGAACAGCAGCAGCATGCCGCGTCGGGTCACGCCGGTCAGCTTCACACCCTCGAGCGCTGCGATCAGCGCCTTCTTCGTCGGCTGTTTCACGATGCCCGCAACGGGCACCTCGACCGCCTTGATCTTGCGCTCGCCGACCTCCCTGTCGAGATCTCTTCGCAACAGCTCGAGCTCTGGAAGCTCAGGCATGGTTCCCCCCTCGGGTCGTACCCGCCGGTTCTGGTGTGGTCACCCGACGACTGAGGTCGTCGGTCGACGGGTCGCCGCCCGTGTCGTTCGCATCATTCGTGTCGCTGGTGTCGTTCCTGCTCTCTGCAGCGTCGACTCCCTCGGTCTGCAGGCGCAGCACCGCAGTGCGCGCTGCGGACTGCTCGGCCTCTTTCTTGGTACGTCCGTCGCCCTGGCCCCACACAGCGCCGTCGAGCTCGACCCTGGCCGAGAACCGCTTGTCGTGCTCGGGGCCGGTCTCGCTCAACGCATACCGCGGCAGCTGACCGAAACGCCGAGCGGCGTACTCCTGCAGCTTCGACTTGTGGTCGCTCGCGAGTCCGCCGTGCACCACGTCGTCGATGCGGTCGTCCAGCAGCTGCAACACGACCGAGGTTGCCGCACCCATGCCGCCGTCGAGGTACACCCCACCGAGCACCGCCTCCATGCCATCGGCGAGGATCGAGGTCTTGTCCCGACCACCGGTGGCTTCTTCGCCCTTTCCGAGCGACAGTGCCGCTCCGAGATGCACCGAGCGCGCCACCTCGGCCAACGCCGCGGCGCTCACCAGCTCGGAACGGTGACGAGCCAGCACACCTTCGCTCAGGTCGGGTGCGCTGCGGTACAGGTGGTCGGTCACGACCAGGCCCAGGATCGCGTCGCCCAGGAACTCGAGGCGCTCGTTGGATGGCACGCCACCGTTCTCCGAGCACCACGAACGGTGCCGGAGGGCCAGATCCAACAGCGACTCGTCGGAGAACCGGTACGCGAGCCGCCTGCAGAGGTCGTCGCGAGAGCCGGCGTGAGCGTCCTCAGAGCCGTGCGATGACGTAGTCGACGGCATCCCTGACCGATTTCAGATCCTCGAGGTCCTCGTCCTCGACGCGGAACCCCGCGCTGCGCTCGCCGAACTCCTCCTCGATCGCTTCGACCAGCTCGATCAGCTCGAGGGACCCGAGGTGGAGGTCCTCCGCGAAGGAGTCCCCCTCGTTGATGGTGGACTCATCGATCTCGAGAATGTCGGCGAGCTGGTCCTTGATCACCCGGAGCACTTCTGCTCGGTCGATCTGACCCGCTTGCGCATCGGTCTCAGCAGGCACGCATGGTCTCCTCGGTCATCGGCGGCGCGACGCGGCGCAGCGAAGTGCGGAACACTGTACCGGTCCCTGCAACGTCGGGGAGCCATGTCCGCTGAACCTGCTTCAGCGAACACTGGACGGTGGTCGGGCAGTCGGTGAGCGACGCTCAGTCGACGTCGATGGCCTGACGGCCGCCGTACCAACCGCAGTTGCCGCACACGACGTGGGGCAGCTTGTTCGCGTTGCAGCGCGGGCACAGGCTGCGGGCGGCGGGCTCGAGGGTCCAGTTCGAGGCCCGTCGGCTCCTGCTCTTCGCCTTGGAGGTCTTCTTCTTCGGAACAGCCATGGGTTGTCGCTACCGGTTCGTCACGGGTGGGGGGCGTTTCTCTCCACCGGGGTGGTTCTGAGCGGATCCCTGAGGCACTCGTGTGCGCGCACGGTCCCGAACAGAGCGGTCACTCTAGCGACTCCGGGCGGTCGGAGTCGAAGCGGAGGTCCGCGAGTGCCGCCCAGCGGGGATCGGCGGGCCGATCCACCTGCTCGGGGTCGGTGACGACCGGGAACGCGCCGGGGTCCGGCCCGGGGCAGTCGGGCCGACAGAGCGGTGCGAGCGGGAGGGCCAGGACCGTGGCATCGTGCACCGCTGGGCCCAGGTCGACCGCGTCGCCGTCGATGTGGTGGGTCTCGCCCTCGTCGGGACGATCCTTGAAGACCTCCGCGATCTCGGCGTCGACCACCCCCGACGTGGGCTCGAGGCAACGACGGCAGTCTCCCTGCCATGGCACGCTCACCGTGCCGTGCACGGTGAGCCCGTCGCTCAGCGACTCCATCAGCGACGTCCAGATGGACCTCTCCCGGTGCGGCGACCGACGCGGTGCTCACCGCCAGCTCTCCGACCGGAACCTGACGATCGACGTGCTGACGATTGCCGACACGGCGGCGCAGCTCCGACACACCGATGGACAGCGACACCGGGGGGAGCGGATCGGCCGACTCCGGAGCACTCGCCGTCATCAGTCGTCCTGGTCGAAGACCGGCAGAGCAGGCGTTGCGCCGGTCGGCAGGTCCTCACGCTCGCCCAGCTCGGATTCCTCGATGCTCGGAGCCGCCAGCCGGTCGCGACCGGCGGCAACCGTCGTGGCGATGCGCGCCAGCACGTTCTCGAAGCTGGCCAGCTTCTGGTCGCAGTAGTCCTCGGTCTCCCGACGCATCCGCCGGGCCGACGCCTCTGCGTCCTCGATGATCTGCTGTGAGCGGAGCTCGGCGGCCTTCACCACCTCGGTGCGCTGCACCATGTGTGCCACCCGCGACTTCGCGTCGGCGATCAGATCCTCGCCGTCCCGGCGCGACCGGGCGATGAACTCCTCACGTTCCTTCAGGAGCCATCGCGCCGAACGCAGCTCGTCGGGCAGCCGGGTCAGCGCGTCCTCGAGCAGCTCCAGGACCTCTTCCTTGTTGACCCGGACCGAGGCCGACATCGGCATGCCGGGCGAACCATCGATGATGTCGATGACGCGCCGGAGGATGGCCTCGCTCTCGGGCACCCGATACTGCGCCTCGGCCGGTCGTCGGTCACCGCGAACCGAGCGGTCGTCGCTGTCGTCGATCCCGCGGGAGCTCATCGCGAGCACCGACGGGAACGCTTGTCGGACCACTGGAATCCGGATGGATGCATGGAGTGAACCTTCCGTTCAGCGGTCGGTGAACCTGGCCGTCAGCCGGTTCGCGACCGGAGGGGGAACCATGGTGGTGACGTCGCCGCCGAACCGGGCGACCTCTCGGATCAGCTTCGAGGCGAGGAACGAGTTGCGCGATGCCGAGGGGATGAAGAGCGTGTCCATACCCGAGATCGAACGGTTCATCTGCGCCATCTGCAGCTCGGACTCGAAGTCCGACACCGCACGGAGACCCTTGACGATGAAGTGCGCTCCCACCTCTCGCGCCAGATCGACCACGAGCGACGAGAACATGGTGACCTCGACGTTGTCGAGATGGGCCAGGGAGTCCACGATGAGCTCCTGGCGCTCGTCCAGGCTGAACAGGGGCTCGCCCTTCTGGGGGTTGCGCATCGCCGCGACCACGACGCGGTCGAACAGACGCGAGGCGGTCTCGACGATCTCGACGTGGCCGTTGTGGATGGGATCGAAGGACCCCGGGTAGAGCACCACCGTCACGTTCGTTCCTCCGGCGTTGGTCGTCCGCGGTCTGCGCGGTCCGCCTGGACGGCGACGGTGACCACCGTACCGCCGTACCGCCGCTGCCTCTGCACGCTACGACCCGACCCGGGCTCCACCGGCCGGTCGGACTCGATGACGACCACCTCCGAGGTCAGCGCCCCCAGCAGGCGCTCCCAGTCGTCGAACGCGTACGGCGGGTCGGCCACGACCAGGTCGAAGTCGGCCTGGGTCGCGGCGAGGAACTCCAGCGCATCGGCACGCACCACGGTTGCCCCCTCGGCCAGGCCCGTCGCCGCGAGGTTGTCGCGCACCGTGGCCACCGCCACGGGTGAGGAATCGACGAAGGTGACATGGTCGGCACCGCGCGACAGCGCCTCGATCCCCATGGCACCGGACCCGGCGAAGAGATCCAGCATGCGGGCTCCGACGACCGCGTCCATCGAACCCAGCGCGTTGAACGTGGCCTCCCGCACCCGGTCGGCGGTCGGCCGCACATCGCGTCCCGGCGGTGTCTGGAGCCGTCGTCCCCGGGCGATGCCCGACACGATCCGCATCAGCGCACCAGCTCCACGCCCGCACTCTAGATCGGCGCCCCACCTCCTACGCTGCGTCCGGTGAGCGACACCCCCACGGCTGGTGACGATCCCAGCAGCCCTCCGCCTCGAACCACTCCCGGTCGAGCCGGTGCTGCACGAACCGGGCCCGCTCGGGTCAGCTCGGTGCGGGCGCGACGTCGGCTCACCGTCGCGACCGGGGTCGTGTTCGGCCTGGTCCCGGTGCTCTGGATCGTCGAACTGACGGGGCCCGAATGGCTGAACATGGCCCTGAGGGCACTGTGGGTCGTGGTGGCACTCGGCGCGGTCGTGTTCGGCCTGCGCGACATCGCAGCCGGTCGCCGGGCAGCGAGGGCCAGCAGGACCCGACGCTAAGGTCGCCGCCGTGCAGCGCTCCCGCATCCACAGCCGACGTCGATCCCTGCAAGGGCGGGGCGGCTCGCTTGCGATGCTGGTCGTGCTCGCGATCGTCACGTCGGGCGTCGCCTGCGGGAGCGAGGAGGCCGAGTCCCCCGACACGACCGAGCCCGCATCGCAGTTCAGCAGCTCGATGGGAACCCAGTCCGGAACCGTGGCCGATGTCGCAGCGTTGGGAGATGGACCCGCTGCGGATGCGACGTGGACCGTGCCGGTCGGCGTCAGCATCTGCGGCCGCTTCGTCGACGTGCCCGGCGGTGAGCCGGTCGAGGGCGTCAGCTCCGACGGAGCCTTCGCGCTCGTGAGCGACCCCGGCGACGGCGAGCTGCCCACCGTCGGTTCGTTCGCCGAGTCCGCCGGGGTCACCCTCGCCGCCGGCCGACTCACCATGCCCGACGGGGTGGTGCCGCCCCAGCTCGACAACACCGAACCTCCCACCCAGATCGCCGGCGCGACCTTCGCGACCGGTGACACCTGCAGTGGCGTGGGGGGCGAGATCACCGGCGAGGTGCAGGTCTGGGTCTACTCCGGCGACGCACGTCGCACCGGCGACGGCATCCTCGTGCTCACCCAGGATCTGGGCAACATCCCGTTCTCGGACCCGGAGATGGCCGTGGTGATCGCGTTCACCCCGGAGTCCTCGCTGCCGACGCTGCCACCCTCGGCCGCGACGCTGTGACTCGACGGCCGCACCCCGGGCGCGTGTGACGCGGTCACCACCGCTCGGGGCACCGGTTGCCGATCAGGACTTGAACAGGTACTCCCGCTCGTCCTCGTCGAGCACCATCCGGACCTCCTCGACCAGATCCGGGTGCGCCGCCATGCCGGTGCCGTCGCCCACCATCTCGATGGCCACCTCCCGGGCGCGCTCGACCCACTCACGGTCGCGGCGCAACGATGCGAGCGACAGGTCGTTGCGACCCTTCTGGCGTCGCCCCAGCACCGTGCCCTCGCCGCGCAGGTCCAGATCCACCTCTGCGAGCTCGAACCCGTCGGTGGTGCGCACCATCGCCTCGATCCGCGCCTCGCCGTCGGGAGTCGGCTCACCGGTGGCGACGAGCACGCACTCGCTCGCCGCCGCACCGCGCCCGACGCGCCCGCGCAGCTGATGCAGCTGCGCGATGCCGAAGCGATCCGCGTCCAGGATCACCATCACCGTCGCCTCTGGAACGTCGACGCCGACCTCGATCACGGTGGTCGCCACCAGCACGTCGATCTCGCCCGAGCGGAACGCGTCCATCACCGACTGCTTCTCGTCGGCCGGCACGCGACCGTGCAGCAGCCCCAGTCGCAGCGAGGACAGCTCGCCGGTCGACAGCTGCTCGAAGGTCTCCTCGGCCGATGCGACCTCGAGCTTGTCGGACTCCTCGATGAGGGGGCACACGACGTAGGCCCGGTGACCCGCCGCGACCTGTTCACGGACCAGCTCCCATGCCGCTCGCTCCTGGTCCGGGTCGCGGGCCCACGATGTGCGGATCGGTGTCCGACCGGGCGGCAGCTCGTCGAGCACCGAGACGTCCAGGTCGCCGTAGACGGTCATCGCCGCGGTGCGGGGGATCGGCGTCGCAGTCATGACCAACAGGTCCGGCACACCCGAGCCTCCGCCCGAACCGCGCAACGCGGCCCGCTGTTCGACCCCGAAGCGGTGCTGCTCGTCGACGACCGCGACGCCGAGGGAGCGGAACTCCACACCCTCGGAGATGAGCGCATGTGTGCCGATCACCAGGTCGATGGTGCCGTCGGCCATGCCGGCCAACACCCTTCGACGCTCTGCCGCGCGGGTCCGGTTGGTGAGCAACGCCACCTGCAGGGGTCGCTCCCCCAGCAGTGAGCCGGCCTCGACCACGACCAGGCCGTCGAGCAGCGCCCGCACCGAGGATGCGTGCTGCTCGGCCAGCACCTCGGTGGGTGCCATCAGGACGCCCTGGTGCCCACCCTGGACCGCGACCAGCAATCCGGCCACGGCGACGACGGTCTTGCCCGCACCGACGTCGCCCTGCAGCAACCGATGCATCGGCACCGGCGCGGCGAGGTCGGCGGTGATCTCGCCGATGACACGCCGTTGGGCACCGGTGAGCTCGTAGGGCAGCGAGGACA
Organism: uncultured Microthrixaceae bacterium; assembly: GCA_963714875.1. Lineage (GTDB taxonomy): Bacteria > Actinomycetota > Acidimicrobiia > Acidimicrobiales > Microtrichaceae > JBAOHV01. The sequence continues at coordinate 73,923 of CAVQQI010000011.1, read as the reverse complement.
GGAAGCGGTGCAGCACACCCGCTGCGGGGCCCGATCGATCGTCGACGACGTGCTCGATGCCCGAGTGTGAACGCTCCAGGTCGGCCTTGCGCTGCACCAGCGCGAGCTGGAGCCGGAGCAGCTCGTCGAAGACCAGGCGGCGGCGGGCGACCGTCATGTGCGCCATGGAGTCCGGCGCGTGGATCCCGGCGTAGGCGGCGTCGCGGGCGACGAGCTCGAGGCGGTCCAGCACCTGCGGCCGGCACGGGATCGCCGAGACCGCGGGCTGCGCACCGCCGCAGGGTCTGCGACACCCATCCGGCGATGTCCCATGTCGAGAGCCGGGACTTCTCGGTGAGGGGGTAGATCGCGACGATCTTTCCCGTCCGGTCGCCGATCATGTCGACCACGGGGTTCGTCATCTGACGGACCCCGTTGAAGGTCTCGACCTTGCCGAACACCGCGACCTGCCCCCCGGTGCCCTCCAACTGGCGTTCGCGCCATGGCTGGTTGAAGAAGGTGCACCGCAGCGATCCGGTGTCGTCGCGCAGCTGGGCGGTGACCATCACCTTGCCGCCGCGCACTCGTCGAGAGCTGACCGAGCTGACCGATCCGATGACGAGCGCCTCCTCGCCCGGAGCCAGATCCGCGACCCTGGCTTCTCGTGTGCGGTCGACGTAGCGGCGCGGGTAGTGGGTCAACAGCCCGTACAGGTCGTCGATGCCGAGGTCGTGCAGCCCCTGGAGTTTGCGGGGGCCGACTCCGCTCAGGCGGGCCACCTCCATACCTGCCAGGTCGGGCAGGGTGATCGGCCGCGGTGGCGGAGCGCCGGTGGACTGCGACGCGTCCGACGGCGCCGATCCGTTCATGAGGAGCTGTCGCCCGGGGCGAGGGGGTCGGCCAGACCCAGGTGCAGGTCCCGGGGCCGACCCACCTCGAACACCGCCTCGACCGCTGCGCCGGGCAGAGCGGTCAGCAGCTCGCCACGCCAACGGCCATCGCCACCGGAGAACTCCACCAGCTCACCCATCTGGTGCCAGGTCGACTCGAGCCAGTTGGCGTCCTCGAGGCCGCCTCCCTCGTGCAGCTCGATCCTGCAGGCGACGCGGTAGCGATGAGCTCCCGTCGCCGGGGCCGACGGCGGCGCGGCGGGGGGAACGGGCAACGGCTCGTCGGTGACGACGCAGGTGAACACGTCCAACACCAACAACAGACCCGCTGCTGCGGGATCGACCACGCCCCGGCGGACGAGCTCCGGGTTGTTGACCGGCCCGGACTCGAGTTCGACCAGGCCCTCCTCCGCGGCAGCGATGAGGACATCGGGCAGCTTCGCGCCGTCGTCGACCGCTCCGAGCGCCGCATCCGCCGCAGCGGCGAGCACCGCCGGGAGACAACCGGCATGGGACCCGTCGTCTGCGCCGGCGAGACGTTCAGCGGCGAGCTCGAGGCCGATCGCCAAGCGTGACCCGTCGAGGTGGTCCGCGTTGCGCATCGCCTCGGCGAGTCCTGCCAGCACGTCGGTGAACGCCTCTGCAGTGGGGCCCGCACCGGCACGGGGGCGAACCGCAGCCAGTGCACCCGCAACCTCCGCGAGGCTCGAGCACCCCTCGACCGCTGCGGTCGCCGCTCCCAGCGTCTCGGCCAGCGCGGATCCCGCCAGCTCCGTGGCCCCAGCGCCGGCCGGATCCCCTGTCTCCGGGATCTCCCACTCCTCGCCCGGGGAGTCGCTGCCGAGCTGGTCCAGCGCACCGCGGTGGTCCTGGACCGTCTGGGTCGCGGCCCGGAGGACCTCGACCACACCGGCGGCGTCCAGCTGGGTACGTGTTGGCATCGGGTACGACACTACCGACGTCGGCCCGACCTGATCGGCCTGTGCGCTTGGGCCGGGCTCGGGCGGTCCGCTATGATCGCCGGTCGGTCCGAACGCCACCGGAGAGACCCCGGCACCGTTCGTCACCGTTCCCCGATCCCTGCTGGTCCGCTTCGGCCGACCAGCCGCCGACGCATCGAGAGAAGCACCCATGGCCGCCGTTTGCGAAGTCTGTGACAAGAAGCCGATCTTCGGCATGAGTCTGAGCCACTCCCATCGCCGCACCAAGCGTCGTTGGAACCCGAACATCCAGCGCATCCGTGTGCAGGTCGGTTCCACGACCAAGCGCATGAACGTGTGCACCAGATGCATCAAGGCCGGCAAGGTCACCAAGCCGACCGTCCGCACGTCGGCCTGACCCGACCGGCGACCAGCCCGAGTCACCCGTCGACTCTCGATCCGCACGGCCCGAGCGCCCGATCGTCCTGATCCGGCGCTTTGCCGCGTTCTGGGCCAACGTTTACGCTCAGGATGGTTCCGTCGAGTGGCCACGGCGCAGCTGCGTCCCCGCCGACCGACACCGTCGACCGCAACCCACCCAGGAGCAATCTGGTGCAAGGCGTCATCAAGTCCTACGACCCGGCGACCAAGGACGGTCTGGTCGTGCGCGACACCGATCTGGCCGAGTTCGATCTCAGTCGCGCAGCGCTCGATGGGTCCCTGTTCCGCATGGTGCGCCAGGGTCAGCGGGTCTGCTTCGAACTGGACGACGACGGACTCGCCACCGGGCTGCACCTGGGCTCCGAGGTCGACATGGGAACCCCGGCGTTCCTCGGCAGCGCCGACCCCGCACCCGAGCTCTGAACGAGGGACGCGGCGCAGCGTCGCACCGCCGAACTCGTCGTTCCACCCACCACGTCGCCCATCAGTGACGACATCTCCAACACAGTCGGGATCACCGCTCGTCCCCCCGGCGGTCGGTGAGCAATCGAATCGAGGGAACCATGGCAGGCACAACCAGCAACCAGAAGCTCAAGGACTGGGTCGAGCAGTGGCGTGAGATCCTGCAGCCCGATCGCGTCGAGTGGTGCGACGGCTCTGCTGAGGAGTACGACCGGCTCGCACAGTTGCTGGTCGAGCACGGCACGTTCGAGGAGCTGTCAGAGGCCAAGCGACCCAACAGCTACCTCGCGCTGTCGGACCCCGACGACGTCGCCCGTGTGGAGGACCGGACCTTCATCGCATCGGAGAACGAAGCCGACGCCGGCCCCACCAACAACTGGCGCGATCCATCAGAGCTCAAGGCCGAGATGCTCGAGCTCTACCGCGGCGCGATGAAGGGCCGCACGATGTACGTCGTGCCCTTCTCGATGGGCCCGCTGGGTTCGCCCATCGCGCACATCGGCGTCGAGCTCACCGATTCGGCCTACGTCGTGGTGAACATGCGGATCATGACCCGCATGGGCCAGGGTGCATTGGACGTGCTCGGCGACCAGGGCGAGTTCGTGCCGTGCGTGCACTCGGTCGGGTACCCGCTCGTGGATGCCGACGGCGCCGCCCGCGCGGACGTTCCCTGGCCCTGCGACGGCGACAACAAGTACATCTCGCACTTCCCCGAGACCCGCGAGATCTGGTCGTACGGGTCCGGCTACGGCGGCAACGCACTGCTGGGCAAGAAGTGCTTCGCGCTGCGGATCGCCTCGACGATGGCCCGCGACGAGGGCTGGATGGCAGAGCACATGCTCATCCTGGGACTGACCTCGCCCGCCGGCGAGAAGTCCTACATCGCGGCTGCCTTCCCGTCAGCGTGCGGCAAGACCAACATGGCCATGCTCGTCCCGTCACTGCCGGGATGGAAGGTCGAGACCGTCGGCGACGACATCGCATGGATGAAGTTCGGCGAGGACGGCCGCCTCTACGCGATCAACCCCGAGGCGGGCTTCTTCGGCGTGGCTCCGGGCACCTCCCACGCCACCAACCACAACGCCATGGAGAGCATCTGGGGCAACTCGATCTTCACCAACGTCGCCAGGACCGACGACGGCGACGTGTGGTGGGAGGACATGACCGATGAGCCCCCGGCCCACCTGATCGACTGGAAGGGCAACGACTGGACGCCGTCGTCCACCACGCCAGCTGCGCACCCCAACGCCCGGTTCACCGCACCGGCGTCACAGTGCCCGTCGATCGCGCCGGAGTGGGAGGACCCCGCCGGCGTGCCGATCTCGGCGATCCTCTTCGGTGGGCGCCGCGCCACCAACGTCCCGCTCGTCACCCAGTCGTTCGACTGGCAGCACGGCACCTTCCTCGGCTCGATCATGAGCTCCGAGAAGACCGCTGCAGCTGCGGGCAAGGTCGGCGACGTGCGTTTCGATCCCTTCGCGATGTTGCCCTTCATGGGCTACAACGTCGGCGACTACATCGGTCACTGGCTGGACATCGGCGAGGCGGCCGACACCTCCAAGCTGCCCAAGCTGTTCTGGGTCAACTGGTTCCGCAAGTCCGACGACGGCAAGTTCCTCTGGCCCGGGTTCGGCGACAACAGCCGTGTGCTCAAGTGGGTCATCGAGCGCGTGGCCGGCACCGGCGCAGCGACCGAGACCGCCATCGGGCACGTCCCCACACCCGAGGCGCTCGACACCTCGGGGCTCGACCTCGACGCGGCGACGATGGACGAGCTGCTCTCGGTCGACCACGACGCATGGCGCACCGAGGTGGAGTTGATCAACCAGCACTTCGAGTTCATCGGCGACGCCCTACCCCAGGCGATCCGCGACGAATTGGCCAACCTCGAGAAGCGCCTGGCGGGCTGAGCAGCCCCGACGGCGGTGTGCACGAGGGGCGGGGCCGGACGGCCCCGCCCCTCGTCGCGCTCAGGCCAGGAACATCGCCCGGATTCCGAGACCCATCAGGAACAGACCCCCGTAGCCGTAGAGCAGGTAGGTCTGGGCGCGTAGCTGGCTCCGATAGGCGTAGAGGATCCCGACGGTCACCAACGAGATGAAGCCGTAGAACATGTGGATGCCGGGCGCCTCGATGCCCTCCACGGCCACGAGGTACACACCGAGTGCGACCTGCACGAAGATCGTGACCTGGACCACGACCACTGCTGCCCACATGCCCTTCACCCGAAGGCCGGGCACCCAGTGCGCGCCCAGGCACCACGCACCCGCCAGTCCGTTGCCGATGACCACGACCCAGGACCACTGGTCGTGGAGGTCCAGGATCACCCGGCGGTCCAGAGACTGGTCCCGAACGCCTCGCCCTCGGCCCTCGGGTGACCGGTGTGGATGAACCACTCCGTGCCGAACGCCGCGGCGAACGCGTCGTCGGCCATCGTCAGGAACCACGAGTCCGCGGCGATCTGGCTCTCATGGGCGACCATCGACGCACGTTTGACCTCGATCAGGTCGGCGACGTCGACCGCGTGGGTCAGCTCGACCTCGGGCTTGCCGAAGCCGCTGCGATCGACCTCGTCGACATCCGGCGCGCCATCGGGCGCCTCGACCCCGTCGGCCGCCATCTGGGCGCGGACCGCTTCGATGGTGCGGCGGATGTGGTCGGAGTTCATCGTTCCCTGGAAGACGTCGGGAGTCCCCGCCAGCTGTGCTGCACGCAGACCCACTCGGTGGACCTGGATGTGGTCCGGGTGCCCGTAGCCCCCGTTGTCGTCGTACACCGTCAGGATGTCGGCGTCCTCCTCGGTCAGGATCGCCGCGAGCCTGGAGGCCGCCAGCTCCACGTCGGCCTGCCAGAAGCAGTAGGGGAAGTCGTTGGACGGCTCCCCCATCATCCCCGAGTCGACGTACCCGAGGAACTCGACGCGCTGCACCCCGAGGATCCGGGCGGACTCGAAGGTCTCGACGATGCGTCGCTCCCAGAGCATCTCGCCGTCGCCGAGCACGCCCGGTGTCGGTTCACCGCGTTCTCCGCGAGTGGCCACCACCAGCACCACACGGTGTCCGGCGGCGGCGGCACGGGCCAGGGTGCCGCCGGTGCCGATGGATTCGTCGTCGGGGTGGGCGTGGAAGGACACGATCGTCGTCACGATCGTGCAACCTACCCGCCGTCGGTCCCCGGGATGCCCAGCACCCAGCGCTCAGCTGCTCAGGCGACGGTGCCGCGCTCCCGCATCGCCGCGATGCGCTCCGCATCTGCGCCGAGCCACTCCGCCAGCACCTCGTCGGTGTGCTGACCCGTGAACGCCGGTGGCCGCTGCACCGTGGCGACGGTGCGGTCGAAGCGTGGCGCAGGAGCAGGTTGGGTGAGCCCGGCGACATCGATGAACGTGTTGCGCTCCACGTTGTGGGGATGCTGTGCCGCCTCGTCCATGGTCAGCACCGGAGCGAAGCAGATGTCGGTGCCCTCCATGATCGAGCACCACTCGTCGCGGGTCTTCGTGGCGAAGATCTCGGTGAGGTCGGCCTTCAGCTCGGGCCATCGGTCGCGGTCCATCTGGTGGGGCAGCTCCTGGTCACGCTCCTCGTAGCGTGACGCGAGCCCGGTGTGTTCGAGCAGCTCCGCGTAGAACTGCGGCTCGATCGAGCCGATGGAGACGAACCGACCGTCGGAGCACTCGTAGGTGTCGTAGAAGTGCGCGGCGGTGTCCAACATGTTGGTGCCGCGCTCGTCGCCCCAGATCCCCATGTGCTTGAAGCCCCACACCATCGTCATGAGGGATGCGGAACCGTCGACCATCGCTGCGTCGACCACCTGTCCGACGCCGGAACCCCGGGCCTCCAGCAGCGCGCACACCACACCGAAGGCCAACAGCATGCCGCCGCCGCCGAAGTCGCCCACCAGGTTGATCGGCGGTGTCGGCTTCTCGCCCTCGCGGCCCAGATGCGCCAGCACGCCGGCCAGGGCGATGTAGTTGATGTCGTGGCCGGCCGTGGTCGCGTACGGACCCTCCTGACCCCACCCCGTCATGCGACCGAACACCAGCCGTGGGTTGCGTTGCGCACAGACCTCAGGACCGAAGCCGAGACGTTCCGCCACGCCGGGCCGGAATCCCTCGATCAAGGCGTCGGCCTGCTCGACCAGTTCCAGCAGTGTCGCGACGCCGTCGGGCGACTTCAGATCGAGCGCGATCGAGCGGCGTCCACGGTTGAAGATGTCCTTCGGCGGATCATCGGGGTTGCCGCCCATCGCGTTCGCCGACCGGTCGACCCGGATGACGTCGGCACCCATGTCCGACAGCATCATCGCTGCATACGGGCCCGGTCCGATGCCGGCGACCTCGATGATCTTCAGTCCCTGCAGTGGTCCCATCATGCATCCCTCGTGATCGTGTCCGTGGTCGTGATGTGGTGGAGTCCTCCGACGATCCGGTCCCAGTAGCTCGGCGGCATGTCGTGTCCCATGCCGGCGAGGATGCGCAGCTCGGCGCCGGGAACGAGCTCTGCGGTGCGGCGACCCCCGGAGACGTTCACCAGCGGATCGCGGTCACCGTGCAGCACCATCGTCGGCACGGACAGCTCGGCCAGACCCTCGGAGCGCGAACCCGATGCGAGGATCGCCACCATCTGCCGTGAGGTGCCCTCGGGGTCATAGGAGCGGTCCACCAGCGCAGCAGCCAGGGCACGGGCCTCGGCCTCGTCGAACACCTCAGGGCTGCCGATGATGCGAGCCAGCGCCACTGCAGCGTCCACCCGCCCCTCGCGGGTGTCCTGGGGTGTCATCGTGGCGAGGATCGAGGTGAGCGCATCGGGGTCGGGTGTGCCGAACTCGGGCTCGCCCGTCGTGGAGTACACCGAGGTGAGCGTACGGACACGACCGGGATGCTCGATGGCCATCGTCTGGGCGATCATCCCGCCCATCGACGCACCCAGGACGTGTGCCGACCCGATGTCCAGGCGGTCGAGCAGGCCGATGCCGTCCGCCGCCATGTCCGACAGCCCGTAGGCGGCGTCGATCGGCTCGCCCGCGGCGAGCGACGCGAAGGCGCCCAACGGGTCCGACGGGGCACCGTCGAGGTGCGTGGAGAGCCCGACGTCGCGGTTGTCGTAGCGCACCACGTGACGACCGCCCGCGGCGATCAGTTCGCACAGCTGGTCGTGGTACCCGATGCACTGCGCGCCCAGGCCCGAGACCAGCAGCACCGTCTCGTGCTCGGGATCACCGAAGGTGTCGAAGTAGATCGAGAGCTCGTTGACCGTCGTCGTCGGCATCGGGGCAGTGTTCCCCCACTCGGGCGACCGGTCAAACAGGCTCGAACACCTGGGTGCCGATCACCGTGCGAACCGGCAGCAGGTCGTCGGAGAGCACGAGCACCTCGGCCGGCTGCCCCGGCAGCAGGTCCACCGCCGGTAGGCCCAGCAGTCGGCGCTGGGCGCCACCGCACGCATCGACCGCTGCAGCGAGCGACATCCCCACCGACACGAGGTTGCGAACACACTCGTCGGGGGTGGCCACACCCCCGGCGAGTGCTCCCTCCGCCGTCATCGGCGCCGCACCCGTGTGGCGCTCGGGCGCGTCATGGACGAGCGCCACCGAGTCGGTGGTGGCCGCCAGCCGACCGGACGCCGCTGCGGCGGTCAGCGCGACCACCTCGGCAGCGACGTGCACCAGGTCGGCGATGAGCCCCACGGTGAGCAACGGCTCGGACAGCGCCACCCCGACGGGTCCGGGATCGCGCGCCGAGATGGGGCGTTGGGCGTTCCAGGCGTGGGTCACGTGGCGGGCGCCGGCATCGACGCCACGGCGCACCTGCTCCGCGGTGGCGTCGGTGTGGCCGATTCCCACCACGACGCCCGCCGAGACCAGCTCGCGGATCAACCTCTCGGCACCGTCGAGTTCCGGCGCCACGGTCACCATCCCGACCGGACCCGCGGCGAGCAGCCGCCGGAGCACCCCGAGGTCCGGTGCGAGCAGATGCTGCAGCTGATGTGCGCCTCGCCGGCGCGGCGACAGGAAGGGGCCCTCGAGGTGCGCCGGCAGGATGCGACACCCGGGCGGAGGGTCCTGCAGCACCACGGCCAGGCGTCGCAGCGAGTCGAGGTGCGCATCGAGGGGCTGGGAGTGGAACGTCGGCTGCACTGCGGTCGCACCCCGACCGGCGAGCGCCGTCGCTGCGATCTGGTAGCCGTCGCGCTCGGCCACCCGCAGGTCGACCCCGGCCGCACCGTTGATCTGCAGGTCGACCAGGCCCGGCACCGCCAGCAGCGACCCGTCGCCCGCCCCGATGCCGACCTCGACGACGGTCCCCAGCGAGTCGACCTCCACGTCGCCGGCCAGCAGCTCACCGTCGACCAGCGCGCCGGCCACACCCAGTCGCATCAGGTCGCTGTGCCTGCGGGAGTCACGGGGATCGGTGCACCCCCGGCCGCCGCGGAACGGTACGCCGCCTCGACCAGCTCGTGGGCCCGCACCGCATCGTGCACGTCGGGCCGAACCCGTCGGGGAGCCCCACCGTCGCGCCGGCGCTCGACCTCGACCAGGAAGTCCTGTTCGGCGCTCGTCGTCCCCACGCCGCGGCGGGCCAGCCACGCCATCAGCCCGTCGCCCTCCAGGACCTGCTCCCCCTCGCTGCGTTGGCATCGCAGGGGGCCGAAGAACTCGCCCTCGAGCGTGAGCAGCGCGTGCTCGCAGAACACCTCGATGCGACGTTGGCTCGGTCGGCTCGTCACCTCGTGCCAGACCGAGCTGAGGCTGCCCGTCGCCCCACTGGCGAAGCGGAACAGCACCGTCACCGAGTCCTCGATCCCGTCGAGCGCGTGGAAGAAGGACTGCTGCGCACCGAGCGACGAGATCGGCCCGAGCAGCCACTCGAGGATGTCGAGGTCGTGGATCGAGTGCTCGAGCAGCGCGCCCGAACCGGCGAGGGTCCGGTCCCCGCGCCACGTCGACGCGTACATGCCCTGTGTCGGCAGGAACTGGTCGTCGCGGAACACCACGTTCATGACACGACCGACGGCAGGGTCGGCGAGCATCTCCCGCATCGCCAGCAGTGCCGGCGACGAGCGCAGCACCAGGCCGACGGCATTGACCACGTCGGCGACCTCGACCGCCTCAGCCAGCCGGCACGCACCGGCCAGGTCGGTCGACAGCGGCTTCTCGCAGAACACCGGCAGGCCTGCCGCGGCGACCTGTCGGACCCCTTCGAGGTGGGCGGCGGTCCAGGTGCAGACGAACACGGCGTCGGAGCCGTCGATCACCGCGGCGACGTCGTCGACCGGTTCCCCGCCCTCGGCGGCGCAGAACTCGACAGCCCGCTCCCGGTCGGGGTCGTACACCGCCACGATCTCCTGGGACACCGTGGCCAACCGGAGCTGCATCGCGTGGTAGCGGGCGATGAACCCGGCACCCAGGAAGCCGACTCGGACCGTCACGCCGCGCAGGGTAGCTGGCACGACCGCTAGCGTCGCCGCTGACCGGCGCTGCCAGGCCCGGGTTCGACCACGGAGGGGGCCACAGCGGTGGAGATGGACCAGCGGATGGACGAGCTCACCCGCAGGCCCTCGGTCATCGTCGGGTCCCGGCAGAAGCGGCCCAACCTGCCCGCCGGGCAGTGCCCCTTCTGCCCCGGCGGTCTCGAAGCGCCCGAGGACTACGACGTCCGGTGGTTCGTGAACCGCTGGCCGGCGATGCCCGACGACCGCTGCGAGATGGTGCTGTACACACCCGAGCACGACGCGGAGTTCTGGACGCTCGGAGACGCCGGAGCCCGCCGCGTCGTGGACCTGTGGGCCGAGCGGACGGCCGCGCTCGGCGCACGCGACGACGTCGACTACGTCCTGGTGTTCGAGAACCGCGGCCCGGAGGTCGGCGCCACGATCGCCCACCCGCACGGCCAGATCTACGCCTACGCATCGGTGCCCCCCGAGCCGCTGCGGGAGCTCGTGGACGGGGTGCTCGACGTCGAGCACCTACGGACCGAGTTGGTCGTCGCCACCGCCGGGGCATGGACCGCGTGGGTGCCCGAGGCGGCGGCGTGGCCCTATGAGCTCCGCTTGGCAGATGCCGCCGGCGTGGGCGCGCTGACCGACCCCGCCTGCGACCGTGACGGCCTGGCGCGACTGCTGATCGACGTGCTCGCACGCCTCGACCAACTGTTCGATGCACCGATGCCCTACATGATGTGGTTCCACCAGCGGCCGACCGATGGCGAGGAGTGGCCCGACGCACGCCTGCACCTCCACATCACGGCGCTGTACCGCGCTCCGGGGGTGCAACGGTTCGTCGCGTCGGCCGAGCTGGGCGGCGGCATCACCTTCAACCCGGTCGACCCCGCATCTGCTGCTGCGGCGCTGCGGGCATGTCCCGGGGCACCTGCGGACGGCGGCTGATGGTGCTGCGGTCCGGCACCCGGGTGCGTTCGGTGGCGCCCGGGCGGGTGAACCTCATCGGTGACCACACCGACTACATGGGCGGCCTCGCGATGCCCATGGCGGTGCAGATGGGGACGACGATCACGGCGACCTTCGGCGGCGGGCGGATCGAGCTGTCCTCGGCCCAGGTGCCCGGTGCTGTCGGACTGGACCTGCCCGTCGCAGCCGCTGCGGAGGTCGAACCCTCCTGGGGCAGGTACGTGGCGGGAGTCGCTGCGGAGCTGGCGGCCGAGGTCGGCATGGTCGGCACCGTCGAGTCGGACCTCCCGTTGGGCAGCGGACTGTCCTCGAGTGCGTCGCTCGAGGTCGCGGTTGCGCTGGCGCTCGGCGATGACGGGTCGCCCCTCGAGGTCGCGCGGCGCTGCCAGCTCGCCGAGCACCGGGCGACCGGCGTGCCGTGCGGGATCATGGACCAGCTGGCCATCACCGCCGGAGTGCGGGGACATGCCCTGCTGATGGACTTCGCGACACTCCGGGTGGAGCCGGTCGCGGTCCCGGACCGGGCGCGGTTCTGGGTCGTGCACTCGGGTCAGCAGCGAGAGCTGGTCGACTCCGCCTACGCCCGTCGCCGGGCCGAGTGCGAGCGGGCGGCGGCGGCTGTCGGGCCGCTCCCCGCCGCGTCGCTCGCCACGATCGGCCGATTGCCCGACCCGACCGAGCGCGCCCGGGCACGACACGTCCGCACCGAGTGCGATCGGGTCACGGCATTCGCCGACGCGCTCCGCTCGGGTGACATGGTGGCTGCCGGCGAGTTGATGCAGGCGAGCCACGCCTCGTTGTGCGACGACTTCGAGGTGTCGACACCCCGCTTGGACGAACTGGTGGAACGACTCTGTGCACTCGACGGCGTACACGGAGCCCGCCTCACCGGTGCGGGCTTCGGCGGTTGCGTGGTGGCGCTGACGGAACCCGGGGTCGAGCTGCCGGGCTGGCAGGTGCACCCATCGGACGGCGCACGGGTCGAGTTCGACCGCTGAAGGCGGTCAGGCCTGTGGGGGCTGCCCGCCGTCGCCGAGCAGCTTCGCCTTCTGCGCTGCGAACTCGGCCTCGCTCAGGTGCCCCTGCTCGTGCAGGGTCGCCAGCTTGGCCAGTTCATCGGCGGGCGACGAGGTCGCCGCCGGCCCACGGACCCGGTCGAACTTGCGGTTCTCGTTGTCCTCCATCTCCTGGTAGAGCACCTGCTGCACGGCGATCGGGTCTCGGACGTCCTCGAAGGTCTGCACCCCGTTCTCGCCGGCGGACTCGATGGTCAGCGTGCCGGCACCGATGAGACGGTCGATGACACCCTGGTTGAAGAAGATCGTGTTGATGCGCTCGAGGGGGATCTCGACCCCGCGCTTGGACACGATGCCCTCGCGGTAGATGCACCGATCGGTGGTCACCACGAAGTTGGTCGAGATCCAGGCGATCCATCGCTGGAGCATGTAGAGCAGCGAGGCGATGATGCCGACCCCCACGACGACTCGAACGATGTCCTGCGCGGTGCCGTCGATGCTCCAGGTGAGCACCCAGAGGCCCAGCGCGATCATCGCCACCAGGATGACGATCCCCTTGGCCAACATGATCCAGTGGGGGTGCAGGTCCAACACGACCTGCTCGTCCCGGTGGAGGTTCTTCGCATCGAACGGCACGGCCCGAGGCTACTTCGCAGGAGCGGGCGCGGCGCGAACTCAGCCCCAACCCAGGCGATGCAGTTCGTCGTCGTCGATCCCGAAGTGGTGCGCGAGCTCGTGCACCACGGTCACCAGCACCTCGGTCACCACCTCATCGACCGAACTGCACATCTCGCACAGCGGCAGGCGGTAGACGGTGATGCGGTCGGGCATGACCAGGCCGCCGTAGTCGTCCCGCTCGGTCAGCGGAACACCGTCGTACAGGCCCAACAGGTCCTCGGTGGGGTGACGGTCCTCGATCACCACCACGACGTTGTCGATCAGCTCACCGAGCGCCTCGGGCACCTGGTCCAGTGCGTCGGCGACCAGCTCGTGGAACTGCTCCTCGTCGACGATGACCACCGGACGAACCCTAGCGGCGCTGCCACGTCCCGCAGCCCCGGGCAGGGAGCCCCCGACCGGGTGTCACAGACCACTGGTACCGTCGCCCGACGTGGCGAACGAGACCGAGCACGACCCCACCACCGCAGCGCTGCTGCGGGGGCTCAACGCACACCGAGCGCGACGCCGTGCTCTCCCCTGCCACACCGCTGCGCATCCTCGCGGGCGCCGGCTCGGGCAAGACCCGGGTCCTCACCCATCGCATCGCCCACCGGGCGGCGGTCGGCACCCTGGATCCCAACCGGGTGCTGGCGGTCACCTTCACCCGCAAGGCCGCCGGCGAGCTGCGCGACCGTCTCGGTCGGCTGGGCCTGCGCGGCGGCATCCACGCCGGGACGTTCCACTCCATCGCGTACGCGCAGCTGCGCCAACGCTGGGAGGAGCGCGGGGTTCGAGCGCCCGAGCTGCTCGAACGCAAGGTCGGCTTCGTCGCCCGCCTCATGGGGTCCGGCCGCAACTCGACTGCGCCCCTCGACGTGGTGGCCGAGATCGAGTGGGCTGCCGCACGTCGTGTCACCCCCGAGACCTACGTGGCCGCGGCGACCGCGGCCCGCCGACGCCCTCCCCTGGAGCTGGCCCGTGTCGCGGAGATCTACGACCGGTTCATGACCGAGAAGCGTCGGCGTCGCCTGGTGGACTTCGATGACCTGCTGCGTCTGGCCGCCCGGGACCTGGCCGCCGACCCGGTCTATGCATCAGCTCGCCACTGGCGGTTCCGGCACCTGTTCGTCGACGAGTTCCAGGACGTCAACCCCCTGCAGTACGCGCTGCTCAGCGCCTGGCTCGGCCCCGAGTCCGACCTCTGCGTGGTCGGCGACCCCAACCAGGCGATCTATGCCTGGAACGGAGCCGACGCGCAGTACCTGATCGACTTCGACCGTTGGTTCCCCGGCGGCGCATCGGTGACGTTGGAGGACAACTACCGGTCCACGCCGCAGATCCTGATCGTGGCCAACGCCGTGCTCGACGCCGGGCGCAACGTGCCCATCACACTGCGCCCCCACCGACCCGACGGCCCCATGCCGACCGTCGACGAGCACGCGGATGAGACCGCCGAGGCACGTGCCATCGCCCGTCGGGTGCGCGACGGTCGCGCTCCGGGGGCCCCGTGGTCGGCCCAGGCGGTGCTGGTGCGCACCAACGCCCAGGCGGCGGTCATCGCCGAGGTGCTCAACTCGGCCAACATCCCCCACCGGGTGCGTGGCGGAGGGGACCTGATGGAGCAGCCAGAGGTGCGCCAGGCACTGGGTGCGCTGCGACGGGCGACCTCGCTGCAGATGGCGTTGGGCGATCTCGAGTCCGAGGTGCTGCGCCTGGCTCCCCCGGCGCCCGACGATGGACTCCCGGGCGCCGGCACCGACGGCTCCCAGGGTGCGGAACCGTCCGAGCTGCCCACCTCGATGCCCAGCGGCACCGCGCAGTTGACCGAGGAGCGTGCGGCGAACCTGAACGAGCTGGTCCGACTCGGCCGCGAGTACCTCTCGCTCGACCCGCACGGCGGCGTACCCGGCTTCCTCGGCTGGCTCAGCTCGGCGCTGCGGGGGGAGGACCGTTCCGGCGGCGATGCGGTGGAGATCGTCACCTTCCACGCGGCGAAGGGCCTGGAGTGGTCGATCGTGCACCTTGCGGGGCTCGAAGATGGTTTCGTCCCGATCCACCACGCCAAGGACAGCGACGACGACCTCGAGGAGGAGCGTCGGCTGCTCTACGTCGCGCTCACCCGGGCGCGCGACCAGCTCCACTGCACCTGGGCCACCAGCCGGACCTTCGGCTCCCGTTCCGCCAAACGCCAGCCGTCGCCGTGGTTGCCGATCATCGCGTCCACCGTCGGCATCGCTCCGCTCCAGGTGGACCGTCGCAGCGGCGTCCAGCGGGCAAGGGCGGTACGAGCCTCGCTGCCGAAGAAGGAGGCGAAGGACCTGCCCGACGGCGACCGGGAGCTCTTCGAGGAGCTGCGGGCGTGGCGGCGCAAACAGGCGCGCGAGGCCGACGTCGCCGCGTTCGTCATCTTCAACGACGCCACCCTGATCGCCGTCGCCGCCGCTCGGCCACGGACCCGGGCGGAGCTGCTGCGCGTCTCCGGCGTCGGGCCGGTCAAGGCTCAGCGCTTCGGCGACGACCTCCTCGAGATCGTCGCCCGGCACCGCTGACCGCAACCTCAGCGGCGGCCGGTGGTCAGCGCGTAGGACGCGTCGAGCAGTTCCGCGACCTCGGTCCAGTCGGTGCCGTCGTCCAGGTCGAGTCCCAACCAACCGGAGGGCCCCAGGTAGGCCGGCACGAACACCCTCGTGTCCTGCTCCAGCGCAGGGCGTTCCTCCGGCTCTGGTCGGACCAGGATGCTCCGGGGGTGCTGGACCCAGTCACCGTCGACGCGCACCGAGGCGCCGTAGTAGGCGAACACCTTCTTGGTGAAGAACGCGGGGCGACCGTGGGACACCTTCTCGTCAGCGCCGGGCATCGCCAGGGCCAGCTTCCGGACCCGGATCAGGAACGGGTCGTCGTCGTCGAACATCCGGGGGTGCGCCACCCGGTCAGCTCCCGCTCGTCGGACCGGCACCGCCGCCGTCGGCAGCACCGCCGTCACCGTCGCGGGCAGCGAGGAGGGCTGCGAACTTCTCGCGGTCGAAGGCGATGAAGAGCCCGTCGGCCTCCGCGGTCAGCTCGCCGTTCGCGTACAGGGCGCCACGGGCGAAGATCTTTCGGCCCTCGCGCCGTTCGAACCAACCACGGAGGGTCAGCGGCACGCCGAGCGGCGTGGGACGCCGGTAGTCGACACCCAGGTGCGCCGTCATGCCCTGGTCCCCCGACAGCGATTGGGTCGCACCCAGCAACTCGTCGAACACCGCGGCCACGTAGCCGCCGTGCACACACCCGGGCGGGCCCTCATAGGCCGCCCCGAAGGTGACCTCCCCGTGGACCTCATCGTCTCGGTACTCGAGGTGCACCGGCGGGGACAGCGGGTTCGCAAGACCGATGAACGGGCTGTGGTCGAAGAAGGCGAACCACTCGGGATCCCCAGGTTGCAGCCCGGCGGTGGCCTGACCGGCGTTCGCCGACTCGGCGAAACCCCGGTAGGTCTGCCCTGCCGGGAGCTCCCGCAGATGCTCCGCGAAGCGTTCCAGCCCTGCAGCGGCCAGGGCGAGCTCGTCGGTGGTCGCCGTGGTCGACACGAGCTGGTCGATGACGTCCCTCATGGCGGCGGCCAGGCGTCGCTCCTCGGCACGGCGCGGAGTCTGCTGCAGCGCCGCCAATCCGTCGATGCGTGGGCTTCGCCGGTCTGCCGGCTCGTGGGTGCTCGCCATGGTGGCTCCGGTCGCTCAGAGGTCGAAACTCGCCAAGACCGGCGCGTGGTCCGACGGTTTGGTGCCCTTGCGGGCGTTGCGGTCGATCAGATCGGCTCGGCAGTGCCGGGCCAACGCAGGTGTGGACAGGAGGTAGTCGATACGCATGCCGCGGCGCTGGTGGAAGTCGCCGTTGCGGTAGTCCCAGTAGCTGTAGATGCCCGGCTCCGGGTACCGCTCCCGCAGTGTGTCCACCAAACCCCACTCCCGCAGGGACGCGATGGCGTCCCGTTCGGGTGCGCTGACGTGGGTCGACCCGACGAAGGCCGCGGGATCCCACAGATCCGCGTCGTCCTGGGTGACGTTCCAGTCGCCGAGGACGACCAACTGCTCCTCCGGTGAATGCCGCTGGTCGAGCACCGCTCGCAACCGTGCCAGCCACGCCAGCTTGTAGGTGTAGTGGTCGTCGTCCAGCGACCGGCCGTTGGGCACGTAGACCGAGCAGACCACCACGCCTGCACAACGGGCCCAGACGATACGGGCGTCGGGATCGGGATCGGCCCCGTCATCGAAGCCGTAGACCGGGTCCTCGAGCCCGACCCGGGAGAGGATCGCGACCCCGTTCCACCGTCCCTGGCCGTGGTGCACCGAGTCGTAGCCGAGGCGTTGGAAATCGAGCGACGGGAACTGCGCGTCGCTCATCTTCGTCTCCTGCAGGCACAGGACATCGGGGCGGACCTGCTCGATCCACTCCTCGACCCGGGGCAGACGGGCATTGAGCGAATTCACGTTCCACGTGGCGATCAGCACGACGGCGAATCTACGCGCGGTCGGCGCCGGGCGAGGCCGACGAGTGGACGTGATCCCCCCTCGACCGTCCGACGAGCTGCAACGACGAGCACCGCAGCGGTGGCCCGGTCCGGCGGTCACCGGGCGGTAGCATCGCCGACCGTGGCCGATGAGCACCCCCCGGAACCCCTTGGACCCAACGCATGGTTGGTCGAGGAGATGCACGAGCACTACCTGAGTGACCCCTCCTCGGTCTCGGACAGCTGGCGGGAGTTCTTCGCCGACTACCGACCGCCCGGGCGACCCCTTGCCAACCCCGGTGGTGAGGTTCCCGGCGCAACGGCCGCTCCGGCCATGTCAGCTCCTGCCCCGTCGACACCTGCACCTGCACCTGCCCCCTCCCGTCCGGCCGCCGCGCCGACGGCCGACAGCGAGCTCATCGGTGACGCGATCCGCGGCGTCGGCGCACGGATCGTCACGAACATGGAAGCCTCGCTCGAGGTTCCCACCGCGACGTCGTTCCGAGAGGTCCCGGCGAAGCTGCTCGAGGTCAACCGCAACATCATCAACGGCTACCTGGGACGCACCCGCGGCGGAAAGGTCAGCTTCACCCACCTGATCGGCTACGCCCTCGTGCGGGCCATCGCCGACCACATGCCGGCGCTCAACAACTCCTTCGTGGCAGGACCCGACGGCGAACCACGCCTGGTCCGCAACCAACACCTCGGGCTCGGCATCGCGATCGACATGGAGAAGCGCGACGGCTCGCGCTCGCTGCTGGTCCCCTGCATCGCCGACGCCGACACCCTCGACTTCGGCGGGTTCATGGCCGTCTACGACGAGCTGGTCCGCAAGGCCAAGACCAACAAGTTGACCGTCGACGACTTCGCCGGCGTCACCGTCACCCTGACCAACCCCGGCACCATCGGCACCGAGCGTTCGGTCCCCCGCCTCATGCCGGGCCAGGGCGCCATCATCGGCGTCGGCTCGCTGACGTTCCCGACCAGCTTCGCGGGGGCCGACCCCCACACCATCGCCGAGCTGGGGCTGTCCAAGGTCATCACCATCTCCTCGACCTACGACCACCGCATCATCCAAGGTGCCGAGTCAGGGATGCTGCTGCAGCACATCCACCGTCTGCTGATGGGCGAGGAGGCCTTCTACGACGAGGTGTTCCGGTCGATCGGGGTGCCCTACGAGGCCGTGCAGTGGCGCCAGGACTCCAACCCCGTCGACCACGACTCCTCGCAGCTCGTCAAGCAGATGCAGGTGTCGACCCTCATCAACATGCACCGGGTCCGCGGTCACCTCATAGCTGACCTGGACCCGCTCGCAGCGAAGCCGCCCGAGATGCACCCCGAGCTCGACCCTGCCACCTACGGGCTGACGATCTGGGATCTCGACCGCGAGTTCCTCACCGGCGGTGACGTCGGCATCTACGCGGCGGTCGGTGGCACCCGGCGCCTGGCGCTCGGCGAGATCCTCCACATCCTGCGCGACGCGTACTGCCGTTCGGTCGGCATCGAGTACATGCACATCCAGGAGCCCGAGGAGAAGCGCTGGATCCAGGAGCAGGTCGAGGGGGCGCCGAGCAAGCTGCCCGTCGACGACCAGCGCCACATCCTCGACCGCCTCAACGCTGCCGAGGCGCTCGAGAAGTTCCTGGCCACCAAGTACCTGGGCCAGAAGCGGTTCGGCCTGGAGGGCGCAGAGTCGCTCATCCCGATCCTCGACGCAGTGCTGGAGGAGGCAGCCGATCAGGGCCTCGACTCCGCCGTGCTCGGCATGTCGCACCGCGGACGTCTGAACGTGCTGGCCAACATCGTCGGCAAGTCGTACGCGCAGCTCTTCCGGGAGTTCGAGGGCTATGTCGACCCCGACTCCATCCAGGGCTCGGGCGACGTGAAGTACCACCTGGGAGCGGAGGGCACCTTCGAGTCGCGTTCCGGCGCCTCGCTGCCGGTCAGCCTGGCGGCCAACCCGTCGCACCTCGAGGCGGTCAATCCGGTGGTCGAGGGCATGGCACGAGCCCGGATGGACCAGATCCCCTACGAGTACGAGCGCCCGTTCCCCGTGCTGCCGATCCTCATGCACGGCGACGCGGCGTTCGCTGGCCAAGGTGTGGTCGCCGAGACGCTCAACCTCTCGCTCATCAAGGGCTACCGGGTCGGCGGAACCATCCACGTCATCGTGAACAACCAGCTGGGGTTCACCACGCCACCGGAATCGGCTCGCAGCTCGGAGTACTCCACCGACATCGCCAAGGCGGTGCAGGCGCCGATCATCCACGTCAACGGCGACGACCCCGAGGCCTGCGTGCGTGTGGCACGTCTGGCGTTCGCGTACCGCCAGCGGTTCCACAAGGACATCGTGATCGACATGGTGTGCTACCGCCGTCACGGTCACAACGAGGGCGACGACCCCAGCTACACCCAGCCGTTGATGTACCGCACCATCGAGGAGCTGCGCAGCGTGCGCAAGCGCTTCGTCGAGACGCTGGTGCGCCGTGGCGACTTCTCCATGGAACAGGCTGAGCAGGTGCTCGAGGACTTCCACGGACGCCTCCAACGTGCACTCGACGAGACGCGCCAGGGGGCGCCCGACGAGGAGTTCGTCGCGGCACCGCATCCTCCCAACAAGGGCGTGTTGCCCCACGTCGAGACCGGCGTCGGGCGCAGCAGGGCTCGACCGGGTCTACGACGCACTCTCGACGATCCCCGAGGGCTTCGTCGTGCACCCCAAGCTCGCGAAGCAGCTGTCCGCCCGAGACGCCCTGTTCGCCGGCGGCGAGGTCGACTGGGCTCTCGCCGAGGCGCTCGCCTTCGGCTCGCTGCTCGACGAGGGAACCTCGGTCCGTCTGGCCGGGCAGGACTCGCGCCGCGGCACCTTCTCCAACCGCCACTCCACGTTGTTCGACTACGAGACGGGCAACGAGTTCGTCCCCCTCTCCCAGCTGGCAGATCCGCCCTCGACCGAACTGTGGATCTACGACTCGCTGCTCAGCGAGTACGCGGCGCTCGGCTTCGAGTACGGCTACACGGTGAAGAACCCCGAGACCCTGGTCATGTGGGAGGGGCAGTTCGGCGACTTCGCCAACGGCGCCCAGATCGTCATCGACCAGTTCATCGTGGCCGCCGAGGACAAGTGGGGCCAGACCTCCGGCCTGGTGATGCTGCTGCCCCACGGCTACGAGGGCCAGGGCCCGGAGCACTCATCGGCGCGGCTCGAGCGGTTCCTCCTGCTGTGCGCCGAGGACAACATCCAGGTCTGCCAGCCGACGACGTCGGCGCAGTACTTCCACCTCCTGCGGCGGCAGGTTCGACGCAGCGTGCGCAAGCCGCTCGTCGTGTCCACGCCGAAGTCCGGCCTGCGCGACAAGCGCTACCGCTCCAGCGTCGACTCACTCACGAGCGGCTCGTTCCAGGAGTTGCTCGGGGACACCTCGAGCTCGCTCGACCCGGCGAGGGTCACTCGCATGGTGCTCGCCTCCGGCAAGGTCGGCCAGGAGGCGATCACCATGCGCGACGAGCTCGGCCACGACGTCGCCGTGGCGCGCGTGGAGCAGCTGTACCCGTGGCCCTACGAGGCGCTCGAGAAGGAGCTCGCGCGGTTCCCCAACGTGCGAGAGGTGATCTGGCTCCAGGAGGAGCCCGAGAACATGGGGCCGTGGAACTCCATCAAGGGGCGGCTGTACGAAGCGCTCGGTGCCGACTACGAGATCCGCCGCATCAGCCGGCCCGACGAGGGAAGCCCCGCGACCGGCAGCCATGCGATCCACGCACAGGAGCAGAACATGATCCTGGCCGCGGCGTTCGCCCCGCTCGAGGACAAGTCGACCGCCGGCTTCCGCTGACCCCGACCGGCTGGATCGCCGCTCGACACCGCAGCAGCTGATGTCGGCGGTCGCAGGGGGCGACGGTCACAGCTCCAGGCCGGTGATCGCCGACAGCTCGTCGAGCGCGGCATCGGGATCGACCACCTTGATGGTCGTCATGCCCATCGCCCGGGCCGGCTTGAGGTTGACCCCGAGGTCGTCCAGGAAGACTGCCTCCGATGCCGCGATGCCGAGCTCCTCCAGCGCGATCTCGTAGAAGCGCTGCTCCGGCTTCCTGACCCCCACCCGTGACGACTCCACCACGACGTCGAACAGATCCACGAGCCCGGCGAAGCTGCCGCCGCTCGACCAGTCCGGCGAACCGGTGAGGAAGTTGTTGGTCAGCAACGCGGTCGCGTAGCGGTCGCTGCAACGGCGGAGCGCCTCGACCATCCGCGGCCGCAACTCCCCGCGCAGGCACTCCAGCACCTCGGCGCCGTCGACCTGGTGACCCAGCGCTGCAGCTTCGGACTCGAAGACCTGCACGAACTGGTCCAGGTCCACCTCGCCACGCTCCAGCTGCGCCCAGGCGTTGCGGTCGGGATTCGTCGCGTTCACCCTCCGGATGAACCCCTCGGGCAGACCGACGCGCCGCTCATGGGCCGCGAACGCCTCGAAGGGACTGGACAGGATCACGCCGCCGAAGTCGAACAGCACTGCTGCGATCATGACCCCGGATCGTAGTCGACCTATACCCCTACCCGGTATTGACTGCAACGACCCCCGGAGTCCGCGATGGACGTCGGCGCGACACCACCCGGCGATTTCCCCCGCTTTCGTCGCAAACCCTGCTTCACTGATGCATCGAGATGACCTCTTCCCAACTCGTCGTCGACGGATCCAACATCGCGACCGAAGGCCGCACAGCACCTTCTCTCGCGCAGTTGGACGAAGCCGTCCGCGACTTCCTCAAAGAACACACCTTCGACAACGTCGTGGTCGTGGTGGACGCCACGTTCGCCCACCGCATCGACCCCTCCGAGCGGGAGGTGTACGAAGCCGCGGTCCTCGCCGGCGAGATCCTCACCCCACCTGCTGGCGCGGTCGGACGTGGCGATGCCTTCGTGCTGCAGATCGCGGAGCGATCGGGTGCGACCGTGCTGTCCAACGACTCGTTCCAGGAGTTCCACGCCACCTACGAGTGGCTCTTCGACGAGGGACGGCTCTGGGGTGGCAAGCCGGTGCCCGGTGTCGGGTGGGTGTACGTGGCGCGCGTACCGGTGCGCGGTCCGGTGAGTCGACGAGCGACCCGCGACGCGAAGAAGGCGACGAAGTCCGCGGAGGCTCCGACGAAACGCTCCTCGGGACGACAGGCCTCGGCCGCATCGACCAAGGACGCGACCACGACCAAGGACGCGACGACCAAGGACGCGACCACGACGACGGACGCGACCACGACCAAGGCCGGATCGACGCGCCGACGCCGCAAGGGGCCCGCTGCAGCGGACGGCCCCAAGGACGCGCCGGCTTCCCGAGCCAGGACGACGTCGTCCCGTGCGGCGGGTTCGAGCAGCAAGCGCCGCGGCGGGCCGAGCGATCCGATCAACTCCCCCGCCGCATTCCTGGGATTCGTCACGAACCACCACCTCGGCAGCGCCGTCGACGCGAAGGTGAGCGAGTTCTCCTCGCACGGCGCATATGTGGACGTCGACGGGGCGCGCTGCTACATCGGGCTCAAGTCCATGGGCGACCCGGCTCCACGCAGCGCCCGAGAGGTGCTGAACGTGGGCGAGGTCCGCCCCTTCATCGTGCAGGGATTCGACACACCGCGCCGCGGTATCGACCTTGCACTTCCCGGCTTCGAAAACATCGAAGTCGACACGGCCGAGTCGTCTGACGACGAGGTCGACAACAACACCCCACTGGTCTCGGAAGAGTCCGCCGAGGAGGCAACTGTGGCAACCAAGAAGGCACCTGCGAAGAAGGCTCCGGCCAAGAAGGCAGCTGCGAAGAAGGCACCAGCCAAGAAGGCTCCGGCCAAGAAGGCACCGGCGAAGAAGGCACCAGCCAAGAAGGCACCAGCCAAGAAGGCACCAGCCAAGAAGGCACCAGCCAAGAAGGCACCAGCCAAGAAGGCACCAGCCAAGAAGGCACCAGCCAAGAAGGCACCAGCCAAGAAGGCACCAGCCAAGAAGGCACCAGCCAAGAAGGCACCAGCCAAGAAGGCACCAGCCAAGAAGGCACCAGCCAAGAAGGCACCAGCCAAGAAGGCACCAGCCAAGAAGGCACCAGCCAAGAAGGCACCAGCCAAGAAGGCACCAGCCAAGCGCTGAAGCCGTCAGGCCCATCACGACATCGGGAAGCCCCGGGCCGAGACGCCCGGGATTTCTCGCGTCCCCACGGCTACCGCCACGTGACCAGGAGCGCCGGCGTGGCCGGTACGCTCGGTCGCCATGAGCGCCCAGTACATCTTCACCATGCATCGCGTGGGCAAGTTCGTCCCACCGGATCGAGACGTGCTGAAGGACATCTCGCTGTCGTTCTTCCCCGGAGCGAAGATCGGTGTGCTCGGCGCGAACGGCTCGGGCAAGTCCACGCTGCTGGGCATCATGTCGGGCCGCGACGACGAGTACACCGGCGAGGCCCGGCTCACCCCCGGCTTCTCGGTCGGGCTGCTGGAACAGGAGCCCCAGCTCGACCCTGACAAGGACGTCCTGGGCAACGTGATGGACGGGGTGGCTGGCGTTGCCTCGCTGCTGACCGACTACGACGCGCTGATGGCCCAGTGGAGCGACCCCGACGCCGACTACGAGAAGCTGGGTGCACAGCAGGCCGAGATCGAAGCGAAGATCGAGGCGGCCAATGCGTGGGACCTGCAACGCACCATCGACATCGCGATGGACGCGCTGCGGCTCCCGCCGCCGGATGCAGATGTCACGGTGCTCTCCGGCGGGGAGCGGCGACGGGTCGCGCTCTGCCGTCTGCTGCTGTCGGCGCCCGACCTGCTCCTGCTGGACGAACCGACCAACCACCTCGACGCCGAGTCGGTCGCCTGGCTCGAGCGATTCCTGCAGGACTACCCCGGCACCGTGGTCGCCATCACCCACGACCGCTACTTCCTCGACAACGTCGCCCAGTGGATCCTCGAACTCGACCACGGCCGCGGCATCCCCTTCGAGGGCAACTACTCCAGCTGGCTGGAACAGAAGGAGCGACGGCTGTCACTCGAGGAGAAGGCGAGCGACAGCCGGCGCAAGACACTCGAGCGTGAGCTCGAGTGGGTGCGCATGGCGCCCAAGGCACGTCAGGCCAAGAGCAAGGCGCGGCTCCAGGCCTACGAGAAGCTCCAGAACGAGGCGGAATCGGACCGTGAGCAGTCCAACAAGCTCGAGATCGCCATTCCCCCCGGTCCACGTCTGGGCGACCTCGTCATCGCGGCGGAGCACCTGCGCAAGGGCTACGACGACCGCCTCCTGATCGAGGACCTGTCGTTCAGCCTCCCCCCTGCGGGCATCGTCGGCATCATCGGTCCCAACGGCGCGGGCAAGACGACGCTTGTTCCGAATGATCGTCGATGCTGCGAACGGCGGCGGCGAGGACGGGCCCGACGCGGGGACGCTCACCATCGGATCCACCGTGCAGCTGTCCTACGTCGATCAGTCGCGCGACTCGCTGGACCCGGACCGCACCGCCTACCAGGAGATCACCGACGGCCAGGACCTGCTGAAGGTCGGCAACCGGGAGGTCAACGGTCGGGCCTACTGCGCGAGCTTCAACTTCCGGGGGCCCGATCAGCAGAAGAAGGTCGGAGAGCTGTCCGGCGGGGAGCGCAACCGTGTGCACCTGGCGAAGCTCCTCCGCTCGGGCGGGAACGTGCTGCTGTTGGATGAGCCGACCAACGATCTCGATGTCGACACGTTGCGGGCCCTCGAGGACGCACTCGAGGCCTTCCCCGGATGCGCCGTGGTCATCTCCCACGACCGCTGGTTCCTGGACCGCATCGCAACCCACATGCTCGCGTTCGAGGGCGACTCACAGGTCCGCTGGTTCGAGGGCAACTTCAGCGAGTACGAGGCGGTCCGACGCAAGGAGCTCGGAGCCGACGCCGCGCAGCCCCATCGCATCAAGTACAAGCCGCTCACGCGCTGAGCCGCTGATTGTTCATGCGGCGCGTCCGGTGCGCCGATGACCTGTGCATGGGGAGCACCGCGACCACCAAGAAGCCCACCCGCAGCCGCAACGGCATCGCTCGAAGTCGGGCCGTGCTGCGCGACGTCGAACCCGGCAGTGCCGTCGACTGCATGACCTGCGGCGAACGGGTGAAGTTCCAGGCCAAGGTGCGTCCCAAGCAGGTCATCTGCAACGTCTACGAGAAGGGCACCTGGGTCCGGGTCGAGCACTACCACGCAGCCTGCTACGACACCGCCGGCGAGCCGCACGGCGAGGTCGACACGACCCCCGTGGTCAAGGCACGCCGCGCAGCAGCCGCAGGGCAGCAACGCACCGCCTGAACTCCGGGCGTGGCAGGCTCGGACGCATGAGTCCGACCGAAGCCGACGACCGACCGTTCGCCACGCTCCAGCTGACGACACCGACCGGACGCGGCGTCGAAGGTGTGCGAGTGCTCACCCTCGATCGTCCCGAGCGGCTGAACGCGATGAGCCTGACGCTCATCGACGAACTGCACGACGCGCTCGACGCGCTCGACGCTGATCCCGAGGTGCGGGTGGTGGTGCTGACCGGAGCCGGCAGGGGCTTCTGCGCCGGCCTCGACCTGGTGGACCTCTCCCCGGCACCCACCTCGACCCGGCAGCACGACGCGCCCGGCCGGGTCCAGGCCGGGATGGCCCTGCAACAGCGCATCGCATCGCTGGTGCCCAAGCTCCGGGGGCTGCGCATGCCGGTCATCGCCGCGGTCAACGGCGCTGCTGCGGGCGGGGGACTCGCGCTCGCGCTGGCCTCGGACGTGCGCATCGCTGCCAGCTCGGCGCGGTTCAACGTCGCGTTCGTCCGGATCGGCCTGTCGGGCTGCGACATCGGGGTCTCCTGGCTGCTGCCCCGGTGGATCGGTGCGTCACGAGCGTTCGAGCTGATGCTCACCGGGCGGATCGTCGAGTCCGACGAGGCGGGCCGGATCGGGCTCGTCACCAGGGTCGTGGACGACGAGATGCTGATGGAGGCGGCCCTCGACACCGCCCGGCAGATCTGCGCGAACTCACCGACCGGGGTGTGGATGACCAAGGAGGTGATGTGGAGCCAGCTCGAGGTCGGCAGCCTGGCCGCCGGCATCGACCTGGAGAACCGCACGCAGATCATGACGTCGTTCACCGAGGACATGGGCGAAGCCGTCGGAGCGTTCATGGAACGACGTTCGCCGAGCTTCCGAAACCGCTGATGCGTCGCGCAGCATCACGAGCGGACTGGCAGACGGCTTCGATGCAGCTCGCCGCACGCGATGACGTCATGGCCCGCCTCCACGAGCGCCACGGCCCGCCGACGTTCCGGCGTGGTGTGCCGACACGTGAACGGTTCGCCGTGCTCGCCCGGGCGATCGCCTACCAGCAACTCGCAGGCCGGGCCGCTGCGACCATCTGGGGCCGGGTGACCGCCGTGGTGGGTGACCCCGTCACCCCGAGCGCCGTCCTGGCCCGACCGCCCGAGGAGCTGCGAGCCGCCGGGCTGTCCGGAGCGAAGACCGCAGCGCTGATCGACCTGGCGACGAAGTGCAGCGACGGCACCGTGCGTCTGGACCGGCTCGGCAGAGCGAGCGACCGTGAGGTCATCGACCACCTCACGGTGGTGCGGGGCATCGGACCGTGGACCGCCCAGATGTTCCTGCTGTCGGACCTGAACCGGCTCGATGTCTGGCCGACCGGCGACTACGGCGTGCGTGCCGGCTACGCGCGGGCGTTCGGACTGCCGGAGCACCCCACCGAGCGTGAGATGGAGGCACTCGGCGAGCCCTACGCGCCCTACCGGTCGGTGCTGGCGTGGTGGTGCTGGCGCGAGACCGACACCGTGCTCCCGGGGCCCTGACCCGAGGTCAGGCCAGATCGAGCAGTCTGAGCACCTTGCGGGCCTGCGCCGACGGATCGCCGTCGTCAGGGGTCAGCACCAGCTCGGGAGCGCTCGGCGCCTCGTAGGGATCGTCGATACCGGTCATCCCGGACAACTCTCCAGCCCTGGCCTTCGCGTACAGGCCCTTCGGGTCGCGCTGTTCACACACTGCCAGCGGCGTGTCGACGAACACCTCGACGAAGGCCATCCCGGCCGAGGTCACGCGGGCGCGCACCTTGTCGCGTGCCATCCGGTAGGGGGACACGAGCGGGACCAGTGCCACCACGCCGGCATCGGCGAACAACGCCGCCACCTCGCCGACCCGTCGCACGTTCTCGTCCCGGTCCGCAGCAGAGAAGCCCAGGTCCACGTTGAGGCCGTGACGAAGGTTGTCACCGTCGAGCAGGTACGCAGCGCGCCGAGCGGCCACGAGCGCTCGTTCGACCTCCACCGCCACCGTCGACTTGCCCGAGCCGGAGAGCCCGGTGAACCACACCACGCGGCCGACGACGCCCGTGGCCCGGGAACGCTCCTCGCGATCCACATGACCCGGATGCCATACGACGATCCGGTCGGCTGCGTCGCTCACACGCTCTCGCCGAGGATCATCCCGGCGCCGACGGTTGCATTGGTGCTGTCGTCGATCAGGATGAACGACCCCGTCTCGCGGCTGCGCCGGTACTCGTCGAAGAACAGCGGTTGGGTCGTGCGCAACGTCACTCGGCCGATCTCGTTCAACGCCAAGGAGTCGATGCCGTCCTCGCGGTGCAACGTGTTGATGTCGAGCCGGTACTGCAGGTCCTTGACCAGCGCCTTCGCCGTGCGTGTCGTGTGCTTGATCGTCAGCTTGGTCCGCGGCGACAGCGTGGAGGCCTCGGTCATCCAGCACACCATCGCGTCGATGTCCTGGGACGAGGTCGGCTGGTTCTGCGGTCGACAGATCATGTCGCCGCGGGAGATGTCGATCTCGTCCGCGAGGCGGATGGTCACCGACATCGGAGCGAAGGCCTCGTCGAGCGAGCCGGTCGAGGGTGTCGATCGAGGCGATGGTGGAGCTGAACCCCGATGGCAGCACGACGACCTCGTCGCCCGGCTTGAACACGCCGGCGGCAACCCGTCCGGCGTACCCGCGGTAGTCGTGGAACTCGTCGGTCTGGGGCCGCAGCACGTACTGCACCGGCAGCCGCGCATCGATCAGGTTCCGGTCCGACGCGATGTGCACCGTCTCGAGGTGGTGCAGCAGCGAGGACCCCTCGAACCACTCCATGTTCGGCGACCGTGACACGACGTTGTCGCCGTTGAGCGCAGAGAGGGGGATGAAGGTCAGGTCGGTGACCTCGAGCTTGGCGGCGAACGCCCGGAACTCGTCGACGATCTCGTCGAAGCGGTCCCGGTCGTAGTCGACCAGGTCCATCTTGTTCACCGCGACCACCAGGTGCGGGATGCGCAGCAACGATGCGATGAACGCGTGACGGCGCGACTGCTCGAGCACGCCCTTGCGAGCATCGATCAGCACGATCGCGAGGTCGGCGGTCGACGCGCCGGTGACCATGTTGCGGGTGTACTGCACGTGTCCCGGCGTGTCGGCGATGATGAACTTCCGCTTCGGGGTCGCGAAGTAGCGGTAGGCGACGTCGATGGTGATGCCCTGCTCCCGCTCGGCGCGCAGGCCGTCGGTGAGCAGCGCCAGGTTGGTGCCCTCGAGCCCCATCCGCTGGCTCGCGTCGCTGACAGAGTCCATCTGGTCCTCGAAGATGGACTTCGAGTCGTACAGCAGCCGGCCGATCAACGTGGACTTGCCGTCGTCGACCGATCCGGCGGTGGCGAAGCGCAGTAGCTCAGACATCAGAAGTACCCCTCACGCTTGCGATCCTCCATTGCGGCCTCGGAGACCCGGTCATCGGCTCGGCTGGCCCCCCGCTCGGTGACCCGGGTCGCCGCCACCTCCTCGATGATCGCCTCGACGGTGTCCGCGGTGGAGTCGACCGCACCGGTGCAGGACGCGTCGCCGACGGTGCGGAACCGGATGGTGCGCACCTCGGGCACCTCGTCCGTCCATGACCGTGACGAACGGTGTCACCGCCAACCACATGCCGTCGCGTTCGAAGACCTCGCGCTGATGTGCGTAGTAGATCGACGGCACCTCGATGCCGTCATCGGCGATGTACTGCCAGATGTCCAGCTCGGTCCAGTTGCTCAGCGGGAAGATCCGGATGTGCTCGCCACGGTGGTGCCGACCGTTGTACAGGTTCCACAGTTCGGGTCGCTGATTCTTCGGGTCCCACTGACCGAACTCGTCGCGGAAGGAGTACACCCGCTCCTTCGCCCGGGCCTTCTCCTCGTCACGACGGGCGCCGCCGAACGCCGCGTCGAAGCCGTGCTGCTCGACGGCGTCGAGCAGGGTGGTGGTCTGGAGCTGGTTGCGGCTGGCCCTGGGGCCGGTCTGCTCCACCACCCGACCGGTGTCGATCGACTCCTGCACCGAGGCCACCACCAGGCGGATGCCCAGCTCGGCGACCCTGCGGTCCCGGTAGTCGTAGACCTCGTCGAAGTTGTGTCCCGTGTCGATGTGCATCAGCGGGAACGGGATCTTGGCCGGCCAGAACGCCTTCTCCGCCAGGCGGAGCATGACGATCGAGTCCTTGCCGCCGGAGAACAGCAGCACCGGCCGTTCGAACTCGGCGGCGACCTCACGGATGATGTGGATGGACTCCGCCTCGAGTGCCTTGAGGTGGGAAAGTTCGTAGTTCATCGTTGGGCGGGATTCCCTGGGTTCGTCGGTACCACGAGCGTATCGGCACCCCCCGCCGAAGCGGACGGGGCAGAACCACCCGTTCGATGGATCGGCCGGTATGCGGCCGGACGGCGAGCAGCTCGACAGGCTACGGGCCAGGAATTCCGATCAGCAAGGTCGGCTTTTCGACGCGTGCATCCCGGTACCCTGTCCGGGTGCCGACCCAACAGGACCACCTCCTCGCCGCCACGCTCGCCGAACGCGCCGGAGTCGCGCTGCTCGAGCTGCGTGAACGGCTCAGCGCCGAGGGCGCCGACGAACGCACCATCAAGGACGAGGGCGACCGGGTGTCGCACGAGTTGCTCATGGCCGAGCTCACCCGGGAGCGGCCCGACGACGCGGTGCTCTCCGAGGAGGCTCGCGCCGAGGAGATCGCTGACACCGCCCGCCTGGATGCCCCCCGGGTCTGGGTCATCGACCCCCTCGACGGCACCCGCGAGTACGGCGAGGGACGCTCGGACTGGGCGGTGCACGTGGCCCTGGTCGAACAGGGCATCCCCACCGCGGGAGCGGTCGCCCTGCCGGGTCTGGGCATGGTCCTGAGCACCGGTGATGCCCCGGAGGTGCCAGCGGCGCCCGAGCAGCTGCGGGTCATCGTCAGCCGCAGCCGGCCGCCTGCGGAGGCGCTCGCCATCGCCGAGGGACTGGACGCACAGCTCGTCGAGATGGGTTCCGCAGGAGCAAAGGCCATGGCGGTCGTTCGCGGCGAGGCGGACGTCTACCCGCACTCCGGCGGGCAGTACGAGTGGGACTCGGCTGCCCCCGTGGCCGTGGCACTCGCCGCCGGCCTGCACTGCACCCGGCTGGACGGCTCACCGCTGGTGTACAACCGCGCCGACCCCTACCTACCGGACCTGCTGATCTGCCGGCCCGAACACGCCGCCGAGGTCGCGAACGTCCTGGCGTGACATCCCCACGCCCGGCTGCGCCCCCGTGGCGCAGCTGAGGTAGACCGAGGGGTGATGGACTCCCCGCCGGCGACCACCGAGACCCCTTCCCCCGATCTGGAGCACTTCTGCTTCACCGAGCGCGGCCCCTGGGTGGTGCGACGCGACGAGTGCGCCTGGAACCGCGGCATCGACGTGCTGCGCGCCAACACGCAGCGCCAGGTCCCGTACCTGACCGCCCGGCGCGTCCTGCCGCCCCCCGGTCGGCTCGCGGTCGTGGCCGGCGCCCTGGGCATGGGCGTCGGGCTCTGGGCCGCCAAGGAGCGTCGCCAGGACCCCGGGGCATCGCGATCGGGGCTGTCGCGCCGGCTGCGCATGGCCGCCGAGCGTCTCGGACCCACCTACATCAAGCTGGGCCAGATCATCTCGAGCGGCGAAGGGCTCTTCCCCTCCGAGCTGGTCGACGAGTTCAAGCGCTGTCGGGACCAGGTGCCTGCGGAGACCTTCGACGCTGTGCGCCAGGTGGTCGAGGAGGACCTCGACCGCACGCTGGAAGAGGTGTTCGAGCACTTCGAGCGTCGGCCCATCGCCGCTGCGTCCATCGCACAGGTGCACGCCGCACGTCTGCACCCGGTCGGCGACGAGACGGTGGGCCGCGAGGTCGTGGTCAAGGTCCAGCGGCCCACCATCCGCACCCAGGTCCACTCGGACCTCAAGGTCATGGCGTGGCTGGCGCCCTTCCTCGTCGGGCGGATCCCCATCGCCGCGTTGGCGAACCCACCGGCGCTGGTCGAGCTGTTCGCCCAGACCATCACCGAGGAGCTCGACTTCCGCCTCGAGGCCGAGAACATGTTGGACGTGGCGCAGTCGTGCGCCGAGCTCGGCCAGCGTGGCGTGATCATCGCCCGCCCGCACCCGGAACTGGTCACCCGGCGCGTCCTGGTGATGGAACGGCTGTCCGGCTACAGCTTCGACGACCTGGAGTCCATGCAGGCCGCGGGCATCGACACCCACGAGGTGCTGCGGCGCGGCATGGCGGCGTTCACCGAGGGCTGCATGGTGCACGGCATCTTCCACGGCGACCTGCACGGCGGCAACCTGTTCATCGCGGACGACGGCCGCATCGCGTTGTTGGACTTCGGCATCACCGCCCGGATGACCGACCTGGAGCGCACTGCGTTCATGCGGCTGATGCTGAGCTCCGCGATGGGCGACATCCGCGGTCAGATCGTCGCCTTCCGGGACCTCGGCGCACTCCCCCCGGACACCGACATCGACGACGTGATCGCCGAGCTCGGCCTCGACCAGCAGCCGTTCGACCCGACGAAGCTCTCCCAGGAGGAGTTGGTCGGTGAACTCCAGCGCATCATCAAGGCCCTGCTCGCCATGGGCGCTCGTCTGCCGAAGATCCTGATGCTCTACGTCAAGAACCTGGTCTTCCTCGACGCAGCGATCGCCAACCTGGCACCCGACCTGGACCTCATCTCCGAGTTCGCCAACCTCTCGACGCATCTCGCGATGACCCACGGCGACCGTTTCGCGGCCGAGATCGGCGTGTCCGCCGAACACTTCGAGGTGGACCCGGGCGCCATCCGCGCCAGCCTGGGCATCATCGACGAGCCCGACATCCCGGTCACCTACCGAGAGCTGCAGCGCCGCCGCGAGCTGATCCGCAAGCGCCTCGAGCGCCGCTGAGCTGCGGGGAGTTCGGACAAACCGCTCCTGATCGGCAAGACTGGTCCGTCCCCCCGTCGCCGATCGCGGCGCACCCGATCCTGGAAACCAACATGACCTCCCCCACCGCCGAGTCCAGCGCGTCCACCCGCGTGCCGGTCAACGACATGCGCAACGTCGCCATCATCGCCCACGTCGACCACGGCAAGACCACCCTCGTCGATGCGATGCTCCGCCAGTCCGGAGCGTTCCGGGAAGGCGCTGCAGAGGTCGACCGGATCATGGACAACACCGATCTGGAGCGAGAGAAGGGCATCACGATCCTCGCCAAGAACACCGCGGTGCGCTGGACCGGTGAGGGCCGTGACGAGGTCAAGATCAACATCGTCGACACGCCCGGCCACGCGGACTTCGGCGGCGAGGTCGAGCGGGCGCTGACCATGGTCGACGGCGTCGTGCTGCTCGTGGACGCCTCCGAGGGACCGCTGCCCCAGACCGCGCTTCGTGCTGCGCAAGACGCTGGAGCTGGGCCTGCCCGTCATCCTGGCGGTCAACAAGATCGACCGTCCCGATGCTCGCATCGACGAGGTCGTGTCCGAGGTCGAGGACCTGTTCATGGATCTCGACGCGGACATCGACCAGATCGACTTCCCCATCATCTACCTGAACGGCCGGGCTGGTCGGGCCTCGATGGACAAGCCGACGACCACCGAGGACCTGGCACCGGACCTGACGCCGCTGTTCGAGCTCCTGGTCGACCACCTGCCCGCACCGACCCATGACCCGAGCCACCCGATGCAGGCATGGGTGACCAACCTGGACGCCAGCCAGTTCGTCGGACGTCTCGCGATGTGCCGTGTCATCCACGGTCACATCCGCAAGGGCCAACAGGTCGCCTGGTGCCGCGCCGATGGGTCCATCCAGCGAGCCAAGGTGGCGCTGCTGTACGTGACCGAGACGCACGAGCGGATCGAGGTCGACGAAGCGGGCCCGGGAGAGCTGATCGCGGTCGCCGGCCTCGAGGACGTCACCATCGGGGAGACCCTGGCCGACCCCGAGGATCCCCGTCCGATGCCCGTCATCAGCGTCGATGAACCCAGCCTGGCGATGACGGTCGGCGTCAACACCTCGCCGCTCAACGGTCGTGACGGCGACAAGGTCACCGCCCGGCAGATCAAGGCGCGGCTCGACGCCGAGCTGATCGGCAACGTCAGCCTGCGGGTGATGACGACGGACCGCCCCGACGCGTGGGAGGTCCACGCGCGCGGCGAGCTGCAGCTGGCGGTCCTGGTCGAGACGATGCGCCGCGAGGGTTTCGAGATGACCGTGGGCAAGCCGCAGGTCGTCACCCGCGAGATCGACGGCACGCTGCACGAGCCGGTCGAGTCCGTGAGCATCGACGTCCCCGAGGAGTACCTGGGCGCAGTCTCACAACTGCTCGCCACCCGCAAGGGCCAACTGGTGGACATGGTCAACCACGGCACCGGCTGGGTCCGCATCGAACAGCGTGTGCCTGCTCGGGGGCTCCTCGGGTTCCGCACGGAGTTCCTGACCGAGACCCGCGGCACCGGCATGCTGCACCAGATCTTCGACGGGTGGGCACCCTGGTTCGGCGAGATCCGCTCACGCGAACGCGGCTCGGTCGTCGCCGATCGGTCCGGGCCGGTCACGGGCTACGCGGTGCTGCAGGTCCAGGAGCGCGCCGCGCTGTTCGTGGGGCCGGGCGACGAGGTCTACGAGGGCATGATCATCGGGGAGAACTCCCGCTCGGAGGACATGGACGTCAACATCTGCCGCGAGAAGAAGCTGACCAACATGCGGACCTCCTCGTCGGACAACACCGAGCGACTCACGCCGCCCCGACGCCAGTCCCTCGAGCAGGCACTCGAGTTCCTCGCCGAGGACGAGTGCGTGGAGGTCACCCCCACGGCGGTTCGTCTGCGCAAGGTGATCCTCGATGCGGGCGGGCGAGCCCGCAGCCTCAAGGCGCTCAAGCACGCACGATCCTGAGCCCCTGACGGGCCCGCTGCAGCGAACGAACGCAGCAGCGAACGAAGGCAGCGGCGCGCGGACTCAGCGAGGCTCGAACGCCGGCGGGCCGTCGGCGAGCACGATCCAGGTCGTCCCCGGCAGCAGCGTCATCGGCTGACCTGTCTGATCGCGCAGGTCGTAGCGCTGCGTGCGGTCGCCGCGAACCCACGACCCGCTCACCGCGTGGCCGTCGCTCAGCACCCACGCCCTGCCCCACCCCACCGAGACCGCCTCCGGTGAGTTCGCGTCGGCAGCGCTGACGCCGTAGGGGGTCTCGACCACCACGACGTTCGTCGGTGCCACGGGGCGCCCGTCGGGGTGCAGGTGCGGCCGGCCGTGCACCCACCTCGG
Source organism: uncultured Microthrixaceae bacterium (assembly GCA_963714875.1). GTDB lineage: Bacteria > Actinomycetota > Acidimicrobiia > Acidimicrobiales > Microtrichaceae > JBAOHV01. Next base: position 39,073 of record CAVQQI010000011.1, on the reverse strand, counting down.
CCACGTGCCCGTCGCCGGATCCCACCCGAAGTGCGATCTGGATCCCGCAGAGGTGGTCATGCCCCGCACGGGGACTCCCCCGCCCGGCGTCCCCGGCGGCCGACGCCAGAACAGCGGGGACGGCACCACGAGCGGCGACGGTCGTGACCGCAACACCGAACTGACCGCGAACAGGTTGTGCGGCCACGGCCGGGACTCGTCCCGGAAGTACGCAGCACCGACCTCGCCGGGGCCCACCCCGGTCTTCCACCAGGTGGCTGCCAGCCGATCGACCACACCCGGGTTCGCCCCGGAGAACGCGAAGAGCGGATGACCGAACATCGCCAGCAGATCCGGGTCCGTTGTCCGCGCCGATCGATGCGGTCCGATCACCTCCGGCTGCTGTGAGTGCCACACGGCGATGTAGCGGTTCATCCCGCCCTCGATGCGCACCTCCATGACGATGTCGGCCTGATCGAGCCCGACCTGGGGCATCGCCTGGGGCGATGCATCGATCTTGGACACGATCGGCGACCGGAACAGATCCAACGGATTGGCAGGAAGGCCCGTCAGCGGCGCCGGGACGAGCGCGACGGGTGGTGGCGGCGGCGGCGGTGGCGGTGGCGGTGGCGGTGTCGTGGTGGTGGTGGTGCGGCGGGGCGCCGCGGTCGTGGTGGTCGCCTTCGTGGTGCTCGTGGTCGAGGTGGAGCTGGGCCGGGTCGACGTCGCCGTCGTGTCGGTCGAACCGGGCACGACCGTGGTTCCGGGCACGCTGACGCGCTGGACCACCTGGTGCGTGGTGGGTCCGCCGGAGGCCGTGGCATCACCGCGCCCCGTCAGCCCCGAGAGCGCGACCGCAGCCACGACGACGGTCACCGCCGCAGCGGCCACCACGTGCCGCGGACGGCGGCGAGCCACCGAGGGTGTGCCCGTGGCTCGCACAGCATCGAGCAGCCGATCCAGCAGATCCCCGCTGAGCTCGATCTCGATGAGCTCGACACCGCAGCGCACCTCGATGACGTGGCGGGAGCCGTCGGGCTCTCCCAGTTCGGTCACCTCGTCGATCGACGCCAGACCGATCGATCGGAACTCGTCCAGCTCCCAGATCTCCAACGCCGCAGCACGGACGCGGAGCCCCGCGGGCTGCCACGCGCCCCCCGGTCCCGACGCGCCAGCGGGGCGCCAGCGTCCGTCCTCGATCAACAAGCCCGTCACCCGCTCCACGCCTCCACCCTGTTCCCCTCCCCGACCCGATTCTCACACGATCCGCACACCGTGCGCACACCGGCCCGCCCGCCGGGCACACGGTGGTCACGGTAAACCCGACTTGTCTGGTCAGGTTTAGGCCCGTACGGTGTAGCTCGTGCCGAACACGACCACAGCTGCAGAGTTCTTCTCGTTCCCGAACCCGGTGAACGACGTGGCGGCGCGCACCGTCGCGACCGGCGTGGTGATCATGGGCGTGGCCGTGGCCGGATTCGGATGGGGTTGGGTCCTGCTCCCGCTCACCTACGGCTTCCTCGCCAGGGTTGCCGCTGGCCCGCGTCTCAGCCCGCTGGGACAGCTCGCGGTCCGGGTCGTCGCTCCCCGGCTCGTCCGCCATGAGAAGCTCGTGCCCGGCCCCCCGAAGCGCTTCGCCCAGGCGATCGGCGTGGCCTTCAGCGCGACGGCGTCGGCGTTGTGGCTGGCCGGGCAACCCGGCGCTGCCCGCGTGGTGATCGCCCTGCTCGTCGTCGCGGCGTCGCTCGAGGCCGCGCTGGGATTCTGTCTCGGCTGTCGGGTCTTCTCGCTGTTGATGCGACTCGGCCTGATCCCCGACGACGTCTGCGAGGAGTGCAACGACCTGTCGTTGCGCTACCCGGACCTCGCACGGACCGACGGCTGATCCCACCACCTGGTTCTCACCTAGTGTCGTCACCGATGCGCCTGGTGATCGCCCGATGCTCCGTCGACTACTCGGGACGGCTGACCGCCCACCTCCCCGAGGCCACACGACTGCTCATGGTCAAGGCCGACGGTTGTGTGGCGATCCACGCCGACGGCGGCGCCTACAAGCCGCTCAACTGGATGAACTCGCCGAACCGGCTGGTCGAGCACGACGACCAGTGGACGGTGACCAACCCCAAGGGCGAGACCCTCACCATCCATCTGCACGAGGTCATCGCCGACACCGCGCACGAGCTGGGCGTCGATCCGGGGCTCTCCAAGGACGGCGTCGAGGCGCACCTGCAGGAGTTGCTCGCCTCGGATCCGACCAGGATCGCCGAGGGTCTGACGCTGGTGCGCCGCGAGTTCCCCACCGACATCGGACCCGTCGACCTGTTGTGTCGCGACGCGCAGGGCAACGCAGTGGCCATCGAGGTGAAGCGACGTGGCGAGATCGACGGCGTCGAGCAACTGGCCCGCTATCTCGAGCGGATGGATCGCGACCCGATGCTGCGGGGTGTGCGCGGCGTGTTCGTGGCCCAGGTCATCAAGCCGCAGGCCAAGGTCGTGGCGGCGTCACGGGGGATCGGGTGTGTCGAGGTGGACTACGACGTGTTGCGGGGCACCCGGACGGCCGACCTGACGCTGTTCTGACCCCCCAGCTGCTCACAGCTCGGTCGGTCGTGCCGATCTGTGGAGCTGTGACGATGTCTCGACACCGGGAGCGACCCTGACCGCCGACGCCTGGATCACCGCTGCGGTGCTGGTGAGCACGCTCGCCGCGCTCGCCATCACCCGGTATCCACCTGCGGCGATCATGTTGGCCGCGACGATCTCGCTGCTGGTGGTCGGCGTGATCGACGCCGGGCAGGCGTTCGCCGGCTTCTCCAACGCCGCCCCACTGACCGTCGCCGCGCTCTATGTGATCGCCCGTGCCGCGCAGAAGACCGGGATGATGACCCCCCTCACCGGACGGCTGCTCGGCAACCACCGCGGCCCCATGGCCGTCACCCGGCTCGTCGTACCGAGCGCCGCAGCGTCGGCGTTCCTGAACAACACGCCCCTCGTCGCGATGCTGATCCCCGATGTGCTCGCGTGGGCCCGCCGCCAGCACCTGTCCGCATCCAAGTTCCTGCTGCCGCTGTCCTACGCCACGATCCTCGGCGGCACCGTCACCGTGCTGGGCACCTCGACCACCCTGGTGGTGTCGGGGCTGGTCGAGGATCGCGGCCAGGAGCCGTTCGGGGTCTTCGAGGTCACCAAGATCGGTGGCCCGGTGGCACTCGCCGGGGTGGCGACGCTGGTGCTGGTCGCGTCGCGTCTGGTGCCCGACCGCATGACGGCGCCGGAACGCGCCGAGGAACAGGTCGGCGAGTACACCGTGTCGATGGAGGTGGTTCCCGGCGGACCCATCGATGGATCGACGGTCACCAGCGCCAGCCTGCGTGACCTGGACGGCGTGTACCTGGTCGAGTTGGAGCGGGACGGCGAGACGATCACGCCCCCGAACCCCGACGTGGTCCTGCGTGCGTCGGACCGGCTGACCTTCGCCGGTCGGGTCGACCAGATCCTGGACCTGCAGCAGACACGTGGCCTGCGGTCCGCCGAGCAGGAGCACCTGATCGACCTGGACAGCCCGCGCCACACGTTCTTCGAGGCCGTCATCGGCCGCTCCTCGAGGCTGTCGGGCCAGACCCTGAAGGAGGCCCGTTTCCGCAGCCGGTACCAGGCCGCCGTGATCGGCATCCAGCGCGATGGCCAGCGGGTGGACGCGAAGCTCGGCGACGTCCGGCTGCGACCCACCGACACGCTCCTGGTGCTCGCCCGTCCGGGATTCGCCCAGCGGTGGCGGTCCAACACCGACTTCCTCGTCGTGGCCCACGTCGGCGGCACCCCTCCGGGGATGACCCGGCGGGCACCCCTGGTCGGCCTCGTCACGGTTGCGATGGTCGCGGTGGCAGCGCTCGGCATCCTCCCGATCCTCAGCGCGGCGCTCGTGGCTGCCGGCATCCTGGTCGCGGCGAAGGTCCTGACCTACGGAGAGGCACGCGACGCGGTCGACCTGGACGTGATCGTGCTGATCGCCGCCGCGTTCGGACTGGGTGCGGCGATCGACAACAGCGGGCTCGCCGCGACCGTGGCGAACGGATTCACCGGAGCGCTGTCGTCGTTCGGCACCACCGGGATCGTGCTGGGGATCGTGCTCTCGACGGTCGTGCTCACCGAGGTCGTCACCAACAACGCAGCTGCTGCGGTCGTGCTGCCGATCGCGCTGTCCATCGCATCGGAGGCCGGGCTCGACCAACGCACAGTGGCCATCGCGGTGGCGATCGCGGCGTCGGCATCGTTCCTGACCCCGATCGGGTACCAGACCAACACCATGGTCTACGGGCCGGGCGGCTACCGGTTCACCGACTATGCCCGCTCGGGCGGGGTGCTGACCGTGGTCGTCGTCGTGGTCATCACCTCGATCACGGTGCTGACCGCCTGAGCGATCCTGTGAACGCACTGCGGGGGTGCAACCGTCGGGCACTCCGGTGCGCGACCCTGTAGCCGTGTCCCCCTTGCGCAAGTCCGTCCTGTGGATCGCCGCGGCCCCACTCCTGGTCGTTGCGCTGGTCACCACCGCGTGGGCGGTCGACGGCTGGTTGAGCACCGACCGCGTGGCCCGCAACGTGACCCTGGCCGGCACGCCGGTCGGCAACGAGACGCCCGACGAGCTCGACCGCAGCGTCGACGAACTGGCAGCCGAGCTGCCATCGACCACCATCGAGATCGACGCCGAGGACTTCACCCTCACCACGACCGCGGGCGATCTCGGCCTGTCGGTCGACCGCGACCGCACCGTCGAGCGGGTCATGGAGATCGGACGCGGCGACCCCCTGCCGGTGCGACCTGTGCGGTGGCTCCAGTCGTGGTTCGGTGAGCGCAGCGCGGACGTCGTGCTCACCATCGACAGCGAGCAGCTGGCAGAGCACCCTGATCGAGCTCGAGGGCGACCGGCGGACCGAGCCGGTGGAACCGACGATCGAGGCCACCGCCGAGGAGGTTCGCCTGGTCCCGGGCACACCGGGGCAGGAACTGACCGTCAACGACGTCGTCGCAGCGCTGCCCCGGGCGCTCGGTGACATCAACGAACCGATCGAGATCAGCGTCGCTCTCACGGTGACCGAGCCGTCGATCAGCGACGAGCAGGTCGGCGAGCTGGCCACACGCGCCAACGACGTGACCGCGGGTGCGATCACCCTGCGTGCCGGCGGCACCTCCACCGAGGTGGACGGAGCTGCGTTCCGGCCCGGCTTCGCGATGTCGGTCGTGGAAGGGGCCCCGATCCTGACCCTGAGCGACGACGTCGCCGCCGAGGTCGTCCGCGACCGAGCTGCCGACGCCGGCCAACCCCACCGGTGTCCGCTTCGACTTCGCGGGCGGCGTGCCCGTGCCGGTCGGGGGCGAGGACGCCCAGGTGTGCTGCACCGACGAAGCGCCCCAGGCGGTCACCGCGGCGCTGCTCGCGGGCGAGACGTCGGTGGAACTCCCGACCCGGGTGGAGACCGCCGCCCAGGGGCGCGAGTGGGCCGCGGGACTCGGCGTGAAGGAGATCGTCGGCTCGTTCACGACCAACCACAAGTGCTGCGAGTCACGGGTCACCAACATCCAGCGCATGGCCGACATCCTCCGCGGCACGCTCATCCCGCCCGGCACCACGTTCTCGGTCAACGACACCGTGGGGCGCCGCACCGTGGAGAAGGGCTTCGTCGAGGGCGGTGTCATCCAGGACGGCGAGTTCGCCACCGACATCGGTGGCGGCGTCAGCCAGTTCGCCACCACGATGTTCAACGCGGCGTTCTTCGGCGGCCTGGACATCCCCACCTACAAGATGCACTCGAAGTACATCTCGCGGTACCCCTTCGGCCGGGAGGCCACCCTGGCCTACCCCAGCGTCGACCTCCAGATCCGCAACGACACCGACTACGGCATCGTCATCTGGCCGACCTACACCGGCACGTCGATCACCGTGGACCTGTGGTCGACGCGCACCGCGGTCGGCGACCAGTCGGCGCAGAGCCCGACCTCGGGGTGCGGCCGGGTCACGACCGAGCGGACCCGGACTTTCACCGACGGCCGCACCGAGACCGACACGTTCCGCGCCAACTACGACTGCGACTGAGCACCCGCCGGTCCTATCATCGCCCGGTGACGATCGAGCAGCACGACCCTGACGTGACACCGGTGGCGTTCGAGGACCGGATGAGCGACTCGGACGCGCTCATGTGGTCGATCGAGAAGGACCCGATGCTGCGGTCCACGATCACCACCGCCGTCGTGCTCGAGTCCGCGGTCGACCTGGAGCGCCTGCACCGCACCTTCGAGCGGGCCAGTCGGATGATCCCACGGCTGCGCCAACGGGTGCGGTCCAACCCGCTGTCGATCGCACCACCGAGATGGGAGATCGACCCCAACTTCGACCTCCGCTACCACCTGCGCACCGCCCGGGTGCCGGGCGCGGGCACGATGGGCGACCTGCTCGGGATGGCCGCACCGATCGCCATGCAGGGTTTCGATCGGGCTCGGCCGTTGTGGGAGGCAACCGTCGTCGAGGGTCTGACGAACGACCGCTCGGCGATCATCTTGAAGATCCACCACGCGATCACCGACGGCGTGGGAGGCGTGCAGCTGATGCTGGAGCTGTTCGACCTGGCCCAGGACGCACCCGAACGTCCGATGCCGCCGATGCCCCTGTCGCACGTCATGAACCAGACCGAGCGCTTCGTCGACGCGTTCCAGCACGAGAGCCGCCGCCAGAGCGGCCTGGTCCGCCGGGCCGCCGCGGCCGGAGCAGAGAGCCTGGTGGGCGTCGCCCATGATCCGACCGGCTCCATGGTGGCCAGCTCGGAGCTGCTGTCCTCTGCCGCGCGTCTGCTCCGGCCGGTCGCCACACCCCTCTCCCCGATCATGACCGGCCGGTCGTTGTCGAGCCACTTCGACGTCCTGACCATGCCGCTGGACCTGGCCAAGAAGGTCGGCAACAGCATCGGGGGCACGCTGAACGACACCTTCGTCGGCGGCATCGCCCGAGGACTGCACCGCTACCACCGTCACCACGGCCACGAGCCCGAGATGCTGCGCATGGGCATGCCCATCAACGTCCGCGACCTCACCACCGCCGACACCGCCGGCAACGCCTTCGTCCCCGCCCGCATGGAGATCCCGATCGCGGTCGATGAACCCGGCGACCTGCTGCGGGCGGTCCGCACCCGCTGTGTGGCAGCGCGGGACGAGCCGGCCAACCAGTTGGTCGAGCCGCTGTCGAACGTCCTGAACCGCCTCCCGACCTCGGTGGTGACACAGATCTTCGGCACCATGATGAAGGGCCTCGACTTCCAGGCCTCCAACGTTCCGGGCTCGCCGCTTCCGCTGTTCCTGCTCGGCACACCCGTCGAGGCGATCTTCCCCTTCGGTCCGCTCGCGGGTGCCGCGATCAACGTGACCCTGCTGAGCTACCGCAACGAGCTGAACGTCGGGATCAACGTCGATCCGGCGGCAGTTCCCGATGTCGACGTGTTCATGGAATGCCTTCGCACGGCCTACGACGAGCTGCTGGACCTGGCCTGACCGCAGAGCTGGCCTGACCGGGTGCGGGAGCGAGTCGTCGGTGCCTGCTGCCACCCGAGTGGTCGACCACGGGGTGCCGCCGTAGCCTCGAACCGATGAGGACGGTCGATGTGGCAGTGGTGGGTGCGGGCCCTGCCGGAGCCGCGACGGCCATCGTCTGCGCCCGGGCCGGGCTGGACGTGGTGGTGGTGGACAAGGCCACGTTCCCCCGCGACAAGATCTGCGGTGACGGGCTGACCACCGGTGCGTTGCGCCACCTGGAGGAACTGGGGCTCGACCCCGTCGACGTCGAGTCGTGGATGACCGCCCAGGACTGCTGGATCCGCTCCCCATCGGGCCGTACCACGAAGTTCTCGCTGCCCCGGGGCTCCGGCGACTACGTCGCGATCGCGACCCGCCAGGACCTGGACGCAGCAGTGCTCGACCTGGCGCGCAAGGCAGGCGCCGACGTGCTCGACGGCCACGCCATGGTGGCTGCTCGAGAGCTGCCGGACGCGGTCGAACTCGACATCGCCGGCGCGGGCACCGTCCGGGCCCGCTGGGCGGTCGGAGCGGACGGCATGTGGTCACCGCTGCGCAAGCAGCTCGGCGTCGCGGTGCCGGGCTACCGCGGCGAATGGCATGCGTTCCGCCAGTACGTGTCCGGCGTCGGCCCGCTGGCCTCGCGTGATCTCTACGTCTCGTTCGACGCCGACCTCGTGCCCGGCTACTTCTGGTCGTTCCCGCTGCCGGACGGGCGGGCCAACATCGGCTTCGGCATCCAGCGGGGCGGCAGCTACTCGATCCAGGACATGAAGCGGCTCTGGCCGGACCTGCTGGCACGGCCGCACGTGCGAGCGGTGCTCGGCCCCGACGTGCAGGCCGACGAGCCCCACCGAGCGTGGCCCATCCCCGCCCGGGTCGACTCGGTGCCACCCACCACCGCCAGAACCCTGTTCGTGGGCGACGCCGCCGCTGCCTGCGACGTGATGTCCGGCGAGGGGATCGGCCAGGCGCTGGTGACCGGGCGCCGGGCCGCGGAGTCGATCATCGCTGCGGGCCCCGACGGCGACGCGGCGGGCCGGTACGTCACGGCCCTGCGCCGAGAGCTGGTGGCGGACCACCGGATGTCGCAGCTGTTGGTGCGGGGCCTGTCCACGCCGCGGGGTGCGTCGGCGGCCGTGGCGGTCGCCGCCACGAGCGACTGGACCCGCCGCAACTTCACGCGCTGGCTGTTCGAGGACTACCCACGGGCGCTGATCGCCACACCGAGGCGATGGCAGCGTGGGGCGGTCACCCGTCCCGGAGCGTTCCGCTGACACCGAACCGGGGGCGGGAACACCCGCCAGGACCGGAACTCCCGCCCCCGGTTCGACCACGGTTCGACAGCGGTGGCGCATCGGTGGACCTACAGTCCCCGGAATGCACACCCGACTGACCGAACTGCTCCACGTCGACCATCCCGTCATGCTGGCCGGAATGGGCGGGGTCTCCTACCACCGGGTCGCGGCCGCGGTGTCCGAGGCCGGCGGTTTCGGCTGCCTCGGCGCCTCGACCATGGACCACGACGAGATGGTCCGGGAGATCGCCGCGACTGCGGCGCTGACCGACAAGCCGTTCGGCGTCGACCTGCTCACCGCCGCACCCCAGGACATGGCGGCGAAGGTCGCCGCGATGATCGAGGGTGGGGCCAGCGTCTTCGTCGCCGGCCTCGGCGTGCCACGAGAGGTCGTCGAGCAGTGCCACGAGGGCGGCCTGGCGGTCATCAACATGTGCGGCAAGGTCTCCCATGCCGTCGCAGCGGTCGAGGCAGGCTGCGATGTCGTCGTGGCCCAGGGCACCGAGGCGGGCGGGCACACCGGTCAGGTCGCGACGATGGCGCTGGTGCCCCAGGTGGTGGACGCGGTCGGCGATCGCGTCCCGGTGGTCGCTGCGGGCGGCATCTTCGACGGTCGGGGCCTCGCGGCTGCGCTGAGCCTGGGGGCCGACGGCGTCTGGGTGGGCACGCGCTTCATCGCGACACCCGAGGCGCGGCGCAGTCCTGGGCTACAAGGACCGGATCCTCGCGTCCGCCGAGGACGCCACGGTGATCACACGTGCGTACACCGGCAAGACCTGCCGGGTGCTGCGCAACGCCTACTCCGACGAGTTCGAACGCTCCGGCGGCGTCGCACAGCCGTTCCCCGGCCAGTTCCTCCAGTCGCTCGAGGACGGAGCGAACCACCTGGGCGGCGACGAATCGACCGTCGGGGTCGACCCGGACCGCGAGTTCATGCCGGCGGGCCAGGGCATCGGGGCGATCGACGAGCTGGTGCCCGCCGGCGATCTGGTTCGCCAGTTCGTGGCCGAGGCCGAGGCGACCATGGACCGGATGGCTGCGCTGCGCTGACCGCCGGCAGTCCGCCGGACAGCCCGGGTCAGGCCGACAGCTCCTTGACCTTCTCGATCAGCGCTGCCTGACCCGCCAGGTCCTTGGCGATCGGCGTCACGTTGAGCACGGTCACGCCGGCTGCTTTGAACTCGGCGATGCGATTCGCAACGTAGGCCTCGTCGCCGCACAGCGAGGTCTCCTCCAGGAAGCTGGCGGGCACCGCCGCAGCGGCCTCGGCCTTCTTCCCGGACAGGTACAGGTCCTGGATCTCGGCTGCCTCGGCCTCGTAGCCGTAGCGGGTGAACAACGTGTTGTAGAAGTTGCGGCCCCGGGCGCCCATACCGCCGACGTAGAGGGCGACCATCGCACGAGCGAAGTCCCGGTAGCCGGCCACCTCGGACTCCGGTCCGATGGCGAGCAAGCCACCAGCGATCGTGTCCATCGGCGGGAGGTCGGCCGGGCGATCGGCCGTGCCCTTCGCCAGGTCCTCTCCCCAGACGTCCGCAGCGCGCTGGGGATGGAACAGGATCGGCAGCCAGCCGTCGGCCAGCTCTGCGGTCAGCTGCACGTTCTTGGGACCGAGCGACGCGACGTGGATCGGGATGTCGGGGCGACGCGGATGGGTGATGATCTTGAGCGGCTTGCCCAGACCGGTGCCCTTCTCGGCCGGCAACGGCAGCTGGTACTTCTTGCCGTCGTGCACGACGGGCTCTTCTCGCTTCCACACCGCACGGCAGATCTGGATGATCTCACGCGTGCGCTGGATCGGCGCGTCGTAGGCGACGCCGTGGAAGCCCTCGATCACCTGGGGACCCGAGGCGCCCAGGCCGAGGATGCAACGCCCCTCGCTGAGCTCGTCGACTCCCGCGGCGGTCATCGCGATGAGCGTCGGTGTTCGCGTGTAGATGGGCAGGATGCCCGCAGCGATGTGCACGGTGTCGGTGACCGCTGCCAGGTAGCCCATGAGGCTGACGGCGTCGTAGCCGTAGGCCTCGGCGACGTAGACGATGTCCATGCCGGCCTTCTCGAGGGCCTGGACCTGGGCGACGGACTCGGCGAATCCGCCCGAGTAGCCGATCTGCATTGCGATCTTCATGATGCGGTCCCCCCGACCGTCAGTGCGCTGTCGGTGCGCTGCTCGTTCTCCCACTCCTTGCGCAGCGCGAGCTGCGAGCGATCGAGTGAGCCGATGTCGACTCCGTTGTCGAAGAAGACCCGATAGCGGATCCAGCGGAACCCGTTCTTGAGGATCACCTTTCCGGGAGTCCCCATCGGCACCCTCGGAAGGTCCACCGCCGCCACGACCTTGTCGTGGAACAGCAGCTCGTCATTGACACGCTTCTTGGCCATCGGCGAACACCGTACCGCCCAACCCTGCGCGGACAGGAACGGGCGACGGCCGGTCAGCCAGCGACACCGCCCCGACGCGAGTCCGCCCAGGTGCTGCCCTGCTCCACATCGGGCTCATGTGGCAGGCCCAGCACACGCTCGGCGACGATGTTGCGCTGCACGTCGCCCGTCCCACCGCCGACGGTGAGCGCGGGTCCGAACAGGTAGCCGTAGTGCCACAGGTCCACGTCGGCACCCAGCGGCCCGACGTCGGTGAGCATCCCGCCCGCACCCGCCAGGTCCTTGGCCACGCCGAGGATGTGCTGGCCGTGCTCGTCGGCCAGGATCTTGCGGATCGACGCCTCGGGCCCCGGCGCCGTGCCCTTGATCGCCGCGGTCACGGTTCGCAGGCGGATCAGGCGCAGGATCTGCGATTCGATGTGCAGATCCACCAGGCGCCGGCGCAGGGCGGTGTCGGTCGACGCCCCCTGCGCCCCGCACCACGTCGAGCAGGTCCTCGGCGGTCGGACCCCGACCCCACAACGCGCCGCCCGAGGACAACGAGACCCGCTCGTTGGACAGCGTGACCTTGGCCAGCCGCCAACCGTCGTTCACCTCGCCGACCAGGTTCTCCGCCGGGATGCGGACGTCGGTCAGGAAGACCTCGTTGAACGTGTGCCCGCCGGTCATCTCGATGATCGGGCGGATCTCGATCCCGGGTGCGTCCATCGGACAGATGAAGTACGAGATGCCGTGGTGCTTGGGCACGTCGGGATCGGTCCTGGCGATCAGGATGCCGTAGCGGGCCTGGTGGCCGAGCGAGGTCCAGATCTTCTGGCCGTTGACGATCCACTCGTCGCCGTCGCGCACCGCCCGGGTGCCCAGCGCTGCCAGGTCCGAGCCGGCCTCGGGCTCGGAGAACAGCTGGCACCAGACGTCGGTGCCCTCCACGAGACCCATCAGGTAGCGGTCCTTCTGCTGGTCGGTTCCCGCCGCCAGCAACGTGGGACCCGCCCACCCGATGCCGATCGGGTTGTAGGGCCGCGAGACCCCGGCCGAGCGCAACTCCTCGTCGATGATGATCTGGTGGATCGGGTCGGCGTCCAACCCCCATGGGCGCGGCCAGTGCGGCACGGTGTAGCCCGCACGGGCCAGGTCGACCGCCGAGGGGTTCGGATGGGCCTCCAGCCAGGACCGAACCTCGGTTCGGCGGGGATCGTCGGACGGGGGCAGCTCGAAGTCCACCGCCGGAGTGTACGGATGACGCCGCCTACACTGCTCGCCAACCATCACCACCGGGGGAACGACATGGCTGGTTGGAACTTCGCGGAGATCTGGGAGCGCATCGCCGACCGCTTCGGCGATGCAGATGCCCAGGTGCAGGGCTCACGACGTATCTCCTGGCAGGACTTCGACCGCCGGGCCGACGGACTGGCCCGCCACCTGCTCGACGGCGGCGCGCAGCATCAGGACAAGGTGGCGCTCTACCTGTACAACGCGCCCGAGTACATGGAGGGCGCGTTCGCCGCGTTCAAGGCTGGTCTGGTGCCGGTCAACACCAACTACCGCTACCTCGACGACGAGCTCGCCTACCTCTGGGACAACGCAGACGCCATCGCGGTGATCTTCCACGGCTCGTTCTCCGAGCGGGTCGAATCGGTCCGGGAGCGCCTGCCGAAGGTCCGTCACTGGTTGTGGGTCGATGACGGCGCCGGACCCATGCCGGAGTGGGCCGAGTCCTACGAGGACGCCGCGGCGACCGCGACCGATCGGGTGGTGGCGCCGTGGGGTCGGTCGGGCGACGACATCTTGATGATCTACACCGGCGGCACCACCGGGATGCCCAAGGGGGTCATGTGGCGCCAGGACGACCTGCTCCGAGCGGTCGTGGCGGTCGGCCTCCCACAGCTGGCCGAGGACCCCGACGAGGTCGGGCTGGACGCTCCTGTCGACGCGCTCACCGGACCGGGCGTGCCGGGACTCCCCGCATGTCCGCTCATGCACGGCACCGGCTGGTTCACCGCCAACCTCTACCTGTGCAACGCCGGTTCGCTGGTGCTGCTCGAGGACCGTCACCTGGACATCGAGGAGCTGCTCGACACGATCGAGCGTGAGAAGGTGGGCGCGCTCACGATCGTCGGTGATGCGTTCGCCAAGCCGATCGTGCGGGTGCTCGACGAGAACGAGGGCCGTTGGGATCTGTCCAGCCTGGTCATCGTGACGTCATCAGGGGTGATGTGGTCCGAGGCGGCGAAGCAGGGGCTGCTGCGCCACAACCCCGGCATGCTGCTGGTGGACTCGTTCTCGTCCTCCGAGGCGATCGGCCTGGGGCAGTCCGTCTCGGCCGCCGGCGCCGAGGAGAAGACCGCCCATTTCGCCCTGGGCGCCGGGGCGAAGGTGATCACCGACGACGGCCGAGCGGTCGAGGCCGGCTCCGGCGAGCGCGGCCGCGTGGCCGTGCCGGGGAACCAGCCGATCGGCTACTACAAGGACCCCGAGAAGTCCGCTGCCACGTTCATCACCTTCGAGGGTGTGCGCTACTCGATGCCGGGCGACTACGCGACGGTGGAGGCCGACGGCTCCATCACCCTGCTGGGTCGCGGCTCGGTGTGCATCAACACCGGCGGGGAGAAGGTCTTCCCCGAGGAGGTCGAGGAGATCCTCAAGACCCACCCACAGGTCCGCGACGCTGTTGTGGTCGGTGTTCCCGACGAGAAGTTCGGTGAGGCGATCACCGCGGTCGTGGAGACCGCGCCCGCAGCGACTGTCGACCCCGACGAGTTGATCGCACACGTCAAGGCTGCGCTGGCGCACTACAAGGCGCCAAAGCACATCCTGTACGTCGACACGGTCGGCCGGGCACCCAACGGCAAGGTCGACTACAAGCGGATGACCCGCCACGCGCTGGACGAGCTCGGCGTCGAGGTCTGAGCAGACCGCTGATGACGTGGCGGCGGGTCCGGAGGCGGGCGGAGCGGGGACGGACACAGCACGCCGTGTCCGGGCGCGGACGGGCACGCCGCACACGGTCGAACCGGAGCGCCAGCGGGGTGGGCGCACGACTGGCGATCGTGGCGGGGGTGGTGTTGTCCGTTCTCGCCGTCGCAGCGCCGCCCGCAGGGGCGAACTACGCGCGCATCGAGGCCTCCACCGGCTGTGACCGGGTCGTGTCATGGACCGCGTCCGCCTCGGTCGAGGGCGACGACGCCGAGCGCACCAACGCCCGCGTCGCGGTCGAGTACCGCCCCGACGGCGACGGGAACGGGTCCGGATCCGCGGATGACTGGGCGCCTGCGGGCCCCGAGGGCAGCTTCTCGCAGCGGAACGGTTTCGAGTTCTCGGGGTCGTTCGAGTTGCCCGCGGATGTCGACGGTGTGCAGCTTCGGGTCCGGCCGCTCGAGCGCTGGGGTGCGGAGGGCGACGGCGACGAACCGGGGGCGCCCCGGTTCGCCAGCACCCGGATCCCCGAGGAGTGCCGCGACCAGCCGCTCACCGCTGCTCTGGAACTCGACTGCGCCACGGGTTCGGTGACCGCCCTGGCCCGCAACGTCGGTGAGCGACCGCTCACCGCCGAGGTTCGCGCCGACCGGGTCGAGGTGCGCTCGCTGCAACTCGCGCCGGGCGAGGTCGCCGAGCTGATCGTGCCGGTCCTCGTGGGCACCCCCACCCGGATCGAGGTGCGTTCCGAGGACTTCGTCGCAGCCGAGCGTGTGCTGGCCGGCGACTGCCGGCTCCCGGGGCCCACCGCCATCGTGGTCGAACGGTGTGGCGCACCCACCGGCCGACTGGTGGTGCTGGCCGCGACCGAACGGGCACCGACCAGCGTCGAGGTGGTGGTCCGCGGCGAGGTGGTGGACACCTCGCCGCTGGAACCCGGGACCGTGCTCCAGCGGACCCTCGCCTTGCCCGACACCTCGACGGGCACCGCGGTGCCCGTCGAGGTGATCCTCGACGGCGACGTGGCGGCGATCGGCCGGACCGGCGGCTGCGACGGCCCGGTCGCGGGCCTGCTCAGCTGCGGGACGCCGGGGTGGCCGGACTGCGACCTGACGTCCGTCGAGTCCTCCGACCCCGAGCCGCCACCCGGGTCACCGCCGCCGACGCAGATCGACGACGGGTCACCGGTGCTGCCCCGCACGGGACCCGCACAGCGCGCCGCGGGACTCCTGCTGGGAGCAGGACTCCTGCTCGGAGGCGGCCTCGCGCTGTCGGCCCGTGATCACCGACGACCTCGTCCGTCGGTGATCGGAGCGGCGCTCGAGCCCTACCGGCAGCGCTGGTGGGACGACAGCTGAGGCCCCTGTGAGGATTCGTCCGCCAGGTTGACCCGTCGGTAACTTCGGTGACTCACCACACGGACCAAAGGAACCACATGACTGACCTCGGATTCGACGGCAAGGTCGCGATCGTCACCGGAGCCGGTGGCGGGCTCGGCAAGTCCCACGCGCTCGAGCTGGCCCGTCGCGGCGCTCGCATCGTGGTCAACGACCTGGGCGGTTCGCTGAGCGGGGAGGGCGACGATGCATCGGCAGCACAGCTGGTCGTCGATGAGATCGTCGCCGCCGGCGGAGAGGCCGTGGCCAACCACGATTCTGTGGCGACCCCCGAGGGCGGCAAGGCCATCGTCGACGCTGCGGTCGAGGCGTTCGGCACGGTCGACATCGTGATCAACAACGCCGGCATCCTGCGCGACAAGACCTTCCACAACATGACCCCCGAGCTGTTGGAGCCCGTCATCGCGGTGCACCTGCTCGGTGCGTTCTACGTCACCCAGCCGGCCTGGCTGATCATGCGGGAGAAGGGCTACGGCCGCGTGGTCAACACCAGTTCCAACTCGGGCCTGCTCGGCAACTTCGGTCAGGCGAACTACGGCGCGGCGAAGCTCGGGCTGGTCGGGTTCACCCGGGTGCTGGCCAACGAGGGCCGGTCCAAGGGCATCAAGGTCAACGCGATCGCCCCGGTGGCCAAGACCCGAATGACCGAGGATCTGCTGGGCCCGCTCGGCGACAAGCTCGAGCCCTCCGAGGTCACCCCGACCGTGGTCTACCTGTCCCACGAGGACTGCCCCGTGAACGGCGAGGTCTACTCGGTCGCGGGTGGCGTGGTCGCCCGCTACTTCATCGGTCTCACCCCCGGCTGGTACGGCGAGGGTCACTCGGCCGAGGACGTGCGCGACCACTTCGAGCAGATCCGTGACGAGACGGGCTACATCGTGCCCGAGGACCCCTCCGGCGAGCTCAAGAAGCTGCTGGCTGCGCTGAGCGACTGAACGACGACTGAGCCGACTCCCGCACCGACCGCGCCAGGTGTGCTGCGATCCGCGTCGATTCCGGCGCGGATCGCAGCACACCTGGTGCTCCCGGAGCAGAGGAATGCGCCGTCGGTCTCGTTAGCGTCGGTGGATGCCCTCACCTCGTACCGGTTCACCCAGACGCTCGCGGCTCCGCCAGGAGCGGCTCCTCTCGCTGCTCGCTGTCGGCGCAACGGTGGGGCTCGTCGCCGGCTGCACCGACGACGCTGCGTGGAGCGGTCCGGCGACCGACCCGTCGGTGTCGGAGGCGACCGGAACCACCCGGACCGCAGCCGCCGACCTGGCCGTCGCCGACTCGTTCGGCGAACTGGACCGCATCGTCGAGTCCGCCATGGATGCCACCGGCACTCCGGGAGTGGCCGTGGCCGTCGTGCACGGCGACGAGGTCCTCTACACCCGGGGCTACGGGGTGCGCAGCACTGCGACCGGCGAGCCCGTCGGCGAGGACACCGTGTTCCAGATCGCGTCGATGTCCAAGCCCATCTCCTCGACGGTCATGAGCGGGCTCGTCGGCGAGGGCGTCATCGACTGGGACGAGCCCATCGCCTCGAGCGGACGAACCGGGTCGCTGAACGACCCATGGGTGGCTGATCGAGTCACCTTCGCCGACCTGTTCAGCCATCGCAGCGGACTACCGGGCGGGACCGCCGGCAACGACCTCGAAGCCATCGGGTACGACCGGGCGACCATCCTCGAGCGGCTGCCACAGGTACCGCTCGAGTCGTTCCGCGACGAGTTCAGCTACTCCAACTGGGGCATGACCCTCGGCGGCGAGGCTGCGGCCGAGGCTGCCGGCACGACATGGGAGCAGCTCGCGGACGACCTGCTCTTCACCCCAGCGGGCATGGACCGCACCAGCATGCGCCACGAGGACTTCGTCGCAGCCAGGGACCGGGCAGATCTGCACGTTCGACGTGGCGACTCCTGGCAACCACTGGTGCAACGTGAGCCCGACCCGCAGGCACCCGCCGGCGGAGTGAGCTCGACCGTCGCCGACCTGGCGCAGTGGGTCCGACTCCAGCTGGCCGACGGGTCGATCGACGGCGAGCAGATCATCGACGCCGAGGCGCTGGACCTCACCCACGCCCCTGCCATCTCACGCGGTGGCCCGGCGCCGACCGACGACGCTCCGGCCAGCTTCTACGGGCTGGGGTGGAACGTCGGCGACGACGCCCACGGCCGGATCGGATGGAACCACTCAGGGGCGTTCTCCTCGGGCGCGTCGACCGTGGTCAAGATCGTTCCGGGCGAGGACCTGGGCATCGTGGTGCTGACCAACGGCGAGCCGATCGGCACACCCGAGGCGATCGCGGACAGCTACCTGGAGTACGTCCGCGATGGCGAGGTCACCACCGACTGGCTGGCGCTGTGGGGCGACCGCTTCGCCGGCCTCTACGGCGAGCCGCTGGACACCAGTGCTCCGGCGGACCCGACTCCCGCCCTGGACGACGCCGCCTACCTGGGGAGCTACTCGAACGAGTACGTGGGCGACGTCGAGATCGTCGAGGGCACAGATGGCCTGGAAGCACTGATGGGTCCGCAGCGGATGGCGTTCCCGCTCCGCCATCTCGATGCCAACACCTTCACCTACCTGGACGCTCCCGAGCTGCCCGACTTCCCGTCGCTGGCGGAGTTCACCATCGATGACACGGGGACGGCGACGAGCCTCACCCTGTCGTCACTCGACGGTTCGGGCCTGGGAACCGTCACCCGAACCTGAGCCAGCCGAACCCGAACCCGAACTCGGCGGATCCTGGTCGTCCCCGGTCTCGTCGGGTGACAGGGTTCGGTCCGGCGAAGCGATCTGGTCCGCGTGGTCGACGGTGACCATCTTGCCGGTGCTCAGGTCCAACACCTCCTTCTCCGACGCGAAGCGCAGCTTCATGCGGAGGACCCGCAACTCGACCAGGTAGTACACCGGCAACGACACGGCGAAGGCCGCCGCGATCAGGATGGGCGTGCGGATCAGCTGGACCGACAGGGGCGCGTCCGCACCGCCGAGCAACGCCAGCAGGATGATGTAGGGCAACGCGTGCCAGACGTACAGCGTGTAGCTCAGCCGTCCGAGCCACTGGAACCGGGGCCAGGACCAGAACCGGCTGAGCCACCAGTCCGAGTACCGCACCAGTCCGATCAGGATGAACCCGAACGCCAGCGCGCCCAAGGTGTGCCCGAACCGGAACCAGTACATGGTGTCCAGCATCTGGGGCCGCGTGAACTCCTCGGGGCCGGTCGGCAGGTAGTCGACGTAGGGTCCGCCGAGCTTCTTCACCAGACCACTCGACAGGTTCAGCATCACCAGCCACACGACCAGCGCCGCCGACGCTGCCACCAGCATCGGTCGCCGCAGGCGCTCAGCGCGTTCGTGGGTCAGGTACGCGTTGCCGCACGCGAGTGCCACGCCCAGCATGAGGGCGTCGGGGCGCTGCAGCAGCGCCATGCGCACGCCGGCAACCATCGACTCGTCGTCCTGGAAGAACCCGGTGAAGGCGAACCACCGCGCCACGCCGATCGTGACGAACACCGCGATCATGAGCACGCCCAGCTGGGCGACCCAGCGCTTGCGCACGCACACCAGCACCGTGCCGGCGATGACGGCGTAGAACCACTCCTCGATCGACAGCGTCCACAGATGCCACATGGTGCGGTTGCCCTGCACGGCGGGCTCGATCACGTACAACCCGTTCGGGAAGAACAGGTGGTACACGTACAGCAGAGCAGCGGCGGCATCCTGGCCCACGTACCGCAGACTCAGCTCCTCGAACCCCACCAGCGTCGCGATCGTCGAGATGACCAGCCACACCCCCACGAAGAGCCACAGCGACGGGAAGAGCCGGATGGCCCGACGTGTGTAGAACTTCTTCAGGCTGATCGAACCGGTCGTGCGGGCCTCCTGCAACAGCAGGGTGGTGATGAGGAAGCCGCTGAGCACGAAGAACGTGTCGACGATGGTCACCCAGCTCTCGACGTACTCGAACAGGGCGTGGCCGACCAGCACCATGCACACGCCGATGCCTCTGATGCCGTCGAATCCGCCGACGAGCCCCAGCTTGGGCGCACGCGACTCGAAGATCGCCGGCCGCGCCGTGGCCGTCATCGATCGTCACCGTCCGGCTCACGGTCCCCCTCGACCGCCTCGGCGCTCACGATGCCACGACCAGCGGCACGGGCGACCTCGATCGGCACCATCTTGCCGGTGGTCAGGTCGAGCACCTCCTTCTCGGTCGCGAAGCGCAGCTTCACCCGCAACAGGCGTTGCTCGACGCCGTAGAAGATCGGCAGACAGGCCACCACGGTGATCGCCGCCAGGATCGGCGCGCGCCACTTCTCCCCCAGCACTGCATCGCCACCGAGCAGGTCGAGGATGATGAAGTACACCAAGGTGTGCCAGACGTAGACGGTGTAGGACATGCGGCCCAGGTAGCGCAGCGGTCCCCACGACAGGGCACGGTTGGCGAACCACTCCTTGTGTCGAGCCATGGCCAACATCGCCGGCATGAACGCGAGCGCGGTCAGGGTGTGGCCGAAGTTGATCCAGTAGATGCGGTCGCCGACCTGCTCGATGGACGCGGGACCGATCGGCACGAAGGGATAGGGCAGACCGACCCGGGCGGTGGTGTCGAACAGGAACTTGCTGGCCAGCAGCATCGTCGCGAACGAGATGACCAGCCCGACGAGTCCGACACGCGGCAACCAGCGCCGCCACCGCTCCGGCAGCGGTTCGGGCAGCTTCGCGTTCAGCACCGCCAGGCCCACGCCCCACATCAACGAATCGGGCCGCGACAGCCACAACAGGCTGAGCCCGCGCATGGCCGGGTTCGCGTTCGCCGGATCCTCGGGGATCGGCACGGGTCCGGGGACGCCGATCCATCGCTGCCAGCTGATCCAGGTCGCCAGCAGTGCGAGCCCGATCGCCAGCTGCACCATCCACCGCTTGCGGATGCAGACCAGCACCGTGACCGCGATCAGCAGGTAGAACTGCTCCTCGACCGCGAGCGACCAGAACTGGTCGATCGACAGGTTCTCGACGCCCGCAGGGTCGATCGCGCCCAGGCCCACCGGATAGAAGATCTGGTAGAGGTAGGTCACCGCTGCTGCGGCCTCGCCGACCAGGGTCGACAGGCGGTCGCGGGCGAACAGGATCGTGACGACGAACCAGGCGACGATGCACAGGTAGGCCGAGGGCAACAGCCGCACCGCTCGCCGCGAGTAGAACTTCCGCATCGCGATCGTGTCGGAGTCGCGATGCTCCTGGAGCAGCAGCGTGGTGATGAGGAATGCGCTCATCACGAAGAACACGTCGATGATGCCGGCGAACGACGGTGACAGGTCCGAGTAGGCGTGGTTGAACAGGACCATCAGGATCCCGATCCCCCGCACACCGTCGAAGCCGCCGACGAAACCCAGACGGGGCGCCCGCGACACGAACGCCGGCGTCACTGCCCCCGTACTCGCCATCCCGGGAGAGTACGGGTTCGGAGGAACCCCCACAACCGAGCACCATGGGCCCGCCGCAGCTGCCTCGCACGTCGCAGCGGGACCCTCGCTGCTGCCCGGTCGCCACAGGTGGATAGCCTGCGTGGATGACCGGACATGCCCCGCTCCGCCAGCAGGTCGACCCTCGCGACGTCCTCGCCATCGACTCGCTGTTGTCCGACGAGGAACGCCTGCTGCGCGACACCGTGCGCCAGCTCGTGAGCGACAGGATCCTGCCCGAGGTCGGCGAGTGGTTCGACGCAGGGACCTTTCCCGCCGAGATGGCCAAGGAGTTCGGGGCGCTCGGGCTGCTGGGCATGCACCTGGAGGGCTACGGCTGCGCCGGCACCTCGGCGACCGCCTACGGCCTGGCGTGTCTGGAGCTGGAGGCCGGCGATTCGGGGGCACGCAGCTTCGTGTCGGTGCAGGGATCGCTCGCGATGTTCCCGATCTGGGCGTTCGGGTCCGAGGAGCAGAAGCAGCGGTGGTTGCCCGGCATGGCCGCCGGCGACCTGATCGGCTGCTTCGGACTGACCGAGCCCGACTCGGGTTCGGACCCGTCGTCGATGCGCACCACGGCCCGCGTCGATGCCTCGGGCGACTGGATCCTGAACGGTTCGAAGATGTGGATCACCAACGGATCGGTCGCGGATGTCGCGATCGTGTGGGCGACGACCGACCCCGACGGACCCGACGAGGGCGCAGTGCGCGGCTTCGTCGTGCCGACCGACACGGCGGGGTTCTCGGCGCCGGAGATCCACCGCAAGGTGTCGCTGCGCGCATCGGTCACCTCGGAACTGGTGCTGACCGACGTGCGGCTGCCCGCCGATTCGGTGCTGCCCGGTGTGTCCGGCATGCGGGGGCCGCTGTCGTGTCTGAACGAGGCACGGTTCGGCATCTCGTTCGGCGCGTGCGGCGCAGCCCGGGCGTGCTACGAGTCCGCGCTCGACTACTCGTTGGCGCGTCACCAGTTCGACCGCCCGATCGCCTCGTTCCAGCTGACCCAGCGCAAGCTGGTGGACATGATGGTGGCGGTGCAGCGGGGCACGCTGGTGGCCATGCACCTGGGCCGCATGAAGGACGCCGGCACGCTGGCGACGGCGCAGGTCAGCTTCGCGAAGATGGACAACGTCCGAATGGCGCTGGACGTGGCACGTGAGGCCCGCTCCGTGCTGGGCGCCAACGGCATCACCACCGAGTACCCGGTGATCCGCCACATGAACAACCTGGAGTCCGTCTACACCTACGAGGGCACCAACGAGATCCACACGCTGATCCTGGGCAACGCCATCACAGGGATTCCTGCGTTCGAGTAGATGCGCTCGGGCGCGACGACCAGCCGGCAGAACGCCGGCTGGTGTCGATGAGTGGAGTCCGCCCGGTGGCCGCGGCTGTTCAGGGGCCGGCGCGTTGCTGGGGGGTGTGGACCCGTTGATGGTGGCGTTGGCCCTGCTTGGTGTGTCCGGTGGGGGTGGTCCAGTGGGTCCAGCCGCCATCGTCGAGGGTGAGGGTCCAGCCGTGTCGGTGTGCGACTCGGTGGTGTCGGCGGCAGACGAGCGCGAAGTTGTCGAGATCGGACGCGCCGTTGTCTCGGTTCCAGTGGGCGATGTGGTGGGCGTCGCACCAGGTGGCGGGGTGGTCACAACCGGGGAAGGTGCAGCCGCCGTCGCGAAGGGTGAGCGCGCGGCGTTGGGAAGGAGTCGCGGTTCGCGTGGCGCGGCCCATGTCGACGGCGATGCCGAGGCTGTCAACGAGCGCGGCGTAGAAGGTCGGGTCGCACAGGAACGTGGGGACCATTGCGGCGGGGATGGGTGAGCCGAGGCTGTTGTGGATCCACCACACCGCCCGCAACGCCGGATCACCACCCGTGTCACCACCCTCACCACCGCCAAGTGGGGAGACGTGGCCGCACCCGCAGCCGGGTGGGGTGGTGTGGATGGTGAGGGTGGCTTCGACCCGGGGTGGGGTGCTGGAGGAACGATCGACCGCGAGGGCGCGTCGGCAGACTTCTTCGAGCGCCAGCGCCAACAGCGTGGCCCGGTTCGGCACGGGAAGTTCGCTGAACTGCTCGCTGTCTCGGGAGTACTGGTGGAACAGCTCATCTGCGACAGCGTGCAGGGTGTCGTGCACCGTCAACGCTCGTTCACCGCTGAGCTCGAACCGGCCCAACATGAACTCGTTCGACGGTGACATCGACAACCGGTTCCGGGCGAGATCGGCGGCGGGGTCATGGGTCCCGTCAGGGTCCAAGATGGCCGCCAAGGCGGTGACGTCGGCTTTCCACCGCGAGAACACCGTGCCGTCAGCCGCGTCGATCAGATCACCGAGGACCGGTGCCATGGCGTCGTGGTTACGAGGATTGATGACGTCGGTGAACACCCTGGCGTGGTCCACTCCGATCCGACCGTTCGACAACGCCGCGTCGACGGTCGGCAACGCCGCGAGCCGCCTCGCGAGCGCCAGCCGTTGGCGTGCGACGCCTGCGGGCAACCCGGCGCGATCAGCGAGCCACTTCGAGCTCACCAACCCTGCACGTAGATCGGTGGTCCGGCGGGCATCCAGCTCGGCCAACAGATGCGACTCGGCCGCATCGAGGTACCGGCGGAGCTGCTCGATGCGCGTGGTCAACTCGCACAGATCGACCGATGCCAGATCACCAGCATCGACCGCGGCAAGGTCTCGGGCCATGTCGGTGCTCAACCGGGCGCGCACCAACGCCCGACCAGCAGGCTCGTTCAGTTCAGCAGGCGCAGTGACATCGAACATCTGTTCGACAACCTAGCGACGGGCTGTGACAACGAAGCGGAAGAATCCAGCTCGCATCTGTTCCGGCCAGGGCAGCGGGGCGCAGTGCCCTGGCGCATGGCCGATGCGCCGAGACGACAGGGCCCGGTGGTCCTTGCTGCGCGTCGCCGATTCGCTCAGGTACGACCCACTCCGTGCCGATGAGCTAGGTGTGATCCGACCGCACGCGTACGCACGAGACGTGACGCGCCACGTGACCCAGCTGCCCGCCGAGTTCGAGGTCCAGCGCCTCGAGGACCACTGGCTCGTGGCGGGCCCCACCGGGATCTTCGTGGTCGGACGCTCCGACGCCGACCCGACCGCCGATGCCGAGCGCACCTCGACACTGGCGCACCACGTCCGCAGCGCCCTGTCGGACCTGATGAGCTGGGTGCCGTTCGTCGACGCATTGCTCGTCGTGCCCCAGGTGCGGCTGGGCGATCCGTCGCAGTCCGCCCTGGCCTGCACGGCGGTCGAGGCCGCCATGTTGCCGGTCGTGCTCACCAGCGGCGCCGAGGTCGTGGGCCCTGCGCATCTGGCCGAGCTGTACCACCACCTACCGATGGTGGTGAGCGTGCTGCACCACGACCACGGCTCCACGCTCGATCCCGCCTGAGTCGCACCACTCGATCTGGCGTCCGGCCGGCACGGTGGCATGCTCGGGCGATGCACGACGATCCCCCGACGCTGCCCGAACCGCGGCTGGTGCGCTCCTCGGACGGCACCAGCCTGGCCACCTACGACCTGGGTGGTCACGGCGACGACCTGCTGCTGGTGCACGCCACCGGGTTCTGCGCCGGCGTCTGGGCGCCGTTGGCCGCGCTCCTGGGCGACCACCACTCCGTGGCGCTCGACGTGCGGGGCCACGGACGCTCCGCCACGCCGGACTCGATGCACTGGGACGGGACGGCGCAGGACGTGCTGGCCACGATCGACGAGTTCGGCCTGGACCGCCCCTTCGGCGTCGGCCACTCGATGGGAGGCGCCTCGCTGATCCTGGCCGAGCAGGCACGGCCCGGGACCTTCAGAGGGATGTGGCTGTTCGAGCCGATCATCTTCCCCCCGTCGATGATCACGCCGGCCACGAACTCCGAGCCGCCCCGCAACCCGTTGGCCGACGGGGCCCGCCGGCGCCGGGAGCGCTTCGACTCCGCCGAGGACGCGTATGCGAACTTCGCTGCGAAGCCGCCGCTGTCGGACCTGAGCCCCGCGGCCCTCAGAGCCTACGTGCGCGACGGGTTCGAGCACCTGCCCGACGGCACGCTGCAGCTGCGCTGCCGACCCGAGACCGAGGCGGCGACCTATGAGATGGGGGCCGTCCACCACGCGTTCGACCACCTCACGCTGGTGCGTTGCCCTGTCACGGTGGTGCGTGGCGATGACCGCGTACCCGGACCGGCCTCGTTCGCCCCGCTGATCGCCGACGCGTTGCCCGACGGCACCCTCGAGGACCATCCCGAGCTCGGCCACTTCGGACCCCTGCAGGACCCGGCCGCGATGGCACGCTCGGTCGAGTTCGCTGTCGGTGCAGCCACGTAGCATCACCACATGCCCCTTCCGCTGCCCACCTCGCTGTCACCGTCGAAGGTGTCGACCTTCAAGGACTGTGCGCTCGCCTTCCGGTTCTCCGCGATCGACCGCCTGCCCGAACCTCCGTCGGTCCCCGCGGTCAAGGGAACCACGGTGCACCGGGCACTCGAGCTGCTGTTCGCAGCGGCGGCCGCCGACCGCACCCCGGCGCTGGCAGCCGAGTGCCTGGAGGATGCGCTGGTGCAGATGCGCACCGACGAGGAGTACACGGGCCTCGGGCTCACCGCCGACGACGAGGTGGCGTTCGCGCAGGATGCGGCACAGATGGTCGAGCGGTACTTCCAGCTGGAGGATCCCCGCACGATCACCCCGATCGGATTGGAGATGATGCTCGAGGCCGAGATCGACGGTCTGACCGTCCGCGGCATCATCGATCGACTCGAGGAGGACGGCGACGGCAACCTCGTCGTCACCGACTACAAGACGGGTCGCACACCATCGGTGGCACAGGAGCAGTCACGACTCGGCGGCGTGCACTTCTACGCGTTCCTCTGCCAGAAGGTGCTGGGCCGGATCCCCTCGCGGATCCAGCTGGTGTACCTCGGCAAGGAGCCCCAGGTCATCACCACCACGCCGTCGGAGCAGTCCGTACGCGGCATGGAGAAGAAGGTCGGCGCCATCTGGGCCGCGGTCGAACGGGCGTGTGCACACGACGACTTCCGGCCCAAGCAGTCCGCACTGTGCAACTGGTGTGCCTTCACCGCCTACTGCCCCGCGTTCGGCGGAGACCCCGACGAAGCGCGAGCCATCGCCCAGGCACGCGAGGGAACCGCCCCAGTCCCGGCGACGGAACCGGTGCGGGTCGACCTGACCGAGCGCCACGCCGACAGCCCCGCGTGAGCAACGTCGCTGCGACCGAGCAGTCCGACCATTCGTCGCTGCTGACCTCGCCGAGCGTCGTCGGGTTCGACGCCGTGGTGACACGCCTGGCTCAGCAGGCCCGTGGCCGCGGGGCTGACCGAGCGCTCTACCTCCTGTCGCAGGCGGCCAACCACTCGCTGCTGTGGCACGGGGTCAACGCGATCGACGCGGTGGTGGGCGGGCCGACCCATCGTCGCAGGGCAGTGCGGCGCTCGGTGATCGTGGCGGTCGAGCAGGCGGTGGTCAACGGGCCGATCAAGGCCGTGGCCGGCAGAGAACGCCCTGCCCCGAGGGCCGACCACCCCCACGAGCTTCGGGTGCCGCTGACGTCGTCGTTCCCCAGCGGCCACGCGTCCGCGGCCGCCTGTTCCGCCGCCCTGCTGTCCCGCGACCTCGGGCGAGCCCCCGTGTGGTGGGGACTCGCCGGACTGGTGTCGTGGAGCCGACTTCACGTCGGGGTGCATCACGGCAGCGATGTCGCCGCGGGACTCGTGCTCGGCAGGGTGCTCGCGTCGCTGGCGGCAGCGCTGTGGCCGCCGCCCGCCGATCGATGACCAGGCGACCCGCTGATCAGGTGACCGGCTGACCAGGTCCGGGTCACCGGCCGACGGGCGTCGCGTCGGGCGCATCTCTGGTTAGCCTCCCCACGGTGACACCCCAGTCGACCGAGGACCGAAACCAGATGAGCGGATTCGAGTCCCTGATGTGGGAGCTCGAACGCGATCCCCAGCTGTCCTCGGCGTTCGCCAACCTCACCTTGTTCGACCGACCGCCCGACCGGTCGACGTTCACCGCCCGGATGGCCCGCGCCACGGTCGCGGTGCCGCGACTCCGCCAGCGTGTCGTGGCCACCCACAATCCGTTGGGCCACCCGGCGTGGGTCGAGGATCCCGAGTTCGACCTGGATCACCACCTGCGTTGGGTGGACATGGGCGGAGCCGCCGACGACCGAGCGCTGTACGACCTGGCGGCCACACTCATGCGTCAACCGTTCGACCGCGAGCGGCCCCTGTGGGAGTTCGTCACCATCGAGGGCCTGGCCGACGGGCGTGCAGCCATGCTCCAGCGCCTGCACCACACGATCACCGACGGCGAGGGCGGCATCAAGCTGTCGGTGGAGTTCCTCGACTTCCAGCGAGATCCTGACGCCGCACCGGCCGGACGCACGCGTCCACCGCGGCGCGCCGCAGGATCGACACGGCGCACGGAGCCGACCGCGACCGCCGGTCGAGGAGACCAGCACCGACGCCGACGCGGCTGGCCCGGGCATCTGGGAGCGGTCGAGCGCTGCGCTGACCGGCGCCGCAGCCGCGGTCACCAGCACCGCCGCCGCCATCCCGCGCAGGGGGTCGGAGCTCAGTTCCATGGCGCGTTCCACGCTGCGGCAGGTCACCGTCGGATCCCACCGCTCCACCCTGTGGAACGAACGCTCACTGCAGCGGTGGCTGGGGACGATGGTGTTGTCGCTCGACGACGTGCGGAATGCAGCCCACGAGCTGGGGGGCAGCGTCAACGACCTGTTCATCTGCGGAGCAGCCGCAGCTGCAGGGCGCGTGCATGCCGACGCCGGGCATCCGGTGGACGAGCTGCGCGTGTCCATGCCGGTCAGCACACGACACGACCGCTCCATGGGAGGCAATGCGTTCTCACCGACCCAGACCTTGGTCCCCACCGGCGAGATGCCCGCCGACGAACGGTTCACCGCGATCCACCAGATCCTCGATGCGGTGAAGAACGAACATGCCGTCGACGCGCTCTCCGGAGTGGCCGACGCCGCGTCGCTGCTGCCCTCCGCTGCGGTGGTCCGCACCGGGCAGCACCTGGCAGGTGCGGTCGACTTCGTGTGTTCGAACGTCAAGGCCGCGCCGTTCGACCTGTTCATCGGCGGCGCGCTGATGGTTGCGAACTACCCGCTCGGGCCGTTGGCGGGCACGGCGTTCAACCTGACCACGATGTCCTACCGGGGGTGGCTGTACCTCGGGCTCGTCACCGACCCCGCGGCGATCCAGAACCCCGAGGAACTCCTCGAGGAGCTCCGGATCAGCTACGCCGAACTGCTGGGCATCGGCGGCATCTCCCGGCCGCGCACGCCCTGAACAGCAACGAGCACGTCCGCGTTGCAGCGGCTGAACCGCTGCGACGCACTGGCGAGCACCGCCCGGACCGGCGGGGTCAGCTCAGTTCGACGAGATCTGGTCGTCGAGGCGGACGAGCACCATGCGCACGTCGAGCAACAGGTCGGCAACCTCGGTGCTGGTCACGATGTTGCGGTCCGAGATGCCGCCGAGCCCGCGGTCGATCAGATCCATCGCTTCGCGGACGGTCGTGTTTGCCTGCAGCCCGGTGTCCAGAACCTCAGTGTCGAGAACCTCTGTCATGGTGCCTCCTGCTGCCCGCACCCGGCTGGTACCGAGTGCTCGTCCCTGAGGTTACCGGTCGTCGGTGACATCGAGTGCGCGCGTTGCGCGCGACCTGTGGATCACGCTCAGCTCGACAGGGATCGGGCAGCCCGGAGAAGGCTCGTTCGTCCCGGCCGCGGCAGGGGAATCGGTCGAGGACTACCGTCGCAGCGATGGCCCTCCATGACCCACCAGCAGGAATCACCTTCGCCAGCTTCGCCACACTGGGCCTGCCCGTCGGGCTCGAGGTCGCACGCAACGCGGCCGAGTTGGGCTTCGAATCCTTCTGGACCGCCGAGACCGTCGGGCAGGAGGCCTTCGCCTCGCTCGCAGCGGTGGCCTGCGCCGAACCCCGCCTGTCGTTGGGCACCGGGGTGCTGGCGCTCCAGCTGCGCACACCGCTGCTCGCCGCCATGGGCGCCGCGACGCTGCAGAGCCTCGCACCTGAGCGCGACGTGCTGCTGGGTGTGGGGATCTCCTCGCCGATGGTCGTCGACCGCTGGCACGGCGCGCACTACGGCGATGCCCCCGTGTCACAGGCCCGCGAGTACCTCCAGTTGGTCGGTGAGCTCCTGTCGGGTGAGCCCGTGACCCATGAGGGAGCCCACTACCGATGCTCCAGGAGCCGACTGGCGGTGCGCCTGGAGGAGCGACGACCGAAGGTGGTGCTCGGAGCACTCAACGAGCGCATGCTGCACACCGCAGGTGAGTTGGCCGACGGTGTGCTGTTGAACTACCTGCCCGCCGACGCGGTGCCGTGGTGCGTCGAGCAGGTGCGAGCGGGCGAGGCAGCAGCAGGTCGGACCGCCGGTTCCTGCACCGTCTACGCCTATGTCCACCTCGGCGTGTGCGATCGCGACGCCGCGCTGCAGTCGGCTCGCAAGGACCTGTTCTCCTACGCGGTGGTCCCCGCCTATGCACGGGCCTTCGAACGTGCTGGCTTCGCAGATGAGGTGGCCGGGGTCCGTGCCGCACACGCGGCGGGCGATCGCGACGCCGCGGTGGCGGCGATCTCGGATCGCATGGTCGACGCCATCGACATCTGCGGCGACGCCGCCACCGTGCGCGGCGCCATGAGCAGGTACCGCGCCGCCGGGGTCGACGTGCCGGTCGTCATGGCGCTGCCGTGGGGGCCCGATCGCCGGGCGGTCGTCGACGCCACGCTGGCCGCGACCGCCGGCTACTGATCCGGCGTGGTCGCCAAGCGCCGAACGAGCTCTGGACGAGAAGGGTCCCGGGGCCGGGACGGAGGGACGATGCGATGCAGCTGAAGGACGCAGTCGTGGTGGTCACCGGCGGTGGCAGCGGGATCGGCGCGGCGCTGGTCGAACGGATCGCGACCGAGTCCCCGGCGGCGGTGGTCGTGGTGGATCTCGACCTCCGCGCGGCGCAGGCGGTGGCCGACCGGGTCGGCGCCGCGGTGACCGGCCCTGCGGTCTGGCACGTCGGGTGTGACGTGTCCGACGAGTCGCAGGTGATCGATCTGATCGCGAAGGTCGAGACCCGTCACGGCACCATCGACCTGTTCTGCGCGAACGCCGGGATCGCGTCGGGTCAGGGCATCGAGGCACCCGATGAGGTGTGGGACACCGTGCTGGCGGTCAACGTCATGTCACACGTGTACGCCGCCCGCGCGCTGGTGCCCGGCTGGATCGAGCGGGGTCGAGGTCACCTGCTGGTGACCGCATCCGCCGCGGGACTGCTGTCCAACCTGGGCGATGCTCCGTACTCGGTGTCCAAGCACGCAGCGGTCGCGCTGGCCGAGTGGATCTCGATCACCTACGGCGACCGGGGCGTCGGCGTGTCGTGTCTGTGCCCCCAGGGGGTGCGCACGCCGTTGTTGTTCGGCACGCAGCCCTCCGCCGACGGCACGTCGGACGATGGCGCCGCTGGCGGCACCGGCAGCGTTGTCGACGGAGCGCTGGCAGCCGAGGTCGTGAAGGCGCAGCGGATCCTCGAACCCGAGCAGGTGGCCGAGGTGACCGTCGCAGCGCTCGCGGAGGACCGATTCCTGATCCTGCCCCACGAGGAGGTTGCGTCGTACGAACAGGCTCGGGCAGCGGACCGCGAACGTTGGCTCGCAGCGATGCGGCGCCTGCAGGCCCGTCTCGAACACCGGTGAACGACGAGCACCACGAGCAGCACGAGGACCCCCACCTGGTCACCGTCGAGGCCTATCAGCTGCGAGCCGACGAGTGGATCGACCGCCGCAGCGCGGCAGCCGGGACCGCGGTCGAATTCACACGCTGGCTCGATCGCGAGGGCACGAACGCCCGCCCCGGACGTGTGGTCGACCTGGGGTGCGGACCCGGTTGGGATCTTCCCTTCCTGCCGCCGGCCGCAGTCGCACTGGACCGGACCGAGGCCATGCTGGCCCGGGTCAGCGGCAACGCTCCGACGTCACCCCGGGTCCGGGCCGACCTGCGAGCGCTCCCGTTCGCCAGCGCCTCGCTGGACGCCGCATGGGCGGAGCGGTCGCTGGTGCACCTGCAACGGGAGTTGGTGCCGATGGCCCTGTGGGATCTGCACCGATCGCTGCGGGTGGGGGCGAAGGTGTACCTGAAGCTGTTCGAGGGGGACCAGGAGCACTGCCAGATCGATGACGACGACATCCCCGGCCGGTGGTTCAGCGCATGGCCCGAACCGCTGCTGCGGCAGGTGCTCAGCGGCGCCGGGTTCGGCGTGGACCTGCTCGAGCGCCGGCCCGGCGGCGGCGTCGATGAGCTACAGGTGTGGGCGACGCGGCAGCGGACCCTGGCCGACACCGTCGGCCCCCGCATGCGCCTCCTGCTGGTCGGCCTGAACCCGTCGCTGGTCGCCGCGGATGCCGGAGTCGCCTTCCAGCGCCACGGCAATCGTGCGTGGCCCGCGCTGGCGGCCGCGGGCCTGACGACCCAGGAACGAGACCCGGTGCACCTGCTGCGCGAGCACCGGATCGGCATGACCGACCTGGTCAAACGTGCCTCTCCGAGGGCCGACGGTCTCCGCGCTGCGGAGTACCGCGACGGCATCGACCGCCTGGAGGGGCTGTGCTCGTGGCTCTCGCCGGACGCGGTGTGCATCGTCGGCCTCAGCGGATGGCGCGCCGCGGTGGACCGCAGCGCCACCCCCGGTGTCCAGCGACGACGCCTGGGCGGCCGGCCCGTGTACGTGATGCCGAACCCGAGCGGCGTCAACACCCACATCGACCTGCAGGGGCTGGCCGCCCACTTCGCAGCAGCGGCAGAGCTGGCCGATGCCCACGGCGCTCCACCAGACTCGCCCCGTGCTGCTCCATGAGATCATCGAGCTCGCGGCGTCCGACCGACCCGACGACGTCGCGCTGGTCAGCGATGGACGGCGACTGAGCTTCGCGGAGCTGCACCGGCGGATCCGCGCCGTGAGCGACGTGATCAGCGCTCGCACACAGGTCGGCGACCGGGTGGTGATCGTGTCGGACAACCACTTCGACATGGTCACCGCCATGTACGCAGTGCCACACGCCGGAGCGATCCTGAGCTTCGCCAACACCCGGCACACCCCCGCAGAGATCGCACAGCTGATCAGCGTCACCGGTCCGACCATGATGCTGGCGAGCCCCGAACAACTGGACCGGCTGGGGTCCAGCTGTGCCGATGACGGGTCGCTCGCCACCGTCATGTCGATCGGCGGTGCGCATCGCGACGCCGGAGCGGACCTGACCCAACTCGCCGACAGCCACACCGCGACTGACCCGGTTGACCGGGTCGACCGGACAGCCGAACAGCAGCACGCTCCCGAGCTCGACGACTGCGCATGGCTGATCCACACCTCGGGCACCACCGGTCGACCCAAGGGCGTCATGCTCACCCATCGCAGCCTCGTCGCCGGCGTGACCAACACCGCGATCGCCCGGCCGTTCTCCGACGACGACGTCTACCTCTTCCCGTTCCCGCTGTTCCACGTGGCCGCCTACAACGTCCTGCACGCACACCTGCGGCGCCGACCGGTCGTGTTGGTGCCCCGCTTCGACGCTGCCGCCGTCCTCGCTCTCATCCATGACGAACGGATCACCTGCTGTTCGCTGGCGCCGACGATGCTGTCCATGTTGTTGGACCACCCGGAGCGCACCCCGGCCTCGCTGGCAGGGCTGCGCCAGATCTCCTACGGCGCCTCGGCGATGCCGCTGGACCTGCTCCGACGGGTGCTGGACGAGCTGCCCGGCTGCGGTCTCGCACAGGGCTATGGCATGACCGAGCTCAGCGGCAACGCGGTGTTCCTGACACCGGAGGACCACCGCCGCGCCGCCGATGGGGATCCCCAGCTGCTCTCCGCCGCAGGCCGGCCTGGACCGCTGGTGGGACTCCGCATCGTCGATGACCAGGACGAGGACGTCGCGGCGGGCCAGCCGGGAGAGATCCTGGTGCGCGGCGACCAGGTGTGCGACGGGTACTGGCAGGACCGTGCTGCCACCGAGGCGTCCCGCCTGGGCCCCTGGCTGCGCACCGGCGACGTCGGACGACTCGTCGACGGGATCCTGCACATCGTGGATCGGAAGAAGGACCTGATCATCACCGGCGGCGAGAACGTCGCGTCGCGGGAGGTCGAGGATCTGTTGAGCACGCACCCGGAGGTCGGCCAGGTCGCAGTGGTCGGTGTCCCCGACGAGCGCTGGGGCGAGACCGTGTGCGCCGTCGTCGTGGCGGCGACCGGGTCGATCGATGCCGACGAGTTGATCCGTTGGACCGACGGCAGACTGGCCGGCTTCAAGCGGCCCCGCAAGGTGATCGTTGTGGAGCAACTCCCGCTCAATGCCTCGGGCAAGGTGGACAAGGCGGTCGTGCGGGCGCACGCACTCAGCGCACTCGGGTGATCATCGCACCCAGACGCTCAGCGCGCGGCCCACACCACCGCGAGCTCCTCTCGTGAGGTGACACCGAGCTTGGAGTAGGCCCGCTGGAGGTGGTTCTCGACGGTGCGCACCGACACGATCAGGTCGTCCGCGATCTCGCGGCTGGTGTGGCCTCTGGCCGCGAGTCCCGCGACCTCCCGCTCACGCCGTGTGAGTGGCTCGACCGCCGCGGTCACCAACAGCGCAGGGGTGGCCGCTCCCTGGCACTGCTCCATCGCACGTCGCGCCTGCTGCTCCGATGCCGAACCCCTGCGCTGCTCGTCAACCCGCCGGTGTGCACGGGCAGCCGCCATCCACGATTCGGCGGCCAGCAGATCGGCCCCGATGGCCGAGAAGACCCCCGCCACGTCGTCCAGTGCGGTCGCATCACCGACGGCCAGCGCCTCGACGTGGGCGACACGGGCCACCATGAGCTCACCCTCGACCACCGCAGCGAGCTCGCGGAGCCTGGGTGCCACCGCCTCGGCGTCACCGACCCGGGCCAGATCGTGCAGAGCGCTCACCTCCAGGGAGAACTGACCCGAGGATCGGGCCGTCGCCGCTGCAGCACCCAGGATCTCGACCGCGGCCGATCGTCGACCCGAGGCAACCTGCGCCCAGGCCCGTGCACGGTGCAGCTCGACGTCCATCATCGTCATCGGCGTGGCCGGCTCAGCGTCCAGGTCCTCGAGCGCGGTGACCGCCGTCGGCGCGTCGTCGCGCTGCGCGGCGGCCACCGCCAACGCGGCGAAACCCCAGCGGGTGCTGGGGTGACCCAGCTCGCCGAACACCAGGGCGGCTTCGCGGGCATGCTGCGCCGCATCACCGAGTCGACCGAGCAGCAGCTCGACCCGACTCAGCATCATCGACATCCACGCCTGCTCGTGGCGGTCGCCCAGCGCCACTGCGTGTCGGTAGGCATCGAGCGCCATGCGGTGCGCATCGCTCAGCTGCCCCGCGTCGGCTCGAGCCATGGCGAGCGCAACCAGGTACATCCCCGGCGCAGCCAGCTGCACCTGGTCGCCCAACTCCAGGCGGACAGCGAGCGCGTCGTCGACCAGACCGACAGCGGTGAGCGGCCGACCTGCGATCGTGTGGGCCACCGATGCGGCGAGCGCCGCCTCGGCGAAGGACCGCCGGTCGTCGCCGTCGAGCAGCGGCGCGACCACCTCCAGGGCGGTCTCGACCTGGCCGGAGAAGACAGCGAACCACGCTCGTTGGGCGATCAACTCGCGCCGCATCTCAGGTTGCTGCACCGCCGCCTCGGCGTTCTCCAACAGCAGCAACGCGTCCGCATGGCGCCCGAGGCCACGGAACAGGTTGCCCGATCGCTTCAGTGCGAGCAGCGTGCGCGCACGGCCCCGGCCGGCGCCGGGCTCGTGTTCCGCCATGACCGCCTCGGCCTCTTCGAACCGACCCAGGTCGTCGAGCGCTCGACCCAGCAGGTGCGCCGCCGCAAGGCGAAGCTCCACCGTGATGTCCTCCGCGTCCAGGGCTGCCCGGGCGAAGCGCTCGCACGTCGCCGGGTCCGCGCCGAAGGACGCCTCGCGGGCAGCTTCGACCAGGACCTCGGGGTCGGCCGGGCATCCCGCATCGAGACGCCACGACGCCAATCGGCGCGCGTCATCACGCCGCCGACAGCCGACCCGCTCGATCGCGTCCCCCAGCGACCCCAGGGTCTCCAGCCGATCGGGCTCCCGCATCGTCGAACGAGCGATCTCTGCGTGCAGCGGGTGCGCAGCAACCAGCTGGTTGCGTCGACCCTGTTCGACGTGCTCGACCATGCCGGCGTCGATCAGCTCCTGGACGATCTGCCAGCGTTCACGGTCGACCATGCTCACACCGAGCGGCTCACCGAGCGCGACGGCGTCGAGCAGCCGACGCGCAGGCCGGCTCAGCGAGGCCAATCGCGTTTCGACCAGCTCCGCCAACGGAGCCGGGGCAGTGACCGGGCCGTTGAGTTCCCAGTGGCCACGACGGTCATCGAGCACACCCGACGAGGTCAGGCCGGTGACCAACTCACGCAGGTACAGCAGGTTCCCCCCGCTCGCGTTGATCAGCGTCGAGGCGGCGAATCCGTCGATCCCACCGGGCAGGGCCACATCGAGCAGCTCGCGCACCTCCTCGGGACCCAGCGGCTCCATGTCGATGCGTGCGACCAACTCGTCGCGCCAGAGCAGGGTCACCGCATCGGGCGCAGGTTCACCGGTGCGCAGCGTCAGCACCAGCAGCACCTGCTCCGACATGGCCAGGTGCAGCAACAGGGTGGCAGAGGCGTCATCGAGCAGCTGCACGTCATCGACCGAGACCACCAGGCGCTCATCGGGCCCGAGGTCGCCGATCAGCTGGCGAGCTGCGCTGCTGAGACCGGAGGCATCGCCGGTGACCGCGCCCGACGCGGCGAGCACCTGGGCGAAGGCACCGAGCGGCATACCCGACGACGCGCCGGTCGCCCGCACGTGGACCGTCCGTCGGGACCCCATCGATGCGACCACCTCGCTCGCGAGCCGGGTCTTGCCGACCCCGGAGGGCCCGCAGATCACCACGCCACCCGCGCGGCAGCTCGCCGTCGCCAGTTCCAACTCTCGCTGCCGCCCCACCAGCGGCCAGGAGACTCCCACGTCGCCACCGTAGCGGCGGGTCGTCACCGGAGCTCAACCGCCCGGCGACGAATTGAGTAGCCACTACTCATGACGACCCCGGCCCGACGGTCCGAGACTGTTGCGAGAGGAAGGTCGGCACTCGGGCATCTCGGGGCGAGGTCGCCCCACCGTCCCGTGGGTCCGAGTGCGTAGCGATGGTGCGGCTTCCTGGGAGAGGGAAGCCGCACCCTCCGCTGCCCTGCGGTCTGCGTCGGCCCGGTACTCAGCGCGGCGCCAGATCGCGGATCGCCTGACGTTGGTCGTAGCCGAACGGCAGCAGCGCGAGGGCCGGGGTCGTGACCCCGTTGGCGACGTACTGCTCGATGTGCTCCCTGCACTGCTCGGGGCTGCCCGACACGATCAGCTCATCGACCAACGACTCCGGGATCGCGGCGAGCGCACCCTGACGGTCGCCCTCTCCCCACAGACGCCACATCTCCGCCAACTGCTCGCCCCGCCCGAGCCACTCGTGGAACGCGGCATAGACAGGGACGTTCAGGTAGGCGGCGATCGCGAAGCGCCCCATGCCGAGCACGGTCTCACGGTCGGTGGTGGGGGCGACGAAGATGCGGGCGACAACTTCTCGCTGGCCGGGATCTGCTGCCGCCGCGCCCGCCTGCTGGACGATCGGCGCGACCGTCGCCACGTCCTGGGCCGAGAGCCAGTTGATGATGGCGCCGTCGCCCTCGCGTCCGGCCAGTCGCAACATCCCCTCGCGCAGTGCGGCGATCAGGATCGCCGGCTGCTGCGCCGGGCGGATGCCCAGACGGAAGCCCTTGATCTCGGAGCGACCGAACTGTCCGGTCATCTTCTCGCCGTCCATCGCCGCGCGCAGGAACCGCACCATGTCGCGCACCTGGCGGTACGGCTCGTCGAAGGGGATGCCGTTCCAGCCCTCGACGATCACGTTCGACGAGGTGCCGATGCCGAACGCGACCCTCCCGGGGGCCGCATCGGCCAGGGTCGCGACGCTCTGTGCGAGCAGCGCAGGACCCCGGGTGTACGCGGGGACGATCGTGGACCCGAGGCGCAACGACGGCGCCCATGCAGACGCCAGTGCCAGCGGGGTGAACGCGTCGGCGCCGTTGGCCTCCGAGGACCACACATCGGTGTAGCCGAGATCTGCGAGCTCGACGATCCAGTCGCGCTGCTCCGACAGCGGGACCCCGTCGAACGGGATGGTCATTCCGTAGCGTCGACCCTGTGGTGGCTCCATGGCCGAACCCTAGGTGGAGCCGGTCAGGTACGGGGTCGGTGCAGCACGGCGGACTGGCTGGCGGTGGCCAACAACGTGCCGTCCTGTGTCCACAGGTACACCGAACCGTGACCGAAGCCCTGGTGCACGCCGTCGATGCGCACGTCGCACATCACCCACTCGGTGGGGACGAGGCGCTGGACGCGGATGGTGTTGTCCAGGCTGTTCGACGGCGTCCAGGCGCCGTGTGACTGCGAGATGCCGAACGGCACGTAGTCACCGAGGATCGCCAGTGCGGCGGCCGACATCTCGACGTCGGGCATGCGCACCCAGAGCGCCGAACGTCCATCGGGTACCGGTGCGGATCCGTCCATCCGGTCCCACGGGGTGCCGATCGCCAGACGCATGTCGAAGCGGCTCATGATCGACCCACCGTCGACCAGGGCGTCGTTGCGGCGGAGGCAGTCGTCGGGCTGCGGGGCGTCCGGCATCGTCGGCCACTGGTCGTCGATCGGCAGGTCCTTGGCGCCGAGTGCCGCGTTCACGGTCAGGATCTCCCGGTCGCCGACATGGGCCACGACCCGAGCCTGGCTGGTGCGGGAGCCGGCCACCGCGACGGTGACGTCGAGGTCCATGATCGAATCCACCATCGCGAACGACAGGTACTGGGCGGTGGCCCACACCACCGGTCGCTCGCACACGGCCTCCATGGCCGCCACCGCCGCGCCCAGACCGCTGCCGCCGAACAGGAAGCGCTCACGTGTGGCGATGCCCTCGGTGATCGGGAGGAACCAGCGGGTCGGGTTGTGGGTGGGCCTCAGGCCCAGGAACTCTGCAGCGTCCATCCGGGCGACGATACGACAGGCACGACCGGGGCTCCGACGTCGGTTCCGGGCCGGTATCGTGCCAGCGCCCGGTGCGACGACCGGGCGCGTGACCGAGGGAGACACCGTGACCGACACACCGTGGCAGGGAGATGCGTGTTCGCTGGTGGACGCGTTCCGCAAGGGCGACCGGTCCCCCGCCGAGGAGCTGGACGCGACCATCGACGCGATCGACGCGAGCGAGCTCAACGCGTTCACGTTCCTCGACCCCGCCGCAGCCAAGGCGAAGGCCCTGGCCGCTGACGTGCACCTGCCCTTCGGCGGGGTGCCGTTCGGGGTGAAGGAGCTGAGCCACTACGCCGGCTGGCCCGACACCGAGGCATCGCTGGTGTTCGCCGACCGCACGGCGACCTACACCGACACCTCGATCCACCGCGCCGAGGCGTTGGGCGGCGTCGTCCCGGTCGGCCTCACCGTGGCGTCGGAGTTCGGCGGACTCAACGTCAGCGTGTCCAAGCTCAACGGGGTCACCCACAACCCGTGGCAACGAGGTCGCACCGCCGGCGGGTCCTCCGGGGGCAGCGCCGCGGCGGTCGCCGGTGGACTGGTGACCCTGGCCTCCGGCGGCGACGGCGGCGGCTCGATCCGCATCCCCGCGGGGTTCAACGGCCAACCGGGCATGAAGGGCACCGCCGGTCGCATCCCGCGTGGACCGCGCACGCAGATCCATCCGATGACGGTCGTCACCGGTGTCATGTGCCGTTCGATCCGTGACATCTGCCGCTACTACGACGTGGCCGCGGGGTACGACTCACGAGATCCCTACTCGTTGCCCAGGATCGAGGGCTGGGAGCACGGTCTGGGCTCGCACCTGAAGTCCCTGCGCGGCGCGAAGATCGCGATCGTGCCCGACCTGGGCGTCGCCAAGGTCAACCCGGCGATCGT